>JALMLT010000002.1:0-1004282 GCA_032334595.1 Sphingomonas psychrotolerans | reverse complement strand
TGGAGCAGCCCGGTAGCTCGTCAGGCTCATAACCTGAAGGTCGCAGGTTCAAATCCTGCTCCCGCAACCAACCACCATAACAACCAGACCGTCTCGGAAACCCCTGAGGCGGTTTTTTTGTGCCTTTCTCCCTGCGCTTGCGCACAGGCCGCGAACCTCCAGACCATCCCGTCGAATGCCGACGGATGCCACTGCGCCGAACGCCTTCGGGAGTATTTTCAGGGGTAATGCCCCCAGACACCTGCAGATACCCCCAACATGGCGCTCAAGGAATTCGAGCGCGCTACGCCACGAAGCGCACAAAGGACTACGAGCTCTTCGACGGCGAAGGGCTGTACCTGCTCATCCGTCCGAACGGATCGAAGCTGTGGGGCTTCAAATATCGCTTTGACGGCAAGGAGAAGCTGCTCTCGCTCGGCCGCTATCCTGAGCTCAGCCTCGCAGAAGCGCGGCTGCGCCGCGCCGAATTCAAGGTCGCACAGGCCAAGGGGATAGATCCGGGTGCGAAGGAAGTCGTCGCACCGGTGATGACTTTCGAGGAGGCTGGCCGGGCGCTTGAATGTCATGTTGGTCACACGGTTCACGCGTCAGCTCGTGGCTTGGCTCTGACGCTCGACAAGCGCGCTTGCGAGCGTTGACGTCTGCTTTCGCGCGCGTGGCACCCGAAAGCCGCCCATCGGCTAACCACCCGATCTTCCCCGTTCGCTACAGGCGGAGCGCCCGGTTCCTTAGCCGTGAGCTGGCAGGATCAGCAGAAATGCGGCTCCCCGCTCCGGGAGCTCCAGTGCAATCGATCCTCCTGCCGAAGACAATAGCGAACGCGCGATCGCAAGGCCCAGCCCGGTGCCACCCTGCTCACGCCGGCTGGTGAAGAAGGGTGTAAAGATGCGATCGCGGTCGCCTGGCGGGATACCTGAACCGTCATCTTCGTAGCGCAGCGTCACCCGGTCCGCCGCCCGATTGAGCCGAAGCGTGACCGCGCGCGCCCCGGCCTGCCGGCTGTTTTCGATCAGGATCGACAATATGGCAGCGAGCGTGTCCGCATCGATGGGGACCTCTCCTCCGTCTCCGGCCACTCTGACCAAGATATCGGTGTCGCTGAGTCTCCCGGTCACCGTGCCGAGATCGCACGCGCCGCCTTCCGCCTTGGCCATGTCGGCACGCGCGAGTTCGAGCAAGCGTTGGACGAGCAGTGTAAGCCGATCGGCATCGGCACCGGCATTGGCAAGGAAGCGGCGACGTTCCTCGCGAGTCATTTCGTGCTCGTCGAGCAGTTCGAGTGCACCGCGTATACCTGCAAGCGGCGTTTTGAATTCGTGGCTCACCGCTGCTGCGAAATCGCGCAAATATCGGGCGCGGCTGTCGATTCGCTCCGCCATAGCAGCGAAATGAGCGTAGAGTTCCCGGATCTCGATTGCAGCGGTCGCCGGCGCGTCCGGCACAGCCACCTCACCGCGCGACACCTTCTCGGTCGCTCGGGTGAGTTCCCGGATCGGACGCGCGATGCCGCGGGACAGCAGACCTGCCAGCACGAGCAGGGTGAGGAAGATCAGCACCACCCCCACTGCGATCTTGCCACGATCCTGATAAATGCCGACGAACAGCCCGCGCGGCGATCGCGACAGCATGACCGCGCCGATGACACGCCCCCCGGCCATCACCGGACGCACATGATACACCCGGATCGTCACCGCCCGGCTCAGCCACTCAAGCGGCGATTGCATGCCATAGGGGGTTTCGATGCGTGTGCGTAGCGTCGTCGCCACTTGCCCGCCGAGCGCCCGGCGCACCTCCGGCGCTCCCGCAAAGCTCATCCCCAGATCCTCGCTTCCTGCCACAACGATGCCCGCATCATCGAGCAATCGCGCCGAGGATAGAGTCACTGCTGCCGCGTCGCGCATCACAGGCGCGAGCGCCTGCCCGGCCGCCGCTGCGCGCGGATCGGCTGCCCCCGCTGGCACGGGCTCTGGCATCGCGGGGAGAACAGGATCGGACCGAAGATCGATCGTCGGCGGCTCCGGCGCCAGCGGGCGCTCGCCCTGCAGGCGGTCGCCCCATGCCGCGCGATACGCCGCGGCGAGCACCGCACCCTGCGCAATCAGCTCGGCCTCGGTCTGCTGGACCAGTGTATTCTCATAGACACGCAAGGCCACCGCCCCGACGCCCGGCAGCGCCGCAACGAAGAGGAACGTCGCGAGCAGGATCGTCCGGATCGAGAGCGCCGGCCAATAGCGTTTCGCGACTCGCTTCGCCGCCGCGATCAGGCGCATCGGCCGAGGCGGTACCCGACGCCGCTGCGCGTCTCGATCAGATCGTCAAGGCCTGCGCGGGCGAACTTGGCGCGCAGATTGCGGACGTGGCTGTCCACGGTCCGGTCGGTCATCGCGAAGCCAGGGCCATGCAGCCGATCGATGATCGCATCGCGACTGAACACTTTGGAGGGCAGCCCCGCGAGCAATGCAAGGAGCTGGAACTCGGTCGCAGTCGTCGCCACCGCCATGTCGTCGACGCGCGCTTCCCACGCATCGGTCTCGAGCGTCAGCCGGCCGTGACGGATCACTGGCCCGGGCACGGAGGGCGGCACGGGCATGCCGCGCTTCAGGATCGCACCAACGCGCGCGACCACCTCGCGTGGTGAAAAAGGCTTCACGACATAGTCGTCGCCACCAATCTCGATCCCGACGATCCGATCAATCTCGTCGTCGCGCGAGGACAGGAACAGGATAGGCAACCGTGCCTCGGCTCCACCCGAGTTGCGCAGCCGCCGGCACAGCTCGAGGCCGTCGAGGCGCGGCATGTTGATGTCGAGGATCATCAGGTCGGGGACGCCTTCCCGCAGTGCGACAAGAGCGGACTCGCCGTCCGTGGCCTCGGTCACGATCATCCCTGCCTTGCCCAAAGCAAAGGCAAGCAAGTCTCGAATATGCGGGTCGTCATCGACCACCAGGATGCGATAGCTCATCGCGTACATTGCTGGGGCCTTCGGGCGGCGGGCGTCAACCGGTCCGCTCCACAGTCATTACGCCAAGCCATGGACCGGGGCTGGCGCCGGTGAGCGCCGGCCAGTACCAGCTCGGCACGTCCGGAAAGACCGCGCCGTCAGCCGCGCGGATATGCTCGCAGATGGTCAGACGCGTGCCGTTACGCCGGGCCTCGAAGCAGGACGCACGACCGCCCGCCACCCTGCGCATCGGCAGCGGGGTGATCGCATAGCCCAATGCGGCGAAGCAGTCGCGAGGCGGGTGGAGCAACCGGGTGGCGCGGGCGACCTGGCGGAGGACGATTTGCCGGCGTCCGTCGCCAAACCGGGCGACGTGACCGGGAAAATCGCGCGCGAGCAGCGCGTCGCCGGGCCCAGCTGCGAGACGCTGCAGCGGATGCCCCTCGTACCGCGTTGGCCAAGGTACCAGAGCCGGAGGCGGAGCAGTGCGCTGCGGCAGTAGCGGCACCCCGGCGGAGAACCCCGCCAGCGCGAGCAACCAGGAGAACCTCATGCTCGCACCGACCATCGCGAGACCAGCGCCAGCGCGCCAGCTGTTACGATCGCAAATGCGGCGAGGCCCACTGCCTCATGCGCGACCGGCCCGTGGATAATCGGGACAAGACCACTCTCGACATAGAACAGGCTGGCGGCACGCAGCGCGTTACCGAGAATTGCCACCACAATGGCACCCGCAAGCACGAGCGCGAAGCGCAGGGGCTGCAACTCGCGGATCGCGGCGGCAAGGCACGCCAGCACCAGCAGGGCCCAGAGCATCCGCACGCCGCTGCACGGCCCGTCGAAAAGCAGCTGCCGCCCGTGCCATTCGAGCGCGACGCCCTCCAGCGTCACGCTGAAGCCATTCAGCCGCAGCATTGCTGCTGTCAACATCGCCGAGAGGCGGCGCAACGGCCAGGCGAGCAGCATCTCGAGCGTCGGCAAGATCGGCACTGCGAGCAGCGCGAGCATCAACACCGGCAAGCGCGGCCGTGGCATCGCGCACCATGCGAGCCCCGCCACCACCGCGCCGATCTCGAGCAGCGCCACCCGGGTCATCGCCGCCGCACCACTGCCGAGCAGAAGGACGATCAGTCCGCCAGGCCGGACATGGTGCTGGGCCCGCATAAGGGCCCAGCCGAGCGCGGCGAGCAGCGCCAGCGTCGTCGTCAGGCCGACGCCGTCGGCGCGACCGGCAAGCAGCCACAGGCCATGCCAGCCGGCGCCGGCGACCAGCGCGGCCGCAATCCGCGCGCGGATCATGCTGTTGCTCCCGCGAGGCCGCGCTGACGCTTCAGCAGCCACGCGCTGGCCAGCGCGATCAGGATCAGCAACGCCCATGTCTCGGGCTCGGGTACAGTGGGTACGGCGTCTGGGTCAGGAACCGGCAGGCCGTTCGCCCCATAATCGCGGTTCGTTTCCAGCACGACCGCGCCGCTGATCGGTGTGACGATGTTCAGCCGATGGGCAAGTGCGATGCCCGCCTCGCGCTCCTTACCGCGACTGATGCGCTGCCCCGCCAGCTTTTCGGCCGCCCAGAGCCGGACGATATGGGGGGATCCCGTCGGCGTTCCGCCCGCGACCGGCGCGCGTACCACGCTCCAGCGCGGCACGTCGCCCGCGACATTCGTCAGCAACGCCCGCAGATCCCGGGCGAGATCTCCACTTGGCGAGGGGAACTGCGCACCGTCGAACCAGCGATTGCCCTCCAGCGTCATCGCCCGCCCGGGGGTCACCTGATAGCGGACCAGCCGCGGCAAGCCCGGCAACCGATCGAGCGCTTGCTCCAGTGCCGGCTCGGGCGACGTGAAGCGTACTGGCTGTGCCCCGTGCAGCCATAGCAGCGTAGCGTCGGCGCGCGGCAGCGCCTGAAGCGCAGCCGCCAGCGCGGCGCGATCATCCTGCCCGCCGCGGAAGCGAATTTCCGCCAGTGCCGTTCGGATCCGTGCTGCCTGATCGAGCGACCAGGGCCGCACCGCCACTAATCGGGGTGCATCGCCAGCCACCATCAAACCCACCATCCGCCCCGGGGCGATCGCCGCAAGTGCAGGCGGCAAGGCAGTCGCGATCTTGGTCATGTCGGCCGAGCTGTCGACGACCAGCATCACCGGTCCGCGTGGCGCGGCGACCCGCTCGATCCGCTGCGTCACGGTTAGGGCGGCCGTCCCGCCCTGTTGTGCCGGCACACCGCCAAGGGTCTCGGTCGGGGTGGTCACCTGCGGCAAGCCGATGCGGAACCTTCCCGCGAGCAGTGCCGAATCCGGCAGCATCGTCCGGGTCGTTTCCGGGCCCTCGATCCAGACCGCGTGGCGCAGACCGGAAGCGAGATCGAAGTTGCGCTCAACGATCGCAGGAAGCGCGAGCGTCCGCCGACCATCGGGAGCAATAGCGAACGGAGCCGTCACGCCGATCCGCAGCCGCATCGTGGCGTCAGGCTGAATGGGGAAGGCCTGCACCAGCAGCCGTTGCGCGCCGTCCGTGGTGATCAGCAACGGATCGCGCGAGGCGTTCACGACCGCGGCATACGCTGCCCGCGTCTCACCGCGGCCGGCGATGCTCGCCTCGCGCGGCTCGCCGTTGACCCATAAAGTCGCACGCGTGGCGACGGCCCCCTCGGGTAGCGCGACAGTGAAGCGCGCCTCCTGCTGCGCTTCGCCGCTGTTCGCGAGATCAATCGTCCATTCGACATAGGCGAGATTATCTCGTGCAGCGACCGACCCATCGATGCGCGAACCCGTCAGCGCGAGATTTGGGACGCGACCACCAACTTCCTCGCCGCCCCGATCGTCGTCCCATGCGAACAGACGAGCCCGATCGCCGACGCCTTGCCTTGGCCGGGGGACTGCGTTGAACGCCTTCCCCGTGACCCGATAATAGAGCTCGCGTGCCGCGCCGGTCGGACGCTCCTCGTTCCTGAAGACTCCGAACGACCAGCCGGAGACGAGGAAACTGGCGACGCCGCTCGCCCGCGCGGTGTCCCCATAGGACTGGCGCAACAGCATGTCGCGATCACCGAGCGCCCGCATCAGCGCCACTGCGCTTCGCCGATCCTCTGCGTCGCCGCGGTAACGGTCGAGGGCAATCTCGGTGATGGTGGCGGGGAGGTCGACCAGCAACAGGGCAAACACGCCCAGCGCAAAGCCGCCGATCACGCTGCGCCACCCGCGCGTGCGCAGGGAAGCGGCCTCGTTCGTCCAACGCATCGACAGAACGAGCCCCGCGACCGGTGCGAACGGCAGCAGACCAATGCCCAGGAACAGGATTGCAACCAGCGCGAACGGCAGCATCGGCAGGAACAACAGGCTGTAGCTCGCCGCGATTGCGATGCTCACACCGCCTGCGACGAGCAGCCATGCCGGAGCTACGTCATCGCGCTGCAGCGCCTGCCAGAGCAGAAAGTTGATGATCGGCACCAGCGCGATGAGCAGCAGATGGCCGATCGTCGGCATCGGGTCGAAGAACGCGCTTGCGCAAAGACCGGTGGCGAACTCGACTACGATCACGATCGCGGGAAATATGCTCGCGATTATGAGGGAGGCGATACGCGGCTTGTATCGATCGGAATAGGACATGCGCGGCGGCTCCCTGGTTGAGGAAGCGGATATCTCGCAGCGATGCCAAGGCCTGATGGCGAGGTGATGCAGGGGTAAGGGAAAACAAGTGCACGAATGGTGCAGATGCGCGCCACGCCGGGGCCGCATGACGGGGACAAGGCCGATCGCGACACCCAAGCTAGCCTCTTGTAGCATTTGCTCATGCAGCGCTGCTTGGGAGCGACAGCTATCGGAACCGCACTGGACGCTTCGCCATTGAAATCGGCGCAAGGCTGTCAATCAGTTGATTAGGCTTATGCCTCCAGTCGGTTCTAACACTAACGGCAATCGCGGGCGTTGTAGAACATTGGGCTTCCGAGCGGACGCAGAGGCATCAAGCTCCTGAGTAAGGCGGAGATGAATGCGATCTTCGAATCCCAAGATGGGTGAGGCTTTCGAGAAGGTGAAAATGGACTGGTGGGCACGAAGGCGCAGGCGCTCGACGGCGCTGAACCATTGTGCGGGTGCCCGCCAGCCGTATGAAGATCGAGCGGGAGCACTGGCCGCCCGCGCCGCAGGTGGTAGCGCTGCTCGGCGGGGTGCGCGCCTACTCCAGCGGCGCCTATGTCTTTGGCGGCGACAAGCTCGGCCCGCCCATCCCCCAGAACACCATGATCTATGGCTGCTACCGCATGGCTATCGCCGCACTATGAGCAAGGCGACGCAGCCGATCCGCTGACGTGAAATGAAGATGCCGCCTGAAAGACCCGCCGATGCGCCAGTTTCTGCTTGACGGCGGTTACCCCTGCGAGAATCGAACGCGCGCTTTTTCGTGCCGATCCGCGTCGAGAGCAGCAATCGTCCTCAGATCTCCCCGATCATCGTTCGAATACCCCCGGGGCGGTTGCGATGACCCGGTTCAGTCGCCCCCGCATCCCCCCGTATCGCGCGGGCGAAGGACGGGTGAAGAGCGGCTCGTGAGCGGCTTCAGCACGGCTTCCCGATCCCAAGATCGCCTTTGGTCTCCTCCAACGTTTGTGCCCAGCCAATCTCGGCACGCAGTTGGTTGACCCGGTCGACGTCTTCAACGTTCTCAATATCGAGATAACCAAGCGAGTTACATCTCGCTTGGCTGCCATACCGTTGCTTGCGGCCTTCCAATATTTGAACGCGATCATAGGTCAAGGCGTAGTCCCTCGGATCGATATCTCCAACCAGGACTCGTTCCTTGAGCAACGGCAAAATACGATTCCTGAACGCCCGATCCGGCGTGTGCTGGACAATTAGCCAAGCGCCATGCGTAATAACGTTCCCATCTCTGGAGTTTCGGAACCAACCGTCCGGAGGCAATAGCGCTTGCAACTCCGCGGTGTTGGCGGAGTCCACCTCCAATAGCAGGGGACCTACGGTCGCCATTACCTTTTCGCGCTGCAGGGATGACAACCTGGGATCGTCTACCACCCAAAGATACTGACGGGCGACTTCATCGAGGCGAACGAGGCGCATTATCTTGGCGTCGCGATCTGCAGTTTGAGAAAGCTTCCTTGCTCGCTCGCTCCCGACTGCAGTTGTCCAGACGGCAATCGCCTTACCAGCTGCATCATCGTTTGCGCGCTCATGTGAGAGCGACAGCAGCACATAGAGAAAGCCGGCAAGCATATCGTTAATTGATAAAGTTCTGCACCGACTGTCAAGCGCAAAAAATGTCCAATAATATAAAGATAGGAATCATCGTTGACAAAAACGACGGCGTGGTATTCTTTTGCGCTTGTGTAGGGAGTGCAGGCTTTGACGGGTCGTCAAGTTATAGTTCAGGCTCTGGCAGGTGATACACACGCTTCCACATTGGCGGCTGCCATAGCGATAAAAGGAGGCGCGGCGGATATCGCGTATTCAACCGACTTTCCCGAGCCCGCCTACAAGTCCTTCGCCTTCAGTTGTGACCGGGAGTGTAACCGCGAGGGCCGCACCCATTCGAAGCTTGAAGAGGGGCAGTGGAATCCACTGACCTTTTGGTATCGCCGCTCCGCACCGCCAATGCCCAGCATGGAAAATATCCATCCGGACGATCGGCCATACGTCACAAAGGTGCTCAGAGCGTTTGATACCGGTGGAGCAATGCTGTGGCACGATACGCTACGCGCTCGCGGAGCAACAATGGTGAACGACCCGCATGCAGCGCGGACGGCGGAGAGCAAGGTTCTGCAGCTTGCGCACGCGGTCGATGCAGGCTGGTATGTTCCCGACACCCTTATTTCTAACGATCCCGAGCGGATAAGAGCATTCCTGAGTCAGGACGGTAAGTTCATACACAAATCGTTGACGCATTTTGGCTGGAGCGAGATAGACGGCTGCCGGTTTCCGCGGACGGCGGAAATCTCCGTGGATCTGTTGTCAAGCGCCTCTTTGCTGGCAAAGACGCCTGGTATATATCAGCGCAAGATTGAAAAAAGAGCCGAGATACGGGCATTCTGCTTCGGAAATACTTGCCTTGCCTTGAGGATTGAGCCGGCGGAAGGCGGCGCGACCTCCCCGGACTGGCGCGGTTTTCACACGCCAGGCCGAGCCTTCGCTCGGCAGGTGACCCTCGACGCTGAAACACATGAAGCATGTATGCGCCTTATGTCTTCGATGGGGCTGATTACCGCCAGTTTTGATATAATGGTTGATCGCGATGGAAGGCATATATTTGCCGAATTAAACCAGGCGGGGCAGTTTCTCTGGCTGGAATACCATCATATTCCTGCCGTCGACGCATTCTCACAGTTCCTTTTGGATGGGTCGTCGAACTTTGTTTGGGACGAGAGACACCGCATTAGTTTAGCGGATATTATGGAATCCTCCCAGTACAAGGATATCCAGATGTCAGAGTCCTTCAATCGCTGTAGGCCGGATGCAGCGGTTGCAGGTTACGCTTAATCCGGCGCTTAAGGAGAATACCATGGAGCGAGTCCTCAGTCATCGCCTCTCCGAGCATGTTCGGGAACTCGACGGCGACGAGATCGCCGCCGTTGCGGGCGGATCGCGCATTCTGGTCCCCAGGAACCCGGACAGCGGAAACCTCGCAGGTGACGAAGCGCACTGGGAATTCGACTAACAGCCGGGGGCTCGCCGTTTTCGGGCGGCGAGCCTCAACATAGAATGCCGTACGATCTCTACCGTGGTGGACGCATCGGGCATGTTTCCGGAAGGCGCACTTGACAAAGCCGAGGGCAGACATCGAGCAAGGTATGTCGCGAAGCTCGACAGAGGCCTTGCTGTTCAGGCGGGAATTCCAGGCTGCCCGATCTCGCCGGCTATCCAACGACATTGTCCTGAAGCAGCCGGCATCGACCAAAATGCTGGCGAGCGCTCTCATTCTATCCGGAGCGGCCATGGCGCTTTGGGCATCTCTCGCCACCTTTCCAGCGGCCATAACGCTGTCCGGGGCTGTCGTGAGTGCTCGTCCGCCTGCGAAGATATATGCAATACGCTCCGGACGTGTCCAAAGCCTCTGGGTGCACGAGGGTCAGATGGTGAAGAAGGGTTCGCCCCTTCTGAGCATATCGAGTGGCGTCTCCCGGGCCGATGGTGGGTCCTTTGCTGCACACAGGGCGGCTATTCTGCTGAGTGATGAACAGGCAATGCTTGCCCAGGCGGGAGTTCGGGCGGGGAGGGCTGATGCCGAAGAGAGCAGCCATCTGAAACAGGTTGAACTATCACGGTCTCAGATTGCCGACCTCACCAGCCAGGAGGTCCTTCAAAAAGAAATAATTCGGGCATCCGTATCTGAGCTCGAGAGGATCGCTGACGTAGCGCAGCGCGGGTACATTCCTCGAAGTGAGATGGATGCCAAACGCAAAAACCTGGCGATAGAGCGGCAACGCTTATCCGAATTAAGTGCGCAGCTCGCCCAGAAGAAATCCGATCTGGAAATACAATTATTGTCGGCAAGGACGTCGGGCCCGGTCGCGCGACAGGAGCACGTCGAAAATCTTGCTCGTGAGCGTAACGCCCTCAGGCTGAAGCTCGCGGACCTGGCAGAGCAAGATGCTTACACGATAACCGCTCCCGTGGACGGTCGGGTCGGTTCCCTCCAGGTCGCACCCGACCTCGATGTTAAACCTGCCGCTGCGTTGATGGCTATCTCACCAGTGGATCAGGCTCAATTTGTCCAGCTCCGCGCCACTGCAAAGGTCGTTTCGCGTCTCCAGGTTGGTCAGAAGCTCGATATCTTCATCGGTGACGAGAGCCGTGCCTGGCCCGGAGAAATTACGGACGTCGCTTCTTCAAGCTTGCAGCCCGGCGAGTTGGTCGACCCGAATGGCGAAAGTGAGGCCGTCTACCTTGTGCGCGCCAGGTTGGTAGGCAACCCCGTCCACGGGCCGGTCCAGACGCGGTTTCGCAGCGGAGTATCGGTCCAGGCGCGGGTCGCTCCAAAAAGCATGACGATATTTTCGTGGCTGTTGAGCCGTTTCCTTGGTCGTCGCGAATAGAAACGCAGAGAAATTGATGAAACCGCTTTCGAGGATAATCGGCCGTGCATCCGGGACCAGGCTGCGCGCGGTCCAGCAAACCGAAATGGCGGAATGCGGCCTCGCATGCGTCGCGATGATCGCGAACCATCACGGTTACGGGGCGGATCTCCGCGAACTACGAGAGCGCTTCGCAGTATCAAACCGGGGCATGTCGCTAGCGCACCTCATATCAGTTTGTCAGGACTCCCAGCTAGTCGTTCGCGCGCTTCGAGTGGAACTGGCCGGATTGGAGACCATTCAGCTACCAGCTATACTGCACTGGAACGGAGCTCATTTCGTAGTTCTTGAGTCGGTGAATAGTGGCTGGGGGCATACCAGCTACACAATCGTGGATCCCGCGACTGGCAGGCAAACGCTGTCGCAAAAGGTTTTTTCCGAACTTTTCACCGGGGTACTTCTCGAAGTCAGCCCAGGGCTGCACTTCAGCACCGCGCCGGCGCCGGCGCGCTTCCGCCTTCGTCAGCTCTGGTCAGGCGTCAAAAATCTGAGCGTTCCGGCCACTCAGGTGGTCATATTGTCTCTTCTATTCCAGATCGGCGCCCTGATTGCACCTTTATACCTCCAGATGCTGATCGACACTGTTCAAGCAGACTTCGATGTCGGGGTCCTTATGCCGGTCGCGCTCGGGTTCGTGGTGCTTGCCGGCCTGGCGGCCGGAATCATGCTAGCTCGAAGCGTCATCATTGCAGAGGTATCAAACTCCTTCGCATTTCAAATAGCGAGTTCGCTATTCCGGCATATGATGAGCTTGCCGGCAACCTGGTTCTCGCGGAGGCAGGTCGCCGACACCGCTTCGCGGTTCGAATCCGTTAATCCGGTGTCAGATTTCATAACCAAGAACTGCATTTCCTCCACCCTCGATGGCGGCCTTGCCTTGCTGTCGATCCTGATCATTGCGCTGTATTCGGTGCCACTCGCACTGTCGGCCGGGGCGTTTGCGCTCCTGCAGATTGCCTGCCGAGCATTTATTGCTCCGAGGCAGCGGCTGGCAACCGATGAAATGGTGAAGGCTGCGGCGCGGCAGAACGGTTCCGTATTCGAGACGGTAAGGGGAATCAACACCATCAAGATGTATGGACTGGAATCAACCAGGATGTTCTCTTGGGTAGAGCTCAAGGGTAGGGAAATATCGGCGAAGGTACGTGGAGAGATACTTTCGGCCAAACTGGATGCCGCGCTGTTTTTTATCACTCAGCTTGATCGGATAGCATTCATAACATTAGCGTATGTTTTTTCTTCCGGCGACAGGCTTGCGATAGGCGTCCTTGCCGCTTTGATTTTTTACAAGGAAAACCTCTCTGCAGCGATCACAAGTCTGGGCAAGACGTTCAGCGACTTTCGAATGCTGGGGGCCCATCTGGAGCGTTTGGCGGACATATCCCTTGAACGATCTGAACCAGGCGAGATGTCAGTGAAACTTGTCGATGACTTCACCGAGTTGTCGGTTGAACAGGTGAGCTTCCGCTATTCGGATTATGAGAGCTATCTGCTGAGCGACTTGGCCATTACGGTATCCAAGGGTGAGTCGGTGGCCATCGTGGGCCCGTCGGGTGGAGGAAAAACTACATTTATCAAGTTGATAACCGGCGCCCTCAATCCGACGACTGGCAGCATCAAGGTAAATGGCAGGCTGCTGTCTGATTACGGACCTCGCAGATTCAGGCAGAAAATCGGCATAGTCTCACAGGACGACACCCTCTACGAGGGGACGATCGGAGAGAACATATGCCTGTTTGACTCCGAACCGGATTTCGCGCGCGTAGAGGAAGTTTGCAGGATAGCATGTATTTGGGATGATATTCAGAAGATGCCGATGGGTCTGGGAAGTCTGGTGGGCGATATGGGTGCCTCACTTTCCGGGGGGCAGAGGCAAAGGATCTTTTTGGCACGCGCGCTATATCGCTCTCCGGCATTGTTGATCATGGATGAGGGTACCGCACACCTTGATGCTGCGCTCGAAACCCGCATCACCGAAGCGCTTTCGAGTTTGGGCATAGCGTCTGTTCTGATCGCGCACCGTCGAGCAGCAATACAATATGTCGATCGTGTGTATTCCTTGATCAACGGAAAGTTGGAGGAGGTCGATAAAGAAGAGGCAATGGCTTGATTCGTAAACCTGCACCGGCCCAAATTGCCACCGATCGCCTACGATTCCTTGCTGATATCAGGACCCGGACAGATGGCGACCGTCCGCCGGCGCACTCCTTTGCGCAACCTTGAAGCGCTTGATCAATTCGCATCCAACGGCCGACGGCAGGTAGATGCGGTTGCAGTCAGATCGAGAAAGATCCTGCTCCCGCAACCAACATCACCGCCACCCAAATGGTCTGGGACACGCTGAGGCGGCTTTTGCCTTTTCTACGGTGTCCACGCCGGACACGCGAGCCTCCACAGCCTCGCGCCGAATGCCACAGCGTCGATCTACTCCCCGGCGATATTTTCGGTGGTGGTGCCCGCAGACACCTGCGGACTACTCTCAAATGGCGTGGCGGGCATGGCAGCGGGCGCCGCGCCTGAAGCGGTATCGGGTGGGCGGCCCCGGCCATGGCCAGCTGAGCTGGCGCATGTCGCAGAAGCTGCCGCTGCGACGGTCGCCGCGGCAGATTGGAGGCTGACTGAAGCGGCAGTATATCGACGCTGCAGAATGGTCTCGATCGGCGAGTGCCCGGCAGAAGCGGGCACGCCATTCCAGGCCTTGGGAAGGCGATCTGCTCACCGGTGCAGGCACCACGCATATCGCTACGCCCGTCGATCGCCATAGCCGGTTCACGATGCTGGTGAAGTTGACCCGCAAGGACTCGGCCACCGTAAGTGGACGGGTTGCCTACCCGCCAGCCCGGGGGACCTTCGAATGTTCAAGCGCAAATCACGCGCTCCGTCGATCTGCGGCCCCTTGCCGTCGAGGCAAAGGTCGCCATAGTGCCGCCGCGGGAGTTGCTGCGGCGTGATGACGAGCCTCGATCAAGCGCCGGAGCAGGCGACTGCCGAAACCATGGCCCCCCGCGCCGCGCGTCCCTGGCGCCGCCTGCTTCTCGCACTGGCGCTGCTGGTCGTCCTCACCCTGATCGCGGTCTGGCTCCAGCGGCGTACGATCGCCCGCGAGTTCGTCGACCGCGAATTGCGCCGGCGGGGCGTCCCCGCCCAATATCGCATCGAGCAGCTGTCGCCGTGGCGCCAGCGGCTCACCCAGGTCGTCATCGGCGATCCGCGCGATCCGGATCTGGTGGCCGACTGGATCGAGCTCGGCACCTCCTTGTCGCCATGGCGTGCCGAAGTCCTCGAACTGCGCGCCGGAAAGCTGCGGATCAAGGGGCGCCTGATCGGGAGCAGGCTCTCGCTGGGGACGATCGATCGGCTGCTGCCGGCGCCTTCGGGCAAGCCCTTCACACTGCCCCACGTCAGGCTCGACGTCGGCGACGCAATGCTTCGCCTGAAAAGCGAATATGGCGCTGTCGATGTCGCCGTGGCGGGCCGCGGCATGCTCGACGACGGCTTCGCCGGCACCGCGCGGCTGGCCTCGGCCGGGCTGAACCTCGGCAGTTGCGCGGCGTCGCGGGTGGCGGGCGCGTTCGACCTGCGGATCCGCCGGGCTGCGCCCGCGCTCACCGGTACGCTCGCGGCGGCACGGCTGCATTGTGCGGATGTGCGGCTCGAGGCGCCGAAGGCGGCGCTGCAGGCGAAGTTGGGCGCGGGCCTCGACAGCTGGATCGGCACGGCCGACCTGCAGCTGCGGAAGATCGCGGCGGGGCCGCGCAATGCCGCGGCCCTCGGCGGCCGGGTGTCTTTCGGAGGCAGTGCCAGGGGAACACAGGGCAGGCTCGCATTGCGGTCGCAGCGTTTCGAGGCGCCCGAACTTGCCGGTGTCGGCCTGCAGCTCGCCGGCGATTACCGGATCGCGCCGCCCCGCCTCGAATATCGCGGCACCCTGGTCGCCACGACCGCACGCCTGCCGCGGCGGCTCATCGCACAATCCGCCGCGGCTGCGGCAGCCGCCCGGGGCTCGCCGCTGGGCCCGGTCGCCACCCGCCTCGCGCAATCCGCGGCCGCGGCGGCAGCAGCCTTCGATGCGAGCGCCGATGTTTCTGTCGCCGCGTCGCCGGACGGCCTGACATACGCGATGCCGCGGCTGGCGATCGTCGCCGGAAGCGGCGCCCGGCTGACCTTCGACCGCGGTCGCGGGCTGTCCGGCGACAGCGTGGGCGCCCCGCAGCTCGACGGCACGCTTGCGATCCGCGGCGGCGGTCTGCCCGACGCGCTGGTGCGGCTTTCGCAACAATCCGGCGGCCGCCTTCACGGCATGGGTTTCGTCCGGCCTTATGCCGCCGGCGATGCCAGGCTCGCGCTGTCGCGCATTGCCTTCACGATCGGCGCGGACGGCGGCGCGGCGCAGGCTGTCGCCACGCTCTCCGGCCCGGTGGGTAGCGGCCGGATCGAGGACCTGTCGTTGCCGCTCGACGCGCGCTGGCGCGACGGGCGCGTCGCATTGAACCCGCGCTGCACCAGCATCCGCTACCAGCGTCTCGCGATCGGCGGTGCCGTGCTGGCACCGACAAGTGCCACTGCCTGTCCGATCGGTGCCGCGATGGTCGAACTCTCGCCGGCCGGGACGAGCGGGGGAATAAGGCTGGCCGGCCCGAGGCTGACCGGGCGGATCGGGTCCAGTCCGCTGTCCTTCGCCGCCGCCGATGCGCGGGTAGAGCTGGCCGGCCGGCGCTTTTCGCTGACCGATGCGCAAGTGCGGGTGGGCGCCGGGCGTGTCACCCGGCTCGACCTGGGCAGGCTCGACGGCAGCTTCGGCAACCGCCTCGGCGGCCGTTTCGCAGGGCTGGGCGGCCAGATCGGCGCGGTGCCGCTGGTGATATCGGGCGCCACGGGCAACTGGCAGGTGCAGGACGGCGGCCTCGCGCTGACCGGCAAGCTGCAGCTGAGCGACGCCGCGACTCCGGCGCGCTTCCACCCGTTGATCAGCGACGATGCCCGGCTCCAGCTCGCCGGCAACGCCATCACCGCGAGCGCCGGGCTGCAATCGCCGGCGGGCGTGTCGGTGGCGCGGACCGAGATCCGCCACGATCTCGGCAGCGGCCGGGGCAGCGCCGCGATCACGGTGCCGGGGCTGCGCTTCGCCGAAGGCGGGCTGCAGCCGAGCGACCTGACCCCGCTCACCTTCGGCGTGATCGCCGACGTCAGCGGCGTGGTCGAGGGCAGCGGGATGATCGCCTGGTCGCCCGAAGGCGTCACCAGCACCGGGCGCTTCGGCACCCGCGGCGTGGATCTGGCGGCGGCATTCGGGCCGGTGCGCGGGCTCGCCACCGAATTGCAGTTCACCGACCTGCTCAACCTGCGCACCGCGCCCGGCCAGATCGCGACGACCGCCGAGATCAACCCCGGCGTGCCGGTGCGCAACGGCCAGATCCGCTTCCGCCTGCTCGACAGCCAGCGCGTCGCGGTGGAAGGCGCGCGCTGGCCGTTCGCCGGGGGCGAGCTCGTGCTAGAGCCGACAATCCTCGATTTCAGCGAGCGCCGCGAGCGCCGCATGACCTTCCAGGTGATCGGCGCCGACGCGGCCTTGTTCCTCAAGGAAATGGAATTCGACAATCTCGACGCGACCGGCACGTTCGACGGAACGCTGCCGATGATCTTCGACGAGAAAGGCGGGCGGATCGAAGGCGGGAGCCTGCGCGCCCGCGCCGGCGGATCGATCGCCTATGTCGGCGAGCTCTCGCAGCGCGATCTCGGCGTGTGGGGCAATATGGCGTTTCAGGCGCTCAAGTCGCTCAACTATCGCAGCCTGACGATCGCGATGAACGGGCCCCTTGCCGGCGACATGGTCACCGAGATCCGCTTCAGCGGGGTGAGCCAGGGCAAGGGCGCCAAATCCAATTTCTTGCTGCGGCGGTTGGCGAAGCTGCCCTTTGTGTTCAACGTCCGGGTCAGCGCCCCGTTCAAGCAGCTGCTCGATTCGGTCCAGTCCTGGTACGATCCGAACCGGCTGATCGAGCGCAACTTGCCGGCTTTGCTCGAGGAGCAGGAACGATCCGGCGGCAAACCGGGCGGCACGCCGCCGGTTCAGCCCCGCGAAAGCGATACTGTGCGACGAAAGGAGCCGTGATGCGGTTGAAGCGAATGATTGGTCTCGTGGCGATGCTGCCGATCGGTGCGACGATCGGCGGGTGCGTCAACGTGACCGCGCCCGACAAGCCGATCGTCATCAACCTCAACATATCGATCACACAGGAAGTGGTGTATCGTCTCGACAACAAGGCGAAGACACTGATCCAGGAAAATCCGGGAATATTCTGATGCGTAAGATGCCCATTCTCGCCGCCCTTGCCGCGACGGTTCTGACCGCCGCCCCGGCGCTCGCCCAGCGCGATCCCGCCTACGCGGCCGCGCGTGCGGCGGGGCAGGTCGGCGAGCAGCCCGACGGATATCTCGGCATCGTCGGCACGGCGACGCCCGAGCTGCAGGCTCTGGTCAACAACATCAACATCCAGCGCAAGAAGCAATACACCGCGCAGGCCGCCTCGGGCTCGACGGTGCAGCAGATGGCGTTCGTCACCGGCTGCAACCTGATCCTGCGCAGCGCGCCGGGCGAGAAATATCAGGCCCCCGACGGCCGCTGGCTCACCCGCGGCAGCGAGCCCCCGGTGCGCGATCCGCGCTGTTTGTAAGGGGGATGGCGCTTTCCGGTTGCTGTTAGCCCTCTCCCGCTTTCGCGGGAGAGGGTTGGGTGAGGGCCTTCTTCTTCTTCTCGTTTCCTTCGCCGGCCTCACTTGCCCGCGTCGAGGGCGGCCATGATGACCTCAAGCACCCCGGCGAGATTCTCCAGAACCTCGTTGTTCCAGAACCGCAGGACCCGATAGCCTCGGCTCCCGAGGAAATGCGTTCGCCGGGCATCCACCTCGATGCCATGCTGGCTGCCGTCGACCTCGACGATGAGCCGCGCCTCTACACACAGCAAGTCGACCACGAATGGCTCGATCGTCGCCTGGAAACGGAACTTGTGTCCGTTCAGCCGTCTGTTGCGCAGCGCGCCCCAGAGCAGGCGCTCGGCATCGGTCGCGTCCCTGCGGAGCTGCGACGCATGGCGACTCGTCTGCCGGCGAACAGGCGTGCGCATGGCGCAAGAAGTAGAAGAAAGAAGACCCTCACCCAACCCTCTCCCGCAAAGGCGGGAGAGGGCTTGAAGGCTAAACCTCAGGCTTAACGGGTGTGGAGCTAGTGCGCCGCGCCCATCTCGACGGCTCGGGTGGGCCGCGGCGTCAGCCAGATGATCATCGCCGCGAAGGCGAACACCACTGCCGAAATCAGGAAGATGTGCGTCGTCGCCAGCGCCATGGCTTCCTTGTCGACCAGCTGCGCGATCACCCCGCGGATCTGATCGAGCGAGAAGCCTTGCGCGGCGAGGGCATCGGTGGCGCCCTGGCTGTTCATCCGCGCGACGATCTCGCTGCGCGCCACGCGGGCGCTGTCGTCCCACATCGTCGCCGAGATCGACGTGCCGATCGCGCCGGCCATGGTCCGCAGGAAGCTCATCACGCCCGCCGCGGCCGCGGTCTCCTGCGGCTCGACTGCGCCGAGCGCGAGCGTGGTCAGCGGGATGAAGAAGAACGGCATGCCGACGCCCTGGAGCAATTGCGGGAAAGCGAGCGTCCAGAAATCGGCGCCGCTGTTCCAGTGCACCCGCAGCAGCGAGGTCATGCCGAGCCACAATATGCCGAAGCACACCAAAGCGCGCGGATCGACCTTCGTCGACAGCTTGGCGACGATCGGCGACATGATCACTGCGGCCACGCCGGTGAACGCAGTGGCGTAGCCGGCATAGGTCGCGGTGTAGCCCATGCTCGTCTGCAGCCATTGCGGGATGATCACCGCCGAGGCGAAGAAGGTCGCGAAGGCGAAGGAGAGCGAGGCGACCGCGACGGTGAAGCCGCGATGGCGGAACACCTTGAGGTCCACGATCGGCTGGCCTTCGGTCACTTCCCAGGCGAGGAAGACGAGGAAGCCGATCGCCGCGATCACGCCAAGGGCGACGATCGTCGGGTCGGCGAACCAGTCATGCTCGCGGCCGAGATCGAGCATGATCTGCAGCGCGCCGATCCACAGCAGCATCAGCGCGAGGCCGATTCCGTCGATCCGCATCTTCTCGGTCGGCGTCTCCGACGAGGCCAGCAGGCGCATCGCGCCGAACGCGCAGAGCGCAGCAACCGGCAGGTTGATGAAGAAGATCCAGTGCCACGACCAGGAATCGGAGATCGTCCCGCCCAGAATCGGGCCGAGGATCGGCGCGGTCACCGTGGTCATCGCCCAGACGCCCATCGCCTGGGCGCGCTGCTCGGGCTTGAAGATGCGCATCAGCAAGGTCTGGCTGAGCGGCATCAGCGGGCCGCCGCACAGCCCCTGTCCGATCCGGCAGGCGACGAGCATGCCGAGCGAGGTCGACATGCCGCACAGCAGCGAGAAGATGCCGAAGCCGATCATCCCGAAGGTGAAGGTGCGGACGGTACCGAACCGCCCCGCGAGCCAGCCGGTGAGCGGCACGCAGACGGCCTCGGCGACCGCATAGGACGTGATGATCCACGTCCCCTGGCTGCCCGAAATGCCGAGGCTGCCGGCGATGTGCGGCACCGAGACGTTGGCGATCGTGGTGTCGAGCACCACCATGAAGTTGGTGAGCGCGAGCACCGCGCCCGCGAGGATCAGGCGGAAGCCCGTGAGGGGCGCCGCTTGCTCAGCCTTGTCGTTCATGACTGGCCGTCCTTAGTTGGCGGAGACGTCGATCTCGGCGTCCATCGAGAGGCCGACCCGCAACGGGTGCGCCTGCAATTCCTTCGGATCGAGCGCGACGCGGACCGGCAGACGCTGGACCACCTTGATCCAGTTGCCGGTGGCGTTCTGCGCCGGGATCAGCGCGAACGAAGATCCGGTGCCGCCCGACAGGCCGACCACCTTGCCGTGATACTCGACGTCGCCGCCGTACAGGTCCGAGGTGAGCGTAACCGGCTGGCCGACCTTGACCCGGTCGAGCTGACCTTCCTTGAAGTTCGCGTCGACATAGAGCTGGCCGACGGGAACGATCAGCATCAGCGCCGTGCCGGGGGCGACGCGCTGGCCGATCTGGACGTTGCGGCGGGTGACCACGCCGTCGATCGGCGCCCGGATCACGGTGCGCTCGAGCTCGAGCCTGGCCTGCGCCACCTTGGCCTGCGCAGCGAGCACTTCGGGCGCGGTGTTGGCGGTGGTGCCGCTGATCAGCGCGTTGTTCGCCGCCAGTTCGCCGCTGGCCGCACCGCGGGTCGAGCTCGCCTGCGCGATTCCGGCGCGGGCGAGCTCGAGCGCGGCCCTGGCCGAGGCGAACGCATTGGTCGCCGAGGTCAGTTCCTCGCCCGACACCGCGCCGTTGGGGGCGAGGCGCTGGCGTCGGGCGAGGTCGACGCGTGCCTTCTCGTAATCCGCCTGGGCGGAGACGAGCTGGGCGCGGGCACGCGCGATATCGGCGTTGCGGGCCTCGACCTGTGCGGCGAGCGCGGCGCTGGTCGCCGAGGTCTGGCCGTATTGGCGACGGGCCTTGGCGAGATCGGCCTCGGCCTGGGCGAGCGCGATGCGCGCGTCGCTGTCGTCGAGCTGGACGAGAATGTCGCCCTTGCGCACCGTCTGGGTGTCCGAGACGCGAACGTTCAGGACCTGTGCGGCGATCATCGGCGTGACGCTGGCCGTGTCGGCGCCGACATAGGCATTGTCGGTGCCGATATGGTGGCTGCCGACGAGCGCGTACCAGCCGCCATAGCCGGCGCCGACGAGCAGAACCGCGCCGGCGATGCCGCCGAGCAATTTCTTGCGGAGCGTGTTGGGTTTGGCCTGCGCCGTCTCGTCGGCGCGGAGATTGAGGCCTGCGGGATCTGCGTCAGCCATGAGTCGGGTCCTTGCGTGCGGCGCCGGCCGCGATGTTGTTGGAAAAGCCTCCGCCGAGCGCGCGGACCAGCTGGACGTCGAGCGTGAATGCCCGCGCCTCGAGGTCGGCGACGATCCGACGGTTCTGCAGCACCCTCTCTTCGGCAGTCAGAACGTCGAGGAAGGTCGAGAGGCCGCCTTCATAGCGTTGCCTCGCGACGCCATAGGCCGCTTCCGAATCGGTCAGCGCCTGGCGGCTCTCGGACAGGCGGGTGGCGAGCGCGCGCTGGCTGGTCACCGCGTCGGCGACTTCGCGAAACGCGGTGGCGACGAGGCCGTCGTAATTGGCGACCGCCTCGTCATAGCCGGCGCGCGCGCCTTTGTACTGGCCGGCAAGCTGGCCGCCGCGGAAGATCGGCAGACTGATTGCAGGCCCCGCCTGGCCGAAGGTCGAGCCGCTGTCGAACAGGTTCGAGAGGCCGAGCGACTGCAGCCCGATCAATGCGCTGAGATTGACCGAGGGGTAGAAGTCGGCGCGGGCCACCTTGATCCGGCTGGCGGCGGCCTCGACCCGGGCGCGTGCCGCGGCCACATCCGGGCGGCGGCCGATCAGGTCGGTGGTGACGCCGGCCGGGAGCGAGCGCGCCTCGGCGGGGGCGGCGGGGAGCGCGATGTCCAGCCCGCGATCGGGACCCTTGCCGACCAAGGCGGCGATGCGGTTGCGGGTGAGGCCGATCGCCTCGTCGGTCGCGGCGAGATCGGCGCGGGCGAGCGGCACGGCCGCGTCCGCCTGCTTCGATTCGGCGCGCGTGTCGAGCCCGGCGGCGACGCGGTCGGAAACCAGCTTCTGCGTCTGGCTCCGCACGCTGAGCGCTTCCTGCTGCACCCGGCGCTCGGCGGCGAGCCGGGCGAGATCGGCATAGGCGCCGGCGATGTTGGTCGACAGCACGAGCCGCGACTGTTCGAGCTCGATCCGTGCAGCTTCGGCTTCCGAAGTCGCGGCGGCGAGCGCGGCGCGGTTCTTGCCCCAGAGGTCGAGATCGAAGCTCAGGCTGGCGGCGATACGGCCGCTGTCGTTCCAGCCCTGCGGCACGAAGGCGGGCGGGATGCCGTTATTGTAGCTCTGCTTGGCCTCGGTCGCGCTCGCCTCGAGGCCGATCGACGGCAGCCGGGCGGCGCCGGCCTGCTGGGCATAGGCCTGCGCCGAGCGCAGCCGCGCCGCGGCGGCGGCGAGATCGGGCGAGTCCTTGAGCCCCTCCTCGATCAGCGCGGTGAGCTGCGGATCGGCATAATCGGTCCACCAATTGCCCGCCGGCCAGGCCGAAGCGGTGGCGGCAGGGGCGAGCGTCTGGCTGGCGGCATAGCTTTCTCCGGCGCGAACCTCGGGACGGGCGCCGAGCTGCGGCACCGGCGCACAGGCGGAGAAGAGAAAAGGCGTGGCGAGCGTTGCGAGCAAGGCAGGCCGGTAGTGAGAAAGGCGCATGATTTAAATACCGTACTGTAGGGTACGCCGTTGCAAATGGCGCGGGCATCGCATCTTGTCAATAGAAAATCGTACCCTATAGTACGGTTATGGAAACACTGATGGAAAAGGCCCCCGGCAAGCGCGAGGCGCGCAAGGAGGAGCGGCGACTCGCGATCCTCGACGTTGCCAAGCGCGCATTTCTCGAGAGCGGCTATTCAGCCGCGTCGATGTCGGCGATCTCGGCCGAACTCGGCGGCTCCAAGGGCACGCTGTGGAATTATTTCCCGTCCAAGGAGGAGCTGTTCGCGGCGGTGCTCGAGCATGCCACCGCCGCCTATCGCCAGCAGCTCAACGACCTGCTCGCGCCGTCTGCGGATCTGTGGACGACGGTCGTCACCTTCTGTCGCAGCTTCATCACCAAGATCACGTCACCGGAGGCCGTGCGGCTGCATCGCCTGATCGCCGCGGAAGCGGGGCGCTTTCCCGAACTGGGCGAGATTTTCTACCGCCGCGCGCCCGAGCCGACCTTGCGGATACTCGCCGAGTTCTTCGCCGGTCAGATGGCCGCGGGTCACATGCGCGCCGACGACCCGGCGGTCGCCGCACGCGCGCTCGCCTGTCTGTGCATGGGCGGATTGCACCAGCGCGTGATCTGGGGAATCGCCGAGCCCACCGTCGACGCAGTCGAATCAGAGACACACGCCGCCGCCGACGTCTTCGCCCACGCTTATGATATCGGACGCGCGGGCGGGGCCTGACGCCGCCGCTGCGGCTGTTGCGGGCCGAAATTGAGCCGTCGCGTGACGTTATAGTCGAGCACGGCCATCACGAAATAAGCGGCGAACTGCTTCACCCGCGTCCAGGCACCGGTGCGCGCCTTGTGGATCTCCGCCGTGATCCGTTCCGAATCGGCGATCTCGCCCTCGACAAAGCGGCGGACATGCGCCGCGAACGCCTTGTCCTCTACCCGCAGCATCAGCTCGAGATTGAGGAACATGCTGCGGATGTCGAAATTGGCCGATCCGATATGGACGATATCGTCGATCACGTAGAGCTTGGTGTGCAGCTTGGTCGGCTGATATTCGTAGATCCGGACGTTCTTGCGCAGCAATCCGGCATAAGTGAAATGCGCTGCCCAAAGCGAGGCGGTGTGATCCACCTTGGACGGCAGCACCAGCCGCACGCGCCCGCGCTTCCCGGCCTTGTCGAGCCGCCGCAGCATCGCCGGGCTCGGCGCGAAATAGGAAGTGATCAGATCGATCGCGCGGGAGCGCTGCATGTCGCGCTTGACCACCCGCGCCCAGGGAGAGAGCCGGCGCATCGGCCCGCCGAGCAGCCAGCGCAGCGCGCCCTCGGGTTCGCTCCACGAGTCGAGTGTCCGCGCCAGCGTGCGCATCGACGCCCGCGGCTGCCGGGTCCATTGCGACAGCGCGTCGAAATAGCCGACCAGCCGCGCCGCTGCCGGGCCTTCCACCAACAGGCCGAGATCGCGCCATGCATCCTGCTCCGGCGTGCCGAAATAGCTGGCCTCGATGTTGAACCCGCCGATCAGCACCCGCGCCTCGTCGGCAAGGGCGAGTTTCTGATGGTTGCGCAGCAGATAGCGCCGTCCCCAGCGCGGAACGAAGCGGCACACCTCGACTCCGGCGGCGTGGAGCGGATCGAAAAAGTGGTGCGAGGCGGCATGCTCGCTGCCGAGCCCGTCGACGATCAACTGCACGTGGACGCCGCGGGCGGCCGCCTCGATCAGCGCGCTGCGCACGGCCGCACCCGCCGAATCGTCGACATAGATGTAATAGAGGACGCGTAGCGAGCGTTTCGCCGAGTGGATCAGGCCGAGCAGCGCGTCCATCCGCTCCGGCCCTTCGGGCAGCATCGTCAGGTGATTGCCGTCGACGGCAAAGGGCTGCGACCAGCGATCCATGCCGCGTTCATGGGCTGCGCCGCTTTCGACGGCAAGTGCGGCAGCCTCGGTTCCCATGTGCCGGCCTGATCCTCGTGACGGGTGCGGAACCATTGAACCCGCGGCACCCGCGTACGTTGCGCCCGGCGGCGCACACCGGCGTTTTTCTTGACAATTCATGACGCGCTGCCTAAGTGCCGCCCCTCTCCCGAATTCCCAATCAAGGAAGCGTAGATGGCGCGCGTCACAGTCGAGGATTGCGTCGACAAGATCCCGAACCGGTTCGATCTGGTGCTGTTCGCAGCTCAGCGCGCGCGGCAGATCTCGGGCGGCGCCGAGCTCACGCTCGATCGCGACCGCGATAAGAATCCCGTCGTCGCGTTGCGCGAGATCGCCGAAGAGACGATCCACCCGACGCACCTTGAGGAAGCGGTGGTCTCGAGCCTCCAGCGCGTCCAGATCGACGACGAGGAAGCCCCGGACGAAATCGGTTCGCTGGCCCAGTCGGCCGAGGCGCTTCGCCTCACCGCCGCGGCGCCGCCCCGCAACCAGAATTTGGGCGCCGATTACGAGGGCTGAGCCCGCGATCGGGTGAAAGCTTCGAAGGGCTCCGGACTCAAATCCGGAGCCCTTTCGCTATCGGGCGGGACGGAACCGCCGCCACACGACGAGCGGCACGGCGACCAGCACGAAGGCCATCAGCAGCGCGTAGACGAGCAAACTGCTCCGATCGTGCTCGGCCAGGGCGAGCGCGATCAGACAGGGAACGGCGAGGATCGGTGTGATCTTGGTCGACCACCAGAGCCACAGGTTCCGCCGGCCGCTTGTTCGGGCTGCGGCTGGCAGGCGAGCAGGACCAGGGTTACGATGACCTTGAGGCCGAGCAACGCGATCGCTGCACCCCAGAGCAGTGCGACCGCCGGAATCATGCCTCTGCCGGTGCTGCGCGTCCCTTGAAGCCCTGCGCCACGACGAACCACTCGACCGAGCCCTTGCGGCTGGCGGGCGGCTTGGCATGCTTCACGGTAGTGAAATTGCGCTTCATCTCGGCGACGAGCGCGGAATCAGCGCCTCCGGCGAACACCTTGGCGACGAAGTCTCCGCCCGGCTCGAGCGTCCGTATCGCGAAGTCCAGTGCCGCCTCGACGAGGCCGAGCGTGCGCAAGGCGTCGGTCTGCGGATGGCCGACAGTGTTGGCGGCCATGTCCGACAAAATCAGGTCGGGCGCGCCGCCGAGTTCCTCGAGCAGCCGTGCGGGCGCCGCATCGTCCATGAAGTCCATCTGCAGGATCGTCGCGCCCTCGATCGGGTCGACCGGCAGCAAATCGATGCCGACCACGGTTGCCTTGGGCAGGCGCTTGCGCACGAGCTGGGTCCAGCCGCCCGGCGCGATGCCGAGATCGACGACGCGCTTCGAGCCTTTGAGAATGTCGAACTTCTCGTCGAGTTCGAGCAGCTTGTACACCGCGCGGCTGCGATAGCCCTCGGCCTTGGCGCGTTTGACATAGGGATCGTTGAGCTGGCGTTCGAGCCAGCGCGTCGACTGCGCCGTGCGGCTGCGCGCCGTCTTTACGCGGGTGTGCCCGCGCGCGCCACCACGGCTCATACCCTGTCCCCGTTCATCAAACGCCGCAATATGCCTTCGCGAATGCCGCGATCGGCGATGCCGAGCCGCTCGGCCGGCCACAAATCGATGATTGTCTCGAGAATCGCGCAGCCCGCCACCACCAGATCGGCGCGCTCGGCGCCGATACACGGGACCTGCGAGCGTTCGGCCATACTCATCGCCGAGATCCGCTGACTGACGTTCCGCATCGCCGTGGTCGGCACGATCAGGCCGTCCACGACCGAGCGATCATAAGCCGGCAAGCCGAGATGGACGCTCGCGAGCGTCGTGACCGTGCCCGAGGTCCCGAGCAGCCGCCGGGTGCCCTTGGGGGTTCTGAGCCGCGCGACGAACGGCGCGAAACTCTCCGCCACGCGCGCGCGCATACCGGCATAGACCGCGGCGCCCCGCTCGGCCCCGTCGGCGAGCCCGACCGCCTCGGTCAGCGACACCACACCCCAGGGTGCGCTGTGCCAATCGAGGATGCGCGGCACCTCCGCACGCGAATCGACGAGGACGAGCTCGGTCGAGCCGCCGCCGATATCGAACACCAAAGCCGGACCGTCGCCGGGCTCGAGCAGCGCATGGCAGCCGAGCACGGCGAGCCGCGCCTCTTCCTCGGCGGTGATGATGTCGAGCGCGATGCCGGTCTCGCGATAGACGCGCTCGATGAACTCCGCGCCGTTCGAAGCCTGGCGGCACGCCTCGGTCGCGACCGAGCGCGCCAATGCGACGTTGCGCCGCTTGAGCTTCTCGGCGCAAATCCGCAGCGCCGCCAGAGTGCGGTCGATCGCCGCGTCGGACAGCTTGCCGGTGGTGGCGAGGCCTTCGCCCAGCCGCACGATTCGCGAAAACGCGTCGATCACCGTGAACCCAGTGCCTTGCGGCCGCGCGATCAGCAATCGGCAATTATTGGTGCCGAGGTCGAGCGCGGCGAAGTGGCGCGATTCGGGCCAGCGTGCGCGGGCCTGCCGCTCCGGCGGCGCTTTCGGTATCGGCCGGGCGGAACCGCCGCTCCGGCCACGGGGCACTCTGGCCGGGCCATTCCCCATTGCATGCACTCGCTTATTTTCTGTTCCGTCTCGGCCAGATGCGGCCGTCCGGTGCTTGGACGCGAGGCTAGCGCAGCCGCGCCAGCGGGGCAAGGCGCGGCCGAGAAGCGGCGTTGACAGCGCCGGGATGCCGCCCTATCTGGCCGGCCCTGTTGCCCCGTCGTCTAAAGGTAAGACTACGGACTCTGACTCCGTCAATTGAGGTTCGAATCCTCACGGGGCATCCAGCTTTCTCCGGCACAAGCTGCCGAATCGAATATTGCGCTGCCTGGCAGCGTTCGGGCGCACCGACCTCGGAGGATCTTGCGCGACTGCGGCTTGGCCGGGCGGTGAGGCTTCGCCGGCTGGCTGGGGCTGACCGGGATCGCGCTTCGGCCGGGACTGGCTGATCGCCGAGACGATCCGACTTTCGAGACAGCCCGCAGGCTCGACTGCTTGACCGGCCGCGCGCCGCCGTGCTTCTTCCTGCCAATCTAGTCTGTCGATTAAATCACCGATGAGAATGTAGTTTTGGGCGGCCGATGACGCCGGCCTTCAGGGAGATCTGCAGTGCCTTTGAACGTCACCAGTAACGGCTATTTTGTCGCCGACGATTATCAAGTTAACCAAAACGGCTTTCAGACTCAGCAGGCGCCGCGTGTCACGGCACTCCCCGACGGTAATTTCGTTGTGGTTTGGCAGGACGTCGATTCGTTCAATGAACCCGGAATCCACGCGCGGATCTATGACGGTAACGGGCGTACGATCGGTGACGAATTTCAGGTACCTGCGTCTGCGGCCGCGTACCAGGTCGAACCTGCGATCGCGGTGCTGTCCAATGGCGGATTCGTGATCACCTGGTCCGAGGAGTCGCCCTATCCGGCCGTTTTCGACATCAAGGCACAGGTTTTCGATGCGCTGGGCCAGAAGGTCGGCTCGGAATTCGTCGCAAACAGCAGCATCGACGGGTTCCAGACCGATTCGGAAGTAATCGGCCTCGCCGGCGGGGGCTTCGCCATCGTCTGGAGCCAGGCTGAAAATTCAGGCTACGATAATATCCGCGGTCAGGCTTTCGCTGCCGATGGCACGCGTGTGGGCGGCGAATTCATCGTGAACGACGCTCGCCTCGGCGACAAACTCGCCCCAACGATGACTGCGCTTGCCGATGGCCGGTTTGTCGTGTCGTGGCTCGACTTTGAATCCGATGGGCAGAATCTTTCTTACGGCACGCAGGCGCAGATCCTCAACGCCAACGGCACCAAGTCGGGCGCGCAGTTCAGTCTGAACGATTTCGTCCCGGGCACCCAAACGCAATCCGGGCTCATCGGACTGCCAGGTGGCGGGTTCATCGGCGCTTGGGTCGACGACGGTAACCCGTACGGCACGCCGAACGGACATAAGGGCGTGTGGGCGCAGGCGTTCGACGCCGCCGGCAACCGCGTGGGCGCGGCACAGCAAGTTACGACCACCGTCAGCAATGCGCCGCTGTCCCTGGAATATGTGACTGGCAAAGGCGTTTTGGTCACCTGGACGACCTTGGCGGGTGAAGCCATGGTGCTCGGCGGACAGTTCCTCAACGATACGGCGGTGAAGGTCGGCGACAGTTTCTTGCTCGGAGGAAGTCGGAACTCGGCCAAGCAGCTTCCCGACGTCGCCGCGCTCGACGACGGGCAGATCGTGTTCGCATGGCAAGACTTCTTCACTACGGGCTCGAGCGACCTGGATGTGCGCGCGCAGATTCTCTTCTCCGTAGTGTACGGCGTTGAAGGCGCAGACAGCTTTGTCGGCACCCAGAACCGCGACTTCTATGTGGGTCTTGGCGGCAACGACACGGCATATGGTGGTGCAGAGGACGACGGTCTCGATGGCGGTGGCGGCGATGACACTCTTTATGGAGAGCAGGGCAACGACCTCCTCTATGGCGGGCTCGGCAACGACAGACTGAACGGCGGGGCGGGCAATGACAGCCTGATCGGCGAAGAGGGGCAGGATGTGCTGGCTGGTGGCGTGGGGGACGACAGCTATCTCATTGATGCTGGTGATACGATCATCGAGGCCGCCGGCGAGGGGCGCGATACCGTCTATGTAACGACCGGTTATGCGCTGGGCGCCGGCGCTGCGGTGGAAGTACTCACCGTCTATGATCGCGCTACGACCAACGCGCTTACCTTGAGCGGTAACGAGTTTGCGAACAGCTTGTACGGCAATATGGGGTCGAACGGGCTGATCGGCGGCGGCGGGAGCGACGTGCTCTACGGCCTCGGTGGCGATGATGCCTATATCGTCGACGATGCGTCGGATCAGGTGGTCGAGGCTGCCGGGCAGGGCTGGGACACGGTGTATGCGCTCGGGAGCTACGCGCTGGCGTTCGGTTCGGAAGTCGAGGTGCTGACCGCCTATGATCGTGCCGGCACGATCGCGATCAATCTCACCGGCAACGATGCCAGCAACCTCGTCTATGGCAATATGGGCAACAACGGCCTGGTCGGCGGTGGCGGCACCGACACGCTCTACGGGCTGGGCGACGACGATTCGTACATCGTCGACGACGCGTCGGATCGGGTGATCGAACTCGCCGGCCAGGGTTGGGACACGGTCTATGCGCTGGGCAGCTATGCGCTCGCGGCCGATGCTGAGGTGGAGGTGCTCACTGCCTATGACCGCTCCGGCACGACTGCGATCAATCTCACCGGCAGCGCCTCCGGCAATATCCTCTACGGCAATATGGGGGTCAATGGCCTGATCGGCGGCGGCGGCAGCGATACGCTCTACGGGCTGGGCGGCGACGATTCCTACATTGTCGACGATGCCTCGGATCAGGTGATCGAATTCGCCGGCCAAGGTTGGGACACGGTCTATGCGCTGGGCGATTTCACGCTCTCGGCGGGATCTGAAGTAGAGACCCTCACCGCCTATGACCGCGACGCGGCAACCGCGCTCAAGCTGACCGGAAACGCGCTCGCCAACAATATCTACGGCGACGCCGGGGCGAACGTGCTCGACGGCAAGGGAGGCGCCGACACTCTATACGGGTTCAGCGGTGCCGATAAGTTCCAGTTCAGCACCACATTGCAGCCGGGCATGGCACCGACCGTGATCGGCGACTTCGTCAGCGGCATGGACAAGATCGCGCTGGACGACGCGGTGTTCGGCGGTATCGCCGGGAATGCGCTGTCGTCGATGTTCGTCACCGGAACCGCGGCCGCCGATGCCGACGACAGACTCATCTACGATTCGGCCACCGGCGCGCTCTGGTACGATGCCGACGGCACCGGCGCCGGGGCCGCGATCCACTTCGCGATATTGCAAGGACATCCGACGCTCACCGCCGGAGACTTCCTGATCTTCTGAGCCGAGGTCTAACCGCGACGCGGGAGAAGGTCTCCCGCGTCGTCAGGCTCGTCTTCGTGCGATTGCTAATTGGCCTCCCGGAGGGCCGGTGCAGGCACCGATGACGAGTTGTGTCTGACACGGCTGGGCGCCGCGATCAGAGCGAGGAGGAACGGGCAGTGCGGCTACCGCCAGCCGGCGCGCCAGCGGCGGACCGGCGCGTCGCCTGCTTGCCTTCGACAAGGTCGCGCTGCAGCCCGGCGAGACAAAGCGGGTGAGCCTCATCGTCGATCCCCGCCTGCTCGCCGATTATGATGTCGCCGGACATGGCTGGCGCATCGCGGCAGGCGCTGCAAGGTGGCGACCGGGGGCAATGCCGGGAAGCAGGTCAGCAAGGCATAGGTGACGAGCCTGATGGTACGTGCGAATTTGCGTCCGGTGAACTATGCTTCTCGATGCGAGTGTCGAGGAGCAGAGACCAGGGAGCAGGCAAATAGTCGAGCGACATATAGAAATAGAAACGCACGACCTGTCGGAGCGATAGCTCGCGGCCTCGACAACTCCGAACGCCGTGGCGCCGCTGAACACCGGGCCGCCATTATCTCCCCCTTTGCAGCGCGGGCCTGAACGGTGACCCAGATCAGCAAGCAAACACCGCCGCACAATTCCTCTGCAGGAGCGAAGTCGAGTAACTTGACTTCGGCGCAGCTATAGCCGCTGCTCTCGCCGCGATGGCAAACGAAGTCTCCCGCGCGCGTGCGCGGCTTGCTGCGCACAAGGCCCGGCTCTGATATGTCAATCGCCCTTCTTGGTGGTCTGCGGCCGAGGCACGCGCATTCACGGAGCCGCTGTCGATCAATAGTCCATCCGGCACTGGGTCTGAGGGTGCGATATCCACGAACGGCCGCTGCCCGGATGCCATGGGCGGATTGATCGAGATACCGGTTGCAGATCGTTGTCGGCGGGCCATACGCCCAGGTACTTACCCCAGCGGCAGCCGTCCTGGGCGCGTGCAGAGTATCCGAAATCGCCGTTCGATCATGTATGCCGGTTTTCCAGGCTGCCGCGCGGCAAGGTGTTGCTCGATTGCCGTTCACGGGTCATCCCACACCCAAAACAGATGACATGATACTTGCCGGGCGTTGATCTGGCGCCTTCTCCCGCGGAATTGGGAAAAGGCTAGAGGGGAACGTACCAAATCGGGGCATTAGCTGACCCGCAGCATTCCACACGGGGCGTGGGCGGTGGTCGTCCGTCTCAGGTAAGCCTTGGATGTGTTGGTCGAGCCTCGATTCTTCCCCGGCGAACGGCGCTTGACTTCTTAAAGGCCGAACCGCAGTTGCCGAGAACGTTAGGCGCGGCGGCGCCTGTTCACGGGGGATAGACTGTGACGCTATTCGTGGGTGACGATAACGGCAACCTTTTCGAAGGTGGCGCTGCTGATGATACTGCCCACGGCAATGCCGGTGACGACGTTCTGGCCGGAGGTGGCGGTTCCGATGTGCTGAATGGGGGCCAAGGATCGGATATTTTGTTCGCTGGCGCGCGCTATGCGGTCTTCGGATATCCCTATAGCATCTACTATCTCAACAATCCGGTTCTCGATACCGGCTCGGAGGCCGACACACTGAACGGCGGCGACGGGTGGGATTATCTCTTCGCCGGATTTAATGACACGGTCGACGGCGGCGCAAGTTCCGAAGACGTGCTCTATCTCAGTCTCCTCGGCGCCACGAGCGGTGTCACACTCGACTTTCATCAGTCGGTATTGACCAATGGCAGCGGAACCATCAGTGGCATCGAAGGTGTGGGCTGGCTCCAGGGCAGCAATTATGATGACGACATCACACTGTCCAGCATCGGCAACTATGCGCCGGGTGCAATAGTCTATGCGATGGGCGGCAACGATCGTGTAATCGCTGACTATCGGGCGAACGGCATCTTCGGCGGAGCTGGTAACGACTTTCTCGATGGCCGCGGGAGCCAATATCTCCAGATGCTCGACGGCGGCGATGGCGACGACACCCTCTACACCAATGCAAATTCTGGCGCGGCTGCCTATGGCGGCGCCGGCAACGATACCATCCACGCGCACGGCATAACCTATGGCGGATCGGGGAATGACCTGATCCTGCTTGATGTTACCTATTACCGCGGAGGGGTTTACGGCGAGGATGGCGATGATGAAATCCGCGCTGCCTCGATGGGGAATGAAATCTCCGGCGGCGCCGGCGCCGATCATTTGGTGGGAAATGACGGCGCCGACACGCTGGCGTCCGGTAATTTCAGCGAAAATAGCTATACGCCGCTCGCCGACATGGGGCTTGAAAAGGATGTGCTGACCGGTGGCGGCGGCGACGACTTGCTTGCGGTCGGCTATGGCGACGATGCCGATGGCGGCGCCGGCTTCGACACCTTGCAGCTGTCGTTCGGGGGCGCCGGCGCGGGAGTGAACTTCAACGCCGGGCAAGTGGTCGGGACGGGCCCATTCACCTTCGGCGGTGGCGTCATCCAGAATGTCGAGCGGGTCACTTACTTGCGCGGTAGCGAGTTTGCCGACAACCTCAGTCTCGCCAGCATGGTTGCGGGGAAGATAGATGGCGGTGCCGGCGACGACATTATCCAGGGCTCACTCAGCATCGATCTGCTGATCGGCGGCGCGGGCAAGGACACGATTACGGGTGGCGAGGGTGTGGACCGGCTTGAGGGCGGCGACGACAACGATTGGCTCGACGGAGGCGCCGGCGGCGACACGATGTTCGGCGGCGACGGCGACGATGTTTACATCGTCGACGATGGCGGCGACCGCGCGATCGAAGTGAGCGCGGCCGGCGGCAAAGACGAAGTCCGCGCCTCGGTCAGCTTCACTCTGGAAGTCGATGTCGAGATGCTGACGCTTACCGGTGGCGGAGCGATCGACGCCGCCGGCAACGGCAGCGCCAATCTGATTATTGGCAATGCTGCGGCGAATGTTCTGGAGGGAATGGGCGGCAACGACACGCTACGCGGTGGCGCCGGCAACGACAGACTGAACGGCGGGGCGGGCAATGACAGCCTGATCGGCGAAGAGGGGCAGGATGTGCTGGCTGGTGGCGTCGGCGACGACAGCTATCTCATTGATGCTGGTGATACGATCGTCGAGGCCGCCGGCGAGGGGCGCGATACCGTCTATGTAACGACCGGTTATGCGCTGGGCGCCGGCGCTGCGGTGGAAGTACTCACCGTCTATGATCGCGCTACGACCAACGCGCTTACCTTGAGCGGTAACGAGTTTGCGAACAGCTTGTACGGCAATATGGGGTCGAACGGGCTGATCGGCGGCGGCGGGAGCGACGTGCTCTACGGCCTCGGTGGCGATGATGCCTATATCGTCGACGATGCGTCGGATCAGGTGGTCGAGGCTGCCGGGCAGGGCTGGGACACGGTGTATGCGCTCGGGAGCTACGCGCTGGCGTTCGGTTCGGAAGTCGAGGTGCTGACCGCCTATGATCGTGCCGGCACGATCGCGATCAATCTCACCGGCAACGATGCCAGCAACCTCGTCTATGGCAATATGGGCAACAACGGCCTGGTCGGCGGTGGCGGCACCGACACGCTCTACGGGCTGGGCGACGACGATTCGTACATCGTCGACGACGCGTCGGATCGGGTGATCGAACTCGCCGGCCAGGGTTGGGACACGGTCTATGCGCTGGGCAGCTATGCGCTCGCGGCCGATGCTGAGGTGGAGGTGCTCACTGCCTATGACCGCTCCGGCACGACTGCGATCAATCTCACCGGCAGCGCCTCCGGCAATATCCTCTACGGCAATATGGGGGTCAATGGCCTGATCGGCGGCGGCGGCAGCGATACGCTCTACGGGCTGGGCGGCGACGATTCCTACATTGTCGACGATGCCTCGGATCAGGTGATCGAATTCGCCGGCCAAGGTTGGGACACGGTCTATGCGCTGGGCGATTTCACGCTCTCGGCGGGATCTGAAGTAGAGACCCTCACCGCCTATGACCGCGACGCGGCAACCGCGCTCAAGCTGACCGGAAACGCGCTCGCCAACAATATCTACGGCGACGCCGGGGCGAACGTGCTCGACGGCAAGGGAGGCGCCGACACTCTATACGGGTTCAGCGGTGCCGATAAGTTCCAGTTCAGCACCACATTGCAGCCGGGCATGGCACCGACCGTGATCGGCGACTTCGTCAGCGGCATGGACAAGATCGCGCTGGACGACGCGGTGTTCGGCGGTATCGCCGGGAATGCGCTGTCGTCGATGTTCGTCACCGGAACCGCGGCCGCCGATGCCGACGACAGACTCATCTACGATTCGGCCACCGGCGCGCTCTGGTACGATGCCGACGGCACCGGCGCCGGGGCCGCGATCCACTTCGCGATATTGCAAGGACATCCGACGCTCACCGCCGGAGACTTCCTGATCTTCTGAGCTCCGGCTCGACCGGCGGCGTGACGGGCAGAATTCGTCGCGTCGCCGGACACCACTGCCACGGCATTACTGCCGAGGGGCATTGCGCACTTGATCGGCGTCGTCGCGCCGATCAGCGAGGCCATGTTCCGGCGTGCGCCATCTGACGTAAAGCAACGACCGTCACGGCGAGATCAGCGCAATTTCTCGGTAATCCGCTTTTCGCTCGATCAGCGTGCCTCGGCGATCAGCTTTGCGGCTGCGTCGCCTGTCCAGTCCGCGTCGCCCAGCTTCCGCCACACTTCACGTCCGGCCGCGTCGTAGAGGATCGTCGTCGGGAGATTAACGCCCAGGCCGGTGCTGAACGCGGTCTCGGAATCGATCCACGGCTCGAGCCTGCGAAACTTTTTCTCGGCGAAGAAGGCTGCAACCTTGGCGGGTTCGAAGTCCTGGCTGACCGCCAGCACCTGAAGTTCGCCGCCTTCGCGCGTCGCGAGTGCGTCGAGGGTAGGCATTTCCTTGACGCACGGCGCGCACCAGGTCGCCCATAGATTGACCAGTAGCGGCTTGCCGCGGAAATCGGCGAGGGTGTGCTTCTTGCCCGTCCCGTCGACGAACGGGAAATCCGGGGCGGCCTCGCCCTTGTGGCTGCGGTCGAGCTTGTCGAGCGATTTGGCCGGCGCTGCGGCGGCGACATTCGTCCCCTCCGCTTGCCGCTGGGGTTCGGATTGCCTATCGCAGCCGCCGGTCAGGCTCGTCGCGAGAAGGAGAAGCGCAATCGCTGGGCGCAAGGACAGCTCCAATGCCATGTGGGGTGGGCGCTTCGCCGAAGGCCCGTCTGCAGTGATGCGCGAGATTAACGCCTCGATTCCGTTCGACAAGCGGATGTGGCGGCAGGATCTGCGCGGATCGCAGGCGCATGTCGCGATGTTGGGAAAGCAGGGCATCGTCTCGCCCGAAGATGCGGCGCGGATCGCCGAGGGGCTCGCGCAGGTCGCCGCCGAGTTCGACAGCGAGGGCGTCCCCGACGATCTCGCGCTCGAAGACATCCACATGCTCGCCGAGGCGCGGCTGGCGGACCGGATCGGGCCCTCGGCGGGGCGCCTCCATACCGCGCGTTCGCGCAACGACCAGGTCGCGACCGATTTCCGCCTCTGGGTGCGCGACGCGATCGACCAGGCCGAGGCGGCGCTCGCCGGGCTCCAGGATGCGCTGCTGGCGCGGGCGGAAGAGCATGCCGACAGTGTCATGCCGGGCTTCACCCATCTCCAGAGCGCCCAGCCGGTGACGCTCGGCCACCATCTGATGGCCTATTTCGAAATGTTCGCGCGCGATCGCTCGCGCTTCGCCGACGCACGGGCGCGGATGAACCTCTGCCCCTTGGGTTCGGCGGCGCTCGCCGGCACCGGCTTTCCGCTCGACCGCGAGGCGACGGCGGCGGCGCTCGGTTTCGATGGGCCGACGCGCAATTCGCTCGACTCGGTGTCGGACCGCGACTTCGCGATCGAGTATCTGACGGCGGCGGCGCAGTGCAGCCTGCACCTCAGCCGCCTCGCCGAGGAATTCGTGATCTGGGCGAGCCAGCCGTTCGGTTTCGTCAGCCTGTCCGACCAATGGTCGACCGGCAGCTCGATCATGCCGCAGAAGCGCAATCCCGACGCCGCCGAGCTGGTGCGCGGGCATGCCGGGCGGATCACCGGGGCGCTGGTGTCGCTGATGATGACGATGAAGGGGCTGCCGCTCGCCTATTCGAAGGACATGCAGGACGACAAGCCGCCGGTGTTCGAGGCGCACGACCTTCTGGGTCTTTGCATCGCGGCGATGACCGGCATGGTCGAGAGCGCGACCTTCCGCACCGATCGCATGCGCGCATTGGCCGAATCAGGCTTCGCGACCGCGACCGACCTTGCCGACTGGCTGGTTCGCGAGGCGGGGGTGCCGTTTCGCGAGGCGCACCATATCACCGGCCGGGCCGTCGCCGCGGCGGAGGCGCAGGGCATCCGGCTCGATCAGTTATCGCTCGATGCACTCAAGGAAATCGACGCGCGGATCGACGATCGGGTATATGGCGTGCTCAGCGTCGATGCCTCGGTGAACAGCCGGACGAGTTTCGGCGGGACTGCGCCGGCGCGGGTGCGCGCGGCGATCGCGGCGGCCCGCAAGGGTCGCGAGGAGGAAGGACGATGATGCGCGGGCTGCTGTTGCTGCTCACCGCTTCGCTGGCGCTGGCCGGCTGCGGCGCGCGCGAAGGTCTCAAACCGGCGGAAGGCGCGTCGCTGCCTCCGGCGCCTTATGGCGCGACGGCGACCCCCACGCCCGAGGATCTGCTCAAGCCGCCGGTGCAGGCACGCCCGGCGCGGAGCGACGACCTCATCGAGAGCACAGACAGAAGGCGCACCGACAAGTTCGACCTGCCGCCTCCCAATTGACGGAATATCATGGATCATTTCAATCTGATCGACGGCGAGCTGCACGTCGAGAACGTACCGCTCGCCCGCATTGCCGAAGCCGTCGGCACTCCCGTTTACGTCTATTCGGCCGCCACCTTCCAGCGGCATGCGCGGGCATTCCGCGACGGTCTCGCCGGGATCGAGCGCAAGCATCTCGCCTTCGCGATCAAAGCCAACCCGAACCTTGCCGTGCTCCGTCTGCTCGCCAATGAGGGCTTCGGCGCGGACGTCGTCTCGGGCGGCGAGATGGCGCGCGCGCTGGCGGCGGGCATGGCAGCGAGGGACATCGTCTTCTCTGGTGTCGGCAAGACCCGCGCCGAGCTCGGCCAGGCGCTCGACGCCGGCATCGGTCAGTTCAATCTCGAGCTCGAGGAAGAGGGCGTGGTGCTCTCCGAGCTCGCCGCGGCGCGGGGGCTTCGCGCGCCGGCGACGCTCCGGGTCAATCCCGATGTCGACGCCGGCACGCACGAGAAGATCTCGACCGGACGGGCTGAGAACAAGTTCGGCCTGCCGATTGACGAGGCCCCGGCGATCTTCGACCGGCTGGCGCCGCTGCCGGGGCTCGATCTGCGCGGCGTCGCCGTCCATATCGGCAGCCAGTTGCAGAGCCTCGCGCCGCTCGAGCGCGCCTTCGAGCGGGTCGGCAAGCTCGTCGCCGATCTCCGCGCCGCCGGCCACACGATCACCCATGTCGATCTCGGCGGCGGGCTCGGCGTGCGTTATCGCCGGGAAGACAATCCGCCGTCTCCGGCCGAATTCGGCGAGATGGTTGCGCGGGTCACGCGGAACTGGGACGTCGAACTGATGTTCGAGCCGGGCCGTGTTATCTCGGCCAATTCGGGGGTGCTGCTCACCGAGGTGCTCTGGGTCAAGCCCGGCGCCGTCCATCCCTGGGTGATCGTCGACGCCGCGATGAACGATCTTGCGCGCGTCGCGATGTATGACGCCTGGCACGAGTTCGAAGCGGTGCGGCCGATGGGCGAGAAGATGGTAGCCAACATCGCGGGGCCGGTCTGCGAGAGCAGCGATGTCTTCGCCAAGGGACGCGAGATCGACGCGGTGCGATCGGGCGACCTCGCGATCCTGCGCAGCGCCGGCGCCTATGGCGCGACGATGGCGAGCACCTATAACAGCCGTCCGCTCGTCCCCGAAGTGCTCGTCTCGGGCGACCGGTTCGAGGTCGTTGCGGGCCGCATCTCGGCCGAGGCGATCATGGCCGAGGAACATGTCCCGGACTGGCTGAAATGAGCCTCGCCGCCCTGCCGATCTTCGTGAAGCTGGTGGGGCGGCCGGTGATGCTGATCGGCAGCGGCGAGGCCGCCGAGGCCAAACGGCGCCTGCTCGAACGCGCCGGCGCATCGATCGTCGACGAGACGGCGGAAGCGGCGATCGCAATCGTCGCAATAGACGATCCCGAGCCGGTCGTAGGGCGTCTGCGCGAACGCGGCATTCTGGTCAACGCAGTCGACCGCGCGGATCTGTGCGACTTCACGCTTCCGGCGATCGTCGATCGTGACCCGGTGCTCGTCGCGATCGGCACGAGCGGCGTTTCGGCCGGACTGGCGGCGGCGCTACGCCAGCGGCTCGAGGCGGTGCTTCCCGCATCGCTCGGCAGCCTGGCGCGCGCGCTGGCGGCAGCGAGACCGGCCATGCGCGCGCGCTGGCCGAACGCGAGTGCGCGCCGCCGCGTCTTCGGCGCCGCGCTTGCCGGGCCGCTCGATCCGCTTGCGGAGCATGCTGACGGTGCGGTCGAGCGCTGGCTCGCCGACGTTGCGGCGCAGCCAGCCGCGCTGCTCCATTTCAGACTCGTCTCGCCGGATCCCGACGATCTGACTCTGCGTCAGGCGCGCGCGCTTGCGCAGGCCGATCGGGTCTTCCATCGTAGCGACGTGCCAGAGGCGATACTTGACCGCGCGCGCGCCGATGCGGCGCGCATCCTTTGCGACGCGATGCCGGGTACGTCTGCGGGTCTGTCGGTCTATCTCGAGATGGCCGGGTGAGCGGCTTCGCTTATGTCGTGCGCGGCGGGAAGGTCGAATCGCCGCCGCTCAAGCAGGCGCTCGGCATTCGCGCCGATCTGGTCTGGACGCATCTCACCACCAATGACGAGCGCGCCAAGGCATGGCTCGGCGGCGCGGCAGGGCTTTCGCCCTACATCATCGAGGCGCTCACCGCTGCCGAAACGCGCCCGCGCTGCGACTCGGTCGGCGAGGGCGCGGTGATCAACCTGCGCGGCCTCTCCTCCGAAGAGCTTGCCGCGTCCGACCCGCTCGCCTCGATCCGTATCTATGCGCTCGGCGGCTGCGTCTTCTCGGTCACCCGCAAGACGCTGAACGCGCTTCAGCCGGTGCGCGAGCTCGTCGCGGCGGGCAAGGTGCTCGATCCCGGCGACCTGATTGCCGCCCTCGCCCAGGCGATCACCGAAGAGCTTGATCCGGTCGTCGCCGATCTCGGCGATTCGCTTGACGATTGCGAGGAGCGGATCGCCACCGGCCATGCCTTCGAGCTGCGACGGATGGTCAACCGTACCCGCAGCCAGGCGATCGGCTTTCGCCGCTTCCTCTTTCCGCAGCGAACCGCACTCGAGAAGCTCGCCGCGATTCCGGGCGACTGGCTCCGCGATGACGACCGGCTCCATCTCGCCGCCGCAGCCGACCGCGCCGCGCGGATGGCCGAGGAGCTGGAGAGCATCCGCGAGCGGGCGGCGCTGACGCACGAGACGCTCACCGACCTTCGCGCCGAACAGATCGACCAGCGCTCGCTGATCATCGCCATCGTCGCGATGGTGTTCCTGCCGCTGACCTTCATCACCGGACTACTCGGGATGAACGTCGCCGGAATTCCGTTCGCGCACGAGCCATGGGCGTTCTGGGGCGTGTTCTGGTTGTGCGTGGCGATGGCGGTGGTGATCACGGCTTATTTCGTCCGCCGGCACTGGTTCGAGCGGTAGGTTGAGAACTCAAACACGTCGCTTATCAAATTACCGTCATCCCGGCTTTGAGCCGGGATCCCGCTCTTCTTTTGAGGGGTAAGACAGCGGGACCCCGGCGCAAGGCCGGGGTGACGGTACGAATATGATTCTACAACCTAGGCGGCGTCCAGCCGGGTGGCGCGTTCGTCGTTCAGCTGACGGATCGCTCCCAGCAGGCGGATGCGGTCGGCGCGCGCGGCCGCAAGCTCCGCCTGCGCCTCGCCCAGTTCGATCGCCCGCGCGGCGATCCGGGCGTCGAGCGCGAGGTTGGACCGCTTGAGCTCCTCGATCCGGCCGGCGCGGGCGAGCGTGCGTTCGATACGGGCGGCGAGGACGTCGAAGGCCGCCGGCCTGGCCAGCCAGTCGTCGACTCCGGCAGCGAATGCCGCGACGGCATCGTCCCGATCGCTCAGCATGATCACCGGCAGATCGACCGTATCGCGCGATCCACGAATCTCATTGAGCATGTGCATCGCGCCGGTCTCCGGCACGAGTGTCTCGATCAAAACCAGGTCGAAGCCGCGCGCCGAGACGAGGTCGAGAGCCTGGCACGCCGAATCGCTGAGCACGACGAGGTAGCCGAGATTGCCCAGACGATGGGCGATCTCGTTGAGGCTCGTCCGGCAGCTGCCCGCCGCGAGAACGCTGCGTACTGCCCTGCGGCGCACGCCGGCAAATGCATGGCTCGAGGCCTGCTTCATTCGCGTTCAAAACCCCCCGGTCTCAAAGCTGGAGGATATAGCGCGAGCCGTCTCGAAAGCGTTAAGCGTGCCGATCAGCGGCGCAGGAAGTCGAAAATCTGGTCGACCATCACCGCCATTTGCGGCTGGCATTGTGTGATCGCGTCCCCCGCTTCGGCGGTGTTGATCGCAAGGCCCATCGGCGTCGGCCAGCCGCGCAGCGAATGCGTGATCGTGCGCAATGCCTGCAGCGTCGATACGGCCGCCTGCCAGCCCGCCGCAGTGGCGATCAGCCCGACCGGGAGGCCGTCGAAATAGACGCGCTCATCGGCGCGGAGCTGCTCGACATAGTCGAGCGCGGTCTTGACCAGCCCCGACAAGGTGCCGTGATAGCCCGGCGAGCCGACGATCACGGCGTCGGCGCTGCGCAATGCCTCGAGATAGCGGCCGATCGCGGCATTTCCCTCGGCATTGCCCGGCTCGTAATGGGGGAACGCGATGGCGTCGCCGGTCAGCAGGGTGGTGCGCGCCCCTTTCGCCGCCGCCATTTCCAATGCAGCGGCAAGCAGCCGGCCGGTGGCCGATTCCGGCCGCAGCGTTCCGCCCAGGGCGACGATATGGGGTGCGCTCATGCGGCTGCGCTAGCCCAAAGGGACAGGCCGCGCCAGCCGCAGCGATAGCCAAGGGATAGCGATGGCTGCCATGATCGTTTGAGCCGGATCAACAGGAGAAGCCGATGCTCGAACATGTTCCTCACTGGCTCGGCAGTGCGCTCAAGGGATTGCGCGCGGGCTCGGACAAGCTGACGATCGCCCAGCCAGGCCTAGGCAGTTTCGAGGCGCTGCACCTCGCCAGCCCCGCTTTCGCCAATGGCGGACGCTTGCCGGAACGTTTCACGGCCGACGGCGACGGCGTCTCGCCGCCCCTGTTCTGGACCGGCGTGCCGGACGGCACCGAGCGGCTGGCTTTGATCGTCGAGGACCCCGACGCGCCTGCCCCGCAGCCGCTGGTGCATGCGGTGGTGTGGGATCTTCCGCCGCACGAGGGCGAGCTCAAGGAAGGCGCGATCCGCCCCGACGGGGCCGGCAGCATCAGCGGCAGCGATGTCGGGCGCAACTCGTTTCTCGGCGAAGGCTGGCTGCCGCCGGATCCGCCGACCGGCCACGGACCGCATCATTATGCCTTCCAGCTGTTCGCGCTTGGCGAAGGGCCCGACGTCGGGGAAACGCCGGGCCGCGGTGCGATCGTCAAGGCAATGGCGGGGCGGGTGTTGGCCGCGGGGCTGCTCACCGGCACCTATTCGCGAGGCGAGGAGGCGCCGGTGGGGCCCATCGGCGCGGGGGCGGTTGCCTAGCGCGCCGCGCAACCGTTGCTTGCAATGTTGGATTTCGGCTGATTGGCTGAAGCGGCCGGGACGCCCCGGCCGCTCTTTGATATCGTCGGTTGAAGCGAAATAATATTACAAGATCGAATGCGATTCGGCTAAGAGTGTCAAATTTAAACCTCAGCCGTTGACGATCGTGCCGCCGTTCGGGTGCAGCACCTGCCCCGACATGTAGCTGGCATCCTCGCACGCAAGGAAAAGGAAGGACGGTGCGACTTCGTTGGGCTGGCCGGGGCGACCCATCGGCGTGTCCTCGCCGAAATTCTCGAGCTTCTCGGGGCTGGCCCCGCCCATCGGATTGAGCGGCGTCCAGATCGGGCCGGGGGCGACGGCATTCACGCGGATGCCCTTCTCGACCAGATTTTCGGAGAGGCTGCGGGTGAAGGCGGTGATCGCGCCCTTGGTGCTCGAATAATCGAGCAGTTCCTTCGAGCCCTGGTACATCGTGACCGAGGTGCAGTTCACGATCGCGGCGCCCTGCTTGAGGTGCGGGACCGCCGCCTGGGTGAGGAAGAACATCCCGAAGATGTTGGTCTGGAAGGTGCGCTTGAGCTGCTCCTCGGTGATGTCGGTGATGTCCTTGTCGGGGTGCTGCTCACCGGCATTGTTGACCAGTATGTCGAGGCGGCCGAACTTCTCGATCACTTGGGCGATGGCTTGCTCGCAGAACGCCTTGTCGCCGATGTCGCCGGCGATGGTCAGCGCTTCGCGCCCTTCCGAACGGACGATGTCTGCCGTCATCGCGGCATCGTCATGCTCGCACAGATAGAGGATCGCGACATGGGCGCCCTCGCGAGCATAGAGCGCGGCGACGGCGCGGCCGATGCCGCTGTCGGCACCGGTGATCACTGCCACCTTGTCCTGCAATCGGCCGGAGCCGGGATAACGCGGCTCCCAATCGGGCTTGGGTGCGAGCGCGCTTTCGTGTCCGGGCAGCGCGTCCTCGTGGATCATCTCGATCGTATCGGTATCGCTCATCGGCTTGGCTCCAGAAAGGGGAGGATTTCGCCGAGAGAACCGGTGCGGAACGCCGGAGGTTCCGTGATTGGCAGGGTTCAGCCGAAGAGAGCCGAACCCTGCGCAGTGGTGGCGACGATCATCGTCGCGGTGAGGCCGAACGAGGCCAGCCCGATCAGAGCGCTGCGAACCATCGAGATCTTCTCCATGTCCTTACCCCGGGTCACGCGATCGGCAGGACAGGCGTCGAATAGACGACGAAAGCGGCAGTGAAGAGCACGGCGCCGACGAGCGAGACGGCGTAGTTGAGCGAGGAAAGACGAGCGGTCATGGAACTTACTCCCTGGATCAGCGGTGCCGGACCATCCGACTGCCGATGCCAAGATGTTAGCAGGGAGCGTGCCAACTCGGCTAAGTGGCTGATAATATTACAAGCGGCTAATTGGCCGAAAGCGATGTTGGGAAATTGCACAGTGTGGTTGGCGAAAATTCCCAATCAGAAGCGGACACTCGTGTCCGATTCCGGGCAGTCGATATGGAGCCGGTTCCGCCCGGCGGTCTTTGCGGCATAGAGCAGGCGGTCGGCGCGGTGGAACACCGTCGAAAGCCCGTCACCGGGGTTTGCGGCGGAAATGCCGGCCGAGAAGGTGATGGCTCCCAGCGGCGCGTCGCTTTCGCGCAGCTTGTAGCGCTTGTTGGCCACCGTCACGCGCGCGGTGTCGAGGATGTCGTGCGCCGCGTGCAGATCGACGCCGGTGAACAGCACGGCGAATTCCTCGCCGCCATAGCGCGCGACGAGGTGACCGGCGCAGGTCTGGCTGAGCGCCTCGGCGATCGCCTTGAGGACGCGGTCGCCGACGGCGTGGCCGAAGCGGTCGTTGACCGACTTGAAATGATCGACGTCGCAAACCGCGACGCAGATCGGTGCGCCGGCGGCTGCCTGCGCGGCATAGGCTTCCTCGAGCGCGCGGCGATTGGGCAGATCGGTCAGCGGATCGCGCCGGGCATTGTCGCGGGCTTCCTCGAGCTCGCGGCGCAGGTCGCTCGCCTCCCGGGTCGCCGATTCGAGTCGCGCCTCGGCGCTGCGGACACGATCGAGCATCGCCGCGGTGATTCGCGCAACCTCGCCGATCACCGGCGCACCGCCGGCGTCGGTCGAGCGCGAGATCGCCTCGGCGCTGGCGGCGAGGTCGCGGCCGAACCCCTCGGTCTCCGCGCGCATCGCCGTGACCATGTCCTGGAAGCCCTCGACCTGCATCTGGGTGCGGGCGACGAGGCCGTCGGCCTTCTCCTTGGCGCCCTTGGCGGCGGGGCCCGGCTGGATGTCGCAGCCAAGCGTCTCGATGTCGCGCTGGGTGAGGCGGACGCCGCCGTCGGTCAGGGCATGGACGGCGCGGGCGAGCGGCCCGTCCGGATTGGCGAGCAGATGATAGGCGAACGCATAATTGGCCGGATCAGCGTCGAGGCGCTGATCGACCAGGAATTCGCCGATTCGGTCGTAAAGGCGGCGCGACGAATCGCTTCCCTGTGCCGCCCGGACGGCCCTTGCGCCGACCATAGGCTCTAACCCCTGCTTCTCAAGTTGCGGACAATCGCGGTCCCGCCCACATATTTCTGGATCAGGATCTAGCGCCGAACTGCTAACATACGGTGAGCGAAAGCTTTCCCAAGCATGAAGCCCGGGCTCCGGTCAGGCCCTTTTGCCCGCCCTGAACTTGCGCACCGCGTCGAGGGTGAGGCGGATATGGGCGCCGGGATTCATGTCGGTATGCGCGAACAGGATCTTGCCATTCGGCGCAATCACATAGCTGGTCCGGCTGGTGATCGTCGTCGGCGTGCCGTCGGGCTTTTTGAGCAGCACGTCATAGCCCTTTATCACCGCCGGGCTAGCCGCCGCGACGGCGAACTTGCCCGCGCAATGCTTGCTCGAGAAGGCCGCGAGCTGATCGACATTGCCGGCGGTCATGCCGATCACCGTGGCGCCCGCCTTGGTGAAGTCGGGCAAAGCGGCGGCAAAGGCGGCGGCTTCGGCGTTGCACCCGTCGGTGAATGCCGCCGGGAAGAAATAGAGGACGACCGGGCCCTTTTTGAGCGCCGCCTTGAGGTCGACGCTGTACGGCTTGCCGGCCATCGCTCCGGCAGCGGTGAAGGTCGGCGCCGCCGCACCGGGCGCGAGCGCCGCCTCGACCGGCAGCGACAAGGGCAGGAGCAGGGCAGCGACTAGAAACTTGATCCGCATAGCATCACTCCTTTGGTGCCGGCCGGTCTATCGCGTCAGTGCGATGCCGATCCGCGCGTGGGTATCGTTCCGTCGGTAATCGTCGAGCGCCTCACCATAGCCGGTAAAGGCCTGGCCGAAGAGATAGAATCCGATGCCGCCGCCGATCCGGGCGAGCGGGTATGAGGCGAAGAGCTCGGCGCCGCCCTTGCGGGTTTCGAAATTGCCGCGGCCGGTGAGCGCGATCTTGAGGCCATCCTTCTGGCGGATCGCGGCGGTGAGCGCGGTGTAGCCGAAATAGTCCTTCACATCGGGCGCGGTGCCGAGCCTGCCGATATAGAACCAGGCTTGGGGAGCGACGTCGAGGCTCCAGTCGCCGCCGAGATCGAAGCTCTTCTCGACCCGGCCGAAGATGCGGTTGAGATCGACCGAGTCGAGCGCGCCGCGCCCGTTCGAATCGTGGCGCCAGCCGAGCGCGACCTTCGTCGTCTCGTCGAACGGGATGTCGGCATAGACTTCGGGGGAATAATTGGTCGAGCGGAACGGGCCCGAGGGCTCGCGCAATGCCCAGAACATCGTCTGGGTATAAGCGAAGCGCAGATTGCCGAGCTTGAGCGGCGCGTCCTCGGCAAAGGGGCGGAAGGCGAAGCTGACCTGGAGCTTGCCGCCGGCATCGCCGGTGCCGAACACGCCGTAGATCGGCTCGTGCGGCTCGAAGCGGTCGACGAAGGCGGCGGACGCGCCGGTCGAACTCTGGACAACGGTCTCTTCGGCGGGGATCACCGCGGGCGGGTGCTGCGCCGAGGGCGGCACTGCAGCCTGGGCGACGCTCACGGGGACGTAGCGCGCCTTGGCGAAACCGCCGGGGGCGATCGTCGGCGTCGGGCCGGGCACGCGCTCGAGCACGAGGCGCGTGCCGTCCGTGGCGGTGACCTCGATCTGGCGGGGGCCGGAATCGGCGATCGGCGCCGCGGTCTCGTTGACGAGGAACACTTCGACGCCGCGCAGCGCCTCGACTTCGGAGGCGGGCTGGGCGGGGACCGCGCGCAGCTGCGCGGCGGCCGGCGTGGCGGCGAGAAGGCCGGAGGCGAGCAGGGCAAGACGCATCGCCGAAACGACTGGCAGCGCTTTGTGACCTTGGCGAGTCAAAAACGGGCGGGTAGGGCCGAGCGATGCCCGTCTCCCCCACCGATGTCGCGCTCGCCGAGCGCCTTGCCGACGCCGCCGGCGCCGCGATCCGCCCCCGCTTCCGCGGCGCTTTCGGGATCGAGGCGAAGGACGACCTGTCGCCGGTGACGGCGGCCGACCGCGAGGCCGAGGAAGCGATGCGCCGGCTGATCGTCGCCGAGCGCCCGATGGACGGGATCATCGGCGAGGAATTCGGCGTCCGCGAGGGCAGCAGCGGGCGGCAATGGGTGCTAGATCCGATCGACGGCACTCGCGCGTTCATCGCCGGCCGGCCGATCTTCGGCACCCTGATCGCGCTGGTGGAGGACGGCTGGCCGTTGCTCGGGATCATCGACCAGCCGATCATCGGCGAACGCTGGCTCGGCGTGACCGGCCGCCAGACCCTGTTCAACGGCAAGCCGGCGCAGGCCCGGCCCTGTCGCGAACTCAAGGACGCGATTCTCGGCACCACCTCGCCGGCGCTGTTCGACGACGACCAGCTGCACGCCTTCGAGCATCTCGATTCGGCAGTGACGAGCACGGTGCTCGGCGGCGACTGCTACAATTATGGCTGCGTCGCCAGCGGCTGGCTCGACATTGTCGTCGAGGCGGGGCTCAAGCTGCATGACTTTGCCGCTTTGGTGCCCGTGGTCGAGGGCGCGGGCGGGCGGATGTGCGACTGGCAAGGCGACCCGCTGCATGCCGGCAGCAACGGCGAAGTGATCGCAGCCGGCGATCCGGCGCGCATTGAGGAGATTCTCGAGGCACTCGCCTGTCGCGGGCATTGAGTCGCGACCCGGCTCGCCGGGGCTTAACTTGACACTGTTGGCGGAAACGCAGCCAATCTCGTAACTTTATTTCAATTCAGAAGCGTCGGAGAGCTTGTGCTTCTGCGAAAGCAGGAGCCCAGGATGGGGCGGTACTTCGTTGCCCTGGTCTCCTGCTTTCGCAGGAGCACGGGAGGCTTGCCGCGGATCGCCTTCTTCGCGCACGCGGTCCGCAACCGGATATGCAAGGTTCAAAGAGCGGCCGGCCCTGCCGACCGGCCCAGCCAAGCATTCGCAATCCTACATTGCAATCACGGCGGCTGCGCTCAGCCGGTGACCGGGCCGCCGATCGACCAGGTGTGGCCGAACGGATCGACCAATTGTCCGTAGCGATCGCCCCAGAACTGGTTGTCGAGCGGCATGCGGATCGTCGCGCCCGCGGCGACGGCGCGCGCCCACCATGCGTCAGCATCGTCGGTATTTATATGGAGCGTGACTCCCGCCGGAACGGCGACGCCGCCGGTATATTCCGGGAAGTCGTCATTGAGCATCAGCGCGCCACCGTTGATCACGAGATGCGCATGCATGATGCGCTTGCCGTCCTCGGCGAGGTGCCGGCGAAGTTCCTCGGCGCCGAAAGCTGCCTTGTAGAAGTCGATCGCGGCATGGCCCTTGCCTTCGCGGATCGTGAGGTGCGCGGTGACACCGGGCATTTCGGGTCGTTCGTCAGCCATGCTCGCTCTCCCTTCGAGTCGGATGGCGGGAGTGTAAGCCTGTCGGGCTCAGGAGCGAAATTGGCGCAGTAGGACGGAGAGGCTCTGATCCTCCCCCGCAAGGGGGAGGTGTCAAGCGCAGCCTGACCGAGGGGGAGGAAGCACAACGGCTGCTTCGTCGCTTACCTCCCCCCTCCGTCGCCTTCGGCGCCACCTCCCCCTGGCGGGGGAGGATCGAAGGGCGACCGTTAAATCCCGAGTGGATCAGAAGATGCCGAGGAACTTCTTGCGCTGCTGCTTGCGCTCTTCCTTCGAGCGCTTGCCGTCTTCGGACTTGGCGGTGGTGCCCTTGCCGACATCGTCGCGGGGCTTGCCTTTGTCGGTGCGCTGGGCGCGGGCCGAGGCGCCGGCAAGGACCGGGCCGCAATCGGCGGCCTTGGCGTCGCCGACGTCGACGAACGCAATCACCGCGGCAAACGGGCTGGCAACGATACCAAGCCCGAGCCCGGCGCCGGCACGGCCGAGCAATTCGGGGCTGATCACGTCGATGCTCGGCCGCGCGAAATAGCCGCCGATGCCGACCGGCGACTGGCCGGCGAACAGACTGAACTTCTTGCTGTCGGCCCGGAAGGCCATGTCGATCGTTTCGTTCTTGAAGCTGAACCCGCCACGGCCGAGCATGACGTTCTTCTCAGTATCGATCAGGATCGGGTCGGCCGCCGCGATGCCGTTGCGCACGGTGAAGCCGATCAGTCCGCAATTGATCTGGACAGGCTCCTTCAATTTCTTCTCGAACATCTTCTGGACGAACGTTCCGATGTCGAGCTCGGAGAGCTGGACGTTGCGCGTCCAGAAGCTGCCCTTGGGCAGGATCACGGCGATGCGGCCGTTCGAATTGGCGAGCGAATCGCGCACGCTGTTGCCCGATCCGGTCATCTGGACGCGCGCCTTCAAGGTGCCGGTGGTGCCCGATTCCTCGACGCCGAACCCGGCGAGGAGCACGCCCATCGGCGTCGGTGACAGGCGGATGTCGTAATCGGTGAAGACCGGCTCGCGGCGCGCGTTGATCGTGATGTCCGAATTGACCGTCCCGCGCGCGAGGCTGAAATTGAGCGGACTCAGCTTGAGCAGCCGGTTGTCGAGATCGAGCCCGAGCGTGATGTTCGAGACCGGCAGGCTCTCGGCGCGGACGGTGCGCACCGTCCAGTTGACCTTGGCGTCGAAATTCTTGAGCGCCTCGACCCGGAGCGGCGCGTCGGGAAGGATGCGCGGCGTGCCCGCGGCCTGGGTGACCACCGCGCCCGCCTCGGACTGTTGCGGACTGTAGCCGATGAACGGTCCGGCATCGACGATGTCGAGCACGCGGGTGGCGAGATCCGCGGTGAGCAGCAGCCGCGGCTCCTTGAGCGCCACGGTGAACTTGCCCGACAGATCGCTGTCGCCGAAGCGGCCGCGCATACCGGTGAAGCGCCATTCGTCGCCGCGCTTGGTCATCGCCGAGCGCAGGCGGTAGCTGCGTGTGTCGGGGACCGCGATGCCGGCCACCGCAAACACGTCGGCGAGGTTCTGTCCGCGTGCGTCGATATGGAGGTCGGCGCCTTCGATCTCGGTGGCGCCCGGGAGCGTGCCCGAGACATCGATCGCGGTGCGCACGCCCTCGACGTGGAGCTGGAGCTTGTTTTCGCCGCCCGATACCGTGGCGTTGGGGCTGAGCAGCGCACCGTTCATGGTGAAGCGGGTGCCGCGCGCCGTGCCGTTGCCGTCGAAGCGGACGGCATTGTCGAGCCGGGTGTCGGTCGCCTCGACGGTGTGGACGCGGATACCCGCCTCGATCTGCATCCGCGGATCGACATAGCGGATCAAGGTGCCCTGGACGAGCGCGCGGCGGATCGCAGGAAGCTCGAACGGATCGCCCTGCTTCTTCTCGCTAAAGGTCCAGGTGTTGCGCTTGCCGGCCTTGTCCCATTGCAGGTCGACATGGCCGTCCTCGAGGCCGACCCAGTTGAACCGATATTTGTGGCTGAACAGGCTCCAGGTGGAGATTCGCGTGTCGATCCTCTTCGCCGAGAAGAAATTGCCGCGCCCGGCCCATTCCGGGTTTGAGACCGTGAGACCCTCGGCGAGGAACCTGACGTTGAACGGCGCGAAATAGAGCTGGAAGTCGCCGGCGACCTTGACGTCGCGATGAGTCTGAGCCGCGACGACCTTCTCGAACGTGTGTTTGAGGAAGCGGCCCTTGGTGACGAACAGCACCGTCCAGGCGAGCACGATCAAGCCGAGCAAAGTCGCGATCACCGCGATGACGCTGGCGAGGGGGGTGCCGAGCGCACGGGCGTGCCGCGCGGGCGAATCGCCCGGCGGGGGCGCCGAGTGCGCAGCTTCGATGGGCGAGTCCCGGTCGGCCATTCTGGTGAAAAAGCGCGGGAGGAGCGGGGGTTCCGACTCAACCTCGCTCCCCCGCGATTGGCGGATCCTCCCCGGAGGGGGAGGTGGCAGCGAAGCTGACGGAGGGGTAGCGCGCCTCGGGCGCTATCCCCTGTGGAGAGCTACCCCTCCGCCGCTTCGCGGTCCCCCTCCCCCTCCGGGGGAGGATCTTTCGTGGCCAGACTCCCATTGCATTCCGCACCGTCCCCCGCTATGCGGCCGCCTTTCCTCGAGCGTCAGGAACACGCCCGGCCATCAAGGGCTGCCGCGGCTGTTCGCGCGTTCGAGAGCATAAGGAGACCAAAATGCCCAAGCTCAAGACGAAGAGCGGCGTCAAAAAGCGCTTCAAGTTCACCGCCACCGGCAAGGTGAAGCACGGAGTCGCTGGTAAGCGCCACCGCCTGATTTCGCACAATGCGAAGTATATTCGCCAGAATCGCGGCACTTCCGTGCTCGCCGATGCCGATACGGCTCACGTGCGCCAGTGGGCGCCGTACGGCCTGAAGTAAGGAGGCCGAGACATGGCACGAGTGAAGCGTGGCACGACCACCAAGGCGAAGCACAAGCGGATTCTGGATCAGGCGAAGGGCTATTATGGCCGTCGCAAGAACACGATCCGCATCGCGCGGCAGGCCGTCGAGAAGGCCGGCCAGTACGCCTATCGCGACCGCAAGGTTAAGAAGCGGACCTTCCGCGGCCTGTGGATCCAGCGCATCAACGCCGGCGTCCGCGCCGAAGGTCTGACTTATTCGCAGTTCATGCACGGGCTCAAGCTCGCCGGCATCGAACTCGACCGGAAGGTGCTGGCCGACATCGCGATGCACGAAGGCGAGGCATTCGCCGCCATCGTCGCACAGGCGAAAGCGGCGCTGCCCCAGACTGCCTGAGCGGTCCGGAGCAAGCGAGATCAAGGGCGTCGGAGCGTGGCTCCGGCGCCCTTTTTCGTTGCGGCGCATGCGGTTGCGGAGTTGACAGCAAGGGGTTACCGGCCGGATAGCGGGGGTATGGTTCCCCTTTCGTTCGGTGGTCAGGATTTCGAGGCGCTGGCCGAGGGCGCGCTCTATTGGCCGGCCCGGCGGGCGTTGCTCGTCGCCGATCTGCATTTCGAGAAGGGCAGCTGGTTCGCGATGAAGGGGCAGATGCTGCCGCCTTATGATTCGCTGGCGACGCTGATCGAGCTGACTGCGTTGGTCGACCGCACAGGGGCAGAGGAGCTGTGGTGTCTCGGCGACAGCTTCCACGATTCGGCGGGGTGCGAGCGGCTGCCGGCGGACGCGCGGGCGCTGCTGACCGGGCTGACCGGGCGGCTCGACTGGCGCTGGATCACCGGCAATCACGATTCGCTGCTCGTCGATCATTGCGGCGGGACGATTCTGGAGGAAGCAGAGGTCGACGGACTGGTGCTGCGTCACGAGGCCGATCCCCGCGACACGAGACCCGAGCTTTCCGGGCATTTCCACCCGAAATTGCGGATCAACGTGCGGGGGCGCCAGGTGGCGCGGCGCTGCTTCGTCGCGACGGCGACCAAGCTGATCCTGCCGGCGTTCGGATCGCTGACCGGCGGGCTCGACGCGCATCATCCCGAAATCGTCCGCGCGGTCGGGCGCGGTGCACAGGCGCTGGTGGCGCTCGAGGACCGGCTGCTGCGCTTCCCGCTCGCCGCCTAGCGGCGGATCACCGTTCCCGAGCATTCCATCGGCCCGGGACCGCGCAGGATGCATTCGGGCTTGCCGGTGATGCTTATCCCGCCGCTGCCGAGCGCCGTCGCGCGCGCGGTGAAGCGCACATGGATCCGGATGTCGCCGCTGCTGCTGGAATTCAGGCTCGCATCATTGGCGGTGAGCACGCTCGCGTCGATCGAGCCGGTGCCGTAATTGCGGATCCGCACGCGTCCGGCGGTGCCGGCCAGCGTGATCGGGCCGGTGCCGGTGAGATTGGCATTGAGCTCGTCGGCGCGGATCGAGGCGACTTCGAGCGACCCCGCGCCCGCCTGCAGCAGTTCGACCTGTGCGCCGTGCATCTCCGCGATACGCACCTTCGCGCCGCCATTGAGCGCGACGCCGCGCAGCGAGCGGGCGAACACGCGCACCTGCGGCAAGGTCGCGCCCTTGCGGCCGGTCCAGGACAGCGGCCCGCCGCTCACCACCAGGGTGTCGCCGCTGCTGCGCACCATAACCTGATCCAGCGCGGCGCGGTCGCCGGTCGCCACGGCGCCGGGGATCCCGGGCACCACCTCGACTTCGAACGGGCCATCAACACGCAGCCGCTCGAACCCGCCGACCATGAAACGGCGCTCCTGCGCCGGCGCGGCGGCGGTGAGCACCACCAGGGGGAGGAGAACGAGCGGGCGCATCGCGCGACAGTCGCGCGGCGCGCCCGTTCAGGCAAGCTTTAGCTGCAGTGCGCCTCGCCCGACCCCATGGCGCTGACCGAGCATTTGGCGCCGCCGCCGAGCTCGGCATCGCCCGAGCCGATGATCGAAACCGATGCCGGGCCCTTCACCGTGGCGACGACGTTGCCCGACCCGGCGATCGAAACGTCGGCGCTGGTGGCGGTCAGGCCTTTCGCCTTGATGTCGCCCGACCCGGCGATCGATGCCGAGAGCTTCGACACGCTTCCTGCAACGGTCATGTCGCCCGAACCGGCAATCGAGAGTTCGGCATCGTCGGCGCGGAGATCGGCGATGGCGAGGTCGCCCGAGCCGCTCAATGCCGCGGCGCTCAGCTTCGGCATGACGACGTGGATCCGCGCGCCTCGATCGTTGCTACCCCAACTGCTCTGCTTGCGGCCGATGCGCAGCGTGCCGTCGACCACGCGGATGTCCAGCTGGTCGAGCACCTTGGCCTCGCCCTCCGCAGTGACTGCGAAGGGGCCGGTTCTGACGTCGACATCGTCCGACCCGCGCAGTTCGACTCCGGTGAAGCCGGTGGCGGCGAAGCTGCGGGTGGTGCCGGTGCCGCTCGGCTGCGCGGCCTCGCCCCGCTCGGCATTGGACTGGCATGCCCCCAGCGGCAGCAATGCGGCGATCAGCAACAGACGCATTAGTCTTCTCCCCGTGTGTTGCAGGGATAATACGCCATCTCGAGGGCAAGGAAAAGGGGCGGCGGTTTCCCGCGCGCCCCTCGTCCTTTCAGCGGCTTCGGCCCAAGATCAGGCGGGAACCTTGTCCTTGTTCCAGATCGCCGCGGCCTTGCGCAGGATTTCGAGGATCTTCTCGAGTGCGGTCGGCTCGTCGACCTCTTCCATCGCGGCGAGCTCGCGCGCGAGGCGTGACGCGGCGGCCTCGAAGATCTGGCGCTCCGAATAGCTCTGCTCGGGCTGGTCGTCGGCGCGGAACAGGTCGCGGACCACTTCGGCGATCGACACGAGATCGCCCGAATTGATCTTGGCTTCATATTCCTGCGCGCGGCGCGACCACATGGTGCGCTTGACCTTGGGCTTGCCCTTCAGGGTCTCGAGCGCTTCCTTGAGCGTCTTGTCGGACGACAATTTGCGCATGCCGACGCTCTCGGCCTTGTTGGTGGGAACGCGCAGTGTCATCTTCTCTTTTTCGAAGCGCAGCACGTAGAGCTCGAGCTGCATCCCCGCAATTTCCTGTTTCTGCAGCTCGATGACACGGCCAACACCGTGCTTGGGATAAACGACATAATCGCCGACGTCGAAGGACAGCGCCTTGGCAGCCATGTGCTAGAGACCTTTCCGTGAATAACAGGTCCCGAACGGTTGCGGCGTCGGCCCTGACGCAGGGAGCGTCGGACAGGCGGTTCGGGACAACAACGTATGCTTCTCCGGGCGGATGGGCGAGTCATCGCCCCCGTCGCGGCCTATTTAACACGGTTGCAATAAAATTACCAGCCGCACGTCATCACTGCAGCGCATTTATGTGCACTGCGGCGAAGAAATTTCGCGCTCCGGACGCCGCGCGGCGCCTCGATCAGCTGCCGGTGCCGGGGTTTGCTGAAAAATACTTCTCGAACTTGCCTTCCTCGCCCTTCAGCGCATCTGCGTCGGCAGGCACGTCGCCCTTCTGCGTAATGTTCGGCCATTCCTCCGAATAGGTGCGATTGAGCTCGAGCCATTTCTCGAGCCCGCTCTCGGTGTCCGGAAGAATCGCCTCGGCCGGGCATTCGGGCTCGCAGACGCCGCAGTCGATGCACTCGTTGGGATTGATGACGAGCATGTTCTCGCCTTCGTAGAAACAGTCGACCGGGCACACTTCGACGCAGTCCATGTACTTGCACCGGATGCAGGCGTCGGTGACGACATAGGTCATGGCAGGTCGGCTCCCCTGAGCGGCAAAGGTCTGTAACGCCGGCCCCTGCTATGCCCCGGATTCTGCGGCGTCAACGTTTCTGGGCGCCTGGGTTTCGAGCCGCGTGTAGAGCGTGGCGGCCTCGGCCGGTGGCCCGCGGCGCTTCGGCAGCGCCTCGACCCGCAAGGCGACGATCTTGCCGTAGAGTGGGAAGACGATGATCGCGCCGATCCGCACCGGCGCCGCCGAACGCTCGATCCGCCGGCCATCGAGGCGGAGCGTGCCCTTCTCGGCGATCGCCTGCGCGGCGCTGCGCGTCTTGGCGAGTCGGGCAAACCACAAAAAGCGGTCGAGCCGGATGGTCTCGCCGTCAACCACGGCGCAGCCCCGCCAGCACCGCAAAGGCATTGTCGGTCGGCGCGGCCTTGGGCTTGGCCACCGGCGTCAGTCCCTGCCAGATCCAGCGTTGCGGCTCGCCCTCGCGTGGTTTCGCGGTCTTGAAACCGAGCTGCGCCATCAATCGGCCAAGAGTTTCCGCGCTCAGGCCGATCGACGTGGCGAGGGCGGGATCCGGCGCGAAGGGCTTGCGCCCCTGCCGGGCACCGTGCGCGGCGCGGGCGATCCGCTCGACGAGGTCGACGCGCACTGCCTGTGCGCCCAGCGGGCGGAAGCCGTAAGCCAGGTCGGCGCCCGGTGCGTTGCGCGCGAGCACAGTCGCGCCCTCGGCAGGCGCTTGCGCCAGCCCCATCAGCTCGCGCCGCCAGCGCGCCGCGGCGGGCTTGAGCAAGGCTGGCGCGAACAGGTCGAGCGTGCCGATGGTGATCCCGATCGTGCGGAGGCGTTTGCGGGCTTCGCCGTCGAGGGCTTCGACCAGCGCCGCCGCGGCGCGGCGGGGGAGCAGGCCGCCAGTGTCGAGCAGGGCATTGGCGAGCGCGCGCAGCGGACTGCCCGCCGCCGGGTCTCGGGCAGCGGCGTCGAGCTTGGCGAGCACGGGGAGGTGGCGCGCGATCTGCGCGGCGAACCAGGTGTCGAGGCGCGCCTGCACGGCGGTGCGCGCCTGCGGATCGAGAACGTCAAGGGCGCGATCGAGCGTGATTTTTGGGCGGACGAGGTTCGGGCCCGGTCGAAGGCTGGCGACAGGAACATCCCGCCACCAAACCGTTCGCCCTGAGCTTGTCGAAGGGCCGTTCTTTTCTTTGGCGGCCGAAGAGGAAGGCAGTGCTTCGACAGGCTCAGCACGAACGGGAAAGGGGATGCGCTCAACGGGTACGGGGGAGGGCTGTGTGGCGCCAATCGAGGACAGGGAGAACGCCTCGTCTCCGGCGTCGATCAGCGCTTCGCCGCGTTTCCTGAATTCGCCCGCCAGCCTTTTCTCCGCCGCCGCCAGCAGCATGCGCTTGTCCGCGGCGCGTGCCTCGGCCTGGACAGTGAAGCGGAAGCCTTCGAGCTTGCCCAGCGGATGCTCCTCGACGCTGACTTCGCCTTCGGGGCCGATCGTCACCGGCAGGTTCGAGGCGTCGGCGCCGATCTGGCGGAGCAGGACGGTGGTCCGCTTGTCGACGAAGCGCTGGGTCAGGCTGGCGTGAAGCGCATCGGACAATTTCTCCTCGATGGCGCGGGTGCGTTCGGCCCAATGCACCGGATCCTGCAGCCAGTCGGCGCGATGGGCGATATAGGCCCAGCTCCGTGCCGCCGCGATCCGGCCGGCTAGCGTCTCGACATCGCCGCCCATATTGTCGAGCCGGGCAATCTCGTCGGCGAACCATTGGTGCGGGACATGGCCGTTATTCTCGGAGAGGTGGCCGAACAGCCGCCCGACGAAGCGCGCATGCGGATCGACGCCGAGCTTGCGGAAATCAGGAAGTCCGCATGCCGCCCAGAGCCGCGCGACCATCCGCGGCGAGCGCACCCGGGCGCGGACCCAATCCTCCTCGGCGAGGCGCTTGAGCACGGCGAGGTCCACCGCCTGGGGTGCCGCACGCAGCACGTCGGCGGTCGGCCTGGCCTCGAGGCTGGCGACCAGCGCGTCGATGCTGGCGAAATCGGGTTCGCCTTCGCGCCAGTAGAGATGCTCTAGGCGGGGCACCTGATGCGCCTCGAGCGCGAGGACTTCCTCGGGCGTGAAGGCGCCGGGTCCTTCCTCATGGAGCGTGCCGAACGTGCCGTCCTTCTGGTGGCGTCCGGCGCGGCCGGCGATCTGCGCCATCTCGGCGACGGTGAGCCGGCGCTGGCGGCGCCCGTCGAATTTGGTCAGGCTGGCAAAGGCGACATGGTTGACGTCCATGTTGAGCCCCATGCCGATCGCATCGGTCGCCACGAGATAATCGACCTCACCGGCCTGGAACATCGCGACCTGCGCATTGCGCGTGCGGGGGCTGAGCGCGCCCATCACCACGGCAGCGCCACCGCGGAGCCGTCGCAGCGCCTCGGCGACCGCATAGACTTCCTCGGCGGAGAAGGCGACGATCGCCGAGCGGCGGGGCAGGCGCGACAGCTTCTTCGCGCCGGCATAGCTCAAGGTAGAGAAGCGCGGGCGGCCGATGACCTCGGCATCGGGGACCAGCGTCCTGAGCATCGGCTTCATCGAATCCGAGCCGAGGATCATCGTCTCGGCATAGCCACGGGCGCGGAGCAGCCGATCGGTGAAGACATGGCCGCGCTCCGGGTCGGCGCCGAGTTGCGCCTCGTCCAGCCCGACGAACGCCACCTCGCGTTCGACCGGCATGCTCTCGGCGGTGCACAGCAACCATCTGGCCTTTGGCGGAAGAATTTTTTCCTCGCCGGTGATCAGCCCGACATTCTCGACGCCCTTCATCCGGACGATGCGGTCATAGACCTCGCGCGCGAGCAGCCGCAGCGGGAAGCCGATCATGCCGCTGGCATGGCCGCACATCCGCTCGACGGCGAGATGGGTCTTGCCGGTGTTGGTGGGGCCGAGCACCGCAGTGACCGACGAACGCGCGAACTGGCTCATGTCGCCTGCCAACATCGTTCCGAGTCAGCCCTTAAGCAACACCCCCTGATTGCGAACCTTCCTTAACCATGTTGATTTATAGGGACATTCGAGAACGGAGTTCCCTTTACCCCGCCGCTGGCACGGGTCGCCGCAGGCGTGGGAACGAAGCGGGGTGCTTAATTTGACTTTAAACGCTCTCTTCCACAGTGATTCGGTGTTCGCCGGGGGTGGCGACATATTCGACGACGGGGTTTTCGGGGGGCATCGCGCCTTGTTCCTGCGTAACGATCACGGTCTGGAACTGGGCGGCGGGGCGGTAGTCACTCCGGCGTTTCCGCCTGTGCCGGGGACGGCACTCAGCACGAAGCTCAAGCGACGCGTCTTCGCGGATCTCGATCTCGCCCCCGATCTCGGCGCCCGTATCGGCACGCTGACCTGGTATCGCGGCGTCGCGACCTGCATCGGGCTGTGCGCATTGACCTTCCTCATGGCGCCCGGGTTCGAGACGCCGATCTACGGCACCGTTGCCCCCGCGCTGACCGGCGCCGAACTCGACGCGGCGCGGGCGCAGGCGATCCGGCCGCTCGCGATGGGCGCGACCACCGGCTATCGTGTCGCCGCGACCAATCTGGTTGCGCCACTAACCGACACCCCCGAGCGCCCGATCATCAGCCTCGACGCCAAGCTTGCCTCGGGGGATGCGTTGCTGAGTGTGCTGCGCCGCTCGGGCGTCGGCGCCGCCGATGCCGAGCAGGTCGGCGCGTTGGTGACCAAGGCCGTGTCGTTCGATGAGATCCAGCCCGGCACGATGCTCGACATAACCCTTGGCCGCCGCACCGACAAGGCGCAGGCGCGCCCGCTGCAGAACATGGCGTTCCGCGCCAAGTTCGACCTCAAGCTCGAAGTCGCGCGGAGCGGCAACCAGCTTTCGCTCAAGCAGATCCCGATCGCCATCGATCATACGCCGCTGCGCGTGCAGGGCGCGATCGGATCGAGCCTCTATCGCTCGGCGCGCGCCGCCGGCGCTCCCGCCAAGGCGGTCGAATCGTTCATCCGCACGCTGGCCACGCGCGTGCCGGTCTCGCATCTCGGTTCGGATTGCAAGTTCGACATCATCGTCAAGCAGGACCGCGCCGCGACCGGCGAGGTCCAGCTCGGCAACCTGCTTTATGCCGGGGTGAGCGGCTGCGAGAACAAGGTCCAGCTGATGCCGTGGGAATCGAACGGCAAGACCGAATGGTTCGACGGCGGCGGCAAGGGCAATCGCACCGGCATGATGGCGATGCCGACCAACGGCCGCTTCTCCTCTGCCTTCGGCATGCGCCGCCATCCGATCCTCGGCTATACCCGCATGCACAAGGGCATCGACATCGCCGCCCCATGGGGCACGCCGGTCTATGCCGCAACCGACGGCGTCGTGCAGTTCGCCGGGCGCAGCTCGGGCTATGGCAATTTCATCAAGCTCAGCCATGGCGGCGAATTCGGCACCGGCTACGGCCATCTCAGCCGCATCGTCGTCCGCAGCGGCCAGAGCGTCCGCAAGGGCCAGGTGATCGGTGCGGTCGGCAATACAGGCATGTCGACCGGTCCGCACCTCCATTACGAGCTTTACAAGAATGGCATGGCCGTAAACCCGCGGTCGGTGGCGTTCAGCTCGCTGCGCCAGCTGACCGGCAGCGATCTCGGCGCGTTCCGCTTGAAGCTGAGCCAGCTGCTGTCGGTGCCGGTGGGCCGTGGCGCGGTGAAGGAGGCGGACTGAAGCTCCCTACCTGCAAGGGAGGGGCTGGGGGTGGGCGCGAGCCGAAGGCGAGCTCATCGAGCTGTGTGGCATAAAGAAAAGCCCGGGCATCGAGTCCCGGCCTTTTCTTTACCCATCCCTGACCCCTCCCTTGCCGGGATCGGAATCGGAGCGGCGTTACTTCCCCTGCGAGCGCCAGCGTCGGATCGTGCGCTCGAGCATCTGTTCCTCGCCGCCGGTCTCGCGCCACAGCTCGGAGAAGAGCGGATCCTCCGAGGCCGGGCGCTTGCCTTCGTCGAGGCTGTCGAACAGCAGCCGGATCGGCGTGGCGACGCCTTCGCCGACCGCGATGCATTCGCGGTTGCGCAGCGCCGGGATCGATTCGAGGAAACCGCGTGCGCCTTCGGGCATCGCGGCCTTGACGAAGGCCTGATCGCGCTCGTTGTTGAGGCGCATCGACAGGATCGTGCCGCATTGCGAGAGCACGCCTTCGGCGAGATCGGACGGCCGCTGGGTGATCAGTCCGAGCGACACGCCATATTTGCGGCCCTCCTTGGCGATGCGGCTGAGGATGCGGCCGACCGACGAGCCGTCTGCGTTGCGCTCGTTGGGAACGTAGCGATGCGCTTCCTCGCAGACCAGCAGCACCGGGCGCCTGGCTTCGCCGCGCGACCAGATCGCGAAGTCGAAGACCATGCGCGACAGCACCGCGACGACCACGGAAGTTATTTCCGAAGGCACGCCCGAGACGTCGATGATCGAGATCGGCTTGCCGCCGCCGGGCAGACGGAAGATGCGCGACAGGAAGTTCGCCATCGAATCGGCGACGAGCATCCCCGAGAACATGAAGGCGTAGCGCGGATCGGCCTTGATCTCATCGATCTTGCTGCGCAGCCGCAGATAGGGGGCGGTGTCGGTCGCTTTGTCCATCTTGCCCATTTCGAGCTGTATGATCTGGGTGAGATCCGACAGCAGATAGGGGATCGGCGCGTCGACCGTGAGCTTGCCGAATTCCTGCGCGAGGCGGTTCTTGCTCTTGGCGAGCAACAGGCATTTGGCGAGGATGTCGGCATCGACCTGACGGTCCGAGCCGCGCGTGGTGACGAACACCTCGCAATGCTCCTCGAAGTTCATCAGCCAATAGGGCATCTGCAGGTTCGAGACGTCGTAGAGCGCGCCGGCGGTCTTGAACGCACTGGCATATTCGCCGTGGGGATCGATCATCACGATATGGCCCTGCGGCGAAAGCTCGCAGATGCGGTGGAGGATCAAAGCCGCGGCGGTCGACTTGCCGGTACCGGTCGAGCCGAGCAGCGCGAAATGCTTGCCGAGCATCGCGTCGACATAGAGCGCGGCGCGGATGTCCCTGGTGGGATGGACGTTGCCGATCTCGATATGCGCGCGATCGTCGGCGGCATAGATCTGCTTTAGGTCGGCCGTGGAGACCGGGAATACGTTGCAGCCGGGCGTCGGATAGCGCGTCACACCTCGGCGGAACTTGTAGAGCTTGCCGGTGAGCTTTTCCTCGTCGCCTTCGCCGAGGAAATCGAGCTGCGCAGCGATCCGGTCACCGGTGCTGTCGAGGCGAAGCGAGCGGACGTTGGCGATCAGCCACGTGCTGCCGACGCGCATCTTGACCTGGCTGCCGACCTGCCCTGCGGCGGCAATCGCGGCGTCGCTGCTGCCGGCAAGCGTTTCCATTTCGACAGGATCGAACATCACCTGGCACGACGAGCCGGCGATCTCGAGCACGGCGCCGATCGGGCGCGCCTGGCCGCGCGAGGGGAGCGAATCTCCCGATGTAACGGGCGCGGCATTGTCGAAGGCGCGCGCGCCGAACTGACCTTCCATCGGATACTCCCCGGGGTTTGGACGAACCTTATGCCCGAAGACTGTAAATATTGGGTTTTCCGTGGCGCGCCGGTCCGAGGATCAGAACCGCCGCCACAGCGCGCCCGCGCCCCAGCCGAACAGGACCGACAGCGCGACCGCGACGAGGCCATAGGGCACCGAGTAGCGCTCGGCACTGGTGGCGACGAATCGCTCGAACCCTGACTTGCGGATCTCGATCGGGCGGACTGCGGCGGCGAGCACCCGACCGTTCTGGATCAGGAAGGTCTCGGCAGTGAAGCGGCCGACCGGCACGCGGGCGGGAATGTCGACGCGGGCGCGGTAAAGCACGCCGCCGGTGATCTCGACGGCGTTCCCATCCTCGTAGAACAGCCCGGCGCGGGTGCGCAGGTCGACCAGGCCGCGATCGAACCGCTCCTGGACTTCGGGAACCGCGCTCGAGGCCGGCGAGAGCTGGAGGCTGTCGACCCCGAGTTCGTAGATGGCACGGGTCCGTTCGTCGACGATGCGGCGGATCGGGCGCGAGGAGGCGACGGCGTAGAAGCTCGGCGCCGAACGGTAGCGCATCGATTCGGCATTGAGCCAGATGCCGGCGAGCTTTTCCTTCTCGCGCACCAGCACCGCCTGGCTGGGACCACGGACGACCACCGCGATATCGACCGGGCCGTCCTCGGGATCCGGCGCACGCCCACGCGGATAGAGGATCGCGCCGAACAGCAGCAGTTCGGCGCCCGTGAACGAATAGGCGATCTCGATATTGCGCTGCGAGACGTCGGGGACCAGCACCGGTTTGGCCTGTCCCATCAGCAGCGGCGTCGCGAGCGTCAGCAGGCCGGCCGCGACTGCCTTTGGTCCGGAGTGCCTCACAGCAGCTCGACCGAGTAGATTTCATCGGGACGCCAGGCCAGCCCGAGCAGCATGCGCAGCGCGACCCCGAGCACCATCAGCGCGAGCGCCAGCCGAAGATATTCGGGCTTCACTTTCTGGGCGAAGCGGGCACCGAGCTGCGCGCCGGCGACCGAGCCGAGCAGCAGCAATGCGGCGAGGACGATGTCGACCGCCTTGGTGGTGGTGGCGTGGACCATGGTCGCGGCCGCAGTGACGAACAGGATCTGGAACAGCGAGGTGCCGACCACGACCGACGTGCCCATGCCGAGCAGATACAACATCGCGGGAACGAGGATGAACCCGCCGCCGACGCCGAGCAGCACGGTGAGGATACCGGTGAAGAAGCCGAGCAGCAGCGGTGCCAGCGGCGAGATGTACAGCCCCGAGCGATAGAAGCGCCAGCGCAGCGGCAGCATCGCGACCAGCGGATGGTGGCGGCGTTTGCGCGGGCGCGGCGGGACTGCGCCGCGGCCGACGCGTACCGCAGTGATCGATTCGTGCAGCATCAGTCCGCCAATCGAGCCGAGCATCACGACATACAGGATGCCAATCACGGTATCGATCACGCCGGTCGCCTGAAGCAGGCGGAACAGTCCTGCGCCGGCAAGGCTACCGATCACGCCACCGGCGACGAGCACCAGCCCCATATGGACGTCGACCCCGCCGCGGCGGAAATGCGCGAACACGCCGGAGACGCTCGCGCCGGTCACCTGGCTTGCCGCGGAGGCAGCGGCGACGGTGGGCGGAATGCCGTAGAAGATCAGCAGGGGCGTGGTGAGGAACCCCCCGCCGACGCCGAACATGCCCGACAGCAGCCCCACCCCGAGGCCGAGCGCGACGATCACCAGCGCATTGACCGACAGATTGGCGATGGGGAGGTAGAGATCCATTGGTGCGATGCGATACCGCGTTTGCGCGGCGCTGCAAAAGCCCGCTTGCCTAGAAATCGCTTCCGAGCGTGAGTGCGAGCCCCGATCCCGGACGGGCGTCACCGGCGACCCGCTGCCGCCAGTCGAGCGCGAGCCGGACATTCTGCTTGCCGAGCGGCAGCGCGAGCGTGGCGGACGGGCCGAGGTCGAACCGCGCCGCATCGCGCTGGACGGCGCCCCAAACGCCCGCGCCCAGCGCGAGGCGCAGCGGCCCTGTTTCCGCCACGGGGCGTGTGGCGCGGATTGCCCCGTCGGCATAGGTCTCCGCGCGAGAACGCCGAATGACGCCGGCCTGGCTGTAGGATTCGAGCCGAAAGCCCGCCGCGACGGTATCAAAGCCGGCGATGACCCCCAGCCCGGGGCCGCCGCGGGTTCCATCGAGCCCGAAGCGCTGCTCGGCGACGAGCCGTACCGGCGTGTCGGTGGGCTGCCATTCGAGGCCGAGCGACGCCTCGGCGCCCTTCCCGCGCAGCGGCGTTACTGCGCGGCCGACAACCGCCAGCCGCTGGCGCGGCCATGCCAGCCACGCAATCCGTAGCCCGGCCTGACTGCCGCCGAGCTGGCTCGCGCCCGGTGCCGCGCCGATACCGGTTCCGGCGCGCGCGACCAGCCAACCGCTGGCAGACCAACGCGACGGCAAGGCGGACAGGGTTTCGGGCTGGACCCGCAGTGGTGGCGGAGTGGCACCCATGCTGACGGGCGTCGGAATCCCATACTGGATCAAACCCATCAGCGCCATTTGCACGCGGTCCGGATCCGCCGGCGCCCCGCTGCGAGGGGTCGGTCGCGATTCGTCGGTCCGGCGCCCGAGGCGCGGGAACTGCGTCGAAGGCAGGGCAGCAAACAACGTGGTAGGTTGCGCCTGTCGAGGTCGCGCAGGCGGGGCGGGTATGGCGGCCGGCGCGAAGGCGCGGATCGCCTCGGGGAGCGAGCCGGTCGCCGACCAGAGCAGGGCGATGCGGACACCCACCCATCCTGACACGACCAGCGCGAGAAACCGGATCGGCCGCCCGCGCCCCGTCACCGTGCCGCCTGCTCCGGCAGGTCGGGGAATTGGTGGTCGGTCTTGTCCCAGCGCGGCGGGGCGCCGAGCAGCATGCGGAGGTAGAGCCCGATCGCGCGTCGGGCAGCGAACAAGGCGATATAATTGCCGACCAGCACCCGCGGCGCCGACCAGAACGCCTCGCGCCAGCCATAAGCGCGCTGTACGAATAGCGCGCGTACCATCAACCGCCAGACGAGCAGCGCGAAATTCGCCCAGAGCAACGCCCGAATGCCCGGGGAGAGCGCCGGCATCAGCGAACCGGCAAGCAGATGCAGCACGGCCGAGCCGCCCCAGAGCAGCAGAGTCGCATAGGCGATCGCCAGAACCGGCAGCGCCAGTGTCGCACGCCGGTCGCGCATCCGCATCCAGTGATCGCCGGGGTTGAGCGTGGCGCGCCAGCCGGTGCGGTCCCAGCCTGCGAGGGCGATGCCGGTCAGCCAGCGGGCTTTCTGGCGAACGGCGGCGCCGAATTCGTGCGGGAAATAGGCGCGCACTGCCACCGGAGCACCGCCGGGTCTTTCAGGAACGCGCGCCAGGGCAACGGCGCCGCCCATCATGCCGATCGTCAGGCCGAGCTCGTAATCCTCCGTCAGGCTGCTCGCGTCGAAGGGCGCACCGCCGCGTGCAGCGGCGATCGCGCCCAGTATGTCGCGCCGGATGGCGCAGCCGACTCCGGCGAGGGGCAGGCCTGCCCCGACGGCCTGGCGCACGACCAGAACCTTGGCATGCGCTTCGGCGAATTCGTCCAGATAATGACCGGAGACGAAGCGCGACTGCGGATGGCGCAGCGGAATGACGGGCAATTGCACGGTGGCGAAATTCCGAAGCCATTGCGCATAGATCCGCAGCTCCAGCGGATGCACGATGTCTTCGGCGTCGTGCAGCGCCACGCCGAGCGCCGTGAAGCCCTCGGTCGCTTCGTCGCGAAGCAGCGCGCGCCACAGCGCGTTCAGACAATCGGCCTTGGTGGTCGGGCCGGGCAGGCTGCCGATGACTAGCCGAACGCGCGAATCCACCTCCGCGACGTCGGCAACAGCGGCGATGGTCGCGGGATCATTGGGATAAGTCCCGACATAGATCCGGTAATCGTCATGGTCGAAACGCGCCAGTGCAGTACGGAGCATCCGTCCAATCACCGGCGCTTCGTCCCATGCGGCAATGAACACTACAATTCGTCCAGCCGGCGCGCTAGCGAAGAGAGACGAGGCGTCAATCTGCGTACGAAACGGGAACAAAAAGTTCAGAACAGCGCGACGTCCAAAGTAGATCAGATCAACCAGAAGATCATCGATGCCGCCGACAGCAAACCATATCGCGGCGAAGAGCGTCGTTTCCCGTACAATCGAATCTATCGCGGTGATCAGCATGACCGTCCCATCGCCGCGACGTCTCCGATTCGGATGGACTCATCTTCGGCAATGTTGATTAAATGATCAAGTTAACTTGAAGGCAGTCGCGCCGATTTCAGTCCGTTTCGGAGTCAGTCAATTCGACGTTGGCCTGGGTCACTGCCGAAGCTAGGATGACGCGCCTATTGGGGGAAATCGGTACCATGAAGCTTGCTGCCCGGCTCGGGATCCTGGCGCTGTTCGCCGCGCCGCTAGGCGCGACGCTTGCGATGGGCGACAACAGCCCGCAGGTCGAGATGGCCACGCCCGGCGTCGGCAACGGCGCGATTGAGCGATTCACGGCACGGTTCAACCAGCCGATGGTGCCGCTCGGCGATCAGCGCGCGGCCGGACCGTTCAATGTCGAGTGCCCGGTCGGCGGCGAGGGCCGCTGGGTCGACCAGCAGACCTTCGTCTACGAGTTCGCCAGCCCGCTCCCCGGCGGCGTGACCTGCACCTTCACCTTGAAGGACAAGCTCAAGAGCCTCGCCGGCTATGCGCTGACCGGCCAGACCAAATTCACCGTCGACAGCGGCGGACCGATCGCCCGCGCGGTGCTGCCGAGCCGGTATGGCGGCGAGATCGAGGAGGATCAGACCTTCCTCGTCGCCGCCAATCTCGCTCCCGATCGTGCCTCGGTCGGCGCCAATGCCTATTGCGCGGTCGACGGCATCGGCGAGAAGATCCCCGTCGACGTGCTGCCGGCCGACGTGCCCGGCAAGGTGCTCGCGGGGCTGGGTACCGATCGCTGGGAAGTGCAGAGCTTCCTCGAGGAAGGCGGCCTGCCCAAGGCGCTTCCCGCCGCCGGAGCGGATCGCGTGAAGGCCACGGCGAGCGTGGTCGCACTCAAGTGCCGCCGTCCGCTGCCGCCCGGGCGCGACGTCGCCCTGGTGTGGGGCAAGGACATCGCAAGCGGGGGCCGCATTGCCGGCACCGATCAGCGCTTCGACTTCACCGTGCGCAAGCCGTTCGCGGCGCGGTTCGAATGCTCGCGCGTCAATGCGCAGGCGGGTTGTAGCCCGGTGCAGGACGCATGGGTACGCTTCTCGGCCCCGATCCCGCGCGCGCAGGCCGAGGCGATCCGCATCACCTTGCCCGACGGCAAGGCACTGACGCCGGTCTTTTCCGACGAGGAGAAGCGCAAGGCGACGATCGCTGACGTCAAGTTCAAGGCACCGCTGCCCGCCGCCGTCGTCGCGAAGCTGACGCTCCCTGCCGGCGTTACCGACGAGAGCGGGCGCAAGCTCTCGAATGCCGAGCGCTTCCCGCTCGACGTTCGCTTTGACGAAGCGCCGCCGTTGGTGAAGTTCGCGGCGGATTTCGGCATCCTCGAGGCCGCGGAGGGCGGCGTGCTGCCGGTCACCGTGCGCAATGTCGAGGCGCAGCTTGGCGGCAACCAGATGGCGGTCGGCGGGCAGAGCCTCAAGGTCGAGGGCGGCGATGGCGAGATCGCCAGATGGCTGCGCGCGATCGAGGATGCTGCCGAGACCAAGACCGACGAAATCGAGCGCGGCAAGGAGACGATCCGGATCAACCAGACTGGCGCTAAGCCGCTGCTGACGCCCGCGACGGGCAAGCCCTTCCAGGTCTCGCTGCCGGGCAAGGGCAAGGAATTCGAAGTCGTCGGCATTCCCCTGACCAAGCCCGGATTCTATGTCGTAGAGCTGGCCAGCCCTCGGCTCGGCAATGCTCTGCTCGGGCGCAACGCGCCGCGCTATGTCGCGACGGGTGCGCTCGTTACCAATATGAGCGTGCATTTCAAATGGGGCCGCGACCAGTCTTTGGTTTGGGTGACGGCGCTCGACAGCGGCAAGGGGGTCGGCAGCGCCGAGGTGCGGATCACCGACAGCTGCACCGGGCAGATCCTCGCAAAGGGCACCACCGATGCGTCGGGCCGGCTCGGCGTCCCCGCCGGCCTTCCCGAGCCTGAGACCTATGCGAATTGCGAGAACGGCGACGGCTCGCCGCTGATGATCTCGGCGCGCAAGGCCGACGATTTCAGCTTCACCCTGACGCAATGGGGCGAGGGCATCCGCCCGTACGATTTCGACCTGTCCTATGGCTATTCGGCGGCGCAGGAGATCTTCCACACCGTGTTCGATCGCGCGCTGGTCCGTCAGGGCGAGACGATCCACATGAAGCACATCGTGCGCCAGCCGATCGCGACCGGCTTCGGCATGTCGCCGGCCTTCACCGGCACGCTGCGGCTGTCGCACCGCGGCTCGGACACCAAATACGACCTGCCGCTGTCGATCGACGCCAGCGGCGTGGGCGAGACCGAATGGACTGCCCCGCAGGGCGCGAAGATGGGCGATTACGACATCCAGGTCGTCCGTACCGAAGCCGGCGAGGAGAAGGTCACCTACACCAGCCAGTCGTTCAAGATCGACGAGTTCAAGCTGCCGACGATGAAGGCGTCGGTCGCGGGGCCAAAGGAAGCTGCGGTGCGGCCGTCGACGCTGCCGCTCGATCTGTTCGTCGGCTATCTGTCGGGGGGTGGCGCAGGGAATCTGCCGGTCGAGCTGCGGGTCGGCTGGTTCGAAGGGATCAGCACGCCGGAGGGTTATGACAGCTACACATTCGGCGGCCGCGCGCTGACCGAAGGCGTCAAGGCGCTCAACGGCGACGACGAGACCGACGAGGAATCGACGCCGCTGCCGCCGACCCAGACACTGCCGGTGACGCTTGGCGGCGACGGCACTGCGCGGACCGCGATCGAAGTGCCGAAGAGCCTCGATCAACCGACCAACATGCAGATCGAGATGGATTATCAGGACGCCAATGGCGAGATCCTGACTGCCTCGCGGCGGATCCCGATCTACACATCCGCGGTACAGCTCGGCATCAAGACCGATGGGTGGCTGATGAAGCAGGATGATCTCCGACTCCGCTTCGTCGCGCTCGACACTTCGGGCAAGCCGATCGCCAATCAGGACATTTCGGTCGAACTTTACAGCCGCGAAATCCTCACGGCGCGGCGGCGGCTGATCGGCGGCTTCTATGCCTATGACAACCAGATGAAGACGACGAAGCTGAGCGCTACCTGCTCGGCGACGACCGACGCGCAGGGCCTGGCGAGCTGCCAGCTCGATCCGGGCGTGTCGGGCGAAGTCTATGCCGTCGCGACCACGAAGGACGCCAACGGCAATGTCGCGCGGGCGACGCGTTCGACCTGGCTGGTCGGCGACGACGACTGGTGGTTCGGCGGCGACAATGGCGACCGGATGGACGTCATTCCCGAGCAGCTCGAATATAAGGCGGGCGAGACCGCCAAATTCCAGGTCCGCATGCCGTTCCGCGAGGCGACGGCTTTGGTCACCGTCGAGCGCGAAGGCGTGCTGTCGAGCTTCGTGGTCGGGCTGTCGGGCAAGGACCCGGTGATCGAAGTGCCGATGCCGGGCAGCTATGCGCCCGACGTCTATGTCTCGGTAATGGCCGTGCGAGGGCGCGTCTCCGGCTGGGCCAATTGGCGCTCGAACCTCGCGCGGGACTGGGGGCTGCCTTTCTCGCAGGACGGCGGCAAGCCGACCGCGACGGTCGATCTCGCCAAGCCGGCCTATCGGCTCGGCATCGCCAAGGTGAAGGTCGGCTGGGAAGGTCACCGGTTGGGCGTTGCGGTCGAGGCCGAAAAGACGACCTATGCCGCGCGCGACCTGGCCAATGTCGACGTGCAGGTGAAGAATCCCGACGGTTCGCCGGCGCGCGAGGCCGACGTCGCTTTCGCCGCAGTCGACGAGGCATTGCTCCAGCTCGCACCGAACGACAGCTGGGACGTGCTGACGGCGATGATGGGCGAGCGGCCGATCTCGGTGCTGACCTCGACCGCGCAGAGCCAGGTGGTGGGCAAGCGCCATTACGGCAGGAAGGCCGTCGAGGCCGGCGGTGGTGGTGGCGGCGATCTCTCGGGGCTCAACCGCGAGAATTTCCAGCCGGTGCTGCTGTGGAAGGGCAAAGTGCCGCTCGACGGCAATGGCCATGCGCGGGTGCAGGTGCCGCTGTCCGACGCGCTGACCTCGTTCAAGCTGGTCGCGATCGCCACCAACGGTGCGCAGCTCTTCGGCACGGGCGAGGCGAGCGTCCGCACGCATCAGGACCTCAGCATCTATCCGGGCGTACCGCAGGTGGTGCGCACCGGTGACACGTTCGGGGCGATGTTCACGCTGCGCAACGGATCGGACAAGCCGATGAAGGTCACCGCGACCGTAGCCCTCACGCCCGCAGTGGCGCAGGGCAAGCCGCTGACGGTCGAGATTCCGGCGGGCGCCGCCGCGCCGGTCAGCTGGAACCTCACCGCGCCGAACCAGGCGGGCAAGCTCAGCTGGACGGTCTCGGCGAAGTCGGCCGACGGCAAGGCAGTCGACAAGGTGACGGTGGCGCAGGACGTGATCCCCGCGGTTCCGGTCGAGACCTGGGCGGCGACGCTGGCGCGGGTCGGCGAGGGCACCAGCTTCTCGATCGCGCCGCCAGCGGGGGCGCTGCCCGGCTTCGGCATGGTCGACGTGACCTTGGCCGACACGCTGGCGCCGCCGCTGCAGGGTGTGCGCGATTACATGGCGGCCTACCCCTATGGCTGCCTCGAGCAGCGCACCTCGCGGGCGATCGCGCTCGGCGACAGCGGCATGTGGAATGGCATTGCCGGTGAGCTGCCCGCCTATCAGGACGGCGACGGGCTGCTGCGCTACTTCCCCGGCGAGTGGGCCGGGTCGGAAGCGCTGACCGCCTATATCCTGTCGATCACGGCCGAGGCCGGCCTGCCGCTGCCCGACGGGCCGCGCGCAAGGGCAATCGACGCCATGAAGGCCGTGCTCGACGGGCGACTGCGGCGCGAGGATTATGGCGATGTCCGGCTCCAGCGGATCGCGGCGTTCTCGGCGCTGGCGCGGCAGGGCGCGGCGACCGCGGCGATGCTCGGCCAGCTCGGCATTGCGCCGAACGAAATGCCGACTTCGTCGCTTGCCGATTATCTGGCGGCGCTCGGCAGGGTGCCCGGGCTCGCCAATGGGGCGCAGCTGCGTGCCGATGCCGAGAAGGTGCTGCGGACCCGGCTGGTCTATGAAGGCACCCGGATCGATCTCAGCGACAAGGGCAATATGCCATGGTGGCTGATGTCTTCGGACGACGAGGCCGCGATCAAGGCGGTACTGGTGACGCTGGGACGGCCGGGGTGGCAGGCCGAGACGCCGAAGATGATGGTCGGTGTCGCGATGCGCCAGCAGCGCGGCCATTGGGGTACGACCACGGGCAATGCGTGGGGCACGATCGCCGCCCGGAAATTCATGGCGGCCTATCCGGCCGAGGCGATCGCGGGGGTGACGACCGCCAGCCTCGGCAGCGCCACCGTCAGCCGGCCCTGGCCGTTGCTCGAGCCACAGCGCAGCTTCAGTCTGCCGCTGCCGCCGGCGGCGACGCCGTTGGTGATGCGGCAAACCGGCGGCGCCGGGCCCTGGGCATTCGTGCGCGTCAAGGCGGCGGTGCCGCTGACCCAGCCGCTGATGGCGGGGTACAAGATGACCAAACAGGTCAGCGTGGTGCAGGGGCTGACTCCCGGGCGCTATACGCGGGGCGACGTGATCAAGGTGACGATCAGCGTCGACGCATCGGCCGAGCGCAACTGGGTGGTGATCAACGATCCGGTGCCGAGCGGTGCGACGGTGATCGGCAGCCTCGGCGGCCAGTCCGAGATGCTCAATGCGCAGGCCGGGACGGCAGAAGGCGTGTCGCCCAACTGGATCGAGCGCGGGCAGGGCTCGTGGCGGGCCTATTATGGCTGGGTGCCGCGGGGCAGCTTCACGATCTCGTACGTGATGCGGCTCAATGCCTCGGGCCGGTTCAGCCTGCCGGCGACGCGGGTGGAGGCGATGTACTCGCCGGAGATCCGGGCGCAGCTGCCCAATGCGGTGATGGAAGTGGCGGAGCGGTGAAACGGATTCGCGTCGTCCCGGCGAAAGCCGGGATCTCAGGCGATTGCCGGACAAGAGCCGCGCGAGATCCCGGCCTGCGCCGGGATGACGGTGCATGAGGCAGCGCCTCAAAACCCTGGTCACCCGTATCGATCGCTTTCCCGAGGCGCTCGCCGGGTGGATCCGCCGCGAGCGCGACGCCTGGCGTGCGCAGGGCTGGCGCGGCGTGTTCACGCCAATGCGGGTGGTGCTCACCGCGGCGACCTTGCTCATCGGCACCTTCGTCACCCTGTCGTGGATCACGCGACCGCCGCCGCTGCCCGGCTATGGACAGGTCGTCGCGGCGTGGAAACCGTCAGAGGCATGGCTCTATGACCGCAACGGCCGGCTGATCGACAGTAGTCGCGTCGATTATCAGGCGCGGCGGCTCGCCTGGGTCAGCCTCGACGATGTTGCGCCGGTGGCGCGCGACACGCTGGTGGCGGCAGAGGATCGCCGCTTCCGCAGCCACAATGGTATCGACTGGTGGGCGCTCGGCGGCGCGTTGCGCGACCGGCTGGAGGGCAAACGCGCCCGCGGCGCCTCGACTCTGTCGATGCAGGTCGCTGCCTATCTCGCCCCCGATCTCGCGGCGCCCGGCCATCGCGGCACATGGGACAAGCTCCGCCAGATGCGCGCAGCCTCGGCGCTCGAGGCGGCGTGGAGCAAGGACCAGATTCTGGAGGCCTATCTCAACCTTGCCGGGTTCCGCGGCGAGGCGCAGGGACTCGCCGCGGCGGCGCTCGGGCTTTTCGGCAAGACTCCCGCGGCGCTGACCCGCGACGATGCGCTGCTGCTTGCGGCGCTGCTGCCCAATCCCGGCGCCGGTTCGAGCGAAGTCGCGCGGCGGGCCTGCGCGCTCGGTCATGACAAGGATTGCGGCCGGTTCGCTGGCGCCGCCGCCTCGATGCTCGGGCCGGCGCGCAGCCTCGCGCTCGATCCGGGATTGGCACCCCACCTCGCCGCGCGGCTGCTCGACAAGCCCGGCGCCCGGGTGACCACCACACTCGACGCGCGCATCCAGTCGGTCGCGATCACGGCGCTGCGTCGCCAGCTGCAGGGGCTCGGCGGCACCCGGGCGCGCGACGGCGCAGTGGTGGTGGTCGACAATGCCAGCGGCGACGTGCTCGCTTATGTCGGCGGGATCGGCGGGGAGTCTACCGCGGCGGCGGTCGACGGCGCCTCGTCCTACCGCCAGGCGGGATCGACGCTCAAGCCGTTCCTCTACGCGCAGGCGATCGAGAAGGGCTATCTGACCGCCGCCTCGATCCTCGACGATTCGCCAGTCCAGCTCGACACCGCCTCCGGGCTGTACGTGCCGCAAAATTACGATCGCGCTTTCAAGGGACCGGTGTCGGCGCGGGTCGCGCTCGCCGGCTCGCTCAACGTGCCCGCGGTGCGCACCTTGCTGCTCACCGGAGTCGATGCGTTTCGCGACCGTCTGTGGGATACGGGCTATCGCGGGCTGGTCGAGGACGGCCAATATTATGGCTATTCGCTGGCACTGGGCTCGGCCGAAGTGACCTTGCTCGAGCAGGTGGCGGCCTATCGCAGCCTCGCATTGGGCGGGCGGTGGTCGCCGCTGCGGCTCACCGGCGATTCGCCGCGCGAGGGTCTGCGTCAGATCGTGGCGCCGGCAGCGGCCTGGATCGTCGCCGACATTCTCGCCGATCCCAACGCCCGCGCCGGCACCTTCGGCGTCGATTCGGCGCTGCGCCTGCCCTTCTGGGCCGCCGCCAAGACCGGCACCTCGAAAGCGATGCGCGACAATTGGTGCATCGGGTTCAGCGACCGGTTCACCGTCGGGGTGTGGGTCGGCAATCTCGAGGGGGATCCGATGCGCGCAGTGTCGGGCACCAGCGGCGCGGCGCCGGTGTGGCGCGACGTCATGATAGCATTGCATGCTGGCGCGCCCAGCCGGCCCTCGCCGCCACCGCACGGCGTCGAAACCCGGACGATAAGCTTCGCCGACGCCATCGAGCAGCCGCGGCGAGAATATTTCGTGAAGGGAACGGCGCTCACCCGGATCGCGGCGGCGCCTGCGGCGGCGCGGCGGCCGCGGATCGTCAATCCGGTCGCCGGCAGCGTCTATGCGCTCGATCCCGACATTCCGGTCGATCGCCAGCGGCTCGCCGTGGCGGTGAGCGGTCAGGTCGCCGGACATCGGCTGCTGCTCGACCGGGAGGATCTCGGCACCGCGGACACGCGCCCCCTGATCCTGCCGCAGCGCGGGCAGCACCGGCTCAAGCTGGTCGATCTCGGCGGCCGGGTGATCGACCAGATCCTGTTCACAGTGCGGTGAACAATCGAAAGTCGCTACGGGAGCGAAATGCTTTGCCGCGCGTTCATGCACGCGGTCCTACCCCTTTCGGGACCGTGCCTTCGGGCACCGGCCGCGCCGCCGCAATCGGCGCGGCCGAATCCCGGGGCAGCGCGGCCGCCCCGGGATCGCCGATTTACCAGTAGAAGCCGGGGATCGTACGAATGACGATGCCGCGGCGCGTGTCGATCAGCAGCACGTCATCATAGTGACGCACCCAGCGCTGGTAGCGGCCGACCGGCGGCAGGCGGTAGCGCCACGGATCGGCGATGACATAGCGCGATCCCCAATAAGTGGGCGCAATGCGCACGCCGGGGCGGAAGCGGGTATAGCCGAACGGCGCGTGCCAGTTGCCGCGGGCATAGACGCCGCGGTTGCGGCCGCGATAATCGCGCCAGTCATTGTCGCCCCAGCGGCGGTTATGGTCGCGCAGATCCTCGCGATATTCCTGGTGCGCCTCGCGCAGGTCGCGACGTTCGTCGCGAATGTCGCTGCGGTCGCCGCGGCGATAGGCGTCGCGCAGCTCGCGCCGCTCCTCGCGAATGTCCTGACGGTCGCGGCGGAGCTCGCGGCTCGATTGCGCACTCGCCGCGGTCGGCAGCGCCACTGCCGGCATCGCCACGGCGGCGAGCAGGGCTGCAGTGATGATCTTCTTCATGTGGATTCCTCCAGATTCACAGGCCGGTTTTCTCCGGCACCATGACGATATGGAGGAGCCTGGCTGAACCGCGCGGGAATGCGCCGGTCAGCAAGCAGCAAGCTAGGGGCCGGTGTTGCCGCCCGGGGCGCCAGCGCCGGTGCCGGGCGCGCCGACCGTGCCGATATTGCCGAACAGATCGCTGAAGAAGCTGCGCTTGCGGCCGAGCGTCGGCGTGGTCTTGCCATAGGGATCGACCGAGGCGATCAATTCCTTGCCCATCCGGTCAACCGAGGCGACGTTGCCCGCGGCATCGAAACGCACGCGGATGGTCTGCTGCTCGCGGACCTTGGGATCGCTATAGCCGAAGTTCCGGCTGTCGCGGGACACGTAGTACCATTCGCCCTGATTGAACTGGCTGGTCAGCGTCGGCCGGCCGAGCGTCTGCAGCACCGATTCGCGCGTATCGACGCCGGGCTGGACCGAATCGACCAGCTCCTTGTCGATCACATAGCCCTGATGCGTCCGGATCGGCGAGCAGGCAGTGCTGCCCATGACGACGAGGAGCGCGGCGCAACCGGCGAGGCGGACGGGGAAGGGCATTGAAATCTCCAGGGCAACGCGAGCACCGGCGCGGATTGCATCGCACGCCATTCGCCTCAATATGCGGCAAAATGCGGCCAAACAAGGTCGCGCCCCGCTTGCATGGACGAAAGAACGAGGATGGGACTGCTCAAGCGCCTGTTCGGCGCCCCCGATCGCGGCACCATGCCGCAGCTCTATGCCGCGATCGTGGCCAAGGCGCGGGCGCCGCATTGGTATGTCACGGGCGAAGTGCCCGACACGATCGACGGCCGCTTCGACATGATAGCCGCGGTGCTGTCGCTGGTGCTGCTGCGGCTCGAGACCGATCCGCAAGCGATCGCGCCGAGCACTGCGCTCGCCGAATGCTTCATAGAGGACATGGACGGGCAATTGCGCCAGATCGGCATCGGCGACATAGTCGTCGGCAAGCATATGGGCCGGATGATGGGGATGATCGGCGGCCGGCTCGGCGCGTATCGCGAGGGGCTCGCCGGCGACGGACTGCGCGATGCGCTGGTGCGCAATCTCTATCGCGGGCAGGCGCCGTCGGAAGCGGCGCTAACCCATGTCGAGGCGCAATTGCGGGCGTTGCGCGACAGTCTCGCCGCGATGCCGACAGAAACGATTCTCGCCGGGGAGCTGCCGCAATGACTCCCGAATTCTCGCGCCCGCACCGGATCGACCAGATCGGCGCCGGCGAAACCCGCGTCGAGATCGAAGCCACGCCCGAAGAATGCGCGGCGATCGCGCGTCGCTTCGATCTGGTCGGAGTCGAACGGCTGCGCGCGGCGTTCGTGCTGCGCCGGGCGGCGCTGGGCTTCCATGCGACGGGGCATCTGTCTGCGGCCGTCACCCAGTCGTGCGGCGTCACCGGCGATCCGCTGCCGGCGACGATCGAGGAAGACTTCACGATCCGCTTCCTTCCTGAGATGGCGGAGGAAGAGAGCCATGACGAAGTCGAGCTTGGCGAGGAAGACATGGACGCGGTGTTCTATTCGGGCAGCGCGCTCGATCTGGGCGAGGCGGCGGCCGAGACGCTCGCCTTGTCGCTCGATCCGTTCCCGCGCAGCCCCGGCGCCGCCGCGGCGCTTCGGGAGGCGGGGGTGATCAGCGAGGACGAGGCGGCCCCGCTCAGTCCGCTGGCGGCGGCGCTCAAGGGCAAGTTGGGCAAAGGCTGAAGATGCGTGCGCCGTCCGGTCCAGGCTTGCTAGTCGCGGTCCGTCAGAAAGCTGTGGAGGCGCCTTGCCGTCCCCGCCGGATCTTCCTCGGCGAAGAAGTGGCCGCCCGAGACCGGGTGACCGCGCACGTCGTTCGCCCAACGGCGCCACAGGCCGAGCGGTCCGCCCGCATCCTCGTACCAGGTCGCAAGCGGCCCGTGTTCGCTCCATAGCGCCAGGAGCGGGCAGGCGATGCGATGACCTGCACGGAGGTCAGCTGCATCGTCCTGCCGATCCACGCCCGCCGCCGCGCGATACTCCTCGCATATGGCGTGGACATGTGCGGGGTCGCGCAACGGGTCGATATATGCATCGCGTACCCACGCGGGAAAAGCGTCGGGGGACGATCCCCAATGCTGGATTGCATTGTCGACGATGGCATCGGGCGCCGCCGTAATCAGGCGTTCGGGGAAGGGCGCCGGTTGTGCCAGCAGCGAAAAGGGCCAGAACGCCAAAGCGAGGCGGGCATCGGCGCGGTCCCACACGTCGTAGGTCGGGATCACGTCGAGCACGGCGGCTCGCGAGACGCAATCGGCGTGATCGAGGGCGGCGCGGAAGGCGACGCGGCCGCCGCGGTCATGGCCGACGATGGCGAAGCGTTCATATCCGGCGATCCGCATGGCGCGGGTCAGCGTCGCAGCCATTGCGCGCTTGGACATGGGCGCATGATCGTCGCCATCGTCGGGGCAGCCACTGCGCCCATATCCCGGCAGATCCGCAACGAAGACCGTGAACGTGGTGGCGAGCAGCGGCGCGACGTCGCGCCACATCAAGCCGGTCTGGGGGAAACCGTGCAGCAGGAGCACGGCAGGCCCGGCACCGCCGCGGCGCACGAAGATCGGCTCTCGACCGGAAGCGAGGCAGAGGGATTCAAATCCGGTGAAGGCGCTTTCCTCCGGTGCCATGCGGGAGAAACAGCGCAGGTCGTCCGGAAGTTCATTTGCCTCTCGTCCAAGCCGGGGCGCGCTGTCGGTGGTTGCTGCAGGGCTGTCGGAGGCGGGTCGCGACTCCAGAAGGGGCGCAGATCAGCTTCCGGTGCCGATCCCCCGCGCCAGCATCGCCGCAACGGTCTCCGCGATCGCCTCGGGTGCGGCATCCTCGTCCCAGACGCTGTAGCGCAGGCCGAGGAAGACGTTCATTCCCATGATCGCCCAGGCATGGACCTCGCCCACCTCGTCGCGCACCTCGCCGCGCTCGGCGGCGGCGCGCAGGCGCTTGGCGATGCGGTCGGCAGTTGTCGAATAGTGCAAGCGGAAGCTTTCGGGGTCGACGAATTCGGCCTCGTCGATGATCCGGTAGATCTCCTTGTGCGTGCGCGCGAAGCGGATGAAGGCGAGCAGGGCCGCCTGCTCCGCGGCGATCTGGCCGGGCGCGTCCTTGAGCGCGGGAGCGACATGCTCGCGCACCTGATCGGACATGTCGCGGACGAGCGCACGGAACACCGCGTCCTTCGAATCGAAATAGGTGTAGAAACTGCCGAGCGCGACCCCGGCGCGGCGGGTGATTCCGCTGATCGAGCCCTCGTGAAAGCCCTTCTCGCCAAACTCCGCCGCTGCCGCGTCGAGGATCGCCCGCAGCGTCTTGCGGCCGCGCGCGGTGCGGGGCTCCTTGCCCAGGCTCGCCGCCTCGCTCTCCATGCCTCCGCCCCCATTCTTCCAAGTTGAAACCCGGTTCAGGTTTCAGTATAGCCTCTCCCGACAGCTTACAACCCGCATGAGACCGGGTCGAATTCTGGGGAGGAAAACCATGTCACGCCTGAAGTCTGCCCGTACGATTCTACATGCCGGTGCAGCCTTCGCTGCGCTGAGCGCCGCGCCCGCCTTCGCGCAGGATGCCGGCAGCGCCGCTCCGGTCGAAGCACAGGCCGAGGATGCGCAGGGCTATGACGGCGAGATCGTCGTCACTGCCCGCCGCCGCGAGGAGACGCTGCGCGACGTGCCCATTGCGGTCACCGCCATCACCGGCGAGCAGCTCGAGGCAGCAGGCGCGCTCGATATCACCGACATTTCCAACAGCGCGCCCAATGTGACGCTCGAAGTCTCGCGCGGCACCAATTCGACCTTGTCGGCCTTCATCCGTGGCGTCGGCCAGCAGGATCCGGTCGCCGGGTTCGAGGCCGGCGTCGGCCTCTATCTCGACGATGTCTATCTCAACCGTCCGCAGGCGGCCGTGCTCGACATTTACGACGTCGAGCGGATCGAGGTGCTGCGCGGCCCCCAAGGCACGCTCTATGGCCGCAACACGATCGGCGGCGCCGTCAAATATGTCACTCGCCGGCTCGGCGACACGCCGACGCTCAAGCTGCGCGGGACCTATGGCTCGTACAACCAGATCGATGCGGTGGTCAGCGCGAGCGCGCCGATCGGCAATAGCGGGCTGCGCGTCGGCGCGGCCTATGCGCGGCTCACCCGCGATGGCTTCGGCGAGAATCTGACCACCGGGGAAGACAATTACGACAAGGATCTGTGGGCGGCGCGCGGCACGATCGAGTTCGAGCCGAGCGCATCGGCGTTCTTCCGCGTCTCGGGCGATTATACCAAGGATACCAGCCAGCCGCGCGGCGGCCACCGGCTGATTCCCGGCATCGTCAGCGGTGCGCCGATCCTGGACGATGTCTATGACACGCGCGCGGGATTGGTCAGTCCGGCGCAGGAAGTGGAGGCGTGGGGCGTCACCGGCTTGATGGAATTGAAGCCGAGCGACTGGCTGACCTTCCGCTCGATCACCGCCTATCGCAAGGATGACAGCGCGACGCCGATCGACTTCGACTCGCTCGCGGCGGTGCAGGTCGACGTGCCGGCCTTCTACAACAACAAGCAGTTCAGCCAGGAAGCGCAATTGCTGGTCGACACCGGCGGCTTCTCGGGCCTGCTCGGCGTCTATTATCTCGATGCCGAGGCGCGCACCGTGTTCGACGTGCGGCTGCCCGGCGGCGTGACCGCGTTGACCTTTGGCAACGTGTTCACGGATACCGTCGCGATCTTCGGCGACTTCACTTACGACATCGGCGACATGTTCAGCGTCTCGGCAGGCGGGCGCTATACCTGGGACCAGCGCCAGTCGACGATCCTGCGTCGCACCTATCTGGGCGGCGGATCGCCGTTCTTCGGCGGTACCGGCACGCTGTTCGCGACGACGTCGGACTTCCGCGGGAAGGCCGATTTCGCGCAATTCACGCCGCGCGCCTCGATCAGCTTCAAGCCGAGCGCCGATCACAATATCTATGCGAGCTGGGCGAAGGGCTTCAAAGGCGGCGGCTTCGATCCGCGTGGCCAGTCGACGGCGTGCCGCACCCCGAGCGGCGGGCTGTGCACGCCCCAGCAGGTCTATGACTTCCTCGCCTTCGATCCCGAGAAGGTCACGACCTACGAGATCGGCTACAAGGCCGGCCTGTTCGACCACCGGGTCAACCTCGCGCTGGCGGCTTTCCAGTCGGACTATACCGACGTGCAGGTGCCGGGCTCGATCGGCACGACGGTCAACGGCCAGCAGACCTTCATCGGCGTGACCACCAATGCCGGCAAGGCGCGGATCAAGGGCGTCGAGTTCGAAGGCAATCTGGTTGCGTCTCGCAATCTGGGCGCACCCGGCGGCACGCTCAACCTCAGCTGGACGGTCGGCTATCTCGACGCGAAATACCTCAACTTCATCGATTCACGCGGGATCGACGTGGCGAACCGGCGCAAGATCCAGAACACGCCGGATCTGACCGCCAGCGGCACGCTGTCCTACAGCATCCCGGTCGGCGAGGGCTCGCTCAGCGCGAGCACGACCGTCGCCTATCGTGGCGATTCGCAGCAATTCGAGCTGCGCACGCCGATGCTCGACCAGCCGGCCTATATCTTGCTCGACGCCAATCTCGTCTGGGACATCGACCAGACGTTCTCGATTGGCGTCCATGGCCGCAACCTGACCAACAAGCGCTATATTGTCTCGGGCTACAACTTCCTCGCGCAGAATCCCGACACCGGCGAGTTCCTGCGCACACCGGCCGGTGCCTATGTGCCGACGCTCGGCACGGAAGGCGTGCTCACCGCCTATTATGGCAATCCGCGTCAGGTGTTCGTGACCGGGACGATCAAGTTCTGACGGAGACGTCACCCCGGCGCAGGCCGGGGTCTCTTGCCACAGGCCGCGCGCTCGCGGCACGAGATCCGGGCTTTCGCCGGGATGACGGAGGAATATGACCGAGCAACGCACGTCGAGCCGCTACCCCGCCATCGTCCTCGCGATGCTGTTGCTCGTTTACACCTTCAACTTCCTCGACCGGCAGATCCTGTCGATCCTCGCCCAGCCGGTGAAGAAGGATCTCGGGCTCGACGATGCGCAGCTCGGCATGCTCGGCGGGCTCGCCTTCGCGGCGCTCTATTCGACGTTGGCGATCCCGCTGGCGCTGCTCGCCGACCGGACCAGCCGGAGCTGGGTGATCACCGTCTCGCTCGGCGTGTGGAGCGCGTTCACGGCGCTGTGCGGGTTCGCGCAGAATTTCACCACCATGTTCCTGTTCCGGCTCGGCGTCGGGGTGGGCGAGGCGGGCGGCGTAGCGCCGAGCTACGCACTGATCTCGGACTATTTCCCGCCCGAGAAGCGCGCGCGGGCACTGTCGATCTATTCGCTCGGCATCCCGCTCGGTGCTGCCGGCGGCGTGCTGCTCGGCGGCTATATCGCCCAGAATGTCGAATGGCGGACGGCGTTCATCGTCGTCGGGCTGGCCGGACTGGTGATCGCGCCTTTGTTCAAGCTCGTGGTCAGGGACCGGCCGCGGGCAGTTGCCTCCGCCGGGCAAGTGCCGGTCGCGCGGGTGTTCGAGATTCTCGCCGTCAAACCCGCCTTCTGGCTGGTGGCGTTCGGCGCCGCGGCAGGATCGATGTGCGGCTATGGGGTGGCGTTCTGGCTGCCGAGCCTGATGCAGCGCAGCTTCGGGCTGAGCCTGGTCCAGACCGGTCAGTTCTTCGGCGCCTTGCTGCTCAGCGGCGGCGTCGCGGGGATATTGCTCGGCGGCTGGCTCGGCGACCGGCTGGGGGCGCGCAACCGGCGCTGGTACGCGCTGGCGCCGGCGATCTGTTACGTCGCGGGGGCGCCGTTGTTCATTGCGGGAGTGTTGTCGAGCAGCTGGCCGGTGGCCTTCGCGCTGTTCCTGCTGCCGCAGGCACTGGTCTATGTCTGGCTGGGACCGGTGCTGACGGCGGTCCAGCATCTGGTTCCGGCGCATATGCGCGCGACCGCGTCGGCAAGCTTCCTGCTGATCAACAATCTGATCGGGCTGGGGCTCGGCAGCTGGGCAATTGGATCGCTGTCGAAGGCGCTGACGCCGGCTTATGGCGACGAGGCTTTGCGCTATGCGATTGCAGCGGGACTGGGGTTGTACGTCGTGGCGGGGGCACTGATGGCCATGGGGAGCCGGTTTCTGAAGCGGGACTGGGTGGAGTGATGCCGCTCCCCTCCCTGCAAGGGAGGGGCCGGGGGTGGGTGCGAGCCGCAGGCGAGCCCAACGCCACATCGAGAGAAAAAGCAAAGGCCGGGCATCGAGCCCGACCTTTGCTTACCCACCCCTTTATCCCCTCCCTTGCAGGGAGGGGATCAAACGGCGCCGCTACCGTTCTCTGGTCGCCGCGAATTTCACCTTCGAATAGCGGTCGGCGATATAGCCGACTTCCCACGCCGATTTGGCGAGGAATACCGGATTGCCGTCGCGATCCTTGGCCATGGCGCCGCGGTTGAGGCCCATGAATTCCTCGAGATCCTTCGGATTCTCGCTGGAGACCCAGCGCGCGGTCTCGAACGGCGCGGGTTCGAGACCGGCGGCGACCTTGTACTCGGCGTCGAGGCGGCTGAGCAGTACATCGAGCTGAAGCTGGCCGACCACGCCGATGATCCAGTTCGACCCGATCTCGGGATAGAAGACCTGCGTCACGCCTTCCTCGGCCATATCGTCGAGCGCCTTGCGCAACTGCTTGGTCTTGGTCGGGTCCTTGAGCGCCACGCGGCGCAGGATTTCGGGTGCGAAATTGGGCAGGCCGGTGAAGCGGACCGCGGCGCGCTCGCTCAGCGTGTCGCCGACCCGCAGGGTGCCGTGATTGGGGATGCCAATGATGTCGCCGGGATAGGCTTCGTCGGCGAGCTCGCGTTCGCGTGCGAAGAACAGGATCGGCGAGTGGATCGCGATCGGCTTGCCGTGCCCGGTGGGGGTGAGCTTCATCCCGCGCCTGAAGGTGCCCGAGCACAGCCGCATGAATGCGATCCGATCGCGGTGATTGGGGTCCATGTTCGCCTGGACCTTGAACACGAAGCCGGTGACTTCGTCGCGCCCCGGCTCGACGGGTGCCGGCTCGGCCGGCTGCGCCCGCGGCGGCGGCGCGAAGCCGGCGAGCGCCTCGATCAGCGAATCGACGCCGAATTCCTTTAGCGCGGAGCCGAAATAGACCGGTGTGAGATCGCCGTGGCGATAGGCCGCGGCATCGAACTCGGGATAGCCGACCTGCGCCAGCTCGACATCCTCGCGCAACTTGGCGAGATTTTCGGCCGAGAGGATTGCGTCGAGCTGGGGATCGTCGAGGCCGCTGGTCTGGACGACCTTGCCCTGGAATTCGCGGCTGTTGCCTTCGGGAAGCAGCAGGCGGTTGGTGGCGAGGTCGTAAATGCCTTCGAAATTGCCGCCCATGCCGACCGGCCAGGTCATCGGCGTGACGTCGAGCGCAAGCAGATTGGCGACTTCATCGAGGATGTCGAACACCTCGCGGCCTTCGCGGTCGACCTTGTTGACGAAGGTGATGATCGGCACGTTGCGCAGCCGGCAGACCTCGAACAATTTGCGGGTCTGGCTCTCGATGCCTTTGGCGACGTCGATCACCATCACGGCCGAGTCCACTGCGGTCAGGGTGCGGTAGGTGTCCTCGGAAAAGTCCTCGTGACCCGGGGTGTCGAGCAGATTGAAGGTGACGCCTTCGCGCTCGAAGGTCATCACGCTCGACGTGACCGAAATGCCGCGCTGCTGCTCGATCTTCATCCAGTCCGAGCGCGCGCGCCGGGCGGCGCCGCGCGCCTTGACCTCGCCGGCGAGGTGAATCGCGCCGCCGAACAGGAGAAGCTTCTCGGTGAGCGTGGTCTTGCCGGCGTCGGGGTGCGAGATGATCGCGAAGGTACGGCGGTCGTTGATGTGGTCGGAAGGCATGCAATATTTGTCCGTTCGTGCTGAGCTTGTCGGAGCACGATTCTGTTGCAGGGGGCGGTAGAAGAAGGACCGCCCTTCGACAAGCTCAGGGCGAACGGAGGTTTACGCGTCCAGCCTCACCTGCATGCTGAAGCTGCGCGACTCGCCGGGCTCGAAACGCAGGATCCCGGGCTTGTCCCAAATCTCGCCCGCGAAGCCTACGGGGTCGGCAATGCCATGCCACGGCTCGATGCAGACGAAGCGGGCGCCGGGTTTTGTCCAGATTCCGAGTTTCGGCATGCCGGCAAAGCCGATGTCGAGCTCCGGGCCGTCGCCGCCGTCGTAACGCAGTGATGTGCTCGCGAGGCTGTCCCAGACGAGCGCGTCGCGATCGAAAAGTTCATCGGTGAGCAGCAACTCGCGTCCTGCGAGCGGGCTCGGCGAGGTCTCGGGCGCGATCCAGCCGCCATTGACGATCGCCGAGAGTTCGGCCGGCTCGTCCCTTTCAAATACGATCCGGTGCGCAGCGCGCGGCGTGCCGAACGGCAGCGGCCAGGCGAACGCCGGGTGGAAGCCGAAGCTCGCCGGCATCGGCGCGTCGCCGATGTTGGTGACGGTGACATCGGTAGCGAACGTGGCGCCCTGCAGCGTGAAGGCGGCATCGAGGGTGAAGGCGAAGGGATAGACCGCGCGCGTGTCCACATTGTCGGCGAGGCGGAACACCGCGCGATCCGCGGCCTGCTCGACCAGCGCGAACGGCTGCCGGCGGGCGAAGCCGTGCTGCGGCAGCGCATATTCCTTGCCATCGAGCCGGTATTTGTCGTCGACCAGCCGGCCAACGATGGGGAACAGCAGGGGCGCGCGGCCCGCCCAGAAAGCGGGGTCGGCGTCGGTCATCAGTTCGGCACCGTCGGGCGTGCGGAGCGAGGAGAGCTCGGCACCGAAGGGGTTGATCGCGGCGCGCAGCCGGTCGGAAGCGATTTCGACGAAAGGTTGGCCCATGCCGCCGCCTTATCGGCGGCGGCGCCTGCTCACAACAGCGTGCCGGCCGCGGCGCGTTCGAACTCGACCGGATCGTGCGCGCAGAGGATCTTCACTTCGTCGCGGCGCTCGATCGAGAGCCGCCGCAGCCGTTCCTGATTGCCGAGCCGCTGGTCGCGCGCGACTTCCATGAGGTTTTGATAGCCACGCAGCCCCGGCGTGCAGCGGCGTTTCGGCCGGCGCATCTCGCCACGATAGAAATAGGCATCGCCGGCATGGAGCAGCCAGCCGGCACCGGCGTCGATCGCCACGCCGGCATGGCCCCAGGTGTGGCCGGGCAGGGGCACCATCAGGATCTCGGGCGGCAGCCCCTCGAGTCCGCGCACCGCATCGAAGCCGAACCACGGCTCGCCGGTGGCGCCATAGCGCCGCCAGTTCGCGACCTCGTCGAACTGGGTCGGCCGGTAGCGATTGCGCGGTACGAAGCCGCGCCTCGGCCCCGTCGCTGCCGCGAATTCCTTGTCCATCACGTGGACCCTCGCCCAGGGGAAATCCTCGAGCCCGCCGGCATGATCGAAATCGAGATGGGTGAGCACGATGTGGCGTACGTCGCGCGGATCGAGGCCGAGGGCCTCGATCTGGCGGAAGGCGGTCTCCTGCGCGCGCAGCCTGATGTTGAGCATCGCGCGCATCGCCCGGGTGATCCGCGCGGGATGGCGGTGCGGGTGATCGACGTCCCGCAGGCCATAGCCGGTGTCGATCAGCACGAGGCCGTGCGCGTCGGTCTCGATCAGCAGACAATGGCAGACCAGCCGCCCGGTCAGCCCGACGCTGCGTCCGTCGAACAGGGCGCCGCCCAGCGGGCAATCGGTGCCGCAATTGAGATGGTGGATGCGCATTGGCCGCTCCCCTTTCCCGCCGCCAACGAAAGGCGCGAGCGCGAGTTCAGGCGTCTAACCGAGATCAGGCATTTTCCTCGGCGGGATCAACGGCGGGGTCGCGCAGCCACGGTGCCATGCGGACGAGCACCCGGTCACGCACCGAATAATGGTGGTACAGCGCCGCGAGCGCGTGGAGCAATGCGACCACCACGATGATCCAGCCGACCTGTTCGTGACGCTCCATCATCTGGTGGTGCTCGGCCTTGGTCCAGGCCGGGAAAGCGGGCGGGATCAGCAGCCCGAAAAAGTTCATCGCCCGCCCTTCGGACCAGCGCGTGATCCAGCCAAGCGCCGCCTCGGCGATCAGCAGCAGGTACAGCAGCCAGTGCACGGCGCGCGACGCGGTCTCCATCCAGCCGGTGGCGACCGGCGCGATGCGGTGCCCCGGGGTCAGCCGCCAGACGAGCCGGGCGACGATCGCCGCGCTGAGCAGCACGCCGATCGTCATATGCGCGACGACGAGGAGATGGTGCGTCGGCCGGTCGAACCATCCCCAGATCTGCGCGGTGACGAACTGGGCGAGCACCAGCAAGGCCGTCGCCCAGTGCAGCCCGATCGAGACATCATCGTAGCGGGTCTTGTCGTCGCCTGCCGCGATGCGGGTCGCCGTGTCGAGGGTCGGATCGCTGATCGTCATAGGCGCTCCTGCAGCAAGGGCGAATGGTGGTTGCGGCGTTCAGCCCTCGCGGTGGACGAGGAAGGGCGACCACGCCTGATTGACCGGCATCAGTTCGAGCGAATTGATGTTGAGGTGCGGCGGCTGCTCGGCGACCCACAGCATCGTCCTGGCGATGTCCTCGGCGGTCATCGGATTCACGCCGGCATAGATCTTGTCCGAGGCTTCCTGGCTGCCGGTGCGCACCAGGCTGAACTCGGTCTCGACCATGCCGGGCTCGATCGAGCAGACGCGCACGCCGGTGCCGATCAGATCCGAGCGCAGATTGAGGCTGAACTGGCGGACGAACGCCTTGGTCGCGCCATACACATTGCCGCCGGGATAGGGATAGTTCGCCGCGACCGAAGCGAGGTTGATGATCGCGCCCTTGCGTTCGACCAGTTGCGGCAGGAGCTTATGCGTCATCGACACCAATGCGGTGATGTTGGTGTCGATCATCGTCGTCCAGTTGGACAGATTCGCCTGCTGCGCCGGCTCCAGCCCGAGCGCGAGGCCGGCATTGTTGATCAGCAGGTCGATGTCGCGGAACTGCTCGGGCAGGCTGTCGAGCGCCGCGTCGCGCGCCGCCTCGTTGCGGACGTCGAAGGCGAGCGTGTGGACGCGGTTCTCGCTGATGATCGTGGCGAGCGAATCGAGCCGGTCCTTGCGCCGCCCGGTGGCGACCACGTGCCAGCCGGCGGCGGCGAAGGCGCGAACCGAAGCTTCGCCGATACCGGCGGTGGCGCCGGTGATGAGTACGGTAGGCATGCGTCAAAACTCCTCGATGCTGCGCGGCTCGCCGAGGTGCCAGCGCTCGCCGTCAAACCGGTCCTCATACTCGCCATACTGGACGAGCGTTCCCTCGGGCGCGCCGAGTTCGGGCATGTGCAGGCGGATCAGCGCGCGGGCGCCGTCGACATCGGTCGCCTCGACATCGAGGATGGTCGAGACGATCTCGTCTTCGCCTTCCTCGTCGGACTCGAAGTCGACGTTACGATAAAGCGTGCCGCCGCCGGTGCTGCAGCCGAGCCCGGCGAGGCGAAGCTCGGCGTCAATATGGATGCTGAAGCGGTAGTGGCGATCGAACGGATCGAGGTCGCCGGGGACGACCACGAGCATCGGCTCGTACACCTCCGGATCCTCCATCTTGCCGGCAAGGCCGGGGAGGAACCGCTCGATCACCCGATCAGCCCCTGAGACTCGCGCCGAGCTTCGCCGCGGCGGCGACGATCTTGTCGGCCACCGCCTTGAGCTCGGCGTCGGTGAAGCTCTTCTCGCCCGGCTGGAGCGTGACTTCGACCGCAAGGCTCTTCTGCCCCTCGGGCACGCCGGTGCCGGTGAAGACGTCGAACAGCCGGGCATCGGTGATGACTGCCTTGTCGGCGCCCTTGATCGTGCGGACGAGATCGCCGGCAGCGAGTTCGGCGGGGACGAGGAAGGCGAAATCGCGGGTGACCGCCTGCAGCGCCGGTGGCGTATAAGCCGGACGCATGAACCCGGTGCCGCGCTTCGCCGGCAGTGCACCGAGATAGAGTTCGACCGCGGCGACATCGCCGTCGAGATCGAACGCCTTGAGCACCGCGGGGTGGACCATGCCGAAGGCGGCGAGCACGGTCTTGGGGCCGAGGCGAAGCGTCGCCGACTGGCCGGGGTGATAGACCGCGCCGGCTTCCTCCATGACCTGCAGGTTGGCGATCGGGGCGCCCGCGGCCTCCAGCAACGCCAGCGCCTCGGCCTTGGCGTCGTACGCGTCGAAGCGTTGCGCCCTGCCGCCCTGCCAGCCGCGCGCCGTGCGATCGCCGGCGAGCACCACGCCGAGCGTCAGATGCTCTTTGTCGGCGAGATAGCGGCGGCCGATCTCGAACAGCCGGACCCCCGATGCGCCACGCTTGAGGTTGCGCTCGGCCGCGGCGAGCAGGCCGGGGAGCAGCGACGGACGCATCACCTTCATGTCCTCGCTGATCGGATTGGCGAGGGTCCACGCGCCGCCGCCAAACGGCGCGGCTTCGGCTTCGGAGATGAAGCTCCACGTGATGGCTTCGTGGAGGCCGCGCGCGGCCGCGGTGCGGCGCAGCTTGCGCTCAAGCTTCTGCTCGGCGGTAGCAGTGGGCCGGGCAACGCCGGGGACGCGGTCGAGCGGAGTCGAGGGGACCTTGTCGATGCCCTCGATGCGGATGACTTCCTCGACGAGATCGGCGGGCCCATCCACATCGCGGCGCCAGCTCGGCACGGTGACGTTCCACTCGCCATCGACGGCGAAGCCGAGGCTTTCGAGGATCGCCTTCTGCCGATCGGCAGCGACGGCGAGACCGCCCAGTGTCTCGGCCAGCGCGGGATTGTAACGATAGCTGCGCGGCTCGGTCGGCGCCTGCCCGGCGCGCGTCACTTCGCTTGCCGTGCCGCCGCACAGGTCGACGACGTAGCGCGTCGCGATCGCAATGCCGTCTTCGAGGAAGGCCGGATCGACCCCGCGTTCGAAGCGCGAGCGGGCGTCGCTGGTCAGGTTGAGCTTCTGGCCGGTGCGGGCGATGTGGTCGGGATCGAAATACGCGCATTCGATCACCACGTCGGTGGTCGCCTCGGACACACCGGTGTCCTCGCCGCCCATGATGCCGCCGATATCGTGCACGCCGTTCGCGTCGGCGATCACCGTCACGGTCTCGTCGAGCGTGTAGGTCTTCTCGTTGAGCGCGAGCACCTGTTCGCCGGGCTTCGCCTCGCGCACGACCAATGCGCTCGAGAGCTTCGCCTTGTCATAGACGTGCAGCGGACGGCCAAGATCGATCATCACATAATTGGTGATGTCGACGAGCGCCGAGATCGGGCGCTGGCCGATCGCCTTGAGCCGGCGCTGCATCCAATCGGGCGAGGCGCCATTGGTGACGCCGCTGACGGTCTGGCCGAAATAGGCCGGGCAGCCTTCGGGCGCCTCGATCCGCACTTCGGGGCCGGGGCCTTGGCCTGCAATGCGCAACACTTCCGTTCGTGCTGAGCTTGTCGAAGCACCGTTCTTCGCTTGGTCCGCGGAAAAGGACTGCCCTTCGACAAGCTCAGGGCGAACCGGGGAGAGATGGGCCGTGACCGCTTCTTCCAGCGGCCGAAGCGTGCCCAACCCCGCCGCGGCGAGATCGCGCGCAATCCCGCGCACGCCCATGCAGTCCTGCCGATTGGGCGTGATCGAGACGTCGATCACCGGGTCGTTGAGCCCGGCATAATCGGGGAAGGACGCGCCGACGGGCGCATCGGCGGGAAGCTCGATGATGCCGTCATGATCGTCGCCCAGCTCGAGCTCGCGGGTCGAGCACATCATCCCGTTCGACTCGACGCCGCGCACCGCGGCGACCTTGAGCACCATGCCGTTGACCGGAACCGTCGCGCCGGGAAGCCCGAGCACGCCGACGAGTCCGGCACGCGCGTTGGGCGCGCCGCAGACCACCTGCAACGGGGTGCCGTCGCCAGTGTCGACGGTGAGCACCTGCAATTTGTCGGCCTGGGGGTGACGTTCGGCGGTGAGCACTTTCGCCACGCGGAACGCGGCGAGCTTCTCGGCCGGATTGTCGACGCCCTCGACCTCGAGCCCGACACGCGTCAGCGTCTCGACGACCTCGTCGAGCGAAGCTTCGGTGTCGAGATGCTCCTTGAGCCAGTTCAGCGTGAACTTCATGCGCCGACTCCCCCGCTCAGCGTGGGCACGTCGAGCGCCGAGAAGCCGTAATGGCGCAGCCAGCGCAGATCGCCGTCGAAGAAGGCGCGCAAGTCATCCATCCCGTATTTGAGCATCGCGAGGCGGTCAACGCCGGTGCCGAAGGCGAATCCCTGCCATTCGTCCGGATCGAGCCCGCAGGCGGCGATCACCTTGGGGTGGACCATTCCCGAGCCAAGCACTTCCATCCAGCCTTCGGCGCCGCCGATCACGCGCTTGCCGTCCTTGATCGTGTAGCCGACATCGACTTCGGCCGAGGGTTCTGTGAACGGGAAATAGCTCGGGCGCAGGCGCAGGACGATGTCGTCGCGTTCGAAGAAGGCCTTGAGGAAGGTCTCGAGCGTCCATTTGAGATGGCCGAGCGTGATGCCCTTGTCGATCACCAGGCCTTCGATCTGGTGGAACATCGGTGTGTGCGTCGCGTCCGAATCCGAGCGATAGACGCGGCCCGGCGCGATGATCCGGATCGGCGGCTTCTGCGCCATCATCGTGCGAATCTGCACCGGGCTGGTGTGGGTGCGCAGCACCATCTTCGGGTCGTGATCACCCGCCAGATAGAAGGTGTCATGCATCGCCCGCGCCGGGTGGGTCTCGGGGATGTTGAGCGCCGTGAAGTTATGCCAGTCGTCCTCGATCTCGGGGCCGGTGGCGACGGCGAAGCCCAAGTCGGCGAAGATCTCGGCGAGCTCGTCCATCACCTGGCTGACCGGATGCACGGAACCCGGGGAAACGCCGTCGACCGGCAAGGTCATGTCGAGCGTCTCGCTTGCGAGCCGCGCGTCGAGCGCCAGCCGCTCGAGCGTCGCCTTGCGCTCGGCCAGTGCCGCGGTGACCGCCTCGCGCAGGCCGTGGATGCGCGGGCCCTGTTCCTGCCGCTCCTCGGGGCTCATCCCGCCGAGCGTCTTGAGCAAGCCGGTGATTGCGCCCTGCTTGCCGAGCGCGTGGACGCGCAGCGCCTCGACCGCGTCGAGCCCGGCCGCGGCGTCGATCGAGGCGAGCAGGTCGCTGCGCAATTGTTCGAGATCGATGGTCATGGATTTCCGTTCAGTGTGCGAAGAGGCTCGAACCCGAGTCGCAGGCCTAGGTCAAGCCCTGGCAGTGCTCCTGCGAAAGCAGGAGCCCTCGGCTAAATCGCTGCTTATCCTCCCCCGCCAGGGGGAGGTGGCGCCGAAGGCGACGGAGGGGGAGGTAAGCGACTCACTGGCGATAGTGAGTCCTCCCCCTCCGTCAGCTTCGCTGACACCTCCCCCTGGCGGAGGAGGATATCTGGATGTCGATAGGCCCTAAAGCTAGACCCTGCTGCCGAGCAATGCGCCGCCGAAACCGATGAACATCACGCCGGTGGCGCGGTTGAACAGCTTCTGGCGGTTGGCCGGGGCGAGCCACGCCGCCAGCGAGCGGCCACCCAGCGCATAGACGCCGTACCAGCAGGTCTCGATCACCACGAAGCTGGCGACCAGGATTGCGAGCTGGCTCCAGAACGGCCGGTGCATGTCGATGAATTGCGGGAACAAGGCCGCGGCGAAGATGATCAGCTTCGGGTTGGAGAGCCCGGTGCCGAGCCCGGTCGCGAACAGCGCGCCCGCCGAGCGGCGCGTGTGCGGGTCGTTCGCGGTGCCGCCCACCGGCGCGCGCCACGCCTTGATGCCGAGCCAGACGAGATAGGCGACGCCGGCATAGCGGAGCACTTCATAGAGCGCCGGCGAGGCCTTGAGCAGCGCGCCGAGCCCCGCGGCGGAGGCGAGCAGGCACAACAGGACCGCGCTCATCAGCCCCGCCATCGAGAAGAGCGCACGGCGCGGCCCGTGATGGATGCTCTGCACCATCACATGGAGCATATTGGGTCCCGGCGTACCCGAGATCAGGAAAACCGCGGTGACATAGAGCCACCAGGTCTGCATCGCCATTGCTCTGCCTTCTCTGTCAGGCGGTCACGGGCTCCGGAGTCCCGGCCGGTGCCATCGCGCCGAGCCGGTCGAGGATGCGGACCCACGACCGGATTCCTTTGTGGAAGCTGTTGAGGTCGTATTTCTCGTTGGGCGAGTGGATATTGTCGTCGTTGAGCGCGAAGCCGACCATCACGCTGTCCATGCCGAGGATCGAGCGGATCGAGTTGACCACCGGGATCGATCCGCCGCTGGCGAGCAGGGCCGACTTGCCCCATTCGGCGTCGAGCGCGGCGCGGGTGGCGGCGAGCGGCGGACTGTCGGCGGCGAGGCTGATCGCGCGCGATCCGCCGCGCACCTTGAACTCGGCGGTGCAGTCGGCCGGAAGGCGCGACCGGACATGGTCTTCAAATGCAGCCCACACCTGATCTGGATCCTGATCGCCGACGAGGCGGAAACTGACTTTTGCGTGCGCCTCGGCCGGGATCACCGTCTTGAATCCCTCGCCGGTATAGCCGCCCCAGATGCCGTTGATCTCGGCGGTGGGTCGCGCCCAGCTCTGCTCGAGCACCCCGACGCCCTTCTCGCCGGCCGGCACGCTGAGGCCGACATCGCCGAGGAATCCCTGCGAGTCGAAGCCGAGCGCGTCCCAGCTCTGCTGGACCTGGCTGCTCAGCGGATGGACGCCGTCATAAAAGCCGGGGAGCGTGACCCGGCCATCCTTATCCTTGAGATCGGCGAGGATGTTGGTCAGCACATGGATCGGATTGCGCGCCGGGCCGCCATAGAGGCCCGAGTGCAAGTCGCGCGAAGGGCCGCGGACGGTGACCTGCCCACCGGCCATGCCGCGCAGCCCGATGGTCAGGCCCGGCGTCGCGGTGTCCCACATCGACGTGTCGCAGATCAAAGCGAAATCGGCGCGCAGCTCGTCGGCATTGGCGTGGAGGAAGGGCTCGAGGCTCTCCGAGCCCGATTCCTCTTCGCCTTCGAACAGGATCGTGACGCGGACCGGAAGCCTGCCGGCGGTCTCCTTCCACGCGCGGCACGCCTCGATAAAGGTCCGCAGCTGCCCCTTGTCGTCCGACGCGCCGCGGCCGACGATCGCCTTCGAGCCGTCGGCGCGAGTCTCGAGCACCGGATCGAACGGATCGCGCTTCCACAATTCGAGCGGATCGACCGGCTGGACGTCGTAATGGCCGTAGAACAGCACGTGCGGGCCGTCACCGTCGTGATGGGCGACGACCATCGGGTGGCCGGGCGTGGGCGCGACGCGTGCCTCGAAGCCGAGCCCCGTGAGTTCGTCGCTCAATTGCTGCGCGGCCGCACGGCATTGCTCGGCATAGGCGGGATCGGTCGAGATAGAAGGCACGCGCATCAGCGCGAACAGGCGATCGAGGCTCTCGTCGATATGGTCTTCGACATAAGCGAGCGCGGGGGCGGAGTCGGTCATCGCGCCGGGCTACGCCCGGACGCGCGGCGGAGCAAGGGAGCGGATTCTGTTGCGGCCTCAGTTGCGATTCTCAATAAATAGTTATGAAGAATTAACCAATTATTAAACTATTAGCTATAGATTATGTAGCTAAGCTAATTGTTTCGCACTTGCGTCGTTCGCAAGAATGACGGAATGTGTCCTGCAAGAAACGAATACCTTTCGGTATTCTGTCTTCGAACGGATAGTGGCTTACAGTGATTCGAGTTGCGTCATATTCGCCCCACGGGTGGCATATAGATTTGGACGGCCGGGCAGAGGTTGTCGCAAAGTCGTTGACGGGGCGCGGCCACAACTTCGGGTGCGATCTTCATGTCGGCCGATAGCCAGTCGCTCGCCGGGCTGCTGCGCGATTGTGAGGCGCGGCTGATCGAGAGCCGGCGCAGCGTCGACGACGCGCTGGATCTGGTTCGTCGCGCGTCCCAGCTTGCGCAAGGGTCTGCACCCAACGGCGAGGGGCCGGCGCTGCACGCATTGCTCGATTCGCATCGCGACGAACTTGTCGGGCTCGTCCTTTCGGCGCTCGAGCAGGGCGGCAAGACTCGCGAGACCCGTGGCGACTATCTCAATGCACTGGTCTATCGCGAAGAAGAGAACCAGTATCGCGTCGGGCGCCGCCAGGTCGGGCTCACCGAGTCGGAGAAGCGCGTGCTCGACCTGCTCTGGCGGGCGATGCCGCAGCCGGTCGCGCGGCGGACGATCCACCAGGCACTCTATGCCGAGGGCGAGCAGGCGACGATCGGCACGATCGACGTGTTCGTCTCCAATCTGCGCCAGAAGCTCAAGCTGGCCAGCGGCGGTCGCGACTTCATCCAGTCGGTGCGCGGCCAGGGCTGGGCACTCAAATCAGATTATTGCCGGGTCCGTCCGGGCAATGGCGACGCTGCGGGTGCCGAGGCCGGTCGGCAGCGCGCCTGACCCGGGCTGCGGCTCAGGCCTTGCCGCCCTTTACCAATTGCAGCTGAAAACGCGGGCGCGAGCCGCTGTCGTGCGCACGGTCGAAGCCCTGGGCGTAATCGCGGATGCGCGCGCCGAGAGCGGCGGCGACGGCCGGATGGCGTTGAAGCGGGCTGGCGGCGATGTCGCCGAGGGCGTGGAGGCGCCGCGCCGCGGCGTCGGTGTCGAGCAGGCCGAGATTGACGAGATCGACGTAAATGGAAGAGGCGAGCAGCGCCTGCGCCTCGATCAGGGTTTCGACGATCTCGCCGAGATCTTCGGAATGAACGGGCGTTTCCATCCGTCCAGATAAGAGGCGATCCGGAACCCGCGCAAACGGATTCCGGACCTCGACAGGTTCAATCCGGGACAGTCGCGAACGCCAGGTCCGCGGCGTCAGGACGCCTCGATGTTGAACTCGAGCCGGTCGGTATCGAAGCCGGCGGCGCCCGGTTCGGCGAAAACCTCGCGGTCGCGGATGCGCGGACCGGGCGTCTGGCTGATCACGGCGTGGCCCGATCCGTCGAGCACGACACGCTCCTCGCCAACGGCGACCACCGCGCCCTTCATCGAGCCGGGCGCATAGTTCACGACCAGCGCATAGCCGCGCGGCGAATTGCAGAATTCGCGCAGCTCGCCGAGTCGATAACCGTTGCCGGCGGCGCTGATCGAACTCTGATGACTCACCGTGCAGACCAAAGGCACGGTCAGGCTCAGATTCAAGGTTCCGGTAGCAGTGGACTCCGCCGTGGCGGCAGATCCGCACAGCAACAGAAGCAGCGCGGAGAACTTGGGGAGAGATCTGATCGGCATCGTTACACCCGTTGCTGTCTGATCAGGCCTGATCTCATGTCCCTTTGAAAATATGATTGATACGCAGGGTTAATGATCTAAGAATACATCAACGCCAGGGGCAAAGAGGCCGTTTCAGAATGGTCCGCGATCTGCGGTGAAGCGTTGTTCCGACTCGACGGACTGCCGAGTCGCGACCGGGTGAAATGGCTCAAACAGAGCTTTTTCGCTCCTGGATGTCGTCACGCTGATAAAAAAATACACGAATAACCCGTTGGAAACATTCCGGAAAAATCCGGATGTGCGCTATGGGGACGGGTTAACCAGTTATTTAGGTCGACTTCCTGCCCGCTAGAACCTTATTAAAGTTTTAACGATGGGACGGGGAGTTGAGGGTTATGTGCTCCGGGGGGAGCCGCCCGCGCCATCCGCAAACCGATGGCCTGCGTGCCTCATGTGGCGCGCAGCCGGCCGAGTTTGTGGGTGCAGCGGCGGATTGCAGGGTTGGCGCAGCGTCAAGCGACGCACGCCCGTCGATCATTCCAGACAGCATTGCGAACCGCCTTTTCGGCTCGGCGCGTGTGCGTCTCGCCGGTGCGGCAGTCGGCGCCGCGCTTTTTCTGGGCGTTGCTGCATCGCCTGCCGCGGCCCAGGAGATCTCCAACGTCAAGTCGATGGACATCGCCGTGCAGGGCAGCATTGCCCAGCGTTGCCAGATGGGCGCGATCCCGACCGCCGATTTCGGCGAGCTGAGCCGCGCCGGCCGATTTGCCGCGGCCAAGGTCGCACTTGATTGCAACGTACCCTTTACGATGCTGATCAAGGCGCAGAACGGCGCGCTCGTCCATTCCGAAATGCCGCACGGCCAAGGCCCCTATGCGGGTTCCGTTCCCTACAGCCTCGACGTCGAGCTGCCGGTGCGCCGCCCGGCGACCGAGCTGATCTCCAAGGTGTTCGAGGGGCGGTCGCTCCTCGGCGGCCAGGCGATCTCCAGTGCCGGCGGGATTGCCATGGACGGACTGCTGTTGCGGCTCAGTCTCGGCAGCGTTTCGAGCGAGGCGGGGCTGCTCGCCGGCCAGTATGGCGAGGTGATCGAAATCACCATCGCGCCGAATTAAAGAACAACCACAAAAATCCATAGTAATGGGTCGCATTCTGATCGGTATCGGGCGTGCTCTGTGCCGATCGTCACCAGATCATTATTGTTCCAGCGATGAAACAATGGTGGTTAACGCAAACTAAATATTGTTGAATGTTTGCGAATACTTGTTAAACGTCAACCGTCGGTGATCGACTCGGCAATAACGTCGGGGGGCGCCGAACCAGAAGTGGGGATTTGCACATGAAGAAGCTTCTCTCGGCAGCCGCTCTCGCGCTGCTCTCGACCGCCGGCGTTGCTCATGCCGACGACATCGCCTTCTCGGGTCAGACCCCGGGCCTGCTCGGCGGCACGAGCAATCACTCGTCGCTGATCGGCTACGGCATCGGCCTCGTCCTCAGCGGCGGCGTCGGCTACAACCAGTTCGGCCTGAACGACGGCAACACGCAGACCGCGTCGCCGACCGTCACCAACACCTGGCTGATCAAGGGCACCGTCACCAAGGATTGCTCCTACTACGGTGGCAGCAGCACGGCCCACACGCTCGACTTCGGCACGATCGGCGTCAACACCAACTCGAACACCAACGTGAACAGCGCGTTCGACATGGTTTCGCCGGCTACCGCCGTCGTCAACTCGACCACCGCGGGCTGCAACTTCAACAACACCGTGAAGCTCTCGAAGCAGAACGGCGCGCAGGGCCTGCTGAACAGCGCAGCCGGCGGCTATGACTCGAACGAGTTCCAGGCGAACATCCCCTATTCGGTGGCTGCTTCGTTCCAGGGCACGACCAACACCTCGGCCGGCGCTGCCGGCAGCCCGCAGACCGTGACCGCCGGCACCGGCGAAGGTTCGAAGGTCTGGACCGGCGGTGCATGGCGTTCGGACATGACGCTGACGATCAACGCCCCGACCCCGGGCAAGGCGCTGGTCGCCGGCAACTACCAGGACACGCTGACTGTCGAGCTCAAGGCTCTCTGATCCAGCTGGTCCGGCAGTAATGTCGACTTAAGGAAGGGGGAGGAGACAATCCTCCCCCTTTCGAGTATTGCGTAAGAATGCGTGCGTAGTTCGCGTGCAGTCACATGGGGCGGGGGCCTTGCCAGTGTATAGCTGTTTCCAGCGGACGGCCGTCCGTTCGGCCATTGTCGCGACCGCGCTTGTCGCGGGTGCCGCGTCGGTCTACGCGATGCGCGTTTCGCCGATGATCGTCGAGATGACCACCACCGGCAGCGACTCGGTCGCGCGCGTGGAAGTGCAGAATCTCAATGCCGGCAAGCTGCCGTTCGAGACGCGGATCACGCGCCTCAACTTCGACGAGAACGGCGTCCCGAGCGAGACTCCCGCAGATGGCGATTTCATCGTCTTCCCGCCGCAGGGAATGCTGCCGCAGGGCGCACGCCAGGTGATCCGCCTGCAATGGGTCGGCGGTGCCGACATCCCGACCTCGCAAGCCTATTATCTCTCGGTCAACCAGTTGCCGATTCCGGCCGATCCGACCAGCGGCGCCCAAAGTGCGCAGGTCCAGGTGGTCTATCACATGAAGGCGCTGGTCGTGGTCGCTCCGCCCAACGCGCAGCCGAATGTCAGCGCGACGTCGGTCAAGCCGATCGATTACCAGCCGCCCGCCGCCAAGCAGGGCGATCCGCTGCCGCCGACGGTGCCGGGACTCGAAGTCACGATGAAGAACACCGGCCGCCGCCATGCGATGATGTCGGCGCTCAAATGGGTGATCGAGGGCAAGGACACGGCCGGCAAGCAGCTGCGGGTCTTGCTCTCCGAAGAAGACCTGAATCGTGGCGTCGGCAGCGGTTACGTTCCGGGCGGCGGGGGCACGCGCGTGTTCCGCTTTCCGGTGGTGAAGGCGTTCGGACCAGGCCCGATCAACGTCAAGTTCGTGAAATGAAGCGCGGCAGGCTGCTCAGCGCGACGGCATGGTTCTGCCTGACCGGCGGCACCGCCGCGGCGCAGGTCTCCGTGCCGCTGCCGCGCACGCAGCCCGCCCCGCAAAGTGCTCCGCCGACCTCGGCACCGCCGCAAAGCACCACCGTTCCCCTGCCCGGCAACACGAAGCCGGACATCGACGCGCTGCCCGTGGTCGGTCAGACCGGGGCGTCTTCCTTGCCGATCGGCAAATATGGTCGTCCCGACATCAATCCCTATGACCGCGACATGGATCTCACAGTGCCGTTGCTGTTCAAGCAGCGCGCGCTCGGCGACATGCCGATCCGGCTGACCTATGACGATCGCCTGCTCGCCGAGCGCAAGCCGTTCGAAGGGCTGATCGGGCCGCTGCTCAACCCGGAAGCGCGCGACCAGCTGCTCAAGGCGGCGGCGGGCAAGGACCGGCTCGAATCCGACGATCTCAAGCCGCTCGGCATCTCGTTCGAATATGATCCGAGCAGCCTTGCCGTCGTCGTGCTGACAATCGATCCGTCGAAGCGGGCGCTCGAGCAGCTTTTCTCGCCGCCCAATGCAGGCAATGAGAATATCGATCTGGCTCCGGCCACTTTCGCCGCCTTCCTCAACATCAACGGCTATTATGCGCGCTCGTGGGAGGGCGATTTCAACAGCCCGCCGTCGATCTCGCTCAACGGCGCGATGCGCTATGGCGGCGTGGTGCTCGAAGCCGACGGCCAGTTCGGCAATCAGGGCTTCAGCGGCGGGGCGTATCGCTTCGATCGCAACTATGCGCGCTTCGTCTATGACGAGCCGGCCGATTACCGGCGCTGGTATCTGGGTGACCTGACTCCCGAGGTGCGCGGCCAGCAGGGCTATGTCCAGATCGGCGGTATCGGCGTCAGCCGGCAGCGCCAGCGCTTCGATCCGTATCGCTCGTCGGTATTGCAGGGCAATCGCCAGCTCGTGCTCCAGCGTGACGCCAGCGTGCGGATCATGCGCAACGGCGTATTGTATCGCGAGCTGCGGCTCGATGCCGGCTCGTACGATTTCAGCTCCTTGCCGCTGCTCGCAGGCAGCAACGACGTCCAGATTGAGGTGCGCGACAATACAGGCTCGGTGCAGTCGATCGCCTACAGCCAATATCTCGACCCCATCGATCTGGTGCCGGGCGACTTCGAATACGCAGCCTATATCGGCCCGACGAGCAACAATTTCGGCCGCTCGCCAACGTATAACGGGCCGGTCGCCTTCTCCGGCTTCTTCCGCAAGGCGTTCGTCGATGCGCCGGCGGTGGGTGTCGGCCTGCAGGCGAGCGCGCAGGTCCAGACGCTGACCGGCCAGACCCAGTTCGTGCTCGGCGGCGGATCGCGGCTGCTGCTCGACGGCGGCGTCAGCCACTCGCGCGAGGTCGGCGAAGGCTTTTCCGCCGGCATCGGCTTCGATCAGTTGATCGATCGCGGCGGACTGGTCGATTCGGCGAGCATCCGCGCCGATTATCTCTCGCGTCATTATGCCTTCCTGTCCTCGCCCGAGGCGGACAATTCGAGTTCGCTGTCGATCAGCGGCCAATATACCCGCCAGATCAACCAGCGCCTGTCGGCACTGATCACCGGCAGCTATCTCAAGAGCCGCAACCGCAACGACAGTTACCGTATCGGGGCATCGGCCAATTACTATTTCGATCGCCGCGTGAGCGTGCGCGCCGGCGTCGAATATTCGAAGTTCGACAGCACTATCGGCCGCGGCCGCGGGCTCGGCTTCAACATCGCGCTCGTGTTCCAGCCGAGCTTCCGCGACCGTTTCGAGGCGCGGCACGAGAGCAGCACCGACACCAGCTCGCTATCCTATCTGCATTCGTCGTCGAACCAGATCGGCAGCTTCGGCTATGGCGCGGTGCTGAGCCGCGACGAGCGCACCGTCGCCGCGCAGGGCTTCGCCGATTACATCGCCAACCGCTTCGACGCGACGGTGAGCCATTCGAGCTACGGCCCGAACATCGAGGGCTTCGGCAAGGTCAATGTCTCGTCGGTGCGCATCGGCACCTCGATCGCCTTTGCCGACGGCGTCGTCGGCGTGGGGCGGCGGGTGAACGACAGCTTCGCCTTGCTCTATCCGCACAAGAATCTGAAGGGGCACAGCGTCGTCGCCGGCCAGTCGCTGGTCAGCAGCGACTATATGAGCAAGAGCGGCACCTTCGGCGCGGCGGTCAACGGCTATCTCAACAGCTACGTCAACCAGCCGGTGCAATACGACGTCGAGAACCCACCGGTCGGTTATGACATCGGTCCCGGCACGATCCGGGTGAACCCGCCTTATCACAGCGGCTACAAGCTCAAGATCGGGACCGACGCCTTCGTCAGCGCGGCAGGCGTGCTGACCTTCCCCGACGGCAAGCCGGTGGCGCTCGCCGGCGGCCGCGTTGTCGCGAAGGACGGCAAGGACAAGGAGCCTTTGCCCTTCTTCACCAATTCGGTGGGGCGCTTCGCGATCCAGAATCTGCGCCCCGCAGTCGATTACCGCGTTGAGCTCGGCGCGGGGCCGACGGTGTTCGAGTTCAAGGTGCCCGCCGATACCACTGGTCTCGTCGATCTTAAAACTATAGTCCTGAAGCCGGCGAATTGAGGTGACCATGAAGACCCTGATTTCGGCCACTCTGGCAGCAGCTGCGGCGCTGGCGTCGAGCCCGGCATCGGCGCAATCGGCATCGGTCGCATCGCGCGCGGACTGCGCGCTGCGCATCGAAAGCGGCGCGACCAACTGGATCATCCAGGGCTATGACCCGTTCGCGACCAACGTGCCCATCGCGATCTATGACGTGGTGTTCAACAACGAAGGCGGCGCGGCCTGCGCCTTCTCGCCGGTCTTCGTGGTCGACCAGGAACCGTTCGGGCTGGCGCTCGAGGGGCGGCCGGGGCGCGTCACCTACACGCTGCTCGACCAGTTCTCGAACAGCAATGCGACGCCGCTCTCCGGCCGGACCATCGCCCGCGCGACGCAGCGCCCCGTCGTGGTCCGGCCGCACAGTCAGCAGCTCGTGCGGTTCCAGTTCGCGGTGGACGAGGACGGCCTCGTTGCCGACGGGCTCTACAGCCAGCGTGTGACTCTCGTCGCCGAGCAGCAGGGGCGTGGCGACATGCTCGCCTCGCGCTCCTTCGTGCTGGGCGTGAACGTCCTGCCCTCGGCTGTGCTCGGGCTCTCCGGCCAATATCGTCGCAACGGCGGCCAGGCTTTGGTCGATCTCGGCGAACTGAGCGAGGGCATTGCGCAGGTGCCGCTGCAGATGACGGTGGCGAGCACTCGAGCCTATCGCCTCGAATTCGCGTCGCGGAACAACGGCGTGCTCAAGATGGCGAATGCCGACTGGAGCGTGCCCTATCAGCTGATGATCGGCGAGAGCACGCTGTCGCTGGCGTCGACGGCGAGCTATAATTCGGCGGGGACCGATCCCACCCGGGATTCGCTGCCGATGCGTTTCGTGATCGGCAGCGTCGCGGGCAAGCGCGCCGGCTTGTACAGCGATCTCATCACGGTCTCGATCGCGCCGCGATGATCGGCTGACCGGCTATCCTTTTTCGCGATGCGGCGGTTGGGCGAAGCGCTCCCGCCGTTCCGATAGCTGTCGCGTGTCATTTCCCCCCGGATGACGCGAACGCGACAGCGCGGGCGCTCTCATTGCCCCACGCAGAGAGAGCGCCCGCTTACCTTTAGGGCGGGTTGCTTAACGCGATATTGACGTTGCGGACCGGCCGGCGCCCGTTCAGCGCAGCGGCTTGCCGCTGTCCTTCCATTTGTCGAGGATCTGCGACTCGGGCAACGTCGCCTCGGCATAGGCGGCCGTGGGCGTGCCGCTGTCGGCATAAGCCGGCTGGATCACCCGCGACGGCTCCGGCCGAGCGGCAGCAGCCAGGGCCGCGGCCGGGAGCGGCAAGGCCGATGGCGCCGCCGCCATGTGCGGCGCGGGGAAGGGTTCGCCGCCGCGATAGGGCTGGTTGAACGCCGCGGCCATTCCCCACCAGCCCTTCCAGCGATGGAAGAAGTGCGCGCCGAACACGCCGGTCATGACGAGGCCGCGGTTCCATGACGGCGTGACCGCATAGGTGTGATAATGCGTCGCCATGCCAACCGGCGCGAACACGCTGCCGGCGAGCGCCGCGCCCGCGACGCGTTCCGCGCGCGCCCAGCCGCTGCGCGACGGAATTCGCGCCATCGCGCCGTCGCACGCGAAGCTGAACTGGCAGCCGCGCTTTTCCGAGCCCTGGAAGACCACGCCGCACACCGTCGGCGGGAAAGCGGGATGGCGCACGCGATTGAGCACCACCTGCGCCACGGCGCGCTGGCCGTCATCGGGCTCGCTCGCGGCTTCGTAGTAAATCGCCTGCGTCAGGCACTGGAGCGCGCGGGCGTGATCGATCGCGCTGCCGGCGAGATGGAAGGGCGCGGCCGGCTGAATCGACGAATCCACGATCGCGTCTTCAGGAACCGGCAGGTCGGGCAAGGCGATCGTGCCGGTGGTGCCGGTGGCCACCGCAGCGTCATCGGGAACGGCGGTGTAGAAGGCCGCGCCGGGAAAATGGTCGTCGGCCTCATAGCCTGTGACATTGGTCTTTGCCGAGACGCCCGGCGCTTCGGGACTCAGCGCCTGCGCGGAAAAGCCGGCGCCGACGAGCGATACGATCGCTCCCGCCGTCAGTCCGCGCATCTGCATTCGAGTGAACCGCCGCCAGAACAAATTCATAGGCTCCAAGCGGGCCGACCGGCCCGGAAGGCGTTCCATATATCGCGGAATTGGGCGCGCCGCGCCTGCCGATTCCATGCCGTCCCGGCGCGGAACAGAAGATGGTTAAGCTAAGATCCTGGCCGCTCCGCCATAGTCGCGGCGGAAATCGTTGGCGAAATCCGTGAGCCGCCCTGCGCCGATCGCCGCGCGCAGATCGGCCATCAACTGCTGGTAGAACCACAGATTATGCTCGGTCATCAGCATCGCGCCGAGGATCTCGCCGGCGCGGACGAGATGGTGGACATAGGCCCGGCTCCACCCGGCGCAGGTCGGACAGGCGCAGGCGGGGTCGAGCGGCCCCTGATCCTCGGCGAACTTGGCGTTGCGGATGTTGATCGGCCCGGCGCGGGTGAACGCCTGGCCGGTGCGGCCCGAGCGGGTGGGAAGCACGCAATCGAACATGTCGACGCCGCGCTCGACTGCACCGACGATATCGTCGGGCTTGCCGACGCCCATCAGATAGCGGGGTTTGGCCGCATCGAGCTGGCCAGGCGCATAGTCGAGGACGCCGAACATCGCCTCCTGCCCTTCGCCGACCGCAAGGCCGCCGATCGCATAGCCGTCGAAGCCGATATCGAGCAGCGCATCGGCCGAGGCCTTGCGCAGGCCTTGGTCGAGCGCGCCCTGCTGGATACCGAACAGCGCGTTATTGGCGGCATGCTCGCCGCCCGCGTCGAAGCCGGCCCGACTGCGCCGCGCCCAGCGCATCGAGCGCTCCATCGCCGCGGCCTGCACGTCGCGGGTCGCGGTGGTCGGGACCAGCTCGTCGAACGCCATCACGATGTTCGAGCCGAGCAACCGCTGGATCTCCATCGAGCGCTCGGGGCTCAGCATGTGGCGCGAGCCGTCGAGATGCGACTTGAAGACGATGCCTTCCTCGCTGCGCTTGGTCAGCTCGGACAGGCTCATCACCTGATAGCCACCCGAATCGGTGAGGATCGGCCGGTCCCAGCCCATGAACTTGTGCAGCCCGCCGAGTTTATGCACGCGTTCGGCCGTGGGGCGGAGCATCAGGTGATAGGTATTGCCGAGCAAGATGTCGGCGCCCGACGCGCGAACGTCCTGCGGCTTGACCGCCTTGACCGTCGCGGCGGTGCCGACGGGCATGAAGGCAGGGGTGCGGATCTCGCCGCGCTGCATCGCAATGGTGCCGAGCCGGGCCTTGCCGTCCGTGGCGTGGATGGTGAACTGGAAACGGGGAGGGGACATGGGGCGTTGCCCTAGCGGCCCCAATCACCTTGAGTCGAGGGATCATGCCGAACGAGACGACCGAGAAATTGCGCGAGATGGCGGCGCACCGCGGGCTCAGACTGGTTGCGTCGCGGCGGCGCAAGCCCGGGGGCGACTTCGGCAAATACGGGCTGAACGACGCGAAAGGCAGTGCGGTGTTCGGCATCGGCGAGGAGGGCCTCACTGCCGACGCGGGGGAGATCGAAGACTATCTCCGCGGGGCGATGAGCAATGCGTGGAGCAAGTCGGCGGGTTCGGTGAAGGCGCGTCCGAAACCCGGGGCCGAGCCGAAGGTCGCGCCGGCTGCGAGCCCCAAGGCCGCAGCGAAGGCCGCACCGGCGCCTAAGCCGAAGCCGAAGCCGCGCTTCAAGGTGCAGGTGGAGAATCTGCTCACCGGCCTGCCCGCCGCCAGGCGCGCCGAGGCGTTCACCGAATTGCTCGCCCGGCCGGGCGTGCGGATCGAGCGGATCGTCTCGCGCGGGCAGGCGACGCCCGAGGACGCGCCGATGGTGCAGGATCAGGACGAATGGGTGCTGCTGCTCGAAGGCGCGGCGGGGCTGAGGATCGAGGATTCGGACGAAGTAACCTTGCAGGCGGGCGACCGTGTCTGGATCGCCCGCAGGCAGAAGCATTGGGTGACATGGACCGCAAAGGACCGCCCGAGTGTTTGGCTGGCGGTGCATCTGACTTGAGGAGCGGAGACATGGCGAGCGAACCGACCAACCCCGGCGACGAGGCGGCTCCGGGTACGCCGGGTACTGGCGAGAATGTCTGCCCGCGCTGCGGCGGCTCGGGCCAGACCGATGGCGGCACCTGCCCAGAATGCGGCGGCAGCGGCAAGGTGATCGAGGGGATCGGCGGGGGTTGAGCCGACCTTCCGCACCCAATGTGGAGAATCAAGGGCGCGGCGCGGGCTCGTTGCCGCGGGGTTGTGGCTCTCTTGCCGTGATCATCGTCTACCTGAGGTGGGGGCTTGCGGCAAGCCGGGGGGGCGGCTCCATGAAAGCGCTCTCGATTCGCCAGAGGAGCAGGCACCATGTCGGCCAACGCCACCGCTTTCACTCAGTCGTTCTTTCACGGTACGCGAGCCGATCTGAAGCCCGGAGACTTGCTCGCTGCAGGTCGCCCTTCGAACTACAACCCTGATCGACCCTTCTCATGGATCTACTGCGCTGCCACGCTCGACGCGGCCATCTGGGGCGCTGAACTGGCGGCCGGAGAGGGACGCGAACGAATCTATGTCGTCGAGCCGACCGGCGAGCTCATAGACGACCCCAACCTCACAAACCAGCGATTCCCGGGCAATCCTACCCTGTCCTATCGCTCCAGAGAGCCGCTGCGTGTGCTGGGTGAGGTGACAGGGTGGCATGGGCACGCGCCGGAGCAGATCCGGCAAATGAAGGACGGCCTCGCCCGTTTGAGGGAAGAGGGCGCTGACCACGTCATCGATTGAGACGCTGCGCGCCGACCGGGTGTTCGGCGCGGTCGCTTACCCCCGATGTGCCGCGACATAATCGAGGATGTCCTTCGGCGCGCGGAACAGCGTGTCGGGTTTGTGCGCCGTGAGCACTTCCTCGCTGGCATAGCCCCATAGAACCGCGCCGGCCCGCATGCCGACTTCACGGGCGGCATCGATGTCGCGCGTCTCGTCGCCGATCGCCAGCGCGGTGCTGGCCGGGATCGCCATCTTTTTGAGCACCTTGCGGAATTTGGGGGCCTTGCCGAACAGCGACGAGCCGCAGGCATAACAGTCGATCCTGCGTGCATGCTGCTCGCCGAGGATCTTTCGGGCATTGGCTTCGGAATTGGACGTGACCAAGGCGATCTTCACGCCAGTGGCCGCGAGCTGCTCGAGCAGATCGGGCGTGCCGGGAAACAGCTCGATCTGGTGCGCGTTGCGCCCGACCAGCTTGCGCAGATAGCGCGCGATCAGCGGCATCTTCCAGCGCGCGATGCCGAGAAAATTGATCACTTCGCGTGAGCTGCGGTGGCGCAGCATCTCGACCTCGTCGGGCTGGACGGTGCGGAACCGGAATTTGCGGGCGAGCTCGTCGACCACCGAGAGGAACCAGTCGCCGCTGTCCGACAGCGTCCCGTCGAAGTCGAAGATCACCAGCCGGATCGGCGCGGCGCCGGTGCTGCCCGCGGCCACCGCGTCAGCCATGCGCGCGTCCGTGCATTCGGCACTCGGCTCCCTCGCCCAGTTCGATCTGGACCGTAGTGTGATCGATCCGGAAATCGTGCGCCAGAAGATGCTGCAGGTCCATCAGGAAAGCGTCGCCGGGGTGACCACCGGGCATCACCAGATGCGCGGTCAGCGCGGCCTCGGTCGTGCTCATCGGCCAGATGTGGAGATCGTGGACCCGCGCCACGCCGGGAAGACCGGTCAGCGCCCGCTCGACCGCCTCGGCGTCGATCCCCGCGGGGACGGCCTGCAGCACCATGGTCAGCGATTCGCGGGCGAGGCCCCAGGTGCTCCACAGGATCACCGTGACGATGACGAGGCTGATCGCCGGATCGATCCATTCGGCGCCGGTCAGCAGGATCAGGCCGCCGCCGATCACGACGCCGGCCGACACTGCAGCGTCCGCCGCCATGTGCAGATAGGCACCGCGGATGTTGACGTCGCCCTTGCGGCCGCGCGCGAACAGCAGGGCTGTCGAGAGGTTCACCACGATGCCGATCGCAGCGACGATCATCACCGTGGCGCCGGCCACCGGCGGCGGATCGGCGAAGCGCTGGATCGCCTCAAGCGCGATCGCGCCGACGGCGACGAGCAGCAGCAGCGAATTGGTGAGCGCGGCGAGGATCGAGCTGCCCCGAAGGCCATAGGTAAAGCGGCGCGACGCCGGCCGCTTGGCGAGCTCGGCGCCCGCCCAGGCGACGAGCAGCCCGAGCACGTCCGACAGATTATGCCCGGCATCGGCGAGCAACGCGACCGAGTGGGTCAGGAACCCGGCAGTGCCTTCGACCGCGACGAAGGCGAGGTTGAACGCCGTACCCCAAGCGAAAGCGCGGCCGAAATCGGCCGGGCCATGCGCATGATGATGGTCGTGGTCGTGATGTCCCGCCATTGAGGCCGTTTAGCCGGGCATGCGCATGAGATGCTAGGACCTCAATTTCGCGGTTTCTTGCCGGGCTTGCCCATTTCGCGCCCGCGCCGGTCGCGATCGAACAGTTGCGGGCGCAAGGTCAGCAATTCGCTGCGGACGAGCACATTGTCCTTGTTGGTATCGAAGCGGGCGAAGAGCAGGTCGAAGCGCGCGGCGAGTTCGTCCCAGCTGATCCGGTTGTCGCCATCGCGGTCGGTCTCGAACGGGCTGGGCAAGGTGTTGCGGTCGCCGAGCCAGCGCTCGGACCAGTCCGAAAACGCGATATAGCCGAGCGCGCCGGTCTTGCCCGTATCGATGCTTTCGAAGCTGCGGCGCAGCCCTGTCTCGAACTCTGCGCGGCTGACCCTGGCGTCGCCGTCGCTGTCGAACGCGGCGATCATCAGTGCCACCGGCTCGGCCATGACCGTCGCGGCGGGCTGCGCCTGCGGGCCCGGCACCACCGGGGTGACCGGCACCTGCTGGGCGAGGGCAGGCGCCGCTGCGAAGGCGGCGAGCAACAGGAACAGGCGCATCGGCGTCCTTTCGTCAGGGCAGCAACAGGCTGGCGTCGCCATAGCTATAGAAGCGGTAGCCGGAGGCAATGGCATGCGCATAGCCCGCCTGCATGCGCTCCAGCCCCATCAGCGCCGATACCAGCATGAACAGAGTCGAGCGCGGCAGATGGAAATTGGTAAGCAGGCCGTCGACGCCTTTGAAACGGTAGCCGGGCGTGATGAAGATCGCCGTGTCGCCCTCGAAGGGGTTTATCGTGCCGTCCTCGTCCGCCGCGCTCTCGATCAGGCGCAGGCTGGTGGTGCCCACCGCGATCACCCGTCCGCCCGCGGCGCGGACGGCGTTGAGGCGATCTGCGGTCGCAGCGTCGATCCGGCCCCACTCGGCGTGCATCCTGTGCTCGGTTGTGTCCTCGGCCTTGACCGGCAGGAAGGTGCCGGCACCGACATGGAGCGTGAGCGTGGCATGGCCGATCCCGGCGGCCTGGAGCGCGGCGAGCAGCCCGGGGGTGAAATGGAGCGCCGCGGTGGGTGCAGCTACGGCGCCGGGCTCACTGGCGAACATCGTCTGGTAATCGTCGGCGTCGCGCGCATCGGTGGGGCGCCTGGAAGCGATATAAGGCGGCAACGGCATGCGACCGCAGCGTTCGAGGAGCACCTCCACCGGCTCGTCGCCGGCGAAATCGAGCGCGAAGCTGCCGTCTTCGGCGCGGTCGGACGCGGTCGCGGTGACGCCGTTGCCGAAGTCGACGGTCTCGCCCTCGCGCAGCCGTTTGGCGTTGCGGACGAAGGCGCGCCAGCGCCGCGGTCCCTCGCGCTTGTGCAAGGTCGCGCCGATCCGCGCCTCGCCGCGCAGTCCCTGCAGCTGCGCCGGGATCACGCGCGTATCGTTGAAGACGAGCAGATCGCCTTCGCACAGGCACGACGGCAGATCGTGCACGCGGGCATCGCGCGTCGTGGCGCCGTCAAGCACCAGCAGCCGCGCGGAGTCGCGCGGGCTGGCGGGGCGGAGTGCGATTCGCTCCGTCGGAAGCTCGAAATCGAAAAGGTCGACGTTCACCGGATATTACTTGGCGCTTATTGGGGCAGCGTGACCTTGGTCTCGCCTTCGGGCAGCGCGGGGGCGGCGACCGGCGCGGCCTGGTACGGCGGCGGATTGTCGGCGGCGATATAGGCGTGGAGGATGCGGGTGGGGTTCGCCGGCGGCTCACCGCGCTCGATCTTGTCCACCCATTGCATGCCGCCGACGACGCGGCCGAACACAGTGTAATCGTGGTCGAAGCCGAGGCGCGGGCCGAACATGATGAAGAACTGGCTGTTGGCGCTGTTCGGGTCCTGGGTCCGCGCGGCCGAGACTGCGCCGCGGACGTGCGGCAGATTGTTGAACTCGGCCGGCACGTCGGGAAGTTTGGACTCGCCTGCGCCGGTGCCGGTGGGATCGCCGCCCTGCGCCATGTTCTCGGGCGCGTCGATCACGCGGTGGAAGATCGTCCCGTCATAGAAATGTTGCCGCGTCAGCGTCTTGATTTGCTCGACCATCTTGGGCGCGACATCGGGGCGCAGGCGGATGGTGACGCGCCCGCCGCTCGACAGGTCTAGCACCCAGGTGTTTTCGGGATCGGCAGCGACGGCAGTGGGGACGACGGCGTTGGGGTCGGCAGTGACGCCCTTGAACGTCTCGATCTCGGGCTTGGCCGCCGGGCCCTTTTGTGCGGCGGCAGGCAGAGCAAACAGCATGGCGGCAGCAGCGGCCAGGGCGGCAACGAAACGCATCAATATCCCCACTCGGATTTCTTGTCGGCCACGGTCTAGAGCAAAGGTGTGGCGGCGGAAAGGCAGCGCCTAGCTGCCTTTGCGGCCAATCTCCGAAACCCGGCGGGCGACGTCGGCTTCGACTGCCGGGCTGACGAACTTGCGGATCGCCCCGCCGTAGAGCGCGATTTCCTTGACGAGCCGGCTGGCGATCGGCTGGAGCGAGACATCGGCCATCAGGAAGACCGTCTCGACCCGGTCGTTGAGCTGCTGGTTCATGCCCGCCATCTGATATTCATACTCGAAATCCGCGACCGCGCGCAGGCCGCGGACGATCATGCTCGCGCCCTCGCGCTCGGCGAAGTCCATCAGCAGCGAATCGAAGCTGACGACATGGATCTCGCCCTGGATGTCCGCAGTTTCGCGCTTCACCATTTCCATCCGCTCCTCGATGCTGAACATCGGCGACTTGGACGGATTGGTGGTCACGCCGATCACCAGCCGGTCGACCAGCTTCGCGCCGCGCCGGATGATGTCCATATGGCCGCGGGTGATCGGATCGAAGGTGCCGGGATAGACGCCGGTGCGGATGGTCATCGATCCCTCTCGAGCGTGTAGCGCGCGATGTCGCGCAGCAGATCGGCTTCGGCGCCGTAAGGCTTCAGATGCGCAACTGCCTGGTCGACAAGCAGGCGCGCCTGTTCGCGGGCGCGATCGAGGCCGAGCAAGGTGAGGAAAGTCTCCTTGCCGGCCGCGGCGTCCTTGCGCAGTTTCTTGCCGGCGAGTGCCTCGTCGCCCTCGGCGTCGAGGATGTCGTCGGCGATCTGGAAGGCGAGGCCGATGTCGCGGGCATAGCCGCGCAGCCCGGTGCGGCCCTCGGGGGGCACGCGGCCGAGGATCGCGCCCGATTCGACCGCGCAGCTGATCAGCGCGCCGGTCTTCATCGCCTGCAGCCGGGTCACCGTCGGCAAGTCGAAGCTGGTTTTCTCGGCCGCGAGGTCCATCATCTGGCCGCCGGCCATGCCCGACGGCCCGGAGGCGTGGGCGAGCGCGCCGACCAGCTCGACGCGGACGAACGGGTCAGGATGAGTCGCCTCGCTGGCGAGGATCTCGAAGGCCAGCGCGTGGAGACAGTCGCCGGCGAGGATCGCGGTCGCCTCGTCGAATGCCTTGTGCACCGTGGGCTTGCCGCGACGCATGTCGTCATCGTCCATCGCCGGCAAATCGTCGTGGATCAGCGAATAGACATGGATGCATTCGAGCGCGGTGGCGACGCGGGCGCTCGCGGCGCGATTGACGCCGAACAGACCGGCAGTGCCGAATACGAGCAGCGGACGCAGCCTCTTGCCGCCGCCGATGGTGGCGTGGCGCATCGCGCGATACAGGCTCTGACGCGGATCGTCGGGCACGGCGAGCAGCCGGTCGAACTGGCGATCGATCTCGGTGGAGACCTGCCGGAGCGCCGCCTGCAGCGCGAGAGACGCGTCGGGCACGCTCGCCACCCGCTCAGCCGGCGGCGAAGGGGGCGGTGCCGACGGCACGGCCCTGAGCGTCGGTGCGGATCGCCTCGATGCGCGCCTGCGCCGAATCGAGCCGCGCGGCGCATTGGCGGCGAAGCTGGTCACCGCGCTCGTATAGGTCGATCGCTTCCTGAAGCTGGGCATCGCCCGACTCGAGCCGCGTCACGATGCGCTCGAGCTCCTTGAGCGCCTCCTCGAACGAGAGTTCCGCAATTTGCGCTTCGTCTGCCATGGCGCCGCTATGCGGCAGGCCGGGCGGGGATTGCAACCTACTACTCCCCTCCCTGTAAAGGGAAGGGCAGGGGGTGGGTGGCGAGCGCAGCGAGCCATTCCTACTTACCGGACAAGCGCGTCGGCCGGGGCATCGAGCCCCGCCCGGCGCCACCCACCCCTAGCCCCTCCCTTGCAGGGAGGGGAACAGGAGACGCGCGTATGTTCACCAGCATCAATCCCGCCACCGGCGAAGCCGGGGAAAGCTTCGAGGAACTCGACGCCGACGGCGTGGAACTGGCGCTGACCCGGGCGCAGACCTGCTTCGCCGCGTGGCGCAATTCGCCGCTCGACCAGCGGACGCAATTGCTCTCGGCGATCGCCGATCAGTGGGAAGCGAACAAGCAGCATCTCGCCGAGACTGCGGTGCGCGAGATGGGCAAGCCGATCACCGGCGCGATCGCCGAGGTCGAGAAGTGCATTGCCGGCTTCCGGCATTATGCCGAGCGCGGTCCCGGCTATCTGGCGCCGACCGAAGTGACGACGCCGACCGGGCACGCGGTGGCGCGGTGGCTGCCAATGGGTCCGGTGCTCGCGGTGATGCCGTGGAATTTTCCCTATTGGCAGGTGGTGCGCTTCCTCGCGCCGACGATCATGGCGGGCAATGTCGCGTTGCTGAAGCATGCGTCGAGCGTGCAGGGCTGCGCTGCGCTGATGCAGCAGCTCGCCAGCGCGGCAGGTGCGCCCGACGGGCTGTTCCAGAACCTCGCGATCAAATCGGACAAGGTCTCGGACATCATTGCCGACAAGCGCGTGGTGGCGGTGACCCTGACCGGAAGCGAGGGAGCGGGCGCGAAGGTCGCGGCGGCGGCTGGCAAGGCGCTCAAGAAAGTGGTGCTCGAGCTCGGCGGGTCCGATCCGCTGATCGTGATGCCTTCGGCGGATCTCGACCTGGCTGCGAGGACGGCGGTTACGGCGCGGGTGCAGAATGCCGGGCAGAGCTGCATCTGCGCCAAGCGGATGATCGTGCATGCCGATGTCTATGACGCCTTTCTCGAGAAATTCTCGGCCGGGATGCAGGCAGTGAAGATCGGCGATCCGATGGACGCGGCAACGGTGATGGGACCGCTATCGAGCGTCGAGCAGCGCGACACCGTGCTCGAGCAGGTCGAGCGCGCGAAGGCCGCGGGGGCGACCTTGCTGTTCGGCGCGGAGAAGATCGAGCGGGAAGGCGCGTGGATGACGCCGGGCGTGCTGGTCGGGCTCGATCCCGAGAGCGACGTCGCGAAGGAGGAGATCTTCGGGCCGGTCGCCGCGGTGTACAAGGCGGACGATATCGACGCGGCGATCGCGCTGGCAAATGACGTGCCTTATGGTCTCGGTTCGGCGGTGTGGACCAACGACGCTGCCGAGATCGAACGGTTTGCGCTGGATATCCAGTCGGGAATGACCGCGGTCAATTCGCTGCTCGCCTCGACCCCGGAGGCGCCGTTCGGCGGCGTGAAGCTGTCGGGCCACGGACGCGAACTCGGGCCGTGGGGGATGCACGAGTTCATGAATTTGAAGGCGGTGATGTTCGGCGGAGGAAAGCCGGGGGATTAGCCAAACGCGTACCGTGCTCCTGCGAAAGCAGGAGCGAGGGCCGAAAGCTTTGCCCTTGGTACCCCTAGGCTCCTGCTTTCGCAGGAGCACCGAGGCTGGCTCAGCGCACCACGAACTTGCCCGTCATGCCGAAGCTGGCGTGAAGGAAATGAGTGCATTTGATCGGATAGCTGCCCGGCGCCGGAGCGATGAAGTGCAGTTCGACGCTTTGCCCGCTGGCGAGCTCGATCTTGCCGCTCTTGATGCGGGCGCGGTCGGTGGCGGCGAGCGTCGCCGCGGCGAAAAAGGCCTTGGCGACGAAGCTGTGGCCGCCGCTGCTCGACAGGTGCAGAACGTAAGGCTGGCCGTGGATCAGCGCGATCGTCCCCGGCGCTATCCGAAAGTTCGAGAGCGCCACGTCGATGCGCCGCTCGGCAGGGGCTGCGGCGGTGAGGACGAGGAACAGCAGCGTGGCAAGGCGGAGCGGCATGGCGACCTCCTGACAGCCAAGCCTAGGACGGGCGGGACGTAGCTGCAAGCGGCGGCGGTGCGGCACGGCGTCACCTTGGCCCGCGGCGACTACCCCTCCACCGCCTTCGGCGGTCCCCCTCCCCCTCCGGGGGAGGATTGAAGTCAGGCCTTGGCCTGCACTTCGGCGATGAGGTCCTTGCGGCTGAGTTTGCCGATCATCGTCTTGGGCAGGCTGTCGCGGATCACGACTTCGGAGACTCGCTCGTGCTTGCCGAGCTGGCCGTTCAGCCAGAGGCTGAGTTCGGGTCCCGAGATCGGCTCGGCCTCGTCGTCGAGCACGACGTAAGCGTGCGGAAGCTCGCCGTGATAGGCATCGGGCAAGCCGATCACGAGCGCTTCCTTGATCGCCGGGTGACGGTAAAGCACGGCCTCGATCTGGCTCGGAAAGACCTTGAAGCCGCCGACGGCGATCATGTCCTTCAGCCGATCGACGATGCGGATATAGCCGTCCTCGTCGATCGTCCCGACATCGCCGGTGCGCAGCCAGTGATCGTCGACGAACACCTCCTTGTCGGCATCCGGGCGGTTCCAATAGCCCTTCATGATCTGCGGGCCGGAGACGACGATCTCGCCGGGTTCGCCTTCGGGCGGCGGCCGTGTCGGATCCTCCTTGTCGACGAGGCGGACGCGCGTGCCGGCGATCGGCTGACCGATCGTACCGGGCTTGTTGAGCCCGTCATAGGGATTGGTCGAAACGACGCCGGAGCTTTCGGAAAGGCCATAGCCTTCGATCACCCGCGCGCCGGTGACGCGCTCCCATTGCTCCTTGAGCTGGGCGGGGAGCGGCGCGCCGCCCGAGATACAATAACGCAGCGAGCTGAAGTCGCCCGGCTTCATCCCCGGCGCGTCGAGCAGCGCCTGGTACATGGTCGGCACGCCGGGCAGCGAGCGCGGGCGGGTGCGGCGGAGCTCGGCGAGCGCCTGCTTGGCGTTGAACCGCGGCAGCATGACGATCTCGCCGCCGGTCAGCACCGTGCGGTTGAGCACGCAGGTGTTGGCGAAGACGTGAAAGAACGGGAGCACGCCGAGGATCGAATCCTTGCTCTTGCCGAATTCGGGATCGAGCTGCGCGACCTGGCGGGCGTTCGCCGAGAGATTCTGGTGGGTGAGCATCGCCCCCTTGGGGACGCCGGTGGTGCCGCCGGTATATTGGATCAACGCAAGATCCTGCTCCGGCTCGAGCGCCACCTGGTCGCAACCGCCTTTATTGGCGATCAGCTGCGAGAAGGCCATGATGCGCGGATCGTCCGGGCGCGGCGCGACTTCCTTCGCCTTGAACCAGCGATAGAAAAGTGATTTGGCCGGCGGCAGCGCCCCCGCCACCGAGCCGACCACCAGCCGCTCGAGCCCGCTCTGCTCGAGCACCTTGAGCGCAGTGGGAAGGAGGGCCGAGGCCGAAAGCGTGAAGAGCAGTTTCGTCCCCGAATCCTCGACCTGCGCGGCGAGCTCCTCGACCGAATAAAGCGGCGAGAAATTGACCACCGTCGCGCCGAGCTTGAGGATGCCGTAATAGGCCGCGACATAATGCGGCACATTGGGCAGGAAGAGCCCGATGCGGTCGCCACGGCCATAGCCGAGCGCCTTGAGGCCGCAGGCGACGCGGCGCACGCCGTCGAGCGTCTCGCCATAGCTGTATTTGCGGCCCATAAAATCGAGCAAGGGCGCCTGCGGATGCGCCGCCGCGCTCGCCTCGAAAAGATCGACCATTGTGGCCGCCGGGAAACTGGTATCCCATTGGCCCGGATGATTAAAAGCGGTGCGCCAGACGTGCTCGGGATCGGTCATTTACACGGGTGTAAGCAAGCCGCGCCCATCCTTCAATAGCGCAGGTGCTTGCTCCAGGTGACGAGCACCGACACCGAGGCGAGGCCGATATCGACGATCGCCTGCACGCGCTGGGGAGCGAGATCGCCGGTGCGATGGGTGAGAATCCGGACATCGGCGCGCGGATGCGGCGCGGCCATCATCAGCAGCGCGAGCGCCGCTGCGCCCGCGATCCAGACAGTCCGGCTACGCTTGTACATCTCTGAATTCCTCCCTCGCCGAACCATAGGCCCGCTGCCTGTCGGCAGCAAGCGAATCAGGCGGCTTCGCGCAGGGCGTTGCGGACGCGGTCGCGGCCTGCGGATTTGGCGTCGAACAATGCCGCATCGGCGATGCGGTATAGGGCCTTCCACTCGACTTCGCTGGCCAGCGTGCCGCGGCAGGTGCCGATGCTGGCGGTCACCTGCAGGTCGAACGGCATGCGCATCTGGCGCAGCCGCGCGAGCACCGCTTCGGGCTCGATCGGCTTGTCGACCGGGGTGAGGATCGCGAATTCCTCGCCGCCGATCCGCGCCACCAAAGTGCCCTGCGGCACCGAGGTGCGCAGCATGCGGGCGAACACGCGCAGCACCTCGTCGCCGCCGTCATGGCCGAGCGTCTCGTTGACCCGCTTGAAATGATCGAGATCGATGATCAGCAGCAACTGCTCGCCGGTACGTCCGATCGCCTGCTGGAGGAAGGCGCGGCGATTGAGCAGGCCGGTCAGGGGATCGGTGTCGGCGAGGCGGCGCATCATCACTTCGCGCTCGATCGCGTCGTCGCGTTCGTCGCGCAGCAGCCGGATGCGATAGGCGACGGCGAGCGACGAGACCACGGCCTCGATCATCATCGCGAGGATCGTCGAATTGTCGATCCAGAAGCCCCATTGGATCAAATGGAGGTTGGCCAGAGCGCGGAGCGCCGCGGTGAGGATCGGCGCGCCCCAGGCAAAGGCGAACAGCCAGAGATAATTGCTGCGCAGCCGCCACGCGCGCCACAGCAAGGGGAAGACCGCGGCCGCGAGCGCGACGAACGAGCAGGTGAAGGCAAGATCGGTCCAGCGGACGGCGAACGGCGCGGTCAGGAAATAAAGCAGCCCGACCCCGGCCATCGCGAATCCGACGACGGTGGCATAGCGGCCGAGCCATCCGGCGAAGACCCGTTCCTCGAAGAAGCTCCGGGCGAACACAAGCGCGGCGGTGCCAGTGCCGCCGAGCAACAGGAAATTGGTGCGCAGCCGGGTGTTGTTCACGATATCCGGCCACGCCCAGGCGAGCGCGCCCGAGGAGGAGAAGGTATAGGCCAGCAGCAGGCCGACCATCAGGCAATAATAAAGCTGGAAGCGGTGGCGGAGCGCACCCCATAGCGCCAGATTGTAGATGATGAGAGCGATCGAGAGCCCGGCAAAGCCGGCATAGAGCCCCGCCATCGCCAAATTGGCGCGGGTACTTTCCTGCGCAGTGGACAGGCGGGCGCCGAGCAGGATGCCGCGCAAATTGGTGCTGCCCTCGACATGCCACAGCAGCCGGACCACCCGTGCTGCACGTGGCGGAAGTGGCTGCTCGACGATCGCCCCGAGCTGGATCAGCGGCGTCACGCCGCGCGCATCGGTGGTCTGCGTCGCGATCGTCCCGTCGGCATAGAGGACGTGCAGGGTGAGCCCCCGCTGCCACAGGCTCGCGACCCGGACGTTGAGCGCGCGCTGCGGCAGAGACGGCTGATCAATGTCCTGCGAGATCACCCAGAAATCGCCGGGGCCGAAATGGTGCTGCGCGGTGGTGCAGTCGAAGCGGCCGGGCTGGCGGAGCAATGCGGCGGGATCCATGCCCCCGGTGTCGCGCAGCACGCAGACCGCGAGTTCGCGGCCGGCGACGCCTTTCTGGGCATAAGCCGGCGCGCCGCACAACAATGCGACGCAGCCGGCAAGCGCCAGCAACAACCTGATGATCCCCCCGACCATGCCCGACAGCTAGGCCAGCATGACGAACAACCGGTAAAGATCGGGACGCATTGCGGCGGGCTGCGCTGGATTTCGGCGAAGGCGGCTCCTACCAGCGCCCGACAAGGAGTCGCAGATGCAAGAAGCAACGGCCGCAAGGCACGCTGCCCCCGACGGACGGCTGGAATCGGTGGACGTGGTGCGCGGATTCGCGCTGATGGCGCTGTTCCTCGTCCATATGATCGAGAGCTACGAGCTCTATTGGGCCGATCCGAAGAACGGGCCGGTCTCCGACACGGTCTATCTGTTGTTCATGGGCAAGAGCTTCTCGCTGCTCGCGCTCTGCTTCGGGTTCAGCTTCTTCATCCTGATGGGCCGCGCGGCGCGGCGCGGCGTCGACTTCACCGCGCGATTCGCGTGGCGCCTGACCGTGCTTTTCGCGATCGGCTTCGTCCATGCGGTGATCTATCGCGGCGACATCATCCAGCTGCTCGCGCTGACCGGGTTTCTGCTGCTCGCCTTCCACCGGGTGCGCGACAACCGTGTGCTGATCGCGGTCGCGGCATTCTGCTTCACCAGCCCGGTGCTGCTGTTCCAGCTGATCGCGGCGATGGCGGGATCGGACTGGGCCAACCAGCCGCCGCACCATTTCGACGACCCGGCAATGGCGGTCTATCTGAACGGCGATTTCGCCGAATATCTCCGCGCCAATCTGTGGACGGGCCAGCTGCCGAAATGGTGGTTCATGGTCGAATCGGGGCGGACGGTGCAGATCCTCGGGCTGTATCTGGTCGGCATGGTGCTCGGCCGGGTCGGCTTTTTCGAGCGGCTCGGCGACTTCGCCCGGGCGCGCTGGATCGCGCTGGCGATCGCGGCGGCGGTGGCGCTGGCGCTCTACTTCGTGCGCGACGGGTTCAAGGCATGGTTCGCCGCCCAGCATCATGGCGAGGCGTCCGACCGGCTGCTTTCCTATCTGCTCGGCAGCTGGTTCGAGCTGGCGGGAACGGCCGTCTGGTTCCTGTTACTGCTGGCTCTGTACCAGAGCCCGGTGCGCGCACTGCTCCGCCCGCTGGCGGGCGTCGGGCGGGTGACGCTGACCTTGTACATCCTGCAGTCGCTGGTGTTCGTGCCGATCTTCTACGGCTTCGGGCTCGGGCTGTACGACGACTGGAACCAGCTGGTGCGCCTCTGGGTCGGGCTCGGCGCGATCGCGGCGCAGCTGGTGCTGGCGCATTGGTGGCTCGCGCGATTCCGCTACGGGCCGGTCGAATGGCTGTGGCGCGCGCTCACCTTCTGGCGGCGGGATATTCCGTTCCGCGGCGCCGCACGCGGCTGAAACCCGCGGCCAAGGCAAGCACGACGAGGATCGCGGCGGCATCGGCGACCCAGTCGCGCCAGTCCGAACTGCGATGCAGCGCCGGGATTGCCTGGACCAGTTCGATCAGCGCGCCGAAACCGGAGAGGCCGAGAAACAGCCGCAGCAACGAAGCGCCCGGCCATGCGGCGACGGCGAGGCCGGTGAGCGTGACGAAGGCGAGGATGTGCTGGACCTTGTCGATCGGCTGGCCGGGGAGCTGCGGTGGATGCGGCAGTGTCGCCATGACGAAGGTGAAGAGGAGGGCGGCCCAGAAGGCGAGGCGGAGGAGGCGCGGCATTGGGTGGGGATGGCATGGAAGAGAGGGTGGGGCAATCCAGCGCACCGAGGCTGGCCTGCTCCGAAATGTCAAGATATGCCTCCGGATATCGGCGAATGGAAAGCGCAGCTGGACCAGGCCGTGGCCTCATGAAGCGGACTGTCGGCTCACGCCCCGGTAGCGGGGGTGTGGAGAAAGTGGCATTGTCTCCACCATGGTTCTACGGACTAGCCTTATCGCAGGCGTTCTTGGATTGAGCGTTGCTCCAACCACATTCAACTCCGCACCTGTCTCATCGCGGCAGTGCCCATCGGATGCAAAGCTTGCGACCTTGATCGCTGGCTCCGATATCGTCCTGATCGGCAAGATGGATGTGCCAAAGCAACGCCTCGCCGAGGAAGCGCGGAAGCAATCGCCGCAGTATCTGGCCATCCCTGTACGGGTCGAAAGCATCCTGAAGGGGGAAAGCATGAGCAGTGCAACTGTTCGCTTCTATCCGAGGGATGCTGCCTACAAACCATCCAATGATGCGATGGTTGGCCTCGCGGGCGAACCAGCGATCCTATTTCTCACGCAAGTGGATGACGATCCGGTCGGCCTCTACTTCGCAGGCTCTACGACAGACGCCTTGGAGCGGGCGACTGACTTGACGGTCGCGGCTGCGCGCGCCGAGGTCTTGCGGCAGGAACAGATCGTCACATCGTGGCGCGCTAACACTATGCTACCATACTTCGGACAGGTGCGGGCACTAATCACCCGTCTTGGTCAAGTCGGCGGCGATCGGCAACAGCGCGTATTCGACAGACTCGAAGCACTCGGCCAACCAGCCGTGCCCGCCATTATCGCCCAAATGGATGATCGACGCCCCTTACGCACGCACGCCATCTCTCTTGCGAACCATGCTCCAGACGCTTTCGAAGGAATCCGCCATTACGGTCCAGAGCAGGTGGTGGATGGGCTTGATGCCCTTCTCAACCAGATCACCGGCGAGAGCTTCGGGTCCATTGTGAATGGAGGCTCAAGCCGGCAACGCGACGCAGTGGTCGCCGGCTGGCGGGTCTATGCTGCGGACCTTGCGTGTGCGGCGCGAGAATAACAACGTGCTGCCGCCCTTAATGGCAGCTTCCCACCGATTCCCGGACCTTCGTCGCGAGAACGGCGTTGAAAGCGGCCGGTCCGCCAACACCAAAGTTGTTGCCGTTCATTCACGATCATAGCGCCTCAAAGCAGACGCTGAGAGACCACCCGGACTGCACCCGTATCTACGAGGCGAAGACCGTTCAACGGCTTCTCACCAGAAAGCCCGGCTCGTAGATCCTGTCAGTTCGCTCGACTATAGGTGAGCTTATAGCTTATTGGTGTAGAGAACAGTGGGCTGATGATGGTAGTCTCCTCCGCCAACTGTTGTCCAACGCTACGATACACTGTGGTCCGCTCGCTGTCGTCACCCCGGAACGTTAGCGAAACGGCTTCACCATTCGCCTTTGCCGACACATCGAAAACAAGCCCTTCCACGAGCTTCCACTTGATCGGCTCTCCGCCAATCCAGACGATGATAGGTGTTTTGGCGTCATACGCGATCGAGAGACGATCTCCTGAACTCGAGATTCTGATTCTAGAGACAGCGACGGACTTGCGCAGCCTCATGCGAGCGAAAGGGCGCATGGCGCTGGGAAGGCTGGCAATAGCGCTCTCGATCGCTTCAAAGGCGGCGCCTTCCGCGTCGCGGACATAGATGCCTGAAGCCACACCGTGCGACGGATTCGCTGAGCCTGAGCTCGAGATCATGATGGCAGCTCCGATCGCCGCCGACAAAGTCCAATGACGCATCACGCGCTCCTCAAATCCCGCTACTCGCCATCAGAGGTGTAGTGACGATCTGGCTTAGGGCATAGGTGAGGCCTTGCTTGTCAAATCGAGGGACCTGCTCCCGTTTGTAGACGCACGTACTGGCGCCCGCCCGAGCCGGAGGTCGACCCTGGCCGCTCAAGCAGGTATGGGGGAAGCTGGTAACGCAGAGCAAAGCGAAGGGAGGACAGCTGGATGCCAAGGCGCGCGCTCCTGACCGCTGTTGCGGTGGCTGCGGGAATCCTTTCATGGGTGGGGGTGTGGGACCTCTGGGGTGTCGTCACCATGGCGGCTGTCTGGTTGCTGGCCCTGATCGTCATTCCGTGGCTCAATCCCGACGAGCCTATGCCGAGCCCGGAGAAATCGGAATGAAGGAAGTGGCGCTAATGTTCTGCGCCACTGTTCTTTTCTCCGTCCTGCTCTGGTGGGGCGCTCGCAGTGGCACCATCGCGCTGGGCGCGGGCAACGTCAGTCGCGCCAGGCGTCCCATGCTGTACAATTTCGCCAAGGCGATACTCGCAGGCTGGATCGGCTTGTTCGCGTTGGCAACGATTGTCGCGATCGCACGTATATAACCAGATCGGCACTTTTCTCTTGACACAGCGTGACGCTCATGTTAAAGGAATCGGCATGATGGTGAATTGCACCTTCGGATGAGCGCCAGAGCTTTTGGCCTGCCTGCGGTCGTGGCGCTCGTCGCGCTTGCCGCTGCGGTCAGCATGTATAACGCATGGCAGCGGCTAACCTAGACGGTTTGTAAGTTAGCGTGCCCGGTGGGACATGCTGAAGAATTGCGAGTCGGACCTTCGGGTCCTTCAACCGGGTCGGGCACGTACGTGCGCCGGCCCTTTTCTTTGTCACGGAGGCGGCGGTGGACGATCTGATCATGGGCAACCAGGATGGGCAGCGGCAGCAGCGAAAGCCGCGCCGGCCTCTGTTCTCGGCGCGGCGGCGCCAGCGATTCCTCGATGCGCTGGCGCTCACCTGCAACGTCAGGGTTGCCGCGGCGCATGCCGGCGTCGTCACGAGCACGGTCTACAGACACCGCGCGCAGGATCCGCAGTTCGTCGCGCAATGGCGCCAGGCGCTGGAGGCCGGCTATGACCGGCTCGAGACTTTGGTGCTCGAACATGGCGGCGCGGGCATGCCGCTCGAGCCCGCCGATCCGGAGCGCGCCGCGGCCGAAATGCAGGCAGAGGCGCAGGGCGGGACCGGCGTCGCGTTGCCCCCGTTCGACTTCGCGCGAGCGATGGAGCTGCTGCGGCACCATCGCATGTCGCGCCATGCTGCGGGCATCGCGCATGGCCAGCAGCGCCGCGCCGCGACGCGCGAGGAAACCAATGCGGCACTCGCCAAGGCGATCGCCGCCGCCGAGAAGCGCATGGGAAAGTCCGATGGAGCCTGAAACCGCCGATCCCGAAGACCTCGCGCTGCTGCGCGCGTTCATCGACCTGCCGCCGAAGCGGCGGGCGGAAGTGATGGCGCGGCTCAGCGATGCCCAGTGCATCGAATGGTTCGAGCGCTTTCCGATCTGGGCGCATGACGGACAGCTCGATCCGGGCGGCGATCCTCTGGTGTGGCTGATCATGGCGGGGCGCGGCTTCGGCAAGACGCGTGCCGGCGCCGAGTGGCTGAGCGGACTGGCGCGGCGGACGCCGAACGGGCGCTTCGCCCTGGTCGGCGCGACACGCGACGATGTGCGGCGGGTGATGGTCGAGGGGCCGAGCGGGCTGCTTGCCGTCGCACGAACCGGCGAGGCGATCCGCTGGAGCCGCGAGCGCGGCGAAGTGCGCTTCGCCTCGGGTGCGATCGCCCATGTCTTTTCGGCCGAGGCGGCCGAGGCTTTGCGCGGACCCGAGCATCACGCGGCGTGGTGCGACGAGATCGGCAAATGGGGGAGCCGCGGGACCGATGCGTGGCACAATCTGATGTTCGGGCTGCGGCTCGGGGCGAAGCCGCGAACCCTGGTGACGACGACGCCCCGCTCAACCGATCTGGTTCGCCTCGTACAACGACTCGCGGACGATGCGGCGGCAATGGTGCGGGGGCGGACGCGCGACAATCCGCATCTGCCCGAGAGCTTTGTCGAGGCGATGCTCGAAACCTATGCCGGGACGCGGCTGGGGCGGCAGGAGCTCGAGGGCGAGTTGCTCGAGGATGTCGAGGGCGCGCTGTGGACGCGGGCGATGATCGAGCGGTCGCGGATGTATGCGGCGCCGGAAATGACGCGGGTGGTGGTCGGGGTCGATCCGCCGGCGAGCGCGGCGGGCGACGCGTGCGGGATCGTCGCGGTCGGCCTGGGCCGCGACGGGCGTGGCTATGTGCTCGAGGACGCGACCGTGTCGGGCGTGTCGCCGGACGGCTGGGCGCGGGCGGTGGCGCGCTGCGCGGCGCGCAACGCGGCCGACCGGGTGATCGCGGAAAAGAATCAGGGTGGGGAGATGGTGGCGAGCGTGCTGCTCGGCGCCGATTGCGGGCTGCCGGTCAAACTGGTCCATGCGACGCGCGGCAAGGCGGTGCGGGCCGAGCCGGTGGCATTGCTCTACGAAGCGGGCAAGATCCGCCACAAGGGGGCGTTCCCCGAACTGGAGGACGAATTGTGCGGGCTGCAGGCCGGCGGCGGCTATGAAGGGCCGGGGCGCTCGCCCGATCGGGCGGACGCTCTGGTTTGGGCGATGAGCGAATTGATGCTGAGCAAGCGGGGTGCGGCGCGGATCACGCTGATGTAGGGCGGGCCGGATAAGGAGTGAAGATGGTCCCGCGCGAACTGATCGATACGGCAGAGGTGCCCGGCGGCGATCCGCTGCGGCTGTTCCGGCGGGGGGCCGATTTCATGATCGTGCTCGATCGCAACGAATTGATGAACAGCCGGATGAGCGGGTCCGAGGAGGCGCTCGCCGAGATGACGATCGACCGGCTGCGGGTGCCGGCGCCGCATCTGCTGATCGGCGGATACGGCATGGGGTTCACGCTCCGCGCGGCGCTGCAGCGGCTCGATGCGGACGCGCGGGTGACCGTGGCCGAGCTGGTGCCGAAGATCATCGACTGGGCGAGAGGGCCGATGGCCGAACTGGCGGCGGGGTGTCTCGACGATCGACGGGTCGAGGTGGTGCTCGACGATGTCGGCGCGCTGATCCGGCACGGGCGCGGCGGCTATGATGCGATCCTGCTCGATGTCGACAACGGCCCGGACGGGCTGACCCGGCCGGGCAATGACGGGCTCTATTCGATGCGCGGACTGGCGGCGGCGCGGGCGGCGCTGCGGACGGGCGGGATCCTGGCGGTGTGGTCGGCGGCGCCCGACGCGGCGTTCGCGCGGCGGCTGCGCGAGGCCGATTTCGCGGTCGAGGAAGTCGGCGTGAAGGCGCGCAGCAATGGCAAGGGACCGCGGCACGTGATCTGGTTCGCGACGAAGCGGTAGGGCAGGCGGATCGGTTTTGCATCCTCCCCTGGCGGGGGAGGATAAGATGGCTGGCGCGCCTTGATGCGCGTGGCCGGTAACGGTTCGCGGACAACGGCATAAACCGGGAGACAGGCATGAAATGGTTCGGACGCAAGTCCGGGCGCGAAGGCGCTCGGCTGCCGTTGGCGCGGGGCGGCAACGTCACCAGCCTCGGCGACTGGCCGCGCAGCTACGAGGCGCAGGTGCGCGAAGGCTATTGCCACAATCCGGTGGCGCAGCGGGCGGTCAAACTGGTGAGCGAGAGCGTCGGGTCGGCGCCGCTCAAGGCGAGCGACCCGACGCTGGCGGCGCTGGCGACGGCGCGGTCGGGCGGGCAGGTGCTGATCGAGACGGTCGCCGCCCAATTATTGCTGCACGGAAAGCCTTGGCCAGACTGGACCTCGCCGCACAGGGCGCGGTGGTCGCCGTCGGCGCGGAGACGCCGCCGGCGAGTCCTGCACCTGGAGCATGCTGGTTGCTGGGTGCCGCTCCCGGGGGCGCTTGGGCAGGATATCCCCATGCGCTGGCGGGATGGACCAGCTCAGGGTGGATTTTCCTGGAACCCCACGAAGGCATGCAGCTTTGGGTGGGCCCGACGCAAGGCTGCGCGCGCTTTTCTGGTGGCACATGGCGCCTCGGCGAGCTCCACGGAAAAGTTTTTGTCGAGGGAGACCAAGTGGTTGGGCCAAGAGTCGATTCGATCGCGGAACCGCTCGGGGGGATGACGGTTGATGCCGAAGCGCGGGCAGCGATTGTTTCGGTGCTGGAAGCATTGCGCGCACATGGTTTGATCGAGGCCGGTTAAACCTGTGACGTTCATGCAACAGTCCCCGGTTTTGTGTGCTTGCGCAGAAACTTTCGTTTCGGTAGTGAGTTTGTCGCTGTCCGTAGTGACAACTTTGAAAGGGGATTTTTATGCGGAAGCTTGCCGTAACTCTGGCACTTGCGACGACCGCGCTCAGCACGCCCGCACTCGCACGCGACGATGCGTGGTACGTGGGTGTCGAGGGCGGCGCCATGCTGGTCGAAGACATTGACTGGGACGTTGGTGCTGCGATCGACAGCACGACCGTCGACCACCGCGCCGGCTATGACGTCGGCGGTACCGTCGGCTACGATCTCGGCGTTGTTCGCCTCGAAGCCGAAGTCGGCTATCGCGCTGCGAACATCACCGGTCTGCGTTCGACCACGACCATTCCGGTCGTAACCGCGGCTGGCGGCACGGCATTCGCGCCGGCCGGCACCTATGACTATGCCGGCGGCCGTTCTTCGGCGCTGAGCTTCATGGTCAATGCCCTCTGGGACTTCGGCGATGACGACGGCGTTCAGGGCTTTGTTGGCCCGGGCCTCGGTGTCGCGCGTGTGAAGGAGCGTCTGGGTCTCACCACCCGCGGTGACGCGATCGACGATTCGGACACGGTCGTCGCCTGGCAGGCGATTGCGGGTGTCCGCGCGCCGATCAACGACAATATCGACGTGTCGCTGAAGTATCGCTTCTTCAACGCGCCGGGTGTCGAGCTGGTCGATATCGCGGGTCGTCAGTGGTACGGCCGTTTCCGGTCGCACAGCATTCTCGGCGGTCTGACCTTCAACTTCGGCGCACCTGAGCCCGCTCCGGAACCGGCTCCCGAGCCCGCACCGGCGCCCGCACCCGCACCGGCACCCGAGCCCGCTCCGGTTCCCCCGGCAGTGCAGTGCACCCCCGGACCGTACATCGTGTTCTTCGACTGGGATAAGTCGGACATCACGCCGGAGGCTTCGAGCATTCTCGACAACGCCATCAGCAACTACCAGAACTGCGGCAACTCGCAGGTCATGCTGGCGGGCCACGCCGACCGTTCGGGTTCGGCGAGCTACAACGTCGGTCTGTCGCAGCGCCGCGCCGACGCGGTCAAGGCGTACCTCTCGGGCCGCGGTATCTCCGAAAGCGTCATCTCGACCGAAGCGTTCGGCGAAAGCCGTCCGCGCGTCGAGACTGCCGACGGCGTCCGCGAGCTCCAGAACCGTCGCGTGGAAATCATGTACGGCCCGGGTTCGGGTCAGTAAGCCACGCGGGTTCTTCGGAACTGCAAGAACAGGGGAGGTCGGGAAACCGGCCTCCCTTTTTCTTTGCCTGGGCGCCGGCGGCGTCGCGGACACGCCCGATTTCCGTCGTGCCGGTCTTGCTGTATAGCTGCGTCCGAAGGAGCGCTGGATGGCCGCCTGGTCCGCCGAAATTGCCAACGAGTTCATTCGCCGCGCCGCGGCCGAAGGGCGCGCGCTCACTCAGATGCAGCTCCAGAAGCTGGTTTATATCGCGCATGGCTGGAACCTCGCGATCAACGGCGACAAGCTGACTCGCGACGATCCGCAGGCATGGGATTACGGCCCGGTTTATCGCGACCTGTGGAATGCGCTGCGCAGCTATGGCCGCGCGCCGGTGACGCGCGAGATCCGGAATGGCGAATATCTCCCCGAGATCCTCGACGACGAGACTGCCGCGGCACCGGCCCGCGCGCGGCTCGACGAGGACGAACGCGCGATCATCGACCGCGTCTATCAGACCTATGGCCGCTTCCATGCCTTCAAGCTCTCAGCCCTTACCCACGAGCCGGACACGCCGTGGACCGACGTCTATGCCGAAGGCGACGGCCGCTTCCAGGTCATCGAACCCGACATGATCCGACGGTATTTCCTTGACCTCGCCGCCCGCCAGGCCGCCTGAGCCGACGCTCGACGCAATCGATGCGGGGGCGGCGTTGGTCGAGGCCAAGACGCGTCCGGACCTCAACGATCTGCGCGAAAGCGAGGAACTCGAGGCCGTCCGCCTGCGCAACCGGCTGGCGCGGTCGCAGATCAAGAACGTCAAGGCCGACCGCCGGATGCGCAAGACCTATGCCGGGCGCATCCTGCTCTATCTTGAGCTCTATTCGGGCGCGGTCGGGATCATGGTGCTCGGCTCGGGCTTCCGGGTGGCGGGATTCGCATTGCCGGTCGAGATCCTCGCGACGCTCGTCGGCAGCACCGCGGTGGCGGCGATCGGGCTGGTCGGATTCATCGCGCGCGGGCTGTTCCGCACGCCGCCGCCCGATCCGGGGCAGCTTCCCTGAGCTAGCCGGTGGGGTCCTCTGCAGCGAGTGCCGGCGCGAGCCATGCCGGCACCAGGGCGTCGCCGAGCGCCTCGACCCGGCGCAGCTCGACCATCCAGCCGAGATCGGGATAGACGGCGCGGGTGCGCTCGCCCGGCGCGCCGAGCGGGGCGACGACGAGACGGCGATTGACCTTGGCGCGATAGTGCATCCGCGCGGTATTCTCCTGGCCGACATAGCACCCCTTGGTGAAGCTGACGCCGTTTAGTTCGGCGGCGTTGGCTTCGAGCCAGAGCGTCTTGTCCTGCCCGAGCTCGGCGACGCCTTCGGTGACGCCAAGGCCAAGCCGATGCGGGTGCCAGCCGGTCGCGGCGGCACCGGCCGCAGGGCCCAGCCAGCGCCGTCCGAGCGCGGCGAGGCGCGGGTCGGCGACACCTTCCGTCCCCTCCGCACGCCAATGCACGCCGCCCTCCACCGGCTCGATCGTGATCGGTCGGCGCAGGCGATAGAGGGTCAGCCGGCGCGCGAGTGCGTCGCGGTGCCCGGCCTCGCAGTCGATCAGGATCGCATCGCCATCATCCCACAGCAGGAAGTCGAACAGCACCTTGCCCTGCGGCGTGAGCAACCCGGCATATTGCGGTGCGCCGGGTGCCACTGCCTTCATGTCCTGCGTCACCAGTCCTTGCAGGAAGCCGCGCACGTCTTCGCCGGCGACGCGCAGCAGCGCGCGGTCGCTCAGCCATGTTCCGGGACTGGTCTCGCTCATGGGGAACAGGTAGGAGCCGGGCAGGCACGACGGAAGAGGGCGATATGGCGAACGTCGACTTGAAGCTTACAGGCGGGCGCGTGCATCTGCCGGGCGGACCCGCAGAAGTGGACGTGGGGGTCCGCGACGGGCGGATCGTCGCGATCGGCAGTGTCGGCGATGCCGGCGAGACGGTGGACTGCACCGGGCTGGACGTGCTGCCCGGCGTGATCGACAGCCAGGTCCATTTCCGTGAGCCGGGGCTCGAATATAAGGAAGATCTCGAGAGCGGCAGCCGCTCGGCGGTGCTCGGCGGCGTGACCGCGGTGTTCGAGATGCCCAACACCAAGCCGAACACCGACAGCGCCGAAGCAGTGCACGACAAGCTGGCGCGCGCGGCCAACCGGATGTGGTGCGACCACGCCTTTTACGTCGGTGCGACCAACCACAATGCCGCGGCGCTTGCCGAGCTCGAGCGGATGCCGGGCACCGCGGGCGTGAAGATTTTCATGGGCGCCTCGACCGGCGACCTGCTTGTCTCGGACGACGCCAATCTTGCCCGCGTACTCGCCTCGGGCAAGCGCCGCGTCGCGATCCACGCCGAAGACGAAGAGCGGATGAACGCGCGGCTCGACGAGCGGGTGTCGGGCGACCCGGCGTCGCATCCGGTGTGGCGCGACGACGAAAGCGCACTGCTCGCGACACAGCGGATCCTCCGGCTGGCGCGCGCGGCGAAGCGCCGGATCCACGTGCTCCACGTCACCACACCGGCCGAGCTCGAATTGCTCGGCCGGAACAAGGATATCGCCAGCTGCGAAGTGACGCCGCAGCACCTGACGCTGGCGGGCGAGGACGCCTATCCGCGGCTCGGCACCTTCGCCCAGATGAACCCGCCGATCCGATCGGGGGCGCATCGCGACGGATTGTGGGAGTGGCTGCGCCAGGGCGTCCCCGACGTGATCGGATCCGACCATGCGCCGCATACGCGCGAGGAAAAGGCGAAGGAATATCCGGCGAGCCCGAGCGGCATGCCCGGCGTGCAGACCCTGCTGCCGCTGATGCTCAACCATGTCGCCGAGGGAAGACTCAGCCTGCAGCGGCTTATCGACATGACCAGCGCCGGCCCGCAGCGGATCTTCGGGATCGTCGGCAAGGGGCGGATCGCAGTCGGATACGACGCCGACTTTACCGTGGTCGACCTCAAGGCGCGCTGGACGATCGACGAGCAATGGCTCGCCTCGCGCTGCGGCTGGTCGCCGTTCACCGGCATGGCGCTGACCGGCAAGCCGCTGGGGACGATCGTCCGCGGCAATCGCGTGATGTGGGAAGGCCAGCTCGCCGATGTGGCGATCGGCGCGCCCGTGCGGTTCGAGGCAGTCGAATTCGGCTGAGCCGCCGATGCATCCATGACCGGCCAGCGCACGTTCATCGCATCTATGGTGTTGGGAACGCAGGTTCCCGGCGAGGTTGGCGTCTGCGGGCATGACCTTTGTACGATCGACACGAATGGAGCGCGGCAGGGCCGCAGCGGGCGCGGCGGCGCTGACGGCCGTGCTCGGCTATGCCCTGATGGCGGGTCTCGCGCTGGGTAGCGGCGCCTCGCCCCAGCAGGCGCTCAGCCTGTTCGAGGTCGGACCGGAGCCGCCCCCGCCGCCACCCGAGAAGCTTGTGCCGCACCGGGTGCACAGCAGCCGTCGCGAAGGCGCCGCGTCGCCCCCCAATCTGCGTTCGGAGCCGACCGAAGTGGTGGCTCCGACGCCGGTTCTGCCGGTGCCGGTTCCGCCGCCGGTGGTCGCGGCGCCGATCGCGGGCGTCGACAGCGCCCCGACCGCGGGAAATGCTGATATAGTCGGACCCGGCTTTGGCAGCGGAGGCGAGGGCAACGGCCGGGGGAGCGGCGGCGAAGGCGATGGCGACGGCGATGGGGGTGCCGAGACCCCGCCGCGCCGGATCCGCGGAGACATGCGCGATGCTCCCTATCCGCCCGGCGCCGCAGAGGCGGGCATCGGCGGGACGGTGAGCGTGCGCTATTACGTGGAGACAGATGGCCATGTCAGCGACTGCGACGTGACGCGGTCGAGCGGCAGCGCCGAGCTCGACGCCGCCACTTGCGGCTTCATCGTGCGGCGCTTTCGCTTCCGCCCCGCGCTCGACAGTCGCGGCCGACCAGTGCCCTCAGCGATCATCGAGAATCATAGCTGGGAAGTCGAACAGGTGCCTGACGAGGCGCCGCAGCGCCGGCGGCGGCGTTTCGGCTGGTGAACGCTGCTAGATCGAGAAGCCGATCGCGAGGCCCAGCTGGATCGCCGCGATCAGCATCAGCCAGGTCGAGAAGGGCTGCTTGCGCGTCTTGTGGCGGAACAGCTGCCGGGCGGCGAAGGCGCCGGGCGTACCGCCGATCAGCGCGAGGGTGAGCAGATCGGCCTCGGGGATCCGGCGCTTGCCCATAATTGCGCGTTGCTTGTCATCGTAGAAGCGCAGCATCGTCCAGAGATTGACGAGCAGCAGCGCGGGGATTGCGTAAGCGAGCATCACCGCAGTCTGCGCGAATTTGCCTGATCGAGGCTTAGCGCGGTTAACGCTGCTTGCGGCTGGGGAATTTGAGCACTTCGCCCGCGGGTCGTGCAGCGGCAGCGACCGAGGCGACGCAACGGAGCAACTGGTCCTGGCGGAACGGCTTGGCCAATTTGGGCAGGTCGGCAGCGGTACCCTCGGGGAGCTCGGCATAGCCCGACACCAGCAAGACCGGCAGGTCCGGCCAGCCGGCCTGCGCCGCCTCGGCGAGCTGCGCGCCGCTCATCTCGGGCATCGCGAAATCGGTGACGAGCAGGTCGACGCGGTTTTCGCTCAGCAACTGGAGCGCCGCCTTGCCCGAAGTCGCCTGAAGCACGCGGTGGCCGCCCTCCTCGAGCATCGCGGCGGTATTGGTGAGCACGAGCGCGTCGTCGTCAACGGCGAGCACCACCAGCTGATCGTCCGGGATCGGTGCGTGGCCGGCGCCGTCGTCCGCCACTGTCTGCTGGGCGAGACCATCCGAAACAGGAAGCCAAAGCTCGGCAGTGGTACCCTCGCCGACCTTGCCGCGCAGCGTGAGCTTGCCGCCGCATTGCTCGGCGAAGCCGTGGACCATCGACAGGCCGAGGCCGGTGCCCTTGCCGACCCCCTTGGTCGTGAAAAAGGGCTCGGTGGCGCGCGCGAGAGTCTCGGCATCCATGCCGTGGCCGTTGTCGGCGACCGACAGGCACACATAGGCGCCTGGCTTCAATCCTTCGCCCGTGCCGACTTGTGCCTCGCGTGCGGCAATGACGATCCTTCCGCCTTCCGGCATTGCGTCGCGCGCATTGACCGCAAGGTTTAGCAAGCCGAGCTCGAGCTGGGCGGGGTCGGCGTGCACGCGCTGGACCATCAGCGGAAATTCGGTGTCAATGCGGATGCCGGCGCCGATCGTGCGTTGCAGCAGCTCGGCCATGCCCCGAACCAGGGCAACGGGATCGACGGTCTCGAGCTTTAGCTCCTGCTTGCGGGCGAAGGCGAGCATGCGCTGGGTCAGCGTGGCGCCGCGCTCGGCTGCCTTCATCGCATTGTCGATGAATCGCGAGATGTCGCCGCCGTCAGCCATCTTGCGGCGCGCGAGATCGAGGCTGCCGACGATCGCGGCAAGCAGATTGTTGAAATCATGCGCGACGCCGCCGGTGAGCTTGCCGATTGCCTCCATCTTCTGCGCCTGGAAGAACGCTTCCTGCGCCTGCTCGAGCGCGAGCTGCGATTGGCGCCGCTCGGTCAGGTCGCGCGTCACCTTGGCGAAGCCGATGAGCTCGCCCGAGGGCGCTCGCACCGGGTCGATCACCACGCTTGCCCAGAAATGGGTGCCGTCCTTGCGCACGCGCCAGCCCTCGGCTTCGAAACGGCCCCGCGTCCGTGCCTGTTCGAGCGCGCGCACCGGGAGTCCCGAGGCGCGGTCCTCGTCGGTGTAGAAATTCGAGAAATGGCGGCCGATGATCTCGTCGGCGGTATACCCTTTGAAACGCTGCGCACCCGCATTCCAGCTGGCGACATTGCCGTCGGTATCGAGCATGTAGATCGCGTAATCGGTTACGCTCTGCACCAGCAGGCGGAAACGCTCCTCGCTGCGGCGCAGGGCCTCTTCCGTCGTGCGCCGTTCGCTGAGATCGCGGGTGACCTTGGCGAAACCGATCAGCGTGCCGGAAGAATCGCGCACCGGATCGACCACGACATTCGCCCAGAAATGGGTGCCGTCCTTGCGCACGCGCCAACCCTCGGCCTCGAACCGGCCCTCTTGCTCGGCCGTGCGCAGCACGCGCGCGGGAACCCCCGCAGCGCGATCTTCGTCGGTGTAGAAGCGCGAGAAATGCTCCCCGACAATCTCGTTCTCTTCATAGCCCTTGAAGCGCTGCGCACCGGCGTTCCAGCTCACGACGATCCCGGCCGGATCGAGCATGTAGATCGCATAATCGGTGACGCTCTGGACGAGCAGCTCGAAACGGTTGACGGCAGGTTCGGCGCCCGGATCGGCAGAGGCGATGGTCGTCATGGGTTCCCCGCGGGTCCCACACGCGGCCCGGCTCACGGCGCAAAACGCACTTCGTCAGCGCCGGTTCCCAACCATTTGAACTTGTTGGCTTCAGCCGGTCAGAACGGCAGCCAGCGCTGCTTTTCGCTGAACTTCATATAGCCGGCATTGACTCCGAGCCGCCAGCCGACGCCGAGCCGGACCGGGATCAGCACCACGTCTCCGCGGCGCATATAGCTCGCCGAAAAACCGCCGACGAAATAGACGCGGCCTTCGCCAGCCGGGAAGCGCTTGTACAGCTCCTGGCTATCGTAGAGATTGTAGACCAGCACGAACACCTTGTTGGCATCGCCGCCGACGTCGAAGCCGATCGACGGCCCGGTCCAATACACCTTCCGCTGCCCCTCGACCTTGTGGAACAGCTCGCCGGAACCATAGCGCAGCCCCACGCCGATCGCGCCACCGGCCTCGCGTCCGGCGATATAGGCGTTGGGCTGGCCCTGGTCCTTGAGGATGTTCTCGATGATTCCGGCGAGCCCCGAGGCGCCCTTGCCGAAAACGCCTTCCGCGGCGCCGATCAGATCGTCGCGCTGATAGGTATTGGTCGCCTGCGCGCGCGCGTCGGCGGCGCGGGTCTCGGCCGGCGGCGTTGGCGCGGGTTGCGGATTCACCGGCGCATCACGCGGCACTTCCTGATAGGCACCCTGGTCGACCGGCTGCGGATCGTTCTGCGGCGGCGGCGTGGTCTGCAGGTCCGAATCGATCGCGGTGTTGGGGTCGATCGTGGTGATCTGGGCGGAGGCGGGGATCGCGCCGAATCCGAGCGCGGCAGTGGCCGCCCACAGCATCAAGGTCCGCACGCGCATTCGTTTCCCACCCCCGAAAAATCCAATGCGCCACGCTACGCCGCCACGGCTGACCCTGCAATGAACGGGCGACAGGGTGAATCGATTTCGCGTCAAGGCGGTTCTGCCGTTGATCGCGCAAAAGTCCGTCGCTATAGGCCTCGCTTCGAGCCTCTTCCGGAGACGTGGGTGAGTGGCTGAAACCAGCGGTTTGCTAAACCGCCGTACCGGGATTACTGGTACCGAGGGTTCGAATCCCTCCGTCTCCGCCAACTTCCTAGTAAAATCAATAACTTAGCTAGGCTTTTGGCGCGCCTACCACTTCATCTACCACATGAAGCGAACGTCTACGGGCGGCTCAAAAATTTGTGTCCCTTGATCCATCGTTCTCCGATTGTTCTGGCAGTCGCCGACGATTGCGATAGATTGTGCGAATGGCTTCGGACTTCTTCAACAGCCCGTATAGCGATCCGGTTGGCGAACTGCCTTCGGACAAACTCGAACGTGCGATGGCGTTTCGCAATGGCCTTGTCGCGTTCTGTGAAGGCCGATCGAACATGAACGATTCGGTCTATCGCTTGTTGCGGCGCGAGTTCATGGAGGACGCGACGACTTCGCAGCTTCTGCCAGCCTTCGTCCGTAGCACCCATGACACGGCGGCCATGTGGGCATTCCTGAAGGGGCATAGCGGACAATGGGAGCCGCGACGCCAGTTCGTCCGCGAGCAGTTCGCGCCGCTGATTGATCGTCTCGAACGCCCCCCTGCGCCTGCCGATGCGATCGTGTCCGACGCCCTTCAGAAGTTCGATGCCGATGCGATCACCGACGCTTGGAACAAGGCGCTGTCCCGGCGCGAGGCCGATCCGGCTGGCGCGATCACCGCAGCGCGGACGTTGCTCGAAAGCGTCTGCAAGCACCTTCTCGAAGACGTGGATGGCAACCCGACCTATGGACCGAACGACGATCTTCCGAAGCTATACAAGCAGGCGGCGGAGTTGCTGAACATCGCGCCGTCGCAGCATTCCGAAGACGCCTTCAAGCGCATCTTGGGCAGCGCCGCCAGCATCGTTGAAGGGCTAGGCACGCTGCGGAACAAGGTAGGCGATGCCCACGCTACAGGGCGCAAGCCGGTGAAGGTCGCGCCTCGCCACGCCGCCTTAGCGGTGAACATGGCCGGGAGCATGGCGCTTTTCTTGATTGAGACGGCGAATGCCAAAGCCCTATCCTGAACATCAAACCATTTCGGCGCATTCGCCATTGTTGCGCGAAGACGTGGAAGTCTGCCACACCCTGAACACAAACGGGGAGTTGATGCGGCATGGCTAATGCAATCGGACTGCGCTGTTACCTAATCACCGCTCGCAAAGAGCGCGACACCGAAACGCTGTCATTCGAAGACGACTTCGAGTTTGAGTTTAGTCCGGCTCCGTTCCTGAAGAACTTCGTGCAAACGAATTCTGAGTCGGTGCGCGATGCCGATCGCGAACGAAGCTGGTATTTTGAGCCGAAGTCGTTCGGCCCGACCGAAGGCAGTAGCAAGGGCTACATACACTACGGAACCTTTGGCTTCGAGAGCAACCTTGTCGATTCGAAGACGAAGAAGGCGGAGTTTCGTCGCAAGGTCGATCACGTCGAGGAAATTCCCCTCTTCTACGAAATCTGGCGACCGAAGGGCGCTGACTACGCATTTGCAGCGTTTCAGTCATTCGCGGGGCGATCCTGTGTCACCCTCGTTGGTGAAAAGATCGAGGAAGCGTTTCGCATCGCCAATCCCGGCTATGTCTTGAAGCTGAAGAAGCTGGTGCCGAACGATGGGAGCGCCAGCGTATACGCTCAAGCGCCCGTCAAACAGTTGCGCTTCATTAAGCGGAACGCATCATCGGATATCGCTGATCGCTACATCGGCGAAGCCTCCAACCCGATCGACATGGAACTGTTGCTGAAGGCTCGTCGCAAGCAATCGCTAGGCCCATTCGGTACGGTTTCCCGAAATCTGAAGCGGAGCGAGGCCGGTGTTATCACCTACGATGGCATAGACTTCGGTGAAGCCATCGCCAGTATTCGCGTGGGCGGCAAATATCGCCCGGTTGGCATTTTCGGTATTAGTTCAGACACTGGCGTTATAGATATCACTAGCGACGTAAAGAGAGGCGCAGACGGACACCCCTCTTTTGAATCTGTTGAAGAACAGGTTAAACATATACTTGCGGACTTCAATTCGACAATTGCCAGCAAAATGCGATGAAGATAGATATTCGATACATAGTCAGGGACCACTTCCGGACCCTACGCGATGCCGAAGCCAAGCGGACTTCGGTATTCGATATCGTTCTGTTCTACATTGTGCCGCTCGCGGTAGCGTTGTGGGCCTACTATCAATGTGTGACCTTCAAGAAGGCCGACGTTTACAACGTGTCGATCACCTTCTTCGGTATTTTCATCGCGTTGTTACTAAACCTTCAGGTTGCGATCTTCGCCATTCTTCAGCGTCGATGGGAACCGTCGCAAGACGATCGGATGCAGCCCTATCAGAAAGAGAAATTCGAAAACCGCCAAACCCTGTTAGGGGAAGTGAATGCGAACCTTTCGTATCTGATCCTTGTATGCTGTGTCGCTCTGTTCGCGGCTCTCATCTTCTATGTGAGAGAATGGAATTCAGGCTTCGGTCCGGCTGCGACGATATTCCTCTACGGGCACTTCCTCTTTACGCTCATCATGATCGTGAAACGATCGCATGTGCTATTTCAGAGCGAGTATGGGGAGCATACCGCCCGCTAAGGCGGAGTGAGTGTCCGCCTATCCGCCTACTAACCGACTGATATCCGGCGATTTCATCAAATGCGGCGACAACCTACCACCTTCGCCACCACATAAAGCGTGAACTAGCCCCCGGTCGTGTCCTCAACCGGGGGCTAGCCTTCGTCCGCAGATTGGCACTCGCGATGCTCTGCGGCGAACTTCGGCCGTGGCCTACCGAAGCAAGGGAAGGCGTGGCGCTATGTCGGCCCGGTGCGCGGGCGAGAGTGCCCACAGGGGCGCAGCGAGAAGCGGGAAGGTGGCAAGGTCCACCGCACCCGTCCCGGCGCGCTCCACGGCCGCTAGGATCGGCTCGGCGGGGCTATCGAGCCCGACGATCGCGCACGGCGGCAACGTGCCGTCCTGAACGCGCCAGATCAGATGCCCGAGCCGGTATGCCATGCGCGTCTGCGACGGCGGCGCGGCGGTGACGATCGGCGGCAATGCGACGCCTTCAGCTTGTTCGGCCGGAACCCATAGCGGTAACGCATCTACGTCAAATTCGGGCGATGGCGGTTCGCTGAAGTCGGCTGCGACGATGACGGCCCAAGGTCCGATCAGGGTTTCGCCTGCCATCGGCGTGCGGCGCGGGCCGCTACTCGCGTCGATCCACGCGGCGATTGCGGCCAAGCGATCTTGCGCGAGCGTCACGGCTTCAGACTTCAACCCGGCGCTTCGCCGTATCGGCCAGCGCCTGATTATAGAAGGAACTGCGGACGCTCTTGATGATCGGCGAATAGCGTTCCGCCAGCCGCATGAGTTCGCCGCTTTCGGTGATGGCCGCATATTGCTTCGGAGCATGTGTTTCGATGGCATCGATCACGAAGCTTTCGTGCGTTTCCTTCGCGAGCCCGAGAAGGAAGCGTGGAGAGTGATACAGGACGGCGGCGACTTCGGGCGTTCTCTTCGCCTCTTCCTTGATCGCGGCAACGTCGCCGGCTTTGGCACGCTCGCGAACCCAATCCCGAATTTCACTTTCGATGCCCGCACGGTTCGGGTTCGGCGCAAACTGCGCTTCGATGGCTTCAGTCGCCTCGCGTTCGATCTTCGTCGCATTGGCTCCAATGTTGGCGCGCGAGCGCTCTAGGGCTTCGATCGTGCGGGTTGCGATGACACGCGCGGCGTCGTGCTTCTCGGGTTCGGATCGCGTGGGATCGTCGGCGAGCCGCGCCAACGTCTCCACGCCGCCTTCGATCGCAGTATGCGCGGCGGTGATGGAGTTCAGCACGACTTGATGCTTCGCCGGATCGCCAAGATGCGCCTTGCGGCCAACGGCCGTGTTCATCGTCCGCAGGAAATCTTGCGCGGTGTTGGTCGTGACGAGTGCCTTCAGCATGATGCGGGTTCCTTCGGATGATGCTCGCGAACCCAAGCGTGCAGCGCCGTTTGCTGCGGCTTCAGGGATGCGGCGAATGCGTCGATTGTCGGCCATGTCGGCACGAATAGGATGGCGTGACGCGGGCGAACGTGCCCGGCGTAGCGGTGCTTGAACCGTGCCCACGCTTCATCGGCACTTTCGCCGTCGCGCAGTTCAACGACGTGCGGCACGCGAACCGGCACGCGGCGGCGATCTTCAAGCTTGGCGATACGACGGGCGAGCGCGCGGCTCATTTCGCGTTCGCTTCAAGCGCGGCAATGCGATCTTCGACTTCGCCGCCTTCGATCATCCGGCCAAGGATCGCTAGCACGTTCGCAAGACGGCTCGCGTCTTCCACCTTGATCGTTCCCGAGCGGGCTTCGCGATAGAGCCGGGCAATCTGATTTTGCACGTCGCGGACGGTGTTCAGCTTCGCGCGGAACGCCTTTCGACGGGGCGGCTTCGCAGCGCCACGGGCGGGGGTGAGCGGAGAACCCCAGCCTTCCTGCGGTGTTGATGCTTCCTGCCCCTGCACAAAACAGCCCTTAGTCGCCAATTATCGATCAATAACGCCAATCAAGTAACTCACTCCCAAGTCGCTTGCAAGCCATCACGGCAAGATGAAGGTCAATCAAATCTTCGCTTCCGTCCTGATACTTCACAGCTTCGATAAATGCTACGGCTCTGTTCAGCGTTCTTATTATTGGCTCATATGCATCTTCATCCTTCGCTTCTTCTATTACATCTTCAGAGTGTGCGACGATTGCACAATGATGGATGGAAAGTGCGTGAATTCCATGTGTGTATTCGTCGCTTCCGAAGATCGAAGCGCGCGCCGTGAACAACCATCGTTCGGCGAATTCGCGAACCGAACGGCGGTCGCGAGCCCATTCCGCCAGTTCCATCGCCAGCGTCTCCAACTCGGCTTTGTTAAGGCCCGTGCGGTGGCGGGCTTCGATGATATGGCGAAAGAGTTCGATCGTGCGGCGACAGCCTTCGACCAACACGCCTTCGTGCCCGTCTCCGATGCGACGATCACGGGCAGCGGCTAGAGCGTGGATCACGATCAGGGCTTCGATGCCCACACCATCCCAGCCGGTTTCGTATTGAGCGATCAGCACGTCACTAAGCGACGGCCGGTGTTCGGGTTGACTCCATGCGTCACGCATTGCGCGATCCTTCGGCTCTATGTGGTAGGGGTTGTGGTAGCGACGGCGAATGCGACGAATTCGCCAGTCTTTTCATATTCATTAGGCGGATCATCTTTCCGCCAATCGGCCATCGGCCCCAGCGGGACACGGGACACCCTCTAAAGAGGGGTGTCCTGTCCTGTCCCGCAAACGGGGTGGAGCCGACGCGGGACATGTCACGCAAATGTCCCGTCCCGTCCCGTGTCCCGCTGAAGGCACGCGGCGATCAGCAAGTTGCCTGCGGCGGCGTTTTCACCGGCAAGACGATAGTTGTCGTTGTCTGCGGCGATCATGCCGCGTTCGACAAGCTCGGTGCGAGCGCGGTTGAATGCCTTCCGCTTCGCGTCATCGTTTTCAGCCGGTGACTTGCGATAGAATGCGATGCGCCAAGCTTGGAGCGGCACGCCGACGAATTCGCCATTCGGGCCGACAATGCCCTTCGTGTTCGCAGCTTCATGGAAGGTTTCGAGCGCCAGCCGACAGCTTTGCGGTAGCGGCTTGGCAAGGTGCGGTGGCGGCAACTCTTCGGAGATAACGACGGCGCTTGTGAGTTCGTCGCCGTCTTCATCGGTGCCGATGGTGACGCCCTTTAGGTGGAAGCCATGAACTGCGCCGTCTTCACCGTCCTTGGCCTTCTCGACACGCCATGCTCGCGACGCGCCGTTGCGCTCGACATAGATCGCGGCGTCCAATGCGGCGAACAGGCTAGAATGCCCACGCAAGCCGCGCGTCGCGTCCTTGCCACTGTGGGCAACTAGGATGACGAGCCCGGCCGTCTCGCGCTGAAGCGTCTTCGCCCCTGCGATGATCGCGCCCATGTCCTTGCTGTTGTTTTCGTCGGCACCGGGCGCGGCACGGTTCAGCGTATCGATGATGATGACGACGCCGGGCGGGCAAAGCGCGGCGATCGTCGCCACGTCCTGCGGTTCGATCAGGCTGAAGGGTTCGGTCCAAAAGCCGACTTCAGCCGGGTATGGACGGCCGTTGTGAAGTTGCCATGCGAGCGTGCGACCGCGATAACCGGCTTCGCCTTCAAGCGCGATGTAGAGGACGATGGCGCGGCGGGTGCCGTGTCCGAAGAACTTATCGCCTTCGGCTATGGCGGCGGCTGCGGCGACGCATAGGAACGACTTCGCCGATCCTGAAGCCCCATAGACCACGGCCAAGCCTTCGGCCGGGAACACGCCTTTGACGCGGTATTGCTGCGGCGATTGCGAGTGCAGTTCGGCGGCGGTGCGCGGACGGTGCAGATTGCGGCGCTTCTCCGCTTCCAAGCGCATTTCGAGAAGATCGGTTAGGGCGTCGGGATCGGCCCTTGCGATATCCCATTGCTTGCGTGCCTTCAGCCTTCCGAACGGCTTCGCCCATTCGAGGAATACGCCCTGATAGAGTTCGGGTTGGTTCTTCAGCCCGGCCGCAACAACGCGAACGTCTTCGGCGGTTTTCGGCTGAATGAGCGCCAGCACGTCCCGCATTTGACGCTGAACTTCCGCCAGCGGTGGACCACCTTCAAAGAACATGTGTTACGCCGCCGCATTCAGACGCTGCCGTTCAAGGTCCGCGACAAGTTCGCAGACTTCATCATCCGTCTTGCCCGCGATCCGGGCTGCGATGACGGCTTCAAGTTCGACGCGCGGCCATGCCGACGCCCGGCCCATCTTGACCGGCCGTGGGAACACGCCCCGGCGAATGTCGCGGTAGAGGGTCGGCCGGGCTAGGCCGTAGCGCTGAAGGACAGCGCTCATTCTCAACAGTTCAACCATAGCACTCTCCATGTCTACAGCGGGCTATGGGCTAACAGGCAGGCAGGGCGCTTGTCCGCGCGAGAAAACTAGCCGACGAACTCGATTACTTCAGCGCCTCTTTGACCAAGCGCGAGAGATATTCCGGTGTGTGATTTATCCGGAAGCGCTTGTGAACTTCGGCGATAGCTTCATCCATCGCCATTCCGCCACGAACATATTCGGCAGCTGCGATGATCGCGGCGTCACGTTCGGCCGATGTTGCGTTCGGCGAACCCGTCTTCCGGCCGACGCGATATTCGCCGGTATCGGCATTGATGATCGGGATCGTCACGCCGCTTTGATCCCGACGATGTTCGTACCCGGCTTCGCGACGGTGCCGCAGAACTTGGCCCAATCCGCCATCAAGCGGGCGCGCTTCGGCATAAGGGTTCCGCGCTGATAGGCGGCTTCGGCCTTGTCCGCGAGTTGGTGAGCAAGGGCGTGTTCGATGACTTCGCGCGGATACGCGGTCGTCTCGCCTGCCCACTCGCGGAAGGTCGATCGGAAGCCGTGTTGTGTGAGCCCTTCGCGATCCATGCGCTCGAATAGCGCCCGGAACACCGCATCGGAGAACGCGCCGCCCTTCGGTGCCGAGAACAGCAACGCAACGTTCTCGATACGCGGGAGCGCCTTCAGCAAGGCAACGGCGGCGTCGGACAGCGGAACGGCGTGTTCCTTTTTCGCCTTCATGCGCTCTTTGGGGATCGTCCAAAGGCGGCGATCTAGGTCGATTTCATCCCATGTCGCCATGCGGACTTCGTTCGACCGTGCGGCGGTAAGGATCGCGAATTCGAGCGCGCGAGCCGACAAGCCTTCACGTTTGCGAAGATCGACCATGAATTCGCCGATTTCGGCATAGGGCAGCGCGGCATGGTGCTTCACCTTCCGCACGTCGCCGCGAGCGGGCAACTCATTGTCCAAGTGCCCACGCCAGCGCGCCGGGTTGTCACCGTGGCGGTATCCCCGGAACGTCGCCCATGCGAGAACCTTTTCAACCCGGCCGCGCAACCGGCTCGCGGTTTCGGTCTTCGCCTCCCAAAGTGATGCGCCGCCTTCCGTGGGCTGTTGCAGCACTTCAAGGATCAGGCCGGTATCGACCTTATCGACGGGGAGGGCGCCGATCTTAGGATATGCGTATGTGGCGAGCGTCGAACTCCATTGCGCGACGTGCTTCGCGTTCGCGTTCTTCCACTTGGGTTTTTGCGCTTCAAGGAAGGCTTCGGCGCACTCTTTGAACGTCTTCGTCTTCGCCTTCGTGACGCGCACGGCGGCTTCGCGCTCGCGCTTCTCTGCGACGGGATCGACGCCGCCGATGATTTCCTTGCGAAGCTGCGCCGCCTTTTCGCGAGCCGTGGCAAGCGACACGTCTTCGAACGAGCCCAATCCTAGATCGGTGCGACGATCGCCGATCTTCACACGGAGAACCCAAGCCTTGCTGTTGCCTGCGATGCAAAGATGCAGCCCGGTCGCGCCGCCGACAGCGTATCGGCCATCATCCTTCAGCGCTTCGACCGCCTTCACACTCATTGCTTTGACCATCTTCGGCATGTTCGAATTCCCGTTGCTCCGCCTACCACATCAGCTACCACATAAAGCGTTAGCAATTGGTAGCAGTCGGTAGACAAGAGTAAACATGGAAAGAGGGTAAACACTTGAGCAGCAACGGGAAACTCAGCCGCCGATATCCTCCCGTAGACATGGCGGAGGCGGACTCCGTCTCCGCCATTTAGGCCTTTTCCGGCTCTCCCCCAAAAACCCAAAATTCCCTATAACCTCGCAGAAATCAGCGGTTTTTTCGTACCGCCAGATTTCAAGATGTCCGACGATATCCTGAAAAGTGCGGGGTAATTCGAGGTGAGAGGCGACGGGAAAGCTCACTGCATCCCATGCCCGCGCATTGGGCGCCGATGCGCTCGCTCTCGAAAGGCTTGCCGCAACGCAAGAAAGACGGCCGTTTCGCCGGCATGCGCTACTCAGCCGTCCCGGCCTTCCTCGTGAAACTCGGCGGTCGCAAATCTGTCAGTCGACCAGCATGAAAGCTCTGATCCTCACTGCCGCTGCAACAGAAGAGGAGCGGGCAATCAGCTGATCGGCGCATTTTGGCCGCGTCTTCGATAAGCCCGGTCACCTCGGCAGGATGGGATACCAGCAGGGCGTGGGACGCGACGTCCAGGGCAAGGACCTTCCGGGCGCGCGCGGTCAGCCATGAATCTCATTACCACGGCCGGAATGTTCCGATCCGTGCCGTAGATCATGTACGAAGGCAGGGTCTCCACGTGGCGACGCGGGACGGAATCTCGTTTCAAGCTTGGCAGGCGGCCATTCGCTCCCCATCTTTCGCCGCAGCCAACGGAGTGTGCAGCGACATGAATCTCGCCCTGACAGCCGAACCTTCAAATAGCGCCGTCAGGAAAGCCACGCCCCATGTCCTCGATTTCCCTCGCCAACATTTCATGGTCCGCGCCTGACGGGCGACCCGTTCTTTCGGACCTTTCGCTCGCCTTCGGGCAGGAACGTACCGGCATCGTCGGCAGGAATGGAGTCGGCAAGAGCACGCTCCTCAAGCTCGTTTCGGGCGATTTGACCGCGAGCCGCGGTCGGGTTGTCGTGGACGGCACGATCGGTTCGCTGCGCCAGGTGGTGCAGATATCGCCGCGTGAGACCGTCGCCGATCTTATGGGTGCGTCCGCCGGTCTTGCGCTGTTGCGCAAGGCGGAAACCGGGATGGCGTCCATCGAAGAGTTGGCGGAGATCGACTGGATGCTGGAAGCGCGCGCGGCCGAGGCGCTGGCCAAGGTCGGGCTGGACGCGGCACTCGACGCGCGCCTCGTCAGCCTGTCCGGCGGACAGCGGACGCGTGCGGCGCTCGCCGGGGTGCTGTTCCGCGAGCCAGACTTTCTTCTGCTCGACGAGCCCACCAACGATCTCGACCGGGCCGGTCGCAGGGCGGTTCGCGAACTGCTCGAGGGCTGGCGCGCGGGCGCGCTGGTCGTGAGCCATGACCGCGAGTTGCTCGAGTGCCTCGACGCGATCGTCGAGCTGACCTCGCTCGGCGCGACGCGCTATGGCGGAAACTGGAGCGCGTACCAGGCCCGCAAGGCCGTCGAACAGGAAGCGGTCGAACGCGATCTCGCCTCGGCCGAGCGTCGCGTCGTCGAGGTCGCCCGCAACGCGCAGCAGGCCGTCGAGCGGCAGCAGCGGCGCGACGGCGTCGGCAGTCGCCGGGCCGCACGGGGTGACCTGCCGCGTATCCTGATCGGAAGCCGCCGCGATCGTGCCGAGAAGAGCGGCGGGGAGGGCGCGCGCCTCGCTGACCGGATGCGCGCCGATGCCGACCGGATGCTCGTCGCGGCGCGCGGTCGCGTCGAGCGGACCACGACGTTGCGGCTGGAGCTCGCCTCGAGCAATTTGGCGGCAGGCGCGCGCGTCCTCGACGTCGAGCAGGTCCGCTTCGGCTATGCTGCGGATCGCCTTATGCTGAACGACGTGTCGCTGCATCTGGCCGGACCCGAGCGTGTGGCTCTCTGCGGCCCCAATGGATCGGGCAAATCCACGCTGCTCAGAGTGATCACGGGCGATCTGGCACCATGGGCGGGTCAGGCGACGGTGCATGTGCCGTTCGCCTGTTTCGACCAAGGGGTCAGCATCCTGCGGCCAGAAGCCACGGTCGCGGAGAATTTCCGGGCGCTGAACCCGGGCATGACCGACAATGACTGCCGGGCGGCGCTGGCCCGGTTCGAGTTCAGGGCCGACGCCGCCGATCGCCGGGTGGCGGCGCTCAGCGGCGGGCAGACGCTGCGTGCGGGGCTCGCCTGCGTGCTCGGCGGATCGAAGCCGCCAGCGCTGCTCGTGCTCGACGAACCCACCAATCACCTCGACATCGACTCGACTGCGGCGGTGGAGGCCGGGCTGAATGCGTTCGACGGTGCGCTTCTGGTCGTCAGCCACGACGAGCGGTTCCTCGACGCGATCGGGATCTCGCGCCGGATCGATATCGCCGCGATCTAATCCGGCAGCGGACCCGCGAGGTCGGTGGCGGCGCGCAGCTCCCAGGCGCGCGCGCCTTGTTCGCGGCTGATGGCGAGCGCCTGTCGGAGCAATGCTATCCCTGCATCCTCTTCTCCGGCGGCACGCAGGATCCGGGCCTTGAGACGGAGCAGCTCGGGCGCTGCATAGCGCTCGCCATTGGCTTCGCAGTGCGCGAGCGTGGCGTCGATCAGCGCCAATGCCTCACCGGTTCGCGACTCTGCGGCGAGACCGCGAGCCAGCGCGGTCGAGAAGGGCGTGGTCAGCAGCTCGTAGCGCGCGGCGCGGAGGCGGGAGAGGCTTTCCTCGAGCGCGCCGAGCGAGTCGCCCGTACGGCCGCGCTGGATGTCCAGCTCGCCGCGAAATCCGGCCGCCGCGGCGATATAGGGGCCCAGCGCGTTGACCTCGGCGCATTCGGCGAAGGCGCCGAGATCGGCCTCGGCGGCAGCGAAATCCTCCATCCACAGAAAGACCGAGAACGACCAGATCAACGCGATGCAATGGGTGAGCGGATGATCGAGCCGCGCCGCTTCGCCGACGAACTGCCGCGCCAGCCGTCCGGCCTGTTCGGCATCGCCCGAGAGCCACAGCGTCCGCGCCAGCGCGATACCGGAGCGGTTGCGGTGATCGAAGCCGTAATGGATGGTCCGGCCGCGCGAGGAAGGCGGGCTCATCTGCAGCGAAAGCTCGAGCGCGCGGCGTGCGCTTTTCTGGTCGCCGGCGAGATGGTGTGAAATGCCCGCGAGCGAATGGGCGACGCCGATTGCCTCCGGCGCGCCGATCGCCTCGGCCACCGCGACGGCGCGCTCGGCGTGACGCATCGCGACCGCATATTCACCGACGCGCTCGTGGAAGATGTGGAGACGGCCGAGGAGGCGCAGCTGGTTCCATTTGTCGTCCAGCGCGGTGGCGATCTCGAGTGCGCGGGCGAGCGCAGTGCCGGCGGCTTCGCTGTTGCCGCGCGTGAACATCAGGGTGATGCCGAGCGCCGCCTGAAGCTCGAGTTCCAGCGCGGTGCCGCGCTGATCGTCCATGATCTCCGCAAGCGCGCGGGTGGACCAGGTGCGGCACTCGATCAGGTGCGACAGATTGAGGAACACCGGCGCGCTGGCGGCGGCGAGGCGCACCGCAATCCGGCGTTCGCCTTCGGGTCCGAAACACCAGTCAAGTGCGCTGCGGATATTGCCGAGCTGGGGGCGCAGCGGCCTGGCGTCCTGCAGCACGCCTTCCTCCTGCCCGGCCATTTCGAGTTCGTTGAGGAAATAGGCAGCGTGGCGGCGGGCGATGGCGGCCTGCGCGTTATCGCCGCGCGCGCGCAGTTTTTCGCGGGCATAAGCGCGAGTCATCTCCAGCAGCCGGTAGGTGCCGGTGCGGCGCGAGCGATCGGGCGCGATCAGCGATTTCGAGCTGAGTTCGTCGATCGCGACTGCGACTTCGTCCGAGCCGATGTCGGCGTCGGCCACCACGCCCAGCGCCGCATCGATCGAGAAGGGACCGACGAAGATCGACAGCCGCTCGAGCACGACACGCTCGGAACCGGAGAGGAGATCATAGCTCCAGTCGAGCGTGGCCTGCAGCGTCTGCTGGCGCGGTTGCGCGGTGCGCCGGCCCGACCAGCCAAGGCTGAACCGCTCGCCGATCTGGCGCGCGGTGGCCTCGATGCCGTGCGTCGCGACGCGGACGGCGGCCAGCTCGATCGGCAAGGCCATGCCGCCGAGGCGCTGGCACATCTCGGCGAGCAGCCGGGCGGCCGCGTCGTCGAGCATCAGCGCGCTGTCGGCGGCCGTGGCGCGCTCGCGAAAGAGCTGCACGGCCGGATAGGCGAGCAGCTAATCGCGGGTCAGCCCGGCGAGATCCTCGGGATAGCCGAGCGCGTCGAGACGGAGGACATGCTCGCCGCGCACGCGCAACGGCTCGCGCGAGGTCGTCAACACGCGTGCCCTGGGCGCCTCCTCGACGATCCGCTCGACGATGGCGGCGACAGCCTCGATGACATGCTCGCAATTGTCGAGGATGAGCAGGAAAGGCCGGTCGCGGATATGGCCGAGGATCACGGCGAGCGGGTCCTCGCTCTGCACTGCGATCCCCATCGCGCCCGCGATCATCGAAGGCACCACCGCCATGTTCTCGAGCATGCTGAAGTCGACGAAGGCGACCTGATCCGCGAACATCGGCGCCAGCCGGTAACCGGTCTCGACCGCGAGCGAGGTCTTGCCCACTCCCGCTGCGCCGACGATCGAGAAGAGCGGCGTATCGGCGACGCGCTCGACCAGCAGCGCCACATCGCGCTCGCGTCCGATCAGATGCGGCAGGCGCGCGGGCAGATTGGTCGTGGGCGCCCTGACGCTCTCTTCCGGCCCTCGCGGTGCCGCGCCGCCGTGCCGCTCGACCGGGGCGACAAATGCATAGCCGACACCGACCTGGGTTGCGATGTAGCGCGCGCCCTCGACGCCGTCGCCGAGCAGCTTGCGCAGCCCGGCCATGTGGAAGCGCAAACTCCCGTCCTCGACCACCACATCCGACCAGACGCGCTTGAGCAGCTCGCGCTTGGAAAGGACGCGGCCGGGTTGCTCGGTGAGCACCACGAGCAGGTCGAAGGAGCGGCCGCCGATCTCGACGGGCTCGCCGTGCCGGGTCAGCAGGCGCGCATCAGGGATCAGGCAGAAGGGCCCAAAGCAAATTCGTTCGCCAATTTGCTGGTCCAGGTCCGCCACGATCCGCCAATAGCCTTGTCCGCCCGGCCGATCCATGCCGCGTCCGGCGGCGCGCCTCAATCCTGCGGACGATTATTCCGTGGGGAAATCGGTCGAGATGCTGAGCGGGCGCCAGCGCTCCAGCTCGTCGAGCCGGGCTCTATCGCTGCGTTCGATTGCGGCGACCGCGTCGCTGCCGAGCGGCAGGCGGAGCGGCGGCGCGTCGGCGGCTACGACCGCGAGGATCGCCTGCGCACCACGGCGGGGGTCGCCCGGCTGCCTGCCGTGATAGGCCGCCTGCATGCGTGCGGCGTCGCCGACCACGGCGTCATATTCGGCGCGGCCCGTGTCGAGCCTGGTCGAGGAACCGGCGAAATCGGTGCGGAATCCGCCGGGCTCGACGATCGTCACGCGTACGCCGATCAGCCTCATTTCCTGCGCGAGCACTTCGGAAAAGCCCTCCACGCCCCATTTGGCTGCGGAATAGGCCGCGCGTCCCGGCGCGCCGAGCCGGCCGCCGACGGAGGAGAACTGGATCATATGGCCGCTGCGCCGCGCGCGCATATGCGGGACGACGGCCTTGGTCATCAGGATCGTGCCGAACAAATTGGTGTCGATCTGGGCACGGAAGGACTCGATGGACGTATCCTCGACCGAGCCGACATCGCCATAGCCCGCGTTGTTGACCAGCACGTCGACCGCGCCGAACGCCGCGATCCCTGTGTCAACGGCGGCAGCCGCCTCCGCTTCGGAGGTCACGTCGAGCCGCGCAGCGACGAGGTTGCCGGGACGGCCCTGGCCGAGGCCGGCGAGCTGATCGGGATCGCGGGCGGTCGCCACCAGATTGTCGCCGGCGTCGAGAATCGCCTCGCACAGCGCGCGCCCGAAGCCGCGCGAGCTGCCGGTCACCAGCCAGGTGCGTGTCATGAGGTTGCTCCGATCAACCGAAGGTGAAGACATAGGCGCGCACGCCGGGTCGCGAGAACTGGATTTCGAGGGTGCGATCGAGGATCTCGCCCGGCTGGCGGATCAGTTGGTAGAGCCGGTCCTGCTTCACTTCGCCCCGGCCGGCCGCGTCGACATCCACGCCTTGGCTGGCGCCCGGCGCGTGGCCGTCGATCGTCACGCGGAAGCGGACCGGGCGGCCATCCGCCGCGCCGCCGAGCACGAGATGCGCGTCGCGGGCATGGAAGCGGAAACGGATCGTGCCGGGACTGCCCTCGAGCAACGCATATTCGCCGCCGACCTTCCAGATGCCGGCCAGATCCCATCGATTCCGCGACAGGCTTGCGGCGGGCGCATAATTGCGTGCCGCTCCCTGTTCGAGACCGCCCGGAGAGGCGAAGCCGGCAGCCTTGGCATAGCCGAGATAGGCCTCAGGCGAACCCAGATCGGCCCAGTCGGCCTGTGCCTCGACGCCCGTACCCTCGATTGCGGTCAGCGGAACGTGGGACACGTCGTGCCCCGCCTCGGTCAGCAGCGTGCGGATCAGCTGCTCGCCCTCGGCATAGCCGCCTTCGCCAAGCCGGTAGCCCCGGACCTTCCCCTGCGCGTCGATGAAATAGATGCCTGGCCAGCCGCGATTGGCGAAGGCGCGCCACACCGCATAGTCATTGTCCTGCAGGTTGGGATAGCGGACATCGAGCTGGTCGAGGGCAAGCCGGACGTTCGCCGGATCTTTCTCGAAGCCGAATTCGGGCGCGTGCACGCCGATCACTGCGAGCCCGTTGCCCGCATAGCGTTGGCTCCACGCGCGCAGATAGGGCAGCGCGCGCAGCGAATTGATGCACGAATAGGTCCAGAAATTGACGATCACGACCTTGCCGCGCAGCGATCGGGAACCGTCGGGCGCGGGGAGCAGCCACGGCGAGGCGCTCTGCAGCACGTCGATCGGATGCGCGCTGGTGCCGAACGGGGCTCCGGCGGCGGCATTGCCGGCGGCGGTGGGCGATCGGGCGAGGCCGAGCGCGTCGCCGAAGCAGGTCGCCGCGGTCGCAGCCGCCGCGGCGACCGCGGCCACTGCGAAGCCGAGCGAGCGTTTCTGGTCCATGGTGCCTGCCTCCTGTGCTGGTCACCGATATTAGATCGCCCGCGCGGCGCTTCGCGTTAGCCGTCACCGCAGCCGCGTTAATTGCCGATAGCCGATCCGGTGCGCGCGGCCCCTCGCGCGGACTAACGCCGCATCACTGCACTTAACGCGCGCCGCCGCGCCGATCCCCTAGATCCGGCAGCGACCAGATCGGGAGAAAGCCCAATGTTCGAAGATCAAGTCTCGCGCCGCCGGTTCGTCGTAGGGGCGGGCGTGGCGGGAGCGCTCGGCGCCGTGCCGTCCCTTGCACGTGCGCAAGGAGGAAAAAGTGCGATCCGCCCCTTCCGGATCGACATTCCGGAGGCCGAACTCCACGCGATGAAGCGTCGGATCGCCGAGACCCGCTGGGCCGACGCCCAGCCGGCGCGCGACGACAGCCAGGGCGTGCGCCGCGACGCGCTCGAGCCGCTGATGCGTTACTGGGCGCAGGGCTATGACTGGCGCAAGGTCGAGGCACGGCTCAACGCGCTGCCGATGTTCCTGACCACGATCGAAGGTCTCGACATCCACTTCATCCATGTCCGCTCGCGGCACGACAATGCGATGCCGATGATCCTCACCCATGGCTGGCCGGGTTCGATCCTCGAATTCCTCGGGGTCATCGCGCCGCTGACCGATCCGACGGCGCATGGCGGCAAGGCCGAGGATGCGTTTCATCTGGTGATCCCTTCGATCCCGGGCTTCGGCTTCTCCGCGAAGCCGACGGTGCCCGGTTGGGGTTCGGATCATATTGGCCGTGCCTGGGCGACGCTCATGCAGCGGCTCGGTTATGACCGCTATGTCAGCCAGGGCGGAGATTGCGGCTCGGTGATCTCGCAACGCATGGCGCTGCAGCACGTGCCCGGCCTGGTCGGCATCCACCTCAACATGCCCGCGGTCGTCCCCGCCGACATCGCGAAGGTTCTCGCCGCGGGCGATCCCGCGCCGGCAGATTTGTCCGGGAAGGAGCGCTCGGCGTTCGACCAGCTCCAAGCCTTTTATCGCGACAATTCGGGCTATGCCGCGATGATGAACACCCGCCCGCAGACGATCGGCTATTCGCTGGTCGATTCGCCGGTCGGCATGGCCGCCTGGATGTATGAGAAGATCGGCCAGTGGACCTATCCCGCCGGCAATCCCGAACGCGTGCTCGGGCGCGACGCGATCCTCGACGATCTCTCGCTCTATTGGCTCACGGGCACGGGCGCATCCGCCGCCCGGATCTACTGCGAGGATCACTCCAACAACTTCAACGCGCGCGGCGTCATCGATTTGCCGGTCGCGGTGAGCGTGTTTCCCGGCGAGATCTTCCGCGCGCCGAGGCGCTGGGCCGAGCGCTGCTACACCAGGCTCTTCTACTTCAACGAAGCGCGCGATGGCGGCCATTTCGCCGCCTGGGAGCAGCCCGCCTTGTTCGCCGAGGAAGTGCGCGCCGGCTTCCGTCCGCTTCGCTGAGCCCCCGCCTTTTCAAGGAGAAGACCATGTCCGACACCAAGACCCTGTACAGCGCCCATGTCCATGTGACCGGCGGTCGCGAGGGCGCCGCCCGCAGCTCGGATGGCCGCCTCGACCTCGCCCTCGCGGTTCCCGGAGGCCCCGGTACCGGCACCAATCCCGAGCAGCTGTTCGCCGCCGGCTGGTCGGCCTGCTTCGAGGGCGCGATGGCGATCGCCGCGAGGAGCAAGGGCTTGAGCCTGCCTGCCGATCTCGCGATCGATGCCGAGGTCGATCTGCGCCACGGCGAGGACGGATATTCGCTCGCCGCCCGGCTGAACGTCAGCGTGCCCGGGCTGGAGCCCGAGCTCGCCCGGCAGCTGATCGAGGCGGCACACCGCACCTGCCCCTATTCCAAGGCGATCAAAGGTAACATCGACGCTATAGTCCGGCTCGTCTGACCCCGACACTAAGGAGATCGACATGAAGAAGCTGATTGCCGGCGGGCTGCTGCTCGCCACGGCCGCATTGCCGCTCGCCGCGCGGGCTCAGGCCGCGAAGCCCACCGTCGTGCTCGTCCACGGCGCTTTCGCCGATTCTTCGAGCTGGAACGGCGTGATTCGGATCCTCGAGCGCGACGGCTATCCCGTGATCGCCGCGGCCAATCCGCTGCGCAGCGTCCGCGGCGATGCCGACGCGGTGCGTGCGCTGGTCGACAGCATAAAGGGTCCGGTGGTGCTCGTCGGCCATAGCTATGGGGGCTCGGTGATCAGCGAGGCGGGCGAGGGCGCGCCGAACGTCAAGGCGCTGGTCTATGTCGCCGCCTTCGCGCCCGAGGCCGGCGAAACCGCGCTCGGCCTGACCGGCAAGTTCCCCGGCAGCACGTTGGCACGGACGTTGACACCGCCGGTCAAGCTCGCGGATGGCGGCAACGATCTCTACATCCTTCAGGCGCGTTTCCACGACCAGTTCGCGGCGGACGTCGCCGCGCCCGAGGCGCAACTGATGGCGGCGGGCCAGCGTCCGATCGCTGAGGCGGCTCTGGGAGAGGCCTCCACCGCCCCGGCGTGGAAGCACATCCCCTCATGGTTCGTCTATGGCGACAAGGACCGGAACATTCCGCCCGCCGCGCTGGCGTTCATGGCCGATCGGGCGAAGTCGCGTGAAACACTGGTGGTGAAGGGCGCCTCGCACGTGGTGATGGTGTCGAACGCGCCGGCCGTGGCCCGCTTGATCGAGAAGGCGGCAACCGCCCGGTAAGCTGCGCGCCGGCGTTCGCCCCCTACGCCACGGCGCCACGCCCGCGGCCGGCTCGACTTTGCGTCGCCGGCCGCGGGCGATCTCTATTGCGAATACTGCGTGAAGACGAGATCGGCCTTGCTGTCGAGCGCTTCGAGCCTGGCGTGGCAGGCGAAGCAGGCCCTGGTGAGCGCCGCATCCTGGTTCGCCACGCCGTTGTCGAACTGGCCGTAGCCCCAGCCGCCGCTTGCTGCGTAGCGTTTCGAATTCTTGACGCTGACCTGCACGTTGACCGGGTCGCCGGCGACGAAAGACTGGGGTGCGGGGAAGACGCTGTCGTTGCGCGGCGACGATTCGAACCGCCACGCCAGTCGCACGAGGATCGCACCGTCGGGGAAAGGGCGCTTGCCCTCGCGGAAGGCCTTCACGGCGATCTCGTTGCCGAGAATGGCCCGGATATCGTTGTTTTTTCCGGCCTCGTGCGCGACGCTGATCAGCTTCCAGTCGCGATAGCCGCGGGGGAGCTTGACCCCGTAGACCGGCGAAACGTCGCTGGCGGGGTGCCGGGCGGCAGCCACCGCCGAGACCCCGAACACCAGGCTCGCGAGCACGAGGCCAGAGATTGCGATGCGCTGCATGCCGCTTCTCCTCAGCCGGCCAGACGGGCGACGTCGAGCACGGCCTTGGCGAAGGCCGCCGGCGCTTCCTGCGGCAGATTGTGCCCGATCCCGCCGCGGATCAGCCGATGCGCATAGGGCCCGGCGAACTTGCCGCGATATTGGGCGGGTTCGGGATGCGGCGCGCCGTTTGCGTCGCCTTCCATGGTGATCGACGGGATTGTCACCGGCGGCGCTGTAGCGAGCCTCGCCTCGACTGCGTCATACTGCGGCTCGCCCTCAGCGAGCCCGAGCCGCCAGCGATAATTGTGGATCACGATCGCGACATGGTCGGGATTGGCGAACGCCGCGGCCGAGCGCTCGAACGTGGCGGCGTCAAACTTCCATTTGGGCGAGGCGAGTTGCCAGATCAGCTGGTTGAATGCCTTGGTGTTCGCGGCATAGCCGGCCTTGCCGCGCTCGGTGGCGAAATAGAATTGGTACCACCATTGCAGCTCGGCCTGCGGCGGCAGCGGCTTCGCATTGCCGGCCCGGCTGCCGATCAGATAGCCGCTGACCGAGACGAGTGCCTTGCAGCGCTCGGGCCAGAGCACCGCCATAATATCGGCGGTGCGCGCTCCCCAGTCGAAGCCGGCGACGATCGCCCGATCGATTTTGAGCGCGTCCATCAGCGCGATTCCGTCGGCTGCGAGCGCGGCCTGTTGGGCATTGCGCGGCGTCCCGGCCGAGCGGAACACCGTGCTGTCGTGGCCGCGCAGGTGCGGCACGATCACGCGATAGCCACGCGCGGCGAGCAGCGGCGCGACTTCGGCGAAGGCATGGATCGCATAGGGCCAGCCATGGAAGAGCAGCACCGCCGGCCCCGAAGCCGACCCCATCTCGACATAGCCGATGCTGAGCACGCCGGCATCGACTTGCCGGATAGGCCCGAAAGGAGGTGGGGCCGAGGGCGCTCGCGGTGCCGCCGCCACCGCCGGAGTATCACTTCCGGCCAGCGCCGCGGCGATGGCGGCGGCGCCGTGGACGAAGCCGCGGCGATCGGTGAGGGTTTCGGGCAACAGCGTCGACATGGCTCGGGTCCTTTCGGCGGCAGGGAACGGTTTCAGATAGCCTCCTCCGGACGAGGACGCCTGTTAATCGCTATGATCTGATGTGAGTGGGCCGCCTGTTTCGCGGGAACTAACAGCGCCTGACTGGCTCTTGCGAACCCCCGAGACATAGTCGGGAGACGCTCTGGCAGGTTGGAAACCGACGCAACGATTCAGTCCGGCGATCGAACGCTACGTTCGGGCCGCCGAGGCCGCGTGGAACAGCCGCGACCCGGACAAGATTCTGCTGGCCGGCACGATCGAATGCCAGTGGCGCAAGCGTGCAAATTTCCTTTGGGGGAGCAGATCCGCACCCTGGGCCTGAAAGGCGAGGTCGTCGCGCGACGGGGCTCTGCCCGAGGTTGGCGAGCTTCCGCTGGCTCGCCGGGATCGAAAGGTCAGCTTTCCGGCTGCGGTCGCGATCAAATCGCTCGCTTTGTAATGCGCGGCGCGATCATTGGCGGAGAGGATGTTGAGGTCCTGTCGACACAGATCAGCGCATAGCGCGACCGGCTCGCGGCAGCGCGGGTCGCGCTCGCCTCGGCTTCGACGCGGGCGATTCGGCGGCTGATCCGCACCGCTGGCTGGATATGTGGTCCGAGAACCGGAAGCCGCGTCGCCATATATGGCAAGGTCGCGATCGCCGGGATCGGTGAGCAACGCACCGAGACGCTCCCCGTCGCGGCATCGAGCATGAGGCACAATGTCCGGTCCACGTTTCATCGCCGCGAGGAAATTCCTGTAGAGCTGGTTTTGCGGAGTTCCTCGCGCGGCAGGATCTGGTCGGTGTCGATCAACTGCCCCGTTTCGTCCCGGCCATGTCCGGCCCGACCGAGGATTATTGTACGCGCATATCGCACTGTAATCAGCGCGACGCCCGGCCCGGCATTGGTCGACGCGATGAACTTCGCGCTCGGCGGATTTCGCCGTTCCAGCATCAGAAAAGGCCGTCCGCCAGTCGGCGGGGCACAGCGCAAGCCGGATCTGCTCGATCGTCGCGTTCCATAGCGAAGATCAGGTCGGGGGGACTGCAAACTGACATGGCGGGGCTCCGCCGCACTGAAATAGGCCGCTTAGTAGTCGCGAGTCGTGCCACATTGCGCAGTTAAATCTCACTTGAAGTGTGGGGAAAGTGGGGGATAGCCGGTGTTCGTCAACGGCGCGAATACCCTTGTCTCCCAAGGCTGAGACAGCTCAGACGCGATACTCGCGCTCGATCGCCGAGAGCGTGCGGAAGCCCGCCTCTACATGGGCGCGCATCGCTGCCTCGGCGGCGTTCGCGTCGCGCGCCAAGATCGCGGCGAGGATGCGGCGATGGTCCTCATTGGCGGTGCGCAGCCGGTCGGCGTCGTAGAAGCTCTCGAACAACAACCGGTGGATCGGCACGCTCAGGCGCTGGAGCAATTCGCCGATCGTGGTGTTGCCCGATCCCTCGACGAGCAGTTCGTGCCATTCGGCGTTGAGCCGCCCGAAGCGTTCGGGCGACCGCTCGGTCACGCAGCGTTCGAGTTCGTCCTGGATTTCCTGAAGGCGCGCGCGCTGGGCATCGCTCGCCATCACCGCGAAATCGGCGGCGGTGATGCCCTCCAGCGCGGCGCGCGCGCGATAGATGTGACGGAGTTCCTCGAGGCTGGCGCTGCGCACCGACGCGCCGCGGAACTGCTCGATCGTGACCAGCCCCTCCGCCGCGAGCCGCTGCAGGGCCTCGCGCACCCGAACGCGGCTGCCGCCGGTGGCACGGATGATGTCGACTTCGATCAGCCGTTGCTCGGGGACGAACTGGCCGCGGCGAATCCGCTCCCGGATCCATCCGGCGATTTCGTGGCTGGTCGGGGCCGGACCGATCGGCCCGCCGGCGAACTGGATCATCGCTGCATCCTTTCCACTTCAATAGCTTACATCGTCGTCAAGATTGTCAACAATTTCGTTGGTGATTTTTCCTTTGCGTAAGGTCCGCGTCTCCGGGAAGTCTGCCGCAAAAGAACAAGTGGAGGGGAAGATGCTGGATCGGCTCGCCGGCGCATGCGCCGCTGCGTTGCTCCTCGTCGGCTCGCAAGCGGTCGCGCAAAAGGCTGAGGACGCGCCGGACTATGTCCGCCAGTCGCGCTACGTGCCCGTGCGCGACGGCACGCGGCTTGCGGTCAACATCTATCGTCCCGCCGCCGGCGCCCGGCCGCTTGCCGGCAAGCGCCCGACCATCTTCGTGTTCACACCCTATCGCGCGCGGTTCCGCGACGAAAAGGGGCAGGTGGTCGAGGCCGCGCTGAACGACGGCCTTGCACTGCGCTCGCTGATCCGCGCCGGCTATGTCGTCGCGGTCGCCGACATCCGCGGCAAGGGCGCCTCGTTCGGCAGCCGCCGCGGCTTCCAGGATCGCACCGAGGCGCGGGACGGCTATGATCTGGTCCAGTGGCTTGCGGGCCAGTCCTGGTCGAGCGGCAAGGTCGGCATGATCGGCTGCTCCTATCTCGGCGGCACGACTTTCCACACCGCAAGCACCGCGCCGCCCGCGCTCAAGGCGGTGTTCATCGGCGCGTCCGATCTCGACAAATATGCCTTCGTGCGCAACGGCGGGATCACCGCGCAGTTCAATACGCGGCCGGACGAGCCCCCTTCGGTTGATCTCGCCAGCCTGCCGGTCGATGCCGATCCCTCTGGCGCGATGCTGCGCAAGGCAGTGGCCGAGCATGCCCGCAACACGCCGATGGGGCCGCTGTGGTACGGCATGCCGTATCGTGACAGCGTCTCGCCGTTGACCGGAAATGCGTTCTGGGAAGAGGTCGGGGTCTATAAATATCTGCCGGCGATCCGGAAGGCGGGGATCGCCACCTATTTCTGGGGCAATTGGCACGACGAGCCGACCGCGCAGGTTATCCTCGGCGCGGCGAATCTCGGCTCCAAATTCCTCGCCGGGCCTGGCGATCACTGCGTGCCGCCACCGGGCTTCGACTTTACCGGCGAAGTGACGCGCTATTTCGACCATTATCTGAAGGGCGCCGACAACGGCATCGAGAAGGCGCCGCGCGCGACATATTGGGTATCGGGGCTGAACGGCACCGGCGGCTATGTCCGTTCGGGCCAGCTGCCCGGCGTCGCGGCGCGGCCGCTGCCCTGGTTCCTCGCCGACGGGCGCGAGGCGCTGGACCGGGCGCCGGGGCGGGAAGGCCGCGACAGCTTCACCGTCGACTATGATCTGCCGCCGGCCGATTATTTCGCTTTCTGGCCCAAGCCGATGGGCGAACACGGGCTGAGCTATGCCAGCGCCGCCCTCGAAAAGCCGATTACCCTGATCGGCTTTCCGGTCGCGCGGCTGACGGTGACCTCGAGCGATCCGGAGGCGGACCTGTTCGTCTATCTCGATCAGGTCGATGCCGACGGCAAGGCCGAGGTGATTTCGTTCGGTCGGCTCAAGCTCGCCCAACGCAAGCCGGCGCTTCCGCCTTATGCCAATTTCGGCCTGCCCTGGCAGTCCGGGTTGTCGCGCGATGCGCAGACGCTGGCACCCGGGGAAGAGGCGCCGGTGTCGATCGCGTTGACGCCAGTGTCGCGCATCGTGCCGGCGGGAGCGCGGCTGCGCTTCGTCGTCACCGGCGCCGATCCGCGGCAGCGCAACCTCAAGCAGATTCAGCGCAATCCGGCGCCGAAGATCGCGGTGCTTCGGGGCGGCGACGATCCCTCGCGGATCGAGCTGCCGCTGGTTCGCTGAAAGAATTTACGCCGGCCGAAACGAGCCGGGACTTTGGGAGAATTGCCATGAAAACACAGGCAAGAACGCTCGAAAGATGGTTGTGGATCGGCGTATCGCTGGCGGCGCTGGCCGCACCGGTCGCGGCCCGGGCGCAGGACGTGCCCGCGCCCGAAACGATCGAGGGTACGGCAACGGTCGAGGCCGGGAACCCCGACATCGTCGTGACCGGAAGCCGGGTGCGCGGCGCCGCGCCGGTGGGCTCCACCGTCACCTCGCTTGGCCGTGACTCGATCGAGTCTTCGGGCGCGGTGACCGTCGACCGGCTGATCAAGGAAATCCCCCAGAACTTCGAACTCGGCGTGTCCGAGAATTCGCGCGGCCAGTCGGGCGGGTCGGGCAACATTACCTATGGCAACTCGGTCAATCTGCGCGGCATCGGGCCCTATGCGACGCTCGTCCTGATCGACGGGCACCGGGTGGTGAACAACAGCCGTTCGACCGATCCCTCGGTGCTGCCGACCTTGGGTGTCGAGCGGGTCGAGGTCGTCGCCGACGGCGCCTCGGCGATCTACGGCTCGGATGCAGTCGCCGGCGTGGTCAACCTCGTGCCGCGGCGCAGCCTGAACGGCGTCGAGGCGTTCGCCCGTGCCGGCATCGACCAGGGCGCGAGCTTCCACGAATATTCACTCGGCGCCGCGATCGGCAAGACGTTCAGCCGTGGCCAGGTGATGCTCGCTTACGAGCATGTCGAGCGCTCGAACCTGAGCGGCGACGAGCGCGATTTCTTCACTGGCGACCAGCGCCCGTTCGGCGGCAACGACTATCGCACGACGCGCTGCGCGCCCGGTACGATCCGCGCCGGCGGCGTCAGCTATGCCATCCCGACCGGCGGCGTGACGCAGGGAACGGCGGCGAGCCTGGTCGCGGGCACCGCCAATCGCTGCGACGAGCTCGACGCACAGGATCTGTTCCCCGAGCAGAAATATGATTCGGTCAACGGCACCGCGACGTTCGAATTGACCAACTGGCTGTCGGTGTTCGCCGACGGCTTCTATTCGAAGCGTGATTTCTATCGCCATGGCGCATTCCCCGCGACTTCGCTCACCGTGCCGTCGACCAACGCATTCTTCGTGCGGCCGGCCGGCTTCACCGGCAGCAGCTACTCGCTCGACTACAGCTTCCGCAACGACGTGCCGCCCGGCGACACCTATGGCAGTGCCGAGAGCTGGCAGATCACGCCGGGCGTTCGCGTCAAGCTGCCTTATGGCTGGGAAGTCGAAGGGCTGGTCGGCTTCGGCAAGACCAAGGATTATTCGGCGGGGTATAACGGGATCAACAACGCCGCACTCAACGCTGCGCTGGCGAGCAGCAATCCGGCGACGGCGTTCGATCCCTATGGGCTTGGGCGGACGAGCCGTGCCGTGCTGAACAGCATCGCCGACCAGATCTTCCTCGCGCCGACCAATGGCAAGCTCACTGCCTATGAAGCGCGCGCCAATGGCGGGCTGTTCATGCTGCCCGGCGGCGAGGCCAAGCTGGCGCTCGGCTATGAGCGGCAGGAATTCGATGTGGGTCTGGGCGTTGCCCGCGGCGGCCCGACCACGCCGATCACCTTCCGCAATTTCGGGCGCAGCGTCGATTCGGCCTATGCCGAACTGTTCCTGCCGATCTTCGGCCCGGCAAATTCCATCCCCGCGCTCGAGCGGCTCGAACTCAACATGGCAGTCCGGCAGGATCGCTACAGCGACGTCGGCAAGACGACCAATCCCAAGTTCGGGGTGAACTGGTCGCCGGTGAAGGGCATCAAGCTGCGCGGCAGCTACGGCACCAGCTTCCGCGCGCCGACCATCCCCGAAATCTACGGCAACTCGAACAATCTCTACGTCCAGAGCTACCAGAATCCGGCCGGCGGCCCGACAATCCAGGGCCTCGCGCTTTCCGGACAGAACCTCGACCTCAGGCCCGAGACTGCCGAGACCTGGTCCGTCGGGGCGGACTTCGAACTGCTCGATCGGCTGCGTTTCGGCGTGACCTATTGGGACGTGAAGTATGAGAATCAGGTGCTCGCCAATCTGTCCAACCTCGCGATCCTCAACCAGGAAGCGCAATATGCCGGCACGGGCATCATTCTGCGCGGAACGGCCGCGGCAACGCGGGTGCAGGAAGCGATCGCCGCCGGCGTCGTGGTGCTCGGCGCGCCCGCCCAGCCGATCCAGCTGTTCGTCGACGGGCGCAGCCAGAATCTTGGGGTGTCGATCACCCGCGGCATCGACTTCACGGCGGATTACGACCTGCCGATCGGCGAGGACATGCTACGCTTCAACGCCAGCGGCACCTATCTGACCGATTATCGGGTGGCCGTCACGCCGACCGCACCGCTGGTCGATCAGCGCAACCTGATCTTCCGCCCGCTCACCTTCAAGGCGCGGGCCAGCGTCAATTGGGATCACGGGCCCTTCTCGGCGCGGGCGCAGGTGATCCATGTCGGCGGCTACACCAACAACGCCATCCAGCCGAACCAGAAAGTCGACAGCTATACGCCGGTGGACCTCGCGCTGAACTGGCGGATCGATCGCACCAATCCGCTGGGCGGCGAGCTTTCCTTCGGCCTCGAAGTGCGCAACCTGTTCAACGCGCGGCCGCCTTATGTGAACCTCGCGCCGAGCGGCAACGGCAGCGGCGGCTATGACGCCACCGCGGCGAGCCCGGTCGGTCGACTGTTCGCGGCCAGCGTGCGTACCAAATTCTAGGTCGAGGCGGATGGCGAGTAAGCGCGTAGTGGAGATCGTCGTCGGCGGGGACCTGGTCCTCGACGAACCCGATGCGGAACACTGGCTCGCGGGCATTGCGCCCGCGGTCCGGCGCGCCGATCTCGCCATCGCCCATCTCGAAGTGCCGCACACCTCGCGTGGCACCGAACTGGCCGGCGACGTGCCCGCGCCGGGTGCGCCGCCCGAAAATCTGGCGGCGATTGCGGACGCGGGGTTCGCCATGCTGAGCCTCGCCGGCAATCATATCGCCGATTGCGGACCGGAAGGAATCGAGGACACGATAGCGCGGCTCGATGCGCTCGGCATTGCCCACGCAGGCGCGGGAGCGACGCTGGTCGAGGCGCGCCGTCCGGCCATTCGCGACCTCGGGCGCCGCCGCGTCGCGCTGCTCAGCTACAATTGCGTCGGGCCCGAGATCGGCTGGGCAGGGGAGGACCGGGCAGGGGCCGCTTATCTGCGCGTCGAGACGGCCGATGGGTCGCCGATCGCGCCTGCTGCGTCGCTGGAAACGGCGAGTGGCGAGGCGTTCGAAATGCTCGCCGCGGATGTGGCTGCGGCGCGCGACGAAGCCGACATCGTGCTGGTCGCGCTGCACAAGGGGATCGTCCACGTTCCGGCGCGATTGGCTCCCTATGAACGGCCGCTCGCGCAGGCGGCGATCGACGCCGGTGCCGACGCGGTTCTCGGCCATCACGCACACATCGTGCGTGGCGTGGAATTCCACAGCGGCCGCCCGATCTTCCACGGCCTCGGTAATGCCTGTGTGATCACCTCGGCGCTGAGCCCGGCGCAGGATCATCCCGCCAGGCGCGAATGGGCGGAGCGGCGCAAGCGGCTGTTCGGCTTCGAGCCCGATCCGGCCTATACGCTGGCACCTTTCCATCCCGAGGCAGTGCACGCGTTCCTCGGCCGCCTGCGCTTCCGTGATGATGGCGAAGTCGAGGCCGGGATCATTCCCGTGCATATCGAGCCGCCCGGGCGACCGGTCCTCGCGAATGACAGGCAGGCGGAAACGATCCGTCGCTATGTCGAGCGCATCACGGCCGATGCCAGCCTGCCCGCGATCCGGATTTCGGACGAGGGCACCGTGGCGGGGGCCGCATGAGCCCGCTGCGTAGCGCGATGGTGTGGATCGGCGGCGGGGCGTTGCTCGCGGCGACGGCCGTCGACACCCTCGCAGTGATCGGCCGCCAGATCGGCTGGCCGCTGCGCGGGTCGATCGAACTGGTCCAGGCCGCGGTGCTGGTCGCCGGGAGCATCGCACTGATCGCCGCGACGCTCGCCGACCGGCATGCCAAGGTCCAGCTGGTGGTCGACCGGCTCAGCCCACGGATGCGGCATCATGTCGGCCGCTTTTGCGAGCTGATGACGGCGCTGTTCCTGCTCTGCGTTCTCGCCGGCTCGGCGTGGCTGTCAGTCGACTTGTGGGCGAGCAACGAACTGAGCGAGATCATCGGCGTTCCGTGGCGCTGGATGCGGCTGTTCGCCAATCTGGGCCTCGCCGTCGCATTATTGGTGGTGCTGCGGCACGCGCTGCGCGGGAGGCGGGCATGATCGCCTCGCCCGAGATCGGGCTGATCGGCGTCGTCCTCCTGCTTGTGCTGCTGCTGTGCGGACTGCGCATCGGCGCGGCACTGGGGCTGGTCGGGCTGGGGGGGCTGATGGTCACGCTCGGCGTCGAGCCCGCGCTGATCAAGGCGGGCGTGGTCGTGATCGACGTGCTCACCAAATACGAACTCGGCACGCTGCCGCTCTTCCTGCTGATGGCGCAGCTCTTCTTCGCGGCCAATGCCAGCCGCGACCTGTTCGACGCCGCTGCCAAGTTCCTCGGGCACCGCCGCGGCGGACTCGCTTATGCCGCGGTCGCCGGTTGCGCCGGGTTCGGCACGATCAACGGCTCCAGCCTCGCCACCGCGGCGACGGTGGGGATGGTCGCGCTGCCCGAGATGCGCCAGCGCGGCTATGCCGATACGCTGGCGACCGGATCGGTGGCGGCCGGCGGCACGCTGGGCCAGATGATTCCGCCGTCCGGCGCGCTGATCGTGTTCGGGATCATCGCCGAACAATCGATCGGCACCTTGTTCACCGCGGCGATCATCCCGGGCATCACCCAGATGCTCCTCTACATGGCGGTGATCTGGATCGTCGTGCGGTTGCACCCCGAGCTGGGCCCGACCAGCGAGAGGGCGAGCTGGGCGGAGCGCTTCCGGGCGCTCGCGCGGATTTGGGACATGATGCTGATGATCGCGCTGGTGATCGGCGGGATCGCGGTCGGCTGGGTCAGCCCCTCCGAAGCCGCGGCGATCGGCGCGACCGGCGCCTTCGCCGTCGCGGCGATCCGCCGGCGACTGAGCCTCGCGATGCTCAAGAATGCCTTCGCCAGCACGCTCGAGACCAGCGGTCTCATCCTGCTGGTGATCATCGGGGCGCTGATCTTCTCGGTGTTCGTCAGCGTGACCGGGCTTCCCGACGCGCTGGGGGCGGCGGTGCGCGCGCTCGATCTGGGCTCGTTCGGGACGCTGCTGCTGATCGCGGCATTCCTGCTGCTGCTCGGCTCGGTGCTCGACGGGCTGGCGCTGATGCTGCTGACCACCCCGATCCTGCTGCCGATCGTCGGCGCGGCGGGAATGACGCCGATCTGGTTCGGGATCTTCCTCACCCGTGCGATGGAAATCGGCTTCGTCCATCCGCCGCTCGGCATGAATCTCTACGTCATCCAGGGCGTGGCGAAAGACGTGCCGATCAACCGTATCTTCAAGGGCGTGCTGCCGTTCCTCGCGAGCGACTTCCTGCACCTGCTGCTGCTCATTCTCTTCCCGGCGCTGATTTTATGGCTGCCCGGCTGGATCGGAAAATGATGATGTTCGCGAGTATCGGCCCCGGCCTGCCACAGGATCTGTTCGCCGCCACCGGCCGCTATCGCGGGCCGATCGGCTGGGACACCGATCGCCCGACTCCCGCTGCCGGCCAGTGGCTGGAAAGCAAGTTCTCGACCTGGGCGAGGCTGGTGCTCGAGGAGTGGGCGGCCGGTGCGTTCGACGATCTCGAACTCGTCGTGTTCAGTCGCGCCGACGACACGGCGCAGCGCCTCTATTACTATGTCTGCGAATTGCAGCGTGCGGGGACGCTCAAGGGACCCGAGCCGGTGCTGCTCGACATCGCCAAGATCCCGCGGCCGAGCAGCGAGGATCACACGATCGCCGGCGTGCGCAAGCTCGCCGAGCGGCTCGGCGTCGGCGGCTATGCGCTCGAACAGGCGATCTTCGCGACCAACCTGCAGCGCCGCGCACCGCGTGACGAGGCTGGCGGGCGCGTCTGTCTGCTGGCCGGTTCGCCGCCGCCCGACCGCCGGCTGCACATTGCGATCGAGGCGGCGGGGTTCAGCGCGCTGGGGACCACGCTAGGCGCGCTGTGGCGTGATCCCGGACCTTTGGTGGAGGAGGGTACGGACGACCCGATCGCTGCGGTCGGTCGGCAGCTTCATGGCTGGCCCGACGACCAACGCGGCTTCGGCGACAAGGCCGCGGCGGTCGTCGAGCAGGCGACTGCCAATGCCGCCCGGGCGGCGGTGCTGTGGTATACCGAAGAGGACGAGGCGCGCGTCTGGCACGTTCCGGCGATCCGCGCCGCGCTTGCCGCGGCCGAGGTGCCGACCTGCATCCTGGCACGGCGCGACTGGACCGCACGCGACGGTGCGGCGGACGAAATCCGTGATTTTCTGAATGGGATATCTGCGTGAAGCCGCTCGAAGGACATCGCGTCGCCGTGCTCGGCGGCATGGCCGACCGGCCACTGGCACGGATGCTGGCGTCGCTCGGCGCCGAGCTGACCGGCCCCGTCGAGGGCGCCAGCTTCGTCATCGACGATCTCGGCCGCAATCGGCTCGGCGATGTCGTGGTACCGGACACCGCGATCCACGTCTCTGTGACCGCGTTCGGATCGGACGGACCGCGCAGCGACTGGCGCGGCGGCGAGTTCGTCGCCTCGGCCACCGGCGGCGCGCTGCGAGTCACCGGCGAACAAGGGCGCCCGCCGGTCAAGGAAGCCGGCGACGCCTGCACCTTCCATGCCGACATGGTCGCAGCGGCGGGTGCGATGGCGGCGCATTACGCCCGCGGCGGGCACGGCAAAGGCCAGCATGTCGACGTTTCGATCCAGCAGGTTGCGTTCAGCCGCAACGTCAACGGCATCCTCGTGTGGCAGTTCGACCGGCGCAAGCTCGAGCGGGTCGGCGGCGCGCTCGCCTACGGCAAGGCGACGGTGCGCGCGATCTGGCGGCTCGCCGACGGCTGGTGCTTCCACTCGCTGATGACCGGCCGGCTCGGCGCGCCGGCCAATCAGGGCCTGTCCGACTGGATGGACGCGGTCGGCGTCGACAATCCGCTGCGCGGCACCGACTGGCTGGCCTACAACCGCTCGACGCTGCCGGCCGAGACGCGTGTGCGCTGGGAGACTGCGATCGCCGCCTTCTTCGCGACGCGCACCAAGGCCGAGATTGCCGACGAGGGCCGCCGCCGCGGAATAAACGCCTGCGTGGTCAACGAGCCCTCCGACGTGCTTGCTGATCCGCATCTGGCCGCGCGCGGCTTCTTCGACACGCCCTCGGGTCTGCCGGACCGGTTCGCGATCCTGCGCGAGGGCGCGGCGGTGTCAGCACCCGCAATTCACAATGGCGCGCGCCCGGGGCCGCTCTCGGGCGTACGCGTGCTCGATTTCGCCTGGGCGCTGGTCGGATCGATCACCACCAAGACGCTCGGAGATCTCGGCGCCGAGGTGGTCAAGATCGAGAGCCGTACCCGGCCGGACCTGTCGCGGCTCGACGTCCAGGTTTCCGCCTCGCGCGCCGGCGAGCTCGACGACAAGCCGTGGTTCGCGCACCTCAACAGCTCGAAGCGCAGCCTGTCGCTCAACATGAAGGCCCCCGGCGCGCGCGAAATCCTCGATCCATTGATCGACTGGGCGGATGTCGTGGTAGAGAATTTCTCGCCTGGTACCATGGCCAAGCTCGGCCTCGATTATGACAGCCTCGCCGCGCGCAATCCCGGCATCGTCATGGTCTCGGGCAGCGTCTACGGCCAGACCGGGCCGCTCGCGCAGGAATGGGGCGTCGACGGCACCGGCGGTGCGCTGTCCGGGCGGACCTATCTCACCGGCTATGCCGATGGCGATCCGGTAATCCCCGGCGCCGTGCCCTATGGCGATGTCATCGTGCCCTATGTGATGGCGGCGAACGTCGCGGCGTTGCTCCAGCATCGCCGCGAGACCGGGCGCGGCGGGCATATCGACGCGGCGATGTACGAGATCTGCGCGCAGCAGATGCGGCCCTTCCTCGCTGCGGCCAAAGCGGGAGAGCGGCCCCAGCGCGCGGGCAATGCCGATCGCGGCGTGCTGTTCCAGGACGTGTTCGCCGCGGCCGGATCGGACCGCTGGGTCGCGATCAGCCTGTTCGACGAAGCGGATCGCGCGAAGCTCGACGCAGTCACGGGCGGCGACGTCGCGGGCTGGTGCGCTGCCCGCGAGGACCATGCGATTGCGCAAGCGCTGCAGGCGACAGGCATCGCCGCGGGCGTGGTGCAGGACGCCGAGGACATGATCGAACGCGATCCCCAGCTCGCGCACCGCGCCGCGCTGGCGACGCTCGATCATCCTTTGCTCGGCGCCTTCGGCCATGTCGCGACGCCGCTGACGCTTTCCATCGACCCCTTCGTGCCGTTCCGCGCGCCGCGGATGGGCGAACATTGCGACGTGGTCGCGCGCGAGATCTGCGGGCTCTCCCCGGCACGCATTCAGGCGCTGCGCGAAGCAGGAGTATTCGAGTGACCCAGCCCACCGGACAGCGCAGCCGCAAGACGCTGGCCTGCACCGCCGAGGCGACCGCCTACCAGAAGGCGTTCGGCGCCGAATTGCGCCGCAAGGTCGTCGACGAGGGGCAGCCCTTCGCGATCGTCCAGGCCGATACGCCGCACGAGATCTTCCATGTCATGGATATTCCGATCGTCACCAATCAATGGTGGTCGGCCTATATCGCCGCGAAGCAGCTTTCCTCGCGCTATTTTCAGGTGCTCGCCGATCACGGCTATCCGGAGAATAGCTGCAAATATTGCTCGCTGGGCTTTGCCTGCACACTCGCCAATGATCCGAAGACGGCGCCTTGGGGCGGACTTCCGAAACCGACGGTGCTCGTCGCGCGGCTGACCTGCGACTGCATCCAGCACGTCTTCGGCCAATGGGCCGATGCGCTCGGCAGCGAATTCTTCCCGCTCGAGGCGCCGGGCTGGCCGCATAAGGACCCGGAATGGTTCCGCCACTCGAAGACCGAGTGGCGCACCGTCTACGATCCCGATCGCATCGCGCTGCTGGTGCGCGAGATGCGCGACCTGATCGCGATGCTGGAGAACCGCACCGGCCGGCGCTTCGAGGAAGCGAAGCTGCATTACCTGATGGAGCGGATCAACGAGCAGGAGACGTACCTGTGGGAAGCGGCGCAGGCGATCGGCGCCGCGCGGCCGTGCCCGGTGTCGATCGCCGAGCAAATGCCCAATACGATGATCCCGCAATGGCATCGCGGGTCGGATTGGGCAGTGGCGCACGCGAAGCGCTTCCGTGACGAAGTGCAGGAGCGGATCGCGCAGGGTCTCGGCGCGGCGAGCAACGAGCGAGTGCGGCTGATGTGGATCGGCGCCGGCGTGTGGCACGATCCCGGCTTCTACCAGGCGCTGGAGGAGCGGCTCGGCGCGGTGTTCGTCTGGTCGATGTATTTGCCCTTCACCGGCCCGCAATATGTCCGCGAAATCCAGGGTGCGCCGATGGACGCGCTCGCCAGCCGGATCTGCTCGATGAACGAGGTGCTGCATCTGCCGCCCTGGATGAATGGCTGGATGGTCAGCGAGGCGGAGCGCTGCGGAATCGATGCGGCGATGGTGCTGCTGCCGCCCGACAATCGCCTGTCGCAATCGGGCACCAAGCTGACCGCGGCGTCGCTCGAGGCCGCCGGCATTCCGGTCCTGACCCTCGACGCCGACATGGTCGACGCGAAGAACTGGAACCATGACCAGATGGTCGCCCGCGTCGCCGACTTCCTGACAGCGAAGGGCCTTGCATGAGGCTGGTCGCGCTATTCCTGATGCTGCTCCTCGCCGCGTGCGGCCAGAAGCTGCCGCAGGGCGTGACCGAGCTCGTTTACGCCAGCCCCTATTCGCCGGGGCATCCGTTCAGCCGCGCCGACCGGCAGTGGATGGCCTTTGTCGAGGCGCGCTCGGGCGGCAAGCTGCGTATTCGCCCGATCTGGTCGGGCGGACTTCTCTCCTCGGAAATGTCGATGGAGGAACTGCGCCACGGCGTCGCCGATATCGGGCTGATCACGCCGATTTACGTGCGGGGCGGCACGCATCTGATCCGCACCCAGTCGGGCTTCTACAGCGGGGTCCGCAGCATCGCCGGCCAGGTCGCGCTCTATCGCTGCATCGCCGCGGCGGCTCCCGAAGTCGCGCACGAACTGCGCGGACTGAAGGTGCTGGCGGTGCAGGGCGGATCGCTGCCCGGCATCGTGACGCGCGACCGGGCGGTTCGCACGCTCGACGATCTGCGCGGGCTGCGGCTGCGCGCGCCGAGCGAGCTGCTCGCGGTGCTTGAACGCCTCGGCGCCGATCCCGTCAACATGCCGATGGGCGAGGTCTATTCCTCGATGGCAAAAGGCGTGATCGACGGCGTCGTGGCTCCGGCGGACACCTTCGCGGCGCTGCACTTCGCGGAGGTGGCGAAGCACTTCAGCACGCTGGCGGTGCCGCGCGGCGCTTACCCGGCGCGGGCGATGGGCGAGGCGCGTTGGCAGCGCCTGAGCGACGACGAGCGCAGAATCCTCGCGGAATCGAGCGCGGTCTGGGAAAAGGCACTGGCAAGCGAAGTCGAGGCGGCGGCGGCACGCGGCCTCTCTGCAGCGCGCGCCAAGGCCATCGACATCGCCGCGATGCCGCCCGCCGAGCAGGCGCGGTTCGACCGGCTGTATCTCGAGGACGCACAGGGCAATGCGCGCGGCCTCTCCCGGCTAGGCATCGACGGCATGCACGCCTTTGCCGCGGCACGCGGCAGCATCGCCGGTCCGGACCAGATTCGCTGCAGGACGCCACGATGATGGCCCGCACTTTTCCACTTGTCGGCAGCGCCCGCGCCTCGGCCCGACACCCCCTGTTTCCGGAGCATTCATGAGCAAGCCCCTGGCCGGCATCGTCGTCGCCGATTTCAGCCATGTCATGGCCGGTCCCTATGCGTCGCACCTGCTCGGCCTGCTCGGCGCGGAGGTGATCAAGATCGAGTCCGCCAGCGGCGATGCCTTTCGCGGCTATGGCGCCGACGAGCGGCTGGGCGGGATGAGCCCCGCTTTCATCGCCGCCAATGCAGGCAAGAAATCGATCGCGCTCGATCTCAAGGACTCCGGCGATCAGGAGATTGCCCGCCGGATCGTCGCGCGCGCCGACGTGCTGCTTGAGAATTTTCGGCCCGGGGTGATCGCGCGGCTGGGCTTCGCTTATGAGCGGGTGCGCGCGTTCAATCCCGAGATCATCTTCTGCTCGGTCTCGGGCTATGGCCAGGATGGGCCGTATCGCGACTGGCCGGCGATCGACAATATCGTCCAGGCGACCAGCGGGATGATGATGCTGAGCGGCGGCGACGGCGATCCGCCGATGCGCGTCGGTTTCCCGATCGTCGACACACTCACCGGCCAGACCGCGGCGATCGCGATCCTGTCGGCTTTGTTCCGCCGCGCCGGCGGCGGGGGAGGAGCATTCATCGACGTATCGATGCTCGACGCCAGCCTCGCCTTCATGACCTCTGCGCTCACGCCCTATCTGACGACGGGAACGCCGATGCCGCGCATGGGTAATACCGGCTATAGCGGCCTGCCCACCGCAGCGATGTTCACTGCCCGCGACGGCCGCGAAATTTCGCTGGGGGTGGTGCAGCCCAAGCAGTTCGCCGCTTTGGCGCGCCATCTCGGTCGCGAGGACTGGCTGGCCGATCCGCGCTTCGCCACGGCGTCGTCGCAACGCGAAAATTTCGACGCACTGCATGCCGAAGTCGCGGCGGAAATCGCGACGCGCGACGCGATCGAGTGGGAACGCGAGATGAGCGCCGAGGGCATTCCGTGTGGAATGGTGCGCCGCGTCGACGAGGCGGTCGATCTGGCGCGGGCGGGTGCGATGGTTCCGGTGGCGTTGTCCGAGGCCGCGGACGCCGATCGGGTCGACATTCCCGGCCCGGGCTTCCGCCTGCATCCGGACCATGCCGGCGCAAGCGGCCCGCCGCCCCGGCTGGACCAGCACCGCCAACAGATCCTCGATTGGCTCGAGACCACGACCTGATGGGGGCGGTGGCGACTTCCAGGGTGCACTTACCCGACGGCGCAGCGCGCCGGCAGGCGTCCGACCGCATCGCAAAGGTCGACTTCGGCCAGCTCAACCACCTGCTCGGGTACGCAATCGCACGGGCTGATATTCGTGCTGATGCAACTTTCCATGCGGCAATGAGCGATCGTACGGTCACGCCGCTGCGTTATGCGATGCTCGAACTCGTGGGCTCGAACCCCGGGCTGCACCAGGTGCAGCTGGCGGACGCGCTTGGCGTTTCGCGTCCCGCGGTCACGTTGCTTCTCGATTATTGGCAGACGCAGGGCTGTGTCGAGCGCTGCGCAACGCCGTTCGATCGCCGGTCCTTGGACATATTCCTGACGCTCCCAGGCGACGATCGGCTCGCGGAATTGCGCCGGCGGACCAGGGCGCAGGATCGACAGTTGAGCGACCCTTTAACCTCGGCCGAGCGCGCCGAATTGGCCCGTCTTCTGAACAAGCTGGGAAGCTTCGAGAAATAGCTGCGTTTGTATAACCAGTAATGACATAAACTAGTCCGGAGACTTGTTCAGGCAGAGGGGCGCCTCGCATGCGCCGTGCATCCGCTCGTTGCAACCTGTCGCGATCGTGTGCTGTGGATACCAGTTGGCCCAATCCGAACATGGAAAATCCTCCTGGACGACGGCGGCAGCGTAGACGTAATCCTGCGCTCGCGATCGCGGATGAACTGCGGTAATTGCGTCTCGTCGAAATCCTCCGCACAGGTTTAGCGGGTAGACGCTTGTGCATCCTCGCACTCTTTTCCTCGAGCTGGTGCGAAACGCGGTTTAGCGGACCGGCTCAGAGGGGTGCGCCACGCAGCGCCGGAACGGCAACGCGATGTCTGCTCTTGGCGGGGCGGACCTTCCCAGAGGTCTTGGAACCGCGGTCAGCAGCGTCGTGCCGACAGCACTTCCGTTCGCGCTCCCAACAGGCCGCGACGGAAAGAATGGAATCGAGAGCAGCGCCTGTATACGCTACATACTATCCGGAGATTGGCCGCGGCCTCTTCAAAAGTGACGGTATGCGTCGCGCTACTCCGGAGCGCGAAGCTCCGGACGATCATCCATTCGATCACAACAGAATCCGTTTGAGCCAACGCGCGCAGGTGTTCCAGCGCCAAGGCTAGCGTCTGTCGGTTGGCTTTCGCTACGCGCGGCAGATCCGCGTCACTCCGTAGCGTCGCCTCTTTGGGGACGTTTACGGCAAGGAACGGATGCAGCCGGTCGCGCCTTTGAAAGGGGTACGGCCCAGCAATCCATTTACTCCACGTCGCACGGGCAATGGCCCGCGAGCGGCGGCCCTCAGCCGAAACGAAACGTGGCTGCAACCATGTTCAGCGGAGTTCCATTCGATGGGTGCCGTTCGGTTGCTGCACGAATCTCGGACCGAGCCCGAGAAAGCGGTCGATGACGTCGGCCGCGGTTCGGCTGTGCTGGCTCGGCTTCACCGTCGTGAAACTGCCGCCCCTCGCCAGAGCGAACGGGAGCAAAAGCTGGTCTGCGAGATAGGGGCCGGCAAAGGCGTCGCAGGCGAGGAACCCAGCCATACGATGCGCAGCAGTCTTGGCGAGCGATTCTGCCGACATCCCCAACTTGCCGAACCCGGTCACGATCTCGGTACTATGCTCGAATGCAGCCTCCAGCATCAGCGCATTACCCGGCCCCTGCTCCTCCGGGAGTTGTCGGACGCTGAAGACCTCTTCCGGCCAGTCCGGCAGGAGCTTCCGTGCGGTCGCGATCTCACGCTCGGCGATGTTGAACGGCAGCGCAGCGAACAAGGCGGTTGCCGAAAGCGACCGCAACGCTCCGCGTTCGACGCAGTCGATCGGCGCCAGCGGAGCTGGCGCGATGTCCACCTCGATCCGCCCTCCGCCACGCGGGAAGAAGCCATGCCGCATCAGCCGCGCAGAGACCTTGGGTCCCATACGATTGATGATCGGCAGGAACACCCGCTCGATGAACTCGAACGGCGGCGCCATCATGTTGTGCGTTCCGCCCTCCAGTACCAGGCGGGACGGCGCATCGGCCAGCAACAGCGGCATCAGTATCGTCTGCAACACCAGCCCCGTGCTGCCGGCCGTGCCGACCGCGAAGCGGTAATCGCCCGGCCTTATACGGCCCGGCGTGAAGGCGATCTCAGTGGAGCCGACCGACGCACCCTCACACTCGCCGCCGCCGATCGCACATGCAGCCTCGACCGCCGTCAGGTGCTGGCGCATCAGGCCCGGCTTCTCGCGCCCTCCGCGTACATTGGTGATGCGGAAGGGCTGGCTGGTGGCGAGCGACAGCGCGAGCGCGTTGCGCACGACCTGTCCGCCGCCTTCGCCTTCCGACCCGTCGATGATGATCATGCGTTCACCAGTTCTAGAAAAAGTTGATTCGCGCGATCGACGAAGCGATCGCGCAGTTTGCGCGCCGGAAGCTCACCCGCGCGACCGAGCTCGCCGCGGATCAGCGCGTCGATCTCAGGCAGCCGGATGCCGTTCGCACTTTCATTGGTGCGAGCCTTCGCCTCGACCAGTGCGTCGATCTGTTCGACCAGCTCGGCCGGAAGCTCGCTGACCGCGACCAGCGCCTGCAGGTTCATCGGTGGCCGCAACGCCGGGTTCAGCCGGATCGCACGGATCGCCAGCGCGGGGCGCAGCGCGTAGAAATACTTCTTCACCGGCACCGCATCCCCACCATCGAGCCACCGATCCGCAGCCAGCTTGCCCGATCGCGAATAGTGATAGGCAATCGCGCGCGGATTAAGCAGATCGTCCGCAAGGCTGCTCAGCTCCTGGACAAAGGGATCGTCGGGCCGATAGCGGATCGGCGATTCGATCCACTCGCTCACCACGACGTTCGACTTGAGCAACAGTATAAGCGCCTTGCGCACGTCCCAGCCATTCAGGTCGACCTCGTTCTCGATCGGCGACTCAATCACGTCGCGGTCATGCACGAGCGACAGATACCAGTCCCGCGAACGGACATAGAGGAAGCGCACGTCATAGTCGCTGTCGGGCGAGGGAAAGCCCCAGGCGCGCGAGCCAGACTCGACCGCAAGCAGCAGGCGCACGCAATTGTCCGCCTCGATCCTGTCGAGCCGGCTCTCGATCTCCTGCCGAACGGCGGGAAGGATTGTCTTGTCAGACATGGCCGTCATCATTCTTCTCAACCCGCAGGTGCGCCGCGCGCCCGTTGCCGGGCGGGGGCGATCCCTTTCGGTCCTTTTGGGTAAATTGGCGGTGTGCGCGCCGAACTGACGAGAGCTTTAGCCCTTCACGCACACCACCTGCTTGAGCGTATGGACAATCTCGACCAGGTCGGCCTGCGCCGCCATCACGGCTTCGATCGGCTTGTACGCCTTCGGCGTCTCGTCGATCACGCCCTCGTCCTTGCGGCACTCGACACCCGCGGTGTCGCGGATGTGCTCGTCGAGCGTCACCAGCTTCTTGGCCGCGGTGCGGGACATCACGCGCCCCGCGCCATGGCTGCAGCTGTCGAACGACTCTGCGCTGCCAAGCCCACGCACGATGAACGACTTGGCGCCCATCGAGCCGGGGATGATGCCTAGCACTCCCTTCGCCGCACGAACGGCACCCTTGCGGGTGACCAGCACATTCTCACCGAAGTGGTTCTCGCGCTGGACATAGTTGTGGTGGCAGTTGACTGCCTCCAGCTCCGCATCGAACGGCTTGGCGATCTGTCCCCGCAGCGCACGGATGACATTGGTCATCATCATCCGCCGGTTCAGGGCCGCGAAGTCCTGCGCCCAACCAACTGCCTCGACATAATCGTCGAAATGATCGGTCCCCTCCGGGAAATAGGCGAGATCCTGATCGGGCAGGTTGATGTGCCACTTGCGCATGTCCTGCTTCGCCAGCTCGATGAAGAAGCTGCCGATTGCATTGCCGATCCCGCGCGACCCGGAGTGGAGCATCACCCAAACGCGCTGGCCCTCGTCGAGGCACAGCTCGATGAAGTGGTTGCCCGTGCCGAGCGTCCCCAGATGCACCAGATTGTTGGTGTTCTTCAGGCGCGGATACTTCTCGACGATCCGATCAAAGCGGGCGGCCAGCGTCGCCCAGGCTTCGACAATCGCCGCGGGCGGATCGCCCCACGAGCCCTTGTCGCGCTTGGCGCGGCCGACGTCACGTCCATGCGGTACCGCCTGCTCGATTGCGGAGCGGATGCCCTCCAGATTGTCGGGCAAATCGCTGGCGATCAACGAGGTGCGCGCGGCCATCATGCCGCAGCCTATGTCGACGCCGACCGCCGCCGGGATCACCGCACCCTTGGTCGGGATTACCGAGCCCACGGTCGCGCCGATCCCGACATGGACGTCCGGCATGGCGGCGACGTGCTTGAACACGAACGGCATCTGCGCCGCGCGGGTCAGCTGCGCGCGTGCGCCGTCTTCGACCGGCACGCCGCGGGTCCACATCTTGATCGGGACGCCGCCCTCGACGTGCTGGAAGTCGTACAAAGCCTCGGTCATCGAAGACCTCCTACTGCAAAATGGTCAGGGCGGCAGGATTTGAACCTGCGACCTCCCGCTCCCAAGGCGGGCGCTCTGCGCAGACTGAGCTACGCCCTGTGAAACCCTTTTGGGGCGGCCGGCCCATTCCGGCCGCCCCGCATCCTCGTCGCCGGTTGGAAGGTTCGACTGCTTCCATCCGACGACGATCAACTTCGCAGGACGCGTGCCAAGTACTGGGAGAGCTCGGTCGAAATCTAATAAACATTTGATCAGTAAGGTATTTTTCCCAAGAACTCCCATTCACGTCCTAAACAGAGCCGAATTGATGTGTTCTGAATTATTATCGCTTATGATCACAGATTATCCTATGGTATAAGCATGAAACCCAATGTCGTGATCGGATTTCTCGGTTCCACCCTCGACGCCAGCAAGTTCGGCCCGTCGCGCTGGAACAAGTGGCGACCGACCGTCGGGCTCGTGATGCACGAGGATCTCCGGGTCGACCGGCTCATTCTGATCCATGGCACTGCGCACGGGCGTCTCGCCAACTATGTCGCAGAGGATATCGCGTCGGTTTCGCCCGAGACTGAGGTCGAGATGCGCGTGCTCGACTTTCGCGATCCTTGGGATTTCGAAGAAGTCTACGGCAAGCTCCTCGACTTCGCGCGCGCGGAGCCCTTCGATCCAGAGGCCGAGGAATATCTCATCCACATCACCACCGGGACCCACGTGGCGCAGATATGTCTCTTTCTGCTGACCGAGGCGCGCTATCTGCCCGGGCGTCTCCTCCAGACCCAGCCTGAGCGCGGCACGCTCAACCCTGCCGGCATCTGGAATACGATCGATCTAGACCTGTCGCGCTACGACACCATCGCCACCCGTTTCGCCGTCGCCGCACAGGAAGGAACCTCGTTCCTGAAGTCGGGTATCGAGACGCGGAATGCCGCCTTCAATCGCATGATCGACGAGATCGAGCGGGTGGCGTTGCGCTCCAAGGCGCCGATCCTGCTGATGGGGCCTACCGGCGCGGGCAAGAGCCAGCTCGCTCGGCGCGTATACGAGCTCAAGCGCCTGAAGCATCAGATCGCCGGCACCTTCGTCGAAGTGAATTGCGCAACGCTGAAGGGGGATGGCGCAATGTCGGCCTTGTTCGGGCATCGCAAAGGAGCCTTCACGGGGGCGGTGGCGGACCGCCCGGGACTGCTACGCGCCGCGGACAAGGGGATGCTGTTCCTCGACGAGATCGGCGAGCTGGGCCTCGACGAGCAGGCGATGATCCTTCGCGCCATAGAAGACAAGCGCTTCCTGCCTGTGGGGTCGGACAAGGAGGCTGCATCGGATTTCCAGCTGATCGCCGGCACCAATCGCGATCTGGGCGAGGCGGTCGGCGCCGGCGCCTTCCGCGACGATCTCTTCGCGCGGCTGAACCTGTGGACCTTCCAGTTGCCCGGCCTCGCAGAGCGTCGCGAGGACATTGAGCCCAACCTCGACTATGAACTTGACCGCTTCGCGGAACGTGAGGGCGATCGCGCGACCTTCAACAAGGAGGCGCGGCAGCGCTATCTTACCTTTGCTGCGGGGCCCGACGCGCTTTGGCCGGGCAATTTCCGTGACCTGGCTGCGAGCGTCACCCGCATGGCCACGCTGAGCCCGAAAGGACGTATCGACCTCGACTGCGTCGAGGCGGAGATCGGGCGGCTGAAGCACCTCTGGTCTAGGCAGCGGAATGACAGCGCCGATATATTGTCGGAGATCCTTACTCCCGAAAAGCTTGCGGAGATCGACCGGTTCGATCGGGTGCAGCTCGCGGAGACCATCCGGATCTGTCGGATGAGCAGGTCTCTATCGGACGCAGGTCGCGCCCTTTTCGCCGCCTCGCGAAGCCGCAGGACATCGGTCAACGACGCCGATCGGCTGCGCAAATATCTCGCGCGTTTCGACCTGGACTGGTCGAGCGTGGCATCGACTTGAGCTTCGGGAGATCAGGCCAGGGGAGCGATCCTGTGGACGGCCCATAATGCCAACCCGGCCGCTCCGGTTCAGCGGTCTCCGGGCCCGTCAGATATTGCTTTATGCGTTGAGGCCCATAGTCGCGGCCGTGCTGGCTATGCTTCGCCACCCCTTTCTCCTGCAGGAGCCGCTGTCGGTTGCTGCGGTATGCCCGCATCTGGTTGCGCCCCGGCATCAAGCCGTTGCGGCTCTCCGATGTTCGCTGCCGGGATCGTCGCGCTGGTGAGACGGAACCAACATTGGTCGCTTGCGCATTTTGTCAGCTCGCTTTGACGCTATCTGAGCTTACGACCCTCGGCGTCCCACACTTCGACGATGCCGAGCTTGAGCGCCCGCACCTTGGCCTCGATTCTTGAGAGGTCGCCGACCACGACCCAGGTCATCGCCTCCGGGTGGAGCAGTTGCGCGCTGCCGGTAATAGTGTCCGGCTTGAGCGCGGCATAGGCGCCGGGCAGAGTCGTGATCCACGAATAAGGGCGCTCGAAGCGATTCACATATTGGAGATAGCCTACCATAGCGTTGTTGGTCTCGAAGCGCCCCGGCAGCGAGAGCACCTCGCCCTTGCTCAGCAAGTCGAGCTCGGCCTGGGTCACGGGGCGAGTCCCGCGAATGCCACGTAGTTCCTTGCTGATCTCGCCGATCGCCTCCGCGGTCTTGTCGGTCTGGACGCTGGTCGCCACGGCGAACGCCTGCGGCCCCCGGGCCTCGGCAATTCCGGAGCTGGCGCCGTAGGTCCAGCCCTTGTCCTCGCGCAGGTTCATGTTCAGGCGCGCGGTGAAATTGCCGCCGAGCACGTCGTTCATCGCGCCGATCTCGAAATAGCGCGGATCGCTGCCGTTCGGCAGGATTTGGCCGACACGGATGACAGACTGGATCGCGCCCGGCTTGTCGATCAGCACCACACGCGGCGCGGTTGCGTCGGCGACGCCACCGATTGTCTTGCTGCCCCTGGCCATAGCCGGCGTCTTCCAGTCGCCGAATGCCTTTTCGAGTGCGGTGGTCAGCGTGGCGAGATCGATACTGCCCGCCGCGTAGATCACCGCATTGTCGGGCCGGATCCAGCGGTCGTGGAAGGCGACCAGATCCTCGCGGGTGATCGACCTGATCGTGTCCGCCCGGCCGGCAAGCGGCACGCCATAGGCATGGTCGACGCCGTAGAGCAGATGGGTGAAGGTCCGCTGGGCGATCTGGTCGGAATCGACCAGCGATTGCGACAGGCCGGAAAGATGCTGCTGGCGATCGCGCTCGAGGTCCGCAGCGTGGAACCCGGGGTTGCGGATATAATCGGCCCAGAGCGCCACCGTCTCCGGCAGTGACTTGCGCATGGCCGAAAGCATGAAGTCGGTGGTGTCAACATCGCTGTAACTGTAGATGCGCGCGCCGAGCAGCGCCTGGCGTTCGGCGAATTGCTGGCCGGTGCGCGTCGTCGTGCCTTCGTCCATCAGCCCCAAAGTGAAGCCGCCGACACCGTGCTTCATGTGCTGCTCGGCCGCCTGGCCGGCGTCGAACACCATCGCCATGTCGACGGTCGGCGTGCCCGGGCGCTCGGCAAGGACGACGCGAATGCCGTTGGAGAGCCTGGTCTCCCGCACTTCCGGCAACTTCAGCGCCGGCGACGGGCCGAGCGGCGGCAAACTGGTGCGGTCCGCCCCGTCGACGGTCGCCTTGTGACTGCCGAAGGGCAGCACGGTGAGCTTGTAGCTGGGTTTGCTCAGCCACGCATTGGCGGTGCTGCGCACCTCCGCGGCGGTCAGCGCCTGGAAGCGCCGGTCGTCGACGGCATATTGGCCCGGATTGTCCGCGAACATCGCGCCGCTCGCCAAGGCCATCGCCTTTACGTAGATCGATTCCATAGCGCGAACATTGTCGGCGGACCCGCTCGCCTTGACGCGGGCGAGCTCGTCGGGAGCGGGGCCTTTGGCGAGGAATTCGCCAAGAACCTGCCTTACCGCGGTCTCGGCAGCGGCGGGATCGGCGCCGGGCTTCAGCCGCAGATCGACCGAGAACACACCGGCGATCGCATAGCCGGCATATTGCGCCGATGCATCGGTGGCGAGCTGCTTCTCCTGCACCAGCACCTGATAGAGCCGCGAGCTCTTGCCGCGGCCCAGTGCCTGCGCGGCGAGCTGCAGTGCCTGTGCCTCGGGCGCGCGGTTGCCCGGCACCGCCCAGTTCCACGTGATCGCCTGCTGGGGAACGTCGTCCTGCATCGTCTCGCTCTTGTCGCGGTCGAGCGCGGGTACCCATGCAGTGGTGCGGCTGACCGGCGAGCCGACGGGCACGCTGCCGAAATACTTCTCCATCAGCGCCCGGGCCTGATCGAGCGTGACGTCGCCCGACAGCGAGACCACCGCGTTGGTGGCGCCGTAATATTGCGCGAACCAGCCCTTCACGTCGTCGAGCGAGGCGGCGTTCAGATCCTCCATCGAGCCGATTGTCGGATGGTGATAGGGATGACCCGCCGGAAACAGTGCCGCCGCAACGCGCTGGTCCATCAGCGCATAGGGCGTGTTCTCGCGGGTGCGCTTCTCGTTCTGGACGACCTTGCGCTGCTCGTCGAGCTTGGCCTGACTGATCGCGCCGGCGAGATAGCCCATGCGATCCGATTCCAGCCACAGCACGCGCTCGAGTCCGCCCGTCGGGACGATCTCGTAATAATAGGTCTGGTCGAGCGACGTAGCGCCGTTGACCCCGGAGACGCCGATCTCCTGGAGCGGGGGCATATATTCCTTGTCGTGATGCTCGGAGCCATTGAACATCAGATGCTCGAACAGATGCGCGAAGCCGGACCTCCCATCCGGCTCGTTCATCGAGCCGACGTGATACCAGACCGCGACCGCCACCTTGGGGGTCTTGTGGTCTTCGTGGACCACGACGCGCAGGCCGTTCGGGAGCGTGAACTGCTTGTACGGAACCAGCTCCTGCGCCCGGGCGGGCAGCGCGGCGACGATGGCAATCGTCGCCGCTGCGAGGAGCAACTTGCTGGGCTTCATCGGAATGTCCTCTGATGGGAAAAGGCGCCGGCTCCCGCGCGCAGGGAAGCCGGCAAGGTCGTGCAGTGCGTCAAAAGATGGCGGCGGCGCCGATCTTGAACTTGCGGCCGCCCAGGTAGGTGGCGCGGGTGTAATAGCCGGCAATCAACTGCTGGACGTCGGGCGTCGTGGTGCCCTTGAGCAGGTCCGCCGCCTCGACATAGATGCGATATTTGCGACCGCGATCGATATAATATTCGCCTCGCAGGTCGAGGGTCTGGACGTCCTGATTGTAGACTGACAGGCCCCGCGGATAGAAATTGTCGAGCGTCCTCGACTGGAAGCTGTAGGCGAGCGTGCCGTCAAAGCCGTATTTCTGATAGGTCAGCGCCACCGTGCCCGAATGCTTCGGCTGCTGGTTGAACGGCAGGCCGGAGAATTCATAGATGTTGTTCTGTCCGGCCGGGGCATAGGCCCAGCTATACTGCTGCCAACGGCTGCTCTTGGTGAAGGTGTAGTTGGCGATCACGCCCAGCCCGGAGAGCGCGCCCGGCAGGAAATCGAACTGGCGCTCGTAGCGCGCCTCGATACCCCAGATGATCGCCGGGTGCGTGCTGTTGATCGGGGAGCCGCCGTTGATGAAATAATTCTCCGGGTGCGCGGGATCGAAATAGGGCGCACCTTGGAAATAGGGACTGGCCGGCAGAGTGACGTTGGCGAGATTGGCCGGGCCATTGGTCTGGTTGGCCTGCAGCAAGTTCTCGATCCGCTTGTAGAAGCCGCCGAATTTGATGATGCCGATCTTGTCGTAATATTCGACATTGAGGTCGAAATTGTGAGTGGTTGCCTGTTTGAGGTTCGGATTGCCCGAATTGATCTGCAGGATCGGCTTCACGCCTTCCGGACCGGGAATCGGGATGTTGATGAAGCTGATCCGGGTCTGCTGCGACAGGTCGCCGATCTGGGGCCGGGCGATCGACAGGAAATAGCCGCCGCGGAAGATCAGATTGTCGCTCTGGCGAAAGTTGAACAGCACGCGCGGCAGGAAGTCTTCGGAATGCGCCGTCTCGGTCACCAGTCTGCTGAACTGGTTCTGGAAGACGATATCACTGCCGAAGCCACCGCCGTTTGCCGGGAGAATCGGGCCGATATAGGTCGGGAAGACGAGGTTCGTCGCCGACAGGTCGGTGCGGTTGTAGCGCACCCCGCCGATGATCTCGAGCTTGCCGAACTCGAGCCGGCTCTGGACATAGGCCGCGTAATTGTCCTCGCGGGTATTCTGTTCGTCCTGCCCGATCGCCGGCGCGATCGGCGCGAGCGTGAACTGGGGATATTTGGCGAGATAATCGGCCATATTGTCGAAGAAGCCGATCGCGGTGCCTTCGCTCATCGCCGTGAAATTGGCGCCGGTGACACCCACGCGGGTGAGATCGGTGGGGGAGAAAGGCAGGCCCAGCGACGCGATCGAGGCGTTGCCGCCGAACTGGGTGCGCCGCAGATCGTGCCTGAACTCGGTACGTTCGTAGCGGGCACCGATCTGGACATATTTGAGGAATCCCCAATCCATGTCCCAGCGCAGGCTGACGTCGCCGGTATAACGGTTGTTGCTGCCGGTGGTGGTATCGATTCCGCCGGTGCCGTTGGTGATCGTGTAGCGCGAGGGATCGTTGATCAGCGCCCAGCCTGCGGCGCTGAGCAGCGGGATCGGGATCGCATCGCCGCTGCGCCGGCCGAACGGCGTGATGATATAGCCGAGCTCCGGATCGACCGCCTCGGGCAGGAACAGCGCCGGCGTGGCGTCGGTATCCGGGATGCGCAGATCGAGCGTGGTGTTGCGATCATGGTCCTCGCTGCCATGGGCATAGCCGGCGAGATAGGTGAAGGTCAGCTTGCCGGCGCTGCTCTTGCCGGAGAAGCTGTAGGTGTCGGTGGTCGTCTTGGCGCCCGGATCATAGGCGTAGGCCTGCTCGCGCTGGATGGCCGCGTTGCCGGGGCTCAGATCGAGATGCAGCGCCGAGACCGCAGCGCCGCCCGGAACATCCGAATATTTGCTCAAGGCAGTGAAGCTGTCCGTCATCGCATAGCCGGTGCGATCCGACTGCGCGTGCTGGAAGTCGAACTTCCAGTTGGTGTGGGTGCCGATCTGCCATTCGGCCGACAGCGTCGCCGCCAAAGTCGACTGCTTGACGTGATTGAAGTTGGCGAACAGCTGGGTGACATAGGCGCCGTCGTCGCCGTCTACGAACGGAAACATCGCGTTGGGGTCTACTGCATCGCCGGCGGTCAGCGTCGGCGTTCCGTCGGCGGCGTTGGGCAGGAACGCGCCGAATTTGGTCACCGTGTTGTACGAGACGTTGCGCACCGAGTTGCGGCGATACTGGACCGAGGCGCTCAGCCCGAAATTATCCTGCGCGCCGAACCGGCCGGCGACCGTTCCCGAGACGAGGAAATCCTTGCTGAAGTCGTTTCCGCTGAGCCCGCCTTCGACCTGAAAGCTGGCATAGCGGCGCGGGCGGTTGAGCGGCGACAGCGTTTCGATCTCGATCAGCCCGCCGGTGCCGGCGCTGTCCTGGCTGGGAAGCAGGCTCTTGCTGATCGTGATCTTGCCCACCGAGTCCGCCAGCAAATTGCTGAGATCGGCCGAGCGGCCCGTGCCGTTGCCGACCGGAAGCTGGAGCCCGTTCAGCTTGACGTTGTTCATGTCCGGATCGAGCCCGCGCACGATCACGTTGGTGCCGTCGCCGGTGATGCTGTCGCGCTGGAACGAGACCCCCGAGGTGCGCCGCAGCGCATCGGAAAAGGTGGTACCGGTGAAGTTGCCCAGATCGTCGGCGGAGACGACTTCGGTGTTGTTTTCCGCCGAGCGCTGCAGGTTGAGCGCGTTGGCGCGGGCGCTCCGCGTACCATAGACGACGATCTGCTCGCCTTCCTCAACCCCTTCGTTCAACGCCAGCGCGATGGCCGCGTCGTTTCCCGGTCCGACCTCGATCTGCTGCGAGCGGGTCTCGAAGCCGAGAAACGAAATCTCCAGCGTATATTGGCCGGCGGGAATGCTCGCGAACCGGAAGTCGCCATTGTCGTCCGCGGTGGTGGTTTGTCCGGTCTCGACGACGCGGACAAGCGCGCCAGCGAGCGCGCGGCCCCCCTCGTCGCGAGTCAAATGGCCGCTGATCGATCCGTTCTCGCTGCGCGTGGTGCTCTGTCGGGCCGGGGCCACGACGATGAAGGAGCCTCCCTGGGTGACGTTGAGCGCCAGCCCCGAACCCTGGAGCAACGTGTGGAATGCGTCGCGTGCATTGAACTCGCCGTGGAGCGGCGGTGCAACACGGCCGCGCAGTGCCGAACCATCGAAGATGATGTTGGTCGACGTCCGGGTCGCGACCGAGCGGAGCGCGGTCTCGAGCGGCTGTGCCGGCATGTCGAAACTGAAGCGCGCCTGCGCTTGGGCGATCGGAACGACGAACAGGCAACTGCTGGCTGCGAGCGTGGCAAGCGTGGATCTGGACAGCATGACTTTCCCCCCGGAGCGCGACCCCTTCGCTGTCTCCTTCAGGGGATTAGACGATGCTGCATTGCAAAACCGACATCGCGCGGAAACAAAAATGACACGACCGCCGGCTTCAACGCACGATGTGAATAGTTTCCCCGGCCCGCGCGACGCGGAGGCCGTGCAATGCAGCGACGGCCCGGGCGAATTCCTCCGTGTCACTGGTGGTGAAAACGCCCGAAATCCTCAGGCCTGCGAGACGCTGGTCATCGATGACGAGGCGCGGGCCGCCATAACGGTTGAGTTCGCTGACCGCGTCGCTGAGCGGGGTTGCGGTAAAAATCGCCTGGCCGCGGCGCCAGGCAGTGGCGACATCGGCGGGCTGTGCGTCGATCCGCGCCGGACCTTCCGCAGGCGCACGCAGACGATCGCCGGGAGCGAGATAGGTCGGCTTCGCTCCGGCCACCGCAGGGCGCAGATCGGTCACCGCGACCTTGCCCTCGAGCAGGGTGACGACCACCGAATCGCCCTCCCGCCGTACCACGAAGCTGGTACCGACCGCGCGGACCTGCTTGTTGCCGGCGCGCACGAGGAACGGGCGCGCGCTGTTGTGCGCCACTTCGAACATCGCCTCGCCGTGATCGAGTTCGACCAGCCGCGCCGCGGCATCGTAGCGAACCTTTACGCTGCTGTCGGTGTTGAGCGCGATCCGGCTGCCATCCTGCAGCGTGGCGACCCTTTGCTCGCCGATCGCGGTCGAATAGGCGGCGGGTCGCGCCAGCATCAGCAATATGCCGATGCCGATCGTGAGCAGCACCGACGCGGCGAGCGCAAGGTGCTGAGCGGACAGAGCCGGCCAGCGGCGGGACTGCGGCGGGCTCCGGCGCGGCGGCGCTTCCTCCAGCAACTGCGCTGCGCCCGGCAAAGACGCCCACAGATCGGTCGCCTTTTCAAAAGCAGTCTGATGCGCGGGGTCGGCGGCCAGCCAGTGCTTGAACGCGGCCTCGCGTGCCGGCGTGCGTGCGTCGCCCTGCAGGCGCGCCAGCCATACGGCAGCCTCGGCCGAGGCGCGGGACTGTGCGCCGCTCACCATCCGTCCATCCACTGCATCAGCTGGAGCGTGGCACGCGCCACCTGCTTCTCGACCGCCGCGACGCTCATGCCCTCGTCGGCCGCAATCTCGGCATAGCTCGAGCCATCGAGCCGCCGCCGCAGCAAGATGCGGCGCGTGCGTTCCGGCAGCGTTTCCAGCCCCGACTTGACGTGCTGCAGGCGCCTTTGCTGCTCGATGATCTCTGCCGGATCGGGGCCTGCGTCGGCGATGTGGTGCAGCTCTCCGACATCCGCGAACGGCGCGCGCGCCTCCCGGCGCCGGCGATCGATCGAGAGATTGACGGCCGCGGTCACCAGCAATGCCTCACGCGATCGCGCGGTCTGCTCGCGCTCGTAGCGTTCGATCTTGAGATAGGCCTCCTGTACGAGCTCATCTGCATCCTGCTCGGCGACGCCTCGCCGCACTACCGCGCGCTTTGCCTTGGCGAGCATGTTCGCAAGGTCCCGCACCGCGCTCCCGCTAGCTAGACGCGCGAGAAGCCGGAACCAGACACCGGAGGTCGGGATCGGGGCGAGAATCCATCAGACAGGGTTTCTGGCCGGTTGTAGCGCGGTTGCCAAGGGTGGAACCGACGGGCGCAGCTTTTGCCGATCGGCTTATTCACAGCCAGCCCGTCGGGCCCGGGCGATGCGGCCGGCTTATTGCCTTCGCTCCCATCGTGCGTGTTTAGCCCCCGACGGTCTGCTCGATCACGCCGAAGATCGGGTGGTGCCGGTCGTCCTCCGCCCAGATCCGCACGGTATCGCCGGCCTTGAGGAACGGAGTCTCGGGCTTGCCGCTCCGGATCGTCTCGATCGTGCGCAGCTCGGCGAGGCACGAATAGCCGACCCCGCCCTCGGCGATCGGCTTGCCCGGACCGCCGTCCGCGTCGCGGTTCGAGACGGTGCCCGAGCCGATGATCGTGCCCGCGCCGAGCGCGCGCGTCTTCGCCGCATGGGCGATCAGCGTGCCGAAATCGAAGGTCATGTCCTCCCCTGCCTCGGCGCGGCCGAAGGGCTTGCCGTTGAGATCGACCATCAATTTGCGGTGGAGCTTGCCGTCCCGCCACCAGTCGCCGAGCGCGTCGGGGGTGACGAACACCGGCGAGAAGGCGCTCGCCGGCTTGGACTGGAAGAAGCCGAAGCCCTTGGCGAGTTCGCCCGGGATCAGGTTGCGCAGGCTCACATCGTTGGTCAGCCCGACCAGCCGCACCGCGGCGAGCGCTTCCTCGCGCGAGGCGCCGGGCGGCACGTCGCCGGTGACGACCACCACTTCGGCCTCGAGATCGCAGCCCCATGCCTCGTCGGCGAGCGGGATCGGGTCGCGCGGCCCGAGAAAACCGTCGCTGCCGCCCTGGTACATCAACGGGTCCTGCCAGAAGCTCTCGGGCATTTCGGCGCCGCGCGCCTGGCGGACCAAGGCGACGTGGTTCACATAGGCCGAGCCGTCGGCCCATTGATAGGCCCGCGGCAGCGGCGACGCGGCCTGGCGCTCGTGGAACCGCAGCATCGGGATCGTCTCGTGCTCGAGATCGGTGGCGAGGTTGCGCAGATCGGCCTCGACCTGCTCCCAATTGTCGAGCGCTGCCTGCAGCGTCGGCGCGATGCCGGTGGCGTCGGCGCACCATGCCAGATCGTTCGACACCACGACGAGCTTGCCGTCACGACCCTGCTTCAGGCTGGCGAGTTTCATGCAATTCTCTCCCGTTTCGTTCAGCATAGGGCCGCCGGCGGCCAAGTCGAGCGGTTGACACCGGGGCGTGGCATCTTCATCGCTCGACGATGTTCTCGTCGCTTCGCTTTCTGGACCATCGCGGCGAGATGGCGCGGCGGATCCGCGCGCATGACTGGGCCGCCACGCCGATCGGCGCGATCGAGGGCTGGCCGCAGTCGCTGCGCTTCGCGATCAACATCGCGTTGGGGTCGAGCTTCCCGACCGCAATCTACTGGGGCCCCGAGCTCCGCCTCCTCTACAACGACGCGTGGTCGCCCATCCCTGCGGACCGCCACCCCTGGGCGCTGGGCCGGCCGGGCGCGGAAGTCTGGGCCGACATCTGGCACCTCGTCGGCCCCGAGATGGAGCGGGTGCTCGCCACCGGCGAGGGCTTCTCGACCTATGACCAGATGCTGCCGATGGAGCGGAACGGCCGGCCGCAAGAGACGTGGTGGAACTACAGCTTCACGCCGATCCGCGACGAATATGGCGAGGTCGTCGGCATCCTCAATCAGGGGAACGAGACGACCCGGACTGTCCTTGCCGAGCGCGCGCGACTTGCCGAAGTGGAGCGGCTGCGAGAGCTGTTCGAACAGGCCCCTGGTGCCGTCGCGCTACTGCACGGCCCCGATCATGTGTTCGAGATGGCTAACCCCGCTTATCTCGGTCTGATCGGTAGGCGAGAGGTCCTCGGAAAGCCGGTGCGCGAGGCGCTTCCGGAAGTGGTCGACCAAGGCATTATCGCTCTGCTCGACCGGGTTTTCGCAAGCGGCCAGACTTATCGTGCCGATTCGCTGCCGATCCTGCTCCAGCGCACTGCCGATGGGCCGGCGGAACCGAGGGTGCTCGACTTCGTCTACCAGCCGATCAAGGGCGCAGACGGTGACACCACCGACATCTTCGTGCTGGCCAATGACGTTACCGAACGGGCCACCGCCGAGGCGGCGTTGCGGGCGAGCGAGGAACGGCTTCAGCTGGCGCTCGACTCGTCGGTCGGAGTCGGCACCTGGTTCTGGGACGTTCCCGAAAACCGCGTCACCGCCGATCTGCGGTTCCTGCGGCTGTACGGCGTCGACGAAGCGCTGGAGGCGGTCGGCGCACCGATGGACGCCTTCTTCGCCAATGTGCATCCCGAGGACCGTCCGGGTGTCGAAGCGGCGATCGCCCGCTCGCTGGCAAGCGGCGAGCGATTCTCCGAGGAGTATCGGCTGCTCCAGCCCGACGGCTCGGTACGCTGGGTGGCGGCGCAGGGGCGCCCCTCGCTTGACGCCGAGGGCCGGGCGGTCCGTTTTCCGGGCGTCAGTTTCGACATCACCGAGCGCAAGGTCGCCGAGGAAACGGCGCGCGCCGCAGCCGAGGAACTGCGCGAGGCGAACGCGGCGCAGGCCTTCGTCTATGCGCTCGCCGAGCAACAGCGTTCGCTCGATACGCCGGATGGGGTGATGGCGGTCACTGCCGACGCGCTGCTGCACCAGCTCGGCGTCGGTCGCGTCGGATTTTACCGGATCGTCGGCGGCGACACGATCCTGTTCGGTCCCTCTTCAGCACGCGACGACTTGCCATTGCTGCACGGGACCATCCCCCTCGAGGGGATCGGCGCCAGCGCGATCGAGGCGTATCGCACCGGCCGCACACTGATCTCGGACGATACCGTGCGCGATCCCGCGCTGGACGACAGCGACATCGCCCGGCGCGCGGCGGCCGTCATCGGCGTGCCGCTGCTGCGCGGCGGCGAGTGGGTCGCCACGATGTTCGTCAATGAAGCGGCCCCGCGGCGATGGAGCCTCGACGAGGTCGCATTCATCGAGGCGATCGCCGAAATGTCGTGGGACGCGGTCGAGCGCGCCGGCGCATTGGTGGCGCTGCGCGAGAGCGAGGAGAAATTCCGCGCGATCGCCAATTCGATCGACCCGATGGTCTGGTCGACTCTGCCCGACGGCTATCACGATTATTACAATGACCGCTGGTACGAATTCACCGGCGTGCCCTACGGCTCGACCGACGGCGAAGCTTGGGCGAACGTATTTCATCCCGAAGATCAGGAGCGGACCTGGACGCTCTGGCGGCACTGTCTCGCCACCGGCGATCCCTACCATATCGAATATCGCCTGCGGCACCATTCGGGTGCGTATCGCTGGGTGCTCGGCCGCGCCCAGCCGGTTCGCGACGAAATGGGGCGCATCATCCGCTGGTTCGGCACCTGCACCGATATTCAGGAGATCGTCGATGCCCGCGAAGTGCTGGCCCGCTCGCGCGAGGAGCTCGAGGCTGCGGTCCACCAGCGGACCGAGCAGCTGATGCAGGCCGAGCAGCAGCTTCGGCAGGCCCAGAAGATGGAAGCGGTGGGCCAGCTCACCGGCGGCATCGCGCATGACTTCAACAACATGCTGGCAGTGGTGATCGGCGCGCTCGATCTGCTCGAGCGGCGGATCGCTCAAGGCCGCACCGATATCGACCGCTACCTCGTCGCCGCCCGTGACGGCGCCACCCGCGCAGCGGCGCTGACCCAGCGGCTGCTCGCCTTCTCGCGCCAGCAGCCCTTGGCGCCTACACCCGTCGACGCCAACGCGATGGTCGAAGGGATGATCGAGCTGCTCGCGCGCACGCTCGGCGAGGCAGTCTCGGTCGAGACGAGACTCGCCGACGGGCTGCGCCCGGCGCTCGCCGATCCCAACCAGCTCGAAAATGCGATACTGAATCTCTGCGTGAACGGGCGCGACGCAATGCCGGACGGCGGCAGGCTGACGATCGAGACGGCATTCGTTGCAGCCGGCGTCGGCAAGGCACAGGCGCTCGGCGTCGAGCCCGGCGACTATGTCGCAATCGCGGTGCGCGATACCGGCTCGGGCATGCCACCCGAAGTCGCGGCGCGCGCCTTCGATCCGTTCTTCACCACCAAGGGCGTGGGCAAGGGGACGGGGCTGGGCCTGAGCCAGGTGTTCGGCTTCGCGCGCCAGTCGGGCGGCACGGTGCGGATCGAGACCGCGCAGGGCGAGGGTACGCGGGTCAGCCTCTATCTTCCGGTCTATCATGGCGAGATTGACCCGGCCGCCCAGGCAGGCGAGATCGGCGATGCCGGGCGCGCCCGGCCGGGCGAGACCGTCCTCGTCGTAGAGGATGAGGAACGGGTCCGCAGCTTTTCGGTCGAGGCGCTGCGCGAGCTCGGCTACGGAGTCGTCTCGGCAGCCGACGGCACCGAGGCGCTCAAGCTGATCGAGGGCGGCGCGCGCGTGTCTTTGCTGTTCACCGACGTTGTCATGCCCGAGATGAGCGGCCGCGAACTGGCCCGCCGCGCCCGCGAGCGGCTGCCCGAGCTCAGGATTTTGCTGACCAGCGGCTACACGCCCGACATAGCGGGACTCGATGATTCGATTCTGACCAAGCCGTTCGACATCGATACTCTCGCTCGCCGGGTCCGCACCGCGCTCGACCAGCCCAAAGACTCTTGACGCAGGCTCCGACGGAGGCCATTGGCGCCGCGGCCCCGGGGCGCTGACCTCGACCCCTGTTCCGCCCTGCCGCCGAGTCCTGTCGAAGGGCGGCAAGGGTCCGCCCCGGCAGGCGGAGAATTGTATCCATGGCAAATGTCGCAGTGATCGGCGCCCAATGGGGTGACGAGGGCAAGGGCAAGATCGTCGACTGGCTCGCCGAGCGCGCCGATGTTGTCGTGCGCTTCCAGGGCGGGCACAATGCCGGCCACACGCTCGTCGTCGGCGAGAAGGTCTATAAGCTGTCGCTGCTTCCTTCGGGCATCGTCCGCGGCACGCCCAGCGTGATCGGCAACGGCGTGGTGCTCGATCCCTGGGCGCTCAAGGCCGAAGTCGAGAAACTGCGCGGCCAAGGCGTCGACATCACTCCCGACACGCTCAAGATCGCCGACACCTGCCCGCTGATCCTGCCCTTCCACCGCGATCTCGACGCGCTGCGCGAAGATGCCAGCGGGGCCGGCAAGATCGGGACGACGCGGCGCGGTATCGGTCCGGCCTATGAAGACAAGGTCGGTCGCCGCGCGATCCGGGTCTGCGACCTCGCCCATCTCGATGAGCTCGGTCCGCAGCTGGATCGCCTCGCCGCGCATCACGACGCATTGCGCGCCGGCTTCGGCGAGCCGCCGATCGATCGTGCGGCCTTGGTTGACGAGCTGCGGGAGATCGCCGGGTTCGTCCTGCCCTTCGCGCAGCCGGTCTGGCGGATGCTCAACGAGGCACGCGGGCGCGGGCGTCGCATCCTGTTCGAAGGCGCGCAGGGCGTGCTGCTCGACATCGACCACGGCACCTATCCATTCGTCACCTCCTCCAACACCGTTGCGGGGACGGCGGCGGCGGGCTCGGGTCTGGGGCCGAGCGCCGTCGGCTTCGTGCTGGGGATCGCGAAGGCCTATACGACCCGCGTCGGCTCGGGGCCGTTCCCCAGCGAGCAGGACAATGAAATCGGCGAACGGCTCGGGACGCGTGGGCACGAATTCGGCACGGTGACGGGGCGCAAGCGTCGCTGCGGCTGGCTCGACGCGGTGCTGCTCCGCCAGTCGGCGGCCGTGTCGGGGATCACCGGGATCGCGCTGACCAAGATCGACGTGCTCGATGGGCTCGAAGAGGTCTCTATCTGCACCGGCTATAAGCTGCGTGGCGAAACTCTGGACGATTATCCCGCCAACGCGGCCGACCAAGCTGCGGTGGAAGCAGTCTACGAAACCATGCCCGGCTGGCACGAATCAACTGCGGGTGCGCGCAGCTGGGCGGAACTGCCCGCGGCGGCGATCAAGTACATCCGGCGAATCGAGGAACTGATCCAGTGCCCGGTGGCGCTCGTCTCGACCAGCCCGGAGCGGGAGGACACGATCCTCGTCCGCGATCCTTTCGCGGACTGACGTGGAAGTCGGGACCCGGTGGCGCCGGGTCCCGGGTTCGGTTTAGCGCTGCGGCGTCGGAGCCGGAGCCTCGGGAGGCGTGGTCGGCGTCGTCGTGCTGGCGCTCGGATCGGTCGTCGGCGCAGTGGTGTCGGGCGCCGGCTCCGTAGTGCCGCTGCCGGTGGTGCCGCTGTCGGGCGCAGGCGCGGTGGTGTCCGCGCTCGCATCGGCCTTCTTGTCCTTCTTGTGCTTCTGATGCTCCTGGCTGGTTTCGCTCGACTGCGGCGCCGACTGCGCGATCGCGACGGTCGGAATCAGCATCGCACCGGCAAGGAACAAGGTGAGCTTACGCATGTTATACACTCCTGCATTGACCAAAATGGCAGGAAGTGAACGGCCTCGCCGTACGCAGGTTGCGTGCGGCGGGGTCGCTTCGCCGCTGCAACGAAACCGGCCGACCGCGAGCTGAGGCTATTGCGGGATCAGCCGCACTGCGCCCGATGCAACAATTTCTGATCGGCGAGCACCAGCGCAACCATCGCCTCGACCACTGGTGCGCCGCGAATGCCGACGCAGGGATCGTGGCGGCCTTTGGTGCGGATTTCGGTCGCTTCGCCATCGCGGGTGATCGTCTCGACCGGCGTGAGGATCGAGCTCGTCGGCTTGAACGCGACGCGCACCAGCACCGGCTGGCCGGTGGAAATCCCGCCGGCGATGCCTCCGGCATGGTTGGCGAGGAAGTGGACGCCGTCGTTGCCCGGTCGCATCGCATCGGCATTCTGCTCGCCCGTCAGCGTTGCCGCGGCAAAGCCGTCGCCGATCTCCACGCCCTTGACTGCGTTGATCGACATGCACGCGGCCGCCAGTTCGCTGTCCAGCTTGGCGTAGAGCGGCGCCCCCCATCCGGGAGGCACGCCGGTGGCTTCGCAGGCGATCACCGCGCCGAGCGACGATCCGGCCTTTCGCGCGTCGTCGACCAGCACCTCCCAACGCGCAGCGGCGGCGGCGTCGGGACAGAAGAACGGATTTTTGTCGATTTCGGCCGCGTCGAAATTCGCCGGGTCGATCGCATCGCCGCCGATCGCCTCGACCCAGGCGCGGATCTTCACTTCGGGAATTGCCAGCCGCGCCACCGCGCCGGCGGCAACGCGCGCGGCAGTCTCGCGCGCCGACGAGCGGCCGCCGCCGCGATAGTCGCGGAAACCGTATTTCTGGTCATACGCGTAGTCAGCGTGTCCCGGACGGTATGCCTGCGCGACTTCGGAATAGTCCTTCGAGCGCTGGTCGACATTCTCGATCATCAGGCTGATCGGGGTGCCGGTGGTACGGCCCTCGAACACGCCCGAAAGGATGCGGACCTGGTCGGGCTCCTGCCGCTGGGTAGTGAAGCGCGACTGGCCGGGCCGGCGCTTGTCGAGGAGGGGCTGGATATCGCCTTCGGACAGTTCGAGGCCGGGGGGGCAACCGTCGACCACCGCGCCCAGCGCAGGTCCGTGGCTCTCGCCCCAGGTGGTGAAGCGGAAGACGCGTCCGAAGGTGTTGAAGCTCAAGAGTTGCCGCCCAATTGTGCGAACGCCTTTGCATGCGTCGCCGCGCCGCGCTCGCCGCACGGCATGGCACCGCCCTGAAGCGGCAGCGCCAGCAGATAGTCGCCCGCATAAGGCGAGGCAAATCCGCGCGCCCAGTCGGTCGAAAAGCCGAAGCGTTCGTAATAGCTGGGATCGCCGAGCACGAAGACCAGCATGGCCCCGGCACTGGCCAGTTGCGCGAGGCTGGCGCGAACCAATGCCTCGGCAACCCCCTGTCCGCGCTGGCCGGCATCGACCGCGAGCGGAGCCAGCGCCACTGCAGCGATCGGCTCGCCGCCGATCTCCACCGCCATCCGGCTATACACGATGACTCCGGCAAGGCTGCCGGTTTCCTCGTCATCGGCCAACAGGGTCAACACCATGTCGCCATCGACGCACAGCCGCTGGACGAGCATCGCCTCGCCGGCATCGGGAAAGGCTTTGCGCAGCAACGCGTCGATCGCGGCGACGTCCCCGCCGGTCGCGGCGCGGATCGCGATGCTCACACGAGCGCGATGTCGGGGGCGTCCTCGGCCTTCATGCCGATGACATTATAGCCGGCATCAACATGATGAGTCTCCCCGGTGACGCCGCTCGAAAGGTCGCTGAGCAGATACAGCCCTGCACCCCCGACATCCTCGATGGTAACGTTGCGCTTCAGCGGCGAATTAAGCTCGTTCCACTTGAGGATCAGGCGGAAGTCGCCGATGCCCGAGGCGGCGAGGGTCTTGATCGGACCGGCCGAGATCGCGTTGACGCGGATGTTCGCCCGGCCGAGATCGACCGCGAGATATTGCACGCTGGTCTCGAGTGCGGCCTTGGCGACGCCCATCACGTTGTAATGCGGGATCACCTTCTCGGCACCGTAATAGCTGAGCGTCAGCAGCGAGCCGCCGTTCGGCATCATCGCCGCCGCGCGCTTGGCAACCGCGACGAACGAATAGACGCTGATGTTCATCGTCATCAGGAAATTGTCGAGGCTGGTGTCGACATAGCCGCCGCGCAACTCGTTCTTGTCCGAGAAGCCGATCGCGTGGACGACGAAGTCGATCGTCGGCCAACGCTCGGCAAGCGTCGCGAAGGTCTTGTCGAGCTCGGCCATGTCGGAGACGTCGCAATCGATCAGAAAGTCGCTGCCGAGCTGTTCGGCGAGCGGACGCACCCGCTTCTCGAGCGCCTCGCCCTGATAGCTGAACGCGAGTTCCGCGCCCTGTTCGCGCAATTTCTGCGCGATGCCCCATGCCAGCGACCGATCGTTCGCCAGCCCCATGATCAACCCGCGCTTACCCTGCATCAATCCCGTCACGACGCATCGTCCTTCTTACCCTGCGCCCCCTCTAGCCCGTCCGGAGGCGTTTCGGCTAGGGCGGCGTTGAGTTCGGCACCCGCGACCATGCCGAGGCCGATCAGGTAAAAGAAGATCAGGGCGATCATCACCCCGGCAAGGCTGCCATAGGTAAGGTCGTAACTGCCCAAGGTATCGAGCATCTTCGGCAGCATCGCCGTGACGAACAACCACCACAGTGTCGTGAACAAGGCGCCCGGCCATTTCGGGCATTTCGAATGCCGGAAGCGGCTCGGCGTCAGCGAATAGAACAGGATGTACAGCGCCCCGAACAGCGCCAGCCCGGGCGCGAATTTGGTCAGCGAGACGATCATCTGCGCCTGCGACGCCCAAGGGAGCAATTTGTAGATGAACTGCTCGACTGCCGTCAGGATCACCTGAAAGCTGAATGCCGCCATTGCGAGAATGACCGAGGCGACGATCATGCCGATCGCCCCGAGACGATAGCGCCAGAAAGGCGTGCTCGACCGCACCCCATAGGCCTGGCGCAGGATGCCGCGCAGCGTCTCGATGAAACCTGCCGTGGTCCACAGCCCGACGATCGCGCCGAACCAGAGCAGATTGCCGGTGCGGGCCTGCAGCACGTCGGAAGCCGGCTTGCGCAGCACCTCGGCGACATCCGGCGGCACGGTCTGAAGGAACGCCTCCAGCGTTCGGATGCCCTCGCTGCTCCGTCCGACCAACTGGGCGATCGCGGCGGCGACGATCACGAACGGGAACAGCGTGACCAGCGAAAGATAAGCGAGGTTGCCGGCATAGGTGAAGCCTTCGTTGAAGGTGTCCACCGCGACGCGTTTGGCGACGTAGAAGAAGCGCGGCCCCGCCCCGATCTTTCCCATCATCGCGCGTATGCGCGCGCCGAAGCTCGGCTTCGCCTCGGCGGCGTCCGAATTTTCCCCTGTTGTCACAAGGGCTCAGACGCCCATGCGGCCACGCGGGTTCCCCTTGTTCTGCCAACCTTGCACGAACTCGACCAGTGCATCGTCATCGACCGGCAGATCGACCATCAGGGTGACGAGCAGATCGCCCCGGCCGCCGGCCTTCTTGTGAAAGCCCCGGCCCTTCAGGCGCAGCACCTTGCCCGAAGTCGATCCCTTGGGAACCTTGAGCATCACCGCGCCGTCGGGCGTAGGCACCCGCACTTCGGCGCCGAGAACCGCCTCGGACAGGCTCACCGGCAGATCGAGCCGGATGTCGTCGCCGATGCGCTCATAGAAGCGGTGCGGCTGGACCTCGATCGTCACGATCGCGTCGCCGAATCCGCCGGGACCTTCCTCGCCCTTGCCGGCGAGGCGCATCTGCGTGCCGGTCTCGACCCCGGGGGGCAGCTTGAGATCAATCGACTTGCCGTCGCGCAAAGTGATGCGCTGCGGCGCGAGCTTCGCCGCGTCCTCGAACGCGACGGCGAGCCGATAGGCGACATTGGCGCCCTTCGCCGCAGCCTTGCGGCCGAACCCGCCGAAGCCGCCGCTGAACCCGCCGCCGCCGCGCCGGGCGCCGCCGCCGAACAGCCCTTCGAAGATGTCGCCGATATCCCCGGCCTCGCCGCCGAAATCGAAGCCGCCGCCGCTGCCCGGGCGGAAGCCGGCCTGCTGCCCGCCGCCGCCGAAGCCGAAGGGTGCGGTCGGATTGCCGTCGCCGTCGATCTCGCCGCGGTCGAACCGGGCACGCTTGTCCTTGTCGCTCAGCAGGTCGTACGCAGCGGTGACCTGGCTGAATTTCTCGGACGCCTTGGGATTGTCCTTGTTGCGGTCAGGGTGCAGCTCCTTGGCGAGCTTGCGATAGGCCTTCTTGATGTCAGCCTCGCTCGCGCCCCGCGCCACGCCCAGAGTTGCATACGGATCGGCCACTAAATTCCCCGTTCGATAAACACGATTGTCGACCGCCCCTTACAGGAGCTTTTCGCCCGCGAACATCGGCGCGCCATACGCTTTGCGCAAGTGCGGCTCAGGCATGGACCTCGAGCGGCTCGACATCGACCGAGACGTGCATCTCCTGCGCGCCCCAGCCGAGCACGATCCCGTCGATCGGCGCGACATCCGCATAATCGCGCCCGATCGCCACGACGATGTGATCGCCCGCCATCCAGATGCCGTTGGTCGGATCGACACCGACCCAGCCGAGCTGAGGCCCCGCCCATACCAGCACCCAGGCGTGCGTCGCATCGGCCCCGACCAGCCGCGGCTGTCCTGGCGGTGGCAGCGTGCGGATATAGCCCGAGACATAGGCCGCGGGCAGTCCGGCGGCACGCAGCCCCGAGATCATGATCTGGGCGAAGTCCTGGCAGACGCCCCCACGCTTGCGGAATGCCTCTGCCGGCGCGGTGTCGACCAGGGTCGCGGTCGGATCGAAGGCGAATTCGCGCTGGATGCGCAACGCCAGCGCCAGCGCCGCGTCGAGCACGCCACGTGCGGGGTGGAGATCGGCGGCGCACCATTCGGCGATTCCCCGATCGAGCGGAATCCGCGGCGAGGGAAACAAATAGGCCGCCGGTCCCGCAGGCGACGCATCACGGCTGGATCGCGCCCATGCGGCGATTTCGGCGAGGCTGGGATCGGTATCCGCCGGCAGCGGGACCGGCCGATCGACGCGAATGCGCGCGCGGCTTTCGATCGTCAGCGAACGGGCGGGCCGCTCGACCACCAGCCGCACGACATTGGCCAGCCCCGCTTCGGCGCGCGTCGGGAAGACACGGCCCTGCGGCTCGATGATCAAAGCATGATCCTCGAGCGCCTGCCCCGACCACAGGATCGGTTTGAGGCGCAGATTGTTGCGCGCGAACGCCACCGGCTCGGCATAGGCGAAACGGGTGATGTGACGGATCTGGTACAGCATCGGCTCAGGCGAGGACGAGGCCGGCGGCGCGGAGCGGTTCGGCACCCTGCAGGAAATAGCGTCTGCCAATCGCGCCCGACAACTGGACGAGGCGCGCCTCCAGATCGGCGAGCAGGGCATCGTCCATGCGCGCCGCGTTGGTAGTCACCAGCAACGCGGCGATTCCCCGCGCCTGTTCCTGCTGCGGCTCGGCGAGGCCGTCGTCGGACAGCAAGGGCAGCTTGTTGAGATGGGCGGAGATCGCCGCGACCTGGAAAGCGAGCGCCCGCGGGTTGTTGGCATCGAGCGTCACCAGATCGAGCACGGGGATACGCGCCATGCCGGTCAGGTAGCGCTGTCGATAGCTGATCTGGCTGTCCATCAAATCGAGCAGCGTCGACAGGTCGTCGCTCGTCGCGGTTGGCCCGCCGAAGGTGCGAATAAACCCGATCGCCGCGAGCGCACGTTCGATCCGGCGGCCGATATCGTGAAAGCGCCACGCATCGGTGCGCGTCATATGTTCGCTGGCCAGCCCGTTGAGCGCAGAATAGCGGCGCTGGAGCGAGCCTGCCTTGTCGAGCAGCCCGCCACGCTGCGGGAAGGGGGCGTCGAGCAGGCGGATCATGTCGGCCGAGAGCCGCTCGCGCGAGACCTCGCCGATGGCGCGTGCCTGCTGGTTGATCGCGCGGACGCTGTACCAGCCGTCCTCGCCTTCGAGCGCGGTTCGGGCAAGCTGGGTTAGATCGGCACGCCTGAGCCCGCGCGGCTCGGGCGCCGCACCAGCCACAACGACCCGCTGGGTCAGACGCGCGACGGTATCCGCCGCGAGCGCCGCGCCGGTGTCGGCGCTGATCGAGTGGCCGAGCAGCACGCGGAGCAGCCCGAGCAGCGCCTCGCCCCGCTCGAGATAGCGGCCGAGCCAGAACAGATTGTCGGCGACGCGGCTGGGCAGCGTGCCCGGGTTGCGCCGCAGCTGGGTGGAATCGCCGGAAGGGAGCAGCGAGACCGGCGGGACCGGCTCGGGCCCATGGACGCAGACATCGGCCGACCACATGCCCTCGCCCATCACTGCTGCGCGGGGGTCGGGATGCTCGCCGATCCGCGCGAAGCCGCCCGGGAGCACGGTCCAGCGCCCTTCGCCGTCCCGCGCGGCGAAGACGCGCAGGATGAACGGGCGCGGCGTGAGCGCATCCTCGACGACCGCCGGCATGGTCGATAGACGCACCACTTCCTGCCCGACATAGTCTTGCGGACGGCGTGCCATGTCGTCGAGCAGCGCGGCACGAGCGTCATCGCCGAGCGCCGCACCCAGCACCGGCTTTCCACCCGGCAATCCCAGCGGGGCCGCACCGAAAGCAGGTGCGACCAGCAGCGAATCCAGATTGGCAGCGACATGGTCGCGCTCGGCGTCCTGCCCGCACCACCAGGTCGCGATGTTCGGCAGCACAAGCGGCGCGCCTGCAAGCACTTCACACAGGCGCGGCAGGAATGCTGCGAAGGCCGGTGATTCGAGCAGCCCCACGCCTGGGGCATTGGCGATCACGACATTGCCGGCAGCCATCGCGTCGATGACGCCGGGGACACCGATCGTCGAATGGGAATCGAGTGCAAGCGGATCGAGCAGCCGCGGATCGAGCCGGTGCCACAATCCGTCGACTCGTTTGAGGCCGGCGATTGTGCGGACATAGAGCTTGTCGTCGAGCACCGCGAGATCGGCACCTTCCACGAGCAGAAAGCCGAGATAGCGCGCGAGATGCGCCTGCTCGGGATAGCTCGGGTTGAGCCTGCCGGGAGTGAGCAGGGCGATGCGCGGCTCGGCGCGCCGGCACGCTGCGGCGAGGCCCTCCCGAAACGCGGCGAAGAACGGGGCGTGCCGCTCGATATTAAGCCGCGCCGGGAGCTCTTCGAGCGTTCGCGCCATTGCCAGGCGGTTTTCGAGCGCATAGCCGGCGCCGGCAGGCGCGCGGAGGTGATCGGCAAGCACGCGCCACTCGCCACCGGGGCCCCGACAGAGATCGGCGGCGACGAACTGCAGGTGATGGCCGCCGGGCGGATCGAGACGCGCCAGCGGCCGCAGGAAGAAGGGACTGCCGGTCACGAGCGCAGCGGGCACGTGCCCGTCGGTGACGAGCTTTCCCTCGCCGTACAGATCATCGAGAATCGCTTCGAGAAGGTCGGCGCGCTGGATGATTCCGGCGGCGATGCGCTCCCATTCGGTCTTTTCGATCAGCAGCGGCACCGGCGAGAGCGGCCAGGGACGCTCTTCGCCTTCGTCGACGATGCGGAACCCGGTGCCGATATCCTCCGCGTGGCGCTGGGCGCGCTCGCGCGCGCTGCCGAGACTGTCTCCGGAGAGGCCGGCGAGTTCCTCGAACGAGGCCGCCCAGGCCGGGTCGCGCTTGCCGGCGCAGAACACGTCGCCGTCCGGAACATGCGCGCAATAGTCAGCGATCCACCGGTCGGCGACGGTGGCAGCGTCGAACAAGCTTGTCGCGGCGCGGCTGGCCAAGGCGCTTCCTCCGTGTCGGGGCGTGATGGGCGAAAGCCTCTTGCATGGCAACAAGGGAGATGTGCGTAGCAACGCGCTCGCGGCCGATCCTGTGTGCTGGAAACGGCGTCAGCGGCGAATAGTTGTCAGAGGTCGGGCAATGCCTGTTCGGCCTCGCCCCAGCCCTGCAGCGCGCGGCTGGTCGCCCGTTCGAGCAGCGTCGCGGCATCGCGGATCGTGTAGCGCTTGGCATTGTCGAGGTCGCGCAGCTCGGTCCAGGTGATCGGGGCGGCGACGGGGGCATTCTCGCGCGCACGCGCAACATAAGGGAGCACTGCGGTCGCGCCGCGCTGATTGCGCAGATAATCGATGAAGATCTTGTCCTTGCGCGTCACTTTTTTGAGATTGGCCGTGAAGCGGTCGGGCTCGGCGGCCGACAGCGCCCGCGCGAACCGCTCGGCGAAAGAGCGCACCGCCGGCCAGTCGACCCGCGGGATCAGCGGCACCACGACGTGCACGCCCTTACCCCCTGACAGCATCGGCCAGCTGGTCAGCCCGATATCAGCGAGATGGCCTTTGAGATCCTCCGCCGCCTTCTTGACCCGATCGAAGTCGAGCCCCTCGTCCGGGTCGAGATCGAACACCATCCGGTCTGGCTTCTCAATATCGGCGACCAGGCTCCCCCAGCCATGGAATTCGATCGTCCCCATCTGGACGCACGCCATGATCCCGTCGAGGTCGTCGACATAGAGATAGGGTTGCACGCTGCCGTCCTTCTCGCGGACGTCGACATGATGGACATGATCGCCGAAGCTGCCGGCATCGTGCTTCTGGAAGAAGCAGTGCTTGGCGCGGCCCTGGGGACAGCGGACGAGGCTGATCGGGCGATTGGCGAGCCAGCGCAACGCCACCGGCGCGATCGCCGCATAATAATCCGCGAGTTCGCCCTTGGTGAGCCCGGCTTCGGGATAGATCACCCGCTCGCGGCTGCTGATCTTGATGCTCGACTGCGCGGCAGCCGGCGTCTCGGGGAGCGGCGCCGGCTTCTCCGCGACAATTTCATTCGGCTTCTTATCCTCGCGAAGCGCGATGAAGCTGCCGTGACGGACGACGTTCTCGGCAGTGAATTCGGTGAAGGCGACTTCGGCGACGAGCTTCGGCGCGATCCAGCGCGCGCCGCGCGCTTCCGCGCGAGGCACCTTCACGGCTGTCTTGTCGACCGCGATCTTGTCGAACCGGTCGCGCAGGTCCTGCAATGTCGCCTGGTTGAAGCCGGTGCCGACCTTGCCGGCATAGACGAGACCGTCGGGCCCGTTGACCGCGAGCAGCAGCGAGCGGAAGCCGCGCCCTTTGGCGTCGCTGGGAGTCCAGCCGATGATCACGAACTCCTGGCGCTTGATGCATTTGACCTTGAGCCAGGATTTGGTGCGGGCGCCGCGATACGGCGCGTCGGCGCGCTTGGAGACGATCCCCTCATAGCCTTCGCGGCACATCGTATCGAACAGCTTTTCGCCGGCGCCGACGATGTGCTCGGAAAACAGGATGCGCGCGTCGGCGCCTTCGAGCAGCGCGCGAAGCCGCTCCTTGCGGGCGAGCTGGGGAAGCTTGGTCGTGTCCTCGCCACGATCCGTGAGCAGATCGAAGGCGAAATAGGTCAGGCCTTGTCCGCCTGCGGAGATCGCCTCCTGCAGCGTGGAGAAATCGGGCTTGCCGTTCTTGTACGCGACGATCTCGCCGTCGATCAACGCGGGCGCCGGAAGGGACCTGGCCGCCTCGGCGATGCCGGGAAACTTGTCGGTCCAGTCGAGCCCCGAGCGCGTGTAGATTTTCGGGCCCTTGCCGCCGGTGGCAATCAGCGCGCGATAGCCGTCATATTTGACTTCGTGGAGCCATTGGTTGCCGGCGGGGACGCTGTCGACCAAGGTCGCTAGCTGGGGCTGGGAGAAGTCGGGAAGCCTGGTGCTTTTCGGCGGCGCCGAATGTTTGGCGACCCGGGCCGTTGCCTGAGGTGACGCCTTGGCAGCCCGCTTCTCGACCTTCTTCCCCTCGGCGATCTCCTGCATCGTTCGCCCGGTCTTGATGCTGGTGAGGCCCGTCTCGACGAGGAAGTCGGTGGCGCCGGCATATTCGTCGCTGATTTTCCGGAGCAGCCAGTTCTCGTTCTTCTCCTTGCCGCGCGGCTTGAGGCGGATGAGCAGCCACTCGCCCTTCATCCGCTCGCCTTCGAGGCGGAAGTGGAGATGGCCCTTTTCGAGATCCTTGGCGGACTTGCCTTCGACCGGCTCCCAGACGCCGTCGTCCCAGAGCATCACCGTGCCGCCGCCATATTGGCCCTTGGGAATCGTGCCTTCGAAATCGGCATAGGAGAGCGGATGATCCTCGGTACGGACGGCGAGGCGCTTTTCATCCGGGTCAAGGCTGGGGCCGCGGGTCACCGCCCAGCTCTTGAGCACGCCGTCCACCTCGAGGCGGAAGTCCCAATGCAGCCGCGTCGCGTCATGCTTCTGGACCATGAAGCGATTGCCGCCGGTGCGCGCGATCTTGCCGGCGGGCTCGGCGGTCCGGGTGAAATCGCGCTTGGCGTTGTATTTGGCGAGGGGATCGAGCTTCGCCACTACGAACCCCCCTGTTCGTCACGTCCGAACGGGGGCGGGACAGAGCTCATGCGCGCTTCCTTGCCGGAGCCTTTTTCGCCGGCGCAGCGGCCTTGGCTGGAGCCTTGCCACCGGGCTTTTTCGCTGGCGCCTTCTTGGCGGGCGTCTTCTTGACCGCGTCGTCATTCGCCGCGCCCGGCTTCTCCAGCGATTTCTTGAGCGCCGCCATCAGGTCGACCACGTTCGAGCCGCGGCTCGGCGGGGCGTCGGGATCCTCCTCGATGATCTTCTTGCCCTTGGCCTTCTTTTTGCGCTCGATCAGGTCCCTGAGCGCGTCGACATAGCGGTCGTGAAATTCCTGCGGATCGAACTTGCTTGCCTTCTTGTCGATCAGGGTGGTGGCGAGGTCGAGCAACTCCGCGTCGGGCTCGCTGTCGGCGATGTCGCGGAAATAGCCCTGCGCCTTGTTTACCTCGTCGGCATAACGCAGTGTCTCGAGCACCATGCCGCGGCCGCAGGGTTTGAGGCTGACGACATATTCGCGACCGCGCATCGCCAGCTGGCCCAGCCCGACCTTGCGGCTGCGGCGGAGCGCCTCGCGCAGCACGATGAACGCCTCCTCGGCGAGATCGTCGGCGGGAACGACGAAGTACGGCTTCTCGTAATAGAGCACGTCGATCTCGTCGGCGTCGACGAACTGGGTGAGCTCCAGGGTCTTCTTCGATTCGAGCTTCACCGCGTCGATCTCGTCCTGTTCCAGAAGGACATATTCGCCCTTCTCGTACTCGAAACCTTTGACGATCTCGTCGACGTCGACGGGGCCCACTCCCGGTGCGACCTTCTCATATTTGATCCGCTTGCCCGAGGGCTCGTGAATCTGGTGGAAGCTGATCTGTGCGCCCGATTTGGTCGCCGAGTAGATCTCGACCGGGATGGACACCAGCGCCAGCCTGATCTGTCCTTGCCAATAGGCACGCGCCGCCATCGGGTAACCTCCTCGTTGCGAGGCCGATTCAATTCGCCAGAAGGGAGTCCGTTCCTCGACACCCTTTTGGTGTCGGCGTAGGAGGCGTGCACGATGACGACCGATCCCTTCCAGCTGTTCGACACCTGGTTCGCCGAGGCACGCGCGAGCGAGCCCAATGACTCCAATGCAATGGCGCTCGCGACGGTCGACGCGGGCGGGCAGCCGTCGGTCCGGATGGTGCTGCTCAAGGGACACGGTCCCGACGGCTTCGTCTTCTATACCAATCGCGGGAGCCGCAAGGCAGGCGATTTGCTCGCGAGCCCGAAAGCGGCGTTGCTGTTCCACTGGAAGTCGCTGCGCCGGCAGATCCGCATCGAGGGCGCCGTCGGCCAGGTGAGCGATGCCGAGAGCGACGCCTATTTCGCCAGCCGCAGCCGGGATTCGCAGCTAGGCGCATGGGCGTCGGAGCAATCGCGGCCGCTCGACGCGCGCGCGACCTTTGAGGCGCGCTACGAAGAAATGCGCGCGCGGTTCGAGGGCGGCGACGTGCCGCGGCCGCCGCATTGGGGCGGGTATCGCGTCGCACCCGAGCGAATCGAATTCTGGCAGGACCGCGAACACCGGCTGCACGAGCGCCGGCTGTTTCTCCGAGACGGTGAAGGCTGGTCCGAAGGCCTGCTGTACCCGTGAGCAATCTCGCGCGACGGGCGGCATTGGCGAGCGTTGCGTGCGCAGTGCTGCTGGGGAGCCTCAAGGCATGGGCAGCGTGGCGGACCGGCTCGGTAGCGGTGCTGGCGAGCCTCGCCGACAGTCTGCTCGATCTGGTCGCGTCTTTGGTCACCCTGGGCGGCGTGCATTGGGCGGCGCAGCCGGCCGATGACGATCATCGCTTCGGCCACGGCAAGGCCGAAGCATTGGCGGCCTTGTTCCAGGTCGCAGTGATCGCCGTCTCGGCCTTCGCGATCCTGCTGCGCGCCGGCGAGCGGCTGATGGCGCAGCAGCCGAGCACCGACGCCGAATATGGGATCGGCGTGTCGCTGGTCGCGATCGCGGTGACACTGGCGCTGACCGCCTATCAACGTTCGGTGGTAAGGCGAACCGGATCGATCGCGATCGGCACCGACCGGATCCATTATGAGTCGGACCTGTTCCTCAACGGCGCGGTGATCGTCGCGTTGCTGCTCGAAAGCTATGCCGGACTTCGCGGTGCCGACGCGATGTTCGGAATCGCGATCGGCCTGTGGCTGCTGTTCGGGGCATGGCGCGCCTCGGTCGATGCGATCGACCAGCTGATGGACAAGGAATGGCCCGAGGAGAAGCGCCAGCGCTTCGTCGAGATCGCGGCGCGCCATCCCGAGCTGATCGGCCTGCACGATCTGCGCACCCGGACCAGCGGCGCCAAGGATTTCGTGCAGTTCCATATCTGGATGGACCCGCACATGACGGTGCTCGAATCGCACGACGTCGTCGAGCGGCTCGAAAAGGAGCTGGCTGAGGAATTTCCCGGCACCGAGGTACTGATTCATGTCGACCCGGAAGGTCAGGTGGACGAACCGGGCAATGCGCTCGCCGAAACCGATTTGCTCAAGGACACGCGATGAAACTGCCCTTCGCCCAGATCGACGCCTTTGCGGACCGGCCGTTCACCGGCAACCCTGCGGCGGTGATCCCCCTCGACGCGTGGCTCGACGACGCCGTGCTGCAGGCGATCGCGGAGGAGAACAACCTGTCGGAGACCGCATTCATCGTACCCGATGCGAGCGGGGACGCCGATTACGAGCTGCGCTGGTTCACGCCGGCGGTCGAAGTGGCTCTGTGCGGACATGCGACCTTGGCGAGCGGCCATTATGTGCTGACCTGCGAGCAGGACCGCGATCTCGTGCGCTTCCGCACGCGTAAATCGGGCGTGCTCGAAGTGGCGCGCCGCGGTGACGGCTATCTGATGGCGCTGCCTGCCTATGCGCCGGAATCCGAGAACGTGCCGGGTCTGCTGGAGGCGCTTGGCGTCAAGGGGGAGACGCTGCGGCACCCGCGCGGCTATGATCTCGTAGTTGTCGACGATGCCGAAGCGGTACTGGCGCTGGCGCCCGATTTCCGTGCGCTCGCGGCGATCGGCGACACGCTCAATATCGTCACTGCGCCCGGCACCGACACCGACGTGATCAGCCGGGTCTTCGCGCCGGCGGCGGGGATCGACGAGGATCCGGTCACCGGATCGGCGCATTCGGTGCTGGTGCCTTATTGGGCGCAGCGGCTCGGTCGGAACCACTTCACGGCATATCAGGCGAGCCGCCGTGGCGGCCATTTCGGCTGCGAACTGGCGGGCGAGCGCGTGATCCTCGGCGGCAAATGCGTGACGGTGATCGAGGGCACTTTTCGATTGTAAAACTCCCCTCCCTTGCAGGGAGAGGCGTTTCAGGCGGTCGCCAGCTCCGCCCGTTCGGTCTCCGCGATCCAGCCGCCGCCGAGGACGCGGTCGCCGGCGTAAAGCACCGCGGCCTGGCCCGGCGCCACGCCATATTCCGGCGTGTCGAACAGCACGCGATCGCCTTCGAACCGCACCGGCACCGGCTTGGCCAATGAGCGGACCTTGACCGTCACCGGCCCCGTATGATCGCCGCCGAGCCAATTGACGTTCTCGATCCGCGCCGCGCGCACGGCCAATGCGCGCTTCGGGCCGACCACCACCTCGCGCGTCGCCGGGTCGAGCCGCAGCACATAATAGGGTTCGGGCGCGCCGCCGATTTCGAGGCCGCGGCGCTGGCCGACCGTGAAGTGAATCAGTCCCTTGTGCTCGCCGAGCTTGCGGCCACCCTCGTCGACGATGGCACCGGACGTTTCTGCCTCGGGTCGCAGCTTCTTGACGAGGCTCGCATAATCCCCGTCGGGCACGAAGCAGATGTCCTGGCTGTCGGGCTTGGCCGCGACGCCAAGGCCGAGCTCGGCGGCGAGTTCACGCACGCGCAGCTTGGGCAGTCCGCCCAGCGGGAACCGCAGGAAATCGAGCTGGGCCTGGGTCGTCGCAAATAGAAAATAGCTCTGGTCGCGCGCGGGATCGGCGGCACGGTGAAGCTCGGCGCCGCCGGCGCCTTCGACCCGGCGGACATAATGGCCGGTGGCTAGGCAGTCCGCACCGAGATCGCGGGCGAGCGCGAACAGGTCGGTGAATTTGGGCCCCATGTTGCACTTCACGCACGGGATCGGCGTGCGCCCGGCGAGATATTCGTTGGCAAAGTCGTCGATCACCGTCTCGCGGAAGCTCGAGGCGTGATCGAACACGTAATGGGCGATGCCGAGCTTGTCGCAGACCGCACGTGCGTCGCGAATGTCGCGGCCCGCACAGCAGCTGCCGGCACGTCCCACGGCCTCGCCATGATCATAGAGCTGGAGCGTGACGCCGATCGTCTCGGCGCCGGTCCGCACCGCGAGTGCCGCCACGACGGAGGAATCCACGCCTCCGGACATCGCGACGACGATCCGCCGCGCGGACAGCGGCTCAGCCAATTGAAAATCTGCGGGATTCACAGGAGCGCACATAGGCGCTTGTCGCCGCCCGATCCAGCCCGGCCGCGGAAACGTCTTGGAAACGCAGGTTAAGCGAGGGTTCCCGACGGCTTTACGGCCCCTTCATCCTGATTGGCTAAAGCTGGCCGACCAAGAGAGAGAAAGACGGGATTCGCATCTGTGGACTTGAGCTTCGCCAGACTGGATCGCGACGTGGCGGTCACCGCCATGCCGACCGAGCTGGCGGTATTGCTGGTCGGCGTCGCCGCCCGGCAGGCGGCGAGTCCCACGGCCTGCGCGCAGACCAGACTCGCTCTCAAGGCACCGGTCGACGCGTTGCTCGCGCCGGCGCACGGCTCGTTCCACCGCGCCGCTGCGGTGATGCTGACGCGGCGGCAAAAGGAATGAAGCCGCCGTTTACCGTGGCGTTTTAGTCGTTGTTCAAGCGCCGGGCATAAAGGTGGTTGTGTTGAGTAACGGGGGCCCCCGCCCCGATGAGGCAAGTAGATGATTGAGAACCAGAAGATCCGTCCTGCTAAAGTGATCGGGCCGCTCGGCGAGCCGCTGACGCTCGATACGCTGCCGCCGCCGAGCACGACCCGCTGGGTCGTCCGTCGCAAGGCCGAAGTGGTCGCTGCGGTCAATGGCGGGCTGCTGAGCGTGGACGAAGTCTGCGAGCGCTACGGCCTCACCGTCGAGGAATTCGCCGGCTGGCAGCGCGCGATCGACCGCTCGGGCATGCCCGGGCTGCGGGTCACGCGCATCCAGCATTATCGCTCGCTTTACGAGCGCCAGCAGAAATACTGAGCCAGCCCTCCCATCGGGCCTGAGCGGCGCGTTCCCGAACCTCGGGAGCGCGCCGCTCTCGTTTCCGCGCACGGCTGAAGAGCTGGAAAGTTCCACGAGCGCATCGAAAAATCGATACGGAACCAACATAAGTGTTTGCGGATTTTTCCCCTGTCGCCCGGGTTGCCGGGCTAACAAGGGAAGGGACTTGTCATGGGTCTTATTGTTTGGCTCGTCATTGGCGGCATCGTCGGCTGGCTGGCGAGCATTGTCATGCGTACGGATGCCCAGCAGGGCATCTTCCTCAACGTCGTGGTCGGCATTGTCGGCGCGTTCATCGGTGGCCTGCTTTTCGGCGGCTCGATCAACAATGGCGCGATCACGCCGATGACTTTCCTGGTGTCGCTGCTGGGTGCGATCATCCTGCTGGCGATCGTCAACCTGGTACGTCGCGGCGCCGTCCGCTAACCAGCGATATGCCACAAAAAGGGGCTGCCCGGGAGGGCGGCCCCTTTTTCATGCGCGGCTATTTAAGCAGGAAGCGCACCGAGAGAGAGACGCGCAATTCCTGCTCGCCGGCGACGACCGGCGTCGCTGCATCGGCGCTGAAGCGCTCGGCACGCGCCATCATCGGCATCGGCGGCGGCGGCATCGCACCGCCTTCCGAGATCGACAGGATGCGATCGACCCGCAGCCCCGCGGCCTTGGCATAGAGGTCGGCACGCGCCCGTGCCGACGCGACTGCCGCGGTGCGTGCCTCGTCGAGCGCGGCTTCGGGCTTGTCGATCGTCAGATTGGGGCCCGAGATGTTATTGGCGCCTTCGCGCACCAGCGCATCGAGGATCGCGCCGCTCTTGCCGATGTCACGGAAGCGTACGGTCACCTGATTGCTCGCCTGATAGCCGGTGATCACCGGCGGCTCTTTATCGGCGTAGCGATATTGCGGGTTGAGCGCGATGTTCGAGGTCTGCACGTCCCGCTCGGCCACGCCGGCGCGGCGCAGCGCCGCGAGCACCGTCGCCATGCGAGCGCTGTTCTGGCGCATCGCCTCGCCAGCAGTCGCATTTTGCGTGACCACACCCGCCTGAATGATTGCGAGATCAGGGGTTCGTGTACTGGTGCCTTCGGCCGACACCTCGAGCAGTGTGCCGTCGGCGGGCAGCGCCATCGGACGCGCCTCCTGCGCAGAGGCGGACAGGCTTGCCAGCGTGAGGCCCGCGGCAGTGGCGAACAAGGCGAAGCGGATCATCGATACTCTCCCGAAACAAGGTCTCGTGCAGCTTTGCTGCAGCATCGCAGCACCGAAGCTGAACGGGCGCGAAGGCTGGCGTTCAGATTCGGCGCGTCATTACCATCCGGTAGAACAATAGCAGGATCACCGCTCCGGCGGTCGCAGCCGCATAGGCCTCCCATGATCCGTTGTGCACCTCGAGCCCCAGCAATGGCGTGAGATAGAATGCGAGCAGCGCTCCGGCGATACCAAACAGGATCGTTACGATGATTCCGCCGGGATCCCGCCCCGGCATGATCAACTTGCCGAGCGCGCCTGCGACAAGCCCGATCAACAGCCATCCGAGGATACCGTTGGGCATGCGATCCCTCCCGTTGCGGCCGGCGTCCTGAGCCGGAAATGAGCGTCGCGCCATGGCGCCTGCATTGCAACCGTTTCTTGGGCGTGACGACAGCAACCTTGCGAAAAAGGTCCAGAACGGGCATTGCGCGGGCACTTAGGCGAAACGGCTCTTGTCGTTGGTGCTCTATTCATCTAATACAGTGCGAGCAAGGGGGCATCGGCCGCGTCGGCCGGATACGAAAGCTCGCACATGAACTATGAGGCAGGGATGTTCGGACGACAGGAGCGGCTGGAGTTCACCGGCGAGGAAACGACGCGCAAGAGCCGTCGCTGGATATGGATCACCGCCGCGGCGGTCGTCATCGTCGGGGTGCTCGCGCTCTTCCTGATGGGCGGCTCGAAGTCCGAAGCACCCAAGACCGCGGCGGCGGGCAAGGCGGCGCCGGGCGCCGATAGCCAATCGCAGATTCCGACGGTCACGGTGGCGGTCCCGGGACGCCAGACCGTGCAGACGATCGTCACCGGCACCGGCAGCCTCGCGGCACGCCGCGAGATGCCGGTGGGTGTGGCAGGCGAGGGCGGCGTCGTCACCCGCGTTCTCGTCGAGCCGGGCAGCTGGGTGGCCAAGGGTCAGGTGCTCGCGACGGTCGATCGCAGTGTCCAGGCACAGACTGCCGAATCGCTGGCAGCCTCGGTGCGCGTGGCGCAGGCCGATGCGCGCCTTGCCCAGGCAGAGCTCGAACGCGCGCAGAAGCTCGTCTCGGGCGGGTTCATCTCGAAGGCCGATATCGACCGCAAGACTGCGGCCCGCGATCAGGCGCTGGCGCGCGTCCGGGTGGCGCAGGCACAGCTTTCGGAGACGCAGGCGCGCAACCGCCGCCTCGACATCCGCGCGCCCGAAGCCGGGCTGGTGCTGACCCGCCAGGTCGAGCCGGGCCAGATCGTCAGCGCCGGGTCGGGCGTGCTGTTCCGGATGGCGCAGGGGGGGCAGATTGAGTTGCGCACGCAACTTGCCGAAGCCGATCTTCAGAAGCTGCACGCCGGTGCGCGCGCTGAAGTGACGCCGACGGGTACGGCCCAGACCTTTACCGGCGAAGTCTGGCAGGTCTCGCCGGTGATCGACCCGCAGACTCGCCAGGGCATTGCGCGCGTCGCGCTGACCTACAATCCGGCGTTGCGCCCGGGCGGCTTCGCCAGCGCGCGCATCGTGGCGGGGGGCGTCACCGCGGTGATTTTGCCGCAGTCGGCCGTGCAGAGCGACAATGACGGCAATTTCGTCTACATCCTCGACGACAAGAACCAGGCGGTGCGCCGCAGCGTCACTACCGGCGAAGTGACGGAGGCGGGTGTGGCGATCGCCAGCGGACTCAACGGCAACGAACGCGTCGTGCTGACGGCCGGCGCCTTCCTCAACCCCGGCCAGAAGGTCATCCCGACCCTTCAGAAGTCGAAGTAAAGGCGAACTGCCATGAGCTTCCGGAACATCTCGGCCTGGGCGATCCGCAATCCGGTCCCGCCGATCGTCCTCTTCCTGTTCCTGACGATCGCCGGATTCGTCAGCTTCTCGCGGATGGACGTCAACAACGATCCGGACATCGACTTCCCGATCGTCTGGATCTCGATCAGCCAGCCCGGCGCGGCGCCGAGCGAGCTCGAGAACCAGATCACCCAGAAGGTCGAATCGGCGGTCCGCAGCCTGCAGGGCATCGACGAGATCACCTCGACCGTCTCGGAGGGCAACAGCCAGACCGTCGTCCAGCTCGCGCTCGGCATGCCGATCGATCGCGCGGTCGAGGACGTGCGCAGTGCGATCCAGCAGATCCGCGGCGATTTGCCCGACGGTATCCTCGAGCCCCAGATCGGCCGCGTCGACACGTCCAGCGACAACGAGATCGCCAGCTTCACCGCAGTCGCCACCGACATGACCGTGGCCGATCTCAGCTGGTACATCGACAACAGCGTCGCGAAGGAACTGCTCGCGGTTTCGGGCATGTCGGCGGTCGAGCGCAACGGCGGCGTCAATCGCGAGATCCGGGTGATCCTCGACCCCGCCAAGCTCCAGTCGATCGGACTCACCGCGAGCCAGGTCAACCAGCAGCTCCGCCAGGTCAATCTCAACGCCGCGGGCGGCCGCGCCGAGATCTCCGGCTTCGAACAGTCGGTGCGTGTGATCGGCAATGCCGACAACGCCTATCGCCTCGGCCAGACCCAGATCTCCACCGGCGGCGGCCGCACCGTACGCCTCGCCGACATCGCGACCGTGAAGGACGCCTATGCCGAGCAGCGCAGCATGGCCAAATATAATGGCCAGCAGGTGATCTCGTTCGACATCAAGCGCGCCAAGGGCGCGTCGGACGTGATGGTGTTCCACGACGCCGAGAAGGCGCTCAAGAAGCTTGAAAAGACCAACCCGAAGGTCCGTTTCGAGCTGCTCAACAACAATTCCAAATATGCCGAGCAGCAATATCACACCGCGATGGAGGCGATGGTTGAGGGCGCCGTCCTCGCCGTGATCGTGGTGTTCATCTTCCTTCGCGATATTCGTGCGACGGCGATCTCGGCGCTGGCGATCCCGCTGTCGGCGATCCCGAGCTTCTGGTTCATGGACATGCTCGGCTTCACGCTCAACCAGATGACCCTGCTCGGGCTGTCGCTGGTGGCCGGCGTGCTCGTCGACGACGCGATCGTCGAGATCGAGAATATCGTGCGGCACATGCGAATGGGCAAATCCGCCTATCAGGCGGCGATCGACGCAGCCGACGAAATCGGCGTCGCGGTGCTCGCCACCACCATGTCGATCGTCGCGGTGTTCCTGCCGGTGAGCCTGATGCCTGGCATCTCTGGTCAGTATTTCAAGAATTTCGGCATGACCGTGGTCGCATCGGTGCTGATGTCGCTTGCGGTCGCGCGCATGCTGACGCCGATGATCGCGGCCTATTTCCTCAAGGCCAAGGGCCACGCCAATCACGGCGAGGGCCGGATCATGGACGCCTATACCGGCCTGCTGCGCTGGACCCTGCGCCATCGCTGGGCGGCGATTGCCGGCTATGTCATCTCTTTGGGCGCGACCCTGTTCATGTTCGCCACAACGCCGATGACGTTCCAGCCGGCGCAGGATCAGGACAGCGTCACCGCGACGATCGAAATGGTCCCGGGCACTCCGCTCGCGGATACCGAGCGCGTGGTCGCCCAAGTCGCCGGCATCCTTCGCCAGGAACCCAATGTCACCGACATCTATAGCCGCAGCTTCGTCGGCAACGGCCGGGTGACGGCACAGCTCAAGGAAGGCCGCGACGAGACGAGCACGTCGTTCGAGAAGCGCGTGGCGCCCAAGCTGATCGCGATCGCCGATGCGCGCGTGAACTTCCGCTCGCAATTCGGCTGGGGCTCGAGCGGTCGCGATCTCACCATCACGCTCGGCGGCGAGGACCCGGCGCTGCTCAACCAGACGGCGAACACGCTGGTCAAGCAGATGGAGGGAATGAAGGAAGTCGTCGCGCCCCGCGTCGCGGGCGATCTCAATCGCCCGGAAATCGTGATCAAGCCACGGCTCGATCTCGCCGCCAATCTGGGCGTGACCACCGCCGCATTGTCGAATGCGATCCGCATCGCGACCTTGGGCGACATCGACCAGAACAGCGCGAAATTCTCGCTTTCCGATCGCCAGATCCCGATCCGGGTGGCGCTCGACGAGGACGCCCGCGCCCGACTGTCGACGATCCAGAACATGCCGGTGCAGACGCAGAGTGGCGGATCGGTGCCGCTGTCGGTGGTCGCCGATATCGGCTTCGGCGCGGGCCCGACCCGCATCCAGCGGCTCAACCTGCAGCGTCGCCTCGTCGTCGGGGCCGATCTCGCAATGGATCCGAAGACCGGCAAGCCCTACGTCAACAACGAGATCATGAAGAAGATCAACGAGCTTCCGATCATGAAGCACCTGCCGGTGGGCGTCGGTCAGATGACCGTCGGCCAGGCCAAGTGGCAGGCGGAGATGCTCAACAACTTCTTCGTCGCTCTGGCGTCGGGCATCTTCCTCGTGTTCGCGGTGCTGGTGCTGCTCTATCGCCGCTTCGTCTCGCCTTTGGTCAACATGGGGTCGTTGCTCAACGCCCCGCTAGGCGGCCTGATAGCCCTGAAGCTGTTCGGGATGCCGCTGTCACTGCCGGTGTTCATCGGCATCCTGATGCTGTTCGGCATCGTCGCCAAAAACTCGATCCTGTTGGTCGATTTCGCGCTCGAGGAGATGGCCAAGGGCGTCGACAAGTTCACTGCGATCGTCGACGCCGGGCACAAGCGCGCCCAGCCGATCGTGATGACCACCATCGCGATGGTCGCGGGCATGGTGCCGACCGCGCTTTCGCTGAGCGGCGACTCGTCATGGCGTGCCCCGATGGGCGTGGTCGTGATCGGCGGCCTGATCCTGTCGACGCTGCTCACGCTGGTGATCGTGCCGGCATTGTTCAGCCTCGCGGTTGGTCTCGAAACCTGGCTCGGGCCGCGGCTGTCGCGGCGCCTGCTCACCTTCAAGCCCGGCGACGATGGCAGCCGCGTGCTCGGCCACGCGCATGGCGCCGGAACGATCGAGCACAAGCCCGGAGACGACACGCCGCAACCGGCGGAGTGAACTTCGGCGCGGTTCGAGTATTGGGGAGCGTGTGACGAGGTCGCGCGCTCCCCTTTTGTCAGAGGCCGTCCCCGCGGGTCTGCGCCGTATGCGGCTGGTCGCGACCGGGCTGCTCGTGCTGATGGCGGCGATCTTTCTCGCCGCGCGGCAGTTCGATCATTTACATCCTGCGATAGGCTATCTCCGCGCTTTCTCCGAAGCGGCGATGGTCGGCGGGCTCGCCGACTGGTTCGCGGTGACGGCGCTGTTCCGCCACCCGCTTCATTTGCCGATCCCGCACACTGCGATCATTCCGCGCAACAAGGATCGCATCGCCGACACCCTCGCGGCCTTCCTGCGCGACAATTTCCTGATTCCCAGCGTCGTCGCCCGGCGGATGCAGCGCGTCGATGTCGCGCGTGCTGCGGGCCGCTGGCTCGCTGATCCGGGCGCGGGGCGCGGGCGGCTCCGCGCCGGGATAGGCCGGCTCGCCGCCGACCTGCTCGAGGCGTTCGATCAGGAGCGGCTCGGCGGAATGGCGAAGCGCGCGCTGGCCGAGCGGCTGCGCAGTTTCGCCATCGGACCTTTGCTTGGTCGGGCGCTGGCGACGGCGATGCAGGAGGACCGGCACCGGCCGTTGCTGGACGGGATCATCCATTGGGCGGCCAAGGTGCTCGACGCGAACGAGCATCTGATCCGCCAGATGGTGCACGAACGCGCCGGGTCGGTGCTGCGCTGGACCGGGCTCGACGAGACGCTGGCCAACAAGATCATCGCCGGCCTCGCCAAGTTGATCGGCGACATGGCCGAGGACCCGGCCCATCCGCTCCGCGCCAAGGCCGAGGAAGGGCTGGCGAAGCTCGCTTATGATCTTCAGCACGACCCCGACAAGCGCGCGCGGGTCGAGGCGTTCAAGAACGAATTGCTCGACAATCCGGCGTTGGGCGACTGGTGGATGGGCGTATGGGAATCAGGCCGGGCGGCATTGCTTCGGCTGGCACGCGATCCGGACCGGGTGCTGTCGGGCGAGCTCGGGGCTGCTCTGCGCCAGCTCGGCGAGACGCTGCAGGGCGACGCCCGGCTGGCCGACACGATCAACCGCTTCGTACGCCGCGCCGCGGTCGGCGCGGCATCGGACTATGGCGACGGGATCGTGCGGCTAGTGTCGGACACGATCCGCGGATGGGATGCGCAGACGATCACCGGGCGGCTGGAGAACGCTGTGGGGCGCGACCTGCAATATATCCGGATAAACGGGACGCTCGTCGGCGGGCTGGTCGGTGTCACCATCCACGCAGTGGATGCGCTGATCTAGGACCAGGGGCCGAAACTTGAATAGCTGGCCAGGCGAGCCAGCTGCGCCAGAGGCAAGAGCGCAAACGACATGTGGTGAAGGCCTGACGCCGTATCGGTGCTCGCCTTTCGGCTCCGCTCTTGCGATATGCGGGACGCTGCAGCCACCCATGCATGCGCTATTTCAGGGGTTCTCCGATGCGCTCTGCCGTTCTCGCCTGCCTCGCCCTTGCTTCCACCACGGCCCCGGCATTCGCGCAGCGCACCGCTATTGATCCAAAGACCGCCGTCTACGAACTGCGCATCTACTATCCGGCGCCCGGCAAGCTGGCAGCGCTCAATGCGCGCTTCCGCGAGCATACGCTCGCATTGTTCGAGAAACATGGCATGCGCAACGTCGCTTATTGGAACGAGCAGCCGAGCGAGCAGGCGCCGGAGGGGCGGGTGGTCTACATACTCGCTTATCCGAGCCGCGCAGCACGGGACGCGGATTGGCAGGCATTCGGCGCCGATCCGGAATGGCGGGCTGTGGTCGCCCGCACCGAAGCCAACGGCAAGCTGGTCACCAAGGTCGATAGCATATTCATGACGATGGCCGACTATTCGCCGCCGCTCTCGCTGCGGCGCTGAATCGGCGCGACGGCAACAACGTGCCTCACGCTTCGCCCGCGAACTCCTCGATAAAGCGGGTCAGCTCATTGGGCGCACCCGTGGGGAACGCCTTTTGCAAATGGTTCAGGAACGCCGATACGCGCGCGCTTAGAAGTCGTCGCGACGGATAGAGCGCCCACAAGGCGGTCTCGGCGCCCGCCACGTCCGCCCAGCGCACGAGCCGGCCAGCGCTGAGATCATCCCCAACCAGCGAGAGCGGCAGCCGGGCGGCGCCGATGCCCAGCCGCACCGCGTCGCGGACCATGATCATCGAGGAAAGCGACAGCACCGGATCGACTGCGATCGTCGACGGCCCGTTCGGCGTTGTCACGTTCCAGTGATCGGACGGGTCTGCCGCCCCGCGCACGACCGCAGGGGTTGCGGCGCTGGCGACCGGCCGGGGGAGGGCAGGTGCCGCGACGACGACCAGCTGGTCGCGCAGGAATGCCCGGCCGACAAGGCTGGCATCGGGTCGCGGGTTCACGCGGATCACCAGATCATAGCCTTCCTCGATCATGTCGACCTCGCGATCGTCGGTGGTGACTTCCAGGCGCACGTCGGGATGTTCGAGCGCGAAGCGCGCAGCCAGCTTTCCCATCGCGACTTGCGCGAACAGCAAGGGCGCGCTGATCCGCAGCCGCCCCCGCGGCTTGTCGCCGCCGGACGCGATCGCTGCCGCGGTCTCATTCAGCTCGGTGAGCAGCAGACCGGTGCGCTGATGCAGCGCCCGGCCCTCCTCGGTAAGTTTGAGATCGCGTGCGCCGCGCTCGAACAGGCGGATGCCCAGCGCCGCCTCCAGCTCCGAAACGCGCCGCGACAGAGTCGCCTTGGGGCGGCCGGAAGCGCGGGAGGCACGGCCGAACCCGCCATACCTTGCCACCAGATTGAAGTCGGCGAGCGCGAGCAGGTCCATGTGTTCCACCAGTGAGACGGTAAGTCCAGATATAGCGACTATTGGCGCCTCCGTGGATCACTAATTTCGAAGCTGTCGATCCAGACACAAAAGGAGACACAGCATGACCATTCTCGTTATCGGCGCCAGCGGTCGCGTCGGCCGCCATGTCGTCGAGCAGCTCGTCACCCGCGACGCGACGGTGCGCGTATTCACCCGCGATCCCGCAAAGGCCGATTTTCCCGCGGGCGTCGAAGTGGCCAAGGGTGACCTGCTCGACATCGACGCGTTGCGGGCTGCATTCACCGGCGTGGACGCCTTCTTCCTGCTCAACGCCGTTACCGGCGACGAATTCACCCAGGCGCTCATCACGCTCAACATCGCGCGTGAGATGGGCGTCGACCGCCTCGTCTATCTTTCGGTGTTCCACGCCGAGCGCTTCGTGAACGTGCCGCACTTTGCAGTGAAATCGGGTGCCGAGCGGATGATCGAGCAGATGGGCTTCAACGCCACGATCCTGCGCCCGTCCTATTTCATCGACAACGAGCACATGATCAAGGACGTGATCCTGGAGCACGGGGTCTATCCGATGCCGATCGGCAGCAAGGGCCTCGCGATGGTCGATGCCCGCGACATTGCCGAGGTCGCCGCGATAGAACTCGTCCGCCGTGCGCAGGCACCGGGCAAACTGCCGGTCGAGGTTATCAATCTGGTGGGTCCAGACACGCTGACCGGCGCCGATGTGGCCGCGATCTGGTCCGACATCCTCGGCCGTCCGGTCGTTTACGGCGGCGACGATCCCAGTGGGTTCGAGCAGAACATGGCGAACTTTCTGCCGAAATGGACGGCGTACGAGATGCGGCTGATGGCCGAACGCTATGTCAGCGACGGCATGATCCCCGAGGCGGGGGACGTGGAACGGCTGATCCGGCTGCTTGGCCGTCCGCTTCACTCCTATCGCGACTTCGCGGCGGCTATCGCGGCTTCTGGAGATACCGCGGCTGCCTGAGCACCGTCACCTCGAGAAACGGGGCTGCTTCTGCGCGGGCAGCCCCGTTTGGTATGCTTCTGTGCCAGTGGCCCTGGTCATCCGGTCGCCATCGCCCGAGTCTCGGCAGTCGCGCCTTCGAGCAGGAACTCGCCCTGGTCCTCGCCATCCCAATAATGCGCACGCACGCCATGGACCTTGATCAGCGTGAGCCCTGGGGTGTCGACGCCCTGCTTGAACCAAAGATCGAGATCCTTGGTCCAATGTGCCTCGAACTGCGCCTTGTCCTTGATCAGCTCGGCCCGGCCTTCAATGTGCACGAACACCGGCTTCATGCCGAGCAGACCGCCTTTTGCGTGGAAACTCAGCGCACATTGCGGGTTCGCCCGCAGGTCCTGCACCGTGCGGGTGTCCTCGCAGGCGAAATACCAGCTATCCCCGTCATATTCGACGTCGCGATTGTTGCTCATCGGGCGGCCCGCGATGGTGCCGCCGTCCGAATGGGTGGAAAGCGTCGCGAAATCCACGTCTTTGATGATCTCGGCCAGCTCCGCGAGTGTCTTGGTCACGCCTCATCTCCTCGTTGCGGGAGACAGAACGCAACTAACCTGGATTATCTCCAGTCGAGTTGCGGCCAGCCGCGCACCTGCGCCAGCTTGCGGAGCGCGCCATGCGCGTTGACCGCGAACGGCTCGTCGGCCCATTCGAGCAAAGGTGCGTCCGAAACGTGATCCGAATAGGCGCGGACATGCACGTCCCGCCGCGAGACACCCTCTCGCTCCATCCAGCTTTCGATCATGCGGAGCTTTACGGGCCCGTAACAGTTATCCCCATCGATCAGGGAGAGAATACGGCCTTGTCCATCGCGCTTCGCCTGCGTGGCGATCACATCGTCGAACCCGAGCAGCCGGCCGATCGCGTCGGCGTAATAGCCGTGCGACGCGGTCGCCATGACCAGCCGATAGCCGGCGGCGCGGTCCGCCGCGATCCGCGCGCGCGCGGCGTGAAGCACGCCCTTATCCAGTTCGGCTTCGGCGAATTTCACCGCGACCGCCGCCAGCTCGGCTTCGCGCAGCGCCCGGCCGAGCAGCAGCCGGTGCGACAGCTGCTTCAGCCTTCCGCGATCGATCATCTTGAGAATGTAGCCGAGCCCGGCAGCGCCGGCGAGGGGCAGCAGTGCCAGCCGCCACGGCGCCCGCACGCGCGCCGCATGGACGAGGAAGCGCGTCCATGTCGGTGCCGCGGTGATCGTCTTGTCCATGTCGTAAATTGCCAGGTGCTGCATTGGCGCATCTAGGCCTTCCCAGCTTGCCAGAGCAAATCCTTGCCGTTCCAGCGCGAATCGCCGAAAGGAGGCCGCGATGAGGGGAAGCGCGGATTTCGAGCGAATCGACGGGGGCGACGGCACCACGCTGCGCTTCACCGGCAATTTGTCGCTGGCATGCCTGCGCGACTTGCCGGAGCGGCTCAATGCGGTCGAGGGCGCGGTGTCGCGGCTCGATCTCAGCCAGGTCGAGCGAATCGACACCGTCGGCGCCTGGCTGGTGCATCGCTTTGCGCGCGATCACGGCTCGACCATAGAAGGGCTCGAGCCCGACGAGCAGCATCTGCTCGACCAGGTCGCCGCTGCCGAGCATCCTATCGAGCTGCCGCGTAAGCCCGCCGATCCGTTCACCCGAATGCTGGGCGAGATCGGCGCGGCGGTCTTCGTGGCGGGCCACACCTTTTATGGTCTGCTCGGCTTCATGGGGGCGACCTTGGCGGCCTTCTGGAATGTTTTCACGCATCCGCGCCGCTTTCGCTTCAATGCTACCGTCCAGCGCTTCGAGGTGGTCGGTGTATCGGCGCTCTGGATCATCGGCCTGATGAGCTTCCTGATCGGGATCGTGATTGCGCAGCAGGGCGCGGTGCAGCTCCGCCAGTTCGGCGCGGAAGTCTATACGATCAACCTCGTCGGGCGAATCACCTTGCGCGAACTCGGTGTGCTGATGACCGCGATCATGGTGGCTGGCCGCTCCGGATCCGCCTTCGCGGCACAGATCGGCACGATGAAGCTCACCGAAGAGATCGACGCGATGCGGACGATCGGCGTATCGCCGATGGAGGCTTTGGTCGTGCCGCGCACGCTCGCCGTAGTGCTGATGATGCCGCTGCTCGGCTTCTATTCGGCGTTGATCGGAATCATCGGCGGCGGGCTGCTCTGCTGGGTGCAACTCGGCATCCCGCCGGTCACATTCATCCAGCGCATTCGCGAAGTGGTGCCGCTTACCGATCTGTGGGTTGGGCTGGTGAAGGCGCCAGTATTCGGAGCGATCATCGCGGTCTCGGGTTGCTTTCAAGGCATGCAGGTGGAAGCCGACGCCGAGCAGGTCGGCAACCGTACCACCACCGCCGTGGTGCAGGGCATATTCCTGGTGATCGTACTCGACGCGTTCTTTGCCGTCTTCTTCAGCGAGGTAGGCTGGATATGATGGCGCGCCGCGAACAGGAGGACGTGATCATCCGCGTCCGGGGGCTGAAGAACGGCTTCGGCGAACAGATCGTCCACGAGAATCTCGACCTCGAGGTGCGCCGCGGCGAGATCCTCGGCGTGGTCGGCGGGTCGGGCACCGGCAAGTCGGTGCTGATGCGCTCGATCATCGGGCTGCAGACGCCGCTCGAGGGCAGCATCGAGGTGTTCGGCGAGAACACGATCGGCCGCGAGGAGACCGAGGCGACCAACATCCGCAAGCGCTGGGGCATATTGTTTCAGGGCGGCGCCTTGTTCTCGACCTTGACCGTATCCGAGAACGTCCAGGTGCCGATCAAGGAATTCTACCCCGGCCTCGATCAGGCGCTGCTCGAGGAGATCGCGGCGTACAAGGTCGTGATGACCGGGCTGCCGCCCGACGCCGGTCCCAAATATCCGGCGGAGCTATCGGGCGGCATGAAGAAGCGCGCGGGGCTCGCGCGCGCGCTGGCGCTCGATCCCGAATTGCTGTTTCTCGACGAGCCCACCGCCGGGCTCGATCCGATCGGTGCGGCCGCGTTCGACGAACTGACGGCCTCGCTCCAGAAGACCTTGGGCCTGACCGTGTTCCTGATCACCCATGATCTCGACACGCTCTATGCGATTTGTGATCGGGTGGCGGTGCTCGCCGACAAGCGCGTGATCGCCGTCGGGACGATCGACGAACTGCTCGCGCTGGATCACCCGTGGATTCAGGAATATTTCAAGGGACCGCGCGGACGCGCCGCGGTCGCCAGCGCCGAACGGGCGCAAGCGAGGACATGAGGCTCTGATGGAAACGCGATCGAACCATGTACTCGTCGGCGCCGTGGTGCTGATCCTGCTCGCGGTGCTCGCCTTGTTCATCGTCTGGCTGGCGCGGCTGGGCGGCGGCGACGAGCGCCAGTACGACATCTTCTTCAAGCAGGCTGTCGACGGGCTCAATCCGGGCTCTCAGGTCAGCTTCTCCGGCGTGCCTTCCGGGCAGGTCAAGGAAATCAGCTTCTGGACGCCCGATCCGAGCCTCGTCCGCGTCCGCATCAGCGTAAACGACGACGTGCCGATCCTCGAGGGCACCACAGCGTCGATCCAGGGCAGCTTTACCGGACCGAGTACGGTCAATCTCGACGGCGCCGTGAAGGGCGCCCCGCCGATCCGCTGCCCCGAGGCGAACCCGCGCGCGGCATGCCCGCTCGGTGTGCCGGTGATCCCGACCAAGCAAGGCGGCCTCGGCGCGTTGCTCAGTTCGGCACCGCAATTGCTCGAGCGGATCTCTACCCTGACCGAGCGGCTCTCCGAACTCCTCGGCGACAAGAACCAGAATTCGATTGCCGGCATTCTTGCCAACACCAACCGGCTGACCGACGCGCTCGCCGATCGCGGACCCGAGATTGCCGCTACCTTGGCGGAGACCCGGATCGCGATCCAGAAATTCGGCGGCGCTACCGAGGAGCTCGGCAAACTTGCCGCGACCACGAATGGCGTGCTCGCCGACGATGTTCGCCCGACGATCGCCAACCTCAATCGGACGATCGGGTCGGCGCGCAAGTCGATGGAGACGCTCGACGCGACGATCGGCGACGCGCGACCCGGGCTGCAGGCGCTGTCGAAGAAGACGATCCCCGAGATCGGGCAGCTCGTCCAGGATCTGCGCGTGATGTCGACCAGCCTCGCCTCGGTCGCCGAAAAGCTCGATCAGGGCGGCGCCTCGAGCCTCGTCGGCTCGCCCAAGCTGCCCGACTACAAGAAGAAGTGAGGACCATGATGACCAAGCGCGCGCTGCTTCTCGCCATGCCGCTGCTCGCGGCCTCGCTCGGCGGCTGCATCTCGTTCGGCGGCAAGCCGCCCAAATCGCTGCTGACGCTGACGCCTTCGGCCACTCTTCCGGTCGGCGAGTCGCAGCGTTCGAACGTAGCGGCGACGATCACCGTGGCTGTGCCGTCGCTGCCGCAGGAGCTCGCCTCGTCGCGGATTCCGGTGCATTCAGGCGGGACAGCGATCGCCTATGTCAAGGACGCGCTGTGGGTCGAGCGCCCGTCGCAATTGCTCCAGCGGTTGCTCGGCGACACGATCACGGCGCGGACCGGGCGGCTGGTGCTGAGCTCGCGTCAGTCACTGACCGATCCTGGCGCCTATCTGATGGGCGATCTGCGCCGCTTCGGCATCGAGGAAGAGACGAGAGAGGCAGTGGTCACCTTCGATGCCGCCTTGATCCGCGGGCCGGAGACCGTGGTCGAGAAGCGCCGGTTCGAAGCGCGCGTGCCGGTCACCGAGATCGAGGCGGCGCCGGTGGGCGCTGCGCTCAATCAGGCTGCCAATCAAGTCGCCGGCGAGGTCGCCGACTGGGTCGGGAAGTAAGCTCAGCCGTCATTCCCCTCCCGTGAAAGGGAGGGGAACAGGGTCCGCTAGGGCGCCCGGCGGACTGGCGCCTGCGCGTTGCAGATGTCGGCGCCGCCAGCAGGCACGGTGAAGAAGGGCGGCTTGCGATTCTCGCGCTCGCTCAGCCATGCCGCGAAGCGTGCATTGTCGGTGGCGCGATACTGGAAGTGCGGGCGCTCGTCCTCGGGCAGCTGGCTGGCGAGCCGCACCGACAGGATGGGGGTGCGTTCGCCCGGACTCTCATAGACCCCGAGCGCGCCGCCGCCGCGCGGCAGCGTCGACAGCCACTGGATGCCCTCGACCACGCGACCGACGATCGCGATGTTGCGGTCGAGATGGCGCGGCGCGTGGCCGATCACCGCATAAAGCTCGGCGCCGCTGCCGGTGCTCGGCGCCAGGTCGCGCGCAACCCCGACCATCCCGTAGCAATGCGTTAGCCAGCTCGCCTTGCCGTCGGTGGCGAGCGGCCAGCCATCGGCACTGTGTCCGGTCTTGGCGGCATAAGGATCAGTGCGCGCGAAATTGGTGACGCCGTCATAGCGGCTCCATTCATATTCCGCGGGCGGGTTCTCGATCACCATGGGTGGGAGAGCCGTCGGCTTGTCCTCGCCGCCGCCCCATTGTGCGACGTAATTGTCCTGGACGCGATAGACGCTGGTGCCGTCCCACCAATGCGCCTCCGCGAGCTTGCGGATATTGGCGACATGCGCGGGCGCGTAGCGCGGCGCCAGCCGGATGAAGACCTGATGCCCGCCGCGGAGCGTCATCACCAGCAGCTCGTTGTCGGCGATCGGCTGCCAGTCCGTGGCGATCGCATCGGCGGGGGAAGGCGCGGCAGGCGCGGTCTGGGCCGAGGCAGGAACGGCGGCGAGCGCGCTTAGCGCGAGCAGGGGCTTGAGCATGGGGCGAGACTGGCACGTGCCGCGGTGCTTGCCTAGCCCGCGCGCACGGGCTAGGGCACGCGCCTTCCGGGTATGCGGAGCGGTGGCCGAGTGGTCGAAGGCGCTCGCCTGGAAAGTGAGTATACGGCAAAACCGTATCGAGGGTTCGAATCCCTCCCGCTCCGCCATTTGCACCGTTGCCGGGCCTCGCCGGAATCAAAAATAGAGAGAGGACGGAAAGCTCACGGCACTCAAGGAGCATGTGCAGCGCACTCAGGCCAAGCCCGCTTTGGCCTGTCTTAAGCCAGCAGCTAACACGCACCGACGCGGTGATCACCCGTTTCGCCGAAGTGTTTTTCAAGACTCGTGGGAGCGCGTGGAGCCCGCTTTGCAGCTGTTCGTGATTGCGCGACAATGGGCTAAGGCGACGGATTACCGCAGATCCGCGCCGCCGGAGGCTCATGATACGACGTCCCAGCCTGAATAGCCTTCGCCTGTTCTTGCAGATCGCCTACAGCAAGAGCTTCAGCGAAACCGGCCGGACCGAGAATATCTCGCAGCCAGCGCTCAGCCGGACGGTGCGGCTGCTGGAGGAGCAGCTGGGCACGCGGCTGTTCGACCGCAATTCGCGCAATGTGTCGCTGACCGCGGCAGGCGAAGCGATGCTTCCGATCGTCGAGCGCCTGATTGCCGACTTCGACCACGCATTTTCGGAACTCGCGCTCACCTTTTCGGGTACCCGTGGCCGCGTTCTGATCGGCGCGCTGCCGTCGATCGCCGCATCCATGTTGCCGGGCGCGATCGCTTCCTTCCTGAAGACGCATCCGCAGGTGGAGATTGTCTTGCGCGATCAGCTGTCCGGTACCTTGTATCAGCAGATGCAGGAACGCCAGATCGACCTCGCGATCACCACGCCGCAAGAAGAGAGCGCGTTCACCTTCGAGCCGTTCATGGAAGATCCGATGGTGCTCGTCGCCCGGGCAGGCATGTTCGACACGCTCGAGCCCTGTGACTGGACTGTTTTTACCGGCAGACCGTTCATCGCGATGGCGCCGCGCAGCAGCGTGCGCGAGCTCACCGACCAGGCGATGCACAAGGCCGGCATATCGTTTCACCCGCTCTACGAATGCAGCCAGCTGGCGACGGTCGGCGCGCTGATCGAAGCCGGGCTCGGCATCACGGCATTGCCGCGCTCGACGATCGACATGATCGCGTCGCCGCTCATCGCGGTCCGGCCGCTCTCCAATCCCGTGATCACGCGTCAGATCGGGCTTGCCTATCTCACTGAGCGGACCTTGCCGCCGGCCGCGGAAGCCTTTGCACGGCACTTCCTTGCCGAGGCACGCGCGGCCGGCGTGCCGGCATAGCCGAAACAGGCCGGACAGCGGGAAGAGGTTTGCGCGGGAGACTCTAAAGTGACCAGTCCACGAGCGCCTCGCTTGCAGCCGTTCGATGGCGAAGCGGATGGCAGGACACTCCGGCAACAGCGCCGGCGGCTCGGCATGGATATATCTCGGGTGTCCGCGTCCCCCGGCGCAGTGCTGGTGCGGATGGCGCGGGGAGGCGCAGAGCGCAGCAGCCCTGCCGAATGCAGAAGCGGCGGCGCAGGTGGCTGCACCGCCGGCTCCTGTGTATCAGCGGATGTGCTCAGGGGCTGTCGGGATCGTCGTCGTCGTTCGACGAGACGTAGGCAGCCGTCCCGACGATGGCAGCGGCAGCGATGAGCATGATCGCTACCGATCCGTTCAGATTGCTCGATTTGTCGCTTACGGTAGATGCGCGCTGTAGCGATAGCATCGATGTCGACGCCTGAGCGACGGGCATCGCCGTCACTCCAAACATCAGCACAGACGCCGTTACAAGCCTAAGAAGACGCATATTGAGCCCTTTCAGTTACGACAGGCCTCCCCGGAACATATTGTCGCCTCATCCTGATATCGTCCACCGCTGCGCGACGAGTTGCCCTCATCGACGGACCGGGGCAAAGCCCTAACAGATCGAGGTAGCTGGAACTCACGGGCCTGGATCGCCTGCAGCAGGGCTGCCATCGTTGCCGTGCCTCGCTGAACATGCAGAATCCGCGGCGCCTTGGCACCGCAGGGGTCGGTATCTCCTCTTCGCACGGTCCCCTCGGCGACGCGCCTGGAGCGTTGCATCCGCCTCGTCGGACAAGGGCAGCGGTCGATTCGTTCTCATTCGGTGGAACGCGCCACAGTTATCGTTCGGGCGGCCGCATGGAATGGTATCCACATGGTAGTTTGGCCTATCGCTACGCGCCTGCAGGCCGTTCATCTTCGCTTCGCTTCTGATCGTATCGATGATCGCGCCGCGCATGCGAACCGGACGGACCGAGGCCTAGCCTTTGCAGGCGCCCTTCAGCCGGCGCGCCTGTGCCGAAGAAAGCGTCAGCGTCGCCGTCGCGCCGACCTCGGCGGAGGAGCCTCCCAGCGTGAACCGGTAGCTGCCCGGCGCGACGCGCCAGCAGCAGGCCGGTTCGTCATAGCTCGCCAACAGCCGTGGATCGATCGTGAGCGACACCTGCTGCGAACGCCCGGGCGCGAGGTCGAGCTTGCGGAAGCCAGCGAGGCGGCGCGGCGCTTCCCAACCGGCACCCGCCGCGTAGACCTGCGCCACCGCCTTTCCGCGCAGCTTGCCCCGGTTCTCGACCGTGAAGCGAAGCCCGATGCTGCCCGGCAGGGCGGTTGCCGCGAGCTTCGAATAAGCGAAGCGGGTGTAGGACAGGCCGTGTCCGAACGGGAACGCCGGCTGGCTGTTCTGCAGATCGTACCATTTGTAGCCGATCGCGGCGCCCTCGGTGTAGTGCACGTCGCCTTTGGCGGGCTCGGCCGGGTGCGGCAGCTCGGCAAGGCCACGCGGGAAGGTGATCGGCAGGTGGCCGGAGGGGTTGACCTTGCCAGTAAGAACATTGGCAACCGCCTCGCCGCCGGCGGTCCCCGGAAACCATGCCTCGACGATGCCGGCGACCTTGTCCGCCCAGGGGGTCAGGACGGCACCGCCGGTTTCGAGGACCACGACCGTCCGCGGATTGGCGGCGGCGACCGACTCGATCAGCGCATCCTGCCCGTCCTTGAGCGAGAGCGAGACGTCGAAGGACTCGCCCGCCCATTGCGTCGCGAAGACCAGCACCACGTCGGCCGATTGCGCCAGGGCGGCGGCAGCGGCGGGATCACGGCCGTCGACAAAGTCGATCCGGGCATCGGGGCGTTGTCGCCGCAGCGCGTCGAGCGGCGCTGAGGGATAGAACATCACCGGGCCGGGCCACATTTTGGGTTCGATATCGGGCACGGCATTGCCGCCTTTGGGGTAGACCAGCGACGAGCCGCCCCCGGCGATCACGCCCTTGTCGGCATGGCCGCCGACCACGAGGATCCGCTTCGCGGTGGCGGCGAGCGGCAGGACGTCGCCCTGGTTCTTGAGCAGGACGATGCTCTCCTCCGCCGCCGCGCGGCTGATCGCCGCATTGCGCGCCAGCGTCGATGCAGGCAGGTCGAAAGGCGCTTCCGTCACCGGGCGATCGAACAGGCCGTGGCGGAACATCGCGTAGAGGATACGCGACACCATCGTGTCGAGCTGCGCCTCCTGGACCTTGCCGTCAGCGAGCGCCTTTTTCAGCTCCTCACGGAAATAGGGCGTGCGATCGAAGGGGAAGCCCGATTCCTGATCGAGCCCGGCAGCGATCGCGGGGGCGGTGGAATGCACCGCCCCCCAATCGGACATCACATAGCCCCTGAAGCCCCAGTCGCGCCGCAGCACGTCGCGCAGCAGCCACGGATTCTCGCAGGAGAACGGACCGTTCACCCGGTTATAGGCGCACATCACCGATCCGGGATCGCCCTTCTCGATCGCCAGTTCGAAGGCGAGAAGATCGGACTGGCGGGCGGCACGCGGATCGATCACCGAATTGCCGGCATTGCGGTCGGTCTCCTGATCGTTGACCGCGAAATGCTTGACGGTCGAGATGATCCGGTTGGACTGGACGCCCGCGATCTGCGCGCCGACGATGGTACCCGCCAGCAGCGGATCTTCGCCGCCATATTCGAAGTTGCGCCCGTTGCGCGGTTCGCGCGCGAGATTGACCCCGCCTGCCAGCATTACGTTGAAGCCCGATGCGCGTGCCTCCGCGCCGATCATCGCGCCGCCGGCGAAGGCGACCTCGGGGCTCCAGCTCGCCGCAACCGCCAGGTTCGAGGGCAACGCGGTGCGTTCGCGCTTGCGCGCCGCGCCGCCCTGGGTGGCGACGCCGATGCCGGCATCGGCCTGCCACTGCGCGGGAATGCCCAGCCGCGGCACGCCGGCAATGTAACCGGCCGAGCCCTCGCGGCTGCCTGCCGGCGCCTTGTATTTGGCGAAGGGGAAATCCGTCGCGAACTGGCCGAAGACGAGCGTGAGCTTCTCGTCACGCGTCATCCTGGCCAGCAGCAATGCCGCCCGACGCTCGGCCGGCAACCGGGTGTTCATCCACGGCCGATCCTCGCGGGCCGGAGCCGCGAGACCGGGTGCGGATGCCACTCCGATCGCCGTCATTCCCGAACCCGCAAGCGCGAGAGCCAACAGGATATTCCGCTTCATTGCACTTCCCCTATGTTGCCGGCGCGCGCCGGTCTTGATCTCTCGCTGCCCGGTTGCGGTTCAGCGCAGGACATCGCTGGCCTCCGCCTCGCGGACAATGCGATCGGCATCCTCGCGCAGCAGCCATCCTGCCCGGACCTGATCCTCCGCGGCGGCGCGCACGCGGGCGACGAAGCCGGCATGGTCGCGGTAGCGCTCCTCGAGCGAAAACCGCGGATCGCCGCTGGCAAGGCGCTCGGCGCGGGTCCGGGCGAATGGAATGAAGCCGCCCATGAATCCGCAGCCCCCGCCGGCGCCATAGCCGTGTGCGCGAACATTCCAGCCGGTATAGGTGCCCAGCGGCACCAGCAGTTGCACCGAGGGGATGCCCGCGGTTTCGTTGCCGTCGCGATCGACCCGCGGGACGCGCGACGGGATCCTTTGCCGGATGCGCGGGGGCTGCCGGGTGAGCGTGCCGCTCAGATCCGCATAATCGAACGCCCGTCCGAAATCATAATCGAGGAAGTCGTTGAGCTTGCCGGTGGGCGAGGGCGCACCGGGAATAATCGGCCAGCCCATCGCCCCGGCTTCGGGGAGCACGAGGTCGCCGGCAGCGATCGTCGGATAGCGGCTCGGCGGCGGAGGCGTACCGTCGCGCACCCAGCCGACCAGCGCGTGGAGCAGGGCGTGGCGGGTGTCCGAAGAGGGATTGGGGTTGCCCGGGAGCGTGCAGAAATTGGCGCCGGGAGGCGCCGGCTCGCCGATGACAGGAAAGCCGCCGACGGCGGAGCCGTTGTGCGTGACGCCCGGGAAATAATAGCGGCGAACATTGTCGGGCAGCGGGATGTCGCTGCGCGCATCGGTCCCGACCAGGTTGGGCGACATGCGCAGGCCCCAGAACTCCGCCGAGCCGAAGGTCTCGATGATCCGCGGGCAGGTCCGGCTGGTCCGGCAGCGGTCGAGCAGGCTCGACACACCACGGCCACGGCGCCTGTCGTTGTAGCGGGACCACCACAGCGCCCCTTCGCTGCCCGGCTCGAACAGGCCGGCGGCGCCACCCGGAACCCCGAAGCGGATATTGAGCGGCACCTGGCGCGCGGCGATGTTCGGGTTGGCGCCGTCGAAGACGATCCTTCCGTCCTCGCTCTGGTTGAAGCCGAGCGCGATGAGGCTGCGGACGAAATTGCCGGATTGGGATGTGCCGGTGACGATCGACCAACGGACGCTGCCGGCGAGCGGATTGGGCGTGCCGTGATCGTCGCGGGATGCGTAGCGCAGGAAGCCGTTCAGATCGCGCACCGCCGCAAAGCCGATGCCGAGCACCTGCGGGTCGCGGCCCTGATAGACCAAAGTATAGGCCTGCGCCGGGAGGAAGCCGTTCCGGACGCAGAGCCGCGCGGGATCGGGAGTGCCAGGGAAGGGCTGGCTCCGGCAACCGGCGAACGCCCAGTCGCTCGCCGCAATATCGATCGGCGCCGCATCGTCGGCACTTTGACGGAACAGCCGCGCCTTGTGCGTGTCGAGCGAGACCGGCGCCGGGCGCGGCGTCGGACGGCTGATCCCGCCGACGATCGGAACGTCCGCCGCGCCTGCCGCTATCTCGGTGAAGCGCTGCAGCACCGGCCCGGTGATCGGGCTTCCATCCGCGTTGCGCGCGATCGGGACGCGCAAGCTCTGCACGCCGGTCGCGGGGGCGATGTCCCCCTGCCAGCCGCTCACCACCCGGAAATGGCCTTGGGGATCGGCCGCGACGTCGCCGAAGCCGCGGTTGGGCACGTCGTACAGCAGCACCCCGCTCGCTTTCGCGGGGTCGCGCGGGATCGCGATCGCGAAGGTCGCCGAATAGCCGATCTTGCCATTGGCAAGCCGCTCTGCCCGCCGAATATCGGTGATGACGCGGTTGCGCGGATCGGCGGGGTCGAGTTCGCCGTCATAATGGCCGCGCAGGATCACCCAGTCCGGGTGCCCGGGCGCGGCGAGACGCTGTTCGATCACCAAGCGGGTGAGCCTCGCCTCGCTCATCGCCGGCGTCAGCAGCGCCAGCGCGCTCGCGGCGATCGCAAGCCCCTTCCTCATTTCCCGCCCTCGCCGATCTCGAGATCGAGCAATTGCGCGCTCAGCGTCTTGCCGTGCCCGTCGAGCGCGAGCGAGCGGGTGACGCCACCATCGAGCATCCCGGGCAGCACGAAGTTGAGCGCACCCAGCCCGGCGAGCTCGTGCCGCACCGCGCCTTCGAGCGCGGGGCGGCCGAGATGGCGCAGCACGCGCTCCACCGTCACCTCGCGCCGCAGCAGCGGATAGTCCGCGGGGTCCCACGCGATGACCGAGATTTGCGACACATCGCCTTTGTCGCCCGAGCGAAGATGCGCGATTTGCCCAAGTCTCATGGCTGCACCTCGATCATCTCGACCCGCGGCTGCACCTGGCTTCCGGGGATCAGCGCCGAGGCGATCGCGACCACCTGCCGCACGCTGCGAGTCACCCCGCCGCCCGCGGCGGGGCCATTGGTATAGAGCGCCTCCACTTCCGCGCCGATCCGCGCTGCGGTGCGGGCGCTGTCCGTCCGCCCCGCGATCCGCACGCGCACCTCGCGCGGCGCCGGGCGCGGCGCGACGGTGCAATCGATCGAATCCACGCCGATCAGTTCGGTGCGGAGTTCGCGGACCGCCACGCCGCACAGGCGCAGCCGCTCGCGGACGATCTCGATCGCCATGCGCCCGCGCGCCACCGCGCCGGGTCCGGCATAAGCGATCTGGCCCTCGCCAATAAAGCCGTCGTCATAGCCGATCGAAACCTTGAGCGATCCCGAGGGCGGCGTGCCCGAGCCGCCGGTCACGCGGATCCGGTCTTCGCCGATCTCCTCGAACGCGGCACTGGTAAAATCGGCGGTCACGTCGGTCTGGAGATAGGCGGCGGGATCGAGGATCTCGTAGAGCAATTGCTCCTTGCAGCTGGCGATGCTCAGGCGCCCGCCCGTACCGGGCACCTTGGTGAGTACCGCGCTCGCGTCCGCGGCCACCTCCGCGAGCGGAAAGCCGAGCCGCGCCAGCCCCTCGACTTGCTTGTGATCCGCATCGGCGAAATAGCCGCCGGTCAGCTGGCCGGCGCATTCGAGCAGATGGCCGATCATCGTCGCGCGGCCGATCAACGGCGCGTCGCCAAACGACCATCCGAAGGCATGCGCCAGCGGGCCGACGAACAATGCCGGATCGCCGACGCGTCCGGTGATGACGATGTCGGCCCCATGGTCGAGCGCGCGGGCGATCGGTTCCGCGCCGAGATAGGCATTGGCCGAGATGATGTCCTTCAGGTCGGCGGTCGAACCCGGCCGGTCGATAAGCGGCAGCGGCGCGGCGAGGATCGCGTCGCGCACGTCGTCGCCGAGGACCACGCCGATCCGCAGCGGCGCCAGGCCGAGTTCCTGCGCCAGCGCGCCCAGCGCATGCGCCGCGCCGAGCGGGTTGGCCGCGCCGGCGTTGGTGATGATCCGCACGCCATGCGAACGCGCGCCCGGAAGCACCACCCGCATCCGATCGATCAGCAGCGGATCGAAGCCGCCCTCCGGATCGCGTTGCCGGGCTTGCTGGGCGAGGGCGATGGTCCGCTCGGCGAGGCATTCGAAAACGAGAAAGTCGATGTCGCCCTGTTCGATCAGTTCGATCGCAGGCTCGAAACGGTCGCCGGAGAAGCCCGCGCCTACGCCGATGCGGACGGATGGTCTGGTGATCACAGCGGAAGGATTCCCAACAGAAGCGATGTGGCGAGCATCACCAGGCTGGCCGCGAACAGCCACGGGATGGTGAAGCGCTGGTGCGCGCCGAGTTCGACGCCGCTCAGCCCGCAGACGAGGAAGGTCGCCGGCGTGAGCGGGCTGACCGGAAAACCGGTGGTCATCTGTCCGAGCAGTGCCGCCTGGCCGATCGCCACCGGCGGCGTGCCGAATGCGGCGCCGAGTTTGGCGACGACGGGCAGCACCCCGAAATAAAAGCTATCGGGATCGAAGACGAGGCTCAGCGGCATCGATAGTGCTCCGAGCAGCACCGGCAGATGCCCGCCGAGCGCGCCCGGAACATGCGCCGCGGCGGTGTTCGCCATGGCGTTGAGCATCCCCGATCCGCTCATGATGCCGGTGAACGCACCGGCGGCGAACAGCACGCTCGCCATGAGCAATGCGGCGCGGGCATGCGCGTCGATCCGGTCGCGCTGCAGGTCCGCCCCGCGGAAATTGATCGCGAGCGCCAGTGCCGTGCCGATCATGAAGGCCACCACCGGTTCGACGATTCCGGAGATCATGACGCCGATCACCGCCAGCGTGAGCAGCAGGTTCACGATCAGCAGCCGCGGACGCTTGAGCGCCGTCGAAGGCAGCGGCGTGGCTTCCCCGGTGGTGTCCGCAGCGGCTGTGGCCCCCAGCGATGCGAGGCGCCGGGCCTCGCGCCGGCCCATCCACCAGGCCGCACCGAACACGAACAGGATGCCCGCGGCCTGGGCGGGGATCATCGGCGTGAACAGCGTGAGCGTGGGAACGTGCAGCGCCGCGGAGGCGCGCAGCGTCGGTCCGGTCCAGGGGAGGAAGTTGACGCCCGCGGCCATCGAGGCGGTGCAGGCGAGAACGCGGCGGTCCATGCCCAAAGCATCGTAGAGCGGGCGCATCGCCGGGATGGCGACGAGGAAGCATACCGCGCCGGAACCATCGAGATGAATGAGAAGCGCGAGCAGCGCCGTGCCCATCGCGATGCGCACGGGATCGCGCCCGGCGAGGCGAAGGACGAGCGCGACGATCGGGTCGAGCAGGCCGACATCGGTCATGATCCCGAAGAACAGGATCGCGAACACGAACATGCCGGCCACCGGCGCGATACGCGTGATGCCCTCGATCAGATGCGCGGGCATCTGCCCGGCCTGCCCGATCAGCAGCGAAGCAAGCACCGGCACGAGGATCAGCGCCGCGGCCGGCGCGAGCCGATTGGAGAGGATAAGGGCCAGCAGCGCTACGATCGCCGCCACGCCGGTTAAAGCGAGCATTGTCCTCCCCTTGTCCGGTCGGTCGCCGGATGCATCATCATGTGATCGGCTCAGCTATTGATCAAAGACAAAATTCTTATGGATCAATCGAAAATGCGGATCGATCTGCGCGAATGCATCAATCCGACTTTGTTATAAATCTATCGATAAATTCTATTTTTTGATTTGAACCCCGCGGTTCATCAATGTCGCGAGCATGGCCGACAAGCGCCGGCCGGAGAGGATGAACCATGCCGCCTCGCGCTGGATCGCGTCGGGCTGCGCGAATCCCTTTCCGACGGCGCGAAGCGGACCACGGAAGCGGCTGAAGCCGACCGGCTCGAGGGAGGGCGGAAGGCTCTCCCTGGACAGGATGGGGAGGGTCCAATGAAGGCATATAAGCGACATCATCTGGGCTGCGCGAGCGCGGCGGCAATGCTGCTCGGCATGGCGTGGGCGGCTCCCGCAGCCGCGCAGGACAACACGTCCGAGCCCACCGAAGCGCAGGCGTCCGACGCGCAGGCGGGAGAACCGGACCAGGCTGCCGACACGCAGTCGGCACGGGAAGAAGAAATCATCGTCACCGGCACCAACATCTCCGGCGTGAAGCCGGTGGGCTCGGAAACGGTGACGGTGAACCGCGACCAGATCCTCGCGACCGGGCTGACCAACCTGAACGACGTGCTGCAGACGATTCCGCAGGTGCAGAACAATCCCAATGCGGGCGGATCGGGCCCCGTCTATCGCCAGGGCGGCACCGCCGGTTATGGCGGCAATTCCACGCAGGGCACTGCGATCAACCTGCGCGGCCTCGGCACCTCCGCGACGCTGACCCTGATCGACGGGCGGCGCGTGGTACCCAGCGGCGCGGCGAGCACCTTCACCGAATCGATCCAGGTTCCGATTGCCGCGATCGAGCGGGTCGAGGTGGTCAGCGACGGCAATTCGGCGATCTACGGGTCCGATGCGATCTCGGGCGTGATCAACTATGTGCTGCGCAAGCAGTTCAACGGCATCGAGATCAGCGGCCGCGACACGTTCGACCGGTTCCACAACAATTGGGGCGCTTCGATCACCGCCGGCCACAGCTGGGCCACCGGCAACGTCATCGCCACCTACGACTATGACTCGCGCGAACCGTTCGTGAACGGCAAGTCGAAATTCCTGCGCCGCAACCTCGCGCCGCTCGGCAGTGTCGATGCGCGCGCCCAGAACGCGACGATCGCCGTGTCGACGCCGACGCTGATCGTCGGCGGCAACGGCGTGCCCTACAGCTATTACACGATCCCCAACGGCGCCGGCCGGGGCACCACCTTCGCCCAGCTGACTCCGGGTGCCAATCTGGTCGATTCCTCCGATTATGCCGACTATCTCGGCGAGCAGAAGCGGCACCAGGCCGCATTGATCTTCAACCAGGAACTCAACCACGCGCTCTCGTTCTTCGTCGAGGGCTTCTACACGAAGCGCGACACGCTGACCGGCAGCTACGGCAACAGCCGCGTCGGCAATATCGTGACCGTCTGCCAGGGCAGTCCCTATTACATCACCGGCGCGCCCGCCGCGGCATCGGCAACGAGTTCGCTGTGCGGCGGGGCGCTGGCACAGCAGATCGCGGTCGATCCGATCAAGTTCTTCAACGGTCGTTCGATCACCGCCAATCCCGACGAGACGATCAGCGTCACCGGCGGCCTCACCGGCCGGATGCCGAACAACTGGCGCCTCGACACCTATTTCACCTACGCGCACGATTCGACCTGCGGCATCTGCAACTATGACAACAATGCCAATGGCGCAGCGCTGGCGGCACAGGTCGTCGCCGGCAACATCAATCCCTTTGCCGGCGGCCCGCTGACCGATGCGCAATATGCCACGTTCATGGGCACCAACACTCAATTGGCGTACAACACCTTCTACGATGCCGTGATCAAGCTCGACGGTCCGCTGTTCGCGGTGCCGGCGGGCTCCGTCCGCACTGCATTCGGCGGGGAACTGGCGTACAACCGTCAGCATCTGGTCAACGGCAGCAACAACGCGTTCGAGGTGACCAATCCCACCAACAACAGTTTCGCGGTCACCAACGACGCCACGGCGCATCGCAGCACCGCCTCGGCGTTCGCCGAGCTGTTCGTGCCGCTGATTTCCGACGGCATGAACGTCCCGCTGATCCAGTCGCTCGATCTGGATGCCGCCGTCCGCTACGATGATTATTCGGACTTCGGCGGTACCACCAATCCGAAGATCGGCGCGACCTGGGTGGTGAATGACGCCATTTCGGTCCGCGGATCGTGGGGCACCTCGTTCCGCGCGCCGGCGCTGACCGACACCAATCCGCAGAATTACTCGTCCGCCGTGATCGGCGTTCCGCTCGCCAATAATTCGGGCCGCGCCGATATCGGCTTCCTCTATCCGGGCAACAGCAGCACCTATCTGATCCTCGGCGCCAATCCCGACCTGCAGCCGGAAACCGCAACCACCTGGTCGGCAGGCGTCGACCTCAGGCCGGTCAGCGGCCTGAAATTTTCGGCGACCTATTACAACACCCGCTATTCGAACCAGATCGTCGGCCAGAATATCGGGCTCTTCCTGTCCAGCCCGGCGAACGCGGCGCTCTACTCGGCCTATATCATCCCGGTGCACAATCCCGGCACCTGCGTGAACGGCACGCCCTCCACCTATGATCCGGTGCTCGCCAATTTCATCGCCGCGCACCCGGCGCTTTACAACACCAACGTCGTCGGCGCCTGCTCGGTCAACGTCATCCTCGACGGCCGTTCGGCCAATGCCGCGACCACCTTTCAGGATGGCCTCGATTTTCAGGCGAGCTATGCCTTCCAGACCGGCTTCGGCAACTGGTTCCTGAGCGCCAATGCGACCAAGATCCTGAACCAGACGGTGCAGCCGGTCGCGGGGGCAGCGACGCGCGACGTGCTCGGCACCTTCTATTATCCGGTCAGCCTGCGCGGCCGCGCGCAGGTCGGGTGGAACAAGGACGGGTTCGGCGCGAATGCCTACGTCAATTATGTCGGTTCCTATACCAACACGCTGCCGCTGACCGGGCGGCCGCAGAGCGAGGTGCCCGCCTGGGTCACGCTCGATCTCGGGCTGAGCTATTCGGTGCCGAAGGGCAGCTCGATCCTCTCCGGCCTGCGCCTGTCGGTCAACGTGCAGAACGTCACCAACGAAGACCCGCCGATCGTATTGACCCAGTCGGGAAATAATTACGGGGCCTACGATCCTTCGAACGCGAATGTGTTCGGCCGGATCGTCAGCCTGCAAGTCACCAAATCGTTCTGAACCGATATTTCAAATGCTGCGGGGCCGAGCGCCCCAGTGACAGGAGCAATCGATGAAAGCCTATAGTCTCGCTCTTCTCGCCGGTGCCGCGGTCGCGGGAGCGTCGCTTCCCGCCGCCGCACAGACCGCCGGCCCGGTGGTGAAGGTGGAAAATGGTCAGGTGCGCGGCAGCACCGCGGACGGTGTCGCCAGCTGGAAGGGCATCCCCTTCGCCGCGCCGCCGCTCGGCCCGCTGCGCTGGCGCGCGCCGCAGCCGGTGGCCAACTGGACCGGGGTACGCGCGGCTACCGAGTACAGCCATGATTGCATGCAGAAGCCGTTCGGCGGCGACGCGGCGCCGCTCGGCACCGAACCTGCGGAAGACTGCCTCTACGCCAATGTCTGGAAGCCGGCGGCCGCCAAGGCCAAGCTGCCGGTCATCGTCTGGATCTATGGCGGCGGCTTCGTCAACGGTGGCGCCTCGCCGCCGACCTATTCGGGCGCGAACATGGCGAAGCAGGGCGTCATGTTCGTCAGCTTCAACTATCGCGTCGGCCGCTTCGGCACCTTTGCCTTCCCGCAACTTACCGCGCAGGATCCCGATCACGGGCTGCTCGGCAATTACGGCTTCATGGACCAGATCGCCGCGCTGAAATGGGTCCAGCGCAATATTGCGGCGTTCGGCGGCGACCCTGCGAACGTGACGATCATCGGCGAGAGCGCGGGGGGCATGTCGGTCCACACATTGGTCACCACGCCGTTGGCGAAGGGGCTGTTCCACAAGGCGTTCGTGATGTCGGGCGGCGCCGGCGAGACCAGCGCCAAGCCGGACATCCACGACGTCGAGAAGATCTACCAGGATTTCGCCCGCGCGAACGGCATTTCGCCCGAGGACCCCCGGGCACTCGACAAGCTGCGGGCGCTCAGCGCCGAGCAGGTGACCGACGGTCTCAGCATGATGCAGATGTTCCAGCCCAAGCCGGGCCCGAAGACCTATAGCGGACCGTTTCAGGATGGCCGGCTCGAGGTCGATCAGACCCAGGCCTATGCCTCCGGCAATTTCACCCACGTACCGATGGTGATCGGTGCGACCAGCGCCGACATGGGCGGCAAGACCGGCTTCATGATCGCCGGCGCGCGCAGCGCCTCGGCCAAGATCGCGAAGCACGGCGTGCCGGTCTGGCATTACCGCTTCTCCTACGTCGCCGATTCGGTCGGCCAGCCCGGCGCGCAGCATGCGAGCGACATTCCGTTCTTCTTCGACAATGCCGCGATAAAATATGGTGCGGCGACGACGCCGAAGGACGTGGCGGTGGGCAAGACGATCAGCGCCTATGTCGTCAATTTCGCGAAGACCGGCGATCCCAACGGCGCGGGCCTGCCGAGCTGGCCGAAATATGATCCGGCGGCGGACGTCGTCATGGACTTCGCCGATAGCGGCAAGGCGGTTGCCGCGCGCGACCCCTGGGGTGCGGATATCGATAGCGGCACCCAGCGCCTCGCCGCTGCCAAGGCCTCGGGCCACTACAACAGTTTGCTGACGCCGATCGGCACGCTGCTCGATGATCCGGCCGCCAAGGCGATCCTCGTCCGCGAGCTCCCCGACCTCGTGAACAGCGACAAGATCGGCATGGCCCGCGGCGTCACCCTGGCGGCACTGCAGAGCTACATGCCGCAGCTGCTCAGCGACGAGAAGCTTAAGGCAATCGATGCCGAGCTGGCCAAGCTTCCCAAGCCCGCCAACTGAACCGCAGATCCAGGGGGGCAGAAGTGACCACGAAGAGACTGATCGGCGCGCTGCTAGGCTCGGCGATGGCGCTGGCGTCCGTAGCCAACGCACAAACCGGCGAGACTCCGGCTTCACCTGTCACCACGGCCGCAAGCGCGCGGCCGTGGATGGAGGCAAAACTAACGCCCGATCAGCGTGCCGATCGTCTTCTTGCGGCGATGACCTTTGAGGAGAAGGTGGCGCTGCTGCACGGGCCGATGGCGATGCCGTTTTCGCCGGCCATGCCGATGCCGAAGGGCGCGGTCGGCTCGGCGGGCTTCATCGCCGGCAACGAAAGGCTCGGCATCCCGGCGCTTCAGGAAAGCGACGCCAGCCTGGGCGTGACCAATCCGATGCTTGTGCGCGGGCCAAAGGACATGTCGACCGCACTGCCTTCGGGACTTGCGCTGGCGGCGACCTTCGATCCGGCGGTGGCGTTCGCCGGTGGCCAGATGGTCGGCCGCGAGGCGCGGGCCAAGGGCCTCAACGTGCAGCTGGCGGGCGGCGCCAACCTCGCGCGCGATCCGCGCAACGGCCGGAACTTCGAATATGTCGGCGAGGATCCGTTGCTCGCCGGGGTAATGGCGGGCGAGGGCGTGCGCGGCATCCAGAGCACCGGCATGGTCTCGACCGTCAAGCATTATGCAATCAACGACCAGGAGCATAATCGCAACACCGTCGACGCCGTGATCGGCGAGCAGGCGATGCGTGAGAGCGATCTGCTGGCGTTCCAGATCGCTATCGAGCGCGGCAAGCCTGGCTCGATCATGTGCGCGTACAATCTGATCAACGGCGTCCATGCCTGCGAGCACGACATGCTGCTCAATCAGGTGCTCAAGCGCGACTGGCGCTATCCCGGTTTCGTAATGTCGGATTGGGGCGCGGTGCATTCGCTCGACGCGTTCATGGGAGGCCTCGATCAGCAATCGGGCGAGCAGCTCGACCCGCAGATCTGGTTCGACAAGCCGCTCAAGCAGGCCGTCGCAGCCGGCAAGATTCCCGCCGCGCGGGTCGATGATGCCGCCCGGCGCGTGCTGCGCGCGATGTTCGCCGCCGGCCTCTTCGACCAGCCCGCCGCCGGCCCGGCGATCGATTTCGCTGCGCATGGCGAAGTGGCGCTGCGCGAGGCGGAGCGGGCGATCGTGCTGCTCGACAATCGCAAGAACCTGCTTCCGCTCGCGGCGACCGCCGGCAACGTCGTAGTGATCGGCGGCCATGCCGAGGCGGGCGTGCCCTCCGGCATGGGTTCATCGCAAGTGACCAACCCTTATCGCACCTCGCCCTTTCCGCCAGTCAGCGTGCCGCTGGGCGGCGAGGGGATCATGGCGCTGTGGAACAATGTCGTCTTCCATCCCGACCCGCCGCTGGCTGCTTTGCGCGCGAAGCTGCCCAAGGCGCAGATCCGCTTTGACACCGGCAGTTCGGCCGAGGCGGCGGCCAATGCCGCGCGCGGCGCCGACGTGGCGATCGTCTTCGCCTATCAGCCTTCGGGCGAAGGCGAAGACCTGCCCGACATGACGCTTCCCTTCGGCCAGGATGCAGTGATCGAGGCGGTCGCCGCGGCCAATCCCAACACGATCGTCGTGCTCGAGACAGGCAATGCGGTGCGCATGCCCTGGGCCGACAAGGTCGGCGCGGTGGTGCAGGCCTGGTATGGCGGCTCAAAGGGCGGCGAGGCGATCGCGCGCGTGCTGACCGGCGAGGTCAATCCGTCGGGCCGGCTGCCGGTGACCTGGCCCATCGACGAGAGCCAGCTGCCGCGCCCGTCGATCCCGGGCTGGAGCGCGGGGCCGAAAGATCTGGTCAAGGTCGACTACGGAATCGAGGGTTCGGACGTCGGCTATCGCTGGTTCGCCCGTCAGGGAACCGAGCCACGTTACTGGTTCGGGCACGGGCTCAGCTATACCAGCTTCGGCCATGGCAATCTGACCGCGAGGGGTGGAAAGAGGCTGACGGCAAGCATCGACGTCACCAATTCCGGCGCGCGTGCGGGCGAGGAAGTCGTCCAGCTCTATCTGACCGAGCGGCCCGGCGGACCGGCGCGTCGCCTGCTCGCCTTCGATAAGATTGCATTGCAGCCTGGTGAGACCAAGCGGGTGAGCCTGACCGTCGATCCCCGCCTGCTCGCCGATTATGATGTGAGCGGGCGTGGCTGGCGCATCGCGGCGGGGCGCTACAGGGTGGCGATCGGGAGCAACGCGGGGAAGCAGGTCAGCACGGCAGAGGTGGTCATGAGCGCTGCAAAGATGGCGCCCTGATCCCAAATTTGGCGGCAGGCGGTCTGCGAAGTCGCAAGCACTTGCCGAAAATGCGGATCTGCGGATGACGGCTCGTCTAGATCCGCCTGTAAATGAAGTACCAGACTTCGTGGCCCTGCCGCCGCGCCTTGCGCTCGTAGCGCGTTTCCGGCCAGTCGGCGGGGCGGGTGAGGAAGTCGGCGGCGCTGGTCGCCTGCCACTCGAAGTCGCGACGGCGGTTCATCACCATCATCGACCAACGGCAATAGGTCGGGTCGTCGGTGCCGAGGCGGAACTCGCAGCCGGGCTTGAGCTTGGCGGCGATCAGATCGAGCGGACCGTCATTGATCATCCGGCGCTTGGCGTGGCGGGCTTTGCGCCACGGATCCGGGTGGAGCAGGTAGACGCGGCTGAGGCTCGCGTCGGGAAGCCGCTCGAGAGCGTCGAGTGCGTCGCCCATGTGCAGGCGGACATTGGCGAGCTTGTCGTCGCGAATATGGTTGAGCGCGCCCACCACGCCGTTGAGGAAGGGCTCGCAGCCGATGAAGCCGTGATCGGGACGCATCGCGGCTTGCCCGGCGAGATGCTCGCCGGCGCCGAAGCCGATCTCGAATTCGAGCGGACGGTCGTCGCCGAACAAAAGGGGCGCATTGAGGGGGCCGGTTTCGGGGACGCTTACCCGTGGCAGCATTTCCTCGACCAGGGCAGCCTGGCCCTGGCGCAATTTATGTCCCTTGGCGCGGCCGTAAAGGCGGCGAATGGTCGTCGGATCAGGCATGCCGCCTGTTAGCGCCGCGGCGCGGCTACGCAACCTGCATGGTAAGCGCCGTGTCGGCACGCGGCGCGCGCAGCGGGAAGGCGGGGCGATTGTGGTGCGCGAGGCGGCGGTGCACCGGCGGGACGACGCCACGCGGCTCGCGGCGCGGGGTCTCGGCCTGTGGAACGGCGGCGGTGCCGATCTGGAAGTGACGCACGCCCATGGCGTGGAGCACGTCGTGCTCGCCGCGATTCTCGACGCCGCGGGCGATCACGGTGACGCCCATGTTGCGGGCGAGCCGCATCACGCCCTCGGCCATCAGCCGGCGCGAGGCGCTGCCGTCGATGCCGCGGACCAGCGAGGGGTCGAGCTTGACGAAGCGCGGGGTGAAGCGGGCGAGCAGCTTGAGCGCGACGGGGCCGGCGGCGAAGCCGTCGAGCGTGATCGAGAGGCCGCGGCGGGTGCAGGCGTCGGCGAGCGCTGCCGCCTGATCGAAGTCGCCACGCTCGTCGGCGCTGATCTCGAGCACCAGCCGGTCGGTGGGGACGCCGTTGACGAGGGCGGCGCGGAACAGGTGCGAGAGGAGCGGCTCGGCAAGGCCGGCAGCGGCGCCGAGCGGCAGCGCGATCAGCGCATCGCCGCAGTGAATGCCGAGCTCGGCGGCGCGTTCCAGCGCCAGGGTGATGCGGCGCGCTTCGAGTGCTGGACGCTGTTCGGGAAGCAAGGCAGCGGAAATCGCCGCGAAGCTGCGCCCGTCGACACCGCTCGCCACTGCCTGCCACGCGAACGGCCGGTCGGCGCCCTTGGCGATCATCGGGCGGAATCCGATCACGAGATCGAGGCGCGGATCGGCGCGGTTGAGCGTGGCGGTCGACAGGGTGGCGGGCTGGTTGGTCATGCGGGCTCCTCGTTGCACTGGTAAATATCGGTTAACCTGGCCCCGGCCCATTCCGTGCGTCGCCGGGTTGGATTCCCACCGATAGGGATTCTCCGGGGTGTCGCGCCACGCCGGGCGGAGTCGCAGATCGAACCCGACGTTGGCTCGCGGGTTGTTCCGTTATGGCAAGGAAGAAGCTCAAGGCCCCCAAAGCCGCGCGTCGCGCGAGCAAGGCGGAGCGAATCGACGCAGCGGTGTCGACCGAACTGATGCGGCACCGCGCGAATCGCGCGGTGCGCGCGCTCGGATGGGTCAGCGAAGCGGCGGATCAGCCCCCGCTGATCGGCGCCTCGCTCGCGGCGATCGGCGCTGGCGCGATCCTGCGGCGCCCGCGACTGCTGCGTACAGGGCTGCGGATGCTGGCCAGCGAGCTCGTGGCGACCGCGATCAAAGGTGCGGTCAAGCACCACATCAATCGCACCCGGCCGCACAAGATGCTCGAGGACGGCCGCTACGCGCTCGATACCGACGCGAAAGGGAGCAAGGACGAAGGCCCATGGAACAGCTTTCCGTCGGGGCACACTGCGGGCGCAATGGCCGTTGGCAGGGCGGTCAGCCGAGAATATCCGCAGGCTGCGCAAGGGGCAGGCGTTGCGACGGCTCTCGTGGCGCTGATCCAGCTACCGCGCGGCAAGCATTTCGTCAGCGACGTGATCGCCGGCGCGGTGATCGGCGCGGTGTCGGAAGCCGTTGTGGACGCCGCGGCGCGGCGGCTCGCCGGCAGGCTCAGGCGGCGGCGCGGCGCAGATTCGGCGTGGGAAGGCTGCGCACCGCGGGCCTTGCGATTTCCTCGCCTTGCACCAGCGTGATGCCGAACCCGCGCAGCCGCTGGAGCACCGGCTCGCTGTCCACTCCGGTGGCGATGACCTTGAGTCCGAGCTGGCGGATCTTGGGAGTCAGGTCCTCGAGCACGAGGCGGCGCGACCAGCTGCTCGCGATTGCGCTGACGAGCTCGGATTCGAGCTTGACCAGATCAGGAAGGTAGCGGCCGCAGAGCGCGAGGCCGGCATGGCCCGGGCCAAGGCCGACGAATGCAGTCAAAGGCCCGGCCTTGCGATGCACGTCGATGATCTCGGCCAATTCGCGGCCGGGCAACTCGCGATAGCCTTCAAGTCCGAAGATCAGCCGCTCCGGGATCAGTCCGGCGCCACGCGCCACGCGCAGGATCGGCTCGAGATGCTCGGCGGGCTTGTCGATCGATGCGGCCTGAACCGGAATCAGCAGGCGCGCGCCGCTGGTGCCGAGGCCCGCCGCCATCGCCCAGCGGATCGCGCCGGCGGCGCAGCGCTGATCGAAATTAGTCTTGGCCTCGGGCGAAAGCGACTCGAAAATCTGTGCGGCCGTCTCGCCGTTCGGGCCTCGGATGATCGCTTCATACGCATAGACGCGGTTGGCCGAGATGTCGGCGATCGGCTGATAAGCGACGGTAAGGCCTGAGTCGGACACGGGCTTGCCTTCCAATTCCGATGTCACTGGTTGCGACTCCAACGTTCCCGCTCCTTTGCACCGTAGCTAGTGAACAAATGCGGTTACCCTGCGGTTAACGCCAGCTACGCATAACTGCGGAGAGCATCCAACGAAAAAGGCCGGGGAATCGCTCCCCGGCCCCTTCACGTTCGAACGATCGGATCAGGCGAGAGCGGCCTTGAGATCGTCGACGAGGTCGGTCTTTTCCCAGGGGAAGAAGTCGCCTTCGGCCTTGCGGCCGAAATGGCCATAGGCCGCGGTCTTCTCGTAGATCGGCTTGTTGAGGCCGAGATGGGTGCGGATGCCGCGCGGGGTGAGGCCGCCCAGCTTCTCGATGCCGAGGATCGCCTGCTCGATCTTGTCGTCGCCGACGGTGCCGGTGCCGTGCGTGTCGACATAGAGCGACAGCGGCTTGCTGACGCCGATCGCATAGGCCAGCTGGATCGTCACGCGCTGGGCGAGGCCCGCCGCAACGATGTTCTTCGCCAGATAGCGGGTGATGTACGCCGCCGAACGGTCGACCTTGGTCGGATCCTTGCCCGAGAAGGCGCCTCCGCCGTGCGGAGCGGCACCGCCATAGGTGTCGACGATGATCTTGCGGCCGGTGAGGCCGGCGTCGCCGTCGGGGCCGCCGATCTCGAACGAACCCGTCGGGTTGATATGATAGACGGTCTCGTCCGACAGCAACTCGGCCGGGAGGATATCGGCGACGACCTTCTTTACATAAGCGTGGAGCTCGGCTTCCTTGTCGCCTTCGTCATAGCCCTTGCCGTGCTGGGTCGACACGACGATCGCCGTGGCAGCGACGGGCTTGCTGCCCTCGTAGCGCAGGGTGACCTGGCTCTTGGCGTCGGGTTCGAGGAACGGCGCGGCGCCCGAATGGCGGTCGGCGGCCATGCGCTCGAGAATCTTGTGGCTGTAATAGAGCGTCGCCGGCATCAGGTCGGGCGTGTCGTCGGCGGCATAGCCGAACATGATGCCCTGGTCGCCGGCGCCTTCGTCCTTGTTGCCCGAAGCATCGACGCCCTGCGCGATGTGCGCCGACTGCGGGTGGAGGTTGTTCTCGAAGCGCAGCGTCTGCCAGTGGAAGCCGTCCTGCTCATAGCCGATGCGCTTGACCGTGTTGCGGACGGTCGCCTCGACCTCTTCCTTCACGCCCGGCGCCCAGTTGCCGTCGGTATCCATGATGCCCTTGCCGCGGATCTCGCCGGCGAGGACCACGAGCTGGGTGGTGGTGAGCGTCTCGCACGCGATGCGCGCTTCGGGGTCCTTCGACAGGAACAGGTCGACAATAGCGTCGGAAATCTGGTCGGCGACCTTGTCGGGATGGCCTTCCGAAACCGATTCGGACGTGAAGAGATAGCTGGAACGCATGATTTTCCTCGATCGTGGGAAGGAAGCCGGGCCGTTGCCATGCCCATATAAAGCTTTCCTTATATGCGGCCCCTAGCGGGCCAGCCGACGGAACGCAATCGCGAACAAATACAGGGCTCCGGCGACGAGGAAGGCGAGCCAATTGCCCATCCGCGCGAACAGCGTCGGCGGGAGCGGCTGCGGCAACGCCACTTCGATCGCCCCTTCCTGACCATGTGGAATCGACTCGAGCACGCGGCCGCGTGCGTCGATGACTGCCGATATGCCGGTGGGCGTCGAGCGCAGGATCGGCAGCCCCTCCTCGATCGCGCGCAGCCGTGCCTGGGCGAGGTGCTGGGGCGGGCCCCATCTTCCGAACCAGGCATCGTTGGACGGGTTGAACAGGAAATCGGGGCGGTTGCGGCGATCGACGACCTGGCCCGAGAAGATGATCTCGTAGCAGATCTGGATTCCCGCCTTGCCGAACCCGGGCGTGTCGATCGCACGGGGGCCGGGACCGGGAATGAAGTCCACGTCACCCATCACCAGCCGTGCCAGACCGAGTGGCGCGAGCAGAGTGCGCATCGGCAGATATTCGCCATAGGGCACGAGATGCGCCTTGTCGTAGCGCTGGCCGAGCGTGCCGGTCGCGTCGAGCGACCAGACCGAATTGCCGGCACCGGTCAACTGACCGTCCTTGCCGAAGAACAGCGCCGTGCCGCCGATCAGCGCGATGTCGCGCGGGCCGAGTTGCGTCGCGATCCGCGCGCGCACCCAGCGCGGATCGCCCCGGGCGTAGAAGCGCGCATCGGGATAGCCGTCCTCGACATAATAATTGACCGTGCCTTCGGGCCAGACGAGCAGCCGCGGAACCTCGCCCGGATGCCCGCTCCATTCGAGCAATTTGGCCAGGACGCGCTCGGGATAATCAGCGGCGCCGACGCCTTCCTGCCCGATATTGGGCTGGACGATGCGGACGTTGGGCCGCGCGTCGCTCGAGCCGGTCTGGGCAAGACTGTAGAGCGACGGGACCGAGCCAAGGACGGCGAGCAGCGGCGCGCCGATCAGCAGCGGGCGATACTGACGCTGCGCCGCGAGGAACAGCAGGCCGGCGGCGAGCAATGCGACGCTCGAAAGCGCATAGGTGCCGATCCACGCCGCGAGATGGACTATTGGGGTCGGCAGCCAGATTACGCCCAGCGGGTTCCACGGATAGCCGGTGAACAGGACGCCGCGCAGATATTCGGTCAGGATCCACGAGGCGGCCGCCGCGAGCACGAAGGCCAAATCGGGCTCCTGCCAGCCGGCGCGGCTGCGGACCAGCCGGACGAAGCGCCACGCCAGCCCCATCGCGAACGCGGGATAGACTGCGAGGTACAGGGCCAGCAGCACCACGGCGAAATAGCCGAGCACCGGCGGCATCTTGTCCTGATAGTCGAAGGCGTGCTGGATCCAGTTGTTGCCGACGGTGAAGTGCCCGACCCCGAACACCCAGCCGCGCAGCAGGACGCTCTTCAGCGTTGGCGCGGACCAGGTCAGCCAGAGCAGGACGGCGAAAGCGAGCAGCGCGACCGGCCACCAATTGAGCGGCGCGAAGCCGATGGCGGAGATCAGGCCGGCGAAGAGCGCGGTAAGCAGCGGGCGGGAGAACATCGGGGGCGTGCTTAGCTCATCCTCCCCCGGAGGGGGAGGGGGACCGCGCAGCGGTGGAGGGGTAGTCGCCCCGAGGGCTGAACCATCGCTCGCGGAGACTACCCCTCCACCAGCTTTTCAGCTGGTCCCCCTCCCCCTCCGGGGGAGGATCGGGTAGAGCAGCGGCATGGCCCTTCGCCCGTTCCACCTCGCCTTCCCGGTCCACGACCTCGACGCCGCCCGTACTTTCTACGGCGGCGTGCTCGGCTGCCCCGAAGGGCGTTCGTCCGAACACTGGATCGACTTCGACCTGTTCGGCCACCAGATCGTCGCCCACCTCAATCCTGCGGCGAAGCCGGTCACCGTTTCGAACGAAGTCGACGGACACGACGTGCCCGTCCCGCATTTCGGCGTGGTGCTGACCATGCCGGACTGGGAGGCACTCGCCGCGCGCGTCGAGGCAGCCGGGATTCGCTTCGGAATCGCGCCGCATATCCGCTTCAAGGGTCAGGTCGGCGAGCAGGCGACGATGTTTTTTCGCGATCCCAGCGGCAACGCGCTCGAGTTCAAGGCGTTTGCCGATGATGCAATGTTGTTCGCAAGCTGATGGCTGACCCCGTAATTCTCGACATTCCGCACAAATTGGGGCGCGATGCTGCCCGTGCGCGGATCGCCGGCGGCGTCGGCAAGATCGCCGAGATCGTCCCCGGTGGTGGCCATGTCGAGCAGCGCTGGGAGGGCGACACGTTGCACTTCACCGTTTCGGCGATGGGGCAGCAGGTGGCGAGCCGGCTGCAGGTGTTCGAAGACAAGGTCCATGCCGAAGTGCATCTGCCGCCGATGCTCGCACTGTTCGCGGGTAAGGTGCGCGAGAAGCTCGCCGAAAAGGCGACGGTGCTGCTGAAATAATGAGTCCGGGACCCCGGCCTTGTGCCGGGGTCCACTTCACCGCGCCGGAAGGGCAAGAGGTTCGGAGTTCAGCCGCTGCCGATCGGTCGACCCCGGCACAAGGCCGGGGTGACAGTCGTTATTTTGCGGTTCCTGGGCTGACCCTCCAGATCACGTTGCCGACGTCGTCCGCGACGAGCAGCGCGCCGCTTGCATCGGTGATCACGCCGACCGGTCGGCCGCGCGTGGTCTTGCCGTCGGGGCTGAGGAAGCCGGTGAGCAGGTCAACCGGCTTCGCGTCCTTCACTGGAAAGCCGTTGTCGGCAAAGGGAACATAGACGACCTTGTACCCCGATTTGGGCTCGCGGTTCCACGAGCCGTGCAGGCCGACAAAGGCACCGTTGGTCCAGTTGCCGCCGAGCCTGGCGTCGCTGGCGAAACTCAGCCCGAGCGGCGCCACGTGCGCGCCAAGCGCGAAGTCAGGCCGCCTTGTATATTCGCGCAGGTCCGGCCGCTCGGGCTCGACGCGCCTGTCGACATAACCGCCCCAGTAATTCCACGGCCAGCCATAGAAAGCGCCGAGATCGACCTGGGTCAGATAGTCCGGCGGCATATCCGAGCCGAGCATGTCGCGCTCATTGACCACGGTCCACAAGGCGCCGCTCTTCGGCTCGAACGCCATGCCGTTGGGATTGCGCAGGCCCCAGGCGTAGACGCGTGTGAAGCGAGTGTCCGGCCAGACCTGGAGGATCATCGCACGGCCCGGCTTGTTCGAGGCGCGCGCCATTTCGGCGGCGCCCTGCGCGGTATAGGTGGGGCCCTCCGCGTCGAGCCCGTTCTCGGCGATGTTCGACGAGGACCCGACGCTGACATAGAGTGTCTTGCCGTCGGGCGCCGCGACGACGTTGCGCGCCCAGTGATTGCCGCCGCCGGGGAGGCCGATGATCTTTTCCGGCTTCGCGGTGATTTTCGTCTGCCCCGGCGTGAAGGGATAGCGGACCAGCGCATCGGTATTGGCGACGTAGAGCCAGTTGCCGACCAATGCCATGCCGGTCGGCGAGTTGAGCCCGGTGAGCAGCGCCGAGCGCTGATCGGCGACGCCGTCGCCATTGGTATCGCGCAGCAAGGTGATGCGGTTGGGCGAGGGCACGGCGGCGCCGGCCTGGCCGAGCAGCTTGTTCATCACCCAGCCGGTAATGCCTCCACCTTCGCGCGGCGGCGAATTGGTCTCGGCGACGAGTATGTCGCCATTGGGCAGGCGATAAAGCCAGCGCGGATGCTCGAGCCTGTCGGCGAAGGCGGCGACCTGAAGCCCGGCGGCGGATGTCGGTTTCGCACCGCCGGCCCAGCCCACCGGTTTGGCGATGCCGACCGTCGGGACGGTCTGGCTGCGCGTTTCGGTCAGTTGCGGCACCCTGCCGGTGACTGCCTGCTCGCTGAGGCGTGCCTTGTCGGGTTGGCTGATCCAGAACCAGCCGCCGATCGCGAGCGCGATCAGGATGGCGAGGACGATGAGTATCCGCTTGAGCATGATTATTCCTCGGCCTCGGCGCGTTTCCTGGGCGGGTGCAGGCGCAGGCGGGTGACCTTGCGCGAATCGGCCTCGGTCACCTCGAGCGTCCAGCCGCTGTCATGGGTCAGGCATTCGCCGGCTGCGGGGACGTGTCCCGCCAGCACGAAGGCGAGACCGCCGAGCGTGTCGACGTCCTCCTCGACCTCGCCGAGCCGCGGGTCGATCGTTTCGGCGACATCCTCGAGCTCGGCGCGGGCGTCGGCTTCCCAGCCGCCGCCGTCGATCGGCACGAGCAAGGCAGTGGGTGCCTCGTCATGCTCGTCCTCGATCTCGCCGACGATCTCCTCGATCAGATCCTCGATCGTGATCAGCCCCTCGGTGCCCGAATATTCGTCGAGCACCACTGCGAGGTGGGTACGGCTCGAGCGCATCCGCGCGAGCAGGTCGAGCGCGCCCATCGACTGGGGCACGTAGAGCGGCTGTCGGATCAGCCCGGCGATCGTCTCGGGGCGCGGTGCGCCGGTCGCGAGGATCGCGAACACGTCCTTGACGTGAACCATGCCGATGATCGTGTCGAGCTCGTCGCGATAGACCGGCAGGCGGCTGTGCCCCGCCTCGGCGAACAACTGGACGAGGCCGTCGAAGCGGGTGGTCTCCTCGACGGCGATGATGTCGGCGCGCGGCACGCCGACATCGCCGGCGTCGCGCTCGCCGAAATGGAGCAGGTTGCGCAGCATCTGGCGCTCGATCGGGGCGAGATCGCCGGCGGGCGCCTTGCCGCCTTCGTCCTCATGCTCGTCGATCGCCTCCTCGATGCGGTCGCGCAACGTCTCTTCCTGCTCGTCGCCGAACAGCAAGGTGCGGATTCCCCGCCATATGCCGCCGCTTTCGGAAGGGGACTCGGTGGTGCCGGTACTGTGTCCGGTACTGGGGCCCTCGGGCATGTTCGTGTTCAGTCCTCGCGCACGGAGTACGGATCGTGCAGCCCGAGACTGGCGAGCGCGGCGCGCTCCATGTCTTCCATCGCCTCGGCCTCGGCGTCCTCCATATGGTCATAGCCTAGCAGATGCAGCACGCCGTGGACAATCAGGTGCGCGGCATGATCCTCGACGCTGATCCCGCGCTCCTCGGCCTCGGTGACGCAGACGCCGTGCGCGAGGACGATGTCGCCGAGGATGACCTCGCCGTCGTCGCTGTTCTGGGTCACCGTCTCGAGCAGGTCCGGCTGCACCATCGGGAAGGACAATACGTTGGTCGGCTTGTCCTTTTGGCGATAGTCGCGGTTGAGGATGCGGACCTCGTCGTCGCCGGTCAGTCGGACGGCGATTTCGATCACCGTGGGCCAGTCGCGCCATTCGCCGAACGGCGACTGGGCGATCGCGGCGTCGGCGGCGCGCACGGCGAGGGCTTCCCAGTCGCCTTCGGGCCATGGGTCTTCGCGGAGAGCGGCGACGTCAAGCATTCGGCCCCTCATAGGCCTGGACGATACGCCCGACGATCGGATGGCGCACCACGTCGGCGGCGCTGAACCACGAGAAGGCGATTCCCTCGACGCCCTCGAGCCGGCGCACCGCGTCGTTGAGCCCCGATGCAGGCGGGCCGCCGGGCAAGTCGACCTGGTTGGGATCGCCGCAGATCACCATCCGGCTGTTCGCGCCGAAGCGGGTGAGGAACATCTTCATCTGCGCCGGAGTGGTGTTCTGCGCCTCGTCGAGGATGACGAAGGCATCGGCAAGCGTACGCCCGCGCATGAAGGCGATCGGGGCGATCTCGATCTCGCCGCTGGCGATCCGCCGCTCGACCTGCTCGGCCGGCAGGCAATCGTAGAGCGCGTCGTAGATCGGGCGGAGATAGGGGTCGACCTTCTCCTTCATGTCGCCGGGCAGGAAGCCGAGCCGCTCGCCCGCCTCGACCGCGGGGCGCGACAGGATCAGCCGCTGGACGCTGCCGGTGATCAATTGCGCGACCGCCTGCGCCACCGCGAGATAGGTCTTGCCGGTGCCGGCCGGGCCGAGCGCGAAGATCATGTCGTTCGACACCAGCTCGCGCATGTAATGCGTCTGGGCGACCGAGCGCGGCACGATCGTCTTCTTGCGCGTGCGGATCATGATAGGCGGCGTGCCGCCGCCGCCTTCGACCGGCTCGGCGCGGACGATGCCGCTGAGCGTCGGTTCGCTCGACATCGCGATCACCGCGTCGATCAGCCCGGTATCGATGTCCTCGCCCCGGATCACCCGGCTGTGCAACTCCTGGAGCACCTCGCGGGCGTGCGCGACCGTCTCGGCCGAGCCTTCGATCACGACGCGCTGGCCCCGCGCGTGGATGTAGACTCCCAGCCGCTCCTCGAGCGCGAGGATGTTCGAATCATATTCGCCGAACAGCTGCGGTAGCAGCTGCGGCTTGTCGAACGTGACCTCCACCCGCGAGCGTTCACCGGATTGGGCGGGGACGGGCTTGCGGCTCATGCGGTCCTTTCAGGCGAGTGGATGCGGATGTCTGACCACGCTTGGCGACAACGCGGTGAAGCGAGGAATGCGCGCAGCCCGAAAAGGCGAAAACCGGAAGCGGAGCGAGTGGTTCCGTGGCGCATGAGTCGAGAACGACGATGGCAGAGCATGTACGGCAAAGACAGCGGAAACTTCGTTCCGGCGCGGTCAGGCGGCCGCTTTGACCCGCTCCACCCCGGTCAGCGAATTGGCGTAGCCGGCGCGGATCTCGACCTCGATGATGTCCCCGATCGCGGCATCCGTCTCCAGATAGACCGATTGGAGCCAGGGCGACTTGCCGAGCATCTGCCCGGGCAGCTTGCCGCGGCGCTCGACCAGCACGTGACAGGTCTTGCCGATCGTCGCGCGATTGAACGCTTCCTGATCGCGGTTGAGATGTGCCTGCAGCCGCTGAAGCCGCTCCGCCATCACTTCCTCGGGGACGAAGCCGTCGACCATCTCCGCGGCGGGGGTGCCGGGGCGGGGGCTGTATTTGAAGCTGAAGCACTGCGCATAGCCGACCGCGTCGACGAGACTCAGCGTTTCCGCGAACTCGGCTTCGGTCTCGCCGGGGAAGCCGACGATAAAGTCGCCGGACAATGCGATGTCCGGGCGCACCGCACGGACGCGATCGAGCAGGCGGAGGTAGGAATCGCGGGTGTGCGAGCGGTTCATTGCCTTGAGCACGCGGTCGCTGCCCGCCTGCACCGGAAGGTGCAGGAACGGCATCAGCTTCTCGACCCCGGCATGCGCGCGGATCAGCCCTTCGCGCATGTCGTTGGGATGGCTGGTGGTGTAGCGGATGCGACGCAGGTCAGGGATGCGATCGAGCGCGACGATCAGGTCGTGCAGGCCGCGGCCTTCATCGTCCCATGCATTGACGTTCTGGCCGAGCAGGGTGATCTCGCGCGCGCCGGCGTCGACCAGCGCCTTCGCCTCGTCGACGATCGCGTCGAACGGGCGGCTGATCTCGGCGCCGCGGGTATAGGGCACCACGCAATAGGTGCAGAATTTGTCGCAGCCTTCCTGGACGGTGAGGAAGGCCGACGGGCTGACTTTCCGCCGCGCCGGCAGCGCGCCGAACTTGGCCGTGGCCGGCATGTCGGTGTCGAGCGCGGCGGTGCCGGCGGCGGCCTGCGCGACCAGGCTGGGCAAATTGTGATAGGCCTGCGGGCCGACCACCACATCGACCTTGGCGCGTGCGACGATCTCCTCGCCCTCGGCCTGGGCGACGCAGCCGGCGACGGCGATCATCGGCGCGGGTCGGTCGGCCTCGCGGGCATGCTTCCTGAGGCGACCGATGTCCGAATAGACCTTTTCGGTGGCCTTTTCGCGAATGTGGCAGGTGTTGAGCACGACGAGGTCGGCGGCGCCGGCATCGTCGGTCGGGGTCATGCCCTGCGCGGCCATCAGCTCGCCCATGCGCTCGCCGTCATAGACGTTCATCTGGCAGCCGAACGACTTGACGTGGAAGGTCTTGGGATTTTTTGGCGCATTCATGATGCGCCGGCCCTTAGCCCAACCTGTCGGGTTCTGCCAGTTTACCCGATCGCAGGCGCACTACCTCGGCTTTGAGCGCGATCCAGTTTTTCCAGAAGCGCTTGTGCTGCTTTCCAGTGCCCGGCGCGACACGAGCTTGAACGATTCGATCGGCGAGCCAGTCATCGTCGAAGCTGGCCCACTCCCCGGCAACGTCACGCAGATTGAAACTGCAGGCCGGTGCGACCTCATCGAGCAGGATTCGCTCTACCTGCTCAATCGTGTAGCCAGTCACAGCGATCTGCCGTGCATCGGCCTTCCGAAGCAGTGACACGTCGGTATCCAGGAACAAGTCGGAAAGGGCTGACCAAACCGGCTGCCGGCGGTTGCGTTCGGCGTCGTCAAGCTCCGGAAGTGCCGCGACTGGCGTTCGATACCCGATTGCATCCTCCGCGAACCGGAACGGGCGCAGCGGGTGTCCGAGCGCCGCCACCAAAGCCGCCTCGATCCGTCGCCGGCTCTCGGCGGCGATCGCCTTGCGCCCGGGGAAGTCGGCGGGAAGGAACGGCCGGAGGAAGTGCACGCGCAATTCAAAGCTGCCCCTGCGCGCGAGGATCCGCCGGGCGTTGTTAAGCCCGCGTTCCTGGCCGATCCAGCCGATCTCCTCGCCGACATCGCCGTAATCGAGCAGCACCGGCTGGACCATCACGCCCGGGGGCGGCGGCTCGAGTACGCGCAGCATCGGTGTCTTGAACGGCAGCAGCGACTTGCCGTCGGTGGTCGTGCCTTCGGGGAAGATGGTGATCGCCCAATTGTCGGCGAGCGCATCGCGCAGCTGGTTGATCTGGTCGGCGACGCCAAGCCGGTTCTCGCGCTTGACGTAGACGGTGCGGTTCATTCCCGCGAGCCAGCCAACCACCGGCGCCGCGCCGATTTCGGCCTTGGCGACAAAGGCAGTCCCGCTCGCGCCGCCCAGTGCGAGGATGTCGATCCAGCTGAGATGATTGGAGACGTAGAAGACGTCGCGTCGCAACGGCGTGCCGACCTTGACCACCCGCGCGCCGGCGATCCACGCCGCGCGGCCGAGGAACCAGCGCGGCCACGGCGAAGGGAGGTGCAGCAGGCGCCACAGATAATGCATCGGCACATGGCTCAGCACGGCGAGCAGTAACAGCCCAATGCGGCCCCACATGCGGCACTGCTCGACAAGGCTGAGGGTGGTGGGGGCGCCCTCCGCGGCCTCGGCGCGCCGGTCGCCGATCGTGTCGAATCGCCCTGAGCCTGTCGAAGGGCGGTCATCCACGAGCGACGCACTCCCTGGATAGCGGCGCTTCGACAAGCGCAGCGCGAACGGTGAAGGACTTGCGCTCAGTTCTTCCGGTCGAGCGCGACGCCGTAGAGTTCCATGCGGTGATCGACGAGGCGGAAGCCCAGGCGCTCGGCGATCTGCTTCTGGAGCAATTCCAGCTCGGGGTCGACGAACTCGATTACTTCGCCCGACTCGACATTGATCAGATGGTCGTGATGCGCCTCGGGTGAAGGCTCGTAGCGGGCGCGACCGTCGCCGAAATCGTGACGGTCGAGAATGCCCGCCTCCTCGAACAGCCGGACGGTGCGATACACGGTCGCGATCGAGATGCCCGGGTCGATCGCCGATGCGCGTTCATAGACCTTTTCGACGTCCGGATGGTCCTCGGCGTCGGACAGAACCCGCGCGATCACCTTGCGTTGTTCGGTGATGCGCAGCCCCTTGTCGTGACAGAGCTGCTCGAGATCGATTTTGCGCGGCATGGCGCCGATGTAACGATTATGGACGCCATGGGAAAGAGGCAGCAAAACGCCGGCCGGAGCAGATGCTCCAACCGGCGTTCGAATGCTTTGCCTTTGCGGCGCGACTTCAGCGCTTGCGGCGCTTGGTGCCCAGACCGATCTTCTTGGCAAGCGTACGGCGCTGCTCGGCATAGTTGGGAGCAACCATCGGATAGTCGGCCGGAAGATTCCACTTGGCGCGGTACTGTTCCGGAGTCATCTGATAGTGCGTCATCAAGTGGCGCTTAAGCATCTTGAGCTTCTTGCCGTCTTCGAGGCAGACGATATAGTCCGGCTTTACAGAAGAACGGATAGAAACGGCCGGCTCCTGCTTCACTTCAGGCTCAGTAACAGGGCGGCCAAGACCGGTCAGCGCGCCATGTACATTCTGGATAAGAACCGGAAGATCGGAAACAGCAACGCTATTGTTGCTCACATGCGCGGCGACAATATCGGCAGTGAGCGTTACGAGCGTTTCCTGAATGTCAGCTGAACCGTCCATAATATTCCCTTCGACCCAATTTAACGGTGACTATGGTGCCACCTGCGGTGGCCCTATCGGACCATTGTAGACCGAAGGCAAGTCGTTAACCTTCAGTTACGAAAAAAATCAGCGAAGCTCGCGCGCATAGGTGTGGGCGTCGAACGCCTGCCCCATCTTGCCTTTGTAATAGTTCTTGCGCTCGCCGACCTTCTCGAAACCTTCGCGACGGTATAGCCGCACGGCATCGTTTCCCGCGCGCACTTCGAGATGAAGCTGCGCGACTCCGCGCGCTTCTGCTTCGCCGATTACCGCGCGGAGCAGCGCACCGGCAACGCCGCGCCGCCGCGCGGCCGGTCGGGTCGCGAGCAGCAGCAGCTCGGCTTCGTCGGCGACCACGCGGGCGAGCGCGAAGCCCGCATCCGCACCGTCGAGGCTGGCGATCACCAGCCAGACGCCGGGCAGCGAAAGCATGCCGAGGCACTGGGCGCTGGTCCAGGCCTCGCCATAGCGAGGGTCAAACGCGTCCTCCATGATCCGGCTGACTTCGGCGAGGTCCTGCGCGCCGCCTTCGCGCAATTCGGTGATGTTGAGCGCACCGGTCATGCAAGCCCTCGCTCGGCCAGAGTCTTCGCGTCCGGTGCGCGACCGTAGATCGGTCGCGGCGGCAGGCTCGCGAGAGCGGGCGGCAGGAGCCGCACGTCTTCTGCCCGGGGAAGCGCGTCGCTCGGTTCGAGTGCGGAATCGAGTGCGACGAGGTGGCGGACGCCGCTGCCGATCGCGACGCGTCCGCCGAGTGCTGCCAGCGCCGCCGCCGGGATCAGCGACTGTAACGGTCCTTCGGGCATGAGCGGCGATGCGGTGAACGACTGCATGAAGACTTCACCGTGCCCGCCCTCCAGTATCGCGGCAAGTGCGGTAGATTGCGGAGACGCTGCAGACCCGGCCGCGGCCAGCAAGGCGAGCGACGAATAGCCGTGAACCTCGGCTCCCCACCCGATCGCAAGACCGAGCGCGGCGGCTAGTCCGACGCGTACGCCGGTAAAGCTGCCGGGCCCGACATCGACCAGGATGCGTGGCGCGCGGCCCTGATCGGGAAGCGCCGCGATCATCGGCACCAGCCGCTCGGCATGGCCGCGCCCGACCACTTCGTGACCGCTGGCGATCACCTCGGTGCCGCGCAGCAGGGCGACCGAGCAGGCGGCCGTCGCGGTTTCGATGACGAGAGTCGGCAATGCGCTAGACGACGCGGTTGAACTGTTCGAATTCGGGACGGGGTAGTCGCCCGAAGATGGTGGAAGGGTCGCCATGGCCCAATGTTGAAATGAAGTTCGACTTCAGATTGGGCTGGTCGCTGAAAAAGGCTTCGTCAACCTTGGCGTTGTCGAATCCCGACATGGGACCGGTATCGAAGCCGAGCGCGCGCGCCGCGATGAGGAAATAGGCGCCCTGCAGCGACGAATTGCGGAAGGCATGAGTGTAGCGCGCTTCTTCGGTAGGGAACCAGTTCTTCGCGTCGGGCGCATGCGGGAAGAGCCATGGCAGCTGCTCGTTGAAGGCGAGGTCCATCGCGACGATCACGGTGGCCGGCGCCTTGCGGATTTTGTCGGGGTTGCTGCCGGTGGCGAGTTCGGCGAGCTTGTCCTTGCTCTCCTGGCTGAGCAGCCAGACGAAGCGCGCCGCCTGCTGGTTGGCCGAAGTCGGCCCCATCTTCACCAGATCGTAGATTGCGCGAATGTCCGTCTCGCTGACCGGCTCGTCGGTGAAGCCGTTATAGCTGCGCGCGGTACGAAAGATCGTATCCAGCCCCGCATCGTCGAGGGGACGGCCCATGGCAATATCCTTTCGGCAGTGCGCGAGGCTAGATCGCGCGGACTTCGGTGACTTCCGGAACGTAATATTTGAGCAATTGTTCGATGCCGTTCTTCAACGTCGCGGTCGAGGAGGGGCAGCCCGAGCAGGCGCCCTGCATCTGGAGATAGACCTTGCCGGCGTCGAAGCCGCGATAGACGATGTCGCCGCCGTCATTGGCGACCGCAGGACGGATGCGGGTTTCGATCAGTTCGCGGATCTGCGCGACGATCTCGGCATCCTCGGGATGGTCGCCGAAATCGGCGCTCTCGGGCGGCACCGAGAAGCCGGCGGCGGTGCCCGCATTGAACAAAGGCATGTTCGCCGAGAAATGATCGAGCAGGATCGCGAGCACGTCGGGCTTGAGGTCGCGCCAGTCGACGCCCGGGCCGGCGGTCACCGAAATGAAGTCCCGGCCGAAGAACACGCCGGTCACGTCGCCGAATGCGAACAATGCGCTGGCGAGCGGCGAGGCCTCGGCATCCTCGGGCGTGGCGAAGTCGCGGGTGCCGCTCTCCATCACCGTGCGGCCGGGGAGGAATTTGAGCGTCGCCGGATTGGGCGTGGCTTCGGTCTCGATCAGCATGGAGCGCATGTGGCGCTTGCGCGGGCGTGGATCAAGCGGGCGGCGGGAAACGAAAGGTTTCGCGCGGCCAATTACTGGTCCTGCTCTTCCTCTTGCCGGGTGGCGCTGCTGACGTTCGAATCGTGGCCGCTCTTGTCGCTGAAGAAGGCGGCGGCGAACAGCCCGCAACCGAGCAGAGTCGAGAGGAACACCCCGCCGATCGCCGCAAGGATCGCGGAAGGGTAAAGCGCATCATACAGCGAGAGATACCAGAGCGCGCCGGCCACCATCAGCACGCCGGCGAGCGCGATCCACAGCAGCATCCGGCGAAACTCGCGCCAGGCCTGGGGGCGATCGGTGGGCATGTGCAATTCCTTCGGGGGCAAAGGGGACGCCCTAAACCTTCCGCTTCAACGGTCGATTGGACGAATCGTCCCACACACATGGCTTAGACCCGGATTTGTTCCGGGGTCCACGGTGCCGCGATTGCCAGCAAAGAGGCTCTATCGTGTCGCCCGGCCGCCTGGTGGACCCAGGACAAGTCCGGGGTGACGGCAAAGGACAAGGGCTCGACGCCCGGATCCTTGTAGACCCGTACACGTCAGCGAAAGGTACGCAGTGGCAAGCGCGGGGTTTCGCCACTAGATGGGGCCTCATGCTTCGTTTCCTGCGGTCGCCGCTCCTCGCCTCCTTCGCCCTCGCCACGCTCGCTCCGGCCCTGCCGGTGCACGCGCAGGTCGCCCCGCGGCCGGTCCAGACCGCCGAGGATCCGTGGCTCTACAAGGGCAGCGACCTCGTCCATGACGATGCATGGAAGTTCGGGCGGCTTTCGAACGGCGTGCGCTACGCCGTGCGCAAGAACGGCGTGCCGCCCGGCCAGGTCTCGGTCCGCGTGCGGATCGACGCCGGCTCGCTCAACGAGCAGGACAGCGAGCGCGGCTTCGCGCATTTGCTCGAGCATCTCTCGTTCCGCGGCTCGACCTTCGTGCCCGACGGCGAATCGAAGCGGATCTGGCAGCGGCTCGGCGTCACCTTCGGCTCGGACTCGAACGCAAGCACGACCTTTACCCAGACGGTCTACAAGCTCGACCTGCCGACCGCGACTGCGGCCGGGCTCGACGAGAGCTTCAAGATCCTCACCGGCATGATGTCCGCGCCGGCGATCACCCAGGCCTCGCTCGATGCCGAGCGCCCGGTGGTGCTCGCCGAGGCGCGCGAACAGCCCGGCGCGCAGGAGCGGCTCCAGGACGCCATGCTCGGGCTGATGTTCGCCGGTCAGCCGGTCGCCAGCCGCAAGCCGATCGGTACCACCGCGGCGCTGACCGCAGCGACGCCCGCCGCGGTCAAGGCATTCCACGATCGCTGGTACCGCCCCGATCGCGCGGTGGTGATCGTCATCGGCGACATGGATCCGGCGGTGCTCGAGGCGATGGTACAGAAGCATTTCTCGACATGGCAGGCGAACGGCCCCGCCACGCCGGCCCCGGATTTCGGCAAGCCCTCGGGCGACGGTCATCCGGTCGCCGCGAGCATCGTCGAACCGGCGGTGCCGACCATGGCGATGATGACGATCGCCCGTCCGTGGACGGTGTTCAGCGACACGGTGATCTTCAACCAGAAGCGGATGATCGACCTCGTCGCAATCCGCATCCTCAACCGGCGGCTCGAATCGCGCGCCCGCTCGGGCGGCAGCTTCGTCGGGGCGGGCGCGGACCTGAGCGACGTCGCGCGCTCGGCCAATGTCACCACGGTCAACGTGATGCCGGTAGGCGACGATTGGGAAACCGCTTTGCGCGACGTGCGCGGCATGATCGCCGACCTCCAGACCACGGCGCCGACTCAGGCCGAGATCGACCGCGAGCTCGCCGAGATCGAAGCGTCGATGAAGCAGCGCATCGCCACCGCGCCGGTCGAATCGGGGATGAAGATCGCCGACGATCTCGTCGAGGCGGTGGACATCAACGAGACGGTGACCACGCCCGAGGCTTCGTACGACATCTTCAAATCGGCAGTCGCCGCGAAGATGTTCACACCTGCCACGGTCCAGGCGTCAGCGAAGCGCGTGTTCGAAGGCACGGCGACGCGGGCGTTGGTCAACGTCCATACCCCCGATCCGCAGCTGATGGGCAAGGTGACCGCCGCATTGCAGGCTGATGTCGTCGCCAATGGCGGCAAGCGCCGCGCGCTCGGCAATGTCAGCTTCGCCCAGCTTCCGAAACTCGGCGCACCGGGCAAGATGGTCAGCCGCACGCCGTTGCTGCCCGAGCTCGAGATCGAAAAAGTCGTATTCGCCAATGGCGTGAACCTGCTGATGCGCAAGGATTCGTCCGAAGTCGGCAAGGTCTATATCAATGTCCGGTTCGGGCGCGGCCTCAATGCGCTGCCGAATCGGCCGAGCCCGGCATGGGCCGGCGAGATGGCGCTCGTCGCCGGCGGCATCGGCAAGTTCGGCCAGGAAGAGCTCGATGCGCTGATCGGCCGACGCCAGATGGGCTTCGACTTCGACGTGGCCGGCGATGCCTTCCGCTTCGGCGGGCAGACCAACAAGGAAGACTTGCCCGATCAGCTGCGCCTGTTCGCGGCCAAGCTGGCGGCGCCCGCCTGGGATCCGAACCCGATCCTCCGCGCCAAGACCGCGGTCCTGTCGGGCTATGCCGGACTGTCCTCCTCGCCCGATGCGGTGCTCGGTCGCGATCTCGAGAAACTGCTCCATTCGGGCGATCCGCGCTGGGGCATGCCCGACCGCGAGACGATCGAGGCGACGACGCCGGCGAGCTTCCGCAAGCTCTGGGAGCCCCTGCTCGCCACCGGTCCGATCGAAGTCGAGGTGTTCGGCGACATGGATTCGGATGCGACGATCAAGGCCGTCGCGGAGACCTTCGGGGCGCTCAGGCCGCGCCCGGCGAGCAACGCGCCGGCGCCCGTCGCGGCCTTCCCGGCGCATGTCGACAAGCCGGTCGTCCGCACCCATACCGGCAAGGCTGATCAGGCTGCCGCGGTGATCGCCTGGCCCACCGGCGCGGGCAGTGCCGGCATCACCGAGAGCCGCAAGCTCGACGTGCTCGCCGCGATCTTCCGCGACCGGCTGATCGATCAGCTGCGCAGCCAGGCGGGCGTGAGCTATTCGCCCAATGTCGCGAGCCAGTGGCCGCTCGGCATGGAATCGGGCGGCAAGCTGATCGCTCTCGGCATGGTCCCGCCCGACAAGACCGACTTCTTCTTCCAGCTCGCCCGCGGCATCGCCGCCGATCTGGTCGCCAAACCGGTCGACGCTGACGAACTCAACCGCGCCCTCACGCCGATCAAGCAGCAGCTGATCCGCCAGTCGAGCGGCAACATGTTCTGGATGCGGCTGGTCGAAGGCGGTGCATTCGATCCGGCGCGGGTCGCCGCGGTCGACACGCTCGCCCGCGACATCGCGACTACCTCGCCGGTCGAGCTGCAGGGCCTCGCGCAGAAGTACCTGCGGCCCGACAAGGACTGGTCGATGGTCGTGGTCCCCGGCCCCGGCGCGCAGGCCGGGGGCAAATAAACTCCCCTCCCTGCAAGGAAGGGATGATCGGGTCGGCCATGCCCCCGGCATGGCCTGAACAGCGCGGGGCGCTGTTCACCCGACCATGGGTGGGTGCGAGCCGCAGGCGAGCCCATCGAGCTGCTCGGGAACAAAGAAAAGGCCGGGCATCGAGCCCGACCTTTTCTTACCCACCCCTCGCCCCTCCCTGGAAGGGAGGGGAATTCGGCCAACCTCAATACAGCGCGTCGAGCCGCTCGCCGTAGACCTGCTTCAGCACATGCCGCCGGATCTTCAGGCTCGGCGTCAATTGCTCGTTCTCGATCGTGAACGGCGCGTCGGCGATGATGAATTTCCGGACCCGCTCGATCACCGACAGATCCCTGTTGACCCGCTCTACTGCCGCGGCGACCGCCGCCTTGTAATCGGGATCGTGCGAGAGATCCTTGAACCGGCACGGCGTCGCGGTGTGCGCGCACCATTCGGCGGTCCATTCGGGATCGGGCACGATCACCGCCGTCATGTACGGCTTCTTGTCTCCGGCGATCATCGCCTGGACGATCTCCGGCTGGAGGGTGAGCATGCCCTCGACCTTTTGCGGCGCGACATTGTCGCCCTTGTCGTTGACGATGATGTCCTTCTTGCGGTCGGTGATCTTGATCCGGCCCTTGTCGTCGATCACGCCGATGTCGCCGGTGTGGAGCCAGCCCTGCTTGAGGACGCGCTTTGTCTCCTCCTCGTTGCGCCAATAGCCGTGCATCACCAGCTCGCCGCGGACGAGGATCTCGCCATCCTCGGCGATCCTTACCTCGACGTCAGGGAGCGGCGGCCCGACCGTGTCGTGCTTGAGCCCCGCCTTGGGGCGATTGCATGAGATCACCGGCGCCGCCTCGGTCTGTCCATACCCCTGAAGGAAGGTGAGGCCGATCGATTCGAAGAAGATGCCGACTTCCGGGTTGAGCGGCGCGCCGCCCGACACCATTGCCTTGATCCGCCCGCCGAAGCGCTTCGAGATCTTGGGCAACAAGGTCGCCTTGAGCAGCAGGTTCATCGGCGTATCGAGCAGGGTGGCAGTGCCCGCGGCGCGCTTCCCGCCGAGATGGACCGCCCGGTCGAGCAGCATGTTCGCGAACCTGCCCTGCTTCTCGATCTGCTTGGTGATCCGCGTGCGCAGCACTTCGAACAGCCGCGGCACTACCACCATGATCGTCGGGCGGACCTCCTCGATGTTCGAGGCGAGCTTTTCCAGCCCTTCCGAATAATAGATCTGGGCACCGAGCCCGATCGGGAAATGCTGTCCTCCGGTATGCTCATAGGCATGGCTGAGCGGCAGGAAAGAGAGGAACACCTCGTCCTCCCAGCCGAAATCCTCGGAGATGATCTCGCAGCAGCCGGCGACATTGTGGAGGATCGCGCCGTGGTGCTGCATCACGCCGCGCGGACTTCCGCCGGTGCCGCTGGTGTAGATGATACAGGCCAGCTCCTCGCGCTTGAACGAGGCGCGCGCGGCGACTTCTTCGGGCGCGGCGGGGTGCTTCGCGATCAGCTCTTTGTAATCGTGGAAGTCCATCGTGCCCGACTGGCCGGCGCGCACGTCGTCGATGCCGATCACCATTCGCGCCGAGGAGGAGCGGATCGCCGCCGGCAGGAGGGTCTTGGCCAGCTTGGTGTTCGAGACCACGATCGCGCACGCGCCCGAATTCTCGATGATGTGCTGGTGATCGCGCTCGGTGTTGGTGGTGTAGGTCGGCACCGTCACGCAGCCCGCCGCCATGATCGCGAGATCGGTGATGCAGAATTCTGGGCGGTTCTCGGAGACCAGCATCACCCGGTCGCCGTGCTTGAGCCCCAGCGCCTGCAGCGCAGTCGCAAGGCTGGCGACCTGACGCGCCGCTTCGGTCCAGCTGGTCGGCTGCCATTTGCCACCAGCCTTGTGCCACAGGAACGGCTTGTCGCCCTTCTCGCGCGCTCGCGTGAAGAACATCTGGACCAGATTGTCGAAATATTCGAGTTTTCGCATCGCTCTCCCCTCGGGCACCGCTCTGGCGGCGTCCCTTATTCCGATGGACGGCTCGGGACCGCGCTGAAACGCTTGATCTCGGGCACGCGTCCGTCCTGATGCATCACAACGCCTTCGCTGCGCGGATCGGCGGCGCCGGCCCATTGGCCGTTCACGCGCTCGATCGCATTGGCCTTGAGGCCCAGCGGCGCGGCCTGAACCTTTTCGCCGAGTGCCTGCAGCGCCGGGATCATCGCCTCGCGCTCGGTGCCTTTCTCGGCGATCGCCACCGGTCCGGGCGCGTAGATCAGCCCGAGCGCCACGGCGTCCTGTGCGCTCAGCTTCCAGTCGACCACGCCGACGATTGCCTTGGCGACCTGGGCGATGATCGTAGATCCGCCGGCGGCCCCGACCGCGAGGCGTATCTCGCCGTTCGGCGCAGTGACGATCGTCGGCGCCATCGAGCTGCGCGGGCGCTTGCCGCCTTCGACACGATTGGCGACGAGATACCCGTCTTTCTCGGGCACGATGTCGAAATCGGTAAGCTCGTTGTTGAGCATGATGCCGTCAACCGACAGGCCCGAGCCGAACGGGCTCTCGATCGTCGTCGTCACCTGCGCGATGTTGCCGGCGCCGTCGGCAACGGAGAGCGAGGTGGTGCCGGCGACTTCGCTGACCGGGGCGCGAACGCGGGGCGGGGCGCCCGGCGGTATCCCTGCGGTGACGTTGCTCATGCTCCTGGTGCGGCTGATCAGCGCCGAACGGCGCGCGATGTAGCGGCGGTCGAGCAGGCCCTTGAGCGGGATCCGGACATAATCGGGATCGCCGAGATACATGTCGCGATCGGCATAAGCGAGGCGCGAGCTTTCGGCGAACAGGTGCCACGCAACGGGCGAATCCTTGCCCAGCTTCGCCATGTCGAAGCGCTCGAGCTGCTTGAGGATCATCAGCACCGCGGTGCCCCCCGAAGACACCGGACCCATCGAGCAGATCCTGTGCCGGCGATAGGTGCCGCACAGCACCGGGCGCTCCTTCGCTTCGTAGGCGGCGAGATCGCCGACCGTCATCCTGGACGGATTGCGCGCGGCGTTGTTGACCGTCGCGACGAGCTTTTCGGCTTGCGGCCCCACGTAGAAGGCGTCGGGGCCCAGCTTCGCGACCCGCTCGAACAGATCGGCTTGCGCGGGGTTGCGGATCCTGGTCAGCGGCTTGCCCGCCGCGTCATAGAAGATTGCGCGGCTGGCGGCATCGCCGTGCCCGAAGCGGCCGAGCGCAGCGCTGAGTCGTGGCGATACGCCAAAGCCCTCGCGGGCCAGCCGGATCGCCGGGCCGAAAAGGTCCGCCCAGGGCAGCTTGCCGCCATGCTGGTGCGCCAGCGCCATTGCACGCAGCGTGCCCGGCACGCCGACACTGCGCCCACCGGGGATCGCCTCGCGAATGCCGAGTGGCTTGCCGTCGGCGTAGAACCAGCGCGAGTCGGCTGCCATCGGTGCGGCTTCGCGGCCGTCGACCGTCGTCGTCGCTTTGCGCTTCGCATCATATTGGACGAAAAAGGCGCCGCCGCCGATGCCGGCACTCTGCGGCTCGACCACGTTCAGCGCGAGCATCGTCGCGATCGCCGCGTCGGTCGCCGATCCGCCCTTGCGGAGGATCTCGACTCCGGCCGCGGCGGCGCGCGGGTCAGCGGCGCTGACGATTCCCTGCGCCGATGCGGCGAAGGGCAGGAACAGGGCAATCAGCAGCGCGACCAGTCTTTTCATGGGCCTAGCCGTAGCGGGCTTTGGCGAGACGGCAAAGACGCTACGTCAGCCGCTTGCCGCCAATCCGCGGACGATCTCGCGCACCAGGCCCGGGCCTCGATAGACCAGGGCGCTGTAGATCTGGACGAGCACCGCGCCGGCGTCGAGCCGCCTTTTCGCCTCGTCGGCACTGTCGATCCCGCCCGCCGAGATCAGCGGCAATTGACCGCCGCTGGCCTCGCGCGCCTCGACCAGTTTGGCACGCGCGAGTTCGCGCAAGGGAGCGCCGGAGAGGCCGCCGGCTTCGCTCGCATGGGGTGAACGCAAGGGCGGCCGCGAGATCGTGGTGTTCGAGACGATCAGCGCGTCGACCCGGTTGTCGATCGCCGCGCGCACGGCGCCTTCGATCCCGGCGCGGTCGAGATCGGGCGCGATCTTGAGGAACAGGGGCGTGGCGCCCCGCGCCTGGTCACAGGCGGCGAGCAATTCGTCCAGCGCCGGGCGCGACTGGAGATCGCGCAGCCCCGGCGTGTTGGGCGAGCTGACGTTGATCGTGATGTAATCGGCGTGCGTCGCCGCCTTGCGTACGCCCTCCGCATAATCCGTCACCCGATCGGCCGAATCCTTGTTGGCTCCGACATTGATCCCCAGCGCCCCGCGGCGGGCCGACAGCCTCGCGATTCGCGCCAGCGCAGCGTCGATACCGTCGTTGTTGAACCCCATCCGGTTAATCACGGCCTCGTCTTCGACGAGGCGGAACAGCCGCGGTTTCGGGTTGCCGGGTTGCGGCCGCGGAGTCAGCGTGCCGACCTCGACCGCGCCGAAGCCGAGCCCGAACAGCCCGGCGATCGCCTCGGCATTCTTGTCGAGCCCGGCGGCAAGCCCCACGCGGTTGGGAAATTCGATTCCCGCGACACGAACGGCGGTGGATGCATCCGATCCGGAGCGGTCGGCAAAGGGCGTGCCGATGCTGCCCCAGCCCCGCAATGCCGCGATCGCGGCGCGATGGGCAGTCTCTGCGTCGAGCGAAAACAGTGCGGAACGGAGCGGATAGGCCATGCCGTCGCCTTCGCATCGCCGAGGCCGCGCGTCAAAATTCGCATAATGTCGAATCCGTCCAATACGTCGTCCGACGGTTGAGCTAATCAGTTTTTGCGACCCGAGGGGTTTTCCGCTTCAACGGGGGGAACCCTTTCCACTGGCCCGGCCGGGTAATACCGGCCGGGCCACTTTTATCTGCGCCCCCAGCCGGTTATAGACACGTCCGAGACACAGATTCCGGAAACCGGGGGGCTCGGGTCGTACATGCGGGGCGCAACCAGTCAAAAAGTGATCGTCGCGGAGGCGAATGCCGGGCAACCGGCGATGCCGACGATCGAACTCAAACGTGCCAAGGGGCGTCTGCTCCCGCACGTCGAATCCTATTATTTGTTCCGCAGCGACGCCACTGCCGAGCTCGAACGCACCGAGCGGGTCGACATCGGCCAGATCCGTTTCCTGATCCGCGGCGAAGGCGAGATGACCTTCCCCGACGGGCATGTCGAGGCGCTCAAGCCGATCATGGTCGCCGGGCCCGGCACCGCCGCCGCAAGCTACCGGATGCGCGGCCCGGTTCTGTGCTTCGGCGTGGTGCTGCGCGCGATCGGCTGGAAGGCGCTGATCGGCATCCCCGCGCACAAGGTCACCGATCACATCATCGACGGCGAGAAACTGTTCTGTGAGCGCGCGCCGCGGCTGCTCGAGCAATTGCGCGATATGAACGCGCTCGACGAGATGATCTCGGCGATCGCCCCACAGTTGATCATGCGCCAGGAGGAAGTGAAGCCGGTCCCCGAGCCGCATTTCCCGTTCCTCAACGCCGTGCGCGAATGGGCGGCGAGCGAGGACCCGACGATCGACGCGCTCTACGCCACGATCGAGGCGACCTCGGGGCTCGGCGAGCGCCAGGTCCAGCGGCTGTGCCTCGAATATTTCGGCGGCCCGCCGACCAAGCTCAAGCGCAAGTTCCGCGCGATCCGCGCCGCGATGCAGATCTTCCAGGGCGCCCCGATCTCCGACGTGGTCGGCCCGTTCGCCGATCAGTCGCACATGATCAACGAAGTGAAGCACTTCACCGGGCACACGCCGACGAGCCTGCGCGGCAACAGCGATCCGGCGCTGGCGCTGACCCTGCGCAACGAAGGGCTGCACTTCCTGCCCGAAGTCATTCCCGAGCCGGTTGACCTTCGCGCCGCTTAGCCCCATTTGCAATCGGACAGAATCGTTCCGATTGTGAGTAGATGCGTCTTTCGAGCCTTGCCGATTATGCCGTGGTGATGATGGCGGCCGCTGCGCGCCATTGCGGCGCGTCGTGCCGGCTCAACGCCACGTCGCTCGCCGGCGAGACCGGCCTGCCGCTGCCGACGGTCCAGAAATTGGTCAGCAAGCTCTCGGCGGCGGGCCTGATTGAGAGTGCGAGGGGAACTGGTGGCGGCTTTCGGCTGTCCCGGCCTGCCGCAGCAATCACCCTTGCCGACATTGTCGAGGCGATCGAGGGGCCGATCGCGATGACCGCCTGCGTCGATACGGGTCGCCACGATTGCGCGATCGAAGGGTCGTGCCGGGTGATGCCGCACTGGAACGCCGTCAATGATGCGGTCAAGGGTGCGCTCGCGGGTGTGAGCCTGGCGAGTCTCGTGGTCCCCGCTCGCCCTGAGCTTGTCGAAGGGCCGTTTTTTTCTTCTTCCGCGGGCCTGAAGCAGGACAGTGCTTCGACAAGCTCAGCGCGAACGGTTGAGGTTTAAGTCGTGGCCACCAGAAATGCCGAGGCGCTCGCCGCCGCGAACAAGAAATATGAATGGGGCTTCGCCTCGGACGTCGAGCAGGAGTTCGCGCCCAAGGGGCTCAGCGAAGAGACGATCCGCTATATCAGCGCGAAGAAGAGCGAGCCCGAATGGATGCTCGACTGGCGGCTGAAGGCGTTCCGGATCTGGCAGGAAATGGAGCTTCCCGAGTGGGCGAAGCTGCAGATCCCGCCGATCGATTACCAGGATGCCTATTATTACGCCGAGCCGAAGCAGAAGAAGAAGCTCGCCTCGCTCGACGAGCTCGATCCCGAGATCCGGCGCACCTATGAGAAGCTCGGCATTCCGATCGAGGAGCAGAAGGTCCTCGCCGGAGTCGAAGGCGCGCGCAAGATCGCGGTCGACGCGGTGTTCGACAGCGTCTCGGTGGCGACCACCTTCCGCAAGGAGCTCGAGGAGGCCGGCGTCATCTTCCGCTCGATCAGCGAGGCGATCCGCGAATATCCCGAGCTGATCCGCAAATGGCTCGGCAAGGTCGTGCCCGTACGCGACAATTTCTTCTCGGCGCTGAACGCCGCGGTCTTCTCCGACGGCACCTTCGTCTATGTGCCCGAGGGCGTGCGCTGCCCGATGGAGCTGAGCACCTATTTCCGCATCAATGCCGAGAATACCGGCCAGTTCGAGCGGACCCTGATCGTCGCCGACAAGGGGGCGTACGTCTCCTATCTGGAAGGCTGCACCGCGCCGATGCGCGACGAAAACCAGCTCCACGCCGCCGTGGTCGAGCTGGTCGCGCTCGACGATGCCGAGATCAAATATTCGACCGTGCAGAACTGGTATCCCGGCGACGAGAACGGGGTGGGGGGCATCTTCAACTTCGTCACCAAGCGCGCGCTCTGCGAGGGCAGGAACTCGAAGGTGTCGTGGACTCAGGTCGAGACCGGCAGTGCGATCACCTGGAAATATCCGTCCTGCGTGCTCAAGGGCGACGGCTCGGTCGGCGAATTCTACTCGGTCGCAGTGACCAACGGCCGCCAGCAGGCGGATACCGGCACCAAGATGCTGCACATCGGCAAGAACACCCGCTCGACGATCGTGTCGAAGGGCATCAGCGCCGGCCGCAGCGACAACACCTATCGCGGCAAGGTGCTGGTCAATGCCGGCGCGGAAAATGTGCGCAACTTCACGCAGTGCGACAGCCTGCTGCTCGGCGACCAGTGCGGCGCACACACCGTGCCCTATATCGAGGTCAAGAATCCGAGCGCACAGATCGAACACGAGGCAACCACCTCGAAGATCAGCGAGGACCAGCTCTTCTACGCGATGCAGCGCGGGCTCGATCAGGAAGCCGCCGTCGCGCTGATCGTCAACGGCTTCGCAAAGGAAGTGCTCAAGCAGCTGCCAATGGAATTCGCGGTCGAGGCGCAGAAATTGCTCGGAATCAGTCTTGAGGGGAGCGTGGGGTGATCGGGCGGTTCTCACCCCGTAATCCCGGACTGACTTTGGCATCCATTTTGCCGCTAGGCGACGGATCGGTGCAAACCCGGTGATCTACCCCTTGCTTCTCCTTCTCGCGCAGGACGTGCCTGCCGCGCCGCCGGCTGCCGAGGCGCAGGACGAGGAGATCGTCGTGCGCGCGCAATTCGGGAACACGACGATGCTGTTCGATCGCGGCGCCGACGGCAAGTTGCGCAACTGCCGGATCATGGTGTCGAGCGGCAGCCAGAGGCGCGACACCAATGCGTGTCAGGCGACGCCGGTCTGCTATGCGAAGACCGCCGACGAAGTGACCGATTGCCGCGAGCTGACCTTCCTCGAACTTTCGGGCGGCGCGGTTCCGGGCGATCTGCGCCCGGCCAATCCCTCAACGCCGCAAACCTTCGTCCTGCCGAAGCTGTCGGATCCGAAGCCGTCACTCGCGCAGGGGCAGGCGGGACCGATCGGACCGCAGGAGCCGAGCCGCGAGACCGAGCGTCAGCGGGTGAAATTGCCGCCGCTGCCGAAGGCGCCTTCCGACGGGCCGATCATTCGCGTCGGACCGGCCAAGGAGCTCGGGGAGTGAGCAGCGCACGACAGAGCGTCGGCACGCGGAGGCCAATTGCGGGGCGGGTGTTTGCGCCCCCGGGAGTGATGGAATGACGTTCGGATTTTTGCTCGCACTCGCCCTGCAGGGCGCCGGCGGCGTCGCGGTCGAGAACGTGCCGCAGATCGGCATCGCGACTCGCCATGCGCGCTGCATCGTGCGGCAGGTCGGCGTCGCGCCCGCCGAAGAGACCTCGCGCGCCGCCAAGGTGCAGGACGCGATCAAGGGCTGCCGCGCCTTTGTCGAGAGCGACTATGCGCAGGGCCGGATCCTGCTCGGCGATCGGCCGGTGAACAAGCGCTGGTGGGGCCGGATGGAGGAGATTCTCGATTCCGTAGAGGTCGATGTCTCCGCTGCGATCGTCCAGCCGAAACAGTACAAGATCATCTGGGAGCTGCCCGATGGCGGCCGGGTCGATGCCTATAATGCGCCCGAGCCGCTCAAGATGGTCAAGCTGCTCACGGTGCCGCTATGATTCTGTCGCTCGCCGCCTTGCTGCTCGCGCCCGCCAGCCAGGCGAGTTTGGGGCAGGAGGCGCCCGAGGAAGAGATCGTGGTACGTGCGCGCCAGGAGCGCATGCGCGTCCGCCTGAAGCTCGACCGTAAGCGGCGCGTCCGCGCCTGCGCCATCGCGAAGAGCAGCGGCGATGCGGGATTCGATCGCACCGCCTGTGAGACCACCGTCGCCTGCGCCCGGTCCGGCCTGCGCGAACCCGATGCGATCCGCGCCTGTGTGCGCCCGCAGCTGCTCGCTTATGCGCGCGCGCAGCTCGGCAAGGAAGAATAGGAAGATATGCTTACCATCACCGATCTGCGCGCCGAAGTCGACGGCAAGGAAATTCTCAAGGGGCTCAGCCTGCAGGTCAATGCGGGCGAGGTGCACGCGATCATGGGCCCCAACGGCGCGGGCAAGTCGACGCTCGGCTATGTCCTCGGCGGCCGTCCGGGCTACGAGCCGACCGGCGGCAGCGCGACGTTCGACGGGCAGGACCTGCTCGAAATGGACCCGCATGCGCGCGCTGCCGCGGGCCTGTTCCTCGGCTTTCAATATCCGGTCGAGATTCCGGGCATCTCCAACGTCCAGTTCCTGCGCGAGGCGCTCAACAGCCAGCGCCGGGCACGGGACGAGGTGCCGCTCTCAGGGGGCGAGTTCCTCAAGCTCGCCCGGGCGCAGGCCGATGCACTCGGCATGGATCAGGAAATGCTCAAGCGGCCGGTCAATGTCGGTTTCTCGGGTGGCGAGAAGAAGCGCAACGAGATGGTCCAGATGGGGATTCTCGGGCCGAAGCTGGCGATTCTCGACGAGACGGACTCCGGGCTCGACATCGATGCGCTCAAGGCAGTGGGCGAGGGGATCAACCGGATCATGCGCGCGCCCGACAAAGCGGTGCTGCTGATCACCCACTATCAGCGGCTGCTCGATTATGTGCAGCCCGATTTCGTCCATGTGCTCGAAGCCGGCCGCATCACGCGCACCGGCGGTCCGGAACTCGCGCTTCAGCTCGAGCGCGAAGGCTATGGGGCTGTGGCGGCGTGATGGGCTTTTTTCAGATCCTCCCCGGTACGGGGAGGTGGCAGCGCGAAGCGCTGACGGAGGGGGCTCTCCACCAGCGACGTCCTCTGCCGCCCGCCCCCTCCACCATGCTGCGCATGGTCCCCCTCCCCGTGCCGGGGAGGATTGGATGAGTACGATCCTCGAACTGCCCTCTCCGCGCCTCGAGGAATGGCGCTGGGCGGACATGGCGGCCCTGCGTGCGGCCGCCGATGCCGAGCCGCGCGACGCGGGGATCAAGCCTGCCGATCTCTTCCTCGACCTGGACGGACCGCGGCTGCTGTTCGTCGATGGTGTGTTCGAACCGGCGCACAGCCGGCCCGGCCCGGTGAAGGTCGCGCGTTTTGCCCCCGAGACCGCCCATCCGCTCGGCGGCATGGCCGAAGGCGAGGGCTGGGTGCTGACGCTCGGGGCTCAGGCGGCGGTGACCGGCATCCAGATCGTGCATCTCGGCTCCGGCGGCGAGAGCCATGTGCCTGCGCGGATCGCGATGGGCGAGGATGCAGTCGCATCGGTGGTCGAGACCTATGCGGGCGGCGGCTGGGCCAACCGGCTGACGCAGATGACGCTCGCGCGCGGCGCTCGGCTGATGCGTTCGGTGCGATTGCTCCAGGCCGATGGCTTCGTGTCGCTCCGTGACGAGGCGGAGATCGGCGAGGCGGCGAGTCTCGTCTCGATCTTCCTCGGCGCCGGCGGGATGGGCAGCCGGGTCGATGGTGCGCTGACGCTGACCGGCAAGGCAGCGTTCGCTGAAATGGGCGGGGCGCTGCTCACTTCGGGAACGCAGAAGCAGGAAGCGGCGGTTTCGGTGCGGCACGAGGCGGTGGAGGGCACTTCGCGGCAATTGTGGCGCGCAGTCGCGGCCGACCGCTCGGTGGCGAGCCTCGCCGCGCGGGTCGAAGTCGCGCGCGGCGCGCAGCAGACCGATGGCGAGCAGTCGCTGCGCGGGCTGCTGCTCGAGCGTGCAGCCACGGTCAATCTCAAGCCCGAACTCGAGATCTTTGCCGATGACGTGAAGTGCGCACACGGCGCTACCGTCGGCGAACTCGACAAGCGCGCTTTGTTCTATCTGCAGAGCCGCGGCGTGCCAGAGCCGCGTGCCAAGGCGCTGCTGACGCGGGCGTTCGTCGCCGACGCAGTGTCGCGGATCGGCGAGGAGACAGTGCGCGCGGCGTTCGAGGCGGATGCCGACAAATGGCTGGAGAAGGCGCTGTGAGCGTGGCCCTCGACACCCGTCCGCTCGACCTGCTCGCTGATTTCCCGGCGATTCCGGCAGGCTGGGCCTATCTCGACACTGCCGCGACTTCGCAAAAGCCGAAGCCGGTGCTCGACGCGATCGCCCGGGGCTATGGCGAGACCTATGCCACGGTGCATCGCGGCGTGTACCAGCGTTCCGCCGATATGACCTTGGCGTTCGAGGCGGCGCGCGCGCGGGTCGCGAAGTTCATCGGCGGCAAGCCCGAGGAGACGATCTTCGTCCGCGGCGCGACCGAGGGGATCAACCTCGTCGCGCAGTGCTGGGCGGGGACCCAGCTCAAGGCCGGCGACCGCATCCTGCTGTCGACGCTCGAGCATCATTCGAACATCGTGCCGTGGCAGATGATCGCGGAGAGAGTCGGCGCGGCGATCGACGTGGTGCCCCTCACGCCCGACCAGCGCATTGATCTCGACGCAATGGCGGCGATGATCACCCCCGCGCACAAACTGGTCGCGCTCGCGCACGTGTCGAACGTGCTCGGCTCGGTGCTCGATGCGAAGCGCGCGACCGAAATCGCGCATTCGGTCGGCGCCCGGATACTGCTCGACGGCTGCCAGGCCGTGCCGCGCCTGCCGGTCGACGTCGCCGAGATCGGCTGCGACTTTTATGTCTTCTCGGGCCACAAGCTCTACGGCCCGACCGGGATCGGCGTGCTCTGGGGCCGCTATGAACTGCTCGATGCGATGCCGCCGTACCAGGGCGGCGGCTCGATGATCGATCGTGTCACTTTCGCGAAGACGACCTATGCCCCGCCGCCCGGCCGCTTCGAGGCTGGGACGCCGCACATCGTCGGTGTGGTCGGGCTGCACGCTGCCGTCGACTATGTCGCGGGGATCGGGCTGGAGCGCATCCATGCACACGAAACCGCTTTGGTGACGCAGGCGCGCGAAGCGCTGTCGCAGATCAACAGCGTCCGGCTGTTCGGCCCGGACGACAGCGCCGGCATCGTCAGTTTCGCTGTCGAGGGGGTGCATCCGCACGACGTCGCCACCATCTTGGACGAAGGCGATGTTGCGATCCGCGCGGGGCATCACTGCGCGCAGCCGCTGATGGACTCTCTCGGGGTGCCCGCGACGGCGCGGGCCAGCTTCGGGGTGTACAACAGCGCGGCCGACATCGCCGCTCTGATCAAGGGTATCGAACGCGTGACGAGGATTTTCGGGTGAACGAGGAACGCAGAATCGTGAGCGAGGAAGTCGACGCCGTCGCGGCGCCGCCCAAGGCGCGCGTGGAGGACGCCTTTGATGCGCCCACCGAAGCATCGGCGGGCGTGCAGGAGACGTTCGAGCGCAAGCGCGACTATCTTGCCGGCTTCCTCTCGCAAAAGCCCGAGCCGCATCCGGCGGGCGAGCCCGGCGGCGCGCTCTATGAGTCGGTGATCGAGGCGCTCAAGGAGATCTACGATCCCGAAATCCCGGTGAACATCTACGATCTCGGGCTGATCTATGGCGTCGACATCACCAATGACGGCCACGCCGCAGTGACGATGACGCTGACCACGCCGCATTGCCCGGTGGCGGAATCCATGCCGGGTGAAGTCGAGTTGCGCGTCGGCTCCGTCCCCGGGATCGGCCATGCCGAAGTCAATCTCGTCTGGGATCCGCCTTGGGACCCGCAGAAGATGACCGACGACGCCAAGCTCGAACTGGGGATGTTGTGATGGCGACCGTTCGCGAACGCCCCGCCGCCCTCATGCTCACCGAGCGCGCCGAGGCGCGTATCGCCGAGCTGATGGCCAAGGCGCCCGAGGGCACGGTCGGCGTCAAGCTGTCGACTCCGCGGCGCGGCTGTTCGGGCCTCGCTTATTCGGTCGATTACGTCACCGAAGCCAAGCCGTTCGACGAGAAGATCGAGACGCCCGGCGGCACCTTCTATGTCGACGGCGCGTCGGTGCTCTATCTCGTCGGCTCGACGATGGACTGGGTCGAGGACGATTTCACCGCCGGCTTCACGTTCCAGAACCCCAATGCCAAGGGCAGTTGCGGCTGCGGCGAGAGCTTCACGGTTTGACGTGCTCCTGCGAAAGCAGGAGCCCAGGGTTATGGAGGACGTCGCTCGCGGCTCTGGGCTCCTGCTTTCGCAGGAGCACGGCGCTTCAAGCCGCCAGCCGCGCGCGCATTCCTGCCCCCATCTCGGCATAGAAGCGGGCGTCGTCGTCAATGCCCAAGGTCTCGTAGAACATCGCGAGGTTCTGCGCCGCGAGATGGCTGCCGCAGCCCTCGACCGAGCCGTCGAGATCGGGCCGCTCGCCGATCTCGAGACAGCGCTTCCACGCGCCCTCCACCACAGGCAGCAGCTCCGCCATCGCGATGTCGGGCCGGTGGCTGGCATAATCGAGATAGAGATCGGCAACGGCGAAATAGAAATCGGGCGAGCGCGGCCAATTGCCATGCTCGGCATCGGCAAAGGCCAGCGCCTCATCGAAGCGTTCGGCACGCTTGAGCGCCTGCAGCGCCGCAACGATCACGCCGTGGCGCCAAGCCGCGTCGGGCGCGCAGGTGCGATGCGCGGCGAGCAGCGCGTCGGCTGCCTCGCCGTTCCTGCCACGGACGAGATGCTCGCGGCCGAGCTGGAACCAGAGATAGGAATCGTCCGAATTGACTTCGAGCTCGGCACGCAGCAGCGCCTCGTTGCGCCCCGCCTTGCGCGCGAGCTGCGCCTCCTCGAACCCGTCATGGCGCACCGCCAGCGGCAAGATCGTCATCGGCAACGGCGAGACCGGCTGCTCATGGATCCGCCCTTCGTAGCGCACCCCGCGCGGCAGCACCCGCGGGATATATTTGCGCGCGGCCGGCTGGTCCGCTCCCGTCTGGCTCACGATCCGGACGCAGCCGACGAACCGCGCCGGAACAGGTGCGGCGGGCAGCGTCGCGCCGCCCAGTGCACCGGCATCACCCTCGAGCCATTCGTCGGCGTCGAGGATCAGATTCCAGTCGGCGTCGGAACAGTCGAGCGCGGCGTTGCGCGCGGCGGCGAAATCGTCGCACCACGCGAAATGGTGGACCGTCGCGCCGCAGGCCTGCGCGATCGCGACCGTGTCGTCGGTCGAGCCGGTATCGAGCACGATCATTGTGTCGACATGCGGCCGGACGCTGTGGAGGCAGCGCGCAATGCAGCGCGCCTCGTTGCGTGCGATCATGACGAGCGCGAGGCGCGACATGGGGAATCCTTCACTGAACTTCGGGACGTCCCCACCATTATAGGACGCAAAGGCTGTGCCGCGTCGCGGGATCGGCTACACGCGCGCAGCATCTTTCGTCGGAGAACAGAGACCATGGCCTATCCCCAACCCTGGCACGCCGATCCTGCGCGATATGACGGCCGCATGCCCTATCGCCGCTGCGGGCGTTCGGGGCTCGATTTGCCGGCGATCAGCCTTGGCCTGTGGCAGAATTTTGGCGGCACCGATGTGTTCGAAACCGGCCGGGCGATGCTGCGCCGCGCCTTCGATCGCGGCGTCACCCATTTTGATCTCGCCAACAATTACGGCCCGCCTTACGGTTCGGCCGAAGAGAATTTCGGCCGGGTGATGGCCGCAGACTTCGCCGGCCATCGCGACGAGCTGGTGATCTCGACCAAGGCCGGCTGGGACATGTGGCCCGGGCCTTACGGCGATGTCGGCGGCAGCCGCAAATATCTGATCGCCTCGTGCGACCAGAGCCTCAAGCGGATGGGGCTCGATTATGTCGACATCTTCTATTCGCACCGGGTCGATCCGAAGACCCCGCTCGAGGAGACGATGGGCGCGCTCGCCCATCTCCACCGCCAGGGCAAGGCGCTGTACGTCGGCATCTCGTCCTACTCGCCCGAGCTCACCCGCAAGGCGGCGGCGATCCTCGCCGAATACAAGGTGCCTTTGCTCATCCACCAGCCGAGCTATTCGATGCTCAATCGCTGGATCGAGCAGGAGCTTCTCGACACGCTCGACGATCTCGGCACCGGCTGCATCGCCTTCTCGCCGCTCGCCCAGGGCATGCTCTCGTCCAAATATCTCAACGGCGTCCCTGCCGACGCGCGCGCCGCCAAAGGCGGCTCGCTGGGAGAGGGGCTGCTTTCGGAAGCGAATATCGCCCGCATCCGCGCGCTCAACGCCATCGCCGAACGCCGCGGCCAGACGCTGGCGCAGATGGCGATCGCCTGGGTGCTGCGCGACCCGCGGGTGACTTCGGCGCTGATCGGGGCGCGCACCGTCGAGCAGCTCGACAACTCGCTCGACGCAGTGAACAATCTGAGTTTCTCGGCCGAAGAGCTCACCGAGATTGACCGGCATGCAACCGAAGGCGCGATCGATCTTTGGAAGGTATCGTCGACTTTAGAGGAATTGCCGCAACGATGAGCGTCGCCTTTCGCCGCGAGAGCGACGAGGAACATAAGGAACCGAAGTTCGAGATTCCGCTGCCCGCCGGTCCCAATCTGGTGACCGCGCGGGGACGTGCGCTGATCGAGGCGAAGGTGACCGAACTCGAGGCGGCGATCGCGGTCGAGGGTCAGGAGGAGCCGCGCGAAGTGCTCCGGCGCGAGCTGCGCTACTGGAACACGCGGCGCACCACTGCCGAGCTCGCGCCGCCGCCGGAGGAGGGTGTCGTCGGCATAGGCTCGCGCGTCCGCATTCGCCTCGCCGGCAAGGAGCGGGTGATCGATGTGGTCGGCCATGACGAGGCCGATCCGCATGCCGATCGGCTGGCCTTCTCGGCGCCGCTCGCCAATGCGTTGCTCGGTGCCGAAGAAGGCGAGCGCGTCGACTTTAACGGTCGCGCCGAGGCGATCGAGATCGTCGAGGTTTCCGTAATTCCGGACTGAACCGGCGAACGGCACCTTATCTTCGTTCGTGCTGAGCTTGTCGAAGCACCGTTCTTCTCTCTTGAGCAGTAGAGAACGAAGTGCGGCCCTTCGACAAGCTCAGGGCGAATGGGGAAGCGGGCAGCCGGAATATTCACCACAAAAGAAAACCGCCGCTCCATCGCTGGAGCGGCGGCTCTTTGTTTCGGATCGGGAAGCCGGCCTAGAAGCCGATCACCAGCGAACCGATGACGGTGCGCGGATAACCGATCTGCGAGTTCGGCGCGTTGCCATAGGCGGTGATCGCGCCGGTGCCGCTGAAGGTCGGACCCTGATTCAGGGCGCCGTTGCCGCTGTTGAGCGAACTCACCCAGAGCTCGTCGAACACGTTGCGCACGTTGAGCTGGAAATAGGTCTTGTCGTTGAGACCGGCCCAGCCGAGCGGGACGCGCGCGTTCAAGTCGACGAGCGTATAGGCCGGAGTCTTGTTGCCATAGACCTGAACCGCGGTGCCATTCACGATCTGCTGCACCGGCTCGTTCGTGTCGTAAATGTAACGCGGACCCGTCCGCTTCACATCGACGCCGAAGTCAACGAAGCCAAGATTGGCCTGTGCGCCACCGCCGAAGGTGTAGACCGGAGCGTTCGATTCGCGCTTCCCCTTCGTCGGTGCAAAGATCGGCGCGCCTGACGCGGTCCGGCCGGCGACGACATTGTCCTGGATCTCCGAGTCGAGATACGAACCGAAGGCATAGACGCTGAGCTGGTCGAGCGGACGATAGGCGATCGTGCCGTCGAAGCCGAAGCGCTTCACCTTGCCGAGATTGCGGTACACGGTCTTGTCGAGCTCGGCGTCGTACGACGATGCCAGGCGGTTCTCATAATTGGTGTACCATGCGGCGACCTGCGCCTGCACCTTGGAGGAGCGATAGCGCAGACCGGTTTCGAAATTGTCGGTCGATTCCGGCTTCGGGTTCGCCTGATCGGCAGTGATCGGATAGTAGAACGAATTGTACAGGTTGTCGGTGCCCGGCACCTGGATGCTCTGCGAGAAGTTTCCGTAGAGCGACAGTTTGTCGGTGATGTCGGCGACATAACCGATGTTCGGCAGCAGCCGCTTATAGTCGACAATGCGCTGCTGCGGTCCCTGGGTGGGGAAGGTGCAGTTGACGGCGCCGGTCGGGCAATTTGCGCCTGCGACATTGGCCGCCGCGGGAACGGTCTGCGTCGGGTTTGCGGCAAGCCATGCGGCTTGGCCGGCGGTGTCCGCACCGAAGCACTCGACGAAGCCGGCCGCGCTCGAGGTTGCGCAGAAATTGTTCAGGTTGCGACGCAGGAACTTCATGCTGAGGCCCGCATCGACGCGGAACGTGCCGTCGAAGAACTCGCCATTATACTGCGCTGCGAACTGGTGCAGGATGGCGTAGGACAGGCGATCGCGCTTCTGCGGCGCATTGCCGTTCACGTCGAGCACCGGATCGTTGACCGGGAAGACGTCGAAGGGCTTGCCGTTATACTGCAGACGGCCAGTCTCGCCGGTCTGGCGGTGGCGTCCACGATCATAGGTGTAGGCGACGCGGACGGTCTGGCCGGGCGAAATCGTGTAACGCAGCGACGAGATCACGCCGATGCGATAGGTCTGGGTCTGGCTCGGCGCCAGCAGGCGAACGGTGTCGAGCAGATCGCCGTCGCCGTTGAGGTCACGGCCGAAATAGGGCGTGCCGCCGATATAGCCGACCTGGCAGCTGACTGCCGCGCCGTTCGGGGTGGTGTTGCAGTTCGCGGCGCCGCCGGTGGGGTTCACGTCGCGGCGCGCTTCCTGCGCGACCACGGTGCCGCCGCCATTGGCCTTGGTGTACTGGAAGCTCGGATCGACCGCGAGCACGAGGCCCTCGGCCAGCGTGAATCGCGAGTTGATGCGGATGTTGCCGGTGTTCGACGGGTTGTAGCGCTCGTCGAATGCCGAGCCGCAGCTATTCGCCGCATCGACGACACCCGGACGCGCGGTGTTGGTCACCTGGCAGAGCGGCACGGTGTATTCGCGCTCGTCGCGATCGATAGGGAACCGGTCGGTTGTGTTGGGACCGACATTGCGCGGGCCGAGATCGGTGCCCGCCGCGTTCAGCTGCCGCAGGTCGGTACGCAGCGGCACCGAACCCTGGAAGTTGTTGCGGTTCTCGTTGTAATGGCCGGCGAGCGCGATGAAGTCGCCATTGTCGCCGATCGGCTGGTAGATCTTCGCGTTATACTGCTGCTTGTCGACCAGCGCGCGCTTGTTGAACGGGGAATGGTTGGTCTGGGTGCTGGCGGAGAGCCATGCGCGCGTGCCGAACGACGTCAGGTTGCCGGTGTTGACCACGCCGAAGATGCGGAAGAAGTCGAAGTCGCCGGCCGAGCCGATCAGCTTGACGCCGAAATCCTCGGTCGGGTTCATCGTGCGGTAGTTGACCGTCGAACCGGTTGCGCCGGCAGTCGGGCTGTCCACATCGGTGGTGCCCATGTTGACGTTGACCTGCTCGATCAGCTCGGGATCGAGCTGCTGATTGCCATAGATGGCGTAGTTGCCGGTATCGTTGAGCGGGATGCCGTCGAAGGTCTGGCTGATGCGGCTCGATTCGAAGCCGCGGATGTTGAGCGAGCCGCCCGACGAACCGAAGGGATCGTTATTGGTGTAGCTGACGCCCGGAAGCTGGTTGATCAGGTCGTTGACCGACTGGCCCGGCGCCTGGCGCTGGATGAATTCCTGGTTGAGCACGCCACGGGTCTTGGTGGTGTCGGGAACCACGATGCCGTTCACGCCGTTCTGCGCGCGGCTGCCGGTCACGACGATCTCTTCGCTGCCCTCTTCGAAGTCGATCGTACCGGTGGATTGCGCGAAGGCGCTCGCCGGAATCATGAGCGCGGCAAAAGCCACGCCCGCAAAAAGCTTGGTGCGCATTTGTAGAAGTCCCTTTCGGTGTGCCCAAGGTGCACGAATACACGCGCGGTGTCTTTGCACCGTCGCGCCGCCCTCTGGATTTCAAATATGTCGACTCGATGACAGTCAACAGCAGGCTGTGGACCAAGCTGTTGGTAACAGTTGATTCATTTGTTGCGTTGCAAAAAAGTCACTCGGTGGCGGCGACGATTCCCGCCCATTCCGCCTCGCTGATCACCCGGATTCCGAGTTCCGCGGCTTTTTTGAGCTTCGAGCCAGCGCCGGGCCCCGCAATCACCAGATCGGTCTTCGCCGATACCGATCCCGCGACTCGTGCGCCGAGCGACTCGGCCTGTGCCTTGGCCTCGTCGCGGCTGAGTGTCTCGAGGCTGCCGGTGAAGACGAGCGTCTTGCCCGACACCTCGGATGCGCGGGTCTCGACGATGAAGGGCGGCGGCGATACCTCGGCGAGCAGATCGTCCCACACCGCGCGATTGTGTGGCTCATGGAAGAAATCGGCGAGCGCCTGGCCGACGGCGCCGCCGACATTCTCGACGCCGATATGCTCGCTGATCGCCTTGTCGAGGCGCGCGCGGTGCTTGGCCTCGGTTTCGCCGACTGCAGCCGGCATTGCCTCACGCAGCGCGATCACTTCGTCGGCGAGCTTTTTGAGCGCGTCGAGCGTCGCATAGCGCTTGAGCAAATCGCGCGCGGTGATCGCGCCGATGTGGCGAATGCCGAGCCCGAACAGCAGCCGCGCCGCGTCGGGCGCGCGTTTCGCCTCGATCGCCGCGAGCAGAGCATCGACTGACTTTTCCTGCCAGCCCTCACGCCCAAGCAGTTCGTCCCGGTGCGCGGCCAGGCGGAAGATATCCGCCGGTTCGGCGATCCAGCCGAGGTCGAGAAATTCGACAAGGGTCTTCTCGCCCAGCCCTTCGATGTCGAGCGCGCCGCGGCTGACGAAATGCTTCAGTCGCTCGAGCCGCTGCGCAGGGCAGATCAATCCGCCGGTGCAGCGCACGTCGACTTCCCCTTCCTCGGCCACGGCTTCCGAGCCGCAGCGCGGGCAATGGTCCGGGAAGGTGTAAGCCGGACGGTCTTCGTCGCGGGTGAGATTCTCGACGATCTGCGGAATCACGTCGCCGGCGCGCTGGAGCACGACGCGGTCGCCCGGGCGCGCGCCGAGCCGGGCGATCTCGTCGGCATTGTGCAAGGTCGCGTTGGTGACGACGACGCCGCCGACGGTGACCGGTTCGAGCCGCGCCACCGGCGTGAGCTTGCCGGTCCGCCCGACCTGGATGTCGATCGCGCGCAATGTCGTCTGGGCGCGCTCGGCGGGAAATTTGTGCGCGAGCCCCCAGCGCGGCGCACGCCCGACGAAGCCGAGGCGCGCCTGCCAGTCGAGTCGGTCGACCTTGTAGACGACGCCGTCGATGTCGAACGGCAGGTCGGCGCGCGCCGCCTCGATCCTGCGATAATGCGCCAGCGCCGCATCCAGATCGAGCGGCCCCGCGAACAGCTCCGAGACCGGGAAGCCCATTGAGCGGATCGCCGCGATCACTTCCACCTGGGTGTCGCCCGCCAGCGCGCTGGTCTCGCCCCAGCCCCAGGCAAGGAATCTGAGCGGCCGCGACGCCGTCACGCCCGCATCTTTCTGGCGCAGCGAGCCTGCGGCGGCGTTGCGCGGATTGGCGAACTGGCGCGCCTTTTCGGGGTCGTCCGCCTCGGTGAGCAGCCGGGCGTTGAGCGCCGCGAAATCGTCCTTCGCCATATACACTTCGCCGCGCACCTCGAAGATCTCGGGGGCGTCGGCGATCTCCTGCGGTACGTCGGCGATCGTCCGGACATTCGCCGTCACGTCCTCGCCGATCTGGCCGTCGCCGCGAGTGAGGGCCTGGACGAGCCGCCCCTTCTCATAGCGCAGCGAACAGGAAAGGCCGTCGATCTTGGGCTCGGCGGTGAGCGCAATCGCCGTGTCCGGCGCGAGGTTGAGGAAGCGCCGGACGCGGCCGAGAAAGTCGCGCACATCCTCTTCGCCAAAGGCGTTGTCGAGGCTGAACATGCGCTGTGCGTGGGCGACCTTGGACAAGTGCCCCGACGGCGCGGCACCGACTTGCCGCGACGGCGAGTCGGGGCGGATTAGATCAGGGAATGCCGCCTCGATCGCAGCATTGCGCCGCATCAGTGCGTCGAATGCCGCATCGCTGATCTCGGGCGCGTCCTCGCCGTGATAGCGTCGATTGTGATGCGCGATCTCCCCGGCGAGCCGGGCAAGCTCGGCGGCGGCATCTTCGGGGGAGGCGGGCAGCGCGGATGTCATGGTCGCGGCGTTAAGGGAAGGGGGCCGGAGCGATCAAGTGCCCGGCTCTGGCTCGTCTGGCGGGCTATCGAGGAGCTTGTCGATCATTTTGCCGAAACGGGTTCCGTAATGCCGCCTCCATTGCGGCCAGACCTCTTCGAGCAGGCCGCGATGATAGTCCAGTTGCGACCAGATCGTGGCGCGCCAGTGCGCATCTCTCCTGAACCGTCCCTGCGTCGCTTCGAACAATTGTTCCATAGTGTGCAGGACGTACGAAGCGAACCACAATGCACGCTCGCTTTCCACGGATCGCCCGTCCGTAAGAATGTTCGCGAAGCTGTCGCGGCCGAGGTCCTGCAACATCAGGATCGAGCAGCCCAGCTCTGGATGCTGGATGCAGAGCTGAATATATTCCCGATGTGTTTCAAGCGCTCCCATCTCGCGTGCGACTCTTCTGCTTTGATATACTTGCTAGATGACGAGCAGCGCGGCGCCCAACGCGACTGCCACGCCGATCGCGGTCGCAAAGCCGCCGATCGCCTGCCCGGACGCCGATAATTTCTCCCAGAATGCCTGGTCATCCAGATGCAGCATGATCCCCCTCCCACGCTGGATGGGAGGGTCTCACATATCGTTGCTGCAGCCAACATACGGCCGCTGCTTCGATCTGTCCGCCGCCAGTGCTTGGTGCTAGCGGGCCGGTGATGATAGCTGTCGCTAAGGTGCTCCGCTGGTCGGGGGCTGTAATTCTGTGGACCGTCGTGGTCCTGTGTCTGACCTTCACGGTCCTCCCGCACTTTCTCGATCGTATCTATTATCGCGGGCCGGCGAGCGCGCATTTCGACGGTGCCCGCTTCTTCAATCCCGACGGCGACGACGATCGCCTGCCCGCCGGCCGCAGCCGCGCCGGCTTCATCGCGCGCCGCCTTCTCGGCGACTCGGCCGAGCCGGTCTGGCCCGACCATGTCGGCGTCCGTCCCTCGAAACCCGCCGCGCGAGTCCAAGGTCAGGCGATGCGCGTCACCTGGATCGGCCATGCCACCGTGCTGATCCAGACCAGCGGTCTCAACATCCTCACCGATCCGGTGTGGAGCGACCGCGCCGGACCGTTCGGCTTCGGCCCGCAGCGTGTCGCGGCTCCCGGCGTCCGCTTCGAGGACCTGCCGAAGATCGATCTCGTCCTCGTCAGCCACAACCATTACGACCATATGGACCTGACGACGCTCAAGCGGCTCTGGGACCGCGACGAGCCGATCATCGTGACGAGCCTCGGCAACGACGCGTTGCTTCGTGCGGCCGGCATTCCCGGCCGGAATGCGGTGACTGATTGCGGCGATTGTCCGGGAGTCGAGGCGCTCGACTGGGGGGAAGTGACCAGCGCCTCACGCTTCAACAATCCGTGGGGCGGAGCGCAGCCGAAAGCGCCGGTCCGCCTGGCGTTCGTCCACGTCACCCGCAACCATCACTGGGGCAGCCGCTGGTTCGCCGACCGCAACCGCGCGCTCTGGTCGAGCTTCGTCGTGCAACTCCCCCACGGCAACATCTTCTTCGCCGGCGACACCGGCCTCGGCGACGGCAAATGGCCGGCCGAGGCCGCGGCGCTCGGCCCGATCCGCCTCGCCTTGATCCCGATCGGCGCGTTCCGCTTCGAGGAAGGCCAGATGGCGAGCGGCAGCCATATCGGACCGCAGGGCGCGCTCCGCGTCTGGGACGGGCTCGGCCGCCCCTTCGCGCTGCCGATCCATTGGGGCACCTTCCGGCTGTCGCGCGAAGGCTATGCCACGCCGCCGCGCATGCTCGACGCGATGCTGCGCTGCGCCGGAAGCGATCCGTCCCGCTTCCGGGCCGCCGCGATAGGGGTGCCGTTCGACGTACCCGCGCCCGGCGCCGCGGCGCCGCGCCCCGATATGGCACGCGTCGAGGCCTGCGCCCGCGCCGGCCGGTTCGACGCGCTGCGTTGACCGGCTTGAGGCTGCGCCGCGCGCCGTTTATTCTGCGACGCGGGAGAGGGGCTCTGGAACAGATCAACCGCCGCGCATTGCGGGTGCCGCGCTACGAGACCACGATCGACCGAAGCGGGCTCGCGCTCGGCGCGGGCAGCGCGCTCGCCGGGAGCATCGTGCTCTGCCTGTTGCTGCTCGGCGGCCCGCGCGACCCGCTCAGCCTGCTCGGCGGCTGGCTGATCGGCAGCCTGTTCTCGGCGATCGCGATCACCGCCGTCGGCGGCCCGATCTGGCTCGCGCTGCACATCGCCGGACTGCGTCGCGCGTGGCACGCGGCGATGGTCGGCGCGATCACGGCGATGCTGCTCTTCAGCGGCGCCCAGACCTATGGCTTCGGCATGTTCGGCATGCCCGCGATCGACGGCCGGACCTGGCTGTACCGCTGGGTGAGCGCGCTCGCGACCAGCGCGATCCTCGCTTCGTTCGCAGCCGCCATCGGCGCGGCGATGTGGCGGATCGCCTATCGCCGCCACAGCGACGGCTGAGCCGCCCGGCTCAGCCCTTCGCCTGCGCCGGGCATTCGCCGACGCGCGTGCCGGTCGAGCGCATCCTGAGCAGCGAATAGCCGGGCTGCCCCGCCGCGCCGGTCTGGTTCTCGACCGTGACGTCGAACGCCGTGGTCGAGCTGGTGCCGTTGATCACGATCGCGGTGGCGGGCGCGTTGGGCCTCGTGCACTGGATCTTGGCGTCGACCTTCCCGCCCTTCGCGACATAGCGGATGAAGGTGCACTTGCCCGCCGCCTGTTCGAGCTTGGCGATGTCGAACGGCTTCAATTGCTCGGCGGTCTTGCACTCGGTGGCGCTCCGCTCGAGGTTTTTGGCCATGTCGAGCTGCTTCGCATTGTCGGCGCCGGGGCCGACCTGCACGTCCTCCATGCGCAATTCGGCCTTCCACAGCCCGGGCTTGACCGCGGTTTTCGACGCGGCGGCCTTGATCAGCTTGGCCACCTGGTCGCTCGGCGCGTTGGTCACCTCGATCTCGCCCGTCTCCGCGGCGCGCTTCTCCTCGGCGGATTGACAGCCGGCAAGCGCGACGGCGCCAACGGCGAGGAGGAAAAATGCGCGCATGTGAACTGTCCCTTTGATTGGGCGCGGAGTGAAAGCCGAAATGCAGCGGCTTGGCAATGTAGCGCGGGCTTGCCGGGCTGCTGGCGCACGACCCGCCGCTGGGGAGGTAACGTGCCGCCGGCGATCCGGTCCGCCGCGGCTCAGCGCCAGGCGGCGCCCGCGCTGAAGGCGACCATGGCGAGCACGTAGGACACCACGATCACGCAGACCACGGTGGCCACCACGTACACCACCGCCCTGTCCTCCGGCGCGCGCATGAGCCTCGGCAGGCCGAGATAGAGCAGGTAGAAGCCGTAGAGGCCCAGCAGCATCGCGAGCGGCGCGAGCATCGGCACGATCCCGAAGATGCCGGCGATATAGCTCGCGGTCATCGAGAAAGCGGCGACCTTCATCGCCTGGGTCAGGTTCTTCACCCCGCCGAAGCTCGGCGCGAGCGCGTTGATGATCGCGCTGATGACGAAGAAGCTGAGGATCGACAGCACATAGCCGGTGATCGCGGTCGAGATGACCGCGGCAGCATTCGGTCGAATGGTGCCGACGAACGGCACCGGGATGCCGAACACGATCTGACCGATGGCCCCGGCGACCGGCCCGATCGCCGCCAGCGGCACCACCCAGCCGAGCAGGATGTCGCGCGGCGTCATCGGCTCCGCATCGATCCGCGACCACTCGTCCTTCGGCTTGAGGAGAATCGCCTTGATCCGCTCGATCATGTTCGTCTGGCTTGGACGCCCGTCGAATTCGCTGGCCATCGGTTTGGATCTCCCTGTCAGGTTATACTACGCGGCGGGCCCCTAGGGATGCCGCGACGCTACGTCCACCATGTGCACGCGGGCCGGCTATGGGTGCAAGGCTGCGGACGCCGGGTTGAGGGCGTCACGCTATATGTTCTTGCTTTGTTCTACACTTTATGTTACTGCTGACGAGAAGATGGGGGTGCGCCATGCAGCAGCAGAGCCGTGCAGCACGCGTTCAAACGAGCTTTGAAATTTACCTTCGAACCGGACGCCGACCGGGATCGGTCGAGCGCAAGTTCAATCCATGGCATGATCCCGAAGACGGAAGGTTCACCTTCCGGGAGCAAGGTCGCTATTTCCCTGGAGGAAGCGACGGCACGCGAAGTTCGCGCGTTGGCGCACGCCGGGCGACGGCACCGCCGCCAAAATCCGCCGATCCGCTCACGCAGGAGACCGACGCTGCTCGGTCGGCGCGCGAGAACGATCCCGACAACCCTCGCAATCATCAGATCTACGTCGTCAGAAATGGCGATAATCTCACTCGCATCGCGGCCACGCGCAAAGGGCTGACCGTCAAGGATCTGGCGTGGCTCAATGGCATTTCGGTCGATCGCCCTCTGCGGATCGGCCAGCGGCTGAAGATCCCGCATCAGCGCTATCTCGACGAAGGGCGGGACGCGAAGAACAAGTTCCTCGCGCTCGGCTATTACATGCAAACGCATGGCGGACGGCTGCCGCCAAACCCTGCCAATCCGCCTTCGCTGGAAAGCCAGATCCTCGACCATAACTGGCGCCAGGAGATACGGGGCAGTTACAATTATTATATCGACGCCGGCTCGGATTTTCGGCGAGTCTTCGGCCTGTTGACGCTCACCGATGCACCCAAAAGGTCCCGAAAGAGCCAGCGCGAGGTGCCCGAGCGCGGACCGAAAGACGATGGCGGTCATTATGTCGCCCCGCGGTTCAGCGGGCCGACCGACTGGTTCAATCACTTCGCCCAGGACCTGCATATCAACCGCGGAGCGTACCGCGTTATGGAGGACCAGTGGTACAAGGCAGCGGCCGCGGGGAAGAAGGTGTTCATCGACATCAGGCCTGTCTATCCCCAAGGATCCCGACGACCGTCGGAAGTTCAAGTCACATGGTACATTAACGGTGAAAGGGACTTTCAAAGGTTCAAAAACCAGCAGACGGATAAGGAAGATGGAAGGAGATAGGTTCGATACCTTTGGGTCGCTGCTAAATGAAATTGGTGGCGCGCTTGCGGATATTGCAGGGGGGGATCCCGACGGGGTGTTCCTCTACGTCGAGATAGGAGAGGGTTGGATCCGACCAAGCGCATATAAAGAAGAAGCCGAGATCGTTCGTGCACTCGATTGCAGCAGTACTTTGCTCGACTTGGTTGAGGAGAGTTGGCGCGCAGGGCGCAAGGAACGACGCTGGTCGGTCATGGAGTACGACGTCAAGGGTTCCGAGTTTGCGGTTACGTTCAAATATCCTGACGAAGTCGACGTGGAAATTTTTGACCGAGAGCGTCGGGCGAAAGCGCTACGCGACCGCTATGGCGACAAGCCGATAGTGTATCCTCCGCCGCCCGAAGGTGCATTCGAGCTCTAGTCCAATCTGTGCATTCCCAATCAAGCCGTGGACGATCAAAAATGTCGGAAGATAAGTTTGACCTGATGGGACCGCTCCTGAACGATGTCGGCAACGTGTTGGCGGCGATCGCGGATGGTGATCCCGAAGGCGTGTTTCTCTATGTCGAGATCGGCGATGGCTGGATCAGTCCGAACATTTTCAAGGATGAGGGGAAGCTGGTTCGCTGGCTCGATCCGTCTGATAATGAACTAACAGACTTGCTCTACCGAGCTTGGCGCCTTGAGCCGGAGGGCAAGCGATGGTCGGTGATGGAATACGACATCAAAGACGGCAAGTTCGCGGTGTCGTTCAAATATCCCGACGAAGTTGACGTGGAATCGTTCGATGAGGATCGTCGGGAGAAGGTGCTACGCGCCCGCTATGGCGACAAGCCGGTGGTCTATCCTCCGCTTGAAGGTATGTTTGAGCTAAAGCCCTGACGCTTGTCCTCGTCATAAGCGACGCAATCGAGATATGAGACCGCCCTCAAGCAGCTCCGTTTCACAGAGCGGGCTCGGCCGTATCCAGGGCGTGCCGATAGCATATCGGCGAAGGCAACCGCAGAACCGCACCACATTTCGCAGCCTCGCTCCGGCGCCGCGCCACCGCCGCGTGGCAGGCGCCTGCCCGTCGGGACCCGGCGCGTCACGGGCGCGAGGACGTCGCCTACCCGTGGCGTCGGTGCCGCGTGGGTGTGGCGTCGGTGTCGCGTGGGTGTGGCGTCGGTGTCGCGTGGGTGTGGCGTCGGTGCCGCGTGGGCGTGGCGTCGGTGTCGCGTGGGCGTGGCGTCGGTGTCGCGTGGGCGTGGCGTCAGCGTCGCGTGGGCGTGGCGTCGGCGGCGCGTGGGCGTGGCGTCGGTGTCGCGTGGGTGTCGCGTCAGTGTCGCGTGGGCGTGGCGTCGGTGCCGCGTGGGCGTGGCGTCAGCGCCGCGTACCCGTCGCGTCGCAGGCGCTTTCCGGGCGGAAAGCCACCTTTCCCGTGCAAAAACCCCGATTCGAGTCAAGCGAGTCAAGCTGCGCCGCTGATTGCGTCAACCGATAAAGGCCCCATATTTCAGCCATGGTCATCCAGATCCGCACCAGCCTCGCCGAGCCCGAAACCGGCGACACTTTCGTTCCGCATCGCCCCAATCGCCCCGAGAAGAGCGAGGGCGGCAAGCGCTTCAAATTGGTCAGCGACTATCAGCCCTCGGGCGACCAGCGCTTCGCGATCCCCGAGCTGGTCGAGCAGGCGCGCGCCGGCGAGCGCGATCAGGTGCTGCTCGGCGTCACAGGCTCGGGCAAGACCTATACCATGGCCAAGGTCATCGAGGAGCTGCAGCGCCCGGCGCTGATCCTCGCGCCGAACAAGATCCTCGCCGCGCAGCTCTATGGCGAGTTCAAGAGCTTCTTCCCCGAGAACGCGGTCGAATATTTCGTCTCCTACTACGACTATTACCAGCCCGAGGCGTACGTCCCCCGCTCGGACACGTACATCGAGAAGGAAAGCTCGGTGAACGAGGCGATCGACCGAATGCGCCACTCGGCGACCCGATCCTTGCTCGAGCGCGACGACGTGATCATCGTCGCCTCGGTGTCGTGCCTCTACGGCATCGGCTCGGTCGAGACCTACAGCGCGATGATCTTCGACCTGAAGAAGGGTCAGGTCGAGGACCAGCGCGAGATCATCCGCAAGCTCGTCGCGCTCCAGTACAAGCGCAACGACCAGGCCTTTGCGCGCGGCAATTTCCGCGTCCGCGGCGACAGCCTCGAAATCTTCCCGTCCCATTATGAGGACACCGCGTGGCGCGTGTCGTTCTTCGGCGACGAGATCGAGGCGATCACCGAATTCGATCCGCTGACCGGCAACAAGGTGGCGACGCTCGATTATGTCCGCGTCTTCGCCAATTCGCACTATGTGACGCCGGGGCCGACGCTCAAACAGGCGATGGAGGGCATCCGCCACGAACTCGCCGAACGGCTCAAGGAGCTCGAGGCCGAGGGGAAACTGCTCGAGCATCAGCGGCTCGAACAGCGCACTAATTTCGATCTCGAAATGATCGCCGCGACTGGCAGCTGCGCGGGCATCGAGAATTACAGCCGCTTCCTGACCGGCCGCCTGCCCGGCGAGCCGCCGCCCACTCTGTTCGAATATCTGCCCGAGAATGCCTTGCTCTTCGTCGACGAGAGCCACCAGACGATCGGCCAGATCAACGGCATGTCGCGCGGCGACCACAAGCGTAAGATCACGCTTGCCGAATATGGCTTCCGCCTGCCCTCGGCGATCGACAACCGGCCTTTGCGCTTCAACGAATGGGATGCGATGCGTCCGCAGACGACCTATGTCTCGGCGACGCCGGGCGACTGGGAGATGGAGCAGGCCGGCGGCGTGTTCGTCGAGCAGGTCATCCGTCCGACCGGGCTGATCGATCCGCCGGTCGAGATCAGGCCGGTCGAGGAGCAGGTCCAGGATTTGATCCAGGAGTGCAAGAAGACCACGGCGATGGGCTATCGCACCTTGGTGACCACGCTCACCAAGCGGATGGCCGAGGACCTCACCGAGTACATGCACGAGGCCGGGGTCAAGGTCCGCTACATGCATTCGGACACCGAGACGCTCGAGCGCATCGAGCTGATCCGCGACTTGCGGATGGGCGTGTACGACGTGCTGATCGGGATCAACCTGCTGCGCGAGGGGCTCGACATCCCCGAATGCGGGCTGGTCGCGATCCTCGACGCGGACAAGGAAGGATTCCTGCGCTCCGAGACCTCGCTGATCCAGACGATCGGCCGCGCCGCGCGCAACGTGGAGGGGCGGGTGATCCTCTATGCCGACCGGATCACCGGCAGCATGGAGCGCGCGCTCGCCGAGACCGGGCGCCGCCGCGAGAAGCAGATCGCGTATAATCTCGAGCACGGCATCACGCCCGAGACGGTCAAGAAGAATATCGGCGACATCATCGCGCATGTCGCGTCGAAGGACGGGGTCACGGTCGAGATCGATGCCGACCGGCCGCACATGGTGGGGCATAATCTGCGCGCGTATATCGAGGAGCTCGAGAAGAAGATGCGCGATGCCGCGGCCAATCTCGAATTCGAGGAAGCCGGGCGGCTGCGCGACGAGATCCGCGCGCTCGAGGCCGAGGAGCTCGGACTGCCAGCGAGCGAACACAAGGCACCGATCATGGGCCGCTCGAACGAAGGGAAGCCGGGCACCCGCAAGACGCGATACGGCAAGCAGACCAAGACGCGGTTCGGCGGCGCGCGCGGACGCTGATCAGCGCCAAGATCAGGCTGCATAGCGCGTCGGTATAGCTCAGGGATGACCCGGAATGGGGACTCTACGGACTCAGCATTGTACATGCGCTGTGCTTTGGGTCGGAGCATGGGAGACGATTGTTTGATCGAGGAGCTTTGCGCAGAACATCGGGCATTGGAGGCCCATGCTGCGCAGCTGCTCGCGATCGTCTCGGCGGCAGTGCCCGACGCGGCTGCGGTCGCCGCGATGCGCTGGCGAATGGCGCAGGCGCTGCGCGATCATTGCACGCGCGAGGACCGGCAGGTTTATGACCGGCTGCTCTCCTCGGGCGACGCCGCCGCCACCAACATCGCCTGGTGCCATCGTGCCGAGCACGGCTTGCTCGGACCGGCCTTCGCCAATTACATGGCAGCGTGGCCGGTCGGGCGGATCAGCGGCGAGTGGGAGCGTTTCCGCGCCGAGACCCGCATCCTGATGGCCGACCTCGCCGAGCGGATCGAACGCGAGGAGCGGCTGCTCTTCCCGCATGTCGAACGCGTCATCGCGCGCCAGCGGGCGGCCGCCTGATCCACGGTTGAGGCGGCGGGGCACTTCCCCCATAAGGCGCCGCATGCGTCGTTCGTCCGTGTTCGCCGGTACCGCCCTTGGTGCCTTGTCGCTCGCCGGCTGCGTAGCGCCGAGCCAGCCGCCGGTCCGGCCCGCCTCGCCGGTGCCGGTGCCGACGCCCGCGCCGACCCCGGCACCCGCCCCGCCGCCGGCGAGCGCCGACTGGCGCGACTGGCCGTTGACCCCCGGCAGCTGGAGCTGGCGGCCCGAGGGACAGGGCAGCGTCGCCGCCTTCGGCCTGCCGGGCCAGTTGCCCGAGCTGACCTTGCGCTGCGACCGCGCCCGCAGCCGCATCCTCCTGTCGCGCCGCGGCCCGCTGCCGGCGCCCGCGCTCACCATCCGCACTACCAGCGTGTCCCGCACGCTCGCCGTCGCTCCGACGACGGTCGGCGCGAGCGCAGAACTCGGCGTGCGCGACACGCTGATCGACGCGATGGGCTATAGCCGCGGCAGGTTCATCGTGGAGAGCGGCGGCGCGGCGCCGCTGGTCGTGCCTGCCTGGGCGGAGATCCTGCGGGTGGCGGAAGATTGTCGCTGAGTCGCGGCGGAACCGGCGTCCGGCGAACCACAGAACTCTGAGAATCGCACCATCCCGCATGCAAAACAAGACTTGTTCTGCGATTCGCAATGATTCAAGATTCGTCCGTGGCCGCAAGCCACGCTCGTTCTTCAACTAGCGAAAGGAGGTGATCCGATGTCTCATGGTTCAGCAATGGGGTCGGTTCAGTTCGTTCGGGAGACGCGCCGCTGAGCTGAAGGCGCGGACGGAAGCCCTCCGTCCGTAGGTGTGCGGGAGGTATTCTCCTCCAGTCAACGCCCACCAGCTTTCACACAGCGGCCCGCATGGTCTCCCGGGCTGGAGCTCTCCGGCCGCTGACCATGTCGGAGGTCGCCGGGTACCCTGACGGGGCCCGGCGGCCTCTTTCATTTTGGGAACAAAGGACGGCCCATTTTCCCGCCCCGCTAGCCGGAGCGTCCAGCCAGCGCCGCGGCGGCGGTCCGTTCGGGGAACCGCGGGTCGGCCAGCGCCGCCAATGCCTGCACCCGCGCCTCCGCCTTGTGGCCGAGATCGGCATAGATTTGCGCGAGATGCCAGCGCAGCCCGGCGTGGTGCGGCGCCTGCACCACCGCTTTCTGCAGCAGCTCGACAGCGGCGGCGGCATCGCCATTCCTGTACAGCGCCCAGCCATAGGCATCGGCGACGACCGGGTTGGCCGGGGCGAGCGCATAGGCGGCCTCCCCGAATTCCTCCGCCGCGGCCACTTCGCCGGCGCCCGAATAGGCGACTGCCAGATCGGCATTGAGCGCCGCGTCGCCGTCGCCGACGCGGGCGCGCAGCAGCTCGAGCGTGTCGATCGCGGCGTCATATTCGCCCGCGGCAAGCTGCCACCGCCCCGACAGGCGTAGTCCGGCTGCGTTCACCGGATTCTGCGAGAGGAATAGCGCGAGCACCTTGGCGGCGTCTGGGCGGCGATCGGCGCGATCGAGCGCCTCGACCAGTCGCAGCATCGTCGGCGCATCGAAGCGCATGTCGGCGGCGTTGCGATAGGCCGCGGCGGCGTCAGCGAACCGGTCCATCGCCATCAGCGTGTCGCCGACGAGGAGATGGGCCGCGGGAACCCCCGGGTGGCGCCGCGCAAGGTCCCGTGCCTTGGCAAGCGCACCGGCCTTGTCGCCTTGGCCGATCAGCGCGCGGACCAGCGGAATCACTGCACTGGCGTCGTCGGGGCGCTGATCGGCGTCCCCGGCGAGCACGGTGGTGCTGTCGTCGGCCGAGAAAGCGTCCGCCTCTGCGCCGCCCGGCCACGCGGCGCGGTCGAGCAATTGCGCCGCCGAGGCATGGTCGCCGATCCGCTCAAAACCCCGCGCCGCCAAGGTCAGCGAATAGCTGTCGGCATCGCCGCGCGTAACGACGGGGCGGAGCAGATCGATTGCGTTGCGCGCCGAATCAGTCCGCAGCAGCGCGACGGCGAGCAGTTTGCGCGCGGCGAGATTCATTGGCTGATTGGCGACCAGCGGCTTCAATTTTTCGAGTGCCTGCTCGTAATCCGCCGCCTCTATGTCGAGCGCGCCTCCCAGGAGCAGCGCCGCAGGGATCGCGTTGATTCCGCTGCCGCCGCGTTCGATCAGGCTTCGCGCGAGATCCTTGTCGCCGGCGCGGGCGGCGATCACTGCCTGCAGATAGAGCGCCTGCGCGCTGCCCGGCCGTACCGCCAATGCGCGCCGGGTCGCCGCCAGTGCATCCGTCGTTCGCCCGGAATCGCCGAGCGTCGCGGCATATTCGATCAGTGCGCCGTAGTCAGCCGGATCGCGCTTGAGCGCCGCTTCGAACCACGGCAGCGCAGCGATCAGGCCGAACTGGCTGCGCACCATTTCGCCGCGCAGCACCAGCGCCCCGAGATTGGTGGCGTCGACCTGTACGGCCTGTTCCGAAGCGCGGATCGCGCCGAGCATGTCGCCAGCGTCCAGCCTGAGGCGTCCTGCGTCGGCCCAAACGTCCGCGTCGCGCGGCGCAATGCGGAGGGCCTCGTCGATCGCGACGAATGCTCCCGTCTGTTTCCCCAGCGCGGCGAGCGTGCGCGCACGAATACGCAGCGCATAGGGACGAAATTGCGGATCGGCCTTGTCGCTCTCGGCCAGCGCTTTCTCTTCTTCGCCCTGCAGCAACAGCGCATGCGCGCGCAGGTGGGCGACTTGCCGCGGCTTGTAGCCGGCCTCGACCGCGCGTTGCAGCTCGGCCTCGGCAGCGACGCCCTCGCCAAGCGCGAGCATTGCCCGTGCCAGCAGAAGATGTGCCTGCGGATTGCGGGGATCGGCACGCACGGCCGCGAGCGCCCGCTCGCGTGCCGCAGTGGCATCGTGCGCGTCGAGCAGCCTTTCGCTCTGGATCACCGCCTGCTGCACGGCCGCCGGGTCGAGACGCGCAGGCGGCAGAGTGCGCCATGCCGCAAGCACCAGGACGAAAGCGCCGATCGCGCCTCCGATCACGATCAGGCGGCGAAGACGGCGCGTGCGCGCGGCCGGGTGGGAGCGCTTACGCCTGGAGGTCATAGGCCTTCATCAGATCATAGAGGGTAGGGCGGCTGATCCCGAGCAGGCGCGCCGTCCCCGAGATATTGCCTTCGGCGCGCGCCAGCGCGTGGCGGATCGCCTTGCGATCGGCGAGTTCGCGTGCCGCCTTGAGATTGATCGGCACCGGATCGGCCTTGTCGTCGAGATCGAGATCGGCAGCGGTGACCATCTTGCCGTCGGCCATGATCGCTGCGCGTTTGACCCGGTTCTCGAGCTCGCGGACATTTCCCGGCCAGTTCCAGGCGTCGATCGCCGCGAGCGCGTAAGGCGCAAAGCTTTTGGCGCCGGTCTGCATCGCTGCGGCATATTTCGTCAGGAAGTGACGCGCGAGCAGTCCGGCATCGCCCGGCCGCTCGGCAAGCGAGGGAATGCGGATCACGATCTCGGCGAGGCGGTAATAAAGATCTTCGCGAAAGCGCCCCTCGGCGACCATTGCGTCGAGATCCTGATGCGTTGCGCAAACCACCCGCGTATCGACCGCGATCGGCTTGCGACTGCCGATCCGCTCGATCACCCGTTCCTGCAGAAAGCGCAGCAGCTTGACCTGCAGGGGCAGCGGCACATCGCCGATTTCGTCGAGGAACAAGGTACCGCCCTGGGCGAGCTCGATCTTGCCCTCGGTGGTCTTCACTGCACCGGTGAACGCACCCTTTTCGTGCCCGAACAGCTCGCTCTCCAGCAGCGTCTCGGGGATCGCCGCGCAGTTGATCGCGACGAACGCGCCTCTCTTGCGTGGCGAAGCTTCGTGCAGTCCGCGAGCGAGCAGTTCCTTGCCGGTGCCGCTCGCACCCAGCAGCATGACCGATACGTCGGCGCCGGCGACGCGCTCGATCGTGCGCGTGACCTTGAGCATCTCGGGGGCGCCGGTGATCATGCCGCCGAGCACCGCACCGGCTTCGGCGCGCGCGGCGAGACGGCGATTCTCGGCTTCGAGCGCATGGACGTGGAACGCACGCGCGACGATCAGGCCGAGTGCGTCGATGTCGATCGGCTTCTGGTAAAAGTCCCACGCGCCCAGCGCGATCGCCTTGAGCATCGATTCGTGTGCGCCATGCCCCGAAGCGACGATAACCTTGGTCTCCGGGCGGAGCTGCAGGATCGTCTCCAGCGCAGCGAAGCCTTCGCTCGTGCCATCCGGGTCGGGGGGCAGGCCGAGGTCGAGCGTGACCACCTGCGGCTCTTCGGCGCGGATGACCGCGATCGCCTCGTCGCGATTGGCCGCGGAGTGGATCTCATAGCCCTCATAGGCCCAGCGCAACTGGCGCTGGAGCCCGGCGTCATCCTCGACGATCAACAGCTTCTTCATGTCGGTCATGCGGCGCGTTCCTCGCGGAGATCGGCGGCGTGCGCGGCGTTGAGACGGACCCGGAATCGGGTGCCTTCGCCCTCGCGCGAGGCAACTTCGATCTGTCCGCCCATGGCCGCGGCGAGCTGGCGTGCCTCGAACGCGCCGATGCCGAAGCCGTCAGGCTTGGAAGAAACGAACGGCTTGAATAATTTGTCGCGAACAAAGGCGGGTGACATGCCACAGCCCCGGTCGATTACGTCGATCGTGACATGCGTCCCGTCGGCGCCGATAGCGAGCGTCACCGGGGCATCTGCCGGGCTGGCCTCGATGGCATTTTGCACGAGATGGCGAAGCAATTGCTCGAGCCCGGCCGGGTCGGCATGCGCGACTGCACTGGAAGGGCTGGTGACATTCACTGGATGCTGCCGCGTGCGTGCAGTCGCGGCGCGCTCGACCAGCGCGACGATGTCGACGGGATGCGGGGCCTCGCGGCGCCCGCGATGATGTTGCGAGAGGCGGGCAAGCAAGGCGTTCATCCGCTCGGCCGAGTCCTGGAGCGTCGCGACCATGTCGGCGCGGAACTCGGGCTTGTCGGCGTGCCGCTCGGCGTTGCGTGCAGTCAGTGTCAGCTGACTGACCAGATTCTTGATGTCGTGCAGGATGAAGGCGAAGCGCCGGTTGAACTCGTCGAACCGTTGCGCCTCGGCCAAGGCTTCCTGCGCGCGCGCTTCGGCGAGATAGCTCGCCACCTGACGTCCGGCGATCTTCAAGAGATCGAAATCCTCCCAGTCGAGTGCGCGGTCGAGCGGAGGGCGCGCGAGCAGGATCGCGCCGGCGAGGCGTCCGAGATGCGGCAGCGGCACCAGCACCCATGCATCCGGAGCGTCCAACATCCACCGCGGGACCGCAGCGGAATCGGACCCGCGCGGATCGGTGCGGAGCGCATCGAGTTCGATGATCCGTCCTGTGTCTGCGAGATGATTCGCAAGCGCCGGGTCCGCCGCGGCCGGGAGCTTGGTCCGGTCCCAGTTCCAGCTCGCGCCGGGCTCGAGGCCGCCATCGCCCGGAACGAGCAGGAGTCCCGCTGGCGAATCGGTCAGATCGGCAATCGCCTTTACGATGCGCTCGTCGAGCGGCGCGGCGCCGTCGGGTGCGCCGAGCGTTTCGGTGAAGCGCATCCATTCGGCGCGATAGTCATAGCGGTGGCGGAAGAAATGCTTGGCGAGCTTGACCTTGATCCACGCCCGCAGCCACCCGTTGGAGACGAGCGTGAGGATCGCGACGGTCGAACCGAGCACGAAGGCGGTCTGGAACACCCGCGCGTTGCTTCCGCCGATCGTGGCGAGTGCGCTGGTCGCTAGCGCGAGCAGCGCGAAATAGGCGCCGATCGCGACAAGCGACAAGGATTGGTAGGCGACGGTGCGGGAGACCTGGACGCTGAGCTCGCCCTTGCGTTGCAGTGCAGTCACCATCGCCAGCGCCACTGCGATCATCGCGACGCCGCGCGCGGCAATCGATTGCGGATGGGGCTGTGCCGACAAATATTCGGTGCAGAACAAGGCGAAGTCGGCGACCCACAGGCCGGCGAGCGCGGCTACGATCCAGCGCAGCCCGCCGCCTGCCGAGGGGTTGAGCGCAGAATAGAGCGCCTGCATCAGCACCAGCGCCGCGACCGCGACCAGCATGCGCAGCAGCAGGGCCGCGCTCTCGACCGGACCAGCGGCCTCGGGGTTTCCCGCAGCGGCAGTGACGTGCAGCAATAATGTGGCGAGGCTGACCAGCGCGACCACGCCGTAAACCGATCCAAGCGCCAGTGGCGGCCGAACATTGGCATCGCGCCGGTGCAGCGTGACCATGAAGCCCAGCCAGCCGAGCGTCCGCAGCGTCTCGAAGATGCGGGTGACCATATCGCCGGCGCCGATTCCGGCCACTGCCAGCGCCCATAAGGCGGTCAGCGCGAGCGCTGCAGCGAGCGGCCGCCGCGGCAGTCCGATCGCTGAACCGCGCACGGTCCAGAGCGTCAGGCCGCCAAAGAGCAGCGCCGCCAGCGCATGGCTCCACAGGATCAGCGTCGCCGTCATCACCGCGCGCCTTCGGGGAACAGTACGACGCGGATCGTCTGCAGCAGGATCAGCAGATCGAGGAAAGGCGAGTAGTTCTTGGCGTAGAACAGGTCGTATTCGAGCTTCTGGCGCGAATCCTCGATCGAGGCGCCATAAGGATAATTGATCTGCGCCCAGCCGGTGATGCCGGGCTTCACCATGTGGCGCTCGGCATAATAAGGCAGCTTCTGTTCGAGATCCTCGACGAACTGCGGGCGCTCGGGCCGCGGCCCGACGAAGCTCATCTCGCCCTTGAGCACGCTCCAGCATTGCGGCAGCTCGTCGATGCGCAGCTTGCGGATGATCCGCCCGATCCGCGTGATCCGCGGATCGTCTTTCTCGGCCCAGACCGCCTTGCCGCCCACTTCCGCGTCTTCGCGCATCGAGCGCAGCTTGATGACGTCGAAGCCGACGCCGTACAGGCCGACGCGGCGTTGGCGATAGAATGCGGGTCCCTTGCTCTCTAGCTTGATCGCGATCGCCGTGACCAGCACGAGCGGGAGAGTCAGGATCAGCAGGAGCAGGCTGGCGCTGATGTCGAACAGCCGCTTGAACGCGCTCGACACCATGCGTCCCGACGAGAAGCCGTCGGAGAAGATCAGCCAGCTCGGATTGACGCTGTCGAGGTCGACGCGGCCGGTCTCGCGCTCGAGGAACGTCGAGGTGTCGTTGACATGGACCCCGGTGGTCTTGATGCGCAGCAGGTCCTTGAGCGGCAGCGCGTTGCGGCGCTCCTCGAGCGCGAGCACGACTTCGCTGGCGTTGAGCAATTCGACATGGTCGGCGAGATTGTAGATGGCGTCGCGCGCGATCGCTTCGGGGATGACGCGATTGGCCTCGCTCATCGCGACATAGCCGACCACTGCGAAGCCGGCGCCCGGGGCCTTGGACAATGTCTTGAGCCGCGCGGCGCGCGGGCCGGCGCCAAGCACGACGATGCGGCGCTTGAACGCCTGGCTGCCGAGCGTCTTGCCGAGCAGGATCCTGAGGAAGATCAGCAGCACGACCGACACGCCCATCGCGTAGAGCAGGTTGGATCGCCAGAAGCTGATTTCCGGGATCAGGAAATAGAGGACGCTAAGCCCGATCACGCCGAGGGAGATCGCCACCATCAGCCGCGCGGTGGCATAGCGCAGCGACTGGAGCGCGTCGGCGCCGTAGACCCCGACCGCGATCATCGCCACTTCGATGAAGCCGGTGTAGCTCAGCAATTGCGGCGCGCGGTCGGCCATCCGGCTGGCGCCCATGCCGAGCTGATGCGCGCGCAGGATCCAGCCGAGCTCGCCCGCCGCCACCAGCAGGACGAGATCGAGCAGGCCGAGCAGCAGCACGGCATTCGGCACGTAATGCTTGAACAGGCGGATCATGGCGTCCACAGGTCTAGCGGCTAAGTGTAAACAAACCCGACATGCGCCCATTCAGCAAAGAAGATGCTGCAAAGGCGCGGGTCGACGCAACCGTTTCGGGTTCACATCGTTTCATGGCGCGGGGCAAATACCTATATCCGCAGCCTTAATCAGGGAGCCATTCGCCATGCCGGACGCCAAGCCGATCATTCCCGTTATCCTTTCGGGAGGATCCGGCACGCGGCTCTGGCCTATGTCGCGCGCCGAGATGCCCAAGCAATTGCTGTCGCTCACCGCCGAGGAGACGATGCTCCAGCTAACCGCGCGCCGCGCCTCGGGCGAACGGTTCGACGCGCCGATCGTGGTCGCGAATGCCTTTCACGCCGACATGGTCGAGGAGCAGCTCGCCGCCGCGGACAGCGACGCGAAGGCGCTGGTGCTCGAGCCGACCGGCCGCAACACCGCCCCCGCGATCGCGCTGGCCGCGCTCGCTGCGGGCGGCGGGGCGGAACCGCTGCTGGTGATGCCGTCGGATCACGTCATCGGCGATGTCGAGGCGTTCCACGCCGCCATTCACGCCGCGCTGCCGCTGGTCGAGCAGGGCTGGCTGGTGACCTTCGGTATCACCCCCGACGCGGCCGAGACCGGCTATGGCTGGATCAAGGTCGGCGAGGCCATTGCGAAAGGCGTGCACCGCGTCGAGCGCTTCGTCGAGAAGCCGCCTCGCGACAAGGCGGAAGCGATGCTCGCCGAGGGCGGCCACACCTGGAACGGCGGTATCTTCCTCTTCCGTGCCGACATCTATCTCAGCGCGCTGGCGAGCTATGCGCCCGACATGCTGCACGCAGCGCAGCAGGCGATGGACAAGGCGCGCCGCGAGGGCACGCGCATCTGGCCCGATGCCGAGGCGTTCGCGGCGAGCCCGGCGGACTCGATCGACTATGCGGTGATGGAGAAGGCGCCGCAGGTAGCGGTGGTGCCGGTGACGATGGGCTGGAGCGATGTCGGCAGCTGGGACGCGCTGCACGCGATCAGCCATGCGGACGAGGGCGGCAACGTCGTCCGCGGCGATGCCGTGGTGATCGAGTCGAAGAACTGCCTGGTGCGTGCCGAGAACGGCCGGCGCGTGGCGTTGGTCGGCGTCGAGGATCTGATCGTGGTGGCCGCCGGCGACGACATCCTCGTGCTGCCGCGCGGGCGCAGCCAGGAGGTCAAGAAGATCATCGAGGCGATGAAGCGCTGATGGGCGGGCGAGTGCGGCGCAAGGCCGCGCTCGCGGCGCTCGACCGCCAGCCGGCGGTCCCTCCGGACCGGGTCTGCGCGCTGTGCGGCCGCCCCCTCGGCGCGCGGATCGAATGGCACCATGTCGTGCCGAAGAGCGAGGGTGGGCGCGACACCGTCCCGGTCCACCCGATCTGCCACCGTATCATCCACGCAACCGTCTCGAACGCCGAGCTGGCGCGGCTTTACCCGACCTTCGATCAATTGCGCGAACACGAGGACATCCGCCGCTTCCTTGCGTGGATCGCGGACAAGCCGCCCGATTTCCACGCGCCGACGCGGCGGAAACCCCGCTAGGCGAGCAAAGCCTCGGCCTGATCCAGTGTGTCCTTCATCGTCGCGACCAGCGCCTGATAGGGCGCCGGCGATGCCATATCGAGACCGGCACGCTTGAGGATGTCGACCGGATAGTCGGATCCGCCCGCCTTCAGCACCGACAAATAGTTGTCGCGCTCCCTCGCGCCGCCCTTGAGGATCGCCTGCGCGAACCACGTCGCCGCGGCGATGCAGGTGGCGTACTGATAGACGTAGAAGCTGTTGTAGAAATGCGGGATGAACGCCCATTCGTTCCCGTAGGATTCCTCCAGCTTCATGTTCGGGCCGTGATAGCGGCGGAGCAGGTCGAAATAGATCGACGTGAATTTCTTGCCGGAAAGGCCTTCGCCTGCCTCGGCCAGATCGTGGGCCTTCAGCTCGAATTCGGCGAACATCGTCTGGCGGTAGAAGGTGCCGCGGAAATTCTCCATCTGCTGGCCGAGATAGAAGAGCTTCTCTTCGCGCGTCTTCGCGTTCCTGAGCATATGCGCGACGAGCAACTGCTCGTTCAGCGTCGAGGCGATCTCGGCGAGGAAGATCGGGTAATCGGCCTTTTCATAGGGTTGGATCGAATTGGCCAGGAGCGAGTGGAGCGCATGGCCCCATTCATGGGCATAGGTGCTCAACCCGTCATATTTTTCCGAGAGGTTGAGCAGCAGATAGGGGTGCACCTCATAGGCACCCGGATTCATGTATGCGCCGGGGCTCTTGCCGGGGCGCGGCCACGGATCCATCCACTTCGCTGCGGTCGCCTTGGCGATCCGCGCCTGATAGTCGGGCCCGAGCGGCCTGACCGCCTCGAGCGTCAGCGTCCGCATCTGATCGAGGTTGAACGGGCGGTCGAGCGACACGAGCGGCGGATAGATGTCGTAATAAGCGAGGTCGGGCAGCTTGAGCATCCGGCGGCGCAGATCGAAATAGCGGTGGAGCTGGGGCAGGCCTTTGTTCGCCTCCGCGACAAGCGTCCGATAGACCGCCTCGGGAATGTTCGCGCCTGAAAGCGCGCTGGCGAGCGCAGTCGGGTATTTCCGCGCCTTGGCGTAGAAGATGTCGCCCTTGACCTTGGCGTTGTAGCTCGCGCCGAACGAGTTCTGGAACTTGCCGTGCGCCTCCCAGAACGCATCGAACACCGCCTTGCGGTCGGCCCGGTTCGGCGCGTCGCGGTTGAGCGTATAGCCTTGGCTGTCGAGCCGGACTTCCTTGCCGGTTGACAATTTGATCGTCGGCCAGGGAATGTCCGACGAGCGGAGCTGGCCGGCGATCTCGCCCGGCGCCTGCAGCGGAGCGCCCGCGCTCGCGAGGATCGCCTCTCCCTCCGGCGACAGCGTGTGCGCTGCCTGACGGACGATGTTGGCGAGATGGAAGTCGAAACGGCTCTTCAGCGCCGGGTTTGCGGCGACAAAGCCGTCGATCTTCGGCTTGCCGACGCTCAGGATCTCGGGCGCGAACCACGCCGTGGCTTCGCCGAACGCCGTGTAGAGATCGACTGCCTGCGCCTGCTTCTCCTGATAGTTCGCGACGCGGACGTCCTCGTCAGCCTTCAGGCTGACATAAGTGTAGATGCGGCCGATGGTCTTGCCGAGATCCGACTGGAGAATGAGCGCATCGGCGAGCGTTTGCGCGCTTTCGCCGAGGCGGCCCTTGAACTTCGCTATCGCCGGAAGCTTGGCGAGGACAGCCTTCCGGGCTTCGTCCCAGGCGGCGTCGCTCGGATAGATCTCGGTCAGGTCCCATGCGGCGGCGGCGGTTTGCGCAGCGCCCTGTGCCCAGCCGGGGGCGGCCATTGCCAGCGACGCGAGCGCGCCTGCTGCCAGCGCTTCGCGGCGGGATAGGTCAGGCATTCGAGGCTTCCCCGGAGAGGCACCAATGGCTCGGTGCAGGTTGGAGGCCGCAGTCTGTCGCGCTTTCCCCTGGAAGGGAAGCGCTTTGTTGCCTTAACGGACTAACACAGCGCCGCGGCGCGCCTGACGGTATTCTTCGCGCGAGATCACCACCCAGTCGCGCTTGGCGCGCCGCCGCATCGGCGTCCCGCAGAACCGGCATTTGCTGACGAAACGGTCGTCGTCGCTGGCTCGCGCGATATGCTTTTCCGCCCGCTCGTGCTTACCGCGAAAGCAGCGCAGCCGGCCGGCAACCCAATTGATCACGTGTGCAACCCTTTTCTCGTTTTGCATCTCGCGATCCTCAATCCATTCGGCAGGGTCAAGGCTGTGGGTCGCGCTTACCGCAAAGTTCGTCGCAAAAAGCAGAAGGGCCGGGTTTCCCCGGCCCTTCGCATTGGTTCGACTGTTCGGCGAACGGAAGGACTTAGAAGTCCATCCCGCCCATGCCGCCCATGCCGCCGCCGCCCATCGGCATCGCCGGCTTGTCTTCCGGAACCTCGCTCACCGCCGCTTCGGTGGTGATCAGCAGGCCGGCGACCGAGGCCGCGTTCTGCAGCGCGGTGCGGACGACCTTGGTCGGGTCGATCACGCCGGCCGACACCAGGTTCTCATAGGTGTCGGTCGAGGCGTTGAAGCCGAACGAGGTGTCGCTCTGGTCCAGCAGCTTGCCCGAGACCACCGCACCGTCATGGCCGGCGTTCTGGGCGATCTGGCGAACCAGCGCAGTCAGCGAACGGCGAACGATGTCGACGCCGCGGGTCTGGTCCTCATTGGCGCCTTCGAGGCCGTCGATCGCCTTGGTCGCATAGAGCAGCGCAGTGCCGCCGCCGGGAACGATGCCTTCCTCGACCGCAGCGCGGGTCGCGTGCAGCGCGTCGTCGACGCGGTCCTTGCGCTCCTTGACCTCAACTTCCGAAGCGCCGCCGACCTTGATCACGGCCACGCCGCCGGCGAGCTTGGCGAGGCGCTCCTGGAGCTTCTCGCGGTCATAGTCGCTGGTGGTGACTTCGATCTGCTGGCGGATCGCATCGGTGCGGCCCTTGATCGCATCGGCTTCACCCGCACCGTCGACGATGGTGGTGTTGTCCTTGTCGATCGAGACGCGCTTGGCGGTGCCGAGCATGCCGAGCGTGACGCTCTCGAGCTTGATGCCGAGATCTTCCGAGATGACTTCGCCCTTGGTGAGGATCGCGATGTCCTCGAGCATCGCCTTGCGGCGATCGCCGAAGCCCGGTGCCTTGACCGCTGCGACCTTGAGGCCGCCGCGCAGCTTGTTGACGACGAGCGTGGCGAGCGCCTCGCCCTCAATGTCCTCGGCGATGATCAGCAGCGGACGGCCCGACTGGACGACCGCTTCGAGGATCGGCAGCATCGCCTGAAGGTTGCTGAGCTTCTTCTCGTGGATCAGGATGTACGGATCGTTGAGCTCAACCGTCATCTTGTCCGGGTTGGTGATGAAGTAGGGCGAGAGATAGCCGCGATCGAACTGCATGCCCTCGACGACGTCGAGCTCGAATTCGAGACCCTTCGCCTCTTCGACGGTGATCACGCCTTCCTTGCCGACCTTCTCCATCGCTTCCGCGATCTTCTCGCCGACTTCCTTGTCGCCATTGGCCGAGATGATGCCGACCTGCGCGACTTCCGACGAACCCGAAACGGGCTTCGAGCGGGCCTTCACGTCCTCGACGACCTTGGCAACGGCGAGATCGATGCCGCGCTTCAGGTCCATCGGGTTCATGCCGGCGGCAACCGACTTCATGCCCTCGCGAACAATCGCCTGGGCGAGCACGGTCGCGGTGGTGGTGCCGTCACCGGCGACGTCGTTGGTCTTCGAAGCGACTTCGCGGACCATCTGCGCGCCCATGTTCTCGAACTTGTCCTTGAGTTCGATTTCCTTGGCGACGGTGACGCCGTCCTTGGTGATGCGGGGCGCACCGAACGACTTGTCGATCACGACGTTGCGGCCCTTCGGCCCCAAAGTGACCTTGACTGCGTCGGCGAGGATGTCGACGCCGCGCAGGATGCGCTCACGCGCGTCGCGGCTGAATTTTACGTCCTTGGCTGCCATTTGACTGCCCTCTCAAAAGTGGAAGTTGACAAGAAGTTTACAACGTCACGCTCACGCGCTCGTTGTGGAAGCGAAACGATCAGCCGACGATTCCGAGAATGTCGCTTTCCTTCATGATGAGGAGGTCCTCACCATTGACCTTGACCTCGGTGCCCGACCACTTGCCGAACAGGATGCGGTCGCCGGCCTTGACGTCGAGCGGCGTGACCTTGCCGTCCTCGCTCTTGGCACCGGCGCCGGCGGCGACGACCTCGCCCTCCTGCGGCTTTTCCTTGGCGGTGTCGGGGATGATGATCCCGCCGGCGGTCTTTTCCTCGGCTTCGACGCGGCGGACGAGCACGCGGTCGTGCAACGGACGGAAGTTCATTGCGCTGCGATCCTTTGTCAGGTTGAACAGGTTTTAGCACTCACGTCGGGCGAGTGCTAACCACGGGAGATATGCGTAGGCCGGGCGGATTCGTCAACCGGTTCGAACGCGAAATCTTTGCCCTTATTCCTCCCCCGGTGGGGGAGGTGGCAGCAAAGCTGACGGAGGGGTAGCGCGCCTCAGGCGACATAGCGCGTGGAGAGCTACCCCTCCACCGTTTCGCGGTCCCCCTCCCCCGCCGGGGGAGGATCCGGTTCAGCCCCTGGTGGCGAGCAGCCGCCGGATTGCGGCGGTGACGCTCGGGAAAGTCTCGTTGAGGTCCCCCGACACTTTGTCGCGAAGCACCGGATTGGTGCCGTCGAGGTCGACGGTGAACAGGTCGATGTCGGTTTCGCCGAGCACCAGATAGCCATCATGGCCCGGCCCCTCGCGCCACAGGCGGTTCGCGGCGACGAGCCCCTGCCAGAAGCCCGCGGGGCCGGGGGCGGCCTCGCTTTGCCAGCTGCCGTAAAGGACGAGGCCATCGAAATCGACACCATCCGAACGGCGCAGCAGCGCGGCATAATCGTCGGGCAGAGTGGCGCCGAATTCGCGCTGGAGCGCCGCGCGCAATGCCGCGATCCGGCTCTCGTCGGCGCGGGCCTGCACCGTCTCGCCGACCGCCACCTGCGCGTCGCGCGCCGCCACAATCACCGCGTCCATGCCATTTTCTCCGGTCATCGGCATTCAGTGTCCCGCGCAGTCGATCACGGTGCGGGAGGATAGACGAAGCCGCGGGGGACGGGGAAGTCCACTTGCCGGCTTTGCCCCACGGCGAGGTCGCCGACCAGGCTGCGCTGTGCATTGGTGAGCGCGATATGGTGCGGATCGTTCTTGATCAGCACGAGATTGTCGAAGCTGTTGGTGCCGCCGTCGTCGAGCGGCAGCTTATGGTGCACCTGCCAGCCCTGCGGCACGCGACCGGAGGCGATGCGATCGATAGCCGTCTGATCGAGTCCCGCGCGGCGCAGCGCGTCCACCTTGGCCGGATCGCCGGCGAGATCGCGCAGGAAGTCGCCGCGGACGGTCGAATCGAAGTCCCTACGGAGCGCGGCATATTCGGTCCGGTCGCGTTTGACATAGTTGACCGGCACGGCGTCGACGCCGCGCAGTTCGACGCTCTGGCCGCGCACCGTGCCGCGATAAATGCCCTCGTCGGCTTCACGGACGCCCGCGCCGAAGAAGTCGTCGAGCTGCCCCTTCATCCGGTTGATCGCGTCGCGGGCGCCGCCGGGAAGCTTGTCGATCGCGCCCTGCGGGATCGCGTCGACGGCGTTCTTCACCTGACGCAGCGCAGGCTCGAGCGCGTGTCGCAGCGCCGGATTTGCGACCACGGCTGCGATCGAGTCGCTGACGGTCTGTGCCCATTTGCCGACCTTGCCCGCCTTGGCAGCGTCGCCGAGATAGGGGAGGATGCCCGCAGCGGAGAGCACGCCGTTGAGCGCATGGCCGCCCGCGTCGCCCCAATCGCCTGAGAAGAGCGATCCGATCGCGCGGCCCGCCGAGATGATCGTGTTGCTGCCGTCGGAGATCGGCGTCGGCTCGATGATACCGGTGATGTCCAGCGCGAGCTGGGTGAGATCGAGCCCGAGCTGGACGGGGTCGGGAGCGGTGTCATTCGCAGGGGCCGGCGGGGTGGCACTGCCGCCTTCGAGCGTGCGCGCGAGCTCGCCGCGTTCGACCGCCGTCAGATTGCGATCGATCTCGGCTTCGACCCAGCCTGCGCCGGGGGGGTTCTCCTGACGCAGGCGCGCGACGCTGGCGGCGAGACCCTGTACGTCGACGCCGCCGGCGGGTAGCCGGTTGGCGGCGAGCGCGAGTTGCGCCTGGGTGGCGAATTGCGGGCTGGGCGGCCCGATCGGCGTGCCGGCCGTGGCGGAGGAGCGAGCAGGGTCGACCATGAGGGGCTCCGTGACGTGCGTCGCATTCCCTAGCGTGCGCCTGCGATCGCGGCTGTAATCGATTCGCTTATCGGTCCGAACAGGCGTACAATTGCATGCGCCGGGGAGATCGAAGGAGCGCGTGATGACTGTCGCTCGTCTCGAAGCTGTCGGACGTCCTGCCGAGGCGTTCGAAGTCCGCAATGTCACTGCCGCCGACCTGCGCGATTCTTTGCGTCAGGGTTGGGGCGATTTCCTCGAACATCGCGGCGACTTGCTGTTCGTCGGGATCATCTATCCTTTGGTCGGCTTCGCGGCTGCCGCGGTCGCGCTGCAGGACTCGCTGGTGCCACTGTTCTTTCCGCTCGCTGCGGGAATCGGGCTGATGGGGCCGGCGGTAGCGGGCGGGTTCTACGAACTCGCGCGGCGGCGCGAGCAGGGACTCGAATCCGGCTGGTCGCACTTCTTCGATGTCGTCCGGCGGCCGTCGTTCGATGCGTTTCTTGCGGTTGCGGCGCTTTTGCTCGTGCTGTTCTTCGCGTGGCTCGCCGTCGCTGCCGGCCTCTATGTCGCGTTGATGGGTGTGGCGCCGCCGCAAAGTCTCGCGGGATTCGTGACGCGGCTGTTCACCACGCCCGAGGGCTGGGCGCTGATCGTCCTCGGCAATCTCGCCGGCCTCGCTTTCGCCGCGGCGGTGCTGACGGTGAGCGTCGTCGCGATGCCGATGCTCGTCGACAAGGACATCGATGCGCGGACTGCAATTCATATTTCGCGCAGGGCTGCGGCGGCCAACAAAGGCGCGATGCTGCGATGGGGTGTCATCGTCGCGGCGTTGCTGGTGGCGGGGTCGATCCCATTCTTCGTCGGGCTCGCGGTGGTGCTGCCGGTGCTCGGCTACGCGACGTGGCATCTCTATACGAGACTGGTGGTGCGTTGACGGGAGCGTGCCTGTATTGGCGAAATAACACACGAGCCGTTTACTCGCCTCGCACCATCCGGTAGCAGAAGGGCGCAATTGAGGAGCGGCGCCAAGTGAAACTGGTTCGGGGTGCGTGGAAAATTCTTGTCGGGATCAAGGACTTCCTTGTCCTCGCCCTGATGCTGTTGTTCTTCGCAGGGCTGTTCGCGCTGCTCTCGTACAAGCCGAACAAGGCGGCGATAACCGACGGTGCGCTGGTCGTAGCGCTCGACGGCACGCTGGTCGAGCAGGCCGAAGAGGCCGACCCCTTCGCCCGGCTCGGCGGAGGCGAGGTGGTCAGGCAGCATCGATTGCGCGATGTGCTGCGCGCGCTGGAGACGGCGCGGACCGACGATCGCGTAAAGGCCGTGGTTCTCGACCTCGATCGCTTCATGGGAGGCTATCCCGCGGCGGTGACCGAAGTCGCCGACGCGGTCGGCAAGGTGCGCGCAAGCGGCAAGAAGGTGCTCGCTTACGCCACCGGCTATACCGATGACGGCTATGCGCTCGCCGCCAATGCGAGCGAGATCTGGGTCAATCCGCTCGGCGGCACCTTGTTTGCGGGGCCGGGCGGGACGCAGCTTTATTACAAGGGGCTGATGGACAAGCTCGGCGTCAATGCGCACGTCTACAAGGTCGGCAAGTTCAAGTCGGCGGTCGAGCCCTATATCCGCAGCGACATGTCGCCCGAGGCACGCGCGGCGAACGATGCGCTGTACGGCGCGCTGTTCGCGCAGTGGCGCGAAGGCGTGACCAAGGCGCGGCCCAAGGCGCGGATCGCCGACTATCTGGCGCAGCCGGATGCCGTGGTAGCGGGCGCGCGCGGCGACATCGCGGCGTCGAACCTCGCTTATGGCCTCGTCGATAAGGTCGGGGACCGGCTGGCGTTCGGCAAGCGAGTCGCCGAACTGGTCGGGGCACCCGCCGGCAAGCCGGCCGGCAACTTCAAGGCAATCAAGCTCGCCGACTGGGTTGCCGCGCATCCGGCGCCGACCGGCGGCGACGCAATCGGCGTGATCACCGTCGCGGGCGAAATCGTCGACGGCAAGGCAGGCCCCGGCAGAGCGGGCGGCGACAGCGTGAGCGGTCTGCTGCTCAAGGGGCTCGCCGAGAAGAAACTGAAGGCGCTGGTGGTGCGCGTCGACTCGCCGGGCGGCTCGGCGATGGCGTCGGAGCAGATCCGGCAGACCATCCTGCAGGCCAAGGCGCAGGGGCTGCCCGTGGTGGTGTCGATGGGCAGCCTTGCGGCGAGCGGCGGCTATTGGGTATCGACTGCCGGCGACGCGATTTTTGCCGAGCCCTCGACGATCACGGGATCGATCGGCATCTTCGGGGTGCTGCCTTCGTTCGAGAACAGCCTCGCCAAAATCGGCGTGACCACCGACGGGGTGCGCACCACGCCGCTGAGCGGTCAGCCCGACGTGATGGGGGGCATCAACCCGGTTACCGATCGCATCCTTCAGGCGGCGATCGAGAGCGGCTATGCCCGCTTCATCAACCTCGTTGCGCAGTCCCGCAAATTGACACCGCAGCGCGTCGACGAAATCGGCCAGGGGCGGGTGTGGATCGGCGGGGTCGCGCATCAGCTCAAGCTGGTCGACCGCTTCGGCGGCATCGACGACGCGATCGCCGAGGCGGCGCGGCGCGCCAAGCTCGACCCGGGAAAGGTGCACGCAGTGTATCTCGAAAAGCAGCCGAGCGCGTGGCTGCAATTCGCCGCTTCGGTAATGGGCGGCGGTGAAGATGATGACGGGGAGTGGGCGGACCAGCCCGCCGGCGCCGATCTCTACGCCCGGATAGCAGGCGAACGGCGCGCCTTGCTCGGCCAGGCGCTTGGCGACGCGCGGCGACTGGCGCTGGGGGGATCGGTGCAGGCGCGTTGCCTCGAATGTATGGGGCTGGCGCCGGCAGTGATCCGTACGGAGGACAAGAGCTTGCTCGATCTTTTGATCGCGAGGATCGGCCTGTGATCGCTATTCGTGGTGCCGAGGCCAGCGATGCGGCGTCGATCGCGGCGATCTATGCGCCGCACGTTCTGACCGGAACTGTCTCGTTCGAGATTGATCCGCCCGACGCACGGGCGATGCGAACGCGGATGGCGGCGAGCGACGGGCTCTATCCGTGGCTGGTCGCCACCACCGGCGGCGATGAGGGCGGCGTGATCGGCTATGCCTATGCGACCAAATTCCGCGATCGGCCGGCCTATCGCTATGTGTGCGAGACCTCGATCTACCTGACCGACGCGTCGAGCGGGTCGGGGGTTGGCAGGCTGCTTTATTCCGCGCTGATCGACACGCTGCGGGCGCAGGGTTTCGTGCATGCGATCGGCGCAATTGCGCTGCCCAACGACCGGTCGATCCGGCTGCACGAGGCGGTCGGGTTCCGCCGCGCCGGCGTCTATCGCGAGGTCGGCTTCAAGCACGGCCGATGGATCGATGTCGGCTTCTGGCAATGCGAGCTCAACGAACCGGCAGTGCCGCCGGTCGAGCCGAGGAAGTTCAGCGACGTCGGCGTCGTGCGGGACTGATCCCGCCGCGATAGGCTGGCAAGTGCAGCTTCCAGACGATCGCCGCAGCCCGCAGCGCAAAGCCGGCGGCGGCCGCGATCAGCCCCGCCGCGAGAGGCGTGAGGCCGGCGAGGCTCAGACCGACATAGACGGTCGAAGCCAGCGCAGCGGCGGTGACGTAGAGCTCGGGACGCATCAGGATCGAGGGTTCGCCAACCAGCACGTCGCGAATGATCCCGCCCACGCAGGCGGTCATCACCCCCATCAGTGCAGCAGGCACCGGCGGGATGCCGTAGCCGAGCGACTTGGCGGCACCGAAGGCGGCATAAGCGGCCAAGCCCAGGGCATCGAGCCAGTCGAAGGTGCGATCGCTCCACCAGCGCTGGGGCGTGAACCAGATCGCCGCCGCCACGCCGAGGATCAGCGCCGCGACGGTGGCGTCGTGCACCCAGAACACCGGCGCACCGATCAGCAGGTCGCGGATCGTGCCGCCGCCGACGCCGGTGATCAGCGCGAAGAAGGCGCAAGTGACGAAGGTCTGCGCGCGGCGCGTGGCGGAGAGCGCCCCGGTCGCGGCGAACACGGCGATGCCGAAAAGGTCGAGTACCGGGAGGATCGGGCCGATCTGGGCGGCGACCTGAGCTTGCATGGCTCCCTTGTCTCCTGTCGACGCGAACAGGTCAAACGCAGGGTAGCGCCGGGAGATGCGCTGCGGCATGAGAGCGGGCATGGAACGGACTGAATCGCCGTTGATCGCCATAGCGGTCTGCCTCGCCGCGCTTGCGGGTTTCGTCGATGCGCTTGCCTTCACCAGCCTCGGCGGCTTTTTCGCCTCGTTCATGAGCGGCAATTCGACGCGGCTCGGCGTCGGCCTGGGGCAGGGGCTCGGCGCCGATGCGGCCACGGCGGGTGGGCTGATCCTGAGCTTCGTCGGCGGCGTGATCGTGTCGAGCGTGCTCGTCCGCGCGGCAGGCGAGCGGCACAAGACCGCGGTGATGGCGACAGTGACCATGCTGCTGCTGGTGGCGGCGATCGTTGCGACGGTGATGCCCGGCCCGCTGGTGCTCGTTTTGCTCGCCGCCGCGATGGGAGTCGAAAACGGCGTGTTCAACCGCGACGGCGAAGTGACGATCGGACTGACCTATATGACCGGGTCGCTGGTGCGGATCGGCCAGAAGCTCGCCGGTGCGCTGATGGGTGACCGCGACCGCTGGGCATGGGTGCCATATCTGGCCTTGTGGCTCGGCTTCCTCTCTGGTGCAGTCTCGGGTGCTGCAAGCCAGTGGCGCTGGGGCTGGGATGCGCTCTGGCTGGCGGCGCTGATTTCGGCACTGCTGACGGTGGCGCTGGCGCGGCTAAGCGGCGTGCGGCGGCCGGCCCGGCCGCTTCCGCACTGATCGCGCTTCGATTACGGTCTTGCCATGAGCGAGGGTCTCGAAGGACAGTGCAGCTGCGGCTCGGTGCGCTACCGGCTGACCTCGGCACCGATGATCGTCCATTGCTGCCATTGCAGCTGGTGCCAGCGTGAGACCGGCAGCGCATTCGTGATCAACGCGGTGATCGAGCGCGACCGGTTGATCCTGAGCGGCGCCGAACCCGAGCTGGTGATGACCCCAAGCGCGAGTGGCAAGGGGCAGGAGATCGCGCGCTGCGCAGCGTGTCGGGTCGCTTTGTGGAGCCATTACCCGACGGCGGGCCGTCGCTCTGCGTTCGTGCGGGTGGGCACGCTGGCCGCCCCCGATTCGCTGCCGCCTGACGTGCATATCTACACATCGACCAGGCAGCGCTGGTTCGAGCTCGCTGCCGGTGCTCGCGCGTTCGAAGGCTTCTACAATCCCGCCGAGGTGTGGTCACCCGAGCAGCGCGCCCGATGGCAGGCCATGATGGCCGCCGAACTACCAGCCTAGCCGGTCGAGAGTCGCGCGCGCCTCGTCCGCAGGCATGCGCGCGATGAGCACACGCATCGTCGCACCGCCGACCAGCGTGCCCGCTCGCCAATAGCCCCAGTCGATCACCTGATTGTCGCGGACGCTGACCTCCTGCCCTTGCGCGAAGCCCGGTGTGCGCGGCGCGTTGCGCAGGCGGGCGGTCGTCACGTCCCCGCGGTGCGCGATCACCTCGGCCCAGATAAACTCGGCGGCGGGGCCGGGGAGCAGGTCATATTTGATCATGAACCCGCCCTCGTCGGGTCCGGGCGCGTTGGCGTGGCCGAAGAAGACCGGGAGACCGGCGCGCGCCTGGCGGATCGCCGCGGCCATCTCGGCGTCATCGGCGGGAACAGCTATCGTCGCATCCTGCGCGGCGAGCGGCAGGACCGGCGCGGCGAGCCAGAGCAAGGCCGCGCCGAGCATCCTCAGACGTGGATCGGCTTGCCGAGCACGCCCATCGCGGCTTCCTTGATCGCCTCGCTGTGCGTCGGGTGCGCATGGCAGGTATAGGCGATGTCCTCGCTGGTCGCGCCGAACTCCATCGCCTGCGCGACCTGCGCGATCATCGTGCCGGCGACCGAGGTGATGATCCACGCACCGAGCACGCGATCGGTCTTCGCGTCGGCAATCACCTTCACCCAGCCGGTGGTGTCGTCGATCGCCTTGGCGCGGCTGTTGCCTGCCATCGGGAACTTGCCGACCTTGATCTCGCCCTTCTCGCGCGCCTGCTCTTCGGTGAGGCCGACGCCGGCGATCTCGGGATGCGTGTAGACGACCGAGGGAATGACATCGTGATTCACGATGCCGGTGAGGCCGGCGATGTTCTCGGCGACCGCGATGCCCTCGTCCTCGGCCTTGTGCGCGAGCATCGGGCCGGGGATGACGTCGCCGATCGCCCAGACGCCGTCGACCGCGGTGCGGAAGCTGTGATCGGTCTCGATCTGGCCGCGCTGGTTGGTGGCGAGGCCGATCTTGTCGAGGCCGAGGCCTTCGGTGTTGGGCCGGCGACCTATCGATACGAGCACGGCATCGGCCTCGATCGTCTCGGCCGTACCGCCCGCCGCGGGCTCGACCGTCACCGTTGCCTTGCCGCCGTTCACCTGCACGCCGGTGACCTTGGTCGACAGGCGGATCTCCATGCCCTGCTTCTTGAAGATCTTCGCCGCTTCCTTGCGGACCTCGCCGTCCATGCCGGGGAGGAGCTGGTCGAGGAACTCGACGACGGTGACCTTGGCACCGAGGCGCTTCCACACCGAGCCGAGCTCGAGCCCGATCACGCCGCCGCCGATCACGACGAGATGCTCGGGGACCTTCTCGAGCGCGATCGCGCCGGTCGAATCGACCACGACCTTCTGGTCGATGGCGATGCCGGGGAGCGGGGTAACCGACGAGCCGGTGGCGATGACCACGTTCTTCGCGGTGACCTTGCGATCGCCGACCTGAACGGTGTGCGCGTCGATAAAGGTGCCGAGGCCCTTCACCCATTCGACCTTGTTCTTCTTGAACAGGAACTCGATGCCGCCGGTCAGGCCCTTCACTGCCTTGTCCTTATCGGCCATCATCGCCGGCAGGTCGAGCTCGACGCCGGAGAGCTTGACGCCGTGCTTTGCAAGCACGCCGGTGGCAGCCTCCTCGAACTTCTCCGACGCGTTGAGCAGCGCCTTGGACGGGATGCAGCCGACATTGAGGCAGGTGCCGCCCAAAGTCTCACGGCTCTCGACGCAGCCGGTCTTGAGGCCGAGCTGCGCGGCGCGGATCGCGGCGACATAGCCGCCGGGGCCGGAACCGATCACGAGGACGTCGAAATCAAACTCTGCCATCTTTCACTCCGTTCGCGCTGAGCCTGTCGAAGCGCCGTACTTCTCTGGTTCCGTCCGAGAAAGAAGAACGGGGCTTCGACAAGCTCAGCCCGAACGGAATGTGGGGATCGTCGTTGGTGCTTTACAGATCGATCAGCAGCCGGGTGGGGTCCTCGATCGCGTTCTTGAGCGCGACGAGGAAGGTCACGGCCTCGCGGCCGTCGATCAGCCGGTGGTCGTAGCTGAGCGCGAGGTACATCATCGGGCGGACAACGACCTGGCCGTCGCGGACCACCGGGCGGTCCTCGATGCGGTGCAGGCCAAGCACCGCCGACTGCGGCGGGTTGATGATCGGAGTCGACATCAGCGAGCCGAACACGCCGCCGTTGGAGATGGTGAAGGTGCCGCCCTTCATCTCCTCCATCTTGAGCGTGCCTTCCTTGGCGCGCTTGCCGAAATCGCCGATCGTCTTCTCGATGCCGGCGACCGACAGGTCCTGCGCGTCGCGGATGACGGGGACGACGAGGCCCTGCGGCGCGGAGACCGCGACCGAGATGTCGGCATAATCGTGATAGACGATCTCGTCGCCTTCGATGCTGGCATTGACCGACGGGATGTCGCGCAGCGCCTGTACCGCGGCCTTAACGAAAAAGCCCATGAAGCCGAGGCGGACGCCGTGCTTCTTCTCGAACAGGTCCTTGTACTTGGTCCGCGCGGCGATGACTTCGGTCATGTCGACGTCGTTGAACGTCGTCAGCATCGCGGCGGTGTTCTGCGCTTCCTTGAGGCGCTTGGCGACAGTCTGGCGCAGGCGCGTCATGCGGACGCGCTCCTCCTTGCGGCCGCTGGAGGCTGCCGGAGCGGCAGCAGGCGCCGGGGTCGGGGCAGGCGCGGCGGCGGGCTTGTTCGCAGCGGCGGCGACGACATCGTCCTTGGTCAGGCGACCATCCTTGCCGGTGCCCTGCACCGTCGAGGGGTCGACACCGGTCTCGAGCACTGCGCGACGCACAGACGGTGACAGTGCGGCAGCGGCATCAGCCGAACGCTCGCGCGGTTGTTCGCCGGGGCCGGTGGGCTGGTTACCGGCGGCCTGATCGCCGGCTGAAGTCGGGGTCTGGGCGGCGGGCGCCGAAGTCGGCGCAGCAGCGGCACCGCCTTCGCTCACGGTGGCGATCACCGCGTCGACCGCGACCGTGTCACCGACCTTGGCGAGCTGCTCGCCCATCACGCCGGCAACGGGCGAGGGGACCTCGACCGAGACCTTGTCGGTCTCGAGGCTGGCGATCGGCTCGTCGAGCTTGACCGGGTCGCCCGGATTCTTGAGCCACTCGCCGAGCGTTGCTTCGGTGATCGATTCACCAAGGACCGGGACTTTAACGTCTGCCATCTTCGTTCCTTCTTGTTCCCCAGCGAAGGCCGGGGCCCAGTTACGCAACGTTCGTTGGAGAGCGTCGCGCGTAGTTACATCGTTCGCCGCAACTGGGCCCCGGCCTTCGCCGGGGAGCAGTTACCTCAATTCTTGCGCGTCCGCCGGATTTCCTCGCGGACGCTATGGCCGAGCGCTTCGGCGACCAGCGCCCCCTGCTCGGCGGTGTGGCGCTTCATCAGGCCGGTCGCGGGCGATGCCGCCGCGGCGCGGCCGGCATAACGCGGGCGCTGCGGCTTGACCCCGGCATCGACCAGGCACTGCTCGATGAACGGCTCGACGAAGAACCAGTAACCGTTGTTCTTCGGCTCTTCCTGCGCCCAGATCACCTCCTCGAGATTGATCATGCGCTTGAGGCGGACCGTCAGCGGCTCGCCCGGGAAGGGATAGAGCTGCTCGATCCGGACGATGGCGGTGTTCTTGTCGCCCGCCGCGTCGCGCGCCTCGATCAGGTCGTAGGCGACCTTGCCGGTGCAAAGAACGAGCCGTTTCACGTCCTGATCTGCCGGTGCCGACGGATCGGAGAGAATGCGCTTGAAGTGCGTATCGCCGAGGAACTCGTCGGCCTTCGACACCGCAAGCTTGTGGCGGAGCAGCGACTTGGGCGTCATCTGCACCAGAGGCTTGCGGAAATTGCGGTGCATCTGGCGGCGCAGCAGGTGGAAATAGTTGGCCGGGGTGGTGACGTTGACCACCTGCATATTGTCCTGTGCGCAGAGCTGGAGGAAGCGCTCGGGGCGCGCCGAGCTGTGCTCGGGGCCCTGGCCTTCATAGCCGTGCGGCAGCAGCATCACGAGGCCGTTGGCGCGCAGCCACTTGGCTTCGCCGCTCGCGATGAACTGGTCGATCATGATCTGCGCGCCGTTGACGAAGTCGCCGAACTGCGCCTCCCACAGCACCAGCGCCTTTGGATCGGCCGAGGCATAGCCATATTCGAAGCCGAGCACGCCATATTCGGAAAGCGGGCTGTCAAGCACTTCGAAATTGCCGTGGGGGATGGTCTGCAGCGGGACGTATTTGTGCTCGTCCTTCTGGTCGACCCAGACCGCATGGCGCTGGCTGAAGGTGCCGCGACCCGAATCCTGGCCGGACAGGCGGACGCCGAAGCCTTCCGAAAGCAACGCGCCGAACGCCAGCGCCTCGCCGGTTGCCCAGTCGAAATTCTCGCCGGAGCGGAACATCTCGCGCTTGGCCTCGAGCACGCGCCCGAGCGTCTTGTGGATCTCGAGCCCTTCGGGAATCTCGGTCAAGGTGCGGCCGAGGCTGTCGAACAGCTTCTTCTCGATGCCGGTGTCGACGCTGCGCCGCGCCGTCTCGGCGTCGACCGGCGCGCCGAGCCCCGACCAACGGCCGGCGAACCAGTCGGCCTTGTTGGGCAGATACGACTTGCCCGCCTCGAACTCGCCTTCGAGCAAAGTGGTGAACTGGTGCGTCTTCTCGTCGACGAACGCCTGATCGGCGACTCCCTCGGCGGCGAGGCGCTTCGCATAGATCTCGCTGACCGGCGGGTGCTGCTTGATCTTGGCGTACATCAGCGGTTGCGTGAAGCTCGGCTCGTCGCCTTCGTTGTGGCCGAAGCGGCGATAGCACCACATGTCGATGACGACGTCGCGCTTGAACTTCTGGCGGAACTCGATCGCGACCTTGCACGCGAAGGTCACCGCTTCGGGATCGTCCCCATTGACGTGGAGGATCGGGGCCTGGACGCCCTTGGCGACGTCCGACGGATAAGGCGAGGAGCGCGCGAATTGCGGGCTCGTCGTGAAGCCGATCTGGTTGTTGATGACGAAGTGGATGCAGCCGCCGGTATTGTAGCCGCGGATGCCCGAGAAGCCGAGGCACTCCCAGACGATGCCCTGGCCGGCGAATGCCGCGTCACCGTGGATCAGAACCGGGAGGACCTGCTCATGTTCGGCGAGGTCGTTGCGCAGGGTCTGGAGCGCACGCGACTTGCCGAGGACGACCGGATTGACCGCCTCGAGGTGAGAGGGGTTGGCGACCAGCGACATATGGACGCTGATCCCGTCGAACTCGCGGTCGGTCGAGGTGCCGAGATGGTATTTCACGTCGCCCGAACCTGCGACGTCGTCCGGATTGGCGCTGCCGCCACCGAATTCGTGAAAGATCACGCGGAACGGCTTCGACATGACATTGGCGAGGACGTTCAGGCGGCCGCGATGCGCCATGCCGTAGACGATCTCGCGGATACCGAGCTGGCCGCCATATTTGATCACCGCTTCGAGCGCGGGGATCATCGATTCGCCGCCGTCGAGGCCGAAGCGCTTGGTGCCGACATATTTCTTGCCGAGGAAGCGCTCCCACTGCTCGGCTTCGATCACCTTGGAGAGGATCGCCTTCTTGCCGTCGGGGGTGAAGGTGATCGCCTTGTCCTTGCCCTCCATCCGCTCCTGGAGGAAGCGGCGCTCCTCGACATCGGCGATGTGCATATATTCGAGGCCGACATTGCCGCAGTAATTCGCCTGCAGGATCGCGACGATCTCGCGCACCGTGGCTTTTTCGAGCCCGAGCACGCCGCCGAGATAGATAGGCCGGTCGAGATCGGCGCCGGTGAACCCGTGATATTCCGGCGTCATGTCGGCCGGCAGGTCGTGACGGGCGAGGCCGAGCGGATCGAGGTTCGCCGCAAGATGGCCGCGCACGCGATAGGTGCGGATCAGCAGCATCGCGCGGATCGAATCGCCTGCCGCCTTGACGATATCGGCTTCGGACGCCGCCGGAGCAGCCTTGGGCGCTGGCGCGCCGCCCTTGGCCGGCTTGGGCGCGGGCTCCATCTGGGTCGGATCGAGCCCGGCGGTGAGCGCGTCGGTTTCGGTCAGCGGCCAGCGCGGATTGGCCCAGCTCGGGCCGGAGGTCGAGCCCTCGAGGCCCTCGAACCATTGCCGCCAGCCCGGTTCGACTGCGTTCGGGTCGGTCTGGTAGCGGCGGTACAATGTCTCAACGAAAGCGGGGCTCACGCCGCCGGCGATGTCGTCGAAGTCGAGGCCCTCATAGCCCATGATCAATTCCGTTCCGTGGTAGCGCTCACATCCTCATATAGGTGCGTGAGCGCGGCATTACCCCTTGAGCACTTCGACCAGCGTCGAGCCGAGCTCGGACGGGCTCGCGGCGACCTTGATTCCGGCAGCTTCCATTGCCGCGATCTTGCTCTCGGCGTCGCCTTTGCCGCCCGAGACGATCGCCCCGGCATGGCCCATCCGGCGGCCCGGAGGCGCGGTGCGGCCCGCGATGAAGCCGGCCATCGGCTTCTTGCGGCCGCGCTTGGCCTCGTCGATCAGGAACTGCGCGGCCTGCTCCTCGGCGTCGCCGCCGATCTCGCCGATCATGATGATCGACTGGGTCGCCTCGTCGGCGAGGAACAGCTCGAGCACGTCGATGAAGTTGGTGCCGTTGACCGGATCGCCGCCGATGCCGACCGCGGTGGTCTGGCCCAGCCCGGCATTGGTGGTCTGGAACACGGCTTCATAGGTAAGCGTGCCCGAGCGCGAGACAACGCCTACCGAACCCTTGGAGAAGATGCTGCCCGGCATGATGCCGATCTTGCACTCGCCCGGGGTGAGCACGCCGGGGCAGTTCGGGCCGATCAGGCGCGACTTCGAGCCCGACAGCGCGCGCTTGACCTTGACCATGTCGAGCACGGGAATGCCTTCGGTAATCGCGACGATCAGCGGGATCTCGGCGTCGATCGCCTCGAGGATCGAGTCGGCCGCGAAGGGCGGCGGCACGTAGATCACCGACGCGTCGGCGCCGGTCTTCGACTTCGCCTCCGCGACAGTGTCGAACACCGGGAGCCCGAGATGCTCGGTACCGCCCTTGCCCGGGGTGACGCCGCCGACCATCTGCGTGCCGTACTCCAGCGCCGCCTTGGTGTGGAAGCTGCCGGTCTCCCCGGTCATGCCTTGGGTGATGACCTTGGTGTTCTTGTCGACGAGGATGCTCATCTAAGTCCCTACTCCTTGTTCCCCGGCGACGGCCGGGGCCCAGTTCGGAAGGCGTTCATGGTTGCGCGATGCGGTCGTAGAGATCTTCCCAATCGGGGTTCAACCCTTCGATCTCGCGCACTTTCCAGGCTCGCTTCCATTCCTTCATCTGCAGCTCGCGCTGCCTCGCAAATCCGAGGCTGTCATAGGCCTGGTACCAAACCAGGAGTTTGCAGCCGTATTTCTTTGTGAAGCCCTCGACGACGCCGTTGCGGTGCTCCCAAACACATTTGGGAAGATCGCTGGTCACGCCGGTGTAGATGGTTCCGTTTCGCTAGCTCGCCATGATGTAGACGTAGCCTCGGTCCTCCATCTCCAGCTCCTTGCAACTGGGCCCCGGCCTTCGCCGGGGAACAGTGTAGGTGGGTTCACTCCGTTAAACTAATCAGTTCAGGCTCTCGTCGATGCCCTTACAGGCGACGAGCAATTCCTTGACCGCGTCCACCGAGACCTGGAGGTTGGCCTTGGCCTCGTCGCTCAGCTTGACCTCGACGACCTTCTCGACGCCGCCGGCGCCGATCACCACCGGCACACCGACATAGAGATCGTCGACGCCGTACTGGCCCGTCAGGTGCGCCGCGGCCGGCAGGATCCGCTTCTGGTCGTAGAGATAGGCCTCGGCCATCGCGATGCCGCTGGTTGCCGGGGCGTAATAAGCGGAGCCGGTCTTGAGCAGGGCGACGATCTCGCCGCCGCCGCCACGGGTGCGCTTGATGATCTCGTCGACCTTGTCTTTGGTCGAGAAGCCCATCTCGATCAGATCGCTGACCGGGATGCCCGAGACGGTGGAATATTCGAGGACGGGGACCATGGTGTCACCATGGCCGCCAAGTACGAAGGTGTTGACGTCCTTGACCGAGACCTTGAATTCCTCGGCGAGGAAATGGCTGAACCGCGCCGAATCGAGCACGCCGGCCATGCCGACGACTTTCTGGTGCGGCAGGCCCGAAAATTCGCGCAGCGCCCAGACCATCGCGTCGAGCGGGTTGGTGATGCAGATCACGAAGGCGTCCGGCGCGTTGGCGGCAATGCCCTCGCCGACTGCCTTCATCACCTTGAGGTTGATGCCGAGCAGGTCGTCGCGGCTCATCCCCGGCTTGCGGGCAACGCCGGCGGTGACGATGATCACGTCGGCGCCGGCGATGTCGGCATAGTCGTTGCTGCCGATGATCTTCGCGTCGAAGCCCTCGACCGGGCCGCACTGGGAGAGGTCGAGCGCCTTGCCCTGCGGTACGCCTTCGACCACGTCGAACAGGACGATGTCGCCGAGACCCTTGAGTGCTGCGAGATGGGCGAGCGTGCCGCCGATGTTGCCGGCGCCGATCAGCGCGATCTTCTTGCGAGCCATGGAATCTCCTAGCTTTAGTCAAGCAACCGCGGGGCGCAGCTGTGGCACCCCAGAAACCGGGGCGGCTTAGGCCCATAATAGGAGGGTCGCAACCCGGGAATCGCCAAGGCTCCGGATTATCTTTGCGACTAATTCGCAAGTGCAATAAGCCGGGCGCGCGCCGCCGCGGGTCAGCGTGCCGACCCGGCGCGGCGGCGATATTCCTCCGCGAGCACATAGAACGCCTGTTTGCGCGTACCGGTTTCCGAGATCAGTCCCTTGCGGTTCCAGCCTTGCTGGAAGACCGGGTGCTGCCGCCGCGGCGAACGGAAGTCCTTGAGCAGCCAGGGGCTCAGGCCGGCGAGGAACGGCACCTTCGCGGCCATGGCAAGCGTCTGGCGAAAATATTCCGCCTGAAACTCCTCGGTGAACTTGTGCGGCTCGCCGGCAGTATCATGGTAGCCCGCCTGCGCGTCGGCCCCGAATTCGGAGAAGATCAGCGGCTTGCTGGCCGGCGAGCGCCATACGAAATTGGGCAGTTCCGACAACGGGTCCTGCGAATACCAGCCGTTATAGGTGTTGATCGCCATGACATCGAGATCGGCGACGAGCGGATCGTCGATACTCATGACCTTGCCGTCGCGCTTGCTGAGCAGCGCCGCAGTGACGAGCCGACTGTCGTCGAGCGCACGGACGTCGCCGATCAGCGTACGCAGGAAGGCATTGCGGGCGTCGCTAATCGGCGTCTCGTTGGCGACGCTCCATAAGGCAATCGAGGCGCGATTACGGTCGCGCAGGATGTTCTCGCGCAGCTGGGCGCGCGCGTCGGCGAGCGTCGCCGGATTGCTCCAATTCACGCGCCAATACACCGGGACTTCGCTCCACACGAGCAGCCCCAGCTCGTCGGCCATCCGCGTCATCACTTCGTTGTGGGGATAATGGGCGAGGCGCATGAAATTGCCGTTCAGTCCCTGCTTGATTTCGGTGAGCAAGGCGCGGGCAGCCGCGGGCGTGATCGCGCGGACCGGATCCTTGCCAAGCTCCTCCTCGTGCATCGAAATGCCGCGCAGGAAGACGGGCCTGCCGTTGAGCAGGATCTGGGTGCCGCGGGTCTCTATCGTGCGGAACCCTATGCGATCGCGGAGGGCATCGGCACCGGACTCGATCTCCACGTCGTAGAGTGTCGGAGTCTCGGGCGACCAGCGCCGGAGCCTGCGCGGTGCAGCAATGCTGCCGGTCCAGCTGCCGCTCCCGTCAGTTTGGCCCGACAGCGACAGACCTAGTGCGGGAATGCGCACGGCGAGATCGCGATTTTGCGCCTGATTGCCATAGAGGCGAACATCGAAGTGGATGCGGCCGTCGCGACCGAGCCGGATCCACGCGTCGTCCACGAACGTCTCCGGGACCGTGATCAGGCTGACCGAGCGGGTGATGCCGCCATAGGTTTCCCAGTCCGTGACCGGCGGCGGGACATCGTCGTCTGTGCGAGCGGAATCGACGCCGACGGTGATCTGGTTGCTGCCGTCGCGGAGCAATTCGGTCACGTCGAACGCGAAGGGGGTGAAGCCGCCCTTGTGGCTGCCGAGCGGCTTGCCGTTAAGGAAGACGTCGGCGGAATAGTCGGCGGCGCCGAAGCGCACGAAGACGCGGCTGCCGGGGGTGGGCTTCTTCGCGTCGAAGGTGCGCTGGTACCAGACCAGCCCCTGATAATAGCGCATCTCGGGCGCATGGCCGATCCAGCTGCCGGGCAGGTGCGTGATCGGCGAGCGCTGCATGTCGAATTCGAACCATGCGCGCGGGTTCCTGGCGGCCTCTTCGGCTTGTACGACGTCCGCCCAGCGGCGAGTCGTGTCGTTCGGCGGTCCGCCGTGAAAGCCCGCCTTGCCGTCGCGGAAGGGATCGACCGACCAATGCCACGCGCCGTCGAGGCTCTGCGACGGGCGCATATCGGCAGCGGTGAGCAGCGCCTGCGCGGAGGCGGGCGGGGCGAGGATGCCCATCAAGAACATCACCAAAGTTGCGATCAGGCGCATCACTCTCTCCCCGTTCGCGCTGAGCTTGTCGAAGCGCCGTCCTGTTATGGCGCGACGTTAGAGAGAAGAACGGTGCTTCGACAAGCTCAGCACGAACGATGGATGTGCTGTCGCCTCAGTGCTCGCCATGGCCTTCGGCCAGATACTCATCCGAGGCCATTTCGTGCAGCCTTGATGCCGTGCGTTCGAATTCGAAAGCGCCGTCGCCTGCCACGTAGAGATCGTCGGGCTGGGCATCGGCAGCGGCGAGCAGCTTGACCCGGTTCTCGTAGAGCGCGTCGACCAAGGTGACGAAGCGCGCCGCCTCGTTGCGGTTCTCGGGGCCGAGCCGCGGAATTCCAACGAGGATGACGGTGTGGAAGCGGTGGGCGATCGCGAGATAATCGGGCGCGCCGCGCGCCTCGCCGCAAAGTCGCTTGAACGAGAAGACCGCGACGCCCTTGACGCATTTGGGCACGTGGATCTCGCGCCCGCCCTGCACCGGCAGGTCGCAGGCGGGGACGCGGGCGCGATCCTCGACCGGATAGTCGGTGAGGCGGAAAAAGGCGGCGGAGAGCTGGGCGGTCGCCTCGGGACCGTTGGGGACAAGCCAGGTCTGCATGCTGCCGAGGCGGTCGAGCCGGTAGTCGACCGGGCCGTTCAACGGGCGGACGTCCATCCGCTCCTCGATCAGAGCGATGAAGGGCAGGAACAGCTCGCGGTTCAGCCCGTCCTTGTAGAGATCCTGCGGCGGCCGGTTCGAGGTGGCGACGACGGTGAGTCCATGGCCCATCATCTCGGTAAACAGCCGCGACAGGATCATCGCGTCAGCGGGGTTGTTGACCACCATCTCGTCGAACGCGAGCAGACGGATGTCCTCGGCCAGCGCGTCGGCGACGGCGACCAGCGGATCCGTGGTCTCCTTCTGCCGCTCGACATTGAGCCTGGCGTGGACCTCGAGCATGAACTCGTGGAAATGGACGCGGCGCTTGCGGCGGATTTGGACGCAGTCGAACAGCAGATCCATCAGCATGGATTTGCCGCGCCCGACTCCGCCCCACAGATAGACGCCACGCGGCGGCTCGGGCCGGCGGCCGAGCGCGCGCCACAGGATGCTGCCCTTTTTGGGTACCGCCTCGAGTTCCTGCGCGAGCCGGTCGAGCCGCTGGGCGGCTGCCTCCTGCTCGGAATCGGCGCGGAGTTCGCCGGCGGCGACCAGTTCGCGGTAACGGGCGAGGACCTTGGTCACGCCGCGCCTCCAAACCGTTCGTGCTGAGCTTGTCGAAGCACTGTTCTTTCTCCTTCCCGCGCGAAGAAGAACGGCTCTTCGACAAGCTCAGGGCGAACGGGGGAGGTCAGGATCATCTTGGCGAGGGCTTCCGGATCGTGCCGAGGAAGCTGGCGACCATCACTTCCTCCTGTACCACGACGCCGCGCAGGAACAGCAGCCGCCCGGTCTCGCGGAGCAATTCGATATGCGCCTCGGTCGGAACGCCGATCGCACCGCCGGTGATGAACTGGATCGACATGTCGAGCGTCGAGGCGGGGCCGCTGAGCACGCCGAAGCTGCGCCCGGCCGCGAACAATGCCATGTCGATGAACCCGGCAAGCGCGCCGCCATGGACGTGATCGCGCAGGTTCGAATGCTGATGCGCGAAGCTCGTGCGCACCCGCGCGACCTTGCCGTCGAGCTTCACCGACAAGGCGCCGATGAAGCTGTTGAAGCGCCCTTGGTCGAGGATCTGCCAGCGCTTCCAGCCGGGCAGATCGGGATCGTCGTCGTAGCAGAAATGCGTCTCGGCGAAGTCGCTCAAAGCGCCCGCTCGGCCTCCATCTTCTTGATCTCGGCGATCGCCTTGGCGGGGCTGAGACCCTTGGGGCAGACATTCGCGCAGTTCATGATCGTATGGCAGCGATAGAGGCGGAACGGATCCTCGAGCTGGTCGAGCCGCTCGCCGGTCATCTCGTCGCGCGAGTCGGCCAGCCAACGATAGGCCTGGAGGAGGATCGCCGGGCCGAGGAACTTGTCGCTGTTCCACCAATAGCTCGGGCACGAGGTCGAGCAGCAGGCGCAGAGAATGCACTCGTAGAGCCCGTCGAGCTTGTCGCGCTGCTCGGGGCTCTGCAGCCGCTCCTTGCCCGAAGGCGTGGTGGAGACGGTCTGCAGCCACGGCTTGATCGAGGCATATTGCGCGTAGAAATGCGTGAAATCGGGGACGAGGTCCTTGATCACGTCCATGTGCGGCAAGGGCGTGATGCGGATGTCGCCCTTGATGTCCTCGATCGCGGTGGTGCAGGCGAGGCCGTTACGCCCGTCCATGTTCATCGAGCACGAGCCGCAAATGCCTTCGCGGCACGAGCGGCGGAAGGTCAGCGTCGAGTCCTGCTCCGACTTGATCTTGATGAGCGCGTCGAGGACCATCGGACCGCATTCGTCGAGATCGACCTCGAAATTGTCGTAGCGGGGGTTCTCGCCGCTGTCGGGATCGTAGCGGTAGATCTTGAACTTCTTGACGCGCTTTGCCGACGCGTCGGCCTTGTGGTCCTTGCCCTTGGTGATGCGGCTGTTCTTGGGCAGGCGGAAGTCGGCCATTCCTCAGAATCCTTGAGCGACGAAGTTGCTGCGCGGGCTATGCCTTTCGCAAACGCAGCGCAACCCCGTAGGATGCGCGGACCTCAGCCTTTGTTGGCAAGCACCGAGGCGAGCAGGCCCGGAAAGCGCGTGTTGAAATCCTCGCAGCGCAGGCGATTGATCCGCTCGCGCCCCTCAACGGTGGTCTCGATCAGTCCCGCGGCGCGCAGCACGTTCAAATGATTGGAGATCGTGCTCTTGGGCGTGCCCTGCGCGCAGGCGGTGCTGGCATTGAGGCACGGGCATTCGACCAGATTGGCGACGATGTCGAGCCGCACCGGATCGGCAAGCGCGTGCAGCGCCGCCGCGAGGCTGACGTCCTTCAGGTCCGGGTGCACCAAGCGATCCATGCCACCGATATAGAAACACTTTGTCGTTTCCATAGTTCGGAAATATTGAACTATCCTTGTCGCTCCCCAAGTTCCGCTTCGTCCCGGCAGCCGGCGAAGCGATCGGCTGGGGACAGGAGGTTATCTAGAATGTCCAGGAAACTTCAGGGCAAGCGCGCGCTGGTCACCGGCGGATCGCGCGGAATCGGGGCGGCGATCGCGAAGCGGCTGGCCGAGGACGGCGCCGACGTCGTGATCACTTATGCCGGCAACCATGACGGGGCGCAGGCCAGCGTAGCCGCGATCGAGGCGCAGGGCGTCAAGGGCAAGGCGATCCAGGCCGACGCGGCCAACCCGGCGGCGGTCAAGGCAGCCGTGGACGAAGCGGCAGCGACATTGGGCGGGATCGACATCCTTGTCCACAATGCCGGCGTGGCGGAAATCGCGCCGCTCAGCGACGAATCGCTCGAAAGCTATCGCCGCGTCTTCGGGGTCAATGTCGAGGGCGTGCTGGCGGGAACGGTCGCGGCCTTGCCGCATCTGAGCGAAGGCGCGCGCGTGATCCTCGTCAGCTCGGTAAGCGGCTTCACCGCAGGCTTCCCCGGCAACAGCGTCTACGGCGCGAGCAAGGCGGCGGCATCGATGTTCGCCAAGGCCTGGGCGCACGATCTGGCGCCGCGCGGGATTCTTGTGAACGCCATTCAGCCGGGACCAGTCGGCACCGACATGAACCCCCAGGAGAGCGAGTTCGCCGATCAGATCCGCGCGATGACCGTGCTCAAGCGCTACGGCCGCCCTGAGGAGATTGCCGGCGTCGCATCCTTCCTCGCCAGCGACGATGCGTCGTACATCACTGGCGCGACCATCGACGTCGGCGGCGGCATCTTCGTCTAGCGTTGGGTGACATCGGATCCGTTCGTGCTGAGCCTGTCGAAGCACGGCTTTCCACGGAGCGTGACGCTCGCGGTGAAACGCCCTTCGACAAGCTCAGGGCGAACGGATCCATGCCGTGTCGTCCCGCCCTAGATCACATCGAGAACGAGGCCGAGGTCGCGCGCCTCCTCGGCCTCGATATACCAGTTCGAAGGCGCGCGCTTCTGGACTTCCTCGAAGGCGATCTTCGAGCCTGCGACGAGGGCGCGAAAGCCTTCCTCCTCGATCCGCACCGATTCCTCGATCTCGTGGAGATTGGCCTTGAGGCCCGCGACCACGCTCTTGAGCGGTCCGGAAATGTCGACCGTCTTGGTGATGATCCGCTCATGCACCATGATCCGGGTACCGCGGGTGAGGAAGCGCTTGTCGACCGGAAAGCTCGCCATGAAGGTGGCGCCTGCCGAATAGACCGCGACCTTGCCGAGGAACAAGGTCTCGCGCCCGGTATAGTCGCGCAGCAGCCGCAGCTCGTCGCCCATCAGCCGGGCGACCTCGGGATCGCCGCCGAGCGTCGAGATCGCGACCACCAGCGGACCCTCCATCGGCGCGTTGGCGAGCTGCTGGCGGAAGCTCGCATACATGTCGTGATCGACCGAGCCGTGCAGCACGATGTGCGGCTGGCTGAGCAAGGGGTAGCGGGCGGCGCGGTTGTCCTGGGTGTCGGTCATCGCCTGCGCAACCGTTGCCGAGGGCGGCGGTTCCCCCGTCAGCGTTTGAGCGCGTCGGTCGCCGGGGCGCCGACCGGGGCCGTCGCCACCTTGGGCATGCGCGCCTCGAGCGGGACGAGCCATGCCTCGACGCCCTCGCCGACCGTCGCCTGCGGGTTCGAGGAAGGCAGGCGGTTGGTCATCTCCCAGCCGCTGATCATCTCGCGCGCCTCGATCAGCGCCTCGTCGAGCGGCTGCGGCTTGCGCAGCGCGTGATTGACGAGGGCGTCGCCGAAAAAGGTCCAGTCATTCTCGGCGCGACAGCCGAACGACGTGCGATCCGACGAGGCGGCGGTCAGCAAGGCCGTGTTGTCGTTGGAAAGGACCGGCACGAAGATCCCGGAATAACAGGCGGAGAGGATCAGCAGCCGGTTGCGGATGCCGAGCTCGTCGAGGATCGCGCCGAGCCGTGCGGGCGAGAGGATGCCATAGCCCTCGTCGCCGTCGTGATAGGCGATGCCGACCTGCGCTCCGTGGCTGGTGAGGTAGAGCACCAGCACGTCCTGCTTCCTGTCCATCAGCTCGGCGACGCGGGCGAGACCGAGGGTCAGCGATTCGAGGCTGCCCGCGGGGGTGTCGGGGGTGCGGGCGAGCAGGAGCGAGCGCCCGGTGGCATCGTAACGGCGGGCGAGCACCTTCGCCGCCTCGCGCGCCTCGCGACCGAATACCGGATCGCTGTCGAGCGCCGCCGACACGACATAGGCATCGATCTGGCCGGGGCGCTGCGGCTGGAGCGTGTCGATCGCGTGGACGAGTTTGCGGCGATCGGCGAGCAGCCATTTGGCCGAGCGTCCGCGCTCGAGCTGCGGCCCGAGCGCCAGCGCTTCCGCCATCTCGCGCTGGTTCGCGCCGCCGAGGATCTGCGGCCATTCCTTGCGATGCTCGACCTGCGCCGCCGCGGGAAAGGTCGCCAATAGCGCAATTGCCATCGACAGAGCCCGCACGAACGATCGGCGCATACGCTACCCCCGGTTGTTACGGGTTCAATCTCGTGGCGGCGTTCGCCAAGTTCAAGCGCGAACGCGGCGCGGGGCCGTGTGAAGTCTCAACGCCAGATGGCGGAAAGCGGGTAGAGCGCGATCAGCCAGACGAGGCAGGCTATGGCGATCCGACGGTCGCGCGCGCCGATGGCGAGCAGCGAGACCGGGAAGAACGACCAGGTGCACAGCAATAGCCGGAACGAGAACATCCCTTCGGCGCCCAGCAGGACCATCGTCGTCGCAATCAGCGCGACGTTGCAGAGCAGTACCGCGCCCATGACCTTGCGGTACTGCGCGTCGAACCAGGCATCGAGATCGCTCCACTCGGCGAAATCGTCCGGGAAGACCAGGGATGCCGCGACGTAGTAGACCCCGGTCACGACGAAGCCGCCGAACAGCACGGGCCAGCTGAGTTGCAGCAGGTCGCGCAACGCCCAGCCATACATCCAGAACGTGACGACGTCGCACGAGACGAAGATTCCGAGCAAGGCGGTCGCCCAGCCGATCCGCACCTTATGGCTGGCCTTGAGCGCGCGGGATAGCCCGCCCAGCCCCTCAGCAAGTGCGAGGCCGAGCAACAGGCCGAAAAAGCTGAAGATGAACTCGAAAGCGCTCATAATGTGCCCCCCGGCTGCGCCACTTTCGTGGGCAGACGGGCGGTGTCAAGGGCCGGAGAACGGCATCATCGCGGAACCGGAGAGTCGCAGTGCGCCGCCGCCCTTGGCCGACCGCCTTTGCGGCGTCTGCTATCGCGACCTCAATACACCCGCTTCTTCGGCTTGATGTACTCGATCTCGTCGGTGAGCGTGTAGTCGTGCACCGGGCGGTAGTCGATGGCGACGCCGCCCTGCTTGCCGCCCCAGCCTTCGAAGGTCGCAACGGTGTGCTTCATCCAGTTCGCGTCGTCGCGGTTGGGGAAGTCCTCGTGCATGTGCGCGCCGCGGCTTTCCTTGCGGTTGGCGGCGCACTGGATCGTCACCACTGCCTGGCCGATCAGATTGTCGAGCTCGAGCGTCTCGACCAGATCGGTGTTCCAGATCAGTGAGCGGTCCTGGATGCCGACATCCTGGAAGCTCTTGTAGACTTCGTCCATGTGCGTGACGCCCTCGGCGAGCAGTTGGCTGTCGCGGAACACCGCGCAGTGGCGCTGCATCGTCTTCTGCATCTCGCGGCGGACTTCGGCGGTCGGCCGCGCGCCCTTGGCGTTGCGGAAGTGATCGAGCCGGGTGAGCGCGAACTCTTCGGAGTTGGCGGGCAGCGCCGCATGCGCAGTGCCGGGCTTGATGATCTCCTTGAGCCGCAGGCCGGTGGCGCGACCGAACACGACGAGGTCGATCAGCGAGTTCGAGCCGAGCCGGTTGGCGCCATGCACCGAGACGCACGCCGCCTCGCCGACCGCGAACAGCCCGGGGACGACCGAGTCCGGGTTGCCGTCCTTAATGTGGACGACCTCGCCGTGGTAATTGGTCGGGATGCCACCCATATTATAGTGCACGGTCGGCACCACCGGCAGCGGCTGGCGGGTCAGATCGACGCCGGCGAAGATCTTGCCGGTCTCGGTGATGCCGGGCAGGCGCTCGTGCAGGATTTTCGGGTCGATATGGTTGAGGTGAAGGAAGATATGATCCTTCTCCTTGCCGACGCCGCGACCCTCGCGGATCTCCATCGCCATCGAGCGCGCGACGACGTCGCGGCTGGCGAGGTCCTTGGCGCTCGGGGCATAGCGCTCCATGAAGCGCTCGCCCTCGGAATTGGTGAGATAGCCGCCTTCGCCGCGGGCGCCCTCGGTGATCAGCACGCCCGCGCCGTAGATGCCGGTCGGGTGGAACTGGACGAACTCCATGTCCTGCAGCGCAATGCCGGCGCGCAGCGCCATGCCGTTGCCGTCGCCCGTACACGTGTGCGCCGAGGTCGCCGACTGGTAGACGCGGCCGCCGCCGCCGGTGGCGAGCACCACGGCATGGCTGCGGAAGCGGTGGATGCTGCCGTCTTCCATGCAGAGCGCGATCACGCCGCGGCAGGCGCCGTTTTCCATGATCAGGTCGAGCGCGAAATATTCGACGTAGAAGTCGGCGTCGTACTTCAGGCTCTGCTGGTAGAGCGCATGGAGCATGGCGTGGCCGGTGCGGTCGGCCGCGGCGCAGGTGCGCTGGACCGGCGGGCCTTCGCCCATATTCTGCATATGGCCGCCGAACGGGCGCTGGTAGATCGTGCCGTTGTCGTTGCGGCTGAACGGCACGCCGGCATGCTCGAGCTCGTAGACCGCGGCGGGCGCCTCGCGAACCATATATTCGATCGCGTCCTGGTCGCCGAGCCAGTCGGAGCCCTTGACGGTGTCGAACATGTGCCACGACCAATGGTCGGGCGTGTTGTTGCCGAGGCTCGCGGCGATGCCGCCCTGCGCGGCGACGGTGTGGCTGCGGGTGGGGAACACCTTGGTGATGCACGCCGTCTTGAGGCCCGCCTCGGCGCAGCCCATCGTCGCACGCAGGCCCGAGCCGCCGGCGCCGACGACGACGGCGTCATAGGTGTGATCGATGATCTTGTACGCGGCGGGCATCAGAGCGCGGCTCCGGCAGTGAAGGCGACCTTCAGGATCGAGAAGATCGCGAGCGTGGCGGTGGCGATGGTGAAATATTTCAGCAGGAGGAGCAGCACGAAGCGGGTGTGATCGTGCTGATAATCCTCGATCACCACGGTGAGGCCGTGGTGGAAGTGATAGAAGACGCTGACGACGAGCAGGATCATCGGCACCGCGGCCCAGGGCTGGGCGAGCCATGCGCTGATCGTCGCATAGTCATAGGCCGGCAGCAGCGCGATCGAGATCAGGAACCACAGAACGAGGATCAGGTTCGATCCCGCGCTGATCTTGTGGTGCCACCAGTCGTTGGCGCCTTCATGCGCCGAGCCGAGCGCCCGGACGCGGCCGATCGGAGTGCCGTTACCCATTGGTCTTCTCCACGATCCATACCCAGAAAGCCGCCGTCAGGACGACAGACACGAAGAAGGTCGTAACCGCCGAGCGCTTGTTGACGCCAAGCTCGAATGCCGCGCCGGCATCGAGGAACAGGTGCCGCACGCCCGAGGCCATGTGCTGGAAGAAGCTCAGCGTCAGGCCGATGCCGAAGATGTAGCCGGCGATGTTGAGCTTGCCCGAATCGAGCGTGAACAGGTCGAGGAAGGCGGCATAGGCGGCAGGACCCGAAGCCATTGCGGCCAGCCACCAGACGAACAGGAACGTCCCCACCGTCGCCATGCCGGTGCCGGTGGCGCGGTGAACGATCGAGACCGCCATTGCGGGCCCCCATTTCCAGATCGAGAGATGCGGCGAGAGCGGTCGCGCGGGGTTGCGGACGTTGGCCAAGGGTGTTCCTTTCGGGTCGACGCCGCTTCCTTAGTCACCGATGCAACGGATGCAAGTCGCCTTGGGGTCCTAACCCGCTCTTAACCAGTCCCGCGGCATAGCGGGGCGAATAATGGCCGAGCGTTTCCGCGGCCGTTCCAAGGGGACCTGTTTACTGTGGCACCGACCAAGGACCTGCCTGCACCCGGCACGATGAGCGCCCGCATCGATATTCGCGCACGATTGCGCGTGTTCGATGTCGAGGGTTCGTTGGTGCGTTCGAGCCGCGAGGCGTGGGAAGCGCTCGAGCCCGAGATCCACGCGGTGTCCGAGGCTTATTGGCAGCAATGGCTGCGCTGCTTCGCTGACGAGCGCAACTGGGCGCCCGATGACACCGCCAAGATGATCGACGTCGGCGTGGTGTTCCTGCGCAACCGTTTCCTCGACACGCAGGGCAGCGCATGGATCGAATCGATCGAGCGCTCGGTCGCCGCGGCCTATGCTGCGGACGTGCCGCCGATGGCGCTGCTTTCGATGATCAGCGCCAGCGACCGCGCCGCTCTGCAGGTGCTGACTCGCCGGCTCGCGGCCGACGACAGCCACCTCGTCGCGCTGATCGACACGCTGATGCGCCTCTCGGCGCTCGAGGGCGACATCACGGTCGAGCTCTACAACATGTATCGCGAGCACAGCTCGCAGACCGCGCGTGACCGGCTCGCCGCCGAATTCCGCGATTCGATCGGGATGACGGTCGAGAGCGCATCGCGCGAGGGCGATCAGCTCCGCGTTCAAGCCGTGCACACTTCGGCTTCGGCACGCGGCATGCTTGGCAAAGCCAGCGAAGTCGCCGCGGCGGCCGAGCAATCGGCCGTGGCGATGCGCGAGGCGGCGCAGACCGCTGCCGGGCTGATCCGCGCGATCGAGGATGCGCGGATGGAAGTCGAGGCGGCAGCGGAGATCGCCACCCGGGCATCCGGCCAGGCGGGCACCGCGGTCGGCATGTCGGAGATGCTCTCCGATCACGCCAAGTCGATCGAATCGATCCTCGGGCTGATCCGCGACATTGCCGGACAGACCAATCTGCTCGCGCTGAATGCGACGATCGAGGCAGCCCGTGCCGGTGACGCCGGCCGCGGCTTCGCCGTGGTCGCACAGGAAGTGAAGAGCCTCGCCAACCAGACCGCACGCGCCACCGACGACATCGCGGCGAAGATCGCCTCGATCCAGTCGGCGACGCGCAGCACGGTCGAGACCAATGCCTCGATCCGCGAGACCGTCGCCGAAGTGCAGGAGAGTGCCAACCGCATCCGCACGGCGATGGAAGTCCAGGCGCAGACCGTCACGGCGATCACCGCGGCCGTAGACGAGACCGCACTCGCCGCGGATTCGATGTCGGCGACGATCGGCGCCATCCGCGAGGACACCGAAACGGTGGCTTCCGAAATCGACCGGGTGGGTCAGGGCTTCGCCGCCCTCGACAGCCAGCTCGGCACCCTGAAAGGCAGCGCCAGCGACTTCGTATCGAAAGTCGCGGCCTAGGAGAGAAGCTATGGTGGGACGGCGCGAACCAGGACGTTGGAGCGGCGGCACCCGATCGGTGGACGATCATCGGCGGGTCTATGACTGGGACGAGGCGGTATTGCCGACCTGCGCCGAGATCAGCGTGCTGCTCGAGGGGCATCACGAGGATATCGCCCGCGCCTTCTGGAAGCATTTTCTCGTCATGCCGGCGAGCGCTCCTATGCGTGCGGGGCTCGAGAGCGAGCGCAATTTCGAGGAGCAGGTGCAGCTCGGCGCGCGCTATTCGCAGCTCAAATACGGCGCGCCGTTCACCGAGGAATGGGTCGAGATGGCGTGCGGCTATGCGGCCGACACCTACAAGGGCGGCGTGCCGCTCCCCGCAGTGCTGGCCTCCTTCGCCTATGCCCATAGCGCGACCATGGCGGTGCTGCGCGACAAGGTGACCGACGCGGCCCAGCTCGGCCGCTATTGCGACGTCGTCCAGCGGCTCGCAATGGCCGAGGCCGACCTGATGGCCGGGCATCTCGGCGCGACCGACGCCGCCCAGATCAGCGAGGAGCGGCGCGACAGCTCGGCACGCTTCCGCGCCAGCATCAGCGAATCGATCGAAGGCGCGACCGCCCTCGGCAACCGCATCCGCATCCAGGCCCAAGGTGCATCGAGCTCCGCACGCGGCATGCTCGGCAAGGCCAGCGAAGTCGCCGCGGCGGCCGAGCAATCGGCCGTGGCGATGCGCGAGGCGGCGCAGACCGCCGCAGGACTGATCCGCGCGATCGAGGACGCCCGCATGGAAGTCGAGGCGGCGGCGGACATCGCGACGCGCGCCTCGAGCCAGGCCGGCACCGCGGTCGGCATGTCCGAGATGCTGTCCGATCACGCCAAGTCGATCGAATCGATCCTCGGGCTGATCCGCGACATTGCCGGGCAGACCAATCTGCTTGCACTCAACGCGACGATCGAGGCGGCGCGGGCAGGTGACGCCGGCCGCGGCTTCGCGGTGGTCGCGCAGGAAGTGAAGAGCCTCGCCAGCCAGACCGCACGCGCGACCGACGACATCGCCGCCAAAATCGCATCGATCCAGTCGGCGACGCGCTCGACCGTCGAAACCAATGCCTCGATTCGCGAGACGGTCGACGAGGTCCAGCACAGCGCCAATCGCATCCGCACGGCGATGGAAGTCCAGGCACAGACGGTGACTGCGATCACCGCGGCGGTCGACGAGACGGCGCTCGCCGCCGATTCGATGTCGGCGACGATCGGCGCGATCCGCGAGGACACCAAGACCGTCACCAGCGAGATCGACACGCTCCAGCACGACGTCGCCGAAGTCGACGATCGCCTCAACCAGCTCCGCGCCGCCGCCGAGACCTTCTCGAACTCGGTCGCCGCCTGAGATTCCCCTCCGCTCGCGGGAGGCTAGGGGAGGGCCTGACGTGGATGGGTCGGATGAGTTCATTTATCAGGCCCTCCCCCGGCCCCTCCCGCAAGCGGGAGGGGAGCGATGATGACGGCGGCCGGAACAGCCGCTACTGCCCCGCCATGACCAACATCCTTCTCACCGGTGCCAGCCGCGGCATCGGCGCAGCCATTGCCGATTCGCTCACCTGCGACGGGATCAACCTCGTCGGCCAGGGCACGCGCAGCGGCATTCTCGCCGACTTCACCGATCCCGCCGCGCCGCGGAACTTGTGGCAGCAGGCGCTCGATGCACTCGACGGCCGCGTCGACGTGCTGATCAACAATGCCGGCATCTTCGAGGCCACGCCGCTCGACCTCGACCATGACGACTGGGTCGCGGGCTGGGAAAAGACGATGCGAGTCAACCTGACCGCCTCGGCCGAATTGTGCCGGCTCGCGGTGCGCCACTGGCAGGCCGAGGGCCGTCCCGGTCGCATCGTCAACGTGGCGAGCCGCGCCGCCTATCGCGGCGATTCGCCGGCGCACTGGCATTATGCCGCGTCCAAGGCCGGGATGGTCGCGATGACCAAGTCGATCGCGCGCGGCTATGCGGCGCAGGGTATTCTCGCCTTCGCGATCTGCCCCGGCTTCACCATGACCGGTATGGCCGAGGACTATCTCGCGAGCCGCGGCGGCGACAAATTGCTGGCCGATATCCCGCTGGGCCGCGTCGCCGATCCCGCAGAGGTGGCGAAGCTCGCCCGCTTCTGCGCGATCGAGGCGCCACCTTCGATGACCGGCGCGGTGCTCGACATCAACGGAGCCAGCTATGTCCGCTGAGATCGACAGCTGGAAGGTGACTTTGCCGTGCACCCGCGCCGAGGCGGAGGCGATCGACGCGGGCGATTTCACGCTCGACGCGGTGCTGATGACCACCGAGGAGGTCGAGGACGATGTCGAGCGCTGGCGGCTCGACGCCTATATGGAGAACGAACCCGACGCCGAAATGCTCGCGGCATTGCGCGCACTGGTGCCGAGTGCGGCGGGCGCCGAACCGCTGATCGAGGCGCTGACCGCCGAGGACTGGGTCAAGATGAGCCAGGAGGGGCTCGAGCCGATCCGCGAGGGACGGTTCGTCGTCCATACCAGCGCGCATCCGGTCGAGGCGCCGGAGGGTGGCCGCGCCTTCTTGATCGATGCGGGACGCGCTTTCGGCACAGGGCATCATGCGACGACTTCGGGTTGTCTCCGGATGCTGGATGCGATGGCGGACCGGACGTTCGCGAACGTGATCGACGTCGGCACCGGCACCGGCCTGCTCGCCTTCGCCGCGGCGCATCTCTGGCCGCAGGCGAAGATCGTCGCGACGGACATCGACCCTGCCGCGATAGACGTCACGCGGGTCAATGCGGGGGAAAACGGCGTCGAAGGCATCGAGCTGGTCGTCGCCGATGGCGCGCTCAGCGACGCGATCACGGCGCGCGCGCCCTATGATCTGGTGATCGCCAACATCCTCGCCGGACCCTTGGTGTCGATGGCGCCCGAGCTCGCGGCGATCGCCGATGCGCGCGCCACGATCGTGCTGGCGGGGCTGCTGGAGACGCAGCGCGCGCAGGTTGTGGCGGCGTTCGCCGCGTGCGGCTGTACGCTCGAGGAAATCGATCGCCGCGGCGACTGGACGATCCTGCGGCTGCAGGCTGGTGCGACACGCTACGTGCCGACCACGCCGCCCGATCCAAAGGGCCGCGACGGCTGGGCGCTGGATATCTGACCCCCGTGCTCCTGCGAATGCAGGAGTTCAGGGTCACAGAGGGCATGGTTTGCGGCCCTTAGGCTCCTGCTTTCGCAGGAGCACGGCGTCAGGCCTTTGACCGCGCATATTCCTGTGTGCCGCGGGTGATCACTTCGTCCCCCGGCAGGATCTCCGCGATCGGAATGTCGGGAAGCGGCAATATCTCGTCGTAGAGCGGTGCGAAGTCGGTCTCGATCGTCACCCGCAGCAATTCGTCGAAGCTCGGAATGACGAAATAATTCTGCTGGAAGTCGTCGATGCGATAGTCGGTGCGCATCACCCGCTTGAGATCGAAGCCGATGCGATTCGGGCTCGGATCGTCGAGCGCGAAGCGGCTCTCGGCCGAGCTGGAGACGATGCCCGCGCCATAGATGCGCAATCCCTCCGCCTCGCGCACCAGCCCGAACTCGACCGTGTACCAATAGAGCCGGCCGAGCTGCTTGAGCGCCCCCAGCTCCATCGCCCGCACGCCGCCGCGGCCATAGGCCTCGAGATAGTCGGCGAACACCGGATCGGCGAGCATCGGGACATGGCCGAACACGTCGTGGAAGACGTCGGGCTCCTGCAGATAGTCGAGCTGGTCGGGCCGGCGGATGAAATTGCCGGCGACGAAGCGGCGATTGGCCATGTGATCGAAGAACACGTCGTCGGGAACGAGGCCCGGCACCGCGACCACCTGCCAGCCGGTCAGCTTCATCAGCCGCTCGGACAATTCCTCGAAATTGGGAATCCCCGATTCCGACAGCCGGAGCGCGTCGAGTCCCTTGAGATAAGCGGCGGAGGCGCGGCCGGGGAGCAGTTTCGCCTGGCGCTCGAACAGAATGTCCCAGGTAGCGTGTTCCTCGGCAGTGTACGCCTGCCAGTTCTGCGGTATCGTCCAGTCGGCCGCCGCGCCTTCGGGCGGGCGATCGAGTACATGCGTGTCTTGAGCCATGCCACGTCATAGCATGGCGGCGGATGCGCCGAAACGGGAGCCGTGGTTGATCCGTTCTATCGTGAGACTCGCGGCCGGGCTGTTCGGGCTGATCCTGTTCTATGTCGCCGCGGGTTTTGCCGGCAGCATGATTCCGGTCAATTCCGGCTGGAGGCAGGCCGGGAGCGGGGTTCGCATCTATGTGGTCGACAATGGCATCCACACCGATCTGGTGCTGCCCGCCGCAACCGAAGGCATGCGCTGGGACGATCTGTTGAAGCCCGAGGATCTCGCTGATCCAAAGCGCGCGGGGGCAAGCCATCTCGCCTTCGGCTGGGGCGATCGCGACTTCTATCTCAATACGCCGACCTGGTGGGACGTGAATCCGATCCGGGTCGGGCGCGCATTCGTCGGCGCCGGGGCGACGGTGGTGCATGTCTCGCACATCGCGGAGCCCCAGGCCGGCGCGAATGCCAAGGCGATCGTGCTGCGCCCGGAGGAATATCGCCGGCTCGCTGCGTTCATCCGCGGCACGTTCGGCAAGGGGCCTCCCGTGCGCGGCTATGGCGGAGCCGACGCCTTTTACGTGGCGCAGGGCGGCTACAGCCTGTTGCGCACCTGCAATGCATGGACCGGCGAGGCGCTGCGCGCTGCCGGCCTGCGCGTCGGCGCGTGGACTCCCTTTGCCTCCGGAGTGATGCAGTGGTTTTGAAGCTCGCCGTCCCCGCATCCGCCGACGTGCCGCCGCCGCCGCTTGCGCTGCTTTCCGAATGGCCGCGTGCCGCATGGGGGCTCGGCCGGCTGATCCGCGAGTGGAAGAGTCTGGACGCGGTGCCGCGGGGGGACGGGCGACCGGTGATCCTGCTGCCGGGGCTGGTCAATTCGGATCGCTCGAACTTCGTGATGCGCCGCTATCTCAGCAGGCTCGGCTATCGCGCCGAGGGCTGGCATCTCGGCCGCAATCTCGGCGTTCGCGCGATCGGGCCCGAAGGTGAGCGACTGATGGCGCGGATCGCGGCGCTGCATGCCGGCAGCGGCGAGAGGGTGACGCTGGTCGGAGTTTCGCTCGGCGGGATCATGGCCCGGATCGCGGCACACCGGCATCCCGAACTGGTCCGCGAAGTGATCACGATCAGCTCGCCCTTTGCCGGCCCGCCGACCTGCACCAATGTCTGGCGGCAGTTCGAATGGCTGACCGGCGAGAAGATCGACGATCCGGCGCTCAAGGCCCGGCTCGACGAGGCCGCCCGACCCTTGCCGGTGCCGGCGACTGCGATCTGGAGCCGCAGCGACGGGCTGGTCAACGGCCTGATCTGCCGCGAGCCCGAAGGTGCGCTCGCGCGCGCGATCGAAATCAGCAGCAGTCACTTATGGGTGCAGATGCGCCCCGAAGTGCTCCGCGCGGTGGCGGAGATTTTGCGGGGTGGTTGAAGCAACGTAGAAACTCCCCTCCCTGCAAGGGAGGGGCAGGGGGTGGGTGCGAGCGCTAGCGAGCCCATCGAGCCGCCTGCGAAAGAGAAAAGGCCGGGCATCGAGCCCGGCTTTTTCTCACCCACCCCTAACCCCTCCCTGGGGGGAGGGGAATCGGATTACGCCGCTTACTCCGGATCGCCGGCGCGGTAGCCGTCATAAGGCTGGCACGTGTCCGGGTTCTTCCGGCACTCCTTCTCGCGCTTGCGGCGCTCCTTGCCTTCGCGCGCTTCTTTCTCGCGCATCTTCTTGCCGTAATTGCGGTCCGATTCTTCCTGGCTGGTCGTGGTCCAGTCGACGACCTGGCTGCCGGCCTTTACCGGGAGCGTGGCGACGTCCCACGCCGTCTTGGCGATGCAGCCGCCTGACAGCAGGGGCAGCGTAGCGACGATCGGGATCAGCAACTTGCGCATGGGCTTTACCTTCGATGTGCGGGCGAGGCCGGGGCCGATGCGCGCGCGGATACAGCTATATATGGGTAATCGCTGAATAAACCATCGACTCCAATTCCGATGAAATACGCGATTTCCTCGGCGAGCCGACCATGGTCGGCGGGTCCGCCGCTCGTGCGCCATGCGGGCAGCAGGAAGAAATTCTCGGCGCGGAAGGCCCAGGGATGGACGTTGAGCCCCGCCGCGTGCGCATCGGCGACGAGGCTGGTGGCGGTGCCGGAGGGCGGCAGAATCATCGTTCGCTCGGGGCCGATGCCGGTGGCATATCGGGCGATCTTCGCGAGCCCCTGCGGGGTCGCCATCGCCGCATAGCTCGGCTCGGCGCCGTCGGCAGGACCGCCGCTCGCGCTCATCAGCTGGATCAGCGGCACGCGGGTCATCGCCTTGAGCTGCTTCAGATTGGCGACTTCGAACGACTGGATGAACACCGGCGCGTCGGCGCGGTCCCAGCCGGCGTCGCGGAGTTTCGCCACCAGTCGCTCCTCGAGCGGCAGTCCGATCGACGCGAAATAGCTCGGGTGCTTGGTCTCGGGATAGATGCCGATCGTCCGCCCCGTCTCGCGCGACGCCTGTTTCGCGAGCGCGATGATCTCGTCGAGCGTCGGGATCTCGGCCTGACCGTCATAGCGCGTGTTGCCGGGGCGAAGCTGCGGCAGCCGCTCCCTCGCGCGCAGTGTCTTGAGTTCGGCGAGCGTGAAGTCCTCGGTGAACCAGCCGGTCACCGGCGCGCCGTCGATCGTCTTCATGGTCTTGCGGCCGGTGAATTCGGGATGATCGGCAACGTCGGTGGTGCCGGAGATCTCGTTCTCGTGCCGCGCGACCAGCACGCCGTCCTTTGTCGGCACCAGATCGGGCTCGATGAAATCGGCGCCCTGTTCGATCGCGAGCTTGTACGCGAGCAAAGTATGCTCGGGGCGTTCGCCGCTGGCGCCGCGATGCGCAATGACGATGGGCGAAACGGCCATGCCTCTCTCCTGCACGCCGACGCATGCCGAAACCAGCAGCGAAGCTGCGATTGCCAGCGATCTTGCCACGACACTTTCCACGCGCCACGCGTTACCGTCGGCATGTGACGGGAGCGAGGCGAAGCGTGGCGGAAAATGACAGCATCCTGGCCGCTGCCCGGGCGTGGCACGGCGCGCCGATGGCGCTCGCGACAGTGGTCTCGACCTGGGGCTCGGCACCGCGGCCGCGCGGAAGCCATATGCTGGTCCACGCGGACGGGCGGTTCGAGGGATCGGTGTCGGGCGGCTGTGTCGAGACCGACATTCTCGCCACCGCGGCGGACGTGATCGCCGGCGCCCCGGCGGTGGTGAAGCGCTATGGCGTCGCCGATGCCGCGGCGTGGGAAGTCGGGCTGCCGTGCGGTGGCGAGATCGCGGTGCTGGTCCAGCCGGTGTCCAACGAGGGGTTCGACCCGCAATTGTTTGAGGCGATCGCAAGCGCGCGGGCGAACGGCGCTTCGTTCGACGTCGCGACCGACCTGACGAGCGGGCGAAGCGCGCCGGGAAGCGAAGGCGATTTCGTCAATCGCTACGATCCGGCGCGGCGGTTGCTCATCGTCGGCGCGGTGCAGATCGCGCAGAGCCTGGCAGGGCTGGCGCGCGAGCTGGGGATCGCGACCCACGTGATCGATCCGCGCGGCCGCTTTCTCACCGAGGAGCGGTTTCCCGGAGTGACGCTCGACGATCGCTGGCCGGACGAGGCGGTGATTGCGCTCAAGCCCGATCCCGCCACGGCGGTGGTGACGCTCAGCCACGACACCAAGATCGACGATGCCGCGCTGATCGCGGCGCTCGCTTATCCGACTGGCTATGTCGCGGCATTGGGCTCGCGCCGGAGCCATGCGGCGCGGCTCGAGCGGCTCGCCGCAGCCGGCGTGGCGGCGGCCGATCTGGCGCGGATCGAAGGGCCGGCCGGGATCGACATCGGGGGGATCGGACCGGCCGAGATCGCCTTGTCGATCGCGGCGGCGATGGTAAGGAGCTTCCATGCTCGCGCTTGAACGGACCGCCCTGATCCTGCTCGCGGCAGGCCGCTCGCACCGCTTTACCGATGCCGACAAGCTCGCCGAGCCGTTCCTCGACAAGCCGCTCGCCTTCCATGTCGTGACGGCGCTCGAGAATGTGCCGTTCCTCACCCGGATCGCGGTGGTGTCGGATACCAGCCTCGATTTCGCCGCGCTCGGCTACACGGTCGAGCCCAATCCCGATCCGTCGCTAGGCCAGGCACGGTCCTTGTGCCACGGCGTGTCGGTGGCGCGTGACGCCGGCGCGGACGCTGTGCTGGTCGCGCTCGCCGACATGCCGCGAGTGACCGCGGCCCATGTCTACCGGATGTTCGATGCAGCCGACGGCTTCGACACGATCGTCGCGTCGAGCGACGGCGTCCAGCCGCGCCCGCCGGCGCTGTTCGGCAGAAACCTTTTCGACGACTTGCTCAACCTGCAGGGCGACGAAGGTGCGCGCGAACTGATCAAGCGCGGGCATCATGTCGTGACCAGCCCGGCCGAGCTGGTCGATGTCGATACTCGCGAGGACCTAGCCGAACTGCGCCGCCTCTACGGACTGCCGACGGACGGAAAGTAGGATCCTCCCCCCGAGGGGGAGGGGGACCGCGAGCGGTGGAGGGGTAGTCTCCACAGGCGACATCGCTCGTGGCGACTACCCCTCCGTCAGCCTGCGGCTGCCACCTCCCCCTCCGGGGGAGGATCTGACCTACTCGTGCCGCAGCGCGTCGATCGGGTTGAGGCTCGCCGCGCGCCGCGCCGGGAAATAGCCGAACACCACGCCGATCAGCGCCGAGACGAGGAAGGCGATCATGTTGATCTTCGGCTCGAACAGGAACTCCACCTGCATCAAGGGCGCCAGCCCGATCACCACCAGCTGCGCCACCAGCAGCCCGACCAGTCCGCCGAGGCACGACAGCACCACTGCCTCCATCAGGAACTGCATCAGCACTTCGCTCGCCACCGCGCCGATCGCCAGCCGGATGCCGATCTCGCGCGTCCGCTCGGTTACGGAGACCAGCATGATGTTCATGATCCCGATCCCGCCGACAACGAGGCTGATCGCGGCGACTGCGGTGACGATCTGGGTGAGCAGGGTGGTGATCCCGGTCAGGGTGGCGCTGATCTGGGCGGTGTCGAAGATGTTGAAATCGTCGTCCTTGCCGCCGCTGATTTGCCGCCGCTCGCGCAGCACCTGCTGGATCGAGGCCTGGACCTGCGTGCCGTCATAGGCCGGGTCTACCCCGACCAGCATCAGGCGGATGTCGCGATTGCCGGTGAAGCGGCGCTGGACCTGCTTGATCGGCATGATGATCACGTCGTCCTGATCGCCGAACCCGCCCTGGCCGCGGGTGGAGAGAATGCCGATCACGTCGCATGACACGCCGTTGACGCGGATCCGCTCGCCGACTGCCTCGCCGCCGCGGAACAGGTTGGTGCGGATCGTGTTGCCGATGATGCACACGGCCTTGCCCGCCTGCTCCTCGGCGCGGGTGAAAGTACGGCCCGACACGAGCGGCCATGGCTGGACCGTGAAGAAAGCGTTGGTCGTGCCGTTGATCGTCGTCGACCAGTTCGCGCCCTGATAGATCACGGTCGCGGTCGACTGGGCCTGCGGCGCCACGGCGCGCACCCCGGCAACCTGTCGGGCGACTGCCTCGACATCCTCTTCCTTGAAGTCGGGCGGACGCGGCCCGCCGCCGCCGCGGCCGAAGCCCTGGCCGGGGCGGATCTGGAGCACGTTGGTGCCGAGACTGGCGACCTGTTGCTGCGCCGCCTTGGTCGTCGCCTTGCCGAGCGTCACCATCGCCACCACCGCGGCGACGCCGATGATGATGCCGAGCGTCGTCAGGAACGAGCGGAGCTTGTGACGGAAGATCGATCGAATCGCGAGGATGAAGGTCGTGCCGAACATCTAGGCCACCACCTCGCCCTGCCGGTGACCGGTCTCGACGCGCTCGACCAGCCCGTCCTTGAAGTGAATGATCGTCCGCGCGAACGCCGCCATGTCGGGTTCGTGCGTAACCATCAGCACGGTGATCCCGCTCGTCTGGTTGAGGTCGGTGAGCAATTCCATGATCTCGACCGAGCGCTCCGAATCGAGATTGCCGGTCGGCTCGTCGGCGAGCAGCACGTCGGGATTGGTAACGATCGCCCGGGCGATCGCCACGCGCTGCTGCTGCCCGCCTGAAAGCTCGGCGGGGGTGTGATCCCACCAGTCCTTGAGCCCGACCTTGTCGAGCGCCGCCATCGCCGCCTCGCGCCGCTCCTTCTTGGGATCGCCGCGATAGAGCAAAGGCAGTTCGACATTCTCGAGCGCCGAGGTGCGCGCGAGCAGGTTGAAGCCCTGGAACACGAAGCCGAGATATTTGCGCCGGAGCAGCGCGCGCTGGTCGCGCTCGAGCCGTTCGACGTGCACGCCCTTGAACAGGAACTCGCCGCCCGAGGGCACGTCGAGGCAGCCGAGGATGTTCATCGTCGTCGACTTGCCCGAGCCCGACGGGCCCATCACTGCGATGAAGTCGCCCTGCGCGATGTCGAGGTCGACGCCCTTGAGCGCCTGGAACGCCGTCGGGCCATTGCCATAGACCTTGGTGACGCCGCGCAGCCGAATGATCGGCGACTCATTGTCCGCCACGCTGGCCTCCCCCGCCGCCCTGCCCGCCGGCGCCCTGACGCCGCTGGCCGCCGCCTTGCCGGCGCTGACCGCCGCTGCCGTCCGCAGCGAGCTGGCCGGTGATCACCTTCATCCCCGGCTTGAGGTCGCCGCCGGTGATCTCGGTCACGGTACCGTTGGTGTCGCCAGTGGTGACCTGCACCGGCTGCGGCTGGCCATCGTCGCCGAGCACATACACCGTCTGCTGCGCGCCGCGGCTTATCGTCGCCGACTTGGTCGCCGCTCCGCCGCCACCGCGACGCCCGCGCGGCACCAGCGCGCCGGCGATGCCGCCCTGGCCGCCGCTTGCGCCTGCGCCGCCGGCGCCCGGCTTGAAGCGCAGCGCGGCATTGGGGACGAGCAGCACGTTCGGCTTGGCCTTGGTGATGATCTCGGCGGTCGCGGTCATGCCCGGACGAAGCTGCTGGTCGGCATTGGCCACGCTCAGGGTCGCGGCATAGGAGACGACCTGCGACTGCGTCGTGCTACTCGACGCGCTCGAGCTCGTCGTCGACTGCGCCGACAGGTTCGAACCGAGATCGACGCGGGTGATCGTCGCCGGGAACGTCTTGCCGGGGAAGGCGTCGACCGTGAAGCTGGCGAGCTGGCCTTGCTTGACCGAGCCGACATCGGCCTCGTCGATCGCGACCTGCAGCTCCATCGCCGACAGATCCTCGGCGATCACGAAGAGGGTCGGGGTGTTGAACGACGCCGCGACGGTCTGGCCTGCGTCGATCTGGCGCGCCAGCACCACGCCATTCACTGGCGAACGGATCACTGCCTTCTGGCGCCGCGTCTCGTTCGACGACAAGGCCGCGCGCGCCGCGACGACATTGGCGTTCGCGGCGGCGAGCGCCGCGTTGGCGCGCTGAAGCGCGGCGCGCGCCTGCTCCATCTCGACCTTGGCGGGGACGCGCCCGCCCGACAGCCGGCTGACCTCTTCCAGCCGCGACAGCTGCGCGCGCGATTCGGCGACGGTCGCCTGCGCCTGCGCGACCTGCGCCTGCTGGGCGTTGAGCTGGGCACGACCCTGGGTGATCTCGTCGTCGAGCTGAGAGGTGTCGAGCACCGCGAGCGGTTGACCCTTCACCACGCGATCGTTGACGTCGACCGTGACCGTCTCGACCAGCCCCGAAAGCTCCGAACCGACCTGCACCTGATTGGTCGGCGCAAGCTTGCCGGTCGCCGAAACCGTGACGGTCAAATTGCCGCGCGCCGCTTCCTCGGTCGAATATTGTGTCGCGACCGCGCCGCCGAAAAAGAAGCGCGACAGCAGCAACACCGCGAGCAGCACGACCGCGCCGACGATGATCCACTTGAGCCAGCGCCGCCACCACGGGCGTGCCGGCTTGCCGAGGAAGTCGTTCAGATTCGCATTGGGATCAGTCGCCATTCGCGGTGCCGCCTGTGGTCGATAAGGCCCGCGCCGGGGCCGTGGGAGTGATGTTGCTGTCCCAGCCGCCGCCGAGCGACTGGTAGAGCTGGATAAGCGCAGTGGATTGATCGGACTGCGCGCCGACAAGGCCGTTGCGCGCCGAGAGCAACTGACTCTCGGCCTGGTTGAGCGTGGTGAAGTCGGTGAGGCCCGAGCGATATTGCATCCGGGCGAGGATCGCCTGGTTGTTCGCCGCCTCGAGCGCGATGCGGAACTCGGTCTCGCGCCGCTGCGCCGCCTGCAGCGCGACGATCGCATTCTCGATATCCTCGAGACTGGTCAGCACCGTCTGCTTGTAGCTGAGGAAGGCACTGTCTGCCGTGGCCCGCGCCGAGCGGACCTGGCTGCGGGTGCGGCCGGCGTCGAAGATCGTCTGCGCGATATTGGCGAACAGCCGGCCGGTGATCACGTCGAAGATCGAGCTGAGCACGCTGCTGCCGGCATCGATGCTGCCGCCGATCCCCAGCGAAGGATAAAGCTGGGCCTCGGCGACGCCGATCTGCGCCGTCGCGGCGGCGAGGTTGCGCTCGGCGGCACGGATATCGGGGCGCTGGCGCAGCGCCTCGGCTGGAATGCCGGTGGTCACCTGCGCCGGGCCGCGCGGGATCGGGCGTGGCGCCTCGAGCTCGGCCTTGAGCGCGCCGGGCGCCTGACCGGTCAGTACGCCGAGCCGCGAGACGAAGCCGTTGTAATTGGCCTCGATGCTGGGGATCGTCGCGGCGGTCTGGGCGCGCTGCGCGCGTGCCTGCTCCTGATCGAGCGTCGACACCAGCCCGGCCTGTACGCGCCACTGGGCAATCTGGAGATTGTCGTCCTGCAGCGCGAGCGACTCGCGCGCATTGGCGAGCTGCGCCTGGGCGGCGCGGGCAAGGACATAGTTGCGCGCCGTCTCGGCCTCGATCGAGATCAGCACCGTGGCATAGTCGAAACCGGCGGCCTCATAGCCGGCGCGCGCCGATTCGACGCCGCGGCGCACGCCGCCGAACAGGTCGACCTGGTAGCTGGCATCGCCGCCGATCGAGAAGCTGTTGCGCCCGCCTTGCGAGAAGGACGTGACGGTGCCGTCGGGAAGCGTGGTCGTCGTCGTGCCTCCCCGCAGCGATTCGCTGCGCGACGCGCCGCCCGAAACGCCGATCGTCGGAAGCAAGGCGGCGCGCTGTTGTACCAGCGATTCGCGGGCCTGGCGCAGACGGGTCACTGCCTGCGCGATGTCGAGGTTCGACGCCTGCGCACGCTGCACCAAAGAGGCGAGCTGCGGATCGTCGAACTTCTCCCACCAGCGCGTCAGATCCTCGCGCGCACGTTGGTCGGCGGACACCGAATATCGGTCGGGAACGCCGAGCTCGGGCGCGGTGCGCGGGCGGTAATCCGGACCCACGGCACAGGCGGCGAGCGGCAATGCGAGAGCGAGCGTCAGGGCGATCGGGCGTCTGGCCATGGGGGGCAAGATGGTCGGGGGAGGCGATCGGTTCCACCGAAAATATGTCGCAGTTTGTCGCAGTGCTTGAAAATCCACGGGTCGGAGCGGCGCCGTAACGGATTCTGTGGCTTGCGTGGCGGTGTCGGTTGGGGACAAGGAGCAGCAAGAATTGGGAGCGGATGCAAGATGAGCGACGACCTGTACCCCGTGTCCGACGCATGGGCGCACACTGCCCGGGTCGACGCCGCCGGCTATGAAAAATTGTACGGGCGCAGCATCGCCGATCCCGGCAGCTTCTGGCTCGAGCAGGCGCGGCGGCTCGACTGGATCAAACGGCCCGAGGTCGCTGGCGACTGGTCGTTCGACGAACAGGATTTCCACATCCGCTGGTTCGCCGATGGCAAGCTGAACGTCGCGGCGAACTGCGTCGATCGCCATCTCGCCAGCCGCGGCGATGCAGTGGCGATACTCTGGGAGCCGGACGAGCCGAGCGAGGAACCGCGCCGCTACACCTATCGCCAGCTGCACGAAGAGGTCTGCCGTTTCGCCAATGTGCTGAAGGGCGAGGGCGTTGGCAAAGGCGACCGGGTGACGATCTACATGCCTATGATCCCCGAGGCGGCGTTCGCCTTGCTCGCCTGTGCGCGGATCGGCGCGATCCACTCGGTGGTGTTCGGCGGCTTCTCGCCCGAGGCGCTGGCCGGCCGGATCACCGACTGCGACAGCAAGGTCGTGGTCACTGCCGACGAAGGCCGTCGCGGCGGCAAGCGCGTGCCGCTCAAGGCCAATGTGGACGCCGCGGCAGGGCATGCACGGGTGCTCGAGAAAGTGATCGTCGTGCAGGCGACCGGCGGCGAAGTGGCGATGCAGCCGGGCCGCGACGTCTGGTATCACGAGGCGGCGGCGAAGGTATCCGCCGAGTGCCCGCCCGAGCCGATGGGCGCCGAGGATCCCTTGTTCATCCTCTATACCTCGGGATCGACCGGCAAGCCCAAGGGCGTGCTCCACACCAGCGCGGGCTATCTGCTCTGGGCGAGCTACACGCACGAACTGGTGTTCGATTACCGGCCGGGGCAAATCTATTGGTGTGCCGCCGATATCGGCTGGGTCACCGGCCACAGCTACATCGTCTATGGTCCGCTCGCCAACGGCGCGACCACGCTGATGTTCGAAGGCGTGCCCAACTGGCCCGACGCGTCGCGGATCTGGCAGGTGGTCGACCGCCACCAGGTGGAGACGCTTTACACCGCGCCGACGGCGCTGCGTGCGCTGATGCGCGAAGGCGACGGCTTCGTGACGAAGACGTCCCGGAAATCGCTGCGGCTGCTCGGCACGGTGGGCGAGCCGATCAATCCCGAGGCTTGGCGCTGGTATCACGACGTGGTCGGTGAGGGGCGGTGCCCGATCGTCGACACCTGGTGGCAGACCGAGACCGGGGGGCAGATGATTACCCCGCTGCCGGGCGCGACGGCGCTCAAGCCAGGTTCGGCGACGCTGCCGCTGCCGGGCGTCGATCCACAGATCGTCGATGCCGAAGGCAACATCCTCCACGGCGCCACCGAAGGCAATTTGTGCATCGCGAAGAGCTGGCCGGGGCAAATGCGTACCGTCTGGGGCGATCACGAGCGCTTCTTTCAGACCTATTTCACGACCTATAAGGGCAAGTATTTCACCGGCGACGGCTGCCGCCGCGACGAGGATGGCTATTACTGGATCACCGGCCGGGTCGACGACGTGATCAACGTCTCGGGCCACCGCATGGGCACGGCGGAGGTCGAGAGCGCGCTGGTGCTGCACCCCAAGGTCGCCGAGGCGGCGGTGGTCGGCATGCCGCACGACATCAAGGGGCAGGGCATCTACGCCTATGTCACCCTGAACGCCGGAGAGACCCCATCGGAGGAACTCCGCACCGAACTGCGCAACTGGGTGCGTACCGAGATCGGCCCGATCGCAACGCCCGACGCGCTCCAGTTCGCGCCGGGATTGCCCAAGACCCGCTCGGGCAAGATCATGCGCCGCATCCTTCGCAAGATCGCCGAGGGCGACGTGTCGAGCCTTGGCGATACCAGCACGCTCGCGGATCCGGCGGTGGTCGATGATCTCGTGGCGAACCGGGTGGGCTGACCCGTTATCCTCCCCCGCCAGGGGGAGGTGTCAGCGTAGCTGACGGAGGGGGAGGAATCACGGAGCGCAGTGCTTCCGCCCCCTCCGTCGCCTTCGGCGCCACCTCCCCCCTTGCGGGGGAGGATTGATCGGCAGCCGTCCCGCACGAAATCTTCGTTGCGTCTGTTACGACCCGGCGATACAGTCCGCTAATACACCTGATTCCGGGGGATATTCGATGAAGATCAAGGCTTTGACGCGTCTCGCCGCGGGCGTGGCGCTGGTGATGGTGACGGCGCCGGCATTCACCCAGTCGACGACCGGCGGCGCGAAATACGGCGCGTTCGGCATCGACCTCACCGCGCAGAAGTCCGGCGTGAAGCCTGGCGACGACTTCTGGACCTTCGCCAATGGCGGCTGGAACGAGCGCACCCAGATCGCCCCCGATCGCGCCTCGGCAGGCTATGGCACCCAGCTGTCGATCGAGGCCGAGGCCAATGTCCGCGCGATTCTCGACGATATGGCGAAGAACCCCGCAGCCTATGGCGCCACCGGCAAGCAGGTCGGCGACTTCTACGCGACGTGGATGGACGAGGCCGGCATCGAGGCGCGCGGCACGGCGCCGCTCAAGCCCTATCTCGGCAGGATCGCCGCAGTGAAGGACCTGGCGGACCTGCAGGTGCTGTTCGCCAGCACCGGCTATGCCTCGCCGGTCGAGCTCGGCGTGATCCCCGACCTCGCCGATCCGACCCGCTACACCGCCGTCACCGGCCAGGGCGGCCTCGGCATGCCGCGCGATTATTACCTGCTCGAAGGCGAGAAGTACGACGCATTCCGCAAGGCCTATCGCGCCTATGTCCAGAAGATCCAGGAACTTGCCGGCTTCGCCGACGCGAGCGCCAAGGCCGATGCGATCGTCGCGCTCGAGACTGCGATGGCGAAGCAGCAATGGTCGCCCGAGCAGAGCCGCGACATCGCCAAGCTCAACGATCCGCAGCCGCTGTCGGGGCTCGAGGCCAAGGCGCCCGAGTTCGACTGGGCACTGATGCTCAAGACCGCCGGGCTCGATTCGTCGCCGACCGTGCTGATGACGCAGAACACCGCGGTTTCGGCGATGGGCAAGATCCTCGTCGCGACGCCGCTCCAGACGTGGAAGGACTATCTCGCCTTCCGCTTCGTCAGCGATCATGCGCAGTTCCTGCCCAAGGCGTTCGACGACACCCGCTTCGGCTTCTATTCGACCACGCTCAACGGCGTGCAGGTCCAGCGCGACCGCTGGAAGCGCGGCGTGCAGATCACCAACGGGGCGCTCGGCGAGGCGGTCGGCGCGATCTACGTCGCCAAATATTTCCCGCCTGCCGCCAAGGCGCAGATGGGCGAGTTGATCGAGAATCTCCGCGCCGCCTATCAGGAGCGGATCACCGGCTCGACCTGGATGGACGACGCCACCCGCAAGGCGGCGCTCGCCAAGCTCGCCGCGTTCGAGCCGCGCATCGGCCACCCCGACAAATATATCGATTACGCGTCGCTGACGGTGCAGCGCGGCGATCTGCTCGGCAATGCGATCCGCTCGGCCGAATTCGACCACCAGCTCGAACTCCAGCGCTTCCCCAAGCCGGTCGACCGGACCTTGTGGAACATGACGCCGCAGACGGTGAACGCTTACTACAATCCGCTGGCCAACCAGATCACCTTCCCCGCCGCGATCCTGCAGCCGCCTTATTTCGATCCCAACGCCGATCCGGCGGTGAACTATGGCGCGATCGGCGCGATTATCGGCCACGAAATGGGCCATGGCTTCGACGATCAGGGCAGCATGTTCGGCCCGACCGGCAAGTTCGAGAATTGGTGGACCGACGCGGCCAAGAAGGGCTTCAAGGATCGCACCGCGGCGCTGGCAGCGCAGTATAATGCGTTCGAGCCGATCCCCGGCACCAAGATCAACGGATCGCTGACGCTCGGCGAGAATATCGGCGATCTCGGCGGCGTCGAGGCGGCCTATGCTGCCTACCAGAAGTACCAGGCAAAGCACGGCAAGGCCAAGGTGATCGGCGGCCTAACCGGCGACCAGCGCTTCTTCCTCGCTTACGCCCAGGCGTGGCAGGCCAAGGTGCGCGAGGGCGCGCAGCGCCAGCAACTGCTCACCGATCCGCACTCGCCGGCGATGTTCCGGGTCAACGGCATCGTCCGCAACGTCGATGCCTGGTACAAGGCGTTCGACATCAAGCCGGGCGACGCGCTCTATCTGCCGCCCGAGCAGCGCGTGCACATCTGGTAAGCATCACCGCATCCGAACGAGGCGCCCCGGCAGCGATGCCGGGGCGTTTTTGTCTGGGGCTGCCGCATGCGATTGCGATTTCTGCAACCGCTCTCCCGAAACATTGCATTTGCCCGAAACCATACTGCGACCCAGATGCGTCCTATGCTGCATTGCAGCAGAGACTTTCACAAGGGTTGTCCGATGTTCTCGTTGATCGCGCTTTATCTCTCGCACCGCCGCAACACGCGCGCTGGCTGAGTAACCTTCCTGACCATCAAAAGGGGAGCGGCGACGCTCCCCTTTTTTCGTATCCAGCATTGGTCGATACCGCCGGATCGTTCCCTTGCGAAAGCAGGGGAACTGACTTGCTTCAGCGCAGCCGCACTCCAGCCTAGCCCGTGGCGGTCCGCGGAAAGTGCGGAACGTCGGGATTCGATCGGATCCACGACAGCCGCTCGCCGGTCCAGATCTCCTTCTCGGGCGGAAAGGCTTCCGGATCGTCGAGCGTCGCGGTGGTCACGTCGAACAGCCCCGGTCGGCTCGCACGGCGATAGGTGAGGGTAGAGCCGCAGCGCGCGCAGAAACCCCATTCCACGCCGGCCGAGGATTCGTACACCGCCGTCTCGCCCGTAATGATCGCCACCTTGTCTTCGGGAAAGATCACCCAGGCGAGCGTCGGCCCGCCGGTGATCCGGCGGCAGTCGCCGCAATGGCAATGGGTGGTCGCCGCCGGCGCGCCGGTGACGCGGTAGCGGATCGCACCGCAGTGACATCCGCCCTCGTGCACCTGTTCCGCCATCACCCGATCCACCGCCAAATCCCGGCGGCAAGGACGCCGCCGAGCGGAACATGCGCCCAACTCGCCGCCAGCCACAAGAGCGTGCCGAGCAGCAGCGCCCGTGCATCCAGGCTCCAGCGCGCGCGCCCGCCCAGGATCGCCGCGAACGGCCAATACGAGGTGCGCGCCTTCCAGTCGGTCCAGGCGGGCATCGCCGCGGTTTTCTTCACGTCCTGCAGCGCCGCGCCGACCAGCGCGAGGATCAGGATCGCGGCGGTGAGCACGGCGTTCGCGTCAGTCGGGTAGACCGCGAAATGGACCAGGGCCCACAAAGCGAAGCCCCACATCATCGGGTGGCGGGTGACGGCGTAGACGCCGCTCGCCTTGCCGATCGCCTCATGCCCGCCGCTGCCGGTCGGGTCAGGGAAGGCGGGATTGCCGAACAGCGAGCCGACGAACAGGATCGCGGCGACGAGCATCACCACGCTGGCGACCGTCCAGCCCAAGTCGCCCATGGCCCACCACAAGGGCTCCGGCGGAATCGCGCGGAAGGCGAGGACCATCCAAGCGAAGCTCGCCAGCGCGCTCACGACATAGAGCGCTAGGAAACCGCGCGGGCCGATCGCACCGGTCAGCGGCCGCCGCAGCGGGTGCGACAGCAGGAAATGGAGTCCGACGAACGCGACACTGGCAGCGATCAGCGACTCCATTTCCGTCCCCCTATTTGACGCCGTGCATCCACTTCTTGAGCGGCCAGCTGAGCAGCAGCAGGAGCACGCCGAGGCCGATCGCCCATTCCGCGATCAGCGTGAAGACGCCGACATAGGTGTCAAGGCTGACCTTGAGGTTGGTCACCTGTCCACCGACGGTCTCGACGCTGGCGATCTGCGCGATCATGCCGGCGAAATATTGCGCCACCGAGATCGACAGGAACCACACCCCCATCATCAGCCCGACCACGCGCGCGATCGACAGCTTGGTGATCATGCTGAGGCCCACCGGCGAGATGCAGAGCTCGGCGAAGCTGTGGATGAAGTAGAGGCCTGCCAGCCACCAGATGCTGACCCTGAACCCGGCGTCGGCAAAGTCGGCGCCCCAGACGAGCAGCAGGAAGCCCGCCGCCACCCCGATCAGCGCGATCCCGAACTTGACCGGGATCGAGGGTTCGAGCCCGCGGTGCGCGAGTCCGGTCCACAGCATGCTCATGAACGGCGCGAGCAATACGATGAAGGCGGCGTTGAAGAACTGGGTCTGGCCGGCCGTGATACTGAACAGCCCGAACACCGAGAGGTCGGTGTTGCGGTCGGCGAACAGGGTGAGCGACGAGCCCGCCTGTTCGAACAGGGTCCAGAACACCACGTTGAACACGATCAGGATCATCGCCGCGAGCATCATCTGGAACTCGGCGCGGGTGCCGGCGAAGAAGGACCAGATCAGGATGCCGGGGACCGAGAGCAGGAAGGTGCCGAACAGGAACTTGCCCATCAGCGGCAGCGACGCGATGTATCCGATGATTCCCGATCCGGGCTCGGGCTCCACCGCGTTCATCAAATTGACGTACAGGAAGTAGAAGACCGGGACGATCAGCAGCGCCCCGGCATAGATGAACCATTGCTGCCGCTCGACCTCGGGGTGCGCCGGCGGTTCGCCATAGCCCGCGAGCGTGTTGCCGTTGAACTGGATCAGCGCCCAGGAGATCATCATGCCGATTGCGGCGAGTCCGAAACCCGCCCACCAGTCGAACGCCACCGCCAGCCACGGGCACAGGAGTTGCGAGAAAAGCGAACCGATGTTGATGCCCATGTAGAAGATGGTGAAGCCGGAATCGCGCCGCCGGTCGCCCGGTTCGTAGAGCTCGCCGACCATCGTCGAGATGTTGGGCTTGAAGAAGCCGTTGCCGGTCGAGACCATCGACAGGCCGATCAGCATCACCATCACGTAGAAGGGGCTGCGGTCCGCGTCGGATTCGAAGCTGCCCTTGGCGATCTTGCGGGTCGACGCGCCATTCTCGAGCAGGTCGACGGTGCCGTCCTCATTGCCCTTGATCTCGAGCTTGCGGGTGCCGTCGACGACGTATCGCACCTCGCGGTCGCCCGCTTGTTCGATCGAGACCTCGTAGCGCTGGCCGTCGATCATCGCGTGGGGCTTGGCCGTCGGTCCGCCGAAGCAGAGGATCAGATAGCCGAGCGACATCACGATCGCGCCGAACTTCACGGCGCGCTTCGATCCGAGGAACTGGTCGGCGAGGTAGCCGCCGACCAGCGGCGTCAGGTAAACCAGCGCGGTGAACCCGCCATAGATGCCGGTCGCCTGCCGATCGCCGAACATGAAATGCTGGGTGAGGTAGAGCGTCAGCAGCGCGCGCATGCCGTAGAAGCCGAAGCGCTCCCACATTTCGGTGCTGAACATGCGGGCGAGCTGGCGCGGGTGGCCGAACCATGTCTTCTCCTCAGCGGGATTGACGTGGCTGATATCGGGTTCTGCCGGGCTGTCGGCGGTGGGGGTTTCGACCATGCGGAATTTTCGACCTTTTTATATCGGTTTCCGGGACCTGGCCCGGCGCATGGGCGGCCAGACTAGAGCGAAGCGCGCGTGTGTAAAGCCGGGGGTGCGGCCTTGCGGCACGCCGACGGCGGCCGCTTGCAATGTAGGATTTCACCTGCTGGGGCTGGTGGAGCCGCGAACCGGCCGCTCTTTGACATCGTTGACGCCTAACAATGTTTCCGCCGCGTGAAATAAAGTTACGAGATTGGCGGCGCTTCCGCCAAAAGTGTCAAATTAAGCCCGCTGGCCGCAGCACCTGTCGCCGCTGGAGCGCCGCGGCTGTCCTTGGGGAAGCGACCCGTCCCTCAAATCGCAGTTGGCGCCGGCTGGCCGGGTGCCTAGATCGCCGGCATGACCTTCAACGATCGCGCTACGCCGCTCCGCCTCCTGCAGACCCGCCGTTCGGGCAAGCCGCGCGACATGGTGGGGCCGGGTCCAAGTCCGGAGCAGTTGCGTGAGATGGTCGCGATCGCAGCGCGGACGCCCGACCATGGCAAGCTTGCGCCGTGGCGCTTCGTCATCGTTCCCGACGAGGTGCGGCCCGCGCTGGCGCTGAAGCTGGTCGAGATCCAGCGCGCCGAAAAGCCCGACTGTACCGCGCGGGACGAAGAGGCGACGGCGCAGTTCGTGACTCAGGCACCCGCCTTGGTAGTGGTGCTGTCGGCGCCGGTGATCCCGCACAAGATTCCGCTATGGGAGCAGGAGCTCTCGGCGGGGGCGGCATGCATGAACCTGCTTCATGCCGCGCACGCTTCCGGCTTCGTCGGCAGCTGGCTGACCGGTTGGACGGCCTATTCGGATCGGGTCCGCGACCTGTTCGGCGCGCCGCCGCAGCGGATCGCCGGGTTCGTGTTCATCGGCACGCCGGGGCGCGAGCTCGAAGAGCGGCCGCGCGGTGAACTGTCCGAAATCGTACACCAGTGGAATCCCTGAGTATGGACCTGAGCGCCAATTGGTGTATTAAGTCAGCATGACAGCGCTCGAGCACGAAGACTCACCCGTTTACCTCAAGCTGCGCGCCTCCATCGCCGCGGCGATCCTGCGCGGCGAATATCGTGCCGGCGATCAATTGCCCTCGGTCCGGGCACTCGCCGCCGAGCATGGCGCCAATCCGCTCACGGTCGCCAAGGCCTATCAGAGCTTCCAGGACGACGGCTATGTCGAGGTGCGCCGCGGGGTCGGCATGTTCGTATTGCCCGGCGCGGTCGAGCGGCTGCGCGTCGCCGAACGCGAGCGCTTCCTGACCGGCCACTGGCCGCGGGTCCGCGACCACATCGCGCTGCTCGGGCTCGACGTCCGGGAGCTGCTCGACAGCGAACTGGCGTAGACCTTCCTGACCACTCCGGCGAAGGCCGGGGCCGAGCTTCAACGGACAGGCGAAGGCGCCATGCCGCCGATGGTCCATGGCAACTGGGCCCCGGCCTCGCCGGGGTGGCGCGTACCTAAGTAAAGAGCGTCAGCCCGCCTTCGCGCTGGGCGTGTTGACGCCCATCGACTGCAGATATTTCCGCACATTCCGCGCCGCCTGACGCAGCCGCTGCTCGTTCTCGACCATCGCGATGCGCACGAAGCCTTCGCCATTCTCGCCATAGCCGACGCCCGGCGCGACCGCGACCTTGGCGTGGCTGAGCAATTGCTTCGAGAATTCGAGGCTCCCGAGATGCGCGAGTGCCGGCGGCAGCGGCGCCCAGGCGAACATCGAGGCGCGCGGGCTTGGAATGTCCCAGCCGGCGCGGCCGAAGCTCTCGACCAGCACGTCGCGGCGCTTGTGGTAAAGCTGCCGGTTCTTCTCGACGATGTCCTGCGGGCCATTGAGTGCGGCGCAGGCGGCGGCCTGGACCGGCGTGAACGCGCCGTAATCGAGGTACGACTTCACGCGCGTCATCGCCGCGATCAGCTGCTTGTTGCCGACCGCGAAGCCGATCCGCCAGCCGGCCATCGAGTAGGTCTTGGAGAGCGAGGTGAATTCGACCGCGACGTCCTTGGCGCCCTTGACCTGCAGGATTGAGACGGTCGGATTGCCGTCATAATAAAGCTCGGAATAGGCAAGGTCCGAGATGATCCACACCTTGTTCTCGCGCGCCCAGGCGACCAGCCGCTCGTAAAAGGCTAGGTCGACGGTCTCGGCGGTGGGGTTGGACGGATAATTGACCACGAGGATCGACGGGCGCGGCACGGTGAAGTTCATCGCGCGCTCGAGGCTCTCGAAATAATGCTCGTCGGGGGTGGTCGGCACCGCTCGGATTGTCGCCCCGGCGATGATGAAGCCGAAGGTATGGATCGGGTAGGACGGATTGGGCGCGAGGATCACATCGCCCGGCGCGGTAATCGCAGTGGCGAGGCTGGCGAGCCCTTCCTTCGAGCCCATCGTCACCACGACTTCGCTCTCCGGATCCACGTCGACGCCGAAGCGGCGGCCGTAATAATTGGCCTGGGCGCGACGCAGGCCGGGAATGCCCTTGGACTGCGAATAGCCGTGCGCGCTCGGCTTCTGCGCGACCTCGCAGAGTTTCTCGATGACGTGCGGTGGCGGCGGCAGGTCGGGATTGCCCATGCCGAGATCGATGATGTCCTCGCCCGCCGCCCGCGCCGCTGCCCGCATGCCGTTGACTTCGGCGATGACATAAGGCGGCAGCCGCTTGATGCGGTAGAACTCTTCGGACATTCCCACTTCTCGCTCGTGTTGGAGGCGGCACCCGATGTGCCGTCCGACTGTTGTAGGGTATAAGCGCGCTCGCGGAAACGGCGAGTTGCAGCTAGAGCGTCGAAGCGTTCGCTGGAGAGGATCTGGATGGCCGACAACCCGACACCGACGCCGACGCCGAGTCTCGAGGACCTTCAGCACTGGACCTGGGTGCTGGGCCGGGCGCAGCAGATGATGCTCGAGCATGGCTTCGATCTGATGGAGCATGTTCCCGCCGCGCCGCCCTTCGGTGCGATGCTCGACCCGGCTGCGGCGATGCGGGCGAGTGCCGGCTTTTGGGCCGATACGATGCAGCTGTGGCAGCGCTTCCTCGATCCGGCGCACGCCGCGCCATTTGAGGAGACGCCCGAGCAAGCGAAGGACAAGCGCTTCAAGGCGCCGCAATGGCGCGAGGAGCCGGTGTTCGACTTCCTGCGGCAGAGCTATTTCGTCATTGCCGACAATCTGCTGAAGGGCGTGGACGCGCTCGAAGGCGTGGATCCGAAGCAAAAAGAGCAAATCCGCTTCGCCACCAAGGGCTTCATCGACGCGATCAGCCCGACCAACTTCCCGGCCACGAATCCGCAAGTGCTCGAGAAGATCGTCGAGACCAAGGGCGAGAGCCTGCTCAAGGGCCTGCAGAACATGCTGGCGGACATCGCCAAGGGGCAGATGACCCAGACTGCCGAAGGCGCGTTCGAACTCGGCCGCAATCTGGCGATGACGCCGGGCAAGGTGGTCAAGCGCACGCCGCTCTACGAGCTGATCCAATATTCGCCGGTCACCGAACAGGTCTATGCGACGCCGCTGATCATCTTCCCGCCGTGGATCAACCGCTTCTACATCCTCGATCTGACGCCGGAGAAGAGCTTCATCCGCTGGGCGGTGGAGCAGGGGCTGACGGTGTTCGTCGTGTCATGGAAGTCGGCCGACGCGAGCATGAAGGATGTGGTCTGGGACGACTATGTCGAACGCGGCCAGATCGACGCGATCGACACGGTGCGCGACCTGCTAGGCGTCGAGGGCGTGCATGCGATCGGCTATTGTGTCGCCGGTACGACCTTGGCCGCGACTCTGGCGGTGCTGGCGGCGCGTGGGCAGAGCGAGAAGGTCAGGAGCGCGACCTTCTTCACGGCCCAGGTCGATTTCAGCGAGGCCGGCGATCTGACCATGTTCGTCGACGACGATCAGCTGGCGTTGATCCGGAGCCTCGGCGCGGAGGGGTTCCTCGACGGACGCTATATGGCCGCGACGTTCAACCTGCTGCGCGGCCGCGATCTGATCTGGAACTATGTCACCAACAATTATCTGATGGGGCAGGATTATGTGCCGTTCGACCTGCTCCACTGGAACTCGGACGTCACCAACCTGCCTTCGAACTGGCATCTGAGCTACCTCACCGATCTATACCGCGACAACAAGCTGGCGGTGCCGAACCTGATGTCGATCGGCGGCACGCCGATCGACCTCGGCAAGGTGATGACGCCGACCTATGTCCAGGCCGGACGCGAGGACCATATCGCCCCTGCAGCAAGCGTGTGGAAAATCACCCACCACTTCAAGGGACCGCTCAAATTCGTGCTCGCCGGATCGGGGCACATCGCCGGGGTGGTCAATCCGCCGGCGGCGGGGAAGTACCAATATTGGGTCAACGACCAGAAGGTCGAGACGCTCGCCGAATTCATGGCGGGAGCCAAAGAGACCAAGGGTAGTTGGTGGCCCGACTGGATTGGCTGGATCGAGGGACTCGACGCCTCCAAAGTGGATGCAAAAGGTGCACGCGTGCCCGGCGAGGGCAGGTTGAAGGCGCTCGAAGATGCACCGGGGAGCTATGTCCGCACTCGCTGAACGGCTCGTTCCGTAGGGTAAACGACTTTTGTGCAGTGCACAAAAATCCTTCTTGCAATCCGCGCAACAACCCCCTACATGTTGCAATGCAGCAATAGTCAGGGGACCGAGTCACATGGCCACCAAGGGACCGAAAGCGCCGGCCAAGCCCGTCGCTCCGAAGCCTGCGGCGCGCGCCACGAAGCCGGCCGCGCCCAAGGCAGAAGCTGTCGCAGCCAGGACCGAGAAGAAGTCCGCGCCGGCCGTGATCGAGGCAGCAGCTCCGATCAATGCGTCCGGACCGGCTCCCGTCGTGGAAGCAGCGTCGCAGGAAGCAGTCGAAACCATCCAGCCCGTGGCAGAGCAGGCCCAAGCCGCCGCCGCGGAAATCGTCAACGCAGCCGAGGCCGTCGTCGACGTTGCCCCGGAAACCATCGTCGAGGAAACCACCACCATGGCTACCAATTTCGAGAACACCGCTACTGCCAACACCGCCAAGGCTCAGGCCCTGTTCGCGGACTGGAACGACCGCACCAAGGCCGCCGTCGAGAAGTCGACCAAGCTGGTCGAGGAAGCCAATGAGTTCGCCAAGGGCAATCTCGAGGCCGTCGTCGAGTCGAGCCGCATCGCCGCAAAGGGTTTCGAGACCCTAGGCCAGGAAGCTGCCGAGTACAGCCGCAAGTCGTTCGAGAGCGCGACTGCCGCGCTGAAGACGCTCGCGACCGTCAAGTCGCCGACCGAATTCTTCAAGCTGCAGAGCGACTTCGTCCGTGGCGCGTTCGACTCGTACGTCGCCGAGGCTTCGAAGAACACCGAGGCCGTGCTCAAGCTCGCGGGCGATGCCGCGCAGCCGATTTCGAACCGCTTCGCCGTTGCGGCGGAGAAGGTGAAGACCGTCGCCTGAGCGTCTGACGCTCCAGTAAACGCGTATATGGGGCGGCTGCCGGAAGGTGGTCGCCCTTTTCTTTTTGACGACGCGTGCTTTTTTTGGAGCCGTGCGACGCGGCTGCGGCCTTGCCTCCACTCCGGCGAAGCCATATTTTCGGGGCGACATGGCCAAACCCAGCAATTTTCACATCCAGATGGCCGAGGACGGCGACGACGACACCGGGACGCGCGATCCATCGGTCGGGCTCGCCACTCGGACCCGGACGCGCACCAAGAAGCCGACGCCGTACCGCGTGCTGATGCTCAACGACGATTATACGCCGATGGAGTTCGTGGTGCTTTGCCTGCAGCGCTTCTTCCGGATGAACATGGAAGAGGCGACACGAGTGATGCTCCACGTCCACCAGCGCGGCGTCGGGGTGTGCGGCGTGTTCAGCTACGAAGTCGCCGAGACCAAGGTGGCGCAGGTGATCGACTTCGCCCGGCAGAACCAGCATCCGCTGCAGTGCACGCTGGAAAAGGCGTAAACGCTAGCTGCGCGGCTCGGGCAGCCAGCTCAGGTCGAGCCCTTCGTAGCGGTTCACATAGTTCGCTGCCCGTGCCAGCGCACGCTCGTCCTGGAGCGTCACGCGGCCCGCTTCGCGGGTGATCAGCCCGTCCTCCTCGAGCTGGCGCAGCATGCGGTTGACGTGCACTGCGGTGAGGCCGGTCGCATCGCCGATCTCCTCCTGGGTCAGGCCGAGCGCGAAGGCGCTGGCGATGCTCTTGTCGGTGGTGCGCAGGCGGTTGCGCAGCTCGAGCAGCAAGGCGGCGACGCGAGCCTTGGCGCTGGTGCGGCCGAGAGCAGCGAGGCGATCGGTCAGCGCGACCCGCTCGATCTGGCAATAGACGAGGATCAGCGCCGAGAGCCGCGGATGCTGGCTCATGATGTCGGACAGCGCCGCGCGCTCGAACGGCGAAACGATGCAGTCGGAGAGCGCCGCGAGCGTCTCCGGCGCTTCCTGATAGATCACGCTCGACACGCCGAGCATGTCGCCCGGGAACAGGAAGCGGAGGATCTGTCGGCTGCCGTCGTCGAGCAGCACGTAGCTCATCATCAGCCCCTTGCGGAGGACGAACAGCTCGTTGCACGGCTCGTTCTCACGCTGCAGCACCGCACCGCGGCGCACGGGCCGCTTGCGTTCTTCGAGCTTCTCGAGCGCATCCTTCTCGCCGTTGGTCAAATCGACGAGTTCGCTCAATATATCCGCGAAACAACTACCCGACACGAATTCGTATTCCCCCCACTCACGGTGCAAAGCAGTGCCGCGGAATCAATGCATTAAAGTCGATCAATCGATTCCACCGCCCGTCGCGCTTGCGCCGGCGCCGTGAGCAGCTAGAAGCTCGGCCATGGACCGCATCCTCATCCGCGGCGGAAACCGCCTCTCGGGAAAAATCGCCATTTCGGGCGCGAAAAACGCCGCGCTCACGCTGATGCCGTGCGCATTGCTGACCGACGAGCCGCTCACGCTGCGCAACCTGCCACGCCTCGCCGACGTCGACAGCTTCGGACATTTACTGAATGAGTTAGGCGCCTCGACCGCGATCGAGGGCACCCGGCCTAACGATTTCGGAAGGGTGATGACTGCCAAGGCGGGGGGGCTCACCTCAACCGTCGCGCCGTACGACATCGTGCGCAAGATGCGGGCGTCGATCCTCGTGCTCGGCCCGCTGCTCGGCCGTGCCGGCGAGGCGACGGTGTCGCTGCCCGGCGGCTGCGCGATCGGCAACCGGCCGATCGACCTCCACCTCAAGGCGCTGCAGGCAATGGGTGCGGAGATCGAAGTCGCGGCCGGTTATGTGAAGGCGAGCGCGCCGGGGGGACGGATCGCCGGCGGGCGCTTCCGCTTTCCGGTGGTGTCGGTCGGCGCGACCGAGAATGCGCTGATGGCGGCCGCCACGGCGCGGGGCACCACCGTGCTCGAGAATGCTGCGCGCGAGCCCGAGATCGTCGATCTGTGCAATCTGCTCGTCGCGATGGGCGCGCGGATCGACGGGATCGGCACTGAAACGCTGACGATCGAGGGCGTCGAGCGGCTCCACGGCGCGACCTATGCCGTGATGCCCGACCGGATCGAGGCGGGCAGCTATGCCTGCGCCGCGGCGATCACCGGCGGCGATCTCGAGCTGGTCGGCGCAGCCGCCGGCGACATGCGGGCGACGCTCGATGCGCTGATCGAGGCGGGGGTCACCGTCGAGGAGAACCGCGATTCGATTCGGGTGGCGGCGCCGAACGGGATCAGGCCGCTGACTCTGTCGACCGCGCCCTTCCCCGGCTTCGCGACCGACATGCAGGCGCAGTTCATGGCCATGCTGTGCAAGGCCGAGGGCGCGAGCGTGCTCACCGAGACGATCTTCGAGAACCGCTACATGCACGTCCCCGAATTGGCGCGGATGGGCGCGAACATCGACGTGCGCGGCCGGACCGCCGTGGTGCACGGGGTTCAGAAGCTGGTAGGCGCGCAAGTGATGGCGACCGATTTGCGCGCGTCGATGAGCCTGATCCTCGCGGGACTTGCCGCGGAAGGCGAGACGCAGGTCAACCGCGTCTATCATCTCGACCGCGGTTACGAGCGGCTCGAGGAGAAGCTCCAGGGCGTCGGCGCCGATATCGAGCGCGTCGGCGACGGCTGAGTCGGGCGCTCGCGCCGCGCTCAACGTCACTTAATTTGACACAGTTGGCGGAAACCTCGTTCATCTCGCAAGATTCTTGCGCGAAATTCGACAAGTTGCTGACATGTCAAAGAGCAGCGGGGCAAAGGCCGGCGGCGTGAGCCAAGCAGGCGAAATCCTACATTGCAAGGTGTGCAGTCATGCGGGCTGCGTGCTGATCTGATCCTCCCCCGCAAGGGGGAGGTGTCGCCGAAGGCGACGGAGGGGGAGGAAGCACATCGCTGGGCGGCGTGCTTCCTCCCCCTCCGTCATGCTGCGCATGCCACCTCCCCCTGGCGGGGGAGGATCGGGTCAGCGTGCAGTGCTCGTCGAGAAGGGGCGGGCGGCGCGGGACGTCGCCCAGGTCTTGTTCGGCTTTGCCTGCATGGTGAAGCGCAGCTCGCCGCCGGCAACCACTTCCTCATGGGTGATGTAGCTGCGGGTCAGCGGCTTTCCGTTGAGCGTCACCTTGCCGACATAGTCGTTGGTGGCGGACAGGCCATCCGCCAGCACCGTGAAGCGCTTGCCGTTCGGCAGGTTGAGCGCCGCGCGGCTGACGAAGGGGCGGCCGATGACATATTGGTTCGAGCCGGGCGCGACGGGATAGAAGCCGAGCGACGTGAAGACGAGCCAGGACGACATCTGGCCGAGATCGTCATTGCCCGAGAGTCCGGCCGGGCCGGTCTTGTACTGGCTCTCGACGATCTGCTTGAGCCGCTCCTGCGTCCGCCACGGCTGGCCGGCAAAGTCGTAGAGATAGGCGACATGATGGCTCGGTTCGTTGCCGTGGATGTACTGGCCGATCAGCCCGGCAATGTCCTCGGCGTGGCTGTAGTCGATCTTCGAATTGTCATAGTCGAACATCGCATCGAGCTTCTTCACCGCGGCCTTGTCGCCGCCGAGCAATGCGAACATCGCGGCCTGGTCCTGGGGCACGAACCACGAATATTGCCACGCATTGCCCTCGGTATAATCCGATCCATAGTTGATCGCAGTGGGATCGAACGGCGTGCGGAAGCTGCCATCGGCCTTGCGCGCGCGCAGGAAGCCGGTCTTCGCGTCGAAGCTGTTGCGCCAGTTGCCGGCGCGCTTTGCGAAGGTCGCGGCGACATCGTCCTTGCCGAGCGCGTGCGCCATGCGGGCGATCGTCCAGTCGTCATAGGCATATTCGACCGTCTTGGACGCCGCTTCGGGCTCCTTGTCGATCGGCGCGTAGCCGAGCTTCATATATTGGTCGAGCCCGCCATAGGGACCGTAGCTGGCGCTCTTGACCATCGCGTCGAGCGCGGTGTTCGCATCGAAGCCGCGCACGCCCTTGAGATACGCGTCGGCGATCACCGGCACCGCATGATAGCCGATCATCGTCCACGTCTCGCGGCCGTGGAACTGCCAGACGGGCAGGATGCCGAACGGGCTCGCCTGCTGGCTGGCGAGCAGCGAGTTGACGAAGTCGGCGTTGCGGCGCTCGGGCTGGACGAGCAGCAGCAGCGGGTGCTCGGCGCGGAACGTGTCCCACAGCGAAAAGGTCGAGTGGAAAGTGAAACCCTCGGCCTTGTGGACCTGATCGTCGGGGCCGCGATAGCGTCCATCGGCGTCGGAGAAGACGCTGGGCGCCATCAAAGCGTGATAGAGCGCGGTCGTCACCATAGTCTTGGTCGATGCGGGCGCCTCGATTTCAACGGCGCCGAGCGCCTGCTCCCATGCGGCACGCGTGCTCGCGCGGACCGCGTCGAACCCGCCGGGCTCGCTGTCGAGATTGGCGATCGCGCCATCCTCGTCGACGCTCGAAATGGCGACCTTGAGCTCGAGCGGCTTGTCGAGTTTGCCGAAGTCAAGGCGCGCGATCAACGCGCGGCCGGCGAGCTGGTCGAGATCGTCGCGCCCGCGGCCGGGCCCCTGGAAGCCTCGATATTCGACCTTCTCCTCGCGATTGAGGAAGGCGTGTCCGACGAGCGGCGCCGAGGGGCGGATCGCGAAGAACAATTTGCGCGCCGGAGCCCAGCCGCGGGTTTCGCGCATGCCGGTGATGGTGCCGTCGGGGTGGATGCGGATCGAGGACCAGAGCGTCTTGCCGGGATAATTGTACAGGCTGCTGCGCAAGTCGAAGACGAGATGCGCGGGCGCACCGGCGGCGAAGGTGTAGCGATGCACGCCGACGCGGTTGCCAGCGGTCAGTTCGGCGCGGATGCCAGAATCGGCGAGGGTGACGGCGTAATAGCCCGGCTGTGCCGTCTCGGTGTAGTGGCTGAACCGCGAGCGATAGCCCGAGCCGGGCTTTGCCGGATCGCCGGGCTCGAGCAGGACGCTCTCGCCCGCGGCGGGCATGATCAGGAAGTCGCCGAGGTCCGAATGGCCGGCGCCCGAGAAATGGGTGTGCGAGAAGCCCTGGATCGTCGGGTCGTCGTAGCGATAGCCGGCGGCATGGCCGTAGCATTCGCGGATGACGCAGCCGGTGTCGGTGTCGGGACTAAGCTGGACCATGCCGAAGGGCGCGACGGCGCCGGGGAAGGTGTGTCCCTCGCCGCCGGTGCCGATGAACGGATCGACGCTTTCGTAACTGGTCTGTGCGGCGAGCGGCGCGGTGGTCAGGGACAACAGGGCGAGCGCAGCCAGGGCGCGGGGGAAGCTACGGGGCATGGCCCGGGGTTAAAGCATGGGAAGCCGCTGCTTCCAACCGCTTCCGTAACTATCCGTCGCATTGGCTGGATCCTCCCCGGAGGGGAGGGGGACCGCGAAGCGGTGGAGGGGTAGTAGCCACAGGCTGCCGGTTCGCTTGGGGAGGCTACCTCTCCACCAGCTTCGCTGGTCCCCCTCTCCCTCCGGGAGAGGATTTCGAGACGCTCAGCGCTTGCCCAGATCGATCGCGGCCTGGACCAGGGCGATGTAGCTGGGGCTCATATTTACGACATATTCGTTCTCGCCCCAGAAGAACGGCCAGTTCTCGCTGTTCTCGGGAAAATCGGGCTTGAGGATCAGCGCACCGGGGACAACGCCGCCGGCGATGAACGAGAAGTCGGCGCGGTTGTTGCCATAGGCGACTTCCTTCGAGCGGGTGCCGACGCCCGAGACGTACGAGATGTCCGATCCCGGATGGGTGCCGTGGAGGTAATCGAGCGCGCGGAAGACGAGGCTGCCGTCGCTCAGCGCCGGAAACGCCTTGTGGATCGCGTAATCGGTGAGCCCGGTCTCGATTACCGCGCCGTTGCCGGCCCAGCCGCCGGTGGTGATCGGCACGCCATAGGGATTGGCACCGGTGAACGGCGTGGCGCTCGCCTTGAGCTTGCGCACCGCGGCTTCGACCTGGCTGCGATACGCTGCGTCCATCAGCGGCAGCGCCTGCAGCGCAGTTTCGGCATATTGGGGGAAACGCGACGCGATCTCGGGCCATAACGCGGTGATCCGGGCGGCGTATTGCGGGTCCTTGGTCGTCACCAGCAATTCGACCGCGGCGTCGAACTCCTCGCCGGGCAGCCAGCCGCCGGTGGTGTTGCCGTGGCTGAACGTGTTCGGGGTATGGCTGTGCTCCTCTGACCATACGGCCCGCGCGAGCCTGAGCGCCTTGTCGGCCAGCGCATCGTCATAGCCGCGCAATGCCCGGCTGGATGCGGCGAGGGCTGCCGCCGAGCCGTAGTTGAGCGCGCTCGACTTGCTGGTGAACACCCAGCGGTCATCGGGCGTGCCGCTGCGATTGCCCTTGCGCTCGCCGAATTTGAGATCGGAGTCGTAGACCAGTCCGTCGGTCTTCGACGCGGCGTCGCCGAGATGGGTATATTGCGCGACGTCGGGCTCGACCACGCCGTGCACCGCATAGCCGACCGCGTCGTACATCGAGGCGAGATAGCGCACGCCGTGCTCGATCTGCTGGAGCAGGTCGGGCTTGCCGTCGGGCACGTGCATCTCGACGCGGCGGAGCTGCTGGTCGACGAGCGTCTGGTCGCGGGCCGGCTTGTGCTGCTCCCAGATGCCTACCAGCGTACGGACGACGGCATATTGGGTCTGGGTGCGGATGTCGAAATCGCCGGCATCGAGCCAGCCGCCGACGTCGAGGCCGGGGATGTGCTCGCCGGGTTTGAACTTCGTGTCGGTGGTCGGGCCCTGGCGGTAGAGATCGATATGCCCGTGGTTGACCGGCGCCTGGCGGGCGTCGTCGCGATGGCTGTCGCCGTGCCAGACGCGATAGGCTTCGTTGACCAGCATATGATCCATCTGAACGGGCAGGTAGACGTCGAGGCTCGGATGCCACGCGTCGGCATAGACGTCGTCGGCGATGCGGAAGCTGTGGGTACGCTTGCCCGCATATTCGAGGGCATAGAGGCCGGGCTGGCGGACGCTGGTGAAATCGAAGGTGAGATAATTGTAGCGGAGATATTTGCCCCAGCTCTTCGGCACGGCGGATAGCGCCACTGTTGCCTTTCCGGTTTCGTCGATACGCAGCAGGCGCGCGGGGCCGGCGGGCCTGGCATTGGCGTCGAGCTCGATCACCGCGGTCTTGGCCTGGGCGGGGGTGTAGCCGAGCTGCGAATGGCCGATCACCGGCTCGCGCAGCCAGCCGGGCACGCTGTTGGGCGCAATCGTCCATTCGACTACGCGGCCGGTCTGCCCCGCGGGCAAGACGCTGCGCAGCACGAACCAGCCATTCTGCGCCTGGTTGCGGCCGTCGAACAATTGCACCTCGCCGGCGGTGGCATGGACGGTGACGCGGCGGGCGGGGTCCTCGGGTGCGAGGACGAGGGTCTTGCCCGACGCCATCGCCAGCGGCTCGGCGCCGGGGCCGATGTCCCGTCCGCTTGCGGCATTGCGCTCGCCGCCGGCGATCATGTCGCCCGATGGATAAAGCGGGAAGGCGCCAGGTTTGCCGTCGGCGAGGAAACTCTTGTGGAAATAGGCCGCGGGCAGGAATTCGAGATTGAACCCGGCTTTGCCGGCAAGCGCGGCCGGGAGCGGCTGGTCAAGGATCACGGCGACATGGACGCCGTCTACCTTGCGCTCGGCGCGGATGCGGTATTGGAACTTATAGTCGGGATATTCGAGCAACGCCTCGATCGTGCCGGTCTTCGGATCCACGTCGCGCTTCACCATCCGGCCGATCGGGTCCCATTGGCCCGGCGTGGCGGAGAGGCGGACATCGCCGTTGGTGGCGGTGCGCTCGCCCTGCTGGATGATCTCGACGCCGCTGATCTTCGAATCGGCGAACAGCCCGTCATACCAGTTGGAGAAGACCAGCACGTTGACGCCGCGCGCTTCGAAATAGCCGGAATCGTTGAGCCGCAGATCGGCTTGTGCCGCGGCGGGGGAAGCCGGCGTCGCGACGCTCGCCAGAAGACACGCACCCAGCAGCCGGCGCCCGATTTTGCCCTTCACGTCACTCTCCTTTATGCCCGGCTTCGCTCCGGCAGCTATTCGCGTTAGCGCTAACATACAGAATCGGGGCGGGGAAGAGGCGGGGGAGCGTAAGCGTGCAATCTGGCAGCGTTTTTACGGATCGGCGGGCGTGGCTGTTCGTGCTCGGCTGCGCGGCGGTGACCATCGGCGTGCTGATGCACATTCCCATGTTCCTGATGGGCAGGGACATGCATTTCATGCTCGCCGGCATGCCGATGGGCTGGGACATGGTCGGCGGAATGGGGCTGATCATCGCCGGCTGCCTGACCGCCGCCTGGGGCCTGCTGCCGCGCGGCGTGTCGGCGCAGCAGGCGGCGAACGAGGGCTTCGAGATCGCCGCGCCCGAAGACGCGCACCTCGCGCCGGCGCATTGGCGGCTGATGGCGGTGCTGGTGGTGGCGCTGATCATCGACATCATGAAGCCCGCGGCTTTGGGTTTCACCGTGCCGGGGATGATCAGCGAATATGGGGTGCCCAAGGCGACCGTGTCGCTCGTGCCGTTCTTCGCCCTGTGCGGGACCGTCACCGGATCGGTGATCTGGGGCGTGCTCGCCGACATTTACGGGCGCAAGGCGACGATCCTGCTGTCGGCGGTGATGTTCGTCGGCACCTCGATCTGCGGCGCGATGCCGAGCCTCGCCTGGAATATCGGCATGTGCTTCATGATGGGCGCGGCGGCGGGCGGGATGCTGCCGGTGACCTATGCCCTGCTCGCCGAGATGATGCCGAGCCGCCACCGCGGCTGGAGCCTCGTATTGGTCGGCGGGCTCGGCGCGGTCGGCGGCTATTTCGCGGCGAGCGGCGCCTCGGCATTGCTCCAGCCCATTTTCGGCTGGCGGATCCTGTGGCTGCTCAACCTGCCGACCGGATTGCTGCTGATCCTGCTCGGCGTGTTCATCCCCGAATCGGCCAAGTTCCTGCTCGCGCGCGGGCGCCGGGCCGAGGCGGCGGTGGTGATGGCGCGGTTCGGCTCGACGGTGCGGAAAGTGGCGGCGGCGCCCAAAGCAGAGGCGAAGACGCACGTTCCGCTCACCGGTGCCAAGCTGATCGGCAAGCTCGCGGCACTGTCGATCGCGGCCCTCGCATGGGGCCTGATCAATTTCGGACTGCTGCTGTGGCTGCCCGCGGATCTGGTCAGCAAGGGCTATTCGGTCGCGGTGTCGAGCAAATTGCTCGCCGCCTCGGCGCTGATCGCATTCCCGACGGTGTTCCTCTGCGCATTCGTCTATAGCCGCTGGAGCACCAAATGGTCGCTTGTGTCGGTGATCGGGATCACCTTGCTCGGGCTGGTCGGCGTGATGTGGCTCGAACTCAGCGGCAGCGGTTCGCCGGTGCTGCCGGTCGCCCTGTTGATCGTCGGATCGAACGGGATCATCGCGATCCTGCTGCCCTACACCGCCGAGAGCTTCCCGATGCGGGTGCGCGGGCGGGCGACCGGCTGGGTGGCGGCGTGCACCAAGGGCGGCGGCGTGCTCGCGCAATTGCTGTCGATCACGGCGCTCGTGCCGGCGATGGGCTGGGCGGCAGGCGCGATCATGGTGCCCACGCTCGTCGCGCTCGCGTTGGTCGCGTGGTTCGGTCGCGAGACCCGCGGCGCCGACCTCCGGCGGCTCGACGAGGCGATGGATGCGCCGCTCGTGGCGTGATTGATACGGGTTAAATCACAGCGGGTTGGAGGGCGTCGCCAAGCGTTCCGGGGAACAATCCATGCGTCCTGCCGGTTTGAACAGCGGCAGGAGAGCATAGCAACATGGCAACACGTCCTAGCGACTTCGCAAATGATGCGGGTTCGCAATTCCTCACTGACAGCTTTCAACGTGGACTCGCGCACTGGAATCGCGAGCGGCTCGAGCCCGGTTTCCCCAGCCATGACTGGAGCCGGACTTTCGAGCGCGACATCAAGATGCAGCGGCTCGAGGGCGGCTTTCTCGAAGAACTTCGCGCCGAGGTTGCCGAAGAGGCGGCTGCGGCCCCTACCGACGTCGAAGGGTTCATCGCGTGGTTCGAGAATCTGAAGCAGGTCGGCCCCGGCCAGGGCGACCCGTTGTTCCCATGGCTAGGCGCAGAGGCGAACCGCGACGAGCTCCGCTGGTTCTTCGAGCAGGAAGCCGCCGGCGAGGCCGGGTTCGACGATCTGGTGGCGATGACGCAGGTCAAGCTGCCGGTCCGCCCGAAGCTCGAGCTCGCGCGCAACTATTGGGACGAAATGGGCCATGGCACCGCCAAGGGCATGCACGGCCCAATGCTGGATGCGCTGGTCGAGACGCTCGAAGTCCATCCGGTGATCGAGAACACCGTGTGGGAAAGCCTCGCGCTCGCCAATGCGATGACCGCGATGGCGACCAACCGCCGCTATGCCTGGCACTCGGTCGGCGCGCTCGGCGTGATCGAACTGACTGCGCCCGGGCGCGCGGCGCTCGTCGCCGAAGGGCTCAAGCGCGTCGGGCTGAGTCCGAAGGAAGCGCGCTACTTCACGCTGCATGCGGTGCTCGACATCAAGCACAGTGAGGACTGGAATCGCGAGGCGATCCGCCCTGCGGTCGAGGAGGATCCGCGTCGCGCCACGGCCATGGCCGAGGGCGCGCTGATCCGGCTGAAATGCGGCGCGCGCTGCTTCGAAGCCTATCGCGCGCGGCTCTGGGGCTGACGCACACGGAAATCGCGCTGTAACATCTCCGCGCCACGGGCGTGGCGACGGAGGTGGACGATGCGTGGTTTGATCGGGGTTCTGGCGGCTTTCCTGCTTGCCGGTTGTGCAGGGCAGGTGGCGCGGCCGGACGATGCGCCGGCGGTGGCGCCGGTGTCGGTCCAGATCATCGCGTTCAACGACTTTCACGGCAACCTCGAAGCCGGCAAGCTGGCGGTGGAGGTGCCGGGTGACGGCACCACCACGCGACTGCCGGGCGGTGGCGCTGCCTATTTCGCCTCGGCCGTGGCGAAGCTGCGCGAGGGGCATCCGAACAGCGTCACCGTCTCGGCCGGCGACATGATCAGCGCCAGCCCGCTGGTCTCGTCGATGTTCCTCGACGAGCCGACCATCCATGCGATGAACATGGTCGGCGTGGACTTCAACGCCGTCGGCAATCACGAATTCGATCGCGGCCAGAAGGAATTGCTGCGGCTCCAGAAGGGCGGTTGTGAGAAGAACACGAGGCGTCAGCCCTGCGCGGTCGAGCCGTTCACCGGCGCGCGCTTCGGCTATCTCGCCGCCAATGTCGCCAAGGATGCCGGCGGCACGCTGTTCCCGAGCACCGGCATCCGGACCTTCGGCAAGGGGGCGCGACAGGTGAAGGTGGCGTTCATCGGCATGACGCTGAAGGGCACCTCGACGCTGGTGATGGCGAGCGGCATCGCTGGGCTGCACTTCGAGGACGAGGCGGACACCGTCAATGCGCTGGTGCCCAAGCTCAAGGCCGAGGGCGCCGACGCCATTGTCGTGCTGATCCACCAGGGCGGCTATTCGAAGCGCGCCTTCGACGCGAACAGCTGCGAGGGCATGACCGGCGACATCTTCCCGATCCTCGAGCGGCTCGATCCGCGGGTCGATCTCGTCGTCTCGGGGCACACCCATAATGCCTATGTCTGCGATTACGGCACCAAGGACCCGACACGGCCCTTGCTGCTGACCAGCGCCGGCTATGGCGGGACTTTGCTGACCGACATCACCCTCGACATCGATCCGGCGGCCGGCCGGGTGGTGGCGAAGCGCGCCAGCAATGTGCTCGTGCAGGGTGAGCCCTTCACCAGCGCCAAGGGGCCGGTGGCGATCAGCGACCGCTATCCGCGATTCGCGCCCGAGCCGCGGGTGGCGGCTTTGGTGGCGCGCTATGCGGCGGCGGCGAAGAGCGCGGCCGAGCGGCCGATCGGCAAGCTGACCGCGCCGGCGCCGCGCGCCGACGATATGCAAGAGCAGGTGCTCGGCAATCTCGTCGCCGATGCGCAGCTCGCCGCGACGGCGGCGCCGGCGAAAGGCGGCGCCGAGATCGCGCTGATGAACGCCGGCAGCGTCCGCGCCGCGCTGACGCCGCGCGCCGACGGCACGATCACCTTCGGCGACATCTATGCCGCACAGCCCTTCGGCAACGTGCTGGTGGTCAAGCAGCTCACCGGCGGGCAGTTGCGCGCCGTGCTCGAGCAGCAATTCGACGACGCCAAGGCGGGCGGGCACAATCTGCTGCTGGTCTCGCGCGGGTTCGGCTTCGGCTATGATCTGGGCAGGCCGGTCGGGCAGCGGGTGATCGACCCGAAGCTCAACGGCGCGCCGATCGTCGACGACCGGGTGTATCGGGTGGTGGTCAGCAACTTCCTCGGCAATGGCGGGGACGGGTTCACCACGCTGATCGGGCATGATGAGGTGATGACCGGAGTCGAGGATCTCGAGGCGCTGGAGGCCTATTTCGCGCGCGGGCCGGTGACGCCGCCGGCAACCGACCGGACGAAGGACCTGACGCTGCGGTGACGCCTGCTTATCCTCCCCCGCAAGGGGGAGGTGTCAGCGAAGCTGACGGAGGGGGAGGATTCACCATCGCCAGTGAGTCGCTTACCTCCCCCTCCGTCGCCTTCGGCGCCACCTCCCCCTTGCGGGGGAGGATATTCGGCAGCGCCTCAAACCGCCTGCAGCGCTTCCTCGAAATCGGCGATCAGGTCGTCGGCATCCTCGACGCCGATCGAGATGCGGACGAGATTATCGGTGATGCCGAGCGCCTGCTTGCGGGCTTCGGGCACCGACAAATGCGTCATCCCCGCGGGGTGGCTGGCGAGAGTCTCGGTGCCGCCGAGGCTGACCGCGAGCTTGGCGATCTTGAGGGCGTCGAGGAACGCGAACGCCTCTTTCTCGCCGCCCTTGAGGTAGAGCGAGAAAGTCGATCCGGCGCCGGTGCAGTGACGGTTGTAGATGTCGGCCTGGCGACTGCCCTCCTCGAGGAAGCCAAGATAGCCGACATGCTCGACCTTGGGATGCTGGCGCAGGAATTCGCAGACCTTGACGGCATTCTCGCCGGCCCGGCTCATCCGCAGCTCGAGCGTCTCGAGGCTGCGTAGCAGCATCCACGCCGTGTTGGGGTCGCAGATCGTGCCGATCGTGTTGCGCATCAGCCGGATCGTGTTGATGTGCTCCTTCGACCCGAGCACTCCGCCGGCGACGAGGTCCGAATGGCCGCCGGCATATTTGGTCAGGCTGTAGACGACGATGTCGGCGCCCTGCTGGAGCGGCTTGGCCCAGAGCGGGCCGAGAAAGGTGTTGTCGATCGCGATCGGCGGTTTGTTCGCGCCGGTGAAGATCGCGTCGCGACTGGCCGCGACTGCCTCGACATCAACCAGCGCATTGGTCGGGTTGGCGGGACTTTCGAGATAGATCAGCGCGACATTGCCGCTCGCTGCCTTCCCTAGCACCGCGTCGATCTCCTCGCGGGTCGCGCCCGCGGGGAAATCGAGCCAATGGACGCCGAAGCGGCCGAGGATGCGCGCGATCAGGGTCTCGGTCGCGGCGTAGAGCGGCCCCGAATGGACGATCGTGTCGCCGGGCTTGACCATCGACAGGAACAAGGTGGCAATCGCCGACATGCCCGAGGAGAAAGCGAGCGCGTCCTCGGCCTCTTCCCAGACGGCGAGGCGGTCCTCGAGGATCTCCTGGTTCGGCCCGTTGAAGCGCGAATAGACGAGGCCCTCGGCGCCGCCCGGACGCTTGCCGGTGACGCCTTCGAAATGGCGCTTGCCGGCGGCGGCATTGGGGAAGACGAAGGTCGAGGTCAGGAAGATCGGCGGCTTGAGCGAGCCTTCGGAGAGCATCGGATCATAGCCGTGGCCCATCATCATCGTCGCGGGCTTGAGCTTGCGGCCGCCGACCGTATCGACGTTCGCTTTCGGGCGGCGGCGCGGGGTGGCGCCGGTCAGCTCGGCTTCGGTTTCGTCGGTCATCGGGCTCTCCAGTTTTTGTTTGATCGCTCCCTAGCCGAAGGAACGTCTCAATTGATACTAATTATCGCGATCTGGCGGCCGTAATCGGGTTCGCCGCGATGGGTCGCCCGGCGGAAGCTGTAGAAGCGGCTTTCGTCTGCATAGGTGTCGAGTCCGAGCGCCTCGACGGTGCGGACGCCCGCCGCGGCGAGACGATGCGCGACATAGGCCTCAAGGTCGAACTGGTGGTGCCCCGGCCTGCCGTTGGCGAAGAAGCGCTCGTTGGCGGGATCGGCTTCGGCGAAGCGGCGGAAGAAGCCGTCATCGACTTCGTAGCTGGCGCGGGCGATGCACGGGCCGATCGCGGCGGCGATGCGCTCGCGTTTCGCGCCGAGCGTTTCCATCAACGCGATCGTCGAATCGGTGACGCCGCCGAGCGCGCCCTTCCAGCCGGCATGCGCGGCGGCGACGACGCCTGCCTCGCGATCGGCGAGGAGCACCGGCGCGCAATCGGCCGTGAGGATGCCGAGCGCGAGGCCGGGCCTGTCGGTGACCAGTGCGTCGGCGCGGGGGCGGAGACGGTCTTCCCAAGGCTCGATCACCGCGACCGCGTCGGGCGAATGGACCTGGTAGACGGTCACCAGCTGCGCGCCGGGAAGCACCGCCTCGCTCGCGCGACGGCGATTCTCGGCGATCAGTGCGGGATCGTCGGCCGAGCCGGTGCCGACATTGAGCCCAGCGACGAGGCCGGTCGAGATGCCGCCGCGCCGGCCGAGAAAGCCGTGCGCGATTCCGTCGAGCGCGCGGGCGCGGGTGACTTCGACTTCGCTCACAGGTCGAGGCTCATCAATCGGTCCTCATCGGCGTGATCGCCGACCATGAACGCGTAGCGGCCGCGATCGACGAAGCCGTAGCGCTCGTAGAAGCGTTTGGCGCGGTGATTGTCGATATAGACCGACAGCCACAGGGTCGCGGCGCCGCGGGCGCGTGCCGTGGCCAGGGCCCAGTCCATCAACGCCTGCGCCGCGCCGCTGCCCTTGCCGCGCTCGCGCAGATAGAGTTGGCGCAATTCGACCGGATCGGGCCCCGGCGCGACGGGGAGCGTGACCGGCCCGATCTTGCAATAGCCAATCAGGCCACCCTCATCCTCGGCGAGGCGGAACGCCAGCCCGGGCGTGGCGAATTCCTCCGCCCAGGCGTCCGGTGTGAATCTGGCGAGAAAGGCCGCGAGGTTCTCCGGACTGTACAGGTGGCCGAAGGTTGCGATGAAGCTCTCGCGAAAAAGGGCGTCGATCGCGGGCAGGTCGGCGGCGGTGGCGTCGCGATAGCTAATCATTCGAACCCTGCAGGTATCGGCCAGCCGGGTGCGGTGAGCGCGATGACCTTGAACAATTCGCCCATCTGTTCGGGGTGGATCAGCCGGTCGCGGTCGGTGGAGAGTGCTTCGGCGCGATCGGGTGAGGCTTTGGCAAGCGCCTCGGCGCGCATGACGATCCCCAACGCCGAGAGGAACGCGCCCTGCGTGACCGGGCCGTGGACGATCAGTCCCTCGGCCTCGGCGGCTTCCCTGAGCGTCGCGAAGTCAACATGGGCGGTGAGATCCGCCTCGCCCGGATCCTCGAAGGGATTGGCATAGGCATGGCCGCGTACCGCCTGGAGCGTGTCGCCGATCGCCGGTCCCTCATAGCCATAGTCGATGATCAGCGCGGCGCCGCCTTGGGCGAGCAGGCGCGCGGCGAGGTTGCGCAGGATCGCGACCCCGGCCGGCGAGGTTTCGAGGATCGATCCCGGCGGCGAATGCAGCAGGTCGCGCGGGATGATCATGTCGAAGCTGCGATCGCCGGCGATCGGCAGGAACAGAGTGTCCTGACAGGCGACGAGCCGCTCGCGCCAGCCTTCGCCGGTGGCGATCAGCTGGCGGATCGGCAGCGCGTCGAAGAATTCGTTGGCGACGACGAGCAGCGGCGCGTCGTCGGGAAGGCCGACCAGATCGAGATGCCATTCGGCGTGCGGCACGCGTTCGCTTTGCGCGGCGCGTAATGTCGGACTGGTCTCGACCATGTCGACCTGCGGGGCGAGCCCGGCCTTGGCCATCGCACGCAGCGCGTCGGCGGCGAGCGTACCGCGGCCGGGCCCGAGCTCGACATAGCGCGCTGCCGGGCGGCCGGCGCGCTCCCACAGATCGGCGAGCCACAGGCCGATCAGCTCGCCGAACATCTGGCTGATCTCGGGCGCGGTGGTGAAGTCGCCGCGGCTGCCGAGCGGATCGCGGGTGGCGTAATAATGCGCGTTGGCGGCGCCCATATATTGCGACAGCGGGATCGGCCCGGCGAGCGTGATCGCGCGCGACAGGCGCTCGGCCAAGGCGGGTTCGGCGGCATTGCCGGCGCGCTGCTCGGGCGTCGCTGCGAGCGGATGATCGGGATCGGTCACGTGGCAGTCCCTAGCGCCTCGCATCCGCCGCGTCATCCCGCAGTGGCGTCAGCCGGAGCGCGACCATATCTGCGAACTGTACGGGGCCAGCGCGGCGGCCTGAGAGCCTCGTTCGGTAAGACGCGCTATCACCGCCGTTCGGCCTAAGCCTGTCGAAGGCCGGCCCTCCGCAAGCGGCATGGCTGCGGATGGCAGCCCTTCGACAAGCTCAGGGCGAACGGTAGAAAACTGCGCTCAGGCCTCAGGCGACGCTCTCGGATCCTGCGATCGGCTCGACGCGCTGGCGGCGGCTCTTTGCCGTGGCGATCAGGTAGATGCCGCCCGCGATCATGGGAATGCAAAGCCACTGGCCCATGTGCAGCCCGGTCGCGTCGACCAGCCAGACCAGTTGCGCGTCGGGCTCGCGGAAGAACTCGACGAAGAAGCGGCACAGGCCATAGCCGAGCACGAAGATGCCGACGAGCTTGCCCGGCTGGTAGCGCGAATCGGTGCGCCAGAAGAAGAACCAGAGCACGACGAAGAGCAATATGCCTTCTAGCCCGGCTTCGTAGAGCTGGCTCGGATGGCGGGCGGGTTCGGTAAGGCCGGTTTGCACGGTATTGCGGAACACGATCGCCCAGGGAAGATCGGCGGGCTTGCCCCACAGTTCGCCGTTCACGAAATTGGCGAGACGGCCGAAGAACAGCCCGAACGGCGCGACGCAGGCGACGTAATCGTGGATGCGCAGCCAGTTGAGCCCGTGGCGGCGCGCGAGCAGGATGATCGCGATCGTCGTGCCGATCACTCCGCCGTGGAAGGACATGCCGCCATCCCACAACCGGATGATCTGGAGCGGCGATTCCCAGATCATGTTCGGCGCGTAGAACAGCACATAGCCGAGCCGGCCGCCGAGGATGATGCCGAGGGTGGCGTAGAAGACGAGGTCGTCGGCATGGCGCCGCGCCATCGGCGCGCCGGGCTGGGCGAGCAACTTGAGCAGATACCACCAGCCGATCAGGATTCCGGCGATATAGGCCAGCGAATACCATTTGATCTGGAAAAAGCCGAGATCGATCGCGACCGGGCTGAGGCCGAGATCCTTGAACTGGATATGATCGCCGGCGGCGGCGAGGAGGTGGAGCAGCACGGTCTTGTCGTTCCCCGGCAATCGGTAATTGGCCCTGCGATAGAGCAGCCTTGCGGCAAACCCAAGACCGCAATGGCTGGCGCCGACGCTAGGCCCGCGATAGAGCGAGCGAATGGCCCGGGACCCCAGCGCGCGCATCAAGCTCGATCGGCGGACGCTGCTGATCGGCGGCGGTGCCGGTGTCGGACTGATCGTCGCCTGGGCGGCATGGCCGCGCACCTGGCTTCCCAACCTCACCGCGGCACCGGGCGAGAGCCTGTTCGGCGCATGGCTCAAGATCGGCAGCGACGGCCATGTCTCGGTCGCCGTGCCGCAATGTGAGGAGGGGCAGGGGGTCTATACCGCCTTCCCGCAGATCATCGCCGACGAGCTCGGCGCCGACTGGAAACTGGTCGGAGTCGAGCCGGCACCCCTCAATCCGCTTTACGCCAACCAGCTCGCCGCCGACGAGTTGTTCGAGGCGGCGCTCGGCAAGCTGCCCGACACCTTGCGGCAGACCTATGTCCAGCGGACGGGCCTCACGCTCACCGGCGCCTCGACCTCGATCCGTAATTTCGAAGGCGAATTGCGCCGTGCGGGTGCCGCGGCGCGGGCGCTGCTGTGCAAGGCGGCGGCGAAGCGCTGGCGCGTCGACTGGAAAAAGTGCGGGACGTTCAACCATCTCGTGTTTCAGGGCAATCAGCGGCTCGGTTTCGGCGCATTGGCAGCCGAGGCGGCAGAGCAGAGCCTGCCCGGCGACGTGCCGCTCCGCGTCGGCGACGAGGCCCGGCTTTACGGGCAGCCGCTGCCGCGGCTCGATGCGCCGCCCAAGGTGGACGGCAGCGCCCTGTTCGCCGCCGACATCAGGCTGGCGGACATGGTCTATGCCTCGATCCGGCAGGGGCCGATTGGCGACACCGGGCTGGTGCGCGTGGACCGCGCCGCCGCCGACAAGATTCCTGGAATGCTCGCGGTCGTCACCACCGACGACTGGGTCGCGGCGGTGGCGAACAACTGGTGGGCGGCCGATCGTGCACTCGATGCGATGCGGCCGCGCTTCCGCACGCCCGAGCCGGTGGTCAACAGCGACACGATCGAGCAGTCGCTGAGCGCGGCGTTCGACGGCAGCGGCAACCGTATCGCCGAAGCCGGGGATCTTTCGGCGCAGTTCCGCGGCGCCCAGCTGGTCACGGCGGAATATCGGGTCGGGCTGGCGCTCCACGCGCCGCTCGAGCCGATGACCGCGACGGCGGTGCATCGCGACGGCCGCCTGACGCTGTGGCTGCCGACCCAGGCGCCGGAACTCGCCCGCGCGGCTGCAGCCGGCGCGGCGGGAATTGCCGAAACCGCCGTGATCCTGCATCCGACCTTGGCCGGCGGGGCGTTCGGGGCGAAGCTCGAAAGCGATGTGGCGGCGCAAGTCGCCTTGCTGGCGGTGAAGATTGGCAGGCCGGTCCAGCTCACCTGGCCGCGCGGCGAGGATTTCCGGCGCGACCGCTTCCGTCCCGCTGCCGCCGGGCGGATGAGCGCCCGGCTGGATCCGCAACGCCGGCTTGGCGGCTGGCTCGCCAAGATTGCTGCGCCGGCGAGCGGCCACGAGCTTGCCGGACGCCTGCTCCACGGCAACGTGCTTCCGGCGGCAGGGCTGGCCCTCGGCGGTGGCGACGCGAGTGCCGTCGCCGGCGCGGTGCCGCCTTATGCGATCCCGAATTTCGCAGTCGATCACCATCCCGCCGCGATTGGCGTGCCGAGCGGCTATTGGCGGTCGGGGGCGCATAGCTACACCTGCTTCTTCACCGAGAGCTTTCTCGACGAGCTCGCGCATGTCGCCGAGCAGGACGCGCTGTCGTTCCGGATGGCGATGCTCGGCGGACAACCGCGGCTCGCGCGCTGCCTGCAGACCGTGGCGCAACTCGGCGGCTGGCAGGGCGGGCAGCCGGGAAGCGGGCAGGGCATCGCCTGTCACAGCTTCCGCGGTTCGCACATCGCGGTGCTCGCCGAGGCGCAGCTGACCAGCGATCGCCGGGTCAAGGTCGAGCGGCTGGTCGCCGCTGTCGATTGCGGGCGTGTCGTGAACCCCGATCTGGTGACGCAGCAAGTGGAGGGCGGGCTGCTGTTCGGCCTCGCCGGCGCCGTCGGTTGCGCGACCGGCTTTACCGAGAATGTCGCCGACGTCCGCGAAATGTCGGAGCTCCGCTTGCCGACTCTCGCCGATTGCCCCGACGTCACCGTCGAACTGATCCGCAGCGCCGCGGAGCCCGGCGGCGCCAGCGAACTCGCGGTGCCGCCGGTCGCGCCGGCCATCGCCAATGCGCTGCAAGCTGCTACAGGCGTCCGCTTCCGCCGCCTGCCGCTGCTATCGGATATCGAATGAACCTTCCCGACGGCCATCCTGTTGTCCCGGCCCGCAAGGTCGGAGTGCTTCTCGTCAACCTCGGCACGCCGGACGAGGCGAAGGCCGGGGCAGTGCGGCGCTATCTTGCCGAGTTCCTGTCCGATCCGCGGGTGATCGAAATCCCGCGCTTCGTGTGGAAGCCGATCCTGCACGGGATCATCCTGCGCACGCGGCCGGCCAAATCGGCGCATGCCTACAAGCAGGTATGGCGCGAGGACGGATCGCCGCTTGCCGCGATCACCCGCGAGCAGGCGGCGGCGCTGCAGGGGGCGTTCGGCCCCGACGTGATCGTCGACTATGCGATGCGCTATGGCCGCCCGGCGCTGGGCGATCGGCTGCGCGCGCTCAAGGAAGCGGGGTGCGAGCGGGTGCTCGTCGCGCCGCTCTATCCGCAATATTGCGCCGCGACGACCGCCACTGCCAATGACGCGGCTTTTGCCGCGCTCGCCCGGATGCGCTGGCAACCGGCGCTGCGCATGTTGCCGCCCTATCACGACGATCCGGCCTATATCGACGCGCTCAAGGCATCGGTCGAGACCTCGCTCGCGGCGCTCGATTTCGAGCCGCAGGCGGTGCTCGCCAGCTTCCACGGCATGCCCGAGCGGACGCTGCATCTCGGCGATCCCTATCATTGCCATTGCCAGAAGACGGCGCGGCTGCTGAGCGCGGCGCTCGGGCGCGAGCTGACGATCACCTTCCAGTCGCGCTTCGGGCGCGCCAAATGGCTCGAACCCGCGACCGACACGGTGCTCGCCGCGCTCCCGGGCGAGGGCATCACCCGGATCGCGATCGTCGCGCCGGGCTTCTCGGCCGACTGTGTCGAGACGCTCGAGGAATTGTCGATCCGCGGCCGCGAGACCTTTCTCGCCGCGGGCGGCACGCATTTCGCGACCTTGCCTTGCCTCAATGCCAGCAAGGCCGGGATCGAAATGCTCAGGAAGATATTGAGCCGGGAACTTGCGGGCTGGGCAGACGCTGCCTAGCGTTACGTAACGACAATGGAGAGGATCGGACAATGGCACGCGTAGCGATCGTGACGGGTGGAACGCGCGGAATCGGCGAGGCGATCAGCCTTGCGCTCAAGGACGCGGGCATGACGGTCGCCGCCAATTATGCCGGCAATGACGAGAAGGCGCAGGCCTTTACCGAGCGCACCGGCATCAAGGCGTATAAATGGGATGTCGGCGATTTCGATGCATGCGCGGCGGGCGTGGCGCAGGTCGAGGCCGAACTCGGCCCGGTCGACGTGGTGGTCAACAATGCCGGTGTCACCCGCGACGGCACGATCCTCAAGATGACCCGCGAGATGTGGGAGGATGTGATCCGCATCAATCTCGGCGGCTGCTTCAACATGGCGCACGCGACCTTCCCCGGCATGCGCAGCCGCAAATGGGGCCGGATCGTCAATATCGGCTCGATCAACGGCCAGGCCGGCCAATATGGCCAGGTCAATTACGCCGCCGCCAAATCGGGCATTCACGGCTTCACCAAGGCACTCGCGCAGGAAGGCGCGCGCGCCGGCGTGACGGTCAATGCGATCGCGCCGGGCTATATCGACACCGACATGGTCGCGGCGGTGCCGGCGGATGTACTCGAAAAGATCGTCGCGAAGATTCCGGTCGGCCGGCTCGGGCAGGCGAGCGAGATCGCGCGCGGCGTGGCATTCCTGTGCTCGGAGGAAGCCGGCTTCATCACCGGATCGACTCTGTCGATCAACGGTGGGCAGCACATGTACTGACGGCGGACGGCGCCGCCTGCAAAGCAAATGGGCCGGCTTCCCGAAAGAAGCCGGCCCCCGGTCCCCGATACGCTACGCGGGGACTTCGATACGCAACACTATTCCGCCGCCCTATACGCTGCTGCGATGGGCGTTGGCTGAACGGGCTTGTTATCTGAGGTTCATCTTCGTTGAGGGCTGGTCGGTCCGTGCCGAGCGGCTATGACGGGGTGAATGCGTTTCGCCGTTCCGCTCTCGTCGCTTCTGATGCTTTCCGTCACCGCGTCGGGAATCGAGCCGCGTGCAGTGCTGGGTGACCGCGCCGAGATGGTCGCTACGCAGGTGCCGCTCGATCCTTCCGATCCGAGCGGAACCCGGGTGGGGGCGCTGACCTATCTGGGCGGGCTGGTCCTCAAGAGCCGCGATCCGGCCTTTGGCGGCTTCTCGGCGATGCGGGTGGCCGGCGAGCGTTTCACGCTGCTGAGCGACGGCGGCAATCTGGTGTCGTTCCGGATGGGGGCGGACCTCCGTCCGGCTGATGTGCGTTTCGCCGATCTTCCGGGGCCGGGCACCGGTGCGATCAAGCGGCATCGCGATTCCGAATCGCTGACGTGGGATCCGGCAACCGGACGCGCCTGGGTGGGTTTCGAAAATCGCAATGCGATCTGGCGTTATGATGCGAGCCTGACTCGTGCCGAGCGCGCGGTTCAGCCGGCGGCGATGGCGGATTGGTCGATCGCGGGCGGCGCGGAAGCGATGGTCCGGCTCCGCAGCGGGCAATTCCTCGTGATCAGCGAGACGGCGCGTCCCAAGGGCATGCCGAACGCGCGGATCGTGCTGCGCTTTGCCGGGGATCCGACCGAAACGAAGGTTCCGCCGCAGTCTCTCGCCTATGTCCCGCCGGCAAATTACGATCCCACCGACATGGCCGAGCTGCCCGACGGCCGGCTGCTGGTGCTCAACCGGCGGCTGTCACTGGCCGGGTTGTTTACGGCGAAGCTCGTGCTCCTCGACCTGCGCGGCGCGCGTCCGGGCACGGCAGTGCACGGACGCGAGCTGGCGACTTTCGAACGGCCGGTGCAGCACGACAATTTCGAGGCGCTGGCCCTGACGAGCGAAGGCGGAAACACGATCGTGTGGATCGCGTCGGACGACAATGGCGAGATCTGGGAGCAGTCGCTGCTGCTCAAATTCCGCCTCGACCTCCCGGGGACACAAGCCCGCGGTCAGGCCGCGCTCTGATCGATGCCGAGTTCGCCGAGCTTTCGATAGAGAGTCGAGCGGCCGATCCCGAGGCGCCGCGCGACTTCGGTCATGCGGCCGCGATAATGGCCGATCGCGAGGCGGATCACGTCGGCCTCGATCTCGTCAAGCGCGCGCAGATTGCCGTCGGGGCGGAACAGGGTGACGCCGGCATTTCCCGATCCGTGCTGCTGCGCTGCGCTGCCGGCGGGGCGACCGGCGGCGAGCTGGGCGATCTGCGGGAAATCGGCGCGGGTGAGCCCGTCCCCTTCGCAGAGCACTGCCGCGCGGAACAAGGCGTTCTGGAGCTGGCGGACATTGCCTGGCCAGTCATAGCTGCCGAGCATCGCCAGTGCGTCGTCGGTAATGCCGAGCGGGCGCAGACCCGGCTGCTCGGCGATCCGGGCGAGCAAGTGGCGGGCGAGCGCGGGAATGTCCCCGGCACGCTCGCGCAAGGGGGGAATCGTCACCTGGACGACGTTGAGGCGGTAATAAAGGTCCTCGCGGAACCGGCCGGCCTCGACTTCGGCGAGCAGGCTCTTGTTGGTCGCGGCGATCACCCGGACGTCGACTTCGCGCGGGTGGCGCGCGCCGAGCGGCTGGATCTCGCCGGTCTGGAGCACGCGAAGCAACTTGACCTGCGCATCAAGCGGCATCTCGCCGACCTCGTCGAGGAACAGCGTGCCGCCATCGGCATCCTGAAAGCGGCCGATCTTGCGCTCGAACGCGCCGGTGAACGCGCCCTTCTCGTGGCCGAACAATTCCGACTCGACCAGATTGGCGGGGATCGCGCCGCAATTGACGGCGATCGCCGGCTTGCGACTGCGCGGGGAGGCAGCGTGGATCGCCTCGGCGACGACTTCCTTGCCGACTCCGCTTTCGCCTTCGATCAGCACCGGCACGCGCGCGCGCGCCGCCTTGGCCGCGATTGCCAGCGCGGCGCGGAATTGCGGAGCGCTGCCGACGATCTCGTCAAAGGCGAGACTGACCGAGAGCTTCTCGGTGAGCGGGCGAAGCTCGCCGGCCGCGGCGCCGCCGGCTGCGACCTCGAGCGCGGCGAGCAGGCGCTCGGAGGCGATCGGCTTGACGAGGAAATCGGTGGCGCCCGCGCGCATCGCGCTGACCGCGGCGGCGGCGGAGCTGTTGGCGGTGAGGACGAGGATCGGTAGCTGCGGGCGGCGCTCGCGGAGCTCACCGATCAGGGCGGCCGCGTCGGCATCGGATGAGGCGTGATCGAGGATGATCGCATCGAGCGCCATGCCGTCGGGCGTGCCGAGCATCGCGATCGCCGTTTCGGAGTCGCCGGCGAAGACGGTGCGCCAGCCGCGGCGCGCGGCGATGGCCGCGACGAGGCGGCGCTGGGCCGGCTCGTCGTCGATCAACATCAGGAGGCGCTGCCCGTTGCGCGTCATCCGTACTGTCCCCACTGTCCCAATTCAGGTCGTATCCCATAATCGGCATCGGTAAAGGCCCGCTTAAGCCTCGACGCAGAGGATGTTTGCCGCCGCGGGGTTGAGACGGCGGGTCGGCGCGGTTAAGGTCCGGCAAAAGTTGCGTGAGAGGGGACCGAGACGCATGGCCGAAACGGGCGAGAGCAGCACCGAAATCCAGGCGCATGCCGCGACCTATGGCGGCTTCACCAAACTCATGCTGTGGGGCACGATCGCCGCGTTCGCAGTCGGCGTGTTCGTCGTCTTCATGATCGCCAGCTGAGGTGAAGATCGCGGTGCTCAAGGAGGCCGCCGCCGGCGAGCGGCGCGTCTCCGCGACTCCCGAGACCGTCAAGAAGTTCATCGGGTTGGGCGCGACCGTCGCGGTCGAGGCCGGCGCGGGCGAGGCGGCGTCGATTGCCGATCAGGGCTTCGCCGATGCCGGGGCGACTCTTGGCGATCGGGCCGAGGTCCTCGCCGATGCCGATATCGTGCTGGGCGTGCAGGGGCCCGATCCCGATCAGCTTCCCGGCTTGAAGCAGGGCGCGTGGATCGTGGCGGGATTGAACCCGTTCGGGGAGCGGGCGCGAGTCGATCGCTATGCCGCGCTCGGCGCCGAGGCGCTGGCGATGGAATTCATGCCGCGGATCACGCGGGCGCAGTCGATGGACATATTGTCGTCGCAGTCCAATCTCGCCGGCTACAAGGCAGTGCTTGACGCCGCGGCCGAATATGGCCGCGCTTTCCCGATGATGATGACCGCGGCGGGTACGGTGAGTGCCGCGAAGGTGTTCGTGATGGGCGTCGGCGTCGCCGGGCTGCAGGCGATCGCGACGGCGCGGCGGCTTGGCGCGCAGGTTTCCGCGACCGACGTGCGCGCCGCGACCAGGGAGCAGATCCTGTCGCTCGGCGCCAAGCCGATCTTCGTCGAGAATGTCAAAGGCATCGAAGGCGAAGGCACTGGCGGCTACGCCACCGAGATGTCCGACGAATATAAGGCCGCGCAGGCCGAGCTGGTCTCGTCGCACATCGCCAGGCAGGACGTGGTCATCACCACCGCGCTGATCCCTGGACGGCCGGCGCCGCGACTGATCAGCGACGCGCAGATCGCCAGCATGAAGCCCGGCAGCGTGATCGTCGATCTCGCGGTCGAGGCGGGCGGCAATGTCGAGGGCGCGGTGGCGGGCGAAGTGGTCGAGCGGCATGGCGTCAAGATCGTCGGGCATCGCAACGTGCCGTCCCGGCTGGCGGCGGACGCGTCGGCGCTGTTTGCCCGCAATCTGCTCAACTTCTTCTCGGCCTTCTGGGACAAGGAAGCGGGCAAGCCGGTGCTAGACGACGAGATCGGCAACGCCATCCGCCTGACGCAGGGCGGCAAGGTGGTGCACGAAAGGCTGCTCCAGTGAGCTTGCTGCTCATCGGATTGGCGCTCGCTGCGCAGGCCGTTCCGGCAGGCCCGGCAGTGCCCCCCGACCTGATGTTCCTGTTCTTCAAGGTGCACGCACTACGGGAGCGAGCGCACCAGTTCCGGTGCGACGCGGGGGCGCAAGATCGGCGGTACGATACGGTGCGGAAGCGCCTGATCGCTTATTACGGTCCCGCGATTTTCTCCCCGAAAAAGCAGGCCAAGGGTCCGCCGGGCGATTGCGGCGTCGTTGTGGTGTACGACCTGAACCTCGTCGATCTCGAGCGCGCTGCCGATGCGGCGATGGCGCAGAAGGCAGAACACTGACATGGACTTCATCTCGATCCTGTCGATCTTCGTGCTGGCGTGCTTCGTCGGCTATTATGTCGTCTGGTCGGTCACCCCGGCGCTGCACACGCCGCTGATGGCAGTGACCAATGCGATCTCGTCGGTGATCATCGTCGGCGCCTTGATCGCATCCGCGGCGACCGGGCTGGGCAATGGCGGGGCGGTGTCGAAATGGCTGGGGCTGCTTGCAGTGGTGTTCGCCAGCATCAACATTTTCGGCGGCTTCGCGGTGACCGCCCGCATGCTCGCGATGTACAAGAAGAAGGTGCGCTGAGATGGAGCATGCCGTTTCAGTGAGCCCCTGGGTGTCGCTGGCCTATCTGGTCGCCGGCGTCTGCTTCATTCTCGCACTCCGCGGACTTTCGAGCCCGGTCACCAGCCAGCGCGGCAATCGCTTCGGCATGATCGGCATGGCGATTGCGGTGGTGACGACGCTGGTCACCCATGTGCCGATCGACTCCAGTGTGACCGTCTTTGCTCCAACTCCACCGCCGTTCGGTGGCGTTATCGACGCCGTAACCGTCGTGGAGATCCTCGCCGCGATCGCGATCGGCGCCGCGATCGGCCTCGTCACTGCCCGTCGCATCGCCATGACCGCGATGCCGCAGCTCGTGGCGGCATTTCATAGCCTCGTCGGACTCGCGGCGGTGCTCGTCGCGGCAGCCGCGTTCCTCAATCCGCTGGCGTTCGGCATCGCGCAGGTAATCCGGCCGATCTACGGGCCCGACGTCGTCACCATCCTGCCGGTCAGCCGAATCGAGATGGCGCTCGGCGTCGCGATCGGTGCGATCACCTTTTCGGGATCGGTGATCGCGTTCCTCAAATTGAATGGCAACATGAGCGGCAAGCCGATCCTGTTGCCGGGCCGGCACGTCATCAATCTCGGCCTGCTCGCGGCCATTCTCGGGCTGATCGCCTTTTTCGTCACCGACCAGAGCCCTTGGGTGTTCTGGACGATCACGGTGCTGAGCTTCGTGATCGGCTTCCTGCTGATCGTTCCTATCGGCGGCGCCGACATGCCGGTGGTCGTTTCGATGCTCAACAGCTACTCGGGCTGGGCGGCGGCCGCGATGGGCTTCACCCTCCACAACACCGCGATGATCGTCACCGGGGCGCTCGTCGGCAGCTCGGGCGCGATCCTCAGCTACATCATGTGCCGCGCGATGAACCGCAGCTTCATCAGCGTGATCGCCGGCGGGTTCGGAGGGGATAGCGGCGGGGCGGCGGCCGGACAGGCGATCGACCGGCCGTGGAAGCGCGGCTCGGCCGAGGATGCGGCCTTCCTGATGCAGCAGGCCGAGCAGGTCATCATCGTTCCCGGCTATGGCATGGCCGTCGCGCAGGCGCAGCACACGTTGCGGGAAATGGCCGACAAGCTCAAGGAGCATGGGGTTCGGGTCAAATATGCGATTCATCCGGTCGCCGGCCGCATGCCGGGACACATGAACGTGCTGCTCGCCGAAGCAAACGTGCCCTATGACGAGGTGTTCGAGCTCGAGGATATCAATTCCGAGTTTGCCCAGACCGATGTCGCCTTCGTCATCGGCGCAAACGACGTCACCAACCCCGCCGCCAAGACCGACAAGAGCTCGCCGATCTATGGCATGCCAGTACTCGACGTCGAGAAGGCCAAGACGGTGTTGTTCATCAAGCGATCGATGGGCGGCGTAGGCTATGCAGGTGTAGACAACGAGTTGTTTTATCGCGACAATACGATGATGCTTCTGGCCGATGCCAAGAAGATGGTAGAAGAGATTGTGAAGTCACTCGATTAGATTGCGCTCGGACGGGGGAAGTTCGACATCATTGCCTCGGCGTTCGATCCGTAGTGGACGTTTGATCGATCAACCCGCAGCGCGGGTCGCCTTATAACCTCCAAAACGGAGGAAATCGGACTCAATTGTTTCGGCGCCCTGCGGCATCTCCGGAACAGAAGACGAACCTGAGGCAGGCGATGGCAGGATTGACTGTGTTCCACAACGACCCAGACGAAGGCTATGCCGGTGCTGCGCCGCTTGCATTGGTGATAGCAGACAATGCGGGTGCAGCAGTGGAAGCGCGCCACGCGCTCGAACTTGCCGGGTGCCGGGCCCGCAGCCTCGTGTCGTTTGCGGAGGTCTCGACAGATCTCAGCAATTATGACGGCCTCGATCTGATCCTCATCGAAACGGAAAGCGCGCCAGAAGCCTTGCTCGACCTCGTGTTGGCGCGGGCGGATACGATGGCGCGTGAACGTTCGCTCGGCATCGTGGCGACGGTGCTGCCCGAGCAGATCGACGTCGCGGCCGCACAATTGCTCGGTCCGCATTGTCAAATCCTCTGCAATCCAACCCGGCCGGAGCGCATTGCCGCGATTGCCGGGGCCAGATGGCATGCGCGCGGTGTCATGGACGATGTCAACCGCGAGACCGAGTCGGCCCGCCTGCGTCGGTTGAGCGAGGAAGTCGCGCGGATCGCCGAGACACTGGCGCGGCTGACCCGCAGCGAGGAAGCCGAGCCGCGCGCCGGCGTGCGCGATCGCGGCTCCGGCTATCGCGGCCCCGACGCCGGTCCGCCGGTCGAGATCGCTGCCGGGGAAATCCGCGCGGTCATCCGGGCCCGGCGGATGCGTGCGCAATTTTTTGCCGACGAGCTGTTCGCCGATCCGGCATGGGACATGCTGCTCGACCTGTTCGCGGCGCAGCTCGAGCGGCGCCAGGTCTCGGTGTCGAGCCTGTGCATCGCCGCAGCCGTGCCGCCGACCACTGCGCTGCGCTGGATCGGCACGCTCCACGAGGCAGGCCTGTTCGAGCGCCAGGCCGACCCCAGCGACCGCCGCCGCGCCTATATCGGACTGAGCGCCAAGGGATTCGACGGCATGCGCAGTTATGCCAGCGCGGTGAAACGCGCGGGGCTTCATCTCGTTTGAGCCCTTGCCCCGGCGCGCGGCTTTTGGCATCGGCGGGGAGGAAGGGCGCTTAGCTCAGTTGGTAGAGCATCTCGTTTACACCGAGAGGGTCGGCGGTTCGAGCCCGTCAGCGCCCACCATTCCTTCGCACCGAATGCTCAGCTCGCCTTGAAGGTCGGCGCGCCATTGGCATAGTTCAGCGTCACATAGGCGTTGTCGCAGACGTTGATCGCGCTCCACACTGCGGAGCTGCCATCGTCGAATGTCGCCTTGAGATCGTATTTGCAGCTGCTGCCCTTGTCGAAGTGGACGGTCGTCTTGCCGTTGGGCTTGACCGCCTTTGCTTCCTTGGTGAGTTCGGGATCGATCTTGTTCGCCACCCATGTTCCGGCGCCGCCCGGCGACACCTCGACCGTCTTGATCGTCTTGCCGGTACTGTTGACGAGAATGAAGTCCCAATCCTCAGCCATTGCCGGCGCCGCGAGCGTCACGGCGGCGGCGATCGTTATCGCTATCCTGATCATCGCAGTCCTCTCCTGCATCATGCCCCTTTTCTGCGCAGCAGATTGCGCCTGCGCGCGCGGGCCGGCAAGGGGGATCGCGCGCCTACAGCGCCCGGACCAGACGTACTGCACAGGCGATCCAGGGCGGGGCGCTAACCACCTGCTGGCGGGCACCCGCGCCGAGCGGGAGCAGGTGTAGCTTGTCTCCGTCCCGCCAGATCAGGCGGCCGAACAGAAATCGCCCGGCGGGGCGCGGCACGAGCACGTCGCGGTTGAGCGCGCCGGCATAATCGTCAGGCGCGAGCCGTCGGCACCAGATCTCGTCACCGGCGCGATAATCGCCGATTCCGCCGCCCACGGTGACCGCGATCATGCCCGGCTCACCGCGTGGCGGGACCACCGAAGCCGACCGCCGTGGCGCCTGCACGCCGTTTGCGTCGAGGATCGCCGCGACGGCGATTTCCGGCCGGTCGGGCAGCCGGACGAGGTCCGACGCGTCGACGCCGAGCGCGGCGGCGATTCGATTGAGCCAGCCGACCGACACCGTCCGCGTGCCCGTCTCCAGGCGCCCGATCGTCTGCGCGGTCGTCGGCGGATCGCAGCGTTGCGCAACTTCGTCGAGGGTGAGTCCCTTGGCGCGCCGAACTTCGCGGATAGCGGTGATCATCTGCGCTCCTAACCAGACTGGTTTTTTATCTTTCCTACAAACAGGTCTTCGTGGCAAGGGCCGGGATGGGAACAAAAGGAGATCAATATGCGTGAACTCGTCGAGCGCACTATCGATCACTTCGGCCCTGCCGAGGGGAAGTCGCCGCGCGGACGGCGAAGCGTGACCGTTAATCTCGCGGAGTCGCCGCTGGTCTGGCTCTATTCCCGCGGCCATGTCGATCCCCGCCAGCTCGAGGCGGGCGAGCGCTTGCGCGGCGATTATGAGATGGCGGCGCTCGGCCCCCGGGTAACGATGCGCTGGGACTCCGGCCCCCGCACCCCGGGCGGCACGCCGGGTGTCGACCCGACGCTGGCGCAGATCGCTGCCAGGCGGCGGTTCGACGCTGCCGTGGCGGCGGTGGGGCGGGGGCTCTCGGACGTGTTGTGGCGGGTGGTGTGCGCGGGAGAGGGGCTGACGATCGCGGAAAAGGCGTTGGGCTGGCCGAGCCGTGCCGGCAAACTGGTGCTCGGCATCGCCCTCGACCGGCTCGCAGACCACTACCGGCTGAACTGAACTGCGAAAGGGGCTAAGCCCGCGTTAAGCCTCTTTGTTACGGAACGGCGGAGCAGCCTGTGCGATTCACCCGGACAGAGTTTTAGGGGCAATATGCGTATCAGCGAGAAGGACGGCGCCCAGATGCGGGCGGCGCCGCGCGTCAAGATTTTTCAGGCGGGCGAGATGCGGCGCGGCGCGGGCGAACCGGCGCGCGTCCATCTGCTCAACATCTCGACGGGCGGTGCATTGGTCTATGCCGAGCATGTGCCACCCGTAGGCGAACAGGTGCAGCTGGCGTGCGGCGTGCCGCTCGGCTCGGCGCGCGTGCAGTGGAGTAGCGGTCGGCGCTTTGGCGTGGCGTTCGCCGAGCCCATCGGGTCCGCCCAGATCGAGGCAGTGATCCGCACGCAAGAAGCGCGGGTCGAGGCGACAGCGCAGCGGCTCGGCACGATCGCGGTTCGCTAGGGCAGGGCAGTCGCGCCGATCGTCAGTGGCGGTCCCAATCGTCAAGGGTGCGGAAGCCGCCATTGCCCAGGCTCCACGCCCGATCCCGAATAATAGACGAACGGCTTGCGCGGCGTCCCGCGCAGGAGGGCGAGGTGATTGTCTGCGTCGGTGACGACGTCGACGAGCCTCGCGGGGACCCTCGCGCGCCGTTTGTCCGGCCTCCTGCTCGGGCCAGGCTAGCGAGGCGCCGGCCGGGCGGCATGGTCAGCCGAGTGCGGCCACGGCGGCACTCCACGCTTCGGCTTCGTCCTCGCGCCGGGCGTGGATGATCAGGTTGTCGACCCGGCCGGTGGGGAGGTCGATATCGATTACCGCATCGTAGAGGAATGTCGCGTTGCCGCTGATGGTCACGATGTGATCGGCATCAGCGCGGCCGCGGACGAGGCCGCCCTTGTTGAACACGCGCACCTCAAGGCCGAGCGGCACGCGGCCGGTGAGCCCCGCGGCGAGCACCGATGCCGCCATCGCGCTGCCGCAACTGTCGGTCAGCCCGACACCGCGTTCGAAGGTGCGCACGAACAGGTCGGGTCCACGCAACTCGACGAACGAGACGTTCGCGCGGGCGGGGATCAGCGGCGGCCCGGCCTCGCAATATTCGCCGAGCGCGACCAGTTCGGCTTCGTTGATGGCATCGACGAACGTCACCAGATGCGGGTTGGGCATGGCCACGGCAGTGAATATGCGGGTGGTCGGCAGCTCGGACAGGGGGCCGGTGAGACCAACATCGGCGAGCTCGGTCGAGGCCGGGCCGACGGTCGTTCGAACGGTGGTCACGCCGGGTGCAAGCTCGGCTTCGCGCGCGACATCGGCGGCGCTGGTCTTGAGCCTGACGCGCGCCGCGTCGAGGTCGAGCGCCTCGAAGCCAGCGCGGGCGACGCAGCGGAGTCCGTTGAGGCAGGTCTCGGCCTCGGATCCGTCCGAATTGAACATTCGCATGCCGAACGCGTGGTCGCCATCACCCGCGACCAGCAGCAACAGTCCGTCGCCACCCACCGGCCCGCCACGATCGGCGAGCGCACGCGCCACCTGTGCCCAATGCTCGTCGTCCAGCGTGAGAGCGCGCGCGTCGATCAGCGGGAAATCGTTCCCCGAGCCGTGGCATTTGGTGAAAGCAAACCGCATGTCGCTTCCTCTAGGGGGCGACATGCGGTTTGGCTACTTGCCTCAGGCTGCCTGCTGCGCGGTGACCGGCCCGCCCATTGAGGCGACCACTGCCTGATCCTTGGCGAGGATCGACGCGAAGCTCGGGCGTGCCAATATGCCCGCGATATAGGCGGCAGTGCGCGGGTAGCGCGCTACGTCTGCCACCACGCCGATGCAGCCGAGCGTCGCGAAGGGACTCGCCACGGCGATGTCCGCAAGCGTCAGTCGATCCTCGACGAGGAAGCCGCTCGCCGGGACGACATTCTCCAGATAGTCGAACAAAGGCGGCAACAGGTCGCGCTCGGCGATGTCGGCCGCCTCATGATCGCATTCCTGCTTGAGAACGCGTGGCCGGACGAAGCGATTGCCGAAGATGGCGGTGCCCGCTGCCATCATGATCGTGTCGGCCATCTCGTCGTACCACACAGCGCGTGCGCGCGCGCGCGGTTCAAGCGGGATCAGGTTGGGATCGGGATATTTGGCTTCGAGATAGGTGACGATCGCTGTCGAATCCGAAAGCAGGAAATCATCGTCCTTGAAGCCCGGTATCTTGCCGAACGGGCTGGCGGCCTGGAAATCGGGCCCGCCGCGGCCGAGGCCGGCGGGCTGCAATTCGAGTTCCAGCCCTTTTTCGGCCCCGAACACCATGCATTTTCGTACATAAGGCGACAGCGTCGAACCAAATACGATCATCGGACATTCCCCTCCATCATGCCGCAAAACCTGGCACTCCGGACCCCGGGAACACCTAGTTTGCCACGACAGCGCGAATCCGCTGTGCCAAGGAGAAGCAAGTGAACGCTTTCACGCTCCTGCTCGCCCTCGGTGTCGGCGCGGCCTTCTTCGCGGTCCTGCGTCGCCTCGCCGTTGTGGAACAGGAGTTGCGCCGCGTCGAGTCACTCGTCGCGCGGCTGGAAGAGCGCGAGTCCCGTTTCGTCGCAGCGCCGCCGCCTTCCGTCGCGGACGTAACGACTGAAGCTCCTCCGGCTCAGCCGGCGCAGCAGGGCAGGACGCCAGCCATCGTCCGAAGCAGTCCTCCGGCGGAGCGTCCGCCCGTCGTGGCGGCCAGTGTGTCGGCACCGGTCCGCACCGCTCCTGCTGCGACACCACTCAATCTCGAATCGCTGATCGGCGGCCGTCTACCGATCTGGATCGGTGGCGCGGCTTTGGTCCTCGCGGGATTCTTCCTCGTACGCTATTCGATCGATAGCGGGCTCCTCCGGCCGGCGGTGCGCACCTTGCTTGCTGCGCTGTTCGGTGCCGTGCTGATTGCCGCGAGCGAAGCCGCGCGCCGACTGCGTGCCACCGCCGAGGATCCACGCGTCGCCCAGGTCCTCGCCGGCGCGGGGATCGCCAGCCTTTACGGCACGCTCTACATGGCGGCTGCGCTCTACCATCTGATCGCGCCGCTCACTGCCTTCGTGGCGGTCGTGCTCGTCACCGCAGCGGCGATGGGGCTGGCGTTGCGCCACGGCCCGCCCACGGCAGTGATGGCGCTGATCGGCGGCTTCGTCGCGCCGCTGGTCGCCGGGTTCGACGCAGCGGGGATCGGGCCGCTGCTCGTCTATCTGGGACTGTTCATCGCCGCCTTGTTCGGACTGGCGATCCATCGCGGCTGGGGGTGGCTGGCGCTGGCGGCGAGCATCGCGGGATTCGGCTGGATCAACTTCCTGATCGCGGCGCTGCCCGGACGCGGTGGCGATCTTTCCGCGGTCGGTGCGTTCACGATGCTGCTCGCGGTGTGTGCGAGTGCCGCGCTGCCCGCTACGGGTACCCAGAACCGCTGGTTGCGCCTTGCGCCGCTCGTCGCCGGGTTCGTCCAACTGCTCGCGCTGGCGCCGTCGCTCGAATTCGGAGCGCTGGCGTGGAGCTTCTATCTGGTGCTTGCCGGCGCGGCGTTGTTCCTGTCGTGGCGGCAGGCGGTCTATCTGCCTGCGGCGCTTGCGGCACTCGGATTCCTGCTGATGCTGGAGGCGCTTGCGCTGCTCCAGCCCGAGCGTAGCGCCACGCCGCTTGCCGCTGCGGTGGCGAGCCTGCTTTTTGCCGTGCCCGGCCACTTGCTCGCGGGCCGGGGGCGCGGCTGGGCTGCGATCGCGACGGGCGGGACCGCGGGGCCGCTGCTGGTCGCCCATGCTTGCGCGCCTTCGCTGCTGGCAGCGGAGGTGTGGGGCGTGCTGGAACTGCTCGCGGCCGCGGCCTGCGCGGCGCTCGCGTGGCGGCTCAAACGCGACGAGAATGATCCCGCGCTTATCGCGGCCAGCCTGGTTACCGGCCTTCTCGTAGCCCTCGGCCTTGCCCAGTTCCTGCCGGCCGCGTGGCTGGGGCTGCCGCTGGCGCTGGTGCTGCTCGCTTTCGCCGGCTGGGCACGCACCGCCGGGGCGCCGGGATTGTTCGTGCTTCCGGCGCTGCCGTTCATCGCCGCCTTGCTCGCCGCCGCAGTCCCGTTGTTGGGGCTGGCGAGGCTGGTCGGGGAATCGGTTTCCGGCGATCCTTTGCCCTATCTCGACATTCCCGCCTTGCCCGATCTGTTCCGGGCCCTTGCGTTGCCCACGGCCGCATTGCTCGCAACTTTGCTCGACCAGCGTCAGCTGGGGCGTTTCCGGCGGGTGGTCGGCAGCATTGCCATCGGAATCGCAATCCTGCTCGTCTATGCGCTCGCCAAGCAGGTCCTCGCGATCGCCACGCCGGAGCGCTTCGAGAGTTTGGGCTTCGTCGAGCGTGCGCTGTTGACCCAATCCTGTTTCGCCGTGGGCTGGGCATTGCTGAACAAGGGACGCTTTCGGTCGCTCGGCACCGTGCTGTTCGCGCTGGGGGTGTTCCGCATCGTCTGGTTCGATCTGCTGCTTCTCGATCCGGTGCTGGTGCCGCAAGCGGTTGGCACGGTTCCGTTGCTCAACGCCGCCTTCGTCCACGCTGCGCTTGCCGCCTTCTGGTTGTGGACTGTCGCGCAGATCCCCGGGCATCGCGTCGGCGCCGCTTTGCTCTCTCTGGTCGCTGCACTCGTCGCGGTTCGGCAGGCGACACATGGCAACGTCCTGACCGGCCCGGTCGGCACACTCGAGAATGGCGGCTATTCGGCGGCCTCGCTCGCCGTCGCCCTGTTCTGGCTATGGCGCGGGATCAGCGTCGGCGTGCACGATCTGCGTCTCGCCGGGCTGGCGCTGCTCACGCTTGTGACCTTCAAGGTGTTCCTGATCGATGCCGCCGCGCTCGACGGCGTGCTCCGCATCCTCTCGTTCCTCGCGCTCGGCGTGGTGCTGATCGGGATCAGCTGGAGCTATAGCCGCTTCCTTGCGCGACCCGCGGCTTCGGAAGGCAAGGCGGAAGCCGTCGCGGACTGAATAGCCCCCCGTCTCCGCCGTCCGTGGTCAAGCGTGGCGGGGGCGGGCGACGTTGCCGCCAACCTCGCCCGCGCGGCGATCGTTCAGACCCGAATGCGCGATCGACGGGATGCATCGCTCCGGTCACGAAGCCGGCTTCCGGTGCCGCGAGCCAGGCGACCATGCCGGCAACTTCCTCCGGCCGCTCCTGGCGCTTGATCGCCATGAAGCTGTGCATCGGGGAAAGCGCTCGAACATGGTTTCCAGACTTGCAGGCGATACGCTCGATCCTCCATTATTCCCTCGCGTTCTACCCCCGTCCCGCACAGCCCAATGCCGCCGCGTCGATCGCGGTGGCGGCACCCTTCAGCGCATAGGTGTCGGCGAAGGCGGCGCCGTTGGTGGCGATCGTCTCGATGCTCATGCTGCGCCCCTCGCGCATCGCTGCGACCACGGCGGCGTCGGTGCGCGGGTCCGGCGCCCAGGCGTCGGTGTCGCCGGCGCGGAGCTCGAAGCGGCGCTCGCCGATCGCCAGCGTCACGCGCGCATTGGCGGCCCGCGTGCGGCTCAGGCGGACATGCAGCTGGTTGTGCACGCCTTGCCGCGGCCAGGTAGCGATGCTGGCAAAGGCCTCGCCGCTACGCGAACGCTCGACCGGCTTCGTGATCGCGAAGCAGCGCAGCGGCGACGGGTCGCGGAACGCGCCCCAGCTGCCGAAGGTGCCGAGCACGTCGCGTTGCGGCATCGCCAGGAGCAGAGCGAGCGCGATCATGCCGGCGCAGCGCCCCGTCCGGTGCCGAGATGGACGACGCGCTCCTCGCCATGCTCGATCAGCACGATCGACCCCTGCGGCAGATCGGGCGCCACCGGCGCGCCGAATTGCGGCATCACGTCGGCGCCGGTCATCACGCCGCGCAGGATCCGACTCGACATGCCGTGCATGATCACCAGCCGGTCGCCGGGATCCTCGTCGGTATCGGCGAGCCAGCCCGAGACGCGTGTCGCGATCGCATCATACCATTCGCCGCCTTCCGGAGGGCGATTGTACAGCCCGTGCTCGAGATCGAGAAACGTGCCGACCTCCTGCTGCAGATCGTCGTAATAGCGGCCGCTCCAGCTGCCCATGTGGATCTCGACGAGCCGGTCGTCGGTCCGCGCCTGATGCCAGTCGAGCTCTAGATGCTCGGCGATGATCGCGAGCGTCTGCAGCGCCCGGCCTGCGCTAGACGACCACAAGGTGAGCTTCGGCTTCGGCCCGAGCAGGTCGCGGAGCGCCGCCCCCATCGCATCGGCCTGGGCGAAGCCCGCGCGAGTCAGCGGCGTATGGGGGTGATCGCCCTGCATCCGCCGAGCGATGTTGAATACGGTCTCGCCGTGACGGGCGATGAAATCTCGCCCCTTGCGGTTGCTGGCTGCCATGTCCGTCTCCTCAGCGCCTCCCGACGCCAAAGGCAATGGCCGAGTTCCATGCGCCACGATTTCGCCTCGTTTCGTTCAGGTAACGAACAGGTGCCTTAGCGCATCAGCACACCGGCTCCGGTGTCGGAGCGCAGTAACCATGGAGTATCGTAATGCGTAAGCTCATCCTCGCCGCGCTGGCGGCATCCGCCGCCGCGACACCGGCCTTTGCACAGGATGCGACCTTCACCGGCCCCCGCGCCGAGGCGATCGTCGGCTGGGATCATGTCAGCGACGATTCGATCAGCAACGGATCGCGCGACGGCGTCGTCTATGGAGGCCAGCTCGGCTATGACTATCAGGCAGGCAAGGCCGTGTTCGGCGTCGAGGGCGAAGTCACCGGCGCGACCACCAAGGACGAGGCCTTCGGCGTGCTTGCCGCCGGCGACCGGCTCAAGGTCTCGGCGGGCCGTGACCTTTATGTCGGCGGCCGCATCGGCTTTGTCGCCGGTAGCCGCGCGTTGATCTACGCCAAGGGCGGCTACACCAATGCCCGCTTCAACACCGAATATAACGCCGACGCGAACAGCGCGATCAAGGAGCACGACACGGTCGACGGCTGGCGCCTCGGTGCCGGCGCGGAGGTCAAGCTCAACGACAAGGTCTATCTGAAGGGCGAGTATCGCTATTCGAAATATGATTCGGACAGCAGTGGCGTCGACGCGAAGCGCCATCAGGTGCTCGGCGGAGTCGGCGTGCGGTTCTGAGAATTCTAAAAATCCTCCCCCGCAAGGGGGAGGAGGCGCCGAAGGCGACGGAGGGGGAGGTAAGCGACTAACTGGCCGCGATGCTTCCTCCCCCTCCGTCAGGCTGCGCCTGACACCTCCCCTTGGCGGGGGAGGATCAAGAGCAAGCCCCTGTTGCATCCGTGCAACGCTTTTCCCTGTTTATGTGAGGTTCATGCAACTGCGGACTCGCCTCCCCAGTTATGGCCCGGCCCGCTCGCAAGGCGGACCGGTACCCAAGGAGTAGTTATGCGTAAGCTTGTTTTCGCCGCCGCCCTCGTCGCTTCGTCGGCCCTGTCCGTGCCCGCCTTCGCGCAGGACGAAGGCCACAGCGCACCCAGCGGCTTCCGCGTCGGCGTGGTTGGCGGTCTCGACATTCTGCGGCCCGGCAGCTCGGAAGACACCGATGTCGAGGGTGACGACCAGAGCACTGAAGGCTTCCTCTACGGCGTCGAGGCCGGTTACGACATTCCGCTCGGCAGCGCCGTGCTCGGCGTCGAGGCCGAACTCACCGATTCGACCGGCAAGACCCGCGTCAACCGCCCCGATCCGAACACCTTCGGCTATGGCTCGGTGACGGCAGGCCGCGACATCTATGTCGGTGCCCGTCTCGGCTTCGAGGCTTCGCCCGGCACCCTGATCTATGCCAAGGGTGGCTACACCAATGCCCGCCTCAACGCGCTCGCCGCCGACGGCTCGACCGAGCTTGAGGACCGGAACTTCCAGCTCGACGGCTGGCGCGTAGGTGCGGGCGTCGAGAAGTCGATCGGCCGCAACACCTATGCGAAGATCGAGTATCGCTACTCGAAGTACACTGACGCCGACTTCCAATATTCGAGCGGAACGGGCCCCAGCAACACCTTCTCGGTCGACACCGACCGGCACCAGGTCGTTGCGGGCGTCGGCTTCCGCTTCTGAAGCCGGCAAACGCGCCATTTTGGTGTGCATGAAGGGGTCGGGGCGCTTGCCCCGGCCCTTTTTGCCGTTAGAGATTGTGTTCGAGCCAATTCGCCAGCGCCCGGATTCGCGCGCGGCACCGGGGGTTTTGAGTGATGAAGGCGACGATCGAACGCGCAACTCTGTTGAGGGGCCTCAGCCACGTCCAGTCGGTGGTCGAGCGGCGCAACACGATCCCCATCCTGTCCAACGTGCTCATCGAGGCGCAGCCCGGCGGCACGATGCGGCTGATGGCCACCGACCTCGACCTGCAGATCGATGAGACGATCGCCGCGGCGGTCGATCAGCCCGGCGCGATCACCGTCTCGGCACACACCCTGTTCGACATCGTGCGGAAGCTGCCCGAGGGCTCGCAGGTCGAACTGAATGCCGCCGAGGGCCGGATCACGGTCAATGCCGGCCGCGCCAAGTTCACTCTGGCGACGCTGCCGCGGGACGATTTCCCGATGATCGCCGAGGGTGAGCTGCCGACCACGTTCGAGCTCCCTGCCGAGACGCTCAAGCAGATCATCGACAAGACCCGCTTCGCGATCTCGACCGAAGAGACGCGTTATTATCTGAACGGCATCTTCCTCCACGTCACCGACGAGGCGACGCCGATGCTCAAGGCCGCCGCCACCGACGGCCATCGGCTTGCGCGCGTCACCGTTGCGCGCCCCGACGGCGCCGACGGCATGCCCGACGTGATCGTGCCGCGTAAGTGCGTCGCCGAGCTGCGCAAACTGCTCGAGGAAGTCGACGGTTCGGTCGGCGTGTCGCTGTCGGGCTCGAAGATCCGCTTCGATCTCGGCCAGGCGATCCTGACCTCGAAGCTGATCGACGGCACCTTCCCCGATTACAGCCGGGTGATCCCGACCGCGAACGACAAGATCCTCAAGATCGACCCGAAGAGCTTCATGCAGGGCGTCGATCGCGTCTCGACGATCGCCACCGAGAAGACCCGCGCCGTCAAGATGGCGCTCGACCGCGACAAGATCGTCCTGTCGGTGACCAGCCCGGAGAATGGCGCGGCGGCAGAAGAGGTGCCCGGCGAATATGCGGCGATGCCGTTCGAGATCGGCTTCAACAGCCGCTATCTGATGGACATTCTCGGCCAGATCGAGGGCGACCTCGTCGAGGTGCACCTCGCCGACGCCGCGGCGCCGACCCTGATCCGTGAGAATGACGGCTCGCCGGCGCTCTACGTGCTGATGCCGATGCGTGTGTGAATCGGGACGAATCGTCCCCGATTTATCCACGTATTTCCGCGATTCGCATCAATACGTAGGATTTTGTTTGCGCCGCACGTGGTAAAGCGCAGCTTATGCACGGACTGGAAGCCCTCGTAGCGTTCAACGATCGGCGGGCGCGCGAAGAGCGCGAGCGGGCGGAGCGTGCCGGCAATTCGAGGGACCGCGCGCTGCATCTCGAAATGGCGTCGATCTTCGCGCGCCGCGCCGACGCCCGCAAGCAGCTGCTCGGCTAGTCACTGCGCCTTGATGGCGCTGACATCGGCCCGGGCGCGATCGCGCACGGCCTGAACTTGTGCCTTGGCGTGGCGTTCGACGATCTTCGCCTCTTTCTCCAGTGCCTCCGCCCGGGTGCGCAGCCGTTCGGCGTCAAAGCCGTTGGCGAGTTCGGCCTGTCCGGAAAGTGTATCCGCCTCGGCGCGGATCCGGCCGATCTGGTTCTTCGACGCCGACTCTATCGTGTCCGCCTGCGCCTCCGCCGCGTCCTCGATATTGTCGATCCGCGCCTGCTCGGGCGTTTGCGGCGCGCATCCTCCACCCACGAGGCTGAGAAATGCCGTGGGAACGATCCAGCTTCGCATCCGATTCTCTCCCTGTTCGCTGCGGCAACAAGGTACGGGCCGTTTTGGTTTCGTGCGAATGGATTGAACTTTAGTCCTGGTTCTGCTATTTACACTGGTGTAAGTAGGCAAAGCAGGCAGATCATGGCGACGCAGGCACCCTTCAATCCCGGCATCCCGATGAAGCGTGAATGGGGCACGGCGCTATCGGCATTGCGCCGGCTGCTGGCGAATGGCGACGACACCGAGCAGGTGTTCCGCATCATGCGCGCGCTGAACGGCGACGTCACCCAGAAGAATTACCGCAAGCTGCTGACGGTTCCCGGCGGCGGCAAGCTCGCCTATCAACGGCTGGAGCTCGCCGAGCGGCTTTCCGATCGCAGCTGGATCGACGGCTTCGCCGAAGGCACCGTCGGCGGCGCCTATCGCAATTTCCTCGACGCCACCGGCTATTCGGCCAAGGGGCTCGCCGAAGTCAGCGTCAACGCGATCGGCGACCAGGCGCTCGAGATCGAACATCCTTATGCATGGATGGGCCGGCGCGAGCGCGACATCCACGATCTCTGGCATGTGCTCACCGGCTACAAGGCCGACGAGCATCTCGGCGAGGCTTGCCTCGTCGCCTTCTCCTACGCGCAGACCGGCGGGCTCGGCTGGGCGTTCATCGCCGCGGGCGCGGCGCTCAAGAGCATCCGGATCACCCGCAGCCTCGATTTCTTCCGGGCCGTGATCGAAGGCTATCGTCACGGCAAGCGGGCCGCCTGGCTCCACGGCGAGGATTATGAGGCTTTGCTCGCCGAGCCGCTCGATGCCGCGCGCCGCCGGCTGCGTATCGCCGAGGCCAAGGCCTATCGTGTCGCCCAAGCCAGCCTTGCGGCGGCCGGCCTGAGCGGGATCTGATCCTCAGGGCAGCGGCGCGGGTGCTGGCGGCTCGCCCGGTCCCCGCTTGCCCGCGAGCATCGACACCAGTGCGTCGGGCGACACCACCTCGCCCGGCAGGGCGAAGCGCGATTCAGCGATATCGGCGGTATCGACAGACACGAGCGTAATCTGCGGCCGCTCGACCCCCAACTGCAGCGGCGTGCCCTTCGCGAACAGCGCGGTCCATTGCGGCACGAAGCTGGACGGTGCGCCCATGCTGGTGCCGAACATGCTGCCCAGCGGCACCATCGTGTCGCGGATCGCGGCCCCGATCGGCGCCAGCGCCGGATCGGCGCTCATCACCATCTCAAGCGGCTTTTCGTCCGGCTTGTCCGGCTTGAGCAGCCAGGTCGTGCCCGCGCGCCCCGCCACGCGCGCCTCCGCACCGCGGCTCAGCACGAACGGAGCGTCGGCCGCCTTGGGCCGCTTGGTGTCGGCGGCCAGCATCTTCGCGGCGGCGGCGAGCACCGCGGCGCGTTCCATCGTCACCGGCTGGGCCCCCATTTCCACCACCACATAGTCCTTGCCAGCGTGGTGGATCACCGAAACCATGCCCGCATAGCTGATGCGATAGTCGCCGCTGTCGTCGACCTCGACCGACAATTGTTTCTTGCCGAGATCGTAGCGCGCGGTGACGTCGGCGGCGGCGGGCAGCGGCACCGTCGCCAGTGCCGCCGCGAAGAGAGTTGTCCGGGGCATCACTTGGCCTTGGGCGCCGGCGTCGGTGTGGGTGCGGGTGCAGGGACGGGTGCCTGCTGGACCGGCGGCTGCGCGCTCTGCATCGCCTTGGCTGCGGCCTGAGCCCGCTCGCGCTCGGCATTCATCCGCGCCTTGATCCCGGCCTTGTCGAGCACCGTCGGCAATTCAAAGCTCTTCGCATCGATCGGCCCCTTCTCGATCTTGTCTAGCTTGAGCGCCGAGGCGAACCGCAGCACCATGCCCTTGCCGAGCATCTCGCTGACGCGCTTCTCGAGATTGCTCTCGCCACCCTGCAACAGCTTCGACTGGGCGGCGGCGAGCTTCGTCTGCATCTCCAGTGCCTTGCCGACATTGGCATAGGCCGGATCGCTGCTGATCACGGCTTCGAAGCTCTCGGTGGCCGGTCCCTTCTTGGGGCTAACCTTCCAGACGTCGCCCTTGACGTCGGCGATGGTCTCGCTGCCCTGCTTGGCGAGGTCGTACTCGCCCTGCGGCGGCATGCCCATCGGCTTGATCCCGCCTTCCTTCATCACTTCGCCCATCGCCGCGACGAAATCGTCCATCTTCGCCGCGAACCGACCCTTGCTGTCGGTGAGCAGCACATATTCGGTGCCGCCCTTGCGGACGAGCATCTGCTGCCCCGCCTCGACGCGCGCATCGCCGTTGCCGGCGGCCTCCACGGTGATCGTCCCTTGTCCGCCTCCCAGCGAATAGCGGGCGGTAACGTCCTCGGGCGCCTTCGAGCAGGCGGCGAGCGCAAGTGCCGCGACGGCGGCAAGACAAATACGGATCATGGAATCTCCTTTGCGCCTTAATCGGCGAAGCGCTGTCCGGCGGCAAGTGGCTGCGCTAGAGCACGGATAGATGACCGTTACACGACTTGTCCTCACCGATTTCCGCAACCATCGCGATGGCGTGCTCACCGTCGGTACGGGATTCGTCGTGCTCACCGGCGAGAACGGCGCCGGCAAGACCAACATCCTCGAAGCGATATCGCTGCTCGCCCCCGGGCGGGGGCTTCGCCGCGCCCCGCTTGCAGAGATGGTCCGCCAGGGGGCGGCCGGCGGCTTCGGGGTCGCGGCGAGTATGGGCGATGTTGAGATCGGCACCGGCACGCTGCCCGATTCCCCCGAGCGCCGGCAGGTACGAATCAACGGCGCGGCCGCGGCCGCGGCGACGCTCGCCGAATGGCTGACCGTGCTGTGGCTCACCCCGGCGATGGACCGGCTGTTCGTCGAGGGTCCCGGCGAGCGCCGCCGCTTCCTCGATCGGTTGACTCTCGCATTGGCCCCGGGCCATGCCCAGCATTCGACGCGCTACGAAGCCGCGATGCGCCAGCGCAACCGGCTGCTTGCCGACGAGGCACCCGCCGACCCCGAATGGCTGTCGGCGCTCGAAGCGCGCATGGCCGAGCATGGCGCAGCGATTGACGCCGCCCGTCGCGACACCGTGACGGCTCTTGCCGAGCGCATCGCGGTCCAGCCCGACAGCGTGTTCGCCCGCGCCGGGCTGGCGATCGAAGGCTGGCAGGGCGATGCGGAGGCGCTTGCCGACGCATTGCGCGAAGGCCGCCGCCGCGATGCCGCCGCGGGTCGCACCCTCGTCGGGCCGCACCGCGCCGATCTGCTCGTTACCCATTTCGGCAAGATGCAGCCCGCGCATCTCTGCTCGACCGGCGAGCAGAAGGCGCTGCTGCTCGGCCTCGTCCTTGCCCATGCCGAGCTGGTTGCCGACCGGGTCGGCCGCGCACCCATCCTGCTGCTCGACGAAGTCGCGGCGCATTTGGACCCGGGCAGGAGGGCGGCGCTGTTCGAGCGGCTGGCCGACAAGGGTCAGGTGTGGATGACCGGCACCGAGCCGGGGCTGTTCGAAGCGGTGCCGAAAGGCGCGACGCGCTACCGGGTGGCGGACGGAATCATCTTGGCAGAATAAGGGATGCTGTTCCCCGGCGAAGGCCGGGGGCCAGTTGCCATGTCTTTGGAGAAGTTCAAGCGCCTGGCCAAAGGCGCCGAGACTGGGCCCCGGCCTTCGCCGGGGAACAACCAGGGAAGCCCCCGACCCGCTATGGCCGGTCGGCATATGCCTTGACCAGATCGAACAGATAGTCGCGGCCGACATATAGCGACTTGACCTCGATCCGCTCGTTCAATCCATGCGCGCCGTTGCCGTCGGGATCGCCCCAGGGGCCGGGCACACCATAGACCGGGATGCCGACGGCTTCGAGGAAGATTCCGTCGGTCGCGCCGGTCGACATCGAGGGGATGACCGGCACCCCGGGGAAATATTTGGCGGCGAGCTTCTCGATCGGGCCAAGGATTTTCGCATCGAGCGGCGGCGCCTTGGCGATCGGGCGGATCGGCGGAACCGGCGTGATCGTCAGCTTCGGATCGCCGATCGCCGCGGCGAGCGCCGCCTGCGTCTCCTCGACGGTGCGGCCCGGGAACATGCGGCAATTGACGTTGGCGCCGGCGCGCTGCGGCAGCGCATTGTTGGCGTGGCCGCCGTCGAGCAAGGTCGCGACGCAGGTGGTGCGCAGCATCGAATGGTAGATGCGATCGCCGTTGACCACCGCTTCGGCCGCCTTGTCCTGCGGATTGGCGGCGAGCGCGACCATCGCCTTGCCGATCGCATCGCCGCGTGCCGCGCCGGCCTTGGCGAAGAAGCTGCGCGTGGTGTCGTTCATCTCGAGCGGGAATTCGTAGCCGCGCAGCTTCGCCAACGCATCGGCGAGTTCGTAGATCGCGTTGTCGGCGATCGGGATCGAGCTGTGCCCGCCGGGGTTGCGCGTCTCCAGCCGGAAGTTGATCACGGCCTTCTCGCCGACCTGCAGCTCCTGATTGAGCAATTTGCCGTGCCCGTCGGTGTTGCCGCCGCCGCCTTCGTTGAGCGCATATTCGGCGTCGATCAGATCGCGGCGATTGTTCGCCAGCCACTGCGCGCCGTTGAACGCATAGGTCGTCTCCTCGCCGCAGGTGAGCGCGAGCTTGACCGTGCGCTTCGGCTTGTAGCCGTTTTCGCGGAAGCGGATCAGGGCGTCGGTCCAGATCGCCGCCATCGACTTGTCGTCGGCGGCGCCGCGCGCGTAGAAATTGCCGTTCTCCTCGACGAGGGTGAACGGATCGCGCTCCCAATCGGCGCGATTGGCCTCGACCACATCGATATGCGCCAGCAGCAGGATCGGCTTGGCGGTCTTCGACGTTCCCGGATAGACCGCCACGAGCCCGCCTTCCTTCGGATGCTCGGGCGTCGAGAACAAGGTCAGCTGGCTGTCCGTAAACCCCGCCGCCTTGAGCCTTGCCGCCATGCGCTCGGCCGCGAGCGTGCAGCTGCCCGCCGAAAGCGTCGTGTTGGTCTCGACCAGTTCCTTGTAGAGTTCGCGGAACTTCGCCTGGTCGGGCCGGACGTTCTGTGCCGCCGCCGGCGCAACAAGCATCCCCGCTGCGACACCTGCTGCAATCAAGCTCTTCATTCGCCTGCTCCCCCTCGCGTCACGCCCTGGTTTGAGCATGTTCCGCGGGCGGCGGGAAGAGCGCCATTTTGCTTTCGTTTCGCGCATCCCGACCCTATATGCTCGGCATGGCATCCACTGACGATCAGACTCCCGAAAACCTTCCCAACGCCAACAGCTACGGTGCCGACAGCATCAAGGTCCTGAAGGGCCTCGACGCGGTCCGCAAGCGCCCTGGCATGTATATCGGCGACACCGACGACGGCTCGGGCCTCCATCACATGGTGTTCGAGGTTTCGGACAATGCGATCGACGAGGCGCTCGCCGGGCATTGCGACCGGATCATCATCCAGCTGAATCCCGACGGCTCGGTCTCGGTCGAGGACAATGGCCGCGGCATCCCGACCGGCATCCACTCCGAGGAAGGCGTCTCGGCGGCCGAGGTCATCATGACCCAGCTCCACGCCGGCGGAAAGTTCGAGAACACGTCCGACGACAATGCCTACAAGGTGTCGGGCGGCCTGCACGGCGTCGGCGTCTCCGTGGTCAACGCACTCAGCGAGTGGCTCGATCTCAACATCTGGCGCGACGGCGAGGAGCATTATATGCGCTTCGCGTATGGCGACGCCGTCGCCCCGCTCAAGGTGATCGGCCCGGCGCCCGAGGGCAAGAAGGGCACGCGTGTCACTTTCCTCGCCTCGACCGAGAAGACGCCTGGCGACGGCGGCACCTTCAAAAACCAGATCGAGTACGACTTCGACAAGCTCGAGCATCGCTATCGCGAGCTCGCCTTCCTCAATTCGGGCGTGCGGCTGTTCCTGCGCGACGCGCGGCACGAGGAAGTCAAGGAAGTCGAGCTCTATTACGAAGGCGGGATCGCCGCATTCGTGAAGTATCTCGATCGCAACAAGACCCCCTTGATGCCCGATCCCGTCGCGATCGCCGGCACCCGCGACGACGTGACGATCGACGTCGCGCTGGAGTGGAACGACTCTTATTACGAGAACGTCCTCTGCTTCACCAACAACATCCCCCAGCGTGACGGCGGCACGCACCTGGCGGCGTTCCGCGCCGCGCTGACCCGCACGATCAACAATTATGCCGACAAGAGCGGCATGCTGAAGAAAGAGAAGGTCACCCTCACCGGCGACGACATGCGCGAGGGGCTCACTGCGATCGTCTCGGTCAAGCTGCCCGACCCGAAGTTCAGCTCGCAGACCAAGGACAAGCTCGTCTCGTCCGAGGTCCGCCAGCCGCTCGAGAGCCTGATGGCCGACAAGCTCGCCGAATATCTCGAGGAGAACCCCGCCAACGCCCGGATGATCATCCAGAAGGTGATCGACGCGGCGGCGGCGCGCGAGGCCGCCAAGAAGGCGCGCGAGCTCACCCGGCGCAAGGGCGTGATGGATATCGCCAGCCTGCCCGGCAAGCTCGCCGACTGCCAGGAGCGCGACCCCGCCAAGTCCGAACTCTTCCTCGTCGAGGGTGACTCTGCCGGCGGCTCGGCCAAGCAGGGCCGCGACCGCCATTTCCAAGCGATCCTGCCGCTGCGCGGCAAGATCCTCAACGTCGAGCGCGCACGCTTCGACCGGATGCTGTCGAGCCGCGAGATCGGCACGCTGATCCAGGCGATGGGCACCGGCATCGGCCGCGACGATTTCAACATCGAGAAATTGCGCTACCACAAGATTGTCATCATGACCGACGCAGACGTCGACGGCGCGCATATCCGCACCCTGCTGCTGACCTTCTTCTATCGCCAGATGCCCGAGATCATCGAGGCCGGGCACCTCTACATCGCCCAGCCGCCGCTCTACAAAGCGTCGAAGGGCCGTTCAGAGGTCTATCTCAAGGACGATGCTGCGCTCGACCAATATCTGGTCGACGCCGGGGTCGGCGGGAATGTCCTCGAAACCTCGGGCGGCGCGCGCAGCGGCGATGACCTGCGCGAGCTGGTCGAACATGCCCGCCGCATGCGCACGTTGATGCGCTACGTGCCGCGGCGCTACGATCCGATGATCATCGAGGCGCTGGCGCTCGGCAACGGGCTCGATCCCGAAGCCACGCGCGAGCAGCGCGCGGAAAGCCTCAAGACCGTGGTGACTCGTCTCGACGCGGCCGACGCCGACGCGCGCTGGTCGGCGCGGGTGACCGAAGACGGCGGCTATCATTTCGAGCGGCTGTGGCGCGGGGTGACCGACCACCATATTGTCGAGGCGGCGTTCCTCGTCTCGGCCGAGGCGCGAAAGCTGCATGCGCTCGCGACCGAGCAGGCGCCGAGCTACCTCGTCCCGTCGAAGCTGGTGCCGTCGAAGGCGGTTCCGGCGACCGAGATCGAAGCCGCTGCCGCGCTCGAAGGCGAGAGCGAGAGCGAGGAGCCGGTGACGGTCGCCAAGGGCGAGGCTCTGGTCTCGCGCCCGAGCCAGCTGCTCGATGCGATCCTCGCTGCGGGCCGCAAGGGGCTGTCGATCCAGCGCTACAAGGGTCTCGGCGAGATGAATGCCGAGCAGCTCTGGGAGACCACGCTCGATCCGCAGAACCGTTCGATGCTGGTGGTGCAGGTCGACCAGGCCGATGTCGCCGACTCGATCTTCACCCAGCTGATGGGCGACGTCGTCGAGCCGCGCCGCGAGTTCATCCAGGAAAATGCGCTGAGCGTCGCCAACCTCGACGTCTAGGGTGGGTCTGGAATAAAGCAGTTATCTGTATTCCGACAGGACCGGGGCGTCCCGGCTGCTTTCGGGCTGCGCGGGGACTGGCAGCTTTCAGGTGTGCATAGGCCGATAGTCGCCGTCCCGCCCGGCTTGCGGGGAGTGGCCGCTCCCGCTCTGGCGTCGGGAGCCTGGACACACTAGTTTGACGGACCGCTCCTGAAAGCAGAGATGAGCAACCAGGCCATCGTTCCCAGTGCCAGCGACAGGCGCGCCATCGCCTCGTGGCGGTTCGTGGCCGGTGTGTTCGCACACTGCGCCTTGCCTGCCTTTGTCGTGGTGGTGCCATTTGCCGCGTTGGCGGTTTTCCACGGAGAGACGTGGAGCCAGCTCGTCGGACGATTGCCCACACTCAGTGCCTGGTTTCTGGCAAGCTACGCGGCGGTGGCGGCCTTGTCGGTACTGGCAGCGGCGATTGTCGACCCGGTATTGCGCCGGCGTTACGCAAAGCGGCAGGCGCGTGATCCGAATGCCGCTGCGCTGGCCTCCGGCCGCAGGCTTGCGCAAGCGATTGCGACTCGACCCGCCGATCACGGCCACGCTGCGCCAATGAGAGAGGGGATCCAGATTGCGAACCCGCATCGGCACATTCCCGCCGGCGCGAGGCAGAAGGCCTCGCCTTGTGCAAGAGAAGGGACAGCAAAGGTCCAGCGGGAGCGATAAGTATAGAACCGTATGTCGATGCGGCGGGCGGACGATAGGCTCGACTCCGCAATTGATGGAGGGTTCGATGACCCGGTGTCTGCGCACGGTTTCCGATACGGTCGCCGGATTCGCCGTCCGGCAGCCGCGCATTGCGGTCGGGAGCGCGGGACTGGGCTCGATCATGCTGATCGAACTGGCGCTCATGCTGGTCAGTCACCCGCCGGTCTGAGGAGCAGCACGATGAACAGCGAAGTCCCGATCCGTCATCTTATCGTGCTCGGCCATCCCGGTCCCGAGGGCTTCAGCCATTCGGTGGCGGCAGCCTATGGCGAAGTGGCGCGTTCCTGCGGGCAGCTGCCGGTGATGCGCGACCTCTATGCGCTCGATTTCGACCCGCGGCTGCGGGCGTCGGAGCGATCCGCGTCGGGACAGGGAATGCCGGGCGAGGACGCTCGCATCGAGATCGAACAGCTGCGCGACTGCGCCGTGATCGCGCTCATCTATCCGGTCTGGTTCGGCATGCCGCCCGCAATCATCAAAGGCTATATCGATCGTGTGCTGGGCAGCGGCTTTGCGGCTCACAATCTCATGGAGGGCACTGCTTCGGACCTGCTCCGCGGCAAGCGGCTGATCCTGTTCACTTCATCGGCCTCGACAAAGCCGTGGCTCGAGGAGCAGGGCCAATGGCTCGGGCTGCGCAAGACCTTCGATGTCTATCTCAGGACGATCTTCGGCTTCAGCAGCGTAGAGCATGTCCATTTCGATGCCGTCGTCGAGGGCGCGAAGGAGCGCTATGTCGACGAATGCCTCGCGCGCGTCGGCGAGGTAGTCCGCACGCTCTGCGCCGAGCTGCTCCACGAGCGCCGCCGCGTGCGCTTCGAAAGACATCAGGCGCTGCCGGGCTGACACCGTCAATCAGCTGCTTCAGAGAACGCGCAAGGCGGCGGTTGCAGTCGATGCAGCGAGGTCGCCGGGCACTACCACCGCGGCGCCTTCGAAGTGGCCCGCACGCAAGGCATCGAGCGCTGCATTGGCTTCGCGCAAGGGGAAATGTCGTCGTGCGCGTGCGCACCGGCACCCGCGGGACGATTCGCGGAATGCGTGCGCGTCCGTCTGGTGGCCACTACCGTTTCCCTCTGCGCCTTTCAGGTGGTTGCACCGCGAGATAGACGGTGCTCCACAGCTGTGCGGCATTGGACTCGTCGGCGTCCGCCTTGCCGGCGCCGAACGGCACCACCTTGTAGCGCCCGTTCTCGAACGCCCAGGACCAGAGCTCCGAGCTCTGCGTCGCGCGCGTCGCCTTGATCGCGCGCCACAGCCGGGTCTGCGCGTCCGTGAGCACCGTGTGGGTAACGGGGGGAAGGTCGGTGCGGGCGAGCTGACGTTGGAGGCCGGCGGCAAACAGCGCCTGCTGCCACGACCATATCACCGCACCATGATAGGCCGCGGGCGTGAAGCGATCCTGCACTTCTCGGCTGGCCAATGCCGGATTGGCGACGAGCAGGCCGACGTCGGTCATCAGTCCGGCCGGAAAGGGCCGCGCTAACGCGCCGACGTAGGTCTGGAGATCGGCTGGCTCGGGGCGACCGAAGAGCAAGGCGAAACCCTCGTCCGAGTTGAGGATCGGGACGGCCCGTCCGTCGTCATCGAGCGCGATCGCATGGTAGCGCAGCGGCTGGTTGCCCAAAGCGGAGAGCGCCAGTGCCGCGGGCACGCCGACGCGCGCGGCATAGTCGCGGATCTTCGTGGCGGCTTGCGCGGCGGGCGCTTCGACCGCGAACAGACCCGGCGCGGCGTGCCGCCACGTCGTGGCCATCGCGGCGGCACGCGCGAACGCGATGCGATCGGCTGGAGCGAGGTAGCGGTCGAGCAATCCTGCTTGCAGCAGCCGGTCCGCCGCCTCGAGCGCGGCGGGCACGAGAACGGCGTTGACGTCGTACGGATAGCGGCCGCGGCCCAACCCTTCCTCGCTGTCGCGCCACTCGCCGGTGAGTCTTCCTGCCTTGATCGCGATCAGCCTGTGCCAGCCCGGTTCGGCGGCAAAGGGTGCGGCCTGGTCGAGCGCAAAGCGAAGGTTGCGGACCAGCAGCGCACCGGCCGGCTCGGCTCTGCCGGGCCGCGCTTCACTCGGCACTGTCCGGGCGAGGAAAGCGCGCGCCGCGGCGCGATGGCCGGGGGCGAGCAGATATTCCGCGGCGACGGGGCCGAGCATGTAGTCGTCGTCGATCATGCCGTAATCGAGCGTTGGAGCATCGGCGCCGGGCTGGCTGTGCTGCCGGCGATCGACCAGCGCGAACTCGGAGAGCCCTTCCTCGTGCGCCACTTCGCCGCGCGGGTTGAGGCGGGCAAGCACCGAACCGAGCCCTGCCTCGATCGCTGCGCCCTTGAGCGCCGGCATCAGCAGGCGGACGGACATCAGGGTGTCCCGGCCGAAATAGGTGTTGAAGCGCCAGGAGCCGGCGAGGAACTTCTCGCGATAGCTGAGAAAGGAGAGCGCGTTCCGCGCTGCGGGGTCGGCGGCGGCGTGGGTGTTGAGCAATTCGGCCTTGCTGAGCCCGGTGAGCGGGGCGTCGCCGGTCGCGGCGACGATACGCAGGCGGATGCGGCCGTCGGCACCAGCGACGATTGCGTCGTCTGCGATGCGACCGGCGAGCACCTCCAGCTCGAGCCGATAGCCCGGGGCGCCGTCGATGCGGTCGCGGGCATAGTCGATGCGATTGCTCGCGATCCGGGCCGGCGTGTGGAGTTCGGGCGGGAAGCGGCCGGTTGCCTGATAGTCGCGCAGGAAGCGGACATTGGAGAGCAATGCCTGCTTCAGCACGAGGCGCGGTGCGTCGATCGTCGCGACCGTCTCGATGCCGTGTAGCGGACGGCCCTTGCCGTCGGCGAGGGTATGCGGACGCGGCGCCTGGTCGAGCCGCCAGGTCGCCGCGCGACCGAGCGGCTGAAACCACAGACCGACGCCGCTATTGCCGGACGGAAAGGCGACGAGGATCCGGGGATCGCTGCCGTTGCGCAGCAAGAGATGCGCTGCGACCTTGCCGTCGCGAACGAAGGCATTGAGATTCTGCCCCTCGGTGAGGCTGTAGGCAAGCTCGGGCTGGCTGGCCCGCTGCTGGGCAGTCGCTCTCGAGACCAGCAGGACACCCGAGAGCAGCAGTCCCGCCGTCAAGGTCGCACGCATCGAACCTCGCATCCCGCACTCCTCTGTTCCCGATATGAAAAGGCCCGGCCAACGTCTCGGTTGCCGCGCCCCTTTGTGAAACGTATCTTGACCGCTAATTTTCTGGGCTACGATCCTGCGGAGGCGTTCAGGCCCCGGGAGCGACATAGGTCCTGAGTCCAATAACGAGCGCATCGAATACCGCCCGCACGCGCGCGACATTGCGCAAATCCTCGTGGCAGACCACCCAGGTTTCGAGATCGAAGGCGAGTGCGTCGGGGAGCAGCCGTACCAGCCCGTCGCGCGTGCCGATCGGCACCTGGCAGAAACCCGCCCCGATCCCCGCCCGAATGGCGGCGAGTTGGGCCAGGTCGTGATCGCTGCGGAAGCTGAAATCGTCGCGGCCGATCGGCAGCCCCTTCGCCTGCAGCGCGCGAAGCACCGGTGTGTCGTGCTCGACACCGATCAGTGCGTGGCCGCGAAGTTCCTCCAGTGACCGCGGGGTGCCGCGCAGCTCGAGATAGGCGGGAGTGGCGTGCAGCCCCAGCTCGATCGCGCCGATCCGCTGGGCGATCAGGGCCTCCTGCTGCGGCGTCGCCATCCGCACGGCGACATCGGCCTCGCGGCGAAGCACGTCCTCGTTGCGGTTGCTTGGGCTGAGCTCGATCACCAGGGCCGGGTGCTGTCGCGACAAGGCAGCGAGGACCGGCGGCAGCACTTCGACCGCGACCACCTCGCTCGCCGAGATCCGCACCCGGCCCGCGACTTCGCGCGCCTCGGCCGAAGCCGAGCGGACAAACGCCTCGGCCGCCAGCGCCATCGCCCGGACATGCTCCGCCAGCGCCTGTGCCTGCGCCGTCGGCAGCAGCCCGCTCGGCGAACGCGTGAACAGGGGCGTGCCGATCTCGGCCTCGAGCTCCTCGATCCGCCGCCGCACCGTCGGTTGCGCCACCCCGATCCGCCGCGCCGCCGCCGAAAGACTGCCTTCGCTGATCACGGCGAGAAAGGCGCGCTGGCGCTCCCAGTCGATCCCGGTGTCGAGCGCGCTCATGTGCCGGTCACAGGCCGAGGCGCTTAAGGGCTGCTGCGAGCAGGAGCCCGAGACCCAGCACGAGAGCGGCCCACATGACACCGAGGGCGATCCGAAACTCGTGTTTATTCTCGGTGCGCCGAAGCGGTGCCAGCGGCCACGTCCTTGCGATGGTATCCGTCATATGAGCGTTGAGCAGCACCCAGCCCGAGACACCAGAAAGGGCAAGCCCCACAAACTCGACTTTCGTCATCATCCCGCCTCCGGCTGCCGCCTCATCAATTTTGTATAGGCGAGCTGCACATCCTCGACAATTTCTTTCCGGCGCGGCCGTGCGCACTTCCTTCCGGGCAATCACGGGAGACGCGAGATGAAGACGGCATTGGTGCTCGGGGCGACGGGCGGCGTGGGTGGCGAGACGGCGAGGGCGTTGCTCCGTCATGGCTGGCAGGTGCGCGGGCTGGTGCGCAACCGGCGCGCAGGACTGGACGGCGACATCCACTGGTTCGAAGGCGACGCGCTCGATGCGGCGGCGGTGCTGCGCGCCGCCGAAGGCGTGGCGGCGATCGTCCACGCAGTCAATCCGCCGGGCTATCGCGGCTGGCCCGAGCAGGTGCCGGCGATGCTCGCCAACAGCATCGCCGCGGCACGGGCGAACGGCGCGCGGCTGGCGCTGCCGGGCACGATCTACAATTACGATCCTGCGGAGACACCTGTAGCGCGCCCGGATTCGCCGCAGCAGGCGCGGACCCGCAAAGGGGGGATCCGCATCGAAATGGAGCGCAGTCTCGAACAGTCGGGCGTGCCCGTTCTGATTCTGCGCGCCGGCGACTTTTATGGCCCGCGGCCCGGCAATTCGTGGCTGTCGCAAGGGATGGTCAAGCCGGGGGAGGTGCGCTCGATCCTCTATCCGGGGGCGAAGGGGACGGGTCACGCCTGGGCCTATCTGCCCGATGTCGGCGAGACCTTCGCGCGGCTATTGGACCGCGAACGCGAGCTGCCGCACTTCGCGCGCTACCATTTCGAGGGACATTGGGACGCGGACGGCAGGCGCTTCATCGCCGCCATTCACGAAGCACTCGGCAAGGAACTACCGGTTCGCAGCATGCCCTGGTGGACCCTGCCGCTGATCGCGCCGTTCAATCCGACGATGCGCGAAATGATCGAGATGCGACCGTATTGGCGTCACCCCGTCCGGCTCGACAATCGCGAGCTGGTGGCATTGCTCGGCGAGGAACCGCGCACGCCCTTGGTCGAATCGCTGGTCGCGACCTTCGCCGCTCTGGGAATGCATTGAGAGCCGGGGCGGCGACCGCACCGCCGCCCCTGGAATCTCACTGCGCGGGCGCCTTCGCACCGGCGGGTGACTGCTTGGCGGCCGCGTCCTGGATCCGCTTGTTGAGCGCCTGGTCGCTCGACATCGCCTGGGCGATTTCGTTGAACCGGGTGGCGGTCAGTCCGCTGGCAGTGATCGCCTCGACCGACTTCGCATTCTTGTCGGCCTCGGGCACGGCGGCGTCCTGACGGATCTTGCCGATGGCGAGCGCGGCAGTGGCGAATTGCGAGACTTCGGTGTCGGAGAAGCTTGCAGTCGCGGCAGTGCCGCTGCCCGAGGTGCCGGTCGCAGGTGCCGCGGTGCCGGGGGCAGTCTGCGTCTCGGCGGGTGCCGGGCTGGTCTGCGTGGTCTGGGCGAAAGCCGGGGTCGCCAGCAGCGCCGCGGCGGGGATCAGCATCATATTGCGAAACTTCATGTGTCACTCCGATTGTGGCCCCTGTTGAACGCACGCTGGCCAGCCGGGGACGCATGTGACAACCCGCTTCGCGTTGCGGCGTTCGATTCGCGGGACAGAGGCACCGGATCCGCCGGAATCCCGGATCCGGCACAGGAGTGGAAAAGCCGCGCGAAATCGCCTACATGGCGCGCATGCAGACAGAGTCGGCCGCCCTCATGCCCATTCCGGGGCACATCGATCCCGTGCCCGTGCCCCGCGCGTTCACCCCGCGAGCGGACGGTCGCATCGACTTGCTCGGGCTTTCGAAGGCCGATCTGCGCATGGCTCTGGAGACTGCGCAGCTCGAGCCGAAACAGGCCAAGCTTCGCGCCAAGCAGATCTTCCACTGGATGTATAATCGCGGCGTCACCGACTTCGCGTTGATGACCGACATTTCCAAGGCGATGCAGCCCTGGCTCGAGCAGCGCTTCGTGATCTCGCGCCCGCAAGTCGTCGAGGCGCAGGTCTCGACCGACGGGACGCGGAAGTGGCTGCTTCGCTCGGACGACGGCCAGGACTACGAAATGGTCTTCATCCCCGATGCGGACCGCGGCACCCTGTGCGTCTCGTCGCAGGTCGGCTGCACGCTCAATTGCCGTTTTTGTCACACCGGCACGATGCGGCTGGTGCGCAATCTGCTGCCCGGCGAGATCGTCGGACAGGTGATGCTCGCGCGCGACGCACTCGGCGAATGGCCGAGCCAGCCTGAGGGGCGGATGCTCACCAACATCGTGATGATGGGGATGGGCGAGCCGCTCTATAATTTCGGCAATGTCCGCGATGCGCTCAAGCTGGTGATGGACGGCGACGGCCTCGCGCTGTCGAAGCGCCGGATCACGCTGTCGACGTCGGGCGTGGTGCCGATGATGGCGCGCGCCGGTGAGGAGATCGGGGTGAACCTCGCGGTCTCGCTCCACGCGGTGACCAAGGAAGTCCGCGACGAGATCGTGCCGCTCAACAAGAAATACGGGATCGAGGAGCTGCTCCAGGCCTGTGCCGACTATCCGGGCGCCAACAATGCCCGACGGATCACCTTCGAATACGTCATGCTCAAGGACAAGAACGACCGCGACGAAGACGCGCACGAGCTGGTCCGGCTGATCCGCAAGTACAAGTTGCCCGCCAAGGTGAACCTGATTCCGTTCAACCCCTGGCCCGGCGCGCCGTACGAATGCTCGACGCCCGAGCGGATCCGCGCGTTTTCGAACATCATCTTCGAAGCGGGCTATTCGGCGCCGGTGCGCACCCCGCGCGGCCGCGACATCGATGCTGCCTGCGGCCAGCTCAAGACCACCGCCGAAAAGAAGAGCCGCGCGGAACTCGACCGGCTTGCCGAGGAAAAGCAGGCGGCGCTCGGCTGATCGGCTGAACCAAGCCGCTTGCCGCCCGTTCCTGCTCGACCCGGCAGGAGATTTCCCGATGAGCGAAGGCACGACGCGGCGCACCCTACTCGGCGGTGCGGCACTTGGACTGTCCGCAGCGGTCGCGCCCGCATCGGCGCAGGGACCCGCGCCTGCGCCGCCGCTGCTCCGCGATCCGCGCACCAAATATACGAGTGAGCCCTTCCCCGAGCAGCGGCAGGAATGGCCGGGGCTCCAGGGCAAGATGAACCCGCGTCCGGACTCGGGCGAGACCAGCTACAAGGGCTCGGGCAAGCTCGTCGGCCGCAAGGCGCTGATCACCGGCGGCGATTCGGGCATCGGCCGCGCGGTCGCAATCGCATTCGCTCGCGAAGGCGCCGACGTCGCGATCAACTACTACCCCAGCGAGGAGCCCGATGCGCGCGAGGTCGTTGACCTGATCCGCCAGGCCGGCCGCAAGGCAGTCGCGATCCCGATGGATCTGCGCAGCCTGTCCAACTGCGAGAAGATCATGGATCAGGCCGTGAAGGGGCTCGGCGGGCTCGACCTGCTGGTCAACAACGCCGCCTATCAGCAGTCGAAGTCCGACATTTCCGAGATCAGCGACGAGCAGATGGTCCGCACATTCGAGACCAATATCTTCGCCACTTTTCGTCTGAGCAAGCTCGCCGCCGCCCGAATGCAGCCCGGATCGGTGATCATCAACACCGGCTCGGTCAACTCCTACGATCCCGGCGAGGAGCTGCTCGATTATGCCTCGACCAAGGGGGCGATTCTGATCTTCACCAAGGGACTCGCCAAGCAGCTCGCGAAAAAGGGCATTCGCGTCAACATGGTGGCGCCGGGCCCGATCTGGACTCCGCTCCAGGTCGCCGGCGGCCAGTTGCCGGGCAAGCTCGGCGAGTTCGGCCAGGACACGCCGCTCGGCCGCGCTGGCCAGCCCGCCGAGCTGGCGCCGCTCTACGTAACGCTGGCGTCGGACGAGGCGAGCTTCACCACCGGAACCGCGTTCGGCGCGCATGGTGGCAAGGGCAACCCCTAGGCGCCCGCCACCTTCTCGGAAGTTGCGCGGACCTCGATCGGCTGGCGAAAGAGAAGCAGGCGGTTACGGGCTAGGGTCCGGCGGTTCCCGCTTCAGTTCCTTGCGCGAGGACGAGCCAGGTCCAGCGGACTCCGCGCGCCCGACTGTCGGGATGCACTGACTCCGCTTCCGCCTGATGTGTGAGACGAAGGTCCGCCGCGCGGGCGAGGGCGATCGTCTCTTCGGGCGGCGCGGGAAAACTGGCTTTGTCCGGGTGCGGATCATGACGCAGCGAGAGGATCAGCCGCCCGCCCGGTGCCATCGCCCGCGCAAGACCCGGCATCGCCCGTGCGCGTGCCGCCGCGTCGAGATGATGCCAGACGGCGCACAGCAGCAGCAGATCGAACGGTCCTTGGGTTCGTAGGCCGTCGAGTTCGGGAAGCCGATCGTCCAGCCACTCGATTCGATCGCCATGCAGTACCGCCCCGGCCTCGCGAAAGGCGCGCACCGGCTCGACCGCCAGCACGCGATGCCCTTGACCCGCGAGCCAGGCCGCGTCGCGTCCGGTGCCTGCGCCGATGTCGGCGATCCGGGCGGGCGGGCGCGGCAGAAAGTCGCGGACGGGCGCATATATTTGCTCCGGCGGCAGCGCATCGAAGCCGGCGATCAGCGCGGGCGTGGCCGAGGCGGCATAATCGGCCAGCACTTCGTTCATGCGACGCCTCCTCTTTTCGTCCGGCGCACCCAATTCACCGTTCGTGCTGAGCTTATCGAAGCACCGTTCTCTCTTTCCTGCGAATGAAAAGGAACTACGGCGCTTCGACAAGCTCAGCGCGAACGGATCTGGTTGTGGACCCATCTTCGATAGCATTGGCCGCCGGCGCAGGCGTGCTCGGCGGCGCGATGAACGCGCTCGCCGGCGGCGGCACCTTCGCGACGCTTCCGGCCCTTATCGCGCTGGGGCTTCCCGCGAACATCGCGAACGCCACCTCGAATGTCGCCTTGCTGCCCGGCGCGGGCACCAGCGCCTGGGCGTATCGCGACGAACTCGGGCCGGTCGCGGGACTCTCGGTCCGGTTGCTCGGCACGATCACCTTCGTCTTCGGGCTGGTCGGCAGCCTTTTGCTGGTGCTCACGCCCAGCGAGACGTTCGACGTGATCATTCCCTGGCTGCTGCTGTTCGCCTTCGCGGTGATGGTGTTCGGCAAAAGCGCCGCCGACTGGCTCCATGCCCGGGTCACCATCGGCCGGCCGACTCTGCTGATCACGCAGGCGTTCTTGGGCATTTATGGCGGTTATTTCGGCGGCGGCGTCGGCCTGATCACCACCGCGGTCTACGGCCTGCTTGCCAATATCCGCCCGCGCGAATTGTTCGCGATCCGAACCCTGATGCTGGCCGTGGCCAATTTCGCCGCGGCATTCGTCTTCATCGGCTTCGCAATGGTGTGGTGGTGGGCATGCCTGCCGATGCTGGCCGGCTCGGTCGCCGGCGGCTGGCTCGGCGCGGTGATCGGCAAGAGACTTTCGCCCGGCATGGTGCGCATATGGACCCTGCTGGTCACCGGCGCGACGACGATCGTGTTCTTCGTGCGTGCCTATGGATGAGGCTGGGTGATCCTCCTCTTGGCGGCAGAGGCTAGAGATGTCGGTGCGCAACCGCGGCGGATAGGCTAGACTGGCGCGCATGGACGCCGAACCCCGAGTCGAACGCGTAACGATCTTCCGCCACCGGCTGTTCACCCGCATCTGGCATTGGATCAACGCGCTCGCGATCCTGATCCTGATCCCGAGCGGGCTGATGATCTTCAACGCGCATCCGCGGCTCTATTGGGGGCATTACGGCGCCAATTTCGACCACGCGTGGCTCGAGCTGCCGCGCTTCCCCGGGCTGGTCACGATCCCGAGCCACTATAGTCTCGCCGGCGCGCGCCACTGGCATTTGTTCTTCGCCCTCGTGCTGGGCTTCGGGCTGCTCGCCTATCTGATCGTCGGGCTGATCAACCGGCACATCCAGCGGGACCTGCGCATCCGTGCCCGTGATCTCGCACCGCGCTTCCTGTGGATCGACCTCAAGGCACATCTCGCCTTGCGCTTCCACGATCCGCACGATCCGAAGGCGTACAACATCTTCCAGAAGCTCAGCTATGTCGGCGTGATCTTCGTGCTGATCCCGCTGCTGATCCTCTCCGGACTGGCGCTCTCGCCGGGCATGTGGCCGTGGCTCGCCGATCTGTTCGGCGGGCGCCAGTCGGCACGGTCAGTGCATTTCCTCGCGATGGCGGGGATGACCCTGTTCATCGTGGTGCACCTCACGCTCGTGATCCTCGCCGGGCCGGCCAACGAAGTCCGCGCCATGGTCACCGGCTGGTGGCGTGCGCCCGAGGAGGACCATTCGTGATCACGCGCCGTACCTTGCTCGCCGGCACCGGCGCGAGCCTGCTCGCCGGCTGCGATTCCCTCACCGATAGCCCGGCGCTGATGTCCGCGGAGGAGGCGCATCGTTTCCTCCAACGCTCGGTCACCGGCCGCGCCGCGCTCGCGCACCAGTTCCGTTCCGAGCAGCGTAGCCCGATCTTCCGGGTCAACGGCACCGCCAATCCGAACACGCCCGAATATAACGCGCTCGCCGCGAACCGCTTCGCCGACTGGCGGCTGCGCGTCGACGGCCTCGTCGCGCGGCCGCTCAGCCTCAGGCTCGCCAAGATCCAGTCGCTGCCCCAGCGCGCGCAGATCACCCGGCACGATTGCGTCGAGGGCTGGAGCGCGATCGGCAAATGGCAGGGCCCCCGGCTCGAGACACTGCTCCAGCTCGCCGGCATTCGCGACACAGCCCGCTATATCGTGTTCCACTGCGCCGATCGCTTCGGCAGCACGCCTTATTATGAGTCGATCGACCTGATCGATGCCTTCCATCCGCAGACGATCCTCGCCTGGGCGATGAACGACGCCACTCTTTCGGTTGGTCACGGCGCGCCGTTGCGCCTGCGGGTCGAGCGGCAGCTCGGCTACAAGCAGGCCAAATACATCATGCGGATCGAAGCCGTGGCTAGCCTCGCTGCGGTCGGGGCGGGCAAGGGTGGCTATTGGGAGGATTCGAACGGCTACGAATGGTATGCCGGGATCTAGCCGCTGCGGGAGCATGCTTTTCCGCATTGCGAAAAGTCGTTACGCGCCTAGTTTGAGACATCGGCGGGGGCTGTGACACAGGACGTTCTATGGCGTTGATCGATCGGTTCTTCGAACGCGCAGTGAAGCGCGGGCAGCTCACCGTTTTCCATTCCGACGGCACCAGCCGCAGCTTCGGCGAGCCGGATCCCGCCCTCAAACCGGTGACGATCCGCTTCGGCAAGGGCGCCGCCGGCGCGATCGTGCGCAATCCGTCGCTCGGCGCGGCCGAGTGCTTCATGGACGGCCGGCTGGTCATCGAGCAGGGCGACATTCTCGACCTGCTGGTGCTGATGACCAGCAACAATCGCTGGGAGGACGCCACTGCCGCGCTCGATCCCAAGCCGCTCGCCCGGCTGGCGAACAGCGTCATGCACCGGATCGGCCGCTACAACATGGCGCGGCAAGCCAAGCGCAATGTGGCGCATCACTATGATCTGTCGCGGCGGCTCTACGATCTCTTCCTCGACGCCGACCGCCAATATAGCTGCGCCTACTACACCGATCCCTTCAACAGCCTCGAACAGGCGCAGGCCGACAAGAAGGCGCACATCGTGGCCAAGCTGGCGATCGAGCCTGGCATGCGGGTGCTCGACATCGGCTGCGGCTGGGGCGGGATGGCGCTCTATATCCACGAGAAGACCGGCGCCGAAGTGGTCGGCATCACGCTGTCGGAGGAGCAGCTCAAGGTCGCGCGCGAGCGCGCGGCAGAGCGCGGCGTCCACGGCAAGGTGCGCTTCGAGCTGATCGACTATCGCGCGATGACCGGCCAGTTCGACCGGATCGTCTCGGTCGGCATGTTTGAGCATGTCGGCACTCCGCAATATCGCACCTTCTTCCGCAAATGCCGCGAGCTCCTAACGCCCGATGGCGTGATGCTGCTGCATACGATCGGCCGCGCCGGCGGCCCGGGAGTGACCGACACGTTCACGCTCAAATACATCTTTCCCGGCGGCTACATTCCGGCGCTTTCGGAAATCGCGCAGGGCTATGAGGGCGTGCGGATGTTCGCCACCGACGTGGAAGTGCTGCGGCTGCATTACGCTCATACGCTCAAGGCTTGGTACGACCGCACCGTCGCCGCCCACGAGGAGATCGTCGCGCTTTATGACGAGCGCTTCTTCCGGATGTGGACCTTCTATCTCGCCGGATCGTATGTCGCATTCCTCAACGGCGGGCTGGTCAACTACCAGCTGCAGATGTCGCGCTCGCGCACGGCTTTGCCGATCACCCGCGATTATATGATCGAGATGGAGCAGGCGTTACGCGCGACACCGGACGTGTCTGAGCGGCTTTCCGCCTAGGCGGCGCGCTTAACCATCCTCCCCCTCCGTCATGCTTCGCATGCCACCTCCCCCTCGCGGGGGAGGATCGAAGGTCACCGCGGATAACGCGCGTTCATCGACGCCCATGTCTCCCGGGCGATCTCTTCGAGCACCGCCATATCCACATCCGCCAGTTTGTTGACGTACAGGCAGGCCTTGCTGCGCTTGTGCCTACCCAGCCGCGCGAGCAGCGCCTCATAGCCGTCGAACCCGCCGACATAGAAAACCAGCTGCGCCGCGCGCGGCGAGAAGCCCATTCGGCACATCTCGCCTTCGTGCCCGCTCTCGTAGCGGTAATGATAGCTGCCGAAGCCAATGATCGACGGCCCCCACATCTGCGCGGGCAGGCCCGACACGCGCTCGAACAGGGCGCGCGCGGCCTGTGCATCGGCGCGGCGGACCGGATTGGCCACCGTCTCGATGAAGCCGTCGACGCTCGCCTGCGTCGGTTTGGTCTTGATCTCGGCCATGCCCCCCTCCCGGCGCGATCATAGCACAATGGTTGCACGAGCGGGCATGGAACCCTAGAGCGCGCGCGTTCCTCATCGTTCCCGGAGTCACCTGCCTCATGTCCGACAAGATCAACCGCGTCGTTCTCGCCTATTCGGGCGGGCTGGACACGAGCGTGATCCTGAAATGGCTCCAGCAGGAATATCAGTGCGAAGTGGTGACCTTCACCGCCGATCTCGGCCAGGGCGAGGAGCTCGAGCCGGCGCGGCGCAAGGCCGAAATGGCGGGGGTGAAGCCCGAGCACATCTTCATCGACGATCTGCGCGAGGAATTCGTCCGCGACTTCGTCTTCCCGATGATGCGCGCCAATGCGCTCTACGAGGGGCTCTATCTGCTCGGCACCTCGATCGCGCGGCCGTTGATTGCCAAGCGCCAGATCGAGATTGCGCGTCAGGTCGGCGCAGATGCGGTCAGCCACGGTGCGACCGGCAAGGGCAATGACCAGGTCCGCTTCGAGCTCGGCTATTATGCGCTCGCCCCCGACATCAAGGTGATCGCGCCGTGGCGCGAATGGGACCTGACCAGCCGCCAGCGGCTGATCGAGTTCGCCGAGGCGCACCAGATCCAGGTCACCAAGGACAAGCGCGGCGAGGCGCCGTTCTCGACCGACGCCAACCTTCTGCACACCAGTTCCGAGGGCAAGGTGCTCGAGGATCCGTGGGAGGAAGTGCCCGATTACGTCTATTCGCGCACCGTCAATCCGGAGGACGCGCCCGACGCGCCGGAGAGCATCACCATCGACTTCGAGCGCGGCGACGGCGTCGCGCTGAACGGGGAGGCGATGTCGCCGGCGACGCTGCTCACGGCGCTCAACGAGCTCGGCCGCAAGCATGGCATCGGCCGGCTCGACCTCGTCGAGAACCGCTTCGTCGGCATGAAGTCGCGCGGCATGTACGAGACGCCGGGCGGCACCATCTATCATCTTGCCCATCGCGGCATCGAGCAGATCACGCTCGACCGCGGCGCCGCGCACCTCAAGGACGAACTGATGCCGCGCTATGCCGAGTTGATCTATAACGGCTTCTGGTTCGCGCCCGAGCGCGAGATGCTGCAGGCCGCGATCGACTACAGCCAGACCAAGGTGACCGGAACCGTGCGGCTCAAGCTGTACAAGGGCAACGTCATCGTCACTGGCCGCAAGTCGCCGAACAGCCTGTACAGCGAGAAGGTCGTGACCTTCGAGGACGATCAGGGCGCCTATGACCAGCGCGATGCGGCCGGCTTCATCAAGCTCAACGCGCTTCGTCTGCGCCTGCTCGGCCGCCGCGACGGCTAGTCGGTTTCACTCGGCATTAACCTAACTTTATCGCCTTGACGGTACCCCCTCGTGCACTCGCACAGGGAACGACCGATAATGCCTGAATCCACCAACGCCGTTGATGTCGCCATCATCGGCGCCGGCCCGGCCGGGCTGACTGCCGCCTATCTGCTGACCAAGGCGGGCTATTCGGTAACCGTGATCGAGAAGGATCCCGTCTATGTCGGCGGGATCAGCCGCACCGTGGAGCATGAAGCCTTCCGCTTCGACATTGGCGGCCATCGCTTCTTTTCGAAGTCGAAGGAAGTCGTCGATCTCTGGAACGAGATCCTTCCCGACGATTTCATCGAGCGGCCGCGGATGAGCCGGATCTATTATGGCGGCAAATTCTACAGCTATCCGCTGCGCGCCTTCGAGGCACTGATGAATCTCGGTGTCTGGACCTCGGTCCTGTGCATGGCGAGCTACGCCAAAGCCAAGCTCTTCCCCAGGAAAGACGTGAAGAGCTTCGAGGATTGGGTCGTCAACCAGTTCGGCTACAAGCTCTATTCGATCTTCTTCAAGACCTATACCGAGAAGGTGTGGGGCATGCCGTGCGACGAGATGTCGGCCGACTGGGCGGCGCAGCGCATCAAGGGCCTCAGCCTCGGCAAGGCCGTGATCGACGGCCTCAAGCGCTCGCTCGGGCTCAACAGGAAGCCCAATGACGGCATGGCCACCAAGACCCTGCTCGAGACCTTCCGCTATCCGCGCAAGGGCCCCGGCATGATGTGGGAAGCCGCGCGCGATCGGGTCGTCGAGGGCGGCAATCGCGTACTGATGGATCATGCGCTCAAGGCGCTGGCATTCAATAATGCCACGCAGCGCTGGAACGTTCAGGCCAGGCATGGCGACGCGACCGTCACGATCAGCGCCGCGCACGTGATTTCGTCGGCACCGCTGCGCGAGCTCGCCGGCCGCATCCAGCCCCTCCCCGCGACCATTCCGGCGGCAATGGACCTCCACTACCGCGACTTCCTCACCGTTGCGCTGATGATCCGTTCCGAGGATCTCTTCCCTGACAACTGGATCTACATCCACGAGGAGGGCGTCCAGGTCGGCCGCGTCCAGAATTTCCGCAGCTGGTCGCCGGAAATGGTGCCCGACGCGAGCATCGCCTGTGTCGGTCTCGAATATTTCTGCTTCGAAGGCGATGGCCTGTGGACGTCGAGCGACGACGAACTGATCGCGCTCGCCACCCACGAGCTCGCCCAACTGGGGCTTGCCGACCCGGCGACGGTAGTCGGCGGCGCAGTGGTGCGTCAGGAAAAGGCCTATCCGGTCTATGACGACAGCTATCGCGACAATGTCGACACGCTCCGCCGCGAGCTCGAGAGCCGCTATCCGACGCTCCACATGGTCGGGCGCAACGGCATGCATCGCTACAACAATCAGGATCATGCGATGATGACCGCGATGCTCACCGTCCGCAACATCGCGGCGGGCAGCCGGGTCTATGACGTGTGGAACGTCAACGAGGATGCCGAATATCACGAATCGGGTACCGAGGGCGAACAGGCCGCGCTCGCTTCCGAACGTCTCGTCCCGGGCCGTTTGAAGGCAGCATGACCAAACGCGAATGGCTCTGGCCGGCGGTGCTGATCGCCTGGTTGGTAGCGTCGGTCGTGCTGCTCGCCGACAGCGCGCGGGACATGCGGAGCCTCCGCCTGCCCGATCCCGACGACACCATGCGCCTCATGGAAGTGCGGGACTGGCTGGCCGGGCAGAGCTGGTGGGACGTCCGTCAGTACCACTTCGTCGCCGGAGACATGCACTGGTCCAGGCTGGTCGATCTGCCGATCGCTGCGGTGATGCTTGCGACGGCGCCGATGTTCGGCGTAGCCGGTGCCGAGCGCATCGCGCTGATCGTGGTCCCGCTCGCGACGTTTCTCGTGGTGCTCGCGCTGGCCGCGGGGCTGACCCGACGGGTGCTCGATACCGAACGCGCGCGGGCCGCGGTGCTGATCGCGCCCCTCTCCATTCCTTTATTGTACCAGCTCAGGCCGATGCGCATCGACCACCATGGCTGGCAGGTCGCGCTTGCGCTCGCCGCCCTGTTCCTGCTGCTTGGCAGACCGAGCTTTCGCAACGGCGCATGGATGGGAATCTGCCTGAGCGGGTTGATCACCGTCTCGCTCGAAGGCTTGCCGATCTCCGCTGCCTTGTGCGGCATCGCCGCGCTCGCCTGGGCTTTCGATCCTGCCCGGCGCAACATGCTTCTGGGCATGGCGTGGTCGCTCTTCGCAACCCTCGCGCTGCTCCAGCTTGCGACGCGCGGAATCCATTATGCGGCGCCGATGTGCGACGCGGTCACGCTCGACTGGGTTGCAGTCGCCGGTATGGCGGCGTTCACGGTGAGCCTTGCCACTCTCGCCGCGCGCGCGCCGCTCGCGCTGCGGCTGGGGGCGCTCGGGCTTGCCGGGTGCGCGACGCTCGGGGTGCTGCTCGCCACGGCGCCCGAATGCCTGGGCGGTCCGTTTGCCCAGCTCGATCCGCTCACCCGCGCCTTGTGGTACGAGAAGGTCTCCGAAGGCCTGCCGATTTGGCACCAGAGTCCGGCGGTGGCGATCAAGATGATCGGCCTGCCGATCGTCGGCCTGATCGGCTCGATCCTTGCGCTTCGCCGAAGCGACGACGAGGTTCGGACCCGATGGACTCTTCTCGTCGCCGCGCAGCTGCTTGCGTTTCTGTTCGCGTTGCTCGTGATGCGCGCGGGCGCGACGGCGAATGCGTTCGCCGTCCCCGGTGCCGCCTGGGCGCTGCATGCGATGCTGACCCGCGCGCGTGCGATCCGGCCCGTGATCATCCGCACATTCGCCACTGCCGCGGCGTTGTTCATTGCCTCGCCTGGCCTCGTCGCGATGGCACTGCTGGACGTGCCCAGGGCGTTAAGCGTTCAAGCCCAGCGGCCCGGCCCGGCCCTCGCCTGGTCCGGATGTGTAGATGGGACCGAGTCGCGTGCAGTCGCCCAATTGCCTCCGGCGTTGCTGTTCGCACCGCTCGACATCGCGCCTGACATCGTCGCGACGACGCATCATCGGGCGATCACCAGCGGCTATCATCGCAACAGCGCAGCGATGCACGACGTCATTTCTGCTTTCATCGGCACGCCCGAGGCGGCGCATGCGCTGATCCGCCGCTTCCGCGCCGACTATGTCGTGATCTGTCCGGGCATGAACGAGCCCGTGATGTATCGTGCGCAGAACCTGGCTGGCTTCGCTGCGCGCCTCCTTCGCGGCGAGCGGTTCGACTGGCTGCAGCCCGTGCCGATCGCCGGTTCGCCCGTCCTCGTGTGGCGCGTGCGCAACTAACGCCTTCTTGCGGTGGGGCCATATGCTCCCCTAAAGGCGCGCGATGAACAGGGGTGACAGGCTGCATTGGTGGCAAACGCGATGGTTCGTGGCGCTCGCCACGTTCATGGCGATCGTGCCCCTGCTCTGGCCCGATATCCCGCCGCTCGTCGACTTGCCCGGACATATGGGGCGGTATCGCGTCCAGCTCGTCTGGGAGCAGATGCCGCATCTGCACGAATGGTATAATTTCAACTGGAGCCTGATGGGCAATCTCGGGGTCGACCTCCTGGTCATCCCGCTGTCGAAGATTTTCGGGCTCGAGCTCGCGGTCAAGCTGATCGTCATGACCATTCCGGCAACGACGGTCGCGGGCCTGCTGATGATCGCGCGCGAAGTGCATGGCCGCATCCCGGCGACCGCCCTGTTCGCGCTGCCGCTGGCTTATGCCTTCCCCTTCCATTTCGGCTTCGTCAATTTCGCCTTGTCGATGGGAATGGCGATGCTCGGCTTCGGCTGGTGGCTGCGGCTCGGCCGGCTCGGCAAGTTCGGCTTCCGCTCGATGGTATTCCTGCCGATCTCGGTGCTGATCTGGATCACCCATACCTTCGGCTGGGGCGTGCTCGGCGTGCTCGCTTTCTCGGCCGAACTGGTCCGCCACCACGATGCGCACCGCGGCGAGGGATTCGTCCGCGCGTGGCTGCTCCCGTGGTTCCAGGCGGGTATCCAGTGCCTCGTCCTTGCTCCGCCGGTGCTGCTGATGCTGGCATGGCGCAGCGGCGGCCACGTGACGGGGCAGACCGGCGACTGGTTCAACTGGCGCGCCAAGATGCTGTGGATCGTCCAGGTGTTCCGCGATCGCTGGCAGCTGTTCGACATCGCCTCCGTGGGCGTGCTGTTCCTGCTGCTATTCAAGGCGATTCGCGATCCGAACCTGCAATATTCGCGCAATCTCAGCCTGTCGTTCCTGTTCCTCGCGGCGGTCTATATCCTGCTGCCGCGGATCGTGTTCGGCTCGGCCTATGCCGATATGCGGCTGGTGCCCTTCCTGATGGCGATTGGAATCATCGCGATCCGCCCCAAGCCCGGCCTGTCGATGCGCGGCGCCGCTCTGGTCGCGGCGCTCGGCATGGCGTTCTTCACCGCGCGGATCGCCGCGACGACGTGGAGCTTCTTCCTCTACGACAAATCCTATGATCGCGAGCTGAAGGCGCTCGATCATCTGCCGGTCGGGGCGCGGCTGATCAGCTTCGTCGGCGAGACCTGTTACAACGAGTGGAAGATGACGCGCCTCCAGCACGTCCCTGCGCTCGCGCTCGAGCGCCGACTCGCCTACACCAACGATCAATGGTCGATGCCCGGCGCGCAGTTGCTGACCGTGCGCTATGCCGCGGCAAAGCGCTTCGCGCACGATCCGTCGCAGATCGTCACCGACGTCCAGTGCCCGCGCGAATGGTGGCGGCCGGTCCCCTGGGCGCTGAACCGCTTCCCGCGCGACGCCTTCGACTATGTCTGGATGATCCGTCCGCCGGCCTTCCCGGCGAAGTTCATGCAGGGGCTGGTGCCGGTCTATGTCGATGGGCCGAGCGGGCTCTACAGGATCGACCATAATGTCCCGGCGCCGGTGATCCTGCCCGGCGAGCTGCCGCTGCCGAAATGGGAGCGCCAGATCATCCTCAACGACGGCCGCCAGTTCACCAGCAACCTCCCCGAGCCCGAGGCGTCGCCGTCGCCGGTCGTGCAATAGAGCGACGGCACCCGCTCTCTTCAGTTCACCCTGAGCTTGTCGAAGGGCCGTCTTTCTTGTTGAGCGAGAAAGAAGAACGGTGCTTCGATAAGCTCAGCACGAACGGGGTGGGGTCGTCCGCCGCCGGCTCTGGGCGTCAGCCCTCCCGTTTGAACGGCATCATCTCGCCGAGCCATTCCTGCTCGCGCTCGACCGCCTCGCGCTCGCGCCGCAGGAAATCGGCCACCGCGCGGCGGAAGCCCGGGTCGGGGATGTAGTGCGCCGACCAGGTCGTCACCGGCGCATAGCCGCGCGCCAATTTGTGCTCGCCTTGCGCGCCTGCCTCGACGCGCTCCAGCCCGCGCGCGATCGCCGCATCGATTGCCTGATAATAACAAAGCTCGAAATGGAGGAACGGCACTTCCTCGGTCGCGCCCCAGTAGCGGCCGTACAGCGTGTCGGCACCGATCAGGTTGAGCGCGCCGGCGATCGGCACCCCGTCGCGCTCGGCGAGGATCAGCAGCACCTGATCGGCCATTTCGGCGCCGAGCAGCGAGAAGAAGGCGCGGGTGAGATAGGGCCGCCCCCATTTGCGCGAGCCCGTATCCTGGTAGAACGCCCAGAACGCGTCCCAATGCGCCTCGGTGATATCGCTTCCGCTCAGGTGGCGAACGGTCAGTCCGGTCAGCGCCGCCGCCCGCTCCTTGCGAATCGCCTTGCGCTTGCGGCTCGAGAGCGCCGCGAGGAACGCGTCGAAATCGGCATAGCCGTCGTTCTGCCAATGGAACTGGGTGCCCGCGCGGATCAGCCAACCGGCACTTTCAAACCAGTGCAGCTGCGCTTCCTCGACGAAGGTCACGTGCGCCGAGGAGAGGCGGTTCTGGTCGGTCACCGCCTCGATCGCGGCAATCAGCGAGGGCGCGGCCGCTTCGTCGCGCAGCAGCAGCCGCGGCCCCGGCACCGGCGTGAACGGCACCGCCACCTGGAGCTTGGGATAATAGTCCCCGCCGGCCCGCTCCCATGCATCGGCCCAGCCATGATCGAACACATATTCGCCCTGGCTGTGCGATTTGACGTATGCCGGCGCGACCGCTGCGGGGCATCCCTGCGCCCCGTCGACGAGGATCGGCAGCGGCTGCCAGCCGGCGCGTGCGGTCGCGGATCCGGAGCGTTCGAGAATCGAGAGGAAAAGGTGCGATACGAACGGATTGCCGGCACCTGCGCAGGCGTCCCACTCCGCCGAGGGGATCGAGGCGACGCCATCGGCGATGCGAGCGGTAATCGGCTGCGAACTCACGACAGGCAAGATAGGGGCGGTTCGCGCGGAAGGGGAGGGGCGATTAGAAATCCGCGACTACGCTGATCACTTGAATTACCGAACCCGTTCGCCCTGAGCCTGTCGAAGGGCTGCCATCCACAAGTCGATCGCTGGTGGAGAGCCGGCCTTCGACAGGCTCAGGCCGAACGGATTACCCAGGCCTTTATCAGCTCGGCATGCCTTGGCTGCCGCCGTCGATCACTCCCGGCCACTGGGTCACGCGAATGTCGCGGACCGGGTAGGGGATCTGAATCCCGTGCTCCTTGAACAGCAGCCACAGCCGGTTCAGCACGTCGCTGCGGACATTGCCAACGCCGCTCTCGGGGTCGCTGATCCAGGCAAGGATCTCGTGCTCGACCCCGGTCTGGCCGAACGCCATCAGCCAGACGTTGGTCTTCGGATTGTCGAGCACGCGCGGGCTTTCGGCAGCGGCGCGCAGCATCAGTTCCTGCGCGAGCTTGAGGTCGCAGTCATAGGCGACGGTCACCGGGATGCGCACGCGGACGTTGCGATCGGTATACGACCAGTTCTCGACCTCCTGCGTCATCAGATTCTCGTTCGGAATCAGATGCTCCTTGCCGTCGCGGGTGACCACCGAGACAGCGCGCACGCCAATCTTGTTCACCCACCCGAAACTGTCCCCCACCACGATCACGTCGCCCGGCTTGATCGATCGGTCCATCAGCAGGATGATCCCGGCGATCAGATTGCCGATCGTCTTCTGCAGCCCGAAGCCGATGGCGAGCCCGAACGCGCCCGAGAACACCGCGAAGGCAGTGAGGTCGATCTGGAGCAGGTCGACGCCGATGAAGAAAGCGAGCACCACCACCGCGATGGCGGCGAGCTTCTGGACGAGCAATTTCTGGGTCGCGTCGAAGCCGCGGGCGCTGCCGATGGTATGGCCGAGCACGCGATTGATCAGCCGCACGCCCGCGAAAAGCAGCAGCACGGTAATGCCGACCGCGATGCCCGAGAGCAGCGACAGTCGCCGCTGGCCGACCTGGATGCCAACCCGGTCGAGCGTCGTCTCGATCACGGCGAAGCCGCCGATCGCGTTGCTCAGGATCGCGGTGAAGGCGAGCGCGGCGAGCGTCCATGCCGCCCAGCGCGGCAGACTCAGTCCGCGCAGCACGCCCGCCGTCAGCATCGCGACCGCGAACCCCTCGATCAGCCCGAGGATCAAAGCCGGCAGCGGCGTCCAGGGCCAGCTCGCTGCGACGATCGCGAGCAGGATCGCCGCGGTCCCCCAGCGCATGATTGCGCAGATCCGCAGATGGAAGCTTGCCGCATTGCCGTTGACATGCTCGGCCCAGGAAGCGGCGATCCGCGTGCCGATATGGCGGCCGGCGAGCCAGCCGAGGATCAGCGCCAGCACCGTCAGTCCGCCGGCGATCGCTGCTTCGGAAAGCTCGTGGGCATCCGGCAGATTATGTCCCGCCAGCCATGCCCCGACCCGCTCCATCACCCGCGCACCGCGGCAAAGCGCGCGAGACCGGCCTCGAGGTCGGTAATCAGGTCGTCGCAGTCCTCCAGCCCGATCTGGAGGCGGACGACCGGACCTTCGGCATCCCAGCGGGTGGCGCTGCGATGGCGCTCGGGATCGGCCGGGAGGGCGAGGCTCTCATAGCCGCCCCAGCTATAGCCGATGCCGAAATGTTTCAGGCCGTCGATCAATGCAGCGCGGGCGGCCTCGTCGCCACCGTTGAGCACGAACGAGAACAGGCCGGACGGACCGTGGAAGTCGCGGACGAAGGTCATGTGGCCGGGGCAATCGGGCAGCGCCGGGTGGAGCACGCGTGCCACCTCCGGCCGGTCTTCGAGCCATTCGGCGATCTTGAGCGCGGCGCGGCCATGCTGGTCGAGCCGCACCGCCATGGTCCGCAGCCCGCGGGCGCCGAGCCACGCGTCGTCGGGGCTGGCGGTCTGGCCGAGCTGATAGGTCGCGGCGCGCAGGCGGTTATACTGCCCCTGCGCAGCGGTCACCGATCCCAGCATCACGTCCGAATGGCCGACGACATATTTGGTGCAGGCGAGGATCGAATAGTCCACGCCGAGCGGGATCGCCGGCAGCAGCAGCGGCGTCGCCCAGGTATTGTCGAGCAGAGTGGTGATCCCCCGCTCCTTCGCCACCCCGACGATGGCGGGGATGTCCTGCACCTCGAAGGTCAGGCTGCCCGGGCTCTCCATGAAGATCGCCTTGGTCCGCTCGGTGCAGAGCGCAGCGATCCCGGCGCCGATCAGCGGATCGTAGAAGGTTGTGGTGACTCCGAACCGTTTGAGCATGCCGTTGGCGAAGTTGCGGGTCGGATCGTAGACGCTGTCGGCGAGGAGCAATTCGTCGCCGGGTTCGAGCACCGCGAGCAGGGCAGTGGCGATCGCAGCGACGCCCGAAGGATAGAGCAGGGTGGCCTCGGCGCCCGGCTCTAGCTCGGTCAGCGCCTCGGCGAGCGACCATTGCGTTGGCGTGCCGCGGCGGCCGTAGAACAATTTGTGGTGGGTGTCGGCCGCGCCGCGCGCCCGCAATTCGGCGACCGAATCATAGAGGATGGTCGAGGCGCGCCACACCGGGGGGTTGACCACCCCCTGCGTCCATTCATCGCGCCGCCCGGCCTGGACGATCCTGGTTGCGTCCTTCTCGTCGCTCATGCCGGACCCAGCGCCTTGAGGGTTTCGGACCGCGCGCCCCATTCGGACCAGCTGCCGTCGTACACCGGCACGTCCCGGCCGATCAGATGCCCGGCAAAGGCGATCACGCAGGCGGTGATCCCCGATCCGCAGGTGGCAACAAGCGGCTGGTCAAGGTTGAGGCCCGCATCCGCGAACAAGGCGCGGATCGCCTCGGGGCGCTTCCACGTCCCGTCCGCCGCGAAGAAGCGGCCCTGCGGGATGTTCTTGGAACCCGGAATATGTCCCGGAGCGCATTCGCTGCGCGGATCGGGTTCCTCGCCGGTGAAACGGGCGGCCGAGCGCGCATCTACGATCTGCTCGTCGGTCACCTGCATTTCGGCGAGGCTGCGCACCTGGGTCCGCGGCATGCCTGCCTCGAAGCTGCTGCGGACAGGCGAGGGAGCCTCTTGTTCGAGCGGACGGCCTTCGGCTTTCCACTTCGCGATCCCGCCGTCGAGCAACGCCGCCGCGACGCCGAAGCGGCCGAGCACCCACCAGGCCCGGGCCGAAGTGTGGTGCGGACTGTTGTCGTAGAGCACCACCCGGCTGTCCGCGTTGATTCCGAGCTCGGCCATCCGCGCCTCGAACCGGTCGCGCGGCGGCAGCATCGAGGGAAGCGGATCCCCGCCGTCGACCAGCGTGTCGAGGTCGAGCAGCAGCGCGCCGGGGATATGCCCCTCGGCATATTCGGTGCGCGGATCCTGCTTCGCCGACCCGGGCAAGGTCGAAGTGTAGGTGGCGTCGAGCACCACCAGATCATCGGCGCCGAGTTGCTCCGCGAGCCAGGCTGTCGTTACGAGTCCGTCCATCGTCTTGCTCCTAGAAGGATGCAAAGCGCTCCGCAAACGCCTACATGGCCGCGATGGAACCCAAGCATCTCGGCCAGACCTCCGCGCTTCCCGCCACCCCCGAAGAGGCGGAGCTCGATTACGTCCCCAATCCGCGCCCCGGCAGCCGCTACATGATCCGCTTCGCCGCGCCCGAATTCACGTCGCTCTGCCCGATCACCGGCCAACCCGATTTCGCGCATCTGGTGATCGACTATGTGCCCGGCGCGACGATCGTCGAATCCAAGTCGCTCAAATTGTTCCTCGGCAGCTTCCGCAACCACGGGGCCTTTCACGAGGACTGCACCGTCGGCATCGGCGAGCGGCTGTTCGAGGAAATGAAGCCGAAATGGCTCCGGATCGGCGGCTATTGGTATCCACGCGGCGGCATCCCGATCGACGTGTTCTGGCAGTCCGGAGAGCCCCCGATGGGCGTGTGGATTCCGCCGCAGGACGTGCCGGGCTACCGCGGTCGAGGCTGAACCTCAGATTTACAGCACGCTTCATCGGATTCGTGCATGTTGCATTGCAACAAGAATGAAACCATATTCCTCCGCGAGAGTTGGGAGACGCGTTACAGGCTTTCGACAGCCTGATTGTTTGCAGTAGCGAAGGAACTGGAATGGCGCCGTTCATGCCTGGATCGGAGATCAACCACCTCGCGCTTATCGGCAATTTTCTGCCGCGCAAATGTGGCCTCGCGACCTACACGACCGACACCTACAATGCGCTCAAGCAGCGCTACCCGGATCTGCGCGTCGACGTCTATGCGATGGACGATCATCCGGGCCGGTACGATTATCCGGAAGCCGTCACCCGCGCGATTCCCCAGAACGAGCGCAGCGCCTATCTCGACGCCGCCCGTGCCATCGAGGCGAGCGGTGCGCAGGCGCTCTGGATCCAGCACGAATACGGCATTTACGGCGGCCCCGCGGGCGAGTTTTTGATCGCTTTGATCGACCGCCTCTCGATTCCGGTGATCAGCACGCTGCACACCGTTCTCGAGAAGCCGAGCGCCGACGAGCGCCGCGTGATGGAGGCGCTGCTGCGCCGCTCGTCGCGGATCATCGTGATGGCCGAGAAGGGTCGCGACATTCTCAAGCGCGTGCATGGCGCTACCGACAAGAACATCGTCATGATCCCGCACGGCGTGCCCGAGCGCCAGTTCGTCGATCCCGACAGCCTCAAGCCGGCGTTCGGCTGGGAGGGACGCGAGGTCGTGCTGACCTTCGGCCTGCTCGCGCCGAACAAGGGCATCGAGACGATGATCTCGGCGCTGCCGCAGGTCGTCGCCAACCACCCCGAGGCGCTGTACGTCATCCTCGGTGCGACCCATCCCAATCTCGTCGCGCATGAGGGCGAGGCCTATCGCGACCGCCTCAAGGCGCTCGCCGAAGAAAAGGGCGTCGCCGGGCATGTTCAGTTCATCGATGCATTCGTCGAGCATGGCGAACTGATCGACTATCTCCAGGCTGCCGACCTCTATGTCACGCCCTACAGCAATCCGGCACAGATCACCTCGGGCACGCTCTCCTATGCGGTCGGCGTCGGCAAGCCGGTGATCTCGACGCCGTACGTCCACGCGACCGAGATCCTCGCCGACGATCACGGCGTGCTCGTCGATTTCGGCGACAGCGCGGCGTTCGCCCGCGAGATCAACCGGCTGCTCGCCGACAAGACCGAGCGGCTGGCGCTCGCGCACCGCGCCTATTCGCGCGGCCGGACAATGGTGTGGCCGCGCCTTGCGGAGAACGCGATGGCCGAGCTGGAGGCGATCGTCGCCGCCAAGCCGCGCCGCTTCGGCAAGGCGACGGCGGAACTGGCAACGCTCAAGCCCGACATCGCCGCCGTCGAGCGGATGAGCGACTCGACCGGCATGCTCCAGCATTCGATCTATTCGGTGCCCGACCGCCGTCACGGCTATTGCATCGACGACAATGCCCGCGCGCTGATCCTGATGTCGAAGATCGAGGAGATCGACGAGTCCGTGCGCGACAAATGGACGAGCATCTATGCGTCGTTCGTCCAATTTGCATGGAATGCGGACCAGCGCCGCTTCCGCAATTTCATGAACTTCGACCGCACCTGGTGCGAGGATGTCGGGTCGGAGGATTCGAACGGCCGCGCGATCTGGGCGCTGGGCGTGACCGCGCGCGATGCCCGCGCCCAGAAGCATCGCGACTGGGCATCGATGATGTTCGACAACACCGCATCGATTGCACTCGAGCTCGAGGCGCCGCGCAGCCATGCTTTTGCGATGCTCGGCGCCGCGGCGATGATCGAGGCGCATCCGGGCCATGCGCTCTCGCGCACGATCCTCACCCGCTATGGCGAGGAGCTGATCACTTTGCTCGATCAGGCGCGGCGTCCCGAATGGCAGTGGTTCGAGATCGTCCTCGCTTATGACAATGCCCGCCTGCCCGAAGCGTTGCTCCGCGCCGGCAAGGCACTCGACCGGCAGGATTTCATCGAGGTCGGGCTCGAGACGCTCGACTGGATCGTCGGGCGCCAGACCTCGCCCGAGGGCCGCTTCCGCGCGGTGGGCAGCGAGAGCTTCGGCCGCCCGCCTTATTCCGAGCCGCTGCAGTTCGACCAGCAGCCGCTCGAGGCGCAGGCGACTGTCGACGCGTGCGCCGCGGCCTATGAGGTGACCGGCGACAAGCGCTGGTACGAAGAGGCGATGAAGGCCTATCGTTGGTATCTCGGCGCCAACGATCTCGAGCTGCCGCTCGCAACCGCGCAGGATGGCGGCTGTTTCGACGGGCTGATGCCGACCGGTTTGAACCGGAATCAGGGCGCCGAGTCGATTTTGGCGCTCCAGTTGGCGAATTGCGCGATTTCCGTACTTTCAAAGCCGGCCGAAAACGTGGAAAGCACCCCCCGCACCGCCGTCGCGTAAACCCTGCGTGCCGGCAGATTGGGACGCTATCGGGGGGTGAATGCAGGAATTGTTCAATCACACGCTGCGGCTGCGCGCCGATCCGTCGCGCGTGGTGGTCCGGCCGTTTCACATCGCCTGGGCGCAGAACGGTTCGGGTCCCAGCCGGTCTGAGCGCATCGTCAACGAAGTGTTGGCGATGTCGCCGGGCGAGGCGCGCGCGCAGCTCGAGATCGTTCTCAAGGATTTCGAGGCGCGCCACTGGCAGACTCGCCGCGTGTTCATGACGCGCTACGACGAGATCGAGAACATGCTCAATCTGGACGGGAGCACGATCGGCGACGAGAAGCGGCAATTGCTCGGCGCCTATTTCTGCCACGAATATAGCTATGCCGCCGCCGCTTTGATGAACCCCAGCGCGGTCCCGCATTACGATCAGTCGGGCATGCCGAGGGGCAGCATGCGCATCCTGATGTCGTTGCGGGCGGTGGGCGAGGGGCACATCTCCTCGGTCGCCTTCCGTGAAGGCATCATCACCGACAAGAACGAGCTCACCCTGGCACCCGAGCCGCCCTTCGCCACGGCAGCGGATGCGCGCGAGGAGGACGAGGACAAGGTGCCCGAGGGCCCGGTCACGGTCTACCGCCACCGTGATTCGACCTTGTCGGGAACGGTGATATTCCCGATCACCAAGGCCCAGTCGAACGGGCTCGAGGATCTGCGCATCTGCCATTTCCATCATGATGACGGCAGCGAGGAATGGATCGGCACCTACACTGCCTATAACGGGTCGGTGATCCAGTCCGAGCTGATGCGCACGCGTGACTGGCGCGCGATCGATCTCGTGCCGATGTCCGGCGGTGCCTCGCGCAACAAGGGCATGGCCCTGTTCCCGCGCAAGATCGACGGCAAATACATGATGCTCGGCCGCCAGGACGGCGAGAACATCTTCCTCCACACCTCGGAGGACATCACCCATTGGGAAGGCGGCGACCTGTTGATCAAGCCGCAATATCCGTGGGAGCTCGTCCAGATGGGCAATTGCGGCCCGCCGATCGAAGTCGATGACGGCTGGCTGGTGCTCACCCACGGGGTCGGCGCGATGCGCAAATATTCGATCGGCGCGGCGTTGCTCGACAAGAACGATCCGTCGAAGGTGCTTGCACGCTCGAAGGAGCCGCTGCTGGCCGCGGCCGATCAGGACCGCGAGGGCTATGTGCCGAACGTCGTCTACACCTGCGGCGCGATCAAGCACGGCGACAAGATCTTCATCCCGTACGGGGTGGCCGACAGCTCGGTCGCCTTCGCCTTCGTGCCGATCAAGTCGCTGCTCGAGCAAATGGGCTGACTCTTAACACCCCTCCCTGCTTGCAGGGAGGGGCAGGGGGTGGGTGCGCGCGTCTGCGCGCCCAAAAAGATTCATCGCCATCATCGCCAAAAAGAAACGGCCGGGGCATCGAGCCCCGACCGTTTCTACCCACCCCTGACCCCTCCCTTTTAGGGAGGGGAATGGATCAGCTCACCGATAGGTCGCGATGTCCTGATCGACCGGCGGCTCGCTCGCCAGAGGTGCGCTGCGCACCATCGCGCGGGTGCGGGCATAGATCAGCGCGATGAGCCCGAAGAACAGCAACGGCGCGAGCCACAGCGCCACGCTCTCGAACCCCTCGCCCATCAACGCCAGCGGCGCATCGTTGGGCGGGATCGGCGAATTGCGGTTGGCCCAGGCCAGGATGCCCGCAAACGCCACCCCGAACAGGCTTTCGCCGACGATCAGACCGGTCGCCGCGAGCACGCCCATCCGCTCGGCGAATTCGGGATTAATGCTGCGCGTGGCCCAGCGATTGTAGAAATAGCCGATCACCGCACCCACGGGGATCAGCAAGGTGAGCGCCATCGGCAGATAGATCCCCATGCCGACCGCGAGCGGGGGCAGCCGCATCTTGCCCGACCGGCCGAGCAATTCGTCGATCAGGATCACGCCGGCACCGATGGCCGCGCCGATGCCGATCAGCCCCCAGTCGATGTCGCCGCCGAGCACGCCCTTGGCGATCGACGAGATCAATGCCGCCTGCGGTGCCGACAATGCATTGGGCCCGGCGCCGGGCATGCCGACGAAACCGAGCGTGTTCTTGAGCAGGTCGAGCACCAGCGGGATGGCGAGGCTGCCGAACACCACGCCGAGCACGAGCGCAACCTGCTGCTTCCACGGCGTCGCGCCGACGAGCTGGCCGGTCTTGAGGTCCTGGAGATTGTCGTTCGAGATCGTCGCGATCGAGAAGATGATCGCGGTGGTGAACAGCGCATAGGCGATCAGCGCGTTGGTCCGCGTCGGATCGGCCTCGTGGCCGAAGATCGCGACCAGCAGCAGCGACGCGCCGAGCACCGCGAGGATGCCGACGCCCGAGACCGGCGAGTTGGACGCGCCGATCAGCCCGGCCATATAGCCGCAGATCGCCGCGATCAGCACGCCGACGACGAGCAGATAGACCAGCGAGCCGCCGATCACGGCGACCGGATAGTCATGCACCGGCCCGCCCGCCGAGAAGCTCCACAGCAACCACGCGATCGGCACGAGAATGGCGAGGGTGACCAGTGCGACCACGCCGATCGGCAAGTCGCGCTCGGTCAGGTCGAGTGTCTCGCCTGCCGTGCGCGCACGCGACGCTGCCAGCGCCGAGCGCAGCCCGGCGACGATCGGCCCGATGATCTTGAGCAACGACCAGATCGCCGCGACGCCGATCGTGCCCGCGCCGATGAAGCGGACCTGTCCACGGAAGGTGCCGCCGACCAGCGCGTCGACGCCCGCGGAGAAGTCCCCGCCCGAAGCGAACCAGGGGACGAGCGTGGTCCACGAGATCAGCATTCCGAAGAACATCGCCGCGCCGACCGAAATGCCGACCAGATGCCCCACACCGATCAGCAGCATAGACCAGCTGGTCGACCAGCCGGTGGCGGTGCCGCCGATCGCGAAATTCTTGCCCGCTTCCTCGCCGACCAGCTTCATCTTGGCGAGCAGGGCAAAACCGCCCGAGAAGAGCGAGCCGAGCATCAGCACGCGCAGCCCCCGCGCATTCTCGGCATCGCCGGCACGGCTGTTCGATCCGACTTTGAGCACTTCGGCCGCAGCGACGCCTTCCGGATAGGGCAGGTCGGACCCGGTCACCAGCGCACGGCGCAGCGGCACCGAGAACATTACCCCCAGCACGCCGCCGGTCGTGCACACCGCGACCGTGGTCCAATAAGGAAAGCCCGACCACCAGCCCACCATGATCAGCCCGGGCAGCACGAACACGATCGCGGCGAGCGTGCCCGCCGCGCTGGCGATCGTCTGGACGATGTTGTTCTCGAGGATCGAGCTGCCGCGGAAGAAGCGGAGGATTGCCATCGAGACGACGGCGGCGGGGATCGAGGTGGCGAAGGTCAGGCCGACCTTGAGTCCGGCATAGACGTTGGCGGCGGTGAACAGGATCGTGATCAGGCCGCCCAGAACCACGCCGCGCAGCGTCAGTTCGGAAAGCGGGCGGGGGGCGGTGGCCATTCGGCGCTCCTTGAAAACGTTTCGACGAGCTTAGCCACAAGTAGCGGGCGCGGGCAATTTCCTTGCGGAGTTAAGGCCTCAGGCTTGAGTCCAACGAGATCCTCCCCCGGAGGGGGAGGGGGATCGCGAAGCGGTGGAGGGGTAGTCTCCGCAGGCTTTGCAGCTTGTGGCCCGCCACCCCTCCGTCAGCCTGCGGCTGCCACCTCCCCCTCCGGGGAGGATTTGAGTCACGAACGACCGCGCGCGTCAGCCCCGGAACAGACCGCCCAGCACGCCCCGCACGAGCTGCGCACCGAAGCTCGACGAACGTCGCCCGCGCCCCCCGAATATCTCGCGCCCGACTTCGTTGGCGACTTGCCGTCCGAGTGAGGACGATGCCGCGCGGCCGGCGGATTCGGCCATCTTGCTCCAAGGCGAGGCAGCGGTCGCCTGCGCGCGCTGCGTCGCGAGGCGGGTACGCTCGGCTTCCTTGGCGATGCGCGCGCGCTCCTTTTCGCGTGCGGCATAGGTGCGCGCCTCGGCATCTTCGGCCTCGGCTTCGGCGGCGGCGGCCAGTGCCTCGTCGGCTTTCGCCGCGAGAATCTCTTCGGCGGACTCGCGATCGACGGGCGTGTCGTATTTGTCGCCCACCGCATCGGTCGCGATCAAGGTCGCGCGTTCGTCCGGCGCCAGCGGTCCCACCCGTGTTCCCGGCGCGCGGATCAGCGCGCGCTGCACCGGCGAAGGCGACCCGTCTTCCTGCAGCACCGAGACCAAGGCCTCCCCGACTTTCAGTTCGGTGATCGCCTGTGCAACGTCCACGTCGGGATTGGGCCGGAAGGTTTCGGCTGCGGCGCGGACCGCCTTGGCATCTTTCGGCGTGAAGGCGCGCAAGGCGTGCTGCACGCGGTTGCCGAGCTGTCCCGCGACATCCTCGGGTATGTCGATCGGGTTCTGGGTGACGAAATAGACCCCGACGCCTTTGGAGCGGATCAGCCGCACGACCTGCTCGATCTTGTCGAGCAAAGCCTTGGGCGCATCGTCGAACAGCAGATGCGCCTCGTCGAAGAAGAAGACCAGCACCGGCTTGTCGGGATCGCCCACTTCGGGAAGCGTCTCGAACAGCTCGGACAGCATCCACAGCAGGAAGCTGCCATAAAGCCGCGGGCTCGCCATCAATTTATCGGCAGCGAGGATGTTGACCACGCCCCGCCCACGGTCGTCGGTGCGGATGAACTCGCTGATGTCGAGCGCCGGCTCGCCGAAGAAGTTCTCGGCGCCCTGGGTGCGCAGCTGGAGCAACTGGCGCTGGATCGTGCCGATGCTCGCCTTGGTGATGTTCCCGAATTTGGTCGAAAGCTCGCTCGCCCGCTCGGCGCAATGCGCGAGCATCGCCTGCAGATCGTCGAGATCGAGGAGCAGCAGCCCGTCCTCGTCGGCGACGTGAAAGGCGACGTTGAGCACGCCTTCCTGCGTGTCGTTCAGGTCGAGCAATCGGGCGAGCAGCAGCGGCCCCATCTCCGAGATCGTCGCGCGGATCGGGTGGCCCTGTTCGCCGAACAGGTCCCAGAGCTGCACCGGCAACTCGCCGTAGCGCCACTCGCTGTCGCCGATCTCCTGCGCGCGTGCCGCGAAGATCGCATGCGTTTTCGCGGTCGGCGATCCGGCCATGCCGAGCCCGGAAAGATCGCCCTTTACGTCGGAGACGAACACCGGCACGCCCGCAGCCGAAAATCCCTCGGCGAGGACCTGCAGGGTGACGGTCTTGCCGGTGCCGGTCGCGCCGGCGATCAGCCCGTGGCGATTGGCGCGGCGGAGCACCAGCTCCTGCCGCTCGGTGCCTGCCGCACCCACGAAAATGCCCGTCTCTTCCGCCATCGCCGAACTCCGTTTCAGGACCTCGGCTCTAGGGAAGAAACGGGCATTGGTCAGCCCCTCGGGGGTTGCTCAGCGCGATGCCTCGATGTCGACGCCGACGAGCCGCGGTTGCCCCTGGATCATGACGTAGAGCAGCACCTGCTTGCGTCCGGCGCTGCGCGCTTCCTGCACCGCCCGCGCGAGGTCGGCTGCCGAGACGACCGGCGTGTTGTTCACGCGGGTGATGACCACACCGCGGCCGAAACCCTTGGTGGCGGCATCGCTGTCCGGATCGACGGCGGTGACCACCACGCCGCGCACGCCCGGATCGAGCCGGAGCGACCGTGCGATCTGCGGGTTGAGCGGCTGGACGGCGAGGCCCAGCGTCGAAGATGCCGAGGCCGGCGCACCCGCACCATCATCAGTAGCGTCGGGATCGAAGCCCTGACCGGTACGCGCGGCGAGCTCCTCGTCGGACGGGCGCGTGCCGACGGTGGCGGTCAGCTGCTGGCGGCGCCCGTCGCGCAAAATGTCGAGGCTGACCCGCGAGCCCGGCTTCTGCCGCGCAATGATGTAGCTCAAGGTCTGCTCGGGCGTGACGTCCTGGCCGTTGATCGCCAGCACCACGTCGCCCGGGCGCAGGCCGGCGCGATCGCCGGGCTGGCCCGGCTCGACGCTGCCGATGATCTCGCCCCTGTCCTTGCTGGCGCCGATCGCGCCGGCAATGTCGTCGGTGACCGGCTGGATGCCGATGCCGAGATAGCCGCGGGTAACGTTCTCGCCGCGCATCAGCGTCTCGACGATCGGCTTGGCCTGCTCGGCGGGAATCGCGAAGCCGATGCCGACATTGCCACCGGTCGGCGACAGAATCTGCGAGTTGATGCCGATGACATTGCCCTGCAGGTCGAACATCGGGCCGCCCGAATTGCCCCGGTTGATCGAGGCGTCGGTCTGGATGAAGCGGTCATAGGCGCCGCCGCCGGTGACGCGGTTGACGGCCGAGACGATGCCTGCCGAGACCGTGCCCGACAGGCCGAACGGATTGCCGATCGCCACCACCCAGTCGCCGACCCGCGCCTGACGCGAATCGCCGAAGCGGACGAACGGGAAGTTGTTGCCCTGGATCTTGAGCACCGCGAGGTCCGACGATGGATCGCGGCCGACCAGCTTGGCAGTGAACTCGCGCCGGTCGGGCAGTGTGACCGTGATCGATTCGACCGTCGCGCCCTGCGTGCCGGCCGAGACGACGTGGTTGTTGGTGACGATATAGCCGTCGGCCGAGATCAGGAAGCCCGAACCCAGCGACTGCGCCTCCTGGGTACGCGAACCGCCGCCGCGCGGCGCACCGAAGAAATTCTCGAACGGCGTGCCCTGGAACGGGTTCTGCTGCTGGACGGTGATGCGCTGGGTGGTCGAGATGTTGACCACCGCCGGCTGCAGCTTGGCGACCATGTCGGCGAAGCTCATCGGCGCGCCGCCGCGCGGTGCCGCTGCCTGGATCGAACCCGGCTCGTTCTGCGCCGTCTGCGCGCCGGCGGGGTGATTCAAGGTCAGGGCAGTGGCGGCGCTACCAAGGGCAAGGGCAGTGGTAAGAGCGTAGACGTAACGCACGTGGGCGAATCCTCTCAAAGGACGAGTAAGCGTTCCACCGCGCTTGTCGCGCCGGCTTGCTGAACGCCGATTGAATATGAACGAAGCTGCAGGATCATCGTTGCCCCATGAACTCGCGCAGATAGCTGTTCTGCGGGGAGAGGATGATCGAGGTGTCGCCCTTGCCCTCGCCCTGCGAGAGGAAGGTCGTCCGGTACGACTGCATCGCGCGATAGAAATCGTAGAAGGCAGGGTCCTTGTTGAACGCCTGGGCATAGACCTGCGCGGCCTGCGCCTGGGCATTGGCGCGGATGATCTGCGCCTCCTTGAGGCCCTGCGCCTTGATCGTAGCGGCTTCCTGGCGGCGCGCCGTCGCCATGCGGTTGAGCGCGCTGTCGAGCGGTGAGCCGCTCGGCAGCTCGGTCTGCTTGATGCGAACGTCGACGATCTCGACTCCGTACTGGCTGGCGAGCCGCTGCAGCGCGGCCTGAATATTGTCCATCACCTCGCCGCGCTCGGGGCTGAGCAGGATCGCGGAGGTGCGCTTGCCGAGCTCGTTGCGCAGCGACGAGCCGAACAAGGGCTGGAGCTGCTCGCGCACCCGATCCTCGTTGCCGACGGTCACCACCATCCGCAGCGGATCGACCACGCGGAACCGCGCATAGGCGTCGACCTCGAGCCGCAGCTGGTCGGTCGAGAGCACCGGCTGGTTGGGCAGGTCGAGATCGAGCACGCGCTTGTCGACCCAGACGACCCGGTCGACGAAGGGGATGCGGAAGATCGGCCCGGCCTGGGTGCGGCCATATTGCTCGTTGGCCTTGTACGCATTGACCGTGCGATAGGGCTGCTCGAGCCGCAGGATCACGGCCTGCTTGCTCTCGGGAACGATCGCCACGGTGCTCATCAGCACCACGAGCGCGAGGATGATCGCGATGGCGATGCCGATCGGGCTGCGGAACCAGCTGGCGTTCATCGTGCTGCTCCCGTCTGCGCGCGCGCCTGCGGGTCAGCAGGCGGCGTGCCGCCGCCCTGGCGCATGCCGGGAAGCGGCAGATAGGGGGTCACGCCGGGGGCTTCGACGATCGTCTTGTTGGTCCGGGACAGGATCTGCTCCATCGTCTCGTAATAGATGCGGCGGCGCGTCACTTCGGGCGCGGCCTTGTACTGTTCATAGATCTTGTCGAACTCGGCCGCCTCGCCCTGCGCGGCGGCGAGCACCTGCTGGGCATAGGCATTGGCGTTGTTCTTGTTGGCCTGCGCCTCCTGCTGCGCGGCGGTGACCTGCTTGAAGTCCTCGTCCACCGCCTGCGGAGCCGCGGCTTTCTGGATCGCGACGCCCTGGATGCGGATGCCCGAATGATATTGGTCGAGGATCTGCTGGATCGAGGCCTGGACCTGTCCTTCGATCCGCGCGCGCCCTTGGCCGATCGCTTCGTTGAGGCTGGTCGTGGCGACGATCGCGCGCATCGCGCTCTCGGCGGTGGCGCGGACGGTGTCCTCCGGTCGCGCGATCTGGAACTTGTAGTCGACTGCGCTGCTGATGTCCCAGCGCACTGAATAAGCGAGATCGACGATGTTCTGGTCGCCGGTGAGCATCAGATTCTCGCCGCCGGTCGGGAAATTCTCGGTGCGGATATTGGCGACGTCGACCACGTCTACGAGCTGGATCGGTGCGGGAAGCGTCAGCCGCACGCCCGGCGTGAGCGTCGTCGAATAGCTGCCGAGCGTGGTCACCACGCCGCGCTCGCGCGGGCCGATCGGATGGATGCTGGTGTAGAGCACCCAGATCAGCACCAGCGCGCCGATCACCAAAGTCCACAAACGGCTGCCGCTGGGGAGTCCGGGGACCCCGCCACCGCCACCGCCACGGGCGCGCTTGAGCAATTCGTCGAGACTCGTCGCACCCGGACGGGGACGCTTGCCGTCGGGCGGGAACGACCAGGGATTGCGCGGGCCGCCGCCATTGCCGGAGCCGCCGCCATTACCGGAGCCGCCAGTTCCGCCGCCACTGCCCCACGGACTCTTGGGGGCCTCGTTCTTGAAGATGCCGGCCAGTCCGCGCCAGCCCGATAGGTTCACCATGGCTGTCTTTATAAGGACGCAGAAGCGGATTTACAGTGGCAGCCGCCGATTGTGCGCCTATCTGGCGCGTAATGAATCATGTCCAGGACCTGAAAGCGGCGCTTGAGCCGATCGCGGCGGGCCGCGCGACCGTGCGAATCGAGGGGGGACGGGCGAGCATCGTGCTCGACGTGACGGGCCTCGCCGCGGCGGCGAGCGCCGAACTGGAGGCCGATGCTCGGCGTGTTGCCGAGTCCAGCCCCGGAGTCTCGGAAGTGCGCGTGCTGCTCACCAGCGAGCGGCGGACGCGACGGCTTATCGCAGTCGGCAGCGGCAAGGGTGGGGTCGGCAAATCGACCATTGCCGCCAACCTCGCCATCGCGCTGGCGCGGCGCGGGCGGCGTGTCGGGTTGGTCGATGCCGATATCTATGGACCCTCGCAGACCCGGCTCCTCGCGGTGGACGGGATCCGTCCCGAGGCACGCGAGAAGACGCTGATTCCGGTGCAGACGCGATTCGGCGTACCCTTGCTGTCGATGGGGGGGCTGGTGCCCGAAGGGCAGGCGATCGCGTGGCGTGGTTCGATGGCGGGCGGCGCGCTCGGCCAGATGGTCGATGCCGATTGGGGCGACGCCGAAATACTGATCCTCGATCTGCCGCCGGGCACCGGCGACCTCCAGCTCACCATGGTCCAGAAGCACAAGCCGGCCGGGGCGATCATCGTGTCGACGCCGCAAGACCTCGCGCTGATCGACGCTGCGCGCGCGATCGACCTGTTCAACAAGGTCAACGTGCCGATCGTCGGCCTGATCGAGAATATGGCGGGCTATGCCTGCCCGCATTGCGGCGAGGTTTCGGATCCGTTCGGCAGCGGCGGTGCCGAAGCCGCGGCCGGCAAGATGGGCCTGCCTTTTCTCGGCCGGGTGCCGCTCGAACTGGCGATCCGCGCCGCTTCGGACGCCGGCGATCCGCCCGCCGCAGGGAACGGCCCGCAGGCGGAGACGTTCGCCGCTCTGGCGGCGCGGCTGGATGATTGGCTCGCCGCGAACGGAGGCTGACTCATGCCGCTCACGCGCGACGAAGACATTCGCCAATTGCTCGAGGAAACCCGCACGATCGCCATGGTCGGCGCGTCGGACCGGCCCGACCGGCCGAGCTATGGCGTGATGGCCTATCTCCAGAGCCGCGGCTATCGCGTGATCCCGGTCAACCCGCAGATCACCGGCGAGCATATCCATGGCGAGTTCGTGTTCCGCGAGCTGAGCCAGATCGGCGAGCCGATCGACATGGTCGATATCTTCCGCCGCCCGATCGCCGCGGGCGAGGCAGTGGACGAGGCGATCGCCGCGGGCGCGAAGTCGGTGTGGCTGCAGATCGGCGTGATCAACGAGGAAGCCGCCGCCCGCGCCGAGGCGGCCGGGCTCAAGGTCGTGATGGACCGCTGCCCCAAGATCGACATTCCGCGTCTCGGCGTGCCGAGGGTCGGCGGCGCGCATTAGGCAAGCATAAAGCTACAGTGCTAGCGACGCGCATCGGGCGGAATTCCGCACGCGCTAACCTCGCGGATTCTGCAATCCTCCCCCGCTAGGGGGAGGTGTCGCTGAAAGCGACGGAGGGGGAGGAAGTACTGAACGCAGTGATTCCTCCCCCTCCGTCATGCTGCGCATGCCACCTCCCCCTGGCGGGGGAGGATCAGAGCCGTCGCAATGCTGCGATCAGCCGCGCGAGGTCGCGCCCATCCTGATACAGCCCGAACCCGATCCGCAGCACGTCGCCGCGCACATCGACGATCACGTCCTCGGCCTCGAGTCGCGCCTTCCACTGTGCCGCCTCGGGCGAACGCAGCGCGACAAACCGCGCCTGCGAACCCGGGTTGAGCAGCTCGGCATGGATCGGCAGATCCGCCAGCAGCGCGTCGCGCAGCCCCGCCGCATGCGCCCCGATGTCGGCGGTGCGCAGTCCCTCCTGCCGCAGCATGTCGCGCACCGCGACGAAGCGGTAGATCCCCGACGGATCGAAGGTGGCCCCCATGAACCGCCGCGCGTCCGGCGCATAGCCGATGCTGCCCGGCGGCAGCGAGAGATCGTCGAATTCGGCATACCAGCCGGTGATCTCGGGACGCGGTCCGAAACCCGGCGGCGCATGGAGGAACGCGCAGCCCTCGCCCGACATCGCATATTTGTAGCCGCCCGCGAGATAGAACACCCGGTCCGCCACCGCCGACAGATCGGTCGGCACCGCCATGAAGCCGTGATAGCCGTCGATCACCACCCACGGTCCCTCGAGGCGCGCCAGCGCAGCGAGTTCGGCGATCCCGTCGAACACCTGCCCGGTGCCGAACTGGACCTGGCTCACGAAGATAAGGTCATGCGCGCCCGCCCGCGCTGCGGCGACGAGCCGCTCCAGCGGCACGCGGTCGACCACCGCGCTGCCCGCCTCCTCCCACCGCGCGCTCTGCCGGCGAAAGCTGTGGAACTCGCCGTCGCCCGCGAGGATGCGCAGCGGCCGCCGCGGCAGCGCCGAGGCGATACGAAGCAGCAATTCGTGCGTGTTCGGGGCGAAGACGATGCTGTCCGGCTCAGGCAGCCCCAGCTCGGCGGCGACATGCGCCTGCGCGGCGGGCCAGATCTCGCCCATCACCCGCTCCCATTTGCGGTCGGCGAGGCGCACTCCGTCCTCCCACGCGGCGAGCTGGCCTAGCCATGACGCATCAGGCCAGAGATGGTGCGAATGCGCCGCGAAATGGACCCGATCAGGCGCCGCCGCAATCGCCCGCTGGAACAGGTGCTTGTAGCTCGTCATGCAGCGTGTGCTCCTGCGAAAGCAGGAGCACAGGAATCCCGGGCGACACGCTTGCGACTCTGAACCCCTGCTTTCGCAGGGGAACAAGGAAGTCTGCGCATCACAATTGCGTCCTCAGCGACCAGAGCTCGGGAAAGGCGCGCTTCTTGAGCGTCGATTCGAGATACGGCACGCCGGCGGTGCCGCCGGTGCCCTGCTTCATCCCGATCACGCGGCTGACGGTCAGGACGTGCTTGTGGCGCCACGTCGCCATCGCATCGTCGATATCGACCAGTTTCTCGGCGAGCTGATACAGGTCCCAATGGGTATGCGGGTCGCGATAGACCTGCGCCCATGCCGCCTCGACTGCCTCGCTTGGCGCATAGGGCTGCGGCCAGTCGCGGGCGAGTGCCTCGGGCGGCACCGCGAACCCTGCGGCGGCGAGGGCCGCATTGGCATCGTCCCACAGGCTGGGCTCGGCGGCATATTGCCGGGTCAGCGCCCCCGGCACGCCGCCGCCGCGCACCCCGAGCAGCGTCTCAACCGCGCGGAACTGGTCCGACTGGAAGCCCGAGCTGGGCCCGAGCACTTCGCGGAAGCGGGTATAGTCGCTCGGCGTCATCGTCGCGAGCACGTCCCAGCTCAAGGTCATCACCGCCTGGATGCGGCTGATCCGCGCGAGGTTCTTGTACGCCTCGATCAGCCGGCCTCCGCGGACCAAAGTCTTGGCGGGCAGCAGTTCCGCGAGGATCTGCTTCAGCCACAATTCCTTGGTCTGGTGGATGATGATGAACAGCAGCTCGTCGTCGCGGTCCGAGAGCGGATGCTGGGCGGCAAGAAGCTGATCGAGCGCGAGATAGCGCCCGTAGGTCATAGGTTCGGTCATGGCTTTCCCCTCCCTGCTGGCATGGAGGGGATCAAGGGGTGGGTGCGCGCGTCTGCGCGCTCAAAAAGACTCATTTGCCACGCTCCAAAGCGCCAGGCGGGGGCATCGAGCCCCGCCCGTCGCTGGACCCACCCCTAGCCCCTCCCTTGCAGGGAGGGGAAGGGCATCAATCCCGCAACAGCTCGTTGATCCCGGTCTTGCTCCGCGTCTGCGCGTCGACCGTCTTGACGATCACCGCGCAGTACAAAGCCGGCTTGCCGTCCCCGCCGCCGATGCTGCCCGGCACCACCACCGAATAAGGGGGGACGTGGCCGCGATGGACCTCGCCGGTCGCGCGGTCGATGATCCTGGTCGAGGCGCCGAGATAGACGCCCATCGACAGCACCGCGCCTTCGCCGACGCGGACGCCCTCGGCGACTTCGGCGCGCGCGCCGATGAACGCGCCGTCGCCGATGATCACCGGGTCGGCCTGGAGCGGCTCGAGCACGCCGCCGATGCCGACACCGCCCGAGAGGTGGACGTTCTTGCCGATTTGGGCGCAGCTGCCGACCGTCGCCCAGGTGTCGACCATCGTCCCCTCGCCGACAAATGCGCCGATATTGACGAAGCTCGGCATCAGCACCGCGCCCTTGGCGATATGCGCACCATGCCGCACCACGCTGCCGGGCACCGCGCGAAAGCCGGCCTCGCGGAACGCGGTCTCACCCCAATTGGCGAATTTCGACGGCACCTTGTCGAACCAGTTGGCGCCGCCGGGCCCTTCGACCACGACATTGTCGTTGAGCCGGAAGCTCAGCAGCACCGCCTTCTTCAGCCATTGGTTCACCTGCCACCCGTCGGCGACCGGCTCGGCGACCCGCGCCTCGCCGCGATCGAGCAGATTGAGCGCCTCGGCCACGGCTTCGCGGATGGCGCCGTCGGTGGAAAAACCGAGATTGGCCCGGTCCTCCCAGGCAGCGTCGATGATGGCGGCGAGGTCGGTCACGTCAATTCTCCAATATTTCGTGCAGCCACCGGCCGAGATCGGTGACGGTATAATCGACGAAGCTGCGGTCTTCCTCAGGCCCCTGCTCGGAGCCGTTGTCGATCCACACCGTGGTCATGCCGATCGCCTTGGCGGGCTGCAGATTGCGCGCCATGTCCTCGACGAACAGCGATTCCGCGGGATCGAGGCCATAGGCCTCGCACAGCCCTCGATAGGCCGAGGGGTCGGGCTTGGGGCGATAGTCGGTGGCGTGGATGTCGTGGATCGCCTCGAAGGTCTCGCCGAGGCCGAGCCGGTCGAGCACCTTCCCGGCATAAGGCGCGTCGCCGTTGGTGAAGACCAGCTTGCGCCCGGGCAGCAGCGCCAGCGCCTCGATGAGCGCCTCGTTGCGCTCCAGCACGGTCATGTCGACGTCGTGGACGTCGGCGAGATAATGGTGCGGGTCTACGCCGTGCTCGGCCATCAGCCCCGACAGGGTGGTGCCGTGCGCGTGGAAATAGCCCTTCTGGATGCGATGCGCCTCTTCCGGCGAGCAATTCAGCAGCCTGCGCACATAGTCGCCGATCCGCGCGTCTATCATGGGAAAGAGGTTCGCGCCTACCGGATAGAGCGTGTTGTCCAGATCGAAGATCCAGTTGCGGATATGGCCTAGCTCGGGACGCATCGGAACGGGGCTCTACGGAGTGGACGCAGCACCTGCAAGGCGGCACGGGTATATTGCGTTAAGTCACGGTAAACCATGCGGAAGTTATCTGCATGAGCGTGCATCTTGCACAGGGAAGATGAGAATGCAGACGGCATTTCGTGCGCGACTGATGCAAGGTGCTGCGCTCTGCAGCCTCGCGACGCTGGCCGCGTGCGGCGGCAGCGGCGGCGGGGGTGGCGTCAATCCGGTGCCGGCGCCTCCCGTCATGGCACCTGCGCCGACGCCGGTGCCCGCTCCGTCGCCTACACCCTCCCCGACGCCCACGCCGGTGCCGACGCCTACGCCATCGCCGAGCCCCACGCCGACGCCGGTACCCACCCCGACGCCATCCCCCACACCCACTCCCACTCCCATGCCGGCTCCCGCACCGACGCCGTCACCGACACCCAATCCCACGCCCGGACCGGCGATGAGCTACGACACGGCGGAATATCGTGCGACCGCGGGCGCCGTGTCGATGAACGCGCTGACGGCGTATCAGCATGGCGGCACCGGCGCCGGCATTCGCGTCGGCGTCATCGATAGCGGCATCGACTTGCAGAGCGCCGAATTCGGCGACTGCTCAGGCGGTATCGGCACCGGCAGCTGCCGGATCGCCAGCGCCTCGATCGCGGCCGCGGGCAACAGCACGATCGATGACGAGGGGGGCCACGGCACTGCCGTCGCCTTCACCATTGCCGGTCGGCGCAACGATGCGGGCACGCACGGCGTCGCCTTCGACGCCGGGTTGATCGTGGCACGTGCCGACTCGCCCGGCAGCTGCGCCGACACCAGCGAGGATGGCGGCTGCAGCTTCGGCGACAATGCGATCGCGGCCGGCGTCGATGCCGCGCGCAATGGCGGCGCGCGCGTTATCAACATTTCGCTGGGCGGGGGCTCGCCGGGCTCGCGGCTGCTCCAGGCGATCGGCAACGCCAGCGCGGCCGGAATCGTGGTGGTGATCTCGGCGGGCAATGACGGCGACAAGCCCGAGGGCGCCAACCCCGATCCGTTCGCCGGCGGCATCGCCGCGAGCGGCGGTGCGCGCGGGCTGGTGATCATCGCCGGTTCGGTGGGCACCGGCGATCAGATCTCGAGCTTCAGCAATCGCGCCGGCACAGGCGCCAACACCTATCTCGCTGCGGTCGGCGAGCGCGTCCGCGCACCCGATCAGAACAATGTCGCGAAGCTCTGGTCGGGCACGTCCTTCTCGGCGCCGCAGATCGCCGGCGCGGTGGCGCTGCTTGCGCAAGCCTTTCCCAATCTGAGCGGCGCACAGATCGTCCAGTTGCTCTATGCGACTGCTCGCGACGTCGGTGCGGCCGGCGTGGACCCGGTCTATGGGCACGGCGTGCTCGATCTCACCCGGGCGTTCCAGCCGGTGGGGACGACGTCGCTCGCCGGATCGACCGGCGTGGTGTCGACGGGAATCAACGGCGCGCTTTCGGGCCCGATGGGCGACGCCCAGCAAGGATCGCTCGGCGCAGTCGTGCTCGACTCGTTCGATCGCGCCTTCGCGACCGAGCTTGCGCATTCGATCGTGCGTCAGGCGCCGGCGCGTCGGCTTCCGGCGCTGATGGCGACGCGCCAGCGCAGCTTCTCGGTCGGCGTGCGCGATCTGGCGGTGGCGGTCTCGCTCGTGCCCACCCGCGATTCGATCCGGATCGAGCGGCTCGGCATCGGCAGCCAGGATGCCGGGGTGGCCCGCATGCTCGCCGCGACCGTCAGCGGCAGGCTCGGCAGCAAGGCGCAGTTCGCGATCGGCGCGTCGGAGACCGGCAACGTGTTGACGGCGCGCCTCGCCGGCCGTGACGAGCCCGCGTTCCTCGTCGCGCGCGATCCGCTGCACCATGCCGGCTTCGACGTCGACGTCACCGGATCGGCCGCCGTGCGTCAGTCGCTTGGTCGCTGGGGGATCAGCCTCGCACAGGAGCAGGGGCAGGTGCTCAGCCGGCGCGATACCCAGTTCGCCGCGCTCCAATGGGACGCCCAGCGTTCCGGCTATTGGCGCACCACGCTGGGTGTCGACCGCAGCTTCGGCAATCTGCGCGCCGGCCTGTCGCTGACCCGGCTCAGCGAGCGCGATACCGTGCTCGGCGCGCGGTTCAGCGGCGGCCTCGGTGCGGCACGGGCCGACAGCAACTTCGTCGATCTCGGGCTGCGCTACGACATAGGCGAGGGCTGGTCGCTCGGCGGCTCGATGCGGCAGGGCTGGACCAAAGCGAAGCTCCGCAGCGGCGTGCAGGGAAGCGGATCGATCCGCACCAATGCGTTCGCGGCGGACATCGGCAAGGATGGCCTTCTCGCGCGCGGGGACAGCTTCGGTTTCCGCGTCGCGCAGCCGCTGCGCGTCGCCAGCGGCGGGATCGGCATCGCGCTGCCGGCCGACTGGGACTATTCGACCATGTCGGTCAGCGCGTGGGACAAGAGCTTCATCAACCTCGCGCCGCAGGGCCGCGAGGTCGATTACGAGCTGCGCTATTCGTGGCCGCTGCTCGGCGGCGATCTGAGCAGCAACCTGTTCCTGCGCCGCAATCCCGGCAACTATGCCGCGATGCCGAGCGACAAGGGCGGCGCGGTCCGGCTCACCTTGGGGTTCTGATCGCGCCCAATTGGGTGACCTTCGTCACCCCGGCCCCGGGGGGTAGGGGCCACCGGGCGGCAAGCGACGGAAAAGAGGTTCGAAGCCAGCCGGTGCGGCATGGACCCCGGCACAAGGCCGGGATGACGGTCGCGGGCAGGGTCTTCTTCGCTACCTGAAAGCAAAGCTTCGGCTGGCGCGCGGACCATCTGCTACCCATCTCCCGGCCATGACCGCTTATTCACTGCTCGATCTCGTTCCCATCATCCAGGGCGGGAGCGCCGGACAGGCGCTTGCCAATGCCGCCGATCTGGCGCGCCACGCCGAAGCGCTCGGCTTCACCCGTTACTGGGTTGCCGAGCATCACGGCATGGAAGGCATCGCCAGCGCTGCCACGGCGGTGGTGATCGCGCATGTCGGCGCCGCGACTTCGACGATCCGGATCGGCGCGGGCGGCATCATGCTCCCCAATCACTCACCGTTGCAGGTGGCCGAGCAATTCGGCACGCTCGATGCGCTGTTTCCCGGCCGGGTCGATCTCGGCCTCGGCCGCGCACCCGGGTCGGATCAGCGGGTCGCGGCGGCGATCCGGCGCGGCATGGGCGGCGACGGGAGTGAATTCCCGCAGGATGTCGTCGAGCTGCAAAGCTATTTCGCCGACGACGGCAGGACGGGCATCCGCGCCACGCCCGGCGCTGGGGCCGGCGTCAAATTGTGGATCCTCGGCTCTAGCCTGTTCGGCGCCCAGCTCGCGGCGGCCTTGGGGCTGCCTTATGCCTTCGCCTCGCATTTCGCGCCGGGGCTGCTCGACGAGGCCGGCGAAGTCTATCGCCGCAACTTCCGGCCGTCGGCGGTGCTCGACAAGCCGCATCTGGCGCTAGGCTTCAATGTCTTCGCCGCGGACACCGACGAGGAGGCGGAATATCTCGCCAGCTCGCAGCAACAGGCGTTCGTCGCGATCCGCACCACCGGTCGCGGCATTCAGCTCCCGCCGCCGGTGCGCGGCTACCGCGATAGCCTCGGCGCGCACGGCAATGCGATGCTCGATCAGGTGCTCTCGGCCAGCGCGATCGGCGCGCTTCCGAAGCTCCGCGAGCAGCTCGCCGCCTTCCTCGCCCGCACCGGCGCCGACGAGCTGATCCTGACCAGCGCGATGTTCGATCACGACGCGCGCAAGAAGAGCCTGACGATCGCCGCCGAGGCGATGAAAGCGCTTTAGATCTTGAACTCATATCCGCACCGTCACCCCGGCCTTGAGCCGGGGTCCCGCTGCCTTCCCTCACCGAAGAAGAAGCGGGATCCCGGCTCAAGGCCGGGATGACGGCAATTATATCAATGACTTGCTTAAGTTCTCGACTTGGATCGCGAACTGATAAACGGCCGCTTTCGGCGCGAGGGCTGAACGTCCGAGAATGGGTGGAAAGCTGCCACCGTCCCCACGCGTCACCCCGGACTTGTTCCGGGGTCCACCGCGCCACGAGGGCAGTGCTCTCCCTTCCCGCTCTTCGCCGGCCTCCTGGTGGACCCCGGCACGAGGCCGGGGTGACGAAGGAGGAAGATCTGGTCCGCGACCGGGGCGTTGGCCGACGGCCCGCTTTATGATCCTACGGCCTGGATCAGCGCCGTGCCGGCTCTTGCAAAGTAGGATTAGGTTTGCTCGGCTGGCGCGGCCGGTGCGCACGGCCGCTCTTTCGCATTGTTGGAGAAATAGGAATTCTTTTGCGCAATAATGTTGCTTGAATGCAGCGCGTTTCCAGTACCTTTGTCAATTTAAGCCGTGCAAAAGGCCGTTCCGGCATCGTTTCCGCGCCAGCGTCGAGTCGCGCTGTAGGAAATTGGTCAGCTCGCCGCGGGCAGCCTCAGCCGGACGAGCAGCCCGCCGAGATCCTCGCTCTCCTCGAGGCTGACGGTTCCGTCGTAGATCTCGGCGACGTCCCGGACGATCGCGAGGCCGAGCCCGGTGCCCGGCTTGCCGCTGTCGAGCCGCACGCCGCGGTCGAAGATGCGGATCCGGTCGGCTTCCGGAATGCCGTTGCCGTCATCCTCGACGAGAATCTCGACGAAGCCGGAATCGACCCGCACCGTGATGAACACGCTGCCGCCGCCATATTTGGCGGCATTCTCGACGAGATTGCCAAGCAGGTCGTCGAGGTCCTGCCGTTCGATATGGGCGATCAGGTTCTTCTGGCCGTCAACGTCTATGCGAACATTGGGGTAGAGCCGGGCGACGGCGCGCTCGACGGCCTCGACCGAGGGCCAGACATGGGCGCGGCTGTGCGCGCTGCCGCGGCGGCCGACCGCGCGGGCGCGGGCGAGATGGTGGTCGATCTGGCGGCGCATGGTCCGCGCCTCGCGGATCACCGTCGGGGCGAGGTCTTCCTGTCCGGCCGCGGCGGCATTCATGATCACGCTGAGCGGCGTCTTGAGCGCATGGGCGAGATTGCCGGCGTGGCGCCGTGCCTCCTCGGCCTGACGATCGTTATGCTCGACCAGCGCGTTCAATTCCTCGACCATCGGGGCGATCTCGACCGGCATCCGGTCCTCGATCCGCTTTGACTTGCCGGCGCGCAGCCGGGCGATCTCCTTGCGGACCTTGCGCAGCGGCAACAGCCCGTACCAGGTCTGCAGCCCGACCATGACGATCAGCCCGAGCCCGAGCAGCACGAAGCTGCGGATCAGGGTCCGGCGCAGCGTGGCGATCTGCGCGTCGAGCCCGTCGCGGCTCTGCGCCACCTGGAATTTCCAGCGCACCGGCGAGCCGGGCAGCTTGAGGTCGCGCTCGGCGATCCGCAGCAGCTGATTGCTCGGGTCATTGGGATCGCGGTCGACCCGCGGCGTCTTGTCGACGAACTCGTCGCTGTCGTAGATGTGGAGTTCGCGGTCGTCGTGGCGCTGGTTGACCCTGAGTTTGCGGTCCCAAAGCGACCGCGACGGGAAGGGCTCGAAGCCGTTGCCGCTGATCTGCCAATAGGCGCCGGAGCCCGGCTCGAGGAACCGCTGATCGGCAAGCTCGCGGTTCAACACCACCTCGCCATTCGGGCCGAGCTCGGCCGAGACGATCATCGAGGTCAGCAGATATTCGAGTTGCTCATCGAAATTGCGCTGGAGCGCGTCGGTGAGGATGCGGTTGAGCGCGACGCCGCCGCCAACCAGCAGGATCATGATCCACGCCGCTGCGATCAGGATCATCCGCCGGCTGACCGAGCCGGTGGCGCGCGGCGCGTAATTACGCGGCTGCGGCTCGATCGCCGCCTCGTCGCTCGCAGGGGACGGGACGATGTCCCCGGACATTTCCATCTCAGGCGTCCGCGGGTTCCTCGAGGCTGTAGCCCAGCCCGCGAATGGTGGTGATCACATCGGCACCCAGCTTCTTGCGGATGCGGGTGACGAACACTTCGATCGTGTTGGAATCGCGGTCGAAATCCTGATCGTAGATATGCTCGATCAATTCGGTGCGGCTGACCACCTTGCCCTTGTGATGGAGCAAATAGGAGAGGAGCTTGTATTCCTGGGCGGTGAGCTTGACCGGCTCCCCGGCCTTGGTGACCTTGCCGCTGCGCGTGTCGAGCCGGATGTCGCCCGCAATAAGCTCTGCGGACGCATTGCCCGAGGCGCGGCGGATCAGCGCGCGGAGGCGGGCAATCAGTTCCTCGGTCTGGAACGGCTTGGCGACATAATCGTCGGCGCCGGCATCGAGCCCGGCCACCTTGTCCGACCAGCTGTCGCGGGCAGTGAGCACCAGCACCGGGGTGGTCTTGCCCTCCTTGCGCCAGCGATCGAGCACGGTCAGACCGTCGATTTCGGGCAGGCCAAGGTCGAGGATCACCGCGTCATATTGTTCGGTCGAGCCGAGGAAATGCCCTTCCTCGCCATCGGTGGCGAGATCGACCGCATAGCCTGCGCCTTCAAGCGCGTTGCGGAGCTGCTGTCCGAGATTGGGTTCGTCCTCGACGATCAATAGTCGCATGCGTTGATCCCTGTGCCCTTATATACTGCGCTCAATTGCCCGTGCGCCGCAGAATGTTCCCCGTGCGCCCGTCGGCATCCACCCAGATCACCGATCCATTGCGCAGGAACTTGAGCGTGTAAACGCCGGTCGACGGCTCATAGTCGAAACCGAGATATTGCGCCCCAGGCATACGCGGGACGACACGCCGCTCGATCTCGCGGACCGGGAGCAGGTCGCCGTGCAGCCGCCGCTGACTGGCGGCCTCCTGGTTGCTGTCCTGCGCATGCGCGGATGCGCTCCCGGCGAACGAGAGGACTGCCAGACACGCACAGAAAACGGGTTTAACCAGCATCTTCATCCGCATGGCATAGGGGTCGGCCATTGAATAGCCCCTGAACGCGGCTGTCAGGTGCGGGCAACTTGCGGTAGGCCCGTCCGCCCCCTAGGTGCCCGCCATGGCTGCACCTGTACTTGCATATGAGGGCCTCGGGCTGATCCAGGGCTCGGGCTGGCTGTTTCGCGGGCTCGATCTCTATATCGGCGAGCGCGACCGGCTCGCCCTGATCGGGCGCAACGGGGCGGGCAAGTCGACTCTGCTCCGTCTGATCGCCGGGCGGATCGACTCCGACGAGGGCCGCCGCACGATCCAGCCGGGGACGCATGTCGTGCTGCTTGAGCAGGATCCGCAGGTCGCCGGGTTCGACACATTGCTCGACTTCGTCCTCGCTGGCGACGACGCCCCCGAGCGCTATGAAGCCGAAGCGATCGCCGGCCAGCTCGGCATCGATCTGTCGCGGGAGGCGGCGACGGCGTCGGGCGGCGAGCGGCGCCGTGCGGCGATTGCCCGGGCGCTGGCGCAGAACCCCGATGTGCTGCTGATGGACGAGCCGACCAACCATCTCGACATCGCCGCTATCGACTGGCTGGAGAGTTGGCTCAGCCGCTATACCGGCGCCTTCATTGCGATCAGCCACGACCGCACCTTCCTCACCCGGCTGACGAAGCAGACCCTGTGGCTCGACCGTGGGACGATCCGCCGCGCCGAAATCGGTTTCGGCGGGTTCGAGGCGTGGACCGACCAGGTCTATGCGGAGGAAGAGCGCAACGCCCAGAGGCTCGACGCCAAATTGAAGATCGAGGAGCATTGGCTGCTGCGCGGGGTCACCGGTCGCCGCCGCCGCAATCAGGGCAGGCTGAGCAAGCTAAAGGAGATGCGCGCCGAGCGTGCCGCGATGATGGGCCCGCAGGGTGCTGCGAAGCTCCAGATCGGCAGCGACGATGCGCAGACCAAAGTGGTGATCGATGCCAAGAACATCACCAAACGCTTCGGTGAGCGCACGATCATCAAGGATCTGACGCTCCGGGTCACCAAGGGCGACCGGATCGGTGTGGTCGGCAGGAACGGGGCGGGCAAGACGACCTTGCTCAAGCTGCTTACCGGGCAGCTTGCGCCGGACGAAGGCAGCGTGCGGCTCGCCAAGACGCTCGACGAGGTGGTCATCGACCAGCAGCGCAGCCTGATGGACCCGGCCAAGACCGTGCGCGACGTGCTGACCCAGGGCGGCGAGTGGATCGACGTGCTCGGCGTCAAGAAGCACATTCACGGCTATCTCAAGGAGTTCCTGTTCGAACCCAACCTCGCCGATGCGAAGATCGGGACGCTGTCCGGCGGCGAACGCTCGCGCCTGCTGCTGGCGCGCGAGTTCGCCCGGCCATCGAACCTGCTGGTGCTCGACGAGCCGACCAACGATCTCGATCTCGAGACGCTGGACCTGCTGCAGGAAGTGATCGCCGACTATGCGGGCACTGTCCTGATCGTCAGCCACGACCGCGACTTTCTCGATCGGACGGTAACGGTGACATTGGGGCTGGACGGCAGCGGCAAGGTCGATGTCGTGGCGGGCGGCTATGCCGATTGGGAAGCGCGTCGCACGCCGGCGCGCGCCGAGCCGAAAAAGGCCGCGGCCAGACCCGCTGCCGCCGAGGCGCCGAAAGCCAGGCCGACCAAGCTCAGCTACAAGGACCAGCGCGATTACGATCTGTTGCCGAAGCGGATCGAGGAGATCGAAGCGCAGATCGCCAGAGACGAGACTCTGCTTGCCGACCCCGAACTCTACACCCGCGATCCCGGCAAATTCGCAAAGCTGAGCGACGGCATCGGCAAGCTGCGCGAGGAAAAGGACGCAGCCGAGATGCGTTGGCTGGAACTGGCCGAACAGGTCGAGGCGCTGGGCTAAGCCCCCGCGTCGCATTCGACCGCCGCGGTGCTCCTGCGAAAGCAGGAGCCCAGAGTCACGAGGGCGTCGCTTGCGGCCCTGGGCTCCTGCTTCCGCAGGAGCACGCCCCGGGTGCGACGCGCGTCAGCTTCAAGCCGCCAGATCGACCGTGATGGTTGTCCCTCCGGGACCGCTGTCGGTGCGGATCGTGCCGCGTGCTTGCCGGACGAAGCCTTCGACAAGCCGATGGCCCAGTCCGCCGCTGCTGCGTTTGGCGATGGCCACCGGGGACATGCCCCCGCCATTGTCGGTGACGGTCAGCCGCCAGCCGCTCGGGCGTGCCTCGAACGAGACATTGATCACCCCGTCCGCGCGATCGCCGAACGCGTGCTTGGCCGCGTTGGTGACGAGCTCGTTGACAATCAGCCCGATCGACACGGCACGGTCGCGGGGCAGGGCGGCGTGATCGGCGGTGCACGTCAGCGTGATTGCGCCGCGCAGGAACAGGGCCTCCTCGAGCGCCGTGCAGAGCTCATGGATATAGGTCGCCATGTCGACTTCGCCCGGCGCCGCCGTGCCGCGATACAGGTGACGATGGGCGCGGGCGATGCTCTCGACCCGGGCCAGCGCATTCGCCAGCGCGTCGGCGGTCTCGCTGTCGCCGGCGCGGCGGCGCTGCATGTCGAGGAGCGAGGCGACGAGCGTGAAATTGTTCTTCACCCGGTGATCGAATTCCTCGAGGAACAGGTCGCGCTCGGCGATCTGGCGATCGCGCTCGGCCGCGGCGCGGCGCACGGCCCGGCGGAACAGGTCTGCAATCGCGATCATGATCAGATAGGTGGTGACGACCACCACCAGCCGGGGAGTGTCTTCCGGGCGTTCGAGCCGAAAGCTGTTTATGGTCGGGAGAAGGAAATACCAGGCGTGTCCAAGGTTGAGCGCCCCGGTGATCAGCCCTGCCTGCCAGCGCGCGAACAAGGTTGCGACGAGCACAGCGGGATAGCCCAGGGCGAAAGGCCCTGCACCGGGCGCGAAGATGTCGACAAGTGCGCGCGCCATGATCGATACCGCCGCGCACAGGAGTGCAAACAGCAGCTGCGTCACCCAGGCCGGCGCGAACGGCGCCAGTCTTTCGGGCAGATCGAGTTCGCCTATTCGCCCCATGCTCGGTCGAATCAGGCGCGTTGATCCCGCTGCTGTCAACCCGGGACTTGGCGATAGTTGATGTGGATCAATTTTATTTTACAATGACTTGCCGGATCGTCCGGCGAGATCCACGACATATTGCCAGGCGACCCGCCCCGAGCGGCTGCCGCGCCGCGTCGCCCAGTTGATTGCCTCGGCAGGATCGAAGCTGAGGCCATGCGCCTCGGCATAGCCGCGGACGATGTCGACATAGGTGTCCTGATCGATCGCGTGAAAGCCGAGGCTGAGCCCGAAGCGATCGGCAAGCGCGAGGTTGTCATCGACCGAATCCCGTGGATTGATCGCGCTGGCCTGCTCGGCAATGTCGCGCGGCACCAGATGGCGGCGGTTAGACGTGACGATCAGCCGGGTGTTGGCGGGCCGCGCCTCGGCGCCGCCCTCGAGCAACGAACGCAGTGCCCGCGCATCGCCGGCGGCATCGAAGCCGAGATCGTCGAGGAAGACGACGAAGGGGCGCGCGACCGGCGCGAGCAGGGCGAACAGCTCGGGCAAAGCGTCGAGATGCTGCGTCACTGCCTCGACCAGTGCCAGCTCCCTGCCTTTCGCCTGCACCGCCGCGACCGCGCTCTTGACCAATGCGGACTTGCCGGTGCCGCGGGAGCCCCAAAGCAATACGTCCTGCGCGGCGCTGCCGTTTGCGAGCCGGTCGAGATTGGCGAGCAGCGCGTCTCGCTGGGGCTCCATGCCGCGAAGCATGTCGAGCGGCAGCGGGGAGAATGCGCGCGCCGCAGTGAGATTGTGCCCGCGCCAGACATAGGCCGGGTATGCCAGAGGGTCGGCGGCCGGAGCAGGGGGCGGGGCGAGGCGTTCAAGCGCTTCGGCGATGCGGGTGAGAGCGTCGGTCATCGCGGCGGGCTATAGCGCAATTCCGGGCTGTGTTGAGGGCTAAGGCTTTCCAACTCCGTTCGCCCTGAGCTTGTCGAAGGGGCTGTTCTGCTTTGGGCCGCGGAGAGAAGAAGAACGGTGCTTCGACAAGCTCAGCAAGAACGGGGAGGGTTTGTCGTGTCGTCACCAGGCGACCGATCAGGCGCCGTCGGCTGCCAGCCCCTTCAGCCGGTACAAGGCGTCGAGCGCCTCGCGCGGGCTGAGCGCGTCCACGTCCAGCGTCTCCAGCTCTGCCCGCAACGCATCGACCTGCGCCTCCTCCTTCTCGGCGACCGCGGCGAACAACGGCAGGTCGTCGAGTCCAGCGGCGATCCCTCCGGTCTTCGCGCGGCCGGCCTCGAGCTTGTCGAGCACTGCCTTGGCGCGTTTGATCGTCGCGGGCGGCAGCCCCGCCAGCCGTGCCACTGCCAGGCCGTAGCTGCGGTCGGCCGGCCCGTCGGCGACTTCGTGGAGCAGGACGAGCTCGCCCTTCCATTCGCGTGCGCGGACATTGTGGAGGGTCAGGGCGTCGCAGCGCTCCGCCAGCCGGGTCAATTCGTGATAATGCGTCGCGAACAGGCAACGGCAGCGATTGTCTTCATGGATCGCCTCGACCACCGCCCAGGCGATCGCCAGCCCGTCATAGGTCGAGGTGCCGCGCCCGACCTCGTCGAGAATGACGAAGCTGCGCGGCGTCGCCTGGGCGAGAATCGCGGCAGTCTCGACCATCTCGACCATGAAGGTCGAACGGCCGCGGGCGAGATTGTCCGACGCGCCGACGCGGCTGAACAGCCGGTCAACCAGTCCGAGCGTCGCGCTTGCCGCGGGGACGTAGCTTCCGGCCTGGGCGAGCACGGCGATGAGCGCGTTCTGGCGCAGGAAGGTCGACTTGCCGCCCATATTGGGACCGGTGACCAGCCACAGCCGCGAGCTCTCGGAGAGCTTGCAATCATTGGCGACGAAGCGCCCGCCGGAGCGCGCGACGGCTTCCTCGACAACCGGGTGCCGTCCGCCTTCGATCTCGAAACAGGCGTGATCGACCAAAGCCGGGCGTGCCCAGCCACCCTCCGCGGCCCGTTCGGCAAGTGCGGCGGCAACGTCGATCCGGGCGAGCGCATCGGCCGTTGCGGCGATCGGTTCGCGGCGTTCGAGCGCGCGCGCCGTCAGCTCCTCGAGATGCGCCGACTCTGCGGTGAGCGCATGCGCGCCGGCCTGCGTCACCTTGATCGCGACGTCGTGCAGATCGGGGGCATTGAAGCGCACCACGCCTGCGAGTGTCTGGCGATGCGTGAAGCCGCTGTCGGGCTTCATCAACGGATCGGCGGCGCGCGCGGGGACCTCGATATGATAGCCGAGCACGCCGTTGTGACGCACCTTGAGCGCCGTAATGCCGGTGCGCGTGCGATACTCGGCCTCGAGCGCGGCGATCGCCCGCCGCCCGCCGGCGCCGGCGTCGCGCAGATCGTCGAGCGCGGCGTCATAGCCTTCGGCGATATAACCGCCATTGGAAGCGTCGATCGGCGGCTCGGGCACCAGAGCGCGCGCGAGCAGGTCGATCAGGGCGCCGTGGCCGCGCAGTTGCGGTGCCAGCTCGGCGAGCAGGGCCGGCGGCGCGGCGATTGCGTCGAGCCGCTCGCCGAGCCGCCACGCGCCGTCGAGCCCGTCGCGGAGCTGGCCGAGGTCGCGCGGGCTGCCCCGCCCCGCGGCGAGGCGGCCGAGGGCGCGGCCGATGTCGGGCAGCGCGCGCAGGCTGCCGCGAACCATGTCGCGCAGCCCCGGATCGTCATGGAACCGCTGCACCAGATCGAGCCGCGCCTCGACTGCACCGCGGTCCATCAGCGGCGCGGCAATATCCTGCCCGAGCAGCCGCGCGCCTGCGCCGGTGACCGTCCGGTCGACCGAGTCGAGCAGGCTGCCCCTGCGAGTGCCCGACTGGCTGACGCAGAGTTCGAGGCTCTCGCGGGTGGCTGCGTCGATCGCCATCACGGCGTCGCTGCGGCTGAGCCGGGGCGGGCGGAGGAAAGGCAGCGATCCCTTGGCGGTGTGCTCGAGATAGGCGATCAGCCCGCCCGCCGCAGCCAAGCCGGCGCGCGAGAAATTGCCGAAGCCGTCGAGCGTCGCGACTCCGAACAGGCGCTTCAGCCGCGCCTCTCCGCCGCTGCTGTCGAAATCGGCGCGCGGGCGCGTGACGGTGCCGAGCTCCGCGAAGGCGGTTCCGTCGCAGACCACGGTCTCGGCAGGCCCGAGCCGGGCGATCTCGGCGGCAATCCGCTCGGCGTCGCCCTCGACCACTTCGAAGCGCCCGGTCGAGATGTCGGCGCAGGCGATCGCGGCGCCGCTTGCCGCCTCGCCGATCGCCACGCACCAGTTGGCGCTGCGGCTGTCAAGCAGTGCCTCCTCGGTGAGCGTTCCCGCGGTCACCACCCGGATGATCGCGCGGTTGACCAGCGCCTTCGAACCCATCCGCTTGCGCGCCTGTTCGGGCGTTTCGGTCTGCTCGGCGATCGCCACCCGGTGCCCGGCCTTGATCAGCCGCGCGAGATAGCCGTCCATTGCGTGCACCGGCACGCCGCACATCGGAATGCGCTCGCCATCATGTTCGCCACGCGAAGTGAGCGCGATGTCGAGACAGGCGCTGGCGATCTTCGCATCATCGAAGAACAGTTCGAAGAAATCGCCCATTCGGTAGAAGAGCAGGCAGTCCTCGGCTTCGGCCTTGAGCGCGAGATATTGCGCCATCATCGGAGTGGGGGCGGTCGCCATGGCGCGACTGGGTAACCGAAGTGGCCCGACGATCAACACCTGCGCGGTGGAATCCTGGGGACAAAGGGCAGGAGGGCGAGTGCCGTGAACGAAACGCTCGCTCCGCTGGTAGCGCTACCAAATTTTAGGTTGCGCCTTGCTGGCGTGTGTTGCGGCTCGGTTGTGCGCCTCCTAAAGGATCGATGTCAGGGAGAGATGCATGTCTGAGGAATCGAACGTCCAGTTTTCGGAGCGCGAGGCGCTGCTGTACCACTCCGAAGGGCGGCCGGGTAAGATCGAGATCATCGCTTCGAAGCCGATGGCGACCCAGCGCGACCTCGCGCTGGCCTATTCGCCGGGCGTCGCGGTGCCCGTGCGCGCGATCGCCGAGGATCCGGCGGTCGCCTACGACTATACCGCCAAGGGCAATCTGGTCGCGGTGATCTCGAACGGGACCGCGATCCTCGGTCTCGGCAATCTCGGTGCGCTCGCCTCCAAGCCGGTGATGGAAGGCAAGGCCGTGCTGTTCAAGCGCTTCGCCGACGTTGATTCGATCGACCTCGAGCTGAAGACCGAGGACGTCGATCGCTTCATCGATGCTGTCGAGCTGATGGAGCCGAGCTTCGGCGGCATCAATCTCGAGGATATCAAGTCGCCCGAATGCTTCGTGATCGAGCAGACGCTCCGCGAACGCATGAACATCCCGGTGTTCCACGACGACCAGCACGGCACGGCGATCATCGCAGCGGCGGGTTTGATCAATGCGCTGCACCTGACGGGCCGCGACTTCAAGACCACCAACGTCGTGATGCTCGGCGCCGGCGCCGCGGCGATCGCCTGCGCCGAGCTGATCAAGGCAATGGGCCTGCCGCACGACAATCTGCTGATGCTCGACCTCACCGGCGTGATCTATCAGGGCCGGCAGGAGAGCATGAACCAGTGGAAGTCGGCGCACGCCGTCGCCACCGAGAAGCGCACGCTCGCCGACGCGCTCGACGGTGCCGACGTGTTCATCGGGCTCGCCTCGGCCAACTCGCTGTCCCCCGAACTGCTCAAGACGATGGCACCCAATCCGATCGTGTTCGCGATGGCGAACCCCGATCCCGAGATCAGCCCCCCGGTCGCCAAGGCGGCGCGGCCCGACGCGATCATCGCGACCGGCCGTTCGGACTATCCGAACCAGGTCAATAACGTGCTCGGCTTCCCGTTCATCTTCCGCGGCGCGCTAGACGTGCGCGCGACGACGATCAACGACGCGATGAAGATCGCGGCGGCGCGCGCGCTCGCCGAGCTGGCGCGTCAGCAGGTCCCCGAGGAAGTCGCCGCGGCTTATGGCACCCAGCACAGCTTCGGCCCCGATTACATCATTCCCGCTCCGTTCGATCCACGGCTGATGGAGATCGTTCCCGCGGCGGTTGCGCAGGCGGCGATGGATTCGGGCGTGGCGACCAAGCCGATCTTCGACATGGCGGCGTATCGCCAGTCGCTGCGGGCCAGGCTCAATCCGACCACTTCGGTGCTCAGCCTCGCTTATGAGGGCGCCCGCGCCAATCCGAAGCGCGTGATCTTCGCCGAAGGCGAGGAAGAGGTCGTGCTGCGGGCCGCAATCGCGTTCAAGGAGGGCGGCTACGGCACGCCCGTCCTCGTCGGGCGCGAGTCCGTGCATGAACGTCTGCAGAAACTCGGCGCCAGTCCAGACGATTTCGAGCTGCACAACAGCGTCAATTCGCCGTTGGTGCCGAAGATGGTTGAGTTCCTCTATCAGCGGCTCCAGCGCCGCGGCTATCTCCGCCGCGACATCGAGCGAATCGTCAATCGCGACCGCAATATCTTCGGTGCGCTGCTGCTGCAGCTCGGCGAGGCCGATGCGATGATCACCGGCGTCACCCGCACCTATGCCGAGACGATGCGGCAGGTGAAGCGGGTGATCGATTACGAGGAAGGCCGCACCGCATTCGGCATCCACGTGCTTGTCGGCCAGTCGCATACCGTCTTCATCGCCGACACCACGGTCAACGAGCGCCCGACCGCCGAGGAGCTCGCCGCGATCGCCGAGGGCACTGCCCAGGTCGCCCGCCGAATGGGGCACGAGCCACGGGTCGCGTTCCTCAGCTATTCGAACTTCGGCAACCCCGAAGGCCGCTGGCTCGACAATGTCCGCGGCGCGATCAAGCTGCTCGACGAGCGTCCGGTCGAGTTCGAATATGAAGGCGAGATGTCGCCCGACGTAGCTCTCAACCCGCGCCAGATGGCCAAATACCCCTTCGCGCGGCTTTCGGGTCCCGCCAATGTGCTGATCATGCCGGGCCTGCAGTCCGCGAACATCTCGGCGAAATTGCTCCGCGAGCTGGGCGGCGATTCGATGATCGGGCCGATGCTGATCGGGATGGAAAAGCCGGTCCAGATCGCCCCGATGACCGCTACCGCCAGCGAACTGGTGACCTTGGCGGTGCTCGCTGCCGGGGGCATCGCGCGCTAGGGGCGCCGCTGGCGTCGGAGCCTTTCGCCTCGGCGTCGGCGCCGGGCAGCACCGGCGCTTTCGGTATCGGCATATTCGGGCGGCAAGGCATATTTGCCTATGCGGTCATAATGTTGGCCGTCGCTGCGCATCATGATAACCCGCGTGACGTGCCAGGCTCGGACGAGCGCATAAACCAGCCACGCGATTGCCGAGATTGCCATCACACCGCCGGCGAGGAGGCCGGGTACCGGGCCGCTCATCGCCAGAAGCGCGGCCAGACCCAACGCGAAAAGCGGCAGGCTCAGCGACCAGGAGTGCGTGTTCTTCACCAGGTCGCGGTCAACCGCACGCCTGATGGTGCGACGCTTGCTGCTCACCCGTCGATACTGCTTCCCAGCGCCGCGTTGACCAGCCCGCCATCGACGGTGATCGTGTCGCCGATGACATAGTCGCCGGCGCGGCTGGCGAGATAGATCGCGGTGCCGGCCATGTCCTCGTCGGTGCCGATGCGCTTGGCCGGGATGGCCTTGGCCACCGCGTCGCCGTGGTCTCGCGCTGCCTTGTTCATGTCGCTGGCAAAGGCGCCGGGCGCGATCGAGGTTACGTTGATATGATCGTGCACCAGCCGCGCGGCCATCCGTTTGGTGAGATAGATCAGCGCCGACTTGGACGCGTGATAGCTGTAGGTCTCCCACGGGTTGAGCCGCTGGCCGTCGATCGAGGTGATGTTGATCACCTTGGCCGGGCGCCCGGCCGAGCCACCCGCCTTCAGCAACTCGTGTAGCGCCTGCGTCAGGAAGAAGGGCGATTTGACGTTGAGGTCCATGACCTTGTCCCAGCCCTTCTCGGGAAACGTCTCGAACGGCTCGCCCCATGCCGCGCCGGCATTGTTGACGAGGATGTCGAGGCGCTGCTCGCGGGCGGCGAGATCCGCCGCGAGCGCGCGGCAGCCCTCGACGGTGGCAATGTCGTGGGGCAGGGCGATGCAGTTCTCGCCCAACGCGTCGGCGGTTTCCTCGCAGGCTTCCACCTTGCGCGACGAGACATAGACCTTTGCGCCCTGGGCGATGAAGCCCTCCGCGATCATCCGGCCGATGCCGCGCGAGCCGCCGGTGACGAGCGCGATGCGATCGTCGAGGCGGAATAATTGAGTCGTGTCCATCTTCTTGCTCCCTCTCCCCTTCAGGGGAGAGGGCAGGGGAGAGGGGCATATCGCCCACGTCTCGCACTTGCCCCTCTCCCCGACCCTCTCCCCGCAAGCGGGGAGAGGGAGATTAGATTACCCACCGCGCTTCAACGTCTCGCGCGCGATGATCAGCTGCTGGATCTGGCTGGTGCCTTCATAGATCCGGAACAGCCGGACGTCGCGATAAAGCCGCTCGATGCCGTAATCGGCGATATAGCCCGCGCCGCCGAAGATCTGCACCGCGCGATCGGCGACGCGGCCGACCATCTCGCTGGCAAAATATTTGGTCGCGGCGGCTTCCATCGTGGTGTTCTCGCCGGTGTCCTTCCTGGCTGCTGTCTCGAGCATCAGCGCGCGCGCGGCCATGGCCTCGGTCTTCGAATCGGCGATCATCGCCTGGATCAACTGGTGCTCGGCGATCGGCTTGCCGAATTGCTTGCGTGTCGACGCATAAGCGACGCAATCGGCGATCAGCCGCTCGGCCACGCCGACGCAGACCGCCGAGATGTGCAGCCGCCCGCGATCGAGCACCTGCATCGCGATCTTGAAGCCTTGTCCCTCCTCGCCGAGCCGGTTTGCGACCGGCACGGGCGTGTCGTCGAACACCACGTCCGCGACGCGTGCGCCTTTCTGACCCATCTTCTTCTCGGGCTCGCCGATCGCCACGCCGGGCAAATCGCGGGGCACGAGAAAGGCGGAGACGCCGCGGCCGCCGGGCTCATCGCCGGTGCGCGCCATCACGGTGAACAATTGCGCCTTGTCGGCATTGGTGATGTAGCGCTTGGTCCCTGAGAGGCGGTAAACGTCGCCGTCCCGCACCGCGCGCGCTTTCACCGCGCCCGAATCCGATCCGACATCGGGCTCGGTGAGGGCGAAGCTGGTGACGATCTCGCCTCTGGCGATGCGCGGCAGCCATTCGGCCTTTTGTTGCGACGTCCCCGCCATCACCAGGCCCTGGCTGCCGATGCCGACATTGGTTCCGAATGCCGATCGGAAGGCCGGGGTGGTGCGGCCGAGCTCGAGCGCGACCTTGCATTCCTCGAGCATCGTCAGGCCAAGCCCGCCATATTCCTCCGCGATCGACAGGCCGAACAGGCCAAGCCCTTTCATCTCCTCGACCACTGCCTCAGGGATCGCATCGGCGGCCTCGACTTCGCTTTCCAGCGGGCGCAGCCGCTCGCTGACGAAGCGGCGGATCGTGTCGATCAGGGCATCGAAAACCTCGGGGTCGAGTGCCATCGTCGGAGCCGTTCCTGTTGTTCGAAGCTCCTTGCTATAGCTTTGGTTGCGGATCGAGCAAGCCATACCCGATCTTCCAACTGGCGCGATTGACGCGCTCTCCACGCCACCTATGCTGCCGCGAAACAGTGCACGTGAGAGGATCGGGCGATGGCGGTGAGTGAACCGAACGCAGAGGTGCCTGCGATCCCGCCGGTACGCCGCGTGCCGCAGGCGACGATGCTCGCTTACGGGTTCGGGGCAGTGGCCTATGGCGTGAAGGACCTGTGCTTTTCGACCTTTCTGCTGCTGTTCTACAATCAGGTGCTCGGGCTCCCCTCGGCGCAGGTCGGATTCGCGATCATGTGCGCCTTGCTGCTCGACGCGGTGATCGACCCTGCGATCGGCTTCCTGTCGGACCGCACCGGCGGGCTCTGGGGGCGGCGCCACCCTTGGATGTACGCCTCGGCCGCGCCGATCGCCCTGGGCTGGCTGCTGCTGTGGAACCCGCCGGCCTGGTCGCATGGGGCGATGCTGGTCTGGGTGTTCGCCAGCGCGGTGCTCGTCCGCACCGCCGTGTCGGCATATGAGGTGCCGTCGCAGGCGCTCAGCCCGGAACTCTCGGCCGATTATGACGAGCGCACCCGGATCATGGCCTATCGCTATCTGTTTGGCTGGGCGGGCGGCATGGCGATGCTGATGGCGTCCTACGGCTATTTCCTCGCCGACGGGCTGCTCGAGCGCCGCGGCTATGTCGGATTCGCGGCGGCAGGGGCGGCGGCGATGTTCGTCGCGATCCTCGTCTCCGCGCTGGGCACGCACCGCGAGATCAGCCGGCTGCCGCGGGTCGACATCGCGCGCCAGTCGCTCGGCGAGAATTTTCACGAGCTGCGCGAGAGCGTGCGCAACCGTGCCTTCCTGATCCTGATGGGCGCCGGGATCTGCTATTATTCGGCGCAGGGGATCAGCTACGCCCTGTCCAACTATCTCTACGCCCATGTCTGGGGCTTTCGCGGCGCCGATTTCCAGTGGCTCGGGCTGATCCTGCTGCTCGGCGTGATCGGCGCGTTTCTGATCGCGCCGCGTATCGCAAAGCGGACCGGCAAGCCGGTGGCGGCGATGGGGTTCATGATCGCGGCGGCGATCCTGCTGACCCTGCCTTATTGGCTGCGGCTGGCGGGGCTGTTCCCCGCACCCGGCAATCCCCTGCTGGTGCCGCTTTTGCTGTCGATCTTCACGGTCAACGCGACCTGCGTCGTGTCCTCGACGATCCTCGGCGCGTCGATGATGGCCGATGTCGTCGAGCATTCGGAGGACGAGACCGGGCGGCGTTCCGAAGGGGTATTCTTCGCCGGCGCCTTCTTCGTCCAGAAATGCACGAGCGGGCTCGGCATCTTCGTGGCGGGTTCGATCCTCGCCATTGCCGGTTTTCCCGAGGCGGCGAGGCCGGGGAGCGTACCGGTGGCGACGGTCGATCGGCTGACGATCCTGTTCGCGACGCTCTATGTCGCGCTCGGCTTCGCGGCGGCATTCTTCTACTGGCGCTTCCCGTTCGGCAAGGCCGAGCATCTCGCGCGGGTCGAGCGCCTCGCCAAGGCGGAAATGTCCGCCGGGCGCTGAGCCCCCGGCGGACATCCTTTCCTCCCCAGGAAAGTCGGGCCTCAGGCGACGCGGCCGAGGCGGTGATAGAGATTGGCGTATTTGGTCGATTCAGGGGCGTCCTTGACCTTTTCGAGGTGCGTGCCGACCGCTTCGCGGAGCAGGCGGAAATCCTCGGTCGAGAAGACGGCGCGGCTGCGCTGGGGTTCGGTCATCTTGCTTCTCCTTTACGCGGCTTGCTGGTTGAACTGGGCGGTCTCGGTGCTCTCGGCGAGCGCAGTGGTCGAGCTTTCGCCGCCGGCCACCGCCTGGGCGATCGCGTCGAAATAGCCGGTCCCCACTTCGCGCTGGTGGCGCGTCGCGGTATAGCCGTTCGCCTCGGCGGCGAACTCGGCCTGCTGCAGCTCGGAATAGGCCGCCATGCCGCGATCCTTGTAGCCGCGGGCGAGCTCGAACATGCCGTAGTTGAGCTGGTGGAAGCCGGCGAGCGTGACGAACTGGAACTTGTAGCCCATCGCGCCGATCTCGCGCTGGAAGCGGGCGATGTCGTCCCTGTCGAGATTCTTCTCCCAGTTGAAGCTCGGCGAGCAATTATAGGCGAGCATCTTGTCCGGATGTTCGCGCTTGATCGCCTCGGCGAAGCGGCGGGCGTCGTCGAGATTGGGCTTCGACGTTTCCCACCACAGGAGATCGGCATGCGCCGCGAAGGCGAGCCCGCGCTTGATGCAATGATCGACGCCAGTGCCTTCCCTGAGCCGGAAGAAGCCCTCGGCGGTGCGCTCCCCGGTGAGGAATTCGTGGTCGCGCTCGTCGACGTCGCTGGTGATCAGCCGCGCGCTCTCGGCGTCGGTGCGCGCGCAGATCACCGTCGGCACGCCGCACACGTCCGCGGCGAGTCGGGCGCTGTCGAGATTGCGGATATGCGCCTGGGTGGGGATCAGCACCTTGCCGCCGAGGTGCCCGCATTTCTTCTCGCTGGCGAGCTGGTCCTCGTAATGCACCCCCGCGGCGCCGGCGGCGATATAGGCCTTCATGATCTCGAAGCAGTTGAGCGGGCCCCCGAAGCCTGCCTCTGCATCGGCGACGATCGGCGCGAACCAGTCGCGCGTCGCGCCGCCTTCCATATGCTCGATCTGGTCGGCGCGCTGGAGCGTCGCGTTGATCCGGCGCGCCAGCTCGGGACCGGCATTTGCGGGGTAGAGCGACTGATCGGGGTACATCTGGCCGGCGGTGTTGGCGTCGGCGGCGACCTGCCAGCCGGAGAGATAGATCGCCTTGAGTCCGGCGCGGACCATCTGCATCGCCTGATTGCCCGACAATGCGCCGAGCGCGTGGACATAGTCCTCGGTCTTGAGCAGTTCCCACAGCTTGAGCGCGCCGCGGCGGGCGATGGTATGCTCGACCGGCAGCGAGCCGCGCAGCCGCGCCACGTCGTCTGCGGAATAAGGCCGGACGATGCCGTCGAAGCGGCCGCTGGGCGCTGGAACGAGATCTTCGAAGGTCATCGGCATGTCACTTCCTTGACAAGAATTGCGGTGTCGGAAGCGAATTTGCCTCTTAGCTTGACTCAATCAACGGAAAGTCGATTCATCTCAGGGTCCGAAGGTAGCTAAAAACGCGATGTGACTTGTAATCGTGTAAAGATATTCACAAGCTGATTCGAGTCGGCGATCTTGAACATAGCAAGAACGGAGCGTGTAGGAAAATGGCAGACGCGAAGCTGTTCGCCGGCCACGCGGTCCGCCGGCTGCGCCGCCAGCTCGGGCTGAGCCAGACGGCGATGGCCGACGCGCTGGAAGTGAGCGCGAGCTATCTCAACCTCGTCGAGCGCAACCAGCGCCCGGTCTCCGCGACGTTGATGCTGCGGCTCGCGCAGACCTATGACTTCGACCCGCGCAAGCTCGCGGCAAGCGAACCGGGCGGCGGCGCCGAGGCGTTGCGGCGGCGGCTCGCCGACCCGCTGTTCGCCGATCTCGAGATCGACCGGCACCAGATGGAGGAATGGCTGGCGGGCGCGCCCGGCGGTGCCGAGGCATTTGCCCGCGCCTATGACCGGCTCGGCGGCGGGGCTGTCGGGGCAGCGGAGCCCGACGATGCCGGCAGGCAGGTCCGCCGCGAAATCGAGCGCTGGCGGAATCACTTTCCCGATCTCGATGCCGCCGCCGAGGCGCTCGCCGACGAACTGCGCATCACGGCGGGCGACCTCTATGGCGCGATGGCCGAGCGGCTGCGGGTCAAACACCAGCTGGCGGTTCGCATTCTTCCCGCCGACGTGATGCCGGACCGGATGAAGCGGCTCGACCTGCACGCGCGGCAGATACAGCTTTCCGAAATGCTCGACGCGTCCGCACGCGGCTTCGCGCTGGCCGAGCGGCTGGCCGAGGAGGCGCGGCCGGAGATCGACGCGCTGGCCAAGGGCGCCGGGCTCGATCGCGCCGCCGAGCGGCTCTATCGGCGGCATCTTACCGGCTATTTCGCCGCGGCGGTGATGATGCCCTATGCACGCTTCCTGCGCGCCTGCGAGGCCAGCGGCTATGATCTCGAGCTACTGCAGCGGCGCTTCGGGGCGAGCTTCAGCCAGGTCGCGCACCGGCTGACCACCTTGCAACGCGTCGGCGCGCGGGGCCTGCCTTTCTTCCTGTTGCGAGTCGATCGGGCGGGGCAGGTGTCCAAACGCTATGCTGGCGCGAGCGCCTCGCCACTGGTCGAGGGACCGGGCCTGTGTCCCTTGTGGAATATTTTTGATGCCTTCGCGCGCGACGAAACAATCGGTCAATTGGTCGAGCTCGAGGATGGCAGCCGATGGTTCACGGTGGCGCGTGCAGTGCAGCCGCAAGGCGCCCGGGTGGCGAGCGTGCCGGCGCGCTTCGCCATCGGCATCGGGCTGGCGGCAGCCGAAGCGCACGTGCTTGCCGTAGCGGCGGGGCGCGATCTGGCGGGGCGGGCGGTACCGATCGGGCTCGGCTGCCGGGCGTGCACGCGGCCCGATTGTCCCCAGCGATCGGCACCGCCGGCGGGCCGCGCGATGCTGCCGGCGGGGGAGAGAGAGAGCGGCGTGACACCCTTCGGTTTCGCACTCGATTGACCTTCGCCGACATACCGGGGACGCAAATCGCCACATTTCGGTCGGTTTGATCTGGAACCAGCGCGCCTCCTCGCGGTTGCGTGCTCTGTGGCGCGCACCGTCGGGTCGCTGCCATGAGCCGCTGTCGATCGCGCCTTGCGATACGGCAGGGCGTGTCGAGAGGATGACTATGTTGCTTACCCTGATTGGATTGAGCCTTGCGGCAGCCGCCCCGCAATCGGCCGATGCGGCGGTCGGCCGCTGGAAGACCGAGACGCGCGGCGGGATCGTCGAGATCCAGCGCTGCGGCACCTCGATATGCGGCCGGCTGGTGAGTTCGGACAATCTGCGCACCAATCCGAATCTCAAGGATACCAAGAATTCGAACGCGGCGCTGCGCAACCGGCCGCTGCGGGGGCTGACGATCCTCAGCGGCTTCAGCCAGAGCGGCAATTACTGGACCGGCGGCAAGATCTACAACGCCGAGGACGGCAAGACCTATGGCTCCGACGTGACGCCGGTCGGCGCCGACCAGCTCAAGGTCCGCGGCTGCGTGTTCAAGCCGTTCTGCAAGACCCAGACCTGGACCCGCATCCGCTGAGGCGGGTGCCCGTTTGCTTTTCAGTTCCCGCGTACAAGGACCTAATGATGTCGTACCTCAAGCTTTCGCTCGCCGCCGCCACCGCTCTGGCGGGATCGGTCGGTTTCGCCGCCTCCGCCAATGCGCAGGCATTCTATCTTCAGGAACAGTCGGCGCGTGCCGCCGGACGCGCATTCTCGGGTGAAGTCGCCGATACGGGCGCCGCATCCTTGTGGTGGAACCCCGCCTCGATCGCCGGCAGCACCGAAGGCGAGGCGACGATCAGCGCCTCGCTGATCCTGCCGCGCGGCGAAGTGAACAATACCGGCACGCTGATCCGTCGCCCGGGCGGCACTTTCGCGCCGGTCGGCGGCGACGCCACCACGCGCAATCCGATCAACAATGGCGTGCTGCCGTCGGGCGCGATCTCGATTCCGTTCGGCGACCGGGTCGCGGTGGGTCTCGCGGTCACCTCGCCCTATAGCTTCACCACCGACTATCCGGAGACCAGCTGGGCGCGATACAGCGCGCTCAAGACCCGGCTGCGCACGATCGATATCCAGCCGAGCCTCGCCGTGGCGGTGACCGACTGGCTGCGCGTCGGTGGCGGCGTCAATGTCGAATATACCGACGCCAGCCTCGGCAACGCGCTGCCCAACCTCTCGGCGGCGCTTCCCGATGGGCGTCAGGAGCTGAAGGGCGACGGCTGGGATCTCGGCTGGAGCGCGGGCTTCCAGATGCACAACGACGCCGTGACGATCGGCATGAGCTACAAGTCGGCGATCAAGCACAATCTCAAGGGCGATCTCGAGGTCAGCGGGCTGGTCGGGCCGCTGGCGGGCTCGAACCGCTCGCTGTCGGACATCACCGCGAACTTCTACACCCCGGCGCAGGTGATCGTCGGCGGGCGCTGGCGGCTGAGCGACCGCTTCACGCTCAATGGGCAGGCGGTGCATTATCAGTGGAGCAAGTTCGACGCGATTCGCCTCGGTGCGCCGGTCAACCAGGCGATCCCGGAGAATTATCGCGACACGTGGAGCCTCGCCGGGGGTTTCGATTTTGCCGCGTCCGACAAGCTGACCCTGCGCGCGGGCGTGCAGCGCACCCAAACGCCGACCCGCGACGGCGAGCGTGACGCGCGCGTGCCGGATTCGGATCGCTGGAATTACGGCGTCGGCGCTTCGTACAATCTGACGCCGGCGTTCACGCTCGATGCCGGCGCGAACTATGTCGACTTCGAGGACACGACGATCGACCGGGTCACTGCGGCCTATCCGGGCACGGCAGTGCAGACGCCGATCCTGACCTCGGGAACGCTGACCAACGCACGCGCTATCGTACTGTCGCTGGGCGGCCGTTTCCGCTTCTGATCCGCTGGCCCGCTGCCGTAGCTGGCGCGGCGGCGGGCACAGTTTGAAGACCTGCGCGTTAGAGCAGATTAAGGAATTGCCGCTAAGGTCAGGGCGGCTAAAATTATCGAGGCTTTCCCGCGTGTTGTCGTTTCTCAGGCCAGCCAAACCGGACAATGAGGCCGAGCGTCAGGCAGCGGTCGATCGTTATGGCGTGGCGAAGAAGCGTTCGCGTGCGGCGGACGCGCTGGTCGCCGAGGCGGCGCAATTGTTCGACACAAAGTTCGGGATCGCCACGGTCATCGATCGCGAGAAGATGATCGTCACGGCGCGCTATCGCAGTGACCTCGAGGAAGTCGATCGCGCGATTTCCTTTTGCGGCCATGCGATCCTCAATCCGAACAACGTCATGGTGATCTTCAACGCGGGTATCGACCGGCGCTTTGCCGGCAATCCGCTGGTCCGTGGTAGCCCCAACATCGCCTTTTACATCGGGGCCCCGCTGATCGCGCCGTGCGGGCAGGTGCTTGGTGCGCTGTGCGCGATCGACAATCTCCCCCGCGCGCAATTGCTGCCCGAAGCCCGCGCCGAGCTTCAGCGGCTCGCCGGGCGGGTGACCGAGGAATTGCTGGCCTAGTCCGTTTCCCCGTGATTGGGCACTGCGACGTTCAGCGATCCTCCCCCGCAAGGGGGAGGTGGCAGGCGTAGCCTGACGGAGGGGGAGGAACCACGCCGGCCCGCGAACTGCTTCCTCCCCCCTCCGTCGTCTCTGGCGACACCTCCCCCTCGCGGGGGAGGATGTGAAGGCTTTCACATCACCTGATGCCCGGTGGTTGTGCCGGACGGCTAACCGACTATCACCGCTCCCCAGCAAGAGGGGAGAGCATATGGCCAGCCTGTTTCGCCTGAAGGCGATTGTCGCGGATGCGGAGCGGCCGGAGGGGCACCGTCTCGCCCGGACCCTGTCATGGCCGCATCTGGTTGCGCTCGGCGTCGGCGCGATCGTCGGCACCGGCATCCTCACCTTGATCGGCGTCGGCGCCGACCGCGCGGGTCCCGCGGTGATCCTGTCGTTCGTCGTCGCCGGGGCAATCTGCGCCTGTGCGGCTTTGGCCTATGCCGAGATGGCGACGATGATCCCCGCCTCGGGAAGCGCCTATACCTATAGCTATGCCGTACTCGGCGAGATCATCGCCTGGGTGGTCGGGTGGAGCCTGCTCGCCGAATATACCCTTGTCGTCGCGACGGTGGCGGTGGGCTGGTCGGGCTATTCGGTCGGGTTCCTTGACGGACTCGGCGTGCATCTGCCGGCGGCGCTCACCCACGGACCGGTGATGGCGGGCTGGCAGGTGGTCGAATGGGGCGTCAACGTGCCGGCCTTGTTCATCGTCGCCGTGGTTGCAGGGCTGCTCATCCTCGGCACGCGCGAGAGCGCGACGCTCAATGCGCTGCTGGTCGTGGTCAAGCTGATCGCACTGGCGGTGTTCGTCGCGGTGGCGCTGCCGCATTTCGACGGCGCCAATTTCGAGCCGTTCGCGCCGTTCGGGTTCAGCAAGCACATGAGCGCCGACGGCGTCGAGCGGGGCGTGATGGCGGCGGCGGCGATCATCTTCTTCGCCTTTTACGGCTTCGACGCGATCTCGACCGCGGCGGAGGAAGCGAAGAACCCCAGCCGCGATCTCGCGATCGGCATCGTGGGGTCGATGATCGCCTGCGTCGCGATCTACATGCTGGTGGCGCTGGCCGCAGTCGGAGCGCTCGGCTACACGCGCTTCGCCGACAGCCCCGAGCCGCTGGCGCTGATCCTGCGCGAGATCGGCCAGCCGGGCACCGCGGCGTTCCTTGCTGCGTCGGCGGTGATCGCGTTGCCGACGGTGATCCTCGCCTTTCTCTACGGCCAGAGCCGGATCTTCTTCGTGATGGCGCGCGACCGGATGCTCCCCGAGCGCCTCGCCACGGTGTCGCGGCGCGGCACGCCGGTCCGGATCACGATCTTCACGGCATGCGTGGTGACCTTCTTTGCCGCCTTCTTCCCGATCGACCAGATCGCCGCGCTTGCCAATGCCGGCACGCTGACCGCCTTTGCGGCGGTCGGCATCTGCATGCTGGTGATGCGGCGGCGCGCGCCAGACGCGGTGCGGCCGTTCCGAACTCCGGCGGCGTGGCTGGTCGGGCTCGGCGCCGCGCTAGGCTGTCTCTATCTTTTCACAAGCCTGCCGCATCAGACGCAATTGCTGTTCGGCGCGTGGAATCTGATCGGGCTGCTGCTCTATTTCGGCTGGGCGCGCCGCAACGTGGACAAGGGAGCACAATGAGCGGCTGGACGATCGGGATCATCGGCGGATCGGGACTGTACGACGTCGAGGGCGTCGAGGGCGGCGAATGGGTCGATGTGGCGAGCCCCTGGGGGCAGCCGTCGGATGCCTGCTTCGTCGGGCGGGTCGGGCACGTCCAGGTGGTGTTCCTGCCGCGGCACGGGCGCGGACACCGGATCAGCCCGTCGGAGCTCAACGCACGGGCGAACATCGACGTGCTCAAGCGGCTGGGGGTGACCGATGTGCTGGCGGTGTCGTCGGTCGGCAGCCTCGTCGAGGACCGGCCGCCGGGCAGCTTCACGATCGTCGACCAGTGCATCGACCGGACCAAGGGACGCCCGTCGAGCTTCTTCGGCAGCGGCATGGTCGCGCATGTCTCGATGGCCGATCCGGTGTGCCCGCGGCTGTCGGCGCTGGCGGCGGAAGCCGCGCGCGCGGCGGGGGCGGAGACGCATGTCGGCGGTACCTATCTGGCGATGGAGGGGCCGCAATTCTCGACCCGGGCCGAGAGCCACCTCTATCGCAGCTGGGGCTGCCATGTGATCGGCATGACGGGCATGCCCGAGGCCAAGCTGGCACGCGAGGCGGAGCTTCCCTACGCGCTGGTCGGGATGGTCACCGATTACGACTGCTGGCGCGAAGGCGAGGAGGCAGTCGACGTCGCGCAGGTGATCGCGCAGCTCTCGTCCAATGCCGCGAAGGCGCGGGCGATGGTGATGCACCTGCTGCGCAACTTGCCGGAGGAGCGACCCGCTTCGCCGATCGACACCTGCCTCGATGCGGCGCTGATCACCGCGCCGTCCGCGCGCGATCCGCAGGTGCTGGCGAAGCTCGACGCCGTCGCCGGCCGGGCGCTGGGCAACAAATCTTCATAAACCTATAAGTTTCTGGCACGATGCCGCCCGGCGCGGTAAGCTGCGTCGAACCGGGGGGCATCATCATGCAGATCACGAGTCGCAGTTCGCGGCGGGGCTTCGTCATTGGCGGCGCCGCGGCCGCCGCCAGTCTTGGACCGATGGCAATTGCGAAGCTCGGCAAGCCGTCGTCCTCCGGCACTCTGCCGCTGGTCGGGAAAGCACCGCCGAGCGAAGTTGCCGAATGGGAGAGCCTCGCCGGCGCGCGCTTCCTGCTCGCCGGGACCGCCGTGGCGAAGCTGGTTGCGGTCGAGCGCCCAGCGCCCGATCCGCGGCGACCAGCCGAGCTGGCGCGCTTCCAGCCTTTCACGGTGTGGTTCGAGACGGATGCGCGGCTCGCGCCCGCGGGGCAGCAGACCTATCGGGTCGGGCATCCGACCAGAGGCTCGATCGATCTCTTCCTCGGCCGTGGCGAGGATCGGCAAGGCAAGGCCGTGCTCTACGCGCTGTTCAACTAGCTGCATCCTCCGCTAAAGGCGCGAACGACAATGTTCGCACGGGAGGTCCGGGTTTGAAGAAGGTATATTGGATCGCGCTCGGCGCGACCGGGCTGCTCGCGGCAACCGCGGCGGCGGCGCTGCAGAGCGGTGGCAAGGATCCGTCGCAGGATGCGGCGTGGCACAATCAGCAGATGCTCGCGCTGGCAAAATTGAAGGCCAGCGACGGCTGGCAGACGCTGCCGGGCAATTTGCGCTGGCGGCGGATCAAGGGCGACGGTTCGGGCAAGCACCCGACCGTGCAGGACGTGGTCAAGATCCACTATGCCGGAACCCTCGTGGACGGCACCGAGTTCGACAGCTCCTATGCCCGCGGCGAGCCGGCGACCTTCCCGCTCGGCGCGCTGATCCCGGCGTGGCAGATGGCCGTGCCGATGATGGGGGTGGGCGACACGATCGAGATCGCGACACCGTCCGACCTCGCTTACGGGCCGGTCAGCAAGGGTCCGATCCCGGGCGGCGCGACTCTGCTGTTCAAGATCGAGCTGCTGGGGATCGGCGAATAGGTCTCTTACCCTCTCCCCTCCGGGGATAGGGTGGCGAGTGAAGCGAGCCGGGAGAGGGGCAAGAGCCGTGGATGCGCCGCACTGCCCCTCTCCCCGGCCCTCTCCCCGGAGGGGAAAGGGAGAAGGGGGCGCAGCAAAAAGGCCGCGGTGGGATGCCACCGCGGCCTTTTTCATGGGCTCGTCCGCGGGGTTACGCCGCGAGGTTGCGGAGCACGTACTGGAGGATGCCGCCGTTGAGGAAATATTCGAGCTCGTTGACGGTATCGATGCGGCAGCGGGTGAGGAAGGTCTCGGTCTTGCCGTCCTTGCGGGTCAGCGTGACCTCGACGTCCTGACGCGGCCGCAGGCTGGCCACGCCGGTGATCGTGAAGGTCTCCGAGCCGTCGAGGCGCAGCGTCTGGCGAGTGACGCCGTCGGCGAACTGGAGCGGGAGGACGCCCATGCCGACGAGGTTCGAGCGGTGGATGCGCTCGAAGCTCTCGGTGATCACCGCGCGCACGCCGAGCAGGTTGGTGCCCTTGGCCGCCCAGTCGCGCGACGAGCCGGTGCCATATTCCTTGCCGGCGACCACCACGAGCGGGGTGCCGTCGGCCTTGTGGCGCATCGCGGCGTCGTAGATCGGCATGACCTGGTCATGATATTTGGTCATGCCGCCTTCGATGCCGGGGACCATCTCGTTCTTGATGCGGATGTTGGCGAAGGTACCGCGCACCATGATCTCGTCATTGCCGCGGCGCGCGCCGTAGCTGTTGAAATCCTTGCGGCTGACCTGATGCTCCTGGAGGAACTTGCCCGCGGGGCTGTCCGCCTTGATCGAGCCCGCCGGCGAGATGTGGTCGGTGGTGATCGAATCGCCGAGGATCGCCAGCGGCTTGGCCTCGATGATGTCCTGCACCGGCGCCGGCGTCATCGTCATGCCCTCGAAATAAGGCGGGTTGTGGATATAGGTCGACGCAGTCGGCCAGCGATAGGTGTCCGAGCCGGTGACGGTGATGCCCTGCCAGTGGCGGTCGCCGAGATAGACGTTGCCGTAGCGCGAGCGGAACATCTGATCGTCGATGCTCGAATTGATCAGCCCCTGGACTTCCTCGTTCGAGGGCCAGATGTCCTTGAGGAACACCGGGCCATTGGTACCCTCACCGATCGGGGTCTCGTACATGTCCTCGGTCACCGTGCCCTTGAGCGCATAGGCGACGACGAGCGGCGGCGAGGCGAGGAAGTTGGCGCGCACGTCGGGGCTGACGCGGCCCTCGAAGTTGCGATTGCCCGAGAGCACCGAGGCGGCGACGATGTCGTTGCCGTTGATCGCCGCCGAGATCGGCTCGGCGAGCGGGCCCGAATTGCCGATGCAGGTGGTGCAGCCATAGCCGACGAGGTTGAACCCGATCGCGTCGAGATCCTCGCTGAGCCCGGCCTTGTTGAGATAGTCGGTGACGACCTGGCTGCCGGGGGCGAGACTGGTCTTGACCCACGGTTTCCGCGTGAGGCCGAGCGCGCGCGCCTTGCGGGCGACAAGGCCGGCGGCGATCAGTACCGACGGGTTCGACGTGTTGGTGCAGCTGGTGATCGCGGCGATCACCACGTCACCGTCGCCGATATCGTGGTCCTTGCCCTCGACTGCGACGCGCTCGGGGCGATCCTTGTGATAGACCTTGAGCAGATCGCCGTTGAACACTTCGTCGACACTGTCGAGGCTCACCCGGTCCTGCGGGCGCTTCGGACCGGCGAGCGACGGACGCACGCTGCTCATGTCGAGCTCGAGGCTGTCGGTGAAGATCGGCTCGGGGCTGTCGACCGAATGCCACATGCCTTGAGCCTTGGCATACGCCTCGACCAGCGCGATCGTCTCGTCGGGTCGGCCGGTGAGGCGCATATAATCCATCGTCTTCTCGTCGATCGGGAAGAAGCCGCAGGTCGCGCCATATTCGGGCGCCATGTTGGCGATCGTCGCGCGATCGGCGAGCGTCATCGAATGCAGGCCGGGGCCGTAGAACTCGACGAAGCGGCCGACCACGCCCTTGGCGCGGAGCATCTGGGTGACGGTGAGCACCAGATCGGTGGCGGTGATGCCCTCCTGCAACGCGCCAGTCAGCTTGAAGCCGACGACTTCGGGGATGAGCATCGAGACGGGCTGGCCGAGCATCGCCGCTTCGGCCTCGATCCCGCCGACGCCCCAGCCGAGCACGCCGAGGCCGTTGACCATCGTGGTGTGGCTGTCGGTGCCGACCAGGGTGTCGGGATAGGCGACAGTGCTGCCGTCCGCCGCCTGCGACGACCAGACCGACTGGGCGATATATTCGAGATTGACCTGGTGGCAGATGCCGGTGCCCGGGGGAACGACCTTGAAATTGTCGAGCGCCTTCGAGCCCCACTTGAGGAACTCGTAGCGCTCGTTGTTGCGCTCATATTCGAGCTCGACATTCTGGCCGAACGACTGCGGCGTGCCGAACTCGTCGACCATCACCGAGTGATCGATGACGAGGTGGACGGGCACCTGTGGATTGATCTTTGCCGGATCGCCGCCGAGTTTGGTGATCGCGTCGCGCATCGCCGCGAGATCGACCACGCAGGGCACGCCGGTGAAATCCTGCATCAGCACGCGGGCGGGGCGATACTGGATCTCGCGGTTCGAGCGCGCGTCCTTCTGCCAGTCGACGATCGCCTGGGCATCGTCGTTGGTGACGGTCTTGCCGTCCTCGAAGCGCAGCATGTTCTCGAGCAGCACCTTCATCGAGAAGGGCAGGCGGCTGATGTCGCCGAGCTTCTTCGCGGCCTTGGGAAGCGAATAATAGCTGTAGGTCTGGCTGCCGACGGTGAGCGTGTCGCGAGTGCCGAGCGTATCGTTGCCGATGGCGGTCATGGGGCGCGGGATCCTTTCTTACTGTCCGGCCCGGGCGCTCGGGGGACGCAGGTCCGAAGGACCGCGCGGGCGCGCCGGAATGTGCGAATGCGAGATTCGCGAGCGCCTTAGCGCGGGAGAGGGGGGAGGGGAAGGGCTGGAGAACGAGGGGAGCGGCCGGGCGCGGCGGCAAAGTCCGTCTGCGCCCCGCCGGTGACCTCGGGCGTCGGGTGGCCCGAAACCACCGTGGGTTGGTCGATAGCGCGCCGGCTCACCACTCGCTTGCCGACAGCGCCTTCTGCCGAGGCGCGAGCTGCGACAGCGACAGTGCGCGGACGGCTCCGATGCCGGGCCCCGATGTTCCCGCGGTTTCGCCGGTCTTGAACCGTGCGGCGCTGCGATTGAGGCCGTCGGCCTCGGTGGCGAGGTTGCGCGCGGCCGCGGAGGTCTGCTCGACCATCGCGGCGTTCTGCTGGGTAGCGCGATCGATGTCGTTCACGGCACCGGCGATCTCCTTGATCGTCGTCGCCTGTACGCGATTGTCGTCGGCCATGCGCGACACCAGCGACAGCACCTGCTCGACGCTGCCCGAGATGCCAGCGAGCGCACCGTCGACATCCTGAACGGCGCCGACGGCGGTGCCGATATCCTCTCGCGTCGCGGTCAGCTGCTCGCGGGCGCGCTTGGCTTCCTCTTCGGAGCGCATCGCGAGCGCCGACACGAGGTCGGCGACGACTGCGAAGCCGCGCCCGGCCTCGCCGGCACGGCCGGCCTCGACGGCGGCGTTCATTGCGAGCACTCGGGTCTGGAAGGCGATCTTGTCGAGACCTTCGATGACGCTGTCGATGCCTTGGGCGCTGTCGGAGACGCGGCTCATCGCCGCGACTGCATGATCGGCGGTGCCGCGGCCGGCGATGACGGTGGATACTGCACGTTCGGTCTCCTCGACCGTCCGGCCTGCGGCATCGGCGGTTTGCACCAGTCGGCCCTCCATCTGCGACAGCGAGGCGGAGGCTTCTTCGAGACTCGCGGCATTGCCTTCGGTGCGACGTGCAAGGTCGTCGGCCGCTTTGGCGATTTCGTCGGAGCCGGTGCGGATGCCGAGGCTGGCTTCGGTGACGGCGGCCATCAGTTCGCGCAGATGATCGAGCGCATTGTTGTAATTGCGCTTGAGCTCTTCGTAGCTGACGGGAAAGCGCTCGCGTATCTGCGCGGTAAGATCGCCGTCCGACATCGCTTTGAGATGCCGCGAGAGCGTGGCGACGACGCCGCGCTGCGCCGCATCGTCCTCGGCCTTGATGCGATCGGCTTCGGCCTTGGCGATGGCGGCATCGCGGAACGTGCCGAGCGCACGCGCCATGTCGCCCAGTTCGTCCGGGCGCGCGAGTCCGGGGATATCGGCGGCGGTATCGCCTGCCTGGAGCCGGCCCATCCGCGCCGTCAGCGCGTTGAGCGGACGCGTGATCGAGCGCGCGAGGAACCAGCCGAGCCCGGCCATGCCGATGATGCCCAGCAGCGCCAGACCGACCAGCAGCGAGGTTTCGCGCCAGATCGCCGCCCATGTATCGGTCTGATAGGCGCCGGTGCCGATCACCCAGCCCCAGGGCGCGAATTTCTTGACGAAGGAGATCTTGGGCTGCGGCGCGTCCGACCCCGGCTTGGGCCAGCGATACTCGACGAAATCGCCGGCCGGGTTCTTTTCGGCCGCATTGACGAATTCCACGAACGGGAAACGACCGTCGGGATCCTTGGTGTCGCGAAGATCCTTTCCGTCCATCTCGGGCTTGGCCGGATGCATGATCATGCGCGGCTGGAGATCGTTTACCCAGAAATATTCCTGGCCGTTGTAGCGCATCCGCTTGAGCGTCGAGAGCGCCGAAGCCTGCGCCTGATCCCGCGTCAGTCGGCCGGCGGTCTCTTCGGCCTGGTAATGTTCGACGACGCCATAAGCGGTCTCGAGCGTCGCGCGCGTTTGCGTCGCCACGTCGTTCAGCATCACGTTGCCGAGGCGCACCAGGGCCATGGCGAGCCCGATCGTCATTGCGCACAAGGCGGCCAGGGTAAGCAGGTTCAGCCGGCCGCCGATCTTCAATCGCATCACGTAACCCTTCGTTCGGCTTCATTATAGAACGGCGGAGCCGCGGATGGGTGAGCCGGTCGGGTTGGAATGGAGCAGGGCAATTGAGCCGGCGCTGAGCCAAAGTCCGTCGAAAGCGCGGGGGCGAACTTTCGACAATTCATGTAAACGTGATGATTGGGTCGCGTGAAAGATTGATTAATTTCTTGCTATAGAAGATCACCTCTGGACTCTTGGCGCTGAATCATAGAACTTGATCTTGTCGTTCTTCCTAGTCGAAGGAGTATAGCGATGTCAGCCTGCACTACGATTCAGCAGCAAGTATATTGCCTTGCCATAAAAATCTGCGCTGCCTCAACGCAGACCGGCGATCCGGCGTCGCTCACCACCTATCTTCAAAGCCAGCTGCAGAATCTGCTCGACGATCCCGATTTCAACAACGGTGACGATTGGCAGATCGTGTGGGGTCCCGCGATCTGGCAGGCGCCGTTCAGCGATTTCTCCGATCAGGCGGCGGCGGTGTGCTACAATAGCAGTCAAAACGTCTATGTCGTGCCGGTATCGGCGACCAATCCCAATGCGCCGTACAATGTGTTCTTCGAAGATCTCGCCGCAGTGCCGCATTACATGGTGCCGGTCGGCGGGAACGCGGGCAACGTCACCGTCGGCAATTTCGCCGGGCTGCAGGCGCTGCTGAGCCTTGAGGCGAACGGGACCGGGCTGCAGGATTTCCTCGGCAAGACGGCGAATGCGTCAGACACCCTGGTGTTCTGCGGGCACAGTCTCGGCGGCGGGCTGACGCCGTTGCTGGCCTATACGCTGTATCCGGAAGGGACCTCTGGCAGCGGCTGGGGGAATGTCTACACCTATCCGACCGCGGGGCCGACGACGGCGGATGCGGGGTTCGCGAGCGCGTTCAACGCCGCCTATCCGGTGACCGCGGCAGGCAATGCGCCCTATCAGATGTGGAACGCCAACCAGTATAACGCCCATGATCTGGTGCCCAATGCCTGGGCGGAGGGGAGCATCGCGCCGGGTCTCGAGCAGATCACCAGCGGCGTGCTGCCGTGGACGACGGCGATGTATTATACCGATGTGACGATGAGCGCGGAGATCGCCGCGCTGCGCAACATCGCCGAGGTGTTCGCCGGCGGGTCGGCGAATCCCTATGTCGCGACCAACAACAACGCGCTGTTCACCGGCGCGCGCCAATATGGCCGGATCGAGGACAGCACGACCTTGGCCGAAGAGATCCTCTATCAGCACACCACCGCGTACAACGTCGAATTCGGCGTGACCGCCTTGTTCGACGATGCGACGATGCGCGCGACGATCCAGCCGCCGCTGATGCCGCTGGTGCTGGGGGTCCGCGGAGTGGGCGCGGCGGTGGCGGCGGCGAATGCAGCTGCCGCGGCAGAGGCCGAAACCGCACCGGCCTGACCGCCGGGTCAGGGCTCCACCGCATCCTGCTCCGGGTCCATCGCCTCGCGCTCGGACCCGGCACGCGCCTCGGCTGCGCGGGTGCCGGCGCCTGCGGCTCCGGCTTGGGCTGCGGCTTCGGGACCATATCCTGCGGCTGTGACTCCAAAGCCACAGGGCATGGGAGATCGTACCGGCCGTTCGATTGTCTCCATTGCGCAATGATCCGCTTTGTTTCTCATATGCGACGAAAAGCGAAAGAGGATGTCTCGGGTGGCGTATTTGGAGGATCGATTGATGCGCAGATTTACGACGTTGAGGACTTCGGGCGTTGCAATAGCGGCACTTGCCGCCGCGCTGGCAGCGATGCCGGCGCAGGCGCAGACTACGCCGGCAGACGACGGGCAAACCGCCGCGCAGGGCGAGGACATCGTCGTCACCGGATCGCGCATCCGGCGCAACCCGCTCGATCAGGACAAGCCCGTCGTCACCGTCGACGAAGCGTCGATCGCCCGGACCGGTCTCAGCTCGGTCGCCGACGTCCTCCAGCGGCTGCCCAGCGCAGGCGGCGGGCTCAACACCAAGGTCAACAATGCCGGCAATATCGGTGGCCCGCCCGACGGCACCGGCGTCAGCTCGGGCTCGGCCGAAATCGATCTGCGCTATCTCGCCGCCAAGCGCACGCTCGTCCTCGTCGACGGGCTGCGCTACGTCAACGGATCGGCGGCGGGCGGCATTCCCGCCTCGGTCGACCTCAACGCGCTGCCGACCAGCATGATCGAGCGCATCGAAGTGCTCCAGTCGGGCGCGTCGCCGCTCTACGGCACCGACGCGGTCGCCGGCGTGGTCAACATCATCACCAAGCAGAAGCAGGTCGGGCTGCGCGCCTCGGCACAGTTCGGCACCTATCGCCAGGGCGACGGCCACACCCAGAATTACGAGGCGAGCTACGGCATCCAGTCGCCCGATACCGGCACCTCCCTCGTGTTCGGCGGCTATTACACCAAGCAGGACGGCGTGAGCACCGCGGACCGCTCGATCTCATTGTTCCCGACGCCGGGGGCGACGAGCTGCGCGGCGGGCGGCTGCTCGAGCGCGACGCCGAACGGGCGCTTCGGCGTGCTGGGCCTGCCCAACCAGACGCTGATCGCCCCGGTGATCGGACGTCGGCCCACGCTCGCCGATTATCGTGCCTATTCGGCAGACACCGACTCGTTCAACTTCGCGCCCTATAACTATCTGCTGACTCCGTCGGAGCGCTATGGTGCCTTCGTCAACTTCAAGCAGGAGCTGGGCGAGAACATCAACCTGCGCACCAAGCTGGTCGCCAATCATCGCCATTCGCGAACGCAGGCGGCGTTCCTGCCGCTGTCGATCGGACCCGATGCGGGCAACGGCAATATCCTCGACACGATCACGATCGACGCAAGCAATCCGTACAACCCCTTCGGCACCTTGTCGTCGGGCGCGGACGGCACGCCTGCCAATTACTCGATGATCCGCCGGCGCTTCGTCGAGGGCGGGCAGCGGGTGTTCACGCAGGACGTCGATACGCTGTCGGCGACGGTAACCCTCGACGGCTCGTTCGAGGTCGGCAGCCGCAACTGGTATTGGGACGTCAACGGCGTCTACGGCATCAACGACGGGCACCAGTTGTTCACCGGCAACGTCAATGCGGCGAACCTCGCCCGGGCGCTCGGGCCGGTGGCGAACTGCACCGGTGCGTGCGTGCCGTTCAACATCTTCGGCGGCCTCGGTTCGATTACCCAGCCGATGCTTGACTATGTGACCTTCGACGAGCGCGACAAGAGCAGCCAGCGGCTGTGGGACTTCACCGCGAACCTGTCGGGCGAATTGTTCGACTTGCCCGGCGGCCCGGTTGGCGTCGCGATCGGCTATGAGCATCGCGACCAATATGCCAGCTACGATCCCGATCCGCTGATCGTCGCAGGGCTCGGCGCCGACGTGCCGACCAGCCCGGCGCGCGGCGGGTTCAACGTCGACGAATGGTATGGCGAATTGCGCTTGCCGATCCTCGCCGACAAGCCGTTCTTCCACTTGCTCGAACTCGATGGCGCGGCGCGGCATTCGAACTATTCGTCGTTCGGCAGCAACACGACCTTCACGGCCTCGGGATTGTGGAAGCCGGTGCGCGATCTGCTGATCCGCGGCGGCTATGCCGAGAGCCTGCGCGCGCCGAGCATCGGCGAGCTCTATGCCGGCCCGTCGCGCTTCGATGCGACGATCGACGATCCGTGCACCAGCGCACCGGGCGGGGCGTTCCAGACCAACGCCACGGTGCGCGCCAATTGCATCGCCAACGGCGTTCCGGCGAACGGCAGCTATAACGAGCCGAACGGCGGGCAGCTCGGTGTGTTCTCGCAGGGCAATACCGCGCTCAAGCCCGAGACCGCCGAGACCTGGACCGCGGGCGGCGTCTACAGCCCGAGCTGGGCGACCGGTGGCTTCGCCAGCGCGTTGAGCCTCGAGGTCAATTGGTACAGCATCAAGCTGACCAATGCGATCGACTCGGTGCCGGCGACGCTGACTCTGTCGCGCTGCGCGTTCAACGCCGACCCGGTGAGCTGCGCGTCGATCCAGCGCACCGCGACCGGCCAGGTCGCGTCGATCAACGCGCGGCTGCTCAACTTGAACGCGATCGAGACGTCGGGTGTCGACTGGACGGTCAATTTCCGTTCGGCCGAATTCGCCGGCGGCACCGTCGGGCTCAACGTCAATGCGGCGCACCTGATCAAGTACAATATCGTGCCGCCATCGGACCTCAACGCGCCGACGCAGGAATATGCCGGCACCGAGCGCGGCAGCCCGGACCAGGCCTATCCCAAGTTCAAGCTGAACGGCACGCTCGACTGGTCGACGCCGAGCTATGGCCTCTCGTTCACCGGCCGCTACATCCAGGGCGTCGACGAGCGCGACGGCGAGCATCGCATGGGCAGCGTCTTCTACGGCGACGTCCAGTTCTACGTCTCGCCGGGCTGGATGGATCACCGGCTGCGGTTGACCGCCGGCGTCAACAACATCTTCGATCGCGATCCGCCGCCATGCTTCACCTGCGACAGCGCGAACTATGATCCGACGACGTACGATTTGCCCGGACAGTTCGGCTATTTGCGGCTTTCCTACGGGTTCTGAGCGAACCGGGGGGCCGGGTGGCGACGCCCGGCCCCTCAATCGACCTGATCCAGATTGAATTCAGAAACCGGTCGCGGCTCCGTGCATTGGACTCCTATGTCGCGCTATTATTTCCACCGCGAAGGTGCCGGAGACACCAGTGACCCCGCGGGCGCCGAGCTGCCCGATGACGGCGCCGTTCGCGAATGGGCGAAGCGCGAGGCGCTGATCCTCGGGATCGAGCAGATCAGGCAACAGGGCCGGCTGGTTCTCGGCAGCCGAGTGACGGTGACCGACGAGGACGGCGCGGAAGTCGCGCGCGTCTGTGTCGGCGACGCGATCGAAGTGCACGAATAGGCTCCTCCGCCGTCCTTTTTGGTTCATCTGCTTCAACTTCTACACGCGCTATAGGTCCGCCAGCACGGCAGTTGCGAGCCCGTGTCGCCTGACCTAGGCTGGCGCTCGGCCTGGGGGGAATGCGAATGCGGCGATGGCGAGCGGTGGCGGGCGCGGCAGTGCTGGCGGTCGCTACACCTGTCTCCGCGCAGCAACTCCCCGCAGCCTCGCCGACGCTGCTGCCCGCGTGCCGCCGCGTTGCGGACGAGGCCTTTCTGCGGATCAACCCTGACGCCGCGGTGCTGCTGGCGGAGGTAGGACTCGATCGCCCGGCAATCTTCGCGCGTATGGCGGAGACGGCGATCCCCGAGACGATGGGCTGCTGGGCGATGCCTGTGGGCAATTTCGACGGGCAATTGGTCTCGGTGGGCATGAGCCAGTGGAATTACGGCACCGGCAGCCTGCAGCCGGTGCTCGAGGCATGGAAGAAGCGGCTGGGGGGCAAATTCCGGCGAACACGCAAGGCGCTCGCGCCCACCTATGGCAAATTGCTGTTTTCGCGGGACTGCCTGAAAGTGCCGGTCCGTGACAAATGCCGCGCGGGAATCCTCGCGGCGCACGGACTCGACGGCAAGCTCAACCCGGTGATCCTGCGTGAACTCACTGCGATCTTCGAAAACGACGCAATGCTGCAGGTGCAGACCGACGCCTATGTTGCCTTGCTGCTGGCGGTCCGCAAAGATCTGCTCCGCGTATTCGCGGGGCAGGAGATCACGATGCGCAAGGTACGCTGGGCGATCGATACCAAGGTGCAGCAGGGCTTCTTCCCCGCCGACGAGGATTTGGCGCGGCTGCGCGCGAAGCTGGCGGAGATGCCCGAGGGTCAGCGCTGGGAGCGGCTGCGCGCGATCTTCGACTGGTATGAGGCGCTGTCGCGGACGATTGACCAGGACGGCGTCGGGCGCGACTGGGCGTGGAACGTCGCGCAGTGGCGTTGCATGATCGACAAGGGCCAGATCGATCCGGAGCAATATGAACTGCTCCATCTGACCTTTCTGCGCAGCCGTACGGCGATCGGCAACAGCGGGCGATGGCAGGCGCTGACCTTTTCGCGCCGGGCCAAGATCGCGCTCGGCATCGGCAGCGTGAGCGGGAAGCGCGACGGGGATTGTCTCGGCGCTGCCTGAGGGTCTTGGAACGCGCGCGGCAGCGGTCCATTAGAAGATCGTGAAGCGAGTCAGGGAGTGGAAGACATGAAGCGCATGGCGGTGATGGCAGTGGCGACTGCAGCGATGCTCGGCGGATGCGCCACGCCCGAGCAGAATGCCCGCTACATGGCGGGGCATTACCGCGCCCAGGCCGATATCGTGAACCCCGCGGGCGAGAAGATCGGCACGGCCGTCGCCGAGGAAGTCGACGGCGCGATCCGGGTGATCGTCGAGGCCGGCAATCTGCCCGAGGGACCCCACGGCACGCATGTCCACGCCGTCGGCAAGTGCACCGGACCCGATTTCGCCAGCGCCGGACCGCACTGGAACCCGACCGCGCACCAGCATGGCAAGGAGAATCCCGCGGGCCCGCATGCCGGCGACATGCCCAACCTCGACATCGGCACGGGTGGGCGCGACCGGACGATCTTCACGCTGCCTGGCGGCACTTATCAGCAATTGCTCGACGAGGACGGCGCGGCGATCGTGATCCACGCGAAGGCCGACGACTACAAGACCGATCCCTCGGGCAATTCGGGCGGTCGGATCGCCTGCGGGGTGTTCCAGGCAATGTGAGCACGGCTTCGGGAGAGGCCACAGCCGTGATCTGGTTGATCCCGAAGGGGTCTGGCACCCGCCCTTGTTGCGACTGACTTGCAGTATACGGAGGCCGCTGCTAGGCGGCGCGCAACAAGCCTGCCGGCATGGTGCCGGACGGGTGGGGGAACACCATGTCGCGTCGCTCGCATTTCTCGCTGCCTTTGTTGGTGCTCGTCCTGACCATGCCGAGCGCTGCCTTCGCGCAGGATTCGGACGCCGGTAGCGACGCGACGGACGGCGTGCGCGACGAGATCGTCGTCACCGCCGCGCGGACGGTCCTGCCGCCCAACGCGCTGCCGCTGACCATCGACGTGATCGACAAGGCGACGCTTGATCAGCAGATATCGATCGCCGGATCGGTGACCGACGCCGTCGCCAATCTGACGCCGTCCTTCTCGCCGACGCGGCAGAAGCTGTCGGGTGCGGGCGAGACGCTGCGCGGCCGGTCGCCGCTCTACGCGATCAACGGCATTCCCCAGTCGACGCCGCTGCGCGACGGCGCGCGCGACGGCTTCACTATCGACGGCTTCTTCGTCGATCGGATCGAGCTCATCTATGGCTCGAACGCGCTGCAGGGGATCGGCGGCACCGGCGGCATCGTCAACCAGGTGACCGTGGGCGCACCGAAGAACGAAGGTCTGGGCGGCCGCGTGCTGCTGCAGGGCAGCGCCGACAACGACTTTCACCGCGACGGTATCGGCGGCAAGGCGGCCGGGCTCGTCCAGTACAAGACCGGGCGCTTCGATGCCACGGTCGGCGCCGCCTATGAGAAGCGCGGCGTATATTATGACGGCAACGGCCGCCGTGTCGGGCTCAATCTCACCCAGGGCGAGACGCAGGATTCGAAGACGCTCTCGCTGTTCGCGCGGCTCGGCTATGCGGTCGGCGAGACCGGGCGGATCGATCTGATCGCCAGCCGCTTCGAGCTGAAGGGCGACGGTGACTATGTCGCGGTCCCGGGCGATCGCCTCACCGGCCTGCCCACCGGCGCGAAGCGCGGCGACGCGCCGGGCAAGCCCGCCGCCAATCGCACGGAGAGCGTCGCGCTTTCGTACACCGACAGTGCGCTATGGGGCGGCAACCTCGTGAGCCAGATCTTCTTCAATCGCAGCCACGACACGTTCGGCGGCGAAATCGCGCCGATCGCGACTTTCCAGGATCCGGCGATCGCGCCGGTGAACACGCTGTTCGACCAATCGGAGAACCGCTCGCGCAAGCTCGGCGGCAAGATCAGCTACGAACGCGCCATACCCGGTTTCGAGGCGCTCACCGCGACGCTCGGCTTCGATGCGCTGACCGATCGTACCGAGCAGCGGCTGATCGCCACCGATCGTATCTGGGTGCCGCCCGCGAACTTCCGCAGCCTCGCGCCCTTTGCCCAGGCCAATCTCGCCTTGTTCGACAAGAAGCTCCGCCTCGCCGGCGGTGTGCGCTACGAGAACGTCAAGATCACCATCGACGATTATCACACGCTGGCATCGACCACTTTCCGCGCGTGCACCGTTCCGCCCGCTCGCCCGGTCACGCCGTGCGGCGTCACGACCTATGGAGGCGTCGCCGTGGCGGGCGGATCGCCGACGTTCGGCGATGCGCTGCTCAATGGCGGTGTGATCGTCGAGCCGGTGCCGGGCATTCGCGCCTATGCAAGCTATGCCGAGGGTTTCACCGTACCCGATGTCGGCCGCATCGCTCGGCAGGTGAACACTGCCGGAGTGGACATCGACAACTTCCTCGACATTGCACCGATCATCTCGAACAATCGCGAGGTCGGCGTCGAGGTGAAGCGCGGGCCGCTTGATGCCTCGGCCACCTATTTCTGGTCATCGAGCGACAAGGGGCAATTGCTCATTGCCCAATCGGGCGGCATCTACACGGTCCAGCGGCTGCGCGTCGAAATCGAGGGCGTCGAGGTCAATCTCGGCGTCCGGCTGCCGATCGAAGGGCTGCGCGTGAATATCGGCTATGCCCATCTCGACGGGCGCTACGACAGCGACACCGTGCCTGACGGCAAGGTCGATACCGATCTCGACGGCACCAATATCTCGCCCGATCGTATCAATCTCGCCGCCGACTATCGCAATGGCCCGTTCAGCGCGAGGCTGCAGAGCCAATTCTTCCTGTCGCGTCGGTTCGACGGCCGCGCCAGCGATCCGCGCAACGACTTCGGCGGCTACACGCTCACCGACGCCTATCTGCGCTATCAGACCGCAATCGGCGGCGTGACGCTCAGCGTGTCGAACCTCTTCGACAAGCAATATATCGACTATAGCTCCGACACCCGGCTGCCGACGGACAATCTGGCCTATTTCGCAGGGCGCGGCCGTTCGTTCACGCTCGGCTGGGACTACCGGTTTTGAGCAGAGGGCGCTTCTGATGAAGGCGCTCGACCTGATCCACCGCTGGACGGGCGGAATCCTCGGTCTGGTGCTGGCGATCCTCGGGCTGAGCGGCGCGATCCTCGCCCACAAGGAGAGCTGGATCGCGCTGCCGCACGCGGGCGATGCGCGGATCGGCGATCCCGCGGTCATCGCTGCGGCGACCGAAAAGCTGTTCGCCGCGGAGCCCAGGCCGCAGTCGATCGTCTATGCCGGCGACCGGTTCGGGCTGCACCAGGTTCGCCTGCCGCACGGCGCGGGCGCCTATGCCGATCAGGCGGGCGACATCGTCACCAGCTGGCAAAGCCAGTGGCAACGGCCCGAACTGTGGATCTTCGATCTCCACCATCATCTGTTCGCCGACGATATCGGTGAGACAGTGATTGGCGTGGCCGGGCTGGCGGCGATCCTGTTCGTCGTGAGCGGCGCGATCCTGTGGTGGCGAACGCGCAAGACCTTCAAGTTCCGGCTCTGGCCCAGGCGGTTGAGCCGGCCCGCAATCGTCATGCAGCATCGAGACCTGGGCATCATGGTGGCGCCGCTGCTGCTGCTCTCCGCGGTCACCGGCACGATGATGATCTTCAAGCCGTTTGCGGCGCTCGTCATCGCGCCCTTCTCGGCACCGTGGCAGGCACTCGCGGCCAACGCACCGCCGAAGGTCGAAAGCGGCCCGCTCGCGGCGCGGCCGGATTGGCGCGCGATCATCGGCGCGGCACATGCGCGCTTCCCCGATGCGCAGATCCGCATCCTCACCCTGCCGCGCAAGCCCGGCGATCCGATCACCGTCCGGATGAAGCGTGCCGCCGAATGGCTGCCGAACGGCCGATCGCTGCTCGCCTTCGATGCCGGGAATGGGCGGCTGCTCGGCGCGAAAGACGCGCTGGCGCTGCCGAGGGGTGCGCAGGTGTTCAACGGCGCCTATCCGCTGCACGCGGCGAAGGTCGGCGGGCTGGCATGGCGGCTTGCGCTGACCGTATCGGGGCTGGCGATGGCCTTGCTCGGCAGCCTGACGGTGTGGACCTTCTGGTTCCGGCGGCCGCGAACGCGCGCGCTATAGCGGCTCCCCGGCGGCGCGTGCGCGGGTCTCGCGGCTCGCCTCGGCGGCGGGCACGAGCCGCAGCGCCGCGATCGCAGCGGCCAACGCGAGCGGCAAGGTCACCAGCAGCGACAGGATGCCGGTCGACAGGCTGCCGGTGAGATCGGCGACGCGGCCGGCAAGATACGGACCCATCGCGAGGCCGATCAGCGTCGTGCCGATGAAGAAGGCGGCGGTCGCGGTCCCGCGCATACGGGGCAGGACCAGGTCCTGCGTCGCCGCGGCGGCGGCGCCGAGCGCGCAGCTGGCGAGCACCTGAGTGAGCGGGAGCATTGCGTAGAACAGCGACTTGTCGGCCGTAGTGAAGGCTACCACCAGACTTGGGATCGGCGCGAGGCTGCCGAACAGGATAACCATGATCCGCCCCGACGCCCAGCGCCGACGCAGGCGATCGGCGGCGATGCCGCCGAGCGTCACGCCGAGAAAGCCGCCTAGGATCGCCGGGCCGCCGATCCACAACCCTGCCTCGCGGCTGGTGATGCCGAAGACCTGTACGGCATAGCTTGGGGCGAGCCCTGCCACGGCATAGGCAAGGAAGGCGTTGAGGCCGTAGGCGAGCACGACGGCGAGGAAGGCGGGCGTGCCGAGGATGAGCCGGAAGGTCGGCGCGTCGCGGTGGCGAAGCGCCGCCGACCAGCTGTACACGGCATAGACGCCGATCCCGACCGCGAGCCATTGCGGCAATGGTTCGCCGAGGCGGACCAGTGCGTAGATCACCGCGAAGACCAGAGCGAGGACGACGAGGTTGCGGAGCAGGGCAGTGGCGCCGTTACGGGCGGCGCCGATCAGGGTCAGCGGCGGAATGATCGTCAGCAGATCCTCGAGGAAGCTCCTGAACGGGGCAGGGTGGGCCGGCGCGACGAGCCCTTCAGATTGGCCGCGCATCGGCTCGCGCAAGGTCAGCACCCACAAAGCGAGGAGCAGCCCGGGAAGACCGACGGCCATGAACGCCGCTTGCCAGCCGACCAGACCGAACGGGCCGCCGCCCGGATAGGCCGCATTCCACCCGTCGACGATTGCGCCTCCGAGGAACAGCGAGAAGCCGCCTCCGAAATAGATCCCGGCCGAATAGATGGCGAGCGCCGTGGCGCGCTGGCGCCTGGGAAACCAGTCCGATATCAGCGAATAGGCCGAAGGGCTCGCCGTCGCCTCGCCGACGCCGACGCCAATCCGGGCGGCGGCGAGCTGGAGGCCGTTGCGCGACAGGCCGGAGAGGGCGGTCATCGTCGACCACAAAGCGAGGCCGACGGTCATCAGCCGGACACGGTGCCAGCTGTCGGCGAGCCGGCCGAGCGGGATGCCGAACAGCGCATAGAACACGCCGAACGCTGTGCCGTAGAGAAAGCCGATATCGGCGTGGCTGAGTCCGAGATCGCGGCGGATGTGCGGTGCGAGGATCGTCAGGATCTGTCGGTCGATGAAGTTCAGCGCATAGACGAGGAACAGGACGATCAGGACATACCAGGCATAAGGGCCCGCGGTACGATCGGCTGGGGACGTATTCGAGACCGTCATCCGCTTCTCCGGGTCCGGCAGGGTTCGTGACGCGCCGTGCCACGACGCTAGCAGAACGTACCCGTTTTACGAAAGCAAAAAATTTGGCAATTGGGAGCGGCCGCACCGGGAGTCCGCCGCGGGCGGCTTCGATCACGGCTCTCCGGTGGCGGGCGCGGAAACAATCGGGTCGATCGATCGGGATTATTGCGGCGCCACGCGGGCCAATATGGTTAAAAGCGGCTTCTTCGTAGCTCCGGAAAAGTGCTGAGCGAATTGCGCTTCACCGAGGGGAATTGCGCGAAACGCTCGGTTTTACGCCGATGGTTTCGGATGCGTGCCCCACCGCTCGGCCGATCCCGTTTCTATAACGGAAACATAGGGGAAATATTTTAAACTGGAGCAAATACGAAAATGAGACGGGGCACCCTATTCCTTGCGGCAGTCGCGCCGCTCGCGCTGGCGATGCCGGCTTTCGCAGCGCCTAGGGCCGGCGCATCGACCGACCCGAAGGTCGAAAACGGCACTGACGCGCAACCGGCACAGGATGGCAAGAAGCCGCAGCAGCAGGAAGAAGTATTCTCGACCGGCGTGGCCAAGGGCCGCGACCGCCTCGACAGCGCCACCTCGACCAGCGCGATCAAGGATCGCGACGTCCAGAAGCTGGCCCCGCGTTCGCTTGCGGACATTCTGCGTACCATCCCGGGCATCCGGGTCGAGGGTTCGAGCGGCGACGGCAACTCCAACTACACGATCCGCGGGCTCCCGCTCGCCTCGGGCGGCTCGAAGTACATGCAGATCGAGGAGGACGGCCTTCCGGTCCTCGAGTTCGGCGACTTCTTCGGCGTCGCCTCCGACATCTTCATCCGCGCGGATTCGAACCTCGCCGCAGTCGAGGCGATCCGTGGCGGCTCGGCCTCGACCTTCGCGTCGAACTCGCCGGGCGGGGTGATCAACCTGATTTCGAAGACCGGCGATGTCGAGGGCGGCGCGGTGCAGCTCAGCACCGGTCTTGACTATGGCGAGCATCGGCTCGATTTCGATTATGGCGGCAAGCTCTCGGACTCGCTGCGGTTCCACCTCGGCGGTTTCTACCGCTCGGGCGACGGCGTTCGCGAAGTCGGCTATAACGGCGTCAAGGGTGGCCAGCTCAAGTTCAACCTGACCAAGCAGTTCTCGAACGGCTTCGTCCGCGTCTATGGCAAATATCTCGACGATCACTCGCCGCAATACATGCCGGTGCCGGTGCACATCACCGGTTCGCTCGATAACCCCGCGTTCGAAAGCTTTCCCGGTTTCGACATCCGTTCCGGGGTGATGCAGTCGGCGAATATCGCCAGCGTGATCACGCTCGACGGCAACAATCAGCCGCGGCGCTTCAACGCCGAGGACGGCATGCACGCGATCGCCAAATCGGTCGGGCTCGAGGCGCAGTTCGACATCGCCGGATGGACGATCAGCGAGCGCATGCGCTACTCGAAGATCTCGGGCGGCGTCGTCCGCAACCTCGTGAGCACGATCAACACAGCAGGGGCTCTGGCCACCTCGCTCGGCGGCGCCGGCGCGAAGCTCAGCTATGCAAGCGGCCCGCTACGCGGCCAGCCGATCACCGATCTGACCGGGCTGAACGGCAACGGGCTGCTCGCGCAGATGCTGCTGATCAAGTACGACATCCATTCGCTCGACAATTTCACCAACGACCTCCGTGGCAGCCGCGTGTGGAACGTCGGCGCGGGCGATCTGACGGTGACCGGCGGCGTCTACAAGTCCACCCAGACGCTCAACACCGACTGGCTCTACACGTCGACGGTGCAGGACGTGGTGGACGGCGGCGATGCGGCGCTGGTCAACATCACCAATGCGGCGGGTGCTCCGCAGACGCAGGACGGCTTCTACGCCTTCAACCTGATGGCCGGGACCGGCGTCTACCGCCGTACGTTCGACGTCGACTATGACGTGACGGCGCCGTACGGCTCGATCAACTATCATGTCGGCAAGATCTCGGTTGGCGGAAGCGTCCGCTACGATTTCGGCAAGGTTCGCGGCCAGCTTATCGGCTCGGATCTCGGCGGCGGTCGTGTCGGCATCACCCCGTACGACATGAACGGCAACGGATCGATCTCGGCGGCGGAGACGCGCACCGGCATCCTGCCGCTCGGCAGCCCGGCGCCGGTGCGCTACAATTACGGCTATCTGAGCTACTCCACCGGAGTCAATTTCCGCATCGCGGAGCCGCTCGCGATCTTCGCGCGCTACAGCCGCGGCGCCCGCGCCAATGCCGACAAGATCCTGTACACCTCGGCGGTGAGCACGACCAGCGGCGCACTCGTCCATGCCGAGGACGGCTATGACGTGGTCAAGCAGGCCGAAGTCGGTGTGAAGTACCGCCAGTCGGGCGTGACCCTGAACCTCACCGGCTTCCTCGCCCAGACGCACGATACCAACCTGCAGAGCGGCGGCGTGCTGCTCCAGCGGACCTATCGTGCCTATGGCGCGGAGTTCGAGGGCGGTATCCGCAAGGGGCCGTTCAGCCTTACGGCCGGGGCGACCTACACCCATGCCGAGATCAAGAAGGACGAGCTGAACGCAACGGTCAACGGAATGACTCCGCGGCATCAGCCCAAGCTGATCTACAATGTCATCCCGCAAGTTGACGCCGGTCCGTTCACCGTCGGCGCCAACATCAGCGGTGCCACGGAGAGCTATGCGCAGGACATCAACCAGCTCAAGATGCCCGGCTATACCTTGGTGGACGCCTTCCTGCAGTTCCGCCCGACCGATCGGGTGCAGCTGATGCTCAACGCCAACAATCTGTTCAACAAGACCGCATTCTACGAGATCCAGCAGAATGCGGTACCGGCGAACGGGATCGGCTGGGGCCGTGCGGCCAATGGCCGAACCGTTTCGGCATCGGCTCGCTTCGACTTCTGAACCAGGCGGGTCGGGTCGCTTCGGCGGCCGGACCCTCCGCTTTGTCGGGCCCGCGGCGCCGCCCTGGCCGCGGGCCCGGCATCTTTTTAGCCGATCTGCCAACCTGCCTGCCACTCGCCTTTCGCAGGAACCGACCGGGTACAATGGGTCCTCGCGCGTGGAGGATCTTGGTTAACCCGAGCTTCCCCGCGCCTCAGATAAAATGCGGGAGAAAACGCCGCTTCCCCAGAGAGGCCTACGTAGTTTTCCCGTTGAATCGGCGACGAATTTGACCGCTCCCGCGCCGCCCGGCTCCCGGCCCCTCCTATAACGGATCAACATAATAACCCTTCGGGAGCACAATGAATATGAAACGGGGTACCCTCTTCCTTGCAGCTGCGCCGGTCGCGCTCGTTTTCGCGATGCCGGCCTTTGCAGGAACGACGGCGAATGAATCGGCACCGGCCAAGACCGATGCCACGGCAGCCGAGCCGCAGGCCGAAGCGCCCGCCAAAAAGCAGGCAAATGAGGAAGTCTTCTCGACGGGCGTCGCCAAGGGCCGCGACCGTCTCGACAGCGCGACCTCGACCAGCGCACTGCGCGCCAGCGAGATCGACAAGCTCGGTGCGCGCTCGATCGCCGAAATCCTCCGCGACATTCCGGGCATCCGCTCCGAGGCGGCTTCGGGCGAAGGCAATGGCAACATCACCATCCGCGGCCTGCCGATCGCGTCGACGGGCGCCAAGTTCCTGCAGCTCCAGGAAGACGGCCTGCCGATCCTCGAGTTCGGCGACATCAGCTTCGCGGGCGCCGACGCGTTCCTCCGCGCCGACCTGAACCTCGCCGCGGTCGAAGCGATCCGTGGCGGTTCGGCCTCGACCTTCGCGTCGAACTCGCCGGGCGGCATCGTCAACTTCATCTCGAAGACCGGCGACGTCGAAGGTGGTTCGGTCCAGCTGTCGGGCGGCCTCGATTACGGGATGCGCCGCGTCGACTTCGATTACGGCACCAAGATCAGCGACACGCTGCGCTTCCATGTCGGCGGCTTCTACCGCGACGGCGAGGGCCCGCGAAATACCGGCTTCAACACCACCCAGGGCGGCCAGATCAAGCTCAACGTCACCAAGGAATTCGCCGGCGGTTACGTCCGCTTCTACGGCAAGTATCTCGATGACCGCTCGCCGATCTACGACGTGATGCCCGTCGCCGTGAGCGGCACCAATTCGGATCCCGAATATGGCGCGCTGCCCGGCTTCGATCCCCGCCACGACACGATGTTCACCCGCAACTTCCAGCGCGTGACCCAGCTCGACGGCAACAACAATGTCAGCAACTACGAGAACCGCAATCGCGTGCTTTCGAAGTCGTTCGGCATCGAGGGCAAGATCGAGGTCGCCGGCTGGGACATCATCGAGAAGTTCCGCTACGCCGACATGTCGGGCCATTTCATGAGCATGCTCTCGGGCACCGTGCTGCCGGCCGCGGCGCTTGCGCCGGCATTCGGCGCGCCCGGCGGCACGATCCGTTACGCTACCGGCCCGAATGCCGGGCAGACGATCGCCAACCCGACGACGCTCAATGGTAACGGCCTTGCCGGGCTGTTCCTGCTCAGCGACGTGACGCTCAACGGCGTCGACAATGTCACCAACGACATCCGCGCAAGCAAGGTGTGGAACCTCGGCGGACCCGAGCTGACCACCACCGTCGGCCTCTACAGCTCGCACCAGACGATCGACACCAACTGGGCGTGGAGCTCGGTGCTCAGCGACATCAACGGCGGCGGCAACGGCCATCTGCTCGACATCGTTACCCCGACCGGCGTGAAGCTCACCCAGGACGGCGTGCTCGCTTACGGGCTTCCCGGCACCAGCACGCTGCGCCGCACCTATGACATGGGCTACACCACCAACGCGCCGTTCGGCTCGGTCAATCTGCGCCTCGGCAAGCTCGCGATCGGCGGCAGCATCCGCTATGACATGGGCACCGCCAAGGGCACGCTGATCGGTGCCGACCTTGGTGGCGGCCGCGTCGGCCTCGCCCCGAAGGACATGAACGGCGACGGCGCGATCTCGGTCCCCGAGTCCCACGTAGCGGTGCTCCCGCTGACCACCCCCGGCATCGTCGACTACAAGTACGACTATGTCAGCTATTCGGTCGGCGTGAACTATCGCATCGCCGAGCCGGTGGCGGTGTTCGCACGCTACAGCCGCGGCGGCCGCGCCAATGCCGATCGCCTGCTGTTCAGCCCGATCGTCAACACCGACGGCAGCCTGCTCTTCCCGGAAGCGGCGGTCGACACGGTCAAGCAGGCCGAAGGTGGCGTGAAGTACCGCAATGGCGGACTGACCCTGAACCTCACCGGTTTCTGGGCCAAGGCCGAGGACACCAACATCGACTCGACCAATGGCAACATCATCGCCCGCGAGTACAAGGCGGTGGGTGCCGAGTTCGAGGGCGGTTACCGCGCAGGCATCTTCAGCCTCACCGCGGGTGCGACCTACACCGATGCGGAGATCACCAAGGACTTCATCAACCCTGCGCTGGTCGGCAACATTCCGCACCATCAGGCGAAGTTCATCTTCCAGGCGACGCCGCAGATCACGACCGACAGCTTCAATGTCGGCGCGACCTTCATCGGCACGACCGGAAGCTATGCGACCGACGACAATCTGCTGAAGGTTCCGGGCTTCGTCACGACCAATGCGTTCGTGCAGTTCCGCCCGGTCGATCGGGTCACCTTGGCGGTCAATGCCAGCAACCTGTTCGACGTGCTCGCGATCACGGCGATCGACGATCGGACGCTGCCGGCGACCGGCGTGGCCAAGGGGCATGTCCTCACCGGCCGCACGATCTCGGCGTCGGTCCGCTTCGACTTCTAACTCCAACCAGCCCGGGCCGCATGCGGCCCGGGCATTTGCTTACCCTCGTGTTTCTGCCGCGGCCAGGGCCGGCAGCAGAGTGAGAATCATCCCAACCGCCCGTCAGAATGACGGCGTTTCTATCAGAAAGTTAGACAAGAAGATGAAGAAGTATCTGCTGCTGGCCGCTGCGCCGTTCGCGCTCGTCGCGCCCGCATTAGCCAACGAAACCACTCCCGCCGCCGCCGCGCAGCAGGAGGCCGATGCGCCGGCAAAGAAGGGCAATGAGGAAGTCTTCTCGACCGGCGTGGCCAAGGGCCGCGACCGGCTCGACAGCGCGACCTCGACCAGCGCGCTGCGCGCCAGCGAGATCGACAAGATCGGTGCGCGCTCGATCGCCGAGATCCTCCGCGACATCCCCGGCATCCGCGCCGAAGCCTCGACGGGCGAGGGCAGCGCCAACATCACGATCCGCGGCCTGCCGATCGCGTCGAGCGGCGCCAAGTTTCTGCAGCTGCAGGAAGACGGGCTGCCGATCCTCGAATTCGGCGACATCGCCTTCGCCACTGCCGACACCTTCCTGCGCGCCGACCTCAACCTCGCCGCAGTCGAGGCGATCCGCGGCGGCTCGGCCTCGACCTTCGCGTCGAACTCGCCGGGCGGCATCGTCAACTTCATCTCGAAGACCGGCGATACCGAGGGCGGCGCCGTCCAGCTCTCAACCGGGCTCGACTATGGCATGCGCCGCATCGACTTCGATTATGGTGCACACATCACGCCGACCTTGCGCTTCCATGTCGGCGGCTTCTGGCGCGACGGCGAAGGTCCGCGCGCAACCGGGTTCAACTCGACCCGCGGCGGCCAGATCAAGCTGAACGTCACCAAGGAATTCGACGGCGGCTATATCCGCATCTACGGCAAGTATCTGGACGACATCACGCCGGCCTATGACATCACCGCTTTGGGCGTCAGCGGGACCAACGAGAACCCGGTCTACAAGAACATCGCCGGTTACGACGCGCGCCACGACACCTTGTTCTCGAAGAACTTCCAGAGCCTGCTGACGCTCGACGGCAACAACCAGCCGGTGCGCGACGACATGACCGCCGGCCAGCACCCGATCGTCAAGTCGGTCGGCGTCGAAGCCAAGTTCGAAGTCGCCGGCTTCGATATCACCGAGCGCTTCCGCTACGCCGACATGTCCAACCATTATATGGGCATCTATTACGCGCAGTTCGTGCCCGCGGCGGCGATGCCGGCGGCGTTCGGCGTGCCCACGGGCAGGCTGCGCTACGCCAGCGGTCCGAACGCCGGGACTGCCGTCGCCACCCCGACCACGCTGGACGGCACCGGGATCGGCGCGCTGCTGATGGTCGCCGATACCGATCTGCCCGACCTGACCAACGTTACCAACGACATCCGCGCCAGCCGCGTATGGAATGTCGGCGGCAACGATCTGACCACCACGATCGGCCTGTACAGCTCGCACCAGACGATCGATTCCGACTGGAACTGGGCATCGGTGCTCAGCGGCGTCGGCGCCAACGGCAATGCCCAGCTGCTCGACATCGTCACGCCGACGGGCGTCAAGGTCACCCAGGACGGCACCTTGCGCTACGGCTCGCCGACCAATCCGGCGCAGTTCAACCGCGGCTATCACCTCGGCTACACCACCAACGCGCCGTTCGCCTCGGTAAACTACAAGATCGGCGGCGTCTCGATCGGCGGCTCGCTGCGTTACGACTTCGGCAAGGCGAGCGGCAACGTGCTCGGCTATGAACTTGGCGGTGGTCGGGTCGGTCTCGGGCCGAAGGACGTCAATGGCGACGGCGCGATCTCGGTCCCCGAGATGCAGGTTGCCTTGCTGCCGCTCACCCGGCCGGCGCCGGTCGACTATAGCTATGGTTATCTGAGCTACTCGGTCGGCGTGAACTGGCGCATTGCCGAGCCGCTCGCGGTGTTCGCGCGCTACAGCCGCGGTGGCCGCGCCAATGCAGACCGCATCCAGTTCAGCCCGTTTATCAGTGCGACCGACGGCAGCCTCGTCAACGAGGAGACCGATGTCGACACGGTGCTGCAGGCCGAGGCGGGCGTGAAGTATCGCAACGACAACCTCACGCTCAACCTGACCGGCTTCTGGGCCAAGGCCGAGGATTCGAACCTCGACTCGATCACCGGCGCGCCGCTGCTCCGCGACTATAAGGCGATCGGCGCCGAGTTCGAGGGTAGCTACCGGATGGGCATCTTCAGCCTGACGGCGGGTGCCACCTATACCGACGCCGAGATCACGCATGACGAGATCACGCCGGCGATCAGCGGCAACACGCCGCAGCATCAGGCCAAGCTCGTCTTCCAGGCGACGCCGCAGATCACCACCGACCGGTTCAGCGTCGGCGCGGTGTTCATCGGCACGACTGGCAGCTACGCGACTGCGACCAACACGCTCAAGGTGCCGGGCTTCGTCACCACCAACGCGTTCGTCCAGTTCCGTCCGCTCGATCGGGTGACGCTGGCGGTCAACGCCGCCAACCTGTTCGACGAACTGGCGATCACCGCGATCGACGATGCGGTGATCCCGGCAACCGGCGTGGCGCGTGCCCACGTCCTCAACGGCCGCACGATCTCGGCCTCGGTCCGCTTCGACTTCTGATCGGCATTACCCCGGGCCGCCGCGTGCGACGGCCCGGGTCTCTTCTGACTGCCCCGGGGGGGGCTGTTTGAACCAGGGCACCGCATCCCGCGGCGTCCTCAACGACAAGGGGAATAGTTTACCATGAAAAAGCATCTGTTTCTGACGGTCGCGCCGCTTGCGCTCGCGACTCCGGCATTCGCAGAAGACAAGCCGGCCGCACCCGCGGCACCGCAGACCGAAGCCAAGGCGCCGGAGAAGGAAGTCTTCTCGACCGGTGTCGCCAAGGGCCGCGACATTCTCGACAGTGCGATCTCGACCAGCTCGCTCAAGGAAGCCGAAGTCCAGAAGCTCGGGGCGCGCTCGCTCGCCGAGATCCTGCGCCAGCTTCCCGGCATTCGCGTGGAGGCAGCGTCGGGCGAAGGCAATTCGAACTACACGATCCGCGGTCTCCCGCTCGCCTCGGGCGGCTCCAAGTACATGCAGATCGAGGAAGACGGACTTCCGGTTCTTGAGTTCGGCGACGTATTCAACGCCGGATCGGACGTGTTCATCCGTGCCGACCTCAACCTGGCGGCAATCGAGGCGATCCGCGGCGGCTCGGCTTCGACCTTCGCGTCCAACTCGCCCGGTGGCGTGATCAACCTCATCTCGAAGACCGGCGATGTCGAAGGCGGTTCGATCGAGGCGACCACCGGCCTCGATTATGACGAGAAACGCGTCGACTTCGAATATGGCAGCAAGCTCAGCGACAATCTGCGCTTCCATGTCGGCGGCTTCTATCGCAGCGGCGAAGGCCCGCGCGACATCGGCTATAACGGCTATCGCGGCGGCCAGCTGAAGTTCAACGTCACCCGCTCGTTCAACAACGGCTTCGTCCGCCTCTACGGCAAGCTGCTCGACGACCGCTCGCCGCAATATGTCCCGGCCCCGGTGCTGATCAGCGGCACCAACGACAAACCAGAATTCGCGCACGTCGCCAATTTCGATCCGCGCAAGGATTCGCTGTTGTCGAGCAATGTCGGCACCTTCCTGTCGCTCGATCGCGACAACCAGCCGGTTGCCGAGAATTTCCACAACGGCATGCATGCGATCTCGAAGTCGGTCGGGCTCGAGGCCCAGTTCGAAGTCGCCGGCTGGTCGATCACCGAAAAGGCACGCTATTCGGCGAACAGCGGCGATCTGTACCGTATGGTTCCCGGCAGCATCAACACCGCCGCCGCGATCGCGACCACGGTCGGCGGTGCCGGCGCGACCTTGCGCTACGCCTCGGGCCCGAACACCGGGCAAGTGATCACCAACCCTGCCAGCCTGAACGGCAACGGGCTGCTCGCCAGCGTCTATCTCGCCAAGGTCAAGCTGCACTCGCTCAACAACTTCACCAACGATCTGCGCGCCAATCGCGTATGGAAGGTCGGTGCGGGCGATCTGACGGTCACCGCCGGCGTCTATAAGGCGCTGCAGACGATCGACATGGACTGGCTCTACTCGACGGCGATCCAGGACGTGGTCGGCGGCGGCAATGCCTCGCTGATCGACGTCCGCAACGCCGCGGGCACGACGGTGACGCAGAATGGCTATTCTGCCTTCTCGATCCAGGGGCTGAGCCTGCTGCACCGCGCGTTCAACGTCGATTACGACATTACCGCGCCCTATGGCTCGATCAACTATCGCTTCGGCAAAATCGCGATCGGCGGCAGCATCCGCTACGACATCGGCAGCGTGAACGGCACCGTCTTCGGCGCCGATCTCGGCGGCGGCCGGGCGGGCATCACCTCGGTCGATTTCAACCATGACGGCGTGATCTCGGCCGCCGAGCGGCAGACCGCGATGCTGCCGCTGACCCAGCCGGCGCCGGTCAATTACGATTACAAGTATCTGAGCTACTCGGCGGGAATCAACTGGCGCATCGCCGAACAGCTGGCCGTGTTCGCCCGTTACAGCCGCGGCGCCCGCGCCAATGCCGACAAGATCCTGTTCACGTCGGCAGTCAATCCGAACAGCGGCGATCTTTTCAATCCGGAATCCGCCTACGACACGGTGCGTCAGCTCGAGGGCGGGGTGAAGTTCCGTCAGGATGGCGTCGCGCTTAACCTCGTCGGCTTCCTCGCCAATTCGGAAGACCAGAATATCCAGTCGGGTTCGGGTCTCGGCACCCAGCGCACCTATCGCGCTTATGGCGCCGAGTTCGAGGGCAGCTTCCGCCGTGGTCCGTTCAGCCTCAACGCAGGCGCGACCTGGACCAAGTCGGAGATCACCAAAGACTATCTCAACGCCGCGATCACCGGTCTCGAGCCGCGTCACCAGCCGGAGTTCACGTTCCAGCTGATGCCGCAGGTTGAAACGAAGTGGGCGACGTTCGGCGCAAGCTCGGTCACGGTGACCAAAAGCTATGCGCAGGACACCGACCTGCTGCGGATGCCCGGCTTCACGGTGGTGAATGCCTTTGCGCAGTTCCGCCCGGCAGAGGGCGTCCAGCTGAGCGTCAATGCGAACAACTTGTTCAATACGCTCGGCTATTTCGAGATTTCGCAGGCCACGATGCCGGCCAACGGCATCGCCTGGGGCCGGGCGGTAAACGGCCGCACGATCTCGACCTCGCTGCGCCTCTCCTTCTGAGGCACACTGGAAAACGGGGCATTAAGACCGCTCCCGCGCGGGAGCGGTCTATAATGCAAGGGAAACGAAAAAGAGCAGAGTAGCGAACATGCTGAAGTCGATGAAAATCCCGAGGAAGCTGGGTCTGTCGTTCCTGACGGTCTGCGCGACTGCGGCGATCGTGATGGGGGTGTTCTACACCAACATCTCGTCGATCCGCAGCACGACGGACGCGAACAATCTCAGCCAGGAAATCCACGCCAAGACCCAGGCGTTGGAAACCTCCCTGCTGCGGCAGAACAGCCAGTTTCGCGGGTTCCTCGTGACCGCGGACGAGACCTATCTCAAATCCTATGACGAAGGACGCGAGGATTACGACAAGGCCTCGGCCGAGCTCGAGTCCACCCTCGTCGAACCGGCGCAGAAGGACGCGCTGCTCAAGTCGCGCGAGGAAACCCTCAAGTGGCGCAAGGAATGGGGTGATCGCCTGATCGCCAAGGTCAAGGCCGGCCAGCGCGACGCTGCCGAGGCCGAGGTCCGCGACGCCGGCAAAGCGGTGCTGACCAGCGCCGCGGTGCTGCCGCTGCGCGAGATCAAGGATGCGCAGACCAAGCTGATCGAAGAGAATGGTGCCCGTCAGGAAAGCGCGATCAAGAGCGCGCTGTTCGTGCTGATCGTCGGCGCGCTCGCGCTGATCGGTATCGCGATCACGGCTGCCGTGATGCTGACCCGCCTGATTGCCCGTCCGGTTTCGGGGCTCACCAAGACGATGGGCGACCTTGCCGCAGGCAAGAACGACATCGCGGTGCCCGACACCGACCGCGGCGACGAGCTGGGCGACATGGCGCGCGCCGTGCTGGTGTTCCGCGACGCCGCGGTGGCCAAGCAGGCCGCCGAGGCCGCCAATGCCCGCGCCGAGGCCGAGCAGAAGATGGTCGTAGAAACCGTTTCGGCGCAGCTCTCCGAGCTCGCCAACGGCAACCTCACCGCCGAGATCAGCCGCGACTTCCCGGGCGACTATGCGACGGTGAAGACCAACTTCAACGCCGCCGTCGCCGAGCTGCGGGGCCTGATCGGCACCGTGATGCAGAGCGCCGCGACGATCCGCGACGGTTCGAACGAGATCGCCCAGGCCTCGGAAGACCTCGCTCGCCGCACCGAAGCCAATGCCGCTAGCCTCGAGCAGACGTCGGCTGCGGTGACCCAGATGGACGGCCGCCTCAAGCAGACCGCCGCGGCCGCAGGCCGCACGGTCGAGCGCGCCGACGGCACGATCGTGACCGTGTCGAACGGCCGCGCGACCGCCGACGAGGCGATGCAGGCGATGACTCGCGTCGCCGACAGCGCCAAGGGCATCGACTCGGTCATCGAAGGCCTCGACAAGATCGCCTTCCAGACGCGGGTTCTCGCGATGAACGCGGCGGTCGAAGCCGGCCGTGCCGGCGAAGCCGGCCGTGGTTTCGCCGTCGTCGCCGACCTTGTCTCCGCTTTGGCGATGCGCGCCGAAGAGGAAGCCGGCCGCGCCCGCGACCAGCTGACTGCCACCCAGACCGACATCGTCGCGGCAGTGGAGATGGTCCAGAAGGTCGATACGGCGCTCGCCGACATCTCGGGCGACGTGGGCGAAGTCCACAAGCTGCTCGGCGAGATGGCGAACGACAACCAGGCCCAGTCGACCGCGATCAGCGAGATCTCGATCGCGATCGGAACGATGGACCAGTCGACCCAGCAGAATGCCGCAATGGTCGAGCAGACCTCGGCCGCGGCACGCAACCTGAGCGGCGAAGTCGCCGCGCTCAGCGAGCAGGCGTCGCGGTTCAATGTCGGGTCGTCGGGCGGCAGCCGCGCGAGCAAGACCCAGATCCGCTTCGAAGGCCCGGTCAAGGCATTGCCCGTCGCCGCGGTCTCCGCGCTCAAGCGGAGCAACGGCCACGACGACTGGCAGTCGTTCTGAGCCAGTGTCGGGCCGTCACTCCCCATCGGGGGCGGCGGCCCGAAGCTCGAACGTGCGTAACATTTCGCCGGACCTCACATCCGGCGCCGGGAGGAATATGACCGACAATCTTGCGGCCCGGGGCGAATTCGCGCGCCAGGCGGACATCGCGCGCGCGCTCGGCTCGCCGTTCGTCGCTTCGGTGCTCGAGGCGGGCGAGCGTCACCTCCGCCGGGCGCCGCGGACCGCCGCGCTGATCGAGACATGGCCGGGCGATCCTTCGGCGGCGGCGCTGGCGATGCGGTTCAATGCCGCGATCCACGCGCTCGCGCGACGCGGCCGGCCGCAGCGGCTCGAAGCCCTGTACAAGCGCCAGCACGACGATTTCGACGGTGCCCTGTGTGCCGCGCTGGTCAGCGAAGACGAGTTCATCGCGCACTGGATGCGCCAGCCGACCCAGACCAACGAAGTCAACCGCGCCGCCGCGATCCTGTCGGCGCTGATGGTCGCCGGCGACAAGTTCGGCCTGCCGTTCGAATTGCTCGAATTGGGATCGAGCGCGGGGCTCAACCTCAATCTTGCGCGCTACGCTTATGATCTGGGCGGCGTACCGGCCGGAACGCCCGGTTCGCCGGTGCAGATCGCGCCGACCTGGCATGGCGCGCCTCCGCCCGAGATCGCCGTCGACGTACTCGCGGCGCAGGGCGTCGATCTCCACCCGCTCGACGTCGCGGATGAGGCGACGCGCGACCGGCTGTTGTCGTTCGTCTTCGCCGATCAGCCGGTGCGTGCGGAGCGGCTGCAGAATGCCATCGCGCTGGCCCAGCGGCACCCGCCGCAGATCACCCGCGCCGATGCCGTATCGTGGCTGGCGGAGCAGCTCGTGCTGCCACAGGCAGAAGGCCGCTGCCGCGTGGTGTTCCATTCGATGGTCCTGCAATATCTGAGCGACGGCGACCGCAAGGCGGCGACCGACCTGATCGCCGCCGCCGGCGCGCGCGCCACGATGGCACGTCCGCTGGTGTGGGTGAGCTTCGAATGGACCGCCAATCGCAGCGAGGTCCAGTTGCGGCTCAGCACCTGGCCGACCGGCGAGACCCGGCACCTCGCCACCTGCCATCCTTATGGCGCATGGATCGAGTGGCACGGCTGAGCTTTCGGCCGAGATTGGATAGGCAAGCCCGGCCGGTCTCGGCTACGCATCCCTGACAGGGAGCGTCGGATGACACAGGAAGCAGGTGCGGAACAGGCGGCGATCCCCCACGGCGGCGCCATCGTCGATGCGGATCTTCCGCGCCGCTATCTGACGCTCGCCGCCAATGTCGCCGACCGGCTGCTCGGCGCCGCCGACCCCGCGGCGATGATCGAAGAGTTGTTCGATCTGATCCGCAGCGAGCTGCGGCTCGACGTGTTCTTCAATTACCGCTTCGACGGCGACCGGCTGGTGCTGGAGGTGCATGGCGGGCTCACCCCCGCACAGGCCGAAGCCGGCGCGGTGCTCGAGGTGGGGCAGGCGGTCTGCGGCTGCGTCGCGCGGGATCGCACCCGGGTGCATGCCACTGCGGTGCAGGCCTCGGATGATCCGCTGGTCGCTTTCGTCAAGCATGTCGGGCTCGACGCTTATGCGTGCACGCCGCTGATCCACGGCAGCGAACTGCTCGGCACGCTCGGCTTCGGGCGGCGCTGGGTGGACCGATTCAACGACGACGAACTCAGCTTCCTCCACACGATCTGCCATTATGTCGCGCTCGCGAAATTCCGGCTGCGGGTCGAGGAGGAATTACGCCGTGGCGTCGCCGAGCGCGAGCGGCTCCTCGCCGAGCTCAATCACCGCGTGCGCAATTCGCTGCAGATGGCGGTCGGGGTGGTCGCGGTGGAAGCGCGCAGCGCCGGCGATGCGGCGGTTCGCGAGGCCCTGCAGCGCGCCGTAACCCGGCTCGAGGTGCTCGCCGTGGCGCATCGGCCGCTTTATGCCGGCTCCAGCGTCGGCGGAATCGACGCCCTCGAGGTGCTCGGCGGCGCGGCTGAGGGCGAGGCCGAGATCATCGGTGAAGCGGGCTGGCTGCTGCCGGTGGAATGCGCAGTGGCGCTGGCGCTGCTGGTGCGGGCTTTGCTGACCCAGCCCGGCAAAGCGCCCCCGGTGCTTCGGGTCGCGCGAGGGAACGAAGGCCATAACGTGACGTTGGAAGGACCCGATTGGGGGCGTAACGACATGGCGGAGGCGGACCGGCGGATGGTGACGATGCTGTCGCGACAGCTCCGGGCGGAAGTGACTTTCGTCGCGGACGCGATGGTGCATATCCGGATCGCCGACGCCGATGGCTGATCCCAACGCACCCCGCACCTTGCGCGTGCTGATCGTCGAGGACGAGGCGCTGATCGCGTGGACGATCGAGGACGCGCTTTCGTTGCAGGGGCACGAGCCGGTGGGGATCGCCGACAATTACGCTGCCGCGCTGGCGATGGCCGATGCCGAGAAGCCCGATCTCGCGCTCTGCGACGTCAAGCTCGCCCGCGGCGACAGCGGCATCGCCGTGGCCGAGGCGCTGGGCGAGCGCGGCATTCCCTCGTTGTTCCTCAGCGGCAATTGCCCCGAGGCCGCGCACCATCGTCTTATCGTCGGCGCGATGGAGAAGCCGTTCCGGATGGACTCGCTCGGCCAGGCGATCGCGGTGGTCCAGGCGCGGATGACGGGGGCGCAGGTCGGAGCGGTGCCGGCGGGAATGACGCTCTACGACGCCGTTAGCTCGTAACGGGACGAACGGGCGCTGCGCCTGCGGTTGACACCGTTGTAAAAGCCCCAGACACCGATTAGAGCGCCGGAACCTTGATCTGAATCAAGAGTTTAAAACGCAAGCCTCGGCGATGTGTCTGCCTGGGCTGCCCGGAAAGGCGCCGCTTCCCTGTGCAAGCTTTGACCGTCATCGACCCCGAACGCATCGTAGACGCGGCGGTAGAAGCGGCGCGTCGCGGCGAGCAAACGCTGGCCGAGACGCTCGATCGGCTTCCCGCCGCGGTCTATCTCACCGACGCCGACGGGACGGTCACGCATTACAATCAGGCGTGCATTGCTTTGGCAGGGCGTCAGCCGGCGGCGCGGCAGGATCGCTGGTGCGTGACGTGGCGGCTCTACACCCAGGATGGCGAATATCTGCCGCACGATCGCTGCCCGATGGCAGTGGCGATCCGCGAAGGTCGCCGGGTGCGCGGCGAACGCGCCATCGCCGAACGGCCCGATGGCTCGCGGATCGACTTCATTCCCTTTCCGACGCCGATCTTCGGTGCGGAGGGACAGGTGACCGGTGCCGTCAATCTGCTGATCGACCTGAGCGATCCGCGTTATGTCGAGTTCCTCCGCACCCAGAGCGCACGGTGCCGGCGGCTTGCCACATCGGTAGGCGATGTCCGCACCGCGGACATTCTGACGGCGATGGCGGCGGATTACGAAGAGCAGGTGCGACAGGTCGTCACGCCCCACTAGCCTGTGGACCCACGGACGGCCGCTTTCGGTACGAGGGCTCAACGTCCGGGATCGGGTGGGAAGCTGCCCTTAGGCTCGATCGAACGAAGTGCCGATCTAGCGACCAACTCGCCGCAGAAAGGTGCGCCGGAATCCCCGAGCGGCAGCAGCTCTGATCGTCTTACGTCCTTCGTCGCTAACCGAAGACTGACCCTGCTCGTCAGGTTTGAGCTGCGAGAGAACTGATCGGAACCAGCGGAAGAGGCGAACCATGCTGCACCTTAGCGGAAGGGCGCTATGTCCGCTACCCGGGCGTTAGCCGACCGGCAGGTTTCCCGCCCACTAGCGGACCGGCAGGTTTTGGCACCGGCGTGCCCGGAACGTCCGGGATCGGGTGGAAAGCTGTCGTAACGGCCGGACTGAATCTTTGCCGGTATGCAGTTTGTAGAACTGCCGTGGGCACCCTTCAGGGTTTGGGTCGCCTGCGAGCAGGCCGGTCGTCGCTTCGACGAATCCGCCGCTCAAGGAACATCGCAAGGAGCTGGTCCCACCAGAAGGCGACAAACACCACGGGTAAGGCGGCAATGATCAAGAGGGTGTTGACGCTCACTCCGGGTTGTCCGGCTTCGCCTTGCTCTGGATGCGTTTCACCATCAAGCGAGCCACTGCCAACCAGAATAGCGCGATGACCACTATGATAACGATGTGCAGCTCGTTCACCCCTGCTTCTCCGTCTCCGGAGCGGACCAATGCCTCGCCACATCCGGCGAACTCTAATCCGCTTCCCTGTGCGCAAAGCTGCACGTTCCCTGCGATGTCCGCAATCGGGGCGTTAGCCTACAGTCCGCTTTGTGAGTCTACGCCCTAGTCGCGCAGGGGATAGCGCTCGACCGCTTCATAGGCGGCGCCTTCGCGGCCCAGCGTACTTTCGAACAGCACGAAGTGATCGAGCGTGAAAGGCGGGCTGGCGAGGCCGGCATGGCTTTCGAGGAAGCGGTCGGTGGCGCCCGCCGAGGCATTCATCCGGGCGAGCGTGATGTGCGGCAGATACGCTCGCCCCTCGGGGGCGAGGCCGCAACGGACCAGCGCCTGATCGACTTTCTTGTGGAGCGCGGCGAGCGCCTCGTGCGGGCGGACACCTGCCCAGAGCGCATTGGGCCGGCCGCGCTTGTCGAACTGGCCGACGCCGTGGAGCGCGATGTTGATCGCGGGGAAATGGATGTTGGACAGCGCGATCGCGACATCCTCGGCGAGCGGCCGCTCGACTTCACCGATGAAGCGCAAGGTGAGATGGAGTTGCGAATCATCCTGCCAGCGCGCGCCGGTGACTCCGCCCATCATGCCGAGCAATTGCGTGCGGACCGTCAGAGGCGGGCGAAGGCCGACGAAAAGACGATGCATGGAACGCGTTTAGCCCTGATCCCCGGCGCGGCCCACCGGTTTCGCTTGAAAAGGACCGTTTCAGGAACGATATTCGGGCCAACCGGCAGAGCGCCGGGCAAAGGAGTTCAGAATGGCGAATTGGTCGGATCCCCGGACTGGCGCAGCCTATGCAGCCGCCGGCGCGCGCGCGGAAGCGCAGGACGCGGGGCTCAGGGCATATATGCTGTCGGTCTACAATTACATGCTCTCGGGCGTGCTGCTGACCGGCATCGTCGCGCTGGCGTTCGGCAAGGTCGACGCGCTGCAGCGGCTGCTGTTCGTGGTGCAGGAAACCTCGCGCGGCTATTCGATCGGACCGTCGATCCTCGGCTGGATCGTGATGCTGTCGCCGCTGGCGATCGTCTTCGCGATGAGCTTCGGCCAGGCACGCATGTCGGAGGGCACGCTCAAGGCGTTGTTCTTCGCTTATGCCGGACTGCTCGGCGCGTCGCTGTCGACGATCTTCATCACCTATACCGACACCTCGATCGCGCAGGTCTTCTTCGGGACCGCGGCGGGCTTCGCCGGACTTAGCCTCTACGGCTACACCACGAAGAGGGATTTGTCAGGCTTCGGCACCTTCCTGATCATGGGGCTGATCGGTCTCATCGTCGCGTCGATCGTCAATCTGTTCCTGCAGTCGAGCATGATGAGCCTGGTGATCAGCGTGATCGGCGTGCTGATCTTTGCCGGCCTCACCGCCTATGACACGCAGAAGATCAAGAGCATGTACGTTCATGTCGCGGGCACCGACATGATGGGCAAGGTCGTGATCATGGGGGCGCTGAACCTCTATCTCGACTTCATCAACATGTTCCTCTTCCTGCTCCGCCTGTTCGGCAGCGCGCGCGACTGAGCGGCGACGCAGATCGGAAAGACATACGGCCCGGCGGTATCCCCGCCGGGCCGTTTTCTTTTGTGCGTGCTCCCCGGAGCAGGCGGGGAACGCGAATCGCGGCATGGTCGTTACAGCAGGGCAACGCTCAGGAGAGTGACCATGACTGCGAACCCGATCGACCCGGCGATGGACAAGATGTCGGTGGCGCCGGGACCCGAAGATGCCGATACGGGCTCGGCAACCGCCAACGAGCGCCCCGCGCCGGTCGGTTCGGCCGATGCCGGCACCGACCGCTCGATCGTCGAGCGGCTCGAGCGCAACCCGGAGAGCAAGGAAGCGCGGCTCGATCGCGCACTCGACGAGTCGATGGACGCGTCGGACCCGCCTGCCTCGACCCAGCCGATCCACAATCATTCGATTCCCGAGAGCTCGGGCTATAACGAGACCGCTGAAGAGAAGCTCGCTGCCGGCCCCGCGGGCACCAAGGGCATCATCGGCAAGGTGCTGCACAAGCTCGGGCTCGACTAAGACAGGAATCGGACTTTGCCGTTGACGTAAGCTTCCTCCGGTGCCGGAGGAGGCATGAAAATAGGAACGCCTTGAATGGCCGCTTCCCCCGCGTCGGGCTGGCGCGCCAACATCGTTCTCTATGCCGCGCTCGCGGCCAATGTCGGGATCGCCGTCGCAAAGTTCGTCGCGGCGGCGATCACCGGTTCGTCGTCGATGCTGACCGAGGGTGTCCACAGCCTCGTTGACAGCGGCAATCAGGGGCTGCTGCTCTACGGCCAACGTCGGGCGAAACGACCCCCCGATAATGAGCACCCGTTCGGCTATGGCCGGGAGCTGTATTTCTGGGCGTTCGTCGTCGCCATCCTGATCTTCGGCCTCGGCGCCGGGGTGTCCGTCTACGAGGGCTGGAAGCACATCGCCGAGCCCGAACCACTCCATGATCCGCTGGTCAATTATGTCGTGCTCGGCGTGGCGATGGCGCTGGAGGGGACGTCGTGGGTGATCGCCTTGCGCGAATTCTCCGCTGCCAAGGGCGAACTCGGCTGGTGGCAGGCAGTGCGCGAGTCCAAGGATCCGGCGACTTTCATTGTGTTGTTCGAGGATTCGGCGGCATTGGCCGGGCTGCTCGTCGCGGCGGTCGGGGTGTGGGCGAGCCATGCCTGGGGCGATCCGCGGATCGACGGCGCGGCGTCGATCGTGATCGGCTGCATCCTCGCCTGCGTCGCGACCTTGCTCGCGCGCGAATCCAAAGGCCTGCTGATCGGCGAGCGCGCGCGTCCCGAACTGGTGGCGTGCGTGCGGGCGATCCTCGACCGCCGGCCCGAGATCGTGCGGGTCAATCACGTACGCACGATTCATACCGCACCCGATCGGATCTTCGTCGCGGTCAGCGCCGATTTCGATGACCGCATCACGATGGGCGCCGGCGAGACGCTGATCGAGAACATCGAACAGGAATTGAAGGCGGCCCTGCCGCTGCTGTCGTCGATCTACATCCGGCCTGAAAAGGCCGAGGACGCACCGGACGTCGTCGCGATCGGCTGACCGCGAACCTGCATCGCGCTGCATCCCTCCTCCGTAGTTTCCCTGCGTTAAGCACAGGAATTCATAGCGCAAATCCGAAGCGGCCGACCGGCGCTCTATGATGAATCAGAAGAAATCATGGGGTACGCGTGATCGGGTTCCGGCCTGGAAGTCTGATGCTCAAGGCAGTGATCCTTCCCACCGCGGGAGCGCTGTTGCTTCTCGCGGCGATGGTTGGCGCGGTGTTGCATTTCGCCACCGAAGGATCGGATGCCGTCGCGGCGCATCGCCAGGCCAAGCTCGTCGAAGTCGCGATGCAGACTGCCATTGCCGAAGTCCGCAAGGATCAGGAGGCGTCGACCTTTTGGGACGATGCGGTGCAACGGGTGCACCAGGTACCGCTCGATCTGCCATGGATCGACCAGAATCTCGGCATCTGGTTCCACAGCTATTACAAGCATGACGAGACCTATCTGCTCGATGCGCAGGAGAGGCCGGTCTATGCGATGCGCGATGGCCGGCGTGCCGAGCCCCGGCAGTTCGCGGCGGTCGCACCGCGCGCGATGCCGCTGGTGCTCCAGCTGAGGGAGAAGCTTCGGCGTGGCGATCTCGCGCCGGCGAGCAGCAGCGAGCAGACTCCCGGCAGCGCCAGCATGGCGATGGTCCGCGGGCGGCCGGCAATCGTCAGCGTCAAGCCGATCCTTTCCGAGACCGGCGATATCGTACAGCGGCCCGGATCGGCGGATCTGCATGTCAGCGTGCGCTTCGTCGACGCCAATTTCCTCACCGATCTCGCCCGGGACTATGGCATCGATGCTCCGCATTTCGTCGCCACGCGGGGTGCCGGCGCGGCGATCCCGCTGCGCGATGCACGGGGAGGGGTGATCGGCTATATCGAATGGCAGGCGTTCCGGCCGGGCCATGTCGTGAAGCAATCTATGGCGGTCGTGCTGCTGCTGGCGCTCGGCCTGATCGGTGCGTTGCTGGCGTGGCTGCTCCACCGCAATCTGCGCGCGCGGCTCGAGCTCGAGACCAGCCGGGCCCAGGCGCAGCATCTCGCCTTTCACGACGCGCTGACCGGATTGCCCAATCGCCCGTTGTTCAACGATCGCCTCGATCATGCGCTGGCCCGCGCGCGGCGCGGCGAGACGGCCACCTTGCTGCTGCTCGACCTCGATCGCTTCAAGCATGTCAACGACGCCTATGGGCACCAGGCGGGCGACGCGCTGATCCGCGAGTTCGGCAGCCGGCTGACCGCCTTGGTGCGCGAGGAAGATATGATCGCGCGGCTGGGCGGCGACGAGTTCGCGATCCTGCTGCCCGGAATCGGAGAAAAGGAGGCCGTCGATGCATTATGTGCGCGGATCCTTACTGCAGTGCATGCACCGTTTGAGGTTCTCGGCAATCACGCATTTGTGGGTGTGAGCATCGGGGTGGTGCAGGCGCCCGCGGCCGGTACGGATCGTGTGGATCTTATGCGCAAGGCCGACATTGCGCTGTACGACGCCAAGGCCGACGGCCGCGACTGCTTCCGTCACTTCGACACGTCGATGGATGCGACCGTCAAGCTGCGTGGGACGATAGAGGAAGATCTGCGCACAGCACTCGCCACCGACCAGGGGCTCGAGTTGCATTATCAGCCGTTGGTGAGCACAGAGGGCAACATGCTCGGCGTCGAGGCGCTGCTGCGCTGGGTCCACCCCGCGCAAGGATTGTTGTCGCCGGCGCAGGTGATCCCGATCGCCGAGGAGACCGGGCTGATCATTCCGCTTGGCGAGTGGGTGCTGCGTGAAGCCTGTGCGGCGGCGAAGCGCTGGCCCGACCTGTTCGTCGCGCTCAATCTGTCGCCGGTGCAGTTCCGCACCACCGGCTTCGCCGAGCGCGCGCTCGAGATCGTGCGCGAGACCGGAGTGCGCCCCGAACAGCTCGAGCTCGAAGTGACCGAGGGCGTGCTGATCGACGATGACGAAGTGGTGCGCGCCGGGCTGAACAAGCTGCGCGCCGCGGGTCTGAAGATCGCGCTGGACGATTTCGGGACCGGCTATTCGTCGCTCAGCTATCTGCGCAAGTTCGAAGTCGACAAGATCAAGATCGACCGCAGCTTCGTCCAGCATCTCGGCCATACGGTCGATTCCGCTGCCATCATCCACGCGGTGGTGACGCTCGGCCATGCCATGGGGCTGACCGTCACTGCCGAGGGCGTTGAGACCAGCGACCAGCAGCGCTTCCTCAAGCTCGCCGGCTGCAATCAGATGCAGGGCTATCTCTTCTCGCGACCGGTGCCAGGCGAGCAGATCGCCGAGCTGCTGAAGCAGCATGGTGTCCTGCGCGCCGCATGATGCGTCCGATCTCCTTGCTTCTTGCCGCGGGTGTACTGTGGCTGGCCGCATCGCCGGCGGTGGCGCAAGTCACGGTCAGTGGCGAGACGGAGATCGTCTCCGATTATCGCTATCGCGGCGTTTCGCTCTCGAACGGCAAGCCTGCGCTGCAGGGGAGTGCCGAACTGGACACCGGTGCCGATTTCTATCTCGGCGGGTTCGCATCGTGGGTGCCGCACGGCGGCGGGCCGACGGCAGTCGAGCTGGATGCGAGCGCTGGGTACCGCGCGGCAGTGGGTGCGGGGATGACGCTCGACGGCGGCGTGTCGTGGTATCATTATCCGGGAGCGGATGATTGCGATTATGCCGAGGCCACTGCAGCGCTCGGCTGGGGGCATGGTGGCACCAGCGCCCGCGGAGGCATCGCTTGGGCCCCGCGCCAGGCCAGTCTGGTCGATGCGGCGGGGACTCGACGCGCAAATCTGTACGGCTTTGCGGGGGTCGAGCAGGCGATTGCGGGGACACCGCTCAGTTTGTCTCTCGATGCCGGCTATGAGAGCGGCGCCTTCGACGGTGCAGCGGACGGGGGCAAATTCGACTGGAAGGGCGGTGTCGCGGCCTCGCGCAGCGGCTTCACGCTCTCAGCCAGCTATGTCGGCGCAGTGCGTCCGCGGGCGCATTCCGGCGAGCGGAAGCGCGAGCACAGGCTGGTGTTCGCGCTCGGGCGGAGCCTCTAGCGGAGGGTTCTGCCCTCGGCACTCAACCGCTCGTAGCGCTCGGCCATGACGAGATGGGCATGGCGGGCAGCGGGATGCTGCTGGCGCAACGCCGCCTCGCGCTCGCGGCGGGCACGGACCTGAAAATAGACCGAATCGGACATGGCGAATTCCCCAATCGCGCAAGGGAGGGTGCCACAAAATTCATCTATTTCAAGGCGATAGTGATTCGCAACAAGCCACCTAAGCCTGACGGCTCGAATGCACCTCGTTTTGCGGCGCGTCACCGCGCGTCGCGCGCAACGATGCGGCTGCGTCGGCCTCGTCGATCGCACGCAGCAAATCCTCGAATTTACCATCGTCCGACACCGGAAAGCAGCGCTTGAAGCCGCTTCCCAGCCGTTCGAGATCGCGGTTGGTCAATAAGCCGACCGCGACAATATGCTCCTGCGCCAATGCCCAAACTCCGGGGAACTCATGCGGCACTAACGAGAATTAGCCTCGTTTGTGCCAACGGGTGGTCGATTTAGCGGTGCAAAATGTCGAGTGCGGCCGCGGTCATCGCCTCGGTCGCGGTGCCGATCACCGCTTCGGCCTCGGGCGCCCAGAACGGGCTATGCAGCGAAGGCAGCGCTTCCTTGCCCGCCTGCGCGGCGTCCCATTTCGCTTTGGGGACACCGCCGACCCAGAAGATCATGCTCTGGATCGACTTGTCGGCGAGGTAGAAGCGGCCGAAATCCTCGCCGCCCATCACCGCAGGGGTCTCGACGACGCGATCCTTGCCGAAGCGGCTGGTCCACAGGGTATTAAGGCGGCCGGTAAGCGGCTCGGTGTTGAAGGTGGACGGCGTGCCTTCGTTGCGGACCGTGACCACCGGCATGCGATCTTCGGGTATGCCGGCGGCGATCGCTTCGCCCTTGGCGATCCGCGCGATGCCGTCGAGCAGCTTCTTGCGCACTTCCGGCGTGTAGCTGCGCACGGTGAGCAGCATCGTCACTTCCTTGCCGATGATGTTGTGCGTCGAACCGCCATGGAAGCTGCCGACGGTGACGACGGCGGCGTCCTGCGGGTCGATCTCGCGGCTGACGAGGGTCTGGAGGGTGGTGACGATGCGCGCGGCGAGCACGATCGGGTCGCGCGTGGTCTGCGGGTAGGCGCCGTGCCCGCCGACTCCCGAGACCTTGATGTCGACGGAGTCGACATTGGCGAGCGCATAGCCCGAGCGCACGCCGATCGTCCCGGCGGGAAGCGAAGCGGCATCGTGGAAGGCGAGCGCGAATTGCGGCTTGGGGAAGCGCGTGAACAGGCCATCCTCGAGCATCATCCGCGCGCCCATGCCGCGCTCTTCGGCGGGCTGGGCGATCATCACGAGCGTGCCTTTCCACTGCGATTTCATCGCGGCAAGGTTGCGCAACGTGCCGATCCAGCTCGCCATGTGCGTGTCGTGGCCGCAGGCGTGCATCACGCCGGTCTCGATGCCCTCGTCATTGGTGGTGCGGACCTTCGAGGCAAAGGGGAGGCCGGTATCCTCCGTGACGGGCAGGCCGTCCATGTCCGCGCGGATGAGCAGGATCGGCCCGGCGCCGTTCTTGAGCACGGCGACGACACCCGTGCCGCCGACCTTCTCGGTGACCTCGAAACCCGCCTTGCGGGCTTCGGCCGCCAGCTTGGCGGCGGTCTGGACCTCGTGAAGGCTCAGTTCGGGATTGGCGTGGAAGTCGCGATAGTAATCCATCAGCTGGGGGAGCGAACGCTGCGTCGCCTCGCGGACCGGGTCGGCGGCGAGGGCAGGGGCGGCAAGAGTCATGGCGAAGGCTGCCGTGAGAAGGGTGCGCATGGCGTAACGGTATGCGGGCGGCGGGGGTGTTGTCGAGGGCTCACGACGAAGTCTCCGGCACGCGCCGCCTGTCACCTTCCCAACTGCGCGAGGGAAGTAAATCAGTTGGCCGGCACCAGCTCCACCACGTCGATTACCGACTCGAACCGTGGGCGCGGGAAGACCAGCCGCCAGCGTTTGGGCGCGATCCGCTCGACATAGCCAATCATGTCGCGGTCGGCATCGAGGCCATAGCGCAGAGGCGAGGTCTCGTCGCCGAGGACTAGGGTGCCGAGGAATATCTGGCGCGTGGTCTCGTGCGGGAAGATCAGGCCAGTCGGGCGCTGTGAGCCGGTGACCTTGTGCAGGCTTCTGACTTCACCTTCGTCCGCGACGCGGCAGTCGAACCAGGGATAGGCCGTGAAATCGCGCATCGCCGTGCCTTTGCCGCCCAGCTTGAAGGTGCGGCAGCGATAGGCGCCTTGTGGAACGGCCGGCTCCGGCAGGGCACGATCGGGATCGAACAGCAAAGGCTCGGCGGCGATCGCTTTTGCGTCGGCCTTGCGCGCAAGCGGTAAAGCCTCGTCCCATGCCTTGCGCCAGTCGCGCATCCGCTCGCGGTCGGCCGCGGTGGCGACGTTCTGCCAGCGGACGTTCGTCGGTGGCGCCGAGGAGGTCGCCTCGCGATAGACGCTGCAGCCTCCGAGGCCCGCAGCAAGGGCAATGGCGACCGGCAGCATCCACTTCATCTCTTCGACCCCTTTTTGCCCCTGCTTAGGCCGCCGTCCAGCCGCCATCCATCGAATAATTGGCGCCGGTGATCTGCGCGGCCTCGTCCCGGCAAAGGAATAGCGCGAGCGCGGCAACTTGTTCCGGCTGCACGAACTGCTTGGTCGGCTGGGCGTCGAGCAGGACGTCGTTGATCACCTGCTCGCGGGTGAGATTTCGCGTCTTCATCGTGTCGGGAATCTGGTTCTCGACCAAGGGCGTCCAAACATAGCCCGGCGAGATACAGTTGACCGTGATGCCGTGGGTGGCGGCTTCGAGCGCGGCGGTCTTGGTAAGCCCGGCAATGCCATGCTTGGCCGCGACATAAGCGGCCTTGTTTGGACTCGCGACGAGGCTGTGCGCTGAGGCGGTCGTGATGATCCGGCCCCAGTTGCGCACCTTCATGAGCGGGATGGCGGCGCGCATCAGGTGGAAGGTCGAGGAAAGGTTGATCGCGAGAATCGCGTCCCATTTCTCGATCGGGAATTCGTCGATCGGTGCGACGTGCTGGATGCCGGCGTTCGAAATGACGATGTCGACGCTGCCGAGTTCGGCGGCGGCCCGCGCGACCATCGCAGCGATCTGGTCGGGCTTCGTCATGTCCGCGGGGTCGTAAAGTGCCTTTGCGCCGTTCGTGGATTCCAGCGCGGCCCGCTCCGCCTCGATCGCGGCGGCGTCGCCGAAGCCGTTGATCATCACGCTCGCACCTTCGGCGGCGAGCGCCTTGGCGTAAGCGAGGCCGATGCCCGACGTGGAACCGGTGACGATCGCGGATTTGCCCTTGAGGAACATGGAAACTCCTAACGCTGCGTGAGATCGAAGGCGGCGGTCTTGCCGTCGAGGATATTCTGCGCGACCAGCTGCGCGCTCGCCATCGTCTCGGCGACGGCGGCGCGGCCGGCCTGCCAATGCTCGTGCATCGAGCGGGCGGAGAATTCGAAATCGCGCGATCCGCCTTCCCAGGCATTGGCGCGGTAGATCAGATGCACGAGGCTGAGCGGCTTCTCGTCGGCGAGCACACGGAGTGCGGCGACGTCCGGGTCATCGGCGAGGCCGGCAGGAAGCTTGGCAAGGACGCGGCGGATCGCCTCGCGTTCCTTGCGCAGGCGCAGGCGCTCGTCCGAGACTTGCCGCGTGCGGCTCGAGAAGCGGATTTCCTTCTCGCGCGCGAGCACATCGGTGATCGTGCGGGGCAAGTCGGCAGCGGCGGGGAAGAGGTCGACCTGGAAGACGAGCGTGTCCTCACTCTGGCGGTCGAGGATGTGGGTGAGCGGCGTATTCGAGACGAGTCCGCCGTCCCAATAATGACGCCCGTCGATCTCGACCGGCGGGAGCCCCGGCGGAAGCGCGCCCGAGGCCATGATGTGGCGGGCGTCGAGGCGCTCGTCGCGCGTGTCGAAATAGCGGAAATTGCCGCTGGCGATGTCCACCGCCCCGACCGACAGACGGACCGGCCCGTTGTTGAGCAGGTCCCAGTCGACATGGGCGTTGAGCGTCTCGGCGAGCGGACTGGTGTCGTAGAAGCTGAGCGCCGCGGGGGTGCCGGGCGATGCAAAGGCCGGGGGGATCGGGCGCGGGCGGAAAAAGCCTGGCACGCCGCCCATCAGCACCGTGGCCGCCGCCCATTCGTGGGCGAACTCGCGTGCGGTATCGCTCAGCGGGATCGAGAAGTCGGGAAGCGCGCCGGTGACGCCTTCCCAGAAGGCGCGGATCGCGGCGAGGCGAGTCTCGGGCGGATTTCCGGCGAACAAGGCTGCGTTGACTGCGCCGATCGAGATGCCGGCAACCCAATCGACTTCGATGCGCGCCTCCCCAAGCGCTTCGATCACGCCCGCCTGAAAGCTGCCGAGCGCACCACCGCCCTGCAGTACGAGCGCAACGCAGTCCGGCAGCGGCAGTCCGGCGACGCGGCGGCGCGGGCGGGGATCGGCGTCGGCCATGTCCGGGCATGTGGCGCATATATGTGACGTTCGCAATGCCGGCATGCTTACGCCGAGATCCTTCCTGCGACGGGAGCATTGTTTGTGCAACGCTCGCGCTTCTCGCGCATTGTTGCGGGGACCTAACGACGAAGGAATGCCCGATGCGGCTCGACGACCTCGACCCCACCGACAATGCGCGCGACTGGGGTTCGGGTGGCGGCGGCGGCGGCGGATTCGGGCTGCTCGGGCTGCTGCCCTTGCTGCTCGGCCGCGGCATGGGCTGCGGCGGGATTGCGCTGATCGGCATCGTCGCCCTCGTCTTCTTCAGCATGGGCGGCGGCGGCCTGCTCGGCGGGGGTGGCGGTACCCAGACCCGTCAAGGCCAGACGCAAGGCGCGGCCAAGGCATGCGACACCCAAGAGGAACTGTTCGCCTGCCGGGTGATGACCAGCACCGAGCAGGTGTGGAGCGAGGTGTTCGCCCAGCAGGGCCAGCGTTATCAGCCCGCGACGATCAACTTCTTCACGGGTGCGGTACAATCGGCGTGCGGTCAGGCCTCGGCAGCGGTGGGACCCTTTTACTGCCCGGGCGATCAGGGCGTGTTCCTCGACACCGGCTTTTTTGACGAGCTCGACAAGCGTTTCGGCGCCAAAGGCGATTTCGCGCGCGCTTATGTCGTCGGACACGAAGTAGGGCATCATATCCAGAACCTCGAAGGCACTTCGACCAAGGTGAGCCAGGCGCAGGCCCGCGCCTCGCGGACCGAAGGCAATCACCTGTCGGTGCTGCTCGAACTGCAGGCAGATTGTTATGCCGGCGTCTGGGCCAAGCGCAGTGGACGGCTCGAGCCGGGCGATATCGAGGAGGGGATGACTGCCGCGAATGCGATCGGCGACGATACGCTGCAGCGCCAGGGCCAAGGCGAAGTGGTGCCCGACAGCTTCACCCACGGCACTTCGGCGCAGCGCAAGCAGTGGCTTCAGCGCGGACTCGACAGCGGAGATCCGGCGCAGTGCGACACCTTCAGCGCGGGAATCTGACGAAGTTTGAGACAGATCGAGGCGAACCCTCACCGATGAAGGCTTGACGATACCCCCCGCACTCGGCTCCAATCCGGGCAAGGGGGACCTGCATGGATCAGGAAAGCACGAGCGCGCGCGCGTTCGAATTTGACGGCAACTGGCGCGAATTCGCGCCGATCGCGTTCACCAATTTGCTGCTGACGATCGTCACGCTCGGCATCTACACCTTCTGGGCGCGGACGCGTGAGCGGCGATATCTGTGGAGCCAGACGCGCTTCATCGACGACCGGCTCGAATGGACCGGCACCGGACTCGAGCTGTTCATCGGCTATGTAATGGCGTTCTTCCTGTTCCTCGTGCCGCTCGGCCTCATTCAGTTCGCGATCCAGGCGCTGGCGATCCGCGGCCAGGATGGGGCTGCGGCGTTGCTGTTCGTCGTCTTCTACGTCGCGATCCTCTACATGGTCGGTCTCGCGATCTATCGTGCCATGCGCTACCGGCTCAGCCGCACCTATTGGCACGGCATTCGTGGAGGCAGCGACGACCAAGGCTTCGGCTATGCGGTGTCGCATTTGTGGAAGACGATCGTCGGCTCGCTTGTGCTCGGGCTGCTCGTGCCCTGGGCGATGGTTAATCTGTGGAACGAGCGCTGGAACCGGATGAGCTTCGGCTCGTACGAATTCCGCTCGGGCGCGCGCGTGAGCAACTCGCTGATGGCGCGGTATATGCTCTATTACCTGGTGCCGATCGTGCTGTTCATCGGCGGTATCGTCGCGGCGGCGTTCCTGCGACCTTCGCTCGGCACCTCGCCCGAGCAAGTGCAGATCACCGTGATCGTGCTGGCCGTCCTCGCTTATGTCGGTTTCTTCGTCGTGCTCGGGCTGATCGCCTTGACCTTCTATGCCGCCTATTTCCGCGAAGTGGTCGGCAATCTCTCGCTCGGCGGGCTCGAGTTCGAGTTCGATGCGCGGACCACGGACTGGCTCAAGCTGTTCATCGTTAACATCGCGCTGGTGATCGTCACGCTTGGAATCGGGACGATCTTCCTCGGTTACCGCAACTGGTCGTTCTTCGTGCGGCACATGCAGGCTTACGGCACGCTCGACCTCGACGATTTCAGCCAGTCGAGGACGCGCCAGCCCGGCCAGGGCGAGGGGCTGCTGGATGCGTTCGATGTCGGCGCCATCTGAGGCAGTCCGCGTCTGGCACTATGACGGCGCGAGCGGGATCCGGCGCGACCCGCTGCTGGTGCTCGCGGGCGACGGCTTCGTGCTGGTCGAGGGCGAGCGCGAGGATGGCCCCTACGCCTTTGCCGATCTGATCGCGCAGGGGCGGGTCAACGGCTACCCGCGCTATGGGCTGAACAAACGCCCGGGATGGAGCGTGACGCTCGCCGAAGAGGCGCCAGAGGCGATTGCGGCGCGGCTGCCCGGCAGCCGGCGCTATGGCGGCGTGATCGACCGGATCGGGCTGTGGCCGGCGGCTGCGGCCTTCGCTGCGGTTTCGGCGCTGGCGGTGTTCGGGCTGACCTTCATGCCGTCCGTGGTGGCGCGAATGATCCCGCGCTCGGTCGAAGCGCGGCTCGGATCGCTGATGGTCGGCGATTTCGGCGAGCGGGCATGCACCTCGCCCGAAGGGGTTGCGGCGCTGCAGGCGCTGGCGACGCGCATGCAGATGCGCGCCGATGTCGACCTGCGCGTGGTCGACGTGCCGATGGTCAACGCCGTGACGCTGCCCGGCGGGCATGTCGTGCTGTTCAGCGGCCTGCTCCGCCAGGCCTCCTCGCCCGACGAAGTCGCCGGGGTGCTCGCGCACGAACTCGGCCATGTCGAGAACCGCGACGTGCTCGAGTCGCTCGTGCGGCAATTGGGGCTGAGTGTGGTGCTGGGCGGGCTCGACGGCAATGTCGGCGGCTATACCAATGCCTTGCTTTCGGCGAGCTATTCGCGCGGCGCCGAGGCGCGGGCGGACGGCTTCGCGATCGAGGCGCTGACCCGCGCGCAGGTCTCGCCCGAGGCCACCGCTGCGTTCTTTCAACGGCTGGCGCAGAGCGAGATCAAGGTGAAGGGCGCGGGCGCATTGCTCGGCTATATGGCGAGCCATCCGATGTCGTCCGAGCGCGAGCGGCGGTTCGCGGCGAGTGCGGGCAAGGCTGCGACGGCCCCGGCGCTGGATGCCGCGCAGTGGCAGGCGCTCAAGGGCATTTGCGGACCCGGATCGGGCAAGTGGAAAAGGAGCGGGCTGGGGTTCTAGGAACCGCCGGATCTTCCCCCGCGTGAGGAGGATTGTCGGGGCGGAGCTTGCCTCCTATCCCCGCACCATGACCGAACCCGCCGAACGCCCGAAGCTTGCCTATCGCTACACGCCGGGCCGCGGGCCGACGATCGTGTTCCTGTGCGGCTATGCCTCGGACATGAACGGCACCAAGGCGCTGGCGCTCCAGCAATGGGCGCAGCGCAGCGGCCGGGCGTTCCTGCGTTTCGATTATGCCGGTTGCGGCGAGAGCGAAGGCGATTTCGAGCATCAGACCCTGGCATCGTGGCGGGACGACGCTTTGCGCGTGATCGACGCCGTGGTGGAGGGCCCGGTGGTGCTGGTCGGCTCGTCGATGGGCGGGTGGATCATGCTCCTGATCGCAAAAATGCGCCCCGAGCAGGTCGCCGGAATGGTCGGGATCGCAGCCGCACCCGATTTCACCGACTGGGGCTTCACGCAGGCCGACAAGCTGACCCTCCTTCAGGAGGGACGGATCGAGCAGCCCAACGACTATGGCGACCGGCCGACGGTGACGACGCGGGGCTTCTGGACCTCGGGCGAAGCCAACCGGGTGATGATCGGCCCGATCCCGTTCGACGGACCGGTGCGGCTGCTGCAGGGGCAGCGCGACAAGGAAGTGCCGTGGGAGCGCGCCCCGCGACTTGCCGAACTGTTTCGTTCAGACGCGGTGCAGACGGTGCTGGTCAAAGACGGCGACCACCGGCTTTCGCGCGATGCCGATCTCGCGCTGATCGTCCGGGCTGTCGAGGACGTTCTGGACCTATGCTCTTCTTCTTCCTGAGTCTTCAGGCCGCGATCACGGCAGCACCGGCGCCAGCGCCCGGGCAGGAACCGCCACGATATGCCGCCTGCATGGACCTTGCGACCGGCGACCCGTCGCAAGGCGTCGCCGATGCGACGAAATGGCGAGTCGAGGGCGGCGGCATGCTCGCGCGGCAATGCCTCGGCGTCGCCTACGCCAATCAGAAGCGCTGGCCTTCGGCCGCGGCGGCGTTCGAGGAAGCGGCGCACGAGGCCGAGGCGGCGCGGGATGTTCGCGCCGCCAATTACTGGGCGCAGGCCGGCAATGCGTGGCTCGCCGCAGGCGAGTATGCCAAGGCGCGTGCGGCGCTCGATGCGGCGCTGGCGAGCGGGCAATTGCGCGGGCTGGCGCTCGGCGAGGCGCGGCTTGACCGGGCGCGGACACTGGTCGCAGCCGGCGATGCCGATGGTGCGCGGGCCGATCTCGACCGCGCGCTGCAGGATGCCAAAGCGGATCCGCTGGCCTGGCTGCTTTCCGCCACGCTCGCACGGCGGCAGGGCGACTTGCCCCGCGCACGCGCCGATATCGCCGAGGCGCTGAAGCGCGCTGCCGACGATCCACAGGTGCAACTCGAGGCGGGCAACATCGCCGCGGTATCTGGCGACGAGGCCGGCGCGCGCGCCGCGTGGGGACAGGTGCTCACGCTCGCGCCGGGGAGCCCGGCGGCGGATGCGGCGCGCAACGCGCTGGCCCAGTTCGGCGCGAGCGAAAAGTAACGCGCGATCCTCCCGAAAACCGGGATTTGGGTTGGCCTTGCGGGCGGAGGATCCTATCTCGCGGCAAACACTTTCCGGAGCCCCCATGCGCTATCTCCACACCATGATCCGCGTCACCGATCCCGAGGCGACGGTGCGTTTCTTCGAGCTGCTCGGGCTGGAAGAAGTACGGCGCATGGAAAGCGAGAAGGGGCGGTTCACGCTCATCTTCCTCGCCGCGCCCGAGGACTCGAACGGCCCGGGTCAACGCGCCAATGCCGAGGTCGAGCTGACGTACAACTGGCCCGCCGAGGACGGCAGCGTGCCCGAAGTTTATACCGGCGGACGCAATTTCGGGCATCTCGCCTATCGCGTCGACAATATCTACGAGACCTGCCAGCGGCTGATGGACAATGGTGTGACGATCAACCGGCCGCCGCGCGACGGCCATATGGCGTTTGTGCGCACGCCTGACGCGATCTCGATCGAATTGCTCCAGGCGGGCGAGCCGCTCGCTCCGGCCGAACCGTGGGCCTCGATGCCGAACACCGGCAGCTGGTGAGCGATCCGGCCGCCCGCTTCCGCGACCTGACCGGCGCCGCGGCGCCGATCGTGCAGGCGCCGATGGCAGGGGCGGGCGGAGTCGCGCTGGCGGTGGCGGCGATCCGGGGCGGGGCAGTGGGATCGCTGCCCTGCGCGATGCTCGACGCGGCGCAGGTGCGGGAGCAGGCTGCGGCGGTACGGGCGGAAGCCGACGGGCCGCTCAACCTCAACTTCTTCTGTCACGCGCTCGACGAGACGCCGGACGACAGCGCGTGGCGTCATGCGCTTGCGCCTTTTTATGCGCAGGAGGGTGTCTCGCCGCCCGAGGGCGCCCCGCGACTGCGACGGCCTTTCGACGAGGCGCTCTGCGCGGCGGTCGAGGCAGTGCGGCCGGAGATCGTCAGCTTCCATTTCGGCTTGCCGGCGCCGGCTTTGCTGGCTCGGGTGAAAGCAGTGGCCAAGGTGTTCGGCAATGCGACGACGGTAGACGAGGCGCGCTTTCTCGAGCGGCAGGGCTGCGACGCCGTCATTGCCCAGGGCGGTGAGGCCGGGGGACATGCCGGCTGGTTCCTCGAAGGGCATCGTCCGGTCGGAACGCTCGCGCTGGTGCGGCGGATCGTCCGCGCAGTCGAGATTCCGGTGATCGCCGCCGGCGGGATCATGGACGGCGCCGGAATCGCCGCGGCGCTGACGCTGGGTGCGAGCGCCGCGCAGCTCGGTACCGCCTATCTCGCCACGCCCGAGAGCCTCGCCTCGCCGACGCACCGCCGCCTGCTGGGGAGCGAAGCGGAAACCATGTTCACCAACGTGCTGACCGGGCGCGAGGCGCGCGGCTTTCGCAACCGGCTGATCGATGCGCTCGGCCCGATCTCGTCGATCGCACCGGCATTCCCGCACGCAGCGACCGCGCTCGCGCCTTTGCGTGCGGCAGCCGAGGCCGACGGGCGTGGCGACTATTCGCCATTATGGGCGGGGCAGGGCGCTGCGCTCGCACGTCCGATGCCCGCAGAGACCCTGACCAGAGCGCTTGCGGAGGAGGCGCTTGCAACGCTTCGAGGCTAAGTGTATTGCATGGATAATACACTGGAGGCAGTGATGACACGCTTGGGTCTGGGATTGACGGCGCTGATACTGCTCGGCGGGTGTGGCGGCGGCGAGCGCGCGGCGATTAAAGTTCGGATTGAAGCCGGCTCCGACGCAGCGACGATACACTGTGTCGATTCCACCAGCGGCCTGTGTCACGTCGCTTTCGCCGCGCCGGCGCCACCCGGCGGAGAGATCCGCAAGGGCGAAAGCCGGCGGTTCGCAGGCGTGGCGCCGGGCATGTCGGTCTGCATCGAGGCGGAACCGGTCGATCCGGCTCGATGCAACCGCATCGTGATCAAGCAAGGCACCCAGACGATATCGCGCAGCCGCACTGTCAGCTGAGGCTGGTGCGGAGACGCAGGGGCGCCTAATCTGGCGGCATGCTCGACATCGTCCGAATTTCCGCACTCAGCGACAATTACATCTGGCTCGTCCATGATCCCGCGTCGGGGGAGACGATGGTGGTCGATCCGGCAGAGGGCGAGCCCGTTCTCGCCGAGGCGGAGGCACGCGGCTGGCGGATCTCGGCGATCTGGAACACCCATTGGCATCCCGACCACACCGGCGGCAATGCGGCGATCAAGGCGGCGACCGGCTGCGCGGTGATCGCGCCTGCCGCCGAGGCGGCGAAGATCCCTACCGCCGACCGGCTGGTCGGCGAGGGCGATGTCGTGAAGTTGGGCGACCATGCCGCGGAGGTGATGGAGGTGCCCGCGCACACGGCGGGGCACATCGCCTATCACTTCGCCGAGGATGCGGTGGTGTTCGTCGGCGATACGCTGTTCGCCATGGGCTGCGGTCGGCTGTTCGAGGGAACGCCTGCACAGATGTTCGCAAACATGCAGCGGCTGGGTGCGCTGCCGCCGGCGACCCGTGTCTATTGCGCGCACGAATATACCCAGTCGAATGGCCGCTATGCGCTTGTCGCTGAGCCTGACAACGCGGCGATCCGCGAGCGAATGGGCGAGGTCGACCGGCTCCGTGGCGCAGGCGAAGCGACGGTCCCGACGACGATCGCGGAAGAGCTTGCCACCAATCCGTTCCTGCGCGCGGCCAGCGTGGGAATTTTGGCCGAGCGGCGGGCGGCCAAGGATGCTTTTCGCGGCTGAGCGGTTTATGCTCGCAGGGGGTGAGGAGTTGTCGATGATGCGCCTGCTGATGCCCACTTTCCTGTTGATCGCGGCCTGCGCCACGACCGCCGCTACCGAACAGAGCGACGCACGGGAGCAGGCGCGGCTCGCCAAGGCGCTCGCCGGGCTCACCGCAGGTGCGCCGCAGCGTTGCCTCCGCCGCGACGAGGCCAACGAGATCCGCACGTTCGAGGGGACTATCCTTTACGTGGCCGGGCGTGGACGGATGTGGCGCAACGACGTGGTCGGCAATTGCCCCGGGCTGCGCCGGGGCGACATTGTCGTCTCGAAGACTTTCGGCAGCCAATATTGCGATGGCGACCTGATCCAGACGCGGGCTCGCACCGGCGGCTTCCTGTCGGGAAGCTGCTCGCTCGGCAAGTTCACCCCCTATACGCGTGAAAAAGGAAAATAGGCATGCGACACATGTTCATGCTGGCGGCACTGGCCTTGGCAGGGTGCACGGGTAACGCGGAGCTGCAGGCGTCGCGTGCGGCGGAGGGCCAGCGTGATCTCGCCGAAGCGTTGAATGGTCGGGTGGCGGGCAAATCGGAAAACTGTCTGCCCTCACCATCGAGTGTCAACGGACCGCAAATTATCGACGCCCGCAACATCCTCTATCGTGACGGACGGCGCGTGTGGCGGAACGAGCTCGAGGCTGACTGCCCGTCACTCGACCGATACGATATCCTCGTCGTCGAGCTGCACGGCTCGCAGATCTGCAAGAACGACCTGTTCCGGCCGGTCGATCCCGGAAGCCGGATTCCGGGCGCCTATTGCCGGTTCGGGCAATTCACGCCCTATGTGAAGGAGTGAGATCTTAATCCTCCCCCGCGCCAGCGGGGGAGGATTTCCGACTACAGCACGTAGCGGCTCAGATCGGTATTCCGCGCCACTGCCGCGAGTTGCTTTTCGACATAGGCGGCATCGATGGCGAGCGTGGTGCCGGCGCGTTCCTCGGCGTCGAAGCTGACTTCCTCGAGCAGCTTTTCCATCACTGTCTGCAACCGACGGGCGCCGATGTTCTCGACTTCGCCGTTAACCTCTGCGGCGATTTTTGCGACCGCTCGAATACCGTCTTCGGTAAAATCGATCTGCACGCCCTCGGTACCGAGCAATGCCGCATATTGCTGGACGAGGCTCGCCTTGGTGTCGGAGAGGATTGCGACGAAGTCCTCCTCGGTCAGCGCCTTGAGTTCGACCCGGATCGGCAGCCGGCCCTGCAGCTCTGGAAGCAGGTCCGACGGCTTGGCGACGTGAAAGGCGCCTGACGCGATGAAGAGGATGTGATCGGTCTTCATCGGGCCGTATTTCGTGGCCACCGTGGTGCCTTCGATCAGCGGCAGCAAGTCGCGTTGCACGCCTTCGCGGCTGACCGACCCGCCGCGCACGTCCGACACCGCGATCTTGTCGATCTCGTCGAGGAACACGATTCCGTTCGCCTCGGCGTCGGCGAGTGCCTGGCGGCTGACTTCGTCCTGGTCGAGGCGCTTGTCGGCCTCTTCCTCGACGAGCTTGTCCCATGCCGCGCGGACATTGAGCTTGCGGCGCTTGAGCGGGGCGCCGCCGGCGAGACCCTTCATCATCTCGCCGATGTTGATCATCTGCATCGGCGCACCGGGCACCTCGAACGGCGTCGCGGCCGCCTGCTCGACCTCGATTTCGATCTCGGTATTGTCGAGCACGCCGTCGTGGAAGCGCTGCTTGAACGCCTCGCGGGTGGCGGTGCTTGCATCCTTGCCGGTCAGCGCGTCGAGCAGGCGGCCCATCGCGGCCTCCTCGGCCTTGTCCTTCACTGCGGCGCGGCGGCGTTCCTTTTCGAGCCGGATCGCTTCCTCGACGAGGTCGCGGGCGATCTGCTCGACGTCGCGGCCGACATAGCCCACTTCGGTGAACTTGGTCGCCTCGACCTTGACGAACGGCGCGTCGGCGAGCTTGGCGAGGCGCCGGCTGATCTCGGTCTTGCCGCAGCCGGTCGGCCCGATCATCAGGATGTTCTTCGGCGTTACCTCATCGCGGAGGTCGGCGCTGAGCTGCTGGCGGCGCCAGCGATTGCGGAGTGCGACCGCCACAGCCTTCTTGGCGTCCTGCTGGCCGATGATGTGCGCGTCGAGCGCGGCGACGATGGTCTTCGGGGTAAGATTGTCGTTCATTTTCTACTCGGTTCCCCTCCCTGCAAGGGAGGGGCTAGGGGTGGGTTGCGACGGGCGGAGCTCGATGCTCCGGCCGGCGCCTTGTTGGTGAGGGCAGTGGCTCGCCTTCGGCTCGCACCCACCCCCAACCCCTCCCTTCCAGGGAGGGGGGTGACTTAAGACGCGCTGTCCAGCGTCTCCACGGTCAGCCGGTCGTTGGTATAGACGCAGAGCTCGCCGGCGATCTTCATCGCCTGGCGCGAAATCTTCTCCGGATCGCTCTCGTAATCGACCAGCGCCCGCGCCGCGGCGAGGGCGAAGTTGCCGCCCGAGCCGATCGCGGCGACTCCGCCCTCGGGTTCGAGCACGTCGCCATTGCCGGTAACCACGAGAGTCACATCCTTGTCGGCGACGATCAGCATCGCCTCGAGGTTGCGGAGATATTTGTCGGTGCGCCAGTCCTTGGCGAGTTCGACTGCAGCGCGGAGCAGCTGGCCCTGGTGGCGCTCGAGCTTGCCCTCGAGCCGCTCGAACAAGGTGAAGGCGTCGGCGGTAGCGCCGGCGAAGCCCGCGATGACCTTGCCGTCACCAAGCGGTCGCACTTTGCGGGCATTGGGCTTCATCACGGTGTTGCCCGCCGAAACCTGTCCGTCGCCTGCGATGACCACTTTGCCGGATTTGCGCACGGAGAGAATGGTCGTGCCGTGCCACGCATTGCTGTTGTTGCTCATATGGCGGCGATATGGGGAGCCGTTTCGGCTGCGCAAAGGGCAAGGGAGAGCAGGATGCGATTGATGGCACGACTGGTGTTGGCGATGCTGCTGTGCGCGGCCGCACCGGCCTGGGCGCAAGCGCCGCTCAAGGTGATGAGCTTCAATATCCGCTTCGCCAATCCGGCCGACGGCGTGAATGCGTGGGACAATCGCCGCGAAGTGACCGCGGCGATGCTCGAGCGTACGGCGCCGGACCTGATCGGCACGCAGGAACTGCTCAAGGTGCAGGGTGACTTCCTCGTCTCGCGGCTGAAGGGCTATGCGTGGTTCGGCGTCGGCCGGCGCGGCGGTGACGACGACGAGCATATGGGCATCTTTTACCGGACCGACCGGCTCCGGCTGCTCAAATCGGGCAATTTTTGGCTGTCCGACAAGCCGGACGAACAAGGCAGCATGGCATGGGGCGCGGATCTGCCGCGGCTCGCCACCTGGGGACTGTTCGAGACGGTCGACGGCAAAAGGCGCTTCTATGCGTTCAACACCCATCTGCCGCACCGCGAACAGGACGAAGGCGCGCGCGAGAAAGGCGCGGCGCTGGTGCTCGCGCGGATCAAGGCGATGGCCGGCGATTTGCCGGTCGTGCTGACCGGCGACTTCAACACCGTTCCGGGAAGCCCGACCTATCGCACCTTGAGCGCGCATATGCAGGATGCATGGACCTCTGCGCCGAAGCGCGGGGGGCCGGACAAGACCTTCCACGGCTTCACGGGCAACGCCGTGAAGCGGATCGACTGGATTTTCACCCGGCAGTTCGTCGCGAAGCGAGTGGAGACGGTGACCGATCATCAAGGCGAGGTGCAGACTTCGGATCACTTTCCGGTGCTCGCCGAACTCGGCTGGGTGAAGCGGTAGAAATAATCCTCTTCGCTCAAGCACGGGCAGGATTTGATCGGAGCGCCCGTTCGGGCAAAGGGTCCGCCATGCACAACGAGAACCTCACCGCCGATCGCCCGACCTTCGTCAGCCATCTCGAATGCTCGATGACCGGCGACCGCTACGAGGCCGACCAGCTGCACGGACTCTCACGGGTCGGCCGGCCGTTGCTGGTCCGTTATGATCTCGATGGCGTGAAACAAGCACTGCCCAGGGAAGTGCTGGCAGCGCGTTCGGCGGACTTGTGGAAATATCGCGAGCTGCTGCCGGTGCGGCACACCGCCAGCATCGTCAGTCTCGGCGAGACGGCCACGCCGATCATCCCGCTCGCGAAGGAACCCGGCAATGTCTGGGTGAAGGATGAGGGGCGACTGCCGACCGGCTCGTTCAAGGCGCGCGGGCTGGTTATGGCGATCGCGATGGCCAAGGAGCTCGGCGTCACCACCATCGCGATGCCGACCAACGGCAATGCCGGCGCGGCGGCGGCGGCCTATGCGGCACGCGCGGGGATCGAGGCGGTGATCTTCTGTCCAGACGACACGCCTGAGATCAATGTGCGCGAGATCGCAGCGCAAGGCGCGCGGGTCTATCGGGTCAATGGCTTGATCGACGATTGCGGCAAGATCGTCGGGGCGGGCAAGGAAGCGCGCGGCTGGTTCGATCTGTCCACGCTCAAGGAGCCGTACCGGATCGAGGGCAAGAAGACGATGGGGCTCGAGCTTGCCGAGCAACTCGGCTGGGAACTGCCCGATGCGATCTTCTATCCGACCGGCGGCGGCACCGGGCTGATCGGCATGTGGAAGGCGTTCGACGAGATGGAGGCGCTCGGCTGGATCGGCAGCAAGCGGCCGCGGATGTACGCGGTGCAGGCCGAGGGCTGTGCACCGATCGTGCGCGCATTCGAGGCGGGCGAGCGGCACGCCGTTCGCTGGGAGGGCGCGCATACCGTCGCGGCCGGGATCCGCGTGCCGCAAGCAGTGGGCGACTTCCTGATCCTCGACGCGGTGCGCACGAGCGGAGGCAAGGCACTGGCGGTGTCAGACGCGGCGTTGATGCAGGCAGTGGACGATGCCGGGAAGCGCGACGGGCTGCTGCTGTGCCCTGAGGGCGGGGCGACCTTGGCGGCGTATCGCCACGCGCTCTCGGCCGGGCTTGTCGATGCCGAGGAGCGCACGGTGCTGTTCAATTGCGCGACGGGGCTGAAGTATCCGCTCGCGGACGCCCCGCGCTTTCTGGATCGGCATCAGCCGGTGGATTGGGCAGCGCTCTGACCGGAGGTGCAGTGCTCCTGCGAAAGCAGGAGCACAAGGTTGCAGAGGGTTTCACTTGTGGTTCTTGGCTCCTGCTTTCGCAGGAGCGCTGGGTCAGGCCAGCACGCGCTTCACGAAACGGGCGCCGAGCTCGATCCCGGCGGGATCGACGCCGTGGCCCAGTCCCGGACTGACATGCCCCTCGAGTGGAAAGCCGTGCCGCTCCAGCTCGGCATAGGCATGCCGATAGGCGCTGATCGGCACGATCCCGTCGGCGTCGCCATGGACCAGCAGCACCGGCGGCTTGCTGCGGATTTCGCTCGCGTCGAGTGAGGGGCCGGCGATCATCCCCGAATAGCCGAGGATCCCGGCGAGCGCGCGTTCGCGGCGGACTCCGACATGCAGCGCCATCATCGTGCCCTGACTGAAGCCGACAAGGACCATCCTGTCCTCGCCGAGCCCATGTTCGGCAAGCAATCCGTCAAGATATGCGTCGAGCACCGGTGCGGCGCGCAGCGCGCCGGCCGCGAGGGCAGGGCGGCTGAGATCGTGGAGCGCCCACCATTGATATCCGCCCGGCGCCCCGGAGCAGCGCTCGGGCGCATTCGGCGCGACGAACAAGGCGTCGGGGAGTGCCTGCCGCCACATCGGCGCGAGGCTGATCAGGTCGGCGCCGTTCGAGCCATAGCCGTGGAGTAGAACGACGATTTGCCTGGGCGCTTCGCCCGACGCAGGCGCGAGGCTGGGGCCGGAGAGCTGCTGCATGCGGGGACCCTTCAACAAATTCGAGGCCGGCTGAACCGTTCTCCCGTTCGCCCTGAGCCTGCCGAAGGGCGATAACCAGCAGCGGATTGTTCGCGAGGAGCGCCCTTCGACAGGCTCAGGGCGAACGGGAAGGATGCCGCGTACAGCGTATTGCTATCCGAGTGGGTACAGCGCGCCGGCGACCCAGCGCAGCTCAGCCCGCAGCACGCCCCAGGCGCGCGCGGCGGCGCGGCTGTCCATCGGCTCGATGCCGATGCCGCCGGCACCGAGCGCCTTGACGAGGGCGGCGGGCGGCCGGACAAGCGTATCGCCGGTGCCGAGCAGCAGGAATTCGGGCTGCGGATCGAGCGCGAGGAGTGGGGCGAGATCTGCTTCGGTCAGCTCGCCGAGCGGCGGTGGCGCCCAGCCGTCGGCGCGCTGTGGTGTGATGAGCAGCCCCTCATAGACATTCTCGTCGACGCGGAAGCCGCGGCCCGAGAAGCCGGAGATCACCGGCCCCTCGGCACTGCGGCGCTCGATCTTCATCTTTCGCGCGGGCCGATGCGCTCGGCAGCGCTGGCCGCGGCTTCCTTGCGGTCCTCGCGGAAGCCGGGCTTGAGCCCGAGCGTGATCAGCAGCGACGACGAGACGTAGATCGACGAATAGGTACCGACGACGATGCCGAGCATCATCGCCGCGGTGAAGCCGCGAAGCACGTGCCCGCCGAAGATCAGCAAGGCGGCGAGCGCGAGCATGATCGTGACCGAGGTCATCACGGTGCGCGGCAGGGTCTCGTTGACCGAAAGGTCGATCAGGTCGCGCATGTCCATCTTGCGGAACTTGCGCATGTTCTCGCGGATGCGGTCGTCGATCACCATCTTGTCGTTGATCGAATAGCCGATGATCGTGAGCACCGCCGCGACGATGTTGAGATCGAAGGTGAATAGCTCGCGGAACAGCGCGAAGAAGCCCAGGGTCATCAACACGTCGTGGATAATCGCGACGGCGGTCGATACGCCGAACTGCCATTCGTAGCGGAACCACGAGAAGATCGCGATGCCGATGATCGCCAGCAGCACCGCGAGCACGCCGTTCTGGATCAGCTCGCCCGAGACCTTGCCCGACACCGTCGAGTAGTTCGAGAAGGTCGCGCCGGGGAATTCCGCCGCCAGCGCCGCCTTGACCTTCTCGACCATCGCGTCGGTCGCGGCGGGATCGGGGGAGTCAGGGCTGGGCAGGCGGATCGTTACCGTGTTGGCGCCGCCGAGCTGCTGGAGCGCGGCTTCGCCGAAGCCGAGCCGGTTGATCGTCGAGCGCACTTCGTCGAGCTGCGGGGCCGAGGCGAACTTCTCCTCGATCGAGACGCCGCCGGCGAAGTCGACGCCCATATTGAGCCCGCGGGTGAACACCAGCGCCAATGCGGCCACGGTGAGCAGGGCGGTGATCGCGAAGGCGATGTGACGAATCCGGACGAACTGGATGTTCGTATTGTCCGGGATGATCTTGAGGAGCCGCATGGTCCGGGCGTCCTTAAATGTGGATTTCGCTGGGCCGGTTACGGCGCAGCCAGATCGTGACGAGCATGCGGGTGAAGACCACGGCGGTGAACACCGAGGTGGCGATGCCGAACAGCAGCACCACCGCGAAGCCGCGCACCGGGCCCGAGCCGAGCACCAGCATGATGAAGCCGGCGATCGCGTGGGTCACGTTGGCCTCGAAGATCGTCCGGCTGGCTTCCTTGTAGCCGAGTTCGACTGCCTGGATCACGCTGCGACCGCGCCGACGCTCCTCGCGGATGCGCTCGTTGATCAGCACGTTGGCGTCGACCGCGGTGCCGATGGTGAGCACGAAGCCGGCGATGCCAGGTAGCGTCAACGTGGCGTTGATCAGCCCCATCATTGCGAGGATGACGAGCACGTTGATGAGCACCGCGATCGTCGCATAGATGCCGAAGCGGCCATAGGTCAGGATCATGAAGGCGATGACCGCGACGACGGCGATGATCGAGGCGGTGATACCTGCCTTGATCGAATCGGCGCCGAGCTCGGGGCTAACCGTCGATTCCTGGACGATCTTGAGCGGCACCTTGAGCTTGCCCGAACGCAGCGCGATGGCGAGCTCGTTGGCGCTCTGGACGGTGAAGCCGCCGTTGATCACGGCGCTGCCGCCGAGGATCGGCTCGTTGATGCGCGGGGCCGAGATCACGACATTGTCGACGATGATCGCGAACGGCTTGCCCGAATTCTCCTGCGTCACCTTGGCGAAACGCTTTGAACCGGCGCCGTCGAGCTGAAGGGTCACGCCCGGCGCGCCGGTCTGCGGATCATAGCTCTGCGAGGCGTTGACCAGCATGTCCCCGGTGATCATCACCTGGCGCTGCACGGCGATCTGCCCGCCTTCGGCATAAGGCAGCAGGATCGATCCCGGCGGGGCCACGCCTGGCTGGGTGGCAGTGGTATCGACGAGGCGGAACTCGAGCTTTGCGGTCTTGCCGAGCAGGTTCTTGAGCGCGGTCGGATCGTTGAGACCGGGAACCTGGACGACTATGCGATTGCCGCCTTCGCGTACTACCGTCGGCTCGACCGTGCCGAGCGCGTTGATCCGGCGCTCGACCACTTCGCGGGCATCGCCCATTGCGGTTTCGATCGCCTGATTGATGCCGGCCTGGGTTGGGGTGAGCACGAAGCGACTCGTGTCGACGACCGCGATGTCCCATTCGCGCTGGCCGGTATTGCCGACGCCGCTGCCGGTGATCGGGAGCAGCTTCTCGCGCGCAGCGTCGACTTTGGAGGGATCGCGCACCATGAAGCTGAGCTTGCCACCCTGCACCGAAATGTCGCCGATATCGATCTTCGGATCGCGCCGCATTTCGCCGCGGACCTGATCGCGCATCTGCTCGATCCGCGACTCGGCGACGTCCTTGGTGTCACCCTCGAGCAGCAGATAGCTGCCGCCGGCGAGATCGAGTCCCAGATTGATCGCAGGCTTGGGCACCCATGACGGCCACGTCTCGCGGACGCTCTTGGGCACGAAGCTCGGGATCGAAAGCGCGACCATCAACGCCAGGAACAGCGAGATCGTCAGGACCTTCCAGCGGGGAAAATCGAGCATCAGTCGTTCGCGGGCTTGGCGCCGCCGAGCGGACGCACTTCGGCGAGAGTCGCCTTGATCGCGCGGACCTTGGTGTTGGGGCCAAGCTCGATCTCGACCTCGGTCTCCTCGACCTTGGTGACCTTGCCGATCAGGCCGCCGGCAGTGACGACCGTATCGCCCTTCTTCACGTTCGAGACCGCGTCCTGCAGCGCCTTCATGCGCTTCTGCTGGGGACGGATCATCAGGAAGTAGAAGACGACGAAGATGAGGATGAGCGGCGCAAGCGATACGATCGCGCCGGCGGTGCTTCCGCCCTGCGCCGCGCCTGCGGCCTGTGCATATGCTGGGGTGGCGAACATGGGTTTTCGGTTGCCTGGATTTGCGGGGCGCGGGACGGCCCCTTCAAGCGGCGCGCGCTAACATGACGTACAAAGCGGTGCAACTATTGTCGCTGTCGCTTGCATCCTGCGCCGGACCGGAATAGAGGGCGCACCCTTGGTCGGGGCGTAGCGCAGCCTGGTAGCGCATCACACTGGGGGTGTGGGGGTCGCAGGTTCGAATCCTGTCGCCCCGACCAGAATTCTTATCTTTCCACCGGGACGAAATGGCGCTTCGATCGGCAGGTCGAGGCGGGATCATGCTGTCCAGCGCGCTACAGTCGTCCGCGTTCGACCGCCTGGACCACCTTCGCGATATAGGCGAACGGGTAGCTGGCCGGACGCTTGTTCCCCCAGGCCGATTCGATTGAGAGGCCCGCCGCGATGGCGCCGCCGAGCGAAGCGGCCGCCGCGAGGAGGGGCTGCGACGTGAACATTGCGGCCAGCGTGACGGTCAGCGCCGGGGCGGTCGAGCGCATTGCCTGCGCCCAGTCCATCTTGACCGAGAGATTGGCGAGCACCTTGCCGAAGTTGGCAGCGCGCATCGACGAATTATATTCGGCGATTGCGGTATCGAGCCGCTCGACTTCCAGCAGCATCAGTTTGGAGTCGGACCCGGCATGTGCGACCCGGATGCAGATGGCCTCAAGATGGTGGCGAAGCGCGCGCAGCTCGCGTCGATGGCGCTCCTTGAACATCAGCACTGTCTCGAGATCGGTCGAAGGCTCGGGAATGAGGAGCGCGTTCTGCAGCGTGAGCTTGAACGCGAGATCCCGATCGGTCTCGTTCCGGATCCCCGGGTTGAATGTCTCTTCGTGCCAGACCGTCCAACGGCCGGGTTCGACACTCTCATGACCGTGCCATGCGCGCACGCACACTTCGTCGAGTTGCACCGAGGTGCTGGGGGTGCGGACGCCGCGCACCGATACGAAGGGCTCGTCGCACAGGCGCGAGCGCTCTCCTGCCCGAAATGGGCCCAGCGATAGCGATAGATACTCGACCCGATCGACGAGGAGGAGTGCCGCGAGTTCGGATGCTCGCGAGAGCCGCGTATATTCGCGGACGCCGCTATTTCCCGACGTCGCGAGCTGGCCGATCATGGTGTCCGCCATCACCGCGCCACGCTCATGCTGGGCGAGTATCGGTGTGAACCGCTGGAATATCAAAGGCCCCAGTTCGATCTCATCGGGGCCGACACGGTCGCGCGGGTAGTGCTGATCTTCCGTCAGGGATGGTTCGGAGGGCGGCCGGATGCGCATCACCTGGTCGGTGACTCGGGACAGTATCGACTTCCTGCCGCGCTTCGCCATCCCCTCCCCCTTGAAACCGATCGTTTCAACCGGCCGTCGGCGAGTCAAGGGGCGTGCGGTCAGCTCAAGATGCCGGGGAGATCGAGCTGGTGTTCGCGGGCACAGTCGCGCGCGATATCGTAGCCCGCATCGGCATGGCGCATCACGCCGGTCGCCGGGTCGTTCCACAGCACGCGTTCGATTCGCCGTGCGGCGTCGGCGCTGCCGTCGCAGACGATCACCATTCCCGAATGCTGCGAGAAGCCCATGCCGACCCCGCCGCCATGGTGGAGCGACACCCAGGTCGCGCCGCTGGCGGTGTTGAGCAACGCATTGAGCAGCGGCCAGTCGGACACCGCGTCGGAGCCGTCCTTTATCTTCTCGGTCTCGCGGTTGGGCGAGGCCACCGATCCCGAGTCGAGATGGTCACGGCCGATGACGATCGGCGCCTTGAGCTCACCCGAGGCGACCATCTCGTTGAACGCGAGTCCGAGCCGGTGACGGTCGCCGAGGCCGACCCAACAGATCCGCGCGGGCAGGCCCTGGAAGTGGATGCGCTCGCGTGCCATGTCGAGCCAATTATGGAGATGCACGTTGTCGGGGAGCAGTTCCTTGACCTTGGCATCGGTCTTCCAGATGTCCTCGGGATCACCGGAGAGCGCGACCCAGCGGAATGGGCCGATTCCGCGGCAGAAGAGCGGGCGGATGTATGCCGGTACGAAGCCGGGAAAGGCGAAGGCGTCGCTCACCCCTTCCTCGAACGCCATCTGGCGGATGTTGTTGCCGTAATCGACGGTGGGGATTCCCTGCGCATGGAAGTCGAGCATCGCACGGACGTGGATCGCCATCGACTCGCGCGCCGCTCTGTCGACCGCGTCGGGATCCTCGGCGCGGGCGCGCTGCCACTGGTCGAGCGTCCAGCCGAGCGGGAGATAGCCGTTGCGCGGATCGTGCGCCGAGGTCTGGTCGGTCACGGCATCGGGGCGGATGCCGCGCCGGACCATTTCGGGATAGATCTCGGCGGCATTGCCGAGCAGGCCGACCGAGATCGGCCTGCCGGCGCGGTGTGCGTCCTCGACGATGGCGAGGGCCTCCTCGATCGTTGACGCCTCCCGATCGAGATAGCCGGTGCGCAGGCGCATCTCGATCCGCGAGGGCTGGCATTCGACGGCGATGCAAGAGGCGCCGGCCATCGTCGCGGCGAGCGGCTGGGCGCCGCCCATGCCGCCGAGGCCCGCAGTAAGGATCCAGCGGCCCTTGAGGCTCCCGCCATAATGCTGGCGGCCCATCTCGGCGAAGGTTTCGTAGGTGCCCTGAACGATGCCCTGGCTGCCGATATAGATCCAGCTGCCTGCGGTCATCTGACCGTACATCATCAGGCCCTTGCGATCGAGCGCGTTGAAATGCTCCCAGTTCGCCCAATGCGGCACGAGGTTCGAGTTAGCGAGCAGCACGCGCGGCGCGTCGGCATGGGTGCGGAAGATGCCGACGGGCTTGCCCGACTGGATTAGCAGCGTCTGGTCGTCGTCGAGCCGGCGCAGGCTCGCGACGATCGCGTCATAGCTCTCCCAGTCGCGCGCGGCGCGGCCGATGCCGCCATAGACGATCAGTTCCTCGGGCCGTTCGGCAACCTCTGCGTCGAGATTGTTCATCAGCATGCGCAACGGGGCTTCGGTGAGCCAGCTCTTCGCGCTCCGCCCGGTGCCGCGCGGGGCGCGGATGTTGCGGCTGTTGTCGCGGCGGGTGGTCATGGCGTGTTCCAGTCGAGGCAGGCAGCGAGAATCTGTCGGAGATGCGTCGTGAGCGGCGCGGCGCGGGCGGGATCCCATTGCGCAGGCCAGTTGGTCGCGTCCGTGGTGTCGGGCTCGTCCAGATAGCCGCGGCAGGCGAGTTCCATCTGGATCGCATGCACGCCGGTTTCGGGGCGGCCGTGATGACGCGTGGTGTAGCCGCCGCGAAAGCGTCCGTTGACGACCAGCGACTGGCCGCTGCGGGCGCAGGCGCGCTCGACGGCGGCTTCGAGCGCGGGATCGCAGGTCGCGCCATTGTTGGTGCCGATGTTAAACTGGGGCAATTCGCCGTCGAACAGGCGCGGCACGCGGCTGCGGATCGAGTGGCAGTCGTAGAGGACCACCCGACCATGCAGATCGCGCAGGCGGCTGAGTTCGGCGGCAAGCGCGGCATGGTAGGGCACCAGCCAGCGGTCGCGGCGCGCAGCGATCTCGGCCGCGTCCGGCGCTTGTCCGGGCAGATAGAGTGGCTCGCCGTCGAAGGTGGTGGTGGGGCAGAGCTCGGTAGTAGTCTGGCCAGGGTAGAGCGAAGCGCCGGAGGGGTCGCGATTGACGTCGATCAGGCTGCGCGAAATGGACGTGCGGACGATCGTCGCGTCCAGTTCCTCGGCGAATGCGTAGAGCCGGTCGATCCACCAGTCGGCGTCCTTGCGCGCGCGCCAGAGCGAGACGTAGCGCCCGGCGAGATCGTCGGGCAGGTGCGTCCCCGTGTGCGGCATGCCGAGCACCAAAGGCGCGGCGCCGCGGCGGACGAAGAGCCAGTCCTCAGCCATGCGCCACCGACGGGACGGGGATCGCCTGCGCCTCGGCAATTTCACGCAGCTTGCCCGAGCGGACGATCTGCGCAGCAGCCGCGATATCGGGATGAAAATATCGATCATGTTCGAGCGGGGGCACCTTTGCCCTTACGCACGCCTGCACGGCCTCGATCGCGTTGCTGCTCCGGAGCGGCGCGTGAAAGTCATAGCCTTGCGCCGCGGCGAGCAGCTCGATCGCGATGATATGGCTGGCGTTGTCGGCCATCACCCCCAGCCGGCGCGCGCCGTGCGCAGCCATCGAGACATGGTCCTCCTGATTGGCCGAGGTGGGGATCGAATCCACGCTGGCCGGATAGGCGCGCTGCTTGTTCTCCGAAACAAGCGCGGCGGCGGTGACCTGCGGGATCATGAAGCCGGAATTAAGTCCCGGGCGGGGGGTGAGGAAGGCGGGAAGGCCCGACAGAGCCGGGTCGACCAGCATCGCCAGCCGGCGTTCGGAGAGCGAGCCGATCTCGCACAACGCCATCGCGATCATATCCGCGGCGAAGGCAACCGGCTCGGCGTGGAAATTGCCCCCCGAGAGCACTTCGCCGGTGTCGGCGAAGACGAGCGGATTGTCCGAAACGCTGTTGGCTTCCGTGCCGAGCGTGGCCGCTGCCTGCCGCAGCAGGTCGAGCGCCGCGCCCATCACCTGTGGCTGGCAGCGCAGGCAATAGGGGTCCTGCACGCGCCTGTCGTCGTCGCGGTGTGATGCGCGCAGCGGAGAGCCCGCCATCATCGCGCGGAGCATCGCCGCCACTTCGATCTGGCCGCGATGCCCGCGCAGATCGTGGATACGCGGGTCGAACGGGGTGTCCGAACCCTTGGCGGCTTCGGTCGAGAGTGCACCGGCGACCAGAGCGGCGGCGTGCAGCGCTTCGGCCTCGAAGAGCCCGGCTAAGGCATAGGCGCAGGAGAATTGCGTCCCGTTGAGAAGGGCGAGGCCTTCTTTCGGGCCGAGGGTGAGCGGCGCGAGCCCGGCCTCACGCAACGCCTGTCCGGCGGGCAGGCGGCCGGCCGGTGCGTCGATCTCGCCCATGCCGATCATCGCCGCGGCCATGTGCGCGAGCGGGGCGAGGTCGCCCGACGCGCCGACCGAACCCTGCGCCGGCACGACCGGCAGCAGGTCCCGCGCCAGCATTGCTTCAAGCAAATCGAGCGTTTCGAGGCGCACGCCCGACGCGCCCCGGCCGAGGCTGGCAAGCTTGAGCGCCATCATCAGGCGGAGCACCGGACGGGGCATCGCCTCGCCGACGCCGGCGGCATGCGACAGAACGAGGTTGCGCTGGAGCGTGTCGAGATCGTCGGCCGCGATACGGATGCTCGCGAGCAGTCCGAAGCCGGTGTTGACTCCGTAGACGGCGTGGTCGTCCGCAGCGATCCGCGCGATCGTGTCGGCGGCGCGCTGCACGGCCGTGCGGCAGGCAGGGGCAAGCCGCGCCTCCGCACCGCGATAGATAGCCCGCCACTGCTCGAGCGGCACGGCGCCCGGTTCGAGCGCGATCATGATCGTCCTCCGAAGATGCGCGCATGGAGCGGATTGAACCCCATGCGGTAGACAAGTTCTGCAGGCTCGCCGATGTCCCAGATCGCGAGGTCGCAGCGCTTGCCGGCTTCCAGCGTCCCGACCCGGTCGAGCTTGCCGAGCGCCCGTGCAGCCTCGCGGGTCATGCCGGCGATGCACTCGTCCATGGTTAGACGGAACAACGTCGCGGCCATGTTCATCGCCAGCAGCGGCGACGTGAGCGGCGAGGTGCCCGGATTGCAATCGGTGGCCACGGCGATTGGCACCCCCGCGCCGCGCAGCGCATTGATCGGGGGCAGGCGGGTCTCGCGGGTGAAATAGTAAGCGCCGGGAAGCAGCACCGCGACCGTGCCGGCGCGCGCCATCGCCGCGACGCCAGCTGCGTCGAGATGCTCGAGATGGTCGGCCGAAAGCGCGCCGAATTCGGCGGCGAGCGCGGCGCCCTGAAGGTTCGAGAGCTGCTCGGCATGGAGCTTCACCGGCAGTCCGTGCGCCGCGGCGGCGGCGAAGACGCGGCGCACCTGGTCAGCGCTGAAGCCGATGCCTTCGCAAAACGCATCTACGGCGTCGGCGAGCCCGGCAGCGGCGATCGCCGGAATCATCGCGCCGCAGATGCTGTCGACATAGCCGTCGGGATCGCCGGCAAATTCCGGGGGCAAGGCATGTGCGCCGAGAAACGTGGTGGCGACATTCACTGCCCGCGCTTCGGCGAGCGCGCGCGCTGCCTCCAGCATCTTGATCTCGTCGGACAGCGAAAGGCCGTAGCCGGATTTGACTTCGACTGTGGTGACGCCCTCCGCCAGCATCGTGTCGAGCCGGGGAAGTGCCTCGGCGACGAGTTGCGCGCGGGTGGCGGCTCGGGTGGCGGTCATGGTCGAGACGATGCCGCCGCCGGCGCGGGCGATCTCCTCGTAGCTGGCGCCCGCCAGTCGAAGTTCGAATTCGCGGGCGCGATTGCCGGCATGGACGAGATGGGTGTGGCAGTCGATCAGCCCGGGCGTGATCCAGCGGCCAGCGCAATCGTGGACGGTTTCAGCTTCGAGCGGCGGCGCTGCCGAACGCGGTCCGGCATAGACGATGTCTTCGCCGCTGGCGGCGACCATGCCGTCCTCGACCACGCCGAGACCGGGCAGGTCGGCACGCAGTGTGGCCAGTCGGGCGTTGCTCCACAGCTGCTCGACGCGCACGCGCTGACCTCCTCGAACCGGTTGTCACGATCCTCTAGGATGTCGCGTGAAATGTCTATACATTTGTCGACGACACGACGGGGAAGGGCCGTGATGCAATCCTGGTGGTTCGAAACGGCGCTGCTGACCCAAGGCTGGGCCGGACACGTACGGGTGACCGCCGAGAGCGGCCGTATCGTCTCGGTCACGCCCGATGCAGAACCCGATGTGCGCGACGAGCGGCACAAGGTCGCGGTGCCCGGCATCGCCAATCTCCACAGCCACGCGTTTCAACGCGGCATGGCCGGCATGGCGGAGCGGCGCGGGCCGGAGGCGGACAGCTTCTGGACGTGGCGCGACCTGATGTATCGCTTCGCCAATGCGATCGGCCCCGACGAACTGGAGGCGATTGCAGCACTGGCCTTTGTCGAGATGCTCGAGACCGGATTCGTGCGAACGGGCGAGTTTCACTATGTCCACCACGATCGCGACGGCACGCCCTTCGCCAATCCGGCCGAGATGGGTGCGCGGCTCGCGGCTGCGGCCCGGGAGACCGGCATCGCCCTGACGCTGCTGCCCGTGCTCTACATGACGGCCGGCTTCGGAGGCGTGCCGCCCAAGCCGGAGCAGCGGCGCTTCGTCCATGATCCGGACAGCTACGTGCGCCTTATCGAGGCATCCCGCGAAGCCGTGACGGTTTTGGAAGACGCCCGCATCGGCGTGGCGCCGCACAGCCTGCGCGCAGTCACGCCCGACGGCCTCCGGGCAGCCCTTGCGATCGGTGCCGGCGGGCCGGTGCACATCCATGTTGCCGAGCAGACCGGCGAGGTCGAGGATTGTCTGCGCCACAGCGGACGGCGACCGGTCGAATGGCTGCTCGCCAACGCGCCGGTCGATGCGCATTGGTGTCTGGTGCATGCGACGCACGTGACCGCTGCCGAGCTCAGCGCGATTGTCCGCAGCAGGGCAGTGGTAGGGCTGTGTCCGATTACCGAGGCCAATCTGGGCGACGGCATTTTTCCTGCGGCCGAGTTGTTCGCCGCGGGCGGTGGGTTCGGGATCGGCTCGGATTCGAACGTATTGATCGATCTGGCGCAGGAGCTGCGGAGTCTCGAATATTCGCAGCGGCTGCGGCACCGGGCACGCAACCTGCTCTCGAATGCCGCTTGCCCGTCATCCGGGCGGGCGTTGTTCGATGCTGCACGACGCGGTGGCGGGCAGGCGCTCGGCGTGGAAGGCGCCAGCCTAGCGCCCGGCGCGAGGGCCGATTTCGTCACGTTCGACAGCGCGCATCCCACGCTTGCCGGACGGAGCGGCGATGCGCTGCTCGACGCATTCGTGTTCGCGGACTCGCGCGATATGATCGACGGAGTCTGGTGCGGCGGACGGCAATGGGTTCGGAATGGCCGGCATGTCGCACGCGAGGCGGTGGTGCGGCGCTATTCGCGCGCGCTTGCCGGGCTCGCAATCGCATGACCGATACGCGCCCGCTTTATCAGGTAATCCGCAGCGCGATCGAGGGGCGGATCATGTCCGGCGCGCTGCGCCCAGGGGATCGCATTCCCTTCGAGCACGAGCTGATGGCCGAATATGCCTGCTCGCGGATGACGGTGAACAAGGCACTGTCTGCGCTGGCGAACGCCGGGCTGATCGTCCGTCAGCGGCGGCGCGGATCGTTCGTGACGCAGCCGAGGATCCACATGGCCGCGCTGCAGATACCCGATATCCGCGAGGAAATCGAAAAGCGCGGCCACGCTTATGCGCTACGACTGGTGTCGCATAGCATCCACCCGGTCGACGAAGCCGAGGCGGCGCTGCTGCGCTTGTCGCCTGGGCGTGAGCTGTTGTCGCTTTGCTGCGTGCATCTCGCCGATCGTCGCCCCTTTGCCGTCGAGACCCGACTGATCAATCTCGCCGCGGTACCCGACGCGCGCCACGCCGACTTCGCTGCGGTGCCGCCGGGCAGCTGGCTGCTCGCGCACGTGCCGTGGACCGAGGCCGAGCACCGGATCACCGCCGCGCCTGCGAATGACGCGGCGGAGCTGCTCGACCTGGAACCGAACCGCCCGTGCCTCGTGCTCGAGCGCTGGACGTGGCGCGAGGCCGAGGCGATCACCTATGTCCGCACCGCCTTCGACGGTGACCGCTTCGATCTGACCGCGCATTTCGCCGCGCAGGGCTGAGGCTCCAGCGCCCTGCGCGACAGCGGTCGCCTCAGATGAGCATCAGGTCCGAATAATGGTGCGAAACCTGAGAGCCGGTATCTCCCCATCCAGACCATTCCGACGTGCTCGCGAACGCCTGCGCGAGTGGGTGAACCGCGCTTGCGCCGAACAGATCCACGTCCGCGCTGAATGCTGCGAAGCCCGAGGGCGGCGGCGGATTGTCGGGCACCAGCGCCGTGCCGGCAGCGGGCGCGGTCGCCCCGCCGGTCTGGGTCACGTTGATGTTCGCCGTCGTGGCGACCGGCGTGTTGCCATTGGCGTTCCACGTCGCGACGGCGTCGTCGTCGAGACCCGGGCCACCCTCGACGAAACCCTGCAGGAAAATTCGCGGATCGGACGTGGCGTCCAGGTCCGAGGTGCGCAGGCGCAGCAAATTGGTCGGGCCGCCGGCGAGCACGTCGTTGTTGATGATGTTGGCATAGACCTGCGCTGTCTCGCCCGCCGCCGAGGATCCTGCGGTGATGTTGATGTCGGCAGTCGCCGTGGGATTCGAGTCGAGCGTATTGTTGTCGAGCGTGAGGTCGAGCCGCGCATCGCCGGTGCGCGCCTGGGCGTCGATCGATGCGCTGCTGTTGCCTGTGCCCATGGTCACGCTGTTGTCGCGCGCCTCGACAATCGCGGTGCTGCCATTGTCCTGGGTTAGGACACGGATGCCCGATCCGATGCCGTTCGCGGTCACGACATTTTCGTTGATCCGCCCCTCGATATCCGCGCCGCCGAAAGAAGTGACGTTGATCGCATTGCCGCCGCGACTCTGGACGGTGTTGCCGATGACGTTGAACGCGAATTGCGCGGCGCCGTTCGCAGCGAGATCGACGCCAATGCCGATATCGGCCTGGCTGTCGATCTGGTTGTCGACGACATTGACGTTCAGTGCGCTGTCATCGTTGCCGATGATCTGGATGGCCTGGGTCCGAAGCCGTACGAAGTCGCTGTCGACGATATCGATATTGGTGACCGGTGCCCCCGCCGCGGTGCTGAAGCTGCGGAACTGGAAGCCGCCATCGCCATTGAGGCTGACCGGGCCGCCGGGAGTCGTCGTCTGGCTGTCGCGGAACGTGACGTTGTCGAGGACGAGGTTGAGGTTCACATCGGTGTTGACGATGTCGAGGCCGTTGGTCTCGGCGAACGCGATCTCGCTGTTCGAAATCGCCGAGTCGCCCGAAAGGTTGATGAACTCGATCCCGCTTTCGTTGGCGGCATTGCCGGCTTCGGTGATTGTGCTGTCGTCCATCACGAAATCGGCGACATTGATCCCGACGACGCCGGTATCGGCGGTGCCGTTGATCTGCACATTGCCCAGCGACGCGCCGTCGACGCCGCTGAGATAGATTGCGGCGTTCGAGGCACTGACGTCGAGATCGGTGGAGGTGCCGTTGACCGTGTTGGCGTTGGTCAGCGTCACATTGTCGAGCTCGAGCTCGGCGGTGTTGATCGCCTCGATCCCGCGGATGCCGATATTCTGGATGGTGCCGCCCGAGCCGTCGGTCGTGCCGGTGCCGGTGATGTGCAGCCCGCCCGCCGTACCGGTGCCGTTGAGGCGGATGCCATAGCTTCCGCCATCCGCCGAGACGCTCTCGAAGCTGAGATCGGCGGCGCCGATCGCGGTGCCGATGACGCTCACCGCGACGCCGCCGGTGGCGGTGACGCTGTTGCCCGTGCCGGTCGCGGTGACGGTGCCGCCGCCGCTGGCGTTCAGGCCGGTGGCGGTGGTGGTGACGATGTCGAAACCGCCGCCCAAGGCCAGCGCGCCGCTGTTGCCGACGAAGTTGACTGCTGTCGTGGTCCCGGTCGAGACCGTGCCGCCACCCGCGAATGTCGCGGTGAGCGCGGCGCCGGTGATGTCGATGCCGCCGCCGCCATGCACGCCGGTGATTGTGGTCGCGCCCGTCACGGTGAAGCTGCCGCCGACGCCGGCGAGATCGATCGCGCCGCCGGTCGACGCTGTCGATCCGGCGCTGTTGAGTGTGACGTTAAGCGTGCCGCCCTGGTCCACATCGATGATCTGGCCGGCGCCGGATTTGCCCACGTCGCTGATCGTCAGCGTGCCGACACTGCCGCCGCTGTCGGAGAGGCCCGCACCGGTGGTGTCGCCGATATCGAAACCGGCGACATGGTTGTTCTGGGCGAGATCGATGCCGTTATTGGTGCCGCCGGTGGTGACGATCGTCGGGCGGCCGGTGCCCTGCTCGAAGGCTTCTGCGCCGATCACCAGATCCTGACCGCCACCGATCAAGGCCTGGCCGTCCAACAGATTGATGCCGTCGGCCTCGGCATAGGTGCCGGTGCCCTCGCGCAGATAGACGGTGTCGCCGGCGCCCGGGCCGTTCGCCGAGCCCTGCGCCGCGTTGAACGCTGCCAGCGACGTGAACGGATCGGCTTGCGTGCCGAGATTGGCGCTGCCGACCGCGGCATTGTCGATGAACCACACCTGGTTGGCGCCGACATTGATCGTCACCGTCGCGGTGTCGGCTTCGCCATCTGCATCCGTAAGCGTGTAGGTGAAGCTGTCGGCGCCGCTGAACCCGACCGGCGGTTCGTAGCTGAACGACCCGTCCGGGTTGACGGTGACGGTACCGCCATTGGCCGAGGTGGCGTCGAAGGCAGTGACCTGCGCCTCGCCGGGGCCGGTGCCGACGCCGCCATCGTCGGTGTCGTTGGCGAGGACTCCGCTGGCGGCATCGACGGTGAGCGTGACGTTCCCGGGTACGGTGTAGCTATCGTCGACGGCGTCCGGCGGGAGATTGTCGGCCTCGCCGGTGATCGTGACGGTGACGTCCTGCGTAGTCGTGCCGCCATGCCCGTCATCCACCGTGACGGTATAGGTCTGGGTCAGCGTCTCGCCCTCGTCGAGGAAGTCGATTGCGCTATCCTCGACCGCGAAATGCCAGCCGACGCTGTCGCCGGCCTGGTTGACTGGATCGAGGCTGAAGGTGCCGAGATAGCCGCTGCCCAGCGGTGCGAAGCTGGCGCTGTGGGTGTCGCTGAGATCGGCATCGTCGAATGCGATCGTGCCGTTGTCCTGGTGGGTGAACGCATTTTCATTGGGGTCGCCATTGGGCAGTTCGGTGACGGCCCCGGTCGCGTCGGTGCCGCCGGCGTCGATCGTCGGCGCGTCGTTGGTGCCGGTGACGGTGACGGCGATGGTCGAGGCGGAAGTGGCGCCATGCTCATCGGTGATCGAATAGGCGACGTTCACGACGGTGCTCTCGCCGACCGCGAGATAATCGAAGTCGCTGCCCGGGGTGAACTGGACCTGATTGGCGACCACCGCTGCGGTGCCTTGACCGGCGGGGGCCGAGGCAGTGGTGACCGTGAGCACTGCGCCGTCATCGGCGTCGGTGTCGTTGGCGAGCACGTTGACGACGACCGCGGCGTTCTCACTCGTCGTTGCGATGTCAGGATTCGCCACCGGGCCGTCATTGGTGCCGGTTACGGTGATCGCGACCGTCGAGGACGAGGTCGCGCCGAACTGGTCGGCGATGCTGTAGCTCACGTTCACTGTCGCGGTGGCGCCGACCGCAAGGTGATCGAAGTCGCTGCCGGGATTGAACTGGACCTGATTGGCGACCACCGTCGCAGTGCCCTGGCCGGCGGGTGCCGAGGCCGAAGTGACGGTGAGCACAGCACCGTCATCGGCGTCGGTGTCGTTGGTGAGGACATTGACGAGGACGCTTGCATTCTCGGTCGTGGCGGCGGTGTCGGGATTGGCGACCGGGCCGTCATTGGTGCCGGTCACGGTGACCGATATGGTCGACGCAGCCGTCGCACCATGCTCGTCGGTGATCGCATAATTGACCGTGACGACCTGCGTCGCGCCGACCGCCAGATGGTCGAAATCGCTGCCCGGATCGAACTGGACCTGATTGGCGACAACCGACGCGGTGCCCTGACCGGCGGGCGCGGAGGCCGAGGTGACGGTGAGCACTGCCCCGTCATCGGCATCGCTGTCGTTGGCGAGCACGTTGATCAGCACCGTCGCGTTCTCGCTGGTCGTGGCAGTATCCGGATTGGCGACGGGACCGTCATTGGTCCCGGTGACGGTCACCGTGACCGTCGAGGCGGAGGTCGCGCCGAACTGGTCCTGGATCGTGTAGTTGATCGTCACGTTCGCCGTGGCACCGACCGCGAGATGGTTGAAGTCGCCGCCCGGATTGAACTGGACCTGGTTGCTCACCACCGATGCGCTGCCCTGACCCGCGGGCGCGGACGCGGAGGTGACGGTGAGCACCGCGCCATTGTCGACATCGGTGTCGTTGGCGCGCACGTTGATCAGAATGCTGGCATTTTCGCTCGTCGTCGCGCTGTCCGGATTGGCGACCGGCGCGTCGTTGAGGCCGGTGATGGTGAACACCAGATTGGCCGTGTCCGACGCGCTGCCGTCGGAAACGGTGTACGTGAAGCTGTCCTGCACCACCTGGCCCTGCGCCAGCGTCTGGGCAGTGGTGTTGAGCACGTAATTATAGGTGCCGTTGGCATTGAGCGTCAGCGTGCCATAGGTGCCGTTGAACACGCCCGGCGTGACGGTGAGCGTGTCGCCTTCGAAGTCGAAGTCGTTGTCGAGCACGCTCGCGCTTCCGCTATTGTAGCTGCCGGCATCCTCGGTGAGCGCGACGGCGTCGTTGGACGCGATCGGCGCATTGTTGGCGGTGAGGTCGATGGTGACGTCGGCGAATTGCAGCCGCTCGACCGACACAAGCAAGTCGGCGCCGTCCGCGCCCGAGCCGGGGCCGCCGGGGCCATTATGAACCACGCCGGTGATCGGGCCGAGGCGATAGATGGTATAATCGGCAAGCGACCCGGAATAGACTGCGGTGTCGGTGCCCGCCCCGCCATCGATATAGTCGAGGCCGGCGCCGCCGGTCAGCCTGTCATTGCCGTTGCCGCCATATAGCGCGTCGTTGCCGTTTCCGCCCGAAATGGTGTCGTCATTGTCCTCGCCGGACAATTGGTCGTTGCCGTCGTCGCCGTTCAATATGTCGTTGCCGGTGCCGCCGGACAGCGAATCGTCGTCGCCGCCGCCGTTCAGCGTGTCGTTGCCGGTGCCGCCCGACAAGGTGTCGAAGCCCGTGCCGCCGTTCAGCACGTCGATGCCGTCGTCGCCGTACAGCGTATCGTCATTGGCATCGCCCGAGAGGTTGTCGTTGCCGGTGCCGCCGTGCAGTTCGTCATTGCCGGTCCCGCCGGTCAGCGTGTCGTCATTGGCGTCCCCGAAAAGATCGTCGTCGCCCGCGCCACCGCTGATCGTGTCGTTGCCGGTGCCACCGGAAACATGATCGTTGCCGTCTTCGCCATACAGGGTGTCGCTGCCGTCATTGCCTTCGATCTCGTCATTGCCGGTGCCACCATAAATGGTGTCGTTGCCGCCACGCCCGAAGAGATGATCGTTGCCACCGAGACCATAGATGGTGTCGTTGCCATTGGAGCCGTTGATCGTGTTGTTGCCGTTGTTGCCGGTATAAATAGGCATGTCCATCTCCCCTCGCCGCAGTGCAGCACGCAGACAGTAACTGCTTGGAACACCGTTGGAATCACGACTGTGATGCGCCTCGACTATGGTCGGGCGTATCATCCGAATTGCACTATTGCCTCAATCCCCGATTGCATTGTGCTGCCCGGCATGGCGGACGGTACTTTGCCCCGCGCGACTCGATGTTGGTTCAGATCAGACGCGAGCAACGTTACGCGCCCGTGACTTCGAGTCCATAGGGAATGATTTGGTCGCGACTGGAGCCGCGTCGGCTCGGCCCGTAGCCGGGTGATTCCGGCACGACCATGCGCGCCGGCAGGAGGCCTGCGTCACGCTCGCGAAAGTACAATTTCAGGCTATTGGGAGGATGGTGCCCGGGGACGGAGTCGAACCGCCGACACTGCGATTTTCAGTCGCATGCTCTACCAACTGAGCTACCCGGGCACGGGGGCCGGCGAACGCCGGAAGCGGGCTCTTAGTCGGCGTCCCGGCCCGTGTCCAGCCCGCTTTGCGCATTCGGATCAACTGGTTCACCAGGCACGCGATAGCCTTCGCCCAGCCATTGCAGCAGGTCGCGGTCCTTGCAGCCGCGGCTGCAGAAAGGTTTGAATTCCGGTTGGGTCGCTCTGCCGCAAATCGGGCAGCCGTCACGCTTTGCCACTTTCTACTCCCCGGGAGCGACGAACACCGTCTCTCCGCCGATGCGCCGCGCCAGCTCGGCGGTCCAGTCGGGCCGTTGCGCCAGCCGGTTGGCGATTCGCCTGCTCACCATATGGGTAGCCGGAGGCGGCGGGGGAAGCCGCTCGATCCGCCGAAGCTCGGCGCGCGCTTCGGCGCCGACGGGATCGGCGCGCAGCAGTTCGGGGAGGGAGGGCCGCGTCCGCCGCCGGACGATCTGGAGGAAGCCGAAGCCGTTGACGATGGTGCGCTCGAATGGCTGCGGCAGTGCCGCGTCGATCGCCTCGGCCACCGCCTGCCGCGCCGCCTTGTTCGCCAAGGTCGGAAAGTCGATCCCGATGGACCCCGCTATGCCGTGCCGCTCGATCGCCCGCGCCACCGCGTGCGCCGCCGCCACCGCAAGCGGCTCCAGCGGACCGCCACCATCGACGTCGAACAAGGTCATTGCCGGGGTGGGCGACATCCGCAGCATTCCGCCGGCGAACGCCATGTCGCCGTTCACTGCCTCTTCGAGCACTTCGGACCAGCCCGCTTCCTCGAGCAGATCCTGCTCGTGCGCGCGCAGTGTGCGGACCGGCAAGCCGCTCGCATGGATCCGCGCCAGAAGATCCGGCCCGTCGCCCGGCACTGCGTCGGCGCCGGCGGGCACGGCCTTGGGAAGCTTCGGCCGCCCCGGCTCGGGGATCGCCTCGCGAACGATCCGCACCCGCAGGGTAGCGCCCTGCGTGATTCCCTGCGGCAAGGGGTCGCACAGGGCCTCGCCGCCGTCGAAGGCAACCTTGCCGGTGCTCTTGTCGATCAGCCGGGCGTTGAGCACCGCATTGTGTCGCGGTGTCGTGCCTTCCAGCTCGATCCGCGCTTTCCAGATCACACCACGCGAGACCAGAGCCGCACGGCTTTCGCCGATGCCGGCCTCGTAGAGCCACTCAGCCAAACGCGTAGCCCGCACCTTCGAGCAGCGCGCGCGTCTCGAACACCGGCAGGCCGACGACGCCCGAATGGCTGCCCGAGAGGAAGCGCACGAATGCCTCGGCCTTGCCCTGGATCGCATAGCCCCCGGCCTTGCCCATGCCTTCGCCGCTGGCGACATACCAGTCGATCTCGGCATCGCTCAGTCGCTTGAAGGTGACGATCGTGTCGGAAATGCGCGTCCGCACCTTGCCGTCGAACCCGATCAGACAAACCGCCGACAGGCAATGGTGCCGCCGCCCGGAGAGCAGGGCCAGCATCCGGCGCAGATCGGCTTCGTCCTCCGGCTTGGCGAGGATGCGCCGGCCCACCGCGATCGTGGTGTCGCCGGCCAGGATGATCTCGTCCGCCGCACGTGCCACCGCCTGTGCCTTGTCCGTCGCGACGCGGAGGACATAGTCGCGGGGCAGCTCGCCCGGCCGGACGTCTTCGTCGACGTCGGGCGCGGCGACGCGCGCAGGTTCCGCCCCGATCCGCCTGAGCAGATCGAGCCGGCGCGGCGAAGTGGAGGCGAGGACGAGCCGCACAGGCCCGCCGCTCACTTGAAGCGGTAGGTGATACGGCCCTTGGTCAGGTCGTAGGGCGTGAGCTCGACGAGCACTTCGTCGCCGACCAGCACGCGAATGCGGTTCTTGCGCATCTTGCCGGCGGTATGGCCTAGAATCTCGTGATCGTTCTCGAGCCGGACGCGGAACATGGCGTTGGGCAGAAGCTCAACGACCTGGCCGCGCATTTCAAGGAGTTCTTCTTTGGCCAAAAATATGCCTCTCGGGTGAGCGCCAGCAAAAGTGGCGGTGCCTTTACTCTGCTACGCGCGAAAAGGGAAGGCGGACGGCAGGGCGGCTGCGTCCACCAAACAAGATGGGGGGCGCCTAGCCGAAAGTCCAGCACGGAACAATGCGAGAATCTCGCGGATTCCTTGGGCGTCAGCAATGGAGAAGACGATGAGTCAGCGTGAATTGATCGAGCCGCACAAGGGCGACAAGCGCTATGTCCGCCGCGACGAGAAAGGACGCTTCGAGGAGGTGGTCGATGCCGGCCGCAGTCTCGCGCAGGACGTGCGCCACCACAGCGAACACAAGAAACCGCGCAACCAGGGCGATCGCGGCGACTGACCCCTTGCCTCCGCCGTCCCGCGCCACTTACACTCATGTAAGTTGACGGCCGTAACGGCCGCGTCGGGAGAGCGGAATGGCGGAGGCCTATATCGTCGCGGCGGTGCGAACCGCCGGCGGCAGGCGTAACGGGCGGCTGATGGGCTGGCACCCGGTCGACTTGGCCGGGGCGGTGCTCGCCGAGGTCGTCGTGCGCAGCGGCGTGGATCCGGTTGCAATCGACGACGTGATCATGGGCTGTGTCGGCCAGGCCGGCGAGCAGGCCCTGCATATCGGGCGCAATGCCGTGCTCGCATCGGGTCTTCCCGCCAGCATCCCTGCCGTTACGATCGACCGCCAGTGCGGCAGCTCGCAACAGGCGATCCATTTCGCTGCGCAGGCGGTCATGTCGGGTACGCAGGACGTGGTGATCGCCGCCGGCGTCGAGCATATGAGCCGCGTCCCGATGGGCACCAGCGTCGCCGGTGCGAAGCCCTATAGCGACAGGCAACTCGCGCGGTTCGGGGTACGCGGGTTCAGCCAGTTCACCGGCGCCGAGATGATCGCGCGGAAATACGGCCATAGCCGCGAGGCGCTCGACGCCTATTCGCTCGAAAGTCATCGCCGCGCGGCGGCGGCAGTCGAACGCGGCGACTTCGCCGACGAGATCCTCGCGCTCGATACCGACGCCGGAACCCATGCGCAGGACGAGGGCATCCGCTTCGATGCCAGCATCGAAGGGCTCGGCAGCCTCAAGACGCTCGTCGAAGGCGGCGTGATCACCGCCGGCAATGCCAGCCAGATCTGCGACGGTGCGTCGGCGGTGATGGTGGTCAGCGCAGCCGCGCTCAAGGCGCACGGACTGACGCCGCTCGCGCGCATCCATAATCTGACGGTCACTGCGGCCGATCCGGTGATCATGCTCGAGGAGCCGCTCTTCGCGACCGATCGCGCGCTGCAGCGCGCGGGCATGTCGATCGACGATATCGATCTTTACGAAGTCAACGAGGCCTTTGCGCCGGTGCCGCTCGCATGGCTCGACCATGTCAGCGCCGATCCGGCAAAGCTCAACGTAAACGGGGGCGCGATCGCGCTCGGCCACCCGCTCGGCGCCTCGGGCACCAAGCTGATGACGACTTTGGTGCATGCGCTGCGCAAGCGCCGGCTGCGCTACGGGCTGCAGACGATGTGCGAAGGCGGCGGAATCGCCAATGTGACGATCGTCGAGGCGCTGTGAGCGAGCATGACAATCCTCCTCCGGAGGGGGAGGGGGACCAGCGAAGCTGGTGGAGGGGCAGTCTCCGCAAGCGATGCTTCAGCCCTTGGGGCGACTACCCCTCCACCGCTGCGCGGTCCCCCTCCCCCTCCGGGGGAGGATTTTAGTGGGCACCCTCACCGGCATCCGCATTGTAGAGTTTGGCGGAATCGGCCCCGGCCCGTTCGCCGCGATGATGCTCGCCGATCACGGCGCCGAAGTGATCCGCATCGAGCGCCCCGGTGCCGTCTTCGGCCCGCACGCATTGGCGCGCTCGCGAAAGCCGATCGGCGTCGAGCTCAAGGCCCCCGAGGGAGTCGAGATCGCCCGCGCGCTCTGCCGCACTGCCGATGGCGTGATCGAAGGCTTCCGCCCCGGCGTGATGGAGCGGCTCGGGCTCGGCCCGAAAGTGCTGCTCGGCGACAATCCCCGCCTCGTCTACGGCCGGATGACCGGCTGGGGGCAGGACGGGCCGCTCGCCCAATATCCCGGGCACGACATCAATTATATTGCAGTTGCCGGACTGCTCGACGGCATCGGCCATCCCGGCGCACCGCCAGTCGCCCCGGCCAATTACATCGGCGATTTCGGCGGCGGGGGGATGTTGCTCGCCTTCGGGATGGTCAGCGCTCTGCTCGCGGTGAGACTTGGCGGACCAGGGCAGGTGGTCGACGCGGCGATGACCGATGGGGCCGCCTTGCTCGCCAGCATGAGCTGGGGATTCAAGGCCGCCGGCATGTGGCGCGACGGACCGGGCGCGAACCTGCTGAGCGGCGCCGCGCCCTTCTATCGCACCTATGCCTGCGCCGACGGCAGACATGTCGCGGTCGGCGCTATCGAGCCGCAATTCTATGCCGCGCTGGTCGCCGGGCTGGGCGAAGACGGTAGCGGCCAGATGGACGCCGCCGCCTGGCCGGGGCGCACCGAACGCTTCGCGGCGATCTTCGCGATGCGCGCCCGCGACGATTGGGTCGTCCTTTTCGCACCCGAGGCTTGCGTCTCGCCGGTCCTTACCTTCGACGAGGCCGCGGCACATCCGCACAACGCCGTCCGGGGCATTTTCGCAGCCGGTGCTCCTGCGCCCGCGCCGCGTTTCGCCGCCACGCCCGCGCCGGCGCCGTCGATTGCGCAGCCTGGTGAGTGGACCGGGCGGGTGCTGGCGGAACTCGGATATGACGAACCTGAAATCGCGGCGCTCAGGGCCGCGGGCACGATTGGCCAGGAGTAAGGAAATGAAGTTCGAAAACACCGCAGCCGTGGTGACCGGCGGCGCATCGGGGCTCGGCGCGGCGACTGCGCGTGCACTTGCCGCAGCGGGCGCGAAGGTCGCCTTGTTCGACATGAACGCCGAGAAGGGCGAGGCGCTCGCCGCCGAGATCGACGGAGTCTTCTGCAAGGTCGACGTGCGCTCGGATGAGGACGTCGATGCCGGCTTCGCCAGGGCGAGGGCGGCGCACGGGCAGGAGCGGATTCTCGTCAATTGCGCCGGCGTCGGCAACGCCTTCAAGACCGTCGGACGCGACAAGACGAGCGGCGAGATCCGCCAGTTCCCCGCCGCGGCGTTCGATTGGGTGATCCAGGTCAATCTCGTCGGCAGCTTCCGCTGCATCGTCAAATCCGCTGCCGGCATGCTCACGCTCGACCCTGATGAAGGCGGGGAGCGCGGTGCGATCGTCAACACCGCCAGCGTCGCTGCCGAGGACGGCCAGGTTGGCCAAGCCGCCTATTCGGCGTCGAAGGGCGGGATCGTCGGCATGACGCTGCCGATCGCGCGCGACCTTTCGTCCGAGGGGATCCGGGTCAACACGATCCTGCCGGGCATCTTCGACACCCCGCTGATGAACGCTGCGCCGCCGCAAGTGAAGGAAGCGCTCGCCGCCTCGGTGCCCTTCCCGAAACGGCTCGGCCGGCCCGCGGATTATGCCAGCCTCGCCCTCGAGATGCTGCGCAACCCTTATTTCAACGGCGAGGACGTCCGTCTCGATGGCGCGATCCGCATGGCGCCGCGGTGAAGGCGCCCGTTTTGCCACGCACAACCGTCACCCCGGACTTGTTCCGGGGTCCACCGCGCGGCACCGGAGAAGCTCGAGCCTCCAGTCCTGCCATTGCCGCACGGTGGACCCCGGCACTTCGGCCGGGGTGACGGTTAGGGAGGAGGCACCCATGGGAAACAACTGGCGCGAAGCGCCCGAACTGATCGCCCTCGCCGACGGCGCCGCGCGCTTCTTCGAACGCGAAGCCCCGCCCGAGCGCATCGCCAGCTGGCGCGAGGCCGGACAGGTCGAGCGCGCCTTCTGGCGGCAGGCCGGCGCAGCGGGGCTGCTCGGCGTCTCTATCCCCGTCGAATATGGCGGGGCGGGCGGCGACTTCCGCCATGACGTTGTGCTGGTCGAGCAAGTCGGCCGCGCCGGCGTCGAGGGCTTCGCGCTGTCGCTGCACAACGTCATCATCCTGCCCTATGTCCTCGCCCACGGCACCGAGGAGCAGAAAAGCCGCTGGCTGCCGAAGCTCTGTTCGGGCGAGAGCGTCGCTGCGATCGCGATGAGCGAGCCGGGCGCCGGCTCGGACCTTCAGTCGATCCGCACCACTGCGTTGAAGGACGGCAACGGCTACCGGATCAACGGCGCCAAGACCTTCATCTCGAACGGCCAGATCGCCGATTTCGTCATCGTCGTCGCCAAGACCGATCCTGCGGCCGGCGGAAAAGGCGTCTCGTTGCTCGTCGTCGAGACTGGTTCGGCCGAGGGCTTCCGCCGCGGCGGGGCCCTCGACAAGATAGGGCTCGACGCGCAGGACACTTCCGAGCTGTTCTTCGACGATGTCTGGGTGCCGGCGGACAATCTGCTCGGGCTGGAGGAGGGCCAAGGCTTCCGCCAGCTCATGGCCGAACTCCCCCGCGAGCGTCTCATCATCGCGGTCTCGAGCGTGATCACGATGCAAAAAGCCGCCGAGGTCACCACCGATTACGTCAAGCAGCGCCACGCGTTCGGCCAGCGCGTCTTCGATTTCCAGAACACCCAGTTCAAGCTCGCCGAATGCAAGGCCAAGGCGGAAGTCGCGCGGGTCTATGTCGACGACTGCATCGAGCGCCAGCTTGCCGGCACGCTCGACCTCACCAGCGCCGCGATCGCCAAGCTGTGGGTCACCGAAAGCGAGTGGCAGGTGGTCGACGAATGCCTCCAGCTGCACGGCGGCTATGGCTATATCAACGACTATCCGATCGCGCGGATGTGGCGGAACGCGCGGGTCCAGCGAATCTATGGCGGCTCGAACGAGATCATGAAGCTGCTGATCGCGCGTTCGCTCTAGGACTGGGCTCAGGCGCGCCTGTTCAGACGCTGCAGCAGCAGCCGCCAGAAGACGATCGTGATCAGCGCCGGCTGGCCGAGCACCGGCACGAACAAGGCGACGATCAGGCTGGTCGTCGCGCCGAGCAAGGTCGCATAGCCGCGCAGGCGCAGCAGCGCGCGCTGCTCCGGCGGTACGTTCTCGCCAACCACCGGGGGTGAGGTGACGATACGCTGGAGCCAGATCGCCGCGAGCGCGGCCAGTGCCATCCAGCCCGAATACAAGGCCACCGGCACGCGGTGCCCATAATATTCCGACGACAAGGCCGTGAAGAACGGCATCGCCGCGATCGTGCAGAGCAGCACCAGATTGGGCAGCACGATCCGCGGGCTCCAGTGGCGGGCGCAGTCGAACACCCGGTGGTGCCCCGCCCAGAACGACCCGATCACGAAGAACGACACGAAAAAGCTGATGAAATTGGGAATGAGCTGCGCGAGGGCGATCAGGAATTCGCGGTCGCCGGCGGGCGCGTGCACTTCGGGTACGTGGATTTCGATGATCAGCAAGGTGATCGCGATCGCGAACACCGCGTCCGAGAAGAAGATCAGCCGTTCGAGCGCATGCCCCGGCCCGTGAAGCTCCGGCTCGCGACTGGTCCTGCCCATATTGCCCCCTCTGCCTGGTCCCCGTTCGGGTGGCTAGCAGAGGATCATTCGGACGTCTTGGGGGGCGAAGGCTTTTTCGGCGTCGGGCGGCGCGCGGCACGCGGTTTGGTGGCGCTGCTCTCGGCAGTCTTGCGCGTCCGGCGCGCGGGCGGCTTCGCTGTAGTCTCCGCGGCGGCAGCCGGAGCCTTGCGCGTGGCCGGGGCCGGGGCGGGGCTCGCCGGCGTCGGCTTGCGCGGACGGCGCGTGACCGGTTTCGCTGCGGGCTCGGCTCCAGGCTTCGCTGCGGCGGCGGGCGCCTTGCGGGTCCGCTTGACGACCGGCTTGACCACGGCGGTCGCCACGTCGGCGGCAGCCTGCGCGACCGTCTCGGCAGCGTCCTTGGCAGTGTCGACCGCGTCGGCAGCGCCTTCCTGCACCTTGGGCTCGTTCTTGAGCCGCGCGGCGATGGCGACCAGCCCGGCCGCGAGAATGTCGGCGACAATCGGATGTTTAGCGAGATCGGTGAGCTTGCCGCGCACCGCTTTGGGGAGCTTCACCCCGGCGATGCTCTTGGGGAGGAACGCGCCCTTGCCGGCTGCGCCTTTGTCGTCCTTCTTCTTCTTGCCTGCCATTGAAGTCCTCCGGCTGTCGTGACGACAGTGTCACGGATCAGCGCCGGTCGAGTCAACGCAGGATCGCAGTGGTGGCTCCAGCGTCAGTGGCGGGTGTCTTCGTCGTCTTCGCGCTCGAAGACGATGTCGAGATCCTCGCAGGCATCACCCGCGCCGGTGCCCCTGACATTGCCGCCGGCATCTTCGGAGGTGGTCTGTTGCAGCTGTTCTAGCAGGCGGTCGGCATATTCCCGCTGTGCGGCCGGATCGTCTTTGGGCAGGGCGCGGTCAGCCATCATGTTTCTCCATGGCCCGCCCCAGGCCGCGTCAACGGTGCGCAGCGTCAGTCGTTCCGCCGGCGACGGATCGATCAGCCTGCCGAGTTGCGGCGCGCCGCCACGAGTCGCGCGAGGAAACCGTGCAGGCGCTCGCTGTTCGCTGCCCAGGTGAACGGCGCCACCGACGCACGGACGGCGGCCGGATCGGCCGGCGAGGCAAGCAATTCGGCCAGTGCCGCCGCGAAAGCCTCCGGCGTGCGCGCGACGATTCGTCCGCTGACGGCGCTACGCACCACCTGCCGCGCACCGCCAACATCGGGAATGACCACGGGCGTGCCGCTGGCGAGCGCCTCGAGCCAGGCATTGGCGAGCCCTTCGCGTTCCGACGCCAGCGCCATGGCGTCGGCCGCGACGAGCAAGGTCGGGAGCTCGGCATGCGGGACCGAGCCGAGCAATCGCACCTGATCGCCGAGCCCGAGCCGCGCGATCTGCGCCTCCAGCTGGGCGCGATGGGGTCCCTCACCGGCGATCCACAGCCGGACTCCGGGCAGGGTGGCAATCGCGTCGATCAGGATCTGGTGCCCCTTGAGCGGGATCAGCGCGCCGACCGACAGTATCAGCGGACCATCGACCTGCACCGCGGCTTTGGCTGCCGCGCGGTCGCCCGAGGCGAAGCGGGCGAAGTCGACGCCGGTGACGATGCATTCGGTGCGCTCGCCCGGCAAACCGAGCGCGGTCATGTCGTCGCGCATTGCCTCGGATACCGAGAGCAGGCCGTCGGCGGCGTGCGCGGCCTCACGGATCTGCCGCGCGGTGGCCGGCCGGCGGCCCCAGAAATGCACGTCCGATCCGCGCGCCTTGATGCACACCGGCACGTCGAAGCGGCGGCCGAGCGCGATTGCGGCGACGCCGTCGGGGAAGAAGAATTCCGCATCGATCACGTCGAACGGGAAATCGCGGTGAATCTCGTGCAGCAGCGGCAGCAAGGTCCGGACCAGGTTGCGCGCGTGAAAGCGTCCGCCGGTGCCGGGATAGACCGGGAAGCGCGGGCGGTGAACCTGCAGCCCCCTCCACTCCTCATATTCGGGGAGCGCGCGCGTCGGCCGATAGCGGGGCAGGCGGTCGAGCGGGGCCGGCGGCATGCCGATCGGCGCGACGACCCGCAGCGCGACCTCGTCGCGCTCGGCGAGGGCCCGCGTCTGGCGCTCGACGAAAATGCCGAAATTGGGACGCGTGGCGTCCGGGAAGAGGGTCGAAAGGACGAGCACGCGGAGCATAGATGGCGCTTGTACCGCGCCGAGGTTAATGCTCCGCGTGCGTTCGTTCAGGCCTTAGCGGCAGCGGCGGCTGCTGCTGCTCCGCTCGATCTCGCGACCGGCGAGCGCACCGGCGGCGGCGCCGAGCAGGGTGCCGGCAGCGCGGTCACCGCGCGTGTCGATCGAACGGCCGACCAGCGCGCCGGCGACGCCGCCGACCACCAGACCCGTGGTGCCGTTCGGTTTGCGGCAATAGCGGCGACCGTCACGGCCGCGCCATTCGCGATAGGCATAGCGGCGGCGCTGGGTGTCGGTGCTGACCTCGTACGAATAGGATTTGGCCTCGGCCTTGGGGGCCGGAAGAGCAACGGCGGTGGGGATCGCCACCGCGACCGCGCTGAGCGCGACAATGAACTTACGCATGATTCACTCCCATTAGATCGATTGTACTTGCAGAAACCGGTAGCGAAACGTCCCGCAGCGCCGCGTGGTTTCATGAACCTGAAACTACGTGTCGCTCATCTGACGTTGGGATTTGCCACATGAACGCACCACGAACGATCATCGAGCGGCTCGGCCTTTCGCCGCATCCGGAGGGCGGCTGGTATCGCGAGACGTGGCGTGCCGCCGCGCAAGGCGGCCGCTCGGCAGGCACTGCGATCCATTTTCTGCTCGAACAGGACCAGCGCTCGCACTGGCACCGCGTCGATGCCGACGAGATCTGGTTCTGGCGCGCGGGATCGCCGCTCGCGCTGCACGTCGAGCAGGAGGACGGCAGCATCGACACGATCGCGCTTGGCGGCGACGTGACCGCCGGCTATGCGCCCCAGGGGCTGGTGCCGGCGAATCGCTGGCAATCGACCGAGGCATGCTCCGGCTGGGCGCTGGTGAGCTGCGTGGTGGTCCCCGGCTTCGAATTCGCCGGCTTCGAGCTCGGGCCACCCGGATGGACGCCCGGCACGCCCTGATGCGCAATCTGTCCCCGTTATTCACGTTATCCACAGGCGCGGCAGGTCATTTCGTCCTTTGAACGACTCGGCATCGATGACAGCATCAGTCTTGTAAGGAAGACGGTTCGGCAGCGGGAAACCAAAGCAGGATCAACAACTTACACGGATCGATCCGGCAAAGGTGCCCTCGGGAAACCATGCCGGGACGAGACGGGGATGCGAACGCATCGGCAGTCACGAGATCGAGGCGACGCGCAAGCGTCGCAGCGAACCCGGAAGACGCCGAAGCCGGGTAAACCGATGCCGAAACCCGTGCGCAAGCACAGGCAGAAGCGAAGGTTCGCCTGATGGACGAGACCGAAAGCCGATAGGCCCGCGCAAGCGGCAGATCGACGGAAGGATCGGCCCGAAGAGAGAAGCCCAGGGCTGCGGATGCCGCGCAAGCGATAGCCGAAGCCGATGGATCACTCGGGAAATCGTATCCAGCAAGGCTCCATGGCTTCGCCTTCGGGCGAGGTCATGAAGCGGGCCACCGAAGGCCGGCAGACGAGTGTATTTCTCCGGGAATGCGCGGATCTTCCGGACGAAGTGACCGACGCGAAGCTCGCATGCCCTTGCCGGCGCGAGCGGAGCATGCCGCCGAAACCAGGCCGCGATCCTCCGGGATCGGCAGCCGAAGTCCGGTGACACGGGGACTGGCAGCAATGCCGGTCCCCTTTTGCGTTTCTGCCCCGGGCAAAGAACGCGAATAAATCGTTGATCTAGGCTGGGGACTGATATTCTTATCGTCACCCCGGCCTTGAGCCGGGGTCCCGCTGCCTTGCCCTACAGAAGAAGAAGCGGGATCCCGGCTCAAGGCCGGGATGACAGCAAGTAGATCAATGAATTGTTTGAGTTCTCAACCTAGGGCGCGGACCCATAAATGCGGGCTGACAGGGAGCGCCCCGTGTCAGCCATTCAGATAGTTGGCGCTTTGCAATAACCGAACCCTTAGGCGCAGCCATTCAGCCAAACGTCTCGCTCCCCCCGGGGCCGACACTTTCCATCCAGCACACGTTCTATTCGGCGGACCCGCTCGTCGAGGCGTTTATCCGATGTCAGCAGGTTGAACTCTCGCGGGGCGATGAGGACGGCAACGAGGCGGCGCCATTGGCGATCCGTCAGCTCTGCCGGTTGCTTTCCGTAGAGCTGGGCGCTTGTGGCGAACATTCCTTGCATCCAGCCGTTGGGGCCTCGGCCCAATTGTGCCGTGTCCAGAAAGAGCGCCAGTATCTCCGGTTTGGAAAGCCGCGCCTCCAGGCCCCAGGCGTAAGTGGTTTGACGAATCTTCGCCAGCCCTGGCTTGAAGCGTTTGAACGCGAGACGTTTGGAAAGAGATTGCGTGAGTGTGGTCAGGCCTGCTCCTCTGGTCTGAACGTCGACCCCACCATGTTGCCAGAACGCCGGATCTTCGATGCGCAGAAGGTCCGCCAATTTCGGCTCCGTCAGGTCCTTCGGACCACGTCCTGCGGCGATCAGCGCGTCGGCGCGCTGCTTCAAACCAGCCGAGTCACGAAGCGCATCGAAATAACCGAGCGCCGCATAAGCAATGACCGCCATAAGGGTGCCCAGAAGCACAGCCCCGGCGACTTTCAGTGCCAATCCAGGCTTGCTCCCATTTCGTTGGGTCATCCGCTCCGCCGCAAGTGTCCGCTTCATCCGAGTGTAGGAAGAAAGCCGACCGCCAGCAAACCACCTATCTCGGACGTTCAGCCCTCGCCCCGAGAGCGGTCGCTTATGAGTTCACGACCTGATTGCCGTCATCCTGGCCTCGTGCCGGATCCCCACTTCTTCTTCTTTGGGGCAAGGCAGCGGGACCCCGGCACAAGGCCGGGGTGACGGTAGGAATACGAGCCCTCAACCTGGGGATTGCCGCTGTGCCGCTGTGGGTTGCCGCTGATGACCGACGGGCCGTCCCCCGCTATCATGCATCACAAGGGAGGGATGGCATGAGCGGTGTGTTCGAGCGGTTCGCACAGGCGGTCGCGGCGTGGGCGGGAAGACCGATAGCCTTTGCCGTGGCGTTCCTCGTCATCGTCGGCTGGGGCGTGAGCGGGCCGGTGTTCGGCTGGTCGGACACCTGGCAGCTGGTGATCAATACCGGCACGACGATCGTCACCTTCCTGATGGTCTTCCTGATCCAGAATGCGCAAAATCGCGACGCCGCCGCGATCCAGGCCAAGCTCGACGAATTGATCCGCGCACTCGATCCCGCCCGCAACGAGTTCATCGGCATCGAACATCTCGGCGAGAAGGAACTGATCGCGATCCGCGACAAGCTCGAGCGCGAATGCGGACGCGAAACGCCGGCGCGGCACGAAGGCATCGGCCGGCTGCTCGAACGGCGGGGCTGACGCGCCATAGCCGCAAGGCATGTCGGACGATGCCCACGCTTATTGCCGCGGAGCACCGCCGCGGGGCAAGATCGATGCATCCGGATGCGGAGGAAAATGGTGGGTTTCGAACAGCCTGGGCTGCGGCGCAGGGCCGAGGACGGCGATTTCGTCGCCAAATTCCGGCGCGACGGCTATGCCGTGCTGCGCGGCTTCTTCGAGCGCGACGAACTGGCCGAGATCGCTGCGGCGGTAGACCAGCTCCATGCCGAAGGCGTCGCACACGGGCGCAAGTTTCGTCACGGCAATCTCTTTTACCATGTCACGCCGGGCCCGGACGGAGAGCCGCTGGTGCGGATGGTGCAATGGCCGTCTTATCATCAGCCGGTGCTCAATCGGGTGCGGATGGACCCGCGCTTCGCCGCGATGCTCGATCCGCTGATCGGCGGCGACGTCAAGCAGATCATCAATCAGGTGCATTGGAAGGCGCCCGGCGGGCTGGGCGATTTCGCCTGGCATCAGGATTCGCGCTTCCGCAAGCCCGACGAACATTATCGCAATCTGGGCAGCGCGTACGTCCAGACCGGCCTCGCGATCGATCCGCATACGCGCGAATCGGGCTGCATGCGCTTCCTGCCGCGCACGCACATGGCGGGCGAGCTCGATCTCGACACCTCGACCGAAGTGCTCGGCAATGCGATGGTCGACGACGCGCTCGCCGCGGCCGGATTGTCGGCCGCAGATGCCATCGACCTGATCCTCGATCCCGGCGATCTCGCTTTATGGAACCCGTATCTCGTCCACGGTTCGGGGACCAACCGCTCGAACCACCAGCGCCGGCTCTACATCAACGGCTATGTCCGTGCCGAGGATTGCGACCGCGGCGAATGGACGTTCCGCAACGGGCAGCCGGTGCCGCTCGGCCCTGAGCCGGCGCTGGTGCACTATGAGGAACTGCGCGAGCGCGGCGAGCCGCATTATGTCTGAGCGTGCCGGCGGTCAGCGTGCCGCCGTCGTCCGGCTGGCGAGGAATCTTGCGGTCTCGAGCGGCGCCGCGAACGAGGTGCCGGTGCCGGTCACCGGGCGGCCGTCGATCGCGGCGGTGGGCACCTTCACGCCGAGCTGCCAGGCATAATTATAGCCCTCGGGAGCGGCGTCGGGCCGGTTGGTGCCGCTCCACGGCTTGCCGTCCGAATCGATTGCGCCGACCAGAACCGCGTTGGGATAGGCGGCGCGGGCGGGGGCGAGATTGCCGGGGTGATCATAGCCGTTGTTGCCGGCGGCGAGCACGACGCGGATACCTTTCGCGGCGGCGTCGGCGATCGCGGCGGTGATCGACGGATCCTGATCGAGCGCGAGCGAGATGTTGATGGCGTCGACGCCGAGGTCGGCGGCGCGGCGGATCGCGCGGGCGACCGGCGCCGCCGAGGGCTGGCACGGCGGATTGGCGCCGGCCGGGCAGCCGGCGGGATCGTCGATGCGCAGCGAAATGATGTCGACCTGGCCATGGGCGGCGCGGGCAAGGATGGTCGCGACCATCGTGCCGTGATCGTAACGCGGCTGGAATTCGGTGCGGCCGGGATCCGAGGCCATGTCATATTCGGCGGAGACGAGTCCGGCGAGCTCGGTGGTCTTCGCGACGCCGCTGTCGATGATCGCCACGCGCGGCCGCTGGGCCGTCACCGCAGCGGGCGGAACGGTGACGGGCGCAACCGGCGCGACGGCGTCGAGCAATGCGGCGAACGACAGCAGCAGTGTTTTCACGAAACCCCGACCCCCCGGTCAAAGCGATGACTTCGCTATTGCTATCCTACCGAGGTTTAAGGCGGGATTGCGGTGATGTGCGGGGGGTATGCTTAATAGTTTGTGGAGAATTGGGGCGGTGGTGCGGCGAGCCCTTCCTCGACGGGCGTGAAGGCGGAGCGGGTGCCGACTGTGTCAGGGACATCGGTGGCGAAGAAGGCCACGCCGGTGCCCGCCTTGCGGTCGATCCACAGCCCGGAGCGCAGGCCATAGGCCTCGCCGCCATGGCCGAGGCGCGGGTGGGGGTCGCCGAATAGACCGTCGCGGCAGCCGGGCCGGGGTGTCGGCAGGAAAGTCACCGCGAGGCCGTAGCTGCAGTAGAAGCCGTTGCTGGTGTCGCCGTTGCTGCCGTCGAAGGTCCACAGCGGTGTCTCGAGCGCCGCGACCGAGCGCGGCTTGAGCAGGCGAACGCCGTCGAGCGTGCCGCGGCCGAGCAGCAGCCGGCCGATCCTCGCAAGGTCGCGGGCGGAGATGCGCAGCCCGCCCTGCGGCGAGAAGATCGCGCCATTGGCGCCGGGGCGCCATATCGCGAGATCGCAGCTGCCGTCGCGCGCCGGAGTGACCGGGCAGGGCGGCGGCCCGGCCTTATGATCGTCCTTGGTCGGCTGTCGGTCGCGGTAGATCGTCACCGCGCGAGCTGCAGTGGCCGGGGCGCAGCTCGCCCAATTATAGCAGGCGTCGAGCTTCAGCGGGGCGAGCACGAGGCGCTGCATCAGCCGGTCGAAACGCGCGCCGGTGGCGCGTTCCATGACCGCGGCGACCACCGGAAAGTTGAAATTGGTGTAACGGAAGAAGGTCCCCGGCGCGTGTTCGGCGTCCCACGCTTTCGGATCGGCGAGCACCCCGGCCATGTCGGCGTCGAGCGGCAAGACATAATCGATCGTGTCGGTGAGGCTCGACCGGTGCGAGAGCAGCAGCCGCAAGGTGATGGGGGCGTCCGGGAAGGCGGGATTGCGCAGCTTCCAGCCAAGCGTCTTCGACACGTCCGCATCAAGATCGAGCTTGCCCTGCTCGACCAGCCGCAGCACGCCGATCGCCACCACAAGCTTCGACACCGATGCGACGCGGACCGGATCGTCGGGCGTGACCGGGCGCTTCGCCGCGAGATCGGCATAGCCTTGCGCCGAGATGGCGGTCTCGCGCTTGCGATCGAACGCGACGCGGACCGTCGCGACGGGTTCGGGAGCGGTTTGCGGCAGAGCCGCCGCGAGCAGGGCCGGGAGCAACATCCGCCGAGGATGACGGGCGCTTTTACTTTTCGCAAATCGCGATAGTCTTCATCCCCATGAACCTTCGGCATATCGAGATCTTCCACGCCGTTTATGTGAACGGCTCGGTCAGCGGCGCGGCACGGGCGCTCAACGTCTCCCAGCCTTCGGTGTCGAAAATGCTGCGCCACGCGGAGTCGCTGCTCGGCTTCCAGCTCTTCCAGCGGACCAACGGCCGGCTGGTCCCGACCGAGGACGCGCACACCCTGTTCACCGAGGTGTCGGAGATCCAGGACCGGGTCTATGCGCTGCGCGAGGCGGGCAAGAATCTGCGGCGCGGTGCGGGGGGCATGCTGCGCGTCTCGGCACTGCCCAGCCTCGCCTTGCAGGCACTGCCGACGGCGGTGGCGAAGTTCGTGGCAACCCACGAGAACGTCAAATTCGATCTCCAGACCGTCCATCACGACGATCTGCTGCGCAAGCTGTTCGAGCGCGAGACCGACATCGCGATCGCCTATGAAGTGCCGCCCGCCGCGCCGATCGACCACAAGCCGCTCGGCGAGGGCGAGCTCGTGGTATTCTATCGCGAGCAGGACATGCCCGATGCGCCGCCGCGCTGCGACATGACCTGCCTGAAAGGGCATCGCTTCATCAGCCTCGCCACCAGCGGGCCGATGGGGCAGTTGTTCACGCAGGAAGTCCAGCGCCAGGGGATAGAGCTCGACGAAGTGATCCTCGCCCGAACCTTCTACATCGCCGCGGCTCTGGTCCAGCAAGGGGTGGGGATGACGGTGGTCGACAGCTTCACCGCGCAGGCCTCGCTCGCACCGGGTCTCGCCATGCGCCCCCTCAAGCCGCCGATCACCTTCGGGGTCCACGCGATGTACCTGCACAACCGCCCGCTCACCGCACTCGCCACCGATTTCCTCAAGACGCTGCGCAGCGTCATCGACGTCGCCTAGCCGTGGGCTTCAGTCGCCCGCAAGGAGGGGATCGCTCGGTCGCCCATCTGCGCGGTTCTCCTCGAAGCGGCGGCAAATCCAGATGAATGCGCGCGAGGCCTTTCACATGGTCACGCGAATGCTCTTCGGAATTGTTCTCTTCCTCGTGGCGATTTATTGCGCATTGATGGGATCATTGCTGCTCCTGGACTTGGCCGATCAGTCCCGGATCAATCGAATCTATTATGATGAATTTAAGGTCGCAGCCGAATATGTGAGGCGTACCGGGCGGGTTCCGGAGCGGCCGCTCACACAACCCACCGATGGGCGTTCGATATATCCGCTCGGGTTGGATGGCGCCGACTGCGGCCCCGACTTCAGCAAGCTCGCATCGGACCGCTTCGTGTTGTCCTTCTGGCGCGGTGAGTGGACCGAATGCTATGCGTTTCCGTCCGGCAGAACCACGCTTGCCATGTCCGTGGGTGCTTATATGCGCTCGGGCTTCTGGCAATTGTTCGTCGGAGTCTGGGCCATGGGTATCGCCGCCCTTTGGGGGGCGATCCGCTTGACCCGGAGATTGCGCTTGGCAGCGGTCGCCGCCCGCGACACGAGCTAGCCATAACAACGGGCTATGCCGGGCGGTCCAGACGTTATGCGCAGACTTTTCGGCCTCCGGATTACGGATAGCGCGTGATGATCCCCGCTCCCTATTTGCTCTATCTCGGCCACAGCACCGACGCAGTCGGCATCAAGACCTCGCGCGGGCTGGCGACCTTTCGTCCGCAGGATTGCGTCGGCGAATTCCGCTACGATGATTGCCCGCTGAGCGTGGGGATGGCGCGGATGACGATTGCGGAAGGTGCTGCGGCGGGGGCGAGGACTTTGGTGCTCGGCATCGCCAATTCGGGCGGAACGCTCGGCCGCGACCTCGTCGACGATGCGGCGGCGGCGCTCGAGGCGGGGATGCACGTCGCCTCGGGACTCCACCAGCGGCTGCGCGACGAACCGCGGCTGGCGGCGCTGGCGAAGGACAAGGGGCTGCAGCTGTTCGACGTGCGCGACCCGCCGGCGAACCTCAAGGTCGGCAACGGCAACCGGCGCGCCGGGCACCGGCTGCTCACCGTCGGCACCGATTGCTCGGTCGGCAAGATGTACACCACGCTGGCGCTCGCCCAAGGGATGCAGGCGCGCGGGCTCAAGGCGGATTTCCGCGCGACCGGGCAGACCGGAATCCTGATCGCCGGTGGCGGCGTTCCGATCGACGCCGTGGTCGCCGACTTCATCTCCGGCGGGATCGAGCAACTCGCGCCGGCGCGCGACGATGACGGCTGGGACCTGATCGAGGGGCAGGGCTCGCTGTTCCACCCGAGCTTCGCCGGGGTTTCGACCGGGCTGCTCCACGGCGCCCAGCCCGAGGCGATCGTGATGTGCCACGATCCCAACCGGCTCCATATGCGCGGCATACCGGGCCGGGCGCTGCCCGATCTCGGCGAGTGCATCGAGATGAACCTCGTCGTCGCCCGGCTGACCAGTCCCGATGTCCGCGCGGTCGGCATCTGCCTTAACACTTCGGCCATGGACGCGAACGAGGCCCGGGCGCTCTGCGGCCGGCTCGAAGACCGGCACGGACTGCCCTGCACCGACCCGATCGCCTTCGGCGTCGATGCGATCCTCGACGAACTTCTATGCCCCGCACCCTCCGCGCGCAGCACGATAGCTTCCCACTGAGCCAGCCCTTCCGGATCTCCCGCGGCGTCAAGACGCAGGCGGAGGTGGTCACGGTGGAGCTGGAGCAGGGCGGCACAATCGGGCACGGCGAGGGCGTGCCTTATGCCCGCTACGGCGAGAGCATCGAGAGCGCGCTCGCGACGATCGAACAGGTGCGCGGCGCAGTCGAGAGCGGCGCCGATCGACAGCAACTGCTCGGCCTGCTCCCGCCCGGCGCGGCGCGCAACGCGCTCGATTGCGCGCTGTGGGACCTCGAGGCGCGGCTGGGTGGCCGCGATGTCGCCGAAATGATCGGCGCGCCGGAGCCGACGCGGCTGGCGAGCGCCCTCACTGTGGTGATCGACACGCCGATGGCAATGGCCGTGGCGGCGAGCAAGATCGCCGACGCGCCGCTGATCAAGGTCAAGGTCGACGCGACGATCCCCGACGCGCAGATCCGCGCGGTGCGCAACGCCGCGCCCGACGCCCGGCTGATCGTCGATCCCAATGAGAGCTGGGACCAGCAGCTCGTGCGCGCGATGCAGGTGCTGCTGGTGACGTTGCGCGTCGACCTGCTCGAGCAGCCGGTGCCGGCCGAGGCCGACGAATGGCTCGAGGATTTCACGCCCGACGTGCCGATCTGCGCCGATGAATCGGTCCATGTCGCGGCCGACCTCGACGTGATCGCGCGGCGCTATCAGGTGGTGAACGTCAAGCTCGACAAATCGGGCGGGCTTACCGAGGCGCTGGAACTCGCCCGGGCCGCCCGCGCGCGCGGGCTGGGCCTGATGACCGGCTGCATGGTCAGCTCGTCGCTGTCGATCGCGCCGGCATTGCATGTCGCGCGGATGAGCGACTTCGTCGACCTTGACGGTCCGATCTGGCTCAGGGAGGATCGCGAAGGCGGCGTGCGCGACGAGGCGGGCTATCTGACCCCGCCGCAACGAGGGTTTTGGGGATCGGTATGAAGGTCGCGCTGCTGCTCGGGATCGCGGCCTTGTCGCTGGGAGCCGCGCCGCCGGCACCGCAAAAGGTCGACCTGCTGATCCGCGGCGGCACGATCTATACCGGATCGGCCGAACCGTTCGTCGGCGATGTGGCGATTGCGGGGGACAAGATCGTTTCGGTGCGCCGCCGCGCCGATGTCGTTGCGGCGCGGGTGATCGACGCCAGGGGCATGATCGTTGCGCCGGGATTCATCGATCCGCACACCCATATGGGCGGCGACCTCGCGTCGGACGACGCGACGAAGCGGCTCGTTTCCGCCTTTCTGCTGCAGGGCGTGACTACGGCGTTCATCGGCAATGACGGCGGCGGCAGCCCCGATGTCGCCAGGGTGCTGGGCAGCGCGGCGGCACGGCCGGTGGGGATCAATTACGCCGCTTATGTGGGCTTCGGGGCGGTGCGCGAGCAGGTCGTCGGCGAGGCCGATCGTGCGCCGAGCGAGGCCGAACTCGCGGCAATGAAGAAGCTGGTGGCGAAGGCGATGTGCGAGGGCGCGCTCGGCCTGTCGACCGGGCTGTTCTATGCCCCGCAGAGCTTCGCCAGGACCGACGAAGTGGTGGCGCTCGCGCGAGAAGCCGGCAAGCGCGGCGGCGTCTATGACAGCCATATCCGCGACGAATCCTCGTACACGGTCGGGCTGGCGGCGGCGATCGACGAGGCGATCGCGATCGGGAAGAATGGCGGGCTGCCCGCGCACATCAGCCATATCAAGGCGCTCGGCGTCGACGTGCAGGGTCAGGCGCCGGCGATCATCGCCAAGATAGAGGCAGCACGGCGCGCCGGGCAGAAGGTGACCGCCGACCAATATCCGTGGTCGGCGAGCGGCACGAGCCTCGTCGCCTCGCTGATGCCGCTCTGGGCACAGGACGGCGGGCGGGCGGCCTTGCTCCAGCGCTTCGACGATGCCGCACTGGCGGGGAAATTGCGCAGCGGCATCACCGAGAATCTGCGCAAACGCGGCGGCGCCGACAAATTGCTGATCGTCGAAGGCAAATACGCCAACCGCACCTTGGCGGACGTTGCGAAGGAACTCGGGCAGGATCCGGTCGCCGCTGCGATCAGCGTTATCCGCATCGCCGATCCCGGCGTGGTCTCGTTCAACCAGAGCGAGGCCGATATCGCCAAATTCATGCAGCAGCCCTGGGTGATGACCGGCTCCGACGCCTCGGGCGGGCATCCGCGCGTCTATGGCAGCTTCGCGCGAAAATATGCGAAATACGCCAGGGCCGAGCATGTCATCACGGTGCGCCAGTTCATCGAGCGGAGTTCCGCGCTGACCGCCGACACCTTCGGGCTCGCCGGCCGCGGGCATCTGCGTGCCGGAGCATTCGCCGACGTGGTGGTGTTCGATCCGAAGACGTATGCGGCGCGCGCAACGTACGAGCAGCCGACACTGACCGCGCAAGGCGTACGGACGGTGGTGGTCAACGGCGTGGTGGCGGTCGACAACGGTGTGCTGACCGGCAAGGCGGCGGGACGCGCGCTGGCGCACAAGCCGACGCCGGGGACGTGCCGGTGATGCGCGGGCAGAGTCCAGCCCGTGCTCCTGCGAAAGCAGGAGCCCAGAGTTCCGGGCGTTTCGCTTGCCGCCCTGAGCTCCTGCTTTCGCAGGAGCACCGAGGATGCTGAGCCGCTGGTTCGGTATCGCTCTGTGGAAGCGGGTGCTCGGCGCGCTCGCGCTGGGGCTGCTGTTCGCTTTCGTCTGGCCGCAGGGCACCCCCTACGTCCAGTTCATGGGCGATCTGTTCGTCCGGGCGATCCGGATGCTGGTCGCGCCGATCGTATTGGTGACGATCGCCGCCGGGATCACGGCGCTGGCAGATCCGAAGCGATTGGGCGGGCTCGGCGGGCGGACGATCGGACTGTTCGCTCTGACCACCGCGGTCGCGGTGTCGGTGGGGATGCTGGTCGCGACCCTCGTGCAGCCCGGGATCGGCGCGCCGCTCGGCACCGCAGCGCCGCACGCGCTTGGCGACCGGGTCACGCCGTACCAGCAACTGATCGGAATCATTCCGCTCAACATCTTCGAGGCGCTGGCCAAGGGCGACATGCTCGCCCTGATTTTCGTCGCGATCCTCGTCGGGGTCGGCACGGTCGTTGCCGGAGAGCCGGGCAAGCCGTTCGCGGCATTGCTGCAATCGACCTCGGCCGTGCTGCTCAAGGTCGTCGGGATCGTCATGGAAGCGACGCCGTTCGGCGTGTTCGCGCTGATCGCCAATGCCGTGGCCGCCAACGGCGCCGCCGTCTTCGTCAATGTCGGCTGGCTGGCTTTGGCGGTGGTGCTCGGCTCGCTGATCCAGATCCTCGTGGTGCACAGCCTTATCCTCAGGCTGTTTGCCAGGCTGCCGGTCGGGCCCTTCTTCCACGGGATCGTCGACGCGCTTGTGGTCGCCTTCTCGACTGCCTCCAGCTCGGCGACCTTGCCTGTGGCGATGCGGGTCGCGGAGAAGAATCTCGGGGTCGCCCGGCCGGTCTTCTCGACGGTGCTGCCGCTGGGCGCGAGCATCGGCAAGGACGGCACGGCAATGTATGTCGGGCTGCTCAGCATGTTCGCACTGCAGGCGTTCGGCACGCCGCTCACGCCGCAAGTCTATGGCGTGGTGTTGCTGACCGGGGCGGTCGCTGCGTTCGGGACGGCGCCGGTACCGTCGGCATCCTTGTTCATGCTCGCAACAGTGCTTTCGGCAGTGGGGGTGCCGCCCGAGCAGACGGCTCTGGTGGTCGGTTTCGTGCTGCCGTTCGATCGATTGCTCGACATGACGCGGACCGTGCCGAGCGCGAGTGCCAATCTGGTCGTCGCGACCACGGTGGCACGCTGGGAAGGCGAGCTCGACGAAGCGGTGTATCGATCGAAGGCGGACGCCTAGGCCGGCGTCCGGGCCGGCGCGGTTTCGTGATTGCCGTCAGTCCCCGGGGACAGGGGATGCCCTGCAGTTATGGGCTGTTGCGCGCTGAACGGTTGCCCCGGCGGAGATCGGCGATAGGCTTCACGGCATGAAAGCACTGCTGCTCCTCCCGCTTGCCCTCCTTTCCGCTGATCCGGCATCGGCACAGAATCTTCAGCAGCGGGTCGAGGCAGGGCTGGCCGAGGCGGCGACGGGCACCCGGTTCGGGCTGGTGGTGACCGACGAGAAGGGCAAGGAAATCGTCGCGGTGAACCCCGATGGACGGTTCATCCCGGCGTCGAACACCAAGATGTTCACCACCGCGGCGGCCTATGCCGCGCTGACCGGGCTCGATCAGTCCGATCGGGAAGGCGGCGCGGCAGTGCGGATCGACGGAAGCGACGTCATCCTCGAAGGCCATGGCGACGCGCGGCTGTCGAGCGCCGCCGATTGCAAGGTGGATTGCCTGGCCGAACTGGCCGACGCCGTCGCGGCCCGGACGAAACGCGTTCGCGACGTGATCGGCGACGACACCGTGTTTCCCGACCAGCGCTGGAGCCCGGGGATGAGCTGGAATAACATTCCGAGCCGCTCGGGCACCGGCATTTCGGCGCTGACGCTCGACGACAACGAACTGGCGGTCGAAGTGGCGCCGGGAGCCGTGGGCGCGCCGCCGAAGATCGTGCTGCCGTTGCCTTATTACCGGATCGACAATCGCGCGATCACCGTGGCCGGCGCCGGGAATACGCTCGGTTATGAGCGCGACATCAACGGCCTGGTGTTGCGAATCACCGGAACGGTCGGCGCGGACGCGAAGCCCGATCCGATGCGGGTCGGGATCGACGATCCGGCGCATTATGCCGCGTGGCGGCTCCGACGCCTGCTCGAGGAACGGGGAGTGAAGGTGGCGGGCGCGGTGTCGGCGCGGCACCGCGCACTGACACCGGCCGATGATCCGCAGGTGAGGGCCGGCGCGCCTGTCGCACGGCCGCCGGTGCAGACGCCGCTCGCAAAGCTGATGCCGCCGCCGCTCGCCGAGGACGTGGTGATCATCAACAAGGTGAGCCAGAACCTCCATGCCGAATTGCTGCTCCGCCGCGTCGGGCTGCGCCGCGGCAGCGGGTCGATCGCCGACGGGGTGGCGGAGGTGCACACCATGCTCGAGGCGGCCGAAGTGCCGCGCACCGCATGGGACCTGTCCGACGGGTCGGGCATGTCGAGCTACAACCGGGTGGCGCCGCGCGGCGCGGCCAAGATGCTGCGCTGGATCGCCGAGCAGCCCTGGGGCGCGGCATGGCGGGCGTCGCTGCCGATCGGCGGCGTCGACGGGACGCTCGCGCGCCGGTTCAAGGGAACGGCGCTTGAAGGCAAGATCTTCGCCAAGACCGGTACGCTCAACGCGACGAATGCGCTTTCCGGCTATCTGATCGCCAAGAGCGGCAAGACGCTGACCTTCTCCGCCTTCGCCAACGACGTTCCCGCCGATGCAAGTGCGACGAAGTTCATCGATGCCGCTCTGGTGCGGGTGGCGGAGGCGAACTGATGTTCGTGCCGGTGCCCGCGCTGATCGTTGTCGGGTGCGTCTTCCTGCTGCTGGTCATGCTGGTGCTGCGACGATCGCGCCCGCGCGATCCGCTGCTGGGCGGGCAGCCGCCTGCGCCGCGGGTGACGAGGCCGGCATTGACCACATCGGCAACGGGCGATGTCGAGCAGCAGATCCGCGCGCGGCTTGCCGCAGGCCGCAAGATCGACGCGATCAAGCTGGCGCGCGAGGCCTATGGGCTCGGCCTGAGCGAGGCGAAAGACCTTGTCGATTCGATCGAGAGTCAGACCGCCCGCTGATCCCAGGCGGCGATCACTGCGTCGCCGGTCTCGGGCCGGAGCTGGAAGATGCCGCTCTCGCGGTGCCGCGTCGGGTGGACGCGGTTGGTGAGCAGGGTCCAGGCGAGGCCGCGCTCGAAATCGACCCACAGGCCGGTGCCGGTGAAGCCGGTATGGCCGATCGTCTCGTCCGAGCAGGCCTGCCCTCCCGACCAGCCGTGGAACTTGCGCTCCCAGCCGCAGGTGCGGTGCTCATATTGCGGGGCGCGGATCGCCTCCAGCATCGCCGGCGACGCGCCGCTGCCGTCGAGCAGGCGCTGCGCAAAGCCGAGCACGCCGGCGACGGTGCCGAACAGGCCGGCATGGCCGGTCTGGCCGCCCATCGCGGCGCAATTCTCGTCGTGCACTTCGCCCTTGAGCACGCGCCCGCGCCAGGTGCAGTGCTCGGTGGCGACGGCGGGGCCGGGAGGCGGACCGAAGCGCAATCCCGGGCCGAGGTCCCAGGCGCCGAGCGGCGCCCCGGTGATCCGCTCGATGGCGATGCCGAGCAGGATGAAATTGATGTCCGAATAGACCGGCGGGCCGTGGCGCCATTCGCGCTGGAGCACGAAGGCGCGCAGCCGCTGCGGATCGTCGCCATAGGTGTAGATCGGCTCGACCGCGGGCAAGAAGCTGCGGTGCGCGAGGCAGTCGCGGAAAGTGAGCTTGCGTTCGGCGGCGTTGGCGACGTCATATTGGCGGAGGTCGGGAATCGCGTCGGTGAGCGGCCGGTCGAGATCGAGGCGCCCCTCATCGGCGAGGCGCAGGATCATCGTCGTGGTGGCGATCACCTTCGAGACTGAAGCGAGATCGAACCAATGGTCCTCGGTCAGCGCTTCCGGCTCCGGCACCAGAGCGGCCTTGCCCGCATGGCGAACCCAGCGGCGGCCGTCGGCGGCGATCATGCCGAGCGTCGCGCCGGGAATGCGGCCGTCGGCGACGGCGGCGGCGGCGGGCGCGAAGGCAGTTTCGATCATGCGACGGGCTCGCGGTCGTCCGGCCGCGGCTTCACGCCGGCGAGTACCGGCAGGAACAACAGCGCCGCGAGACTGATCACGCCCGAGGCGAGGAAGAAGGCGTCGAAGCCGTTCAGTCCGAGTCCGTTGAGCCACTCGACCACTTGCCCCGCGGTGCCCGACAGCAGCCGCGGGAGCAGGAAGGCGAAGCCGGAGAGGAATGCGTATTGCGCGCCGGGATAGCGTGGGTTCACCAGCATCGAGAGGTAGACGACGAATACCGCGCCGGCCATGCCGTTGCCGAACTGGTCGGCGGCGGTGGCGACATAGAGCAGCCATTCGTCATGCGGCTGGTGCGAGAGCCAGACGAAGCCGAAATTGCCGATCGCGGCGAAGATGGCACCGATCGTCAGCGTTACGCCCCAACGCCAGCGCGTGACCATCCAGCCGCCGAGCCCGACCCCGACGATGCTGGCGGCGAGGGCGACGATGCCGTCGGCGCGGCCGATCTCGCTCTTGGTATAATCGAGGCTGAGGATCATCGGTTTCGACAGATTGAGCGCGAGCACGTCGCCCATCCGATAGACCGCGACGAAGCCCATCAGCACGATGGCGTAGAAGCCGTAGCGCCAGAAGAAGTCGACATAGGGTCCGATCGCCGCGGAGGCGCGTGCCGGCGCCTGCGGAGAAAGCCTGCGGATGCGGGGCGTGAGCGCGGCCATGACGAGGAAGGGCAACATGCAGATGACGAGGACGGCGGGGGTGACGTTGGTCTTCGAGCTGATCCCGGCTCCCGCCGCGGCGCCGAGGATCAGCCAGCCGACGAGTGCAGTGGCCAATGCAAGCGCAAGCAGGATTGCGGCCGACGCGACAAGGCCCGTTGCCAGCGAGACGATGCGTCCGCCGGGGGCGCCGGGCTGACGCGGCAGCAAGGCGAGGATCGGCAGCGGCACGAAGGCGCCGGCGGCGATCAGCAGATAGGAGGACTGCCAGCTGGGCTCGATCCCAAAGCTGCGGAGCGTCGGGGCGAGGCTGCCCGCGGCATCGGCGAAGAGCAGCGCGCCGCTTCCGGCCGCGACCATCGCCGTGCGATAACCCCACAGGTTCGAGGCGGCGACCGGGCCCTGCTCCTCGGGCGTGGGGGCGAGTTCGATACGCCATGCGTCGGCGGCGACTTCGAGCGTGGTCGTCCAGAAAGCGAGCAATACCGCGAACAATGCAGTCAGCGGCAGGCTCGCATCGGTGGGAAACAGCGCCATCGCCAGCATCGAGCTGAAGATCCCGAGCTGCGACAGCATGATCCAGCCGCGCCTTTTGCCGAAGAAACGCGCGAAGCCGGGAACGTCATATTTGTCGAGCAACGGCGCCCAGAGGAATTTAAACGTGGGGAGCAACTGCACCCAGGCGAAGAAACCGATGATCGCGAGCGCGACGCCGTGATCGGCAAGCCGGACGCTGAGCACCGTAGAGAACATGTAGAAGGGCAGCCCGGCCGAAAAGCCGAGCAGCACGTAGAGCGCCATGCGGGGAAAACCGCGGGGAATGCCGCTTGGGTTGGCGGCGAGGGACTCAACCAAGAGGCGCGGCCGATCGATTGTGCAGCTTTTGTTGCGCCATGACAGGTCCCCCGAACAGCTGCCGGCACGCTCGCCCGCCGCCCTCTCACAGTCAATGGCGAAGGTGTTGCAACTACGACACAATCCTTGGGCGAACATGCCGAATGGCTATGGTCGTGCGAATAGAAACTATGGCGCGCTGCAACATTACTGTTACTTAATGCCCGGGTTCCGCGGTGGGCACGCGGAGCGATGGGGGCATCATCACATGGCTGGTTTCACGTCGTTCAAGAATATTCTTGTATCGGGAACGGCGTTTGCCGCGCTAGCGGGAGCGGTTCCGGCACTGGCGCAGACCAGCACCACCGACCAGGCGACGCCAGAAGCTGCCACCCCGACCGGCGCGGCAGTGCCGGTCTCCGATGCCGAACAGAGCGCCGAGCCGCAGGGGCGCCGGGAGGACGAGATCCTGGTCACCGGATCGCGCATTCGTCAGGATCCGAACAATTCGGCATTGCCGCTGCAGATCATCACCAATCAGGAAATCTCGCGCAACGGCATCAGCAGCCCCGAGCAGCTGATCATGTTCCTGTCGACCAACGGCAGCGGTGCGGACAATCTCGCTTCGAACGCCGACGTGACCTCAGGCGCGCAGCGCGGCACCAACGGCCTGTCGGCGGCGAACCTGCGCGGGCAGGGAAGTGCGGCGACCCTGGTGCTGCTCAACGGCCGCCGCGTCGCGGCGCACGGCCTCACCGGCGGCGCGGTGGACGTCAACCAGATCCCGTTCGCCGCGATCGAGCGCGTCGAAATCCTCAAGGACGGCGCCTCGGCGATCTACGGCACCGACGCCGTCGGCGGGGTGATCAACTTCATCACCCGCAAGGACTATCAGGGTCTCGGACTGCAGGGCTTCACCGACGTTACCGAAGCCGGCGGGGGTAACATCTATCGGCTGTCAGGCGTCGCCGGCTATGGCGATCTCGCCAAGGACGGCTTCAACATCATGGGTGCGGTCTCCTATAGCTGGAACCGTGCGCTCCGCGGCGAGGACCGCGACTTCGTCAATGGTCAGCAGCCCGAGCGCGGGCTGACGATCGATACGCGCGGGACGCCGATCGCTACGGCTTTCAACATCGGGGCGAACACGCGGCCGAACAGCATCACTGCGGGGGGCACCTTGCTGGGTACGATCCCGGCCGGGACGTCGCGTCCGGCAGGGTCGATCACGCTGACGGCGCCCAACGGCGCCAATGCCGCGGCGGGCGGGATCAATATCCTCGATTTGCCCGGCGGCGCCGGCTGCGAATCGATGGACGGCGGACTGCCCTATGACGAGCAGCTCTGGAACGCGCCGAGCGCCTATTATGCGTGCGCATGGGACACCGGCCGCGCCGCCGTGCTCCAGCAGCCGATCAACACGCTGACCTATTATGCCCGCGGAGTGGTCAATCTCGGCATGGGTCACCAGATGTCGCTCGAGGTCACCGGATCGGACGCGACGTCGGCCAAGCGCTTCTCGAACCCGCAGCTGACCGCCAACACCACCAATCTCGCCATCGCCTATCCGCTCAACAGCCTGACCGCGCCCACCTACAACAGCGTGTTCAATGCGATCCGCGCCGCGTTCCCGGCGCAGGCGGCGGCGCTCGATGCACGCTACGGTCTGCCGATCGCCTATCGCTGGCGCTGCATCGCCTGCGGGACGCGCGAATATGTCACCAACACCAAGACGTTCCGCGCCGCCTTCGGCGTCGAAGGCCCGCTGTTCGAGGGCTGGGATTACCGCGCTGGTGCGTCCTATGCGAAGAGCGAGGCGTCGTCGGTGCTCGGCACCGGCTATTATTACCGCGGCACCCTCGGCAATGGCGATTACGATCCGCTGGCACCGGCAGTGGCGGGTGCGGCGGCGATCAACGGGATCACGCCGCGCGGTCTCGTCGGCGTGATGAACAGCGGACTGATCAATCCGTTCAGCACCACCCAGACTCCCGAGGGCCTCGCCGCGCTCGAATCGGTCTCGGCGTACGGCGCGACCTTGTACGGCGGCCAATATGAAGTGAAGCAGTTCGACGGCTCGATCTCGGGTCCGCTGTTCCACATCTGGGGCGGCGACGTGCAGGTCGCGGTCGGCGCCGACGTGCGCAAGGAAACCTACGAGTTCAACGGCTCGGACGCGGCAGCGGCGAACGCACCGGTGATCTTCCTCGCGGCATTCGACAACGTCAACGCGCTGACGCCCAAGAACCGCACCGTCAAAGCGGCCTATGGCGAGATGCTCGTGCCGCTGTTCCCCGGCTTCGAGATCACCGGCGCGGTGCGCGTCGATGAATATACCGGCTTCGGATCGACGACCAATCCGAAGGTGTCGGTCAAGTTCCGGCCGATCGACCAGATCATGTTCCGCGGATCGTACAATACCGGCTTCCGGGTGCCGTCGTTCAATCAGATCTTCAACGGGCTGACGGGCTCGCCTTATGCCGGCAGCGACCTTGCCGACCCGGTCCGCTGCCCCGGCGGCGTGCCCAACGCCACCGATCCGAACTGCGCGTTCATCCGTCCGGAGATCGTCACCGGCGGCAATCGCCTGCTGGGACCTGAGACCGCCAAGCAATTGAGCGCCGGCGTGGTGATCCAGCCCGCGCCGCTGTTCAGCGCATCGGTCGACTGGTGGATGATCAATGTCGACAACACGATCCAGCTGCTCACCCTGCGCGAGCTGATCACCAATGCGGCGCTCTTCCCCGAGCGTTTCATCCGCGATCAGACGACCAACGAAATAGAGTTCATCGACGATCGCTGGATCAACGCCGGGTCGCGCCGGACGCAGGGCCTCGAGGTATCGCTGCGCGGCGGACACGTGTTCGCGGGCACCCACCGGGTGATGGCCGGGCTTGACGGGACGCTGCTGCTCAAGAAGCGCGAGAAGCTGACCGCGACTGCACAATATGGACCCAGCCTGATCGGGGTGTTCAGCTTTGCCGGCGATCTCGGCGTGCGTTGGAAGCACAATGCATTCGTCAGCTACGCCAATCAGGACGTAACGCTTTCGCTCAGCCAGATCTTCCGCAAGGGCTATCGCAACGGCGCGCTGCCCGGCATCGCGGCGGGGACGATCACCCGGCCGGACTATAACCGGTTCGTGAAGGACTATGTCATCTACAATCTGTCGCTGAGCTACACCGGGCTCGCGCCGGGCTACAAGCTGACCGCGGGCATCCGCAATCTGTTCGACACCGATCCGCCTTTCGCGATCACCTATGACGGCAATACCGGCGCGGGCGGCTCGTGGGAGCCGCGCGTCGCGGACCCCCGCGGCCGCAGCTTCACGGTCGCCGCCGAGGTCAAGTTCTAGGCATAAACTCGTACAAGTGGGCGGCGGAAAATGCCCCGATTGCGGGCATTGGCGGTGGTGCGTTAGTCAGGAGGCCAAAGCGTGTCCTCACATCCAGAAGAGAGTCACCGATGACAGAACGATCAACGCTGGTGACAGTCTTAACGGCTCTGTATCTCGGTTCACGCATCCCGAATGATATCGGCGAAAGCGCGTTCTACGCTTTGTTGGGATTAGGCTGGGCGGCCGTGCTTGCTTGGACCGTCATTGCGTGGCGTCGAGGCGAGAAGGTCTTCATTTGGCAGAACCGCGGCGCCTGAGTTTCCGCCCGGACTTCGGCTTTCCACCTAATATCGGCCATTCCCTGCGACGTCGCTGCCACAAGCTTCCGGTCCGCTCTTGGGCCGGGAACCTGCCGGCCGGCTAAGGCCCCGTTAGCGGACGTAGGTCCTTCCCTTCGTCACCCCGGCCTCGTGCCGGGGTGCACCGGGAGACTGGGCGGAGAGCAAGAGTGGAGAGCACCGCCTTTGCGGGGCGGTGGACCCCGGAACAAGTCCCGGGTGACGCATGGAGATCGGTGGAGCTTTACACCCGATCTCCGACGTTCAGCCCTGGCGCAGAAAGCGGTCATTCATGGCTTGCGATTTGGCCCGCGGGAGGCGAAGGGCCGCGGCGGACCCTCGCCGCGGCCCTTTTCTGTGCTCCGCCTAGGGAAGGCGGAACCCGGTGCTGCGCCGATCGATTGCTGATAGGCTTTCCGGCGAACCAACCCCGGTTGCGGACAGGGAGATACTGCATTGGTGCAGACAGCGTGAACGAGGTAATCATCGCCGGCGCGCTCGGGAGTCTGTGCGCCGGAATGGCGACCGCGCTCGGCGCGATCCCCGTGCTGGCGATGCGTCAGCCGAGCGACCAGCAGCAGAATCTGCTGCTCGGCTTCGCCGCCGGGGTGATGCTCGCCGCGAGCTTCTTCTCGCTGATCCTTCCCGCCATCGAAGTGGCGCGGCAGCAGGGGGCCAGCCAGGCCGGTGCCTCGATCACGGTGGTGGCCGCGGTTCTGCTCGGCGCCTTCGTCATCGCCAAGTTGAACGACTGGGTGCCGCCGCTCGACAAGCTCGGGCTGGGCCCGCCGGGGATCGCCGCGGCGAGCGCATCGGTGCGGCGGATCTGGCTGTTCGTGGCGGCGGTGACCTTGCACAATTTTCCCGAGGGGATGGCGGTCGGCGTGAGCTTCGGCGGCGGCGATTTCGACGCGGGCCGCGTGACGGCGCTGGGCATCGGCCTGCAGAACATTCCCGAAGGGCTAGCCGTAGGCGTGGCGCTGAGCTCGGTCGGCTATTCGCGCGGGCGCGCGGCGCTGATCGCCGCGGCGTCGGGGCTGGTCGAGCCGGTGGCGGGGCTGATCGGCGTGAGCATCGTCACGCTGGCGCAGGCGTTCCTGCCTTGGGGGCTCGGACTTGCCGCCGGCGCGATGATCTATGTCGTCGCGTCCGACATCATTCCCGATGCGCATGCGCGGATCAACGGCGGCGGCAAGGTGAGCACCGGGCTGATGATCGGCCTCGCCGCGATGATGTTCCTCGACACCACTTTCGGCTGAGAGATGCAAAAAGGGCGGGTGCCTGAACACCCGCCCCAAGTGCGACCTGACGGACCAGGAGAGATGCTCAGGTCGGGGAGAGGTGCGCGAGATGGTCGATGTGGCGCCGGACGACCGGCACGGCGCCGCTCGCCGCCTGGCGGAGCTGCGCGGTATCGCCGTTGCGGGCGTGATTCTGGTGCAGGCCCAGCGCCATGCGATGCGCCGTTCGCTGCTGCTCGACATAGAGCCGTTCGAACGCGGCGCCGCTCGCCGGCTGAAGCGCGTCGAGCATCGCGCGCTGCGGCGGCAGCAAGGACGGCGGCGGAGGGGTCATGCCGGCGGCCTGTACCGCCTGCGTCACCTGCTGCGTCGTCATGGTGTGATGATCGATCATCATCTGGGCGAATTGCTTGACCGCTGCGCTCGGCGCGCGCTGGAGCGCGAGCCGCGAGGACTCGATTTCGTAGAGATCGCTCGAGCCGGCCATCGCGACATAGGTGGGTGCGTCGTTCGGTGTTGCGTCGGCAGCCATTTCAGTCACGCCGCCCGCGCCCATGGTGGTGCCGCTGCACGCGGCGAGCGCGGCGGCGCCCGCGCAGGCAAGTAAAAGCTTCATAAAGATTCTCCCTGTTGTCGGGCCATCAACAGGGGTTTTGGCAATCCGTTCCAGTAACTTATCCAAGTTATGGAAATAGCGGACAAGCAACCGGCACGTTTAACGCAGGTAAGATTATGGCGAGGCACGGCCACGCAAGTCGGATCTGTCCTATCTTTGCGCAAACGACTGTGTGACACTCGTCCCGACTCGTGGAACTGCCGGGGGCGGCAGCCGCGATCGTGCAGGGGGAGATGCATGCGGCAGACCACGTTGTCGGTGGCACTCGAGGTGAAGCCCGAGAGCTATGACCATTTGTCGTCGTTGCTCGACAAGTTGCGCGAGAAGCGCAATCCCGATCCTTCCGGCGGCGTCGGACCTTTCGCCGATTTCCTGACCCGGGTGCCGGCGGTCCATTTCATGTCGCTCAGCGTCTTCCCCGGCTTCGATTATGATCCCCTGTTCGTGATCGAAGCCAATTTCGACGGGGAGAAGGGCCCGTTCTGGGCGCAGCTCGAATCGGCGATCGGACCCGAGCTGCGGGCGATGCTGCGCTGCTGCAAGCGGCCGCTCGACAATGACGGGCCGCTGTTCGATTCGATCACGGCCAAGGACGCGCGCGCGCCGATCGCACCCTATCTCGAGCGGCGGTCGCTGACCCCGACGGTGTTCCACCACGGCAATCGCGGCATGACCCGCGACCGCATCCTCGCCGAGCATAAATTGTTCGAGGCGACGCGAGTCGAGTTGCGCTGCGCCAATGTCGACGGACCGAACCCCTATCGCGTGCTGACGCCGAGCCAGATCCACAAGAAATTGCGCGAGGCGGTACGCCCGAACTTCGCCTGGCTCGACCAGCCGGCACCGGTGCGCATTCCGCTGGCCGAGAATATCGGCGACTGGGTGCGGCTGATCCTGTTCGTGGTGGCGGCGGTCTTCGTGTTGTCGGTGCCGGGCCTGATCCTCAGCCTTGCGATGCCGTGGGACCGCTATCTGATCCTGCTCGCAATCGTGTTCGTCGGAATTGCGCTGCTGCTCAAGAAGATCGGCGTCGCCTTGCCGGGCACCGAGGTCGCGACCAAATTCAGCTTCCTCAAATTCTTCTTCAGCCAGTTGATCCCGTTATTGCTGTTCGTCGCGGGCTATCTGGTGGTGGCGGTGGCGATCGGTACGCCGATCTCGATGCTCGCCACCGCGCGCAGTTTCGATGCGGCGTGGCGCGGCATGGCTGAATGGCTGCTCTGGGGGCTCGCCGGCGCGCCGGTGGTGGTCGCGGGGATCGTATTGTGGCTGCGCGTGCTCGAGCGCCGCGACTCTTCGCAGGATGCACCGCCGGTCGATCCGGTGATGCTGCGCGAAATGGCGCGGCGCGAGGACTGGATCCCGCAGAACCACATGGGCTCGGTGGTGCTGATCAAGCCGGGCATTCTCCGCATGATCCTGATCCGCGCCGGGCATCGCGGGCTGGGGCTGGTGCTGCGCATCGTCGCGCGCAAAGGCTATCTCGGATCGATGCGGACGATCCATTTCGCCCATTGGGCGATGGTCAACAACAAGTCGCGGCTGATGTTCTTCTCGAACTTCGACCAGACCTGGGAGAGCTATCTCGACGACTTCATCGAGAAGGCGCACGCCGGGCTTACGCTCGCCTGGTGCTGCGGGGTCGGCTTCCCGCCAACCCGCTTCCTCGTCAAGGACGGCGCCAGCCATGGCCGTCAGTTCAAGGAATGGGCGCGCCATTCGATGACGGTCAGCCGCTTCTGGTACTCGGCCTACAAGGACCTGACCGCCGAGCAGATCGAGCGGAATTTCCGCATCGCGACAGGCCTGCGCAAGCGCACACTCTCGGACAAGGAAGCCGCTTTGTGGATCAACGACCTGTGAGCGCCGCATCGCAAAAGGGCCCGCCGAGCTGGAAACTGGCCGCGCCGCACGACACGCTGACGCAGGGCATGGTGGTCAGCGGCTTCGCCAATCTGCCGACCGGGCGCGCGCTGTTCCTCGAATTCTGCTGGGACGGGGTGCAGAAAGAGCACGGCGGCGCCTGGCTCAAGGCCGCGCAGGCGGTGGCGCCGATCACCGACGCCGACGGCAGGGACGAGCGCGCCGCGGGGATCGGCCTCACCTGGGAGGGGATGCGCAAGATGGGGCTCGATGCGAGCACGCTCGCCTCGTTCGACCGGCCCTTCAAGGAAGGTATGTTTCAGGAAGACCGGCTGCGCCGTCTGGGCGATCGCCGGGAGGACAAATGGCTGTCGACGGTGATCCCCGGCGGCCCGAGATGGAGCGGCAACACGCCGCCCGACAACACAGGCTGCGGCATGGCCGACGCGCATGCCTTCGACGATCTGGAGAAGGTGATCGAGACGCAGATCAAGACGCCGATCACTGTTCACGCCCTGCTGCTGCTCTACGAGAAGGACGAGGAGACCGCCGAGGAATGGTGCCGGACGGTCGGCGCGGCATTGGCGCCGTATCAGGTCAAGATCGTCCACGATCTGCCGCTCGACCTACGTCCGGACGAACGCGGCATCGCGCGCGAGCATTTCGGCTTCGCTGACGGTGTCTCGCAGCCGGCGCCGTTCGAGGACAAGGTCGTCACCGTGAAGGACGGGAGCAGCTATCCCAGGGATCCGTGGAACGGCGTGCCGCTCGGCGAAGTGCTGATGGGGCACGAGAACGGACACCACGAGATCGCGCTCGGGCCGGTGGTCGCCGACTCGCAGGCGGGGCGCGATGCCGGCCTGCCCGAGCATCCCCGCGGCGTCGGCTTCCTCGATCTCGGGCTCGACGGCAGCTACATGGTGGTGCGCGAGCTCAAGCAGGACGTCGCCGCTTTCTGGAATTCGATGGATGCGGCATCGGCGCGAATCAATCGCCGCGATCCCGAGCATTCGGGGCATATCGACGCCGAATGGATCGCCAGCCGGGTGATCGGGCGCGACCTGAACGGCAATCTGCTCTGTCCGAACAGCAAGACCGGGGTGCTGCCGGTCAACCAATACGACCAGCCCGACAACGACTTCCTGTTCTACGACCGCGACCGGCTCGGCCACGGCTGTCCGCTCGGCAGCCATGTCCGCCGCGGCAATCCGCGCGACGGCCTCGCGCCCACGCCGGGGGACAAGCAGACGTTGCTCGATGCGGCGAACAACCACCGTATCCTGCGCCGCGGGCGGAAATACGGGCCGGATATCCCCGACAAGCGCACCGACGACGGCAAGGAACGCGGGCTGCTGTTCATCTGCCTCAACACGGACATCACCCGGCAGTTCGAATTCGTCCAGCAGACCTGGATGCTCAATCCCAACTTCGCCTTCCTCTATGACGAAGTCGATCCTTTGCTCGGGCCCAAGGGAATGCTGACCATCCCCGAGAAGCCGCTGCGGCGGATCATCGAGGTCGACACCTTCGTCCAGATGGCCGGCGGCGAATATTTCTTCCTGCCGAGCATGCCGGCGATCCGCTATCTGGCGTCGCTATGAGCGCGTTGACCTCGACCGACGTGCTCCGTCCCGGCCCCAAGGGGTTCAAGGCCTGGGCGCAGCGGATGGTGTTCGCGCTGATGCCGAGCTTCTTCACCTTCCTGCGGCGCTGGAAGCCGGTGATGAAGATGGGCAACAATTATCTCACCTCGCGCTACGACGACGTGCGCGAGGTGTTCGCCACCGACCCCGTCTTCGGCGTGATCTACAAGCCGCATCTCGACGTGATCATGGGCGACCAGCCTTTCTTTCTCGGGATGGGCGACACCGACCAATATCATCACGACACCGATGCGATGCGGCGGGTGGTGCGCGCCGACGATCTGCCGAGGCTGGCGGCGCAAACCGAGGTGCTGGGCGAGGCGATCGTCGCGGGTGCGGGCGGGCGGGTCGATGTCGTCGACACGCTGGTCCGGCGGGTGACCTTCACGATGCTAGGCGACTATCTCGGCGTGCCGGACCCGCCCGGCGGCGATCTGCGGGTGTGGGGCACGCGGCTGTTCGAGTTCCAGTTCGTCGATCAGGGCAATGATCCGGCGCTGCGCAAGGAAGTCGACGAGATCGCGCCGGCGCTGCGGCTGCACATCCAGAACGAGATCGCGCGCCGCCGGATTGATCCGGGCAAGGATGACGTGCTGTCGCGCTGTCTCGCGCTGCAGAAAGCCGGCGACGCGGCCTATACCGACGATTTCATCCGCACGTCGCTGATGGGCTTCATCGTCGGCGGTCCGCCGCAGCCGCCGATGGTGGTGCCGCAGGCGATGGAGCAATTGCTCCGGCGGCCGCAGGTGCTTGCCGAGGCACAGGCCGTGGCGCGCGCAGGGGACGACGATCGGCTGCGCTGCTATGTGCTCGAGGCGATGCGCTTCGATCCGCTCGCGCCGGGGTTGCCGCGGGTGGCTTTGCGCGACTGGACGCTGGGCGCGGGCACGTCGCACGCGGCGACGATCCCAGCCGGCGCGCAGGTGCTCGCCGCCTTCGCATCGGCGATGATGGACCCGCGGCGCGTTGCCGACCCGCGGCGCTTCGATCCCGACAGGCCGGCGAGCGACTATATGCATTTCGGCTTCGGGCTGCACGAATGCTTCGGACGCCACATCAATTACGCGACGTTGCACCTGATGCTGAAGCCGTTGCTCAAGCAACCGAACCTGCGCCGCGCGGCGGGCAAGGAGGGGCGGCTCAGCAAGAATGGCCCGTTCGCCGAACGGCTGGTGGTGACCTACGGCTGATTTTGGTGCTCCTGCGAAAGCGGGAGCCCAAGGCCACGCAGTACACCGTTATCCTGGGCTCCTGTTTTCGCAGGAGCACGGCTTGGCTACCGCCCCGGCGATGGCGCCCCCCGATAGCCCCCCTGCCGTTCGAGCATCCAGCCGGGATATTCGGCCGGCAGCTTGCTCACTTCGTCGAGCCGGGCGAGTTCGTCCGCAGTGAAGGTGACGTCGACCGCACCAAGATTATCCGCAAGCTGGTCGGGCCGCTTGGCGCCGACGATCACGCTCGACACCGCCGGCTGGTGAAGCAGCCACGCCAAAGCGAGTTGCGCCACCGAATGGCCCTTCGCCGCGCTCAATTCGCGCAGCGCATCGATCACGTCGTAACCGCGGGCCTTGTCGACCGGCGGGAAATCGAAATTGGCGCGGCGCCCTTCGCCTTCGCCGTCTCGCGTGTATTTGCCCGACAGGAAGCCGCCGGCGAGCGGGCTCCACACCATCAGCCCGACGCCTTCGGACTGGAGCATCGGAAGAACCTCGCGCTCGAGATCGCGTCCGGCAAGCGTGTAATAAGCCTGGAGCGACGCGATCGGCGCGTATCGCCGCGCCTCGGCGATCCCGACTGCCTTGGCGACTTGCCATGCCGCCCAGTTGGACAGGCCGATATACCGCACCACGCCGCGCCGGACGAGGCTGTCGAGCGCATATAAAGTCTCTTCGATCGGTGTCGCCGCGTCGAAGCCGTGGATCTGGTAGAGATCGATATGATCGGTCTGCAGCCGCTCGAGGCTGGCCGCGACCTGATCATGGATGTGACCGCGTGACGCGCCGGCGCCGTTCGGCCCCGGATGCATCCGGCCGAGGACTTTGGTGGCGATCACCACTTCCTCGCGCTTGATACCGAGCTTCTTCAAAGACTCGCCTAAGATGCGCTCGGAACGGCCTTCGGCATAGACATTGGCGGTGTCGATGAAATTGATCCCGGCATCGAGCGCGGCCTTGACCAGCGCGCCAGCCTCTTCCTGTTCGAGCTGCCCGATCGCGCCCCACATGGTGCCCCCGCTGCCGCCGAAGGTCATCGTGCCGAGGCAGAGTTCAGAGACGATCAGGCCGGTACGGCCGAGCGAGTTGTAGCGCATCAAGGTTGGCTCCGGACAGGATTGTGCCGCGCAGATGTGATCGCGCCTGCGTCGGTGCAATGGCCGCAAGAGGTTTTCAGGCGGACACGATTCGGAAACGTTCTTGTCGGGCAAAGTGGTCTGGCCGAACGACCATGTTGCAAAGCGGTAAGTAGCTGCATCTTCACGAAAGACTTGGCGTTCAAATGTATGAGTTGACAGTCCCAAATACGAGGCATAGCCCTGTGTGACCGCTAACATCGGATCCACCGATGTGGCGTTTGCAGCCCGCGAGAGGCGCATGGAGGGGACAATGAACGCTCGAACTGCACGCCATCATTCCGCGCGTCGCGCTGCTGCGATCGCTGCGCTTCTGCTTGCCGGAACCGCATGGCCGGCTTTTGGCCAGACCGTGCCAGCGGACCAGCAGGACCCTGCGGGCGGTGCCGAGGCGGCGGTGCCGGTGGACCAGGATGACGAGATTGTCGTCAGCGGCTATCGCGCGAGCCTCGAAAGTTCGACGCGGGCCAAGAAGGACTCGACCGGGTTCGTCGACACGATCTTCGCCGAGGATATCGGCAAATTCCCCGACACCAACATCGCCGAAAGCTTCAACCGCATTCCCGGCGTGACGATCAGCCGCGAAGTGACCGGGGAAGGACTCAGCGTCGCGATCCGCGGACTCGGCACCAACTTCACCAAGGTACTGCTCAACGGCGCGCCGGTAGCGGTGGCGTCGACTGGCCGCACCGATTCCCAGAACACCAATCGCGAGGTGGATCTCGATCTGTTCCCGACCGAATTGTTCACGTCGCTGACGGTGAACAAGAGCGGCATGGCCAGCATGATCGAAGGCGGCGCGGCGGGCACGGTCAACATGCGCAGCGCGCGGCCGTTCGACAAGGAAGGCACGCGGGTCACCTATGGCGCGCAGCTCACCAAGAACACCAATTCGGACAAATGGGGCTATCGCGGATCGCTGCTCGCGAGCACCACGATGGGCGACTTCGGCATCCTGCTCGGCGTCGCCGGCGTGCACAATCAGGTGCGCACCACCGGCTTCGAGACGATCGGCTGGACCAATCCGAACCTCTCCGCAGCGCAATGCGGCGCCACCACCGGCTGCAATCCCACGGGAGGCGGCAACTGGACGATTCCTGCGACCGTTCCCGCAAATGCGGGCAACGGCCTGACGACCGGCGCGACGATCGATCAGGCTTTCCTGCTTGCCCGCAACCCGGGCGCGACGATCCAGCAGATCGACAACGGCATCATCCCGCGCCTTGGCCGCCCGATGTACGAAACGGGGACCAAGGACCGGATCAACGCCATCGCCAGCCTCGAATATCGCGGCGACGGCTTCCATGCCTATGTCGACGGCATGTACGGCTGGAAGGACAACCAGCTCGAGCGCGTCGACATGAACTGGGTCGGCCGCAACGGCGCGATGATCCCGCTCAATACCAAATATGACCGCGACGATTGCAGCCAGGGATGCGTGGTGACCAGTGGCACCTATGCCAACGCCCAGTTCTTCCTCGAATATCGCCCGTTCCTCGAGACCGTGAAGTTCTGGGGCGTCAATCCGGGCTTCGACTTCGAAATCACCGACAAACTGAAGCTCGATGTGCAGGCGAATTACACCCGGAGCGACTTCCACCGCGAATCGCCGAGCGTCGTGGTGATCACGCCGGCGAGTTCGGGCGTGACGGTGAATTACGACAACAGCAGCGGCGACATTCCGACGATCACCACCAATATCGACCTCAACAATCCCGCCAGTTTCGGTTGGCCGGGCGGTCGGGTGAACATCCAGGACGAGCGCCGCAAGACCGAGACCAAGGGCGTTCGCGGCAATCTGACCTGGGGCGACGCGCGGCTGAACCTCAAGGTCGGCGCGGCCTATGACGACGTCTCGCGCACGATCCGCGGTTTCGACAACAGCCAGGCGTGGCAGAACGCCGTCTGCGGCAACCGGCCCAGCGTCTTCCTGCCCAGCCCGAACACCCAGCCGCCGTGCGCGGGACTGGTGCAGCCGGGTGCCGCGCCGGCGGGCTACCCGACCTATCCGGCTTTCGGGACGGGCTTCACTGCCGGGCAGACCGGGCCGATCACCTATGCCGGATCGCTGATCTCGAACGCGCAACTGCCCGGCTTCCTGATCCCGGGGCCGACCGGCTTTGCGACGGTCGACTGGGACCGCTTCAAGGCCGCCTCCAATTACGACACCTTCCATGACAACGCGCCTGAATCCGGCGGGTCCAACACCGGCGCCAGCGGCGGCTTCGTCGGCGAAAAGACGCTCGGCTTCTATGCCGAGGTCAACGGCGACCTGCCGCTCGCCGGCGGCAATATCCAGTTCAATGCCGGGCTGCGCTACGTCCGCACCAACCAGCGGATCGGCGGGCGTGTGACGGTTCCCGATCCGCGCAACGGCACCGATCCCGACGGCGCCGGCCCACTGCCCAACACCTGCCCCGGAACCGGCAATCCGCGCGACGGCTCCTGCTATCCCAACGTCGTCAATTTCATCTACACCGAGTCGGATTACGACAATTGGCTGCCCGCGGCGAGCGCGGCGTTCCACATCAGCGACAATGCCGTGGTGCGCGCCGCGGCATCGCGGACGATGACCCGTCCTAACCCCAATACGATGCTGCCGGGCCTCAATTTCTCGTCGCCTTCCGCCGATGCCGCGACGATCGGCAATCCGGCACTCGACCCGTATCTGTCGACCAATCTCGACCTCGGCTTCGAATATTATACCGGCAAGGAGGGCTATATCGGCTTCACCGCGTTCCGGAAGGCGCTGACCGGCTTCACGGTCAACAGCACGACGACGGTGCCTTTCGCCTCGCTGGCGCCGTTCGGCATCACCTATGACACCTTGTCCCCGACCCAGCAGGCGGCGATCAATTCGCGCGGCGGCCCAGGGACCGCGACGATCAGCCAGCAGCAGCAAGTCAATGCCTCGGGCACGCTCAAGGTCAACGGGCTCGAGGTCACCTGGGTGCAGCCGCTCGACTTTCTGCTCGGCCGCTATCTCGGCGTGAACGGCTTCGGCTTCAACGCCAATCTGACCCTGATCGACCAGACCGGCTCGGGCGCGGCGCCCGCGGTCGCGGTCGGCGTGTCGCCGGTGACCTACAACATCACCGGCTATTACGAGCAGAACGGACTCAGCGTCCGGCTGTCGACCACCTTCCAGCGCGGCTCGGTGAGTTCGGACACCAACCAGAACGGCATCCCGCTCGCCCGGCTCTATTCGGACGATTACCAGCAATACGACATGACCGCCTCGGTCGACTTCGCCGAATTGTTCGATGTGAAATGGGCGCCGCAACTGACGCTCGACGTCATCAACCTCACCAAGACCAAGCAGCGCAGCCACTTCCAGTTCGAGAATGCCGCCTTCACGCTCTACCAGCCGGGCCGGCAAGTAATGATCGGGCTCCGCGGCCGTTTCTGACGGTCTCGGCAAAGGGGGCGGGGCGGCCGGTTCACGCCGACCGTCCTTGCTCCGCGGCCCGGAGCCGGCGCCGTCCCCTCGCGGCCGTTTTCGTCGCGGCTTTTCCCCCGCGCCGCGCTGGGCTAGCGGAGGCGCATGCCTGCCACCTCACCCTTGATCGCCGGGCTCGAACTCGGCGGCACCAAATGTATCGCGTTGCTGGGCACCAGCCCGGCCGATGTCCGCGACCAGCGGACGATTGCCACCACCGACCCGGCAGCGACACTCGGCGCTATCGAAGCGGTGCTCGACAGCTGGACTTTCGACGCCATCGGCATCGCCAGCTTCGGCCCGCTCCAGCTTGACACCGGTGCACCCGATTATGGTGCGATCACTGCGACCACCAAGCCGGGCTGGAGCGGCACCGACCTCGTGCGACGGCTCGAGCGGCGCTACGGCAAGCCGATCGGCTTCCAGACCGACGTCAACGGCGCCGCGTTGGCCGAGGCGCGCTGGGGGGCGGCGCAGGGGCTTGCCACACACGCTTACATCACGATCGGCACCGGCGTCGGAGTTGGGCTGATCGCCGGCGGGCGGCCGGTGCAGGGCGTGGCGCATGGCGAGGCAGGGCATATGCGCGTGCCGCGAGCGCCCGGCGATACCTATGCAGGATGGTGTCGATTTCACGGCGATTGCGTCGAGGGGCTGATTTCGGGGCCGGCGCTCGCCGCGCGGTTCGATCGTCCGGGGCACGAGCTCCCGGAGGACGGTCCGCAATGGGATCTGTTCGTCCACGATCTCGGCGGGCTGCTTCACAACCTCGTCACTGTCGCCGCGCCAGAGCGGATCGCGATCGGCGGCGGCGTGATCGCGAAGCGTGCGCATCTGTTTCCGCGGATTCGGGCGCGGCTGGCCGAAAGCCTCGGCGGCTATGGCTCGCTGGCGGGCTATGCCGGGGAGCTTGACCAAAGACTGGGACCGCCGGGGTTGGACAGCATGGCCGGGCCATTGGGGGCGCTGGCGGTCGGGCTGACCGCCGTCGGGGGCTGAAGCCGTGCCGGTGGTTTCCGTGGCGGGCTGAACAGACCTCTTCAATCCTCCCCCGCAAGGGGGAGGTGTCAGGCGCAGCCTGACGGAGGGGGAGGAAGCACGCCGGCTTATGAGTCGCTGACCTCCCCCTCCGTCGCCTTCGGCGCCACCTCCCCCTGGCGGGGGAGGATTGAGGAGTGGCGGCTGCTCCCCCTCAGATCACTTCCATGTCGATCTTGTAGTGATGCCACGCGAAGATCGCCGCCGCGCCGCGGTGCGGGCGCCACGGCAGCGACCATTCCCGCAGCAGCTTTTCGGATGGTCGCTCGGCATGGCCGAGAATCCGGCCGATCTCGATCTGGACGGCGAGGTCGCCCGCCGGCCAGATGTCGGCGCGGCCTTCGGCGAAGAGCAAATAGATCTCTGCCGACCAGCGGCCGATGCCCTTGATCCGGGTAAGCGCGGCGATCGCTTCCTCATCGTCTTCGGGAAGCTGAGCGAGATCGAGCCGGCCGCTGGTCACCTCATCGGCGAGGCTGCGGGCGTAGCTGACTTTCTGGCGCGACAGGCCGACGGCACGCAACTGCTCGTCGGTGGCCTTCGCCACGGTCTGGGGATCGGTGAGGTCGCCGAGTTCCGCCGCGAGCCTGTTCCAGATCGATTGCGCCGCGGCGACGCTGACCTGCTGGCCGATGATCGTGCGCAGCAAGGTCTCGTAGCCGCGATCGCGAATCCGCGGCGGCGGATAGCCGGCCCGCTCCAGCGCCACGGCGAAGGCGGGCTCGATCCCGGCGAGCGCGTCGATCGATTGTTTGAGCCGGGTTTCGCTCAGGCCCATGGCCGGCATCCTTGAAACGAGGGGACTTCGGCGGCATGGGAATGGCCGACCAAGGAGAATTGCATGCCCAAGCTTATCGTCGTCACCAGGGAAGGGGAAGAACGCGAAGTCATGGGCGAAGCGGGCCTCAGCGTGATGGAAGTGATCCGCGACAATGGCTTCGACGAGCTTCTTGCGATTTGCGGCGGCTGCTGCAGTTGCGCCACCTGCCACGTCCATGTCGATCCGGAATTTGCGGCCAAATTGCCGCCGATGAGCGAAGACGAGAATGATTTGCTCGACAGCTCGTCGGACCGCGACGAACGTTCGCGGCTGTCGTGCCAGATCCAGTTCACCAATGCGCTGGATGGCCTCAAGGTGACGATCGCCGCCGAGGATTGAGGCGCAGACTCATAAAGCTGCCGGTCCGCAAGCGCCCCGATAGCGGGCGTCTTCAAAGAAGATTATACTGCGGGGGTGAAGCTAGCTTGCATCCTCTCGGCTACGTGCCTGTTGCTTGGCGCGGCTCCGGCACCGTCGCCCGTCGATTCATGGAAGGCCTGGCATCGCGATCTCAAAGCACAGTGTCCCAGCCGTCACGTCGATTGGATCGGCGGTCAGGGCTATTATGAGTTTTTGGAAGCGTTCTACGCTACGCTTACGCCAGCTGAGCGACGCGACATGGACAAATTGGCCGACTATCCCCGCTTGTGTCGTCGCGAGATTGCGGGTTTTTCCTGCGAAATGGGGATGAACCTCGCGGCGGCGCAACGTTTGGGGTTGTTTTCGAGGCTCATATCGTTCGGCTGCAAAAGAGTGACATGCGTTGAGCCTGGACTGTGCAGTTTCGATGGCCCCGCCAGAAAAGCCAACGGCAGCTAACCACCCGTTTGCAGGCATGCTTGCAATGTAGGATTTCGCCTGACAGCCTCCTCAGGCTCTTTGACATCGTAATACCCGAATCGCCCCGCTCGCGCGGAAGCAGAACTATTGCGCTGTCCCGCCCTCCGCGACTGCCTGCGCAGGAACACCGCCGGGAGAAAGATGCAGACAGTGTAAAGCCAGTGTCAACTTTCGCTGCGGATCACCGATCCCGGACGTGCGGCTCCCGATGCGGAAAGCAGTGCTTTATGGATTCGCGACATAGTCGGCGTGCTTCCTCCCCCTCCGCCAGCTTCGCTGCCACCTCCGCCCCGCGGGGAGGATCGGGTCAGCCCCGCGCCGCGATCGCGTAGAGCGCGACGGCGGCGGCGTTGGAGACGTTGAGGCTCTCGACCTTGTGCGAGATCGGCAGGCGGGCGAGCTCGTCGCAATGCGCTTCGGTGTTCTGACGCATGCCTTCGCCTTCTGCGCCGAGCACCAGGGCGATGCGGCCCTCGCCCATCACTTCGGCGAGCGTGCCCTTCGCATGGCCGGTCAGCCCGACGCGCCAGAAGCCTGCCTCGGCGATCTCCTCGAGCGCGCGGGCGAGGTTGACCACGCGCACCCACGGCACCGTCTCGAGCGTGCCCGAAGCGGCGCGGGCGAGCGCACCCGATTCGGGCGGCGCGTGGCGGTCCTGCGTGACGATGCCGAGCGCGTCGAACGCCGCCGCCGAGCGCAGCACCGCGCCGACATTGTGCGGATCGGTGACCTGGTCGAGCACGACCAGCGGGCGCCTGTCGCCGGCGCCTTGCTCGAGCAGGTCGCCGAGCCAGATCTCCTCGAGCGGGTCGACTTCGGCGACGAGGCCCTGATGCGGCGCGTCGCCCGGCACCAGCCGGCCGAGATCGGCGGCGTCGGCATAAGTGATCGGGATCACCGGGGGAATGTCGAGCGCCGCCAGCGCCTCGCGCGTACCCCATAATTTGCGCACATTGCGTTCGGGATTGGCGAGCGCCGCCAGCACGGCATGGCGTCCATAGAAGCGCGGACGCGATGCGGGGGCCTGGCTCGGGCGATGTCCTCTGCGTGCCATCAGTCGAGATCATCCGGATTGGGGTAGGCGAACGGGTCGGTCACGTTCGGCTCGGTGGGGAAGGGCTTGCGCGGCAACGGCTTGTCGGCATTGGCAGCGTTGAGCAGGAAGCTCGCGAGGATCACGGCGCCCTGCCGCATGTCGGCCGCCTTGATGTGATCGAAAGTGTCGATGCTGGTGTGGTGGAGCCGGCTGCCATAATCGAGCGGATCCTGGATGAACTGGAACGCCGGGATGCCGACCGCCGAGAAGAAGACGTGGTCGGTGCCGCCGGTGCCGCGGATCGCAACGGTGTTGGCGCCCATCGATCCGAACGGCGCGAACCAGTCGCGGAAGACCGGCACCACGGCGGGGTTGTTCTCGGCATAGATGCCGCGCAGCTTGCCCGAGCCATTGTCGATGTTGAAGTAAGCCGCGAGCTTGTCATAGCCGGGCTGGCGGGTGATCGGCCAGCGATTGGCCCAGCCGTAGAAGCGCGCGAGCCCGGTCGAGGGGCTGCCCGGCTTGCGCGCACGCGTCGCGATATGCTGCTCGACATAGGCCATCGAGCCGAGCAGGCCCTGTTCCTCGCCGGCCCACAATGCGAAGCGGATCGTGCGCTTCGGCCTGACCCCCATCGCCTGGAGGATGCGCGCGGCCTCCATCACCATCGCGACGCCCGCGCCATTGTCGACCGCGCCGTCGCCGGCCACCCACGAATCGAGATGCGCGCCGGCCATGACATAGGCCCCCGACGGGTCGCTGCCGGGGATGTCGGCGATGACGTTATAGGCTTTGGTGTCGGTGTCGACGAAGTGGACGACATTCTCGAGCTCGACCACCGGCGCCGGGCCCTGTTTGGCGAGGCGCGCGAGGCGGCGATAATCCTCGGCGGCGATCTCGACGCCGGGAACCTGCTGGGTCTCGCCGGCACCGAACAGATAGCCGCTGCCATGGACGAGCTTGCCGTCGCGCGCCGACATGGCGGCATAGGCGACGGCGCCCTCGGCCTTGAGGAAGGCATCGAGCTTGGCGGAATAATCGAGCCGCTTCATCCGGCGGTCGCTGGCGGCGGGATCGTAGGTCGGCTGGTCGTAGACGTCGAGCTTGGCGAGGTCGTCGCCATTGTAGCGGCGGAATGCCGGCGTGTCGGGCTCGGAGCCGTCATTGGGCAAGGTGACCATCACGATCTTGCCGGCGAGCTGGCCGCGATAGCGGCCGAAATGGCTTTCCTCGCTCATCGGGGCGACGATCACCGGCGCGCTGATCTTGCCGGCGGTCGCCGGCGTCCAGGCGATCGGGATCGCGGTGAGCGCGATCGGGCGCGGGCTGACCATCTGCGCGCTCGACCGCTCGATCCACCAGCCGCGGCCGAAATCGAAGCCTTCCTTGTGGACGTTCTTGAGGCCCCAGTCGCGGAATCGGGACGCGGTCCAGTCCTCGGCGGCGCGCATGCCGGGCGAATTGGTCAGGCGTGGCCCGATATGGTCGGTCAGATGCTGGACGGTCAGCATCACCTGAGAGCGGTTGAAGCCTTCGTCGAGAATCCGGCCCACCTCGGTCCGGTCGACCGACTGGGCGCCGAGCGGCGCGGCGAGAAGGGCAATGGCGGCAATGGCGGCGGCTGTGCGCATGAGGCTCCCGGGAGGCTGGAGGAATGCGCGCGACGCTATGCGGCACAAGGGCCGCGCGCAAGGCGTTGACAGGGCGGGGCCGCTTCGGCATTGGACCGCCCTCGCTTCGCTGGCGGCACCATGGACAGGTGGCCGAGTGGTTAAAGGCAGCAGACTGTAAATCTGCCCGGGTTTCCCGTACGCTGGTTCGAATCCAGCCCTGTCCACCAGCCGCCCCGGGCGGCTCTTCCGACCGCCGCTGCGCTTCCGAAAATCTGACGATTCCTCCGCCTGATCGTGGCTCCGCGAAGCCGTGGTCGTTCGCCTGCGTTCTGCAGATTGTTCCACATTGTGGACATTGCTATCACATGTCGTGAAAATGCTTCCAATTCGGCAAGACGCTGTTATTCACACGGGCACAGCCGATCAAAATCGGCGGCCGCGACAGCGGGTCTCTCCGGGATGAGGAAGAGTTATGCGTACACCCATCGCCTTCACCGCCGCACGTGCCGGCGTGTCGCTTGCAGCGCTTGCGGCTGCGACATTCCTTTCTCCCGCCGCATTCGCGCAGGACGCGCCAGCCGCCCAGGAACCAGCCGAAACGCCCGCCGAAGCCGCCACGCAGGACGATGCGCAGGGCGAGGCGATCGTCGTCACCGGCATCCGGGCGAGCCTGCAATCGGCTACCAATCGCAAGAAGAATGCCGGCACCACGGTCGATTCGATCGTCGCCGAGGATGTCGGCCGCTTCCCCGACCGAAATGTCGGCGAGGCACTTTCGCGCGTCACCGGCGTCCAGATCACCCGCGAGTTCGGCGAGGGCGTCAGCGTCTCGATTCGCGGCGCCGAACCTGACCTAAACCGCGTCGAGATCAACGGCGCGTCGGCGCTGTCGTCGAGCGGCGGGCGCTCGGGCGACTTTCGCGAGCTCGCCTCGGAGCTGATCAAGTCAGTCGACGTGTACAAGGGCTATCAGGTCGATCTGACCGAAGGCGGCGTCGGTGGCACGGTGAGCATCCAGACCCGCCGTCCGCTCGAGCTGACCAAGCCGTTGCTGTCGATCAACGGCGCGATGCAGAATGTCGATACGATCGGCAAGAAATGGCAGCCGCGCGGCACGGTCGTGGCGGGTACCAAATTCCTGGACGATCGCGTCGGTGTCATCATCAATGCAACCTATGACCGCAACGACACCCGCGGCGACTTCATCCGCAACACCGAATGGGTGCGGCTCGGCGACCTCAACGGCGACGGGCGCAAGAACACCGAGAATCCCAATTTCGCCAACATCACCAGCCTCGCGGGATGCGCGGCAGTGCCGGAGACCACGGCCGATGCGCAGGCGAACCGCGCTGCGTGCCAGACCCAGTTCTATGATTTCAGCCCGCGCACCCCGCGCTACGGCCTGTGGATCCGCGAGGACAAGCGCATCTCGCTCGACGGGCAGATCCAGGCCGAGCTGGCGGAGGGGCTGACCGCCTATGTCGGCTATCAGTACAACCGGATGGACCGGAACCTGACCGACTATAATATCGGGTTCGATCTGAGCTCGGTGGCGCGGATCGTCACCGGATCGTCGGTGACCGTGGACGACAACGGCAATGTCATCGGCCTGACCACCGCGCCGCCTACCGCAACCAGCGCCGCCGTGGTCGGTCCGTCGAAGCGCGACTTCCTGTTCAAGCAGCACACCCAATACATCACGGGCGGCTTCAAGTGGAACAGCGGCAATCTCACCGCGGAAGGCTTGGTGGTGCTGTCCGAGGGCGGCAACGAGAACCGGACCAACAATATCAGTCTCGGCGCCAATCCCAACGGCGTGCGGATCGAGCTCGACCCCGAGACCGGCTCGCCGAGCTTCACTTTCCCGGCCAACTTCGATCCGACTTCGGCGAGTTCCTATCTCTATCCGAATTCGCCTCGGACCACCGCCGGGGTGCAGTGGCGCCCCTCGGTCGCGGACCAGACCGAGGACCAGTATCGGCTCGATTTCGACCTGCAGGCGAATACCTCGTTCATCTCGAGCATCGAGTTCGGCGGACAGTATCGCAAGCTGACCTCGACCACTTATGCCGGCGGCGGCTATCTGCTGCTCAATCCGGACGGCACGACGGTGCAGGTGCCCTCGGCCAATGTGACGATCGACCGGGCAGTGAACGGCCAGCCTGCCAATCCGGCGACCGGGGTCTGGTCGCCCGAGACGCTGGCGGCGTTCCTGCAGAGCTCGACCGAGCTGACGCCCGGAATCTTCTTCAACCAGCCGGGCTTCAACCGCGGCAACATCTTCGACAAATGGCTGTCGCCCAACTTTGCCGCGGCGAGCGACTTCTTCGACCTGTCGGGCTTCAACCTCGATTGCGTACGGACCTGCAACGGCTATCCGCAGCTGCCGTCGTTCGACATCACCGAGAAGATCACCGCGGGCTATTTCAAGGTAAATATCGACACCAATCTGTTCGGCATGGCGCTGCGCGGCAATGCCGGCATGCGCGTCGCGCGGACCCAGGATGCGGCGACGGGAAGCAACATCATCCGCGAGCGGCGCCCGGCGGCGAACGCGGTCGGCTATGTCGATGTCGAGGTCGGGCGGCAGATCCTCACCATCGACAATGATTATACCGACTGGCTGCCGGCGATTAACCTCGCATTGTTCGTCACCCCCGAGGTCGTCGTCCGCGGCGACTGGTCGCGGGTGATCGCCCGGCCCAAGTTCACCGATCTGGCGCCCAACTCGAACTGCCTGTTCGACCTGACCCCCGGCGGCATCGCCGACACCACGCTGGACGCGTGCACCGCGGGCAATCCCAAGCTCGAGCCGTATCGCGCGGCGCAGTTCAACATCGGGGCGGAATGGTATCCCAATGCGGATACCAGCTTCGCGGTGACCTATTATCAGAAGAACATCGACAGCTTCATCGTCGGCGCGACTCTGGTGCGCGGCGTCGACTTTTTCGGTGACGGACGCACCTTCGACGTGCGCCAGGTGATCAACGGCCAGGGCGCCACCCAGCGCGGCGTCGAGGTGTCGGGCCAGACCGCCTTCACTTTCCTGCCGGGGCCGTTCGACGGACTCGGCATCAGTGCCAACTACACCTACAGCACCGCATCGAACGTCGACCTGCTCAACCAGCTCACCGGCGAGCAATTGCCTTACCCGTCGCTGTCGAAGCACACGTTCAACGTGAAGCCCTATTACGAGAAATACGGGCTGAGCATCGCGGTGCCGATCCAGTATCGCAGCGACTATCTGATCAATGCTGCCGATCGCACCGGCAACCCGGTGTTCCGCGACGCGACGCTCTATGTCGACGCGCGGATCGGCTATCAGTTCAAGCTCGGCCCGATCGAGCGGCTCGAGCTGTTCGCCGAGGGCAAGAATCTCACCGGCGAAGTCGAACGGTCGACCGCCGGGGACATCCGCGAGACCGACCTCAGCTATTCGGGCCGGCGCTTCTTCGTCGGCTTCCGGGCGAACTTCTGATGCACCGGCTGGCGCTTTCGATCCTCGGAAGCGCCGGCCTGCTGCTCGGCGGGTGCGTCACGAGATCGGCCGCGGGGCCGCAATGGAAGATCGAGGCCGAGCAGGCTGCGTTCGTCACTTTCGGCGACGTCATCGACATCGAGACGCCGGCCGGGCTGTCGCTCTGGTACACGCGTGAGCTGCGCGGCCCGGTGGCGATCGATTTCGATGCGCTGGCAGTGTCGGAAGGGGGCGCGAACGACGCAGTCAGCGACCTCAATGCCTTCTGGATGGCGCGGGACCCGCGCGTGCGCGGCGGTTCGGTGTTCGCGAAGAAAAGATCGGGCGCGTTCGCCGCGTACGACGACCTCGAAACCTATTATGTCGGCATCGGCGGCAACCGGAACACCACGACCCGCTTCCGCCGCTATGTCGGCGAGCCGGGCAATCGGCCCTTGCTCCCCGAGCACGATCTTTCCGGCGCGGCGCACATGCTGGTGCCGAACCGCTGGACGCATGTCCGGCTGATCGCCGACGGGCGGCGCATCGCGGTCGAGCGCGACGGGCAGCAGCTCTTCGCCCTCGACGATCCGCAGCCCTATCGGCGCGGCTGGTTCGCGCTGCGTACCACGAAAAGCCATTTGCGGATCCGCAATCTGCGCATCGGCAAACCATAGCGGGGAAGATCATGCGGCTGACGCGGCGGACGATGATGCAGGGCACGATCCTGTCGGCGGCGGTTGCGGGCGCGGCGCCTGCCATCGCGCAATCGCGGCGGAGCAAAGGCGTCGAGGCGCCGGTCCGCTGGATCGATGGCGCGGCGCCCGAACTCCATCTTGGGCAGACGTTCGGCGTCGCCTGGGCCCGCGGTACCTTGACGAGAGGACGGGCGCTGACCGTCCAAACCGCGAGCGGCGAGGCAGTGCCCTCGCAAAGCTGGCCTACCGCTTTCTGGCCGGACGGCTCGATCAAATGGACCGCACATGCACTTCCTGCCGGAGTGGCGAGCGACAAGTTCGTGGTCGCCAGCGGTCGCTCGACGCTGCCGGCCGCGCCGGTGTCGGTGCGCGAGACTGGCGATGCGATCCTGATCCGCTCGGGGCCGCTCGAATGGGAGATCGGCAAGAGCGGCCCCGCTGCAATACGTTCGGCGAAGCAAGGCGATCGCACCTTAATCGCCAATACCCGGCTGCTCGGCGAGCTGCGCGCCGGATCACCCGAGGGCGAGCGTGTCGCGCTGACCGGGACGGTCGAGCGCGCGGTGATCGAACAGAAGGGACCGGTACGCGCCGTGATACGGCTCGAAGGGCACCATGTCGGAGGCGGGCGCGCGGTGCTGCCGTTCGTGGTGCGGCTTTATGCCTATGCGGGATCGGACGCGCTGCGCATCGTGCACAGCTTCATCCTCGACATCGAAGCGACCGATCATGTCTCCGCGCTCGGCATCGCCGCCGACGTGCCGATGCGCGCGCCGCTGCACGACCGCCATGTCCGCCTCGCCACCGCCGACGACGCGATGTTCGCCGAAGCGGTGCGCCCGCTCACCGGGCTGCGCCGCGATCCGGGCAAATCGGTGCGCGAGGCGCAGGTTGCCGGGCGCACGGTGCCGACGGCAGAGATGCGCGCTCCGGTCGGCAAATTGCTCGAGCGGATTCCGGCATGGAGCGATTTCAGCCTGTCGCAGCTATCGGCGAACGGCTTCACGCTGACCAAGCGCACCGCCGAGGACCATAGCTGGATCGACGCCGACGAGGGCCGACGCGCGCCCGGTTTCGGCTATGTCGGTTCGCCGCAGGGCGGGGCGGGAATCGCCGCGCGCTATTTCTGTCAGCGTCATCCGACCCAGATCGACATCCGCAACGCCGCTTCGGACACCGCCCGCCTGACGGCGTGGCTCTGGTCGCCGGACGCCAGGCCGATGGACCTGCGCCCGTGGCGCGGCACGATGGGCATGGAGGGCTATGCCGCCCAGAATGAAGGGCTCGACATCACCTATGAGGATTACGAGCCGGGCTGGGACGATCCCACGGGCATCGCCCGCACCAGCGAGCTGATGCTGTGGGCGTTCGACGCCACCCCCGAGACGCCGCGGCTGCAGGCGCTCGCCCGCGGCGCGGCGACGCCGCCCCAGTTGATGGCCGAGCCGGCGCATCTCCACGCCGCCGGGGTGTTCGGCGACTGGGGGCTGCCCGACCGCTCGACGCCGAAGCGCGCGCTGATCGAGGATCAGCTCGCCAATCTCGTCGACTTCTATGTCGGCGAAGTCGACCGGCGCAGCTGGTACGGCTTCTGGGATCATGGCGACGTGATGCACAGCTACGATACCGACCGGCATCAATGGAAATACGACATTGGCGGCTTCGCATGGGACAATAGCGAGCTCTCGACCGATCTCTGGCTCTGGTATGCCGCGCTGCGCTCGGGCGACGCAAAGACGTGGCGGCTCGCCGAGGCGATGACTCGCCACACCGGCGAAGTCGACGTCTATCATATCGGCCGCTTCGCCGGGCTCGGCACGCGCCACGGCGTCCAGCACTGGAGCGACAGCTCGAAGCAGCCGCGGGTGAGCAACGCCGCCTATCGCCGGATCTTCTATTATCTCACTGCCGACGAGCGCGTCGGCGACCTGATGCGCGCGCTCGCCACGTCCGAACAGACGCTGGCCGGCGTCGAGATCGGCCGCAAAACCGGCGCGCCCAAGGAGGACCTGCCCGAAGGCGTGATCCAGATGGCGTTCGGCACCACCTGGGCGGTGTGCGCGGGCGCGTGGCTGACCGAATGGGAGCGCACCGGCGACAGGAAGTGGCGCGACCGCATCGTCGCGGGAATGGACAGTATCGGTCGCATGCCCAATGGCTGGCTGACCGGCGGCGCGCCATACGATCTGAAGAGCGGGCGATTCCTCGTCCGCGACAATATCGGCATCTCGCACCTCAATTCGGTGTTCGGCGCGGTCGAGATCCAGGCGGAGCTGATCGAACTGATCGACGTGCCGCGTTTCCGGACGGCGTGGCTCGATTATTGCCGATGGTACAATGCACCGCGTGCCGAGTGGGCGGCGAAGTTCAGTCAGCCTTATGGCGGGCGCAACCTCAAGCAGGGCCATTCGCGGCTTACCGCGTATGTCGCGGAGGCGACCGGCGATGCGGCACTGGCGCGGCGGGCGGCAGAAGAATTCTATTCGGGTGAGGCGGGGATGCGGTTACTCGCGGGCGACCCGCGGGTGACGCTGCCCGGCGGGGTGGTGGAGTGGCCCGGTGTGTCGACCAACGGCGCCGCGCAATTCGGACTCGCCGCGATCCAGGACCTCGCGCTGGTGCCGGAGGCGCTGGACACGGTACCGATCCCGACGCGGGCGCCGCGGACGGATCAGGCGAACCCCGAGCAGGCGCCGGGATATCGGCCATAAGAAAATCCTCCCCCGGGAACCGGGGGAGGTGGCGCCGAAGGCGACGGAGGGGGCCTCTCCACAAGCGACGCGGCCTGCGGAGACGCCCCCTCCGTCAGCTTCGCTGCCACCTCCCCCGCTGCGCGAGGGAGGATAAAATAATCAGAACACCGCCGCCACCAATTGCCGGAACGCATCGGCGCGGTGGCTCATCGCGTGCTTCGCGTCGGGATCCATCTCGCCGAAGGTCTGGTCGTGGCCGTGCGGCACGAACACCGGATCATAGCCGAAGCCCTTGTCGCCGCGCGGCGGCCAGACCAGCACGCCGTCGACCCGGCCCTCGAACCACTCGACATGACCGTCGGGCCAGGCGAGCGCGAGCGCGCAGACGAAATGGGCGTCGCGGCCGGTCTCCGGGGGCAGGGCGGCGAGCTTGTCCTCGACGCGCTGTATCGCGATGGCGAAATCCTTGGTCTCGCCCGCCCAGCGGGCCGAGAAAATGCCCGGATCGCCGTTCAGCGCCTCGACGCACAGGCCGCTGTCATCGGCGAGCGCGGGAAGACCCGACAGGTCGGCGGCCTGCAGTGCCTTCAATTCGGCATTGGCGACGAAGGTCACCCCGGTTTCCTCCGGCTCGGGCAAGTCGAGATCGGCCGCCGAGACCGGCTCAATGCCATAAGGCCCGAGCAAAGCCTTGATTTCGCGCACCTTGCCTGGATTGTGGCTGGCGATCACCAGCTTGCCGGGCTGGAGCTTGCGGATCGCCTGCGGCGCGTCGCCGCCTATGCCTTCGTCGGGACCGGTCATTGCACCGCCTTCAACTGCGCGGCGAAGATCTGGTTGCAGCCGATCCGGGCGAGCCGGAGCAGCCGGAGCAGGCCTTCCTCGTCATAGGTCGCGCCTTCGGCGGTCGCCTGCGCCTCGGCGATCTTGCCGTCGGCGAGCAGCACGAAATTGGCGTCGGCATCGGCGGCGCTGTCTTCGTCATAATCGAGGTCGAGCACCGGATTGCCCTGATAGATGCCGCAGCTCACCGCCGCGACCTGGGTCAGGATCGGGTCCTTTTCGAGCAGCCCTGCCTTGAGCAGCTTGTTGGTGGCGATGCGCAGCGCAACCCAGGCGCCCGAGATCGCGGCGGTGCGGGTGCCGCCATCGGCCTGGAGCACGTCGCAGTCGAGCGTGATCTGGCGCTCGCCGAGCAATTTGAGATCGGTGACGGCGCGGAGGCTGCGGCCGATCAGCCGCTGGATCTCCTGGGTGCGGCCCGATTGCTTGCCCTTGGCCGCCTCGCGCTGGCCGCGAGTGTGGGTCGCGCGCGGCAGCATGCCATATTCGGCGGTGACCCAGCCTTCGCCCTTGCCGCGCAGCCAGGGCGGAATGCGTTCCTCGATGCTTGCAGTGACCAGCACCCGCGTGTCGCCGAAGCCGATCAGCACCGATCCCTCCGCATGGCGCGTGAAATTGGGCTGACAAGTGATCTCCCGCATCTCGTCGGGGGCGCGGCCGGATGGGCGCATCGGTTCATTCTCCTGAAAAGTCGATCGGGGCAGTTAGACGTTGAACGATCGACGCGCCAGTGTCGGTACGGACATGGAGGGCAGGATGAAGCAGTGGTTGGTGACGGGGTTGGCGGGGCTGGCCCTGACCGGGTGCGTCGCGCCCGAGCGGCCGGATGTCGTGCGCCCGATCGAAGGCGATTCGATCACTTATGAGACCGGGCCCTGTTTCGGCCGCTGTCCGGTCTATGCGGTCACGGTGCGTCCGGACGGAACCGGTATATTCGAGGGCAAGCGCTTCACGGCAGTGACCGGCACGCGCAGCTTCACGCTGAGCCGCGCGCAGTACGAGGCGTTCGCGGCGCGGCTCGCGCCCTATCGCCCGGCGAGCGGCGCGGTGCGCTATGCGCATGGCGAGGCCAATTGCCCGAACGCGCCGACCGACATGCCAAGCGTCGACGTCCGCTGGACACGCGCGATCGGCGATAGCCAGGGGCTGTATTTCTACCTCGGCTGCCGGCGCGACAATTCCGCGCTCGCCGAGGCGTTGGGCGGCGCCGTGGAGTTGCTGCCGGTGCAGGAGATGATCGGCGAGCGGCCATAGCCTGGAGGGAGTGCCCATCTCCGTTCGTGCTGAGCTTGTCGAGGCACTGTTCTTCTTTTCTCCGCGCGAGGCCGAAGAAGGACCGCCCCCTTCGGCGCCTGCGGCGTCGCTCAGGACAGGCTTCGACAAGCTCAGGGCGAACGGAAGGGCAGTTGAGCCCTCGGACGCCTGCGCTACATAAGGCCCCATGACCACCCCACCGATCCACGAGCTCACCGATCGCGCGCGTGACGTGTTCCGGATCGTCGTCGAATCTTATCTCGACAGCGGCGCGCCGGTGGGATCGCGCACTATTTCGAAGATCTCGACGCTCAACCTGTCGCCGGCCTCGATCCGCAACGTCATGCAGGACCTCGAGGAAGCCGGGCTGCTCGCCGCGCCGCACACCAGCGCCGGACGGATGCCGACCGAGACCGGGCTGCGCCTCTTCGTCGACGGAATGATGCAGGCGAGCGCGCCTTCCGCCGAAGAGCGCGCCGCGATCGAGGCGCGCGCCGGGCAGCAGGGGCCGGTCGAGGAGGCGCTCGCCAACACCACTGCGGCGCTTTCCGGCCTGTCGGCCTGCGCGGGTCTGGTGCTGGTGCCCAAGGCCGAGCCGGTGCTGCGCCAGTTCGGCTTCGTGCCGCTGAGCCACGATCGCGCGCTTGCCGTCCTGGTCGGCGAGGACGGCTCGGTCGAGAACCGGGTGGTCGAGCTGCCCGGCGGGATCGACCCGGTGTCGCTGCAGCAGGCGGCGAACTACATGAGCGCGATGCTCGCGGGACTGACGCTCGCCGAGGCGCGGGCGCGGATCGAGCGCGACTTGCGCCAGCAACGCGCCGCGCTCGACAGCGCCGCGGCGGCACTGGTCGAACGCGGGCTGGCGGTGTGGAGCGAGGATGGCGGCCGCCGGCCGGTGCTGATCGTGCGCGGCCAGGCGCGGCTGATCGATACTGCGGCGGCGGAGGATCTCGATCGCGTCCGACAATTGCTCGACGAGCTCGAGGGCAAGGAGGAAATCGCCCGGTTGCTCGACAGCGCGCGCGAAGGCGAGGCGACCCGCATTTTCATCGGATCGGAGAACAAGCTCTTTGCGTTGTCGGGTTCGTCGGTGATCGCCAAGCCGGTGCGCGCGCTCGACGGTCGCGTTGTTGGCGTCGTGGGCGTGATCGGCCCAACCCGGTTGAACTATGCGCGCGTCGTACCCATGGTGGATTTCACGGCGGCCACTCTGGCCCGATTATTAGCCTGACGAACAGGGAATCCATGTCGAACGAGAATGAGAAGATGAACGCGGACGTGCAGGAAGCGGAGACCAGCCTTCGCGAGGAAACCGCCGAAGCGGCGCCCGAAGTGGCCGAGCACGACCGCACCGCCGAACTCGAGGCGCAGCTCGCCGAGGCCAAGGCCGCGGTGCTCTATGCCCAGGCCGAAACCCAGAATGTCCGCCGCCGGTTCGAGAAGGAAGCGCAGGACGCGCGAGCCTATGCCGCGACCAATTTCGCGCGCGACATCCTCTCGGTCGCGGACAATCTCAGCCGCGCGCTGGCGGCGATCCCTGCCGAGCTGCGCGAGGACGACAAGCTCAAGGGTCTGGTCACCGGGCTTGAGGCCACCGGGCGCGAGATCGATTCGGTATTCGCGCGCCACGGCATCTCCAAGATCGTCGCGGTCGGCGAGGCGCTCGACCCCAATCGCCACCAGGCGATGATGGAAGTCCCCTCCGCCGACGCCGAGCCCGGCACGGTCGTGCAGGAAATCCAGACGGGGTACATGATCAAGGACCGGTTGCTGCGTCCGGCGCTCGTCGGCGTGGCGAAGAAGCCGGATTGAGGGAGTCTCTCGGAAAGGATGGTGCCCATTGATCCTCCTCCGGAGGGGGAGGGGGACCGCGAAGCGGTGGAGGGGTAGCTCTCCCCGAGCTTCGTCGCTTGCGGCGTGCTACCCCTCCGTCAGCTTCGCTGCCACATCCCCCTCCGGGGGAGGATCGACTGACGACACACTCTTAAACGAATCGCTATTGCTAATCATTCGCATCTAGCGCTAGGACGCGATCGGCTCGCAGATGGGCCAATCTCGCGAGGGTGTGGCGTGTATCAGTTCCTCGATCGAAGCGTATCCGATCTCGCGCGCAGCGAGGCGCTGCTGGTCTGGGCGATGCGGCAATGGGTCGGCGCGATGCGTGGCGGACGCTGCCCCTGTGCGGCGGTCGGCCCCGCCCTGGCGGCGCACCGGCTCTCCGAGATCCTGCCCGACTTCAACATCGCGATGATGCTGCTCGACCGCGACGGCGTCGCGTCGCTCCAGTTTCGCACAGTCGGATGTCTCAGCTTGGGCGATGACGAGGCATTGTTGCTGGCACTTCACGCTGCGGCCGCTAAAGGGCAGGAAACTGTGGTCCAGAATATCGTTGAAGCGCTGGTGAAGCCCGAGGCACAGCGCACGCTCCGGTTCGCGGCCACGCGCGTCGCTTTGGCCCTTGCGGCCTGAGCGAAGCATCCACACGACTCAGGAACCGTTTCTTTCGATGAACATGCACGCCCGCCCGCCCCATCTGCTTCCCGAGCATGCCGCCTTCCAGACCTGTAATGTGCGCTGGGTGCGCCACTGGAACGAGCATCTGTTCAGCTTCGCGATCGAGCGCCCGGCGAGCTTCCGCTTCCGCTCGGGCGAGTTCGTGATGCTCGGGCTCGAAGGCGAGGGCAAGCCGCTGATGCGCGCTTACTCGATCGCCAGCCCGACCTGGTCCGACGAGCTCGAATTCCTGTCGATCAAGGTGCCCGACGGCCCGCTCACCTCGAAGCTGCAGCTGATCCGCGAAGGCGATCAGGTCTATCTCGGCAAGAAGCCGACCGGCACCCTCGTGTCCGACGCGCTGCTGCCGGGAAAAAGACTGTTCATGCTGTCGACCGGCACCGGCCTCGCGCCGTTCCTCAGCATCGCGCGCGATCCCGACATCTATGAGCTGTTCAGCCAGGTGGTGATCGTCCACTCGACCCGCCGGGTGAGCGACCTTGCCTATCATGACGAGCTCACCGCGCAGCTCGCCAATGATCCGCTGGTGGCCGATCAGGCCCTGCTCCAGTTCCACTATATCCCGACGGTCACGCGCGAGCCGTTCCGCACCACCGGACGGATCGGTCAGCTGATCGAGGAGGGCTGGCTGTTCCAGCCGCCGGTCTCCGGCGACCGCGCGCTCAATCCCGAGACCGACCGGGTGATGCTGTGCGGCAGCGCCGAGATGATCAAGGACTTCTCCGCGATGCTCGAAAGCCACGGCTTCGAGGAAGGCTCGAACAACAGGCCGGGGACGTTCGTGGTCGAGCGGGCGTTCGTCGGGTGATCACCAACTCCCTCTCCCCTTCGGGGAGAGGGAAGGGACCCGCCGCGAAGCGGTGGGAAGGGAGAGGGGCAAGTGCCGCGCTCTCTCCGAACTGCCCCTCTCCCAACCCTCTCCCCGGAGGGGAGAGGGCTAAGGGCTGGGCGCCCGCGTCGCGGTCCACCATGCGCCTTCGCCGCCGAAACGCGTCATGCTGACGACGCGTCCGCCGCTCCGCGCGAAGCTGACATAAGAGATCGCGCCACTGCCGAAGCGGTCGGGGCCTTGCGGCAGCAGCGGGATCTCTGCGCCGGTGGTCCAGCGCAGCGTCAGCAGCCCGTCCTGCTCGACGAGCGCGAAGCCGTCGCGGCCGGGGATCGCATACTCACCGAGATAATCGGCGAGCGGACCGGCATCCGCGCTGGACGCGTCGCTGAGCAGGCTGGATTGCTGACGCAGCTGCACCCAATGGCCGCCGTCGCGCAGGAAGGTGCCGGTGCTGCGGTGCCATGTGTCGCGCCTGAGCTTCACGTCCCGAAAGCGGACGATCGCGCTGCGCAGCGCGACCGGGCCGATCACCCGGGTCTTCACGCCATATTCGCGGATGTCGGCGGTCTGGCGCGGCAGCTTGCCGCCGCGCACCAGCGCCAGCCACGTGTCGCGCCGGTCGATCTGGCCGAAGCCATGGAGCATCTCGAATTGGGGATGCGTGAGCCGTTCGAGCGTCGCTGCATCGCGGGCCTCGACGGCGCGCTGGATCGTCTGGACGAGGGCCTCGATCTCCTGCTCCGGATCCGGTGCAGCAGGCGCCGGCGCGATCATGCACACGGCGGCCGCCAAAGCTGCGATGCTCAGTCGCGAGTCCATGGCAAGAGCATTCCCCTCCAGAGCCGTTTGCGCAAGCAGGATGTGCGGGAGGCGCAAAGCGCCATCCCCTGACCCGTTCGTGCTGAGCTTGTCGAAGCACCGTTCTTCCTTCTCCGCTCCAGAAGAAGAACAGCCCTTCGACAAGCTCAGGGCGAACGGAAGGATCTTTTGCTCCAGAACCAACGGTAGCGTCAGCGGGCACGCTGCCTTATCTCCCCCTCATGTCCTCGCGTTTCGATTCCGTCCCGCACCGCCGCGCGTTGATCGACCGGCGGGCCGTCGCCGATCGGCTTGCCGCGCTGGAGGCGCCGGATTCGACCGCGCTGCGCCGTGCCGCGACTGCCGAGCTCAAGGCGGCGCTCGATGCGGGACAGGCGGAGATCGCGCGGCGGCTGGCCCAGCATCCGTCGCGCGGACACGAAATGGCGGCGGCGGGGGCGTTCCTGATCGACCAGTTGCTGCGGCTGTTGTGGGATTTCACCACGCAGCGGCTGCATCCCAATCACAATCCCAGTTCGGCCGAGCGACTGACCTTGATCGCGGTCGGCGGCTATGGCCGCGGCGAGATGGCGCCGCATTCGGACATCGACATCGGCTTTCTCACCCCGTGGAAGGTTGCTGGCTGGTGCGAGCAGGTCATCGAATCGATGCTCTATTCGCTCTGGGACATGCAGCTGAAGGTGGGGCACTCGTCGCGCTCGCTCGACGACATGGTGCGCCAGGCCAAAGCCGACGTGACGGTGCGTACCGCCTTGCTCGAGGCGCGTTATGTCTGGGGCGACGTCGCGCTCTATGACGAGGCGGCGCGGCGCTTCAAGGCCGAGGTTCAGGCCGACACTGCCCGCGAATTCATCGCCCAGAAGCTCGCCGAGCGCGACGCCCGCCACAAACGGATGGGCGACAGCCGCTATGTGGTCGAGCCGAACGTCAAGGAGGGCAAAGGCGGTCTGCGCGACCTGCACGCGCTCTTCTGGATCGGCAAATACGCGTACAATGTCCGCGAGCCGGCCGAATTGGTCGAGGCGGGGCTGCTCACTGCGCAGGAATATCGCCAGTTCCGCCGCGCCGAGAATTTCCTCTGGGCAGTGCGCTGCCAGCTCCACTTGCTGACCGGCCGCGCCGAGGACCGGCTGACCTTCGACGTCCAGCCCGAGATCGCCAGCCGGATGCGCTATGCCGACCGGCCGGGCAAGTCGAAGGTCGAGCGGTTCATGCACTTCTACTTCCTTCAGGCGAAGGTGGTGGGCGACCTGACCGGCGTTTTCCTTGCGCATCTCGATGAGAAGTTCGCGGCGCGGGGGAGCCGCTTCGGGCTGCCGCGATTGTTCAAGAGCCCGCGCAAGCTCCACGGCTTCACGCTCGAGCGTGGACGGCTGGCGCTGCCGCGCGACAGCTTTTTCCAGGAAGATCCGGTCCGGCTGATCGAATTGTTCCAGCTCGCCGATTTGCACGGGCTCGAGATCCATCCGACCGCGATGCGCGCCGCGGCGCGCGATGCGCGGCTGGTCGACGACGTACGCGACGACCCGCGCGCCAACGCGCTGTTCCTCGACGTGCTGACCAGCCCGCGCACGCCCGAGCTGGTGTTGCGCTGGATGAACGAGGCCGGCGTGTTCGGCCGCTTCGTTCCCGATTTCGGCCGCGTCGTGGCGCAGATGCAGTTCGACATGTACCACCACTACACCGTCGACGAGCATTCGATCCGCGCGATCGGCTTGCTCAACGCGATCGAGAAAGGCGAGCTCAAGGAAGATCACCCGCTGGCGACCGGCATCTTCGAGCAGGTCGCGCAGCGGCGCGCTATGTTCGTTGCGGTTCTGCTCCACGATATCGCCAAGGGGCGTGGCGGCGATCATTCCGTGCTGGGTGCCGAAGTGGCCGAGCGGCTCTGCCCCCGGCTGGGCCTCAGCCCCGCCGAAACCGAGACCGTCGCGTGGCTGGTGCGCTGGCATCTGCTGATGTCGGCCACTGCGTTCAAACGCGACCTTTCCGACTTCAAGACGATCCTTGATTTCACTGCCCAGGTGCAGAGCCCGGAGCGGCTGCGCATGCTGCTGATCCTGACGATCGTCGACATCCGTGCGGTCGGTCCGGGCGTGTGGAACAGCTGGAAGCGGCAATTGCTCACCAATTTGTTCGACTCCGCCGAGGAAGTGCTTCGCCTCGGCCACAAGCAGAAGGGGCGCAGCGAGCGCGTCGCCGCCAAGCAGCAGGAACTCGCGGAAATCCTCGGCTGGACCGACGAACGGATGGCGGCACTCAAGCGGCGGCTGACGGAGCCTTACTGGATCGCCGAGCCCCTCGACGTGCTCGAACGCAATGCCCGCCAGATCGATGCCGCCGGCAACTCGCAGCTGTCGATCGAGGCGCAGGTCTATCCCGATCGCGGGGCCACTTTGGTGACGGTCTACGCCTCGGACCATCCCGGCCTGTTCTACCGCATCGCCGGCGCGATCCACGTCGCCGGCGGCAACATCATAGACGCGCGGATCCACACCACCCGCGACGGCATGGCGCTCGACAATTTCCTCGTTCAGGATCCGCTCGGTCGGCCGTTCGACGAGGCGGCGCGGCTCAACCGGATCAAGACGAGCATCGCCGATTCACTGGCCAACCGGTCGCGGCTGCAGGAGCGGCTCAAGACCAAGCCGCTGCCGCGGCTGCGCGCCGACGCCTTCCCGATCGAGCCCAATGTGCTGATCGACAACAAGGCGTCGAACCGCTTTACCGTGATCGAGGTCAACGCCCGCGACCGCCCGGCCTTGCTCTGCCACCTCGCTTTCGCATTGTTCCAGTCGAAGGTGACGATCCATTCGGCGCATGTCGCGACCTATGGAGAGCGCGCGGTGGATACCTTCTACCTGACCGACCTGATCGGTGATAAGATCGAGAGCGCGGGCCGGCTCAAGACGATCGAGCGCCGGCTGCTCGAAGCGGCATCGGGACAGGATATCGCCCAGGCCGCCTGACAAAGGGGGACACGCATGCCGGTGATCGGATTGGGCGGCTTCTTTTTTCGTGCGCAGGACCCGGAGGGGCTGGCCGCCTGGTATCGCGAGACGCTCGGCGTCGGCGGCGGTTGCGGCAAGGACGAGAATGGCGAGTCGAGCGACTGGTTCTGGTATCCGGAGCCGGGGCCGGTGGTGTTCTCGCCGTTTCCGGCTGGCACAGACTATTTCGCAGCGGACAAGCAGGTCATGCTGAACTTCCGCGTCCGCGACCTCGACGGGCTGCTCGAGCAGCTCAATGCGCTCGGCGTCGCGATTACCACCAAGGACGAATGGGACACCCCCGAGACCGGCCGTTTCGCGCGGATCCACGATCCCGAGGGCAATCCGATCGAGCTTTGGGAGCCGCCGGCAGGGTGAACGAATGGATCCTCCCCCGCAAGGGGGAGGTGGCGCCGAAGGCGCCGGAGGGGGAGGACGGCGATGCGCCTCGATGGCTCCGACGGCGAGCGTCGCAATGCGAAACGGCTGCGTCAGGAGATGACCCCACCGGAGATCGGTCTTTGGCTAGCGCTGCGCCGAAACGGACATGATCTGCGGTTCCGCAACCAGAACGGTGCGGGAGATTATGTCCTCGACTTCTATTGCGCACCTGCGAGGCTTGCCGTCGAAGTCGACGGCGAAGCGCACGAACGCGGCGGCCGCCCAGTGCGGGACAAAGTTCGCGACGCGTGGCTCGAATCACGAGGGGTTCGCGTGTTGCGATATTCTGCACGCGAGGTGCTGACCAACCTCGATGGCGTGGTTCGACAGATCATCGCAATCGCGACGCAACGACGGGATGCGATCGCGCGCTGATCGCCGTCCTCCCCCTCCGTCATGCTGCGCATGCCACCTCCCCCTTGCGGGGGAGGATTGAATCCGTGCCCTACCGCTTCTGCCAAACCCGCACGTAATCCACTTCCATCGCGGCGGGGAACGCCGCGTCGTCGATGCCCTGCTGCCCGCCCCAGCCGCCGACCGCGACGTTGAGGATCAGATATTCGGGGCGGGCGAAGGGCCAGGTGGCGGGATCGCGCTTATGGTCGTTGTCGAAGCGCATATAGGCGCGGCCGTCGACGCCGATCAGGATGCGGTCGGCGTTCCAGTCGAGCTGGTAGTTGTGAAAGGCGGAGCAGGCGTCGGGAACCATGAGGTTCGACCCCTTCTGGGTCTTTGCAACGTGGTTGTAGGCGCCGCTATGGACGGTGCCGTGGACGCGGCCGGGATCCCAGCCGACATGCTCCATGATGTCGATCTCGCCCATCGCCGGCCAGCCGGGCTTGCCGTCCGCGGCGAGCATCCAGATCGCCGGCCAGATGCCGCGTCCGCACGGCAATTTGGCGCGGACCTCGATGAAGCCGTATGTCCACGCCGCCAGCCCCTGCGTGACGAGCTTGCCCGAGGCATAATCCTGTCCGCCGAAATCGGGCCTGTAGGAGAGGCGTTCCTTGCGGGCGGTGAGGATCAGCCGGCCGTTCGCGACCCGGACATTTTCGCGCCGCCGGGCGGCATAATATTGGCGCTCTTCATTGTACCAGCCCGCTTTGTTGCGGCTGGTGTCATAGGCCCATTTCTTCGGATCGGGCAGGCCGGCCCGGTCGAACTCGTCGGCCCAGACGCGCCTGTAGCCCGCCGGAAGCATGAGCTTCTCGTCGGTGCCGGCAGTGATCGGAGGCGAGTGGACGGTTTGCGGGTGGGCCGCCGCCGACGGCAGGGCGGCGAGGGCCGCGACCAGCAGCCCCCGCCAGCACCTCACTTGGGCGAAATGACCATCAGCATCTGGCGGCCTTCCATGCGCGGATAGCTCTCGATCTTGGCGATTTCCGCCGTATCGTCCTGCACCCGCTTGAGCAGGATCATGCCGAGCTGGCCATGCGAAAGCTCGCGGCCGCGGAAGCGCAGGGTGATCTTGACCTTGTCGCCTTCGCCGATGAACTTGTGGATCGCCTTCATCTTCGTATCATAATCATGATCGTCGATGTTCGGACGCATCTTGATCTCCTTGATCTCCTGCGTCTTCTGCGATTTGCGCGCGATATTGGCCTTTTTCTGGGCCTCGTACTTGTACTTGCCGACGTCGAGGAACTTGGCGACGGGCGGATCGGCGTTGGGCGACACCTCGACGAGGTCGAGCCCGACCTCGCGCGCCTGCTCCATCGCCTCGCGCGTGAACATCACGCCGAGATTCTCGCCCTCATGGTCGATCACCCGGACCTTGGGCGATTGAATGAATTCATTGAAGCGCGGGCCGTTCATCGGCGGCGGAGCCAGAGGGCGCCGGGACATGGGAGGACGTATAAGGACTGCTCCTGTACTTGTTGATCACACGAACTGGTGCGGCAGAATAGCGCGCATGCGCCATCCCGAACAGGGGAAGAACGCGCGACCTGCCGATTTGTGGCGCGCCGATGCGGAGGCGCCACAGTCGGATATCGGATGGCGGAGCGGTTTACGCAAGCAGTACAATACCGAAAGGCGCACCGGCTAAGCATTTTCCGTTCGCCCTGAGCTTGTCGAAGGGCATCTGTCCGCGTGCAACCGGCTCGTGGCCGTGCTTCGACAGGCTCAGCACGAACGGGGGACGAGGCATCTCCCGCCGCTGCAGCAACAATTCCTTACACACGGGCCGCAAATCTTCGGATAGCTCAGACGGCGCTGCACCGGAGCCCGCACGCACAGAGGCCGGCCCGGGCTAGCCCGCAGGGGACCACCACCTACCATGAAGGGGGAGTCCCGTATGAAGACACGTCTCGCTTTGATCCTGTTGCTGGGCGGCGCATCGCCCGCTTTCGCACAGGAAGCGCCGCCCAGGCCCGTCACCGTCTCAGGTAGCGTCGCGCTTGTCTCCGATTACCGCTTCCGCGGCGTCTCGCAGACCGACGAGGAAATGGCGGTGCAGGGCGGGCTGACGATCAGCCACGAGAGCGGGCTTTATGCCGGCACCTGGGCGTCGAACCTCGCCGGCTGGGGCACGTTCGGCGGCGCCAATATGGAGCTCGATCTCTATGCCGGATACAAGATCCCGGTCGGCGGCGGCGGCACGCTCGATGTCGGGCTGACCTGGTACATGTATCCAGGCGGCTTCTCGAATACCGACTTCGCCGAGCCCTATGTCAAATTGTCCGGCACGATCGGCCCGCTGACCGCCACCGCGGGCGTCGCCTATGCGCCGAAGCAGGAAGCGCTCGGCAACTTCTCGGCGACGCCCGAGAGCAACGGCCAGTCCGAGGACAATCTCTACCTGTGGGGCGATTTCGCCGCGGGGGTGAAGGGCACGCCGGTGACGCTCAAGGCGCATATCGGCCGCTCCGAAGGCAATCCGGGCCTCGGCCCCAACGGCACCAGCCTCGCGCCGACCGGCGAATATTGGGACTGGATGCTGGGCGCGGACCTGGCGATCGGCGGGACCCCGCTGACGCTCGGCGTCGCCTATACCGACACCGATATCAGCGAAGCGGAAGCGGCGTATCTCCAGCCGAATTTCTCCTCGACCAAGGACGGGTCGAGCATCGCCGGAAGTCAGGTGGTGTTCTCGGTGAGCGCGGCGTTCTGAGCGATCCACTCCCCTCCCTGCAAGGGAGGGGCTGGGGGTGGGTGCGGGCGCAGCGAGCCCACCGAACTGCAGTGAATAAAGAAAAGGCCGGGCATCGAGCCCGACCTTTTCTCACCCACCCCCAACCCCTCCCTAAAAGGGGAGGGGAATCCGATTTCACCGCAGATCCGGCGCGGTCGCCTCTTCGACGAGCTTCGCCACCGCTTCGTCGAGGCTCAGCATCTGCTGCCCCTGCGAGCCGAGCACGCGCAGCGCGACGGTGCCTTCGTCCGCCTCGCGCTTGCCGACGACGAGCAGGTTGGGGACCTTGGCGACCGAATGCTCGCGCACCTTGTAGTTGATCTTCTCGTTGCGCAGATCGGTTTCGACCCGGATCCCGGCGGCACGCAGCTTGTCGGTCACCTGCAGCGCATAGTCGTCAGCGTCGGAGACGATCGTCGCGACCACCGCCTGGGTCGGCGCCAGCCACACCGGCAGCTTGCCGGCGAAATGCTCGATCAGGATGCCGATGAAGCGCTCGTAGCTGCCGAAGATCGCGCGGTGAAGCATCACCGGGCGGTGGCGCTCGCCATCCTCGCCGACATAGCTCGCGTCGAGCCGCTCCGGCAGCACGCGGTCCGACTGGATCGTGCCGACCTGCCAAGTCCGGCCGATCGCGTCGGTGAGGTGCCATTCGAGCTTGGGCGCATAGAAGGCGCCTTCGCCGGGCAATTCCTCCCAGCCATATTCCTCGGTCGCGAGGCCAGCGCGGGCCACCGCGTCGCGCAACTCGGTCTCGGCCTTGTCCCACATCTCGTCGGTGCCGAAGCGCTTGTCGGGGCGCAGCGCCAGCTTGATCGAGTAAGTGAAGCCGAAATCGCGATAGATACGATCGGCGAGGCGGCAGAATGCCTGCACTTCCTCGACGATCTGGTCCTCGCGGCAGAAGATGTGCGCATCGTCCTGGGTGAACTGGCGGACGCGCATCAGCCCGTGCAGGGCGCCATGCGGCTCGTTGCGGTGGCAGCAGCCATTCTCGTAGAGGCGCAGCGGCAGGTCGCGGTACGATTTGATCCCCTGGCGGAAGATCAGCACGTGCGCCGGGCAGTTCATCGGCTTGAGCGCCATCCACTGCGCATCGTCCGAGACGATCGGGCCCTCATCCTCGGTGTTGGGCACTTCGTCGGGGATGACGAACATGTTCTCCCGATACTTGCCCCAATGGCCCGACTGCTCCCACTGGCGCGCGTCGATCACCTGCGGGGTCTTGACCTCCTGATAGCCCGCGCCGTCGATCGCGCGCCGCATATAGGCCTCGAGCTGGCGCCAGATGGTGAAGCCGTGCGGGTGCCAGAACACCGACCCATGCGCTTCCTGCTGGAGATGGAACAGGTCCATCTCGGCGCCAAGCTTGCGGTGGTCGCGCTTGGCCGCTTCCTCGAGCCGGTGGAGATGCTCGTCGAGCTGCTTTTTGTTGAGCCAGCCGGTGCCGTAGATGCGCGAGAGCATCGCGTTCTTCTGGTCGCCGCGCCAATAGGCGCCCGAGACGCGCGTCAGCTTGAACGCATTGGGGTCGACCTTGCCGGTCGAGGCGAGGTGCGGACCGCGGCACATGTCGAGCCACGCGTCCTCGCCTTTGCCGGCGCGATAGACAGTCAGCTCCTCGCCCTCCGGAAGCTCCTGCGCCCATTCGGCCTTGAAGGTCTCGCCCTGTGCCTGCCAGCGCTCGATCAATTGCTGGCGCGACCAGACCTCGCGGATCAGCGGCTCGTCCGCTGCGATGATCCTGCGCATCTCGGCCTCGATCGCCGGCAGGTCCTCCTCGGTGAACGGGCGGTCCTTCGGCGCGAAGTCGTAATAGAAGCCGTCGTCGGTCGCCGGTCCGAAGGTGATCTGGGTGCCGGGGAAGAGGTTCTGCACCGCCTCGGCGAGGATGTGCGCATAATCGTGACGGGCGAGCTCAAGCGCGTCCTTCTCGTCCTTCGACGTGACCAAAGCGAGCTGCGCGTCGCCCTCGAACGGGCGGCCGATGTCGCGCAATTCGCCGTCGACCCGCGCGGCGAGCGCGGCCTTTGCGAGCCCCGGACCGATCGCCGCGGCGATGTCCGCCGGGGTAGTCCCCGGGGCTACCTCACGGACGGAACCGTCGGGCAGCGTGATACGGAACATCTCGGACACGGGATCTCTTTCAACTTTGGGTTGTGGAATCAACTTCGGGTTGATTCCGGGAGGGAGGCTTATGCCCACGCAGGCGCGATATAGGCAAGGCGCGGCGGAAGAACTACCGCGACGGCCCGCGCTCGCGAATTGTCCGATTAATCCTTGCAGAATCGCCGGCTTTGCCGTTCAGTTAGCGGATGGAGAGAATGGAAAAGCCTAGCCGGCGTGACATCCTGGCCGCAGGCGCCGCGCTTCCGATCGCCGCGGCGGTCCCCGGTGCGGCGCTCGCGAGAGGAGCGGTGCCCGTCAATCCGCTGGTCCGCCAGCGCGCCGATGCGCAAATCTCGCGGGTAGGGGGCTGGTTCTATCTGACCGGCTCGGTGCCCGAATATGATCGGCTGGTGCTGCGGCGCGCGCGGACCGTCGCCGGGCTCAGCACTGCGGCCGAGGTGGTGCTCTGGCGACGCCCGGCCACCGGCAAGATGGCCGGCTATATCTGGGCGCCCGAGATCCACCAGATCGACGGCCGTTGGTACGTCTATTTCGCGGCCGGCGACGGCGCCGACAAGTTCCGCATCCGCACCTATGTGCTCGAGGGTGCCGGCCCCAATCCGATGGCGACGAGGTGGAAGGTTCTCGGCCAGCTCGAGACGCCGTGGGACACGTTCACGCTCGACAGCACCAGCTTCGTCCACAAGGGCCGGCGTTATCTGTGCTGGGCGCAGCACGAGCCCGGGATCGACACCAACAGCAACCTCTATCTCGCGCCGCTCAAGACCCCGACCACGCTCGCCGCAGCGCCGGCGCGGCTGACCGTGCCGACGCTCGACTGGGAAATCCGGGGCTTCAAGGTCGCCGAGGGGCCGGCGCTGCTGGCCCGCCATGGCAAGCTGTTCCTGACCTATTCGGCGAGCGCCACCGATGCGCGTTACTGCCTCGGCATGCTCACCGCCGATGCCGATGCGGACATCATGAACCCGGCATCATGGCGCAAATCGCCGGTGCCGGTGTTCCAGACTTCGGAGAGGAACAAGGTCTATGGCCCCGGCCACAACAGCTTCGTCGTCGACGAACGCGGCCGCGACCTGCTCGTCTATCACGGCCGCGACTATCGCGAGATCAAGGGCGATCCTTTGTTCGACCCGAACCGCCACACCCGCGTCCAGCCGATCCACTACCGCGCCGACGGCACCCCCGATTTCGGCGAGCCGGTGAAGAACGGGCCTGTGGTTTAGGTTTCGGGGCAACGGCGAGCGGGACTCCCCTCCCTGCAAGGGAGGGGTTGGGGTGGGTGCGACCCCGGCGAAGGCCGGGGGAGCCCATCGAGATGCTCTGAAAGAAGAAAAGGCCGGGCATCGAGCCCGTCCTTTTCTACCCACCCCCGACCCCTCCCTAAGAGGGAGGGGCGAGTTGCACGTCGCAACCATAGCTCCGATACGCAGCCGCGCACCGCGCCTTGCAATGTAGGATTTCGCCTGCTTGGCTCGCGCGGTCGGCTGGTGCCGGCCGCTCTTTGAACCCGGCGGAAAACAGTCAAGTGAAGGCAATATTCGCGCAACAATGTTGCGAGATGAATCGCGTTTCCGCCAACTTAGTCAATTTAGCGAGTCGCTGGACGGGCGAACGACGACTGCTCACGCCACCCCGAACGGCACCACCCGGTTCAGTTCGACATGGCCGATTTCGGCGCGGCCGAGATAGGGCACCTTCATGTCGCGGCACCAGCGGGCGATGATCTGTTCGACCGTCTCGCCAAAGTCGTTGCCGTTGTCGACCACCGACGTCACCGCGCCGAGCCGCACCCCGGCGATGCCCTTGAGCTGCGTGGCGTGCGCCATCTGGAACAGCATCCGGTCGATCCGGTAGAGCGGTTCGTCGACTTCCTCGATCATCAGCACGTGGTCGGTGAGGTCGGGCAGCCACGGCGTGCCGATCATCGTCGTCAGGATGGCCAGGTTGAACGCGGCGGCGGGGCGGCCGTCGGCAAGGCTCGGCTCGAGCGCGCGGCGGTCCCGATTGATCAGCCAGCCCAATGCCCAGCCGGCGGCTTCGCCGGTGTCGTTCTTGCCGATGCTGCTCGCCATCGAGGCATGGACCGGATGGCCGATCCGCCGGGCGTAGAGCGCGCCGAGCAGGAACCCCATGTCGGAAAAGCCGAGCCAGGTCTTGCGCGCGGCGGCGGCATTGAGCTGCGGCATCACCATGTCGAGGATGCGGTTCGAACCATAGCCGCCGCGGGCGAACCAGATCGCGTCGAACGCCGGATCATTGGCGAATTCGAGGAAGGCGGCGGCGCGCTGCTCATCGGTCCCGGCGAAATGGCCGGCCTCGTAATAGCATTGCTCGTGGAACACGATATCGTGCTCTGGCCATGTCAGGGCCATGAAGGCGGCCATGCGCAGCGAGCTCTCGCGGCTGACCGGTCTGGCTGGTGCGACGACTCCGATGCGCATGCGCTCAAATCCCGTTTGCCCTGCGCTTGTCGAAGGGCCCTTCCATTAGCTCGGTTGCAGGTAGAAGAAAGAACGGTGCTTCGACAAGCTCAGCACGAACGGGGGAGCGTCCTTCCTCTCCCCGTTTGCCCTGAGCTTGTCGAAGGGCCGTTCTTCTTTGCGAAGTGAACGTCGGCCTGGCCTTGCTCCCTTACCGCGAATTGCCGATAGCCGGGCCCATGCAGCACGAAAAACCCTATTTCTTCGTCGGCATCGGCGGCTCGGGCATGATGCCGTTGGCGATGATCCTCGCCGGACAAGGCGCCGCGGTCGCGGGATCGGATCGTAGTCTTGATGCGGGCCGGCTGCCCGCCAAGTTCGACGATCTGAAGCGGCGCGGGGCGGCGCTGTTCGCGCAGGACGGCAGCGGAATCACCTCGCCCGACCAGATCGTCGTCGCGTCGGCGGCGATCGAGGCGAGCGTGCCTGACATGGTCTGCGCGGCCGAGCTCGGCAACCGGCGGATGACCCGCGCCGAACTGAACGCCGCCCTGTTCAACGCCGCGCCGCTGTCGATCGGCGTCGCCGGCACCAGCGGCAAGTCGACCGTGACCGGCATGATCGGCTGGATCCTCCACGCCTGCGGGCGCGATCCGACGGTGATGAACGGGGCGGTGATGAAGAATTTCGCTTCGCCCGACGCCCCGTTCGCCAGCGCGTTGGTCGGCGCCGGCGACGCCTATGTCAGCGAAGTCGACGAGAGCGACGGCTCGATCGCGCTGTATTGGCCGAAGGTCGCGGTGCTCAACAATGTCAGCCTCGATCATATGACGCTCGAGGAATTGCGCCGGCTGTTCGGCAGTTTCGCTGCCAAGGCGATGACGACCGTAGTCAATGTCGGTGACGCGGAGAGCGCTGCGCTGGCGATGGCGCTGAACCGCGAACGCACCCTGACCTTCGCAGTGGAGGGGGATGCGGACCTCGTCGCCCGCAATCTCGTGCCCGAAGCCTTCGCGATCGGGTTCGATCTGGTAATGGGCGGCGAGACCCGGCAGGTCCGCCTGCAGGTCCCGGGGCGCCACAATGTCGCGAATGCGCTCGCGGCGATCGGCGCTGCGGTGGCGGCGGGGGTCGATCGTGACGCGGCATGCCGGGCGATTGCCGGTTTCACCGGGCTCAAGCGCCGCTTCGAATTGGTCGGCGAAGCCGGCGGAGTCGCGGTGATCGACGATTTCGGGCACAATCCCGACAAGATCGCCGCCACGCTCGACACGCTCCACGCCTTTCCCGGCCGGCTCCTGCTGCTGTTCCAGCCGCATGGCTATGGTCCGCTCAAGGTGATGCGCAGCGAGCTCGTCGCCATGTTCGCCTCGAAGCTCGGCGAGGAGGACCTGCTCGTCCTCCCCGATCCGGTCTATCAGGGCGGCACCGTGACGCGCGAAGTGACCAGCGCGGACATCGTCGCCGAAATCGCCGCCGCCGGCAGGCGCGCGCTGCACATTCCCGACCGCGATGCGGCGGCCGCGCATCTGGTAGCGCAAGCACGACCCGGAGACCGCATCGTCGTGATGGGCGCGCGCGACGATACCCTCAGCGTGCTGGCCCAAGGCATGGTGGATCAGATGCCGCGCTAGCCGCGGCATGTAAAGCAACATTGACATTCGGCGGGTTGTCGAAGTAAAGCTCACTTTACTGATTCGCAAGGGAGCTTTACATATGAAGATGGCTACCGCGGCTGGGCGCCGCTATCTGCGCCGGTTCATGCCGACGATGTTCGCTTATGTGGTCGTGCTGTTCGCCTGCGTGTGGGCGATCCGCGAGTGGAAGCCGCAAGGCGCCGGTCTGGTCGTGCTGTCGCTCCTGCCGGCGTTGCCGATCATCGGTGCGATCGCAGTCATGGGGCTCTATCTCGTCGAAGAGACCGACGAGTTTCTCCGCCAGCGGATCGCCAGCTGCATGTTGTTCGGGACCGGCGTGCTGCTCGCCATCGCCACGGTCTATGGCTTTCTTGTCAATGGCGGTGCGATCATGGCGGATCCGGACCTGTTTCTCTGGGTGTTTCCGCTCTGGTGCTTTTCATGGGGCGTGGCGCAATGCGTGGTCGGCCTGCGCGACCACCTCGCCGCGGGTGACGCATGAACAATCGTCTCCGGGTGCTGCGCGCCGAGCGGGCGTGGAGTCAGCAGGATCTCGCCGACCGGCTCGAGGTATCCCGCCAGAGCGTCAATGCGATCGAGACCGGGCGTTACGATCCCTCGCTGCCGCTCGCCTTCAAGATCGCCGATCTGTTCGAACTGGCAATCGAGGATATCTTCACCAACCCCGCGAAGGAGCCGGAGTGATGGCCAATCCGGTTCTTCTGGCATTCGCTGCCACCACGTGCCTGGTTGGTAGCCAGCACGCCGCGGCCCAAGCCCCGGTAGCACCCGGTTCGACTTATGGTGCTGATGCGCTCAGCGGCGAGATCGTGCTGATGCCGCACATCTCCGTCCAGAAGATCGGCAAAGGCACCCCGGTGATACTGATCCCCGGCCTGTCCAGTCCGCGGGGGGCATGGGACGGCGTCGCGCCCGCGCTCGCAAAGTCGCACAGCGTCTATCTGGTGCAGGTCAACGGCTTCGGCGGCGACGATCCGGGTGCCAATCTCAAGCCGGGCGTGCTGAACGGTGTAGTCGCCGATCTGGCGGATCTGATCGTCCGACAGAAGCTGAAGAACCCGGCGATCGTCGGGCATTCGATGGGTGGGCTGATCGGGCTGATGCTCGCCGCGCGACATCCGCGCAATGTCGGGCGGTTGATGGTGGTGGATGCGCTGCCGTGGTTCGGCGTGCTGATGGTGCCGCCCGGGACGGAGGCCACTGTCGCGATGCTCGAGCCCCGCGCCGCGCAGATGCGCGATGCAGTCGCGGCGAGCCATGGCAAGCCGCCGAGCAGGGCCGCGGCAGAAGCGAATGTGGCCGCGCTGGCTCGCAAGCCGGAGAGCCGCGCCAAGGCTGTCGAATGGGCAATGGCTGCCGATCCGCGAGTCACGGCCCAAGCCATGTACGAAGATTTGACTACCGATCTGCGACCGGAGCTCAACGCGATTACGGCGCCGGTGACGCTCGTTTATGCGTGGAACGAACAATATCCGCGCAAAGACCAGGCCGAAGCCTTTTTCCGCGCGCAATATGCCGCCCTTGCGCACGCAACCTATGTAGGCGTCGGCGACTCAGCGCATTTCGTCATGCTCGACCAGTCCGAGGCGTTCCGCGCGGCGCTTGACGCCTTCCTCGCCGGCTGAACACAAAAGGGCCGGGGAGCGCCCCCGGTCCAGTCATGCTCACCTGTCGGTCCGGCTCAATAGGTGCCGGAGAAGCTGCGGTTGAGGTTGCGCTCGCTCGACCAGTCCTGACGATCTTCATCGCGGTCGGGCGTGCGGTCGCCGAACAGTGCGCCCGAGCTTTCCTCGTCGCGCCAATGCGCCTTCGCCTCTTCCGCGGTCTTGCGCAGTATCACCTTGTCATCGACCGACTGGATCCAGCGCGAGGGGATCGAATGGTGGTGTCCGCCCGAGTCGCCGTCGCTCCTGGTCAGCAGGATGCGGTCGCCGCGGACCTTGTCGACCTTGCCGACATGGCTGCCGTCCGAGCCGAGCACTTCCATATGCTCGCTCACCCGGCGCAACGAGTCGCGCTGGCCCTGGCGTTCGGTGCGCCAGTTGGTGAATTCGTTGTGGAAACGCTCCGAATTCTCGCGCTGATATTCGTCATAGTCGCGATCGAGTTCGGCGATCCGCTGACGCCGCCAGGCATGGTAATGCGGATCACCGGAGCCGCCGCGGGCGCGCTCGCCATAGCCGGACGCGGCATCGTAGCGCTGGTCCCGTTCGCGGCGGCGTTCGGCCTCCTCGTCGCCGAACCACGAGCGGATTTCGTCGCCGGCGCGTTCGAGGAAACCGCGATCGTCATCGTAGCGGGCGCGGCTCCGTTCAGGGCTGCGGTCGCGATCATAGCCGCGGACCGGTGCGTCGAAATGGCGCTGGCTGCTCACGCCGCCGCGATAATAATCCGATCGCGCCTCGTCCCAGCCGCCGCGCTGGCTGCGATAGCCGCGATCGCGATCGTCCAGATCGTCTTCGTTGCGCCAGCCGCGCGCGCCATAATCGCTGCGGTTGCGCCCTAACTCGCCAGCCGCGGCATAGTCCCGCGCGCTCGAATAGGTGTAGTCGCGGCCCGAACCATAATCCTGCGAATAGTCCTGCGAGCTGCTGCGGCCATAGTAATCACGCTGGCCATAGCGACGGTTGCGGTCGTCCATCTGCGTCTCTCCTGGTCTTTTGGGCAAGGCGCGGCCCCGCGCAAACGCGGCGCGCCTGGCCAAGATTCAGCGAGCGAGCCCCGGTTTCGGTTCCTCGTTTCGTCGGAACGGCAGGGAGTCGGACGCACGCGCGACGGCACCTGTCCCGCGTGCGCAACGCAGTTGCATCGCCGACCGGCTCTCGCTAAGGGGTGCGCCTCTCGGCGAAGCCGGGACTGGCGGCGGGGCTGTAGCTCAGATGGGAGAGCGCTGCAATCGCACTGCAGAGGTCAGGGGTTCGATTCCCCTCAGCTCCACCAGTCGCCATTGATTTATTACGTTTTTCCGGAATTTGGCAGTTCGGTCATAATCTGGGTCATAATATTGACTGCGGATACCGATGGCTTGGCGTGGACTCGCACGAACTGTGGCTCAATCCTGCTTCGCGAATTGCGAGAGGCACGTTGGATAAGGCAGCTTATGGCGACGGCAGCTTCGCGCCCAAAATCAGTCATTCAGCTCCGCCACGATGCTGCGCGTAAGCGGACGCACATTCGGCTTGGGGCGAACGTCCACTAACACACTCACGAGGGTCGGTGAGCCCAAACATGATCTCGTCAGTGCGGGTGCGTGTTCGACGTTTGATGCGGCCTGTCATCTCCGCTGGCCATGATCCCTCATGCGTCTGGCCGTGATCTACATCTCGTATTCACGACTTCTCAAGCCGCCAACCCCATTCGCAGAACCTGCCGGACTGCCCCCGGTCTGTCGTCAGCTGATGTTTGCTCCAGTATGTCCTCAAGTTCCGAGGCCTGCGCCCCTAGCTCGGCGTCCTGAAACATGCCGGCGGAGCCTGCGAGTTTATGGAGGAGGCTGCGAAGCTGTTCCATGGAGCTGTCATCATAGTTTCCCGCCTCCGCAAGCTGCGCCGCAAAGGCATGCAGCTCAGCTTTGCGCTTCTCGTACTTCGAATGAAGCGCCGGGCTTATGAGCGATCGCTCGTTCGGCAGCTGGTTGCTTGGTTTGGCTGCCCATTTGGTGAGGGCGGCGCTGAGCTGCTGCAGCTGTACCGGTTTGGCGATGTGGGCCTGCATCCCGTCTCTGAGGCATGCGGCGATGTCTTCGGCATAGGCGTTGGCGGTCAATGCGAGAATTGGTACAACATCAGCGCCGAACCCGTGCGAGCGGATCATTCGGGTTGAGGTCAAGCCATCCATGACAGGCATTTGCATGTCCATGAGAATCACGTCGAACTGGCGACCGGCCGCATGAGCAGAAATGACGGCATCTAGCGCCTGGGCTCCATCGCCGACGGTCGTGACGCGATGTCCAAGGTGCGCCAGCATCGCCTGCATAAGCTCCTGGTTCACGTCATGATCCTCGGCGAGCAGGACATTTATAACGGAAGTATCGGCAGGCTCCTCGGATACTTTCCCGAGATTGCTCGACGGCGCGGCCGCCACAACAATCGGTATCGTCAGTGTGAAAACGGTACCGTTGCCGACCGCACTTTTGAACGTCAGGTCACCGCCCATCATCCCGGCCAGGTTCTTGCTGATCGCGAGCCCCAGCCCGGTGCCGCCAAAGCGACGTGCGGTGCTATCCTCGGCCTGAACAAATTCGTTGAAGACGGCGGCATGCTGTTCGAGAGGTATGCCGATCCCCGTGTCAGTCACGCTGACCTCGAGTAAGGTGACACCTTCTTCGATGCGAACGCGTGCAGCCAGAGCGACTTTGCCCTCTTGCGTGAACTTCACTGCGTTGCTGACCAGGTTCAGGAGGATCTGGCGCAGGCGCAGTCCGTCCACCATCGCGAACGACGGCACGTCGTCAGCTATCTGGCACTTGAGTTCCAGGTGCTTCTGGGCTGCCGCAGATTGCATCAGGTTCACGCAATTCTTCAGCTTGTGCCGCAGGTCGACGCGTTCGGGGGCAATGCGCATCTTTCCTGCCTCGATCTTTGAAAAGTCGAGGATATCGTTCAGCAACCGCATCATCGCCTTGCCGGAATCGGCAATGAGCTGCGCGTGGCGTATCTGCTGCGGGTCAAGCCTGCTCCCGAGCAACAGATCCGTGAAGCCGAGAACGCCATTCATCGGCGTCCTGATTTCGTGGCTCATGTTGGCGAGGAAATTTGCTTTCCCCTCTGCCGCCATTTCGGCACTTGCCCGGGCCGCGACGAGCTCCGCCTCAAGCTGGGCGCGACGATTGATGTCCCTTTCGAGGAGCGCGTTCAAATGGCCGAGTTCCCGAACCTTGCGCCGCCGCTCCGCCGCGAGCAGCATTGCAAGGGTGATGCTGAGAATGATGGAGGCCGCGATCGCCAGCATCACGGGCGTTTCCAGCGCCTTGGCCCTGCGTTGCCGATGATCCAGCAGGCGGCGCTCCTCGGCTTCAGTTGCAATCGCCAGATCCGACCATCTGTCCTGCCGATGCTGATTTGCTTTGCTGGTCGCGATGGCGGTGGCTTTCCTCGGTTCACCTCGGCTGGCGAGTTCCAGAATGTGTCGTGAGACAGCCACGCGCTCCCAGTAGAGCGTTTGCAGGTCCTGGATCCTGCGCTGCTGACGCGGATTGTCCTTTGTCATCTCGTCCAGCTTCACCAGTTCCGGCCATACCCGCTTCTGGAAATCATAGGCGGATGCGCGCAGGTCGACCGGGCCGCCCATCACGAAGCCGCGCTTCTGCACTTCGCCTTTCAGCATCAAAATTCGCAGGCGGCTGAGCTGATTTTCCACTTGGAGGGCATGCATGACCCACCGGTCCGCCGCCTGCCTTTCGGAGACAAGGAAGGCGGTGAGAGCGATGCCCGTCAGAAGCAGAAGAAGGCACCCGATCAGGAGTGCACGTGGGATAAGCAGGCGGCGATGCATCTGGAGAGCTCAGATTGAGGAAATACCTCACCGCGCTAGGAGACGAACCGTGTGGCCCGTCTGAACATTCGCCCTCGTATTGATGCGTAGGGGTTAAAGCGCAGGTTCGAAGTGTCGCCTGCGCGCGCGCAGCTGGAGCCCTATCTTCGCGGGCTCCGGGCGGATGCGCCCCGAATAGCGAGATCGGGTTGGCACGCTCGCGTTCTGCGGGAGTGGTGTCACTCGCAGTCCTTCTGGTCCAAGTCCCGGAGTTGGCGCTTCGGGAACAATTGGGCGGGGATGTCCGCAGGAGTGGCCCTCCCGTCCTATAAAGTCCTAAGCGCCCCTTCCGCTTGGGCTCCGTCCGACGGGTCAACCGGTTTCGCACCTGAGTCAGGGACGGCGGACCGAGAGGCTGAAGATCGGGCACGACACACCAAGCACCTGCTTCGTGCAAGGTGTCCAGTTTTCGTTGGACCGGATTCTTCATGTCGTACCTTAGCAGTGTGGATGCCGCTGGTGATAAGCAGGCACGGAACGACATCTACGATCGTGTTCAGCGGCTCGAGGGGCTTGCGCTTGTACAATCCCGGCTGGCTGAGGCGGAGCTGGATCTTGAAAGCTTCATGCAGTTCGTTGTGGACGAGCTCGAGAAGCTGGTCGGTGCTGCAGGGGTAGTGCTGGAACTCGTTGACGGGGATCACATGGTGTACAAGGCGACGAGCGCCGCCTTGGCCGAGTTCAACGGCATGCGCATACCAAAGGAAGGCAGCCTTTCAGGGCTGTGTGCCGTCCGTCGAGAGCTCCTGATCTGTCAGGACACGCAAGACGACCCCCGGGTGAATGCGCAAGCGTGTGAGCGCACCGGTATCCGGTCCATGATCTGCGCCCCTTTGGCGCATCGCGGGACTGTTTCGGGAGTGCTGAAGATCTGTTCGGACGCGCCGAACAAATTCGACGAGCAAGACATACACGCCCTGCGCCTGGTAACCTCTGCGCTCGCGTCCGAGATAAGCAACCAGCTGCGCCATGAGCAGACGACCCTGCGACTGAGGCAACAGGCGTCATCGATGCGGGCGCTGTCCGCCGAGATCGGCGAGCGGCTGGAGCTCGAGGCCAGCTTGCGAGCGAAGGAACAACGGCTCGCCGGCATCATCGCCAACGCCCACCAGGCGATTGTCACCATGACGGGCGAGGGCATGATCACGTGCTGGAACAAGCAAGCCGAAGTAACTTTCGGCTGGACGGAGAGGGAAGCTCTAGGTCGCGATCTGGCCGAGCTGATCGTTCCACCGCAATTGCGACCCATGCACGTCGCAGGACTTCGCCGCTTCGTCGAGGCAGGCGAGGGGGGCCTCGTGGGCAAAACTCTGGAAGTGCAGGCACTTCGCCGTGACGGGGATTCTATACCCATCGAGCTGGCCATCAATGCCACGCGCGTAAGCGGGGGGTGGGAATTTACCGCCTTGCTGCATGACATTTCCGAGCGTCGTCGCAACAACGCGCAATTCGAGAACGCCTTCAATCACGCGCCGATCGGCATGGCCCTGGTGAGCATGGACGGCGTTCTCCTCAAGGTGAATGCAGCTTTTTCCAAAATCGTGGGCTATGCGGCTGAAGAGTTGTGCGGCCAGAATTTTCGCGAGCTGACCCATCCTGCTGACGTAAGCCTTGGCCAGGCCGAGATAACTGATCTGCTATCGGGCGAGATACCGAGCTTCCAGCTCGAAAAGCGCTACCTTCACAAGAGCGGGCGTGACGTGTGGGTGCGACTTCAGGTGTCACTGGTGGAGCCCCAGGACGGCACGCCTGGGCACCTGATCGCTCAGGTTGAAGATCTCACCAGCACGAGGGAAACGGAAAGCCGGTTCCGCCTGATGGCCCAGAACACGACGGACATGATCACCACTACCGACCTCGCCGGCCGGGTTACTTTCATTTCCGCCGCGTGCGAACGGGTACTCGGCCTCGATCCGGATCGAGTGATCGGCACTCGGGCGCTTCAATACGTGCATGAGGATGACCGGGCCCGCCTTGAGAGCGAGTACGGTTCGCTCCTCAGTACCGGGGCAGCAAAGCCGGTCCGCTGGCGAGCGCAGCACCAGAGTGGCGAATGGATCTGGCTCGAGTCGAATATTGGCTTGCTACGCGAGGGCGGGCGAGAGACCGTCGACGGCTATATCGATGTTGTTCGAGACATAACTGAACGTAAAAAGCGCGAAGACGCGCTCACACTCGCCCGGCAGCGCGCGGAGGAGGCGGTCAAGTCCAAGTCAGATTTCGTTGCAAACGTAAGCCATGAACTAAGGACGCCGCTGAACAGCATCATCGGCTTTTCTCACCTGATCACGGAAGCTGCGGAACTCTCCGACGAGACACGGCGTCGCGTAAAGCTGATCCACAACGCAGGGCAGGCCCTGCGCGGCGTCATCGACAACGTACTCGATTTCTCGAAGCTTGAGGCGGCGGCACTGGAACTCGATTGCCAGTCTTTTGATGTTCAGGACTTCGCACGCAGTGCAATCGGTCTGCTTGAGCCTCAGGCCGCAGCGAAAGATCTCCAGTTGCGCGTACTGCTCTGTCCGGAGGTCCCGAGATGGGTGGACGGTGACAGCGGACGCCTACGTCAGGTCGTACTCAACCTGCTTTCGAACGCGGTGAAATTTACGCGTGAGGGCTCTGTCACCCTCTGCATCTGGGCCACGGGTAAAGGTGAAAAGCGCGTCGTGCGCTTTGAAGTTCGCGACACCGGCGTCGGGATACCGGATAATCGGGTGGGGACGCTCTTCAGCCGCTTTGTCCAGGCTGGCCCTGCCGTGGCGTCACATTATGGTGGCACCGGGCTCGGGCTCGCGATCAGCCGTCAACTCATCGAGTTGATGGGCGGCAACATGGGCGTGACCAGCAAGATCGGCGAAGGTTCTACCTTCTGGTTCGAGGTTGAGCTTCCGCTCGTCCGTGAGCACGATCAGGTGGCGCTGGACAGCTCGACTGCCCAGAAAGCTCTGAACCTTGGTAGCAAGCGCATCCTTGTAGTCGATGACGTTGACCTGAATCGTGACCTGATGCTGGCTACTCTCGCCAGGTACGGCGCGAATGTTAGCCTTGCCTGCGACGGCGCCGAAGCATTGGCGCTGGCGCACCGGGAGCGCTTCGACCTGATTCTGATGGACTGTCAGATGCCGGTACTCGACGGTTTCGAGGCAACGCGAGCTATCAGAACCACCGAAAACTCAGGTGCTGAAGTTCCCATCGTCGCTCTCACGGCGAGCGCCCAACCGCAGCACCTCAAGCGGTGTATTGCTGCGGGCATGAATGATCACCTGGCCAAACCGCTGGACGAGAAGCAACTGGAACGAGTGCTTCGAAAATACCTGCAGACGGACGTAGCCAGGGTGTCCGACGCAGGCGCGAACGTGCGCCTGGCGGAGGCATCGCAGAAACCATCCTTGGCCGCACGCTTTCACGATCGAAAGACAGGCGCCGTGACGGCCCTCCAAGCGGCAGCTCTGGCCGTGTCGATTGATGATGCTGAGGCCGAGGCATTGCGCAATATCGCACACCAACTTGCAGGGACGGCCGGCCTGTTCGGCGAGCACCTTCTTGGGGACCTTGCGCATGAACTCGAATGTGGGCTCGAAACATGGTCTGTCGCCGAGCGGAGCGCCAACTTGCGGGCGCTTTATCAGCGATTTGCCGAAGCTGCTGCAAAGGGAAGTAGTTGAGCTTCGGGCACTCGGGTGGACTGCTCGCGCCCGCCGGAAGGCGTTCTTCAAACCGCTGAGGAGTTGGGCTCCAGCGCGGCACTTATGGCAGCGTTGCGCCCAACTGCGGCCATTCGAGTTGACCCGCTCCAATCCCGAAAGCCCCCGGGCTAGCTGCGCGATCACTGCCCCGTCTTAGATGCGCGCGCATGACGATCGCGGCGCCATGCCGTATGCACCGCCGCGCGTGGTGCCGCGGCCGACGGACCATCTTTCGCGGCTGTAGATCACCGTGCGCAGCTTGAATCTGCCCGAAAGCCCGATGCACCGATGGCGTTTGCGTCGGTCGCGAGGATAGCGTTGGCAAGAACTCCCTGGTGGGCCATCTGTCTGGCGGCCCAGGTCCTGTAGCTCTCCAGTATATCTGGATTGATCGACGTCAGTCGACCGCGGCCATCGATAGCGAACCATCGCTCTCGCGCGGCATGGGCCATTAGATTGCCTATATGCGAGCGCGACACGCGGAATTGCCGCGCGAGGCTGCGATAGGACAGCGACAGCGTGGCCTCGGGCGCAAGCGCGACAGCGATGACGGCGGTGAGGACGAGATAGCCGCAATCCCTGGTGGTGAAATATTGCACGGCGGGATGCGGATCGAGCAGGCTTCCATGTGCGAAAACGAAGGCGGCGGAGCGATGGACGAGTGCGTTCTGCAGCGCGGGATCGGCTTCGAACCTTGGCGCGCGGGGGGTCGCCGGCTCGACCGTCAAGGGTTCGACCGGTGGTCGGGTCGGCATGACGTTCGGCTGGTAAAGCCTGTCCCAAGGGCTGCGCATCTCCGATGCGCAGCCCGATCGCCCGGGTTCGTAGAGCACCGGCGCAGCGCGTACTGGTTGCTGATGGCGGCAGTTGCGAGTTCTCAGACCGATCGTGTGCGAACCGGCCCGAAGGGCGTCGCGGAGGAGTTGGTCATGTCGATACAACGAATCGGTAGCGGTCCTCGTCAAACGCATCTCCGCCATAATAAACGGCCAAGAAGCGCTCGGACGGAAACCGCCATTTATCAGAGACGGTGAACCAGTGGCCGCTGTTTTACAGTGACGGATCGCCGCCGCCGTTGAGCGCCGGTTTGGCGGCCCGCGCGAAGAGGTCATACACGATCGGCTCTGAGGGCAAAGAACGCGAAGTCTTTGACATTGCATCGGTGCGGCAGGCCAGGTTTATGCATCGGATAGCGGGGGGGGGGGGGCAGTGAAACTAATGCAGCCGATGTGCTTTCCCAGCTTGCGGCTTGGCGAGTCGATACTGGCCTAATGCTTATGGGCCGCCTCTTACGAGACGACCCACAAACACCCACGCTCTCGTAAGATCAGAAGCGGAAGCGCACGCCGGCGCGGCCGCCATAGCCTTCATAGTCGCCGCCATCGGCATAACGGCCCTCGAAGAAGCCGCTGATCGCGCCATGCTGCGAGCCGACGTTCAGGCCCAGCAGACCCTCGCCATAGTCGCTCAAACGCTGGTTGCCGAAGCGCACCGTCTGGCCGCCGCTGGTGAAGGTGACCTGGTCCTGGCCCTTGAACTCATGGACATAGTTGCCGCCGCCGTAGAGAGTCATCTTGGCGGGGCCGATATCGCTGGTGAAGCCGATCCGCGCGCCGCCACGGCCGCGCACACCGTCCTGGTCGTTGAAGGCGAAGCTACCCGACGCATTGCCGAAATTGTCGAAATCGGAATGCGTGTAGGAAACGCTCGCCGCCGGCTCGAACCAGAGCTTGCTGCCGAAGCGGAAGCCCGCCTCCGCCTTGCCGCCATAGATCGAACCCTTCAACTTCTGGGTGTAGCGCCCTGAGAGGCTGCGGTTGTTGCCCCAATAATAGTCGTACTTGCCAAGCGCGTTGATGAAGAAGCTGCCGGTATTGATGCTGGCATATACTCCGCCATTGACCGCATCGAAGTTAATCCGATCGGGTGAGTTGGCGAAATTCAGGTTGGAGTTGAGATAACCGCCGGTCAGGCCGAAGGCGAAGCCACCTTCGCCCGCCGGTGCGCCGAGATCGACTCCCATCTGGCCACCGAAATAGTCCTGCTTGTAGCTCAGATCGACTGGGGTGGTGACGCCGTTGAACGCGAAGCTGCGGTTGCTGCCGCGCTGCTCGACCTGGCCGAGCACCTGGGCCCAGACGCGCCCGCCAGCGCCGCCGGGACCATTTGCCGCGACATTGTCGCGCAGTTCGCGCATATGGCCCGACCAGCTGTCGCCCGACTGCAGCCAGAGGTTGCGCACCCCTTCGGCGAACAGCGAAGCCCGGTAGACTCCGACGCCGGGTGTGGCGACCAGGCTATAGGCGAAGGTCGTCGGGTTGTAGACTATGCCGTACTGGATCAGCCCTTGATCGACGCTGCTGCCATCGAGTGTGAAAGCGGTGGCAGACGACGCCCCGCCAGCCTGCGCCACCACCGCGCCTGCACTGGTGCTGAGCACTGCCGGCACATTGTTGAGCGCCGCGATCGAGACGATCGTCGTGCCTGTCGCCGCACCGCCGATTCGCAGTTGGTCACCGGTGAAGGCGATTAGATCGACATCAACACCGAGCTGCGCCGCACCGCTGCCGGTATAGCTGCCCGGCAGAACCACCGCATCGCCGACATGGCCGTTGCGCAGATCGACCAGGCCGCTGCTGTTGAACGTCTCCAGCCCGGTCAGCGTGACCGTGCCGGCAGTCGTGGACTGGCCGAGTACCCGCAGCGTGCCACTGTTGTTGAACACGTCCGAACCGGCGCCGAAGTCGCTGTTGCTGCTCGCGTTGAACGTGCCGCTATTGTTCACCGTATCACCATTGGCGGTCAGCAGGATGCGGCCGTTGATCGTGCCGCTATTGTTGACCGTCGCCGCACCGCCGGTGACCGCGAGGGCATAGTCGCCGCCGCCGAGCGTGCCAGCGTTGGCGACCGTGGTTCCGTTACCCGACGTAATCGTCGCGCCGTTGTTGAGGCCAGTGAGCGTGCCCGAGGTCAGCGCGAGATTGGCGGTGGTCGCCGCCGCGATGTTCACGCCGTCGAGGCTGGCCGAGTTGTTGGTGCCGCTGAGCGAGACGCTAACCGAGCCCGCCGTGCTGTTCGCCACGATCGCATTCGACGTCGCGCCGGTGGCGGTGACGCCGGCCGCTGAGATAGTGACCGCGCCGCCGCCATTGGCGACAATGCCGCGGCTGTTGGCGCCGGTGGTGGCAATCTGCCCGCCGGTGATGGCGATAGTGCCCGGCGTAACGATGTTGATGCCGTCGGACGTAGCGCCGGTGGTTGTGATCGTCCCGCTATTGGCGAACGTCACCGGGCCGCTGCCGGTGATGACGACCGCAGTTCCGGTGCCGGTGGTGCCGGCGCCGGCGACGGAGGCGTTGATCGCGCCGGCACCGCCGGTGATGCGAAGCGCGTTCGCGCCATTGGCCGCCTGCCTGCCGCCGGTAAAGTTCACTGCGCCGGTGCTGTTGACGACCGTGCCCGTCGCACCCGCCCCGGTTGCGGTGACCGCCCCGGTGGTAAGCGTGACGGCGTTGGTACCCGCGTTGACGATCAGGCCATTTCCGGTCGTCGCAACGGTGCCGACGGTGAGGTTGATCGGCGCGGTCGAGGTGAGGATCGCACCCTGGGAACCAGCACCGGTGGTGGTGATGTTGCCGAGATTGCCGGTGACGCCCGTGCCGGTGACGAGTGCGGCGGTCACGCCGGCGCCGTTGGTTTGCAACGTCGAACCATTACCGCGCAGGTTGATCGTGCCGGTCGACGCAAGATCCAGAGCGCTGGCGCTGTTGGCGCCGGCCGCAATGCCCGAGGTCGTGATGTTGCCGTAGCCGGCATCGATGGCGCCGGTGGCGGCGCGGCTATAGAGACCCGTGCCGCCATTGCCGGTGGTGGTGATCACCCCCGCATTGGTGGTTACCGTGCCAGTGCCGACGGTGTTGGCAGTAACGCCGTACGACCCGATTCCCGACGTCGTTGCCGAGGTGATGTTGACGGCCATGTTGCCGCCGACCGAGGTCGCGAACACGCCGTTGCTGTTGAGGCCGGTCGTGGAAAGCGCCCCGCAATTGATCGTCACCGATCCAGTGCCCGCGGCCTGTGCCGAAACCGCGGTGGCATTGTCACCGGTCGTGGTGACGCTCGGACAGCCGCCGACGTCGGTCGCACCGGTCGCGCTGAACGCATTGGCGATGATACCGGCGCCGTTCGCCGTGCTGACGGTGCCGGTGCGGACCGTGACGTTGCCGGTGAAGCCCTGCGCCGCGACACCGTAGCCGCCGGGAGTGGTGGCGCCGTTGGTCGAGGTGGTGATGTTGCCGGCCGTGACCGACACTGTGCCGCCATTGGTGAGGATCGCGCGATCACCCGTCACGACATTGCCGACGACCGTAGTATTCGCGCCGTTGGTCGCCGAAACCGTGCGGATGCCGCGGCCTGTCGCAGTGATGTTGCCCGCGGTGGTCGAGATCGTACCCGTCTGGGCGCCCGCGTCGATCGCCGTGCTGTTCGCACCGCTGACGTTGATGTTGCCGGTGCGCAGCGTGAGATCGCCGCCTGCCGTCGACAGCACGCCGAACGAATTGGCACCGCTGGTCGCGATATTGCCAACCGTGACGGTGGCCGGCTGGGCAAGCGTGTTGAGCGTCACGCCATTGGCAGCGACACCGCCGGTGACATTGATGTTCACCGGCGTGCCGGCGCCGGCAGGGGTGAGGCTGAGCGCACCGCCGGTGGAAGTCAGGTTGACCGCGGTCACGCCCGTCGTCGAAATCGGGCCGGTGGCGGTGTAGGTCGTCGTTGCCGGGCTGGTCGTATCGACCGTCACGAGGCCGGGACCCGGAATCGTCGCATTGCCGGCGGTGGTGGTGCCGGTCAGGACCGTGGCCGCGCCATCGACGCAGGTGATCGTTGCGCCGGTCTGCGAACAGGTCGTCGCCTGTGCAGCGGCGCTGGTGGGCAGAAGCAGCATGGCTGCGGCGGTGGATACGCTACCGAGGAGCGCGAGGCGCAGCTTGGTGGTCGGGGTGGCAAAAGCCATCACGTGCGAAACGAACATTAAAGCCGGTCTCCTGGAATCAGGTCCCCCCGGGATTAGTTTTCGCTTAGCCGCAACTTTTGGGGGTAGATACTCGTATGACTACTGGTTCAAATAATTGATCCATCAAAGAAAATTATTGTGATGGATAGTTACGTCCCAAAAGGGAAATCTTTATTCCGAACGTTATGCAACTATCTCCGGAACACAGTCTCGGAAATTATTCGCGCGAACTGGTCCACGCCGCGATCGATCATTCGTCCATCGGCGTCGCTGTGTGCGACCGCGGCTTTATGGTACATTTCCTCAACCCCGCGATTACACAGCTCCTCGGCAGCGGGGCCGACACCAGCCACGCGCTGGCGATCCTCGGCGTGCTTGGCGTGGATATAGACGTGGCGATGGCGGAGATGGCATCGCAGGGCGGTTGGGGCGGGGTGATCGGCATCGGCGCGACCGACGAGGTCGAGCTGTACGTTACGGTCGAGCCGTTCGATGGCGGGAATAACGCGGCCGGCTGGCTGATTGCTGTGCGCCGGCACACCGCGCGGCCTGCACCCGTTTCACTCACCGACCCACAGCTGATCGCCATGTCCGGCAAGCTCACGGCGCGCGAACGCGAAGTGATGCTCGCGTTGCAGGAAGGCGCCAGCAACAAAGCGATCGCGTTGCGCCTGGCCATCAGCCCGCGCACGGTAGAGTTCCACCGCGCACGGATCATGCAGCGCTTCGCGGCCACTTCCGTGGTCGAGCTGGTGCGAAAGGTCAGCGAGGACACTAAAGCGACGATGTGATCGACGGGCGCATGGGCAAAGCTGGCGAGCCTCGGCGAGCGTCAAGCCGGCTTGCTTCGCCGTGGGGAGGGAGCGCGCGAGCAAATCTCACCGATTATGTCGCTAATGAGATTGGCAGACGGCAACAAGTCGGTCCCATCCGCCACATTTCGTTCTGGTCCGAACTGGTTGATCGAAACTGCTAGGCTGAATGGCCGGAACTGGGGCGAAAGCCGACACGCGTCGCGACCGTCGCGATGGCAAATAAAACCGCACGGATCGTCTGGGCGATTATGATGCGCGGAGAGACCTGCCGAGCCGGGCACGTCCCGGCGCTGCCCCAATAGGATCAAGCAGAATTTGGCAGAACAAGGAGATCAGCTTCACGATGTTGTGAGCGCGATGCGATATGATGGCAAACCGGTCAGACCGGGAGCAGGGACACCCCATTGCCTGTCCAAGGCGTCATAGCCTGAAAAGCAGATCGGGACCCAGCTCGAGGACCCCATCAGGGCCAGCAGTCCAACCGGCTGCATCAACAGGCCGGACAGAAGACTGCACCCGACCGACGCCAGAATATCGATTTGAGCTTGCAACGCGGGAGCCATCCACAGAGGACCGGCAGGTTCTGGCAGCGGGATCGCCCGGTACGTCGGCTATCGGGTGGTTTGCGGACTGTCCGCTAAAAAGCCGCAACGGTGGAAAGCAGACTTACCCTCGCGTCGGAACGAGGGATGGTCGACCCTCGTCAGTCACATCCCTGACCGTCGCCTACGATGAGAGAGGCGGCATTCCTCTCCGCACCACGTCACTGGGTCGCGGCCAGTATCACGGCAACCGTCTCGTCCGGCTGGTCCCACATAGGAAAATGTCCGCTGGCCTCGAACCAGTGCAGGTCGGCGGAGGGAAAGGCGAGTTTCGCCCGCGCTGCCTGCCTCGGCAGACACAGCCGATCATGGCGGCCCCAACCTATCACGATCCGACGCGCAGAGTCGGCTGCCGGGCCAACTTGCTGAGGCCCGCCCGCAAGGTCGCGAACCAACGCGTCGAACGTCGGTGTCGCGCTGAGACTTGCCAACTCGGTCGCAACGACTTTCGCATCGAGCGCCCAGGGACGCGCGGACAGCTGCACGAGCAACGCGGTGCGTGATGCGGCGTTCTTGCTGAGCATCGGCAAGATAGGTCGAATTGCGCGAACCAGCCGCCCCGAAACGCCTATGGTGGTTTTGAAGAATGTGCGTTCCCAACCGCGCCAGAAGCCGCCAGGGTCAAGCGCCACGACGTTGCCGACGCGGCCACGCCGGGCAAGTTCCAGCACGATCCGGGCACCCATCGAGCTACCGACGACGTCGATCCCGTCCAATCCGTTGTCCGCGATATAACGCTCGACGCTGCCTACAAGGCCATCAAAGGTCCCGCTATCGTGATCCGGCGGGGTGGCGCCGTGTCCGGGAAGGTCAATCGCGATCAACGTCCGTTCGACGCTGAGCGGCCCCATGACGGTGTTCCACGATTGCCAGCTGCCGCCGAGACCGTGAACAAGTAGCAGCTTGCGGCCGGTGCCGCGTTGGACCTCATTCATTCAGGGGGTACTCCTATTGGTTGCTACTGAACCATTGGGAGCTGCCTTTGGGGCCGATAGGCATGTCGTCTGTACGGAATCAGCCGGTCCAGGTCCGCCCGCTTCCAAGGTTAAGCGAGCGACCGCGTCAGGGACCGGCGATCGTCGCGCCGAACGACCGATAAGGGGCGGAAGCGGTCGATCGCCACAAGCCCACGCCGATGTCCGCTATCCGGGCATCTGCCCCTGAGAGCGGACAGGCAGCTGACGGCCCAAGAGCCGCCGGCAGCAATGCGTATAAGCTGAACAACGGATTGCGGCTCGATTCGGACGTACTAACCGCCAGCCAACCTCCGGAAGCTCCTTTTCGCACACCCATCGTCTCTGCCGCTGCCGTCTGATCCCTCAGCCCCGGCAGCGGCGATGGTTCATCGAGCTGTGCGCGCTTCCACACGCTCGGCGGTGTGCGCGTCGACGATGCCGCGGATCTGACGAAGCAAAGGGTGCTTGTCGGTGTGGGTAATCCCGTAGGTCAGATTGAACGCATAGTCGAAGTCGGGATCGTTGCGGCCGATGAGATGCTGCATCATGGTCTCGATCTTGTCCAAGCCCTTAGCGATCACTGCTTCAGGTGACCGGCCGGCGGCATACTCGTCCCACAGGTCGACAATTGCGTCGCGCAGGTCGATAGGTAGCAGCTGGCACAGCGCGATCAGATCGGCACGCTCGCGCGCCGCACGATAGGGATCGGCATGCTGCGCGACAGCGGGCGTGTCCCCTGCAATCGCTTCCCCCAGATCGTGTACGACGAGCAGTTTCAGCAGCTGCGCCATGTCGAGCCTTGCCAGCTCGCGCTCGAACATCAGTGCCATCAGACACAATCGCCAGCTATGCTCAGCGGTGCTTTCTGCGCGACCTCGGCGGGTGCGGCCGGAGCGAAGCGTGTCCTTGAGCTGCTCGGCCGCCTGAATGAAGGTCAGGATGCCTTCCAGGCGCATTGGCTCGATCAGGGCAGGGTCTTCTGGCGTCGCCGGCATCACTCCCTCCGTGCATGGATTGCCGACAGCGCACCTTCCCAATCCCACGAAGGCCGATCTTCGGGCGTCGCAGGGCGAGCGCCGGCACGCGCGGATATCAACTCAGCAGCGACCAGCGCGCAGAGCGTGGCAAGCGCGAGCGCCGCGACTAGCAGCCCGAGACCGCCCCAGCCCCAGCGCATGACAACGAGCCCGCCGACCGGCGGGCCCAGCAGCGCGCCTCCCGCACCGAACTGGGTGATCAAGCCATTGGCTAGCGCAATCCTGGGATCGGTGGCAGACCGGGCTCCCGCTAGCATGGGAAGACGCCCGAAGACGATCGGCGATGCGATTCCGCTGGCGAAGGAGATCCAAAGCGCCCAAGCCGCACTCGCCCAGAGGATCGACTTCGGTGCTGATCCTGTTGTGAAAACCTGTAGGGCGGCTGCCGCTGCGGCAAACAGGGTCCCGGCGACGATCGCGATTGTGGGCTTGCGATCCAAGCAGCGCAGCCGTGCGAGCACGATCGCTACCACTGCTCCTGGGACCGATGCCAGCGCCACGATGCCAGTGGCAATTCCGGCGACGGAAGACGACACCCGTGCTTGCTCGACCAGGAACGAAGGGAAGAGCATGGTCAGCGCGCAGATGAAGCTGGTGTAGAGACCGAAGCCAAAGGTGGCGATCCACGCGGCGCCCCCGGGAAGCACAAGGGCTTGCCTTTCGGACGGCGCGGCCGCGGAAAGCCGCAGTACCGCGAACATCGCGAGCGCGCTGAACAGGGACCACAGGAGGAGCGCGCCGCGCAGCCCAAAGGTCGTGAACGCCACGCCCGTGACTACGCTGCCCACCGCCATGCCTACAGCGACGAAGGTGCTCCAGAGCGACAGCGCAGCAGCTCGATCGCGTTCGGAGGCGGTCGCGGCGATGAGGGTCGGCGCCGCAATCACGACGAGCAGATAGCCCAACCCTTCGGCGGCGCGCGCGGCCAGCAAAGCCGACGCGGTGGCGGCATAGGCCTCAGCGACCCCGGTCGCGGCGAGGACTGCGAGACCTGCGGCCAGCGAGCGGCGGGCGCCGATCCGGCCGAGTGCGACACCCGCCGCGAGTCCGAACAGCGCGCCTCCGATCTCGAGAAGCGAGATCAGCAGACCCGTGGTCGCGATCGAGAGGCCGAAGGTCTCGGCCAGCTTCACCGCGAGAACAGCGATCTTGGCGAGCTGAGCGGCCGCCAGCACGCCGATCAGCCACAGGATCAGGATGAGTGTCCGGCCGTTCCCCATGAGGGCGCTGCTAGTCGGCTCGCAGTCGCCAGGGAACGCAAATATTATGCGTGAATCGCGATCGTCGTGGTCAGCCTGCCGACGCGCCCATCGGAAAGCGGGATCGTTTCCCACTGCATGATCCCCGGCGCCACGGGGATTTCGTCGCTGGCATTTCCGGCGGTCGCGAACCGCAGCCTTTGGCACGGGCGTTCGAACCAGCCGATAGCGGCAAGACCTTCCTCCGCCGCCATGATCTCGTCACTGGCAAAGCGCCACAGCGACGATCCGAGATAGGATGCAACATCGACGTTCCACGATGCCGCGCGCGCCGGCGACGCGGCGAGAAGCCGGTGAGTCGCGTCGCAGACGAGATGTACCGGCAGGGACGACGTAGAGACCAGGCGCTTTATCGCAGCGTCGCCGGCGCTGGTCGCGCTTGCCGCCACGATCTCCGCGATCCGGTCCCGGTGACCGGCATCGGGCACCTGGGCTCCGCTCTCCCAACGGGAGACGCTGCCCTGGCTGACCGACAGCCGCTCGGCGATGTCGCCCTGCTTGACTCCATTCAGCCGGCGAAACCGGCGAAGGGCCTGGCCGATCGGAAGATCGTGTTGCATCGGAACTTCATACCGTCTCGGCTTCGAGCTGTCCAAGACCCGGAGCAAATCGCTCATATCGTCCCCTGTGGTCCCCCGAAGCCTCTGCGATGATCAGCCGCTGCTCAGCTGCTTTTACGAGGGATAGTCAGCCGGCGGAGCATTGCCGATAGGCGGCTATCTTGGACAGCCGGTCCAATCGTGCCTGCTGATCGGGTGAAGCTTGCGGTCCGCTTGCCGGTGAATTGCCGGTGTTGCGCCCGACGTCGTAGATTGCGCCGTCAATGGTCTGGGTCGCCGCGCGTCCCGCTGCTCCACCGACTACGCCGCTGCCGGCGAGCCCGCCCACTTTGGGTACGATCGAGGATGAGGCGAAGTTCTTGGCGAATCCGAGCAGGCCACCGCCGATCTTCTTGCCCGTCTGTTTGCGCTTGTAGTTCTTCTCGATCTCCCTGTTGATCTGCGCCTGCTCCTTGGCGACGGCTTCGCACGACATTTCCTTGTCTCCGGGACGGGCGCCGGGGACGGTCTGGCCGATGGCGGCGGCGATTGGGGTGATGACCAACAGGCCGGCGAGGCCCGTCGCGACGCGGCGGTTCTTCATGGTCGATTTCTCCTTGCCAGCGGGACATCCGCCGACCGGAGGCCGATAGGAGAGCAGCGTCTGACGCCGACGCGCGTTACGTGAAAGCGCCGTGAAATGTTCGCCGGCGCATTCAAGCATAGGGGCGGAAGCGCCTGGCGGCCGGCCGTCACGCGCATTTTCACGCTGATTTGACGCCCGGCCGATGCAGCCGCCGACAGGCGATACTGCAGAGCGCGAGGACCAGTTTCCTCCAGAGGCCTGCCATGTTCCGACAATTCGATAAAGTAAGGTCGTGCGCGCTTTGCGCGTCGGCAGTGATCGCTTTTCTATCCGGCCCCGCCGTTGCGCAGTCCGACGATTCCGATCTGCTCGCGCCGCTGGTAGACCCCGACGCGGACCTCATTGCCCCTTTGGTCGACCCGGATGCGGACTTGCTCGCCCCGCTCGTCGACCCCGATGCCGACCTGCTCGAGCCTCTGGTTCCCAAGAAGCCGGCGAAGCGGCGGCCGGGGAAGGTCACCCACAAGGACGAGCTTGAAATCGGCGAGGAGCAGAACGGCTTCATCCTTGTGAAGCGCAAGGTGGTTGACCCCTGTGGCGTGTTCGAGATCAGCTGGGGCGGGCGCAAGACCTGTCATCAGACCGAGCGCGAGAAGTGGGAATATGTCGCCGCCGGCAAGAAGCCCCCGGAAGAGAAGCAGGAGGAGCCCGAGGACGAGGAGGACGACCTGCGCGAGCGCCCGCCCAGCGGCTCGCCGGGCGGGCGCGGGCCAGGGACCGGCGGCAAGGGACCGAGCGGCGGCCCGGGCGGGAACGGCCCAGGACCCGGGCCCGGGCCCCGCGGGAACGGCTCTGGAGGAGGCCCCGGCAGCAACCCGGGTACCGGTCCCGGCAACGCACCCGGCGGTGGCAGGGCGCCCGGCAAGGGCGGCGTGGTCGCGCCGGGAAACCCGATCGAAGCGCGGCTGCGCGACTTCGCGGTGCGTCCGCTGTCGCTGCGCGTCGATGCGCAAGGCCGCTTCGACGTCACCCTGACCGTGCGCAACGTCGCCAAGACCGCGAAGCTGATCGCCAATGGCGACTGGACCGTCACGCTTACCGATGCGGATGGCCTCGGCTTCAGCAGCCGCGACATCTGGATGCCGGGAAGCGGCCCGGCCAAACCGTTTCACCTGATGCCGAACGTCGCACCCGGCGGCGTCCACCAGATCCGCTTCCTGATCGAGCCGGAAAAGGCGCGATCGAGTCTCGTGCGCCTGTCGGTGCAGCAGGGGGGCGCCGCGCCGGCGACGTTCGACATCTCGCGTGCGGCCGTCGGCCGGGCCGCGGCGAAGAGCGCACCCGCACCGTCCGCCGCCCCCTTCGTGGCGCTGCATAAGTTCGACGTGCGGCTCGACGGCACGCAGGCAATCGGCGGCAAGGTCGAGCTGTTCTTCACCGCCCGCAATCGCACCCGCGACCTGCAATATCTCGGCGGAAGCAACCTGCGCTTCCAGGGCAGCAGCCAGGGCGGGCCGGTGCAGAGCCGTCCCGAGGCCTTTTCGATCCGCGGCGCGCGCAGTGTGCCGGTCGGAATGGCGCCGATCCAGCCCGGGGCGTCGGCCCGGCTGCGCGTCCTGTTCGACGCCGCGGGCGCAAAGGGACCCTGGACGGTGACCGACGGCGTCAAATCGGCGCCGCTGCAACCTGCCGGCGCCGCCGCTGCGGAAGAGCCGCAGTGGTGAGCAGCCACCCGAAATCTTGATCAACATCTACATCGGAAGGTTCAATTGAAATGGAAAACATCGTTGCGCTTCTCACATCGCCCGGCGGCACCGCGTCGCGGCGCGAGTTCTGGATCGGCGGCGCGATTCTTATCGGGGTCAACATCGTGTTGAACCTCGTGCCGCTGGTCGGGGCACTTGCTAGGCTGGCGCTGCTCTACCCGTGGACGTGCCTGTCCATGGCCCGTCTCAACGACATGGGGCACTCGCCGCGGCTGGCGCTGCTGCCGCTCGGCTTCTGCGCGGTTGCGGGCCTGCTCGGCCTGATCACGGCGATCGGCATGTCCAATCCTGCGCTATTTGCGTCGGCGCTGATGCTCGCCGGGGTGACGTTACTCGTCAGCTCGATGGCGGCGCTGGTCGCCATCGCCTTCCTGCTCTGGCTCGGGCTCACCCCCGGCGCGACCGAAACCGCCGTTCGCCGGCCCGGCTGAACGCCCATCTGCGGAGGAAATCATGCATAGCATCAACACGGGGCTGATCGGCCTGAGCCTGTTGCTCGCCGGGTGCGGCGCGAGCTCCGACCGCCAGCCGGTCAACGGCCAGCAAGAGGCCGCGGCCGACACGACGGGAGTCGCCGTGAGGGCGCTGCCGAAGCTGCGGCCCGGGCTCTGGCGCACCAAGATGATCGAAGGCGATGTCGCCGACGATGGATCCGAGGATCGCTGCGTCGGGCCCAAGGATACCGACCTGCTGGGAAGCCTCGCCGGCGGCAAGGACTCGCAATGCAGCAAGCGCCAGATCCACCGGCTCGGCGACGGCTATGCCTTCGATATCGCGTGTACCAGCGAATATGCCGATGCGACGGTGAAGGGCAATTTCCGGGGCGACTTCGCCAATCATGTGACCGGCGAACTGACCTTGGGGCTCGCGCCGCCGGGGCAGAAGCTCGAGACCAGGCGCTACCGTTACGAGAGCCGCTATGTCGGCACCTGCACGCCCGACGAAGACAGCTGAGCAAGCTCCGAGAAGGACACCGATATGCCATGGAAGAAAGGGCGCGGCGATGCTGCCGCGCCAACGATGATGCTTGCCGCCGCTTTGGCATGCGCGGCTCTCGGTCACGTACCCGCCGCGTCGGCGCAAGCGGATGATAGCGATTTGTTGGCGCCGCTGGTCGATCCGGACGCGGACCTGATCGCGCCGCTGACCGACCCGGACGCTGATCTGGTCGCGCCGCTGGCCGATCCGGATGCGGACTTGCTGGCGCCGTTGGTCGATCCCGACGCGGACCTGCTCGCGCCGCTGGTGCCGCAGAATGCGTTCGAGGAGGATTTGCTCGCCCCGCTGGTCGCGCCAGTAGCGAAGCATGTCGCCAAGGAGCTGAGCGAGGAAGAGCTGATCGAAAAGGGCGCGGCCACCATCCGGGATCCGAATACCGCCCGCGACGCGCTCGCCCATTCGCTGCAATGGGCCGACCGCGAGATGGCCAAGACGCTCAAGAAAATCCCGAAAGAGGATATGAAGCGGGCAATGGACGCCATCGGCAAGATGGACGGCATGAGCGACATGCGCACGCCGCAGCCGCGTCCCGGCAAGAAGCCGCTGCCGCTCGAGATCGACGTGGCAGAGCAGATGGAGTGGCAGCGCAAGCAGGAGGCGAGCAACGGCACCATGGTGCTCGTGGAGAAGCCGATGGAAGTGACCCAGTGCACCGACGGCGTCTGCTCGACCAAGCTGAAGATGCATTACGAGCTTCAGCCGGTGCAGGGCACGGCGCCGAAGAATTGATGTCGACGCGTAGCCTGAGGAAGCGGCGGGAAGCCGTTTCCTCAGGCTGTCCGCTGGAGCGCCTCGCTCCGATTGCCTGCCGACCACGTATGCTCGCCCGTCATCAGGACGAACCCCGCTCCGCTAGCGGGTAGGCCCTTTCACCGATCCGAGCCTGGGCATTTCTTAACAGCTTGCAACTCGGTGAGGTGCTGGAGGCGCATCGCATCCGGCATCGCGGCGCTCGCCTGTTGCTGAAGTGCAGCCATGTTCGCCTGCATTTCGCGCGACAGAACCTGCTGCCGTTCGGCCAGCTTCCGATTGTCCGCCGCGATCGCCGCGCCGGCTGCCGAGCCGATCAACCCCGAAACCAACGCGCCACCCGGCAGGACACTGGCAACGTCCGATGCCGCGGAGGCGAATCCCTGGGTGGCGACGCTCTTCCTGGCCGCGTTCTTGACCGTCCGGCTGCCTTTCACGCCTGTCTCCACCACCTGTCCCGAGGCGGAAGCGAGCGCTTCGGACTGACGTCCGAGCTTCTCCAGCAGACCATTTACCTCGTCCTCGATCTCGGCGCAGCTGCGCGCCTCGTCGCCGGGGCGGCTGGCCTCGGTCAGGCCGGAATTTGGGATGGATACAGGGGCATTCTGCCCGGCGGCAGCAGAATGTGCCGCCAGCGCGCCACCTGCGATCAGCGTGATCGCATGCACCGGGGATTTGAGGATTGATGTCATGTCTGGGCCTTTCTCGTCGCAGCGCATTGCTGCCGCTCGGCAGCTAGTTCCCGCTGCGCGGACGAGCCGTGCGCAGGCGTAAGGACGCCGTGAAATGCGCCGATTCCAAGCCGCTCGCCGAGTTCAGCGCCGAGCTTGAGCATTCCCGAACGGTTTCACGCCGGGCTCACGCGAACCGCGCGTGCGTCGAACGCCCGGCGGGCAGAGGACACCCGTACGGAGCGGCGACCGCAAGGCTCCGGAATACGCGAAGCGCGAGGAGCAAGTGATGATTTCCATGAAGAGGAAGGCTGCGGGCCGCGGGCGCCTCGCGGCGACCACCGCCCCGTTGCTGATGGCAATCTGGGGCGCCCACGCTCAGGCGCAGCAAGCACCGGCCGATCCGGACTTCGAAGCGGCGCTGCGCTCGACCCAGCCGAGCCGACGTGCGGCGGATGATGATTTCGAGAAAGGCCTTGCCCGCACCGTACCCCAGGCGGCTCCGGCCTCTCGGTCGGGTACACGGGGGGCGTCCGGCGGCCGGCGCCCGATCGCGCCGGCAGGGGCTTTGCCTGCACATTGGCGGGGCAGGACGACGATCAACGCCCAACTTTGGCGGCAAGCGGAAGAGGAAGCGGAGCAGGGTCTGCTCGATCCGCACGCGTTCGTCCAGTTCATGTTCGGCAAACTGCCGCTTCCGCCGGGCGCCACCCCCATCCGCTGCCGCAAGTCGATCGCGCGGATCTGGTTCACACTCGGCAAGGACGTGCCTTCGGCCGAATATGCCAATCTCCTTGCTATGCATGAGAAGAACGGCGGTAAGTCGGTCTTCGGTCAGCCGAGCTTTATCATGGGACACTTGCCGCTTGCGGAGAAAGCAACTGCATCGATGCGCGCCGAGCTCGGGCGCTATTTCGCGTCGATCGGGTACCGACGGATACCAGATTCATCTCGCGCCGGTCGCGACGTCTACCAGCCCGTGAACGGTGACCCCGACCGCTCGTTCCAGATCGGCATCTATTCCGATGCCTATATGGAGCAGCAGATTTGCAATAGCTACGCGCCGGGCGTGAAGCTGCCGACGGGCCCAATCATGGAGCTGCGGGTGCCCAGGCCGCCCAATTGAGCGGTCGCCCCCGACCCGTCGCCCGGGCGCTCTCTCCTGATCCGTGCTCGAATTACGAGCCCATACGCAAGGCAAAATACATGAACAAATACGCCATCTCGGCCGGCGCTATGGCGCTGGCTTCCTCGGCGGTGCTCGCGATGCAGCCTGCCGGCATCGCAGGCCAATGGTCGCAGGCGAGTGACGGCATGGAGCTCGTGCTCGCACCGAAGTTCAAGCTGCAGCCAAACGTCGGCGTCACCTGGGGCACGAATCTCGGGGGGTCGGTCGGCTATGGCTCGATGACGCGCACGACGATCGTCACCGATCCGGTGCCGCTACGCGTCAACCGCAAGATGCGGCTGAAGATCGAGCCGAACGGCCGGTTCGATTGGGTGATGGTCAAGGCGCATCCGGAGACACCGGGCGGCCAGTGCATCAAGATCACGCGCACGCAGCGCGTCGGCCAGGTCACCCGGTTGGGCAACCAGCTCCGCTTCGCCATCGAAGGCGGCAAGGAGAATTGGGAGAAGACGTGCGGGGGTTCCGGCGAAGCACCGGTCCAGCCCGCCACCGAAAACTATGCGATCACGCTGAATGCTTCGGAAATGCGGCTGACCGGCGGCCCGTCCGTCTGGACCTTCAAGCGGAGCTGAGGACGTGACCTGCCAATTTGGCCTGCCTGGCGCGCAAGCCTGCCGACCATGCGCAGCGGAAGCCGCGCGATGACCGGATGGACAGCTTTGCTGATGATGGCGAGCGCGGCGAATCAACCCGTCAGGCGGGACTGTGGCACGTGACGACGCTGATTCAGGGCGCCGGCCGTGCCGAGACGAACCTCATTTGCGTGACTGAAGAGATCGCATGGGTGCGCGTCGTGGCCCCGACTCTCGGCTCTGGCGCCTGCACCGCGCCCGCGCCCCGGATCGGTCCGGTGAATGTGACGGGGAGCTGCTTCGGCGGCGGAGGGCTGAAGATCACGGGAATGCTGCAGCCGGACCATTTCGACCTCGTCGCCCGCCGGTGGGGATGGGCGGGCTTCAACCCTGACGCTCGTGCCGCCGCGACGACGCAGGGGATGCTGATTTCTCCGGACTGTGGTGCCAGGTTGGTGGGAGAGAGATCATGACGGGGAGCGGTCTGTTCGGCGGCCTGGCTGGCAGGATCGGGCAACAGAGCTTTTGGGCGGTTGCGGCGGCATTGGTGCTGGCGGGGCTGGTGCTCAACCAGATCCCGATTTTCGGTCCGGTGCTTGCCATGCTCCTGTTGTAGCCGTGGACGTGCCTGATCGCCCGGCGGCTCCATGATTGCGGGCGGTCAGCCGTTCCGGTCGTCCTCGTTGCAACCGTGTGCGCGCTGTCCGCTGGAGCAGGCATTCTCCTGGGTATCGCGGCCTCGATGCCGGATTACGTCTCCATCGCGTTCCATTTCGCCGCCTTGTGGGCGACCGCGGCCGGCCTCGTCGCCATCGGCGGTCTGGCGCTGCTTTTCTGGGCGGGTCTTCTTTCCGGGGACCGCGGCACCAACCGCTTTGGGCCGCCGGAAGCGACGCCCGTCAATCTCAAGGACCTGATCATGGGGAGGCGATGATCTCACTCGAACTCGATCAGCGAGATGTCGCGGCGCTGTTCGTTCTTCTCGAAGATCACCCCTCCGAGCGGACTGGCGGAAAGGGTAAGGGTGCCGAGCACCGCTTCGTCGCGCGACATGACCGAGGATCGGCCACTCTGGAGGTCGTAGCGTTTGAGCGCTTTCGTGCCGGCTGGCTGCTCGCGTGCAAGATAGATCAGGTGATTTCGGCGCACATCGGCAACCCCCGCCATATCGCCGACGAGCCGCACTTCTGGACCAATGAGCTTGCCATCTGCGCCGAGCGAACGGCGCCAGACGTTGACGTGGTCGTCCTTGACATAGATGAACTCCTTGCCGTCCCTGGTAGGGATGCCGGCGACGCCCCCCTCGTGGGTGACCTGACTCACCTGTCCCGTGGCAACTTCCAGGCGGAAGATCTCATAGGTTCGGCCGGTACGCCGGAAATAGAGGTGGCGTCCATCGGGCGACCAGCTGGTGGGGCTGGCGGCGAGCCCGCGGGTGAGCCGGCGCGCCGCACCGGTGGAGGCATCGAGCACATAGATGTCCGAAGCGCCGTCCCTGACGATCGCGATCGCGATCCAGCGTCCGTCCGGGGACGCGAACGGTAATTCGTAGCGCCTGCCAACACCGTGCGTAAGCTGCTGCAGCGAGCCATCGCGCCGGCGCTTCCATAATTGCTCCTCCCCGGTGCGGCTCGAGACGAAAATGATCTCGCCGAGGATTGTCTCCTCCGGATTCCGGTCGCCAACCCCCGCGAGCATCTCGATGCGGCGTGCCGGCGTGCCTGGTACCGCATCGTCAGGGAGCTTCCAGAATGTCGGGTTCGTTCGCGACGTCACCAGTGCGAGCTTGTCGCCCGACGCGGAGAGCGACAGGGCCCAATACAGATGCAAGCCCGTGGCGAGGCGGCGCCGGTTGGGCGCTTCCGACCCTGGCTGCAGATACCAGAGGGTGGACTCGCCCCCTTCCTCGCTGCCGTAGATGACTCCGCGCCCGCCTTTGCTCCACCCGGCGGACCAGACGCGGCCCGCCTGGCCCGCGACCCGCCGTTCGGCACCGCTTGCCAGATCCCGGATAAAAATCTCCGATCCGACAGTTCCGCTCTCGCGAATGAAGAGAACGCTTTTGCCGTCGGGCGCAATGCGCGGGCTGATGTCGCGCATCGCTCCGGACATACCGCCCGGCAGCGCGGACCAATGCGCCCTCGCATGATCGAGACGCATCAGCCTGAAATTGCGCCCGACGCCGCGCGACGCGCTTGCCAGCAGGTAGCTGGCGTCGGGAGACCATGTCAGCGACTGGATCCTGCCAGGCCACGTCGCGAGCATTTCCTCACTTCCCGCCGGCAGCCTCTTCAGCACTACCCAACTGGTGCCCTGCCTGTATCGCACGAAGACCACGGAGCGGCCGTCCGGGTGCCAGGCAGGCGCTTCCTCATCGCCGTCGTCGCGGGCCAGTTGCTGGGGGGAGCCGTTGCCATCGGCGTTCACAAGGAACAAATCGCTTCCCTGCGCCCGCGCAGCGCTGAAGACCAGCTGGGTGCCGTCGGGTGAGAGCGCCAGTTGGTCGGGGTTCATGGCGTCGCCGACCAGCGGGCGGAGCCGCGCAATGGCAGGTGCCGCCGAACGCCAGTCGTCTATGCTCCTGGCGATGGTCAGCACGCCGCCGCCGAGCACGACGAGAGCCCCCACCAGCGATCCGATCAGCCAATGTCGGCGGCGGTTGCGCTGCGTGCCCGGTTGCACCGCAGCAGGCGTCAGGTCAGCGGTGACCATCGGATCCGGCAGGTCGCCGGACAGTTCGCGAACGGACTCCGCAGGCAAGAGCCGGTCCGGTGCCTTTGCAGGCGACGGCTTCGGATCGACAACCCTGTCGCGGCGGCTGGTGGCGATCTGCTCGTAGAGGCGCTGCGTCTCGGCCTCAGGCGGTAGCTGCAATTCGCTGCGCAACAGCTCGGAAAGGGCGCGATATTGCGCGATGGCGAGCGCGGCGCGGCCCTGCCGCGCATAGATGCGCATCAGCGCGCGGTGGCCGCCTTCGTTGTAGGGATCGATGGCGAGCAGCTTGAGCGCTGCCGCGGCGCCGGCGTTGAGGTCGGTGCCCGCCAATGAATTGGCTTCGGTAACTTCGATGAGGCGGCCGACGACCTGCTGCCGCAGATGGGCCTGCTCGATCGCCAGCCACTCGTTGAAGGCGGGCGCGTCGCGCAGGGTGAAGCCGGTCAGCAGGCCGGAGCCGTATAGATCCGGGATGTCCGCGTCCGGAGCGGGTTCGCGCAGCGTTGCGCGAAGGGTAGCAACGTCCACCGCAACCTCGCCGCTCAGGCGCAACATGTCGGGATCCGCGGCGAGGAGCGGCGCGGTTTCACTCTCGATGCGCCGGATCGCCGCGACCGCCTGGCGGAGTGTCGCCCGCGCCTGGGTCGGGTCCGAATTCTCCCAAAGCAAAGCGGCGAGCACGTCGCGCCGTGCGGTGCGGTCGCGCTGCAGGGCCAGATAGGCGAGCAGCGCAATCGCCTTGCGCGAAGTGAGGGGCGCGTCGCCGGAAGGGCCTTCCAGGCGGAAATGGCCCATCAGGCTCAGGCGCCAAAGCGGGGACGTGGTCATGACGATCGTCTTGAACGGCAGCGGCAGATCGGGTCGTCGGCGATCAGGAGGGCGAGCCGAGGGTCGCCGGCTCCATCTTGCGCAGCAGCTGCTGCAGCGCGGCGCGGGTGAACGGCTTCTCGAGTACCGGCCGGTCGACGCGCGCAAGGAAGCGGAGCGCCGAAGGACTCAGCCTGTCCCCGGTGGAGAAAGCGAACGCGTTGAGCAGTTCAGGCCGGGTGCGCTGGAGCCAGCCGAACAAGGCGCTCCCGTCGAGATCCGGCATCCTGAGATCGGTGATGATCAGGTCGAACCCGCCGGTGCGCAGCCATTGCTGAGCCGCCAATCCGCCGGTGGCGACCGTGCAGCGATAGCCTTCCAGCTGAAGAAGGTCGGCGAGTGCCTCCGCGATATCGCACTCGTCGTCCACGACCAAAGCGGTACGGCCATCCATCCGCGTCGCCGAAGCGAGTTCTTCGGCGTCGCCGATTTCGATCGGGGCAGTGATCGGCAAGTGGATCGCGAGGGTGGCGCCCTTTGAGGAGGGAGCGACCTCCAGCCGACCGCCATGTGCCTCGACCAGTCCCTGCGAGAAGGATAGGCCGACGCCGGTGCCCTCGTCCTGCGGCTTTGTGGTGAAGAAGGGCTCGAAGATGCGCCGGCGCAGTTCTGGCGGAATGCCTGGGCCGTTATCGGCGATCTCGATCCGAAGCATTCCGGGATCGGCGTCGAAGCCGGTGGCGATGGTCAGGCGTCGGGGAGTCGACTGGCCGTCCATCGCCTGCTGGGCGTTGATGATCAGGTTGACGATGACCTGATGCAGCTGGTCGGCGTCGGCCATGATCACCGGCAGGTCGGCGGCGAGCTTTCTTTCCAGCTGGACGCCGCTTGATCGCAGGCTGAACTCGGTCAGGTCGAGTGCGGCATTGACCACGTCGTTTATCCCGACCGGAGCCCTTTGCGGGCTGCGCTGGCGCGCCATTGCGAGAAACGTCTGGACGATCCGGGCAGCCCTTTCGGCGGCGCTGCGGATCTTGCCGGTCCGCTTTGCCGCCGCGGTTCCGCCGACTTCGCGTTCAAGAAGCTCAGCCTGGGCGAGGATGATCGCCAGCGGATTGTTGAGCTCGTGGCTGACGCCGGCGAGCAACGAGCCAAGCGCATTGAGCTTCTCGGACTGAAACAGCGCCTCGCGCGAGCGCTCCAGCTCTTGCTCGGCACGCTTGAGAGCCGTGATGTCGAGATCGACTCCGGCCACCCGCATCGGCGAATCGCCGGTGCGCACCGGAAAGCGGATCCCCAGCGCCACGGAGCCCTCTGCGTCAATCTGCTGCTCCGCTACCTGAACGGTCCCGTGGCGGAGCACCGCCTGATCCATTTGCTCGCATCGATCCGCTTTCTCCCGGTCGAAAAGCTCCGCGGCAGTCCGGCCGATGATCTCCTGCTGAGGCCGGCCGAGGCGCTGTGCCACCGCGGGATTGGCGAGCACGTAGCGCCCCTCGAAATCCTTGAGAAAGATGCCGATGGGTGCGTGTTCCATGATCGCGGCGAGCAGGGCATCGCTTTCGCGGCGGGCGGATTCAGCCTTCGCGCGCTCGAGCGTCGCCCAGGTGCGCTCCGCCACTTCGGCGATCAGGTCGATGTCGGCGGGCGACCAGTCGCGCTCTACCTTGTGCTGGACCGAGAGGATCGAGACGAGCTTGTCGTTCTTGATCAGGGGAACCGTGATTGCCGCGACGATGTCGTAGGTCGCGCAGGCGGCGCGACCCTCCGCGTCCAGATTGGGGTTATCGAGCGACTTCTGGATCCAGATCTCGCCACGGCGATGCGAACTGGTCAAGGCCTCGCCGAATGCCTCGAACGACACGCGGCCGGTAATCTCGACGACGGTGCCGTCGGTCCAGTGGCCGCGCCCGACCATCTCGACGGTCGAATCGTCGAACTCCATATAGCCGACCCGGTTGGCGCCGAAGTGGCGCCCAAGGCGCTCGGACGTTTGCCCCAGGATCACGTCGCAATCGACTTCGTTGCGCAGATGATCCCGCAACGCCACGAGGAACGCCTCGTGGTTGGGACCTGATGGCGAGAGGGCAGGCACTTCACACATTCAGATGATGGCTCCAACGAACGACAGCCGCGATGCGGCCGTCCCGCCCCGTTCTTAAGGCTGCGGGTCGAATGCCTTTCATAACCGCTGACGGCGCATCCGGTGAGGTGCATCGACGGGATGTCGACGAAATTGCACGACGGGGGAGGTTGACGGTTTCACCGCATTCCCGCCGCCTCGTCGCGCCGGAGGTGCGTCGGTCAGGTTCGGCGCTAGCTGGAGAGGCGGAAATCGACTCGAAAGGCAGGGGGAAAATGACGACCGCAGCTAAATGGGACATGCGTCTTCTGGATGGATTTCATCTGTCCTGTGCCGGCGCGAGCGTGATGGTGAAAGCGCGCAAGGGCGTCGCCTTGCTGGCGTTTTTGGCACTTCAGCGGGACCGGTCCGCCGATCGCGAGACTCTCGCCGCATTGCTGTGGGAGGATGCGGACCGCGCACAGGCGCGGGTGAGTCTGCGTCAGCTGTTGAGTGCTCTGCGCAAGCTGCATCCGGCCGCCGGGCCCCTGGTCGAAGCAGACGGAGAATATATCCGCCTGTCTCCCGATGTTGCTGTCGATGTTGCGCGCTTCGAGACGATGATCGAGGGAACGGCAGCCGCGAGAATGTCCGCATGCGAGCTCTATCGCAGCGATCTGCTTGCCAGTTTCCACTTGCGCGACGCGCCTGCATTCCACGACTGGCTCGTTGTCGAACAGACGCGCTTGCGGAACAATTTCGTCGCGATGCTCGTCGAGGTGATGGAAGACGCCGAACGCAATGAGGCGGGCAGCACGCGCGGCATGTCGGCCGCGTTGCGGCTGCTGCGGATAGACCCGTATAACGAGATCGGCCATCGAAGCCTGATGCGCATCTATGCGAGGCAGGGACGCTCGGCGCTCGCGATCCACCAGTACCGCAGCCTCACCGCGCTGCTTCGCCGAGAGTTACAGATCACCCCGGAGGCGAGCACCATCTCGCTCTACGAGGACCTCGTCCGCCGGCGGCGACACGCGTCGGCTGGCCCCGGGTTCACGGCGCGTGCTGCCTGAAGCGGCGCCGACCCATCAATTCAGCCGATCGCCGCAGTCAGCCTCGCGAGATATTGCTCGCCAACCCTGACCACAGCGCCCGAGCCGAGTAGCGCGTGAGTCCGGCGTCCGACCCGGTTGAGCCGCGCAACGCAACACGGCCGCAAGAATGCCGATCGGTGAACCCGCATCAGCGCCGCAGGATCGAGCCCTTCCTCCAGTTCGCTCATCGTCACGCGCAGCATGTAGTTGCGGTCGGCGGTGTGCAGCAGCACATAGTCGCCGGCCGCCTCGATCCACTCGATCGCATCGATCGGGACGCATACCGCCCCGCGCGGCGTGTCCACCCAGAACTCCTGCACCGCCGAGCTGTTGTCGCTCGTCTCGACCGCAGCGGCGAAAGGTTGCCGCGGCGTTGCCTGCAGCCGCCGGAACACGGCATTGGCGCGCGCGACGAGCTCACGCTGCTCGAACGGCTTCATGACATAATCGTCGGCGCCGAGTTCGAGCGCGACCACCCTGTCGATGATGTCGCGACGCGCGGTGAGCATGATGATGCCGATCATGCTGTCGCTCGCGCGCAGGCGGCGCGCGATCGAAAAGCCGTCTTCTCCGGGCATCGAGACGTCAAGGATCACCAGTCCGGGCGTATGCCGCGCCAGAATGGCATCGAGCGTCGCGCCGTTCTCGGCCTCCTCGACCTGGAAGCCGTGCAGGCGCAGGAACTCCGCGGTAGGTTCACGCAGGTCCGCCTCGTCGTCGACCACGACGATCGAACGATCAACTTCCCTCATGCAAGCTCCGGGGAGCGCCACAGCCACTGCGCATCATGCTCATATCGTTTCAGAATAGCACCGGTCTCGACGGCGAGACAGGCCGGGCGATGCGGTTCCGTCGCAAATCGGACGCACCTTCCGGCCATGTCCCGGACTCAGGGACAGGGGGCAGCCCCTTCGTCGCGGCAGTCGAGGGGTGCCGCCCATGCAATCGGATCCGGCGCGCGGCGCAGGCCTCGGGCCCGCCCGCCGAGCTCCAGCTCCTGGTACAGCCGGCTGGCCTGATAGCCACCGAGCGTGCCCCCGGTCAGCGTCAGGGTCCCCGGCTCGAAGCTGAGGGCATAGTTGCTGGAAAGCGCCAGGCTGCCTTGGTCGATGCGGTACCTGCCGGGCATGCCGCCCGGGACCAGCCGCAGCGTCCCGCTGAACGCATCTCCGGCGAGCAGCCCGCCCGAAGTCACGGTGAACGGCAAGGGCTCTCCGATCTCCCAGGGCTTTCGAACCTGGTCGACGGCGCGAACCGTCACCGCGCGTTTCAGGATATTCCCCCTGAGGGCGGACGCCCTCAGAACGTAATTGTCCGCATCGGCACCGGTCAGGCGCAACCCGGTCACCTGGACGGCCTTGCCGTCGCCCGAATTGGCATCCGCGAAGGCAAACACACCGCCGGAAATGCCCAGATCGTCGCCGGCGACCAAGCCGTCGAGGCCGGTGATCCACCCCAGGGCGGCAGTGGTGCCGTCATACTGCTTGTCGCTGACTGCCCCGATTGCATCGACGCGCTTGCGATAGATTTCCGCAGTCGTCGAGAGCGGCACGATTACGACATAATTGGCGCTGTCCGCACCGCTTGCGCTGATGCCCGACACGCGCACCTGCTTTCCGGCACCGGCATTCCTGTCGAGGAAGGCGAAGTCGCCGCTCGTGAAGAAGACCTGGTCGCCGGCGTAGATTCCGTCGGTGGTCGTGATTCGGCCGGACGCGAGCGTGGTGCCGTCATAGATCTTGTTGTCAGCCATGACGCCGACCGTGACCTGCTTCGGCAGGATACTCGCCGTTGCGGGCACCGGCACCACGAAGTCGTAATTGTCGGCGTCGGCGCCGCCGAAGCGCAGGTCCGTGGCGGTCACAGCCTTGCCCTGGCCAGCATTCTTGTCGAGGAAAGCGAAAGTGGCGCTGGCGAAGGCAACCTCGTCGCCGGCGAGGACGCCCGCCCACGAAGTCACCCGCCCCGTCGCCCCCAGCGTCTGGTCGTAGCTCTTGTCGTCCGCCGCGATGGTGACCACGACCTGCTTCGGCAGGATGCTCGCTATGGCTGCTGTCGGCAGCACGAACTCGTAATTGCCGACATCCGCGCCGCTGGCGGTGATGCCCGACACGCGCAGCTGCTTGCCGGCACCGGCGTTCTTGTCGAGAAAGGCGAAGTCGCCGCTGGTGAAGAAGACCTCGTCGCCTGTGTAGACGCCGGTGGTCGTGACCCGGCCGGAAGCCAGCGTGGTGCCGTCATAGGTCTTGTCGTCGGCGATGACGCCGACAGTGACATGCTTCGGCAGGATGCTCGCATTGACGAACGTCGGCGCCACGAAGTCATAATTGCCGGCGTCGACACCGTCGAAGCGCAGATTCCTGACCGTGACGATCTTGCCCTGGCCGGCATCCTTGTCGAAGAATGCGAAATTGCCGCTGGCGAACGCCACTTCGTCTCCCGCGACGACGCCCGCCAGTGCGGTCACCCTTCCCATCGCGGCAAGGGTCCGGTCATAGGTCTTGTCGTCGGCGGCGACGCTTACCTGCACCTGCTTGCGCAGGATGCTGGCAAGCGCAGGCGCAGGCGAAGCGAGCTGATAATTGGCGGCATTCGCTCCGCCGAGTTGGGCGTCGATGACGGTGACGGCCTTGCCGGTACCGGCGTTCTTGTCCGAGAAGCGGAACAGGCCAGAAGCCGTCACCGCGTCGCCGAACAGCAAGCCGTCGAGCGACAGGGTTCCGTCCGCAAGATCGGTGCCGTCATAGACCTTGTCGGCCGCATGGGCGGTCGCGGTGATCAGCCGAGGGGTGACGATCAGCTTGCCACCCCCGGCGAAGGCGAGCCCGTAGCCCGCGGTCGAGACGAGCGAACCCTGGCTGATGTCGATCGCATAGGGGCCGCCCGCGACCGTCGCAGTCGCTGCTGTGCCGGCCGAGCTGAGCAGCGGCATGCCCGATACCACGTCGGCGAGCATATCGCCGCGGAACGCGTTGGCCACGCCCGGATGCAGGCCGGACACCGAGTAGCTGGTGGCGAGTTGCGCTGCACCGTCTTCGCCGTACACCTTGGCGAGATCGCGCGGGGTGAAGGTCAGTGTCGGTGCAGAGGCGAAGACGTAGCGGTTGCCGGTGAGGCCGCCGATCGGGCGGCTGGTTACGTCTCCTGCCCAGATTGCGGAGTTGCCGCTGTCGAGATCGCCGAAATAGTGACCCGATGGACTGGCCAGGTAGATCGCCCAGCGATCGGCTGCGGTCACCGCGCCAGCCCCCGCGAAGTTCTGGAACGTGCCTGCCGATGCGAGCGAAACCTGGTTGCCGGTCAGCTTCCCGGATCCGACGATGAGGTCTCCGGCTGTCTTGATCGAGACATTTCCGGAAAAGTTGTTGATCCCGCCAAGGCTGAGGGTGGAAGCGGTGTTCAGCGAAAGGCTGGCGGCGGAAAGCCCGGCAATGCGCGCGATGCGGTTGCTGCCCGTGAGCGTGACTGCACCGCTCAAATTACCGTCCAGCACGCCGATGTCGAGCGTCGCGTCCCGGTCCTGCTCGACCTTGCCTCCGAATAAATCGAGCTGGGTAGCCGTGAGCGCGTCGTAGAAGCTCACGTTTTCGGCCGTCAGGCGAAGATGCCCTGCATTGACGTTGTGCAGCGAGGCGTTGTTGGTCGCTTCAATCGTAAGATCGCCGCTGACGTTAAATGTTCCACCGTTCGAAAGATAAACGAAATCGCCCCTCAGGCTTGCCGCCCCGGCAGAGAGGTTGGTCCGCCATAGATCGATGGACCGCGCTTCCACATACAGGGTGTTCACGTCGATGTTCATCATACGGCCGAGCGTGTTCAGGTCCCCTCTGGCGAAGACGTCGAGGCGATCAGCCGCAACGTCGTCCTTGAGAGTCACCGTTTCTCCGTAGATGTCGATCGTGCCGCTCGCCCGGAGCCGTCCGCTTGAGCCATATAACTGCCGAAGTTCGATATCGCCGGCGACGACCTCCAGATTGTCGATGTCGAGATCGCCGGCGGCTTTGATCCGTACCGATTGCTGTGCGCTGATTTGGCTGATCCAAAGGTTATGGTTCGACGCGCCGGCCATGCCTTTCGCCGACACCAAGCGCCCGGCGCTCTGCAGTGTGAGCTCGCCCGACGCACTCGCATCGACGGCGGCCATGTCGAGCGACTGACCGCCGCCCGCAACGAGATTGATCCCCTTGTCGGTTGCGGCGATGCCGGTCGCGGTGACGATCGAGTCCATCGCCAGCAGGCGATTGGTGACGCTGCCGTCGGCAGCGGCGGCGATCGCGACATTGCGCCCGGTCAGGCTGCCCGACGTCTGTAGTTCGGTGACCTTGCTCCCGCGCGTCAGCGTGAACTTGAGCGGACTTCCCGCGGCGCGCTGCACAGTCACCGCGCCCGCAACGATCAGCCCGAGATCGCGCTGCGCCTCGAGATTGCCGGCGATCGCGACATCGTCGCCGATGACGACGAGATCACCCGAGGCATGGATCGCCGCGCCCATGTCCAGCTTGCCGCCTTTGTCGGCCGAGCTGAAGCTGAGGCTGGCGGTGCCGTCGAGAAAGTCGGCGTCGGTCACGTCGAGGGTCGACGCCGTGAGCGATCCGACCGTGACGCTCGCGCCCGACCCGAACACCATGCCGTTTGGATTGATAAGATAGAGCGAGACGTTCGCGTCGCTGGTCAGCGTGCCGTCGATGCGCGAGGCGCGGGTGCCGGTCACGCGATTGAGGATCGCAATTTCGCCAGCCTGCGCTCCGCCGGTGTTGCGGAAGCGCGCTGCGTCGCCCGCGGCGACGTCGAAGCTGTTCCAGTTGACGATCGCGCCGCCGCCGGCGTTGACGTCGAGGCTATTGCCGGCGTGGGTCACGGTGACCGGACCCACCTGGCTCTGCACGGTGCCGAAATTGCCCATCTGCTGGGCTGCAGCCGGGCTGGCGACGACGATCGCTGCGGCGAGGGCCGTCGTGCAGGCGAAGTTACGGCGGAGGATATTGGAACGCTTGATCATACGATGTCTCCTGACAGCGGCTCAGCGGAACGCGGCCGAGAATTGCGTGGTGAGCGAGAGAAGGAGGCGCGGCCCGGGGCGGCTGCGGTCGATACGCTGCAGGCGATCGAGCGGTCGGGCATAGGTCGCCTCAAGCAGGAACTTGCCGTCGATCGCCGCGCGGACACCGCCGCCGAACGATGCGAGCGCACGGTGGTTCTCGTCGAAGCGACCCTCGTTCCATAGCCACGCCTGGTCGTAGAAGCCGAACAGCTCCGCCGCGAGGCGCTGGCCCCGCCAGGCGGCAGTGCGGACCTCCCCCCGAAGGCCGATTGCGGAGTCGCCGTTGCCGGCGCCCGGATCATAGCCGCGGCCGACGGTGAGCGATCCGACCGAGAATTTCTCGTAGTTGAGTAGTGGGCCGCTCGCCAGCTGCGCCCGTGCGGCGCCGGCGAGGCTGAACACCGGTCCTAGCCCGACCTGGCCGTCGAGGTCGGCGCGCAGGATCGTCGCGGTGGGGTCGCCGCTCTCGTTGGACGGCGTGTAACCGCCGTCATAGATACCGTCGAAGCGCTCGCTGGCGCCGAGAATTGCGAGACCCTGGCGCGCCTCGAGCGCAGCGGAAGCGCGATAGCCGTGCCCGCTCTGCGACGGCCGCGAGATATTGCCGGCGAGGCGCGCGAAACCGACGCGGAGCCGGTCCCTGGTGAGGGGATAGCGTACGCCGGCGAAATGGACGTCGGTGCGTTGCTCGATCAGGTCGAGGCCAAGGCTGGCGTTCAGGTTGCGGGTGAGGCCGCGCCGCACGGGCGTTGACAGCGCAAGCGTCGCCACGGTGGAAGTCGAGCGCAGATCGAGTGCGCCGATATCGGGCTGCGACCAGGCCAGGGTCAGGCTGCCGTCGAGGCGGATGCCGTCTGCGCCAAGGCCCATGCCGTGGCCGAGTTGCAGCACCTGCTGCTCATCGAGGTCGAAGGTGGTCGAGCCGCCGATGTACGTGACGTCGGCGAGTCCGGTCAGCCCGTACAGGTCGACCCGCGCATAGGCGCTCTCGCGACCCGCGCTTCTTCCGCCATAATTCTGCAGATTGCCCGTGATCGCGATCGGCCGGTAGGCGACGGCGAGCGTGCCGACCACCTCGCCCGGACGGGTTCCTGCCGGACGAAGCGTGAGATCGACGCTGAGACCGGGAATGTCTCCCATCAGCAGGAGCATCCGCTCGGCCTCGAACTGGTTGAACGGATACAAAGCTTTCAGCCGTTCGGCGCGCTCGGCCACCAGCCTGGCGTAGCGCCCGGTCTCGCCCTCGACCTCGAGCCGGACCAGTCGCGCGCTGATCACCGTAAGAATCAATTGCCCGCCATTGTCGATCTGCTGCGGCAGAATCTGGACCGACGCGACATAGCCCGCAGACTGCAAAATCCGGTTCGCCTCGTCGCGCAGCGCGCAGAGCTGCGCGACCGGCTGGCTCCCCGGCTGCGGGCGCAGATCGCCAAGCAGCCGCAGGATCTCGGGTGCGAGTTCTGCGCCGTCCTGGCCTTCGAAGCGAAGCCCGGCCAGCGCCACCTGTTGCGTCGAGGTTTCGAACGGGCAGTCCACCGCGCGAAACGCGCTCCGCCCATCGACTCGTGCGCGGGGGGCGGGTAGCGATTCGGGCACGGGCGGCTGGACCTGCTCGCGGCTGGGCAGCTGTCCCGGAACCACCTGCGCGCTCGCCGGCAGAGCGGCCAGCGTGGCGGCGAGGACCGTGAGCGATGGCGCGAGCCTGATGTGCCGCGCGATCGTTGCGGCTCCCTTGTACGTCATGCCTGTTCCTTGGTGTCGCGCGTCGCAGATTCGCGAACCGCGTCGGGTGATTTCGAGCGCGCCTGACCTACAAAAACCCGGAAAGCCGCCGCGTCAGCAGGCGTGAAACTCGCGTGAAAGTGTCCGGCATGCCGCGAGGTGCGGTTCCGACGGCCGCATCCGCGCGTCCGCTTCTCCCGGAAATCACGTGGATTTCACGGTCTCGCATCTGCCGGGGCGCCGGCAGTGTGGCAGCGGCGTGCTTCACTTCTCGAAAGACGTTGCATGCCGCCCCATCAGACCATCCGCTCATCCGCGAAGCCGCGCCGGGAGAGTGTGCGGTTGCCGTTGCTCGCAGTGGCGGCGGTCACGCTCTTGCCGGGCGGTGCGGCGGCGCAGGTCACGACGCCCAATGCGGCCGATGCGCAACGCCTGCTCGGCCTCTCTGGCCAGTATCGCTCGAGCTACGGCCACGAGCTTTCGGTCACCGGTGCAGCCGACGGTCTCGTGCGCGTCGCGGCGGACGGCGAGCGGATGACGCTCCAGCTCCATGCAGACCATGTTCTGCGCGGCAACGTCACGGTCACTGATCCTCGCGAGCGCAAGGAGCGCGTGGGGCCGGTGACGATCAAGCTCGACGGGGCGCCGCGCCTGCTCTCCGGAAGTATCGTCGACCGGGCCGAGAATAGCGTCGGGTTCGCCTGGTCGGCCTGCCGCACCACCGACACGCGGTTCTCGGCCCGGTTCAGCGGCGTGGACCTGTGGCTGGCGCCGAGAAGCGTCAACGTCTCCGGCGGCAAGACCGTCATCTTCCTGAGCGTGCAGAACATGGGCTGGACGCGAACGCTCGCCACCTCGCCAGTGACGATGCGACTGCAGGACGCCCAGGGCACGGCGGAGGCGGTCGGTCAGCTATATATGAACGGCCCCCAGCCGGCCTCGACGCTGATCCCCCCCTGCGAGGATTTCGTGATCGGCTTCACATTCGACCGGCCTCTGCGCAAGGAAGGCAAGGCCTCGCTCACAGCGAACGGGCTGAGCCGTCTCGCCTGGCTGATCCGGCCGGGGAACGCTTCGGAGACGTTCCGCGACGCCGCTCCCGCCGATCCGTGGGTGCCGCCCGCTGAACCTGCCCCGCCCAAAACGGATGGCGGCACCACCGCTCCTCGCCCCGATGTGCCGCCGTCGCCGTCGCCTTCACCTTTACCTTTACCTTCGCCTTCGCCTTCACCTTCACCGGGCCCGGCGCCCGGATGGCCCGTGCCGACGGGCGGCGACTTCAGGCAAGTGGCCAAGTGGGACGTCCGCCTCGACCGCATCGAGCTTCCGCGCGACGACGACCTCGTCCATGTCTACCTTACCTTCCGCAATGCGTCGCATGGGGTGCTCTGGCAGACGCAAGGCGTGCAGGTGCGCCTGGGCAGCGACGATGGCGTGACCGAGCAGAACGGGCAGTCGCTCCGGAGCGTGGAGGGGCCTCCCATATTGTTCGACCGGCCGCCGGCGGTAGATCCCGGTGCGGAGCTGAAGGCGAAGTTCGTCTTCTCGCGCCGCAGCGGCACGAACCCGGCTCGCGTGACCGTCATCGAAGGCGACAGGCGCGCCGAATTCGCCGCGGGGTCCTGACATCATCGCGGCGCCCGGCCCGCCTTTTCACCGACTTTTCACGCTGGTCCGAGGTCCGGGCGGAGCGCCTGCCAGGGAACTCGGCATCGACCAAAACATGACGGAGATTATCGATGAAGAAGATCATTCTGGCGGCAAGCGTCGCCGCCTGCGCTATTGCGGCGCAGGCCAATGCGCAGAGCGCGAATTTCACCGGCCCTCGTGTCCAGCTCGATGCGGGCTATGATCAGCTCGACGCAAATGACGATTATCCCGATCTGCCGCGCCACTTCGATACGGCATATCTCGCGGCGACTTTGGGCTATGATGTGGCCATCGCTCCTGGCATCGTCGCGGGTGCCGAGGTCGGTTTCGGAAAGCCGCTCGGCGGCAGCCGGCACGTCGCGCTCGGCAGCGACGCGCTGACCGTCAGTCCGGGCCGCGAATGGACCGGCGCCGTTCGCCTCGGCGCGAATGTCACGCCCTCGACGCTGCTCTTCGGCACGGCCGGCTACTCCAATGCAGGGATTTCCGCAGTCTTTGATTCGCCGGGTCTCCCCGGCGGCGACCGGACCCGGATCGAGGGCTCGAAAGGCGGCTTCCTCTGGGGGGTCGGCGCCGAACAGGCAATCGCGGGAAAAGCCTTCGCCTCTCTTGCGTTCCGCTCGGCTCATTATGGCAACTACAACTACCAGCATGGCGTGAAACGGACGCAGATCCGGCTGGGGCTCGGTGTGCGGTTCTGAACGCCGGCACTCTTTTTGCCAAAGGAACGGGAATGTCGCTTGTGCCGGCAAGTACGCGCATGCGCACACCAGCCGGGATTTTCGCTACCGCGCTGGCAAGCAGGAGCGAAGAGCACGTTTTGCTCTCCGCTCCTGCTGCGGATCCTGCTGCCAGGTGCAAGCCCGTTGTACCGCGCCGCAGGTGCTCACCACGCTCGAGAGAAGCAAGAGGACGAGCGAGACCATGCCGGTTCCGGACAGGCGCGCCCGGTTCCAGCCCGCGCAGTCCAGCCGCAATCGCTCCACCCAGTGAAAGGAAGTCCTGTGATCATCTCCCTTATGCTTGCCCTTGTTCCGCTCCCTTCGGCGGCGGGTCAGCAGGCTGCGGCAGGCAGCAACGCCGCTGACCTGGCGAGCGTCGTCCGTATCCCGCTCCTGGATCGCGAGCTGGCGGCGGAAAAGACCGTGAAGAGCATCAAGGCGGCACGCATCGACTTCCGGCCTGGTCAAAAAACGGGCAGGCACGTCCATCCAGTTCCCACCATGGGCATCGTCCTCGGCGGGGAGATCAGGCTGCAGATCGAGGGCGAGCCAGTCCGGGTCCTGAAAGCCGGTGAAGCCTTTTTCGAACCCGCCGATACCGTGGTGCTGCATTTCGAGAACGCCTCGAACACCCATCCGGCAAGCTTCGCCGGATTCTATCTGCTCGGACCTGACGACAAGGAGATCATTCGTGAGGCGCGCTGAAGCGCGCTATCGTGCCGGCACGCCGCTCACACGAGCGCAGTACGGCAACGCTGGTCTGCCCTACCACGGGTTGCGCAGCGCCAGGGCGAGAGGTGAAGATGAGCATCAGTGAACGGGTGCGCGTGCGTGAAACCATCGTCCTGTCGGACAACTGGTACGTCCTGAAGAAGACCCGGTTCTCCTTCCGATTGTCCGACGGCTCCTGGCAGGAGCAGACGCGTGAGACCTATGACCGCGGCAACGGCGCGGTCATCCTCCTCTACGACCCGAAGCGGCGGACGATCGTGCTGGTGAAGCAGTTCCGCTATCCCGCATTCGTAAACGGCTATGACAAGCTTCTGATCGAGGCCCCGGCCGGGCTGCTGGACGACCGGGACCCTCCGGACGCCATCCGGGCAGAAGTGTCCGAGGAGACCGGCTTCGAGATATCGAACCCGCGCCTGGTGTTCGAAGCTTTTATGAGCCCGGGGTCAGTGACCGAGAAGCTCTTCTTCTTCATCGCCGAATATGCGCCCGGCGACCGCAAGGCGGCAGGAGGTGGCAAGCTGGAGGAGGGCGAGGACATCGAGGTCATGGAGATCTCCATCGATCATGCGCTCGATATGATGGCCCGTGGCGAGATCTGCGACGGGAAGACTATCATGCTCGTCCAATATGCTGCGCTTCACCTGTTCAGGGACCATTTGCCCTGATCCTCTCAACGCAGGTGCTGGCTGCCCTGGTTCGACGTCGACGTCATCGTCAATAACGCCGGCGTCGTGCCGCTTTCGCCCCATGGCTTCCCTCAAGGTCAACGAATGGGACCGCATGGCGACGTCAATATCACGGGAGTGCTCTACGGCATCACCGCCGCGCTGCCGATCATGCTGGAGCAGGGCGAAGGACAGGTGATCAACGTCTCGTCAATCGGTGGACACGCGGTCGACCCCACCACCGCAGTCTATTGCGCGACCAAGTTGGCGGTGCGGGCGATCTCGGATGGGCCTCCGGCAGGAGAATGACAAAATCCGGATGACCGTGACCTCGCCCGGGCGTGGTCGAGTTCGAGCTCGCCGAGAGCATCTCCGACGAGAAGGGCCGCGAGGAGATGAAGATTTTCCGGGTTATCGCCGTCAAGCCCTAGACCATCGCGAATGCGATCCGGCTCGCAATTGCCCGGCCGGCGGACGTGGACACGAGCGAGACCGTCGTCCGCCCGAGGTGCTATTGGAACTGGTCTACCGATGTACCAGGCCGCGGTTCGACGGGCGAAATTACCCGGACCCGAATAACAGCGACCCGGCGACCATCAGTGCCAGCAGCAGTAGACCAATGATGAAGTTGCGGTTCGTCCGCGCTTTTTCTCTCAGTCCGAGCAACTCGTTAATGGTTTCGCGATTGAGTTGTGCGAAGCCCTCGGCGAAACCGGTGTCCCTGACAGAATAGAGGCGCGGATGGGTGCCGAATGTGCCACTTTCAGGGACCGTTTGCCCTGACTCCATCGAGGCGAGGTGCCAGTCACCTGAATCGGCGAATGGCCGGGCCTTATGAGGAGTTCGGCGGCCAGGCGAAGCAACAGGGGAAGGCCTTCCCCTGCGGCCGAGCCTTTCGTCTCGGCCGACCCCTTCTGCAGGGGCGTAGCCCCCGCAACGCCCCCTGAAATGGAGCGGGGCTGAGGACGCACACTGCCGCTTGTTGCACAGCGGACAGGGTGCGGCGACTGATCGCGGCCCCGCGGCACTCCAGCGGCGCGGCCGGGCGGCGCGCCCGGTTTCGGCGCGGACGACATCTGCCGCCCGGCGCTCGAAGCCCGGCTCGACGCCGCGGTTCCGCCCGCTCTGCCGGTGGGCCGGCCTTTGCTTTGGCGGCGGTGCCGCCGGTTGGGCTGCGGTCGCCGCTGGCGCGGCGGCGTGCTTGTGGGGGCCTCCCGGACGCGGGTGCGGGCGGCACTCGCTGCTAGGCCCGCCCGCGGCCCCGGCAAGCCGGGCTGCGCCCGGCTCTTTCGCTGCGCTGCGGCCTTGTCAGGTGCCGGGCCCGCTCGACGGCGGGCCTCTCCGTTCGCTGATGCCGCCCACCCCCGCTTCCGGGGTCCGGTGCGGAGTGAAGAGGAGAAAGCACCATGGAACTCAGGCACATCGAAATCGCGAGGCTGAGCGTCTCGCCTGCAAACATGCGCGGGGGCAGGAAGGCACCCGACCTGACCAACATCCTGCCGTCGGTGCGCGCGCGCGGGGTGCTGGTGCCGCTGATCGTCCGGGCGAGGCCCTGTCCCGCGCCTGACAACGGAGACGGCCCGGAATGCTTCGAGATCGTCGCGGGCAAGCGCCGCTATCATGCGGCGCTTGCCGTGGCGGAGGAGGGCGGGGAAATCGACGCGCTGCCCTGCGCGGTGATGGACGCGGGCGACGACGCGGCGGCGCTGGAGGCCTCGCTGATCGAGAATGTCGCGCGGCTGGACCCCGATGAGGTCACGCGCTGGGAGACCTTCACGCGGCTGGTCCGCGAGGGCCGCAAGCCCGAGCATATCGCCATCCTGTTCGGGCTGACCGACGTGCAGGTCAAGCGCACGCTCGCTCTGGGCAATTTGCTGCCGCGCATCCGCACTCTCTACCGCAAGGGCGAGGTGGACGTAGTCACCGTGCAGCATCTGACGCTCGCCTCCATGGCGCGGCAGCGCGAATGGCTGGCGCTGCTCGACGATCCCGAAGCCCGCGCGCCGGTCGGGCAGGCGCTCAAGGCGTGGCTGTTCGGCGGGGCGTCGATATCGACCAGGGTCGCCTTGTTCGACCTTGCCGCATATGAAGGCGAGATCGTCGCCGACCTGTTTGGGGAGGAGAGCTGGTTCGGCAGCGCCGAGCAATTCTGGATTGCGCAAGATGCCGCAATCGAGGCTCGGATCGCGGCGTATCGCGAGGCCGGGTGGGCCGATGTCGTCACGCTTGAGCCGGGGCAGTATTTCCATGCATGGGAGCATGAGCGCTGCCCGAGGAAGAAGGGCGGCAAGGTCTATGTCGCCATCGGCCAGCGCGGCGAAGTCGCCTTCCACGAAGGTTATGTCAGTCGCAAGGAGGCGAAGAAGGGCGCCAGGGGTGAGGTCGCCGACAGGCCCATTCGCCCCGAGATCACCAGCGCGGGCAACGACTATGTCGACCTGCATCGCCACGCGGCGGTGCGCGTCCGGCTCGCGAGCGCGCCCGGCGTGGCGCTGCGCGTCGCAGTTGCGCACATGATCACCGGCTCGCCGCTCTGGTCGGTCAAGGTCGAGGACCAGCGCGCGCCCGAAGCGGTGCGCGAGAGCGTCGAGCTTTCGGTGTCCGAGGCGATGTTCGACGCGAAGCGCCGCGAGATGCTGGCGCTGCTCGGCTATGATCCCGAGACACTGACCGTAAGCGGCGGCGAAGGGGAGGGGCTCGCGACCCTGTTCGTGCGGCTGGTGCGCCTCGACGACGCGCAGGTGCTCGACATTCTCGCCATCGTCATGGGCGAGACGCTCCATGCCCGCAGCAGCCTCGTCGATCTGCTCGGGCAGCATCTCGGCGTGGACATGGCACCGGTCTGGCGCGCCGACGACGCCTTTTTCGACCTGATCCGTGACCGCGAGGTGTTGCTCGCCATCGTCGAGGAAGTCGCCGACCGGCAGGTCGCGACGGGCAACGCGAAGGAAACCGGCAAGGTGCTCAAGTCCGTCATCCGCGACTGCCTCAGCGGCAGCAGGGGACGCACGAAGGTCGAGGGCTGGGTGCCGCGCTGGATGCGCTTTCCGGCAAGCGGCTACACGCCGCGCGGCGGCGTCGGCGCGGCGGATCGCTCCGCCGTGGTGGCGCCGCTGCTGGCGCCTGCCCCAGTGCCGGACCCCGACGCCGACGCGGCAAAGGCTTCGGAGGGTGAGCCGGTGTCCCCCAAGGCGCCGAACCCCGATGCGCACCCCGTGGCGGCTTCCGGGGGCGAGCCGGTTCGCGAGGCTGCCTGAGTCTCCCTTCGGGACCGGCGGTGGCGATGCCGCCGCCGGTTTCCTGTCATCAAGGAGCCGCGCGATGACACACGAACCCCCGCTTCCCGAGCTTCTGCGCCGCATCGCGGCGGCGCTCGCCACGATGGACGATCTTCCGCGCGCCGTCTTCGAACGGCACTGCTTCCGCGATCTCGATTATGCCCGGATCGCGGCCGAACTCGACATCGGCGTCGACGAGGTCGAGCGCCATCTTGCCGCCGCGATGCTGCATCTTCTCGGGTGCACGGACGGCGGCGGCGGGCCCTGAGCCCGCCGCCGCCAGATATCCCCTTGGCATTTTCCGCCCGAACGGCGAGTCTGCGATCATGAAGACCGGCCTCGATCATCTGCCCCCTGCCAAGCAGCGTGAGCTGGAACGCGTCGTCCAGATCCTGTTCGAGGAGTTCGGCGACGCCACCGCGATCGCGACGTCGGACTGGAAGAAGCAGGCGCGTATCCTCAAGGTGGTCCTGTACGGCAGCTATGCGCGCGGCGGCTGGGTCGACGAGCCGCACACCGCCAAGGGCTATCAGTCCGACTTCGACCTGCTGATCGTCGTCAATCACGACAAGCTCACCGACCGGGTCGAGTTCTGGTCTACCGCCGAGGACCGGCTCAACCGCGAACTTGCGATCACCAAGACACTGCGCACGCCGGTCAACTTCATCGTTCACACCTTGCAGGAGGTGAACGATGGGCTGGCGCATGGCCGCTATTTCTTCATGGACGTCGCTCGGGACGGCATCGCGCTTTACCAGAGCGAGGACACCGAGTTTCACCAGCCCAAGCCGAAAACGCCTGCGCAGGCGCTGGTGATGGCGCGGGAATACTTTCAGGAGTGGTTTCCCAGTGCCGTTGCCTTGAAAGAGGGAGCGGATTTCTACGTGGGTAAGGATCGTCTCAAGGAAGCAGCGTTCTCCCTCCACCAATCCACCGAACGTCTCTACCACTGCGTGCTGCTAGTCTGCACCTTCTACACCCCGCACGTGCATAATCTCGGCTTCCTGCGCACACAGGCCGAGCGGATCGATCCGCGCCTGATCGACGCCTGGCCACGCGACAACCGCATGGACCGCGCGCGGTTCGAGAAGCTCAAGGAAGCCTACGTCAAGGCGCGCTACTCGAAGCATTATCGCATCAGCGCCGAGGAACTCGCCTGGCTCGGCGAGCGTGTCGAGGAACTGGGCCGCGTCGTTCAGGTCATCTGCGAGGAGCACCTCGCCGCATTGGAGCGCAGCGCCGCCGCCTGATTTCGACTGCGTGATCCGCGCAGACAACCCTCGCCGTAGCGGCAAATGTTCCCCTGTCCGAAGCCGCATGCGGCCTCCCGGATGATGGCGGTCTGGCACCACGCCGGCCCTTGCCCGCAACGCGCCCGCGCGAACTTTCTTCCCCTTGCCCGGTGTGCCCCGGGCCTTCCTCGCGACGCAAGAAAGCCCGCCGGGCGCGTCCTTCGCTGACGCTGCGGTCCTGCGGATGCAGGCAGTCCGGCCTGTCGCCGCTTCGACGCCATCGAGGCCGCACTGGCGCGGCTTCGAGGATCAAGGAGAAACATCATGGCTACTATCGGCAGCTTCACCCGCGACGAATCCGGCGTCTACACCGGCACGATCCGGACCCTGACCCTCAACGCGAAGGCGACGATCAGGCCCGCGCAGAAGGACCACGACAAGGCCCCCGATTACCGCGTTACCACCGCCGCCGGCGTCGAGTTCGGTGCCGGCTGGAGCAAGAGCTCGCGCGAGGATCGCCCCTATGTCTCGGTCAAGCTCGACGACCCGTCGCTGCCCGCGCCGATCTACGCCACCCTCAGCGAGGGCGAGAACGGCGCCCACAATCTGATCTGGTCGCGGTGACGCAGGATCCCGCGCCGGCTCGCCCGGCGCGGGCATCAACGCCGATGGAGCGTTGGGCGAAACCTCGCATTTACCGGTTGTGGAGCAGAACTCCCGGATGGGTTTTCGCAAGCCTTTCAGGGCAGAGCCGGTCAGGCTGGGAGCGCACTATCGGCGCAAGCAGCGCGGTGAAGCGCGCGTGACGGCGCTTCGACTGCTCGGATTGGCCGGTGTTGCAGGTGTCCTGCTCGGCGCCGGCAGCGTTGCGATCAGCGAGGGCGGGGCAGCCAAGGTATCAGGCGCCGCGAAAGCCGTCGCGGTCTCGACGGGCATGATGCGAGCACGCCAACCGCAGACCGGCGACTACTGGAGCGGCTGCAACGAGGCGCGAGAGGCGGGAGCCGCACCGATCTATGCAGGCGAGCCTGGCTATCGCGAAGGGCTCGACGGCGACAGCGACGGGATCGCCTGCGAGCCATATCGGGGCGCGTAGAAGGCCAGGTGGGCAGGGCTCGTCTCGGGTCTTCCGAGCATGGCGGCTGCCGGCGCGCCTGTGCAAGGCCGGCGGCACCTCCAATTTTGCTGCGGGCCGGAGCGTGCTGCGCACGCGAGTCTTCTGTTTTCGGCGCAACAAAATCGGCACCTCCGCCGCCGCTTCGCGGTGCCTGCGCTGCGCTCCGGCAGCCCTGACAGCCACGCCGCCAGCCGCCGTCGAGAGCAGGTCTTCGATGAGGAAGACATGCACGACAGGAGGCTTCGATGAGCAGCATTCAGGCAGTTTCGCACGCATCGGATCGCGTGATGGCAGCATTGATTTCAGGGCTCGAGCTCGAGTTTGGTCGCGGCGCGGCAGAAGGTTTGGCGCAGCGATTTCTGGCCGCTGAGGAGTGCGATCTGCACTGGGATGCGCGGGTCGAGGAGCGCTGGATCGGCGCCTATGAGAGCGCTGACAGCGACGATTTCGAGCTGGATCGGGTGGCGATCTGCGGGCGGATCGATGGTCACTGGTTCGCCGCCATGTGCATCGTCGATGGCGATGGCAGGGCGCACGGGATGATCGGCAAACGTCGGTTCCGCAGCGCCGAGGCAGCGCGACAGGTGTTCGCGCTAGCGCATTGATGTGATGAGTTCCGGAGCCGGGAAGCGATGTCGCCAGGGCATCGCTTCCCGGCTTTTTTCATGCTCGCCATCGGTTCGGCGCGCGGGTGGCTGGAGGGGATAAGGGGCGCAGGAGAGGGAGGAAGGGTAAGGCAAGATAAAAGCGGTGCCTCCACGAGGCACCGGAAGTGGCGTCTGCACGTCGTTTTCTGTGGAGGCGTGCCAGTGGCCATGCCTCCAATCGCGAGATCGAGCACCCGTAACGCTAGCATTTCTGCGGCTCTCCGGGGAGATCGAATGGAGGCCCTTGAACGGCTGTCCTGACGCTCCCTCATCTTGCGCTTTTCACGGCGAGGACAGGGTCATGACAGAGGGTGATTTCGAGCTTTGGCTGGCGCGGATCGGCAAGGATCGCCCGTTCGCGCATCAGGTCCGCAAGGCCGCCAATCTGGCCGGCGGCGCGGGGCGGTCCTCCGCCGCTCGCGCCCGGCGCTTCGACGGCAGCCGCATCGGCCGCGGCGCCGGCATCGGCCGGGTGCTCGGATCGTCCGATCGCTTCGCCGGATACCGGTCGCGCCGCGCGGTCGTGAAGGCGCGTTTCGTGAAGCTGGCCGGCAAGGGTGCCAAGGCGGCCGCCGCGCACCTGCGTTATCTTCAGCGAGACGGCACCACGCGCGAGGGCGACCGCGGCACGCTCTATGCCGCCGATCGTGACGTCGCCGACGGGAAGAAATTCCTCGAGCGCGGCGCCGGTGACCGGCACCAGTTCCGCTTCATCGTCGCGCCCGAGGATGGCGAGCAATATCTGGACCTGAAGCCGCTGGTGCGGCGCTGGATGGCCCAGGTCGAGGAGGATCTCGGCACGAAGCTCGATTGGGTCGCGGTGGACCACTTCAACACCGGCCATCCACACAGCCATGTGCTGGTGCGGGGCGTGGACGAGCGCGGCAAGGACCTGATCATTGCCCGCGAGTATATCAGTCACGGGCTCGTCCAACGTGCGGTTGAGCTGGTCAACCTCGATCTTGGGCCGCGAACCGACCGCGAGATAGCCGATGCTCGCGGGCGCGAGATTACGCAGGAGCGGTTCACCAGCATCGACCGAAAGCTGTTGTTCGCGCGCGAGGCCGATGGGCTGGTGTCGTCCTGGCATGGCAACAGCATCGAGCAGAGCACGCGCGCTGCGCGTCTCGGCACGCTCGCGCGGATGGGACTGGCGACCGAGGAGGGGAAGGGACGCTACCGCCTTGCCGACGATCTGGAGGAGACGCTTCGCACCATGGGCCGGCGCGGCGACATCATCGCCGTCATGCACGATCAGCTTAAGCGCAGCACGCCCGAGGTGCCGCCGCAGGATTATGCGATCTATGATCCGTCTGAGGGCAAGCCGCTGCTCGGGCGGGTGATCGCGCGGGGGCTCTCCGACGAGCACAATGACCGCCATTACATGATCGTCGCCGCGACCGACGGTCGCAGCCACTATGTGGAGATCGGCAGCCGCTCACTTTCGGACATGTTGGACAGTCCGGAGATCGTGAGGGTCAATCCGCGCGTGCCATCCCTGCGGGAAGCGGATCGCATCATTGCCGAGGTCGCAGCGGCCAATGATGGCATCTACAGCGTCGAGCGCCATCTCCGGCATGACGCAAGCGCTACCGAGCGCTTCGCCGAAGCGCATGTGCGGCGGCTCGAAGCAATGCGGCGGGGACGGGGAGAGCTCGAACGGCTGCCCGACGGCAGCTGGAAGATCGCCCCCGATCATCTCGACCGGGTGCTGACGTTCGAGCGAGAGGTCGCGGCCGCGCGGCCGGTCGGGATCGAGACGCTGTCCGAGCTGCGGCTCGACCAAATGACCCGTCACGATGGCGTGACCTGGCTCGACGAGCAGAATGTGGCGACGGACCCCCAGCCGCTGGAACGCGGGTTCGGGGCGCAGGTGCGTCAGGCGCTCGCGCTTCGCCGGCAATGGCTGGTCGAGCAGGGGCTGGCCTGGCGCGATGGCGACATGATCCACTTCCACCCCGGCATGATGAACGAGCTACGCCAGCGCGAGCTGCGGCAGGTGGCGGGGCAGCTCTCGAAAGAGCTGGGCCTCGGCTATGCCGAGCATCGGGGCCGCTCGGTTGAGGGCACCTACCGTAGGGCCGTGCAGGTCGGCTCCGCCAGATACGCGGTGATCGAGAAGTCGAAGGAGTTCACGCTCGTGCCTTGGCGGCCGGTGCTGGAAAAGCAAATCGGGCGTTATGTCACGGGCCTTGGCCGAGGCGACTCGATAAGTTGGACCTTCGGGCGTCAGCGTTCTGGTCCGGAGATCGGCTGACGGCTGGCGTGAGTTGCCCCCAAAAGGCACTTGCTGGCACCAGAGGGGTACTGTTGTCCGCGCGCGCAATCGCGGATTCTGCGCGCATGCAAACCCGCAAGACCCGCCACCAATTCTACCTGCCCGACGACTTGTCGGCGAAGCTCGACGCGCTCGCGCTTAAGCCGGGGGCATCGAAGACCGCAATCCTGACCGACGCGCTCAATGCCTGGATCGAGCGGGCGGGGCACAATGAGCTGGACGAGCGGTTTGGTCCCCGGCTCGACCGCCAGAGCCGGATCGCCGACCGGACCGAGCAGAAGCTTGATTATGTCACCGAGGCGCTTGGCCTCTTCATCCGCCACCAGCTGACCCTCACCGCGCATCAGCCTGCATTCGATGCCCAGACCAATCAGCTCGGCCGACTCCGTTACGACGAGTTTATGAAGGTCGTCGGCCGCATGCTCGCGCGCGGCGACGCCGCGTCGCGCCTTACCCAGCGTCAATCCCCAGAAGTGGGGATAGACAAATGAAGGATTGCACCATGCGCGACATGCCGAGCCGCCTGAGCGGCAACCTGTCGCCGATCACTCTGAGGATCGCGGACGCTTGCCGCATCACCGGCATCGGCCGGTCGAAGTTTTACGAGCTGATCAAGGCCGGCGAGATTGAGGTGATCAAAATCGGCTCCATCACGCTCGTGCCGATGTCCGGCATTCAGGTGCTGCTTGCGCGGGGCGGCGCAGGATCAGCCGAGCGTTCGAAAGGTAACTTGGCCGACGCGATGCATCCGTTTCTGGCCAATGCGATCCTGACGGGGAGTATAGCCGGAATACCGGAATCGGTCCGCCGTGACCTGATGTCGAAGGATCAGGGAACCCGGACGAAAGCCGAGGACAGTATCGTCGGGCGAATGATCGCGGCGCTCTATGACGCGCAAGATTGAATGGCCGCTTAGCGTCCCCACCTGCCGTTTCGCTACTGTATCAGTGGTCCCCAAAGGTGCCGCTTGTTGAAGGAGCTTAGACGAACAAGGTCAGCAAACATGTGACATATTTGCTTTTGTCGGCCCTTCGCCGTTGGAACGCGACCCCCACTGGACAGATGCGACGACTTCAACGAGGACACCGCGCAACAAAGTCGTAGATCTTTTGATCGAGTATGATCGTCGGATCATTCTGGTCCCACGCTGCCGTGCCTGACTCTTCCAAGAGTTGCGCATCACGTACCTTGATCATCTGTATCAAATCTTCGTCGTTGAGCATGATGAGTAATTTGCCTGACTCCCTCAGCGCTCCGAATGCCGCGAGTTCCGCGTGCGCATGTGGAGCCTTTCGCGTCAGCATGAAACATAATGGACGAAGCGCGTTGACGCTCATGTACCGCTCAGTAGTGAAGACCTGCATGGGGGTGATCGGATCGGTATAGTTCTTGCACTCGAAGAGGACCACGCGCGCTCTAAAGTCCCGTGTTAGAGTTGCCCAGAAATGGTGTCGTGGATCGACGCGATATACGATGTCTAGGATATTAAGGCCATCTTCAATCCGTTGCTGACGGCGTGGATCGAGAAGCCAGTCACCGAACAGATATCGAACAATCTCCTGACAGAGGAGTTCATAGTCTCCAGCCGAACCCTTTCCTGGCGCGATAGCTTGGAGCCGTTGGATGAGATGCGTTCCCTCTCGCAGTTTCGGCGTTTCGGGCACCGGCGCAGCGGTGAAATCAGGCTCGACAGCGATCTCTACCTCGGGAAAGCGAGTTACCGGTGCGGTGGGGCCAAGGGTTCGATCGTGCTCGGCAAAGAATGCGTCGAGTTCTTGCAGCCGTTTAGGCGTCGCCATCTCGCGCAGCCGCGGGCGATCCCAAATCTCAATGTCATATTCCGTTTCGGCCCAGTCGCGCCGAGCCGGGTCCGCTTTCGCCGAGACGACGAGTACGGGAGCTGGCGAGTCTTCGGCTCCATAGGTATCCGCAACCCGCGCAGCCCAGTCGCGTAATTGGCCGAGGCTGACCGAGGGCAATGCCGAATATTTGACCTCGATCAAGCGCGGCTCGCCGTTGGGTAAGGTCGCCACGATGTCGACACGCGTACCGCGTCTGCTTGTCTCGACCTCGCGGTCGACCTCGAAGCCCGCATCAGCAAGAATCGCAGCGCACAAATCCTCGAAACGCCGATACCGTTCATACGCAGGTGACGCGTCTGACCTGGTCAAGGTCGTCCTCCCCGTGGTGTCTTAGTCGCGGTTACAATGCGCGGGAGACTGCCCCAAGGCCAGAGTAGCGAGATGGTAGCCTGAGCCAAAGGGGCAGTTCAGCTGTGCGCCTTTATTGCGGTACGCGCCGCGAAAATGGATCAGGTCCGAAAGCTGCCGCGCCGAGTCTCAAGACTGCCTCACCCGCAGCTCAACACGTTCAGCAAATGACATCCAGTTTGGATCGATCTGCAAAAAGCTGTTTCCCGGCACACGTGCTTGGCCTATTTGAAGGGCTGCAATTCCGGGGGGAAGATGCACAAACATGATCCAGTTCGCCAGCTGAGCTTCATTCAGCAGGCATTATCGCAGAGCCGTAAACCCATCGGGTTCTTCATCGGCGCTGGCTGCCCGTTGTCCGTGCGTATCAACGAACGAGTTGAGGCCGGTAATAAAGTGACCGACCCGCTGATCTGGGACGTCGCGGGCCTGACAAAAGCCATTGCCACGCAGCTCGGCGGCGATAGCAAGGCGACATGGGATAAGATCGTCGGTATCGTAAACGCCGACGGCGGAGACGGTTCGAACATCGAATTGCTACTGAGTCGCGTTCGGACATTTGCCAGCGTCGCGGGATCAGGCGAGGTTCGTGGTTTGGCATTGACCGAACTCAAAGGGCTCGACACGGCGATCTGCGAGATAATCTCCCGGGAGGTGGCAAAAGAACTCCCGAATAAGGACACGCCCTACCATAATCTCGCGGTCTGGAGCCGATCTATCCGCCGCGAGCGCCCCGTTCATATCTTTACGACCAACTACGATCTGCTGCTTGAGCAGGCGCTGGAGGAGAGTTCCGCGCCTTATTTTGACGGGTTCATCGGCGCGCGTAAGGCCTTTTTCGATCTCGGCGCTGTCGAGGACGAGGGCCTGTTACCGCCGCGATGGACTCGGTTGTGGAAGATTCACGGTTCGCTAAACTGGCGGCTCGAAAAGAACCAGACAGTTGTGCGGAGCGACCAGAAGACCGCCGACCAGAGTTACCTAATCTACCCGTCCCACCTGAAATATGACCAGAGCCGCAAGATGCCCTATCTAGCGATGCTCGACCGGCTGAAGTCGTTCCTGCTGACGCCGTCGGCCCTGCTGTTCGTGTGTGGTTATTCTTTTGCCGATGAGCATATCAACGACGTTATTTGCCGAAGCCTTGAATCCAATCCTGGCGCCCAGATGTTCGGCGGCCTGTACGGCAAGATCGACGATCCACGCTACGCGCTGGCCCGGCAATGCGCGTCGGAAACCCCAAACCTCAGCCTCTTCGGCTTCGACGGCGCGATCATCGGCCGGAACCAGGGCGAGTGGGTATCGGACGACCCGGACGCGGTTCCGCTGGCTTCGGGGGTGATCGAGAAGACCGGTGACGGCATCAACTTCCGGCTTGGCGACTTTGCCGCCCTGGGTGCGCTGCTGCGTAATCTGGCCGTGGGAGAAGCAAGCGATGGCGCGGACTGACCTGTCCAGTAAGGCGACCGTCGTTGGGACGGTCCAGGATGTAAGCGGCACAACAATTAGCGTAACGCTCAATTCGGACCGCTTTTCGGCGCTGAGCTTCGTCAATGGCCAAGGCTACAAGATCGGTCAGATCGGTAGCTTCGTCAAAATACCTGTGGGCTATGTCGATCTGTACGGGGTCGTTTCACAGGTTGGTGCTAGCGCGGTGCCGGAAAAGGCGCAGCTGGCAATGCCCAATGGCCTGCGCTGGATGACCGTGCAGCTAATCGGCGAAGGCTATCGGTCGGGGCGCTTCCAGCGTGGCATTTCGCAATATCCGACGTTTGAGGACGAGGTACATCTGGTCTCGGAAGCGGACCTGCAAGCCATTTACGGCCGCCTCGACAAGCAAAATCATCTCGTTCGGGTCGGTCATATCGCCGGAAGTGAATCGATCGATGCGCTAGTCGACGTGAACAAGCTCATCACCCGCCATTCCGCCGTCGTGGGCACAACCGGATCAGGCAAGTCGACGACGGTCGCCGGCCTACTCAATGTGCTGTCCGACGCGAGGCGTTTCCCGTCTGCTAGGATCGTCGTGCTCGATCTTCATGGCGAATATGCGCGCGCGCTCGGGGATCGCGCCAATATCTTCAAGATTAACCCTGATCCGCGACAACCCCATGAGCACAAGCTCTGCATCCCTTTCTGGGCATTGAGCTTCGACGAGCTTGTACGTGTCACCTTCGGCGCGCTGCCGAGCGACGGCAAGGCGCGGAACATCATCCTAGAGCGCGTGCTGGCAGCGAAGGTGGAGAGCCTGGCAGCGCAGCCGATCGATGGCGTCGATCCTCTTGATGTCACGGCCGACAGTCCGATACCGTTCTCGCTGAACAAGCTTTGGCATGAACTCTATTGCGCGGAGTTCGGCACCTACCTCAGCAGCGGCGGTGCAAATCCTGGCGATCCAGCTACTTGGGCGTATGAGAAGGACGGGGCCGGTGCGAACCGCGTTGGTGATGCCCAAGCCGGAATTCCGCCCCGCTTCCGCAAAGTGAAGAATGTCGCGGCTGATCCGGAGAAGATCAATTACCTCCCCGATCCGCTTAACATCCGAGCCCAACTCGAGGCGCTTGGTGCACGCCTGCGCGTTTCGCGTTACGACTTTCTCTTCAAAGCCGGAGATTGGCACCCGGACCTCAATGGTACGGCCGGAAAAACTCTGTCGGACCTGATCGGGCGATGGATTGGAAACGATCGCCCGATCACGATTCTCGATCTATCCGGCATCCCTTCGACAGTGACGAATGATATCATCGGCAATGTGCTGCGCGTCTTGTACGATGGCCTGTTCTGGGCGCGAAACTTATCGGAGGGCGGGCGCGAGCGACCTCTGCTTATCGTGATGGAAGAGGCCCACACCTATCTCAACGACGATTGCGAGAGCCCAGCTTCTATCGCGACCCAGCGGATCGTGAAGGAGGGCCGCAAGTATGGCATCGGCGCGATGATCGTTAGTCAGCGTCCCTCGGAAATCAACGCCACCATCCTTTCACAGTGCGGTACATTCTTTGCGATGCGGCTGAGCAACGGGACCGATCGTTCGCACGTGACAGGCGCGCTTTCGGACAACCTGGAAGGGCTTACCAACATGCTCCCGGTCCTGAGAACCGGCGAAGCGATCATTCTTGGCGAGGCCGTCGGCCTGCCGATGAGAACGATGATACAGGCTCCTCCCAAAGATCGACGTCCCGATAGCCAAGATCCGCTGGTCTGCGACAAGGCGCTCCCCGACGAATCAATGACCCCGGGCGGGTGGAACCTAAAGAGCCACCTGGAGCCGGATTATGGGCATTTTGTCCGGACATGGTTGCAACAAAACCCTGCGTCCCCTCCACCCAAGAAAGGATAGCCATGGCCTGGCAAGATTTCGCTCCCTTTACCTCCTCGACTGTTGCCGCCGCGCGCTACGACGCGGAGCAGCTATTGCTCGAGATCGAGTTTCATAATGGAGGCCGATATCACTATTTTGATGTCCCCGAACACGTAGCGCAGGCCTGTGATCAGGCGGAATCCAAGGGCCAGTTCCTAGCGGTGTCGATTAAAGGTCACTACCGCTATAGCCGAGCCTGACTCATGCCGATCGTAAGCCTGGATCAAAAGGGCGCACGCGTTCACGTCGGCGCGTTTGAAATCGATAACCGGATCCTGTTCGACTATTTCAACAAGCTCGGCGCGTCCGAGCGTGACGATCAATTCCATCGGGCGCTGTACATCGGCGTGCTCGCGCTGATGGAAGATCGGCTGTCGAGCTTTCTCTCTAAGACGAGCAACGAGCTCGGAACCGAGCTGGAGAGCCTGAAGCTCATCTTCGACATGAAGAAGGAGCTTTTCTACCGATCCGCCGTCAAAGGCATTTTGGCCGAGGAGGACATCGCTGAGTTTCTCCTAGAATTTTTAGAGAAGCAGAAGCTTGTGGATCGGGTCGAGCTCACGGGCGATCGTGCCGGGAACATTCGCCGCAATAAGACAGGCGATATCGTTTGCCACTTGGGTGCGGACGGAGGCAAGCGGATCGCGATCGAATGCAAATTCGACAAGAGCATTCGACTCGGCGATATTCAGTCCAAGGACATCTTTACAAAAAAGAGCGACACAGCTTGGAGTCAGTTGCTCGAGGCGCAGGCCAATCGTGACGGTTGCGTTGGGATCATAGTGTTCGATGTGTCGCTTCTCGACAACAGCGTCCTAAACACAGTCCAAGATGTGCGGTTCATTCCCGGCATCGGGCTGATCGCGATCATCGATTCACAGAAGGGCGACTATCGAAACCTTGCTATTGCCTACATGCTCGCCCGCGACATCGCGATGAATGCGCGGACCTTGGAGCTCGATCCCGACGTCCTGCGAGTGATTGTGAATCGGCTCATCAAGGACGCTCGCGACATGGCCACGGTGCGAAATCTCGTTCTCAACAGCGTGGACAATCTAAAGCAAATTCTTGTTCAAATTGAGAAGAGTATTTTACTTGCTGAGTTTAACCAGCGCTACTTAGTAAAGTTCCTTACGGACGGGACGCTATCAAAGGAAGATTTGCTCGACTTTTATTCAGGCGAGGAGATCAGAGATCGTTTTCGTATCGTCGAGCGTGAGATTGCCGAAATGTGCGCTTAGGCGACGCAACACTACACGCAATTGAAATCAGCTGCGGGTGTCCATCGGGGAGCACTGGATGTCGGCTTCTGCTGGTCAATAAAATGATGCTCGCCGAGTTGAAAGGCTCGAACTGATAGACCCACCGCTCTCCGAGCTACTCTTCTTTCCTTCTCTCCCGGATGCTCAGCTTCGGGCGTTCCTCGCGCGCGGAAAGGTCAGTGTAGGTAATCACCGCCTTTTTCCGCTCTATTTGAACGGGCACAATGGATTTTCGGATCTTCGGGTCATTGAAGAAGGGTCTAATCTGATCGATCTGCTGCTCGGACACCTTTGGTCGAAGGGCAGCGAGCGCGCGGTAGAGGGCCTGCACCGGCACGCTGATCGCGTCGCGGTACGAGTCTGTCGGTTCGCTGAAACCATGCGGAAGGACGCCCATTGCATCGTTGTGAAGCTTCGCGAGATTCACGGTGAGGACGAGCGTGCCATCGGGGTCCTGCTCAATCTCCCAGCTGCGCAGCAGCGTCCATAGCATAAACTCGTCGTTCCGGCGGACGATCTGCTTCTCGGACTTCTTCGCCCGCGCCTCATCCACCGCGTCCGCGAGGCGCCGCACCGGGATCATTGCCGCCAAGGCGATGGCAAATGAGGACCTCGCTCCGACGTCTACCGGATGAAAGAGCGTGCGGCAGAGCGCGTAGAGTGCCGCCGCTTGGGCTTCGCTTGAGGCATCGCGCGCTCCGACGAGCAGATCGGCGAGCACCGGAAAGGTGTTGGCGCCGCGGTGCGTGAAATCTCGGGCCCCTGTGCGCATGAAGAAGGACAGCCACAGGAGCCATGGCGACTCGAACGGGTTTGAAATTGCGAGATCGAGGGATCGGCCAAGCTCGATAAATAGATCGAACCCGGGAAGAACGACATTGTGGTCACCGCCGGCCTCGGTCAAGTTTGACAGCCATAGAAGGGCGCGATCTCGCCTTTCGCGGCTGACATTCGCGCCGGCGACGACGAATTTGATGATCTCCGGATTTACCGCAGCCGTTACGTCGCGCAGCCAGTGCGCCCTTGACGTGCGGAACAGGAGATCGGTTTCGATCAGGTGTTCGGCGGCAAGAAATTCCTGCAGCGAGCGGTGAAAATAGATCGTGTTGATGCCCTTCTCGACTAGGCATCCCTGGATCAGTTCCCGCCGGGTCTCCTCCCTGTCGAGCGTGTGGTTCAGGCCGCGAGTCGACGCCTCGCAGATCGACTGCGGAATGTCATTGAGCGTCGTGGTGGACGCGCCGCCCATTTCCCAAAGCCACCAAGCAAGATGCGAATTGAAACGCCGCCGGGCCGCAAGCGGAAAGGAAGGATCGCGGCCTTTTTTCTCCAGTTCGCGCGCGATCAGATAATGCACAAAGCTGTCGAATAGCTCATAGACCGACATGTCGGGTGAGAGCTGGTCCGGCTGGACTGCGATTTCGCAGAGCATCTGCGCGTGGACCGGCCGCTCGAGGAGGCGGTCGAAGCGTCCGGAGCTGAGTTCCGCTACACGCTGGGCGATCCAAGCCTCATTGGTCGCCGGGCCCTCCTGCTCTCGCAGCGCCCGAACGGGCAGGTAGTTCGCCACGAAGGTTCGGGCTTCGTCGGGCGTGAAACCGCGTATCTCTACGTGTCGGTAGGCGCGTCGGCCCGCAGCCTTGATCTCTCTGCCGGCGCCGGTGCGCTGGATGCCGCCAATGATCGCACGGAATTCCACGTCGTCGTGGAACGCAGTGTCACGCCCGAGGACAAGGATGCGAGCATCGCCCTCGTCGAGGCGCATGAGTTCGGTAAGTACGAGCTGAAACTTGCTCGGCGTGAGCCCGTGCTTCATCTCGTCGAAGCCGTCGTAGATTATCAGGAAGCGGCCGTTCCGGTTTAGCGCGCGAAAGGTCTCGAAGTGGTAGTTGGTGACACGGTGCTGGCTGGCGAGCACCTTTCCTAGCAGCCCCTCGATCGACTGCTCGTCCGCGATCTCTCCGAGACGGACGAGGATCGGCGCCCGCGCGGTCGGATCCGCGAGCGCCTTTTTCGCCATCTCGGCGGCGAGGTGACTAGCGAAAGTCGATTTGCCTTTGCCATAGCCCCCGAGAACGAACATCGGGGCTGCGCCGTCGGCCGCGACCCACTCCTCGACGACCTGTTGAAGGTCAGTCGACTTCGTCGTCTCCGGCCGAATGTAAAACCGGTCGAGCTGCGACGTCTCGTGCTGCTCGACGAGATCCTTCAGGTAGGAATCGATCAGCAGCAGGCGTCGCTGGAGCTCGCTGAAGGTCATCGCCTGCAGGCCGCGGTGTCGCTCGCGGATCGAGCGGCCGGCCGGAGCAATGGGCCCCTTGGAGATCAGCCATGCCCGATCGATTGTTCCATCGAGCAGCAAGGGGAGATGGTCGCTTGCGAATTCGCTGCATTCCGCCGTGGGCAGCGTGCCGCTGAAGTCTTTTGCTTCGAATGCGTAGCGTTGCTCCCCGGCCATCTCGTCCCGGGTCCAGAATCCGGCGACGTCGACATTCTTGTGACCCACGCGCGTTTCGGGTGCGGTGATGAACCCTGCGGCGCCCAGCACACGCTCGACCGCGTCCCGGAACGTGTTGCCCCTCGCTGTCGTGTTTCCCCTGCCCATGGATAGATCATAGGCAGGGTTGTGGCGAGTGGCGAGTGGCGGGAGGCGAGGTGGGCAATCTATATTCACGGTTGGTGCTTCGAGCGCAGGTCCAGCTCCGCGCCATTCGCATCGATCCCCAGGGTTGTGGCGCACCCAAGCGATCAGCAAGGAACCGTGTTGCCGCCTAACATTGCTGCGCTGGCACGGCTTCATCACCGAGGCGAAGCTTGAGGAGGAGACTCGCCTCTACCGCGCTTCAACGGGTGCGGGACGTGCGATCAACCTACTCTCTCCCGTTTAGGAATCGGCGGCAGAGCATTGATGAAGGCTATTAGAGCGCGAATCAGACCTTCGCTGCCGCTTTTGGTAGTGGCGGCACGCGCGATCCCAGCCCGGGACAATCCGAGAAAATCCGCCGATTTCCAGCTACGGTTTTGCAGTAAATCTGCAGTAAATTGCACAGTCGTGCAGCTATTCGGCGGCTAAGCGACTGAAATCGCTGGTGACCCCTACGGGACTCGAACCCGTGTTTTCGCCGTGAGAGCTGGGTTCGGGCTTGGGCCTATTTCGTACGGAGCGTTATCTTTGCAGCCTTAGGGAGCCTACGTCGCCGCAGGGGCTTCCGGTTCAGGACGATCCGGCGGGAGGGAGCCCGCGCCGGCGGAAGCGCAGTAGGTCGCCCAATCGGCCATCAGCGATCGCCGCTTCTCGAACGCGTCGCCGCGGCGATACGCTCGGACAGTGGCATCACCGGCGCTATGGGCCAACGCAGCCTCTGCAACTGACTCCGCGTGCGTGGTGCACTCTCCAGCCCAATCTCGAAAGGACGACCTCGCCGTTCCGTGGACCGTGTAATCTCCATATCCCATCCGCCGGAGGAGCATCATCATCGACATCTGCGAGAGCGGATTACCTTCGGACGCGGCAAAGACGTGGTCGTCGCTTTCCAACGGCTCGCAGAGGGGCGTGACGATCTCAATGGCACGGTCGCTTAAGGGTATGCGATGCTCCCGACGCATTTTGGTTCGCTCCGCAGGGACGATCCACGCCCGGCGCTCTAGGTCGAATTCCTTCCGTTTTGCCTTGAGGGTCTCGTTCGTGCGGGTGGCGCAGAGAATGGTGAGCTCCAGCGCCCTGGCGGCCAAAGCGGAGCGTTGGCGCAGTTTGTGGATGAATTGGGGGATCTCTTCGAAGGGCATTGCCGCCTGATGCCCGCGGACAGTGAGCTTACGACGGGGCGGTAGCAGGTGGGCAAGGTGCCCCCGCCATCGCGCCGGGTTCTCCCAAGGTGAGGCGATCAGGCCCCTCGCTCGAGCTGCATCCAGAACTCGCTCGATGCGACCCCGAACTCGGCTCGCTGTTTCGTTCTGCGCAACCCAGAGAGGTCTCAGAACATCAAGCACGGCGTCCGTGGTCACCTCCTGAAGTTCAAGGTGTCTGAGCATCCTTGCCTTGGTTCGGAAGGTCTCACGCCATTGCCGCAAGTGGACTGGATTTGACCAACCGGCTGAGAGTTCTTCCACCAAGGCGTCGGCAAACTGTCCGAAGTTGTCAAACTTCTGCTTCCGAGTGGCCGCCTTCGTCGCGGCAAGCTCGGCGAAGGGATCGTTCCCCTCAACGATCGCCTGCCGAAACTCAGCCGCACGCTGGCGCGCGTGGCTCAGGCTGACGTCGATGGCAGAGCCCAGCCCGATCTCCCGACGCTTTCCGCCGACGCTTGAGACAAAGAACCATGACGCGACACCGCTGGGTCTCAGCCGCAGGTACAATCCTCCCCCATCTCCATAGGCCACGGCTTTCGAGACCCTTTGGTTCAAGTGAGCGGCGACTCCCCGCGCAGACAGTTTGTTGAGCATGACCGAAATCCCTCGCCCCGGTCATAAGATCGACCGGCTTCTGGGTCATAATTTCGGTCATAATATTGGTCATAAAATCGGCGGCGGAAAGCCCCAAATGAGGCCGAACAGCTCCGGATCGGATACAACCGTTTCCCGCGTAAAAATCACGTTAGATCAATGTGGTAATGGACGGATGCGTATCGCCGCGGATCCCTGCGCACGCGGCCCTTCGATTCCCCTCAGCTCCACCAGCCGCCGCACGCCGGAGCTACTTTTCAGTCTGCCGGCTCACGCCTTCAGGAAGCGCTGGTTGACCACCCGTTCGAGGACGGTGAGCGGCATCGCGCCTTCGAGCAGCACGTCGTGGAAGGCCCGCGGGTCGAATTTGGCGCCCTGCGCCGCTTTCACCCTGTCGCGCAGACGCACCCACATGGTGTGGCCGATCTTGTAGCTGCACGCCTGGCCGGGCCAGACCGTGTAGCGGTCGATCTCACCTTGGCTGCGGCCCCGCGCTATGCCGGTGGTCGCAATGAAGTAATCCGTGGCCTGCTCGCGCGACCAGCGTTTGTGGTGCAGCCCGGAATCGACCACCAGCCGTGTCGCGCGGAACAAGAGCGACTGGAGATAGCCGACCTGTCCCAGCGGGTCGCCGGCATACATTCCCATCTCGTCGGCGAGTTGCTCGGAATAGAGCGCCCAGCCTTCGGTATAGGCGTTGAAGTCCGCCCGGCGCCGGATCAGCGGGATGTTCGGTGATTCCAGCGCCAACGTCACCTGGAGGTGATGGCCAGGCACCGCCTCGTGATGGGTAAGCGTCGCCAGCCCGAACTTGGGCCGATCGAACGTGTCACGCAGATTGATGAAGTAGATCGCCGGCCGGGAGCCGTCGAGCGATGCGTTCTGGTAATAGCCGCCGGGCGCTCCCGCCCGGATCGCTGCCGGCACCTGCCGCACCTCGACCGGTGCCTTGGGTAGCGACCGGAACTGCTCGCCTAGCCGCGCCTGCATCGCTTTCACTTGCGCCCGCAGTGCCTCGAGCAGTGCCTCGCGGCCCGGATCGGTGTTGGGGAAGAGCTGGTCGGGGCGCTTGTTGAGTGCCACCAGCCGCTCGCCGACCGTGCCCTGCGCCATACCCTGCGCCTTCAGGATCGTGTCGATCCGCGCGCTGATCTCCGCAACCTGATCGAGCCCGAGTTGGTGAATCTCGGCGCCGGTGAGGCTGGTGGTAGTCGCCGCTTGCGCCGCTGCGCTGTAATAGGCGTCGCCATCGGGCAACCGCCATACTCCGGCGTCGTGCGTCGCCTTTGCGCGCAAATCGGTGACCAATGCGCGCTGCCGATCGATCGCCGGAAAGATGCGCTCGGCAACCAGCCGTTCGGCCGCTTTCGCATGATTTGCCGGGAGTCTGGCCGCGGCGAGTTTGTCTGCCAGCGATGTGACCATCACCGTCTCGCCGGGCGGCTGATCGCGCAACTCTGCGATCTGCTTGAGCGTGGTGTCGAGGATATAGTCCGGTGCGAACACGCCGTGCGCGGCATCGCCGCGCTGGCGGGCCGTGTCGTTGTCGATCGCCTTCGGGAATGCCTCGAGCCGCGCGAGATAGGCGTCCGCATCGGCGGCATTTTCCACGCGGTGCTGCGAATCGAGGAAGTCGGGAATGTCGCGATAGGCGCCGCCGAGCTGACTCAGCACGTACGGCGCGAAGCCGTCGCTGTTCGATCCGTAGCGGAAGCGCGCCGTCGCCGCGATGTTGCGCTCGAGCTGATAGGCGACGACTTCCTGATCGAGCCGCGCCGCCGGCGAAAGCGCAGCGGGCGCGATTGCCCGCAACTCGGCGAGTTCGCGCCTCGCCCGAGCGGCCGCTTGTGCGACGCCCGCGGCCGAATTGTCGGCGAGCTTCGAACGCAGCCTAGCGCGGGTGCCGGTATCGAGCCCAAGCCGCGTCGCGCCTTCGGGATCATCCTCGAGCCGATCGTAAAAGAAGCGGTCGAGCAAAGCCGACAATTTCTTGTCGGCCCCGCTCTGACTGCGCGGCGTCGCGCCGGCGGGGAAGGCGGCGGCGAGCGAAACTGCGCTCACTCCGCCGAGAAACGAACGACGATCCACTTTACTCTCCTGCACCAGGGCTCAGCGGCCCTGCTTCTCCCACCAATAGGCACCGCGCTTTGCGTTGCCGGTCGCGACTTCGTCCAGCGTCGCAGCGTCGTACAGCCGGCCGCCGAGCATCACCCGCGAGACCTTGTCGCTGTTGCGGATGTCGACGGTCGGGTCGGCATCCAGCACGACGAGATCGGCGAGCTTGCCCGGCTCGAGCGAGCCGATGTCGCGCGCCATGCCGAGCGATTGCGCCGGAACGATCGTCCCCGCGCGCAGCGCCTCGAGCGGGGTCATGCCGCCGCGCACGAACGACCACAGCTCCCAATGCGCGCCAATGCCCGCCTGTTGCCCGTGCGCGCCGATCGAGACGAGCACACCGCGCTTGGCGAGCTTATGCGCCTCGCGGGCATTGTCGTCGTCTACGAAATTGTCTTCGGGCGCCTTGATCCGCCGGGCATTGTCGGCGAGCAAAACCGCCGGTGGCGTGTGAGCCCGCAGCAGCGGATGCGCGAAGACGTCGGTCGCCTGCCGCCAATAGGGGTCGCCCGCAAGCCCGCCATAGGTCACCACCAGCGTTGGCGTGTAGTTGGTCTTGGTCTCCGAGAAGAACTGCAGCACGTCGTCGTAGAAGGTCTCGAGCGGGATATTGTGCTCGAGCGTCGAATTGCCGTCGGCGATCAGGTTCATGTCCATGCCGAACAGCGAACCGCCCTCGGCGACCACCTGCATATTCTCGCGCCGCGCCGCCTCGACCACCTGCTGGCGCTGCTCGCGGCGTGGCTGGTTGTAGTTCTTGACGCTGTGCCCGCCCTGCGCCTTCAGGCGGCGGACGTGCGTGAGGGCGTCATCCAGACTATCGATCTGCGCATAGACGTCCGCCGCCTTGGCGCCATAGACGATCTCGCCGGTCGAGAAGATGCGCGGGGCGAGGATCAGCCCTGCGCGCTGCAGTTCCGACGCGGCGAAGATCTCGCTCGACCGGTTCGACGGGTCGTGGATCGTCGTGGTGCCGAGCGCGAGATTCTGCTGCATCGACCAGTTCTGCTGCGGGATCAGCTCGTCGCTGCCCGCGGGTCCGTGTGCGTGCGCATCGATGAGGCCCGGGATGATCGTCTTGCCGGCCGCATCGATCACGGTCGCTCCGGCAGGAACCTGCGTCGAGGCACGTGGCCCGACTGCGACGATGCGGTCGCCGCGGATCACTACCACGCCGTCGTCGACGATCCCACCATCGGAGCCCGCCATCGTGACGAGGCGCGCGCCGGTGATCGCGACCGTTCCGGTCGGCTTGGCGGCGGTCACCTCGCGCGCCAGCGACACGCCGGAGCTCGGCGGCACGAACTTCGGCGCGTCCTCGCCGCGCGGCGCGTTCGGGAAGAGCTGCGCCGTCTCGACAGTGTAGACGGTGGGTCCAAGGCTCCAGTGCAGCCGTGTGCCGTCGTTCGACCAGTGGATATAATCCGCGCCGCCCGCGCTGACCTTGGTCACCGGCATCGCTTTGGCGTCGCTCGCCAGCGCGACCGACTGGTTGCCCGGCATCAGCGGCGCGACGAATGCGGCGTAGTTCTGGCGGAACGCGACGAACTCTCCGGTCGGCGAGACGACATAGTCGGTCACCAGTTCCCCGCTGGCATGGACGCGCTTGTCTTGGCCGCTCAGGTCAGTGCTGACCAATTCGCGGGCGCCCTTCTCGCCCTCGCCGATCATAAAGATCCGGTCGTTGGCGGTGCCGAACTGCGGCGCCGCCATTGCCTTGGCGACCCGCACCGGATCGCCGCCGGAAGTGGCGACGCGGTACACGCCGGGATCCTGCGCCCAGTTGGGGCTGGTGAGGTTGCTCGCCGCCACCCGCTCGAACACGATCGTCTTGCCGTCCGGCGAGAAGCGCGGGCGGGCATAATGGCCGGGCTGGCTGGTCACGTCGCGCGGGCTGCCGCCCCGCGCGGCAACCGTGCGGATCCGGCCGAGCCCGGCATCGGTCCAGCCGACGAACACGATCGTCCGCCCGTCGCGCGACCAGCTCGGGAACAACTCAAAGCCGTCGCCGCCGCTGGTCAGCCGCTTTGCGGCGCCGCCGCCCGTCGGCTTGATCCACAGCTTGCCGAGGCTCTCGAACACCACGCGGTCGCCTGCCGGCGAGACCGCAGCGAAACGCGGCATCGCCGTGGTGAAATGGTCGGGCGCGACCGCGATCTGCGGGTGCGGCGCGTCGATCACGCCGCGGGTGTCGTTGATCGTGAAGGGAATCTCGCGCGCATTCGACCCGTCGGCGTCGATCCGCCGGATCTTGCCCTTGGCCCAGAACAGCAGCGACTTGCCGTCGGGCGTCCACGCCATGTTGGGATAGACGCCGGTGACCGCCCAGGTTTCCTGGACGTCCTGGTCGAGATCGTCGTAGATCTTGCGCTCCTCGCCCGAGACGAGATCCTTGACGTAAAGTTTCGATCGGGTCGCTTCGCGTCGGACGAAGGCGATCTTCTTGCCGTCGGGCGACGGGGTCGGACGCACGGAGCCGCCAGCGCCGGTCACTGCCTTGCTGACCTCGCCGGTGTCGAGATCATAGCGCTCGATGTCGAACAATTCGGTGTTCGAATCCTGCGCATATTCGAAGATCGGTCCCGGCGTGACGTTGCGGGTGTAGAAGATCGACTTGCCGTCATGCGCGTAGATCGGCTCGCCGAGTTCCTTCTGGTGCGTCTCATTGGGCCGCTTGACCAGCAGCACCCCACCGCCGCCGGAGACATGGTAGAGCCACACTTCGCCGGTCCCGAGCGAGCGACCGGTGGTGAAATGCTTCTTGGCCGCGATGTAGCGCCCATCGGGGCTCCAGCTCGGCTGGTTGAGCAGGCGGAAGTCTTCCTTGGTGACCTGGCGCTTGTCGCTGCCGTCGCGGTTCATCACCCAGATATTGTCGCCGCCACCGCGGTCCGAAGTGAAAGCGATGCGCCGGCCATCGGGCGAGAAGCGCGGCTGGACCTCCCAGGCGAGTCCCTCGGCGATCCGCGTCGGCGTGCCGCCGGCGATCGGCATGGTGTAGATGTCGCCGAGCAAGGCGAAGGCGATCGTGCTGCCGTCGGGACTGACGTCGAGATCCATCCAGCTGCCTTCGGAGACGCGGATCGGGATCTGGCGGATGGTCGCGCCCGCAGGAGCGTTGACGTCCCATTTGGCAGGCTTGTCATTCTTCGCGGCGGCGGCTGCCGGCGCGGCGGGGGACGTGGAGACGGGTGCCCCGGTCGGCTGCGGCGGCTGCTGATCGGCCGGGCGGACGATCGCGTCTTCGGGCGCCTGGGTCTCCTGCACCGGCTTTTGCTGCGAGGGAGGCGAGACCTGGGCGGCAGCCTGATGAGCGGCAAGTGCAACCAGCGAGACGAGCGCGACCGCGTAAGCTTTCATGATTCTCCCTTCTTCCTGAACGGTGCACTATCGGTCGCGAAGCGGGGCGGCGCAATCGGCAAGCGGGAAGGGCGGATCAATTGCCGCGCTATCGCCCACCAGCGGATCCTGCGCAAAAGCGACCCAGGTGAAGCGCTACCGCAAGCTGCTGACCTATAATGAGGTTTGGACACCTTCGCCGGTGCCTTCGCCTCCGAACGACAGGGCAATCGGCGGCTGGTGGCGCTCGCTCCTCTTGTCACGTGTTCCGGCCCGATGTTCCACCTCCCAGCCTTTCAGCGTGCAGCACCGAGACGGCGCTTCGTCGCGTTCGTCGCGCTGCCAGCGGTGTGCCTCGCGGCTGCGCTTGTGCTGTTCGGCCTGTGGAGCTTGTGGATCACGGCAGAAAGAAGCGACCGGGCGACGCGCGACCGGCAGGTGCGTGAAGTTCACCTCGCCATAGGCGCGACGCTCGACGAACTCGCCCAGAGCCAGGCAGGCGTGGCGATCTGGGACCCCGCTGTCGCAGAGCTCGGCAAGCCGAAGCCCGATCTGGACTGGCTCGATCAGAATGTGGGCACGTGGCTGAACTACGTGTTCAATCACGAGGTGGACCTCATCCTCGACGCCAGGAACCGGCCGGTCTACGCAATGGAGAATGGCGTTCGGGCGTCGCCGGCGGCGTTCGCGCGGATCGAGCCGGGGGTACGCCCGCTGATCGACGCGGTGCGCGGCAGGAGCACCCGCCCCGCCAACCCGCATGAGCGCCTTCCCAAGGTAAAGCCGCATCCGGGCAGCACGGTACGGACATCGCCGATCGCTATCCACGCAACCGATCTGGTCGACATCAGCGGAAAGGCGGCAGTCGCAAGCGTCATGCGCATGGTGCCCGATTCCTATACCTCGAAGGCCGCGCCGGGCTCCGAACCGCTGCTCGTCAGCATCCGCTATCTGAACACCAGCCTGATGCGCGACCTGCAACGGGTCCGCGGGATCGTCGGGGCGCGTGTCACCAGGACGGCGACCGTTAGCGTGTCCGGTGAGTATAGCGTGCCGCTTTCCTCCTTTCGCGGCCAGCGCATCGGCTATTTCACCTGGCGGCCCGAGATGCCCGGAAAGGCGATTCTGGGATCCGTACTGCTCAAGGGGGGAGTGGCGCTGCTCGCCTTGCTCGTACTGCTGGCGGCGCTGATCGCGAATATCGGCCGGTTGATGTCCAGAGATGCGGAATCGATCCTGGTGCTCGAAGAGGCCCGGCTCGAGCTTCAGGCCAAGGAAGCACAGGCGCAGTATCTGGCGAGCCACGATCCGCTCACCGCGCTTCCGAACCGGGTCTCGTTCAGCAAGTTCGTCGACGAGGCCATTTCCGCCATGACCGGGGATCGGCTGCTGGGCGTGATGCTGGTCGACCTCGATCGCTTCAAGAACGTCAACGATACGCTCGGCCACCTCGCCGGCGATAAATTGATTCGGGCAGTCGCGGTGCGGCTGGTCGACTGCGTCGGGGCCAACAATGTCGTGGCGCGCCTCGGCGGGGACGAGTTCGCGTTCTGCATCACCGACTGCGCTGAGCAGGAGGAATTGGCAAAGGTCGCCGAAACGGCGCTTGCAGCGCTGCGCCTGCCATTTGATGTGGCAGGATCGGTAGTGCACATCGGGGGCAGTATCGGAATTGCAGTCTGTCCGGTGCAGGGCAGCGAGCGAACCGAGCTTCTCCGCAAAGCCGACATCGCCATGTACCGGGCGAAGGAAGGCGGTCGCGACGGCTACCGATTCTTCAGCCCGGAGATGGACGAGAGCATCGTCAGCCGGCGCGTCATCGAAGCGGATCTCAGAGCCGCGCTTCGCTCCGGCGACCAATTGTTCGTGGCCTATCAGCCTAAGCTAGACGCGTCGGGCGCGCGGATCATGGGTCTCGAGGCGCTGGTGCGCTGGCGGCATCCTGCACGCGGCGAACTGGCGCCCGACGCCTTCATCCCGATAGCCGAAGAATGTGGCCTCATCGGTTCGATCGGTGACTGGGTGCTCGCCGAGACCTGCCGCGTGGCCAGGCTCTGGCCCGGGCTGTCGATGGCGGTCAACATCTCGCCGGTGCAGTTCCGCACGCCCGGTGTGGCACAGTCGATCAAGTCCATCGTGCTCGGGGCCGGCATCGAGCCGCGCCGGATCGAGCTGGAGGTGACCGAGAGCATTCTCGTCGAGGACGACGAACTCGTAAAAGCTGCGCTGGCCGAGTTGCGCGCAGAGGGCTTCCGCATCGCGCTCGACGATTTCGGGACCGGCTATTCGAGCCTCAGCTATCTGAAGAAGTTCAAGGTCGACCGGATCAAGATCGACAAGAGCTTCGTCAAGCGGCTCGGCCAGGATCCGGAGGCGATCGCCATCGTGCAGGCCGTGATCGCGCTGGGGCATGCCATGGCGCTTTCGGTCACTGCGGAAGGCGTGGAAACCGAGGAACAGGGGTGTCTGCTCCAGGTCGCAGGATGCAACGAGCTGCAAGGCTTCCTGTTCTCCAAGGCATTGCTGGAGAGCGAGCTGCATGCGCTCCTGAATCACCCGTTTACGCCGCTCGCGGCCGGCGGTTCGGCGCGATTGCTTTCCGCCTAGACCTTTCTGGTTTGCGTCGCACCGGGAGCCTGCCATAGCGGCGCCGGCGCCCTTCGCCGCCGCTGGACAGGGAGAACGCGTGACCTCTTGTATCCACAGCAGCACGATAAACCAGGTGACGCCGAGCGCGCAGGGCTGCGAGGAATGCCTCAAGATCGGCAGCCCCTGGCTGCATCTCCGCATCTGCCGCGCCTGCGGCCATGTCGGCTGCTGCGACCAGTCGCCGAACCGCCACGCCACGGCCCATTTCCACGCCACGCGCCATCCGATCATCGAGGGCTATGACCCGCCCGAAGGCTGGGGCTGGTGCTATGTCGACGAGGTCGAAGTGGATTTGCCCGATCAGACGCCGCAACGCGGACCGATACCTCGTTTCTATTGAAGCGGGGCTCAAAACCCGGGCAAGGGATTTATGTAGTCGGCGGCGATCGGCCCATGGTTCAGGAGCCTGTCGCGAGCGGCGGAAGGTGGTGTCATGTCGAAGCAACAATCGGACAAGCCCGAGATCAAGCCCTTCACTGGCCCCGCGGGCGGGTGGGGATCGGTGCGCTCGCTCGCCGATATCCTGCCGCGCGAGCGAGTCACTCCCGACGCGCTGGTTCAGCTCTCGCGCCAAAACAAGCCCGACGGATTCATGTGCGTCAGCTGCGCCTGGGCCAAGCCGGCCGATCATCACCCCGCCGAATTCTGCGAGGAAGGCGCGAAGGCGACCGCATGGGAACTGACCACGCTGCGCACCACACCCGAATTCTTCGCGCAGCACAGCCTCACCGAATTGCGCGGCTGGAAGGACTATGATCTCGAGCAGCATGGCCGCCTGACACATCCGCTGCGCTACGACGCGTCCACCGACAAATATGTGGCGTGCAGCTGGGAAGAGGCGTTCGACGCGATCGGCGCCGCGCTACGCGCGCTCGATCCCAAATCGGTCGCCTTCTATTCGTCCGGGCGCACCAGCCTCGAGGCGTCATACATGTACGGGCTGATGGCGCGGATGTTCGGCAACCAGAACCTGCCGGACAGTTCGAACATGTGCCATGAATCGACCTCGGTCGGGCTCAAGGCGGCGATCGGCGTGCCAGTGGGAACGACGCAGCTCGCCGACTTCGAAGCGTGCGATGCGATCTTCTTTTTCGGCCAGAATGTCGGATCGAATGCGCCGCGCATGCTCCACGACCTGCGCAGCGCCCGCAAGCGGGGGGTGGAGATCATCACTTTCAATCCGCTGAAGGAGCGCGGGCTCGAACGCTTCACCGACCCGCAGAACCCGATCGAGATGATGACGGGCGGGGAGACCCGGATCTCGACGCAATATCATCAGGTGAAGGCCGGCGGCGACATCGCCGCGATGCTCGGCATCGCCAAATTCCTGATCGAGTGGGATGACGCTGCGCTTTCGGTCGGCGATCCGCCGGTGCTCGATCACGACTTCATCACACAGCACACGCACGACTTCCCGGCCTTTGCCGAAGCGGCGCGCGCGGCGGAATGGGGCGATATCGAACGCGAATCCGGGCTGGCCCGGACTGCGCTCGAAGCGGCAGCGCGGGTCTACGCCAAGGCCGACGCCGTGCTTGCCATCTACGGCATGGGGCTGACCCAGCACGTGAAGGGCGTCGAGAATGTCCGTATGCTCGTCAACCTGCTGCTGCTGCGCGGCAATATCGGCAAGCCGGGCGCCGGCCCGACGCCGGTGCGCGGACACTCGAACGTGCAGGGCCAGCGCACCGTCGGCATCACCGAGAAGACCGAGCTGGTACCGGTCGACAAGCTCAGGGAGCTGTACGGGTTCGACCCGCCGACCGAGAAGGGCCTCGACACCGTCGAGACTTGCCGAGGCGTCATCGACGGCTCAGTAAAGGCCGTGATCGGGCTCGGCGGCAATTTCCTGCGCGCCGTGCCCGAGACCGCGGCGATGGAGGAGGCGTGGCCGCGCCTCGATCTGTCGGTCCAGATCGCCACCAAGCTCAACCGCAACCATCTGTTCGCCGGCAAGGTTACGTATTTGCTCCCCTGTCTGGGCCGCATCGAGGAGGATGTGCAGGCGACCGGACCGCAGGCCGTGTCGACCGAGGATTCGACGAGCTGCATCCACGGCTCGCGCGGCAAGGCGAAGCCGGCCAGCCCGCACCTGTTGTCGGAGCCTCGGATCGTCGCGGAGATCGCGAAACGCATCCTGCCGGCGAACCCGCGCGTCGACTGGGACAGCTGGGTCGCCGATTACGGGCGGATCCGCGATGCGATCGAGGCGACCTATCCGGCGATCTTCAAGGACTTCAACAAGCGCCTGTTCACGCCGGGCGGCTTCTGGAAGGGCAACAAGGCGGCGGAGCGGATCTGGCAGACACCGAGCGGCAAGGCCGAATTCCTCGTGCCGAGCGGGCTGAGCGCCACGGGTTTCGACGATGCGGACGGACGTTTCCGGCTGATGACGCTGCGCTCGAACGACCAGTTCAACACGACGATCTATGGCTATCACGACCGTTTTCGCGGGGTGAAAGGCACGCGCGACGTGCTGTTCATCAACCGGCAGGACATGGCTGCGGCGGGGCTCGCCGAGGGCCAGATCGTCGCACTGGAGAGCGATGCGCGGGACGGCAAGCTGCGCCGGCGCGAAGGGTTGATCGTTACGCCGTACGACATACCGCGGGGGTGTCTCGGCGCCTATTATCCGGAGGCGAACGTGCTGATGCCGGTCGAGCATCATGCCGAGGAAAGCCACGTTCCGGCGGCGAAGTCGGTACCGGTGCGGATTCGCGCTTGAGCGGCGCCCGGGATCTTTCCTTCGAGCGGGTCGCGGAGGACGGCAGCGCCGAGGTCCAGATGCGCGCGATCGCCGGGGAAGTGCCGGTCGCGATCGAGTGCAACGGCCTTGGTTATGCCGTGCTGATGGCGAGCCCGGACGACATGCTCGATCTCGGCTATGGCTTTGCCCTGACCGAGCGATTGATCGACGGTGCCGGCGACCTGCTCGACGCCGAGGTGCATGCGCTCGAACACGGAATCGTCGTGCGGTTGACCTTGTCGCAACGCGTGGCGGATCGTGTTTCCGATCGCGTCCGCCATCGTACTGCCGATTCCTCCTGCGGATTGTGCGGCGTCGAGAGCCTCGAACAGGCGCTGCGCCCGCTGCCGCCGCGACCCCTCCGTTGGTCGGGAGACGACGCGGCGGTGTTCGCGGCGCTTCGCGGGCTCGAGGACAAGCAGCCGCTCGGTTCGTCCACCCGTGCGGTGCACGCTGCAGCTGCCTGCGAGCAAGGCGGCGCCATCCGGCTGGTGCGCGAAGATGTCGGCCGGCACAATGCATTCGACAAACTCATCGGCGCGATGCTGCGGGGAGGGCTGACCTGGGACGACGGCTTCGCCTTGCTCACTTCGCGCTGCTCATACGAACTGGTCGAGAAGGCTGCGCTGTCGGATTGCCCGATGCTCGCGACGATCTCCGCGCCGACCGCGCTTGCGCTCGAACGCGCCCGCGCTGCTGGGCTTGAATTACGCGTGCTGACCCGACCCGACGCCTTGCTGAGGCCGATCGCGTGAAGTTGCTCGGCGCGATCCTCGCCGGCGGCCGCGCGCGCCGTTTCGGCAGCGACAAGGCCGAGGCCACACTAAACGGACGCACGCTCCTCGCGCATGTCGCAGACGCGCTTCGCCCGCACTGCGACGCGCTCGTCCTCTGCGGCCGGACGCATCCGGACTGGACCTCTCTGGAGGACCGCCCGCGTGCCGGCCTCGGTCCGCTCGGCGGGCTTTGCGCCGCCCTGGCATATGGCGAGGCAGCCGGATTCACGGCCGTCCTAAGCGCACCCTGCGACACGCCGAACCTGCCTCCGGACCTTCTTGATCGCCTGTCCGAAGCATCGCCGACCTATGTCATCGATCTTCCGGTCGTCGGTCTCTGGCCCTGCACGCTGGCGGAGCAGCTGGGTTGCTGGCTCGATCAGGCCGAAAATCGATCTATCCGGGCTTGGGCACGATCGGTGTCCGCTACCCCGGTCGATTTCGGGCACAAGCTCGGCAACATCAATACGCGCGATGATCTGATAGCGTTCGAAGCACCGCGCGCATCGCGTTCCTGAACGAACGGCAAGCGAAGCGGTCGCCTTACCGCCAGTTGGCCACCTGCAAAGAGCAACTCGCTTGTCCGGAACGGCTTGAACAAGCTGGCAAGTTTACTGGAGCAGCCTCCCGTCGCAGTCAGGAGGCCTTCCGTAAACAGTTGATTACCGAAAATATTTCCACCTTGGCGCCCGCCTGACCTCCGGAAAACCCCCTATAATTCGGGAGCACAAATGTGGGGCAAACAAGGGAAAGTACATGACTCGGTTTGATTTATCGGTTTGCTTTGGTGCGCTTGCAGCGGCGCTTATCGCCAGCCCGCAAGCGTACGCACAGACCAGCGACACGAGTGCCGTCGCGACCCGGTCTGCTGAAGCGAAGGGGGATGCGGAAAAAGACGGCCAGGTCGTCGTCACCACGACTGCGCAGAAGCGTTTCGAGAACCTCCAGAACGTTCCCCTCGCGGTTCAGGTGATCTCGCCTGAGCAGCTCGAGGTACAGGGCGTCCGCCATTTCCAGGAACTGGGCAAGGTCGCTCCGTCACTGACCATCCGTCCGGCCGAGCATCCCGTCAATGCCAACGTCTCGCTGCGCGGCGTTGGGACCTTCGCGTTCGGCATTGGCGTCGAGTCGAGCGTCGCCGTAACCGTTGACGGTGCGGCGGCTCCCTTCCAGGCACGCGTCTTCACCGATCTTCCCGACGTGGCGCAGATCGAAGTGCTGCGCGGACCGCAGAGCACGCTGTACGGCAAGGCAGCCTCGGCCGGCCTTATCAAGATCATGACCGTCCAGCCGACCGACGAGCTGCACGTGCGCGCCTCTACGATCGCCACCACCGATAGCGAGTTAGGCGGCAATTTCAGCATCACCGGGCCGATCAGCGACACGCTCGGCTACGTGTTCTCGGCCGGCTACAGCAACTGGGGCGGCAATGTCCGCAATCTGGTCAACGACGAGAAGGCGAACGGGCGCGAGACGCTCAACACCCGCGGCAAGATTCGCTGGAAGGCCTCGCCCGACGTCACCTTCACGCTGTCCGGCAACTATACGAACGGCAACACCACCGTCGGTCGTCCGTTCATCCGCATGGCCCCCAACGCGCTGCTGCGGAACCAGCCAGGCCTGACGCCCGCCGTGGCGCTCCCCGGGGTCACGATCGACGAAGACAATCAGGACATCAGCAACAATTATGCGTCGCGCACCAAATACTGGGGCTGGGGCACGCTGCTGCGCTCTGAAGCTAATATCGGCAAGCTGAACGTCCTCTCGCTAACCTCGTACGACCGCTTCCGCCTCGACGACTATCTCGACAATGACGACACGTCGGCGCCTGGCGCCTTCGGCAGCAACATCAATGTCGGCGCGTTCAAGTCGCGGCTGTTCACGCAGGAACTTCGTCTGCTGTCGCCGGGGGACGAGGCGTTCCGCTATGCGCTCGGCCTTTATTACGCCAATGTCAGCTTCGAGCGTCCGTTCCAGCGCGGCCCGGCTTTCTCGGTCGCCAACTGGAACGCCAGCTCGGGCTCGCGCCAGATTGCCGGTTTCGCGCAGATCGACTGGGAGTTCCTCCCGCATCTGACGGCCACGGCGGGCGGTCGCGTCCAGAACGAGGCGATCAAATACACCTTCCGCGACAACATCGCCCACACCAATTATGCGGGCGACGCGGACGACAGCACCGCCACCTATCGGCTGGGCCTCAGCTATCAGGTGACGCCCGATATCATGTTCTTCGGCAGCTACACGACCGGCTACAAGGGTCAGACATACGACCTGACGACCGGCTTCAATGCCAATCGGGCGGCGGCAGGGCCTATCCGGCCCGAAACCTCGCGCGACAAGGAGTTCGGCGTCCGGACGCAGTTCTTCAATCGTCACGCGACGTTCAACGTCACCTATTTCGATACTGATTATACCGATCTTCAGGCGCAATCGATCGAGACGCTGGCGGACGGCACTTCCAACTTCCGCCTCACCAATGTCGGCGGACTCAACACCAAGGGCCTCGAATTCGAGTGGGCTGCCCGCGCCACGCGCGATCTGAGCTTCAACGGCGCGGCGACCTATCTCGATGCGACCTATACCTCGTTCCCGGTCGCCCAATGCTACGCCATGCAGACGGCGGCGCTGGGTTGCAGCGGGTCGCCCGCCAGCCAGAACCTGACCGGCACGCGGGCAGTGCAGTCGCCTAAGTGGAAGGCGTCAGCAGCGGCCGAATATACGCCGTCGCTGGGGGGCAATCTCGACGGCATGGTGCAGGCGAGCTGGCAGTATCAGTCGAGCCTCTACTTCGTCGCCCGCGATCCGCAGGCGTTCCAGCCATCGTTCAGCGTGTTCAACTTCGGTCTGGGCGTGCGCGATCACGACCGCCGCTGGGAAGCTACCGCGTTCGTCAACAACCTGTTCGACAAGCAATATTACCAGTCGCTGGTGAACACAGCCGGCAATTTCGGCAACCGGATCGCCACCCAGGCAGTCCTGCCGCGCGACTTCCGTCGCTATGGCGGCGTGCGGTTCGGCGTGAACTTCTGACGACGGAAGAGGCGGGACCGGTTCCCGTCCCGACCGCGTCGATGCTCGCCCCACGACGGCAAGGCCGTCGCGCATCTCAGGTGCGCGGCGGCCTTCCGGTCCGGATACGGCGCGCAGCGGCGTGACGTTCGGCGCGATCAAGCAGCGCTTCGAGATCCTCGCGGCTGACGTCGAAGGTCTCGCCCGATTCCTCCAGCGCCGCGTCGATATCCTCCATCAGCAGGCGCGGACGATCATGTATCTTCATCGGCCGGTGCGGATAGCTGTGCCCCGAGATGCGGTGAAAGGCGATTCCGATCGCCGTGAGCGCGACGGCGTTCAGTCCGACGGGCAGCAGCGCGAAGCCATAGCCCTGCGCGAGCGCTGCCGGCGCGAGCAGCGGCAGTAACACGGTGCCGCCGCCGGGCGGGTGAAGACAGCGCAGCACCGACATCGCCAGAATCGCGGTGCCCACGGCCACGCCGACGGCGACCGCGCCATTCCCCAGCAGATGCGCGACTGCGACACCGACGACCGCCGACACGATATTACCGCCGATGATCGGCCAGGGCTGGGCGAGCGGACTGGACGGCACCGCGAACAGCAATACCGCCGACGCGCCGAGCGGGGCGGCGAGCAGCAGGCCATGGTTGGGCACCGCCAAGGTCGAGATCGCCGCGCACAGACCGATGCCGACCACCGCGCCCAGGCCGGCGATCAGTCGCTCACGCCAGTTCGCCCCCGCGAGCAGCAGGGTGAAGCGTCGACCCTTTGCGATCATGCTATTTGCGCTGCCACACCCGGTCGCCGCCGACCCAGGTCTCGATCACCTTGGTGGTGCGCAGATCGCCCGGGGCGGCGAGCAACGGATCGCGATCGAGGATCAGGAAGTCGGCGCGCATGCCCAAGGCGATGCGCCCGATCCGGTCCTCGGCGAAGCCGGCATAAGCCGCCCCGGTAGTGAAGCCGGCCCAGCCCTGTTCGCGGGTCACAGCCTCTTGCGGGCGCCAGCCGCCGAACGGCTGGCCGTTCGCGTCCTGCCGGGTGAAGCTTGCCGCCCAGCCTGCCCACGGATCGGGGCTCTCGACCGGGAAGTCCGAACCGAAGGCGAGCCGCGAACCGTTCTGCAGCATCGAGCGCCACGCATAGGCGCCGGCCAGCCGCGCCTCGCCTAGCCGCGCCTCCGCCATGTGCATGTCGCTGGTCTGGTGCACCGGCTGCATGGAGGCAATCGTGCCGAACTTGCCGAAGCGCGGCAGGTCTTTGGGGTCGACGATCTGGGCATGCTCGATCCGCCAGCGGCGATCTCCCTTATAGGTGTCCGACAATATTTCGATCGCGTCGAGCACTTGCTGGTTGGCCCGATCGCCGATCGCATGCACCGCGATCTGAAAGCCGTCCATCGATCCGCGGATCATGTTGTTGAGCAACTGGTCGTCGGTCAGGAAGGACAGGCCCTTGTTGCCGGGTGCATCGGCATAATCCGCCTTGAGCCATGCACCGCGCGAGCCGAGCGCGCCATCGTCGTAGAGCTTGATCCCGCCCATGCGGAGATGATCGGCGTAAAGCCACGGTGTCGGCCCCTGGCCGGCGATCGCCAGCGCCGTGTCGACACCGCTGGCATAGCTGAGGATCCGCACCTTGAGCAGGCCGAGATCGCCCATCCGGCGGTAGGTCAGCCAGTCCTGCTGGGTGGTGCCCATGTCGGCTGCTGTGGTGACTCCAAGCGAGAGCAGCCGCTCCTGCGCGGCTAGAAACGCGGCGTTGTGTTCGCGCGGAGTGGGAGCGGGGACGGCCTTGTTGATCAGCTCCATCGCGGCGTCGACGAATACGCCGGCGGGCTTTCCGCCCGCGGCCCGCTCGATCCGGCCGCCATTGGGGTCCCTGGTCGCCGCAGTGACGCCGCCCGCCGCGATGGCGCGGCTATTGGCCCAGGCGGCGTGACCGTCGACCCGCTCGAACCAGGCCGGGCGGTCGCCGACGGCGGAATCGAGTTCTGTGGCGGTGGGGAAGCGGCCGAGCTTCCAGCGTTCCTGGTTCCAGCCGCCGCCGAGTATCCACTTGGTCGGGTTTGCCGCGGCATAGGTGCGAATCTTCGCCAGCGCCTCGTCGAGCGAATTGGTGTCGGACAGGTCGAGCCGTAGCAGCTGCGCGCCGAGCCCCATCACGTGCCCGTGCCCGTCGATCATGCCCGGCACCATGGTCTTGCCGCCCATGTCGAGCTTCCAGTCGAACTTCTTCGGGCGCCGCTCGCCGCTCTTGAGCAGCAAGCTGATCTTGCCATCGCGGTTGATCATCAGCCCGGTGAAGCGGAGTACCTGCCCCTTGTCGTCGAGCGTCATGCCATTGACGTTGTCGATCAACCCGTCGGCGCGGGCAGCGACGGGTGCGGCGAGCGCAAGGAGCGGAGCCAGCAGGCGCGCGAGCAGGTGCAGCTTTGGCATAGGCGTTTGCGCATAGGGCCTGTTCCCCCGCCGCGCCAGATGGTCTAGGCCAGAACCACTATGGCCACCAAAGCAGCACCGGCGCAGACGCCGCTCCCCGTATCGATCACCGACGTTCGGGATGCGGCGCAGCGGATTATCGGCTCGGTGGTGCGCACGCCCACGCTGGTGAGCAAGACATTGTCGGAACTGACCGGCGCGACCGTCTATCTCAAGTTCGAGAATCTCCAGTTCACCGCGGCGTACAAGGAACGCGGCGCGCTCAATACCTTGCTCCAGCTCGACGAGGCGGCGCGCGCCAAGGGCGTGATTGCGGCGTCTGCCGGCAATCACGCTCAGGGGCTGGCTTATCACGCGACGCGGCTCGGCATTCCGAGCACGATCGTGATGCCGCTCAACACGCCGACGGTGAAAGTCACCCAGACCGAGGGGCATGGCGCGAACGTCATCCTTCATGGCGAGACCTTCGACGCTGCCTACGCCCATTCGCGCATTCTCGAGGCGGAGAAGGGCTTCACCTTCGTCCATCCCTTCGACGACGCGCGGATCATCGCGGGGCAGGGCACCGCCGCGCTCGAGATGCTCGAGGATGTGCCCGAGATCGACACTTTGGTGATCCCGATCGGCGGTGGCGGCCTGATCTCCGGATCAGCGGTGGTCGCCAAGTCCGAGGGCCGGTCGATCGAGGTGGTCGGGGTCGAGGCGGAACTCTATCCCTCGATGTACAACCGGATCCACGCCACCGAGATGCCGTGCGAGGGCGATACCCTCGCGGAGGGCATCGCGGTCAAGGAGCCCGGGGGGCTCACCTCAAAGATGGTCGAGGCTTTGGTCGACGAAATCGTTCTGGTCAGCGAGCGTCGGCTCGAGGAGGCAGTGAGCCTGCTGCTCCAGATCGAGAAGACCGTGGTCGAGGGCGCTGGGGCGGCAGGGCTCGCGGCCTTGTTGGCCGAGCCGAAACGATTCCGCGGCAAGAAGGTCGGCACGATCCTGTGCGGCGGCAACATCGACACGCGGCTGCTCGCCAACGTGCTGCTGCGCGATCTGGCGCGCTCGGGCCGGCTCGCGCGGCTGCGGATTCGGCTGCAGGATCGGCCGGGCGCGCTGTTCAACGTCGCCCGGATTTTTCACGAGCAGGGCGTCAACATCATCGAGGTCTATCACCAGCGGGTGTTCACGACCCTGCCCGCCAAGGGGCTGATCACCGACATCGAATGCGAGACGCGCGACCGCGACCATCTCGACCGGCTGATGACGGCGCTGCGGCGGGCCCAGTATGAGGTGAGTCAAGTGGAACTTGCCTAGTTGAGAACTCAAACAAGTTGTTGATCTAACTCCTGTCATCCCGGCCTTGAGCCGGGATCCCGCTTCTTCTTCGGTGGGGAAGCGCAGCGGGGCCCCGGCTCAAGGCCAGGGTGACGGAAAAGAATATGAGTCCTGACCCTGGACTAAAAACGCTCCTGAAGGGGAGGGGCTGAACACGCCCAGCCGAATCGTTGCCGGGACAGGCCGAGTCGCGGCGGGATTCACATGCGTTTGCATCACCGATACGCTGCGCCCGCAGCAGTTTCGCGGCCGCGCCGTGCAGCGCTGTCATGGTTAACGCGTTCCGCCAGCGTGTCGGGGTGGTACGGTACAAGCCGTTGGTTTCGCTGGATAGCCCGGAAGCTTAACCGTTAACTCTCTTTCTTGGTAAATCGGCTTTTCATCATCCACTTCCCGCTTCATAGTCGTTGCAACAGGCCCGGTCGAACGGGCCGAAGCAAAGGCTGTAACGGTGACTGCACTCTCCCGTTTTCCGCGGTTCTTCGTGACGAGTCCCTCGCCATGTCCGTATTTGCCGGGAAGGCAGGAGCGGAAGATCTTCACCGAACTGACCGGTCAGCATGCCGGCGAGCTCAACGACGCCCTTGGCCGGATCGGCTTTCGCCGCAGCCAGTCGGTGGCGTACCGGCCGAGCTGCGCGGGATGCACTGCCTGTGTGTCGGTGCGCGTCGTCGCCGACCAGTTCCGCCCCAACGCGACCCAGCGCAAGCTGCTCAAGCGGAATGCGGATCTCGAGGTCACCGCGTGCAAGCCGTGGGCGACCGAGGAGCAGTTCGAATTGCTCCATCGCTATCTCAAGACCCGCCATCCCGGCGGCGGCATGGCGGCGATGGACGAGAACGACTATGCCGACATGGTCGAGCAATCGCCGGTCAGCTCCTATGTCATCGAATATCGCGAGCCTTCGGTCGACGGCGAACGCGGGCGGCTGATCGGCGCCTGCATCACCGATCAGCAGGCCGACGGCCTGTCGATGATCTACAGCTTCTTCGAGGCCGACAGCGAGACGCGCCCGGGCCTCGGCAACTTCATCATCATGGACCACATCCTGCGGGCGCGCTCCGCGGGCCTGCCTTATGTCTATCTCGGCTATTGGGTGAAGGGTTCGGAGCGGATGGCGTACAAGACACGCTATCGGCCGATCGAAGTGCTCGGGCCCAACGGCTGGTCGCTGCTCACCGACGAGGACATGGCGGTGTCGATGCCTGTGCCTGCGCGGATGCGCGAACTCGCCTGATCATTCCTCCGAGACGCGCAGCGCCACGTCGAGCTCCTCTTCCCCGAAGCCGATCCGGGTGCCGGCGATCGACGCGGCACCGAGCGCGTCGAGCCCTACTGCAACCCGGACATAACCCTCGTCAGGCGACAGTCCGGTCGCCGGATCGAAGCCGACCCAGCCGAGGCCCTCGACATGGGCTTCGGCCCAGGCATGCGGCGCCGATTGTGCCGTTTCGTCGATCCGGTACCCCGACACATAGCGCGCCGGCACCTCGAAGCTGCGCGCCGCCGCGATGAACATCTGCGCGACGTCACGCGAGGTGGCGCGGCCGCGGGCGAATGCTTCGGCTGCGGTCAGCCCTGTATCGGGCGCATCCGGGACGCACGGGAAGCGGCCGTGGAGCGCCGCGTTGAGCCGGTGCAGACGGCCCAGCGAGTCGCTGCCATCCGCCATGCTCTCCGCCGCGAAGGCGGGGAGTCCGTCGCCGAGGGTCGTGCGCGCCGTCGTGCGCAGATAGACCATCGGGTCCAGCGGTTCGACCGATCCGTGTATCACGCCGCTGCTCTCGACCGTCAGCACCTCGCCGGTCACGGTGATGTCGATCGCCTCGATCGGCCCCTCGGCGTAGAGCATCGTCACGGCGTTGCCGAAGCCGTCGCTCGCGTCGCGCACGCGGGCGTCGCAATCCACGCCGACCATCCAGTTCACTACCGTCTGGTCGCGCGTGTCGGAGGGCGTAAGCCGCAGCATCTGAACGATGCGCGCCTGCGGTTCGGTGAAGCGATAGCGCGTGCGATGATCGATCGCTATTCTCATATGAACCTGAACTGTCTGGCGACTGCGGCATCGAGCATCGCATTCTCGCGGATGAATGCCTCGAGATATTCGTGGAGGCCGCTGACGATCACTTCCGAGGTGCGAGTCTTCTGCATCCGGGCCATTCGTGCGCGGGCCATGCGATCGGCTTCGCCCTGCAGCCCGGTGCGCCGCGCGAGCTGGCTGAGCAGCTGGACCGCTTCCTCGACGCAGGCGGCGAGGCTACGCGGCAGCTCGAACCGGCTGATCAGCAAGTCGATGACGTTGGCCGGCTGGAGCCCGTCGCTGTAGAGCCAGCGATAGGCGGTCACCGCCGACACCGTCTGGAGAATCGTGGTCCACTGGTCCCGGTCGACCACGCCGCCGACGGCCTCGCCCTCGGGCAGCAGCAAATGATATTTGACGTCGGCGAGGCGGGCGGTGTTGTCGGCGCGCTCGATCGCCGCGCCGAGCTGGATCAGCCATGTCGCTTCGTTGCGCATCATCCGGTGGATCGAGCCCTCGAAGCCGCGCGTTTCGCCCTTGACCTGCTCGACCAGGTTGAGCGTCGCCGTGGCGCCGCCGGTCGAGGCGCGGTTCTGGAACAGCCACCATGCCCGGTTGATCGCGGTCCAGGCGTCGCGGGTGAGCGCGGTCCGCACCGCGCGGGCATTATTGCGCGCCATTTCGAGGCAGCGGACGATCGAGCCGGGGTGGCTCGAGTCGAGAGTCAGGAAGCGCGCCACATTCGCCTGGGTGTAGCTCTGTCCGGTCGCGGCGAAAGCCACATCGGTGTCGGTGACCGAAAGCGCGCTCTGCCACGCCGCCTCGCCGGCCGGGCGTGCGGACAGCGCGTCGAGCCGGACCGTCGCTTCGACGAGGCGGGCGATGAAGTCGGCACGCTCGACATAGCGGCCCAGCCAGTAAAGCGCCGCCGCGGTGCGCGAGAGCATCAGCATGGCGGCGGCCTCATTGCCCCTGCCTTTGCGACTGGCTCTGGCTCGCCCCATCCTCGAGCAATACGAAGCTGTCCTTGGTGCCGCCGCCCTGGCTCGAATTCACCACCAGCGAGCCTTCGCGCAGCGCCACCCGGGTAAGGCCGCCGGGCACCACGCGCACCCCGTCGCTGCCCTTCAGCACGAAGGGCCGGAAGTCGACATGCCGCGGCGCGAGGCCGGAGTCGCTCATCGTCGGCACGGTCGACAGCGCCAGCGTCGGCTGGGCGATATAGCGGTGCGGCTCGGCGACCAGCGCGGCGCGGAAGTCAGCGATCTGCTGCTTCGTCGCGGTCGGCCCGACCAGCATGCCATAGCCGCCTGATCCGTCGACCAATTTGACGACGAGCTGGTCGAGATGATCGAGCACATATTTGAGTGCCTGCGGCTCGCGGCAGCGGAAGGTCTCGACATTGGGCAGCTTCGCCTCGCCCCCCGAATAGAAGCGGACGATCTCGGGCATGTAGCTGTAGATCGCCTTGTCGTCGGCAATCCCGTTGCCGGGCGCGTTGATCAGTGCGACATTGCCGGCGCGATAGGCGGCGATCAGCCCCGGCACGCCGAGCAGCGAATCCGGCCGGAACGTGAGCGGATCGAGGAAGTCGTCGTCAATCCGCCGGTAGATCACGTCGACCCTGACGCGGCCGGCGATCGTCTGCACCCAGACCACGTCGTCATCGACCACGAGATCGGCCGCCTCAACCAGCTCGATTCCCATCGAATCGGCGAGAAAGCTGTGCTCGTAATAGGCCGAATTGAAATGGCCGGGCGTGAGCACGACGCAGACCGGGTCGGGATTGTTGCCGGGCGCCACCGATCGCATCGTCTCGAGCAGCATATCCGGATAGGAATCGACCGGGGAGACGCGGAAATCGCGGAAAAGCTCGGGGCAGAGCCGCAGCATCGCCTCTCGATTCTCGAGCATGTACGACACACCCGAAGGCGTGCGGGCATTGTCCTCGAGCACGTAGAATTCGTCGGGGCCGGTGCGGACCAGATCGATGCCGCAGATGTGCGACCATACTCCGTGTGGTGGGCGGATCCCGGCCACTTCGGGGCGGAATTGTTCGTTCCGGTAGATCAGCTCGGGCGGAAGCAGCCCCTCCTTGAGGATTCGCCGATCGCCGTAAATGTCCTCGAGGAAGGCGTTGATCGCCTCGACGCGCTGGACCAGCCCTTCGCACAGCCGCGCCCACTCCCGTTGGAGGAAAACCCGGGGAACGATGTCGAACGGAATGATCCGCTCGGCTGCTTCGCTGTCGCCATAGACGGCGAAGGTGATGCCGAGCTGGCGGAAGGCGGCTTCGGCCGACTGCTGCCGGCGTTGGAGTTCGGCCGGCGAGGTGTCCGCCACCCACGCGGAGAGCGCTGCAAATTCGGGCCGCGGGTCTTCGGGCCCGCCATGCCCCCAGATTTCGTCGAACGCCGCGCGTGATGCCATCAAGGCTCCCAAGTGCAGAGGTGACCTGCAAGTTCCATGCTGCAACGCTTTGCTGCGTCGCACAAGAGGGTTGCCGCGAGCCGCCGCGTCAGCCGCCGTTCGAGAGGCTTTGCAGCATCCTCTGGCTCAGCACCTGCGGCAGAATTTCGGGTTCTGCGGCGCCCGGCCTGTACCACAAATAGAGAGGCACCCCCGCACGGTTGTGCCGCTCGATGAACCGGCCGAGCACCGGCTCGCCATTGGTCCAGTCGCCGACCAGCACCGCCACCTTGTTTTGCGCGAAGGCATTGGCAACCGCGTCGGTTTCGATGACGGCCTTTTCGTTGATCTTGCAGGTCACGCACCAGTCCGCGGTGAAATAGGCGAAGACCGGGCGGCCCTCGGCGCGCAGCGCTGCGAGCCGCGTCTCGCTGAACGGCTCTGCTCCGGCCACTTTGCGTTCGGCACCGACGGGAGCGGGGCGGACCAACGCGACCATAGCCAAAGCGATCAGGAGCAAAGGCAGCGCGGGAAGCCATGCATGACTGGCGGCGCGCGCCTGCCGCCGACCCGCCCACCACAGGCCGAACGCTGCGATCAGCGCCGCGGCTAGCCCCAGTGCCATGCCGTCGACGCCCGCCTGTTTTCCCAGCACCCAGGCGAGCGCGAGGGCGGTCAGGAACATCGGTACCGAGAGAATGCGCCGCAGCGTCGCCATCCAGGCACCCGGCTTCGGCAGCTTTCGACGCAGTGCCGGCACGAAGCCGAGCAGCAGGAAGGGCAATGCGATGCCGAGCCCAAGGCCGGCGAAAATTGCCAATGCCGCGGGCCAGGGCAGGATCAGCGCTGCCCCAAGCGCCGCGCCCATGAACGGACCGGTGCACGGGGTGGCGACGAACGCGGCCAGCACGCCGGTGAGGAACGCGCCGCCGGTGCCGCGCGCTGCGGCGCGATTGATGAAACCCGGCGTCGGAAGCTCGAACAATCCCGCCAGATTCAAAGCGATTCCGCTGACCAGCAACAGCAGGAACAGGATGACCCGCGGGTCCTGCAGCTGGAACGCCCAGCCCACCGCCGCCCCGCCGGCGCGCAGACCCAGCAACGCGCCGCCGAGCGCGAGGCAGGTGAGCACCACCCCCGCAGTATAAGCCAGCGCCTCGCCGCGCGGATTGCCGGCATCGTCGCCCGCCTTGACGAGGCTCAGCGCCTTGAGGCTGAGGATCGGGAAGACGCATGGCATGATGTTGAGGATCACGCCGCCGGCGATCGCCCCGGCAAAGGCGAGCAACGTTGCGGCGATCCACCCGTTCGCGGCGGCTGCGGACGAAGGCGGGGCGACAATGCCGGGTATGGCCGACAAGGTGAAGCCTTGGCGACCAAAGGCAAGGAGCCCGTCCACGCTTGGCAGCGATCGCCTGGCGGACGTTTCGATGACCACGCGATCGCCCTCGCGCACCACGCGCTGGGGCGCCGCATAGTCGATCCCGCCGTCAGTCAGCGGAAAGAAATAGCCTTCGCCGGAGACCGAAGCGGCAGCAGGGAAGGGCACCTCGAGGCGGAACGTCTTGCCGTCGATTTGAAACCGGGCCTGTGCACCGAGCGGCCGGGGCAGGGCCGTACGCCATGCGTCGAAACGCGCGCGTCGGTCTGCGGGGGCCATGCCATCGCCGACCGTGAGCAGCGTCGCCAGTTCGGCCTTTTCAGGAACGCAGATCTCGTTGGTGCAGACCAGATAGTCGAGCCTGACCCGAACCGGAAACTGCTCGCCCGCCTGTGCATCTGCCGGAATTTTGAGCGTCACGAGCGGCGCGAACGGCCCTTCGTAGACATAGTTCATCAGCCCGGCGATGATCAGCCGTTGCGGCACCGGATAGCGGAGCGGCCCTGCGTCGGCGCCCGGCGGCAATGTCCATGTAGCCTTGGCGGGCAGCCCCGCGTCGCCGGGATTCTCCCAATAGGCATGCCAGCCTGGCTGCGGTGTCGAGGCGAAGGCAAGGGTGACTTCGCTGCCGGGCGCCGGATGATCGGTTTCCGCGACCAGTTCGATGCGGACGTGCGGGCCCTTATTCTGCGCCCATGCGGGCGCGATCGCGACCCACAGCGCGAACGACATCAGCACGACACGAATCCACGCCATGGCATCTCCTTGCCCAGGATCGGCCGATCGACAATAGCTGGGCATGTAAATCCTCGACGGGAGTCGCCTCCGAATGAAGTTCGTCCTTCCGGCAGCATTGGCGCTGCTCGCTGCCACGCCCCTCGCCGCGCAGCAGGCACCTGCGCCGACCGCCGCGCCGCAAAGCCCGCCGAAGTTGCTGGTGGTGATCTCGGTCGACCAGTTCTCGGCGGACCTGTTCGCCGAATATCGCGGCCAGTTCCGCGAAGGCTTCGCGCGTCTGCTGTCGGGCGCGGTATTCCCCTCGGGCTATCAGAGCCACGCCGCGACCGAGACCTGCCCGGGCCATTCGACCATCCTGACCGGGGCCCGCCCGGCCCGCACGGGGATCATCGCCAATGACTGGACCGATTTCTCGGCGCCGCGCGAGGACAAGACGGTCTATTGCGCCGAGGACGAGAGCGTGCCCGGCTCGACCTCGACCAGCTACACTGTCTCCGACAAGCATCTGAAGGTGCCGACGCTCGGCGAGTGGATGAAGCTCGCGGACCCGGCCTCGCGCGTGGTCTCGGTCGCCGGCAAGGACCGCGCCGCGGTGATGATGGGCGGGCACAAGGTCGACGAGCTCTGGTGGTGGGGCGGCAAGGGCTTCGTCTCCTATGCTGGCCGCGCCGAGCCGGCGATGGTCACCCGCGTGAACGCCAGCGTCACCGAACGGCTCGCCGAGGCGCAGGAGCCGATGGACCTGCCCGCCTTCTGCCAGGCGCGCAGCCGTGCCATACCGCTCAATCCGAACCGCAGCGTCGGCGATGGCCGCTTCGCGCGCGCTGCCGGCGACGCGAGCGCCTTCCGCGCCTCGCCCGAGTTCGACGAGGCGGTGCTCGCGCTCGGTGCTGGCATCGCCACCGATATGAAGCTCGGCCAGAGCGGCCATACCGACCTGCTGATCCTCGGCGCCTCGGCGACCGACTATGTCGGCCACAGCCGCGGCACCGAAGGCAGCGAGATGTGCCTCCAGTTGCTGTCGCTCGACCAGAGCCTCGGCAAATTGTTCGCGGTCCTCGACAAGACTGGCGTGGACTACGCGGTGGCGCTCACCGCCGATCATGGCGGGCACGACATCCCCGAACGCAATCGCGAGCATGCCGCGCCGATGGCGTCGCGTGTCGCACGCGGGCTCGATGCGGGCACGATGGGCAAGGAGATCGGCGCTGCTTTGAAAATCGCCGGGCCGGTGCTGGTCGGCGGCAGTTTCGGCGACGTCTATTTCGCACCGGGACTGACCAAAGCCGATCGCGTGCGGGTGCAGGCCGAGGCGATCCGGCGCTGGTCGGCCAATCCGCAGGTCGAGGCGGTGCTCACCCGTGCCGAGATCGAGGCGACGCCGCTGGTCCATACCCCGCCCGAGACATGGACCTTGCTGCAGCGTGCGCGCGCCTCGTACGACAAGGGGCGCTCGGGCGATCTCGTCCTCGCGCTCAAGCCGCGGGTGACGCCGATCGCGGGTACCGAAGGCGGCGGGATCGCCACCCATGGCAGCTTCTGGGATTATGACCGGCGCGTGCCGATCCTGTTCTGGCGCAAGGGCATGACCGGGTTCGAGCAGCCGCTGTCGGTGGAGACGGTCGACATCGCGCCGACTCTGGCATCGCTGATCCATGTGCCGGTGCCGGTGCAGATTGACGGCCGCTGCCTCGATCTGGATGCGGGTCCGGCGACGACCTGCAAGTAGGATTTGGTCGGCTTAAGTTAGCATTTTTCACGTGGTTTGGCTAATTTCGTTGCTTGTCCGAGCAAGAATGTTGCGCTGAGCTGGAGGGCATTTTTCTACGGTTCAAAGAGCGCGCAGAGAATGTCGCACATCAAATCCTACATTGGGAGAGGGTTTCCCTCTCCCAACGGGCAGGTGGGATCACCGCCGCTCGAACGCCCGCATCCCGCTGAGGCGGTTGTTGCTCAGCTCGATCGTGGAGCCGCTAAGATCCGCCACGAACGCCGGGTTCGCGGGCGCACCGGGGGCCATGCTCGCGACATTGTCCTCGATGCGCAGCCCGTTCGACGGATAGGTGCGGCCCTCGGCCGCGACGACGATGAGTCCCGAGTGATTGTCCTTGCTCCTGCCCTGGACGAAGGTGTTGCGCGCGATCAGCCCGGTGCCGCCTTCGGACAGGTCGATCATGTAGTTGGTCTTGCGGCCGGCGCTGTCGTCGAAGCTCGAATCGGTGATGTTGACGCGGCGCGCGCGCAATTTGACGTAATGGCCGCCGGTGCCGCGTTCGAAGCGCGAGCGGGTGATCGAAACGTCGCCGTCTACTGCGAGATATATGGCGTGGCTGCAATTCTCGGTTTCGCATTGGCCGAGCCCCGAGAAGGTCGAGCGATCGATGCTCACCCGGCGCACGGTTTCGTGGCCGCCGCCGAGAATGCCTTCCTGACTGTCGAGGAACATCGCGTTGGTGATCGTGAGGTCGCCCATTTCGTGGCGGATGCCGGCGCCGTTGCCGTCGGAAACCGCATAGCCGCGGAAGATGATGCCATCGATCGTCGATCCCCGGCCGCGCAGCACGAAGCCGGCCTTTTCCTCGCACACTTCCTTCTCGAAGATCACGGTGCCCGGCTGGCGCGCTTTGAAAATGATCTTGCCGCCGGTCTGTACGGTGCATTGGCGATAGGTGCCCGGCGCGATCAGGATCGTCGCATCGTCGTTGCGGACCGCAGTGACCGCCTCGTCAATCGTGCCATAGCCTTGCCCGGTCTCGGCGACGACGAAGGGGGCGGTACGCTCCTGCGCGGCGGCAGGCGAGGCGAGGGCGAGGAGCAGGATCGTTGCGCGCATGCAGCGATTGTGCGCGCACAGGTGGAAAAAGCAGGTTAACCGCGCCGGATTGCACTCCTGCCGGATTCCGGCGTTCATGTGCCATGCGCGTCTTTCTCGATTTCGAAGCCTCGTCGCTGTCGAAGCACAGCTATCCGATCGAAGTCGCCTGGGTGTTCGAGGACGGGCGCGCCGAGGCGCATCTGATCCGGCCCGCGCCGGGCTGGGACGACTGGGATCCGCGCTCCGAGGCGATCCACCATCTCAGCCGCGCGCAAATCGAGGCGGAAGGCGCCCCGCACGACGCGGTGGCCCGGCGGATGGTCGAGGTGCTCGCAGGGCACGATCTGCTCGCGAGCGCGCCTTCCTGGGATGGCAAATGGCTGAGCGCCTTGCTGCGGGCGGCGGACCTGCCGCGCCACAGCCTGCGTCTGCGCGACACCGACGCCGCCAATGCCGAGGCCGCAGCGGCGGTTCTGCGCGACTTCGTGCCGGCGGATCGTGTCGACGAAGCGGTGGGCGACGTGCTGGCATTGGCGGAGGTGCGCGCCGGCGGTTCGGCACCCGCGCACCGGGCTCTGGCCGATGCCGAGGCGGAGCGGCAAAGATGGCTGGCCGTACAGGCGATTGCGCGAGCTCGTGCCGGATAGGGAGCCGGTCTGCACCGGCTCCCGCGCGGTCAGAAGCGGATGCCGACGCCGGTGGTCACCTTGTTCGACGTCACGCCGCTCGCATAATCGGTGTAGCGATATTCGCTCTTCCAATAAGCGCTCGGCGTGAGCTTCACTTCGACGCCGGCGCCGAGCAGCACGCCGTCGAGATCGTTCTTCGCGCTGGTCGTCACCCCTGCGACGGTCTGGTCCTCGCGGAGCTGAAGATTGGCATAGCCGACTTTGCCGTAGAGGAGGGCGCTGGGGGTGATCGGCGTGCCGATCCGGCCGGCGAGGGTGAGTTCGCGGCGTTTGCGCAATTCGCTGCCGTCGGTGGCATCGCCGTTGGTGTAGCGGACGTCGGACAGGTTCACGCCGCCTTCGATGCCGGCGATGAGACTAGGCGTGATCGCCGCGTCATAGCCGATCGCGATCCCGTAGCCGAGATCAGACTGCTTCGCCTTGCCGTCTCCGCCGAGGGTGGCGAGATCGAAGCGCAATTGATCCAGACCGATGCTCGCCTCGGCCCGCGGGCCGGTGAAGGCGGTGGCATCCTGCGCGAAGGCGGGGGTGCCGGCGAACATCGGCGTGGCGAGGAGGAGGATGTGGAAGCGGGTCATTGGATACTCCTGTACTGGCGCGCCTGAGGGGGGCGGGCGCAGCAGCCAGTTGCGGAGCGCGGGTCTCGGCCGGATTTCGCTTCGTTGCCGAGTGTGCGGGTTTGTGACCGGAACGTGGTGCGTGCGAGTGGATGGAGCCCGGCGAGCGGCCCGAGACAAAGAACAGGCCGGGCATAGAGCCCGGCCTGTTATTACCCGCCCCTAACCCCTCCCTTGCAGGGAGGGGAATGCGTGACCCTATCTCCGCAGCATCTTGATGATGCCCGAGAAATCGAGCGTCGCGCCTTCGCCATTGGCGAACTGCTCGTAGAGCTCGCCGGCACGCGCTGCCATCGGCGTGTCGGCGTCGACGCTGGCGGCGGCCTCGAGCGCGAGCTTGAGGTCCTTGAGCATCAACGCCGCGGCGAATCCGCCCTGATAGTCGCGATCGGCCGGAGTCTCGGGGCCGACGCCGGGGACCGGGCAGTAGCTGGTGATCGACCAGCTCTGGCCCGAGCTCACCGAGGCAATGTCGTAGAGCTTCTGCAAGTCGAGCCCGAGCTTTTCGGCCAGCGCGAAGCTCTCGCAGGTCGCGATCATCGTCGCACCGAGCATCATGTTGTTGCAGATCTTGGCGGCCTGGCCCGCCCCGCTGCTGCCGGCGTGGATCACTGCCCTGCCCATGTCCGACAGGAACGGCTCGGCGCGGGAGAATGCGGCCTCGCTGCCGCCGACCATGAAGGTGAGGCTGCCGGCATTGGCGGCGGCGATCCCGCCCGAGACCGGCGCGTCGACTGCAGTGAGTCCATGTGCGGCGGCCGCCTCGGCGACGCGGCGGGCCGTGGTGACGTCGATGGTCGAGCAGTCGATCAGGATCGCGCCGGCATCGGCATGGCGCAGGATGTTGTCGGTATAGACCGCTTCGACATGCAGGCCCGCGGGAAGCATGGTAATAATCGCCTCGGCGCCCCCGATCGCGGCATTGGCGCTTTCAGCGGGAAGGCAGCCCGCCTGTTTGGCGCGGTCGAGCGCCTCCGGCGAGAGATCATAGGCGCGGACGTCGTGGCCGGCCTTGGCGAGGTTCGCCGCCATGCCGCCGCCCATATTGCCGAGGCCGATAAATGCGATGCGTGCCATGTGATCCTCTCAATTCCCCTCCCGCTGGCGGGAGGGGTTAGGGGAGGGGATGGGAGTCCCCTTCTTGTTCAGGCCCTCCCCCGACCCCTCCCGCAGGCGGGAGGGGAGCGCAAGAGGGGTGACGGGTGCTACTTCCCCGTCCACTCGCCCGGTCGCTTCTCGACAAAGGCCGCCATGCCTTCCTTCTGGTCCGCGGTGCCGAACAATGCGTGGAACAGGCGGCGCTCGAAGTGGACGCCCTGCGTGAGCGTTGTCTCGTAGGCGGCGTTGACCATTTCCTTGTTCGCCAGAACCGCGAGCGGCGCCATGGATGCGATCGTCGTGGCGGTCCTGACGGCGTCCTCGACCAGCTCGGCGGCCGGAACGATCCGCGCGACGAGTCCGGCACGTTCAGCCTCCGCGGCGTCGATCATCCGTCCGGTCAGACACATCTCCATTGCCTTGGCCTTGCCGACTGCGCGGGTGAGCCGCTGCGATCCGCCCATGCCGGGCGAGACGGCGAGCTTGATCTCGGGCTGGCCGAACTTCGCGCTATCCGCCGCAAGGATGAAGTCGCACATCATCGCCAGCTCGCAGCCGCCGCCGAGTGCATAGCCCGCGACCGCGGCGATGATCGGCTTGCGGGTGCGGGTGAACGCATCCCAGCCGGCGAAGAAGTCATGGCCGTACATGTCGGCAAAGCCCTGCGCCTGCATCTCCTTGATATCGGCGCCCGCAGCGAAGGCTTTCTCGCTGCCGGTGATCACAGCGCAGCCTTGCGACGGGGCCTTGTCGAACGCCGACATGACGTCCAGCAGCTCGGCAAGCACCTGGCTGTTGAGCGCGTTCAATGCCTGCGGACGGTTGAGCGTCACTAGCGTGACGGCGCCGCGCTGATCGACGAGGATGGTTTGGTAGCTCATTTGCACTCCTTCAAGCCGGCGCCCATTCGTCCCCGGGCGGCAGCGGCGCGAAAATCTGGTCGATGACGTGATCGGTGACGCCCTCGACAGTGGCCGGCTGCCAGCGCGGCGCATTGTCCTTGTCGACGATCACGGCGCGCACGCCCTCGGCGAAATCGGGGCGCTGGACGACGCGGGTGGCGACGGCGAATTCCTGCCGCATCTCGTCCTCGAAGCTCGGCATGTGGCGGCCCTGGCGGACGAGCTGGAGTGAGACCTTCATCGCCTGCGGGGACTTGGTGGCGAGTATGGCGAGTTGCTCCTTTGCCCACAGCCCGGCATCGGCGGCGAGCGCGGCGAGGATTTCCTCGAGCGTGTCGGCGGCAAACAGGCGGTCGATCTCGGCGCGATGCTCGAGGGTCGCGGCCTCGCCCGGAGGTTCGGAGAGTGCGTCGAGCGTGGCGGGGATCGCCTGCGGATCGGCGACGATCCGCGCCTTGGCATCCTCCAGCCGGTCGGCAGCGACGAAGTGGCTGGCGAGACCCAGCGCGAGGCAGTCGGCGCCGTTCAGCCGCGCGCCGGTCAGCGCGATATATTCTCCGAGATGGCCCGGCAGGCGCGAAAGGTACCAGCCGCCACCGACATCCGGGAACAAGCCGATCCCGGTTTCGGGCATGGCGAATCGCGTGTTCTCCGTCGCGACGCGGAACTTCGCCGGCTGCGAGATGCCGACGCCGCCGCCCATCGTGATCCCATCCATGAACGCGGCCACCGGCTTGGCGTAGGTGAACAGCGCGTGGTTGAGCTGATATTCGACCCGGAAGAAGTCGCGTGCCGCTGCGCCGTCGCTCGCGCCGCTCTCGGCGATCATGCGGATGTCGCCGCCGGCGCAGAAGCCGCGGCCTTCGGCATGGTCGATCAGCACCGCCTCGACATTATTGTCGCTGCGCCACGTGGTGAGCGCGTCGAGCATCGCCGCGCACATACCGGTATTGAGTGCGTGGAGCGCCTTGGGTCGGTTGAGCCGGATCCGGCCAACCCGGCCTTCAGTGGAAATGAGGACGTCGCTCACTGCCGCGTCAGCTCCCGCCCGACGATCATCCGCATCACCTGATTGGTCCCTTCGAGGATCGAGTGCACGCGCAGGTCGCGCCAGAAGCGTTCGATCGGATAGTCCTGCAGATAGCCATATCCCCCGTGCAGCTGGAGCGCACGGTCGACAACGCTCGAACCCGTATCGGTTGCCAGACGCTTGGCCATTGCGGCGAAACGGGTCTTGTCCGGGGCGCCCGCAGTGACCTTGGCGGCGGCGAGATAGAGCAGGGCGCGCGCAGCCTCCAGCTCGGTCGCCATGTCGGCGAGGGTGAACTGCGTGTTCTGGAAGTCCGCGATCGGCCTGCCGAATTGCTGGCGGTCTTTCGTATATTGGATCGCCTCGTCGAGGCAGCGCTGCGCACCGCCCAGCGAGCATGCGCCGATGTTGAGCCGGCCGCCGTCCAGCCCCATCATCGCGATGCGGAAGCCTTCGCCTTCACCGCCGACGCGGTTCTCGACCGGCACGCGGACCTCCTCGAGGATGACCTGCGCGGTCGGCTGCGAGTGCCAGCCGAGCTTCTTCTCCTGCGCGCCGAAGCTGACGCCCGGCATGTCCTTTTCGATGACGAGGCACGAGATGCCCTTCGGCCCCTCCTCGCCGGTGCGCACCATGGTGACGTACACCTCGTTCTCGCCGCCGCCCGAGATGAACTGCTTGGTGCCGGTGACGACATAATGGTCGCCGTCCCGGACCGCGCGGGTCTTGAGCGCCGCGGCGTCGGAGCCCGAACTCGGCTCGGTCAGGCAATAGCTTGCCAGCCGGTCCATCGTGATCAGGCTCGGGAGATACTTGTCCTTCACGCCCTGCGCGCCGAACCGGTCGATCATCCAGCTCGCCATATTGTGGATCGAGATGAACGCGCTGGTCGACGGGCAGCCATAGGCCATCGCCTCCATGATCAACGCCGCCTCGAGCCGGCCGAGGCCGATTCCGCCCGATTCCTCCGAGACGTAGATCGAGGCGAAGCCGAGCTCGGCGGCGGCCTTGATCGTCTCGCGCGGGAAGATGTGCTTCTCGTCCCATTCGCCGGCGTGCGGAGTGATCCGGTCCGCTGTGAAGGCGCGCGCCATCTCCTGGATCTGGCGCTGCTCGTCGGTGAGATCGAATTGGTTCATTGGTCCAAGGTTTCCGAAATGACGTCCCACCCGTAGCGGTAGGAGTGACTGCAGGAGGCTGGCTCCGGGTCCGCGACATGGATACGACGCGCCAGAGCAGCCGCGACGGCGCCACCGCCGGTGGGCACCCACAGGACCAGGGTGGGGTCGTCCGAGCCCCGCGCGTAAAAGGAATAGCGTTGGTTCTTGCCGGCGCCGGTGCGCAGCACGCCGGTGCGGCCGCCATCAAATGAGATGGACCGGTGCACTTTAGGACCGCCGATGATTTCGCTTTCGATCAATCGCAGAGACTTCCGCGAGGCGCGAAGCGTGAAATGCGCCGACTCTGTGCCGGCTCCCTCGATCTTCAGCGATTCGCCTTCCGCCAGATCGATGTAGCTGTGCTTCAGGCAGGCGCGGCCCGGGCCGCTGAAGAGGCCGACCTCGGTGCGTGGGGCGGTGATTGCCAGTGCGAGCAGAACCGGCATCATGGCGCGGCGGGCCTTTCGTGCAGCACGCGCTCGGCGAAGAGCGGATTGACGACCCTGAGGTCGTTGCGTTCGTACCAGCGGGGGGTCGGAAGGCCCTTTTCCCAAGCGAGCAGCTCGGTGAGCGTGCCGTTGGCGCTGGGCACGTCGGGGGCGGCGGTCTTCAGTGGATCGGCATAAGCGGTGTCCGCCGTGACAATCTCCCAGCCGTCTGCCCGGAGCGCCTTGACCAGGTCGGCGATGTACAGCGCGGCGATGTCGGTCTCGTGGAGCAGCATCACGTGGGGCGGCGAGCGGCCGATCGTCCTGACCATCAGCGCGTCGGCGAAATCGGCGGCCTGGACGTGCGTCTCGACATAGAGGTCGCGCAGTGCCGTCATGTCGATCGCCTTGCCGGCCCTCTTCGCGTCGATCGTCAGCTGCTCGATGTTCCAGTCCGAACCCTCGGCGGTGACATAGCCATTGGTCAGCCCGCGTGCGGCCAGGTCCGCGCGGACGGCGTCGCGCTTTGCCTTGTCCTTGCCGCCCTCGTCGAGGAACGGGAACCGGAACCACGGCCGGTAGCCGTGGCGCGGCTTGAGCCAGGCCTCGGCCTTGTCGATGTCGGCGAGATAATCGGCCACCGCGAGCTGGTTCAGATGCGGATGGCTGAAGCTGTGATTGGCGATAACATGGCCCGCACGAACATAGCCGTCGACCAGCTCGGCGTCGCCGGGCGCGCGCACATTGCCCGGGTTGACGAAGAACGCGGCCTGCCTGACCCGCGCCTTCTTCAGCGATGCGATAAGCCGCCGCGCGCGCTCCTGCTTGGTGAAGAAGGCGCCGACATTGCGCGGCGCATCGTCGAAGCTCAGCGCGATCCGCTTCTGCGCAACGGCCGGCGTCGCGATCAGCAGCGCGAGCAGGAGGAGCAACAGCCGCTTCACCGGCTCAGCCCATCGTCGGAATGACGAAAGCGTCCTGAATGCGGCTGGGGCCGCCGTCCTCCGAACCGCCCGGCAGCGCCGAACCGTCGGGCCAGCGCTGGGTCACCGTCTTGGTCTTCGTCCAGAAGCGGACCCCTTCCATGCCGTGCTGGTTGATGTCGCCGAACGCGCTGCGCTTCCACCCGCCGAAGCTGTGATACGCCACCGGCACCGGGATCGGCACGTTGATCCCGACCATGCCGACATTGACGCGGGCCGCGAATTCGCGCGCGGCATGGCCGTTGCGCGTGAAGATGGCGACGCCGTTGCCGTACTGGTGCTCGCTCGGCAGGCGCAGCGCGGTCTCGAAATCGGGCGCGCGGACGATCTGGAGGACCGGGCCGAAAATCTCTTCCTTGTACGATTGCATATCGGGGGTGACCCGGTCGAACAGCGACGGGCCGATGAAGAATCCCTCTTCATGCCCCTGCAGCTGGAAGCCGCGGCCGTCGACGACAAGCTCGGCGCCTTCGTCCACCCCGGTCTGGATCCAGTTCTCGACCCGCTGCTTGTGCGCGGCGTTCACGACCGGGCCGTAATGCGCATCATTATCAGTCGACACGCCGACGCGGAGGCGCTCGATCGCCGGAATCAGCTTTGCGCGCAGCGCATCGGCGGTCTTGTCGCCGACCGGCACCACCACCGGCAGCGCCATACAGCGCTCGCCCGCCGAGCCGAAGGCAGCGCCGGAGAGATCGGCGACGACCTGGTCGAGATCGGCGTCGGGCATGACGATGCCGTGGTTCTTCGCGCCTCCCATCGCCTGGACGCGCTTTCCGGCGTCGACGCCGCGGCGATAGACATAATGGGCGATGTCGGACGAGCCGACGAAGCTGACCGCGCTGATCGCCGGATGATCGAGGATCGCGTCGACCATTTCCTTGTCGCCATGCACGACCTGGAGGATGCCCTCGGGCAGACCCGCCTCGAGCATCAGTTCTGCGAGGCGCACGGGCACCGACGGGTCGCGCTCGCTGGGCTTGAGCAGGAAGGCGTTGCCGCAGGCGATCGCCACACCCGACATCCACAAGGGGATCATTGCCGGGAAGTTGAACGGGGTGATCCCGGCGCCGATGCCGAGCGGCTGGCGCATCGAATAAACGTCGATCCCCGGTCCGGCGCCCTGGGTATATTCGCCCTTCAGCGCGTGCGGGATACCGCAGGCGAATTCGATCACCTCGAGCCCGCGCTGAATGTCGCCCTTTGCGTCGGCGATAACCTTGCCATGCTCGGAGGAGAGCAAATGCGCGAGCGAATCCATGTTCGCCTCTACCAGTTCCTTGAACCGGAACATCACGCGGGCGCGGCGCTGCGGGTTGGTCGCGGCCCAGCCGGGTTGCGCGGCCTGCGCGGCAGCGACGGCGCGGTCGAGATCGGCCTGGGTGCCGAGCGAGACCTTCGCCTGAACCTGTCCGGTGTTGGGATCGAACACGTCGGCCGTGCGCGACGCGCCGCCGCCTGCATGACCCGCGATGAGATGGTCGATCGTGCGCATAAACTCTCCTGCGGCGGGCATCATGGCCCGACTCGTCGTGTAATTTTATTGCGCAATGGCATATCGACTCCCCTCCCTGCAAGGGAGGGGTTGGGGGTCGGTGCGCGGCGTAAGCCGCGCTCCTGCGAAGGAAGCGAAAACGAGGCATCGAGCCTCGCTTTCGCCAAACCCACCCCTTGATCCCCTCCCTTGCAGGGAGGGGAGATTAGACTTTCGTCCGCCCGATCGGCACTGGCAGCAGCCGGCCCTGTTCGTCGGGCACGATCATCACCTCGACTCCGAATGCCTCGCGCAAAGGCTGATGCGCAAGCGCCTCGGCGGCAGGGCCGAACGCCACGACTTCGCCGGCCTTGAGCAGCAGCACGTCGTCGGCGGCGCGGGCGGCCTGGACCAGATCGTGGAGGACGATCACCACCCCCATGCCGTCCGCGGCGAGCGCGCGAAGCTGGTCGAGCAAGGCGAGCTGATGGACCGGATCCAGACTCGCCAGCGGCTCGTCGGCGAGCAGCCATTGCGGCTCGCCCGCCAGCACCCGCGCGAGCAGCACCCGCGCGCGCTCGCCGCCGGAGAGCTGGTCGGCGCCCCGATCGGACAGATGGTGCGTGTCGGTGGCGGCGAGTGCGGCGCCGATCGCCATCGCGTCCGCCTGCGATTGGCCCGCAAAAGGCGAGCGATGCGGCAGGCGGCCCAGCGCGACGAGATCGCGCACCGGGACGTTCCAGTGCACGATCGGGTCCTGCGGCAGATAGCCGATCAGCCGGGCGCGCTCGCGCGGCTCGATCCGGGCGATGTGCCGCGTGCCGAGGCGGACATGGCCGGCATCGGCATCGAGCAGCCCCGCCAAGGTTTTGACCAAGGTCGACTTGCCCGAGCCGTTGGCGCCGAGGATCGCAGTGACTCGGCCCGGCCGGAAGGTCGCGGTGACTCGATCGAGCACCCGGCGCCTGCCGAGCGAGACCGAAAGATCGCTGACGCTCAGCTCCATGCCGACCGCCGCATCTTGAGCAGGAGCAGGAAGAAGAACGGCGTGCCGAGCAGCGCCATGGCAACTCCCAGGCGGATCTCCGACGCACCCGGACCGAGCCGAACCAGACTGTCGGCGGCGAGGACGAGCGCGCCGCCGCCGAGTGCGCTCGGCAGCAGCAGCGCCGAAGGTTTGGCGCCGGTCAACGGGCGGAGCAGGTGCGGCACGATCAGCCCGACAAAGCCGACGACCCCGGTCACCGCGACGCTGGCGCCGACAGCGAGCCCGGTACCGAGCACGATCAGCAATTGGGTGCGCTGAAGCCGGACGCCGAGCGAGCGCGCCGCATCCTCGCCCAGCGTAAGTGCGTCGAGAGCGCGCCCGGTGAAGAGCAGCAGGACGCAACCCATGGCGATGAACGGCAGGGCGAGCTGGACCTCGGCGAAGCTGCGATCGGTGAGTGCGCCCATGATCCAGTCGATGATCTCGGCAGTCGCGAACGGATTGGGGGCGATCGAGATCAGGAAGGCGGTGAGCGCGCCGCCGAGGCTGGCGAGCACCGTCCCGGCGAGGATGAAGGCAACCTGGCTGTCGGCGCGCCACGCGAGGCCGGCGAGCAACAGCATCGAGCCGCAGGCGGCGAGCATCGCCGTGCCGAAGATCACGAGCGGGGCGCTCGCCGCGAACACGACGATCGCCGCGACGGCGCCGAGCGCGGCCGAAGAGGAGACGCCGACCACTGCCGGGTCGGCGAGCGGATTGCGCAGATAGCCCTGCAGCACGGCCCCGCTAAGGCCGAGCGCCGCGCCGATCGCGAACCCGAGGATCGCGCGCGGCAGGCGGAGCTCGGCAAGAATCCACCAGCGCGGGTCGCCCGAGAACCATGCGGCGGGGGGCACCCACACCTTGCCGGCCATCAGCGAGCCGGCGAAAAGCATGGCGACCATGCCGGTCAGCAGCACGAGGAGGAGCGGGCGGCTCATGGCGCCACCGTACGCCGTATCTCGGCAAGCCGCGTCATCGCTTTCGCGATCACCGGCCCGCCGCAATTGACGAGGCTGCGGTCGAACCGTGCCTGATGCACCTTTGCGCCTGAGCGCGCGAGCGCCCAGCCGCGCATCTGCGCGGCGCGCGAGCTGGCGTCCCGGCCGGCAGTGTCGGGTACGAGCATCACTCGCGGCGGGTCCACCACGACATGTTCGATCGGGAGATAGCCGGTACCCTGCAATCCATAATGCGCAGCATGGTCGCTGAAGCCTGCCTTGACCATCATCTCGTCGAGCAACGTGTTCGCGCCATTCACGGTATTGCCGCCGATCCACAGCAATGCCGGAACGGGCGGGCGGTTGCTGCGCGCGGCAGCGACGGCACGGTCGATCCGTGCGATCATCGCCTCGCCGGCGGGCGCCGCACCGACTGCACCGGCGAGCTCGCGCACCTGCTGTTTGCTCTGCTCGATCGTGCTCGCCCAGCCAAGGGTGAGCGTCTTTACGCCCGCCCGCGCCAGCGCCTCGCGCGTCGAGGCCGACGCGAAGCTGTCGATGATCGCCAGCTCGGGCCGCAGCGCTATGATTTCCTCGGCAGTGCCGTTGTTGACCGGCAGACGTCGCGCGACCTCGAGCGGGATCGAGGTGGCGGCGGGGTCGCGCGAATAATGGCTGATCGCGGCGATGCGGTCGGGCGGGACCAGTTCGACCAGCATCGCATCGGCGCACGGGTTAAGCGACACGATCCCGCCCCCGTGCGACGAAGGCGCCGCCGCGCATCCTGCCAGCAGCAGGCAGAGAAAAGCAGCGGCCTTCACAAAGCTTCCCCGTCATGCCGGACTTGTTCCGGCATCCACCGCGCAACAGAGGGAAAGGTTCGGGGCGCAAGCTGAAGCCGCGCCACTCTTCCATCGTTGCCCGGTGGACCCCGGAACAAGTCCGGGGTGACGACGAAGGCGAGGGTCATCAGTCGAACTTGAGTCGAACGCCGGCATAGGCGGCGCGGCCATAGGTGCCGTAGCCTGAGACGACCTGATATTTCTCGTCGGTCAAATTCTCGATGCGGCCATAGACCGCGAAACGGTCACCGATCGGCATCTCGGCGCGGATGCTGCCGAGCGCGAAACCGTCGAGACGCGTGAAATTGCCCTGGTCGTTGAAGCTGTCCCCGACGATCGTCACCGTGCCCCCCAGTGAAAGCCCGAACGGCAGGCGGTAATCGGCGGACAGGCTGGCGGTATCGCGCGGACGGCGCGCCAACTGATTGCCTTCATAGCCGTCGGAGCGGTTCTCGGTGTCGGTATAGGTGTAGTTGGCCGTCACGGTAAACGCCTCGACCGGACGGAGCGCCAGCTCGATTTCCACGCCCTCGGCCCGGGTGCGGGCGATGTTCGCGTAGGTGCCGAAGGGACGATTGAAGCAGATTTTCGCCGGGTTGGTGACCTCTTCTGCCGGGCACGAGAAGAAGTCGATCTGGTTGCGCGTATTCCGGTGGAACCATGTCACGCCCAGTCTCGCGGCGCCTTTCAGTGCGCTCTGCTCGACGCCTACTTCCCAGCTTTTTGCCGTCTCCGGATCGAGTGAGTCGGTGCCATAGTCCGAGAACAATTGGTATAGGGTCGGCGCCTTGAAGCCTTCGCCATAGCTGGCGCGGAGCAAGGTCGTCTCGAATGGCTTTACCGCCAGATTGGCACCCCAGCTGGTGTGTGCGCCAAAGCGGCTGTGATCGTCGTTGCGGATGCCCGCAGTCAGCGTCACCTGGTCGGCCGGGGCGACGATCGCCTGGCCGTAGAAGCTGGTGATGTCGGCGCGCTTGGTCTCGGAACCGTCGTAGAAGCGGAGGTTCTCGCGCTCGGCGCCGAAGGTCAGGCGAAGCTGGTCGATCAGCTTTGCATCGCCGCGATACTCGTAACGCTCGCTGCGTCCGCGGTAGAGATAGGCAGGCGTGGTGTCTGCGGTCGAGGCGAAGCCGTCGCGGTTGATGTCGGCGATGGTGAAGGCGACGCGGTTCGATATCGGGCCAATATCAGCGAACAGCCCGGCATAGCCGTACAGCTCCTGCGCGGTTGAATATTCGTCGGTGTCGCCAAACGAGTAAGGCGGAACCGACAGATAGCCGTCGAGTTCGAGCCGCGAATCGGCATAATAGCCGCGCAGGTCGACGCCTACGCCGGGCGCGAATTCGTAGCGGAGCCGGCCGCTGGCAGTGTATTGACGATAGCCGTCCGCCTCGGTGCCGGCCGCCGCCTGCGAGATGCCGTCGGTGCGGAAATACCCGCCGGTCAGGGCGCCCTGCAGCTTGTCGTTGCCCGCTGCAATCGCCGCGTTGGCCGAGACCTGATCGGCATAGCCATATTCGGCATTGGCACGCGCCGCGACGCCGTCGACCGGCGTCTGCGTGACGATATTGACGACGCCGCCCAGCGCCTGGCTGCCCCAGATCACCGAATTTGGACCGCGCAGCACTTCGACGCGCTGGATCGAGCTGGTGAGCAGATTGCCGAAGTCGAAGGCACCGGCGGGAGCGGAGGGATCCATGGCGCGGACGCCGTCGATCAGCACCAAGGTCTGCGCGTCCTCGGCGCCGCGGATGCGCACCGCGGTGATGCTGCCCGGTCCGCCGTTGCGAGTCGAGGTGACACCCGGCGTGGTGGCGAGCAGATCCGAGAGCGAGACGGTCTGGCGCGTCTCGATCGTTTCGCGGTTCAGCACAGTGATAGAGCGGCCGGTGGTCTCGGCCTCCTGCTCCACGCCGGATGCGACGACGACGATCTGGTCCTCATCGGACTGGGCATGTGCCACCGCCGGGAATATCGCGGCGGACGCACAGAGAAACAGCTTGAACTTGGTCACGACAAGACACCTTTGTCTGGGGTCGTCTTGCCGAAGATGGCGCGGCGACCCGGTTGAACGGTGTCGCTCACGCGAGGGGCACGCCCTCGTTCGCCCGGTGCACCCCGCCCGCGCAAAGGAATCGACTGTGGCGGGCAGGTCTCCTGGCTCCCGGGTCCTCACATGCGCGCCGCCTTCCCGGATTGCTCCAGTGGCTTTGATGGCACGAACGCTCGCCGGTTACAGTTGCGGGGGCAGCCTCGGGTTCGAACCGAGTTCCCATTTTCATCCCCCTGGCAGGGGACACCCGTCACGGCGCGCCCTCTACGCCGCGGCCGACTTTGCCGCAATGCGAAAAAATCGGGATTGTCATGCCGGTGTAACCAACGGTGAAGCTCGCTTTTACCAACGAGCCCTAGGGCGAGGCTATGAAGGTCGCACAACTTCCCCCACGGTCAGACCCGAATCCGGGCTGGCTCACCGGCATCGAAGCCGCTCCGCCGTGGCTCACGCTCGACGATTCGCTGTTCAAGGCAGTCGAGCAATTCAATTCCGACATCGATCTGCGGCTGATGCCGGTGGTCGACGGCAACCATCGGCCGGTCGGCGCGATCTTCGAGAAGGACGTGCGGCGGCTGCTGCTCAACCCGTTCGGGCACGCATTGCTGCGCAATCCCTATTTCGGCCACGGCGTGGTGCGGCATGTCCGCGCCTGTCCGGTGGCGGAGATCGGCACCGATATCGGCGCGCTGATTCGCGCCTATCGCGCAGCAAACGGCAGCGAGGGCATGATCCTCACCCGGAACGGTCGACTGGCGGCGGTGATCGGCAATCGCCGGCTGCTCCACCTGGCAGCCGAATATGAGCGCAGCACCGCCGCGGCACGGGTGGCCCGGGCCGAGCGGATCGAGCGCGCGAGCGCGCAGTTCGAAGGCGAAGTGGCCTCGCTGGCGCGATCGCTTGGGGCCTTGTCGGCGCAGGTGCAGGGCAGCGCCGCATCGAGCGCGGATCGTGCCGCCGAGGTCGGAAGCCGGGCGGTCGCCGTCGCTTCCGCAGCGTCGCAGACCAGCGACAATATGCGCGAGATCGCCGCGCGCGGACGCGAGCTGGCAGTGGCACTCGAGCGCGTCGAGGACAACACCCGGGCGGCCGAGGTGGCGGCCGGGAAAGCGTCCGCGCTGGTCCGCGCCGGCAGCGCCCGCACGCGCGAATTGCGCCGCGCCGCGCAAACCATCGATTTAGTGATCGGGCTCATCAGCGACATTGCCGGGCAAGTGAACCTGCTCGCCCTCAACGCGACGATCGAAGCGGCGCGGGCAGGCGAGGCCGGCCGCGGCTTCACCGTTGTCGCTAATGAAGTAAAGCAATTGTCCAGCCAGACCGGCGTCGCCGCCGGCCGGATCGCCGCGCATGTCGAGGAGATCCGCCGCGGCATCGATGAAGTCACCGAAGGCCACGAACAGGTCGAGGGGGCGATCGCTGCAGTGGTGGATCTTGCGGCCGGCGTACAGGCGGCTGTGGTTGCGCAGGAAGACGCGACGCGCACGATCGCCCGCAATGTCGAGGAGGCGGTCGGTGCCAGCACGGCCATCCGCCACGAAGTCGAGGCGATCGGCGAGACGTCGGAAGTCGCGTCGGCCAGCGTCGGTGGAATGCGCGGCGTCGCTGCGCAGCTCGAGCAGGGCGCGACGGCGCTGTCGGACGCGTTGCACGACTTTCTCGCCCAGCTTCGCGCTGCCTGAACATCCGTTGGGCGATCGGAACGTCCGCGGACGGGCTGCGTTGTCGCACCTCCAGAGGAGGACGCCTGCATGAAGAAGCTTCACTTGGTTCTGGGGCTTGCCCCGGCGCTTGCCCTCGCCGCTTGCGGCGGCAACGAGACGGCCAATACGACGACCACCACTGACACCACCGTCGACAACAGCACCGAGCTGCCTGCCGATGCCAATGCGGCAGACAATGTCGTAGCCGCCGACGCGGCAGCGTCCCCGGGGCAGAAGTTCGCCAACGATGTCGGCGCGAGCGACTATTACGAGATCGAGGCCGGCAAGCTCGCACAGGAGAAGGCGCAGGCGCAAGGCCTCAAGGATTTCGGCAAGCTGATGGTCGAGCATCACACCGCCTCGACCGAGAAGCTCAAGGGCGCGGGCGCCAAGGCGAGCCCGGCGATCACGCCCAACCCGGCGCTCACTGTCGAGCAGGAAGCCAATCTCGAGGCGCTGCGCAAGGCCGAGGGTGCGGCGTTCGACACCGCCTACAAGACCCAGCAGGTCGCCGCGCACGAAAAGGCGCTGACTCTGGTCAAGGGCTATGCCGCCGACGGCGACGTGCCCGAGCTCAAGAAGTTCGCTGGCGAGGCCGAGAAGATCGTCCAGGCGCATCTGAGCAAGATCAAGGGCCTCTGAGCCCGCGCATCCGGACTCAGGAGAGGGAGGCGTCGCCTGCGAGGGCAGCGCCTCTTTTTGTTTCTCCCTCTCTCCGCTTGCGGGGAAAGGGCAGGGGTGCGTCGCACTGCCCCTCTCCCCAACCCTCTCCCCTGGAGGGGAGAGGGAGAAGGAGCGTCAGGCAGCCTGTTCCTGCGCGGGATCGGGGACCGCGCGCGGCCCGGTGGCCGCTACCTCGCCGCTGGTGCGCTTGAGCCGGCCGTCGACATGGCCGCCATTCTCGATCGTAATGTCCTCATATTCGACATCGCCGATGATCCGGGCGGAACGCTCGACGGTGAGATGCTTGACCCGGACGCTCCCTTCGATCGCGCCCGCGATCCGCGCGGTATCGGCGGTCACGCCGCCGACGATCCGGCTCTCCGATCCCTGGACGAGATTGCCGCAATGCACGTCGCCTTCGATAACGCCGTCGATGTGGAGATCCGCCGTGGCGCGGACGTCGCCGGTCACCACCATGTCGGGGCCGATCACCGAAAACATGCCGCGCCCCCGGCCGCTGGCCTGACCAGCCGGTGCCCGTTCGTCGCGACCCTTGTTGCTGAACACAAGCTCACTCCCCCAGCGCGGGACTCGAAGTCCGAACCGGCTGCGTAGCACGAAGCGGCGCTTCGGGCAGACTCCAAAACGTGAGGACCGGCGCGTCCCGGTCGTTGTCGTTGTCGTTTTCCGCAGGCTGCGCATCGCGGCGCATCTGCAACGCGGCGGCGGCGAGCATTGCCAGTGATCCGGCGACGCGCAGGGCGGGGCTATGCAAGGGCAGGGCGGCGAACGCCGCGCCGATCCCGCCCATCCCGGCCAACGCTGCGAATCGGAAGCGGGGCAGGCGGAGCGCAGCGTAGCTCGTTATCGCCAGTGGCACGAGCAGCGCCGCGGTGCTCAACACCGGCAACGCGCCCGCGATCAGTGCGCCGGGCAGCGTGCTCGCTGGCAGCGAAGCGCTTCGAGCCGCGCTCAACAGGGCGAGGTGGCAAGCCAGAAGGCCCGCCGCCGCCGCGAACGCGATACCGAGCATCGCCAGCAACGCCGGCGACTCGAACCAGTGGAGTCCGCCGGCGCCGCTCGCCACCCCGGGCAGTGCCGTCGCCGCCACCGTCAACAGCGCCGGTGCGAGCCGGGCGGGAATCGGCCGGGTGACGGCGCCATATTCAGAGCGTATAAGCATGCGCCTGTCGCTCTAGCGCGCGATCGGTTGACGCACCGTTATCCCCATGGGGCGCCCCATTGACCACCGCGAGCGCCGCAGCTATAGGCGCCCCCGTTCGACGAGGACCCATTGGGCCGCAAGACTCGGGGAACAAAGAGCTGAACGTTGCTGGAGACGCAATGGCCCGGGGGGTCGCAGACACCCGGGGCCTTTTCGTATTCTGTAGAGATTTGATTTTTTACGAAGAATCTGGGCTCCAGCAAAGTAACCGCCGGATCATCCGGTAACGCAAAGGTGAAGGGCTTCATGCCGACGATCAACCAGCTGGTCCGCAAGGGCCGCGAACCGCAGAAGGCCAAGTCGAAGGTCCCTGCGATGGAACAGAACCCGCAGAAGCGCGGTGTCTGCACCCGTGTTTACACCACGACCCCGAAGAAGCCGAACTCGGCGCTCCGCAAGGTTGCGAAGGTCCGCCTGACCAACCAGCGCGAAGTCATTTCGTACATTCCGGGCGAGGGTCACAATCTTCAGGAGCACTCGGTGGTCCTGATCCGCGGCGGCCGCGTGCGCGACCTTCCCGGCGTTCGCTACCACGTCCTGCGCGGCGTGCTCGATACGCAGGGTGTCAAGGATCGCCGCCAGAGCCGTTCGAAGTACGGCGCGAAGCGTCCCAAGTAAGCCATAGTAAGCCCCGGACAGGTTCCGGAACCGGCTGAAGTTTTAGAAGGAAGTTCAAGATGGCTCGTCGTCGTCGTCCCGAAAAGCGGGAAATCCTGCCTGATCCCGTATACGGGGATGAGGTTCTGTCGAAGTTCATGAACTCGGTGATGCTGGACGGCAAGAAGTCCGTCGCCGAGAACATCGTCTATTCGGCGCTCGAAACCGTCGAGCAGCGCGCCAAGCGCGAGCCGATCGGCGTGTTCCATGACGCGCTCAACAACATCAAGCCGGGCATCGAGGTCCGTTCGCGCCGCGTCGGCGGTGCGACCTACCAGGTTCCCGTCGAGGTTCGTCCGGAGCGTGCCCAGGCCCTTGCGATCCGCTGGCTCATCGCCTCGGCGCGCAACCGCAGCGAGCACACCATGTCGGCCCGCCTCTCGGGCGAGCTGATGGACGCCGCCAACAACCGCGGGAACGCGGTGAAGAAGCGCGAGGACACCCACCGTATGGCCGAAGCGAACCGCGCCTTCAGCCACTACCGCTGGTAAAAAACGTAACTATATGGGTGGCGAGCGCTTCGGCGCTTTCCACCCATCACCGTTCGCCCTGCGCTTGTCGAAGGGCTGCACTTCTTCTCCGGAAGAAGGAAGTACAGGGCTTCGACAAGCTCAGCCCGAACGGGTTGGGAATGTGACCCAGACATAGTTTCAGGCGCCGCCAGTCGGCATTGGAGAACATCATGGCCCGCAGCCATCCGCTCGAGCGTTACCGCAATATCGGCATCATGGCGCACATCGACGCCGGCAAGACGACGACGACCGAGCGCATCCTCTATTACACCGGCAAGTCCTACAAGATCGGCGAAGTGCACGAAGGCACCGCGACGATGGATTGGATGGAGCAGGAGCAGGAGCGCGGGATCACGATCACGTCCGCGGCGACCACCTGCAAGTGGCGCGCCGATGAGGGCAAGGGCGAAGAGCACCTGATCAACATCATCGACACGCCAGGCCACGTCGACTTCACCATCGAAGTCGAGCGTTCGCTGCGCGTGCTCGACGGCGCGGTCGCCTGCTTCGACGGCGTTGCCGGCGTCGAGCCGCAGTCGGAGACCGTGTGGCGTCAGGCCGACAAGTACGGCGTGCCGCGCATGTGCTTCGTCAACAAGCTCGATCGCACCGGCGCGGACTTCTATTTCTGCGTCGACTCGATCGTCGAGCGTCTCGGCGCGCGCCCGGCGGTGCTGTATCTGCCGATCGGCATCGAGGGCGGCTTCAAGGGCCTCGTCGACCTGGTCGAGAACCGCGCGATCATCTGGCTCGAAGAGTCGCTCGGCGCGAAGTTCGAATATCAGGAAATCCCCGACGACCTGAAGGAAAAGGCCGCAAAGTATCGCAGCGACCTGATCGAGATGGCCGTCGAGCAGGACGACGCGCTGATGGAGGCGTATCTCGAGGGCAACGAGCCGTCGACCGCCGACCTCAAGAAGCTGATCCGCAAGGGTACGCTCAGCATGTCGTTCGTGCCGATCGTCTGCGGCTCGGCGTTCAAGAACAAGGGCGTGCAGCCGCTGCTCGACGCGGTGGTCGACTATCTGCCTTCGCCGCTCGACATTCCAGACGTGCAGGGCGTCAAGCTCGATGGCGAGACTCCGGATTCGCGTCCGGCGTCGGACTCGGCGCCGCTTTCGCTGCTCGCGTTCAAGATCATGAACGATCCGTTCGTCGGCTCGCTCACCTTCGCCCGCATCTATTCGGGCACCCTCACCAAGGGTTCGTACCTGAACTCGGTGAAGGACAAGAAGGAGAAGATCGGGCGTATGCTCCTCATGCATGCCAACTCGCGTGAGGACATCGACGAAGCGCGCGCGGGCGACATCGTCGCGATCGCGGGCCTCAAGGAGACCACGACCGGCGACACGCTGTGCGATCCGGCCAACCCGATCATTCTCGAGCGGATGGAATTCCCCGAGCCGGTGATCGAGCTGTCGGTGGAGCCGAAGACCAAGGCCGACCAAGAGAAGATGGGCATCGCGCTCAACCGCCTGGCCGCCGAGGATCCCTCGTTCCGCGTCTCGACCGATCACGAATCGGGCCAGACCATCATCAAGGGGATGGGCGAGCTCCACCTCGAGATTCTGGTCGACCGCATGAAGCGCGAGTTCAAGGTCGAGGCCAATGTCGGCGCGCCGCAGGTGGCGTATCGCGAATATCTCGCGAAGCCGGTCGACATCGACTACACCCACAAGAAGCAGTCGGGCGGCACCGGCCAGTTCGGCCGCGTCAAGGTCAAGCTGACTCCGGGCGAGCGCGGCACCGGCTTCGTCTTCAAGGACGAAGTCAAGGGCGGCAACATCCCGAAGGAATATATCCCGGCGATCGAGAAGGGCTTCCGCGAGACCGCCGAGACGGGTTCGCTGGTCGGCTTCCCGATCATCGACTTCGAAGTCCTGCTGTATGACGGCGCGTACCACGACGTCGACTCGTCGGCGCTGGCCTTCGAAATCACTGCCCGCGGCGCAATGCGCGAAGCGGCGCAGAAGTCGGGCATCAAGCTGCTCGAGCCGATCATGAAGGTCGAGGTCGTCACCCCCGAGGATTATCTCGGCGACGTCATCGGCGACATCAACAGCCGCCGTGGCCAGATCCAGGGCACCGACAGCCGCGGCAACGCGCAGACGGTCGAGGCGATGGTGCCGCTGGCCAACATGTTCGGCTATGTGAACCAGCTCCGCTCGTTCACTCAGGGCCGCGCGCAGTACAGCATGCAGTTTTCGCATTACGACGAAGTGCCGCCGAATGTGGCCGACGAAGTGAAGGCGAAGCTGGCGTAACCTGAAATGAGTCGCTAAGGGGCCGCGTTCTCGCGAGTCCCTCGGCGGTCCGGGAAATTTGAATCAGAAGGTAGGGAAACAATGGCCAAGGCAAAGTTTGAGCGGAACAAGCCGCACCTCAACATCGGCACCATCGGTCACGTCGACCATGGCAAGACGTCGCTGACCGCCGCGATCACCAAGGTCCTGGCTGAAAACGTCGCGGGCAACGCGGCTGTCGATTTCGCCAACATCGACAAGGCTCCGGAAGAGCGCGAGCGCGGCATCACCATCTCGACCGCGCACGTCGAGTATGAGACGGACAAGCGTCACTATGCGCACGTCGACTGCCCGGGCCACGCCGACTATGTGAAGAACATGATCACCGGCGCCGCGCAGATGGACGGCGCGATCCTCGTGGTCGCCGCCACCGACGGCCCGATGCCGCAGACCAAGGAGCACATCCTGCTCGCCCGTCAGGTCGGCGTGCCGACGATGGTCGTCTTCCTCAACAAGGTCGACCTCGTCGACGACGAGGAAATCCTCGAGCTGGTCGAAATGGAAATCCGCGAAGAGCTCAGCAAGCGCGAGTTCGACGGCGACAACATTCCGATCATCCGTGGTTCGGCGACCGCCGCGCTCTCGGGTTCGGACGACAAGCTCGGCAAGGATGCGATCCTCGCGCTCATGGCCGCAGTCGACGAGTCGATCCCGCAGCCGGAGCGTCCGCTCGACAAGCCGTTCATGATGCCGATCGAAGACGTGTTCTCGATCTCGGGCCGCGGCACCGTGGTGACCGGCCGCGTCGAGACCGGCATCGTCAAGGTTGGCGAGGAAGTCGAGATCGTCGGCATCCAGGAGACCGTCCGCAAGACCACCGTCACCGGCGTCGAAATGTTCCGCAAGCTGCTCGATCAGGGCGAGGCCGGCGACAACATCGGTGCGCTGATCCGCGGCGTCGGCCGTGACGAAGTCGAGCGTGGTCAGGTTCTGGCCAAGCCGGGTTCGATCAAGCCGCACACCGACTTCCAGTCGGAAGTGTACGTCCTGTCGAAGGACGAGGGCGGCCGTCACACGCCGTTCTTCGCGAACTATCGTCCGCAGTTCTACTTCCGCACCACCGACGTCACCGGCACGATCGAGCTGCCGGCCGGCACCGAGATGGTGATGCCGGGCGACAACGTCGCGCTGGGCGTCAAGCTCATCGCGCCGATCGCCATGGACGTCGGTCAGCGCTTCACGATCCGCGAAGGCGGCCGCACCGTGGGTGCAGGCGTCGTCGCCGAGATCCAGAAGTAAGCTTCGCCCTTAAGGGCTGAGTTCGAGAGCCCGGCTTCCCCAAGGGGAGGCCGGGCTTTTCGTTTGGGAGCGGATCAATTGTTCCTTCATCGTCACCCCGGCCTTGAGCCGGGGTCCCGCTAGATCGACGCAAAAAAAGCACGAAAAAGAAGCGGGATCCCGGCTCAAGGCCGGGATGACGACGATTCTTGCGTTGCAGGAGGTCTCGGATCCCGGGGTCCATAAGCTCGTCACCCCGCACTTGACCCGGGGGCCCGCTTCTATTCTCCTGCGACGATGGAGCAGGGCGGCTGGGTCTATATCATGGCGGACCGCTATCGCGGCGGGATGTACACCGGCGTCACTGCCAATCTGGCCTCACGGGTGCACCAGCATCGCAGCGGCGACGGTTCCGACTTCTGCAGGCGCTATGGGCTCAATCGACTGGTCTGGGCAGAGCATGGTCCGGACATCACCGACGCAATCGTGCATGAGAAGCGAGTCAAGCGGTGGCGACGAGAGTGGAAATTTGCGCTGATCGAGCGGGATAATCCCGAATGGCGAGACTTATCGGACACGTTCTTTTGAGTCATGGAAGAAGAAGCGCCCAGCCGGGATGACGCAGAAGGGTGGGGCGCGCGAAGATTTCATACGCCCGCCCCTTGATCCGAATCGCATCCCCGTGTAGGGGCCGCGCCTCAGTTCGTTCAAACACAGCAAGAGCCTCGATTACGGGGCCCGCTCTTTCGCATCGGTAGGACCATGGAAACGCAGAATATCCGCATTCGCCTGAAGGCGTTCGACCATCGCGTGCTCGATCAGGCCGCCGGCGACATCGCCGACACCGCCCGTCGCACCGGCGCTCTCATCCGTGGCCCGATCCCGCTGCCCACGCACATCGACAAGTTCACGGTCAACCGTGGCCCGCACATCGACAAGAAGTCGCGCGAGCAGTTCGAGACGCGCACCTACAAGCGCATGCTCGACATCGTGCAGCCGACCCCGCAGACGGTCGACGCGCTGATGAAGCTGGACCTCGCTGCCGGCGTCGACGTGGAGATCAAATTGGCCTGAGCCAATTTGCCTTTAGCCCAGGCGGAGGCCGGGGTGGCCTGTTGACGTAGTCATCAGGCTCGCGTAATGCGCCGCCTCCAACGAGATTCGCGTTTCTCCTGAGGGGGATTCGCTGCTCCCCAACCGGATCGATCCTCGATCCAATGCCGGGGGCAGAGGGCGCCAAAGCGCACTCAATAACGAGATGGGATACCGCCGGGCTTGCCCGGGTCTGCGTCCCCCGTCGTTTCCGCCTTCGGGCGGGAATTCAGCCCGGACGGGGGCTCGCTAAAATTTGGGCTGAGGCACGCACCCGAGGGAATGGTCCCGAGGGTGCCTATGCATAGGAGCATAAGATCATGCGCACTGGCGTGATCGCGAAGAAGTTGGGGATGACCCGCCTGTTCCAGGACGACGGCCGCCACGTGCCGGTCACCGTTCTGCAGCTTGATGGCGTTCAGGTCGTCTCGGTTCGCGAACAAGATCGTGACGGCTACACCGCCGTCCAGCTCGGCGCCGGTTCGGCGAAGAGCAAGAACGTTGCCAAGCCGCAGCGCGGTCACTTCGGCAAGGCCGAAGTCGAGCCCAAGGCGGTGGTCCACGAATTTCGCGTCGACGCCGACGGCCTGCTCGAAGTGGGCGCCGAGATCTCGGCCGACCATTATGTCGCCGGCCAGTTCGTCGACATCCAGGGTCGTACCCAAGGTAAGGGTTTCGCCGGCGGCATGAAGCGTTGGGGCTTCGGCGGTCTGCGCGCCACCCACGGCGTCTCGGTCTCGCACCGCTCGCTCGGTTCGACCGGTCAGCGCCAGGATCCGGGCAAGGTCTTCAAGAACAAGAAGATGGCCGGCCACATGGGCGACAAGTATCGCACCCAGCAGAATCTCGAGATCGTCGGCACCGACGTCGAGCGCGGCCTGATCTTCGTCAAGGGCTCGGTCCCCGGCTCGAAGGGTGGCTGGCTGTTCGTCAAGGACTCGGTGAAGGTCGCGCGTCATGCCGACGCGCCGTTCCCCGCCGGCCTCAAGCAGGTTGCAAACAACAACGACACCGCCCCCGCGGAGACCCCGGCTGAAGCCGCGGCTCCCGAGGCGACCGACGGCCAGGAGGGCTGAACGTGAAGGTCAAGGTTCAATCCTTCGACGCCAAGGCGAAGGCCGCGGACATCGAGCTCAACGACGAGGTCTTCGGCCTCGATCCGCGCGCCGACATCCTGCACCGCGTCGTCACCTGGCAGCTCGAGAAGCGCCGCGAGACGGCACGTGGCACGCGTGAGCGCGCCGACGTTGCCCGCACCGGCAAGAAGTTCGGTCGCCAGAAGGGCGGCGGTACCGCCCGTCACGGCGATCGCCGCGCGCCGGTGTTCATCGGCGGTGGTAAGGCTCACGGCGCCCGCGTCCGCGACTTCAATCCGTCGCTGAACAAGAAGATCCGCGCGCTCGGCCTCAAGATGGCTCTCAGCAGCCATGCCAAGGCCGGCTCGCTGATCGTCATGGACAGCCTCGCGGTTGCCGACAACAAGACCAAGACGCTGCTCGGCAGCATCGAGGCGCTGAACTTCGGCAAGAAGACGCTGGTGATCGATGGTGACGCCGTCGAGAACAGCTTCGCACTCGCTGCGGGCAACCTGCACACGGTCAACGTGCTGCCGGCGATCGGCGCCAACGTCTACGACATCCTGAAGAGCGACACGCTGGTTCTCACCCGCGCTGCCGTCGAGAAGCTGGAGGCGCGCTTCAATGGCTAAGAAGCAGAAGGCCGCGATCGACAACCGTCATTATGACGTGATCGTCGCGCCGCACATCACCGAAAAGTCGACGCTCGTCTCCGAGCACAACGCAGTTGTGTTCAAGGTCGCCGGCGACGCCACCAAGCCCGAGATCAAGGCCGCCGTCGAGGCGCTCTGGGATGTCAAGGTCACCGGCGTCAACACGATCGTCCAGAAGGGCAAGACCAAGCGCTGGAAGGGTGCGCCCTACACGCGCTCCGACATCAAGAAGGCAATCGTGACGCTCGCCGACGGCGATCAGATCGACGTGACCTCGGGGGTCAATTCGTAATGGCACTCAAGAACTACAACCCGACGTCGCCTGGCGTCCGCGGCCTGATCCTGATCGACCGTTCGAGCCTGTACAAGGGTCGTCCGGTCAAGGCGCTCACCGAGGGCAAGACCAAGACCGGCGGTCGCAACAACAAGGGTCACGTGACCTCGCGCGGCATCGCTGGCGGTCACAAGCAGCGCTATCGCATCGTCGATTTCAAGCGCCGCCTGTGGGACGTCGAGGGCACCGTCGAGCGGATCGAGTACGATCCCAACCGCACCGCCTTCATCGCGCTCGTCAACTACGGCGCCGATGAGAACGGCAAGGATCGCGTCGCCTACATCATCGCACCGCAGCGCCTCGGCGTCGGCGACAAGGTGATCGCCGGCAAGCGCACCGACGTGAAGCCGGGCAATGCGATGGAACTGGGCTCGATGCCGGTCGGCACGATCGTCCACAACGTCGAGATGAAGCCGGGCAAGGGCGGCCAGATCGCCCGTTCGGCCGGGACCTATGTTCAGGTCGTCGGTCGTGACCGCGGCATGGTCATCGTCCGCCTCAACTCGGGCGAGCAGCGCTACATCCACGCCAACTGCATGGCGACGGTCGGCGCGGTGTCGAACCCCGACAACCAGAACCAGAATCTCGGCAAGGCCGGCCGCAACCGCTGGAAGGGCATCCGCCCGCTGACCCGCGGCGTCGCGAAGAACCCGGTCGACCACCCGCACGGCGGTGGTGAAGGCCGGACCTCGGGCGGCCGTCACCCGGTCACCCCGTGGGGCAAGCCGACCAAGGGTGCGCGCACCCGCCACAACAAGGCGACGGACAAGATGATCATCCGTTCGCGTCACGCCAAGAAGAAGGGCTGATAGCTCATGGCTCGTTCCGTCTGGAAGGGTCCGTTCGTGGACCTTCACCTCCTGAAGAAGGCGCAGACCGCGCAGGAGACCAACGCGCGTGCGCCGATCAAGACCTGGTCGCGCCGTTCGACGATCCTGCCCGATTTCGTCGGCCTGACCTTCAACGTCTACAACGGCCGCAAGTTCGTGCCGGTGTCGGTCAACGAGGACATGGTGGGCATGAAGCTCGGCGAGTTCGCGCCGACCCGCTTCTTCCCCGGCCACGCCGCCGACAAGAAGGGTAAGCGCTAATGTCCAAGCCCAAGGCACCCCGCAAGGTCGGCGACAAGGAAGCGCTGGCCGTTGCGACCCAGATCCGCGGTTCGGCCCAGAAGCTGAACCTCGTCGCGGGCCTCATCCGTGGCCGCAAGGCCGGTGACGCGCTGAACATCCTTCAGTTCTCCACCAAGGCGATGGCCGTCGATGCCCGCAAGGTTCTCGCCTCGGCGATCGCGAACGCGGAAAACAACCACAACCTCGACGTCGACGCGCTCGTCGTTGCCGAGGCTTCGGTCGGCAAGTCGATCACGATGAAGCGCTTCGCGACCCGCGGCCGTGGCAAGTCCACCCGCATCCTGAAGCCGTTCAGCCGTCTTCGCATCGTCGTCCGCGAGCAGGAAGAAGCATAATGGGTCACAAGAGCAACCCGATCGGTCTGCGCCTGCAGATCAACCGGACCTGGGACAGCCGCTGGTTCGCGGAAGGCGCCGATTACGGCCGCCTTCTCATCGAGGATCTCAAGATCCGTCAGTACATCCTGAAGACGCTGCCGCAGGCGGCGATCTCGCGGGTGGTGATCGAGCGTCCGGCCAAGCTGTGCCGCGTCAGCATCTATGCCGCGCGCCCCGGCGTGATCATCGGCAAGAAGGGCTCGGACATCGAGAAGCTGCGCAAGACGCTCGGCGCGATGACCTCGTCGGACGTTTCGCTGAACATCGTCGAGATCCGCAAGCCTGAAGTCGACGCCAAGCTCGTCGCGCAGGGCATCGCCGATCAGCTCGAGCGCCGCATCGCGTTCCGCCGCGCCATGAAGCGCGCCGTTCAGTCGGCGATGCGTCTCGGTGCCGACGGCATCCGCGTCGCTTGCGGCGGCCGTCTCGGCGGCGCGGAGATCGCGCGTTCGGAAGGCTATCGCGAGGGCCGCGTGCCGCTGCACACGCTGCGCGCCAACCTCGACTACGCCGAGGCCGAAGCCCACACCGCCTATGGCGTGTGCGGCGTCAAGGTCTGGATCTTCAAGGGCGAGATTCTCGGCCATGATCCGATGGCGCAGGACCGGCTCAACATGGAAGCCCAGACGACCGGCGTGCGCCCCGCGCGCGACGATCGCCGCTAAGGACTAGAGAACATGCTGCAACCGAAGCGCACCAAGTTCCGCAAGGCGTTCAAGGGCCGGATTTCCGGCGACGCCAAGGGCGGCACCACGCTCAACTTCGGGTCCTATGGCCTGAAGGCGATGGAGCCGGAGCGGATCACCGCGCGCCAGATCGAGGCGGCCCGCCGCGCGATCACGCGTCACATCAAGCGTCAGGGCCGTCTGTGGATCCGCGTGTTCCCCGACGTTCCCGTCTCGTCGAAGCCGGCCGAAGTCCGCATGGGCTCGGGCAAGGGTTCGCCGGAATATTGGGCAGCCCGCGTCAAGCCCGGCCGCATCCTGTTCGAGCTGGACGGCGTTCCCGGTCCGCTCGCGGCGGAGGCGTTCAGCCGCGCGGCGATGAAGCTGCCGATCAAGGTCAAGGTCGTTGCCCGCCTCGGCGACACCTCGCACCTGGAGGGTTGATAGAATGACCAAGGCTACCGATCTTCGTGCGAAGACCGACGACCAGCTCGGCGAAGAGCTGAGCAACCTGAAGCGCGAGGCGTTCAACCTCCGCTTCCAGGCCGCGACCAGCCAGCTCGAGAAGCCGAGCCGGGTCAAGGAAGTCCGTCGCGACATCGCCCGCATCAAGACGCTGCAGTCCGAGCGCAACCGCTCGGCTGCGAAGTAAGGAAGAGACCATGCCGAAGCGCGTGCTGACCGGAAACGTGGTTTCCGACAAGGGCGACAAGACGGTCGTCGTGCTGGTGGAGCGTAAGGTCAAGCACCCGCTCTACGGCAAGATCATCCGTCGCTCGAAGAAGTACCATGCCCATGACGAGGGCAATGAGTATCGCGAGGGCGAGACCGTGCGGATCGAAGAGACCGCGCCGATCTCGAAGCTCAAGACCTGGAAGGTGATCGAGCGGGTGAACACCCACGCGACGCCCGCCACGAGCGCCTGAGCCACACACTTTAATCGGAACCACCGGGCCCTGGGTCCCGGCAGGCCAAACGAGAAGGAACCGGATCGATGATCCAGATGCAGTCCAATCTCGACGTCGCGGACAATAGCGGCGCGAAGCGGGTGCAGTGCATCAAGGTGCTGGGCGGGTCGAAGCGTCGCTTCGCCGGCGTGGGCGACGTCATCGTCGTCAGCATCAAGGAAGCTGCTCCCCGCGGCAAGGTGAAGAAGGGTGACGTGCACCGTGCCGTCATCGTCCGCACCGCCAAGGATGTCCGTCGCAACGACGGCTCGGTGATCCGCTTCGACGGCAATGCCGCGGTGCTGGTCAACAAGAACGAGGAGCCGATCGGCACCCGTATCTTCGGGCCGGTGGTTCGCGAGCTGCGTTCGCGCGGCTTCATGAAGATCATTTCGCTCGCGCCAGAGGTGCTGTGATGGCTGCTGCCAAGATCAAGAAGGGTGACCAGGTCGTCGTCCTGTCCGGCAAGGACAAGGGCCGCACCGGCGAAGTCATCAAGTCGCTGCCCAAGGACGGCAAGGTCGTCGTCTCGGGCATCAATGTCGCGGTGCGCCACACCAAGCCGAGCCAGGGCGATCCCCAGGGCGGCCTGAAGCGTTCGGAAGCGCCGCTGCACATCTCGAAGGTCGCGCACGTGACTGCCGACGGCAAGCCGACCCGCGTTCGCTTCGAAGAGCGCGACGGCAAGAAGGTCCGCGTCGCGGTCAAGACCGGGGAGGTCATCAATGGCTGATAAGTATACCCCGCGGCTCAAGAAGCTGTACGACGACAGCATCGCCAAGGCGATGACCGACAAGTTCGGCTACAAGAACGTCCTCGAGGTTCCGCGGATCGAGAAGATCGTGCTGAACATGGGCGTCGGCGAGGCCACCCAGGACAAGAAGAAGGTCGAGCAGGCCGCGTCGGAGATGGAGCTCATCGCCGGCCAGAAGCCCGTCATCGCCAAGGCGAAGAAGTCGATCGCACAGTTCAAGCTGCGCGAAGGCATGCCGATCGGCTGCAAGGTGACCCTGCGCCGCGAGCGGATGTACGAGTTCCTCGACCGCTTCATCACGATCGCGCTGCCGCGCGTTCGCGACTTCCGCGGCCTCAACCCGAAGTCGTTCGACGGCCGTGGCAATTATGCCTGCGGTCTCAAGGAGCAGCTGATCTTCCCGGAGATCAGCTATGACAAGGTCGACAAGATCCGCGGCATGGACGTGATCGTCACCACCACCGCCAAGACCGACGAGGAGGCTCGCGAGCTTCTCCGTCTCTTCGGCTTCCCGTTCCCGCAGGAAAATGCGGACGGCGAAGCGAAGCAGGCAGCGTAAGGGAAAGAGAACTTAAGTCATGGCGAAACTGAGTTCCATCAACAAGAACGAGCGTCGCAAGCAGCTGGTGAAGAAGTACGCCGGCAAGTATGCGAAGCTCAAGGCGACCGCGAACGACGAGAGCCTGGATGAGACCGAGCGTCTCATCGCACGGCTCAAGATGGCCGAGATCCCGCGGAACGGTAACCCGACCCGCATTCGCAATCGTTGCGAGATCACCGGCCGCCCGCGCGCCTATTACCGCAAGTTCCGTCTCGCACGCGTCATGCTGCGCGATCTGGCCAACAAGGGCCTGATCCCCGGCGTCACCAAGTCGAGCTGGTAAGGACTACGAGATGGCTTTGACCGATCCCCTGGGTGATATGCTCACCCGCATCCGCAACGGCCAGCGCGCCCGCAAGGACTCCGTCCTGACGCCGGCGAGCAAGCTGCGTGCGCGCGTTCTCGATGTTCTCCAGCGCGAAGGCTACATCCGTGGCTATAGCGAGGAGCAGATGGGCCCCGCCGCGGGCATCCGCATCGAGCTGAAATATTTCGAGGGTCAGCCGGCGATCAAGCATGTCGCCCGAGTCTCGAAGCCCGGCCGCCGCGTCTATTCGGGTTCGCAGGAACTGCCCCGGATCCGCAACGGCCTTGGCATCACGATCGTCTCGACGCCTCGCGGCGTTCTCTCGGACGCGGAAGCGCGCGAGCAGAATGTCGGCGGCGAAGTGCTGGCGGAGGTGTTCTGATGAGCCGCATCGGCAAGAAGCCGGTCACCGTACCGGCGGGCGTCACCGCTTCGATCGACGGCGGCGTGCTGAACGTGAAGGGCCCGAAGGGCACTCTCTCGCTCCAGCTGCGCGACGAGATCAAGTATGAGGTTCAGGACGGCGGCATTTCGGTGCAGCCGGCCAACGACACCAAGGCGGCGCGTGCCTTCTGGGGCATGCAGCGCACGCTGGTGCAGAACCTCGTCACCGGCGTGACCGAAGGCTTCACCAAGAAGCTCCTGATCACCGGCGTCGGTTATCGCGCCGCGTCGCAGGGCAAGGTGCTCAAGCTCCAGCTCGGCTATTCGCACGACGTGAACATCGACGTGCCGGAAGGCATCGAGATCAAGACCCCCGATCAGACCACGGTCGAGATCTCGGGGATCGACAAGCAGAAGGTCGGCCAGATTGCGGCCGAGATTCGTCGCTGGCGGAAGCCTGAACCCTACAAGGGCAAGGGCATCAAGTATGACGGCGAATTCATCTTCCGTAAGGAAGGGAAGAAGAAGTGATCAGCACCAAGGGTCTTTCGCTTTTCGAAAAGCGTCGTCGCCGCAACCGTACCGCGCTTCGTGCGCGCGCCGGTGGCCGTCCCCGGCTTTCGATCCATCGCTCGGGCAAGCACATCTATGCCCAGGTGATCGACGATACCCAGGGCCGCACGATCGCTTCGGCTTCGACGCTGGAGAAGTCGGTGCGCGGCCAGACCGGCGCGAACGTCGCGGCGGCGCAGGAAGTCGGCAAGCGCGTTGCCGAGGCAGCCAAGGCTGCCGGCGTGACGCAGGTCGTCTTCGACCGTGGCGGCTTCCTTTATCATGGCCGCGTCAAGGCGCTGGCGGATGCCGCTCGTGAGAGCGGACTGGAGTTCTAAAGATGGCTGACGAGAACAACACGCCGGAAACCGGCGCGGCGGTCGAGGCCGGCGCTCCCGCACAGGACGGCGGCTACCAGGGCGGTGGTCGCGGTCGCGGTGGTCAGGGCGGCGGTCGTGGCCGTGGCGGCCCGGGCGGCGGTGGTGGCCGTGGCGGTCGTGACGGCGGTCGCGGCGGTCGTGACAATCGCGGCGGTCCGCGCGGCGCGCAGGACGATGGCGGCGAGGAGCTGATCGAGAAGCTCGTCCACATCAACCGCGTTTCGAAGACCGTGAAGGGCGGCAAGCGCTTCGGCTTCGCGGCTTTGGTCGTCGTCGGCGACGGCAAGGGCCGGGTCGGCTTCGGGCATGGCAAGGCGCGCGAAGTGCCGGAAGCCATTTCGAAGGCAACCGCTTCGGCGAAGAAGGCAATGGTCCGCGTTCCGCTCAAGGAAGGCCGCACCCTGCATCATGACGGCAATGGCCACTTCGGTGCCGGCCGCGTGACGCTTCGCGCCGCTCCGGCCGGTACCGGCATCATCGCGGGTGGCCCGATGCGCGCCATCTTCGAGAGCCTCGGTGTTGCTGACGTCGTCACCAAGTCGGTCGGCACGTCGAACCCCTACAACATGATCCGCGCCACCTTCGAAGCGCTCGGCGAGCAGACCTCGCCGAAGAGCGTTGCGCAGCGCCGCGGCAAGAAGATCGCCGACCTGCTCGGCCGCGGTGGTTCGCAGACCGCCGAGGCCGATGCGGCCGCGATCGCGGAGTAAGCGACATGGCGAAGATCAAGATCAAGCAGATCGGCTCGCCGATCCGCCGCACCAAGGATCAGCGCGCGACGCTGATCGGGCTCGGCCTTAACAAGATGCACAAGGTCTCGGAGCTGGAAGACACTCCCGAGGTCCGCGGCATGATCCGCAAGCTGCCGCACATGGTGCAGGTGATCGAAGGCTGAGCCTTCGTCCCTTTGCCAAGGCGACAGAAAGTTTGTGACAAAGTCGGGAAGGGGGGCTAATGGCCCCCCTTCCAATTTATCAGCGCGACAAAAGCGAAAGCGAGTGCACACCATGAAACTGAACGATCTCCGCGACAATCAGGGCGCACGCCCCTCCAAAATCCGCGTCGGACGCGGTATCGGCTCGGGCAAGGGCAAGACCGGCGGCCGCGGCCAGAAGGGTCAGAAGAGCCGCGAGGGCGTCTCGATCAACGGCTTCGAGGGCGGTCAGATGCCGCTCCACATGCGCATCCCGAAGCGCGGCTTCAACAACATCTTCGCCAAGGACTATGCCGAGGTGAATCTCGGCGCGATCCAGAAGGCAGTCGATTCGGGCAAGCTGACCGCGACCGACATCACCCAGGCCGAGCTCAACGCGGCGGGCCTGACCCGCGGCGGCAAGGACGGCGTGCGTCTGCTCGGCAAGGGCGAGCTGACCGCCAAGCTCAACTTCACCGTCGCCGGTGCGTCGAAGTCGGCGCGCGAGGCAGTCGAGAAGGCCGGCGGTTCGGTGACGATCCCCGAGATCGTGCCGGCGGCCGAGAAGCACAAGGCGAAGCATCGCTCGGTGCAGAAGGTCATTGCCGCCAAGAAGGCCGGCAAGCAGGGCTGATCGTCTCGGGAGGGTGGGGCCAGCTGTCCCGCCCTCCGTTCGTGCTGAGCTTGTCGAAGCACCGTCCTTCTTCGTTGACCAAGAAGAACGGCCCTTCGACAAGCTCAGGGCGAACGGGTCTGGGGGCAGGCGCCGCATTGCCCTTGGGACCGGAGGACTTATATGAGCGGCGGGGGCGGTCGAACGCTTTCCCGCCGCTTTGGTTTCCAGGATAATCGCGAACATGGCATCCGCAGCCGATCAACTCGCCTCCAGCATCAATCTGTCGAAGTTCGGCAAGGCGACCGAACTCAAGAAGCGCCTGTGGTTCACCCTCGGCGCGCTGATCGTCTTCCGGTTGCTCAGCTATGTGCCGCTTCCCGGCGTCGACCCGACCCAGCTCAACCTGCTCGCGCAGCAGACCTCGGGCGGCGTGCTCGATTTCTTCAACAACTTCACCGGCGGTGCATTGAACCGCATGTCGGTCGTCGCGCTCGGCGTGATGCCCTACATCACCGCCTCGATCGTCGTGCAGCTCGCGACCTCGCTGTCGCCGCAGCTCAACGCGATCAAGAAGGAAGGCGAGAGCGGCCGCAAGCGCCTCAACCAGTACACCCGCTACGGCACCGTCGGCCTGACCGCGGTGCAGGGCTGGTTCATCGCCGTCGGGCTCGAGAGCTTCGGCGCGAGCTCGGGCCTGCAGGCCGTGATCGAGCCAGGCCTGCTGTTCCGCGTCGGCGCGGTCATCTCGCTGATCGGCGGCACGCTGTTCCTGATGTGGCTCGGCGAGCAGATCACCAGCCGCGGCGTCGGCAACGGCATCTCGCTGATCATCATGGCCGGCATCGTCGCACGCCTGCCGACCACGCTCGTTCAATTGTTCGAGAGCGGCCGCACCGGCACGATCGATCCGCTGCGCCTGATCCTGATCCTCGTCGGCGTCGCTGCGCTGGTGCTGTTCATCTGCTTCATGGAGCGCGCGCAGCGCCGCATCCTGATCCAGTATCCGAAGCGCCAGACCGCTCGCGGCGTCCAGGCCGAGCGCAGCCACTTGCCGCTCAAGCTCAACACCGCCGGCGTGATCCCGCCGATCTTCGCCTCGTCGCTGCTGCTGCTGCCGCTGACGATCACCCAGTTCGCCGGCAACATGACCGCGGGCGAGAGCGCGTGGGGCGATTTCGTGATCAACCTCAACACGTGGCTGCGCCACGGCTCGCCGCTCTACATGTCGCTCTATGCCGCCGGCATCATCTTCTTCTCGTTCTTCTACACCGCCGTGGTGTTCAATCCCGAGGAGACCGCCGACAATCTCAAGCGCTATGGCGGGTTCATTCCCGGCATCCGCCCGGGCAAGAACACCGAGACCTATTTCGATTACGTGCTGACCCGCATCACCGTGATCGGCGCGGCGTACCTCACGATCATCTGCCTCGTCCCCGAATGGGCTTTCTCGGCAATGAGCATTCCGTTCGTGATGGGCGGCACTAGCCTTCTGATCGTGGTCAACGTAACGATGGACACGGTTACGCAGATCCAGTCGCATTTGCTGGCGCACCAGTATGGCGATCTGATCAAGAAGGCGAAGCTGAAGGGCCGCACGCGCTGAGCCACCGGTCGCCCTGAGCTTGTCGAAGGGCGACATTTCTCTGTACGAACGGTCAAGAACGGTGCTTCGACAAGCTCAGCACGAACGGTTTTGGGGAGCCGCATGAACATCATCCTGTTGGGCCCTCCGGGTGCGGGCAAGGGCACCCAGGCGAGCCGCCTCGAGGCGGAACGCGGCATGGTCCAGCTCTCGACCGGCGACATGCTGCGCGCCGCGGTCAAGGCGGGCACGCCTACCGGGGTGAAGGCCAAGGCAGTGATGGACGCAGGCGAGCTCGTCTCCGACGACATCGTCTCCGGCATTATCGGCGAGCGGCTCGACATGGCCGATACCGAGAAGGGCGCGATCTTCGACGGCTATCCGCGCACCGCGGCGCAGGCGGAATCGCTCGACCACCTGCTCGCCGAGCGCGGCCGCAAGCTCGATTATGTCATCGAGTTGCAGGTCGACGAGGATGCGCTGGTCGAGCGGATCACCGGCCGCTTCACCTGCGCGCAATGCGGCGCCGGCTATCACGACCGCTTCAAGCTGCCCAAGCTCGCCGCGACGTGCGACGTCTGCGGCAGCCACGAGTTCAAGCGCCGCCCCGACGACAATGCCGAGACGGTGCGCACCCGCATGGCCGAATATCGCGCCAAGACCGCGCCGATCCTGCCTTTCTACGAAGGGCAGGGACTCGTCCGTCGCGTCGACGGCATGGCCGACATGGATGAGGTCGGCGCCCAGATCGCTGCGATCCTCGACGGCGGCCCCGCCACGGGCTAATCTTTCTCAGCCGGTCGCAATGCCAGGGCGACCACGCGGCAGGAGATGGCTCCGGCGTGGATTCCGGGGGCGGACCGGTAGGAGGGGAAGGGATGCGAACGTTCGCACTTGCCGTCGCATTGATCGGGGCCGCACCGGCATCGGCCGAAGTCGCCGCAGCTTCCGACACCGGCTTTACCAGTCGTCACGTGCTGACCCTCGCCGCGACGCCCGCCAAGGTGTGGGCCGCGCTGCTGCACCCGGAGCGCTGGTGGGGCTCCGCGCATACTTATAGCGGCAGCGCCGCCAATCTCAGTCTCGAGCCCCGCCCGGGCGGCTGCTGGTGCGAGAAGACCGCGCGCGGCGGCGTCGAGCATATGCGCGTCGTCTATCTTGCCGCCAACGACACGCTGCGGATGACGGGCGGGCTCGGCCCGCTACAGGCGATGCCGGTCACCGGCGTGCTGACCATCACGCTAAAGGGGGAGGGCGGCGGCACCCGGCTCACTGCCAGCTACGCCGTTGCCGGCCCCGGGCTCGCCAACCTCGCGGCGCCCGTCGATCAGGTGCTCGGCGAACAATTTGCGGGACTCAAGGCGACCGCGGAGCGTTAGAGGCGAATGCACATGATGTCGGATATCGTAGAGGCGGATGCCCTGACCCAGCCCGAGTCCCGGCCGCTCGCAACGCCGCAGCGCGCCGCGACGCGCCTCCGCATCGGCGAACGCTTCGCGGCAACCGCCGAGGTCGAGGTCACCCCCGCCGGCCTGCTCGCGATAGGCGGAATGGTCGGCGCCATCCTGCTGGGCGCAGCTGTCGTCGTCCGCGCCGCGAAACGCTGAGCCGGCCTCACCGGGCCGCAGCGTCGGCGTTCTTCATTTGCGCGCGCGCTGCATATTCCCGCTCCAGCAACTTTCGCGTGAGGTCTTCACTGCGCTTGAGCAAGGCGTGATGACGCGCCTGCTGGATTTTCAGCGCCTCGGTACTGAACGGGAGCGAGGCATTGCGCTTCCAGCGTGCATCCATGTCGTCGCTCAGCCGCCTGCTTTCGCCGGCAACGATATCACTGACGCACTGCGATGCCTTGCCTGCTACCTCCGAGACTTGCAGCGCGTTGCGCTTGTCTGCATCGCTGATGCGCGCCGCATTACGCGCGTGTCGATTGGCTTCCCGCACGGCCTGCATGGTCCGATCATAGTCGGTCTGGTTCGCGAGATTGACGAAGTTGCCGCCGCCCGCGTCCGCCACGGCCTTCAACGCGGCCGCTTCGGGCGCAGGCAGCCCGAAACCAATGACATTGATTACTGCGCGCGTTTTACCCGCGTTGATCCGGCGCGCCACGGCGACAGGATCGCCGCCGCAGGTTTCCTCCCCGTCGGATACGACGTAGATCAGCTGTTCGCCGGGAACCGACGAGGCCTGGAGAAGCGACTCGGCCCGCTCGAGGGCCATCGCGAGAGGAGTCCAGCCCACCGCCTTGAGTCTGCGCACCCCGCCGACCAGCCCGGCACGGTCGCTCGACATCGGCGCGAGCATATCGATGCCCGCGCAGGAACGGGCCTTGCCGGCGTCGTCATTGCTGCCTTGCTGACCGAAGACGAGCAGCGAAGCCTCGACCGACGCGGGCAGCCCATCGACGAAACCCAGGGCGGCGCTGCGAGCCATCTCCAGCTTGGTTCGCCCGCTCAGCTGCCCGGCCATCGATCCGGAGCCATCGACCGCGACCACCACACGCAAGGGCGTCACTCCTGCGAGCGACGCATTGTCCTTCCCTTCCAGCGACGGCTGCGTCATCTGCACGTCGCCGAAGCACGCCTCGGCGTCTTCGGTGACGAAGCTGGCGACATAGCTGCGTGCATCGATGGCGGCGTCAGGCGCATTGGCGATGGGTTCTTGTCGTTCGGCTCCCCCGCCACAACTCGCGAGCGCGAGCGCGAGCAGAGCAGCGGATCGTCCACAAGCTGTCGGCGACGGAATGGCATATCTCCGAGAGTCGACTGGAACTGCTCCAGCGGCGAACCCGGCGTAAAGTTCCGCCCCTTGCTGAACGCCCAACCTCGAGGCGCGCGTGATCGGGCCGAACGTCTGCGATGGGACACGTAGCCGCCGCGGCTGGCCTCATGAACTCCGAATTGGGTACGCATATCGGCCGGCCCAGCCTGTCTCTGCCCTCCGCCGCGCCCGATGACAAAATCTTCATCCGCGCGTCACCGCCCCGTGAGTCGCCTGCGGTTAGGAAGAGGGCAGGGCCGGCAGCTCGCCGGTTCCTTCTTCCACGGAGGATTTCGATGAAGCTTTCCCGCACCCTGCTCCCGATCGCCGCCGTCGCGATGATCGCCGCGCCGACTCTCGCCAGCGCCGCAGGCGCCCCGGCCGCCAAGCACCACAAGGTCGCCAAGACCCACAAGGCGAAGGCGACCAAGACCGTCAAGACCACCGAGACGGTCAAGAAGGCCAAGTAACCGCCAGACCCGGTGCCCTGCCCTGCACCGGCGTTCACGGCCGGCGGAAGATCCCCCTCTTCCCGCCGGCCGTTCCGCGTTCTAGACCGGAGCGACCGCGCATGACCCGCAAGATCCTCCTCGTCGAAGATGATGCCGCCGCGGCGGGCTATGTCGCCAAGGGGCTGCACGAGGCCGGGTTCGCGGTCGAGACGTGCGGCGACGGGCGCGACGGTCTGTTCCTCGCCTCCGAGGGCATTTTCGATCTCGTCATCGCCGATCGGATGCTGCCCGGGCTCGACGGGCTGTCGATGCTCAATGCCTTGCGCGCCGCCGGCATCCGCACGCCGGTCCTGATCCTCTCAGCGCTCGCCACCGTCGACGACCGTGTGAAGGGCCTGCACGCCGGCGCCGACGATTATCTCACCAAGCCCTTCTCGTTCGCCGAACTGCTCGCCCGGGTCGAGGCCTTGCTCCGCCGCGCCGACGGGGCGGGGGCCGAGCCGCAGGTCACCCGGCTGACGGTCGGCGATCTCGAAATAGACCTGCTCGCACGCAGCGTCGCCCGGCAGGGCCGAGCCATCCCGATCGGCGGGCGCGAGTTCAACCTGCTCGAATTCCTCGCGCGCCACGCCGGGCAGGTGGTCACCCGCACGATGATGCTCGAGAAGATCTGGAACTATCATTTCGATCCGGGCTCGAACGTCGTCGACGTCCATATCGGCCGGCTGCGGCGCAAGCTCGAGGAGGGGTTCGACACGCCAATCCTCCACACCGTCCGCGGCGCGGGCTATCGTCTGTCGCTCGACGGCTGATGCGAATCTCGATCACCGCGCGGCTGGCATTGCTGGCGGTTCTGCTGTCGCTGGTCACCAGCCTCGCGCTTGCCGGGCTGATCTGGCAGCAGACCCATGACGACGCGATCGAGGCGCTGCGTCGCGACACCGCCCAGCAGACCGACGCCTTCGCCGCGGTATATCGTTCGGGTGGCGTGCCCGCCCTGCGCCAGGCGATCGTCGATGCGCAGGCCGATGACGATTCGCTCGTGGCAATGCTGGTCGATCGCGAGGGCGCGCGCCGGCTCGGGGTGGGTCCCGACATGCTTGCTTTCACGCCCTCCGCCGAAACCTTCCGCATCGCGACACTCGGCACGGCGGGGGACTGGGCAGGGCAGGAGGCGGGGATCGCGGTTCGCCCACTTGGGCGGGACTGGCTGGTCAGCGGCCGCCTGCTCGACGATTGGGAACGGACCCAGCGCAATATCGAACGCGCCTTGCTGCTCGCCGTGTTGCTGTCGCTGGTGCTCGGCGTAGGGGCGGGGCTCGTCCTCACCCGCTACGTCACGCGCCGGCTCGATCGCATCGCCGGTGCTGTCGATGCGGTGGCGGCCGGTGATCTTGCGCGTCGCGTGGGAATAGAGGCCGGGGGCAGCGACGCGTTCGACCGGCTGGCGCTGCGCATCGACGGCATGCTTGACCGGATCGACCGGTTGATGGCCGAGTTGCGCGTGGTCACCGATTCGATCGCGCATGATCTGCGCTCGCCAATCGCGCGGCTGCGCGCCCGCGCTGAGGCGGCGGTGTCCGCAAGCGAGCCCCGACAGCGCGAGGCGGCGCTCGCCGGGCTGATCGCCGAGACCGATCTGGTGATGCGAATGCTGGCCGTGCTGCTCGAGATCAGCCGGTCCGAGGCCGTGACGCGCGACGCGCTCGCCGTGCTCGATCCCGCCGCGCTGATCGAGGAGATCGGCGATCTCTATGCGCCCGTCGCCGAAGAAGCGGGGCTGCGTTTCCTCGTGACTTTGCCCCCCGGGGCGGTGCCGCAAGTGAAGCTGCACCGCGAATTGCTCAGCCAGGCGCTCGCCAATCTGATCGATAATGCGCTGCGCCACGCTGCGGCGGGCGGCGAGATCGCGCTGTCGCTCGTGGTGACACCGGGGGCGCTCCATTTCTTGGTCGCCGATCGCGGCCCCGGCATCCCTGAGGCCGATCGCGCGCAGGCGCTCAGTCGATTCGGTCGCCTCGATTCCGCGCGGAGCCTGCCCGGGGCGGGGCTCGGGCTGGCCCTGGTCGAATCGGTGGCGCGGCTGCACGGCGGGACGCTCGACCTCGGCGACAACGCGCCCGGCCTCGTCGCCAGGATCGTCATTCCCGCCGCTGGCCGGTCAACAGGTTGACAGGTGCGCCGCCACTCTCACCGCTGGCGCCCTCTGCGGTCGAGGCAGTCGCTTGCAATGTTGGATTTCATTTGCTGAGACCACAAGCTGCCGTCAGGTGGCCGCTCTTTGAAATGTCGATGCCGATTGGAACACAGGCGGATCCTTTGTGCATTTGGGTCTCGGCGTTCGCCGCTGGACATGCGCGATAGTGTAAAGCTGGTGTCAACTTTGGTCCGCAAGCTCGGTGTCCTGCGGCGCGAAACGCCCTCGCCGTTGAATCGTGAACCAACGCCCCTCGCCCATCTTGGCGGGCCCGCAACGTTCGTGTATAGATCCGGTTCCGGCGATATCGCCCGCAGCGCTTGACAGCGCCTCTGCGGCTGCATATGTCGCCCATCTTCCGAAACACCGGTTGCACGGCGGCGCTTCCTTGCGCACGCTGCGCCACTGCATTTTCGGTTCAACGCGAAGAGATGGGGTGCAGGCTGCCATGCGGCGCCCCGTGGAGCTGGGAGAAAAAACATGGCTCGTATTGCGGGTGTCAACATCCCGACCAACAAGCGCGTCGTCATCGCGCTGCAATATATTCACGGAATCGGCCAGGCGAAGGCCAAGGAAATCACCGCGCAGCTCGGCATCGCGCCCGAGCGCCGCGTCCAGGACCTGAGCGACCAGGAAGTCCTCCAGATCCGCGAGGCGATCGACGCCGGCTACACCGTCGAGGGCGACCTCCGCCGCGAAGTCGCGATGAACATCAAGCGCCTGATGGACCTCGCCTGCTATCGCGGCCTGCGCCACCGCAAGGGCCTGCCGGTCCGCGGTCAGCGCACCCACACCAACGCCCGCACCCGCAAGGGCAAGGCCAAGCCGATCGCCGGCAAGAAGAAGTAAGGGAGCGACCGAGCAATGGCACGTGAACCGCAGCGCATTCGCCGTCGCGAACGCAAGAACATCACCGCCGGCGTCGCGCATGTGAACGCCAGCTTCAACAACACGATGATCACCATCACCGACGCGCAGGGCAACGCCATCTCGTGGTCGTCGGCCGGCATGATGGGCTTCAAGGGCTCGCGCAAGTCGACCCCCTATGCCGCCCAGGTCGCCGCCGAGGATGCCGGCCGCAAGGCCGCCGAGCACGGCGTCCGCACGCTCGAGGTCGAGGTCAAGGGCCCCGGCTCGGGCCGCGAGTCCGCGCTCCGCGCACTCCAGGCGGTCGGCTTCCAGATCACCTCGATCCGCGACGTGACCTCGATCCCGCACAACGGCGTCCGCCCGTCCAAGCGCCGCCGCGTCTGATCTGCACTTCTGTCCGGTTTACGGGCCCCGGGGGCGGGGTCCGGGCCGGACAGCAAAATCCCGGCAGGATAGCCCCGTCCTGCCCAACATGAGGAAAGCCCGTGTCGGTGAACCCTAAGAACTGGCAGGAACTCAAGAAGCCCAACGGCCTCGAAAAGAAGGCCGGTGGCGATCCCAGGCGCAAGTCGACCTTCGTCGCCGAGCCGCTCGAGCGCGGCTTCGGCCTGACGCTCGGCAACGCGCTGCGCCGCGTCCTTCTGTCGTCGCTGCAGGGCGCTGCAGTCACCTCGATCAAGATCGAGAACGTGCTGCACGAATTCAGCAGCCTGGCCGGCGTCCGCGAGGACGTCACCGACATCGTGCTCAACGTCAAGCAGATCGCGATCCGCATGCAGGGCGAGGGCCCGAAGCGGCTCCAGCTCAGCGCCACCGGCCCGGCCGAAGTCAAGGCCGGCGACATCGCCGTCTCGGGCGACATCGAGGTGATGAATCCCGAGCTGGTGATCTGCCATCTCGACGACGGCGCGACGCTCAACATGGAGCTCACCGCCGACACCGGCAAGGGATACGTCCCCGCCGCGTCGAACCGTCCGGCCGACGCGCCGATCGGGCTGATCCCGGTCGACGCGCTCTACTCGCCGGTCCGCCAGGTGTCGTACAAGGTCGAGAATACCCGCGTCGGGCAGGAGCTCGATTACGACAAGCTGACCCTCACGGTCGAGACCGACGGCACGATCACTCCGGAAGACGGCCTCGCCTACGCGGCGCGGATCCTCCAGGACCAGCTCGCGCTCTTCGTGCACTTCGACGATAGCGCGGTCACCCGCTCGGCGCCGATCGGCATGGCCGCGCCGGCTTCGGCAGAGGGTGCCGCGGCTTCGGGCGACACCGCGCAGATCAACCGTTACCTGCTCAAGAAGGTCGACGAGCTCGAACTGTCGGTGCGTTCGGCGAATTGTCTCAAGAACGACAACATCATCTATATCGGCGATCTGGTCCAGAAGACCGAGGCCGAGATGCTGCGCACGCCGAATTTCGGCCGCAAGTCCCTGAACGAGATCAAGGAAGTGCTGTCGTCGATGGGCCTGCGGCTGGGGATGGAAATCCCGGGCTGGCCGCCGGAGAACATCGAGGAAATGGCGAAGAAGCTGGAGCAGGAGATTATGGGCTGATCGTAGGCGATTAGCGCAGCTAATCGCCGGCTCGACGATCAGCCCGGCCGGCGGGCGAAGAAGCGGCTTGCCGCGACTTCGACCCGACCGACTAGCCCCTTTGCCGGGGCCTTTTCCTGTTTACCTATCTCTGCAACGGTTGAAAGCGGCGGAAGCTTCAATCGACGCGGCGCTGCCGCCGCTCATTGCATTTTTTAACGCTTGTGCTTATATTCCCCCGCAGGATTGGGCTTTCCCGGTCGGCGCAAGGGCTTCGATTGATCCGGGGCCCTTTCGTTTACTGGAACACCTGAAGTCCCACACGCGATTGGCGGAGAGGTCTAAATTTTAGATCGCCCGCAGCATCCGGCGCAGCAGCCGGTACGCCGGATCGTAGGCTGCCAGTGCATCGGGGTGAGGAGCCAGCTCGCCGTGCAATAGCATGTTGCGCATGCGGTAAAGCGTTTCGATGACCCCGCCGAAAAGATCGTCGCAGCTGCATCGAAACTCGATTGCGCCTGCGCGGATCAATGCGCCTGGGCCACTTGTAAGATCGGTAAACGGGCGTGGATTGCACCGGACATATAAGGCGCGCAATTGGGCTTTCCGTTCCGGTGAGAGTGCCACGAACTGCGGATCGCCTTCGAGGAACGGCAGGCCGTATTGTGCGTGTGACACAATCGCCAGCGCTGTGCCGCTGCTCGTATGAGCCGTCGCCTGCCAATTGCCCCCAATCCTCTCGACCTTGTAGTCGATCGTCCGATACCTGCTGGTGGCAGGTAACGCCTCGCGCTTGTTCAGCGGCACGCTCCGGAAGCTGACGTGCTCGAGTTCGTCTTCGAAAAGGGTCTCCAGGCGATATCGTTCGAGGGACGCGTGCAGTGCTGCAATCGCCGTCTTGAACTCCGTCGCGTCCTGAGTGTCGGGAGTGTCGGGATCGAGTAGCGGGATGATCGCGCTACGCACAGCATTGGGATGGGATTCGTACGAACATAATCGAGTCCGGCTCGATCCCGGCGGGTCTGCGAGACATGGCGATACCAAGCATTAAAACCTGCCCAGGCGTTCACGAAGGGGCCAATGTGATCCACATCGGATCGCGCGATCCAGTCGTGAATCTCAGTCGGTAGCGGCATACGCAGCCTCCACATCCGCAATAAAGGCGAGCGCCGCCTCCTCGCTCTCCTCGATCGCGATTTCCACGGCGCGACGGGCGGCGGCGAGCAGGCGAGTAGAATGTGCTTGGGCGTCGAAGGCACCTTGAACGTCGGCACGAATCCGCTTCTGCACGGCATCCGGCGCAAGCCAAATCGTGAGATTGCGAATATCATCGGGATACAGTTCGATCTGCCCAGACGACCCCGAGATCATCCGTTCGACTTGCAATTGACCTATTGGACTGTTGAGGAAAACGGACAGAAAAAGAGGATCAACATGCTGTACCCGTACCACGGTAACATGGTTGTCCGGAATGGCGGGTTGATCTGACAGGAAAGGAGCGGCGCGGCCGATCGTGCCCACGCCAGTTCCGTTGATCAATACATCGCCGTTACGGATGGTGAGGCGTCCAGGTTGCGCTCGGCGATTGGCGTGGTCGAGCATGACGCGGTTCACGCGCACGTGACGCGAGTTGATGACCGGCACGCCATCATCAACGTAGAGCGGTTGCCCACCGCGAGCGACCAGCGCGTCGGGGTCGTCGCCAATTTTGATGGCTTGGCCAGTTGCCTTCAGCCGCGCGAGCACCTCGTCGTGCTTCGGTGCGAAATAGGCGGCATCGAACCGCCCCGCCGCGAACACGTCGGCGGCGGAGCGGGTGTAGGTGAGCGGTTCGGGCGGGGACCAGCCGTCCAGGCCGAGCGCGTCGAGGAGGTCGGCCTCGGCTTGGGCGAGCGCATTCTGAGCCGTGGTTCGCGCACTTTCCGCCTTGATATACACTTCGCTGATTACGCGTTCGACATCGTCTCTGAAGCGAGGAATTGCCAGCGAGCGGACCTTGTCCAGAAATAGGTTCGGCTGAACGTTGCCAGTCGTTTCACGCCGCGACTGTATACGCCCGAAGCGTGACAACAGGGCAGCCGTTAGGAATTCCGGTCGGATCGGGCGCTCCAGGCCTGCCGTTATACGAATGATCCCAACGTGCCGATCACTATTGGCCGGGAGAAGGGAGGCCGACACCACGGCGGCGTTGCCAATCGTGCCGACAGTCGAAATCAGCACGTCTCCTTCGCGCAGTGCCGTACGAGGATTGGCGGCATGGGCCTCCGGCGCAATCTCTTCGAAGAAGGTCTCATCGAAGTATCCCTCTTTCGGGTGCCTGGCCGAAAAAACCTTGATGCCGCTACCTTCCTCAAAGGGAATGGATGTGTGGATACCGTCCGTGACGTAGGCCAACTCACCCACTTGCGCGTGGTCACGCGCGCGCAGTTCGTCGAGCGCCTCCAGATCGTCGCGCAAGAAATAGGTGCTGTCGAAACGCAATACGGGATTGCGCTCCGCTACCTCCGACAACCGCACCACCGAAACCTCAAGCCCCTCCGCCAGCGCCGCGAAACGGGCGCTGTCGAAGGGGCCTAGCGAAAACTTAGGGATTGCCCCTTTCCCCATTCGGCGAACGCCTCGGCGATGCCGGGCGGCGTCAGGCCTTCGTGGCTGAACAGATCGTGCTGGACGACGAAGTGGCCGTGCGTATCGCGCAACGGTGCCCCTTCGGCATCCTTGACGTAGATTTTGTCGCCGGAATTGTCCTTGCTGGCCACCTGCTGGGTGGCGAAGAAAATCTCGTAATCGTCCGCGCGCGGGCAGAGCGGCCCGGCGTTTGCGTCGTCGTTCCACTTCTGCACGAACAGCACGCTCGTCTTGGTGCCGGTGTGTGGCTTGAAGGTGTTGGGGTGCAGCCCGACGACTGCGAGGATGCGGCATCGCTCCATGATATAGCCGCGCAGGCGCTTGTCGCTGGCGTTGTTGAAGCGCCCCTGCGGCAGCACCACCGCCATACGTCCGCCGGGGCGCAGCATGTCCAGGTTACGTTCGATGAACAGCAGATCGCGCCCGACGGCGGTTTCGAGCCGGCCCTTGGCGTTGTGCGCGAGATCATAGGGCGCGAGGATCGCCGACTGCTTGATGTCGCCCGCGAAAGGCGGATTGGCCATCAGCACGTCGAAATCATAGCGACGGTTGTCCTTGTCTTCGCGGTGGCGGCGCAGCCGCGTCCAGCCCTGGCTGAAGGTGTCGTTCCACTCGTCCTCGCGCGCGGTATCGTCCCACCGCTTCCAGTCGAGCGAGTTGAGATGGAGCACGTTGGTCTCGCCGTCGCCGGCGATCAGATTGAGGCAGCGGGCGACGCGCACGACCTTCTCGTCGAAGTCGATCGCGAACACCTGATCCTTGACGTAGTCGGCGCAGCGCGCGGGCTTCGCCTCCATCGTGAACAGGTGCGATTGCGGCAGACCAAGTTCGTCGATGATCGCGCGCCAGACGTGGAAGATGGCGTGGACGGTGAAGCCTGCCGATCCGGCGGCGGTGTCGATCAGGCTCTCGTCCTCCTTTGGATCGAGCATCTTCACGCACATGTCGATCACCCAGCGCGGGGTGAAATACTGGCCTTTCTCGCCCTTCGAGGTCTTGCTGACCAGATATTCGAACGCGTCGTCGATCACGTCGAGGTTGGAATTGAACAGCTTCCATTCCTCCAGGCTGCCCACGCAGACCTGCAGATGCTCAGCGTTAAGGCGGATGCGATCGTCGTCGGCGAAGACGCCGGGCCATTTTTTCTTAGCGCCGTCGAACAGATCGGCGAGCTTGTTGCGGACCAGCGCGGCGGTATCGTTGTTGCGGAAGCGCAGGTGCTGGTAGCGTCCGCGATAGCATTCCATCTCGTCGTAGAGCTTGACGAAGACGAGCTTGAAGACCTCCTCGAACACATCGACACCGGCGTTCGCCAGAACCTCGTTCTCCAGGTCGACGATCAGGTCCTTGAGCGTGCGCGCCTTCTCGCGCTTGGCGGCGCGCTCCTCTTCCTTGGTGATCAGGTCAGCGATCGTCCAAGGCTCGTTGACGATCGCCTCGATCGTCTCGGACGCGGCGGGGAGCTGCGGGATTTCGACGAAGAAATTCGGGTCCTTGCGGTTCCACACGATCGTCTCGGCGCCGCGGCTCCACACGGCGAGCGGGGCGCCGGTGGCATTGGTGTACGTCCGCAGCTGCTCCTTGCCGTCCTTGGCCTTGACCTGCTTGACTTCGATGATTGCATAGAAGCTATCGGGCCGGTCCGCGTCTAGGATCACGATGTCGGCGCGCTTGGTTGCATCGCGGCCGATGACGATCGGCTCTTCCACTCGAATGCGGGACAGAGGGTAATCGAGTTCGTTGACGAGGCGATCCAGCCAAAGCTGACGCACGATCTCCTCAGGCGTGGCGCGCACGACCTTGTCTCGGCCATAGCAGCGCAGATAGAGCTTCTCGTTGCGGAGACTGGCGCGCGCCGCGAGACGGGCATCCTCCTCAGGCGAGAGCAGCGCGAGTGCGCGGCCCACATCACCATCGGTAAAATCATTCAAGATCGACATTCAAGGCCTCCGGAAGGCGTCGTGCCAGCGGATTGTGGTTGCGACAAGCAGGATTGCGGGCCCCGTCCTGCCCAACATGAGGAAAGCCCGTGTCGGTGAACCCTAAGAACTGGCAGGAACTCAAAAAGCCCAACGGCCTCGAAAGAAGGCCGGTGGCGACCCCAGGCGCAAGTCGACCTTCGTGGCCGAACCGCTCGAGCGCGGCTTCGGCCTGACCCTCGGCAACGCACTGCGCCGCGTCTTGCTGTCGTCGCTGCAGCGCGCGGCAGTCACCTCGATCAAGATCGAGAATGTGCTGCACGAATTCAGCAGCCTCGCCGCCCCCGCCAGCCCGCCCCTCACGCCCCCAGCGGCAACAAAATCAGCGTGATCCGGTCATGCCCAACGGCGATGTCGAGCGTCTCGCCCGCCGCCACGTCCACTGGCTCGGGGAAGCTGTGCAGCAGCTGGCGCTAGCCGCCGTCGGTGTAGCGGTCGTGATTGTCGAAGGTCACGCCCTCCCGCAGTCGCTGTGCATCCACTGGACGATGCCGGTCATGGGGCCGATCGCGCGGCCGCTCGCGGTGGCCGGGATGCGCGGCCGGGCGAGGGTGGCGTCGCGTCCGGGCTCCGCCGGGTGTCCGGCGTCGGTCGCCGCCTGGCGCCGCATGCGCGCCGGGGTCGAAGTTACGCGGCCGGGCCGAACTGCGCCCGTACCCCGCGCCAGAAGGCGGCGACGATGACCGGCGCGCCTCCGGCTGCAATCAGGGGCAATAACGACGCCAGATTGCGGTCGCCGCCGCGGATCGCGATGCCCACCAGCATGGCCACCAGCGGAATCCCGATCAGCAGCGGCCACCGCGCCCGCGCCCATGCCGATACCGGCTGCAGGGTCCGCCACCAGCGGATGCGGTCGGGGCGCTCGGCCTGCAGCACGAAGCGCCGGAAGCTCTGGTTCATCAGCCCGGGTGACGGGCCGAACACGACGAGACCCCGGCGGACCAGCGACGCCAGCGGAATATGGGCGCTGCGAATGTTGACCATTCTTCCGCGGGCCAGATGATCGAGCAGCACCCTTTCCGCATAAGAGGATGCCGACCAGGCCTTTTGATAATGTTCGATGAGCATGCCGCGAAGATGATCCTCGACGGCCGCTACCGACGGCGCCCTGAGCCGCCGCGCCCATTGCAGGGCGGCCCTGCTCAGGAGTCGTCGATACAGATGTTCCCCGATCGGGAAGATGCCGGGAGGATCGGCCTCCGGCCTTTTCCGCGCGAGCTCGCGTTTGACGAGCGCAGCGAGCCGTTGATCCAGATCGTCCATCCCGATCGTCGTGGCGATGAGCTCCGCCGGCAGCCAGGCCAGCTCCTGCAAAACGGCGGCGACCGCACGGTAGGCGTCGCGCCGATCGTCGGGAACACCGCGCGCGCGGCGGGTCACCGGGGCCGTCGCCGCTTGCCGTCGACGCCAGCCCGACTGCCGGCGCCAGATGGTGTCGAGCAGCCGCAGACGGATTCTCGGCTCCTTCGCGGCGAAGGTGAAGGTGTTGAAATTCTCGAACAAGGTCGCCCAGCGCAGTTGCTCGCGATATCTCGATACCGTGAGCCGCTCCTCGGGATTGCGCTGGTCGCGTTCATAGGCGTCGAGAATGCGTTCGAGCGGCGCCAGGTTGGACAGCACGATCAGCTTGCCCGCGGCCGTTATCTGCTCGTGCAGCGCCTCGAGGAGCATCAGCGCGCCGCGCCGGCGCTCGCCGTCGCGCAGGACGAGGTGAAGATTGATGACGACCACCTTGTCCGAACTCAGCAGGTCGCCCTTCACGGGAGTCCCGCTGTTCAGGTCCACCACGATCCAGCTTCGCGCCTTCAGCCATGCGAGCACGCTGTGCGGAGCACCGACGACGAGCGCACGCGGACCCGGTCGCATCGCATCCGCTACGCGAGGACCGCTGTCGCGCAAATCGAGCTTGGGCCGCCGCACCGCCTCGAGCGGCACGCCGAAGCCCGCAACCGCGACGAGCAGCATCCGCAGCAGCAGCCAGATCGACGCTGCCGCCAGGGCGACGAGGCAGGCGAGGCCGACGCGAAGGATCAGGCCCGGCAATCCTCCCCCCGCTGCGGCTGGCAGGTTCCTGACCGCGAGCGCCGGATCGTCCGGGGCTGCCGCGACCGGTTCGACCGGCGGCGGCTTGCCGATCCAGTCGCGGACCTGCGCCGCGATCACGCCCGATCGGGCAGGGGCCGGCTCGCCGGCGCGATATACGACGCGCATTCCCTGCTCGAGGTCGGTATCAGTTTCGCCCGGCCTGAGCACGCCGATCAGCTTCGTGACCGCGGCGCGCTGGTCGCGCAGCGCACGGCGTTCCGCAACCCCGGCGGACGCGGTTGCCGGCCGGCATTCGCTCCACACCGCGATCGATGGCCCGACCGCGACGGCGAGGATCAGACAGAACATCGTCCACTGAAACCGGCGCTCGGTGATGGGGGTGAGTGGATGGCCCACGTCTCCCGGCCGATAGTTGCGCACGATCACGAACAGGATCGCGACGAGCGCGAGGAGCAAGGCCGCCAGCAGGGCCCAGGGCGTTGCGCCCGATGCGACGGCGAGGAGCTCCCCGGCGAACAGCATCACCAGAACCATCCCGCTGCTGCGAAACAGGCGCATTCCGCGCCCGGCCGGGCGCTCGTGCGGCCAGAGGTTGCGGAACATCCGCGGCGCGCCGAATGCGAACAGGGCATATCCGACGAACAGCGGAAACAGCGGCATCGCACCGGTCAGCAGCGACATGTTGAGCCGCGAGGCGGCTGCCCCCGCCACCCGATCGATCGAATAGCTGACCAACACCACCCATGACGAACCCTGGACGGGAACCGCAACGAAATGCCGCCCGGTGCCATCGTAGCGGGCCTCGAACGTCAGGCTCCCCGCGACGGGGCGGGCATTGATCCACTGCTGCAATTTACGACGGCCGGGATCGTCGAGCTGCGCGGCGAAATTCTCTACGCCGGCGCGGTCCGGGTCCCGGTGGAACAGCACCGGCAGCACCGGATCACCGGCATCGACGACGAGGAATTCCATGCCCTGCGGGAGGACCGGCGCGGCCAGTTCGCTCAGGACTGCAGTTGCGAGAAATGCCCTCGCCTCGCAGGGCCCGGATCTGACCCGAGAGGGTTGGAGCGTGGATGCCGCGTCGAGTGCCAGGATCAGCTGGCTGATGCCTTCGGTCTGCGTGCGGACTTCATCGATGGTATAGGACGGCAAGGCCAGGAATATTCCGATAGGCAGTGTTTCGAGAGGTGCCGAGAGGAGGCGGGGCAGGACGATGCCGGGACCATTGTCGACGTCCCCGGCCAGCAGGCGCTTGAAATATCTTCGCCCGCTTACGTCGTACGGATAGACTTCGGTGCTCCGAAGCGCGACCTGGCTGGTTCCGCACCCGATGGGGCGGCCCAGCGGGCCGAGCGCGACGACCGAAGCGATGTTCGGCCATCTCGCCGCATTCTCGGCCCCCAACGGCGTAGATTCGAGCGCGATCGTATCGGGCGAGGGCTCGTTCCTGATCTTGTCGGGCGAGGGCAGCAAGTCGTCTGCGCGGCTCGCGACGATGTCCTCGGCAGCGCGGACCGTCCTCCTGATTTCTGCCGCGGTGGTCGTTGCGATGCTCGAGGCAGTCTCGAATACGACCGCGTTCGCCTTCTCGCGCGCCCGAATGAGGTCAAAGCCGAACAATGCCGCGTAGGTGAGCAGGCTCGCGAGGATCAGCGTGGAGGGGATGATCAGCTTGGCGTTGAAAGCCGCGATCCCGTCCGCAGGGCCGCTCAGCAGCAAGCGCATCGCCGGCAGCCCCGCGATCAGCACGCCGACCGAAAGGAGGAGCAGGGCACGGACCAAGGCTGAAGGACGCAACGCCGTCTGGAGTATCTGCGCTTCGGGGACGAGACCGACCAGAAGGCAGCTCGCGGGCGCGGCAACCGGCGCTTCCGCGTTGGCTTCGCTTGCGGCTTTGATCGTCTCCTTGACCGTTTGCCTGCTGGTCCCGTTGGTGTTTTCCCTGGTCGTTTCGCGCACCGCTTCCACGCTCCGGGGCTCGCACCCCTGGACGCCGGGGGGCAGGCGAAACAGGCGGACATAAGCGCGATAGTCGACGTCTGCGATGCGGAGCGATACCGGTTCGAGCTTGTCGGCCAGGGGCTTCGGATCCTCGACCTTGACCGCCTTGCCCGCCACCATCGACGCGAAGGTCTCGCTCAGGATCGAACTGCTCGGCACCAGCCCGTTGAGCGTGTCGACCGGAATTCTGGTCCGCCCGACTTGCTGGACGACGTTGCGGTCCGCGTCGACGACGAGCAAGGTTGAGAAGGCGCGCGCGGTGCCGAGCAACGGCTCGATCGGTACCACTGCTCCGTAGCAGAGGTCGTCATCGAGCGCCCAGGCACCCTCGACGCCGGGGATCGTCACCCGTCCGGCCGGCGGCTCCGCGGTTGCGACGTGGTTTCGCACCCATAGATCCTCAATCGGTACCGAATCGACGATCTTGAGCTGCGGTCCTTCTCCGCTGCGATTGCTCGCGATGAACGGCAGCCGCATGCGTTCACGCTCTTCGACGGCGTCGCGAAAGCTGCGGCAACTGCCCCGCTTGCCGATACGAAACAGCAATTCATACTGATCGAATGTCGGATGGCGGAGCCGCCTGGCCCACTGCCACCCTTCGCTCTGACGCGTGGCGCTCGCTTCCGGAACGTGCCCGCTCTCGTCCGGGACGAAGTTGGCGATGGCTACGCCGCGCAGCGCCGTCGGCCAGTATTCGAGACCGTTCGCGGCAACTTCGAGCGCGTGGAAGTTGCGCCGGTGCGTATCCCCGATCACGAGGTGTCCGACCCGTGCCTGCCAGAACAGAAATCCGCCCGCCAGCAGCAGGAACAGGACGGACATGGCTGCAAGCCAGAACGGCAGTCTGCCGCGGCCCGCACCGGTTGCACGGCTGACAGAGTCGAGGTCTCCCCGCGACTGCTCCGCCACTTGCACCTCCCATCGCCACAGTTGGTTGTAATCACGCGGAGTGATCGGGTCGGAAACGGGAGTCGCAGTAAATCTTGTCCCGTGTCCGCCCTACCTGTGTGGCGACCCGCACAGCCGATGTTATCAGACACGTCCGTGCAAATCGAGAGTGCAACAGGATAGGGTAATCTGGCCTGAAGCGTTCGCAGTATATTTGAACGATATTGCCCATAGGAGTCGGCTACGGCCCCGGAATTGACGATGCGTTGCGCCGCCTGTCGCAGTCGTCGCCGCAGGGCGCCGCAGTCACTTCGATCAAGATCGGGCCGCGGCCGAGCTCCGCCGGCCGCACGCCTCCGGCATGTCGAGCCGCCCGGATGCGATCCCGGCCGGCAACATCGCCGAGTCAGGCAACCTCAAGGTGATGAACCCCCGATCTGGTCCGGGCGGCAAGGCTTGCACCGCTTCAGCTCAACTGGGCGGTCAGCCCGAGCTTGCGTTCGGGTGGTCAGCGGAGCGTACTGAGCTATGCGCCGAAGCTCGACTATGTCGAGGGAGAGAGTTGATATCCAAACGCTCTCCTTCGTGCGCAGATACAGGCTGATGCACTGCTGCGAAAATGTAAAGACAGGCGAGCTTGGGTGAGGCTATCCCTAATGTGATACCCCACGAACCCGGGATACGAGCAAATTGCCTGTCTCAACAATATGTTCGCGATGGGTGTGGAGAATCCAAAAGGTGAAGCGCGGCGCAAGTTGCGCTAGCGATACCTTCCAGAAGCGCGTTTACGTGTTCCTTTGGCGGGACTTCGCTCTCGAGGAAAAAACGTGAAGGTGGCATCCGGCAGGAATATTATATTTTAGAATATTGACTGACCATAAGGTAACTGTCAGTATACATACAAACATCGGGTCGGACTAGCTCGTATTCTGCATGGGGGGGACCATGAGACACGTTGGCTTGCCTTTCGGCCTGCATTCTTGTCACCGCGCGCAGTGCAGAGTTCCGCCGTCCCCGCAGCTTCTTTCCCGGCTACATGCAAGATATCTTGCGCTGATCGCCGAAGGCCGCTTGCCTCCGGACACCACGTTTGACCAATATTATGCGGTGTGGCGATCGAATCGCCGTGGACCCAAATTTCTCGGGTTGGACGACGGATCGATTATTGCCGGGCCGGCCGGTGCTCGCGAGCTGATCAATCGCCCGCCGAAACAATTGTCCGGTGAGATCCGGACGCTGGTCCTTTTGGCGGATTATCCTGACAAGCCGCACCGGCCCGATTTCAGTCCCGCCTATTTTGAACGAATGCTGTTCAGCACCGACCGCATCTTTCCGACTGGAAGCATGCGCGACTATTACCGTCACATCAGTGGATGGGACGGCAAGGGTCGCGGCATCGACGTAACCGGCCAGGTCTTTGGCTGGTTCCGACTGCCTCACCCGATCGGCTTCTATGCCGACGACAGTTCCGGCATGGACGGCAGTTTCCCGCGCAATGCCCAGGGCATGGCGCACGATACCGTTCAGGCGGCAATCGCCGCCGGCGTGGATTTCAGCGGCTTCGACGCGCTCGGAGAGGGGACTGTCACGGCGCTGTTCGTAATCCATGCCGGTGAAGGCGCCGAGGTGACCAGTGAGCGCAATGACATCTGGAGTCACAAATGGGTGATTCCGGGGAATGTTGCTCTTCCGGGCGGGCTTTCGGCATCCGCATACCTGACTGTACCTGAAGATTGTCACGTCGGGGTTTGCGCGCACGAATGGGGGCACCTGGCGGCGCGCTGGGCAGACTATTACGATACGGGTCAAAGCGCGACCTTCCGGTCGAACGGGTTGGGCGACTACTGCCTGATGGCATCCGGCTCCTGGGCCGATGGCGGGCTGACGCCTACGCTGCCGAATGGAATGTTGCGAATGTTCCACGGCTGGACCGACCCGGACGTGGTGACGGAAAGCACCAGGGGAATCGCGGTGCGGCCGGCTGCAGAAGGCGGGCAGCCCGTCGTCATCCGTAATCCCGGGCGCTTGACGGAAACTCAGTACATAGTCGTCGAGTACCGGCGCCGGAGGAAGCAGGACGCGTTTCTCCCCGATGAAGGTATCGCGATCTACGTGGTGGATGAGAGCATCGCCAATGTGAATGACGAGAAGCAGCTCGCGATCGAACTTATTCAGGCGGATGGCCGACGTGATCTCGCAAAAATGTTCAATTCTCCCAACCGCGGCGACACGACCGACCTCTATCCGTTGGATGATAAGCGGACGGTGGGAGAGCAGACAGCGCCTCCGCTAAATACGCCCCAGGGAAAATGGTCCGGCGTGACGATATCTGTGTCAGGAAATCCAAGCGACGACACGATGTTCATAGATGTGGAGATAGTTTGATCAGTCTGTTGCGTACCGCGTTCAAAACGGAAATGAGAACCGGAGTATAGAAATGGCAACTCAGGCACTTTCGGACGCAGATCTTCAGAAACTGGACAGCGAGCTGCAGCAAATGATACCCGAGGCTGCTCGCAGCTCAGCGGCCGGCGCGGACGCTGCGCCCAGCATCTCCGATGTTAAGGAAGAGTTTTGCAGCATCTGGCCAAAGGCGGCGCCCATTCTGGAGATAGTCGCAAAATTCGTGAAATTCATACCTGGCGTCGGGCCGGCAGCCGGAGCCATTATCCGCGGTTTGATTACTGCTGGTAATACCTTGTCAAGCGCCGTCTGCCCTCAGGGTTAGCACGCCAAAGGCATTCATCATATTTATTTGCCAGAAAACAAAGTTACCATCCTTCAGATATTGCGAGCCAAGAGCTTTCGAGGAGGTACCTGATCGGCCGCTTCAATTGCTCTTGGCGGACGCCAATTCCTTTTAGCGACCCACGCAATGGCGCGGCTTTTGAAAGCGAATCTTGCGTGATTCGCTGAATGACATTCCAATCCGCTGCTTTGGCGCGCCTAACCACAGTAGAATGCACCTTCCCGACCGAGACCTAGGCAGTCGAAGGCAAGATCCGGTGGAGCAGAGCCTGCGGCTGCCTGCCCGCCGTCAGCCCCGCGCCTTGCCCCCGCCCGAAGAGAAGCCGCAGAAGACGAGGCGGGTCACGCCCCCAGCGGCAACAGGATCAGCGTGATCCGGTCATGCCCGACAGCAATGTCGAGCGTCTCGCCCGCCGCCACCTCGATCGGCTCAGGGAAGCTGTGCAGCACCTGGAGCCAGCCGCCGTCGGTGTAGCGGTCGGGGTGATTGTCGAAGGTCACGCCCTCCCACAGATCGATGTGCATCCACTGGACGATGCCGATCGCGCGGCCGCTCGCGGTGACCGGGATGCGCAGCCGGGCGAGGGTGGCGTCGTGCTTCTTCCTGGTGAGGTCGAGGCGGACCAGCTCGACATCGTCGGACAGGCGCTGCCATCCGGTCATCGTGCCGTGGATCGGCAGGCGCTGCGGGGCGAAGGCAGTGAAGGGCGACAGATCGAACCCTGAGACCTCGCCGACAAAGGCATAGTCGGCGAGATTGTCGCTCGCGACGAGGCAGCCCATCGCGCTCGCCGCGCGCGGGATGACCAAAGCGTCGGGGGCGAGCAGGCGGCGATGCGCGTCCTCGAACGTGTCGAGCACCTTCTCGGTGAGCAGGTCGCTCGACAGGATCTCCGAGACAAGGATGTCGGCCGGCGCGTCGAGCTCGGCACCGATTGCGAGCGCGGTCGAGGGTCTGGCGTGGACCGCGATGCGGTCGGCATAGCCGTTGCGCGCGACGATCTGCTGCGCCATCTCAGCGATCATCGGCTCCATCTCGCAGGCGACGACCTTCTGCGCGCCGGCGCGGGCGGCCATCAGCGAGAGGAGGCCGCTGCCGGCGCCGATGTCGAGCACGCGCGCCTCGGGGCCGGCGACGGCGAGCGCGGCCTTGATCGCCGCCTCGAACGCGTCGTTGCGGGCGACGTCGTTCATCATCGGGATGTGCCAGAAGGGCACCGAGCCCGAGCCGAGCCGGCGGACCTGATGGCGGAGATGGAGATTGTCGGGCTGGAGCGCGAGCGCGCGGCGGAACTGGCCGAGCGCCTCGAGATTGCGGCCGGCATCGGCGAGGACGACGGCAAGATTGCCGATCGCGACCGGATTGTCGGGGTCGAGCGCCGAGGCGCGTTCGAGCGCGGCGACTGCCTCGGCGGTGCGGCCGAGCCAGTGCAGGGTCAGCCCCTTTTCGTGGAGCGCGACGGCGTGATCGGGGTCGATCGCGAGCAACTGGTCCCAGGCGGCGAGCGCGTCCCCGGGGCGCGACAGGCGGCCGAGCAGGCCGGCGAGCAGGGGTAGCACGTCGACGGGGCGGTAGCCCTGTGCGAGCACGGCGCGATAGCCGGCCTCGGCGGCTGCGAGATCGCCCTGCTCGTGCAGCGCCATCGCCTCGGCGAGCACGGCGCGGGCCTCGGTCAGGGAGTCGGACGAAGCCGGGTCGGTCATTGCGGGTCCTTGCTGGGGCGTGGGGCGCGTCTGCCCGATAGGCCAAAGGCCGGCGCGGGGGATAGCCCTTGCGTGCTTTTGTCGGGCGGGCGGCGTGGCTTAACCGTTATGGTACAGGGGCTTGACAGCGTCATGTTGATCTGGTACAAAACAGGAACACTGCCGCTCTGCGCATTCGGGTTGCGCGGGAGGCATTCCGGTTTTCGGACATCAGGAGGCAGCATGGCGGCGAGGAGGGGCGCGGGCGCTCCGCCGGAAGGGCGGGGCGTGCGGCAGGACAAACAGGGCCGGGCGCAGCTGGTGCGGGTGCGGGCGCGGTGGTCGCAGGAGGCCGAGGCGGTGTTCCTCGCCGAGTTGGCGACGACGGCGAATGTGCGCGCCGCGGCGGAGGCGGCCGGGTTCTCGACGACCGCGATTTACCGGCGGCGGGCGTCGTGTCCGGCGTTCCGGGCGGCGTGGGACGGGGCGCTCGACCAGGGCTATGCGCGGATCGAGGCGCTGCTGATCGAGCGGGCGTGCGACGGGCCGTCTGAGGTGCCGGCGGGCGACGAGCGGGCGGCGCAGGCGATGACCAACGATCAATTGATGAACCTGCTGCGGCTCCACCGTGCCTCGGCGCGGGGCGGGGCGCCGCAGCGCTACGACGCGCAGGCAAAGCCGCCCGACATCGCCGCGGTGCGCGCGAGCATTCTGCGGAAAGTCGCGGCGATCGAGCGAGCGGACGCGCGCAAGACGGCGGAGCGCGACGGGGCTTAGGAGGCGGCGATGGGCGAGGTGCTGACGGCGGTGCGACGGCTGGATGCGGGGCAGCGCGCGCGGCTGCTCGCGACGCTGAACGAGACCGAGACGCGGATGTTCGATGCGGACTGGGGCGAGTGGGCGCATGAAGGGCAGTTGCCGCCCGAAGGCGCGTGGCGGACCTGGGTGGTGATGGCGGGGCGCGGCTTCGGCAAGACGCGGGCGGGGGCGGAATGGGTGCGCGCTCTGGTGCGCGATGCCGCGACGCCGGTGCGGATCGCTCTGGTCGCAGCGACCTCGGAGGAAGCGCGGCGCGTGATGATCGAGGGACCGAGCGGACTGCTGACGGTGGCGGACCAGCGGGGCGAGCGGCCGCGCTACGAGCCGAGCCTCAAGCGGCTGACCTTTCCCGGCGGGTCGGAGGCGACGCTCTATTCGGGGGCGCATCCCGAAAGCTTGCGCGGGCCCGAGCATCATTATGCGTGGTGCGATGAGCTGGCCAAATGGCGGCATCCGAAGGCGACCTGGGATATGCTGCAACTGGGGCTGCGAATGGGCGAGACGCCGCGCGTCCTCGTGACGACGACGCCGCGGGCGGGATCGGCGGCGCTCAAGGCAGTGCTGACGGGCGCGGCGCAGAGCGGCGGCGCGACCGACGCCAATCCGCATCTGCCGCCGGCCTATCTCGAGGCGGTGCTGGCGGCTTATGGCGGCACACATCTCGGGCGACAGGAGATAGAGGGGCTGCTTGCCGAGGATCTCGAGGGGAGCTTGTGGCCGGCAGCACTGATCGAGGCGAGCCGCGGGTCGGCGCCGGCGGCGGAGGCTTTGGTGCGGGTGGTGGTCGGCGTCGATCCGCCGGCGAGCGCGGCGGGCACCTGCGGGATCGTCGTGTGCGGGCTGGACGGCGACGGCGTCGCGCATGTGCTCGCCGATCACTCGGCGAGCGGGCTCTCGCCCGAAGGCTGGGCGGCGCGAGTGGCGGCGGCGGTGGTGGCGCACGGTGCCGACAAGGTCGTGGCGGAGAAGAATCAGGGCGGCGACATGGTGGGGAGCGTGCTGCGCGGCACCGGGCGGGCGCTGCCCGTATCGCTGGTCAGCGCGTCGCTGGGGAAGGTGGCGCGGGCCGCGCCGGTCGCGGCCTTGTTCGAATGCGGGAAGGCGCGGCTGGCCGGGCGGTTCGCCGAACTCGAGGCGGAGCTGGCGACCCTGACCGCGGGCGGCGTCGCCGGAGCCTCCCCCGACCGGGCCGACGCGATGGTCTGGGCGCTGTCGGCGCTGATGCTCCATGGTCGGGGCGAGCCGCGGGTGACCGGATTTGCTTGACTTTGGCGGGCGGATCGGGTTGAGGGCGGCGCTTCACCAAAAGTGACGGTTTTGGGCAGCGGCCGAGCTACGCTGCCTGGTCCGGGGTACCAGTGGGCACCCATCAAAGTATTACTTTGATGGGACCCGCTATACGGCCCCCGAACGAACGAAGGAAAGAGATATGCGCCATCGCGTTGGCGGCCGTAAGCTGCAGCGGACCTCGGCCCACCGCATCGCCCTGTTCCGCAACATGAGCGCCGCACTGATCAAGCACGAGCAGATCACCACCACGCTCGCCAAGGCGAAGGAGCTTCGCCCCTATGTCGAGAAGCTGATCACGCTGGCCAAGAAGGGCGGGCTTTCGAACCGCCGTCTGGCGCATGCCCGGCTGCTCGACGATGCGCAGCTGACCAAGCTGTTCGACGTGCTGGCGGCGCGCTATGCCGATCGCAACGGCGGCTATACCCGCATCATCAAGGCCGGCATCCGCGCCTCGGACGCGTCGCCGATGGCGATCATCGAGTTCGTCGACCGCGACGTCTCGGCCAAGGGCCAGGATTCGGGCCCGGTCTACAGCGACGACGATTTCGACGAAGCCGCCTGATCGGTTTTGCCGCGAGACAAGCAAAGGGCGGTCGCACTCCGGTGCGGCCGCCCTTTTCGTGTGCGGCCGTCATCTGGCGTGCCGCGGGCAGGGTGCAGCTGTGCCTTCGTTGCGAGATTTCGGACGGACAGTGGCGATGACCCCCGAAGCCGCACCCCCTCGGATGCGATCCGCGCCCTTAGGCTATCGACGGGGCAGGTCATCGATCAGGGCCGCACCTCGATCGCAGGGTCGATGATCGTATTCGGCACGATCTGGCCCCTGCGCGGCGCCCAGGGGCCACAGCGGTAAGCACCTCGCCAGATACATTGTCGGGTCCGGTAGCGCGCGGGCGCCGCGGCGACGCTCACGGTTGCCCGGTCGGCGGACCAGAGCTCCAGATGATCCAGATTGGACCGGGAGACGACGACCTTGCCGTAAAGCGTCAATGGAAGCGAATGGAGTGACAGGCCGGCGCTGGAGACCCGTATCACCACCAGCCCTTCCGGCGCTTCGCTCGGCTGACCCACGAAATTGCACAGGACCACCGCCGCATCGGCTTTTCCCCGAACCAGGCCGACATAGCCGATCGCCAGTGATTTGTCGGCGAACAAATCCTGCAGCGTATATGTCCGGGTAACCCGTCCTCTGGAACGCAGAACAATCTCGGAGCCGAAGTCATCGAACTGCTCCCGTGGCGTTTCGTAGAATGAAACCGTATTTCCGTTGCCAAGGTCGATCCTTGCAATGATGGTCCTTGTCCTGTTGCGGATTAGGCTCTGATATTCTTCGATGGATTTCATTAGAAACCGGATGCCGATGGGCTCCTTCCTGCCTCGCCAGTCGATAGACACCGGCTGAGGCCCGACGTCGAGGATCTCCATTCCTCTGAAGGGGGCGCCTTGCGCGCTTGCCGGAAGGGACCACGACGTTCCGGCCGCGCATGAAAATGCCGCCAGGGCCACATATGCGAATTGCGCGGCGCGATTGCTCTTCACTGGGGCAATCATGGACACCCTCGAATCGGCCTGCGGACGCATCATGCCGATCAGGAGCCCGGCTGCCACCGAAAGTTGCCGGTCTGTGATCCCATGCCGGTCCTTCAGTCCAAAGCGTAGCTCCGCCGAGCGGGGTGGAGTGCACGATCGGTTTCGGTTTCAGGAACGCCAGATCGGCGTGGCGGTTGCGGCGCCACGCCGATCCGGGATGTCAACGTGGAGGGCTCAACGGTTTCCGAAAGCCTGGGCGAATGGCAAGGCCAGCGCTATTGGACGATTGTGTAAACGCATGCCTCGGTCCCATCGAAGGGCGTTCCATTGGCAGAGGTAACCACCAGGTTTCCGTTGCTTTGCGTGACCACGGGCCAACCCTTTGCCGCGATCATCGTCCCAAAGGCCGCGTTGGCCGGTGCGATGAAGATCTTCGCATTGGGCGCAATTCCCCCATGTGGGATGGTCGAGCTTGCGCCAGCGCCAAGGGTGCGGGTTCCCGACAAAGGTGCGTCGGTATAGCGATTGCCGCTCGCATCGCTGGTTGTGGAAAGGCCGTTGATCCCGAGAGCATAGCCGGTCGACCTGATGCTATTACCGATCCAGCGATTACGAGCGCCGCCAATCTCGTTCAGCATATAGGGGAGCACGGGATCGCCGGAATTCCCCATGACCACATTTCCTTCGATCACGCTGTCGACCACGCGATCCGCGACAATGCCGCTTTTCGAGGTCTGGCCGATTTGATTGTGCGTGATGGTGAGATTGGCAATTGCAAACGGGCTGACCGCCTGCGCCTTTATCAGCGCCTGCCCCGGTTTGGTGCCGAAGTTTTCAACGCGATTGTTCGCGATGACGACCCCCGAAGTGTCGCTGCCGTCGGCGATGAACTGAATACCGTTCGCGCGATCGTACGCCGTACTGTCGCCCAGAAGCACGTTACCGGAAATCTTCAGGCCTCCGAACCCGCTTGCATATCCAATTGCAAGGACGCGGGCGGAACGCACCTGAGAGTTCGTCACTGTGTAGGTGCCAGTGAGGCCCGCTGCGGGGCCGTCAAGCACTTGCGTGCCATCATCGACCTCGGCGCCGTGAACGAACTGCCCGATCTCGATTTTCCCGCTCGTGACGCTGGTAACAGTCAGCACGTTTCCATTGATCGAGCCCGCCACCGTGGCGCCGTTCAGACGCTCCACGCTGATCCCGACCTGACCGCAATCCGTAAAGGTGTTATCGCAAATTTCGATATCAGTGCCGTCATAGGCGGTCACGCCGCCGGCAGCACCGGCGCATTTGTTGCGATATGCACGTGAGTTCGGGCCCTCGAGCCTGATCCAGGTGGTTTGATAACCCTGCCCCCGATTGTCATGGACGTAGTGACCGCTGCCATGGCCGTAGAGCAGCTTCTCCCACACGTCGGCATGGCAGTTACGGACCGTGCAATTGTTGGCGTCGCCAAAATATCCGCCGGTGAAGATGAAATTGACGAACATCCGCCCCGAGTGCCCGCGCCCGGAGGTCACAGTCTGCGGCTTGGAGAGGGTATAGGTTCCCCCGCTGACGCCGGTGATGCGGGTTCCAGCCCTGATTCCGTCGCCGGCGATCATGTTCCCGATGACAAGCGTACCGGAATCGAATGTCGGAGTGAGCGTCGTGCCACCGCTGATCGTGTAGGTGAACGACGCGATGTCGTCGCCCATCCGCGCGTCAATGCCTTCGAAGACGTGGTCGCCGCCGCCCGTCGCGAGGACACCGAAATAGGTCGTATCGCAATATTTGGCGACGCCGCCTTTCCAGGTACCCCCGATGCGCGCGTTCCTGCATTTTACGAGTGCGACGCCCACCTTGGGCGGGGTGGCGATCGTAAGCTGCTCGCCGAAGACGAAATTGTCACCAGTCACGTAGACCAGCCCTGGATGAACCCTGACGTCTCCCGAGTTCGTGTCGTCGATCTGACCATTGCCGGCGAGTGTGCCATGGCCGGAAAACACTACATCCTTCGCCTTGACCCACAGGATGTAAAAGGGGTTGGGCTGGATCGCGAAGGCGTTGGCCGAGATCGTGCCGTCGATCTGAAGTGTCATCCGGTCTTCGATAACGGCGGCGTTGGAAAGGCCGCCCGTCACGTCGATCGTATAAGTCCCTTCGGGAATGATGAGGGTCCCGCCCGGGGGCGTAGCCTCGATCGCAGCCTTGAGCGCGACCAGATTGTCGGGGGCACTGGCGGTCGGCGACATGCCGTAGTCAGATGCATTGATGCTCATGTCTGTCTCCGTGTCCGATCCGTCACGAGCCCCCGGTGGGCCGTGTCCGCGAATCGGAACAAAACAAGAACTATGATGCCAAATCCTACATGTCCTCGCCCAAGTCCGGGGAGCGGCGGAACGCATAGGTTCGCCCCTCCGTGATATGCGTCCACGGGCCCGGCGTGCATGCGTGGCCGGCGGAAGCAAGCGAGCGAAGCTTTACGCCCAGTGCATATCAGCGCAGCGACCGTCTCCGCTGACGCCGGGCTTTACGGGGGCAAATATGCCGGTTTCAACCACCCCGAACGGATCATCTTACGAGCTGAATATCGATGAAGGCGGCGGCCTGGTCGCCGCGCAGCCACTGTTGAACGGCCCGGTGCCGAACGGATCCGGCCCGCGCTACCCGGACTTCAACCGGGGATCCCGGGCTTTGGGAAAGGTGTAGCGCAGCGTGTATCCGGCATCGTCGCCCGGGATGGGCGTAGCCTGCTCGAGAGGAATGGAGAGGAACTGCCCGTCCTGGGTATTGAGCGTCACGGTGTGCACCTCGTCCCATTCGAGAACGGGCAACTGCAGCCGAATGAGCACGGTCTTGCCCGCAAGATCGAGATAGCTGGTCACCCCGCCGACATTGGCCTCAACCTCGAGCGGAACTACGATCTGATAGCTTCCGGGCGTGATGTGACCGTCGCCGCCTCGCACGACGACCTGCGCCTTGCCCAAATAGTCGATGTCGCCTCCGATCAGCCTGGGCATGTAGATTTTCTTGGGGTCGGCCGCGATCGTGACGCGGACGATGCCGATTTTCTCGGCCTCCGGCAGGTTGCAAATGCCGAGACGGTTCTCGCTGCAGCGCGAATAGATGCCGAGCCTCAGCTGCGGGCCGGCGAGCGGCGAGACCAGCCGCTCGATGCGGTCGAGCGCCGTCCGCGAGGTGGCGACCGTCCTCGAGGTGTCCTGCGAAATCCCCAGCGAGGCGGTGGCGGCGCGCTGGCTGGCGAGGGCGGCGGCCTGCGAATTGGACACACTGCGATCGGTGGCGCGCGCGATCGCTTCGGTGCGCCGGGCGACGTCCAGCATATCGCGGAGCAGTTGCTCGGTGTTCGTCGCAGCCAGCGTCGCCTTGCCGGCGGTATCGTTCGCCACTGCCGCAGAGTCGGCGGCGCGCGCGGCGGATTCCTGTGCGGACACGGTCTTGCGCTGGATGTCGACCAGTTGCGCGAGCACGCCCATCGTCGCCGACAGTACGATCCCGGCAAGATTGATCTTGCCCCAGACCGTCATCCGCCCGGTTTCCTTGTCCTTATAGGTAGTGAGCAGGCCCATCACGCCGAACAGGCCGGTGAGGCCGATCGATACGGCCTTCCACAAGTCCCAGAAATCGGGAATCGAGAAAGTCATACGCTCCCCCTGTTGCCGATCGTGGCACGTCCGGCTGGTTACGGCAAGCATTGGTTGCAAGCAATGTTTGACCTTCATCTGCCGCACGGCGACGGGTTCTGGAATAAAATGCTATCTAGTATTTCATGAGGGCGGCATGTGCTTGAATCGCTTATCCCGATTACCTGAACAAACGACTATTTGCTGACAGCAAGGTGACGCGCCGAACGCTGAAGAGGCAGAAGAAGACCCTCACCCAACCCTCTCCAGCGAAAGCGGGAGAGGGCTTTAGAACCAACTACTGCTTCTCATCACTTTCGATCGGTCGCACCTCGTCAAATCCACCGGCTTCGAGGAGCGCCGCTGGTCGAAGCGCCGCGCCCGTGTTTCCGCCGGACATGCGAATGCGCGTGACAAGCCGCGCATGCGGCGGATAGCAAGGCGGCTTCTCAAGCCCTTCAGAGGTTCCCTTGATGCGCCAGGCCCTGCTTGCCCTTCCGCTTCTCTTCGCCAGCCCCGCTTTCGCCCAGCAACATCCTTCGGAGCCGCACCCCACGATGACCAAGCCCGCTTACCCCGAGACCCGCCGCGTCGACGTCGTCGAGGAGCAGTTCGGCATCAAGGTCGCCGATCCGTATCGCTGGCTCGAGAACGACGTGCGGAACGACAAGGAAGTCGCCGACTGGGTGGCGGCGCAGAACAAGGTGACCGACGCGTATCTCGCGACGCTGCCGGGTCGGCAGGTGTTCCACGAGCGGATCAAGACCCTGTTCAACTACGAGCGGTTCGGCGCGCCGGTGAAGAAAGGCGGGCGCTATTTCTATGCGCACAACGAAGGGCTGCAGAACCAGGCGGTGCTATGGGTGCGCGACAGCCTGAGCGGGCAGGGGCGGGTGCTGATCGACCCGAACACCTGGTCGAAGGACGGCGCGACCGCGCTCGCCGAATGGCTGCCCTCCGAGGACGGCAAGTTGCTCGCCTATTCGATCCAGGACGGCGGCACCGACTGGCGCACGGTCAAGGTGATCGACACCGCGACCGGCAAGGACACCGGCGACGAAGTCAGCTGGGCCAAATACACGATGGGGCTGAGCTGGGCGAAGGACGGCAGCGGCTTCTTCTATTCGCGCTATCCCGAGCCGCCCGCAGGCGAGAAGTTCCAGGCGCTGAGCAACGACCACAAGGTCTATTTCCACAAGCTCGGCACGCCGCAATCGGCCGACCGGCTGGTCTATGCGACGCCCGAGAATCCGAAGCTCAGCCATTATGCCGGGATCACCGACGACGGGCGCTATCTCGTCGTCTCGACCAGCGAAGGCACCGACAACAAGAATATGGTGCACATCGTCGACCTGACCGACCCGAGCTGGAAGCCGCGCGAGGTGATCGGCGCGCTCGCCAATGAATGGTCGGCGATCGGCAACGTCGGGACGAAATTCTGGTTCGCCACCGATGCCGGGGCGCCGCGCCAGCGCATCGTCACGCTCGACCTCGCCGAGGCGAACCCGGCGCCGAAGGAGATCGTTCCCGAGCAGAAGGAGACTTTGGCGGGCGCCTCGATCGTCGGCGACCGGCTGATCCTCAACTATATGGTCGACGCCAAGACCGAAGTGCGACGCTACCGGCTCGACGGGACGGCCGACGGCAAGGTCGCGCTGCCCGGGATCGGCACCGCGAGCGGGTTCGGCGGCGAGCCGGACGATCCCGAGACTTTCTTCGCCTTCACCAGCTTCAACTATCCGACGACGATCTTCCGCTACGACGTCGCGACCGGCAAGGCGACGCCGTGGGCACAGCCGAAGGTCGCGTTCGATCCGACACAGTACAAGGTCGAGCAGCGCTTCTTCGCCTCCAAGGACGGGACGCGCGTGCCGATGTTCGTGGTGCGCAAGAAGACGACCACCGGGCCGGCGCCGACGTTGCTGTGGGGCTATGGCGGGTTCAACGTGCCATACACGCCGAGCTTCTCGGCGGCGCGGGTGGCGTGGATGGAACAGGGCGGGGTGTTCGTTCTCGCCAATATCCGCGGCGGCGGCGAGTATGGCAAGGCGTGGCACGACGGCGGGCGCCTCGCGAACAAGCAGAACGTGTTCGACGATTTCATCGCGGCGGGCGAATATCTGATCAAGGAGGGCATCACCGGCAAGGACCAGCTGGCGATCCAGGGCGGATCGAATGGCGGGCTGCTGATCGGCGCGGTGGTCAACCAGCGGCCGGACCTGTTCGCCGCGGCGCTGCCGGCGGTGGGCGTAATGGACATGCTGCGCTTCGACCGCTGGACCGCCGGGCGCTACTGGGTCGACGATTATGGCTATCCGTCGAAGGAAGCCGATTTCAAGCGGCTCTATGCCTACTCGCCGTATCACAACATCAAGGGTGGCCGGTCTTATCCGGCGATCCTCGTCACCACCGCCGACACCGATGACCGCGTCGTGCCGGGGCACAGCTTCAAATATACCGCGGCGTTGCAGGCAGCCGATATCGGCGACAAGCCGCACCTCGCCCGGATCGAGACCCGCGCCGGCCACGGATCGGGCAAGCCGACCGACAAAATCATCGAGGAAGCTGCGGATCTGTACGCCTTCGCGGCGAAATGGACGGGACTCGAGGTGAAGGCCCGATAAAGCGCGGAGGGCAGCATGAATCACGAAGGCGAGGCGGCGTTCCGGACCAACCCCGGTGGCGGACCTGCGCTCGCCGGATCGGCCGCGGCAGTGGACGAAGTCTCATGGCTGCGCCTCGCCGAGTCGCGCAGCGCGGCCAACGATCCGGCGGGTACGGAAGCGGCGCTCGATCAATTGCTCGAGATCGCGCCACGCTCGGTGCGGGGCCATATCCTGAAGGCGGATTGCTGCGCGCGCGCAGGGGACGATTACGCCGCGTGTCTGCTCTACCGCAAGGCGCTGCAGCTCGGCGCGGAGACAAGACTCTCCGAAACGGAAGCGGCCGAGTTGCAGCGGGCCGACGCGGCGCTGACTCGCTTGCAGGCCGGCGCGCATGCCGCGCGCGAAGCGCGGCTGACCGAGCGCGGCTTGCCGGCGCAGAGCTGGAGTCCGCGTTTCCGGCAGGCGCTCGAACTCGCCGCGGGCCGGCGGAAACTCTATCTGCAGGAGCCGACCGCGTTCAATTATCCGGGGTTGCCGCATGTCCAGTTCTTCGATCCGGCGGGCTTCGACTGGGTGCCGGCGCTGGAGGCGGCGGTTCCCGCCATTCGCGAGGAATTGCTGGCGATTCTCGCCACGGGCACCGACGCGTTCCGCGCCTACATCCAGAATGATTCGGGCACCGGGCCCTTGGGCGGCAACAAGGCGCTGCTCCACAACAAGGACTGGAGCGTCCTGTCGCTGTGCGAGAATGGCTGGCTTGCGCCCGACATCGTCCAGCGGTGTCCGAGGACATGGGACGCCGTGTTGCGGGTGCCGCTGCCGCGCATCGCGGGCTGGGGCCCCACCGTGGTGTTCTCGCTCCTCAAGGCGGGGGCGCACATCGCGCCGCATACCGGCATGTTCAACACGCGGCTCATCTGCCACCTGCCGCTGATCGTGCCCGCGGGCTGCCGCTTCCGCGTCGGCAACGAGATCCGCGCGTGGGAAGAGGGCAAGCTGATGATCTTCGACGATACGATCGAACATGAGGCCTGGAATGACGGGCCGGACGATCGCGTGGTCCTGATCTTCGACATCTGGCGGCCCGAACTCGGCGAGCAGGAGCGACACGAGCTCACGGCGCTGTTCTCGGACTAGCGGTCGCGCAGACCAACGGCCCTGCGTGGTCGCCGGCCTTGCTCCGATGGAGGGGGCTGCTGCACGCCGGCTTGGGCGTCGAATGCAGCCGGCGCGAAGCTAATGGGCGGCAAGCGCCTCGTCGTCGTTCAGCAGCGCCCAATCCACGTCTGCGGCAACCCTTTCGCCGCAAATGGCGCAATCGATTGTGGGGTCGTTGCGGAACGGCGAGCAGGGATGGTGCCGCATCGCGAAGGCGACGAAGCCCTTATGATAGCATTTCCGGTTCCTGTAGAACTCGTCCCAGGTCTTCTGATCGGGACGATTGCCGAGGTGATATTTGAGGGTCGCGTCCCAGCCGGCCAATAGTTCCCGGTGCCGGTTGGCGCGTCCGGGCTGCATCGGGAAGACGCGATGCTGCTGCGAATCGAGCCAGATCCATATCTCCTCGAGAACCCACATCTTGTAGGAGCGCAGGCTTTCCCAGGCTGGACCCTGGCCGGCCTGGTTCGCGGGCTGATTGAAATAATCGAACTCGAGCCGCAGAAATTCGCGGAACAGCGTGTTCATGTGACTGGCGCGGTTGGTGTCCCAGGTCGTTGTCAGCGTCTTCCATGCGATGGGAATGGCGAGAACGCCAATGACGGTTGCGATGCGCGCGAGATTCTCGGCAGTGCTGCCGTCCATGATCGACTCTCCCCCAAGGTCGAGCGGCGAGACTGCGCTCGCCGGGAGCGGGTGGCAAGCCGCGTCGATCGAGGGAGACGCAAGGCTGTTTCCGCGCCGGACTGCGACCGCGCTGCGATTGACTCGACGCTCCCCCCGGCCGAAGCTTGGTCAGGGCCGAGGGGAGGGGTAAAATGCGGGGTTCGATGCGGACGGCAACGGCAACGGCAATGGCGCTGGCGTTGGTGCTCGCAGCGCCGGCATTCGCGCAGGATCTCCAATCCCAGGAAATTGTCGTTACCGGCAGCCGCGTCGAGCAGGACGGTTATCAGCGCGACATGCCCGCGGTCGGGCTGCGGCGAACCGCGGACTTCCTCGTGCAGGAAGTCGTGATCCGCGGCGATACCCGGGACCCCAAGCAACGCGCGGCGGAAATCCGCCAGATGCTCGCGCGTGCGGTGCAGATGGCGCACCAGCATGGCGTGGAGCTCGCCTTTGGCGACTATATCCTGACTCCGCTTACCTCCGACAATCTCGGCGAGATCACCCTCTCGGGCGATAATCGGCCGGACAGCGAGAAGGTGACGTTCCTCGTGAAGGCGCCGCTGGGCGGGAAGGAGGGCGGCGCCGCTGCCGAGAAACGGATCGACGCCTATGTCGAGGCGGTGCCCGAGGTCGGCCGGGCGCAGATGGACCAGGCAGGCGACGCCACCTTGTCGCTGGTCGGGCCTGACCAGTACCGGATGCAGATCGCCGACAAGGTAATGGCCGACGCGCGAGCGCTCTCCGAGAAGATGGGACCGGGCTATGCGGTGACGATCGAAGGGCTCAACATGCCGGTGCTGTGGACCCGCGCCGGGGCGTCGGAAGTGCTGCTGTACGTGCCCTACAAGCTGGTGATCGTGCCGAGGCCGTGAGGGCTGCCGTCGCGGCGCCCGGCTTTACAGCTGGAGCGCCGCTGCTTATCCGCTCGCCATGAGCGTCGAGCACACCGAATCCATCCTGATCGTCGATTTCGGGAGCCAGGTCACCCAGCTGATCGCGCGGCGCGTGCGCGAGGCCGGCGTCTATAGCGAGATCGCTCCCTTCACCTCCGCCGCCGAGGCGTTCGAGCGGATGCAGCCCAAGGGGATCATCCTCTCCGGTTCGCCCGCCTCGGTGCTCCACGAGGAGAGCCCGCGCGTGCCGCAGGCGATCTTCGATTCCGGGCTGCCCATCCTCGGCATCTGCTATGGCCAGCAGGTGATGATGCATCAGCTGGGCGGCGAGGTGCAGCTCGGCGACTCCGGTGAGTTCGGGCTCGCCTTCATCGAGATCGAGGATAGCTGCGTGCTGTTCGACGGGCTCTGGGCCGAGGGCGAGAAGCACCAGGTGTGGATGAGCCATGGCGACAAGGTCACCGAACTGGCTCCGGGCTTCCGCCCGGTCGCGACCAGCCCCGGCTCGCCCTATGCGGTCGTCGCCGACGATGCGCGGCGTTACTACGCTACCCAGTTCCACATGGAAGTGGTCCACACCCCCGACGGTGCGCGGCTGCTCGCCAATTTCGTCCGGCACGTCTGCGGACTGCAGGGCGACTGGACGATGGCCGAGTTCCGCGCCGCCAAGATCGCCGAGATCCGCGAGCAGGTCGGCAGCGGGCGGGTGATCTGCGGCCTCTCGGGCGGGGTCGACAGCGCGGTGGCGGCGGTGCTGATCCACGAGGCGATCGGCGACCAGCTGACCTGCGTGTTCGTCGACCACGGGCTGATGCGCGCGGGCGAGGCCGATCAGGTCGTGTCGCTGTTCCGCGGGCACTACAATATCCCGCTCGTCCATGTGAACGCCGAGACCTTGTTCCTCAACGGGCTGGCGGGGGTCACCGACCCCGAAGCGAAGCGCAAGTTCATCGGCAAGACCTTCATCGAAGTGTTCGAGGAAGAGGCGAAGAAGATCGGCGGGGCCGATTTCCTCGCCCAGGGGACGCTCTATCCCGACGTGATCGAGAGCGTCAGCTTCACCGGCGGGCCAAGCGTCACGATCAAGAGCCACCACAATGTCGGCGGGCTGCCCGAGCGGATGAACATGAAGCTCGTCGAACCCTTACGCGAATTGTTCAAGGACGAGGTCCGCGCGCTCGGACGCGAGCTCGGGCTGCCCGACATCTTCGTCGGCCGCCATCCGTTCCCCGGACCGGGCCTCGCGATCCGCATTCCGGGCGAGGTGACCAAGGAGCGCTGCGACATCCTGCGCAAGGCCGACGCGATCTATCTCGAGGAGATCCGCAACGCCGGCCTCTACGATGCGATCTGGCAGGCCTTCGCGGTGCTGCTGCCCGTGCGCACCGTCGGGGTGATGGGCGACTACCGCACCTACGACTATGTGCTGGCGCTGCGCGCGGTGACCTCGACCGACGGGATGACCGCAGTGGCGTTCCAGTTCCCGGGCGACTTCCTGCCGCGGGTGGCGACGCGGATCGTCAACGAGGTGCGCGGGATCAACCGCGTGACCTATGACTATACCTCGAAGCCGCCGGGCACGATCGAGTGGGAATGATGCGGGTCGGTGCCCTGGTCCTGCCGCTGCTGCTCGCCGGTTGCGGCGGGCCGGGCGGCGAGCCAGAGGCAAACCGCTCGGTGGTGCTGCTCGGCAACGACAATGAACTGATCGTCCCCGTGCCGGATGGCGCGAATGCGTCGAACGCCGTCGAGACCACGGCGCTGGCCGTGAAGCTGGCGCCCGACGGACTGGCGGTGGGCCCCGCCGGCGGCGTGCGCGAGGCGCAGTTCGGCATGGCGCGCGCCGCGGTGATGCCGATCGTGACCGGGGCGCTGGGCGATCCGCTCGAGCAGATCGACAATCAGGAATGCGGCGCCGGTGCGCTGGGAGTCGCGAGCTTCCGCGACGGGCTGGGACTGTATTTTCAGGGCGACAGGTTCGTCGGCTGGGATCTCGACGGCGGCGACGGCGGCCGCTTCGCGACCGCGGGGGGAATCGGCATCGGCGCGACCCGCAAGCAGCTCGAGGCGGCGGGGCCGGTCACGGTCGAGGACTCGACCTTGGGCATCGAGTTCAGCGCGGGCGGCATGTCGGGGCTGCTCAGCGCGCGTGATTCAGGCGGCACCGTCACCAATCTCTGGGCCGGAACGACGTGCATCGCCCGCTGATCGAAGCCGCGTGCGGCGACGATGCCGGGGCGGTGGTGGCGTTGTGGCGGGCGTGCGGGCTGACCCGGCCGTGGAACGACCCCGATGCCGACTTCGCGCTGGCAATGGGCGGCGGCAGCTCTGCGGTGCTGGTCGCGCGTGGGGCGGGCGGCGTCGCGGGCAGCGTGATGGTCGGTTTCGACGGGCATCGTGGCTGGGTCTATTATCTCGCCGTGTCGCCCGAGCGTCGCGGCGCTGGGCTGGGCCGGGCATTGATGGCGGCGGCCGAGGACTGGCTGCGCGCGCGGGGTGCGCCCAAGCTGCAGCTGATGGTGCGCGAGGACAATGAAGCCGCGCTCGGCTTCTACGCGGCGCTCGGGCTCGAGCGGCAGAAGGTGGTGACGCTCGGGCGGTTTCTGGGGGATCGGTCGCAATAGTACGGGAGGAGATGCGACGGACGACTCCAATCCTCCCCCGCAAGGGGGAGGTGGCAGGCGCAGCCTGACGGAGGGGGAGGACGCACGCCGGCGGATGGGTCGCTTACCTCCCCCTCCGTCGCCTTCGGGGCCACCTCCCCCTGGCGGGGGAGGACCGTGTTGCGCCGCTTCCCGTTGTCGGGAACATCCGCAGCTGCCGGGCTGCTTTGGGGCGCACCAAGGACTATCGGTGGCGGTGTTATCCAGACCCTGAGGGATTCCCGTGACCATCACGATGTACGGCATCAAGAATTGCGACACGATCAAGAAGGCACGGGTGTGGCTCGAGGCGCAGGGGGTCGCGTATGATTTCCACGACTACAAGACCGCCGGAGTCGATCCGGCGCGGCTGACGCGCTGGATTGCCGAGGCAGGCTGGGAGACCGTGCTCAACCGTGCCGGCACCACGTTCCGCAAATTGCCCGATGCCGACAAGGCCGACCTCGATGCCGAGAAGGCGGCGGCGCTGATGCTGGCGCAACCGTCGATGATCAAGCGTCCCGTGCTGGAGCATCCCGGCGGCATTTTGATCGGCTTCGCCCCCGAGCGCTACGCCCGCGCGCTGCTCTGAAAGCCGGTAGCGGCTTCGTTCGATTTCCGTTACGTTTCCCGCCTGATCTGCAGGCATGGGAGGGATGCGTGGCAACCTATCTTCGGCAGCGGCCACCGGGCTGGTTCATCGCAGTGGCGGTCATCCTGGCGCTTTGGGGCGTGCTCGGCTGCATCGCCTTTTACATGCACGTCAAACTGGGGCCGGCGGTGGACCCGAACGCGACCGACTGGGACCGGGCTTATTATGCGGCTTTGCCCGGCTGGTTCACCCCGGTTTATGCCGCGGCGGTGGGCTGCGGACTGCTCGGATCGCTCGCCTTGCTGTTCCGCTCGAAGCTGGCCTTGCCGCTGTTCGTGATCTCGCTGATCGCGGTGGTCGTCCAGTTCGGCTATGTCTTCTTCGGCACCGACATGCTCGCGCACAAGGGCGCGGCGGTGACCGTGCCGTTCCCGTTGTTCATCGCGGCGGTCGCGGTGTTCCAGATCTGGCTGGCGCGGTTCGCGCGGGCGCGGGGGTGGATTTCGTGAGGGACTAGCTAATCCTCCCCCGCAAGGGGGAGGTGTCGCTGCAGGCGACGGAGGGGGAGGAAGCACATCGCTGGCCGGCGTGCTTCCTCCCCCTCCGTCATGCTGCGCATGCCACCTCCCCCTGGCGGGGGAGGATTAGGGACACCTCCCCCTGGCGGGGGAGGATTAGGGACACCTCCCCCTGGCGGGGGAGGATTACAGGGATTGCGAAAGCGCTTATTCTCGGGCGCGGGACAGGCTAGAGACGCGCCATGTCCACCTATACGCTCGATACCGGCACCAGCCGCGCCAATCCGACGCCGTCGCCGATGAAGCGGCTGACCATTCCCGCGATCCGCAACCGCAAGGGGAAGGATCCGGTGGTGATGCTCACTGCCTATACGACGCGGATGGCGCAGTTGCTCGACCCACACTCAGACGTCCTGCTCGTCGGCGACAGCCTCGGCCAGGTGATCTACGGCCTGCCTTCGACCCTCCCGGTGACGCTCGACATGATGATCGCGCATGGCGCCGCGGTGGTGCGCGGCAGCTGGCATTCGGTGGTGATCGTCGACATGCCGTTCGGCAGCTACGAGGCGAGCCCGGAGCGCGCGTTCGAATCGGCGGCGCGGGTGCTCGCCGAGACAGGCGCGGCGGGGGTCAAGCTCGAGGGCGGCACCGCGATGGCGCCGGTGGTCGAGTTCCTCACGCGCCGCGGCATCCCGGTGATGGGCCATATCGGGCTGACCCCGCAATCGGTGAACGCGCTCGGCGGCTATGGCGCGCGGGGCAAGAGCAATGCCGAGCATGCGAGCATCCTCGACGACGCCCGGGCGATCGCCGAGGCCGGTGCGTTCGGGATCGTCGCGGAAGGCGTGGTCGAGCAGCTCGCCAATGAAATCACCGCGGCGGTGCCGGTGCCGGTGATCGGCATTGGCGCCTCGGCGCAGTGCGACGGGCAGGTGCTGGTGACCGAGGACATGCTCGGGCTGTTCGAGCGCACCCCGCGCTTCGTGAAGCGGTATGACGACCTTGCCGGCCGCATTTCCGCCGCGGTTCAGACCTATGCCGCCGAAGTCCGGTCGCGGGACTTTCCGGGCGCAGAACAGGTCTATCCGGCGCGCGGCTGAAGGGCTAGCAGCACGCTTCCTTTAGGCGGTGCCCGCGGCTAAGGTCCGCGCGCCTGCAACCCCATGGAGTCACTCTTGGCGCTTCCTCCCGGTACCACTGACGAAGCCTTTCTGCGCGAAGTCGACGAGGAGTATCGTCGCGACCAGGCGATGCAGATGTTCCGGCGCTATGGCCGGATGATCATCGCCGCGGTGGTGGTCGGGCTGATCGCACTCGCCGGCTGGCTGTACTGGCAGCATCACCGCGAGAGCGTCGCCGGCACGCAGGGCGAGCAATATGACGCGGCGATGCGGCTGGTCGAGCAGGGCGACGCCGCCAAGGCAGTGCCGGCGCTCGACAAGATCGCGGCCGAGGGGAACGAAGGTTACGCGGCGATGGCGCGCATCGCGGAGGGCAATCTGCTGCTCCAGAAGAACGACACCAAGGGCGCCGCGGCGAAGTTCGCCGAAGTGGCGAACAATACGAAGTTCGAGCAACCTTATCGCGACCTCGCGTTGGTCCGCCAGACGATCGCCGAATATGACAGCCTCAAGCCGCAGGTCGTGATCGACCGCCTGAAGGGGCTGACCAATCCCAATTCGCCATGGCTCGGCACCGCCGGCGAGCTCGTTGCCGCCGCCTATCTCAAGGCAGGCAACCGCGCCGAGGCCGGGCGGCTCTACGGACAGATTGCGCAGGGCGGCGCGAAGGTCCCCGAATCGGTCCGTCAACGTGCGGTTCAGCTGGCAGGCGTACTCGGCGTCGACGCCATCGATCAGTCGAAGGAAACCAAGGCTAAATGAACAACAAGGTGAGGGTGGCTGCCGGTCTCGCGGCGCTCGCGATGGTGAGCGGTTGCGGGATCTTCAAAGGCAATGGCGGCAAGAAGACCCCCGTGCTCGGCGAGCGCGTGCCGATCCTCGTTTCCGAGCGCGACGTCGTCGCCGACAAGTCGCTGGCCGGCGTCGAGGTGCTGCTGCCCGAGGCGGCGGCGAATGACGGCTGGCGTCAGCCCGGCGGCAATGCCGCCAAGTCGATGGGGCATCTCGCGCTCGCCGCGAGCCCGAGCCGGATCTGGTCGAAGGACGTCGCCAAACCGTCGAAGAAGGAACGGCTCGCCGCCGCGCCGGTGGTGTCGGAGAACAAGCTGTTCGTGATCGACACTGACGGCGTCGTCCACGCGCTGGCGGCCGATACCGGCGCCGAATTGTGGCGCGCCAACACGTTCAACGAAGAGGGCAACAAGACGGCACGCTTCGGCGGCGGCGTCAGCGTCGAGGGCGAGCGCGCCTTCGCCACCAACGGCCTCGGCGACGTGGTCGCGCTCAACACCGCCGACGGCACGGTGGTCTGGCGCAAGCGTCCGGGCGGCCCGCTGCGCGGCGCGCCGACGCTCGCCAACGGCAATGCCTATGTCGTGACGCAGGACAACCAGCTGTTCGCGCTGTCGCAGGACACCGGCGAAGTGAGCTGGACGGTCTCGGCGAGCCTCGAGACGCAGGGCGTGTTCGGCGTCGCGGCGCCGGCTTCGGCACAGGGCACGGTGATCGCCGGCTTCTCGTCAGGCGAGCTCAATGCCTATCGCTACGAGAATGGCCGCTCGCTGTGGGACGTGGTGCTGTCGCGCACCTCGATGTCGACCTCGGTGTCGTCGCTGTCGGACATCGACGCCGAGCCGGTGATCGACCAGGGTCGCGTCTATGCGATCGGGCAGGGCGGCCGCATGGTCGCCATGGACATCGCCAGCGGCAATCCGCTGTGGGAGCAGACGATCGCCGGCATCTCGACGCCCTGGGCGGCGGGCGAATGGCTGTTCGTCGTCACCGACGACGCGCGGCTGATCGCGATCGCCCGCGGCACCGGCAAGATCCGCTGGATCGCGCAGCTGCGGCGCTACAAGAACGAGAAGAAGTCGAAAGGGCCGATCTCGTGGGTCGGCCCGGTGCTCGCCGGCGGCAAGCTCGTGCTCGGCAACAGCGAGGGCGAGATCGTCTTCGCCTCGCCGACCGACGGCAGCGTGACTTCGACGCTCGATACCAAGGAATCGATCTCGCTGCCGCTGGTCGTGGCGAACAACATTCTCTACGTGCTCGACGACAAGGGCCGGTTGAGCGCGTATCGGTGAGTTGAAATTCCCCTCCCTGCAAGGGAGGGGTCAGGGGTGGGTTAGTGACGGGTGGGGCTCGATGCCCCGCCCGTCACTTTGTTTATGTCGCCCGATGAGTCTATGAGGCGCGCAGACGCGCGCACCCACCCCCAGCCCCTCCCTGCGTGCAGGGAGGGGAGCGAGTTTTTCCTATGCCTCTTCCCATCGTCGCCATCATCGGACGTCCGAATGTCGGCAAGTCGACTCTGTTCAACCGGCTGGTCGGCAAGCGGCTCGCTCTGGTGGACGACCAGCCCGGCGTAACCCGTGATCGCCGCGAGGGCGAGGCGAACCTGCTCGGGCTCGAATTCCGGGTGATGGACACGGCCGGCTACGAGGACGAGGACGCCGCGACGTTGCCGGGGCGGATGCGCGCGCAGACCGAGGCGGCGGTGCGCGAGGCCGACGTCTCGCTGTTCCTGATCGACGCACGCGCCGGCGTGACGCCGCTCGACGAGGAGATCGCCCGCTGGCTGCGCAGCACCGATCGGCCGGTCGTGCTGATGGCCAACAAGGCCGAGGGCAAGGCCGGCGAGGCGGGCATTCTCGAGGCGATGGCGCTCGGCCTCGGCGACCCGATCCCCTTCTCGGCCGAGCATGGCGAGGGCGTCGCCGATCTGTTCGAGGCGCTGCTGCCGCATGTCGACCGCGACGAAGAGGAAGAGGCCGAGGACCCGGAATCGCCCGACGCGCCGCTCAAGCTGGCGATCGTCGGGCGGCCGAATGCGGGCAAGTCGACCCTCGTCAACCGATTGCTCGGCGAGGACCGGATGATCACCGGTCCCGAGGCCGGGATCACCCGCGATTCGATTGCGATCGACTGGGAGTGGGAGGATTTCGAAGGCGCGACGCGGAAAGTGCGGCTGATCGACACCGCCGGGCTGCGCAAGAAGGCGCGGGTCGAGGAGAAGCTCGAAAAGCTCTCGGTGATGGACACGCTGCGCGCGATCGATTTCGCCGAAGTCGTGGTGCTGCTGCTCGATGCCACCCGCGGGCTCGAGGTGCAGGACCTCAAGATCGCCGACCGCGTGCTCCAGGAAGGCCGGGCGCTGATCATCGCGCTGAACAAATGGGACATTGCCGAGAACGCCTCAAGCCTGTTCAACGGCGTCAAGGGCGCGCTCGACGAGGGGCTGGCGCAGGTCAAGGGCGTGCCGCTGCTCACCGTCTCGGCCGAGACCGGCAAGGGGCTCGACGTGCTGATGCGCGTGGCGTTCGAGACGCGCGATGCATGGTCGCGGCGCGTCTCGACCGGGCAGCTCAATCGCTGGTTCGAGCGGGCGCTCGAAGCCAATCCGCCGCCCGCGCCCGGCGGCAAGCGGATCAAGCCGCGCTACGTCACCCAGAACAAGACCCGGCCGCCGAGCTTCGTGCTGTTCGGCACGCGCGTCGATCTGCTGCCGGTGAGCTATCAGCGCTATCTGATCAACGGGCTGCGCAAGGAATTCGACTTCGGCGCGGTGCCGGTTCGGCTCACCCTGCGCGCGCCGAAGAACCCGTTCGATCGGGACAAGGGGTAGAGGCTTTCTGATCCTCCCCCGCAAGGGGGAGGTGGCAGGCGCAGCCTGACGGAGGGGGAGGTCAGCGACCCATGCGCCGTCGTGCTTCCTCCCCCTTCGTCAGCTTCGCTGACACCTCCCCCTGGCGGGGGAGGATTGTACGTGGCCGGAAACCTTCCGGCATCATCCATCAACGGCCTGTTTACGTTCGCGCCTTATGGTCGCTCCGGTACCGTTCCGGGGGGTATGCTTGAGGTATGGACGTGACGATCGGCAATGATCCGCTGGTGAACTGGCAGAGCTACCAGCAGGCGCGCACCGAGCTCGGGGCGAATTTCGTGCGCATCCTCGGCTATTTCCGCGAGGACGGGATCAAGTCGGTCGACCGCATCGAGGATGCGATGCGCGCGCACAATGCCACTGCGATGGTGATCCCCGCACATACCCTGAAGGGCGAATCGCGCCAGTTCGGCGCCGATCCGTTGTCCGACCTTGCCGAGACGATCGAGATGATCGCGCGCGGCTGCATCGAACGCCGCGAGACGCCGACCGAAGCGCTCGAACATGTCGTCAAGCTGCGGCCGCTGTTCGAGACCACGCTCGACATGCTCGAGCGCGAGGCGAATCCATTGGTGGCGCGCAAGCCGGTGCCGGCATTCGGGCGGCGGCCGGTTCTTTAAGCCGGAAAAATCCAAACCGTTCGCCCTGAGCTTGTCGAAGGGCGGTCTTTGCTGCGGCAAGAAAAGGACGGTGCTTCGACAAGCTCAGCACGAACGAGGAGAGGGGCGTCCGTTTGGCGCCGGGCTATGCGCTCTTGATCCTCCCCCTGGCGGGGGAGGATAAGAAGGGCTAGCTCGCTTCCTCGGCCTTGCTGTTGAGCTGGATGTAGTTTTCCAGCCCCATGCGGGCGATCATGTCGAACTGGCGCTCGAGCGTGTCGACATGCTCTTCCTCGCTTTCGAGGATATAGGCGAACAAATCGCGGCTGACATAGTCGCGGACGCTCTCGCAATGCTGGATTGCGTCCTTGAGCACCGCGATCGCCTCGATTTCGACCGCGAGGTCGGCGCGCAGGATCTCCTCGACCGTCTCGCCGATGCGCAGGCGGCCGAGCAATTGGAAATTGGGAAGCCCGTCGAGGAACAGGATGCGCTCCGCCAGTTTGTCGGCGTGCTTCATCTCGTCGATCGATTCGTGCCGCTCGAGCTCGGCCAGCTTCTTGACGCCCCAATTGTCGAGCAGCCGGTAATGCAGCCAATATTGGTTGATCGCGGTGAGCTCGTTCTTGAGCGCCTCGTTCAAATATTCGAGGACTTTCGCGTCGCCCTTCATGACCCTGTTCCCTATGTTGACGGGAACGGCCATAGCGCCAAACGCATGCGGCGAAAACCGCAGAAATCCGCGGTTTTCTAGTTGCGAACGCTACGCAGCTGCGCGTTCTTCGTTGATGATCTCACGCGCGAAGGGCACGCACTGGCCGCATTTCGGGCTCCGTCCCAATGCGCGATAGGCCTGGCAGGCGCTGGTGGCGCCGCCACGTGCCGCCTGGCGCACTTCGCTCTCCCGGATTGCATTGCAAACGCAGACGACCATCGGACCCTCTCGCTTCGGTCCGCCGGATGTACGGCTAATGAGAGCGATTCGCAAGCATATTGCGAGGCATTCGCAGTTATACGGAGGCGTGGCCGCGCATCGGCTGCCAGCGCCAGCGCGCGAGACTGCGCCACAGCCATTCGAGCGGGCCGAATCGGAAGCGGGCGAGCCATGGCTGCGACCAGAGCAGGAGCAGCGCCCAGACCACGAACACGATTGGATAGAGCTGCCAGCGCGAGAATAAGCCGAACCAGCCGAGGCCATAGCCATAGAACAGGCTGGTGCAGATCAGGCTGGTGAACAGATAATTGGTGAAGGCCATGCGTCCGGTCGCCGCCAGCCGCCGGGTCAGCGGGCCCCCGGGCCGTGCGAGCAACAGGATCAGGCAGGCCCAGCCGGCGATCATCGGCGGTCGCAGCGGCGCTGTGAGCGTCCAGCTGGCCAAGGTCACCGAGAACAGGCTGAACTGCGCGCGGGTGATATGGAGCGCGAGCGCCGCACAGGCCGGCAGCGCGATCCCCCAGCAGACCAGCAGCCAGCGGCGATAGCGTGCGCGGGGCCATTCGCCGCGCAGCATGCCGCTGCGCAGCCCCGCCATGCCGAACAGCATATAGGCCAAGGTCTCGGGCCCGTAGAAGAGCAGCATCGCCAGCGGCGTGGTGCCCTGCTCGGCGAGGCGGGCGTGCAGGATGGTACCATAGTCGCCGCGATAAAGGGCGATCTCGCGGGCGAGCTCGGCCGGTGCCGGTACGCCGAAGGTCCGGGTGAGCGCGGCGATGTCCTCGCCCCGATGCACGGCGATCGGCACCATGGCGAAGAGCACAGTCGACACGGCGATCAGCATCGTTCCCAGCACCAGCATTCGCGCGACGGGCAGGTCCCGCAGCCCATAAGCGAGCATTCCGACCAGCGCATAATGGGTGAGGATGTCCCCGTGCCAGACCAGCCAGAGATGGGCGAGACCGAAGACGAGGAGCCAGACCATCCGCCGGTAATGGACCGCGGCGGCGTTTTCGCCATTGGCCTCGGCGCGCTCGATCACCAGCAGCATCGAGGCGCCGAACAGGAAGGAAAACAGCCCGCGCATCTTGCCGTCAAACAGCACGAAATTGATCAGCCACGCTGCGAGGTCGGCGCCGTGCCAGCCGCCATAAGCGCGCGGATTGCCGTAGGCGGCCTCGGGCAGGCCGAAACTCACTATGTTGAGCAGCAGGATGCCGAGCACGGCGACGCCGCGGATCAGGTCCAGCGCGGCGATGCGTCCGGCGCGGGAAGCGTCGTCGAGGGGCGGGGCCGCGGGCATGCGGCGAGCGCTACAGCCAGCTGGCGATCTGCTCCAGCGACTTCTTCTCGAGCGCATGCGCCGGGATCACCGCGTCGGCGGCGGGGTGTCCGGCGATGATGATCATCAGCGGCTTCTCATTGTCCGGGCGTTGGCACACCCGGTTGAGGAAACGCATCGGATTGGGCGTGTGGACGAGCGTGGCGACGCCGGCCTGGTGCAATGTCGCGAGCAGCAGTCCGCAGGCGAGGCCGACGCTCTCGGTGACGTAGTAATTCTGCTTGAGATTGTCGAGGTCGGGTCCGCCGCGACGCTGGGCGAACACCACGATCAGCCACGGCGCGGTCTCGAGATAGGGCTTGTCGGCGCCGGTGCCGAGCGGAACCAAAGCCTCGAGCCATTCGCTGCCGGCGCGGCCGTCATAGAATGCGCGCTCTTCTTCCTCGGCGGCGATGCGGATCGCGCATTTCGCCTCGGGCGAGGACACCACGCAGAAATGCCAGGGCTGGCGGTTGGCGCCGTTGGGCGCCGAGCCCGCCGCGGCGAGCGCCGCCTCGATGACCTCGCGCGGCACCGGCTCCTCGCTGAACGCACGGCAGCTGCGGCGCGACCGCATCGAATCGCTGAACGCCCGCGCGCGCGCAACGCGCTCGGCATCGCTCAGCTCTGGATAGGGCTGCCACGGCAGGGCATCGGGGTCGCGCATCCGCCAGACCGTGCAACGATCGCGCGAAAAAAGCCAGTCAGCTGTTTCCCTTAGGCTCGCGGTCACCCTTTCGTATCACCAGCTTGAGCCCCGACCATGTCTCGTCGACCGCGCAGACCTTGATGTCGACGAGCCCCGTCGGCAGCGCGACGTCGCGGATCACGTCCTCGGTGACGTCGGTCTCGAACTTCGCCGCTTTCTTGGGCCACGAGACCCAGATGAAGCCGTTCTGGGCCATCAAAGGGCGCAATGCGGCGAGCTCGCGTTCGAGCCTGTGCCGCTCGGTGACGAAGAGATGCGCGCATTGCAGCCCGTCCGAGGCGGTGGGCTGCTCCTCGACCTCGGCGCGGTCGGGATCGATCGTCGCGCGGACGCTGTCGGGCATGTTGTGGAACCAGCAGCGCATGCCGCGCTTGAGCCCGAGCTTGTCGGCGAGCGGCGTTCCGGAATAGCCAGCGGTCATCAGCACCTCCGGGCGGCTATCCTAGCGCGGATCGGCTGAGGGGGAAGTCCCCAATCCTCCCCCGCCAGGGGGAGGTGGCACGCGCAGCGTGACGGAGGGGGAGGAAGCACATCGCTGGCCGACGTGCTTCCTCCCCCTCCTTCGCCTTCGGCGACACCTCCCCCTGGCGGGGGAGGATTGCGAAATGTCTCAGGCCAAAGCGGCGTCGGCGCCCATCAGGGCGGGGAAGAAGCCTTCGTGCGCGGTGCGGAGATCCGCGAGCGACACCGTCCAGTCGCCTTCGTCGAGCTCGAAGATGATGCGGTCCTTGATCGTGCGGCCGAGCGGGTCGGCGGGGACGTCGGCCTTGTGCGCGGCGACCATGAAGTCGGCGAGGCACGAATCGCAGACGGTGACGACGTAGAGCCCCTGATCCTCGCCGAACAGCGAGCCGGCGATGCCGAAGGGCTGGGGCTCGTTGACCAGGACGCCGATGTTCGAGGCGAGCGCCATCTCGGCAAGCGTGACCGCGAGGCCGCCGTCCGACACGTCGTGGCAGGCAGTGATCGCGCCTCTGGCGATCTGCTCGCGGATGAAGTCGCCGGTGCGGCGCTCGGCGGCGAGATCGACCGGCGGCGGCGGACCGTCCTCGCGGCCAAGGATTTCGCGCAGCCAGATCGACTGGCCGAGATCGCCGCCGCGCTCGCCGATCGCGAGCACGGTGTCGCCGACGCCCTTGAAGGCGATCGTGCAGCTGGTGCTGTAATCCTGAAGCAGGCCCAGCCCGCCGATTGCGGGGGTGGGGAGGATTGCGCTGCCGCCGCCGGTCGCTTTGGACTCGTTGTAGAGCGAGACGTTGCCCGAGACGATCGGGAAGTCGAGCGCGCGGCACGCCTCGGACATGCCTTCGAGGCAGCCGACGATCTGGCCCATGATCTCGGGGCGCTGCGGATTGGCGAAGTTGAGGCAGTTGGTGATTGCGAGCGGGTTGGCCCCAACCGAGGTCAGGTTGCGCCACGCCTCGGCAACCGCCTGGCGACCGCCCTCGACCGGATCGGCGAAGCAATAGCGCGGGGTGCAATCGGTGGTGATTGCGAGGCCCTTCTGCGTGCCGTGGACGCGGACCACCGCCGCGTCGCCGCCCGGGCGCTGGACGGTGTCGGCGCCGACCATGTGGTCGTACTGCTCCCAGATCCAGCGGCGGCTGGCGATGTCGGGCGAGCCCATCAACTTGATCAGATCGGCGGCGGGATCCTTGCTCTCGGGCAGGTCGGTGAGCGGCGCCCGCTTCGGCGTCGGCACGTGCGGGCGATCGTAGAGCGGGGCTTCGTCGGCAAGCGGGGCGAGCGGGATGTCGGCGACGACATCGCCCTTCCACTTGAGCACCATCCGACCGGTGTCGGTGACGTGGCCGATCACCGCGAAGTCGAGCTCCCATTTGCGGAAGATCGCTTCGGCAAAAGCTTCGCGGCCGGGCTTGAGCACCATGAGCATGCGCTCCTGGCTCTCCGACAGCATCATCTCATAGGGCGTCATGCCCTCCTCGCGCTGGGGGACGTCGTCCATGACGAGCTCGATACCGACGCCGCCCTTGCTCGCCATCTCGACCGAGGAGGACGTGAGACCCGCGGCGCCCATGTCCTGGATCGCGACGATCGCGTCCGAGGCCATCAGCTCGAGGCAGGCCTCGATCAGCAATTTCTCGGTGAACGGGTCCCCGACCTGGACGGTGGGGCGCTTCTCCTCCGAATCCTCGCCGAAATCGGCCGAAGCCATGGTCGCGCCGTGAATGCCGTCGCGGCCGGTCTTCGAGCCGACATAGACGATCGGATTGCCGACGCCCGAGGCGGCCGAATAGAATATCTTGTCGGTCTGGGCGACGCCGACGGTCATCGCGTTGACGAGGATGTTGCCGTCATAGGCGGGGTGGAAATTGACCTCGCCGCCGACGGTCGGAACGCCGACGCAATTGCCATAGCCGCCGATGCCGTGGACCACGCCGGCGATCAGGTGGCGCATCTTGGGGTGGTCGGGCCGGCCGAAGCGCAATGCGTTCATGTTGGCCACCGGGCGCGCGCCCATGGTGAACACGTCGCGCAGGATGCCGCCGACCCCGGTCGCCGCGCCCTGATAGGGCTCGATGTACGAGGGGTGGTTGTGGCTCTCCATCTTGAAGATCGCCGCCTGGCCGTCGCCGATATCGACGACGCCGGCATTCTCGCCGGGGCCGCAAATCACCTGGGGACCCGTGGTCGGGAGCTTCTTCAAGTGGATGCGGCTCGACTTGTACGAGCAGTGCTCGGACCACATCACGCTGAAGATGCCCAGTTCGGTGAGATTGGGCTCGCGACCCATCGCGTGCAGGACGCGCTCATATTCCTCGGGGGACAGGCCGTGCTCGGCGACGATCTCGGGCGTGATCTGGGTCATGCCGGAGCCCTTAGCGGCCAGTTTCCGCGCCGTCACCCCGAAGCTGCGGTGCGATTTCGGGCGCGTGCCGAATTGCAGCGCGGCAAGCGGAGCGGCGTGGCTCGCCGCCCCGTGCAGATGGTCAGGTCGTAGGCGTGGCTGGTTCAGCGGGTACCGCGGCCGGCGCCGTCGGCAGCGTCGCCGGCGCGGCGGGCGCGACCGCCTGTAGCATGGCGGGCTGCGCGGGAGCCGGAGCCGCATTCGCGGGCAGTGCGACGGTGACCGAATCGGCGGTGTGGACGATCAATTCGCGGCCTGCCGGAATCCGCCCGGTCTTGCCGGTGATGAATGGCGCGGCGACCCAGACCAGAGCCACTGCGGCGACGGTGGCGACGGTATTGCCTTCGCCTTCCTGGCGGAACTTGCCGATCAGCGGCACGCGGTGCCCAGCGACCTCGACATAGCGGATCTCGATGTCGAGCTTGCCCGATTTCCCGAACGCGCCCTTGCCGGTCTTCCACGTGACTTCGCCCATCGCGCGCGCACCCTTGGGAATCGCGATATAATTGTCGACCATGACGTCGTGGACGACGGTCAGGTAAAACGTATCCCCCTTGTCGTTCTTCTTGGTGCTGACTTCCTCGTTCATGCGGAGCACGACTTCGGTGTTCGCCGGCAAGTTAGTGGTGTTGGCTGTATTCGCCGGAGCGGTCGCGGGAATCGCGCCGGCCGGTGCTTCCTGCGAGAACGCAGGGCTCGACAATGCAACCGCGCACGCGGTCGCCCATAAAACTTTCTTCATGAAATATTTCTCCCCCAAGAACTTCAGGAGAGCGCGCGGGCCATGCTTTGTCAATATTATTCAATAAGGGTTTTAGAGCTAGGCGTCTTATCCCGGTAGATCGCCACTATCTCAGCGGGAGATAGATGTCGGTCACTGCTTCGTTCTCCGCCACGTCAGGGAAGAAGCGCACGCGTTCAGCAAAGACTGGGAAGTCACGCAATTCTTCGTCGCTGCGCGGCAGCCATTCGGCGGAGAGGAAGTGAATCGCGGGTTTGAGATTGTCGCTCGACCCGGTCATCCGAACCATCGCGCAACGGCCGGCAGGGATGCGGCGTGCTACGACCCCGGCCAGCGGTAGCGGAGAAGCGGGGCAGCACACGCCGAACTCCCGAATGGCGAAGATCGGGTGGTCAGCAGACCTGCGATCAGCTCCACCCGCCAGCTAATTCGCCGACGCCCGTAGCGGCAAATCCAACCGCTACCGCGCCCACAAAAACACGAAACCCGATCAGCGCCTTGCGGCCATAGCCTTCATGCTCCGCCCGCTTTTCAAAGCCTGCTGCCCACATCGGATACCAATAGCGGCTGACGTATATATGCGCCGCGACACCGACGCACCACGCACCGATAAAGACCCATTCCATGATCCGTGCCAACAACGTCATGGTGCTTCTTAAGAAGTCACGGCGAATATTCGCAATTTCGACGCTACCGGACCAACAGCCAGACAACGAAGACAATCGCCAAAATAGGCAGAAGGAACGCAACGATGCCGCCAAACCAGCCCCATTTTCGGTAGGCCAGCTCGACGGCACCTTCCCAAAACTCCTGAACGACGAACTCCGCGATCCAGCCCATCCGGCATTTGTGGAACAATCGTCATAGATCTGCAATTGGCATGTAAGAACGACCGACTGGGCGTCTTCACATCGAGCGTTCGCGGTTGAGCTGAGCGGCGCACCTGCCCGGGGGCCTCACTCGGGGCCACCGTCCAGGTCTCCGACACATTGCAGCTCGGGATCCGCTTTCGCCATGCGTTGCAGTTCGGCTGTCTGGGCGACGATCCCGGGGAACAGCGTTTCGGGAGCGGCGGTGAAGGTTCGCAGCAAGTGCAGGGCCCAGGCATAATGCCGCGCGGCGCTGCCGCAGCTGTCACTGCCGCCATCGCTTTCGCCCCAGATTTTGCGCCAGGGCGCCTTGCCTTCGCGCATCAGCAGGGCATGGAATCCGCCGACCGCGCCGTCCCCCTCGACATAGGCGATCGCCCGCGAACCCGAATGGAGCACGCGGAACGTGCGGAAGGTAAAACGCGACTCCGGGCTGTCGTCGCCGCCGTGCAGGGTTTTGACGATCGCAGTGCGCTCGACGCTGCCGACCGCCGGCGTATAGACGCCGGGCGCACCGGCGATCGCCGCCGGCGAAAGGGCGAGCAGCATCGCCGCGGCGCTCGTGGACCATGGACCTGTCATGGCGACCGCCCTGCACGGCAAGCGCCGGAGACGCAATCGGCACCGGTCGCGACCGGGCGGATGGGGTATAGTACCGCGTCCAGTTTCCGGACATTTTCCCACGCAAATTCCGTCGCCTCCGTAACAATCGCCTGATTATCCACAGATATTCAGCGTAATTGTCCAATCCCGGCACAAGCCGGTTGAGTGGCGCAACGTTGCTGTCATGATCGCCTCCTAGCCAAGCGCCAGTTCCTGCGTTCCCCCATTCGCGCTGCTTCCGCCCGGTGCCCGTTGGCGCCGCGCGCGTCGTCAAACAGAGGATCGATCATGGCTGCCAACGTGTTCATCAACGAGATTCACTATGACAACGCCGGTACCGACACCGGCGAGTTCGTCGAGATCGCCGGCGCCGCGGGCACCGATCTCACCGGCTGGAAGATCATCCTCTACAATGGCGCCAACGGGCAGAGCTACAACACGGTCACCTTGAGCGGAGCGCTCGCCAACCAGCAGAACGGCTTCGGCACCCGCGCGGTCACCTATCCGGTCGACGGCATCCAGAACGGCTCGCCCGACGCGATCGCTCTGGTCGATCCGAGCGGCGCGGTCGTCCAGTTCCTCAGCTATGAGGGCGTGTTCACCGCGACCAACGGTCCTGCGGCAGGCCTGACCAGCGTCGATATCGGCGTGTCGGAAGGCAGCACGGCGCCGGTGGGCGGCTCGCTCGGCCTTGTCGGCTCGGGCACGAGCTATGCCGATTTCCACTGGGCTGCGATCGGCGACGACACCGTCGGCGGCGTCAATGTCGGCCAGACCTTCGGCGGCGTTGTGCCGCAGCCGGGCACGCTCAGCATCGCCGACGCGACGGTCGCCGAGGGCAATGCCGGCACCAGCGACATCGTGTTTACCGTGACTCGGGCGGATGGCAGCGCCGGCGCGGTTTCCGCCACCTGGACGGTGAGCTTCGGCAGCGCCACCGCGAGCGACTTCGGCGCGAGCTTCACCGCCACCGGCACAGTGAGCTTCGCCGCCGGCGCAACCACCGCCGAGGTCCGCCTGCCGGTGCAGGGCGACACCAGCTTCGAAAGCGACGAGAGCTTCACTGTCACGCTGAGCGCCCCGACCGGCGGCGCCACGCTCGGCGACGCCGTCGCCACGGGCACGATCACCAATGACGACGCCGCGCCGCCGGCGCCGGTCGCCAACGTGTTCATCAACGAGATCCACTACGACAATGCCGGCACTGATGTCGGCGAGGCGATCGAGATTGCCGGCGCCGCAGGCACCAATCTCAGCGGCTACAAGCTCGTCCTCTACAACGGCACCAACACCCCCGATGCGGCGCCAAGCTACACCACCACCAATCTCAGCGGCGTGATCGACGACGAAGGCAATGGCTTCGGCGCGGTGTCCTTCGCCTATCCGGTCAACGGGCTGCAGAACGGCGCCGCCGACGGCGTCGCGCTGATCGCGCCCGACGGCACCGTCATCCAGCTGCTGTCCTACGAGGGCACCTTCACTGCGGCGGCGGGCACGCCGGCGGCGGGCGTCACCAGCACCGATATCGGCGTCAGCGAAGAGCCGGCACCCGGCGTCGGCCTGTCGCTCCAGCTCAAGGGCACCGGCTCGAGTGCCGCCGATTTCACCTGGACGGCGGCGTCGGACGACAGCTTCGGCACGCTCAACGACGGTCAGACCTTCCTCCCCGCCAACGGCCCGAGCCACATCCGCATCGGCGACGCCCGGGTGGTCGAGGGCGATAGCGGCACCGCGAACCTCGTCTTCACCGTCAACCGCGCCGGCGGCACCGCCAATGCGGCGAGCGTTTCGTACAGCGTCGATCTCGACGGCACCGCCACCGCCGACGATCTCGCGCCGGGCGCAGTCCTCTCGGGCACGGTCAGCTTCGCAGCGGGCGAGACGTCGAAGCAGATCGTCGTCGCCGTGAAGGGCGATACGGTCGGCGAGCCGAACGAGACCCTCTCGGTCCATCTCGGCGCCGCCACCGGCGACGTCATCATCGACGACGGCGCGGCCACGGGCACGATCACCAACGACGACCCGATCAGCCTGACGATCAGCCAGATCCAGGGCGAGGGCCATGTCTCGGCCTATGTCGGCCAGACCGTCGCCACCACCGGCATCGTCACTGCCGTCGACACCAACGGCTTCTATCTCCAGTCGGCGGTCGGCGATGGCAATGCCCGCACCTCCGACGCCGTCTTCGTCTTCACCAGCACAGCGCCCACCGTGGCGGTCGGCGACGGCGTGTCGGTGCGCGGCAGTGTCGCCGAGTTCCAGGGCAGCACCGCCAGCCTCAGCGTCACCGAGATCACTGCGCCGACCGTCACCGTCGACAGCCATGGCAATGCACTGCCGACGGCGGTGCTGATCGGGCAGGGGGGGATGCTGCCCCCCGCCGAGGCGATCGATAATGACGGGCTGACCAGCTACGACCCCGGCACCGACGGAATCGACTTCTGGGAATCGCTCGAAGGCATGCGCGTCACCATCGACACGCCGCAGGCGGTGTCGAACACCAACGAGTTCGGCGAGACCGACGTCGTCGCCTCGCACGGCGCCGGCGCCACCGGCGTCAACGACCGCGGCGGCATCACCATCTCGCCGGGCAGCGAGGGCGTGGCCGACTATAATCCCGAGAAGATCCAGATCGACGACGACAGCGGCATCTTCGCCGGCTTCACCCCCGGCTACACGATCGGCGACCAGCTGAGCAGCGTCACCGGCGTGGTGAATTACGCGTTCGACAATTACGAAGTGGTGGTCACCGAAGCGGTCACCACGACGAACGACGTGACGCTCGCCCGCGAAACCACCGCGCTCCACGGCGACGCCAACAACCTGTCGATCGCGACCTATAATCTCGAGAATCTCGACACGTCGGACAACAAGTTCGACATCCTCGCCCATGACATCGTCTACAATCTCGGCGCGCCCGACATCATCGCCGCGCAGGAGATCCAGGATGCCGACGGCGCCGGATCGGGCTCGAACCTGTCGGGCACGGTCACCGCGCAGGGCTTGATCGACGCGATCTACGCGGCCTCCGGCAAGCATTACGCCTATGTCGAGATCGCCCCGACCACCCCGGGTTCGACCGGCGGCGAGCCGGGCGGCAACATCCGCAACGGCTATTTCTACAATGTCGACCGCGTCTCCTATGTCGCCGGCAGCGCCCAGTTGATCGAAGGCGCCGCCTATAACGGCACCCGCAAGCCTCTGGTCGCGCAGTTCGCCTTTGCCGGGCAGACGATCACCACGATCAACGTCCACTTGACCTCGCGTCTCGGCAGCGAGCCGCTGTGGGGCGATCACCAGCCGGCCACCGATGCCGGCGACGCCGCGCGCACCGCGCAGGCGGCGGGGGTCAAGGCATGGGTGCAGGACCACCTCGCCGACAATCCGGCGCTCAACATTGCCGTGCTCGGCGACTGGAACGGCTTCTATTTCGAGCAGGCGCAGACCCAGCTCACCGATCCGGCGCAGGGCGGGGTGTTCACCAATCTCAACAGCTTGCTGCCCGAGGAAGAGCGCTACAGCTACATGTTCGGCGGCAACGCCCAGCAGATCGACAACATCCTGGTCACTGGCGGGCTGGTCACCAACGCGCAGTACGATTCGGTGCATCTGAACGCCGAATTCGGCGGCAGCCGCCCGACCGACCACGACCCGCAGGTCGCCTTGCTCCGCCTGGGCGCGGCGCCGCACGACGTCGCGCTCAGCAACGCCGGCGTCGCCGAGAATCTGCCTGCGGGCACGGTCGTCGGCACCGTTTCGGCGAGCGACACGCCTGGCGACACGCTCGCCTATTCGCTGGTCGACAATGCCGGCGGTCTGTTCGCGATCGATGCGGCGACCGGCGTGATCACCACCACCGCACCGCTCAACCACGAAGCGGTTGCCAGCTACAATCTGGTCGTCAAGGTCACCGACAGCGGCGGGCTCAGCGCGCAGCAGGGCTTCGCGATCGCCGTCACCGACGTCAACGAGGCGCCGGTGGCAGCGCACGATGCGGTGGCGGTCAACGAGGACGCGACCACGGCCAATCTCTGGTCGACTTTGCTCGGCAACGACAGCGACCCGGACGCCGGCCAGGCTCCGGTGATCCAGTCGGTCGACACCAGCGGCACGCTCGGCAGCGTGATCTTCGACGCGGCAACCCAGACGCTCAAATATGTCGCCGACAACGATGCCTTCGATATGCTGGCGCCGGGCGCCACCCAGATCGATCACTTCACCTACACGATCACCGACGCCAATGGCCTCACCAGCTCCGCAACGGTCGACGTCACCGTCACCGGCATCGCCGATGGCGTCACTCGCACCGGCACTTATGGCGCCGATGTGATCAACGGCACCGCCGGCGAGGATCGTCTGTGGGGTGGCGGACTCGGCAACGACACGATCAACGGGCTTGGCGGCCATGATCTGATTTCGGGCGGTCTCGCCAACGACAAGCTCGACGGCGGCGACGGCAACGACGTGCTGTTCGGCAATATGGGCGACGATTCGCTGTGGGGCGGCAACGGCAAGGACGTGCTGGTCGGCGGCTATGGAAACGACAAGCTCTGGGGGGGCGCCGGTGCCGACAGCTTCCACTTCGGCGCGACCTTCGGCGACGACACGATCTATGACTTCAACGCGGCGGAGGACCGGATCGTCCTCGACGATGGAGTCAAGGTCACCCGCACCCGGGTGCAGGACGTCAACGGCGATGGCGCGAAGGATCTCGTTCTCACGCTCAGCACGGGCAGTGTTACGTTGCTCGGCGTGAGCGACGCATCCCTCGTGAAATATGGCGCGCAGGATTATTATTCCACGCACCAGCCTGGCATCGACGGCAATCCGGACAGCGTCGGCGGTTTCGGCAGCACGGGCGCCGTTTCCAGTGGTCCAAGTGGGGGCTTCTCGGAGGCACTGTTCGGCGCGCGCCTTCTTCTCGACCTCGCCCACGGCTTCTGATGATTGCCTAAGCTGAAGATCAGCGCCAATACCATGCCCCGCGACCTTCAAAGTCGCGGGGCATTGCTTGTTACGGAACATGAAGATGCGCGTTGAACGTCCTCTCAGTACGCTGCGCGCCGCACTTGCGCTGTGCCGACGGCACTTCGTCTCGGCCGCGGTGTTCAGCGCGCTGATCAACCTGCTCTACATCGTCCCGACCCTGTACATGCTGCAGGTCTATGATCGGGTGGTGCCGACGCGAGGCCTGCAGACTCTCCTGTTTCTGACCATGGTCCTGCTGTTCGCGCTGGGGACGCTGTCGCTGCTCGATCGCGTCCGCACCCGGCTGCTCGTGCGCGCCGGCGTCCAGCTCGACGCGACGCTCGCGCCGTTAATTCTCGACGCGACGCTCGGCAGGCCGGATCTGCCGATCGCCCGGCAGGCGCTCCGTGAATTCGACGTGATGCGCGGCACGCTGACCGGCGCCGGTATCCTCGCATTGTTCGACGCGCCGTGGGTGCCGATCTATATCCTCGTCTGTTTCCTCGTGCATCCGTGGCTCGGCGTCGTCGCGATTCTCGGCTGCGCGATCCTGCCGCTGATTGCCTGGGCGAACGAACGCGCGACCCGCAGTCGGCTCGATCGCGCGCAGATGATCGCCAGCGCGTCCTACGCGAACCAGGATGCCTTGCTCGGTTCGAGCGACAGCATCCGTGCGCTCGGCATGCGCCGCGCAATGGTGGCGCGGCAGCTGCGCCAGCGCGAGGCGATGCTGGTGGCGCAGACCGAGGCCAGCTTCGCCGCGGGCGGTTACCTCACTGCCACCAAATTCACCCGCCTCGCGCTGCAATCGCTCGCGCTCGGACTCGGTGCGCTGCTGGCAGTCGACAATCTGATCTCGGGGGGCGCGATCTTCGCTGCCTCCTTTCTGATCGCACGGGCGCTCGCGCCGATCGAGCAATTGATCGGCACGTGGAAGACGATCGTCCAGGCGCGGCAGAGCTATCAGAGCCTCAACGCGCTGCTCGAAGGCAGTGTCGCCCAGCCAGCGCCGACCCGCCTGCCGGCGCCGCTGGGCGCGGTCCTGCTCGAAGGGGTGACGGTCCTCAATGAGACGCGCGACGGCGCTATTCTCAACGCCGTGTCGCTGCGCATCGAGCCGGGCGAGGTGGTTGCGATTGTGGGCCCGAGCGGCGCGGGCAAGTCGACGCTGGCGCGCACGATCGCCGGCGCGCTGCCGCCGGACCGCGGCACGATCCGGCTCGACGGCGCCGATACCCGCGACTGGGACCCGGAGCAACTCGCCCGGCATATCGGCTATCTGCCGCAGGATTCGGCATTGTTCGGGGGCTCGGTTGCGGAGAATATCGCGCGCTTCGCCGGCGAGCTCGGCGAGGACCGCGCCGCGATCGATGCCGCAGTGGTGACCGCCGCGGGCAAGGTTGGTGCCGATCCTCTGATCCGTCGGCTGCCGAACGGCTATGATCATCAGCTCAAGCTGGGTGGCCGCGGCGTCTCGGCCGGGCAGGCGCAGCGTATCGCGCTGGCACGCGCGGTATATGGCGATCCGCGCATCCTGATCCTCGACGAGCCCAACGCCCATCTCGATTCCGAGGGCGATGCCGCGCTGGTCGCGGCGCTCGCGGCGCTCAAGGCGGAAGGGCGCACGATCCTGATCGTGTCGCACAAGCTCGGCATTCTGCCCGTAGTCGACAAGATGCTCGTGCTGCGCGAGGGCCGCGCCGAAATGTACGGGCCACGCGACGAGATTCTCCCCAAGATCGCGCCGCCGAATGTGCGACGTGTCACGCCCCCCACGGCAAAGGCAAGCGGATGAACGCGCCGATTCTCCTGTCCCCCACCACGCCTGCGCTTGCTGCGCCTGCGCCGGTTGCCGATCCGCGTGGCGAGATCCGCACCGGCGCGATCATCGCGGCTTTGTTCTTCGTCGTGTTTCTCGGCTGGGCGGCGTTCGCGCGGCTCGATGCCGCGGCCTATGCGCCGGGCACGCTCGTCGTGTCGGGACAGCGCCAGTCGGTGCAGCATCGCGACGGCGGCGTGGTCGGCAAGATCTATGTACGCGAAGGTCAGCGGGTCGAGCGCGGGCAATTGCTCGTCCAGCTCGCCGCGGCCGAGGTGCAGGCGCAGGAGCGGGCGCTCGCCTCGCAGGCGATCCGGCTGCTCGCGCAGCGCGCCCGGCTCGAGGCCGAGCAGCTTGGCCGCAGCCAGATCGTCGCGCCGCGCGAGTTCGCCTCGCTTTCGCCAGAGGACCGTGCCGAGGCCAGCGCGGCATTGCGCCTCCAGCAGAGCGAGCTTCAGGTGCGCAGCTCGGTCCTGGCTGCGCAGCGCGGTGCGCTCGGGCAACGCGTCGCCCAGTCGGGGGAGCAGGGCCGCGGATATGGCGAGCAAGCCGTCTCGGCCTCCGAACAGCTCCGCCTGATCGAGGAGCAGATCGCCGCGCTCCGCCCGGTCGCCGAGAAAGGTTTCGTCTCGCAGACCCGCATGCGCGAGCTCGAACGCGCGCGCGCCGAACTCATCGGCCAGCGTGGCCAATATAGCGCGAGCGTCGCCCAGACCCGCGGTGCCGCGCGCGAGAGCGAGATCCAGGCGCTCGAGGCCGAGCGCACCTTCCGCGAGCGCAGCGCCGCCGATCTGCGCGACGTCGACACCCGGCTCGGCGACGTGCTGCCGCGCTGGACCGCCGCGCGCGATCAGCTCGAACGTACCGCGATTCGTGCGCCCGCCACCGGTGCAGTGGTCGGCCTTTCGGTGTTCACGCCCGGCGGCGTCGTCGCACCGGGCCAGAAGCTGATGGATATCGTCCCCGAGCGCACGCCGTTGCTGATCCAGGCGCGGATTTCGCCCGAGGATGCCGACGATCTGTCGGTCGGCCAGCGCACCCTCGTCAAATTCTCGGGGCTGCACGAGCGCAATCTACCCAATCTGGAGGGCAAGCTGACGCGCCTTTCGGCCGACAGCTTCATCGACGAGAAGAGCGGGATCAGCTATTTCACCGGCGAGGTCACCGTACCGCTCGATCAGCTTCGCCTGATCCAGGACGTGCGCGGCAGCGACTTCGCCTTGCGCGCCGGCATGCCGGTGCAGGTGCTGATTCCCTTACGCAAGCGCACTGCGCTCGATTACGCGCTGGAGCCGTTGATCGGCAGCTTCTGGTCCTCGTTCCGCGAGCATTGAGCGGTCCGGCAAGCCGGGGTGATGCTTCGGATAAAAGGACGGCAAGCCGCCGGAGGTCAGCGCGTTTGGTTCGCAGCCTAGCTGACCGCGCGCACGCGACCCACCAGCGCGCGGTGGGTGCGGACTTCGCGCGCGACCACACCGGCGGTGAATCGCGCGATGATCCCGCGCGTGCGCCGTAGCGGTCCCGTCGGGTCGCTGCGCGACCCCGCGACCACGCCGCTGCCCCAGCCTTCGGCGAGCGTGCGCACCTGCGAGGTGGGGAGCGCCTGCCGGTCATCGCGCCCGAGCACGATCGACGGAAAGGGCAGGTGGGTCCGCGGCGACGCGAAGGTGTCGAGCAGCGCCTCGACATTCTCCCCTTCATCGATCGGATCGAGGAATACCGCGCCGGCGACTCGCGAGACATAGGACGCGGGCGAAAGCCGCGCCCACCACGCCGTGGCGAAGCAGCCAGCGCCTTCGGCGACGAGCAGCACAGCACCCTCGGCACGCGTCACTGCCGAGTCGAGCCGGGCGCCGAGCAGGTTGCGCTCCGATGGCGTATTGGCGCGGTACGGAACATGCGCCTGGGCGGGCACCCCGAACAGCTCGCGCAACGAGGCAGAAGCGGCCGCCGAGATTTCGACGAGCGAGAGATTGGCGGGAAGCGTCAGTGCAGTCGTCATCGCGCACTCCATCGGCTAACGCGTCAATCTACACCGCCGCAATTCCCCTCGCCAGCGGATTCCCACCGGAGCAGTGGAGATTCGGCGCGGATGCCGCTCAGGCCAGCGTATAGGTCAGCGTGATCTCGGCATTGAGCAGCTTCGAAACCGGGCAATTGGCCTTGGCGCCCGCGGCGAGCGCATCGAACTGGTCTTCGGAGATGCCCGGCACCTCCGCGCTGAGGGTCAGATCGGAGTGGGTGATCGCGAAGCCGTCGCCCTGCTGCTCGAGCTTGACCGCCGCGGTCGTCTCAAGACTGCCTTCGCTGAAACCGGCCTTGGCCAACGCGAAGCTCAGCGCCATGGTGAAGCAGCCCGCATGCGCCGCCGCGATCAGCTCCTCGGGGTTGGTTCCCTTCTCGTCGCCGAAGCGGGTATTGAAGCTGTACGGCGTCGCGTCGAGCACCCCCGACGGGCTGTCGAGCCGCCCTTTGCCTTCCTTGCCGAAGCCCTCGTAATGGGCAGTTGCGGTACGCGTGGTCATGTCGATCCCCCGTAGGTATGGAACGCGGCGACAGCTTGCCGCCGCGTTCCGCCCTGTCAACGGCAGCGCACGTCGTTGTTCGAATTGCGGTCCACGGCGGCGCCGGCTGCGGCACCCGCCGCTGCGCCGAGCACGGTGCCCAAGGTTTCCGATCCGCCCGGCGCGATGATGTTGCCGAGGATGCCGCCCGCGACGCCGCCGACGATCAGGCCGGTCGTGCCGTCGGAGCGGCGGCAATAATAGCGCCCATCCTGGCCGCGATAGACGCGTTCGTCGCGCGACAGGCGGCGCTCGCGGTAGCGGCGGTCGTCACGATAGTAACGGTCGGCATAATAGCCGCCATAGGTCGGATCGGGCCGATTATAGTCGTAGCTGCGATAGCCGTCGTAGCTCGACGTCCCGTAGCCGGTGTCGGCGCAACCGGCGAGCGAACCCGCCGCCAGCAATCCCAACAGGATGGCGCGCATCTTGATCTCCCATCATTGTCTCGGTCCCGGGAGAATGCACCGACCGGCCGAAAGGTTGCGCGATCAGGAAGGCGTGGCGTCGAGCCGCTCGTTCTCGCGCGCCTCGCCCTTGACCAGAGTGGGTGCCGAGGCACCTGCCAGCGCGGGGCGGAAGGCGTCGCGCTCGCCGTCGGGGATGGGCGCGGTCGGATCGGGACGGAACGCCTCCACCGCGCGGTCCTCGGGCCCGGGGTGTTCGTCGCCCATCAGGTCGGTGGGCACATGTTCGGCACTGCCCGGAGTCGAGCGAGTCTTCGCCGCCGCGGGCGCGTCGGCCGGTGTCAGCGAGGCGCCGGGCAGCGGCTCGCCGGCGACATAGGTGTGCTTGCCGCCCTTGAGCAACGCGAATGCCGCGGCAGCGACGGCGCCGACCACGGCGCCGATCGACAGGGTGCCGAGCGCGAGCGCCCGCTTGCTGGCGCCTTTCGCCGCGGCGGTCTTCGAATTGTTCGCGGACGTCTTCGACTTGCTGGTGCTGCGTGCCATCTCGATTTCCCTTTGGTTCGCAGCTTCAACGGGTTTGCGGGATCGGTGTTCCTCAATCCTTGAGCGGATCATGTCCCCAGTTCATCAGCGAATAGCGCCAGCGCGAGCCGGGGATCTTGTGCTCCTGATGCGGCCCCTGCGCGAGATGCCGCCGCACGAAGCCGACCACCTTGCGCATATGGGCATAGTCGCCGCCGTCGAGCTCGACTTTCGGGGTCCGCAGGATCTGCACGATCCGCCGTCCCGACGCGTGGCCGACGCTCTCGCCGCCGTCGCGCTTGAACCCGACCGCCCGGCTCTCCTCCGTCTCGAGCCAGTCCTCGATCTCGGCGGGACTCATGTTCACCGCCTCGTGAAACCGCGCATAGACCTGCGCATGATCGTCCTGCTTCGCCATCCCCAGCTAAAGTCGCGACGCAGGCGAAACGTTCCGCGTCAGCTTGCGTAGAGCGCCGCTTCGGCGGCCCGGCGCCTGGTCAGTCCGGGCAGCACCTTTCCCGCTGCCTTGTTCCAGCGGGCGAATTGCTGCTGCGCCCCCGCGAAATCTCCGGCCTTGTGGAGCTTGAGCAAGGTGCTGCTCGATAGATTGCCGACGCCGACATTATAGGCGAAGCTGACCAGCGCATCGAATTGATGCTGTGTCGTCGGCGCGCTGCCGAGCACAGCCGATACCTTGGCCGCGAAACGTTCGACGTCGCTCGTCAGTCGATCGTCGCACTGCTGCTGGGTCCAGACAACACCGGGTTTGACGTCTGCTCCGGTCGTGCCCCAGCCGATCGTCCATGGATCGCCGCCGGTCCCGGGATCGGGATAGGCGACGAAGCTGCCATTGGGCTGTTTCTTGGCGCAACCTTCGAATTGCTGGATCAAGGCAATGCAAGCCGGACCTGGCATCATGACGAATCTTCCCCCGAAGTTGAAAAGCATTTGTGCATCACTTGATCAGGTCTGGCTATCGTCTTTGCGCGCACAGTGGTTGCAGCGGCGGCCGCAGCGCGCCTAAAGGCACCGATATGGCCAAGCAGCGCGCCGATCAGATGCTCGTCGACCGCGGTCTGGCCGAGAGCCGGACCCGCGCGCAGGCGTTGATCATGGCCGGATTGGTCTTCGTCGGCGACCGCAAAGTCGACAAGCCTGGCCAGCAATTCGCCGAAGACGTGGTGCTCGACGTGAAGGGACGCGACCATCCCTGGGTCTCGCGCGGCGGTATCAAGCTCGCCCACGCGCTCGATCATTTCGGCTGGGACGTCACCGATGCGGTCGCGATCGACGTCGGCTCGTCGACGGGCGGGTTCACCGACGTGCTGCTCAGCCGCGGCGCGGCGCGGGTCTATGCGGTCGACAGCGGCACCAACCAGCTCGCCTGGAAGCTCCGCCAGGATCCCCGCGTGATCGTCCACGAGCAGACCAGCGCACGCGTGCTCACCGAGGCGCACATAACCGAGCAGGTCGACCTGATCGTCTGCGACGCGAGCTTCATCGGCCTCGCCAAGGTGCTCGAAGTGCCGTTCCGCTTTGCCAAACCGGATGCCAGGCTCGCCGCCCTGATCAAACCGCAGTTCGAGGCAGGGCGCGGCGAGGTCGGCAAGGGCGGGGTGGTCCGCGATCCGGACGTGCACGCGCGGGTCTGCCGCGAAGTCTCCGACTGGGTGACGGCGCAAGGCTGGCGGGTGCTGGGGATCACGACGAGCCCGATCACCGGACCCGAGGGCAATGTCGAATTCCTGATCGGGGCGGAGCGAGGAGGCTGATTCCTTTCCGTAGAAGGGCTAATTGATTCCCCCCTGTAAGGGAGGGGCTAGGGGTGGGTTGGCGAGCGGAGCGAGACGCAAGGGCTCCTGAGAGAAAGGTCCGGTTCGTCCGCAATCCTCCCCCGCCAGGGGGAGGTGTCAGGCGCAGCCTGACGGAGGGGGAGGAAAGCGATCAGCTGTCGAGTCCATCCCGACGGCGCATCGCGACGGCGATGATCTGGCGCATGACGCCTTCGAGATTGGACAGTACATCGCTCGCAGCATAGCGCAGCACCCGCACGCCCTGCGAGGCGAGCCACGCATCACGGGTTGCATCGCGTACAGGACGATCGCCACGAGCATGCGCCTCGCCGTCGACCTCGATCGCCAGCATCGCCGGAGCACAATAAAAGTCGAGGACATAGTCTCCGGCCGGATGCTGCTTGCGGAAGCGCAGGCCCGCACTATTGGCGCGTAGCGCCAGCCAGAGCGCAACTTCCGGAGGAGTCATCTCCTTACGCAATCGCCGGGCATTGCGTCGCCCGCTTCCGGAACCGTCGAGGCGCATTGCTGTCCTCCCCCTCCGTCGCCTTCGGCGCCACCTCCCCCTTGCGGGGGAGGATTGAGCGCGTGGAGTAGATTTTACACGAGCGGCGAGCACTCTGGCCTCTCGAAGCTACTCTTCCCGATCGCGCGCATAACTCCGCTCCAGCGGAAACGCCGGCAGCCACGCCTCCCGCCGGATCACCCAATTCTCGTAAGTGGGCACGAACATGTCCGGCGCGTCCAGCGCACCCAGATGCACCTCGACCTCCTCGCCCGCCCGCGCGAACACCGACGACCCACAGCGCGGACAGAAATGCCGCCCGGCATAATCGCGCGTCTCGCCCGCCACGGTCACGGCATCCTGCGGAAAGATCGCCGCGGCATAGAACAAGGCGCCGTGATGCTTGCGGCAGTCGAGGCAATGGCACAGCCCGACGCGGTTCGGAGCGCCCGAGGCGGCGATCCGCACATCGCCGCACAGGCAGCCGCCGGTGACCTGATCCATTCCGCATCTCCTCCGTCCAGTACCGGCACGCCTATCCCACCGATGGCATCTTTGCGACTGCGCAGACTTTGGACTAGGGGATCGTTCCGGGGCCGACGCGTGTTTTCATGCGTCGACAAGGGAGAACCGGGTTGAGAGAGATCGCGTCCAGGGGTCAGCTGCGCCTCGCTTATTTCCGCTGGGCGGTAGTGACGGTGCCGCTGATGCTGCTGCTCGGCTTCGGCTCGGGAAAGCTCGCGCCCAGCGGCGACGAGAATCCGTGGTTCGTGCAGTTGACCAAACCCGAGATCATGCCGCCCGGCTGGGCGTTCGGCGTCGCCTGGTCGATCCTCTACGTGCTGATGGGGCTTGCTTTGGCCCTGGTGATCAACGCGCGCGGATCGCGCTGGCGCCCGCCGGCCTTGCTGTTCTTCGTCGTCCAGCTCGCGGTCAACCTCGCCTGGACGCCGGTGTTCTTCGGGCTGCACAAGGTCGATACCGCGCTGGTGATGATCGGTGCCCTGCTCGTGCTGGTGCTGCTCACCATCCTGTTGTTCTGGCGCGTGCGCCGGGTGGCGGGGCTGTTGCTCGTGCCGTATCTCGCCTGGCTCGGCTTCGCGTTCGTGCTGCTCTGGCAGATCGATCAACTTAATCCACAGGCCGAGTCTCTTGTACCTTCGCGCACGGTTGACCAGATAGAGATTCGCTGAAGTTCGTATTTAGGAAGTTCGAGATGCAGACCGACAACCGCCTGTTCGACGATTTCGTCAAGTTCGTGAACGGCGCGGCGGGCACCGTCGCCGGCATGGCGCGCGAGGCCGAGGGCGCGACGCGCGAGCGGGCGCGCGAATGGATCGGCGGGCTCGATTTCGTGTCGCGCGACGAGTTCGAGGCGGTGAAGGCGATGGCCGTCGCCGCGCGCGACGAGAACGACGCGCTCAAGGCGCGCCTCGCCGCGCTCGAGGCGCAGGTCGCCGCGCAGGCCAAGCCGGCGCGGGCGCCCAAGGCTCCGCAGGCGGACGCTTGAGCGCACCGGTTAACCACCGCTTGTCCACAGTTTTTAGACAGGGTTGCGCACCGGGCGCTTGTGCCCCCGGAACACGATTGGCAGGATTCCGTTCAGCCAATCAGGGCGCGTGGAGTTAGGAATGTTGGACGAGGCCGAATTCGACCGCGACGACGCCGCGCCGATCGACATGCTCGAGAATTACTTCGCGGCGCATGGCTGGAGTCATGAGCGCGAGGACGACGAGATCGTCGCCAAATTCAAGGGCAGCTGGACCGAATATGAGCTGCGCGCGATCTGGCGCGAGGATGACGGGGTGCTGCAGTTTCTCGGTTTTCCGGACATCCGGGTGGCCGAGGATCGCCGCGCCGCGGTCTATGAGACGATCGGGCTGGTCAACGAACAGCTCTGGATCGGCCATTTCGAATTGTGGTCGGCGAGCGGCATCCTGCTGTTCCGCCACGCCGCGCTGATCGACGGCGCGGGCGAGAAGACGCTGACGCTCGATCAGGCCGAATTGCTGGTCGAAAGCGCGATCGACGAGTGCGAGCGCTTCTACCCGGTGTTCCAGTTCGTGCTGTGGGGCGGCAAGACTCCGCAGGACGCGCTCGCCTCCGCGCTGATCGAGACGCAGGGCGAGGCGTGAGCGACGCCGCGTCGCTGCGGCTTTGGCTGCTGGGCTGCGGCAACATGGCGGGGGCGATGCTCCGCCGGTGGATCGCGAGCGGCGTGGTCGCACCCGAGAATGTGTTCGTGGTCAATCGCCACGATCGCGACCTTCCTGCCGGCGTTCGGCAGGGCAGGGAGTTCCCCGACGAACCCGCGCCCGATTTCGTCCAGCTCGGCATGAAACCCTATCAGCTCGACGACGTAGCGCCGCTGGTGCAGACGCTGCCCGCGGGCGTGCCGCTGATCTCGATCCTCGCTGGCGCCGATGTCGCGACGCTGGCTGAACGCTTTCCCGGCCACCCGATCGTGCGCGCGATGCCCAACCTTCCGGTCGCGATCGGCAAGGGGGTCGTCGCGCTCCACGGCGCGCGCGCGCCGGGGATTGACGCGCTGATGGCGCCGCTCGGCCTCGTCGAGTGGATCGAGGACGAGGCGTTGTTCGACAACGGCACGGTGCTTTCCGGCTGCGGCCCGGCCTTCGTCTATCGCTTCATCGACGCACTGGCGACTGCGGGCACCGAGCTCGGCTTCGCACCCGATCAGGCCCAGCGGCTGGCGATCGCAACGGTAGAAGGCTCGGGGCTGCTCGCCGCCGACGCCGATGTAGCCCCCGCGGTGCTGGCCGACCGTGTCGCCAGCCCCGGCGGCTCGACGCGTCAGGGGCTCAACGTGCTCGACCATGACGACGCGCTGAAGGCGCTGCTGCGCGCAACGTTGGCCGCCTCCGCCCGGCGCACCGCTGAAATGGCGGCCGAAGCGCGCCGCTAGTCCCCGAAAAGTGTCGGAATGGCACGTTCGCGTGCGCCCCCTATCACTCCCCTCCCTGGAAGGGAGGGGCAGGGGGTGGGTGCGAGCGCAGCGAGCCCGCGTGTCCGGATTGATGAGAGCACCGGGTTCATTTTCCTACACGCACGATTTCTGTCATAACGATGTTCGCTCTTTGACCCGGTGAACGCATGCCAGTAATCCGGCGCAACTTTCTTGCTCCACCGCGCAACGGAAATTCACATTTCGCGTGAAAAATGCGAAGTTAAGCGCCGCAAATCCAACACGGAACGCGCGTCGCCCCGATTTGTTATGCTTCCGACTCATCACAACGGAGGCGGTAATGGCGACGAGTACGGCCACGCGCGACAGCAAGGGACGGTTCAAGGGCTCCGCTTCGTCGAAGGGCGGCGAGGGCAAGTCGAGCAATCTGGGGATGGTCGCGGGTGCAGTCGCCGGCGGCGCTGCGCTCGGCATCCTCGCGATGTTCGGCCGCAAGGCCGCGGTGCAGGCGCCGACTGCGCTCGCCGGCAATTGGGACGAGGCGCTCGTGCTCGAGCATCAGGCGACGCTCAAGGTGTTCGACACGATCGAGGCGACCGACGAGCACAACACCGTGAAGCGCTCGATGCTGCTCTCGCACCTCAAGCATGCGCTGCTCAAGCACGCGGTCGAGGAAGAGAATGTGATCTATCCGGCGCTGCGCGAGATCGGCCAGCGCGACGCCGCCGATGCGCTCACCAAAGAGCACGGCTATGTGAAGCAATATCTCTACGAGCTGGAGAATATTCCCAACGCCTCGCCGCAATGGATCGCCAAGGTCCGCGAGTTCCGCGCCGACATCGAGAAGCACATGCAGGAAGAGGAGATGCATCTCTTCCCGATGCTCCGCAACCAGCTCTCGGAAGAGCGCAACAAGCAGCTCACCGCGACGATGAACAAGGAAGGCTTCAAGGTCGCCTGACGCCGGAGAGGGAGGGGCACCCTCCCTCCGTTCGTGCTGAGCTTGTCGAAGCACCGTCTTTCTTCTTCTCCGATATCGAAAAGAAGAACGGCCCTTCGACAAGCTCAGGGCGAACGGGGGTGGACGCTTACCGCCCCGAAACCGAGTTCCGCTCGCTCTCGGGCATCAGCCCTTCGAGCACCGCCCAGAAGCCGCCGACCGCGCCTTGACCCGCGCTCGAATAGGCCGCCGACATCTTCTCGCGCAGCGCGTCGAACAATTCCGCCTCGAGCGCCGCACCCGCCGGGGTCAGCCGCAGCAGCCGTTGCCGCCGGTCGCGCTCGCCGGTCCGCGTCTCGACCAGCCCGCGCTCGGCGAGTTCGCCCAGCACCCGGCCCAGCGACTGCTTGGTGATCCCGAGGATTGCGAGCAGCGCGCTGACCGTCAGGTCCGGCTCGCGGGCAATGAAATAGAGCGCGCGGTGGTGCGCCCGGCCGAGCCCCTGCTTGGCGAGACCGGCATCGATCGAGCGCGTCAGATTGGCGTAACCGAAATAGAGCAGCTCGATGCCGCGGCGGATTTCGGGCTCGCGCAGAAAGAGCGGTGAGGCAGGAATTGGGGCAGCCATGTTGACCATTCTAGCCCCGCGGCCTAGTCCTCCGCAACCCGGTCCGGTGCGCGGCTGGGAGAGTCGGGAAGGGTGCAATGGAAGACGCGACGGTCCTGGATTTCGAGTTCGAGGCACATGCCAGCCCGGTGGCCGTGGCCGACCGTGCCGCGCTCCTCGCCAATCCCGGCTTCGGCAAGATCTTCACCGATCACATGGCGGTGATCCGCTATACCGCGGGCAAGGGCTGGCACGACGCCCGCATCGAGCCCCGCCGCCCGATCCAGCTCGATCCGGCCTGCGCGGTGCTCCATTACGCGCAGGAGATTTTCGAGGGGCTAAAGGCGTATCGCATGCCCGATGGCGGCGCGACCTTGTTCCGCGCCGATGCCAATGCCCGCCGCTTCGCCGAGTCGGCGCGGCGGATGGCGATGCCCGAACTGCCCGAGGCACTGTTCCTCGCCTCGATCCGCGAACTGGTCCGCACCGACCGCGACTGGATTCCCGAGGGCGACGGCGCCTCGCTTTATCTGCGCCCCTTCATGTTCGCGAGCGAGACCTTCCTCGGCGTGCGCCCGGCGCAGGAATATCTCTACCTCGTCATCGCCTCGCCGGCCGGCGCCTATTTCAAGGGCGGCGCGCCGTCGGTGACCCTGTGGGTGTCGGAGCACTACACCCGCGCCGCGCCGGGCGGCACCGGCGCCGCCAAATGCGGCGGCAATTACGCGTCGAGCCTCGTCGCCCAGGCCGAGGCGATCGGCCATGACTGCGACCAGGTCGTGTTCCTCGACGCGGCGGAGAACCGCTATGTCGAGGAACTCGGCGGGATGAACGTGTTCTTCGCCTTTGACGACGGTTCGATCCAGACCCCGCCGCTGACCGGCACGATCCTTCCGGGCATCACCCGCGATTCGCTGCTGACGCTCGCCCGCGACGCCGGCATCACGGTGCGCGAGGAGCGCTACAGCCTCGACGAATGGAAAGCCGACGCGGCCAGCGGCCGCCTGCGCGAGGCCTTTGCCTGCGGCACCGCCGCAGTGGTGACGCCGATCGGCCGGGTGCAGGGCCGCGGCTTCGATTTCACGATCGGCAATGGTGGCCCCGGCATGCTGACCGAACAGCTTCGCGAGCAGTTGGTGGCGATCCAGCGCGGAACCGCGCCCGATCCGCATGGGTGGGTTGAACGGCTCTTCTAAGGCCCTATAAGCCCGCTTCCCGTTGGGGCGTCGCCAAGTGGTAAGGCACCGGTTTTTGGTACCGGCATTCGCAGGTTCGAATCCTGCCGCCCCAGCCAATTTTCGCCTGATGCGTTCAATTTACACGCGATAGGGAGCTTGGCGGTGTGCGCCGCAGCTGTACTGATGGCGTGGAAGGACTGTGATCTGGTCCAGGTTCTGCTAATCCTCCGCCGCGGCAGAGCATTTCGACCCGGAGACTCAGAGTTGCCGCCGGGCAGTTCATAAAATAACGCCGCTTGCAAGTCGCGTGGACGTCGTGGGGTGGCGTGAATTGAACAAACACGACGTTCCATTCATCGTTGGTTGTTCATGCCCAATTAGTTAAAGATATTATGATCGATTTCGAGACGGACAGTTTCCTGCTATAGCCTCCGAGAGTTCCCCTGCGACAAGCGCCGGCGTACACCCCGATCCGCTGAATCGCATCCCATCTGTTCCGAAAGCGCCTTGGCCGCCTCCGCGGTCCTGTCGGTCCGCACAAGCATCATGAAGAGGATCGTCCGTGAATCCTGCAGATCTATATGCCCGTCTCATACTGTGGATCGGCGACGGTACGGGGGCGCCTGACACTGTTCTCCACATCCATGCGGGGATGGCGGTGCTGCTGTTCGTGCGAGTGCTCACCGGCCGATCGCTCGCGACGCCATGGCCGCTGCTGGCTGTCTACCTCGCCGAGTTCGCCAATGAGATCATGGACTATTTCGCGCACGGCCGGGTCATGCCCGACACGCTGAGTGACGTACTGAACACGGTTTTTTGGCCGACGGTGCTGTTCATCGGTCTGCGGATCAGACGCGCCCGCGAGATGCCGCCTTCGCCGCCGCGCGACGCCCGCGATTAAGCTGTGGCAGGTGGGTGCCGCGCGACCGAACGCGCGGCACCTTTGAGTTCAGGCCGATTTGCCTCGTCCACGCGGTGCAGGAGTCGCAGGAGCGGCCTGTGACCGTGCGGCGCGGCCCTTCGCCCCAAGCCCGATCTTCTTCGCCATCGCACGACGCTGCTCCGAATAGCTTTCGGCGACCATCGGATAATCGGGTTTCAGGTTGTATCGCCGGCGATACTCCTCCGGGGTCAGGCCGTGCGTCGAGAGATGGCGACGCAGCGTGCGGTAGGGCTTGCCGTCGATCATCGAAAGGATATGGTCCTTCGATGCGAGTGACTTGCGGGCCGATACCGCCGGTACAAATTCCTGCATCCCGCCTGCATCTTCGCTCTCCGTTGCGGGCGAGCCGCCTCCAAGCTCAGTTACCGTGGCATGCATCGTGCGCAGGAAAGCTGGTACGTCCTCGGCCGAGACCCTGTTGTTCTGATTTCCCAGCCACGCGATCGTCAGCTCCGTGGCCAGCTCGACTGCGTTAAGGCTGTTTTCTTCCGACATGGCGACTCCTTATCGTTGTTCGTGACGGCATTTTCTGTTTGCCGCGCGGTCACCATAATGAAACATTCGAGTGTGTCGACTACATGCATTGGCTTTTTTCGATTTAAGTTGAGGCTGTTCTTCACCTCCCAATTCAGCGTTTCGGCATTGATCGCCTGCCCGACGACATTTAGCCAATTTGGAATCCTTTTTCGCTTCTAATGAAACCAGTGATTTAGAAAGCGACCTTGCTGCATATCGCGGACGCAGGCTCCATCGAATCGGGGGGATCGGAAAAGATAACAACACCCGATCACCGCCGCGTCTCCGATATCGTGCCCTATTAATGCTATTGAGATTGACTCGCATTAATAGCGCTCCTATGCGGCGCGGCGAACTGTTCGTTCGAAAAGGGAATCCAGATGAAGCCGGCCCCGCGCCACCTCCTGTTGGCAAGCACCCTGCTTGCCGCCGCGCCCGTTCACGCCTTCGCAGCCGCTGCCGGCCCTGATCCGGAGGCTTCCGACGAGCAGGATCAGGCGCGTGGCGAGATCGTCGTCACCGGCACGATCGCGCAGCAGTCAAGCGCCGCCACAGGGCTCGCGCTCACGCCCAGGGAGACCCCGCAGTCGATCACCATCATCGATCGCCAACGGATCGACGACTTCGCGCTGACGAACGTCAACGATCTGCTCGACCAGACGGTGGGAATCAACGTCGAGCGGGTCGAGACCGACCGCACCTATTTCAACTCGCGCGGGTTCGACGTCTCCAATTTCCAGGTCGACGGCATCGGCTTGCCCTTGTTCTGGGGCATCCAGTTCGGCGAGCTCGACACGGCGCTGTTCGATCGGGTGGAGGCGGTGCGCGGCGCCAATGCGATCATGACCGGCATCGGCAATCCGTCGGCGACGATCAACTATATCCGCAAGCGCCCGACCGACAGTTTGCAGGCGAGCGGCTCGGTGCAGGGCGGGTCGTGGGGGCGCTGGCGCGTCGAGGGCGATGCATCGGTGCCGCTCGCCAACACCGTAGCGGCGCGGCTGGTCTATGCCCATGAGGAGCGGGATTCTTATCTGGACTATAACCACGTCAACCGCGACGTGTATGGGGCAATTATCAGCTGGCGAGCGACCCCTGACCTCACGCTGACCGCCGGCTATACCCGCCAGGAGAACGACGCCGACGGCGTGCTCTGGGGGGCGCTGCCGCTCAGCTACAGCGACGGCACGCGTATCGATTATCCGGTCTCCGCCTCGACCTCGGCGGACTGGACCTATTGGAACGTCAAGGACCAGAGCGCTTTCGCCGAGATCGGCTACGAATTCGCCGGCGGCTGGTCGGCCAAGAGCATCTTCACCTACAAGCGCTTCGAGGAGAAGGCGAAGCTGCTCTACGCTTTCGGCTATCCCGACAGGGCGACCGGCCTCGGCGTTCAGGGCTCGTCGGGCATCTATCCGTCGATCTACGACCAATATCTCGGCGACTTCTATGTGTCCGGCCCGGTCAAGCTGCTCGGCCGCGAACACAGCATCGCTTTCGGCGTGTCGACCGGCCGCTCGGACGCGCTCGAATATGAGGATTTCGCGGGAGCGGTCACTTATCCCGCCTTGCAGGACTGGGACAAAGGTCTGATCCCCGAGCCCACCTACGGCAATGAATATCTCGCCGCCGATTATACCGATCGCCTCACCCGGGTTTACGGCGCCGCGCATCTGAACCTCGCCGACAGTCTCAAGGCAGTGGTCGGCGCCAGCGCGATGTGGATCGATTCGACCGGCACCTCCTACGGTACTGACCAGTCGCGCAAGAACAGCAAGGTCAGCCCCTATGTCGGCGCCATCCTCGACGTGACGCCGAACGTCTCTTTCTATGCGAGCTATACCGACATCTTCAATCCGCAGGTCGAGGTCGACGTGACCAACGTCAAGCTCGATCCGGCGAAGGGCAGCAGCCTCGAAGGCGGCATCAAGAGCAGCTGGTTCGGCGGCAGACTCTACGCCACCGCGTCGCTGTTCCGCGCGAAGCAGAAGGGGCTGGCCGAGTTTGCCGGCGTGTTCGGACCGGGCGGCGCCGGCCAGGCCGGCGACAGCTATTATACCGGGGTCGATACGACATCGAAGGGCTTCGAGATCGAGGTCGCCGGCAAGATCACCGACAAATGGAGCCTGAGCGGCGGCTATACCGGGCTCAAGCTCGAGGACGAGGCGGGCAACCGCACGCGCACCTGGCTGCCACGCCGGACGCTCAAGCTAGCAACGACGTGGAGCGAACCGACGCTCAACGACCTCAAGCTCGGCGCGCAGCTGCGCTGGCAGAGCGCGATCAGCTATGTCGATGCGGGCGTTCAGGACGCGAGCGGCAACGACGTCGTGCTCCGGCAGGACGGCTATGCGGTGGTCGATCTGATGGCCGGGGTGCGGCTGTTCGATCGCGTCCGCGGCACGATCAACGTCCGCAACCTCACCGATCACAAGCATCTGGCGAGCCTGATGTGGGGGCAGGCCTTTTATGCCGCGCCGCGCAGCGCGACCTTCTCGCTCAGCTTCGCATATTGAGCGGGTGATGGCGGGCGACGCGCAGGTGCGGCGGAGGGGCTGGGGCTATCGCGGCAACGTCGCCGCGCGGGCATTGCTCGGCAGCGTCGGCGCCTATGCCGTCGCCGCATTGCTCGCCACGGCACTGACGCGGACGCTGCCCATGGCGCGGGTGGAGGCAGTGATGGTGGCGACCTTGCTGGCCTTCCTCGTCGCCCCGACGGTTACCGTCTGGGCCTTCCTCGCCCGTGGACCTTGGCGCGCCGCCGCGGGGGTGTTGGCTGCGGCGGCATTGCTCGCGGGGATTGCATGGGCGGCGGGGGCGCCGGCATGAGCGCCGTGCGCGAGGGCGCCCGCCAGGTGATGGCCTGGCTGCACGGCTGGACCGGGTTGCTGCTCGGTTGGGTGCTGTTCGTGATGTGCCTTGCCGGTACGCTCAGCGTGTTCAAGCCCGAGATCGGCCGCTGGATGCGCCCGGAGGCCGTCGCCACCGCCGATCCACTCGCGGCGATCGGCGCGGCGGGCGCGTGGCTTTCGCGCAATGCGCCCGACGCGACGGGCTGGTATCTCACCGTGCCCGACAGCCGGATGAATACGGTCGAGGCGGCCTATGACAGCGGCGGCAGCTTCCTCTACCGCGCGCTCGATCCGGTCAGCGGTGCGCCCGTCGCGCGCGAGACCCTCGGCGGCGAGTTCTTCTACCGGCTCCATTTCGAGCTCGAATTGCCGTTCCCCTGGGGACGGCTGCTCGCCTCGCTCGCTGCTGCGGTGATGTTGATCGCCTTGATTACGGGGATCATCGCGCATCGGCGGATATTCCGTGACTTCTTCACCTTTCGACCGGGCAAGGGTCAGCGCTCGTGGCTCGACGGGCACAATGCGCTCGGGGTTCTGGCGCTGCCGTTCCACCTGATGATCACCTTCACCGGATTGATCACCCTCGCGTCGCTGAGCATGCCCTGGGCGATCAGCGCCGCTTATGGCGACGACATGGCCGCGATGTACCGCGAACAGATGCCCGGCATCGCCGAGCGCGTGGCCACGGGGACGAAGGCACCGCTCGCGCCCCTTGTTCCGATGCTGCGCGAGGCGCAACGCCGTTTTGGCGGCGCGCCGGTCGGCCGGGTCTATGTGATCAACCCCGGCGACGCCGGCGCAGTGGTCACTGCTCATCGCGCCGATTCGGGGCAGATCGGCTACGCTCCCGCCGAGATCAGCTTCGACGGCACGACCGGGCGGGTGCTCGCCCAATGGTCCGAAAACCGGCCGGCGATCCAGACCTATAATGTGCTCTACGGTCTGCACATGGGCCGCTTCGCGCCGACGATGACGCGCTGGCTCTATTTTCTCGGCGGGGCGATGCTGACGATGGCGATAGCGACGGGCCTAGTCTTGTGGATCGTGAAACGCCGCGAGCGCGCGCCCTTGTCGCTCGCCAACCGCATTCTCGAACGGCTCAATGTCGGGGTGCTTGCAGGCGTGCCACTCGGCTGCGCCGCCTACCTCCTCGCCAATCGGCTGTTGCCGCTGGACATAGCGGAGCGTGCCGCATCCGAAGTATCGATCGCCCTGTGGGCGGCGGCGGCGGCCGTGGCACTCGGCGCGGCGCTGCCGTCGAGGATCGCATGGCCGCTGCTGCTCGGGCTGCTCGCGATGGCGTGTGCGGCCGCACCCTTGTTCGTGCCGCTAGGGCAGGGTGATTTAGTGATCCTCGTCGGCAATCTGATGTTGCTCGCCGTGGCCGCCGGGCTGGTGCCGCTGGTCCGGCGCCAGTTGCGGCGCACTGCGAAGCCCGCGCCGCGCCGGGCAGCGAAAGTTGCCGCATGATAGCCGCGGGGCTGCTCTATCTGGGCCTGTTCTCGCTCTCGGCAGGCGTCCCGCGGCACGCACCGGCGTTGCTCGGCCCGTGGTACAGCGCGGCGCGAGTTGCACGCCTGCCGCTGACCGGCTGGACTCTCGTCGGGGTGTCGCTGCTCGCGGCGCTGCTGACGCCGGACTGGTCCCGTGCGCTCGTCACATGGTTCGGGCTGGCGCCGCTTGCCGCCGGGATCGTTTTGCTGAGCCTGACTTTCGCGCCGCTGGTCGCCCGAATTGCCGCGATCGGCGCGATCCTGCTCACGGCGGCAGGGCTGACGGCCGCTTTCTAGCGCGGCGACCTTGGCAATGTAACCATGTTGACTGTGCATCTGCAGCATCGATCTTGACTTGCACGATGGCAGCGCTGTCAAATATGCCGGTGTCGGGGCCGCTTTCGGCCGGGGGGTCCGCAATGTCCAGCCGTCCGACGATCAAGGAAGTCTCGAAGATTGCAGGCGTGTCGTTCAAGACCGTCAGCCGGGTGCTCAACAACGAAAAGCATGTCAGCGAGGAGACGCGGCGGCGCGTCGAGGAAGTCGTGGCGCGGCTCAATTTCCGCCCCAGCCACGCGGCGCGGACGCTGGCGGGGCGGCGCTCGTTCCAGGTGGCGTTGCTCTACGACAATCCCAGCCCCTATTATGTCTATCATATCCAGCTCGGCGCGCAGCAGCGCTGCAGCGAACTGGGCTATCGGCTGCTGCTTCAGCCGGTCGACAGCCAGTCGCCCGATCTGGTTTCCAATGTGATGGCGTTGATCGACGAGGCGCATCTCGATGGCGTGATCCTGTCGCCGCCCGTCACCGAAATGCCGGCGCTGCTCGACGAACTCGACCGGCGCGGGCTGCCTTATGTCCGCATCGCGCCGGGCGCGCGCAAGGATTCCGGCATGGCCGCGGCGATCGACGACGTCGCGGCGGCGCGCGAAGTTACCGAGCATCTGATCGGGCTCGGCCATCGCCAGATCGGCTTCATTCGAGGGCTAGAGAGCCACGTTTCGACCTGGGACCGTCTGCAGGGCTATCGCGAGGCGCTGGAGGCGCACGGGATCACGTTCGACCCCGAACTCGTCGCCGCTGGTGAGAACAGCTTCACCTCGGGGGGCGAGGCGGCCCGGCAATTGCTGGATCGCCACCCGCGCCCGACTGCGATTTTCGCAGGCAACGACGACATGGCTGCGGGCGTGCTCGCCGTCGCGCACGAGGCCGACATCGACGTGCCCGGCCAGCTTTCGATCGTCGGTTTCGACGATTCGGATCTCGCCAGGGCAGTGTGGCCGCCGCTCACCACGATGCGCCAGCCGGTGCGAGAGCTCGCTTATGCCGCGGCCAATCTGATGCTCGCCCCGGACGCCGAACCGCGCGTCACGCTCGACCATAAGTTGATGGTGCGTTCGACCACCGGTCCCGCGCCGCGTTAACCAGCAGCTGCGCGAAAGTTCCGGCGGAAATCTGTCCCGCGAAAATACGCGCGTTAACCTTATTCGGCGCTGGCAATAAAAGTAAACAAGTCGTTAACTCCGGCGCATGCAGACTCGTCTCGTCGCCGAGGGCCATGCCCGCCGCCATCCGTTCCGTGTGCAGATGCGCCGCGTCGTGGCGATCGAGCGCAAGCTCGCCGACGACAGCGACTGGAAGCTGTTCGTGCTGAGCTTCGCCGCCTTTTTCGTCTGCTTCTCGACGTTTATCGCCTGAGCGGAGCTCGTGCTCCTGCGAAAGCAGGAGCACGGGGTCACAATGGTAATCGCCTGCGATTCTGGGCTCCCGCTTTCGCAGGAGCACTGACGCCTCACGGTATCGGGTCGAGCCCGTGCGGCAGATCCTCGGCCTTGTAGAGCCGCCATGCGCAATATGCCGAGGCGAGGCATAGCAAGAACACAACCCAGATGGCGTGCACCACGTCCACCCCGGGGACGTGAGTCAGGCCCAGCACGCCGACCGATCCGAAGACCATCGCGCCCGAATTGACGATGTTGTTCGCCGCGACGGTACGCGAGGTCTGCGACTTGTCGACAGTGGTGGTCAGGAACGCATAGAGCGGCACGACGAACATGCCGCCGGTGATCGCGATCATCGCGAGGTCGAACAGCACGCGCCATGCCTGAGGCAAAGCGAGGAAATTGGCGGTCTTGAGCAAAGGCCCGTCGCTCACCGGGAAGAAGGTTGCGGCGAAGAAGAAGTCGACGACGAAAACCGCCATCGCGAGCACCGACGCGGGCGCGTATTTCGCCGAGACGTGCCCCTTGAGCAGCCGGTTGATGATCACCGATCCGATCGCGATGCCGACCGAGAAGATCGCGAGGAACACGCTCGCCACGTCCTTCTGCGCGTGGAACACGTTCTTGACCAAGGGCGGAAAGAGAACCCCGAGCACCGCGGCGATCGTCCAGAACACGCTGATCGCCACGATCGCGAGGTAGAGCCGCGGAATGTGCATCGTCGCGCCGATCAGCCGCGCCGAAGCGCGGAAGATGTTATAGTCGAGCTTCAATCTGGTCATGGGCGGCGCCGGCGGGATCTTGAGCGAGGCGAGCCAGCCGACCATTGCGACGCCGATCACTGCGAACGCGGCGAAGGTGGGGCTGATCAGTCCGCCGGCAATCGTGCCGCACAGGATCGCGATATAGGTCCCGGCCTCGACAAGCCCGGTGCCGCCAAGCACTTCATCCTCATTCAGATGCTGCGGCAGCACGGCATATTTGATCGGCCCGAAAAAGGTCGAGTGCACGCCCATGCCGACCAGCGCGACCAGCATCAGCGGCAGGCTCTTGATGAAGATGCCGAGCGATCCGACCAGCATGATCAGCACCTCGGCGGCCTTGATGATCCGCATGATCTTCGCCTTGTCGTAACTGTCGGCGAGCTGGCCGGCGAGCGCGGAGAAGAGGAAGAAGGGCAGGATGAAGATGCCCGTGGCGATCGCGCTGAACCGCGTCTCTTCCTCGACCGAGTTGAAGATCTGGTAGGTCGCGAAGAAGATCATCGCGTTCTTGAACAGGTTATCGTTGAACGCCCCGAGGAACTGCGTGACGAACAACGGCAGGAAGCGGCGCTCCTTCATCAACCCGAGCGCACCGATCATATCGTACCCATGTCCTTGAAGCGCGGGCAGGAAGCCCGCCAAATGACGGGCCCGCATAGCCGAGGGGAACGGAACGTATCAACCGGCATATGCGTCCCACCTCCATGACGAAGATGGTTTCGGCAGCCGCACGACCGGTGCTAGGAGGCGGGGCATGCTGACGCTCCCCAATATCCTGACCTTGTCCAGGATCGTCACCGTACCGCTGCTCGCGGCCTTCCTGTGGGACCCGAAATGGGCGACAGGCTATGCGGTCGCCTTTGCGATCTACTGCCTGATGGGCATCACCGATTATTTCGACGGCTATCTCGCCCGGGCGCAGGGCACCGTCTCGAAGCTGGGCGTGTTCCTCGATCCGATCGCCGACAAGATCATGGTTGCCGCGGTGATCCTGATGCTGGTGGGGAAGGGCGTCGTCGCCGACTGGCACCTGATCGCCGCATTGATCATCCTGCTGCGCGAGATCACCGTATCGGGCCTCCGCGAATTCCTCGCCCAGCTCCAGGTATCGGTCCCGGTGTCGCAGCTCGCCAAATGGAAGACGACGCTCCAGCTCGTCGCGTTCGGCGCGCTGATCCTCGGACAAGCGGTGCCGGAATATCCATGGGTGGCAATGGTGGGGCTAATCACCTTGTGGAGCGCAGCGGTGCTCACCGCGATCACTGGCTGGGACTATCTGCGCGTCGGCCTCAAGCACATGGACACGTGATGGACCTGCTCTATTTCGCCTGGGTGCGCGAGCGCATCGGGACGGGACAGGAGCGGCTCGATCCCCCGGCGGCGGTGCAGAATGTCGCCGATCTGATCGGCTGGCTGGCGACGCTCAGTCCCGGCCATGCCGAAGCGATGCGCGAACCCGGGCAGCTGCGCGCGGCAATCGACCAGAAATTCGTGCCGCTCGACGCGCCGCTCGCCGGTGCCCGCGAAGTCGCGCTCTTCCCCCCGGTGACCGGCGGATGATCCGCGTCTCGGTCGATCCTGCGCCGATCGAGCTGGCGGTCGAGGTCGCCGCACTCGAGGAGCGGGGTGCGGGGGGTGTCGCGACCTTCACCGGCGTGGTGCGCGGGGACGACGGCGTAACCGCGCTCGATCTCGAACATTATCCCGGCATGACCGAACAGGCGCTGATCGCGCTGGCCGAGGCGGCGACCGAGCGCTGGTCGCTGCTCGGCGTGACGATGGTCCACCGCGTCGGGGTGATGGTGCCAGGCGACCGCATCGTCTTCGTCGGCACCGCCGCGCACCACCGCCGCGAGGCGCTGGAAGCCTGCGCGTTCCTGATCGACCGGCTCAAGACCGACGCGCCGTTCTGGAAACGCGAGCGATTGGGCGAGAATGCGCGCTGGGTCGAGGCGCGCGCGAGCGACGGCGAGGCGGCGGGACGTTGGGACAAATAGTCCGTTCCCCCTGAGCTTGTCGAAGGGCGCCTCACCGCAAGCGGTGTGCGGAAGGCGCGGCGTGCTTCGACAGGCTCAGCACGAGCGGGAAGGTGACCGGTGGTCCTACGCCGTCTCGGCCAACACCTGTGCCAGCAAGCGGAAGTCGCGTTCGCGTGGGCTCGCCTTGCGCCATACCAAAGCGATGTGCCGCGACGCATTTTCGGCGTCGAGCGGCCGCGCGGTGACATGGGTGTGTTCGAGGATCCCCGCATCGACGGCCATTTGCGGCAACATCGTCACGCCGAGGCCGTTGTCGACCATCTGCACCATCGTGTGCAGCGAGGTACCCAGCATTGTCGCCTCGGCGCGAAGCTCCGGGCGGTTGCACGCGGCCAGCGCATGATCCTTGAGGCAATGTCCGTCCTCGAGCATCAGCAGCCGATTGGCGTCGATATCGGCGGGACGAATCGTCGGAGTCGGATCCATCTCGCCTTCGGGGAAGGCGACGAACAGCCGATCGTCGAACAGGCGCGCCGATTCGACTTCGCCGCAGGCGAAGGGAAGGGCGAGCAGCACGCAATCGGTGCGGCCGTGATGGAGCTGCTCGCAGGCCTGGCCGCTGGTTTCTTCCCGCAGGAACAGCTTGAGATCGGGATATTCGCGCCGCAACCGCGGCAGGATGCGCGGCAGCAGGAAGGGCGCGATTGTCGGGATGACGCTCATCCGCATCTCGCCGGAGAGCGGACGGCCCGCCGCGCGGGCAAGGTCGCCGAGCTCGTCGGCTTCACGCAGCACCCGGCGCGCTTTCTCGACGATCCGCTCGCCGAGCGGCGTGAAGCGGACCACACGGCGCGTACGCTCGACCAGCACCACGCCGATCAAGGTCTCCAGCTCGCGGATTCCGGCGGAAAGCGTGCTTTGAGTGACGAAGCAAGCCTCCGCCGCCCGGCCGAAATGGCCGGCATCGTGCAGCGCGACGAGATATTGCAGCTGCTTGAGCGTCGGAAGATAGGTCGCGGCCACTGATCGTCCCTGTCGATTGAAATGGCGATATAGAGTGGCGGGAGCGATTATGCGAGCCCTAAACTCCTCTCCCTGCAAGGGAGGGGCGGGGGGCGCGCCGCAAGCGCGCCCATCAGCACAAAAGAAAAGGCCGGGGCATCGAGCCCCGACCTTCTCTTACCCACACCTAACCCTCCCTTGCAGGGAGGGGAAGCCGTTACGCCGCGGCTTCAACCAGTTCCTCGCTCGGCAGCCGGATCAGATAGTCGAATGCCGAGAGCGCCGCGGTCGAGCCTGCGCCCATTGCGATGACGATCTGCTTGTACGGCACGGTGGTGGCGTCGCCCGCGGCAAAGATGCCGCGCTGCGAAGTCTCGCCGCGCGCGTCGATCTCGATCTCGCCGCGCGGGCTGAGCGCCACGCTGTCCTTGAGCCATTCGGTGTTCGGCACCAGCCCGATCTGGACGAAGATGCCCTCGAGCGCGACTTCGTGCGAGGTGCCGTGATTGCGGTCCTTGTAGACCAGCCCCGTCACCTTCTCGCCGTCCCCTTGCACTTCGGTGGTCAGCGCGGAAGTGATCACCTGGACATTCGGCAAGGTCGCCAGCTTGCGCTGGAGCACCGCGTCGGCGCGCAGGTCGCTGTCATATTCGATCAGGGTGACGTGCGCGACGATGCCGGCGAGGTCGATCGCCGCCTCGACGCCCGAATTGCCGCCGCCGATCACCGCGACGCGCTTGCCCTTGAACAGCGGGCCATCGCAATGCGGGCAATAGGCCACGCCCTTGTTGCGATATTCGTCTTCGCCTGGAACGCCCATCTGCCGCCAGCGCGCGCCGGTCGACAGAATCACGGTACGCGCCTTGAGGCTCGCGCCATTGGCCAGCCGCACCTCGTGCAGGCCGCCTTCGGTCGGCGCCGGGATCAGCTTCTCGGCGCGCTGGAGGTTCATCACGTCGACGTCGTAGTCCTTCACGTGCTGTTCGAGATGCGCGGCGAGCTTGGGCCCTTCGGTGTGCGGCACCGAGATGAAATTCTCGATCGCCATCGTATCGAGCACCTGCCCGCCGAAGCGCTCGGCGGCGATACCCGTGCGGATGCCCTTGCGGGCGGCGTAGATCGCCGCCGCGGCGCCTGCGGGGCCGCCGCCAACCACCAGCACGTCGAACGCGTCCTTGGTCTTGATCCGTTCAGCGGCGCGCGCCTCGGCATTGGTGTCGAGCTTCGCTACGATCTGTTCGAGTTCCATCCGGCCCTGGCCGAACGGCTCGCCGTTGAGGAACACGGTCGGCACCGCCATCACCTTGCGGCTGTCGACCTCGTCCTTGAACAAGGCGCCGTCGATCGCGACGTGCTTGATCCGCGGATTGAGCACCGCCATCAGATTCAGCGCCTGCACCACGTCCGGGCAGTTCTGGCACGAAAGCGAGAAATAGGTCTCGAATTCGAAGTCGCCGTCGAGATTCTTGACCTGCTCGATCAGCTCCTGCGCCGCGCGCGACGGGTGCCCGCCGACCTGCAGCAGCGCGAGGACCAGCGAGGTGAATTCGTGCCCCATCGGCAGGCCCGCGAAGCGCACGCCGATATCGGTGCCGGCGCGACGGATCATGAAGCTGGGCTTGCGCTTGTCGTCGTCCTTGCGGACGACCGTGATCAGGTCCGACAGCGCCGCGATATCGTTCAGCAGCCGCTCGAGCTCGCCCGACTTGGCGTCGTCGCCGAGGCTGGCGACCAGCTCGATCGGCTGCTTGATGTTGACCAGATAGGTCTTGAGCTGTTGCGTCAGATTGGCGTCGAGCATGGGGCACTCCTGAAAACAAGAACAAGTCACCGTTCGCCCTGAGCCTGTCGAAGGGCGACCCGCGGGCGCATCGCTTGTGGCTCGGCGCCCTTCGACAAGCTCAGGGCGAACGGTGAGAAAAACAAAACGGCCCGGGATGGTGATCCACCCCGGGCCGCATGGGCGCCTCCCGCAGAGGGGGGAGGGGAGGGAGGCGCCTTGGGGGTCAGATCTTGCCGACGAGGTCCAGCGAGGGAGCGAGCGTCTCTTCGCCCTCTTCCCACTTGGCCGGGCAGACTTCGCCCGGATGCGCGGCAATGTACTGCGCGGCCTTGATCTTGCGGAGCAGCTCGGCCGCGTTGCGGCCGACGCCTTCCGACGTGATCTCGACCAGCTGGATCACGCCTTCCGGATCGACGACGAAGGTGCCGCGGTCCGCGAGGCCCTGACCCTCACGCAGCACGTCGAAATTGGTGCTGAGCACGTGGTTCTGGTCGCCGAGCATATAGTAATTGATCTTGCCGATCGCCGGCGAGGTGTCGTGCCAGGCCTTGTGGCTGAAGTGCGTGTCGGTCGAAACCGAATAGACTTCCACGCCCATCTTCTGCAGCTGCGGGTAGATGTCGGCGAGGTCCTCGAGCTCGGTCGGGCAGACGAAGGTGAAGTCGGCCGGATAGAAGAAGAACACAGCCCACTTGCCGCGCGTATCGGCGTCGGTCACCTGGACGAACTTGCCTTCCTTATAGGCCTGCGCGGTGAAAGGCTTGATCGTGCTTCCGATGAGCGCCATGCGAAATTTCCTCCAAAGGCGTTGTGTTGCAATGCGGGATATAGGCGTGCTGCAGCGCAATGCTAATGGGAAGCTTCACTCGGTTTGATCGAGTGAGGCGATCAACAATGCGGAATTGATCGACTTGGTGCGTGAGCTGCGGTCGTCACCTTCTCTCCCATCACATAGATCGGAATCGAGGTGAGCCAGGCCGGCAGCGGAACCCGTCTGCGATCGTGCTTGCAATGTAGGATTTCGCCTGACAGCCTCATCAGGCTCTTTGATATCGTAACGCCCGAACCATCTGGCTTGACGGAAAGCCGAGCTATGACGTGCCGGGTTCGCACCATCCTGGACTGTCTGTGCGGGAACATTAGCCGGCAGGACGATGCGGACAGTGTAAAGCTTGTGTCAACTTTCGCGGCTGACCGCCCGTTTGCAGCCACCGATCTAAGGCGTCGTCCCGGCCAGTTTCAAGCCGTCGACTGGCGATGCTGGCACGTCTGTCTTGGGCGGCGAGCCCGGCTGAGCTCAGCGTAGCGCGAGGTAGAGATTGTAGACGCTGGTAATCGTCAGCACCACGCCGACCATCAGCATCAGCTTCTTGGGCTCGATGCGCTTGGCGAGCATGGCGCCCAAAGGCGCTGCGATGACGCCGCCGATCAGCAGGCCGACGGTGGCCAGCGTGAACGCCTCCCAGCCCAATTGCGTGATGAAGGTCGCCGAAATGGTGGTCGTCACGAAGAACTCGGCGGTGTTGACGGTGCCGATCGTCATCCGCGGGCTCGATCCCTGGACGAGCAGGTTCGATGTCACCACCGGGCCCCATCCGCCGCCGCCGGCTGCGTCGAGAAAGCCGCCGGCGAGCCCGAGCGGCTCGACGATCTTCGGGCTGCGCTCATGCGGCGGATAATGCTGCGCCCGCCAGAGCAGATACAGCCCGATCCCGGCGAGATAGGCGAGGATAAACGGCTTGGCCGTCGCCGCATTGATGTTCGAAAGCACATAGGCGCCAAGCCCGCCGCCGATCACGCCCGGGATCGCAATTCGAAGGAACAGCTTCCAGTTGACGTTCTTGTGCAGCGCGTGGCTGATTCCCGAGACCGCCGTGGTGAAGGTCTCGACCGTGTGCACACCGGCCGAGGCGGCCGCGGGGGGCACGCCGAGGCTGAGCAGCAGCGTGTTCGAGATCACCCCGAACGCCATGCCGAGCGCGCCGTCGACCATCTGAGCGGCGAAGCCCACGGCGATGAAGGGAAGCAGCGCCGTGAGGTCAATTCCGAAGATCATCCGCGCCCTGCATCCACCTGTTGGACCCGCAGGAATGCCGCGCCGATCGAATTCCCACAAGATACATCGTGTTTAGCAGCCACAAGCCGCGGGAGGGGCTGTTCTGGAAATCGGGCGCGTCGTGCATTAAATGGAGCCGTCAAAGGGGAACCCGGCCATGTTCCGTCGCCTGAAGGCCTATCTCGATTCGATCCGCGCGCGCGATCCCGCGCCGCGCAGCCGTGCCGAAATCCTGCTCTATCCGGGCGTGTGGGCGGTTTTCTATCACCGCATCGCGCACCGGCTGTTCAAAGGCGGCTGGTTCTTCCTCGCGCGTGCGGTGAATCACTGGTCGCGCTGGATGACAGCGATCGACATCCATCCGGGTGCGACGATCGGACGCAATTTCTTCATCGATCACGGCTTCGTGGTGATCGGCGAGACCGCCGAGATCGGCGACAATGTCACGATCTATCAGTGCGTGACGCTGGGGGGCACGAGCCCGGACAACGGGATGGCCGGCAAGCGCCACCCGACCATCCTCGACGGCGTGATCATCGGATCGGGCGCGCAGGTGCTCGGCCCGATCACGGTAGGCGAGCGCGCGCGCATCGGTGCCAATGCCGTGGTGACCAAGGATGTTCCCGAAGGGGCGGTGATGGTCGGCATTCCGGCCAAGCCGACGCTGGTCGAGGCGGCGACCTGGCAGAAGGATTTCGTTCCCTACGGCACGCCGTGCAGCGAGATCTTCGATCCCGCGACGCAAAAGCTTGAGATCATGCGCTGCGAACTCGAGACTTTGCGCAAGCGCCTCGACACGATGATCGAGGCCAGGGAGGCGAGTGAAAAGCCAGGACGCCGCGACCGCGCCTGATGGGAACCGTAACGCCCCTGCCGATCGGCCAGCCTTCGCAGGTCGGCTTCGAACGCCTCGAACTGACCCGGATCCTCGACCTCTACGGCCGGATGGTCGCCGCCGGGCACTGGAAGGACTATGCCATCCAGTTCGACAAGGAGGCGGCGGTGTTCGCCGCCTTCCGCCGCGCCGCCGAGCGTCCGGAGTACCGGATCGAGAAGCGTCCGGCGCTGCGTAACCGCCAGGGCATGTGGGCGCTGCTCAACGAATCGGGCATGATCCTCAAGCGCGGCCACGAGCTCGGCCCGGTGCTCGCCCCGGTCGAGCGGCGGCTGATGAAACTGGTCGGAGAATAGCGGCTCCCTCTCCCCGCTTGCGGAGAGAGGGCAGGGGAGAGGGGCAAGTGCAATGCCCTCTCGACGGCCCCCTCTCCCGACCTCGCTGCGCTCGGCCACCCTCTCCCCTGAAGGGGAGAGGGAAACAATCAAGCCATTGCCAGCTGCCGGGTGGGTGGCAGCCGATCTTCCAGATCCTTGCCCAGCAGCCCGACGACCTGTCGGCGCATCGGCTGCCAGAAGGCGGAGAGAGTCAGCAGTGCCGAGCCGATCACCAAAGCGGTGAGCGCCGCGGCCAGTTCCACTGCACCGCTCTGTTCGAACAAGGCGTACATCGCCCAGAGCACGTAGACGAGGCTCGAGACGAGCAGCGCACGGCGGTCGACCGCCAGCGCCACTGCGGCGAAGGCGATGTAGAGCGCGATCACCAATGCGGCCATCGGCGCGCCGATCGTGCCTTCGAACACGCCGAGCATGTGGAAGACGGGGTGTGCGATCAGCGGCGCCGCGGCGAGGTGAAGCCAGAAGGCGACGTCCGACCGGCGCGTGCGGCGCTCGCGGTCCGAAATGTCCCAGCGCATCGCGAAGAAGAAGACGAGCATGCCGGCGATCAGCAGCATCGGATTGAGCGCCTCTTTCGACGCAGGCACGAACGCAGTGATCGCGCCGACGGCGACCGCCACCAGCGCCAGCGCGCCGACCGCGACGGTGATCGGCACCATGAACCGGCGCCAGTGGAGCCAGGTCGCGCCCGCGGTCACGACGCCGGTGATGACGCTGATCGCCCCGAAGAGCTGGCGTTGCTGCAGCTCGGTGGTGAGGCCGAACTGCTCCGAAAGCCATGGTGCATTGGCGCCCCAGATCGCGCCGAAGCCGGCAAAGATGCCGCCGGCGAAGCCGAGCAGCAAAAGGATGCTGGGAAGCGCCATGCGGCGCTGTCGGGTGAAATATTCGGCGAGCAGCCAGCTGGTGATCGCCACCGCGAAGCCCCCGAACGCGATGGCGACGCCCACCTGGCGCGGCGTCTCATTGGCATAATCGAGGCCGATGACCTTGCCACCGATATAGAAGCCGATCCAGCCGACCGCGACGAGGATCAGGCTCGCCGCGATCCCGACGAAGATGTCGTTGAATCCGGTGAGCAGCCGGAAGCTCTCTTCGTCGACCGTGGGAGTCGCGCGCGTCGCTGCCACGTGGTTTCTGAGCGCAGCCGCGGCGTCGGGGGAGATCGCCCCCGCCTCCACCGCGCCTGCCAGGTCGCTTTCGCTATACATGGGCAATTCTCCTGTTGTGAGAATTGCCTAGCACAAGTGTATTAGTGAAACAATACGGTAAGGCGCTACTGCAGCCGCGACAGGATCGACATGGTCTGCTCGGCGCCCGAACTTGGGACGATCTCTCCCTTGCGGTCGATGATCTCGCTCCACTGTGCGGCGACGCTCTCGGGCGTCGGCTCGGCGAGCTTCGCGCCGGGAGTGAGCGTCACATAGGCTGCCTGCACCACGCCGCCGCCGGCGCCGACGATCATGTTGGATGGGGCATCCTCGCTGACGAGGAACAGCGCGGCAGGAGCGACATTCTCTGGCGCGAATGCCTTGAACGCAGCTTCCGGGAAAATGTCTTCGGTCATCCGCGTCCCCGCCACTGGCGCGATGGTGTTGACCTTGATCCCGTATTTGGCGCCTTCGAGGTGCAGGGTTTTGGCGAGCCCCGCGAGGCCGAGCTTGGCGGCACCGTAATTCGCCTGGCCGAAATTGCCGAACAGACCGGTCGACGAGGCGGTCATCAGGATCCGCCCGTAATTCTGTTCGCGCATCGTCTCCCACACTGCCTTGGTGCAGTTGGCCGAGCCGTTCAGATGAATGTCGACGACGAAGCGGAAATCTTCCGGCTCCATTTTGGCAAAGCTTCGGTCGCGGAGCACGCCGGCATTGTTGATCAAGATGTCGACGCGGCCCCAGCGCGCCCGCGCGGCCTCGACCATTTCAACCATCTGGCTATATTCGGTGACGCTGCCGCCGTTGGAGAATGCCTCGCCGCCAGCCGCCTCGATCTCGCGCACTACGGCCAGCGCGGCATCCGAATGGCCGGTGCCGTCGCGCGCGCCGCCGAGATCGTTGACCACGACCTTGGCCCCGCGCCGCGCCAGCTCGAGCGCATAAGCGCGCCCAAGACCGCCGCCCGCGCCGGTGACGATGGCGACGCGATTGTTGAAACTTATGGTCATCGGAAGCGCTCCATGGCTGTGGAGCGCTTCCTAGACTCATTCAGAGCGGGCTGAACAGCCCGGGATCAGGCTCAGCGGCCGCCGCGCTGGCGGCACTGATCCTTCACCGTCCGCGAGCAGGGCGGATAGTTGCGCGCTGCGGCGGGAGCGGGGCTCGTCGCCGTGGTGGCGCCGGCCGTGCCGGTGGCGCTCCAGTTCGAGCTCGTGCTGCCGGTGGTGCCGGTGGTGCCAGTCGTAGCGGTGCCGGTCGTGTCCGTGGTGGCGGTGCCGGTGGTGCCCGCCGGCGCACCGGTGGTGTCGGTCGTGGTGGTGCCGGTGGTCGCAGTGCCGGTGTCGGTCGTTGACGTGCCCGTAGCATCGGTCGCCGTCGTGCCCGAACCGGTGGTACCGGCCTGCGGGTCAGAGGGCGGGGTGTTGGGATCGGGCGTCGTCGTCGCAGGGGTGTCCGGCGCCGTGGTGGCGGGCGGCGTGGTCTGCTGCGGGGTCTGCTGGGCGACGGCCGTGCCGCCGACTGCGGCGAGAGCGGCCGCCAATGCGATAAGCTTCATCCAAGCTTCTCCTGAATTGGTCAGAGGTGCAATTTGCACGTCCATGAAGCCAACGCCGGAGATCGCCGCTTTGCTCCCTCAGTTCCCCGCATCCAGAGCATAGCCTGCCGAACGCACGGTCCGGATGATGTCGGGACGGTCGCCATTGTTGATCGCCTTGCGCAGCCGCCGGATGTGGACGTCGACCGTGCGCGATTCGATGTCGCTGTCATGTCCCCACACCGCATCGAGCAGCCGCTCGCGCGAGAACACCCAGCCCGGATGCTCAAGGAAATGCTTGAGCAGGCGGAATTCGGTCGGCCCCAGCGAGATCACTTCGCCGCCGCGGCGGACCTTGTGGCCAACCGTGTCCATTTCGATGTCGGCATAGCTCAGCGCCTCACCGGCCAGCGCAGGACGGACCCGCCGCAGTACCGCGCCGACCCGGGCGACCAGCTCGCGTGGCGAGAAGGGCTTGGTGACATAATCGTCGGCGCCGGTCTCGAGCCCGCGGACGCGGTCCTCTTCCTCGCCGCGCGCGGTGAGCATGATGATCGGGATGTTGGCGGTCTCGGGCATGCGGCGGAGGCGCCGGCACACCTCGATCCCGGAAAGCCCCTCGACCATCCAGTCGAGCAGGACGATGTCGGGCGTGGCCTCCTTGGCGAGCAGCAGCGCCTCCTCGCCGTCCGGCGTGTGCTTGACCTCGTAATCCTCGCGCTTGAAGTGCCACGTCACCAGTTCGGCGATCGCGGCGTCGTCCTCGACGAGAAGCATCTTCACTCGGGCCATATACGCGTCCTCAGGCAGGTGCCGCTTCGTCGGCCAGATAGCGGCCGGTCGCGGCGAAATAGACCATCTCGGCGACATTGGTGGCATGATCGCCGATCCGCTCGATGTTCTTGGCGACGAACAAAAGGTGTGCCACCTGGCTCACCGTGCGCGGATTCTCGACCATGAAGGTCACCAGGGTGCGGAAGATCGAATCGTAGAAATCGTCGAGCGCCGAATCGCGCTGGCAGACCTCGGCCGCGACCCGGGCGTCACGCGACGCGAAGGCATCGAGCGCGTCGTGCACCATGTCGCTTGCCATCTGGGCCATTGCGGGGAGCAGCGACAAAGCCTCGATGCGATCCTCGCCTGCGGTGTGGATCAGCGGCACGCGTTTGGCGACGTTCTTGGCGTAGTCGCCGATCCGCTCGATCACCGCGGCGATCTTGAGCGCTGCAATCACTTCGCGGAGATCGTCGGCCATCGGCGCGCGCAACGCGATCACGCGGACGACCAGCTTCTCGAGCTCGGCCTCGATCACGTCGATCTGCTTGTCCTTGGCGCGGACCTGATCGGCGAGCGCGGTGTCGCCGCGCTGGAGCGCCTTCATCGCGTCGTGGATCGCCTCCTCCGCGAGGCCGCCCATCTGGCTGATCAGCGCGCGCAGGTGCTTGATGTCCTCGTCGAACGCCTTAACGGTATGTTCCTGCCCCGTACCCATCAGCCGTACCTTCCGGTGATATAGTCTTTGGTCCGCTCCTCGCGGGGCGTCGTGAATATCTGGTCGGTGTCACCATATTCCACGAGATTGCCCAGGTGGAAGAAGGCGGTGCGCTGGCTCACCCGCGCGGCCTGCTGCATGTTGTGGGTGACGATCGCGATGGCGTAGCGGCCGCGCAACTCGTGGATCAGCTCCTCGATCTTGGCGGTGGCGATCGGATCAAGCGCCGAGGCGGGTTCGTCCATCAGGATCACCTCGGGATCGACGGCGATCGCGCGGGCGATGCACAGCCGCTGCTGCTGGCCGCCGGAAAGCGCGGTGCCGCTGTCCTGCAGTCGGTCCTTCACTTCCTCCCACAGTCCGGCGCGCTTGAGCGAGCGCTCGACGATTGCGTCGAGATCGCTCTTCGAAGGCGCGAGCCCGTGGATGCGCGGCCCGTAGGCGACATTCTCGTAGATCGACTTGGGAAAAGGGTTGGGCTTCTGGAACACCATGCCGACGCGGGCGCGCAGCTGGACCACGTCCATTGCCGAGGAATAGATATTCTCGCCGTCGAGCATGATCTCGCCCTCGACGCGTGCCGAGGCGATGGTGTCGTTCATCCGGTTGAGCGTGCGCAGGAAGGTCGACTTGCCGCAGCCCGACGGACCGATGAATGCGGTGACCTTGTCCATGTCGATGTCGATCGACACGTCCTTCACGGCCTGCTTGTCGCCGTAGAAGACGCTGACGCCGCGGGCGGACATCTTGGGAGGGGCGTTGCTTATCACCAGCGGGTCTCGAACTTGTTGCGAAGATAGATGGCCAGCCCGTTCATGGCGAGCAGGAACACCAGCAGCACGATGATCGCGGCGCTGGTCTTCTCGATGAAGCCGCGGCTGACTTCGTCGGACCACAGGAAGATCTGCACCGGCAGCACCGTGGCGGGATCGGTGAAGCCGCCGGGTGGCGTGACGATGAACGCACGCATGCCGATCAGCAGGAGCGGGGCGGTCTCGCCCAAGGCGCGCGCCATGCCGATGATCGTTCCGGTCAGGATGCCGGGCATCGCCAGCGGCAGCACGTGGTGGAACACCACCTGGATCGGGCTTGCGCCGATGCCCAAGGCGGCGTCGCGGATCGACGGCGGCACGGCCTTGATCGCATTGCGGCTGGCGATGACGATCACCGGCATGATCATCAGCGCGAGGGTGAGCCCGCCAACGAGCGCGGCCGAGCGGGGCAGGAGGGGACCGAACTGGTGCCCGAACAGGCTCCAGCTGCCGAGGAATACCGCGAGCCCGAGCAGACCGAAGATGATCGAGGGGACCGCCGCGAGATTGTTGATCGACACCTCGATCAGATCGGTCCAGCGGTTCCGCGGCGCATATTCCTCGAGATAGATCGCCGAGAGCACACCGACCGGGAAGGCGATCAGGAAGGTCACCAGCATGGTCAGCAGCGAGCCCTTGAGCGCACCCCAGATGCCGACCGCGACCGGATCGGTGGAATCGGATTCGTGCAGGAAATCCATATTGAAATGCCGCGACAGCGCGCCGGCCTGCTGCAGCTTCGCCACGGTCGCCTTGATCTCGGCAGTCCCGTCGCCACGCACCGCCTGATCGACTTCGGTCGATGCCGGCACATCGATGCGGACCTTGCGATCGAGGATGCTCGGGTCGCGTTTGATTGCGTCGCGCACCCGCAGCCAGGCATTTTCGGAGATCAAATCCTCGCCGCCCGGTCCGAACGCGGTCGCTGCGGCCCCTTTGACGGCATTTTCCAGCCCCGCGCCGGCGAGCGCGAGGTCGGCCGCGGGCGTGTTCAGCTGCGCGCGCTCGACCATCATGCCCGACGCTGCGAAGTCGATCGGCAGCGCCACGTCGGTACGGGTGAAGCCGCGCCAGCCATTGGCGACCATCGTGATCAGCAGGAAGGCGAGGAACGACGCCGACAGCACCACTGCCGCCAGCCCGAAGAAGCGGAAGCGCCGCTCGCGGGCATAGCGCCGGCGGATGCGCTTCTGCATCGCCGCGGTCTTCCAGTCGGTCGGGGTGCGTTCCGCGGGCTCTGCCGGGCCGGTCGGCAGCTGGGCGACCAATGACTTACTCATAGGCTTCCCGATATTTCTTCACCACGCGCAGCGCGACGATGTTGAGCAGCAGGGTGATCACGAACAGTGTCAGCCCCAGCGCGAACGCCGCCAAAGTCTTGGGGCTGTCGAATTCGGATTCGCCGGTGAGCAGGTCGACGATCTGCTTGGTGACCGTCGTTGCGCTCTCGAACGGGTTGAGCGTGATATTCGCGGCGCCGGAAGCGGCCATCACCACGATCATCGTCTCGCCGATCGCGCGGCTCACGGCGAGCAGCACGCCGGCGACCACGCCGGGCAGAGCGGCGGGGATCAGCACGCGCGAAATCGTCTCGCTGGTGGTCGCACCCATTGCGAGGCTGCCGTCGCGCATCGCTGTGGGCACAGCCGCGATCGAATCGTCTGCCATCGACGAGACGAAGGGGATGATCATCACCCCCATCACGAGCCCCGCGGCGAGCGCACTCTCCGACGACGCATAGGTGTAGCCGAGCGAAACCGCGAGGTCGCGAACCGCAGGCGCCACGGTGAGAGCGGCGAAATAGCCGTAGACGACCGTCGGTACGCCGGCGAGCATCTCGAGGATCGGCTTCATCCATTTGCGTACGCCCGGGGCGGCATATTGCGTCAGATAGATCGCGCTCATCAGCCCGAACGGGATCGCGACGATCATCGCGATCACCGCGCCGATGAAGAAGGTGCCCCAGAACAGTGGCACCGCGCCGAGCGACTTGCCCGGTTGCGCGGCATCGATCACCTGCGGGCTCCAGTGCGTACCGAACAGGAAATCGGTGATCGGCACAGCCGAGAAGAAGCGGAGCGACTCCCACAGCAGCGAGAGGAAGATGCCGAGCGTGGTCAGGATCGCGATCAGCGATGCGAACAACAGCAGCACCATCATCCCGCGCTCGACCTGACTGCGCGCGCGGAACTGTGCGCGCACACGGGTCAGGGCGAACGCGCCGCCGGCAAAGGCGAGCAGGATCGCAACCCCCGTACCCATCCAGCCATAACGCGATTGCGCCGTGCGGGTGGGGGAGACGAGCTGGGCGGCGACGGGATCGAATGCAGTGGCGCCGTCGGTGTTGGCGACGCGCTTCGCCTCGGCGAGCAACGCGTCGCGCTCGAAAGCGAATTGAGGAAGCTGCGCCGCCGCGGGATGCTCGAGCACGGCCTGGCGAATCAGGCCGGGGCTGATCGCGCTCCACAAGGCGACGAACAGCAATGCCGGCAGCACAGTCCACATCGCGACGTACATGCCGTGCTGCCCGGGCAGCGAATGGAGCCGTTTGGCGCCGCCGCGATCGAAGCGCACGGCGCGCGCGCGCGCGGTCAGCCAGCCGATCAGCCCGAGCCCGAAGACGAGGAAGAGGAGCGCGAAGGCGTTCATCAGTGCAGCCCCGCCGGATCGAGCGGCGTGCGTTGCGCAACGACCTGCGCCGAATGCGCGCGCAAAGCGTCGGGAGCCGCGATCAGGCCGCGTTGGGTGAGCTTTCCCTTCGGGTTCCACATCGTCGTGTAGAGCGTCAGGAAATCGGCGAGCCCGGGCACGGCGCGCAGATGGCGCTTCTTGACATAGAGGAACAAGGGCCGCGCGCCGGGATAGCTGCCGTCGGCGATGCTGGCATAGCTCGGCGCGACGCCGTCGATCGGCACGCCGTGCAGCCGATCGATATTCTCCTCGAGATAGGAATAGCCGAACACGCCGAGCGCATTGGGATTGGCGGCGAGCCCCTGGACGATCAGATTGTCGTTCTCGCCCTTGTCGATATAGGGCCCGTCATCGCGGATGCGCTTGCACCGGCTGTCATAAGGCGCGCTGTCCTTCGCGGCCTTGAGCGCCTTGGCCTGCGGGTCGGCGGCGGCGCAGCCCGGCTCCAGCACCAGCTCGACCAGCGCATCGCGCGTGCCGCTGGTCGCCGGCGGGCCCATCACCTGGATCGGCAGCGCAGGCAGCGACGGATTGACGTCGCGCCACGTCCGCGCCGCATTGGGCTTGCCGAGCGGATTGGCGGCGAGGGCGAGATAGACATCCTTCTTGCTCAGCTCGAGCTTCGGGCCGTTATTCGCCTCGGCCAACGCAACCCCGTCGACCCCGATCTGGACTTCCATGATCTCGCCGACGCCATTGGCCTGACACAGCGCATATTCGGATTTCTTGATGCGGCGGCTGGCGTTGGCGATGTCGGGATATTCCCAGCCCACGCCTTCGCAGAAGCGCTTGAGCCCCGCGCCGGTGCCGATCGATTCGACTACCGGCGCCTTGCGGCCGCCGCCTTGGTTGACGAAGGTTTCGGCGACGGCAGTGGTGAACGGATAGACCGTCGACGAGCCCACGACGCGGATCTCGCGCGCTGTGTTGCTGTCGCAGCCGGCCAGCGTGAGTGCCGCCGCTGCAATCAGGCCGAACCTGCCGAAAATGTCGCGAACTCCCGCTGTACCCCGAGTCGTGCTGCATCGGCACGCAGGCCGCGTGTCTTTCAGGTCGGTTACGCCTTTATGACAGTCGGCGGACCGGCAGAACCATGGTGACGGTGGTCCCCTTGCCGACGGTGCTCGCAATATCGAGACGGCCGCGGTGGCGTTCGACGATGTGCTTGACGATCGCGAGGCCGAGCCCGGTGCCGCCAAGCGATCGGCTGCGTCCCGAATCGACACGGTAGAAGCGCTCGGTCAGCCGCGGCAGGTGCTGCGGCGGAATGCCTTCGCCTTCATCGGTGACGCTGAGCCGCACCATCGACTCGCCGTCGGGCTGGAGCGCGATCGTCACCGGCGTACCTTCGCGGCCATATTTCATCGCATTGCCGATAACGTTGTGGAGCAACTGGCTGAGCTGGGTCGGATCGCCCGCCACCGGCGCCACATCGGCGATCTGGGTGACGAGATCGGCGGCGCGCGGGCTGCCCGAAAGCTCGGTGGTTACTTGCTCGACCAGTTCGGCGAGGTTCACGGCCTTGTCGGGCGGGCGATATTTCTCGGCCTCGATCCGGCTCAGCGAAATGAGATCCTCGATCAGCCGCTGCATTCGTTGGGCTTCGCCGAACACGATCTTGAGGAAGCGCGCGCGCGTGCCCGGATCGTCGCCGGCGTCTTCGCGCAGGGTCTCGACATAGCCGAGGAGCGAGGCGAGCGGGGTGCGCAGCTCGTGGCTCGCATTGGCGACGAAGTCGACGCGCATCCGCTCGGCCGCATAGCTGCCCGTCCGGTCGATCAGATGGACGATCCGGCGCCCGTCGGCGAGGCTATGTACCCGCATCTCCCAGCGCTGGTCGCGCGTGCCGAGCCCGACCAGGTGGATCGGTGCACCGGGCGCGCCGTCGTCGGCACGCATCAGCCGTTCTGCCGCGGCGGGGTGCCGGATGGCGACGCGGACATCCTCGCCGAGCACGTGCTGGCCGAGCAGTTCGCGCGCGCCCTGATTGGCGGCCTCGACGCGGTTCTCGGCGATGACCAGCAACGGCTCGGCAATCGCCTCGATCACTTCGGCGATCGCCGGTTCGCTCTGCGGCGGCGGAACCGCGCGTTCGGAAGGCGGCGGCGCCTCGTCATTGCCGCTGGCGGCGATCAACACCGCCGCCGCCGCACAGACGAGGACGACAAGGCCCGCCTGGGCATCGCCGTTCAGCAACAGGCTGGCGATCGCGGCGATGGCCGCGACAACGAGTGCCAACGCTGTTCGGACCCCGAGCAAGGACTGCATATGTCCCGTTCTAGGCATGGATTTACGATTGCGAAAGCCGTGCGGGCGCATGACAATGCGCCATGGCCGACGAAAGCACCGGACCCGTCGCTTCGCGCCGCCGCGCACTGATGCTCGGCGCGGCCGGCGCGTCGGCAATCGTCTCGATCCGCCCCGCGCTCGCCCAGACGAGCGCGTCGGTGATGAATTGCGAGATTCCGGTGCCCGACCCGGCGCGGGCGGGCAATTACATCGCGACCGACGGCAGCCTCGTTCCGGCCGGGACGCCGGGCGCCTATGCGCCGCCGGGCACGCCGTTCAAGGCGGAGGACGTCAAGCGCGCTCTGTCGGGCGGCACCTTGCCCGGCACCGACGCAGAGAGCAGCCGCGCCTACACCAACTACATCCGTCGCCTGCAATCGGGCACCAGCGGCTTCACGTGCTTCGCCTCGCTGCAGATGCCGCGCGGCTGATCCACGAGCCGCGCGGCATCTGCAGCGTTCGCCCTGAGCTTGTCGAAGGGCGGTTCTTTCTTCAAACCTGCGGCAGAAGCAAAACGGTGCTTCGACAAGCTCAGCACGAACGGAGTTGGTGAGCGTGACCTTCTATCGCGCTGCTGCTCCGGGAACGCTGGGTATCGTCCCGCTCGACGCGCTCACGCTGATCTATCATCGTGCGTCGGGGATCACCCATGTCGTCGACAGCCCGGTTCCCGAGATCCTCGAAACGCTGGCCGGCGAACCGCTCGGCGTACCGGACCTGCTCGCACGCCTCGGCGAACGCTTCGACCTGACCGACGCCGACCCGGCCGCCCTGACCGCCCGCCTCGACGAACTCGCGACCGCAGGTCTTGTGGAGCGGCTGTGAGGCACGTCGCCACGCTCCGCATCGGCCCGATCGGGTTCCGCGTCGGCAGCGACTGGCGGGCGCCGATCGCCGCGATCGAAGCGCTGTACCGCGATTACCCCCGCCCCGACGACGGCATTCCCGACTTTAACGTCCACCTTTTCGCCGCGCGGCCGTGGCGCCGTTTCCTGCGGCCCTCGGTGCATATCGGCGGCGACTTCGTCATTCCCGATGCCGCGCCGCTGCCGCTGGCGCAGGGGCTGCTCGCCGCCGAGATGGGGATGAACCTGCAAATGGCGCTTGGTCAGCGCCGCTACTTGCTGCTCCATGCTTCGGCCGTCGAGCGCGACGGCAAGGCTTTGCTGATGACCGGCATGTCGGGCGCCGGCAAATCGACTCTGGCCGCCTTGCTGATGGCGCGGGGTTGGCGGCTGATGGGCGACGAATTCGCCTTGCTCGATCCGGTCACCGGGCTGATCCACGGCTTTCCGCGGCTGATCAGCCTCAAGAATGAAGCGATCGGCGTGCTCGAGCGCGCGCTGCCGGACGGCCGTTTCGGGCCGCGGCTCGAAGGGACGCCCAAAGGCACGATCCGCCACCTCGTGCCGGACGCCGGCGCGATCGCGGCGATGGCCGAACCCGCGGCACCGCATCTGATCCTGTTTCCGAGCTACGGGTTCGCCGCCGCCGAGCGCGAAATGCTGCCCAGCGAGACCTTCGTTCGGCTCACCCAGGCGTCGACCAACTATGTCGCGCTCGCCGAGCGTGGCTTCGATGCGCTGACCGCGCTGGTCCGCAAGGTGCCGGCCTGCGCGGTCGATTATCCCGACGCGGCGACGGCGCTGGCGCAGGTCGAGCGTCTCTGGGCATGAGCGACGCGCGCATCCTCACCGAAGCGTTACGCGATCCGGCGACGGTCGCGAAACTAGACAGCGACGGCTGGACGGCATTGCTCGCCATCGCACGGGCCGAGCAGTTGATCGGCACGCTTGCCCACCGGCTCGGCGGGTTGCCGATGCCGGCCGCCGCAGCCCGGATCTTCGACGACGCACGCGCTTCGGCGGAGCAGGGCCGCCTCGCGGCTTTGTGGGAGGCCGAGATGGCGCGCCGCGCGCTCGCCGGCATGGGCATCCCGATGATCCTGCTCAAGGGCACGGCCTATGCCGCCGCGGGGCTCGCTGCGGCGGTGGGCCGTTCGATCGGTGACCTCGACATTCTCGTGCCATATGCCCGGCTCGAGGAGGTCGAAGCGGCGCTGCTCGGCGCCGGCTGGGAATGGGTGAAGCCCGATCCCTATGACGACCTTTACTACCGCCGCTGGATGCACGAGCTCCCGCCGCTGATCCACCGCGAGCGCGACCGGATGATCGACGTGCACCACACGATCCTGCCGCGCACCGCCCGCATCACGCCCGACCCTGATGCATTGATCGCGGACGGCGTGGCGCTGGAGAACGGAATGTACGTCCTCGCGCCGGCGGACATGATCTGCCACGCCGCCGCGCATCTGTTCGCGGACGGCGATCTCGCGGGCGGACTGCGCAACCTGTGGGACGTGCATTGCCTGGCCGAGGAACTCGGCACCGCCGGGCTGGCGGCGCGGGCAGCGCATCATGGCCTCGAAGCGGCTGCCGACCGGGCGTTGCGGCTGGCGGACCAGCTCTACGGCGCGCAACCGGGAACCGGCAGGCCTCTGCAAGGGGTGGACGGATGGTATCTGCGTCGCCTGCTGGCCCGCGATATCTGGGGTCGGCCGACCCGCCGGCTGACCCGTCTCGGCTTCTACATGCGCGGCCATTGGCTCCGCATGCCGCCCATGATGCTGGCCCGACATTTATTCACAAAATGGCGCAAAGGGGAAAGTTGAACAATATATTAATCATAATTGTCAGTTAACTTCTTCAGTAACCGCTATTCGGCGGTTCTGTTTTGAACTATGCGTCTGGATTATGTCCCGCATGGCAATTTTATATTGAAGGTGTGGTAGTCGGGTACTACATGCGGCAATGTTCGGCCGGCACGCATCATTCACGTGCCTGTTGGGCAGGTTTCACCCGGAATACAAAATAATCAACTTCGGGCGAAACGACCTTCCGACACGCGAGTGGAGGAGGTGCGGTTGTCCCGCGTTAGCGATTTGTTAACCTTTCCGAAGCGAAAGTTAACTCGCGACCGGGACAATCGGGGCAAACGGCAAGGGGCGCAGATTGATGTAGTTCAGGGCAGTGAGGCTTTTGTGATCGACGAATCCGCGCAGGCTTACCAATCCGCCGATGCAAAGAGGATCGTCGATGCACTCTGGTCGAACTGGCCGATCGTCGTCACGTTGCGCGCCGCCGATCTCGGCATGGACAGCGCCGAGCGCGTCACGGACTTCATCCGCAATTTCCAGGACCTCAGCGACGCCGGGCTGATCAGCTACGAAGCGTTCACTGTCGGGCCGGGCGGGCCGCAGGTCATCGACGCGGCGCTGACCGCACGTGGTCGCGCATTGCTGGCGAAGCGGATGGGCCCGCCAATGGCGCCGCATCAACTGGCGAGCTGAGGCTGCCGGATCAGATCCGCTGCAATGTCCGCGACGGTGCGCAGGATCTTGAGATCGTGCCCGTCGAACACGCGCTGACCGCGCTGCATCGCGACGATGCGCCCCAGGGTCGTGCCGTCCGCATCGTGAAAGGGGACGCAGGCATAGGATTGAAAGCCGCTCGCGCGGGCCTCGATCGGATCGGCCAGTCGCCAGAGCAGCGCTTCCGAGCTCTCGGCCTTGCCGCCCGTGAGCAAGATGCCTGCGGTGTCGAGATACTCGGTCGCACCGGACGCGCGCTGCCGCTCGGCGTAGGGGCGAAGATCCACGATAGCTGCATCGGCGACGAGGGTGAGCTGGATGAGCTCGGCGAGCCGCGCCGAGGCGACCCGCCCGCGAGGATGAAGGTCGCCTTTCGCCTGCCACGAGGTTTGCCCGGAACCCCTCAACAACATCCCCCCGAAGCGACCCACGCTTTATTCCCCTTTGTCTATGCTCGATTCTCTCTAGGGGAAATGCAAGAGCTTCAAATATTCAGGTGAATCACGGGGCGGATGCAAAATACAGCATCGCGCTCGCGCGGATTTAACGGCGCGCCCGGCGACTGCCGCCGCACGTCAGCCGTCGAAGAAAAGATGCTGGATCAAGATCTTGGCGCCGATCAGGATCAGCAGGGTACCCCCGGCGACCTCGGCGACCTTGCCGAGGCGCGCGCCCGATGCCGCGCCGACGCGGACCCCGGCGACGCACAGCCCGGCAGTGACCAGCCCGATCACGCCGCAGGCGATCGCCACCGGCGCACCGATCATCGGCAGCGTGATTCCCGCCGCTGCGGCATCCACACTGGTCGCCACCGCCGCGCCCAATAATGCCCAGCCGAGCAATGCCGGGGCAGGGGTGGCATCCTCGCCACGCAGGCCTTCGCGCAGCATCCTGGCGCCGAGCAAGCCGAGCAGCACGAACGCGACCCAATGGTCGACGTTGCGGATCAGGCCCGCAAAGGCAGTGCCCAGCGCCCAGCCGATCAGCGGCATCAGCCCTTGCGCGAGTCCGAAAGCCGCGCCTATCCGCAGCGCGCCCGCGGTGCCCGGCCGTGTGGAGGCACCCTGTGCGACGGATACCGCAAATGCATCCATCGCCAGTCCCAGGGACAATGCGAGCAGCGAGAAAACCGGCAGGATCGAGGCGTCGTTCACCGGGGCTCCGCGCTTTCGCCGAGGGCTTCAAGTGCGGGGATCAGTTCGTCGAAATGATCGATCACGACATCGGCCATCAGTTCCTCGACGGGCTGCATCAGGAAGCCGAAGCTTACGGCGACCGACGGGATACCGGCGTTCTTCGCGGCCTGAATATCGAAGATCGAATCGCCGACGAACGCCGCACGACCCCCGCCGCAGCGCCGGATCATCTCGCGGATTCCGTCAGCCGAAGGTTTGCGCCCGTCCGGCCCCATCGTATCGCCGCCGATCACGCAGGCGAAGCGATGATCGAGGGCGAGTTCCGCCACCAGCTTCACAGCGAGGTTCTCCGCCTTGTTTGTGACGATCGCGAGCTTCGTCCCGCGAGCCTCAAGGGCGTCCATCGCCGCCGAGAGGCCGGGGAAGGGCCGCGTCGCCTGCGCGATGTTGTCGCCGTAAAAGGCAAGCAGTTCGGGATAGGCGCGCTCGAGCGTGTCGAGGTCGCATCCTCCCGAGGCCTCGAGTCCCTGCTGCAGCATGTATTTGCCGCCGCGCCCGATCATCGGCTTGACCTCCGCCACGGTGAGCGGGGGCCGCCCGAGCAGTTGCAGGGCGTGATTGAGTGCGCCGGTGAGGTCCGCGCTCGTGTCGAACAAGGTGCCGTCGAGGTCGAACCCGACGATGTCGAAAGGGAAGTCGGTCATCGTCGCGCCTGCTGCCAGCAAGGCTATGGAATTGGCAAGCTTCTCATGGCAGGGGTGCGCGCCGGAGGGTTTTCATGACATCGCCTGTTGCTGCGATCATCCTTGCTGCGGGCAAGGGCACGCGGATGAAATCCGATACGCACAAGGTGCTTCATCCGATCGCCGGGCGGCCGATGCTGCTGCACCTCATCGATAGCGTCGCGTCGCTCGGTCCTGCGCGGACGGTCGTCGTCGTCGGCGCCCGGCGCGAGCAGGTCGAGGCGGCGGTGCACCCGCTCGGCGTCGAGACGGTCGAGCAGGTCGAGCAGCTCGGTACCGCGCACGCCGTGCTCGAAGCTCGATCGGCGTTCGACGGGTTCGACGGCGACATCCTCGTTCTGTTCGGCGACGTGCCGCTCGTCAGTTCGGCCACACTCGCGCGCATGCTGGAGCGCCTCCATGCCGAGGATGCGCCGGCAACAGTCGCTCTCGGCTTTCGCCCCGAAGATCCCGCTGCTTATGGCCGGGTGATCGCCAATGCTGCCGGGCGGGTCGAGCGTATCGTCGAGTTCAAGGACGCCTCGCCAGAGGAACGTGCCGTCACGCTGTGCAACTCGGGGCTTTTCGCCGCGCGCTCGGCGGATCTCTTCGAGCTGCTGGCGAACGTCGGCAATGACAATGCCACCGGCGAATATTATCTCCCCGACATCGTCACGGTCGCGGCCGCCGCCGGACGCCATTCGGCGGTGATCGAAGTGTCGGCCGCCGAGGTAGCCGGCATCAACAGCCGGAGCGAACTCGCCGCGGTAGAGGCCGAATGGCAACGCGGCCGCCGCGCCCGCGCGATGGCGGAAGGTGCTACGCTGATCGCGCCCGAGACGGTGTGGTTTTCGCACGATACCAGGCTCGGCCGCGATGTGCTGATCGAACCCAACGTCTTCTTTGGCCCGGGAGTAGAAGTCGCCGACGGCGTGACCATCCATGGCTTCAGCCATATCGAGGGCGCGCGGATTGCCAGCGGCGCTGTGGTCGGTCCCTATGCAAGGCTCCGCCCCGGCACAGTGCTGAGCGAGAATGCCAAGGTCGGCAATTTCGTCGAGATCAAGAAGACCGTACTCGGCAAGGGCGCCAAGGCCAACCACCTGACCTATCTCGGCGATGCCGAGGTGGGGGCGGAAGCCAACATCGGCGCGGGCACGATCACCTGCAATTATGACGGCTTCTTCAAATATCGTACGAGCATCGGCGAAGGTGCGTTCATCGGCTCGAACAGTGCGCTGGTCGCGCCGGTGACGATCGGCAAGGACGCCACCGTCGCAGCGGGATCGGTGATCACCAGGGATGTCGCGGCCGGCGATCTCGCATTGGCGCGCGGCAGGCAGGAGGTGAAGCCCGGCTGGGGGACGCGCTTCAGGGAAGCCATGAAGGCGCGAAAGGCTGCGAAATGACGGATCGCTATGCCGGCAAGCCGTTCCTGCGGCTGCTCGAAAGCTATGTTCTCGACGCGATCGGCCATCTCGATCCGGCTGCCGATCAAGCTTTGCGGGCGATGGAGCCGAAGTTTCGCGAGACCTTCGGTGCCGCCGGCAGCTGGCGAGAGATCGTCGCCAACAGGATGCAGTTTCCCGCAGGTATGGCGGGCGCGATCGAGGAGGTTTGGCGCGCGGGACGGGTCAAGTTCGAGCAGGCCAACGGGCATGCGCCCGATCCGGCGGAGTTCACCCGAATCTTCGTCGACACCAATTTCCCGCATTGATTGCGGCAGGGGATAGAATTCGATGTGCGGAATCGTTGGGATCGTCGGGAGCGACAGCGTCGCCGGAAGGCTGTTCGAAGGGCTCAAGCGGCTCGAATATCGCGGCTATGATTCGGCCGGCATCGCCACGCTGCACGATGGCGAGATCGATCGCCGACGTGCGGAGGGCAAGCTCGTCAATCTGGGCAAGCGGCTGGCCGAAAGCCCGCTGCCGGGCACGATCGGAATCGCACATACCCGCTGGGCGACGCACGGCGCGCCGACCGAGGACAATGCCCATCCGCACATCGTCGGCGACGTCTCGATCGTCCACAACGGCATCATCGAGAATTTCAAGCCGCTGCGCGACGAACTTCTCGCCGAGGGGCGCGCGTTCAGGAGCCAGACCGACACCGAAGTCGTCGCGCATCTGGTCAGCCGCGAGCTCGAGCGCGGCAAGTCTCCTCGCGAAGCCGTGGCGGCGGTGCTGCCCCAGCTTCATGGCGCCTTCGCGGTCGCGTTCCTGTTTCGCAACGAACCCGATCTGCTGATCTGCGGCCGGCTCGGCGCGCCGCTCACCGTCGGCTATGGCGAGGGCGAGAATTATCTCGGCTCGGACGCGCATGCGCTCGCTGGGCTCACCCAGCGTATCGCCTATCTCGAGGAAGGTGACTGGGCCGTCGTCACGTGCGAGAAGATCGAAATCTTCGATCACGGCAACAACGCAGTCATCCGGCCGATCGTGGCTTCCGGAGTCTCGCCGGCGTTGATCGACAAGGGCAATCACCGCCACTTCATGCTCAAGGAGATTTACGAGCAGCCGGTGGTGGTCGCCCAGACCCTGGCGTCGTACATCCGACCCGTCGAGCAGAAGGTCGCGCTGCCCGACATGAGCTTCGATCTGAGCCGGATCGAGCGCATCGCGATCGTCGCCTGCGGCACGGCCTCCTATGTCGGCATGATCGGCAAATACTGGATCGAGCGCTTCGCGCGGCTGCCGGTGGAAGTCGATGTCGCCTCCGAATTCCGCTACCGCGATCCTGTCCTGCTGCCGAACACGCTCGGGGTGGTGGTCAGCCAATCGGGCGAGACTGCCGACACGCTGGCGGCGCTCAGGCACATGAAGGCGGAAGGCGTTACCACTGCCGGAATCATCAATGTGCCCACAAGCTCGATGGCCCGCGAAGTCGACCTGCTGCTCTCCACGCATGCCGGACCCGAGATCGGCGTCGCGTCGACCAAGGCGTTCACTTGCCAGCTGTCCGTAATGGCCGCGCTCGCGGTCAATCTCGCGCGCGCCAAGGGACGGCTGTCCGAGGAAGAGGAACGCGAGATCGTCCGCCACTTGATCGAAGCGCCGGCGGCGATCAATGCAGCGCTCGCACACGATGCCGAGATCGAGGGCATGGCGCACACCATCGCCGCGGCGCGCGACGTGCTCTATCTCGGCCGCGGCCCGGATTATCCGCTCGCGCTCGAGGGCGCGCTCAAGCTCAAGGAAATCAGCTACATCCATGCCGAGGGGTACGCCTCGGGCGAGATGAAGCACGGCCCGATCGCACTGATCGACGAGCATGTGCCGCTGATCGTGCTTGCGCCTTCAGGCCCGCTTTTCGACAAGACGGTGTCGAACATGCAGGAAGCCAAGGCGCGCGGCGCACGGGTGGTGCTGATCTCCGATGCCGAAGGGCTCGGCCAGGCTGGCGACGACGCCGTCGCGACGATCGAAATGCCGGGCGTCCACCCGCTGATTGCGCCACTCGTCTATGCGGTGCCGGTGCAGCTGCTCGCCTATCACGTCGCTGTCGCCAAGGGCACCGACGTCGATCAGCCGCGGAATCTGGCCAAGTCTGTCACGGTGGAATAGCGGGCAAGCGGTATTGAAGCGTGCCACGATTGCGCCTCTTGATGCGTCGGCGCAGCGAGCCGCCATACCGGTCACCGTTGCGCACCGGGTGAAACCGGCTAGTTCAAGGACAGACGCAACGCACTGAAGGGAACCCGGTGGCACGAAGCGCGCGCCCTCGAAGCGCCACGATCAAGGATGTCGCGGCAAAGGTCGGCGTGTCGCCGATGACCGTCTCGCGCGTGATCAACGGTCAGAGTGGAGTCGGCGCCGAAACGCGCGCTGCCGTGGAAGAAGCGGTGCGCGCGCTCGGCTATACGCCCAATGTCGCTGCGCGCAGTCTCGTCACCGCGGCGGAGCCCAAGATCGGCGTGATCTATTCCAACCCCAGCGCGGCGTTCATGAGCGACTTCCTGATCGGCGTCTTCGAGGAGGCATCGGCGCGCGGCGTTCGGCTCGTTCTGCTGAAGGGGCAGGGAGGCAAACCTCCCGCCGAAGCGCAGCTGAAAGGACTCGCGTCGTCCGGAGTGGCCGGCTTCATCGTCACGCCGCCGCTCGGCGAATCGCGCACCATGCTGGAATTGCTCGCAGAAACGGGGCTGCCGATGGCGGCAGTAGGCGCGCACGCCGTCGAGAAGGCGATCTGCGTCCGGATCGACGATCGCGGTGCCGCCTATGAGATGACCCGGCACCTGATCGATCTGGGGCATCGACATCTCGGCTTCATCGTCGGCAATCCGGATCAGGCCGCGAGCGCGGAGCGGCTGGCCGGTTTTCATGCTGCCGTCCGCGAGGCCGGCGACGTGCGAACCAGCATCGCACAGGGCGATTTCAGCTTCGCCTCGGGACTGGCCGCCGCCGAGCAGCTGCTCGACGCGACTCCGATGCCTTCGGCGATCTTTGCCAGCAACGACGACATGGCGGCGGCGGTGGTCTCCGTCGCGCACCGGCGCCAGCTGGATGTGCCGCGCGAACTGACCGTCGTCGGGTTCGACGACACCCCTGCCGCCGTAATGCTGTGGCCGCCGCTGACGACGGTGCATCAGCCGGTTCGCGATCTGGCGTCGGAAGCGCTGCGTCTGCTCGTGGCCGAAATCGCTGCCGCCGGTCGCCTGCCCGCGACGCGCTCCGATCGCGTATTGGAACACACGCTGGTCAAGCGGCAGTCGACCGCCGAGATCCGCCCGCCGGACCGCGCCGCCGCAGCCGCGGAATAGAGTTCAGACGGGATCTCGGCCTTCATATCGGAAATAAGCGAAGTCCGCCGGTGCGGCGGTGCCGGCGAGGTCCTGGCACGCCATGCCGACGAATGCGCCGGTGAAATTGGGCAGGCCGGGGAAGGAGACCTCGTCGGAGAGAATGCTGGCATCGAGCGCGCCGGGAACGCGCTGCCAGTCGTCATCGCCTGACAGGCGCCAGCCGAAGCGAAGCTGGTCCAGGTCCACGTCGACGCGCAGCTCGATGGGTCCTTCCGGAAGATCGGGCACGATTGTTATGACGGAGCCGGCCTCGTCCGGACAGCTGGACATCACCTGCAATTGCCGCGCTTCGCCATCGCGCGTGACGAACAGATAATGATATTTCGTGCCGTTATAGTAGCAGATCAGTCCGGCCGCTTGCTGGAAATGGACGGGGTCGAATTCCATTCGGGTGGTCGCGCTATAGCGGAAATGTTGCTGGCGACGTGCCACAAGCGACTGGGTGAAGTGGCTGCCCAGGGTCTCACGTCCGTACAGGCGAAGGTGGCCCGGCCGGGCGGTGAGGCTGAACAGCTCTTCCGGATGAGGCGTGCGCAGCCATTGCAGATCCTCGGGGAGGACCGGTCCGTCGAAACGTCCGTCCCACGCCATGTCCGGCCACGGCGCAGGAGGCAGGTCGGGCGCGGGCGGGGTGAGATCCGGCAGGGCATCGCCACTTACTGTCCTAAGCCAGCCGTCGGCCCCCCATTCCATAGGTTGCAGCGCCGTTTCGCGGCCGAGGATGCAGCGCTCCCGGCCCGGCAGCGGGCGTCCGCACAGATAGGCGATCCAGGGGGTCCCGTCCGCGAGCTCGACCAGGTCGCCATGCCCGGCCCTGGTCAGCGGGAGATCGCGCTTGCCGAACGACGTGAGCACCGCGCCCTCGGGATGCACCTCGTAAGGGCCGAGCAAGCTGCGCGAGCGGGCCATCACCACGGCATGGTCCCAGCCGGTGCCCCCCTCCGCCACGAGCAGATGATACCAGCCGTCGCGCTTGTAGAGATGCGGACCCTCGGTGAAGCCGCGCTGCGTCCCCTCGAAGATCAGGTGTCGCTCGCCGAGCAGCTTGCCGGTCGAGCGGTCAAGCTCCTGCGCGACGATGCCCGCGAAGCGCGATTTCCGCGGCCGGTGATCCCACAGCATGTTGAGCAGCCAGCTGCGCCCGTCATCATCGTGGAACAGCGCCGGGTCAAAGCCGCTGCTGTTGAGATAGACGGGGTCCGACCACTCCCCGTCGATGCGGTCGCAGGTGACGACATAATTGTGGAAGTCGCGCAGCGTCATCCCGGTTCGGCCTTCGAGCGTCGACTGGCCGAAGCGCTTCACGTCGGTATAGACGAGCCAGAAGCGGCCGTCGGCATAGCTCAGATCGGGCGCCCAGATTCCGCACGAATCGGGGTCCCCCCGCATGTCGAGCTGGGTCGGGCGGCGCAACGGCCGCGCCGCCAGTCTCCAGTGAACGAGGTCCTTGCTGTGGTGGATCTGGACTCCGGGAAACCATTCGAACGTCGAGGTGGCGACGAAGAAGTCGTCACCCACCCGTACGATCGACGGATCCGGATTGAAGCCGCGCAGGATCGGGTTGGAAATGCGTTTGTTCATGTCGGTTTGCGCACAAGGCTCCAGAGCAATGCCGCGCCAACCAGGTCGAGCACGCCAAGCACGATGAAGAACGGCACGTAGCCGACCTGATCGACGATCCGGCCGAGCACGAGCGTAAAGGCGAGAATGCCGAAATTGCCGGCAAGCCCGGCGAGCCCGGCTGCCGTGGCGACCTCATTGGCGCTGAACAGGTCCGACGCCATGGTGATCACCGTTACCGAAAGCGTCTGGTGGGCAAATCCGCCCAGGCAGAGCAGCCCGATCGCGACATAGGGATTGCTGGCGATACCGACGAACGCCATGCCCGTCATCAGAACCGCGCCGATCGTGAACGCCCAGCGTCGCGCGTCGATCAGATCGACGCCGCGGCGCTGAAGGTAGGCGACCACGGCGGGACCGAACAGACACCCGAGATCGGCTGCGAGGAAGGGGAGCCAGGCAAAGATCGCAATCTGGGTGAGATCGAAACCCCGCACTTTTGCGAGATACAAAGGCATCCAGAAGGAAAGCATGCCCCAGACCGGATCGGCGAGCATGCGGGGAAGCGCGATCCCCCACATCTCGCGACGGCGGATCAGTGCGAGCATCGAGGTTCGTTTTTGGCCCGCCGTCCGCCACGGCTCCTTGCCGCCCTCGATGTGGTCGCGTTCCGCAGCGTTCAAGCGACGATGCTGCGCGGGCGGGCGATACCAGGCGAACCAGGCGAGGCACCAGACGAGGCCGCAGGCGCCGGTGACGAGAAAGGCCAGTCGCCAGCTCTGGGTCGCGACCGCCCACGCCACCAGCGGCGGCGCTATGACCGCGCCGAACGACGCGCCGATGTTATAAATGCCGCCGGCCAGGCCACGCTCGCGTGCCGGGAACCATTCGGCGATGAGCTTCTGTCCGGCAGGCTGGGCCGAACCTTCGGCGAATCCCAGCGCGAAGCGTAGCCCCGCGAACGAGACCCAGCCATGCGCCAGCACATGCGCCATCGTGATGAGTGACCACAGGGCGGCGCACAATGCGAAGCCGAGGCGCAGCCCGGTGCCGTCGAGAAAATAGCCGATCAGCGGCTGACACATCACCCCGATCTGGAAGGCGCCGGTGACCCAGGAATATTGTTCGCTCGAGATCGACTGCTCGCTGAGGATCACCGGAGCAGCGACGCCGAGAACGGAGCGCGCCAGATAGTTGAGCACCATCGCACCGACGAAAAGCGCGATGATCGTCCACCGCAGGTGCCGGAAGGCAAAGGGCCTGACCGGCCGCCCGGATGCGCTGCTGTCCTCCCCCATGCCTTTCCTCACGATAACGTTACCTGCGCGACGTTCGGCGCTGCGGGGAATTGGCCGCCTGTTCGCCTTCAACCGGGCAATAAACAACAGGCGCGCGCCACGATTACAAGCCTAAAGATGCGTACGGTAGCGATAACGCTCCTGCAGGCACTGCTCCGGATGCTACGGCCAGCGTTGCTTTTCGAGGCGCCCCGCGAGCCTTCGCCTGAAGCCGCTCTGGCCCGCAACTGTCAGGGTAAGATCGTACCAGCCATCGGTGCCGTCGACCGACCAGCTGTGCCTGCGCCGATGCCCGCTGCGCCATTCGCGGTGGTGTGGGTGATAGGCGTTGGGCGTCACGACCACCTCTCCCGGCCGGGCGATCTCGAGGACGACGCGCCGTTTTTCGCCATCGAGGCGCCATTGGATCTGCGAAGCCAGCGCCGCATCGCTCCGGTCTCCGGCGAAATGGCGGTGAAAGCCGTTCGGTCCGAGGATCCAGAGATCATAAGCGCCGGTATCACCGGTCCCGCGCCATGTGCCAGTCAATCGCTTCCCCGCCTCCACGGTGTAGCGGCGCGAAAGTCGGTCGAGCGCCAGCCGATCATAGACGTGGAACACTGCGCCCGCGCTGCCCCCCGCGTGGAAGGTCAACGCGATGTTGTCGCCCGACCGCTCTTCGGAGACTGCCAGCCGGTAGGGAAGGGGACGTGACGGGCGCGTGCCCGGCTCCTGTTCGGGCAGCCCGGACCCTGCCGGCGCCCGGGGTGTTACTTGCCCCTTGATCGATGCGGCGCGTGCGGCGTCTTCGCGTGGGTCGGGAATGCCGCCCGGGAATGCGGCATTGGGACGGGCGAAGTCGAACGCGGAGGTCAGATCTCCGCAAACCGCGCGCCGCCACGGCGAAATGTTCGGCTCGGCGACGCCGAACCGCAGTTCGAGAAACCGGATCACCGAACTATGGTCGAACGTCTGCGAATTGACCCAGCCGCCCCGGCTCCATGGCGAGATCACGTAAAGCGGCACGCGCGGCCCGAGTCCATAAGGCCGCCCGCGGAACTCCGGCAGATCGGCCGCGGCGTCGGCGGCGCTCGGCACGTCGTGATATTCGCCGGCGGTGCTGACCGACGACGCACCGGCATAGCCGCCGGGCGCATCCATGTCGCGCGAGGGCGGTGCGGGTGGAGGGACGTGATCGAAGAACCCGTCATTCTCGTCGAACATGACGAGCAGGGCCGTGCGGCTCCACACTTTGGGGTCGGCGGTCAGCGCATCTAGCACGTCGGCGGTATAGGCCGCGCCCTGCGCCGGGCTCGACGGGCCGGGATGCTCGGATCCGGCGGCGGTCGCGATGATGTACGAAACCTGCGGCAGCCGGCCCGCGAGCACGTCGGCGCGCAGCGCGTCGAGGGCGCGGGTCTGCAGCGCACGTTCGCGCAATGCCGGGTCGGAACCGGGCTCGCGTTTATGGGCTTTCCGGAAGCTGTCGAAACCGACGAGCGGATTGTCGGTGAAATTGTCCGCCATGTCCTGATAGATGCGCCAGTCGATTCCCGCTGCCTGCAGCCGCTCGACATAGCTGGTCCAGCGATAGGGCTCCTTGGCCCCGCCATATTCGGGAAAATTGTCGTGCGAATTGGCGATCGCCGGGCCGCCGGCGCGGCCGGACGGGTCGTTGGTGCCGGTCCACAGGAACAGCCGGTTGGTGTTGGTGCCGGTCTGGACCGAGCAATGATAGGCGTCGCAGATCGTGAAGGCATCGGCGAGCGCGAACTGGAAGGGGATGTCCTCGCGCCGGTAATAGCCCATCGCGCGCTCGGTCTTGGCCTCGGGCCAATGCGCCATCCGGCCCTCGTCCCACGCCCGCTGGGCATCGGGCCAGCCATGCGGCGTGCCCTCCATCCGCATCAGCGCCCAGTCGCGGCGGGCGGCGAGGTGGAAGGGCGAAATCACGCGTGGCCCGCCGTCTCCCGCGCGGTAGAGCTGCTCCCAGACGGTGCGCCCGGGCGCGCCGGGGAGCGGAATCGGAAAGCGGTCGCCAAACCCGCGCACCCCGCGCAGCGTGCCGAAATAATGATCGAAGCTGCGATTTTCCTGCATCAGGATCACCACATGCTCGACATCGCGAAGCGTGCCGGTCCGGACATCGGCAGGAATTGCGAGCGCCCGCGCGATCGCAGGCGGGAATGCCGCAAAGGCCGCGCTCCCCAGCGCCCCCTTCAGCAATGTGCGTCGGCGTATCTCCGTCATCTCGGCTCCGTGCCTGGTGAAGGGCTCTCGCCGCACCGGCGGCAGGGCCCCAATAGCCGATCTGAAAGTCGAGCGTGAGCGGCGCTGGACCGCTCAGCGCGTGGGGGGCGGACTGAAGGCGGCGGTGCAGAGCTCTGCGCAGGACCAAAATCAGAAAGCTGCCGCTCAATGCGATTGCCGGTCGAAGAGCCAAAACGCAGCGTTGCTCCTCTGGTCATAGAAGCTGCCGATCCAGCGCATCGATGTCGAGCTGAGGAATAGCGACAGGAACCCCTCGTTGCGCCCGCGGCGGCGTCAGCGAAGCCTGATCCGGTCTATCAGCCACACGGCGGCCAACAAGGCGAGCCCAACCCCGAGGCCGGCGACGAAACCGATCGATGCCTGGCCGCGGCCTGCACCGAGCACCGCGCCGACGAGCAGACTTACGGCCAGCAAAAAGCCGCCGGCCATAGGGGTGCGGGAGGAAGATCGTGCCATGCGGATGCCTTACCCGGTCGCGGGCAGCGGCGCCACTGCCATGGCTACCACGATATGGTTAGCAGCGCTTCACCTTGCTGGGCGGTGAAAGCTTTAGATTCCTGTGAGATAGAGGCGCGAACGGTCCGTAGGGCCGCGTGTAGCCGGAGTGTCCATGGAACATCTGCCCTATCTTGCCGACACCCGCGAGGTCTCCGACGCCGCCGAACTGATCCGAGCTTTCGGCGAGGACGCAGGGTCGGAAGCCGCGGCCCGTGCCGACCGCAGCCGCGATCTCGGAAATCATATCCATTTCTGCCGCTGGCGTCAGATCGAGCGGCTGGTGGTGCTGATGTCGATGCCAAGGGCGGTGGGAACCGTCCACTAGGTTGAGAACTCAAACAAGTCGTTGATCCAATTGCTGTCATCCCGGCCTTGCGCCGGGATCCCGCTTCTTCTGTGGGGCAAGGCAGCGGGACCCCGGCTCAAGGCCGGGGTGACGGTGCGGATATGAATCCTCAACCTGGGGCATAGACTTATAAAGGCGGACCTGCAGGAAACGCCTCGCTTGAAGACGTGCTTGCAATGTAGGATTTCGCCTGCCAGCCTCATCAAGCTCTTTGACATCGTAACGCCCCGGTCGTCCCGCTCGTGCGAAAGCGGAAGCCGCCCGCTGCTGGTCCATACCATGCTTGATTGCCTGCACAGGAACATGACTGGGCAGACGATGCTGACAGTGTAAACCTCGTGTCAACTTTCGCGGCTGACGACCCGATGTCGGACATTCAGGCCTCGCGCCAAAAGCTGCCGCCTGTGAGTTCACGACCCGGATCTAGCTTGGGAGGCTCGCCCGGCCGGGGCCTTGCAGCCGGCCTTGCATTCGCGTCCGCCACACCCCATCTTTCGTGCGCTACAGTCGCATTTGAACGGTCTTTGGGCGCTTTGCGGCTCCTTTTTTCCTTCGCCTAAGCCTCCGCAGCACGAGGCTCGCCCGCACGGGGCGCGCCGATAATCGAAGGAATACCCATGAGCCAGCAAGGCACCGTCAAGTTCTTCAACGCCGACAAGGGTTATGGCTTCATCGCCAGCGACAATGGCGGCCCGGACGCATTCGTCCACATCACCGCCGTGGAGCGCGCCGGTCTGCGCACGCTGGATCAGAACCAGCGCGTCACCTACGATCTCGAGCCCGACAAGAAGGGCAAGATGGCGGCGGTCAACCTCCAGGCCCAGTAAGATCGGAGCGGCGCCCGTAGCTACGGGCGCCGTTTTCGTTTGATCCTGCCCAGATGGAGTAACCGATGAGCGATCTTGCACTGACCTATCGCGGCTATGCCGAGCGGGCGCAGGCCGATGCCGACGCGGCGACGCTCGAGAATGTGCGCGAACGCAATCAGCGCGCCGCCGAGGCGTGGAAGCAGATGGCGGAGCGCCAGGAACGTACCGATCGCGGCCGCGCCCAGCGCGAAAATGCCGCGGCTGCGGCGCGCGCCGATCTGCCCGTAGAACCGCAGGCCCACTGACCCGAACCGGAGCCGGCCGATCGCGCCGGCCCGGTCCACAAGGAGCCTAAGCGAGGCTCGTTGGTTGAGGATGTCCCTCCTGGACGTCCGGCCTCTTCATGACTCTTCCCCAGATTTTGTCGGTCGCGGTGCTCGCCGGCATGATGTTTCTCTTCATCTGGGGGCGCTTCCGCTACGACCTCGTCGCCGTGATGGCGCTGCTCGCGGCACTGGCGGTGGGCATCGTCGATCCCAAGCACGCCTTTAGCGGCTTTTCCGACGACATCGTCATCATCGTGGGATCTGCGCTCGTGCTCTCCGGGGCGGTGCAACGCTCGGGCGTGATCGAAGGCGCGATGCTGGTGCTGCAACGGCGGGTGCGGCGCATCCGCTCGCAATTGCTGCTGCTGTGCGCGAGCGTCGGCTTCGCCTCGGCGCTGGTCAAGAATATCGGCGCGCTGGCGATGATGATGCCGGTGGCGTTCCAGATGGCCAAACGGTCGAACGCCACGCCCGCGGTGTTCCTGATGCCGATGTCGTTCGCTTCGCTGCTCGGCGGGCTGATCACCCTGATCGGCACCTCGCCCAACATCATCGTCAGCCGCGTGCGCGAGGAAATGACCGGCGAGCCGTTCAGGATGTTCGATTATGCGCCGGTCGGGCTCGGGCTGACGCTGATCGGCCTGATCTTCCTGCGCTTCGCTTACCGGCTGCTGCCCCGCGGCCGGCGGGCCGCGCCGACGCTCGGCGAGGCGATGGACATCCAGGACTATGTCACCGAGGCGGAGATCCCGGCTGGTTCGCCGGCGATCGACGAGACGGTCGCCGAATTCCGCGCCCGGCACGATCACGAGGTGACCGTCACGGCGATCCTGCGCGGCGGCATCCGCAGCACCCCTTTCCCCGACAGTGCGCTCAAGCCCGAGGATCTGCTGATCCTCGCCGGCGCGCCGGACGCGCTCGAGCGGGTCATCGCCGCCGACGGGCTCGAACTCGAGGGTCAACATCGCGACAAACCTGAAGGATCGGGGCGCGAGGTCGGCGTGCTCGAGGCGGTGATCGGCACCGACAGTCCGCTGATCGGGCGGACCGCGGGCCGTGTGGGCCTGCACGAGCGCTTCGGAGTGAATCTGATCGCGGTGTCGCGGCAGGGCGAGCGGCTGGCGACCCGGCTCGGCGACATCGAGCTGCGCGCCGGCGACGTCATCGTGCTGCAGGGGCCGCTCGAATTGCTGTTCGAGCAATTGGGCGCGCTCGGCTGCCTGCCGCTCGCCGAGCGCACGCTGCGCCTCGGCAGCGTGCGCAAGGGGCTGCTGCCCCTGGCAATCCTCGCCGTCGCGATGCTCGCCACCGCGACCGGCTATGTGCCGGTCGCAATCGCCTTCTTCGCCGCGGCGGGGCTCACCGTGCTCAGCGGGGCGCTGCCGGTGCGCGAGGCGTACGACCATATCGAATGGCCGATCCTGATCATGCTCGGCGCGCTGATCCCGGTGAGCGATACGCTGCGCACCACCGGCACCACCGAATTGATCGGCGACTGGCTCTCGCATTTCGCCGCGACCTTGCCGCCCTGGGGCGCGGTGGCGCTGATCCTCGCCGCGGCGATGGCGGTGACGCCTTTCCTCAACAATGCAGCGACGGTGCTGGTGATGGCGCCGATCGCGGCTACGTTCGCAAGCGGGCTCGGCTATCGCCCCGAAGCCTTCCTCATGGCGACTGCGGTAGGCGCGGGCTGCGACTTCCTCACGCCGATCGGCCACCAGTGCAACACGCTGGTGATGGGACCGGGAGGCTACAAGTTCGGCGACTATGCCCGGCTGGGCGCGCCCTTGTCGCTGCTGGTGCTGGTCGTCGGCACGCCGCTTATATTATGGGCCTGGCCGGTACATTGAGCGGAGGCAATATGGCGCGGGTGGCGAGGATCGAACGGGTGGGCGGGCCCGAGGTGATCGGCTGGGCGGATGTCGAGCTGCCGCCGCCCGGACCCGGTGAGGTGCGGATGCGCAACGTCGCGGTCGGTCTCAACTTCATCGATACTTATCATCGCTCCGGACTGTACCCGGTGCCGCTTCCGGGCGGGCTCGGGCTCGAGGCGTCGGGCGTGATCGAAGCGGTGGGCGAAGGCGTCGCCGATCTCGCGGCCGGCGACCGCGTGGCAACCTTCGGGCCGCCGATCGGTGCCTATGCCACTGAGCGCAACTTGCCTGCCGCGAGCCTGTTCAAGCTTCCCGAAGCGGTCGATCACGAGACTGCCGCGGCCGTTCTGCTAAAAGGTTTGACGGTCGAGTTCATGGTCGAGCGCGCGGCAAAGGTGGAGCCGGGTTGGACGGTTCTCGTCCATGCCGCCGCCGGCGGAGTCGGGCAGATCCTCGTCCAGTGGCTCAAGGCGGTCGGCGCGAAGGTGATCGGCACCGTCGGCAACGACGCCAAGGTCGCCGCAGCGCAGGCTGCAGGTGCAGACCATGTCCTGCTTTCGCGCAGCGACGACATCGCGGCGCGGGTCCGGGAGATCACCGACGGGGAAGGCGTGCCGGTGGTATTCGACGGCGTCGGCGCCGCGACATGGGCTGCGTCGCTCGCCGCGACGAGGCGGCGCGGGCTGATCGTCAGCTATGGCAATGCCAGCGGCCCGGTTGAGGGCGTCGCGCTGGGAGCGCTCAACACCCATGGCTCGCTGTTCGTCACCCGCCCCAAGCTGTTCGATTATTATGTGACCCCTGAAGAGCGCGCAGCGGGCGCCTCACGACTGTTCGAGATGCTCAAGAGCGGGGCAGTACATGCGGATATCCGCCAGAGATTTGCATTGGAAGAGGTCGCGACGGCACATCGCCTGCTGGAATCCGGCGAAACCATGGGCTCCACAATCTTGCTAACTTGAAGTGCTAACATGCTTAAATATCGATCGCGGGGGGATCGTACACGCTTGTCAGCAACAGGCTGTAAATGGATGGGAAAGCGCCCTAACCTGAACTCCTCAGGCGTCAATGAGTGTGGCGCAAAAGCGTATCCCCGGTCTTAAACTTGTCGGCCCGGCAACTTGCCTGTCGCTTGTTGCAGATATTCCCCTGTGCTAGTCCTCCTCTTCGGGGTCGCCCTTAGTTTCGAGAAGTCCGCCGAGACGGACGCGTAGACGCGTACGCTTTTTCGAGCGTGGGTCGCTGTTGCGACCTGCGAAGAGGGGATGGGGTCCAGATGCGCAAGTCCAGCAAGGCGCGGCTTTTTTCGACGTGCCTGACGGGGGCCGTGCTTGCCGTGGCAGCACCGGCATGGGGGCAGACGAGCGACGCTCCGACGTGGAAACCGCGTGCCGAGGTGGATGCGCAAGTCGGCAAGGACATCGGCATCTCGACCTCCCTGTTCGCGCCGGTGGCGCAGAACGACTCCGGGCTGGTCTATGTCGACGGCCGCATCGGCTACGACCAGCGCTTCGACCGCAACGGCTCGGCCACGATCGGCGCGCGTGCGCGGGTTGGCGACGATGTCGCGATCGGCGCCAATGTCGGTGCGGATTTCTACCGTTCGGATATCGGCTCGCGCGACCAGGCGGCGATTTCGATGGGGCTCGAGGGCTTCACCTCGGTGTTCGACGTGCGCGTCAATTATCGCCTGCCGCTCAGCAAGACCCGGACGATCGGCTATATCGATCCCGCTGCCTCGGCAACGGGCGCCTTGGTGCTCGAAAACAACCGGTTGATCGAGCGCCGCAGCGGCTTCCGGCTCGAGGCAATTCCTCTTCAAGGATTTAGCGGTGAGGCGGGCGTGCGTCTGCCAGTCGGCGGCAATGCCAGCATCCGCGGCTCGGTGGGCGGCTTCGATTATTGGGACAAGGACGCCGATCAGAATTATCGCGGCGTGCGCGGCGGGCTCGAACTCGACGTCGAGGATCGGGACAGCGGCGCTCGATTCACCTTCGGCGGCACCGTGGAGCACGACAATCGCTACGGCACCGATGCGCGTGCGACCGTGCGGCTCTCCATCCCGTTCGGCGGCCGTGCGGGCGATCGCGGCGCGGTGCCGACCGGCCTCGACCGGCAGATGGGCGATCGCGTGCGGCGCGATTATATGGCGCGCTCGGGCAGCCGTTATACCGATCTGACCACCAACCGTTTCGCAGTCGATGCCCGCACCGGCAATGCCTTTGGCGGCTTCTATTATGCGAGCGGCGCGGGCACCGCCGGCGCGGCCGGCACGCTGGCGAGCCCGACCACGATTGCCGACGCTGTCTCGCGGGCAGGCGCAAACGGTGTGGTAGTGGCGCTCGGCAGCGGCGGCAATATCACCACGCCCGGCGTGACTTTGGCGACCGACCAGTATCTCGTCGGGGGGGCGAGCACGGTCGACGTGCGGATGAGCAACGGCAGCACGGTCCAATACGCGCTCGGCGGCACCAACGGCGTGGTTGTCGGCACCAATGCGGCCGCAGCGGCAGTAACTCTCGGTCAAGGGGCGGTGGTCCGCGACATCACGGTGCGCAGCGTCGGGACCGGCATTGCGGCGACCGGGGTCGGCGGGTTCGCGATCGAGCGGACTATCGTCGAGAATACCGGCGGTGCAGGCATCTCGCTGACCAACACGCTCGGCGCGGTCTCGCTCACCGGTTTGACTGTTCGCGGCGGCGGCGGCGCGGGCCTGCTGATCAACGGCGGCAGCAGCATCTCGGTCGCCAATTCGACGATTTCGGGCGGGGCCGGGGCAGTCGACATCAATGACGGCGGCGCGAACCTCACCACGTCGCTCTCGAACCTCACGCTCTCCGCCACCGGCGGCAACGTACTCGACATAGACGGATCGGGCGCGGGGACGGTGACCGTCACCGGCATGTCCGGGATCACGATTCGCGGCGGCAATGGCGAGACCGGCGGGCTCAGCGTTCGCTCGGCAACCTTCGACGCCAGCACCACGACCGCCGGCATCCAGACCGTCAACGCCGGCCGGATGGAAGTCGGCACCACGGCAGCGCGGATCAACGGGCAGGGCGTGTTCCTCACCGACGTCACCGGCAGCCTGAGCTTTGCCGATCTCGACATCGCGAACAGCGGCGCGACCGGTCTTCGCGTGGTCAATTCGAAGGTGAACAGCTTCACCCTCGCGACGCTCGACGGCACGATCGACACCGTCGGCGGCACGGCGACCGACCTCGACCCGCTGGTGATCAACCTCAATTTCGCCAGCGTCAGCTCGGTCGGGGCGAGCGGCCCCGGTGTGATCCTCGACAATGTCCAGGGCGGCGGCACCGGCGGCAATGCGCTCACCATCGGAACGCTGACGATATCGAACAGTGGCGGCGACGGGCTGGTCATCCTCAACTCGACCGGGCTGGTGCGGGTCAATGGCGGCACGATCACCGGCGCCGGCGGCAGTTCGGTGCGGATCGGCACGCAGGGCGTCGCGGGGAGCGGCGGCAGCGCCAATCTGATCTTCGCCGGCGCGATCACCGACCCGACCGGCGCGGCGCCGATCGTCGCGATCTTCAATGCGGCGGGTACGATCAATTTCACCGGACCGATCAGCGGCAGCGGCGGCATCCTCGTCCAGGATACGCTGGCCGGTTCGGCGATCAGCTTCGGCGCGATCACCCTCACCGGGACGGCAGGCGACGCGATCAATCTGAACGGCCTCGCCGGCTCGATCCGGTTCAACGGGCTGGTGACGATCGCCAATCCCGGCGCCAACGGCATCGTCATCGGCAACGTTTCGGGCGGCGTGACCTTCGGCGATGTCGACATCACCGGGCTCGGCAACTTCACCGGCCTCGACGTGCGCAGCGCGCAGGGCAACATCCTTTTCAACACGCTCGACATTACCGGAACCGGCAGCGGCACGGGCATCGACCTGACCGGGTCGCTCAACGGCAGCAACGTGATGGTCCTCGGCGGCAGCGTGATTCAGGGCGTGAACGTCGGCGTGGACCTGAGCAGGGTTAGCATGACGGGGCAGTTCCGCTTCGGCGACGGAGACGCGGGCACGTTGGGCAGCCGCATCAGCGCGGCCGTGCCTATCGTCATCGAGCTGATGAACGACGGCCATGGCAGCTACAATTTCGCCGACGTAGTGCTGCAAGGCGACACCACCAACCTGACCGGCGCCGGGCTGACGGCCTATTATGCAAAGGTAGGCGCGACCGGGGCGGGCACGCGCAACGATCCCGGCAGCCTTGCCGGGGCAGACGCTTCCACGGCGCAATATATCGTGCTGCTCAACGATCCCGCGGGCGGGCAGGACGTCTTCGACGCGGCGAGCGCGGGCGGCGCATTCGATCTGGCGCCGGGCCAATCGCTCGTCAGCTTCCTGAACGGCGACTTCGTCGCGGCGAGCGGCGGCGGCCTGCCGGCCAACCTGATCGTGAGCGGACTGGGTCCAACCGGCATTACCAACGTCTATGCAGGCTCGGGCGCCGCGGTGCTCACCACCAGCACTGCCGGATCGGCGACGATCAACCTCGCCAGCAACAGCACGATCGAAGGGCTCGTGGTTCGCAATGCTGGCGGCGATGTCGGTGTCGCGGGCAGCGGCGTCAGCAATGTCCGGATCACCGGTTCGGACATATCGGGCGCGACAGGCGCAATCGCGATCAGTGACGGCGGCGCGACCAGCTCGGTTCAGCTGACGCATCTCGATCTGGCTTCGGCGGCGGGCACCACGCTGGCGCTCAGCGGGGCCGGGGCGGGCACGCTGACGGTCTCGGGCGCGGATGTGGACATCGCCGCGACGGGCGGTAGCGCGGCTTTGTCGATCACCGACGTGACCTCGGGGGGGATCGGCTTCGGCACGGTCTCGGCGGGCATTTCGGCGAGCACGGCGGTCACCCTCCAGAACGTTTCGGGCGGCGGAGTCGCCTTCGGCAGCATTGCGGTAGCAGGCACCTCGACCGGCGAGGGAGTCGCCATCGGCAATGGCGGCAGCGCCATCGCGATCGGGTCGATCAGCGTGGGGGGCAGCGACGGCAACGCGGTGCAGCTGACCGACAATAGCGGCGCGATCAGCATCGGCGGCATCGACGCGACCGTCAGTGGCACCAACGGCAACGGCCTCTTCGTGGCCGGCGGCGGTAACATCGCGATCGGAACGCTGACGGTCCATGGCGGTGATGTCGGCTTCGCGATCGACCACAGCCTCGGCGCGATCACGGTCGGCAGCGGTGCGATCACGGGCGCGGCATATGGCATCGGCTTCGATGGCGTCGAAGCGGGGAGCAGCGTGTCGATCGGCGCGCTCACCGTCGGCGGCTCGGTGTTCGACGGCATCGGGCTGGAAGGCGTGGACGGCAGCGTCACCTTTGGAGCAACAAGCATCACGGGAGTCGGCAGGACCGGCATCCTGCTCGGTGCGGGCAGCGCCGGCACGATCACGTTCGGCGACGTCGACATCGGCGGGCTGGGTGCGGGGACGACCGGCGTCTTTGCCCGCGATGCCTCGGGCACGATCCGGTTCAACACGCTCGACATCGCCGGCAGCTCGACCACCGGCACGCGCGGCATCGACCTGACCGGCGCGACCTTCGCCACGAATTTCACCACCACCGACAGCGGCAGCATCACCGGCGTTGGCATCGGGATCGACCTGACCAACGCCGCGATCACCGGCAGCTTCCGTTATGGCGACGGCTCGAACACAGATGCCGATGGCGCGTCCTCCACGATCAGTGCGGTTACGCCGATCGTGATCACGGGCGTGAATGCCGGAACGGGAAGCTATAACTTCCTCGACGTCGTGCTCGCCGGCGACACCAGCACGCTGACGACCTCGGCGACGCTCTATTTCGTCAAGGCGGGCGCCACCGGCGTGGGCACCATGGCCGATCCGGGCAGCCTCGCCGGGGCCGAAGCCTCGGCGGCGAGCACGATCATCCTGCTCAACGATCCGAGCGGCGGGCAGGACGTGCTTGATGCGGCCAGCGTCGGGAATTCATTCGATCTGGACGCGGGGCAGGCGCTGCTCAGCTTCCTCGGCGGGGATACCTTGCTCCTGCCGGGCGGCGCGCCGGCCAACGTGCTGCTCTATGGCGTACCGCAGGGGCAGATCGGCAATCCCTATGCGGGATCGGGCGCACCGATCCTGACCACCAGTATCGCAGGCGCGAGCACGGTGAAGCTGGCGGGGAACAATCTTCTCGACGGGCTGGTCATCACCAGCGCCGCGGGCGGGCTCGGCGTGCAGGGCAGCGGCGTCGCCAACGTCATGCTGCGCAACAGCAGCATCTCGGGAGGCGCCGGCGCGATCGAGATCAAGGACGGCGGCCTGAACGCAAGCGTGGCGCTGCGCAATCTGACGCTTTGGTCGAGCGGCGGCAACGTCGTGACGCTCGATGGTACGGCGGGCGGCGTGCTGGCGGTCACCGCATTGGACAGCCTCCGCATCACGGGCGGCAACGGCGAGACCGGGGGGCTCAGCGCCACCGGCGTGCTGTTCGACGCCGACCTCGCCACGGCGGGGGCGCAGGCGGTGAGCGGCTCGCTCACGATAGGCGCCGCCGGCGCGCGGGTGAACGGCGACGGGTTCAGCGTCGATACGAGCGACGGCAGTCTCGATCTTTCGAGCCTCACCGTGTTCAACACCACCGGCATCGGCGTCGGGTTGACCGGCAGCAGCGCGCTGACGGTCGCAGTGCGGGGCGGCGCGATCGATACGAGCGGCGGCGCCGCGCTGGTGGCGGGCGATGCCGCTCTGACGCTCAACTTCGCCAGCATCACCGCAACCGGCGGAGGCATCTTCACGCTCAACACCAACGCAGCCGATCCGGCGCAGGCGGTGCTGCATGTCGGCGCGCTCGACCTCACTGACGGCGGCATGTTCCTCAGCGGGAGCGGCGACTATGTGATCGACAACGGATCGATCGCCGACAATGCCTTCATCGCCCTCTATCTCAGCGGCGCGGTCGATCTCGATTATGCCGGCGACATCACCAGCGGAACGGGGGCGGCGGCCACGATCGTCGCTGCGGGGCATACCGGCAGCGCCAGCTTCCGCGACGGCACGATCGACGTCACCGATGGCGACGGCTTCCAGTTCCTCGACGCCGACGGCACCTATAGCTTCACCGGCACGACGACGCTCCATGGCGGCGATGCCGGGATCAACATCGCCAACGGTTCCTCGGGCAATTTCTTCTTCGGCGCGGGGACCAGCGTCACGAACGGCGCGGTCGCCAATTTCGTGCTGCAGAATTCGGACGCCAACGTCACCTATCTGGGCAGTCTCACCCAAGGGCTCGGCACCGACAATTTCGTGGTTTCCGGCCAGACCGGCGGCGTGCTCGACTTCTCGCAGGCAGTGATCAGCGCCAGCGCCGGATCGGGCGTGCTGTTCACCGACGCCGACGGCAGCACCATGCTGGGTGACGTGCAGCTTTCGGGCGGCGCGGGTATCGCGATCATTGCGGATTCGGCGGGCTCGGTCAGCTTCGACAATGTCGACATCACCGGGGTGGGGGCCAACCAGACTGCAGTCGATCTGACCGGCGCGCTGGGCAACGTCACGTTCCAGACGCTCGATATCGCCGGACTGTCGACGGTCGGCAGCAAGGGTATCGACCTGAGCGGCTCGACCAGCACGGCGAACATCATCGTCAGCGAGAGCAGCACGATCAGCGGCGTGGGGATCGGCGTCGACCTCACCAACGCAGCGATCACCGGCACTTTCCGCTATGGCGACGGATCGAGCACCGATGCCGACGGCGCCGCCTCGACGATCAGCGCCGGCGTGCCGATCGAGATTGCGGGGCTCAACGGCGCAGTCGGCACCTATAACTTCGCCGACGTCGCCCTGATCGGCGACACCAGCCGGCTGACCACCTCCGCGACGACCTATTTCGTCGCCGAGGGCGCCGGCGGGGTGGGCACCATGGCCGATCCGGGCAGCCTCGCCGGTGCCGAGGCATCGGGCGCGCAATTCATCATCCTGCTCAACGATCCGAGCGGCGGGCAGGACGTGCTCGACGCAGTGGACGCGGGGGGCAGCTTCGATCTCGCGGCAGGGCAGGCGCTGCTCGGCTTCCTCAACGGCGACACGCTGACGCTGCCGGGTGGCGGCCCCACCAATCTCATCCTGTTCGGGATCACGCCGGGACAGATCGTCAATCCGTTCGCGGCCTCCGGCGCGCCGGTGCTGACCAATTCGGGGGCCGGCAACACGCTCGGCCTCGCGTCGAATACGCTGGTCGACGGAGTCATGGTCACTGCATCGAACGGGCCGGGCATCTACGCGATCGGCGCGGCAAACGTCACGATCCGCAACAGCGTGGTCAGCGGAAACCAGGGCGCGATCGTGCTCGGCGACGGGGCGGCCAATGCCAGCGCATGGCTGAGCAACCTGCAGCTCTCCGCGGGCGGCGGCGCGGTGCTCAATCTAAACGGCAGCGGCGCCGGCACGCTCACCATCACGGGCCTCGACGACATCACCATCGCCGGGGGCAATGGCGAGACCTCGGGCATCCTCGCCAATGGCGTGGTGTTCGACGCCGATCTGTCCACCGCGGGCTACCAGGCCGTAACCGGCACGCTTCGGCTCGGCTCTGCGGCGGCGCGGATCGGCGGCGTCGGCGTCTATCTGGACCAGGCCGAAGGCGCGACCGACCTCACGGTCGACATCGCCACCGACGGCGGGTCGAGCCTCTATGCGACAGGCGGCGTTGGCGGACTGCGGCTCGGCATCGCCGGCGGCACGATCGACACGATCAACGCCACGGCGGTGGATTACGGGCTGATCCTGCAGGATCTGTCCGCATCGGTAACGCTCGGTTCGCTGGCCTATTCGGGCACCGGCATCGGGGTGTGGACCCAAAATGTGACAGGGGTCGGCGCGGGTGGATCGGCGCTCGACATTGCCAGCCTGACCGTCGCCGACGGCTCGGCGGGGGCGATCGCGATGACCGGAAGCGCCATCGGCGGCTTCCGCTTCGGCGCGGGCTCGATCATCGGCACGACCACCAACCCCGCGGCCATCACTCTTTCCAACACCGGCGCGAGCAGCTTCACCTACGCCGGAGCGATCAACTATGCCGGTGCCGATGCAGTCCTGCTGGTCAGCGGCGGCCATAATGGCACCGTCGACTTCACCGGCACGATCGACGCGACAAGCGGCAACGGGTTGGTCTTCGACGACGCTGACGGCACCTATAATTTCACCGGCACGAGCGCGCTCGCCGCGGGCATCCGCATCTTCAACGGCTCGGCAGGCAGCTTCAGCTTCGGTGCCGGCACGACGATCACCGGCGCCACCGGCATCGCGGTCGACTTGCAGGATTCGACTGCATCGCTCGATTACGCCGGCACGATCAATTACGGCAGCGCCGGGTTGGCGGCGGTCAACGTGGTCAACCATTCGGCCGGAACGATTCGCTTCACCGGCCTGATCGACGTCACCACCGGCAGCGGCATGAATTTCGACAATGCCGACGGCACCTATCAGTTCAGCGGCACCACCAGTCTCGATGCCGGCGCTGCCGGGATCGTCATCGCCAATGGCTCGGCCGGCGCCTTCACCTTCGGCGCGGGTGCCAATGTGATCACCGGCGGCGGTTCGGCGCTGGCAGTGTCGAACTCGACCGCGAGCGTCGATTATCGCGGCTCGGCCTATGCCGCGGGCGGCGACGGGATCAGCATCACCGATCACAGCACCGGAACGATCGACTTCTCGGCGGCGACGCTCGATCTGAACGGCGGCACGACCCTGCGCTTCGACAATGCCGACGGCAGCTACAGCTTCGGCAGCTTCGCGACCACGGGCGGCTCGGGAATCGCGATCCTCAACGGCTCGGCCGGCAGCTTCACCTTCGGCGACGTGGACATCGCCGATCTCGGCGCAGGCCAGACCGCCGTCGACCTGACCGGCGCGACCGGCAACGTCACGTTCCAGACGCTCGACATCACGGGCACCGGCGGCACCGGCATCGACCTGAGCGGCTCGACGACCGCCGCGAACATCATCGTCAACGAGAGCAGCAGTATCACCGGAGTGGGGGTCGGCGTCGACCTCACCAACGCCGCGATCACCGGCAATTTCCGCTATGGCGACGGCTCGAGCACCGATGCCGACGGTGCGGCCTCGGCGATCAGCGCCGTTACGCCGATCGCCATCGGCGGGCTGAATCCGGGCGTCGGCACCTATAATTTCGCCGATGTCGTGCTGACCGGCGACACCAGCGGCCTGCAGACCAACAAGACCGTGTTCTGGGTGCAGGCGGGCGCGACCGGTGCCGGTACGCGCGGCGACCCGGGCAGCCTCGCCGCGGCCGAGGCATCGGGCGCCGACGTCATCATCCTGCTCGACGCGCAGATCGCCGGACAGGATGTCATCGACGGCGCTTCGGCGGGTGGCGGCCTGGATCTCTCGGCCAACCAGAGCCTGCTGAGCTTCCTCAACGGCGACACGCTGAGCGTCGGCGGCGGCGCACCGGCCAATCTGCTGCTGTTCGGTCTCGCGGGCGGCACCGTGACCAATCCCTATGCGGGCTCCGGCGCGCCGCTGCTCACCACCACCCAAGCCGGCAGCACCACGGTCAATCTCGCATCGGGCGCAGTGATAGACGGCGTCGAGATCGGCAATCTCGACTGGCTCGGCGTCTATGGAGCCGGGGTGGTCGGCGCGACGATCCGCAACAGCGTGATCCACGGCGGCGTCACCGCGATCCGGATCGTCGACAATGGCGCCAATGCCAGCATAGCGCTGAGCAACCTCACGCTTTCGAGCGACACCGGCGACGTGCTGGCATTGCTGCGCACGGGTGCCGGCCAGCTGACCGTGACCCAGCTCGCGAACATCACCATCGAAGGCGGCAACAGCGGCGCGGGCCTTTCAAGCTTCGAGGCGAACTTCGATGCCGATCTGGCCACGGCGGGGATCCAGACGGTCACCGGCACGGTCACCGTCGGCAGCGCGGCAAACCGGGTCGGCGGTGCCGGGCTGGTGATCGAGGAAGCGAAGGGGGCGCTCAATCTCACTGCCAATGTGTACAACGGCGACGGCGTCGGCCTGTTCGCAAGCGGCGGCGCGGGCGGCTTCACGCTGACGATCGCCGATGGCACGATCGACACCGGCTTCGTGACCGCAACGGGCTCGGCACTCTATCTTGCCGACCTGCTGGCCGACATCCAGTTGGACAGCATCGCTTATGCTGGTCCTTCTACGGGTGTGACCGCGCTCAACGTGACCGGCGTCGGCGCCGGGGGACGCGCGCTCGACGTCGACATGCTGACCGTCGCCGCAGGCGCGGATCGGGGCATCTTCCTCGACGGCACGACCAGCGGCAATTTCAGCTTCGGCAGCGCTTCGTCGATCACCGGCACCACTATGGCGGGCGTGCAGCTCGCCAATAGCGGCGCCGGCACATTCGGCTATGACGGCCTGATAACCGGAGTGACCACGGGCGCATTGGTCTCGGTCAGCAACGGCCATGCCGGCAGCGCGATCTTCACCGGGACGCTCGACGCGACAGGCGGTACCGGGCTCCAGTTCGACAACGCCGATGGCAGCTACCAGTTTAGCGGCGCGACGGTGACGCTCAACGGCGGTGACGCGGGTATCGACGTGATCAATGGTTCGGCGGGCAGCTTCGTCTTTGGCGGGCTGATGTCGATCACCAGCCCCAGCGGCACCGCGATCAACATCGAGAATTCGACGGCGTCGTTCACCTATTTCGGCAATCTCGCTTATGCGACCGCCGGGCAGGCAGCGCTGCGCGTCTTCGGTCATTCGGGAGGCACGATCACCTTCCAGCCGGCCTCTGGCTTCAACGTCACCAATGGCACCGGTCTCCAGTTCAGCGATGCCGACGGGACATACAATTTCATCGGCCCGGTCACGTTGAATGGCGGCGATGCGGGGATCGACATCGTCAACGGGTCGGGCGGCAGCTTCAGCTTCGGCGGCGGAACGTCGATCACCAGCCCGAGCGGCACCGGATTCAACGTCCAGAATTCCACTGCCAACGTCACTTATTCCGGCAATCTGACCTATGCGACTGCCGGCCAGGCGGCGGTCAACCTGGTCAATCACAGCGGCGGGACGATCACCTTCCAGTCGGGCACGCTCAACGTCACCAACGGCAATGGTCTGCAGTTCGACAATGCCGACGGCACCTATGCCTTCACGGGGACAACCACGCTGAACGGCGGCGATGCGGGGATCGACATCGTCAACGGGTCGGGCGGCAGCTTCAGTTTCGGCGGCGGAACGTCGATCACCAGTCCGAGCGGCACCGGGTTCAACCTCCAGAATTCCACTGCCAACGTCACCTATTCGGGCAATCTGAACTACGCGACGGCAGGGCAGTTCGCCATCCAGGTTGCCGGGCATTCGGGCGGTACGATCACTTTCCAGACCGGCACGCTCAACGCGACCAACGGCAGCGGCGTGCGGTTCGACAATGCCGACGGCTCCTATCAATTCACTGGCGCTACGGCCCTTTCCGGCACGTCCTCGGGCTTCGACATTGCCAATGGTTCGGCCGGAACCTTCGATTTCGGATCGGCCACCAGCGTCAACGCGACGGTGCTTGGTCTCAGGCTGAGCAATTCGACCGCCAACGTGACCTTCGCCGGCACGCTGACCTCGAGCACAGGCTATGCCGTTTCCGCGACAGGCGACCAGAGCGCGCTCGACATCAGCACGGCAACGCTTAACGTCACCAACTTCGGTCTCAACTTCAACGACGCCGATGGCAGCTACACCTTTGGATCGTTCGCGTTGACCAACGGCGCCGGCATCGTCGTTGCGAACGGCTCTGCCGGCACCCTGACCTTCGGCGACGTCGACATCAGCGGAATCGGCCTCGGGCAGACGGCGGTCAACCTGATCGGTGCCTTGGGCGACGTGACCTTCAACACGCTGGACATCGCCGGCATCTCGGCGACCAACAGTCGCGGCGTGGACCTGACCGGCAATGCCGGCACCGGCAATATCGTCGTCACCAACAGCAGCACGATCAGCGGGGTCGGCGTGGGCGTCGACCTGACCAACGCGTCGCGCACCGGCCTCTTCCAATATGGCGATGGCGAGAGCGCGATCGATGTGGCCTCGACGATCAGCGCGACGACGCCGCTGGTCATCACCGGCCTCAACTCCGGCACCGGCACGTACAATTTCGCCGACGTCAATCTGGTCGGCGACACCAGCGCGCTGGCGACCTCGGCGACGGTCTATTACGTCCTCGCCGGTGCGAGCGGCGCAGGTACGCTCAGCGATCCTGGCAGCCTCGCGGCGGCCGAGGCGGCAACTGCGGACTTCATCATCCTGCTCAACGACCCTGCCGGCGGGCAGGACGTGCTCGATGCCCTCGGCAGTAACGGCAATGACAGCTTCGTGCTCGACGCCAATCAGGCGCTGCGCAGCTTCCGCGACGGCAACAGCATCGCGCTGCCCGGTGGCGCGCCGGCGAACGTCATCCTCACCGGGGTGATGACCGGACAGGTGACCAACCCCTACGCCGCCTCGGCGCTCACCGCGACCGATCGCGCCCCGGTCCTGACTACCAGCGGCGGCGCGAACACCGTCACGCTCGCCGGCAACAGCCTTGTCGACGGCGTCTTCGTGCAAAGCGTGGTCGGGTTCGCCGCAATCCGCGGCGGCGGTCTGACCGGCGTCACGGTGTCGAACGCGACGATCTCCGGCCCCGGCACGGCGCTGCGCCTCATCGATGACGGCGTCGCCGCCACCGCCACACTCACCAACCTCAGCATCTCGGCCTCGGGCGCCGATATGGCAGTCGAACTGAGCGGGGCGGGTGCCGGAACGCTGACCCTGACCGGCTCGGGCAACAGCATCTCGCACAGCGGCTCCGGCGCGTTGCTGACGGTCAACGACGTGCTGATCGGCGGCGGCAATCTCGGCTTCACCACGGTTGCGTCGAGCGCGACCGGCGGCGGCGTCGATCTCGGCACCGTCGGTGGTCCCGGCACGCTCAGCTTCGACACCATCACCATCGCCGGTGCGACCGGCGACGGCGTAGCGGCGCACAATTCGAGCGCGGTGGTCAGCCTCGGCAAGGTCTCGGTTTCGGGTGCGGCGGGCACTGGCGTCTCGCTGACCTCGAACAGCGGCGCGATCTCGATCGACACGATCAACATCAGCGCGAGTGCCACGGGCCTTTCGGCGAGCGGACTTACCGGCACGCTGACCGTTGGCGACGGCACCATCGACGGCGCCACCACCGGTATCCTGATCGGCGCGGGCAACACCGCGGCGTCGAGCTTCGGCAATATCGACATCACCGGACTGCAGGCGGGAGCGCGTGGCGTTGACGCCCGCGTGTCGGGCGCAGGCAACGTAACCTTCGCGACGCTCGACATCAGCGGCGTCTCGACCACCGGGACGCGCGGCGTCGACCTGACCGGCAATACCGGCACCGGCGACATCGTCGTCACCGACAGCAGCAACATCACGGGGCTGGGCGTCGGCGTCGACCTGACCAATGCGTCGCGTCCCGGGCTTTTCCAATATGGCGACGGCGAGAATGTCGTGGACGTCGCCTCGACGATCAGCGCGACGACGCCGCTGGTGATCGCCGGGCTCAACGCCGGCACCGGAACGTACAATTTCGCCGACGTCAATCTGGTCGGCGACACCAGCGCGCTCTCGACCTCGGCGACCGTTTACTACGTGCTCGCCGGCGCGACCGGCGCGGGCACGCTCGTGGACCCCGGCAGCCTTGCCGGGGCGGAAGCCGCGACTGCGGACTTCATCATTCTGCTCAACAATCCCGCCGGCGGGCAGGACTTGCTCGACGCGCTCGGCAGCAACGGCGACGATTCGCTCCTGCTCGACGCCAATCAGGCGCTGCGCAGCTTCCGCGACGGCAACACGATCGCCCTGCCGGGCGGCGCGCCCGCGAACGTCATCCTCACCGGAGTGATGACCGGGCAGGTAACCAACCCCTATGCCGCGTCGGCGCTCACCGCGACCGATCGCACGCCGATGCTGACCACCACCGGCGCGGCGGCGACGCTGATCCTCGCCAACAGCAGCACCGTCGACGGCGTGTTCGTGCAAGGTGTCAGCGGCCAGTCCGCGGTGCAGGGCACCGGACTGTCCGGCGTGACTCTGTCCAACTCGACCTTCTCCGGCGCGGGTATGGCGCTTCGCCTGTCCGATGGCGCCGCGGCCGCATCGGCAACGCTGACCAACCTCACCTTGTCCGCGAGTGGCGCCAATACCGCAGTGGCGCTGAGCGGCGCAGGCGCGGGATCGCTGACCCTCAGCGGTTCGGGCAACAGCGTGTCGCACAGCGGCTCGGGCGCGCTGCTGACGATCAATGATGTGTTGATCGGCGGGGGCAATCTCGGCTTCACCACCGTCGCGTCGAGCGCGACCGGCGGCGGAGTCGATCTCGGCCTGATTGGCGGGCTCGGCACGCTCAGCTTCGGCAGCATCGATGTGGCCGGGGCGACCGGAAACGGCGTCGCGCTCCACAATTCGAGCGCTTTCGTGAACCTCGGCGACGTCACCGTGTCGGGCGCGGCGGGGACCGCTATCGCACTCACCTCGAACAGCCAGGCGATCACGATCGGCTCGATCGACATCAGCGCGAGCGCGACCGGCATCTCGGCGTCCGGCCTGACCAGCACGCTGACCGTCGGCGACGGCACGATCGACGGCGCCACGGTCGCCGGCATATTGATCGGCGCGGGCAACACCGTGCTGCTCGACTTCGGCAATATCGACATCACCGCGCTGCAGACCGGTGCCCGTGGCGTCGATGCGCGTGCGACCGGCGGGAGCAACGTCGTCTTCGCGACGCTCGACATCGCTGGTGCCTCGACAACCGGCACGCGCGGGATCGATCTCACCGGCAATACCGGCGGCGGTGCGTTCACCGTCAACGAGAGCAGCAGCATCGTCGGCGTCGACATCGGCGTGGATCTGACCAACGCGTCTCGGATCAGTTCCTTCCGCTATGGCGACGGCTCGAACATCGACGCGGATCTCGCGGCCTCGACGATCAACGCGAACACGCCGATCGTGATCGCCGGGCTCAACGGCGGTGCCGGCACTTACGACTTCCGCGACGTTACGCTGGTCGGCGACACCAGCCCGCTCGAGACGAGCGCCTTCTTCGTGCGCCAGGGCGCGACAGGGGTGGGAAGCGCCAATAACCCGGGCAGCCTTGCCGCCGCCGCAGCGTCCGGTGCCAGCTATATCGTGCTGCTCAACAACAATTTCGGCGGCAGCCCGGAGACGATCACCGGACCGCTGACGCTCGCCGACGGCCAGACTTTGCTCGCCTTCCGCGACGTCAATTCGTTCAACGTCGGCGGCGGGGCGCCGGCCAACGTCTTCCTCTATAACGTCACCAGCGGAACGATCACCAATCCGTTCTCCGGGTCGGGCGCGCCGATCCTGACCTCCGCCGATGCCACGGGCACGGTGCAACTGGGCGGCAACAACACGATCGACGGCGCGATCATCGCCAACACCGGCACCGGCGCGGGCGTCTATGCCAGTGGCGCTGCAGGCACATTCACGATCCGCAACAGCACGATCTCGGGCGGCAGCGGCGCGATCAACCTGCTTTCCGGCGCGGCGACTCTCAACCTAGGTTTGCAGAACCTTACGCTGGGCAACGGCGGCGGCGCGGCCGGGCCACTGCTCAACCTCAACGGCAGCGGCGGCGCCTTTACGGTTACCGGCATGTCCGGCCTGACGATCGACACGAGCGGTGGCGAGAATGGCGGGCTGATCTTCAACACGATCACCTTCGACAGCAACCTCGCCAGTGCCGGCATCCAGGCGGTCAACGCGGGCGCATTCACGATCGGCACCAGCGGCGCGCGGGTGCAGGGCGACGGCCTCAGCCTCACCAACGTCTCGGGCGCGCTGACCTTCACCGACATCGACATCGCCAATAATGGCGGCACCGGCCTGCTCGTCGCCAATTCGAAGGCGAACAACTTCCTGCTGACCACGCTCGACGGTTCGGTCGACACGACCAACGGCACCGCCGTCAATCTCGATCCGCTCACGGTGAACATCACGCTAGCGAGCCTCGCGGCGAGCGGAGGCGCTTATGGCCTGCTGCTCGATCAGGTCGAGGGCAGCTTCACCGTCAACGGCGCGGTTAACGTAGCCAATGCGGGTACGGCCGGCGTCGCGATCCGCAACAATGCGTCGCTGACCGCGAGTTTCAACGGGGCGGTGACGGTCAACAACAGCGTCGGCACCGGGCTGTCGCTCGCCAACAATGCCGGTGCGACGATCGTCTTCGCCGGCGCCGGCAGCGGCACCGATGTGACGACGACCAGCGGTTCGGGAGTCGTCGTTTCGGGCGGTGGCACGATCAGCTTCGGCGGCACGGGCAACTCGATCCAGACCGCGACCGGGCAGGTGCTCAGCCTCGACGGGATCGTCGCGGGGTCGGGCATCGCCTTCGCTTCGCTGACCAGCACCGGCGCGGTGGGGGGTACCGCGATCAATCTCAACAATCTCGATGGTGCGGCGTTCGCCGCCGGCACGGTCTCGATCGCCGGCACCAGCGGCGCGACCAGCGACGGCATTTTCATCGGCGGCGGGTCGAGCGCGACCCTCAGCTTCGGCGCGACGACGATCGCCGCTACCGGCGACGAAGGCATCGAGATCAGCGGCGGCGGCAACGGGGCCGTAAGTTTCTCGAGCGTGACCATCGACAACACCACCGGCGATGGCGTGCTGATCGACAGCGCGACCGGGACGGTGACGATCAGCGGCGGCGCAATCGGCGCCACCGACGATCCTTCCGGCAACGGAGTCACCGTGACCGGTGGCTCGGGGAACGTCACGGTCGACGCCTCGATCACCAAGACCAGCGGCGGCACCGCGCTGGCGGTCGCCAACCACTCGGCGGGCACGCTGAGCTTCGGCGGGAATATCGCGGCGTCGAGCCTTGGGCTGGGCGTAGGTATCGACACCGTGACCGGGGGATCGGTGACGGTGAGCGGCAACCTGACGCTCAGCGGCAACCAGAACCTGATCCAGGTGAGCAATTCCGCCGCGGCGATCACCTTCTCCGGTGCCAGCAAGAGCGTGACGGGCATCGCGGTTCAGGCGCTCAACCTTATCAACAACACCGGCAGCACGATCGCCTTCACCGGCGGCGGGCTGGCCATCGGCGGCACCGCGAGCCAGGCCTTGCGCGCGAGCGGCGGCGGCACGCTTACGGTGACCGGCAGCGGCAACACGATCAACGGACCCACCGCGCTCAACCTCGATTCGGTCACGATCGGCGCGGGCGGGCTCAACTTCGACAGCGTCGCGACCAGTGCCCGGGTCTCCGGCATCACCCTGATCAATGTCGGCGCGAGCGGCGGCGGCGCGATCAATCTGGCGACGGTGAACCTGCAGGGGATTACCGGCAGCGCGATCGACGTCCAGGGCACGCTCGGTGCGGCCCTCAACATCACCGATCTCGACATCGGGCTCAATTCCACCACGGCGATCGGGGTCGATCTCAACGGCGCGACGCTCGCGGCGGGCATTGCCGCCAACGACTTCGATCTGACCAACGCCGCTGCTGCCGGGACCAGCATCGCAGTCGACCTGCGCGGCACCACGGGCGGGCAGGTCGTCCGCCTCGGCGACAGCAGCGCCGGGGGTGCCGCGGCATCGATCGCCGGGGTCAACACCGGTGTCTGGCTAGATGCCGCGACCAATGCGACTTTCACCTATGGCGACGGCGAATCAGCGACCGACGGCACCTCGACTATCTCGGCGGGAACCGGGATCAACGCCGCCGCGGCGCCTGTCGCCGGCAGCTACAACTTTACCGATGTGACCTTCGCCTCCAGCCCGGGCCTCGGCTTCGGCGTCGGGCGCACCTGGTTCGTCGATTCGGACGGGGCCACCGGTGGCGGCAACGGGTCGGGTGCCGACGGCGCCAACCCGATGACGCTCGCGGCGGCCGAGCTCGCGCTCGCCGCCACCGACGTGATCGTGCTGGTCAATAACGGCAGCGCGATCAGTACCGCGGGTTCGAACGCCGACAATACGCTCAACCTGCTCGCCAACACGCAGGTGCGTGGCTTCGGACAGGGCCCGCTGGCGCTCGCGCTGAGCGTGCCTGCCACGATTCAGCTGTCGAGCAGCACGATCAACATCGCCGACCCCACCGGCAACGGCGCGGCGACGCTGACCTCGGCGGCAGGCGCCAACGTGATCACGCTCGGCGCCAGCGGGAACCGCATTTCGGGCTTCATCCTCGACGGCGCTCCGGCGGGCGCATTGCGCGGTATCGTCGACAATGGCGGCGCTACGGGCACGGTCGTCAATTTCATGACGATCCGGAATTTCAACGCGGTGGGCGGCTATGGTGTCGAGATCACACCCTCGACCAATTCGACCATCGACAACGTCACCTTCTCCGGCAACACCAACGATCTGTTCCTCAACGCGGCCGGCAGCACGATCAGCAACGTGACCGCGACCGGGGCGACCGGCGCGTCGATCACGCTCGACAATGCCACCGGCACGACGACGCTGACCAACCTCAATATCAGCGGCGCCGCGACCGGCCTGTCGTTCACCAACGCCGCCGGTACGATCAACGCCACCAACGTGGACGTGGCGGGGGCCGCGACCTCGGCACTCACGGTGAGCGGCGGCACTGCCAGCTTCAATTTCGACGCGGCGAGCTCCATCGTCCAGGCGGCAGGCGGGCTGACGCTCAACTTCACCGGCAATCACACCACCGGCACCTTCGCCTTTGCCGGGCTGATCAATGCGACCAGCGGCAACGGCATGCAGTTCAGCAATGCCGACGGCACCTACAACTTCACCGGCACCACGACGCTCAACGGCGGCAATGCAGGCATCGACATCTATAACGGCGCGACCGGCACCTTCGCCTTCGGATCGGGCACCAATTTGACGCATAACGGCGCGGGCAATGCCTTCGTGCTGCTCAGCAGCGCCAATCTGACGTTCGACGGCACGATCACCGACAATGACGGGGTCGCCGTCGAGATCGACGCACACGATGCCGGGATCGCGACCTTCAACGGCGCGATCAGCAGCAGTATCGGCAATGCCAGCACGGTGATTTCGGTCATCAACAGCAATGGCGGCGCGATCAATTTCAACGGCCAGATGGCGATCGCCAGCACCGGCACGGTGGTGAGCCTGTCGGGCAATCAGGGCTCGACGATCACCTTCAATGCAGGCGGCACCGGGCTCGACATCACCGGCACCACCGGCACCGCGATGCTCGTGACCGGCGGCGGTACGGTGAACGTCCAGGGCAGCAACAATTCGATCGCGACCACCAGCGGGACGCTGCTGAGCGTCACCGATACCGGCGGCACCGCGACGGCGGTCGACCTGTCCTTCGCCTTGGCGAGCAACACCAGCGGTACCAACGGCATCTTCGTCCAGCGCACCGGCGCCGGCACGATCACCGGCGCGGTCAATATCGGTGGCGGCGCGATCACCGCCACCACCCGCGGCGTCTCGCTCACGGGCGACGCGCTCGACTTCACCTATGGCGGCACGCTGACCACCAGCGGTGCGGCCTCGCGTTCGTTCGAGGCGACCAGCCGCACCGGCGGAACAGCCACGCTGTCGGGCAACCTGACTGACACCAGCCTCGGCATCAGCGTTGCCAGCAACACCGGCGGCACGATCAACTTCACAGGGCAGACGATCAGCCTCAACACCGTCGCCAACAACGCGGTGACCCTGACCAACAATAACGGCACGACGATCAACTTCGCCTCGGCAGGCGGCGGCAACGGGCTCGATATCGTCACCACCACCGGTGTGGCCTTCAGCGCCTCGGGCGGCGGCACGGTCACCGTCACCGGCAGCGGCAACAGCATCCAGACGGGCACCGGGCAGATCCTCAATCTCAGCGGCGTCAGCGCCGGCGCAGGCGGCATCAACTGGGGGTCGCTGCAGAGCACCGGCGTGGTCGGCACGATCGCGATCAACTTCAACAATTTCGACAGCACGGGCGGCGGCGCGTTCAGCGGCGGCACCACGACGATCGTCGGCACCGGCGGCGGCAACGATGCGATCTTCATCGGCAACGGCTCGGCGGCGAACGTTACCTTCGGCACGACGACGATCGGCACCGGCGCCAATGTGGTGAGCGGCGACGGCATCGAGATCAACGGCTCGGGCAACGGCGCGGTAACCTTCGCCAGCGTCGACATCGACAATACCACGGCCCACGGTATTTCCATTGTAGGTGCGGCCGGGGCGACCGGGGCGATCGCGATCAATGGCGGCACCATCGGTGCCGGCGGTGCGGGCAGCATCACCGGCGACGGCGTCAACGTCACCGGCGGCAGCGGCAGCGTCACGGTCGCGGCCTCGATCGCGAAGACCAATGCCGGTAATGTCGTCGAGGTGAGCAGCCATACCGGCGGCACGGTCACTTTCTCGAACAACCTCTCGGCGACTGGCGGCGCCGCCAACGGCATCCTGCTCAGCAACAATAGCGGCGGCAGCATCAGCTTCTCGGGCGCGACCAAGACGCTCAACACCGGTGTCAACAACGCGATCCAGTTTGACAACAACGCCGCGACCGGCGCTGCGGTGTCGTTCACCGGCGGCAACCTCGATGTGGATACGACGACCGGCCGCGGCATCACCGCCACTTCGACCACCGCCGGCGCGGGCTCGCTGACGATCCAGGGCGCCAACAACACGATCGCGTCGGTTGGCGGCATCGCGCTCAACCTCGTCAACACCAACATCGCCGCAGGCGGGCTCAACTTCCTGTCAGTGGCAGCCAATGGCGGCACGCGCGGCATCGTGCTCAACAATACCGGTGCCACGGCAGGACTGACGATCACCGGCACCGGCACCACCGACGGATCGGGTGGTACGATCCAGAACATCACCCAGCGCGGGATCGAGTTGCTCAACACCGCGCAGGTCAGCATCGCCAATCTCAACCTGACCAACGCCAGCACCACCGGCCAGGCGGCCGGCCAGGATCTCGACCTCACCACTGCGAACGGCGCGATCTATATGAGCGGCGTCGCCACTGCGGTGTTCGACAATATCAACATCACCGGCACGATCGCCGACAACGGCATCACCGGGATCAACGTCAGCAACTTCCAGCTGAACAACAGCCTGATCAGCGGCGCCGGCGACGGCGCGAACGAGAGCGGCATCGAGTTCATTAACCTCTCGGGCACCTCGTCGCTGACCAATACCGAGATCGCTTTCTCGCACACCAACAGCCTCGACATCGTCAACACCGACGTGAGCCTCAACCTGACGCTCAACAACGTGATCTTCCGCGACACGCAGAGCAGCGCCATCGGCGAGGGCGGATTCCAGTTCCGCAGCTTCAGCAATGCCGCGGGCACGCCGACGACGAACATCGACATTCTCGACAGCGACTTCCTGCGGATACGCACCCAGGCCATGCAGATCTTCGCCGTGGACGATTCGGTGCTCAGCGTCGACATCACCAACAACGTCATCGACAGCGGTACCGGGATCGGCACCGGAATCGACATCAACGGCGATGACACGGCGACCGTCCGCTTCAACATCATCGGCAACCCGACGATCCGCTCGAGCGGCGGCTCCGCGGTCAACATCACGTCGTTCATAAATGCTAACGTGATGGGCAGGGTGCAGAACAACACCATTTCCAATTACAACAATCAGGACACTTCGGTGACCGGGGCCTATGGCAGCAACGTTCGCATGCTCGCGCAGGAAAATTCGCACCTCACTGTCGCAGTGACCGGCAACACGCTGTCACAAGGTCCTGGCAACAACAGTTCGGCGGTGGATACCGTCGCGCGCGAGGGAAGCGCGCGGCTCGATCTGACGCTGACCGGCAATACGATCACCCAGACCGATCCGGCGACGCTCGCTGCGATCAATGTCCAGAGCGGCTCGTCCTCAAGCACCGCCATCGAGACCAACCAGATCTATGCCAACATCGCCAACAACAATCTGACTGTCCCCGGCGGCGTCAATCTGCTGCGCCTGCGGGTCTCCGAACTCGACAACACGCACGATCCCAGAATCTTCCTGCAGGGCTTCGTCGATGGTGGCGCTGGGATCGAGGACGACGCCGTTGCCACCTGGAACGCCAACGGCAACACGCCGGGGGCCACTACGGCCAACATTGCCGTCAGCCTGTCGGGCACCGCGACCGGCCCCAGCGCGGGGACTGCCCAGACGCCGACCAACCCGTTGCCGTGAGGCAGGTCTCAAAGGGCCAGCCGCTGCCACACGACGGGTCGGTCGCGGTGGCGCCGCCTAAACGGCCCTCACCCTGCTTTCCAGAGGAGAACGAGGGCGGGTCCTTCCGTGACTATTGCGGCTTTGCCGGCGCCGGCGCGGCGGGCTTCGGGGCAACGGGCAGGGGGCTCTTGTCGAGCGCCACAAGGCCGGCAGGGAAGTCCTTGAGCGTCACGGGTACGATGATCCGCTGCCCATTGCCGGCGGTAAAGCCGATCTTGAGCGTCTTCCCGCCGCGCAGCGCCGCCAGCATCGCGGGGTCCACTGCGGTGCCGGTATAGGCGCCGTTCTGGTCGCTGGTCTGCACCACCAGCGGTTTCTCGGGTGTCTCGTCGACCTGAAGGCTGACGCCGGCGGGGAACAGCACGCCATGCGGCAGCGCGACGGTCATGGCATGCCCGGCCTGGGGGGTGCGCTGCAGGATAACCGTCAGCAGCCGCTGCTTCTGTTCGCCGGCGAGCAAGTTCTGGACGAGGCTGCATGGCTGGGCGGCCGCCGGCGCAGGCGAAGGCGTGGCACTCGCCGCAGCGGCGGGGGCGCAGACCAGCTGCCAAGCCGGCCCGGCCGGCTGGGCAGGTGCGGCCGGGGCAGCGGGTGCCGGCGCGGGACGCGGGGCCGTCGGTGCAGTCTGCATAGCCATCCAGCTGGCGCCCGCCACCAGCAATGCCGCAACGTCGATCATGTCATTCTCCCCAGAAGCCAGCCTAGCCGCAACCTTTTCAGGGTCAACGTCGAACTGTTGCCGAGGCGGCTCCCCGGGGAACGAAGCCGCCGCCGCGGCGCGTCGATCGACAGGTTGTACCCGGCGCCTCGGCAGCGCTAGGGTCGCGCGATGGTTGCAAAGGTCAAGACCGCCAAGCCGCTGGACGTCCGGGCCAGGCGCAACTCGCTGCGCCTGCACGGTACGATCGCTCGCGATCTCGGCATCCTGATCGTGTCAGGGCGCTACAAGCCCGGCGAGGTGCTCAACAACGAAGTCGCAGCCAGCGACCGGCTGCACGTCTCGCGTACTGCCTATCGTGAGGCACTGCGCATCCTCGCCGCCAAGGGACTTGTCGAGAGCCGCCCGCGCACCGGCACGCGAGTCAGCGATCGCGAGAAATGGCACCTGCTCGACCCCGACGTGCTGTCCTGGATCTTCGAATTCGAGCCCGACGACGAATTGCTCTACAGCCTGTTCGAGCTCCGGAAAATCTTCGAACCCGAGGCCGCGGCATTGGCGGCCGAACGGCGTAGCGACGCGCAGCTCCAGCGCATGGCGGTGGCGCTGAAGGGAATGGAGACGCACACCCTTGCGGTAGAAGAGGGACGGATTGCCGACCAGGACTTCCATGCCGTCTTGCTCGAGGCTTCGGCCAATCCGTTCCTCACGACCTTGACCACCAGCGTCAGCGCGGCGGTGGCGTGGACGACGATCTTCAAGCAGCGCAACAGCCCGCTGCGGCGTGATCCGATCCCCGATCACCAGCGCGTGTACGATGCGATAGCGGCGGGTGATCCCGAGGCCGCGCACGCGGCAATGGCACACCTGGTCGATATGGCGTTTCTCGACACGACGCGCAGCAAGGGCCCCAAGCTCCATCAGCCCAGGGGCACGCGCGGCGAGGCCGTGGCGAGCTAGTCCCCTCCCTGCAGGCAGGGAGGGGAGCCACAATCACTCTGCTGCGGTCACCGCGCGTCGGCGACCGGATTGGTCACCTTGCAGCCCCACAGCGCGTAGAACAGGACGTAGAGCGCGCAGGCCGCGGTGACCAGGAAGCCCCAGTGCAGCCCCCAGGTGTCGCCGATCTTGCCCTGGAACGCCGCCAGCGCGCCGCCAGCGATCGACATGATCAGCAGGCCCGAGCCTTCCTCGGTCAGCGGCCCAAGCCCGCGGATCGCCAGTGCGAAGATCGCGGGGAACATGATCGAGAGGCCGAGGCCGACCACGATCAGGCCGTACATCGCCGCCGGCCCGGTGGCGAACACCGCCGTCAGCGAGCCCGCGATTGCGATCAGCGCGAACAGCGCCAGCACCCGCTCCGGCGCGATCCGCTGCATCAGCGCCGCGCCGGCAAACCGGCCGACCATCATCCCGCCCCAGAACAGGGTCAGATAGGTCGCCGCATGCTCCTGCGTCAGATTGGCGACGTCGGGCTGCGAGGCGAAGTTGATGAAGTAGCTGCCCACGCCGATCTCGGCGAGCACGCATAATGCGATGCCGACGCAGCCGAGGATCAGGTTGCGGTGATTGAACAGCGAAAGGCCGCGGCGCGCCTCGGCCGAAACGCGCGACGTCGCCGATCCGAGCGCAGGAAGCTTGGCGCGGGCGATCATCACGGCGAGCGCCGCGAGCACGACCGCGACGATGAAATAGGGCAGCTGCGTCGCCTGCGCGTCGGCCAGCCGCTGCTCGGGGGTCAGCACGGTGCCGTGCGCGGTCGTGCCTGCGGTGGTGCGGGCGAGGATCAGATATTTGCCGAACAGGATCGCCAGCACGTCGCCGGTGGTATTGAACGCCTGCACCAGCGTGAGGCGCCGCTCGGCGCTCTCGGGCGGGCCGATCACCGCGACATAGGGGTTCGCCGCGACCTGCAGCAGCGCGATGCCGCATGAGACCACGAACAGCGAGGCGACCGTCACTTCGTACGAGACGAGCCACGCGGCGAGGATCATGCCGAGCGAGCCGAGGGTCATGACCGACAGGCCGACGGTCAGCGCGCGCTGATAGCCGATCCGTTCGATCAGCTTCGCCGCGGGGATCGACGCGAGCAGATAGCCGATGAACCATACGGATTCGATCAGGCCGGTCTCGAAATAGCTGAGTTCGAACACGCTGCGCAGATGCGGCAGCAGCGTGCCGTTGATGACGCTGATGAACCCCCACATGAAGAAGAGCGTGGCCAGCATCGAGAGCGCGGCGCGATAGGGCACGCCTGCGACCGACGGGGCGCCGGTCTGGGGTTGAGCGGGAGCGGCTGGCATAGGCGTGTTCTTCTCCTGGGGAAGGTGTGTTCTAGAATGCGACCGGCCAGCCATCGTCCGTCCAGCCGAGCGGCTGGATGCGGAGCGTCGGCGCGCCGGAGGCTTGCGTATCATAAGCGTGGTAGACGATGTAATCCCGCCCGGGTTCGCGCAGGATCGCGATGTGCCCCGGACCGACGAAGCGCTGGCCCGGCCCGGGCTGGACAGGAAGGACACGCAGGCCGCCTCCGTCCATCATGCGCCTGCCTTCGCGATCGAGATAGGGGCCGCGCGGATCCTTCGATCGGCCGACAACGGTGTGATAGGTGCTCGCCGCGCCGCGGCAGCAGAAATCGAAGGAAGCGAACAGATAATAGTATCCGCCGCGGTGAATGACGAACGGCGCCTCGATGGCGCCGGGCGCGGGACGGCGGGCGATGGGATGAACCGCGCCATCCCTGGCCGATCGGAGTCCGGTTTCCGGGTCGAGACGCACCAGCTTGAGGCCCGACCAGAAGCTGCCGAACGCCATCCATTGCCGTCCTTTGCTGTCTTCGAAAACAGCCGGATCGATCGCGTTGTAATCGACATTCTCATCCGACCGGATCACCGGTCCCTTGTCGCTCCACACCGGTTTTTCCAGCGACGGGCTGGTCACCAGCCCGATCGCCGAGCGGTTCTTCCCGAAGGTCGAGACCGAATAATAGATCCGATACTCGCCGTGCGAGAAGCTGATGTCGGGCGCCCAGATCCCGCGTGCGTCAGGCACCGTCTCCTTCACCCAGCCGGGCATTTCGGTGAAGACGGGCGCGGCGCGCGTCCAGCGCGCCAGATCCTTCGAAGTGCGGACGTGGATCAAGCCGACGCCAGCGCGTGCCTGGCTGGTTGTGAACAGATAGATGGTGCCGCCCTGCCGAATGATCGCGGGGTCGTGCACCGGCGCGATGTCGCCGGTCAGGCTCGCGACCGGTGCGGGCAAGGACGCGGTAGCCTGCGGCGGGGCCAGCGTTGCGCATCCGCCGACGAGAAGCGCCAGGAGCAGGGGGCTGGCGCGGGAAATCGGAATGCGAGGCGTTGAATCCACGCCGGTTACCGAAGGCATAGCCGCGTCGACCTCGGGCGCGCTTCGGATCTGACGAACTGCGCGATGCAGCCCGTCCGTCGCGGATTGTGATGGACTGCCGGTCGAGCGTCGCCCCGGGATGCAGCAGGGTGCGGAGCGGAATGGCGAACAGCCGCGCTTCCCCGAGTCCGGACCATGCGTTTCCTCTCCTGTCGCGCTGCTCGACCGATTGACGCGCGGATCGGGCGCTGCGGATTAGTCAGACAAAAATAAGGGGGAGCCGAATTCGCGCAAGCGCTTTGTTGTGATGCTCGCTGACGTTGGTGCAAGAGATTGGCGTAGAACAGTTTTTCCGCGGTTCTTGAGCTGCCGGCGAAGGCGCATAGCGTCGCCGTGCGGCGGATTGATCCCGCTGCCGTGCACATATAAGTCTGACTATTATCGAATCGGAAGAGGATCCCAAGGCCATGACGTTCAGGCTCGTGCAGTTTCGCGATACGACCGGCGAGCGGGGCGTTGCGGCGTTCCTCGGCGACGAAGGCGCGACGCGGCTGAACGGCGTGACCAGCACCTATGCGCTCGCATTGGCGGCGCTGGCCGAAGGCGTGTCGCTCGAAGCGGCGGCGCGCGAACGGGCGGGAGGCTCCGTCGATCTCGCCGCCGCCGAGGCCGAAGGACGGCTGCTCGCGCCGATCGATCATCCTGATGCCGCGCATTGCTACGTCACCGGCACCGGTCTCACCCATCTCGGCTCGGCCGAGGGGCGCGACCAGATGCACAAGGCCGCGGCCGGCGGCACGCTCACCGATTCGATGCGCATGTTCAACATGGGGCTCGAGGGCGGCAAGCCGACCGACGGCAAGCCCGGCGTCCAGCCCGAATGGTTCTACAAGGGCGACGGCTCCTCACTGGTCGGCCCGGGCGAGGCCTTGCCGTCGCCCGATTTCGCGCTCGACGGCAGCGAGGAGCCCGAGATCGCCGGCATCTATATCATCGACGAGGAAGGGCGGCCGCGGCGGCTCGGTTTCGCGCTCGGCAATGAATTCTCGGACCATGTCACCGAGCGCGGCAACTATTTGTGGCTGGCGCATTCGAAGCTGCGCCATGCCTCGCTCGGCGCCGAACTGCTCGTCGGCGCACTTCCGGCCGACGTGCGCGGCACCAGCAAGATCGTGCGGAACGGCGAGACGATCTGGGAGAAGCCGTTCCTCTCGGGCGAGGCGAACATGTCGCACGCGATCGCCAATCTCGAGCATCACCATTTCAAATACGGGCTGTTCCGCCGCCCCGGCGACTTGCACGTCCATTTCTTCGGGACCGCGACTCTGTCGTTCGCCGACGGCGTGAAGACCGAGGAAGGCGATGTCTTCGAGGTTTCCGCGGCGCCGTTCACGCTGCCGCTGCGCAACCCGCTGAAGACGGTGCCCGCCGGCGACGCCTCGGTCCTGCCGCTTTGACGTGCCGGCCGCCTTGCGGTCAAATCAGACGATGAGCGCGAAAGCGCGCCGCCCAAAGGGAGAGTAGAATGAAGCATTGGAAACTGGGTCTGTTGCCGGTCGCGGCGACGGTGATGGCCGCGCCCGCCCTTGCGCAGGCGCCGGTCGCCGTCACGGTGACGGTGGACACCGGCAAGTCCGGACCGCGGATCGAGCCCGCAATCTACGGCCAGTTCGCCGAGCATCTCGGCCGCGGCATCTATGAGGGCGTCTGGGTAGGGCCCGACTCGAAAATCCCGAACACCAACGGCTATCGCAACGACGTGCTCGCCGCGCTTCGGCACATCAAGGTGCCGGTGGTGCGCTGGCCCGGCGGCTGCTTCGCCGACGAATATGACTGGCGCGATGGGATCGGCCCCAAGGCGAAGCGCCCGGTGCGGATCAACCGCCATTGGGGCGGGGTGACCGAGGACAACCAGTTCGGCACGCACGAGTTCATGAACTATTCCGAGATGCTCGGCACCGACGCCTATGTCGCGGGGAATATGGGCTCGATGAGCCCGCGCGACATGAGCCAGTGGGTCGAATACATGACCGCGGAGCAGGGCAGCCTCGCCGAGGAGCGCAAGAAGAACGGCCGCGAAAAGCCGTGGACGGTCAAATATTTCGGCGTCGGCAACGAGACCTGGGGCTGCGGCGGCAGCATGCGCGCCGAATATTCGGCCGATCTCCATCGCCGCTATGCCGAGTTCGTCAACGCGCCCGCGGGCAAGCCGAAGATCGTCAAGGTGGCGAGCGGCTCGAACGGCAGCGACTTCAACTGGACCGAAGTGCTGATGCGCGAGGCGCGGACGCGGATGGATGCGCTCAGCGTCCATTATTACACGCTGCCGACCGGCAAATGGGACAAGAAGGGCGCCGCCACCGGCTTCCCCGAGGACGAATGGGCATCGACGCTGGGGCGTGCGATCAAGATGGAGGACCTCGTCTCCCGGCATGCCGAGATCATGGACAAATATGATCCCGAGAAGCGCGTCGGCCTCTATGTCGACGAATGGGGGACCTGGTACGATCAGGAATCGGGGTCTACGCCGGGCTTCCTCTACCAGCAGAACAGCCTGCGCGACGCCGAGGTCGCGGCGCTGACGCTCAACATCTTCCACCGGCACAGCGATCGGGTGAAGATGGCGAACATCGCGCAGATGGTAAACGTGCTGCAGGCGATGATCCTGACCGACAAGGGCCGGATGGTGCTGACCCCGACCTATCACGTCTTCGACATGTACGTGCCGTTCCAGGGCGCGACGCCCTATGCAGCGGACGTGAAGGGGCCGACCTATGAGCGCGCCGGGTTCAAGGTGCCGATGGTCGACGTCTCGGCGGCGCGCGGAACCGACGGCAAGCTCTATCTGTCGCTGACCAACACCGATCCGAACAAGCCGGCGCGGGTGACGACCAATTTGAGCGGCAACGCGCGCGGGCGGATCCTGACCGGACCAGCGATCGACACGCACAACACATTCGACAAGCCGAACACGATCATGCCCGTCGCCTATTCTGCCCGCAGCCAGGGCGGCAAGCTGACCTTCGACCTGCCGGCAAAGTCGGTGGTCGTGGTGGCGGTCGACTGAAGTGCTGACGCGGCGACTGTTCCTCGGTTCGGCGAGCGCATTGGCGCTCGTCGGGCCGGCGGTCGCTCGCGTCGGGATAGACGAAAAGCCGATCAGGGCCCGGCCGCTGCCGCTCTCCGCGGTGCGGCTGCGGCCGTCGGCGTTTCTCGACGCGGTCGAGATCAACCGCCGTTACCTGCTGTCGCTCTCGCCCGAGCGGCTGCTGCACAATTTCTATGCCAGCGCCGGACTGCCGACCAAAGGCCCGACCTACGGCGGCTGGGAAGCGCGCGGCATCGCCGGCCACACGCTGGGCCATTATCTCTCCGCTCTGTCGCTGCTCTACGCGCAGACCGGCGACGCGGCGGTACGTGATCGCCTGCGGCATACCGTTGCCGAGATGGCCCGGATCCAGGCTGCGCAAGGCGACGGCTATGTCGGCGGCACCACCGTCGAACGCAACGGCAAGGTTGTCGATGGCAAGATCGTCTTCGAGGAGATCCGCAAGGGCGACATCCGCACCAGCGGGTTCGACATCAATGGCGGATGGGTGCCGCTCTACACCTGGCACAAGGTCCATGCCGGGCTGATCGAAGCGGTGCGGCTGGGCGACGTGCCCGAAGCGATGCCGGTGATGCTCGGCATGGCGGGCTATCTCGGCACGATTCTCGAAGGGCTCGACGACGCGCAGATGCAGAAGCTGCTCGCCGCTGAACATGGCGGGCTGAACGACAGCTATGCCGAGACCTATGCGCTGACCGGCAACCCGCGCTGGCGGCGGCTGGCCGAGCGGATCTATCACCGCAAGGTGCTCGCGCCGCTCGCCGCCGGGAAGGATGACCTGCCCGGCCTCCACGCCAACACGCAGATCCCCAAGCTGATCGGCCTCGCGCGGCTGTACGAACTCACCGGCGAGCAGCGCCACGCCGATGCCGCGCGCTTCTTCCACCAGACGGTGATGCAGCATCACAGCTATGTCATCGGCGGCAATAGCGAGCGCGAGCATTTCGGGCCGCCCGACCAGATCTCCACCCGGATCACCGAGCGCACCTGCGAGGCGTGCAACAGCTACAACATGCTCAAACTGACGCGGCACCTCTATGGCTGGCAGCCCGAAGCGTCTTTGTTCGACATCTACGAGCGGATTCATCTCAACCACCTGCTCGCGCACCAGCATCCCGAGACGGGCATGTTCGTCTACTTCATGCCACTCAGCGCCGGCGCGCGGCGGACATATTCGACGCCCGAGGACAGCTTCTGGTGCTGCGTCGGCTCGGGGATGGAGACCCATGCCAAGCATGGCGACAGCATCTATTGGGAGGACGGCGCCGCCCTCTACGTGAATCTGTTCATCCCCTCCGCCGCCGAATGGAAGGCGCGGGGGCTCAGGCTCGAGCTCGACACCGAATATCCGTTCGACGAGCGGGTGACGCTTCGCGTGACCAAGGCCCCGCGCGCCACCACGGCGATCACGCTCCGCCTGCCGGGCTGGTGCGATGCGCCGGCGCTGGCGCTGAACGGCAAGCCGCAGCCGCTCGATGAAAGCGGTGGCTATGCAAGGCTCGAGCGGCGGTGGCGGGCAGGGGACCGCGTCGAACTGACCCTGCCGATGCGTGTCCGCACCGAGCCTACGCCCGATGATCCGCGTATGCTCGCTTTTCTGAGCGGGCCGCTGGTTCTCGCTGCCGATCTCGGCCCGGCCGAAGCGCCGTTCGACGGTCCGGCGCCGGTGCTGGTCAGCGGAAATCCCGTTGCGGCTCTGGCGCCCGTGGCTGCCGCCGCGCACCGCTTCCGCCTCGCCGATGCGCGGCCTAAGGCTCTGACACTGGAGCCCTTCTTCGGTCAGTATGACCGGCGGACCGCAGTGTATTTCCCGCGCTTCACCGAGGCACAGTGGAAAGCGGAGGCGGCGGCCTATGGCGCCGCGCAGCGCGAGAAGGCGGCGCTCGATGCGCGCACCGTCGACGTGCTCCATCTCGGCGAAATGCAGCCCGAGCGCGACCATGACTATCGCGCCAATCACAGCGATCTGTTCTCGTGGGGCGGCCGCAGCGCACGGCAGCTTCCCTGGGGCACCGGCAATTACATGGAGTTCACGCTCGCGGTGCGGCCCGGGCCGATGCTGCTTCGCGCGCTCTATTGGGGCGAGGAAGTGAACAAGAATTTCGACGTGTCGGCGGAAGGCGTCCGGATCGCCAACGAGCGACGCGCGATGCCGGCGGAAAAGCGGTTCGTCAGCATCGACTACCCGATCCCGGAGGCACTGACGCGCGGCAAGGACAAGGTCGTCGTGCGCTTCGAGACGAAAGGCACTGACGCCTTCGTCTACGAAGCACGGACTTTGGCGAAATGAGCGGGATCAGCCGCCGCGCCGCGCTCGGCCTCCTCGCCGCCACGCCACTCACAGCGCAGGCGAAGCCGGCACGCCACTTCCGCGAACTCGCGCCGCGACCGCCGATGGGCTGGAATAGCTGGGACAGCTTCGCCGCGACGATCACCGAGGAACAGGCCCGCGCCAATGCCGCGATCATGGCCGAGAAGCTGCTGCCGCACGGCTATGACGTCTTCACCGTCGACATCCAATGGTACGAGCCCGGCGCGACCGGGTTCGAATATCGTACGGGCGTCGAACTGGCGATGGACGGCAATGGCCGGCTGCTGCCCGCGTCCAATCGCTTCCCGTCGGCGACGAAGGGCAGGGGGTTCAAGCCGCTCGCCGACCATGTCCACCGTCTCGGGCTAAAATTCGGCATCCACCTGATGCGCGGCGTGCCGCGGCTCGCCGCAGATCGCAATCTCCCGATCCTCGGTACGCGCTATCGTTGCGGCGACATTGCCGATCGCGTGAATATCTGCCCGTGGAATTCGGACATGTACGGCGTGGACATGTCCCAGCCCGGCGCGCAGGCTTATTATGACAGCGTCTTTCGCCTGATCGCCTCGTGGGGCGTCGACTTCGTCAAGGTTGACGACATTGCGCGGCCCTATCACCGCAACCAGCCCGAAATCGAGGCGGTGCGCCGCGCGATCGACCGGAGCGGCCGGCCGATGGTGCTCAGCATCTCGCCGGGCGAGACGCCGCTCAGCGCCGCGCACCATGTCGCCGGCCACGCCAATCTGTGGCGGATCAGTGACGATTTCTGGGACGAATGGCCGTTGCTGCTGGCCCAGTTCAAGCGGCTGGCCGACTGGGCGCCGCATCTGCGCCCCGGCGCCTGGCCCGATGCCGACATGCTGCCGCTCGGGCTGCTCGCGCTCGGCAAGCGGCGCACCCGCTTCACGCCCGACGAGCAGCGAACGATGATGACCCTGTGGTCGATCGCGCGCTCGCCGTTGATCATGGGCGGTGACCTGCGCGCGCTCGATGCCGAGACGTTGGCGCTGCTCACCAATGATGCCGTGCTCGCGGTAAATCAGCATGGCACCGCTGCGCGCCAGCTGTTCCGGCGCGGCAATCATGTCGGCTGGACCGCGCGCAATGCCCGTTCGCGCGCGCGTTACCTCGCCTTGTTCAATATCGGCGAGACTGCGGACGAGATCGGTGCCGACCTGCGAGCGCTCGGCATCGCCGGAACCGCCAAGGTGCGCGACCTCTGGGCGGGCCGCGACCTGGGAGCCGCAAAAAACCGCTTCGCCGTCACCCTGCCGCCGCACGGATCAGGGCTGTACCGGCTGGCCTGAGCCGGTCAGCTCGATTCCTTGCCGGTGCATTCGCCGGTGCGACGTGCTTCCATCTTCATCGACATGGTTTGCGCCGTCATAGGCTGACCGGGCATGCCTTCGCTCTTGCTGGTCATCGCGAGCTGGAAATTGTCGCGCGAGAAGGTGCCCGTCATCGTGGCGTTCACGGTCATTCCGCCGGTCTTGCATACCATCTTCGCGTCGAGCTTGCCGCCGTCCATGCTGAAATGGTCGTAGCGGCAATCCTTGTTCTGGCCCGAGAAAAAGTCGGCGCTGGGCTTCTCGGCCTCCTCGGGCGTCAGGCAATTGTCGAACTTGTGAGCCTGGGCCATCGAGGCCTTCATTTGTGCTGCGGCTTCGGGCGGCAATCCCGGGATCTGCATATCGGTGATCGTCGCGGAGCCTTCCCAATGGCCGGGCGCCATCTTGATCGCGACTCCGCTCTTCGCAACCTTATCGGCTACTTCCTTGGTGCTGGCGTTGGTCGCCTCGACGCTCGGCCCGGAATTGCACGCAGACAGCGCCAGTGGCGCAAGCAGCAACAGCTTGTTCATCGACTTTCTCCCCGCAGTTGTGGCCAGCATATGAACCCGCCAGACGCCCGGCAAGCACGTGCTCAGTGGTTGTGGCGCGGAACCCCGAAGGTTTGGGCCAGCCGCTGATATTTGACAGCAGGCTCGAGCACCGCGCCGGCTTCGGCCTGGCCGACCGCCGCGCGCTGCATTTCCTGCCAGGGCGTCTGGCTGGCCGGGAAAGCGAAGCCGCCGGCCGCCTCCAGTGCCGCCCGCCGCGTCGCCAGTGCCTCGTCGCTGACCAGCATGTCGGCGGTGCCCTTGCGCAGGTCGATACGGACCCGATCGCCGGTCTGGAGCAGGGCAAGCCCGCCGCCCGCCGCCGCCTCGGGCGAGGCATTGAGGATCGAGGGGCTGCCGCTGGTCCCAGACTGGCGTCCGTCGCCGATGCAGGGGAGCGCGTGGATGCCCTTGCGGATCAGCTGCGCCGGCGGCCGCATGTTGACCACTTCCGCCGCGCCCGGATAGCCGATCGGCCCCGCGCCGCGCATGATCAGCAAGGTGCGCTCGTCGATCCCCAGCGCCGGATCGTCGATCCGCGCGTGATAGTCCTCGGGGCCGTCGAACACGACGACCGGCCCTTCGAATGCATCGGGATCGGCAGGGTCGGAGAGATAGCGATCGCGGAATTCCGGCGAAATCACCGACAGCTTCATGATCGCGCTGTCGAACAGATTGCCGCGCAGTACCGAGAAACCCGCCGCTTCCTTCAGCGGTGCGTCGAACCGGCGAATGACCTTCTCGTCCTCGATGGTCACGCCGCGGCAATTGTCGCCGATGCTGCGGCCGTTGACGGTCAGCGCGTCCTCGAAGATCAGCCCCTGCCGCATCAGCTCGGCGACCACCGCCGGCACCCCGCCAGCGCGGTAATAGTCCTCACCGAGATATTCGCCCGCCGGCTGAAGATTGACGAGGAGGGGGATGTCGCGGCCATGCGTCTGCCAGTCGTCGAGGTCGAGTTCGACTCCGATATGGCGCGCGATCGCGTTGAGGTGGATCGGCGCATTGGTCGATCCGCCGATCGCCGAATTGACCCGGATCGCGTTGAGGAACGCCTCGCGGGTGAGCACATCGCTCGGCTTACGGTCGGCGGCGACCATCTCGACGATCTGCAGCCCGGTGCGATACGCCGATTCCTGCCGATCGCGGTAGGGCGCCGGTATCGCCGCCGAGCCGGGCAGCGACATGCCCAGGGCCTCTGCCAGCGAGTTCATCGTCGAGGCGGTGCCCATCGTGTTGCAGAAGCCGGTCGACGGCGCCGAGGAAGCGACCAGCTTGATGAACCCCTGATAGTCGATCTCGCCCGAGGCGAGCAGCTCGCGCGCCTTCCACACGATCGTGCCCGATCCGGTGCGCTCGCCTTTATGCCAGCCATTGAGCATCGGCCCGACCGAAAGGGAGATCGCCGGAATATTCACCGTCGCCGCAGCCATAAGGCAGGCCGGCGTGGTCTTGTCGCAGCCGGTGGTGAGCACCACGCCGTCGATCGGATAACCATAGAGCGTCTCGACCAGCCCGAGATAAGCCAGGTTGCGGTCGAGCCCCGCGGTCGGGCGCTTGCCGGTTTCCTGGATCGGATGGACGGGGAATTCGATCGCGATGCCGCCCGCCTCGCGAATGCCCTCGCGGATGCGCTCGGCGAGGACAAGATGGTGGCGGTTGCACGGGCTGAGGTCCGACCCGGTCTGGGCGATGCCGATGATCGGCTTGCCCGACTGGAGCTCGTCTAGGCTGATCCCGAAGTTCATGTAGCGCTCCAGGTAGAGCGCAGTCATGTCGGCGTTCGAGGGATCGTCGAACCACGCGCGCGAGCGAAGTTTGCGCGAGGCAGTGCCGCTATCGTTTGTCATCTTTACTCTTGTCAGCGCTTGGGCATCGCCCAGATTAGTCTGACTATTGGCAAGTAATCGCCCGGTGGACAAGGGTGAAGCGGACGTTCGGAATAATCGGCCTCAACGCTTCACCCGCTACCGCCTTCGGTGAGCGGGGCGGCCATCCACGGACGATCAACAGGACGTCACAAGCGTGCTCGGCCAACCCTGCTGAAGCCGGGTGTTGCCGATTGGACACGGCCAATTGCCTTCGGTGGCACGGAGAACGTTCCCGGGTGCCGGCGGGATTGACACGGCGCCACAAACGGCTTTTGACATCGTTGTCGGAAGAGAAATTTGCGTAACGAGATATGTAACCGGTTACATAACGGTTTTCGGGAGAGAGATTGGGTCATGCACTCGGCGGCGCTCGGGCGGATTCGCTACGGGAATGCAGGGGTGTCGCACGAACTGGTGCGGCCGATCCCGTCGCCGGCTGGCTGGCACGCATGGCCGTGTCGCGCGGCGAGCTTTCGATCAATTCGGCATTCGGGCGCAGACCTCATGGCCGGCGGCGTCGACCGCGCGACCTCGCCGATACGCAGCAGAATGACGGCAGAACAAAACGTAAGAAACTTGGGAAGGGATAAATGATGAAGATCCAGACGGCCAGGACGTTCAGAGCGTATCTCGCAGCCGCGACGGCGCTCGCCGGCGGTGCGATATTGCTGCCGGCACCGGCAGCGGCACAGGTGACCACCGGATCGATCCGCGGTCAGGTGACGGCGGCAGATGGAAGTGCCGCGGCGGGCGCGCAGGTCACGGCGCGCAGCACCGGCACCAACCAGACCTGGCGTGCCACCAGCGGTCCTGACGGGCAGTACACGCTGACGGGACTGCGTCCGGGCACCTATGAAGTCATCGCGACCGCGGGGGATCAGAGCGCGACCGAGACCGTGGTGATCGGCGTGGGTCAGGCGGCTTCGCTCGATCTCGCGATCGGCGGCGCGGCGGTTGCGGAGGAAGACCGCGGCGAGATCGTGGTCACCGGGTCGCGTCTGGTCGAGACCCGCACCAGCGAAATCGCCACCAATGTCAGCCAGGATCAGATCCGCATCCTTCCGCAGAGCGATCGTAACTTCCTCTCGTTCGCTGCGCTGGCGCCCGGCGTTCGCTACAATGACAGCGAGACCGACAAGGGCATCAGCTCGGGCGCGTCCACCGCGAGCCAGGTCAACGTCTTCATTGATGGCGTCAGCCTGAAAAACCAGCTGCGCGAGGGCGGCATTGCCGGCCAGCAGAACAGCCGCGGCAATCCGTTCGGCCAGCTTGCCGTGCAGGAGTTCCGCGTGCTCACCCAGAACTACAAGGCGGAGTATGAGCAGGCCGGGGCGGCGATCGTCACCGCGGTGACCAAGTCGGGCACCAACGAGTTCCACGGCGAGGTGTTCGGCCAATACACGGACAAGGGGCTTGCCGAGAAGGACTATATCAACAAGCGCTTCAACAATCCGGAGCCGGACTTCCGGCGCAAGCAGTACGGCATCTCGCTTGGCGGCCCGATCATCAAGGACAAACTGTTCTTCTTCGGCGCCTATGAAGGCAATGATCAGGATCGCGCGTTCAACGTCCGTGCCGGCGGCAGTGCCGCGCTTCAGGCCGCGGCCAGCGCCTCGGCGGGCCGCGACATCACGTCGCTGAACGGCGCCTTCGTCAGCCCGTTCCGGGGCGACTTCTACTTCGGCAAGCTCACGCTAACGCCGGACAACGCCAACGTCGTCGACCTCTCGTTCAGCCGCCGTCAGGAGACCGACATTCAGGGCTTCGGCGACATCCGCTCCTACGAATATGCCGAGAACAAGAAGAACAAGATCGACACCTATCTGTTCAAATGGACGCACACCGGGGACGGCTTCGTCAACGAAGCCAGCGCCAGCTATCTCGAATATATCTTCAACCCAAGTTCGCTGAACCCGGATACCGTCGCGCGCGAATATGCCGGCGTGATTGTCCTCGGCGGGCGGGAATCGACGCGTCGCGAGGTCCAGCGCAGCCACACGCTGCGCGACGATTTCACCTATAGCGGGATCGACGGCCATGTGATCAAGGCGGGCGCGCGGGTCGACGTGACCGACATCGAGTTCAACGACCAGTCCTATATCCAGCCGAAATACACCTACAATTTCGACCCCGCGAACAATCTCAGCTTCGCCTTCCCGGCGGAGGCGCGGCTGGGGCTCGGCAACGGGCTGGTCCAGGGCTCGAACACCCAGATCGGCTTCTATGTGCAGGACGACTGGGACGTCACCGAGCGGCTTCAGCTCAATCTCGGCCTGCGCTGGGATTACGAGACCAACGGTTTCAACAACCATTACCGCACGCCCGCCGCTGCGGCCGCGGCACTGCGCTCGCTGCCGTCGACCTATTATTTCGACCCCGAGAACTACATCACCGACGGCAACGATCGCTCGCCCTTCGCGGGCGCGTTCCAGCCGCGGTTCGGCTTCTCCTATGATCTGAGCGGCGATCGTTCGACCGTGATCTTCGGCGGTGCCGGCCGCTATTATGACCGCAACAACTTCAACAACACCGTCGACGAGCGTTCGCGCACGATCAATCCGATCGGTGTGTTTCGCTTCTCGGCCGACGGATCGCCGCGTAACGGTCTGCCCACGGTCGCATGGAACCCGGCCTATCTGACCCGCGAGGGCCTGCTCGCGCTGCGGGCGACGGCGCAGGCGGGGTTGCCCGAGCTGTTCGCCGTCAAGAACGACGCGCGGCCGCCGGTGAACGACCAGTTCAGCCTCGGCGTCCGTCAGCGGCTCGGCGATTTCCAGCTCTCGGTGACAGGTTCCTATCAGCGCGGCCGCAACGGCTATACCAACCTGTTCGCGACCCGGCAGAACAACGGACTGGGCAATTGCTGCAACACCTCGACGGTCGTGCCATACGGCTACGGCAATGTGCTGATCGGCTATGACGGGCTCGATACCCGCTACAAGGCGCTCTACGTCCAGCTCGACAGGAACTACACGCGCAGTTCGGGCTGGGGGCTCAACGTCGCCTATACTTTGTCCAAGGCCGAGCAGAACGGCAATGACCTGTTCAGCCTCGATGGCATCACTCCCGACGCCTATGGCTGGCGTCCCAAGCCCGGCGACGAGCGTCACCGCGTGGTGATCTCGGGCATCGTCGATCTGCCGCTCGGCTTCCGCTTCTCGACGCTCACCACGCTTGGCAGCGGTTCGGCCTACAACGTCACCGACGCCACCCAAGGCTTCGATGCCGGTCGGTTGCGGATCACCTCGGCCTATCCCGAGAAGAACTGCATCGAGGGGCTGTTTGCCTTCTGCGAAGTCAATCTGACGCTCGCAAACACCTTCAAGCTGCCCGGCTTCGGCGAGGTCGAGGCCGCGGTGGACCTGCTCAACGCGTTCAACAACAAGAACTTCAAGGACTTTGACGGCTTCTTCAGTGCGACCGATCCGCTCGAGCCGGGCGAGATCGGCAACAATCTGATGACCTTGCCCCGCCGCATCCAGTTCCGCTTGGGCTACCGGTTCTGACCTTCCGGACCGCGGGCGTTTCTGAACGTCCCGCGGTCCCCCTGTTGCTTCGCGGTTAGCGGTGTCATAGGAGAGTCTCGATCGGGCCGCGTTCAGAGCGGCGCGGGCAGGCTCGCACACCCCATCTTTTGCCGAGCAATTCCTGAGAAGTGGCGACCCACATCTACCGCTTGACTGGGATTGACACCGGTATCATCATGGTGCCCGAACATGGATCAGGCAAACCTGACCATCTGGGGGAGAGCGATGATGAAGATGGGTGTAGGAGCGTCGAGCCTTGCGCTGCTAGTCGCATTGGCGGCTTGTGACGGGAAAGACGGCGGTGCAGTCGTCACGCCGACCCCCACGCCGACACCCGCCACCACGGCTGCGTTTCTGCCGGCCGCCGGCGAAACCGCCGCCTACAAGGACACGCTGCTCAAGCTGACCTTCGACGGCGCCCCGGTGATCACCGGGATCGGCACGATCCGCGTGTACAAAAGCGACGGCACCCTCGTCGACAAGATCGACACGTCGGCGAACGTCGTTGTCGCCGGCGGTGAGACGCAGGGCGCGATCGGCGCGCCAAACACCGAGATCGACAAGATCGGCAACGGCGTCCCGAGCCTCACCCAGTATCGCTACACCTATTACCGGCCGATCCGAATTGCCGGCAACACGGTGACGATCAAGCTGCACGACAATGTGCTGGCATATGACACGTCTTATTATGTCCAGATCGATCAATCGGTGTTCAACGGCCCGTTCCGGGGCGCCGGCAGCTTTCCGGGGATCTCCGGCGCGACCGAATGGACCTTCCGCACCAGGGCCGCGCCCGCCTCCACCACCAACATCACTGTCGACGACGACGGCGCCGCGGACTTCCGGTCGGTGCAGGGGGCGCTCGACTATGTCATGACCACCGGTTGCCTGTCCTGTCCCGGTGCCGCGGCTGCCAAGACGGTCACGATCAGGAACGGCATCTATGACGAGCAGCTTTTCCTCCGCAACGTCAGCAACCTGACGATCACCGGCGAGAGCCGGGCGGCGACGATCGTCCAGAACAACAATTGGGAAGCGTTCAATCCCGGCACCGGCGGCAGCCGCGCGGCGCCCAACACCAGCTTCAGCAACATCGGCGGCACGGCGGCGCTCGGCAATCGTCTCGCGCTCGGCGGCGGCAGGGCGCTGATGCTGATCGAGGGCGGCGATCTGATCAAGCTGACCAACTTCACGATGGTCAACACGCACGTGAAAGACCCCACCCAGAACAGCCAGGCGGAAGTGATCTACTATAACTCCGCCAGCCTGAACGGGTCGCGCTTCATCGGCACCGACATGAACTTCATCGGGACGCAGGATACGCTCCAGATGAAAGGCTGGGTGTGGATCTACAACAGCCTGATCGCCGGGGATGTCGATTTCATCTGGGGCTATCCCTATGCGATGGCGATCGAGAACAGCGAGTTGCGCACCGTGGCCGATCCGTCGGCGCCCGCGTCGGGCGGCTACATCTTCCAGGCCCGTTCGGCCAAAGGCTATCCGGGCTTCGTCGTACTTGGCGGTTCACTGACGGCCGCCAGCGGCGTCCCGAACGGCGCGACCTATCTCGCCCGCTCCGGCGGCGTCACGCAGGCGCAGGGCTATTGCACGACGATGCTTGCGCCAGGCGGCGGATCGCCGGGCAATGCCAATCTATATTGCGACAATGTCGCCTATGTCGGCGTCCGCATGGGCGACCACATTGCTCCGGGCGGCTGGTTCATCAATCCCGTGCCGAACCTCTTGCCGACCGCCACCGAGGGCTGGCGCGAAAGCGGTTCCCTCACTGCAAGCGGTGCGCCGCTTTCGCTCGCAGGGCGCGAGACGCGTTATGCGACCAGCAACGCCGACCTGTCGTCGCGCAACACCCGCGCCAAGGTCTTCGCGCAGTGGAACGGCAATGTCGGCTGGAACCCGCAGCCTTAGGCGTGTCCGGAAAAGCTGGTTCCTGTAATGGACGTCCAGTTCGTAAACCTATAAACGTCAGCTCCTGGTACCAGGAGCGGAACGCCCGGGATCGGGTGGAAAGCTGCCATCGCTATGGGCCCCATCGATCCCATTCCTTCTTCTCGAGCTGGGGATCGAAGGCGAGGGATACCTGACCGGGCGGCAACTTGAAGAGGCTTTGGTATGCTTCGAAGAAGGCGTGGTAGATCGTAGCGTAGCTCTCCCTTCCAACTCCCGTTTGGGCCGCCCTTTCTGATGTTCCGATCGTCCAAAGATACTCCGGTTCATCTGCTCCCAAGCGTTGCGGGCCTGAGGCGAAGAACGAGGCTTCTCGCGTTCCATTAACGGAGAGGACAAAGCGCATACCAACTCGCTGACCTTCATAGCGCATCTGGTATTTGCCGCCTTCCGCGATCCACCCATCTTCGGCTTTCTCAAATTTGAGTACCATAGCGCCGACATTCGCACTCCGAGCGAACGTCCGCAATCGGGGCGCCAGCTGCCGTTCGCTCGCGCACTGAACGAACCTTCGCTTTCGGGTTCGGTCGCGGCTGCTCGACCCGTTCAGATTTCCGCAGAAACTTTGGTAATGCGCCCCAGGCACGCGTTGATGCTAAGGGTCGGTGAGAGGAGAACCTTATGAATGCGCGCGCCTTGCTCCCCGCTATCCTGCTACTTGCCCCCGCGCTGCCGCTGGCAGCGCAAGACATGCCTGCGTCCGTCGCGCGGCTCGACCACGTTGCGATTTGGGTGGCGGACCAACAGAAGAGCGTCGATTTCTATCGCGACCTGTTCGGCCTGGGCGAAATCCCCGCGCCCTTCCCGACCGGGGGGCCGCGCTGGATGCGCTTTGCCAACGGAATAGAACTCCACATCCAGCCTGGCCGCACCGCACCGGTGGAGCAACATCGCCGCGTTCACATGGCGATCGCTGTAGCAAGTCTCGACTTGATCATGGCCAAGCTCAAAGCACGCGGTCAAGGTTGGAGCGACGTCGCAGGTACCCCCGGCGCGATCCAGACCATCCGTACGGATGGCATCCGCCAGATTTTCTTTCAGGATCCCGACGGCTATTGGATCGAAGTAAACGACACACTCAAGAAGCGGTGACCGCCGGAAGTTGGGCGCCAAACTCGACGGACAGGAACTGGCCCACTTTCAGCCACTCACCGCTTTGATTTTCGCCGGCCTTCGCCGTCGGCGCGTCGGCGGACGGGCGGCTTTCAGGAGTCTGCTCTCCGCGAGGGAACGTCCGCACCCGGGCATTTGCTGACCGGCCGGGTTTATGAGTGTCCGGCCTGGGTGTTCGCGTTATGCCAGCCACCCGCCGGTGAACCCCGCCAGCGTCAGCCCGCGCCGGATCGCCGGCTCCTCGCGCATCCGGCGCCAGATGAAGTCGTTCCGGTAATTGGCCGCCTGGGTGAGGATCGGCCCCTGGTCGATGCCGATATAGTCTGTGTCGTACCAGCCCTTTTCCGGGTCTACGCGGCCCTTCTCGAGGTTCCTCCCCTGCCAGCGGAAGCTAGGGTTGAATGCGTCGTAGAAGCCGTATTTGCCGTACAGCAGATCGCCATGCTCGCGTCGCATCGCCTGCGCCGTGGGGATCACGATCTCGGGGGCGAAAGGCAGCGACCCGAGTGCCGCGCTGGGGGTGATCGTGCCGTCGTCGCGGCCGTCCGGCTCGTCGATCGGGCCGCGCGCGGAATAGCCGAAAAATTCGCGCCTCTCGCCCTTGAAGGATTCGGCGAAATTGCCGGGCCCGTCGCATGCCGCGAGCCCCCAGCTCTCCGGACCATAGCCGTCCCAGCCCATCGGATTGGCAATGCAATAGGCGCGATTGGCGAGCGTCTCGCGGCGGTTGTTCTCGAAATAGTCGAAGCCGGCTTCGCGCATCACGGCGTCGCGGATGCCGCGGAAGTCGATCCAGATATGGCTGTAGTGCAGGGGGAACAAAGGTCCGAAGGCGAGGCGGCGCGTCGCGCCTGCGCCGCGCCAGCATTGCGGATAGGTGGCGGTCCACGCCTTCCAGCTGTCGGCCGGCAGCGGGTGCTCGGGGGCGCCGAGCCCGAGCACATACACCGCCATGCCTTCGTTATAGCCTTCCCAGTTCCGCGCGATCAGCCCGCGTTCCGGATGCCAGCCCATCGATACCGCCTTGCGCCCGTCCGAGCGGAAGAAATTCCAGTCGGCGCGCGCGTAGAGCGCCTGCGCCAGGCGGCGAATCTCGGCCTCGGCAGGGTGGTCGCGGTCATAATAGCGTCCGGCGAACAGCACCCCCAGCAGCAGCAAGGTGGTGTCGACGCTCGACAGCTCGACGTCGCGAAAACGCGCGCCGGTCTCCATGTCGATGAAATGATAGAAGAAGCCCTTGTGCCCGGCCTTGCCGCTCGGCTCGGGTCCCTGCGGCGCGTTCCAGAAGAAGCGCAAGGTGGTCAGCGTCAGGTCGCGGGCCTCGGCACGGCTGCACCAGCCGCGCTCGACACCGATCGGATAGGCCGTCAGCGCGAAGCCGACCGCGGCGATCGAGCAGAAGCTCGGCGTCGGCGCACGGTCGGGAACCAACCCGTTCCGCCGATTCACATGGTCCCAGAACCAGCGGAAGGTCCGCTCCTCAATGTCCGCGTAGAAGGCCGGCAGGCTGTTTCCTGCGGACACGGCACCGGGGCGCGCAAGGGGTGCACAGGCGGGGAGGGTGCCCGCCACGGCAAGCAGCGAGGAGCGGGCAAGCAGCGCACGTCGGTCGATCATCTCTGTCCTTCTGCCCCAAAAAAACGGGAGGCGACGCAAAACCCGCCGCCTCCCAGGAGGGGTGATTTGAAACCGGTTACATCAAGGCCCGCAAAAAGGTACGGATGTCTGCGCAGGAGGCGTGCGCGTTCAGCCATGATCAGCGCTCCGTGCCGCAGTGGTGGCGCGGGCGATCAGTGCAGGTTCGTGCAGTTCGACTGGCGTGCCGGGGCCCTTGCCTTCGAGCATGTCGATCAGCCGTGAGACCGCCCGCGCCCCGATCTCGGCGATGCGCACCTCCATCGTGGTCAGTGCCAGATACCGCGCCAGCGGCACGTCATCGAAGCCCGCCACCGCGATGTCTTCGGGCACGCGCTTGCCTGCCTGGCGCAGCGTGTGGAGGCAGCCGATCGCCATCATGTCGTTTGCCGCGAACACCGCGTCGCACGGCTCTCCGCTCGCGAGGATCTGCCGTGCCGCGGCTTCGCCGGCTTCCTCGTTGAAGTCGCCGGCGATGATCCGCACCGGCATGTCGGGCGCCAGTTCAGCCAGCGCATCGCGAAAGCCCTGCAGACGCTCGCGCGCGTCGACATTGCCTTCGGGGCCGGCGATGTGGACGATGTGGCGATAGCCGTTGGCGAGCAGGTGCCGCACCATCGCCTCGGCCCCGGCGCGATTGTCGAGCCGCAGCGACGGTCGCGAGGTGACTTCGTCCGGCGCGTTGATCAGCACCGCCGGCAGTGCGGAAGGCAGCGCCTGCTCGAGCGATTCGGGCGGAATGTGCGGCGCCATCACCAGCAGGCCGTCGACCCGCCCGCGCATCGCCCGCAGCGCCACCGCGGCCTGTTCGCTGTCGTCGTGCATGTTCGAGAGCAGGAGCAGATAGCCGCGCCGGCGCGCCTCGCGGTCCATGCCGCGGACGCATTCCGAGAAGAATTCGCCGTGGAGGTCGGGGAGGACGACGCCGATCGCATGCGCCCGTGCGAGGCTCAGGCTGCGCGCGCCGGCATGGGGGACATAGCCGAGTTCGCGCGCTGCGGTGACGATCCGCTCGCGTGTTTCCCCCCGCACATTGTTGAGGCCGTTCAGCGCACGCGACACCGAAGCGACCGAAACTTCGGCGCGGCGTGCGACATCGCGGATAGTGGCCTCGCCCATTTTGCTCCTGCTCCCGGTCTCACGCATGTTTCCTACGTTTCAGACCGCTGCGGCGATTGCAATCCTCGCCCGGCAAAGGTTATGTAACCGGTTACTGTCGGCGGCAACAAGCAAAAAAGTTGCGCCGAAATCGTCGGCTCAGATTTGCCGTGCCGGGTTGGGGCGCGTGCTTCAGGGAGAGGAACTGCAATGCTCGACACCCGGATCTCGCGACGCGCGGCGCTGCTCGGAGCAGGCGCGGTTGCGGCTTGGGTCGCAAGCCCGGCGCGTGCGCTGTTCGAGGCCGCGGCGCGGCTGCCGGTGCCGGGCTTCGTCGACGCCCTGATCGCGCAGATGACGCTCGCCGAAAAGGCGGGCCAACTCACCATCATGCCGGCGGCCTGGGCTGGCGGAGTCGCGGTTGCGCTCAATCCCGCAGGCAACGGCCCCGGCTTTGAGCAGCAGCTCGAGGAAGTCCGCCGGATGCAACTCGCCGGGGTGTTCAATGGCAATGGCGCCGAAATGGCGCGGCGGATGCAGAAGGTCGCGATGGAGGAAGCGCGGCTCAAGATTCCGCTGCTGTTCGCCGCCGACGTGATCCACGGCCACCGCACGATCTTCCCCGTGCCGGTCGGCGAGGCGGCCAGCTTCGAGCCCGATCTTGCCGAGCGCACCGCGCGCATGGCGGCGTATGAAGGGGCCGCCTCGGGTATCGACTGGACCTTCGCGCCGATGGTCGACATCGCCCGCGACCAGCGCTGGGGCCGGACGATGGAAGGGGCCGGCGAGGACGTCCATCTCGGCATGCTGATGGCCGCCGCCCGCGTCCGCGGCTTTCAGGGCAGGGGCCTCACCGCGATCGACTCGATGATGGCCTGCGCCAAGCATTTCGCCGCGTATGGCGCTGCCGAGGCCGGGCTCGACTACAATACCGTCGACGTGTCAGAGCGGACGCTGCGCGAGATCTACTTCCCCCCGTTCAAATCCGCGCTCGATCAGGGCGCGATGACCTTCATGGCGTCGTTCAACGAGCTGTCGGGGGTGCCCGCCACCGGCAACGAATGGCTCCAGCGCGGCGTGCTGCGCGGCGAATGGGGGTTCGAGGGCTTCGTCGTTTCCGATTATACCGGCGACATGGAGATGATCGATCACGGCTTCGCCAAGGATTCGCGCGAGGCCGCGAAGCTGGCGTTCCTCGCCGGGGTCGACATGAGCATGACCAGCGGCTTCTATCGCAAGCATCTGCCCGAACTGGTCGAAGCCGGCGAAGTGCCGCAGGCGCGGGTGGATGAATCGGTGCGCAAGGTGCTCGCGATCAAGGCCGCGCTCGGGCTGTTCGACGATCCGTTCCGCCGCATCGACGTCAAGCGCGAAAAGGCGCGGTCGCGCACCAAAGCCGCACAGGCGCTCGCGCGCGAGGCCGGTCGCAAGTCGATCGTGCTGCTCAGGAACGAAGGCGACCTGCTGCCGCTGCCGAAGGCGGGCAAGAAGATCGCGATCATCGGCCCGTTCGCGTCGGGCAAGCACGACCTCAACGGCCCGTGGGTGGTCTATGGCAGCAACGACTATGCCGTCGATCTCGCCGAGGGTGTGCGCAACGCCGTCGCGGACAAGAACAGCGTCACCGTCGTGCAAGGCTCGGGCGTCGACGAGGCGATCCCGGGCGGGATCGACGCCGCGGTCGCCGCTGCCCGCGCCGCCGATGTGGTGCTGCTCGCGATCGGCGAGAATGAGGGCATGTCGGGCGAGGCGCAGTCGCGTGCCGAAATCGTCGTTCCCGCTGCGCAGCAGGCGCTCGCCGAGGCTGTCGCAGCGGTCGGAAAACCGGTCGTAATCGTGCTCAAGAACGGCCGCGCATTGGCCCTGCAGGGTGCCGTCGCCGACGCACCCGCAATACTCGTAACCTGGTTCCTCGGCACGGAGAGCGGCAACGCCACCGCCGATGTCCTGTTCGGCGACTACAACCCCTCGGCCCGCCTGCCGTGCAGCTTCCCGCGCTCACCCGGCCAGCAGCCATATTATTACGCGCACAAGCCTACGGGTCGCCCCAACCCGTCGGACGACAAGCTCGAGCCGTACAAGGCGCATTACCGCGGCATCCCGAACAAGGCACTCTATCCGTTCGGCCACGGCCTGACCTATGGCAAGATCGACTATGCGGGGCTGCAGGTCGCGCCGACTCTCCCTTGGGACGGCGAACTGACGGTCGCTGCGACGGTGACCAACCGCGGCAGCCGTGCCGCCGAGGAGGTGGTTCAGCTCTATATTCGCGACCGTACCGCGAGCATCACGCGCCCGGTCCGCGAACTCAAGGCGTTCCGCAAGGTGAAGCTCGCGCCCGGTTCCTCGGAAATGGTGACTTTCAAGCTCGATCGCGCGCTGCTCACCTTCGTCGGCCGCGAAAACAAGCCGACGGTCGAGCCGGGTATTTTCGACGTGTGGATCGCGCCCTCCGCGGAGGCGGAGGGCGTGCGCGGGACGTTCGCGCTGGTGGCATAAATCCTCCCTCGCGAAGCGGGGGAGGTGGCGCTGAAGGCGACGGAGGGGGCGTCTCCGCACTATCGCAGTTCGCGGATACACCCCTTTCGTCAGCTTCGCGACCACCTCCCCCGGTTCCCGGGGAGGGATTGGATCACCGCTCAAGCCCCTTCACGATGCGCGCATGGGCGCCCTTGCCGAGCGGGTTGAGCAGCATCAGCCCGCACGACAGCACCAGCGCGCCGAGCGGCACCAAAGCGATCGTCCAGCGCATCGCGGCCAAGGTGGCCGGACTCTGCGGGACGTTCGCGACATAGCCTGCCTGATCGAACCCCAGCCCGAGGATCGCCGTCGCCATTCCGATCGCGACGCGTTGCAGCAACGCCGCCGCGCCGAACACCGCGCCCTCGGCACGCAGCCCAGTCGCCTCTTCGCCATATTCGATGGTATTGGGCAGCATCGCCCAGAAGGCGAAATGCAGTCCGACGATCACTGCCTGCATGCCGACGAGGAACAATTGCATCGCCGCGGGCCGATCGATGTGCACGGTCGCGAACAGGCTCAGCCCCGCCATGCACAAGGACGCCGCGACGAACCACAGCGCCCGCGTTCCCAGCAGGCGCTGGAGCAGCATCCATATCGGCACCGCGACTGCGCTCACCACGCCCATCCACGCCAGCGCGCTCTGCCCGGCATCGTCGCTGCCGAGGAAATATTTGAAATAATAGAGCACCGACTTGTTGAGCATCGTCACTGCGACGATCATCGCCATCATTGCGAGGTTGAGCGTCACAAAGGCGCGATTGGCGAGCAGGCTGGCTATGCTGGCGCGTACCGACGGCGGGGCAGGGGCTGCGGGCACTTGGTCCTCGCGATAGGTCGCGCCGACCAGCATCAGGATCGCCGTCCCGAGTGCGGCGAACAGCACCGCCGCCCACAAATAGCCTTGCGCCACGGTGCCGCCGCCGATCCACGCGCCGATCGGCACCGTGCCCCGCGCCACCACCACCCAGGCGAGCGTCCCGAACAGCATCCGTGCCCCGGCGACGAAGGCGCGATCTCGGCTGTCGACGCTGATCCGCGCACCCATTGCCAGATACGGCACGTTGAGCGCGGCGTAGGCGGTGCGGAACAGCAAATGGCCGATCACCACGATCGCGATCCCCGCCGGACCGGTGCCCGGCGGCGCATAGGTCAGGATGCAGGCGAGGCCGAGTGGCACGCTGCCCAGCATCAGCAGGCGGCCATAGCCGCCGCGCGGCTGGTGCCGGTCGGTGACTGCGCCCGCGACAAAATTTGCGATGCCGTCCCAGATCGACGCCGCAGTGTAGATCGCCGCCGCGGTCGCCATCGGCAGGCCGAGCGCATCCGTATAGTAGAACAGCAGAAACAGCATGATGCTCTGCCAGTAGAGATTGAACGCGAAGTCGCCGAAGGCGAACAGGACAAGGCGGGCTTTCATCGGGCGGGGTGTCTCATCAGGCCTTCTCCGGCATGCCGGACTTGTTCCGGCATCCACCGGGCCGCGCCGGATGCCCGGGCGACTCGAGGCTCATCGCCTGCCTCCCGGTGGATCCCGGAACAAGTCCGGGGTGACGGGAAGAAGTAAAGATGCTGGTTCGCAGCCCGGCGGGCGGCCTGAGACCTTGTCTGTTCCCCTCGTGCCGCCGAGCCTGTACCGCGCGGCCATGAAGACCCTCGTCGATCCCGCGAACAGTCTCGCCGGCGGCCTCGCCGCGATCCGCACGCGCTTTCAGGTGCCGGAGGATTTTCCGCCCGCGGTTCTCGCCGCCGCCGAAATTGCTGCCACCCGCGTTCCCGATGCACATGCCGACCGCACCGATCGGCATTTCGTCACGCTCGACCCCGCAGGGGCGACCGACCTCGATCAGGCCTTCGCGATCGAGGCGGCCGGTGCCGATATGCTGCTCCACTACGCGATTGCCGATGTCGCCTGGTTCGTCGACGACGGCGATCCGGTCGATGCCGAGGCGTGGCGGCGCGGCACCACGCTGTATTTGCCCGACGGCAAGGCCCGGCTCTATCCGGCGGTGCTCAGCGAAGGTGCCGCCAGCCTGTTGCCCGACGGTCCTCGGCCGGCGGTGATCTTCACCATACGGGTGGCGCCGGACGGCGCGGTGCAGCTCGACGGCGCCGAACGCGCGCTGATCCGCAGCCGCTCCAAACTCGCTTATGACAGCGTTGGGGACGCCGATCTCCCGGTCGGTTTCGACAAGCTCACCAATCGTCTCCAGCAGGCCGAAAAGCGCCGCGGCGCGGCTCGCGTCGATCCCCCCGAGCAGGAAGTCGCGGTCAATGCGGATGGCAGCTTCACTCTGATGTTCCGGCCCCGGCTCGCTTCGGAGGAGCGCAACGCGGCGCTGTCGCTGGCGACCAACATCGCCATCGCCGATATGCTGCGCGAGCACCACACCGGCTTGTTCCGGGTGATGGCCGAACCCGACGAGCACGCCGTCGCGCGCCTGCGCCAGACCGCTGTCGCCTTCGGGCTGAACTGGTCGGGTGCGGAGCCGCTCGCGGCGTTCGAAGCGAGGCTCGATTCTGCCGACCCGAAACAGGCGGCTTTCATGCTGGCGGTTCGTCGTGCGGGGCAGGGCGCGTCGTACCAGCCGTTCCGGGAGGAGGCGGTGCCGTGGCATGCGGCGGTGGCCGCCAGCTATGCCCATGCGACGGCGCCGCTTCGCCGTCTGGCCGACCGCTATGTCATCCGTGCGACGCTCGCAGTCGTCAACGGGCAGTCCGTGCCGGAGAAAGTGACTGCGGCATTCGAAGAACTGCCGGCGGTGATGGCGCGCGCAGACGCGATCGCAGGCCAGATCGATCGGGCAGTGATCGACCTCGCCGAGGCAGCGATGCTGCAGGGCAGGGAAGGCGATACCTTCGCGGCGATCGTCACCGATGTCGACGATCGCGGCGCCCGGATCCAGCTCTGCGACTTCCCCGTCGTCAGCCGCGTGCCCATACGTGGGGCCGAGCCGGGACAGCTTGTGAATGTTCGCCTCGCTTCCGCCGAGGTAGAGCACCAGCGGATCAGCTTCGAACCAGCCGGGTGATCCTGCTCTTCCGGGCAGGCGCGTGCAGCTACCCACCCGTTTGCAGACATGCTTGCAATGTAGGATTTCGCCTGACAGCCTCATCAGGCTCTTTGACATCGTAACGCCCGAATCACCCGGCTCGTGCGAAAGCAGAACTATTGCGCTGCCGGGTTCGCACCATTCTGGATCCACTGCACAGGGACACGGCCGATCAGACGATGCAGATAGTGTAAACCTGGTGTCAACTTTCGGATCTGGCCACCCGCTTCCGGATACCGGAAATCACGTGCCGTTTCGCCGCGGTCACCGGGCTCCTGCTTCCCGGCGGTGCAAGGCCGTAAACAACTGGCGCAATCTCCGCCGCCCCCGCAGCGGTGCCCGCCCCGCCCCTATCGTAGCCCGGCGAGACTCGCCGCCAGTTCGTCCTGCCGGAACGGTTTGCCCAGCCGCGGCAGATCGGGCGAGATGCTCTCGAGATCGGCGTAACCGGAGACGATCAGCGCCTTTACCTGCGGGTATCGCTCGCGCACCGCACGGACCAGATCGGTGCCCTGCATGCCGGGCATCAGGTGATCTGTGACGAGGAAGTCGACCGAGTGCCCGTCCAGATGTTCGAGCGCGGCACGCGCGCTGTCCACTTCGATCACGTCATAGCCGAGGTCGCGCAGCAGCTCGCTGGTTGCGGTACGCACCGACGCCTCGTCGTCGACCAGCAGCACGGTACCGGCCGCGTGGTTCGAGCTGCCTGTGGCTTGCGTTTCCTCGGCGGCCGCGGATCCATAGGCGACCGGCAGGAACATCTCGACGAGCGTTCCGAGCCCCGCTCTGCTCGACAGCAGCATCGCCCCGCCGAGTTGCGAAGCCAGCCCGTGCACCATCGACAGACCCAGCCCGGTGCCCTTGCCGATTCCCTTGGTCGAGAAGAAGGGCTCGACCGCACGGGCCATCGTTTCCTCGCTCATGCCTTCGCCGCTGTCGGCAACGCTGAGCCGCACATAGCGCCCGGCGGGCAGGTCCGAACGATGCCCTTCGTCGATATCGACTGAAGCGGCTGCGATCGTCAGCCGCCCGCCTTCCGGCATTGCGTCGCGCGCATTCACGCTCAGGTTGAGGATCGCCATCTCGAGCTGATTGGCATCGGCCAATGCGGGGGGCAGATCCTCTGCCAGATCGAGGCTTAATTTGATCTGCGGGCCCGAGGTGCTGGCGATCAGGTCGGACATTCCATAAATCAGCGCGGCGAGATCCACCGGCCCGGGTTGTAGCGGTTGGCGCCTGGCGAAGGCGAGCAGCCGCTGAACCAGCGTCCGGGCGCGCTCGGCCGATTCGAGTGCGGCACCGATCAGCCGCTGCTCGCGCTCGCCAGCATTTTGGTTGCGGCGAAGCAGATCGAGGCTGCCGATGATCGGGGTCAGCAGATTGTTGAAGTCGTGCGCGACGCCGCCGGTCAGTTGGCCGAGCGATTCCATCTTCTGCGACTGGCGCAGCGCGTCTTGCGCACGTTCGAGCTCCTCGCGGCGCTCGACTTCCTCGGTCACGTCGCGCCCGATGACATAGGCTTCGCCTTCGCCGGGCGCGGCGGTCCACGCGAAACGTCGCCACGATCCGTCTTTCGCGCGCAGCCGAGCGACGAAGTCGCGCAGCGGACCGGTCGCGGCCGCCCGGACGGCTTCGGTCATCGCCGATGCCTCGTCGGGGTGGAGGAAGCGGTCGAACCGCTGGCCTAGCACGTCCTCGGGCGCATAGCCGAGCAATATCGCCACCGCGGGATTGATTGCCCGGATCTCCCGGCGCCTTCCCACCACCAGCATCAGGTCGCCGCTAAGCCGCCACATGCGATCGCGCTCGGCGGTGCGCTCGGCGACCTGCTGTTCGAGAGTCTCGTTGAGTGCCCTGAGCGATTCCTGCGCCTCGCGCCGCTGGGTCACGTCGCGGATGATGCCGGTGGTGCGAATTGCCTTGCCGCGCCCGTCGCGCTGCACCACCCCGCGCGTGGCGATCCATCGGATGCCCCCGTCGGGACGCACGATGCGATATTCGGTCGAGAAATTCTCCCCCGACAGGATCGCTCGCCGCACTTCGGCCAATACCCGCTCGCGGTCATCGGGGTGAATCGTCCGGATCCGGTCCTCGACCGTCACGTCGTCGCCGCGCGCAACCCCGAGGATTTCGCACGTTCGCGTGGACCAGTTCCCGCGCATCGCGACGAGGTCCCAATCCCATGTTCCGATCTGCGCGCCCTCGACGGCGAGCCGCAGCCGGCCCTCGCTTTCGCGCAGCGCCGCCTCGGCGCGGACTCGCTCGACATGTGCCCAGCTCCGTTCGGTGACTTCGCGGAGCAGCCCCAATTCGTCGGCGGTCCAGCGGCGCGGTACCGAATCGTGGATCGCCATCAATGCGGTGAGGCGGCCCTCCTTGAGAAACGGCATGCAGATCGTCGCCTGGATGCCGATGTCGAGAAACGCGCGGGCACCGTCGTCGCCGAGCTGGTTGGCGTCGTCGATGACCAGCGGGTGCCCGGCCTTGAGGCTTGCGACCGCGAGGCTGCCGAAGCTCGTGAGGCTGTAGCGGCCGACGATGCTCGGTGCGTGCGCCGCGTGCCAGTCGCCGCGGATGTTGAACATGTCCTCGTCGGCTTCCATGTCGGCATAGGCGCAGTCGGACAGGTTCAGATGCTGGCCGAGCATGCGGGTGGTCACTGCCATTACGGCGTCCGCGTCTTTTGCGCGGGCGGTCGCCACGCCCAGCGCATCGAGAAAGCGCAGCCGCGCCTCGTTCTTGCGCACTGCCTGCTCCGCCTCGCGTCGCGCCACCGCGCCGCGGGTCCGTTCGGCCACGTCGCGGATCAACGCGAGTTCGTCCTCGCTCCACTCGCGCGCTTCGGCGTGATTGAGGAACAGCAAGGCGACGAAGCCGCCGCGCTCGGTCACCGGCATGTTGACGAACGAGCGCGCACTGATCGCCTCGAGGCTCGCCGCGCTGGCGGTGGTGCGGGGATCCTGCCGCGCATCGGCGACGACGACGGTACGCCCCGCGTTCAGATCGTCGATATAGCTGCCATAGTCGCGAAAATGGAGCAGTCCCGCGAGGCTCGCGACGCCCGGCGCGTTCCAGTCGCGCTCGATCCGGATGGTCTCAGCCTGCTTGTCGATCGTGCCGTAACCGGCGCGGCTGACGCCCAGCCGCTCGCCGAGCATCGCCGCCGCCGTGTAGGCGATTGCGTCGGGATCCTCGAGATCGCGGATGCGGTCCGCGAGCTCGGCAAGGGCTTCGTACCGCTGACTCCCGACACCAGCTTCCTTCAAAGCAGCCCCCCTCGCGCGACGGACCGTCCGAGCAGCCCCGTCCGGCCAAGGATACAGCCGGGCAGAGGTAAAACCAGCGAATAGACGCCGCGATCCGCGGGCGTCGCGAGAACGTTCTTGAGACGCGCGCAAAGTCTGCTCCAAACGCTGGACCCGAGGCGCAAGGCCTTGGAAGGGTTTTAGAAGGCTGATCGCACGCGCTGCGAAGCGCGTCCGTTATTCGCTTCGGCCAAGGCTTGAACAGCGTTTGTTAGCCCGCGTGCTGCCCCCGAACAGGTAAATCTGGTCGGCTGGTGCCAAAGCGACCGCTTCCAGACGCTCGCCGCATATAGTCGCGTTTAATTGCCGCACCGCGCGTCTGGCTTCCACCGTCGGCAATTATCCGATTGGGAGCAACCTTTCGGGAGCGATCCCGCTCTTCCAGGAGAGCGCCCGATATGCCGACGTGAACCTCACCTACAACGTCAGCGATCAGCTCGCGATCTATGCCAACGGATCAAACATTTCGGTGAGCGCGAGCACTACTTTTTGCAGTTCGACAGTGACTCGCGCCAGTACGCGTCGCACGCCCCCGGTTCAAGCCGCGTTACTCGGCGGGCGTCCGCGTCCGCTTCTAAGAGCCAACACTCTTGAGCCGGCGGTCTTCTGCCGCCGGCTCGTCTTTTTGGCGCTGGCTGCACATTCGCGATGGTTTCGCTTGCGGTGCAGCAATCAAGAAGATCAGATACGATCATGGGAAACGGGGAAGCGCAGCGAACGCGATTGAGCGCGTCGTTATCGTCGGCGGCGGCACGGCGGGCTGGATGGCGGCCGCGGCGCTCTCGGCACTTCGCGGTGCAGAGCGGGCGGGCGGGGGCGCCGCCTTCGTGCACCACGGTCCTTGCCCGCAGCGCCGGATGGCAGTGGCGCATTCCGCTGCGCAGCCGCGAAGGCAATGGGCTCGTCTTCTCCAGCCGGTTCCAGAGCGACGATCAGGCGCGCGACGAATTGCTGGCGAACCTGCCCGGCAAGCCGGTGATGGAGCCCCGCCGCCTGCGCTTCACGCCGGGCCGTCGCAGCGTTGCATGGTCGAAGAACTGCGTCGCGCTCGGGCTGTCCTCGGGTTTCCTCGAGCCGTTCGAAGCGACCAGCATCGCCCTGATCGAAACGGGCATCGAGCGGCTGAAGCGATTGTTTCCTGACAGGGATTTCAATCCCGCAGTCATCGCGGAATATAACGAGAAATCGGCGGAGGAGATCGAGCGCATCCGCGACTTCCTGATCTTCCACTACAAGCTCAACGGCCGGAGCGGCCCGTTGTGGGAGGCGTGCCGCGACGTGGCTGTTCCACACAGCCTCGGCAGCAAGCTCACCTCGTGGCGCGCGCGTGGCGCCTTCGTCCGTTACCGCTGGGAGATGTTCTCGCCGGCGAGCGGGCTCGCCATCTATGCGGGCTTCGACGACCTGCCGCGTCGCCTCGATCCGGCCGTCGCGGGGCTTGAGCTACGGCGTTCGCTCGGAGCGATGCGCCGCTCGCTCCGCGACACCGCCGCCGACACGCCGACGCATCAGGAGTTTCTGGAGGTGATGGACTGCGCTGCCGCGAAGGTGCGGGCGGCATGAGGGCGCCCGACGCACTTCGGAAGGTCTGCATCGTCGGCGGCGGCACCGCCGGCTGGATCGCCGCAGCGGTGATGGCGCATCATTTCCAGGGCAAATTGTTCGAGATCGAGCTCGTCGAGAGCGACGACATCGGTACGATCGGCGTCGGCGAATCGACGATCCCGCCCTTCATGGAGCTGATCGCCAGGCTCGACATCAATGAACAGGAGTTCGTCCGCGCCACCCAGGCGAGCTTCAAACTCGGCATCGAGTTCGAGGACTGGCACCGCAAGGGCGAGCGCTACTTCCACCCGTTCGGCGTGATCGGCCAGCAGATCGAACTCAGCGAATTCTATCAATGTTGGCTCAAGGCGAAGCGCGCCGGCGAGCCGTTCGAGCTGATGGACTTCGCGCCCGCTGCCGCGATGGCGCGCGAGGGCCGCTTCATGCTGCCGTTCAAGGCGCAGAAGACTCCGGTCGGCGGAGCGGCCTATGCGCTCCATGTCGATGCCAAGCGCGTGGCGCAGTTCCTGCGCGCGCATGCCGAGGCGCGCGGCGTGGAGCGGACGGAAGGCATCGTCGGCGACGTACGGCTCGACGATCGCGGCTTCGTCGAGACGTTGGTGCTCAACGACGGGCGCGAAATCACGGCGGATTTCTTCATCGACTGCTCGGGCTTCCGCGCCTTGTTGATCGAGAAGGCGCTTGGTGTGGGCTATGAGGACTGGTCCGAGTGGCTGTTCTGCGATCGGGCCATCGCCGCGCAGACGCAGAATGTTGGCCCGCCGCGTCCTTATACGCTGGCGCAGGCGCAGGACCATGGCTGGCGCTGGCGCATCCCGCTCCAGCATCGCACCGGCAACGGCTATGTCTTTTGCAGCGAATTCTTGTCGGACGACCAAGCTACCCGGGTTCTGCTCGATCAGGTCGAGGGCGAGGTCGTCGCAGGGCCGATGGTGGTGCCGTTCAAGACCGGCGTGCGTGACCGGATCTGGCACAAGAACGTGCTGTCGCTCGGGCTCGCTTCGGGCTTCATCGAGCCGCTCGAATCGACGGCGATTCACCTCGTCTATCGCGGAATGGACTTCTTCTTCCGCTATCTGCCCGACCGCCACTGCGATCCGCGCCTGGCCGATGAATATAATCGGCGAATGACAGCGGATTACACGGAGATCCGGGATTTCATCGTCCTCCATTATTGCACCACACAGCGCGACGACACGCCCTTCTGGCGCAAGTGCCGCGACATGACCCTGCCGGACAGCCTGCGGGAGCGGATCGAGCTGTTCCGCACCAACGGCACCTTGCGCGAGGGGCTGGACGAGCTGTTCCGCAGCGTCAGTTGGCAAGCGGTGCTCGAAGGCATGGGGATCCGGCCCGCAACATGGCACCCGCTGGTTGACCGCATCGACGAGGCGCGGCTGTTCGAAGGCATGCAAGGGCTTCGCGCCCAGCTCGGGCAGGTGGTCAAGGCGCTGCCCACCCACCAGCAATTCATCGACGCCCATTGCCGGGCCGAGGCCGTCGAGCTGGGCAGGCCGGCACGCTGATGCAGAAAAAGGGCCCGGTCACGATCAAGCACGTCGCGGCCGAGGCGGGCGTCTCGTTCCAGACCGTGTCGCGCGTGATCAACGATGGCCCGAACCTCACGCCGGCGATGCGCGAGCGGGTGATGAACGCCGTCAACAAGCTCCGTTACGTGCCAAGCCTCGCCGCCCGCCGGCTCGGCGGCTCGCGGTCCTACCTGGTCGTCGCCTTCAACGATCGCCGCCCGAGGCTCGAAAGGTGGAGTCGCGACGCGGCAACGACTGGGTCGATCAGATGCCCTATGGCGGCGTGCTCAAATGCGCCGAGCATGGCTATCGCATGCTGTTCGACGGAAATGGCCGGCATCTTCTGCCGTTCGAGTTCATTGTCCGCGACTCGACTGCCCCGCGCCGCTAACGAGGACGATGTGCACGCCGAAGTCGAACCATCCCCGGCGTCCCCGCTCCGGAATCGCGGGTTCATGGTCCTCTACGCGGTCGCTTATGCGGGGATGTTCGTCAGCTTCATTCCGTTCGTGTCGGTACTTCTTCCCCTGAAGGTGACTGCGGTCGCCGATCCGGAGCACCGCGTCGCCTTGCTCAGCGCCGCGGCGCTGGGTGGTGCGGCAGTGGCCAGCGTTGCCAATCTGGTCTTCGGTGCGCTCAGCGACCGGACATATCGGCGCCGCCGCACCCGGCGACCTTGGATCCTTGCGGGCCTCGTATTGCTGATCCTGGCTTACGCGCTGTTCCACCTGAGTGCCGATGGGCTTTCGATGCTCGCCGCGGTCGGGCTGCTCCAGATCGCGATAAACATGATGCTCGCTCCCATCGGCGCGATCATGGCGGATGAAGTGCCGGACGCGCAGAAGGGGCTGGTCGCCGGACTGATGGGCGCGGCGCATCCCTTTTCCTCTCTCGTCGCGATGGGCGTCGCGCTGCACGGAATCGGCTCAGAAGCGACGCGCTACGCCTTGCTGTGCGCGATCATCGCGGTGCTGGTAGCGCCGCTTTTGCTGTTCCTGCGCGAGCGTCGGGACCCGCTCCCGCCGCCGCCGGCGGCGCTTCGGGTCCGCCGCCGCGACGACTTCGCGCGCATCTGGGTCGCTCGTATGCTGGTCCAGGTCGCGGGCAACGGGCTGTCCACCTACGGGCTGTTCTACTTTCTCGCGGTGCTGGGCCATAAAATCCCCGACAAGCACCACGCCGAAGCGGCGAGCGAAGGCGTCACTGCTATTTTCGCCGGCGTCATGATCCACACCCTGTTGCTCACCATCGCCGCCGGAACGCTTTCGGACCGAACGATGCGGCGCAAGCCGTTCATCGCGGCCGCCGCGCTGGTAATGGCAGCCGGGCTGGCGATCATGGCGGCAGCGCCAGACTGGACGGTGGCGACGTTCGGCTTCGGCACAGCGATGTCGGGCATGGCGGTGTTCCTCGCCTTGCAATCCGCACTGGCAATGCAGCTGCTGTCGCCGCTGCATCGCGGGCGCGATCTGGGCATCCTCAACCTGACGAACACCCTCCCAGGCATGGCTGCGCCGTTGCTGGCGCTGGCGCTCAGCGCCGACAAGGTGGGCTACGGGCCGTGGCTGCTGGTGCTCGCGTTCTGCGTGCTCGCAGGCGGTGCCGTGGCGATGACCGTCAGGACGCAGAACTGAGCGCGCGGCCCTTGTCCGAGAGGCTGCGGAAGGTGATCGACCAGCGTGGCGCTTCCATCGGCGCGATGCTGTGCTCCCATTGATGCCGCGCCTCCCCCGAGAGGTGATAGACCGAACGCGGTGCCAAGGGCGCGGCGAAGCGATCGAAGCCGCCCGGGCGCCGTTTGCGGAAGCGCATCGTCGCCGCGTTGCCGAGCGAGACGCCGAGCACGTGCTCGAACACCGGTCGATCCTTGTGCCAGCCGATCCCGGCCCCGGGATCGTAGCGGATCAGCAGCGCATGCGCGAACTCGGCCGCAGGAAGGCCGGCGAAGTCCGCAGCCTTGTCGCGGAGCGGCAACAGCCAATCTGGCAGCGGCGCGCCGCGCGTGAAGCTGGCGTCGTCAAAGTCGTAGCGCCAGCCGAAGCTGGTGGTCAGCCGTTTCCCGAGCCAGCCCTGGAAGCGGAAGGGGCTGAGGTCCAGCGCGTCGATCGCGGCGATCAGCGCGCGCTCTTCTCCGGGCAGGACAAGGTCTTCGGCATGGCGCAGACCGGGGAGCGCGGGGGCGCCGAACAGGTTTGGAAAGAGCGTGGCTTCTGACAAGGCGAGATCCGACCGGTACACCGATCTGGGAATTTTTCCGGGATATTTCCAGCAGCTAGGCTGCGCGCCATCCGAAAAATTTCTTGTCGGAATCCGTGTGAATCCCGCCTCATAGCGGTTGCAACATCCGCATTACCGGCATAGCGGTGCGCGCCGTGAAAGAACAAATGATTGCCGAAATCGACCGCGCGTCGGGATTCCTCAAGGCGCTGTCCGGTCGTAGCCGCCTCTTGTTGTTGTGCCATTTGTGGGACGGCGAAAAGTCCGTCGGCGAGCTCGCCAGGCTCACCGGCGCGCGCGATACTGCCGTTTCGCAGCAACTGGCGCTGCTTCGTCGCGAAGGGATGGTCGCCGCGCGCCGCGCCGGCCAGATGATCTTCTATTCGCTCGCCAGTCCGGAGGCGAAGCGCATGCTCGAATCGCTCTACGACCTGTTCTGCGCCGAACCGCTCGCCAAGGCCGCCGAGTAAAGCCGCTCGACATCCTCGCGGCGCGCCAGTTCGCTGCCGGGGGTGATCAGGGCAGCGGCGCCGGCGGCGACGCCGTAGCGTAGCGCATCTTCGACGCCCTTGCCGGCGGCAAAGGCGAGGGTGAGCCCGGCGACCATCGAGTCGCCTGCGCCTACGGCGCTGCCGATCGGCACTTCGATCGCGGGCATGCGCAGCCCGGTGCCCTCCGAAATGAGCAACGCGCCGCGTTCGGCGAGCGAGATCACGACGATTTCGGCGAAACCGCGGTCGCGCAACTCGCGCCCGGCGGCCATCTCCTCAGCTTCGCTGGCAAGCTCGCGGCCGACCAGCTCCTGGACTTCGCGGAGGCTCGGCTTGATCAGCCAGGTGCAGCTGCCCTCGAGCGCGGCCAGCGCCGGCCCGGAGGTGTCGACCACCAGCCGCGCGCCGATCTTGCCGCACAGCCCGCATAGGCTGTGGAAGATCGCCGGGTCGCACCCCGGCGGCAGGCTGCCGCTCGCCACGACATAAGCGGGCGTTTCGTCGAGGTGTGTCACTGCCGCGAGAAGGCGGTCGAGCTCGCCTTCGCTCAGCGTCGGTCCCGGAAGCACGAAGCGATATTGTTCGCCGCTGTCGCTCTCGTCGACGGTGAAGCTCTCGCGGGTGGCACCGGCGATCGGCACCGCGGTGACCGGCACGCCGGTGTCGCGCAGCAGTGCCTCGAAGGTCGCGCCGGTAGGCCCGCCCCGGGGAAACACCGCGGTGACGTCGCCGCCCAAAGCGTGGATCACTCGCGCCACGTTGATCCCGCCGCCGCCAGGCTCGATGCGCGGCTCCGAGCAGCGCAATTTGTGCGTCGGCCGGACCTTCGGCGTGCGCGTCGACACATCCAGCGCGGGGTTGAGCGTCAGCGTGGCGATCTTCGCCATCAGCGCCGCCGTTCGAGCATGCCACGGGCTGCGGCGACGATGAGTTCGAGGGGCCGGTTGACTCGCATCCGGTGCCAGCCGGCAAGTTCCCCGACCGAGAGACGCGATTGCTCGCGCACCACGTCGGCGGTGGCGTCCGAAGCATCGCCGGTGCGTGCGCTGACTCGCCCGATGCGCTCGCGTTCGGGGGCTTCCAGCCAGATGCCGGTGAAAGGCACGTCGCGGCGAAAGGCGATCGCCTCGGCGACGTCGCGCTCGCTGCGGCTCAGGAATACTGCGTCGAGAATCACCGAACTGCCGCAGGCGAGGTGATCATAGGCCGATTCGAACAGTGCCTCATAGGTCTCCTCGTCGCTGTGTCGGGTGTAATGCGCCGGGGGCAGCCGGGCTTCCGGAGCAAGCCCTGCGAGCCGCTTGCGGAATATGTCCGAGCGCAGCACGCGCGCCCCGGCCCCGCGACCGAGCCGCGCACCGAGCAGACGGGCAAGCGTCGACTTGCCGGTGCCCGACAGGCCCCCGATCACGACGAGGCGCGGCGGGGCCGGGGCGAGCACGCGCTCGGCGAGCGCAGCATCGTCAGCCTTCGCTGCGTGAAGCGACAGAAACAGCGGAAGCGCCGCCCAGCCGGTCGCGCCCTGCGGCGCGACGTCGACATAGCGGTTGGCGACGATGTTCGCCTCCGCGGCAAGGCCGCGTCCGAGAAGCGTGGAGATCTGCCCGGCGAGGGCGAACAGCACGTCGGCATGGCCTGCGCCGTCGATCTGCCGCACGCGCTCGGCTCTGCCTCTCCGCTCGAGATGCGGGCGCTGGCGGAGCCATTCCCGCCGCTGCGCTTCGGTAGCTGCCAGCGTGTCGACCTTGGTGAGAAATGCCGCCCTGTCACCGGCCGGAGCCCTGGCGTGACCGGAAGCGAGGTGGTCTGCCATCCGATGCAGCGCGGACGCATCCCGCCCGTCCTGTTCGAGCCGGATGTCCCACGATGCAGTTTCGGTTGCGGCCACCGCGGCCATCGCCGGCTCTCCCTTGTGCTTCCCTTAGGCGTGTCCACACCGACTGGCACTGCCTTTCTGAACAAAAGCTGGCGGCGTAACGACATCAGGCTGGAAGCTTGCAAGTCGCGACCGGCGGAAAAGGGCAGATCGCCGGCCGCTGTTCGTCAACAACATCAGCTGGAGCGGACATTCAGAAAATGCTCTGGTGTCGCTCGCCATAGTGGAGGATCCATCAGTGGCCGAGCCGACCGCAGCCGGCGAGCTACCGCCAAATCGCCGACCAGGTCATCAGGCCATAACGATCGCTTCCGGGATGACGGTCGAGCGTCTCGGATCGGGAGTTTGGCCTTGAAAGTTGACACCAGGTTTACACTGTCGGCCTCTTCTGTGGGGGCGTGTTCCTGCGCAAGCAATCCAGGAGCTCGCGGATACGGCAGCGCTCTACTTCTGCTTTCCCTCGAGCGGGAGGAGTGGGCGTTACTATGTCAAAGAGCCTGATGAGCCTGTCAGGCGAAATCCTACATTGCAAGCGTGTCTGCAAACGGGTGGTTGACCAACCGGCCGCTTTGGGAGTCAAGGTGACGATAGCTGACGTTCGCGCCGACGAGCCAGTTGTGGCCTTTCAACAATCGTTCGCCTTTTCGCGTCAAGTTCTTACAGTGATCCCGAACTCCTCTTCGGGATCGCATTTCATTCTCTTCGCCATCTCTGACCAATTCTTGGTCTCCGCCTTCGATAGCGCCTTCTCATATTGCAAATTCAATATCGAAGCGCAGTCGCCCGCATTGCCCGCCGCGATGTGCCACTTCAGGCGCTCAGCTTCGTTCCCGACCGCGCCGAAATGATACGAAAGTAGCCGCGCTGCCAAGGCGTCGCCCTGCCGAGCGCGTTTGAAATTGACCTCGAGCTGTTGCGCGCTCAACTGAAACTGGACATCTGGCATGACGGGATCTGTTGGGACTACGTCTTCCCAGGATACCGAGTGCTCCTCCATCCTGTAATGTCTGATCCAGCCAAAAGTAGCCGCCGACATCGCCACCACGAACAAGAGCACTATCAGATATTTTTTCACACCGCCCCCTTGGCACCGGGAGCTCCCGGTCGCCGCCAGGTCCCGAATTGCCTCTGCTTGTGCGCGTAATTGCGAGCCTCGGGGAGTGTCCGCAACCGGGGCGTCAGCCAACCGGCTGCTCTCATGGAGCGACGCCCGATCGGCTGCAAAAGCTTATGTTGTGCCACTCCGTGCCGCCGCGGCGGCGAATCGGCGGGCGAAGACGTCGCGGAGCGGCTTGGGCTGAAATTTGTCGTCGTAGAGCGTCGCGCGCTTGCGGGTGCCGTCCGCACGCGGCTTGAACCCGTTCAGCCAGCTATATCGGTCTGACATGCCCCAGACCAGCACGTCGCGGAGCTGGGGATAGTCGAACAGGACCGAGAGATAGGCATCGGCATAGGCGGCGACCGACGCATCGCGGGTGCGCGCGTCACTCGGCAGAGTGCCGTCGTCAACGTCGAATTCGGTGATCAGCAGCTGATAGCCCATTGCCGCTACCTGATCGAGAAACCGGCGCCACTCGGCTTCCTGCCGTGCCGCGGCCTGGCGCGGCTCGCCATAGACGCCGATATGCGACTGTATGCCGAGCGCGTCGACCGGCACCTTGCGCTTGCGGAAGCCTTCGAGCAGCCGAAGCACGCCGGCGCGGTGCTTCTCGTTGCCGGGCTCCCAGCTCATATAGTCGTTGTAGACCAATTGTGCCTTGGGCGCGTGTTCGCGGGCAGTGTGAAAGGCGTGGTCGACCATCGCATCGGCGTCGCCGAACGCCCTGGAGAGCGAGGTCTCCCGCTGGAGGCCGGTCTTCTCGTCGATCGTCTCGTTGACCACGTCGAAGCTGACGATCTGGTCACCATAGAGCCGGCAGAGCGTACGGATATGATCGGTGAGCAGTGCCTCGGCTTTGGCGCGGGGGTTCGCGCCGAAATCGTAAGCATTCAGCCATTTCGGGAAATACTCCGCCTTGTGCCACAGCAGCGTGTGGCCGCGCATCGCCATGCCCTTGGCCTCGGCAAAATCGAGGATGTCGGCGAAGCGCGTGACGTCGAACCTGACCGGATCGGGGCGCAGCCGCTGCCATTTGAATTCATTCTCGGGGACGAGGATCCCGCACTCGCGCGTCAGCAACTGCGCATAATTGGGGTTTGCAAAGGAGCCGGCATCGGCGCTTGGCTCGCTCCACGCGACGCATGAGCCGAACTGCATGCCTTTGGCTTTGGCGAGAGCGCTGAGGGAGGGCTGCGCGGCGGACAGCGCCGGCCCCGCGATCGCGCTCGCCGCGGTAGCCGCCAGCATTTCCCGGCGCGTCAGTCCCGTCATCGCATCCTCCTCGCGCGGCAGTGTCTACCCACCTGCGTTCGTTCCTGCCACGATCGGGAAGTCTTCGACTCTGGATCGTCGTTATATGGCCACTGATAGCGCTACCACGAGGAAGCTGGTACCGACAAGGCGACGCGTGACGGCAGATCGCGCGGCGAGAGGATGAGAATGCGGCATTTCCTTGCTTTTATTCTGTTTCTGCTGGGAGCGATGCTGCCGGCAGGGGTGCATGCCGAGACCGGCTATGACCTGTGGTTGCGTTACCAGCCGGTCGAGGCGGCGTGGAAGACGCGCTATGCGCCGCGCCTCACGCACTACACCGTCGCAGCGCGTCCGACGCTGATCGCTGCGGCCGACGAACTGCGTCGCGGCGCCGAAGGCATGCTCGGTTACTCTTTGGTTTGGCGCGAAACGGTGATGGGAGACGGCGCCGTCGTCCTCGGCACGGGCAAATCGCCGTTGATCGCGCCGCTCGGGCTGCCGCTCGGGCAGCTCGGCGCCGAGGGCTATCTGATCCGCAGCACGACGATCGGCGGCAAGCGCGTGACGGTGATCGCAGCGAATGAAGATGTCGGCGTGCTCTACGGCGTGTTCCGCTTCCTGAAGCTGATGCAGACGCGGCAGCTGATCGACGATCTCGATATCGTCGACGCGCCGCGCCTCAAGGTGCGGGTGCTCAATCATTGGGACAATCTCGATCGCTATGTCGAGCGCGGCTATTCGGGTCAGTCGATCTGGGACTGGCAGAAGCTGCCCGGCTTCACGTCCCCGCGTTACGCGGATTATGCGCGGGCGAACGCGTCGATCGGGATCAACGGCACTGTCCTGACCAACGTCAACGCCAATGCCGACGTGCTGCGGCCCGAATGGCTGGCAAAGGTCGGGGCGCTGGCAGGCGTGTTCCGGCCCTACGGGATCAAGGTCTATCTGACCGCGCGCTTCTCGGCACCGATCGAGTTGGGCGGGCTGAAGACCGCGGATCCGCTCGATCCGGCGGTTGCGGCGTGGTGGAAGGCCAAGGTCGACGAGATCTATCGGACGATCCCCGATTTCGGCGGCTTTCTGGTCAAGGCCAATTCGGAAGGGCAGCCGGGTCCTTCGGATTATAAGCGCAGCCATGCCGAGGGCGCGAACATGCTCGCCGACGCACTGGCGCCGCATGGCGGCACCCTGATGTGGCGCGCGTTCGTCTACGCTGCGGAGAATCCCGACGATCGCCACAAACAGGCCTATGCCGAATTCCAGCCGCTCGACGGCAAGTTCCGCGACAATGTGCTGGTCCAGGTCAAGAACGGCGCAATCGATTTCCAGCCGCGCGAGCCCTTCCATCCGCTGTTCGGGGCGATGCCGAAGACGCCGCTGATGATGGAAGTGCAGATCACCAAGGAGTATCTCGGCTTCGCCACGCACCTCGCGTATCTCGGGACGTTATGGGAGGAAGTGCTGCAGGCCGACACCTTCCGCCCGCGCAAGGGCAGCACCGTGGCGAAGGTGCTCGAGACGCCGGTCGAGAGCGGTGCGGCGACCGGCATGGCGGGAGTCGCCAACATCGGCAGCGACATCAATTGGTCGGGCTCGCAATTCGATCAGGCGAACTGGTACGCGTTCGGGCGGTTCGCCTGGGATCCCGAGGCGAAGGCCGAGACGATCGCACGCGACTGGGCGGCGATGACCTGGGGGAACGATCCCGAGATCACCGGGCCGATCGTCGAGATGATGATGCAATCGCGCGAGGCGGTGGTCGACTATATGACGCCGCTCGGTCTGGGGCATTTGATGGCGACGGGACATCATTATGGCCCGGGGCCTTGGGTGGCGGACTTGGCACGCCCCGAGTGGAACCCGGTTTATTATCACAAGGCCGATGCAAACGGGATCGGCTTCGATCGCACCGCGCGGGGCACCAATGCCGTCGGGCAATATGCGCCCGAGGTCGCGGCGGTGTTCGGCGATCGCAAGCGCGTGCCCGAGAAGTACCTGCTGTGGTTCCACCATCTGCCTTGGGATTACCGGACGCGATCGGGGCGGTCGGTGTGGGACGAGCTGGTGACGCGTTACGACCAGGGCGTGGACGCCGTGCAGGCAATGCAGACGGCGTGGGAGGCGCTAAAGCACAGGGTGGACTCGCAGCGCTGGGCAGAGGTGCGCGACTTCCTCGCGATCCAGCACGACGAGGCGCAATGGTGGCGCGATGCCTCGGTCGCCTATTTCCAGTCGATCTCGAAGCGCCCGCTGCCCGGCGGGCACGCAGTGCCGCCGCACGACCTCGACTGGTACAAGGCGATCCGGACGCCGTACGCCCCGGGTAACGGCAAGTAGTCACGCCCGGGCGTCACGTTGCCCAGGACAGCACTTGCAGCAAAAAAGAGGCGCCGCGAGCGATGCTCGCGACGCCAGGCAGGGTGTTGGGGAGAGATCAGAACGTATAGCGGGTGATGATCGAGAAGCGCCGGTCGGCGCTGTACCACTGGCGCGGCACGCGACGGACATTGCCGTTCTGATCTTCGACCGCCGCCTCGGTGACGGTGGTCGACTTGGTCAGATTGACGCCCTGGATGCCGATCTTGAAATTCTCGTCGACCGTCAGGAACGCCGAGGCGTCGAGCTGACCGTAAGCGCGCTGGAAGATCGGATCGAACGGGGTGATCACGTCGCGCAGTGTCAGCAGATAATCCGAGCGCCAGTTGTAGGTCGCGCGAAGCGACAGCCCGCCCACGTCGAGGAACGGCGTGATGTTGAACTGGTGCTTCGAGAGACCCTGGAGCGGGAAGTCCGCCCCGGTGATCGTCGGCTGTTGCCCCGACGAGACCGCGGGATCGGTCGGATTGAGGATCGACTGCGGAACGCCAGAGCTCTGGATATAGGTGTAGTTGGCCTGCAGGCCGAGGCCCTTCAGGAAGCCCGGCAGGAAGTCATAGGTCTGCTGGTAGGCGACCTCGACACCCTTGATCGTTCCGGTTTCGCTGGAATTGACCGGCGTCGACACGATCGAGTCGAAGCTTTCGCCGTTGTTGGTGAAAGTCTGACGCTGGACGTCGTTGGTCAGCACGTTCTTGAGCCGCTTGTAGAATAGCGACGCAGTCAGCGAGCCGACCCGGTTGAAGTACCATTCGCCGGTGAGGTCGAAGCTGTCGGCCTCGATCGGCTTCAAATAGGGATTGCCCGCGTTGAACTGACCCTCGACCCGCGCCTGGCCAGGGGGAACCGTGCCGTCGGGATTGATCGTGATCGGCAGTGCCTGTCCGTTGGCATCGGTATTGGGCTGTGCCGCGAGCGAGACGACGTAATAATTGCGCACGAGACCCGGCGAAGGCGGCGCGATGCCCTTGGTGTAGGCCGCGCGGAACTGGAGTCCGTTGCCTACCTCGAGTTTGAGGTTGAGGCTCGGCAGCCAGTAATCATAGGTGATGTCGACGTTGTTCGGCACCAGCGCACCGTTCAGGAACCTGCTCGCGCTGGTCCGGACGCTGCTCGGCACCGCGCAGAAGGCCTGCAGTGCGCCCGACCCGTTCGTGAGGATGTCGGCGATCGCGTCGGCGCAGTCCGCATCGCTCGGGATCGTGGTGACAACCGGGAAGGACTGGAAGCCGTGCGACACGCGGCGGGTGCTGGTGTAGCGCACGCCGACATTGCCGTTGAGCCGCATGCTGCCGATCGGGGCATCGAACCGCGCCATGAGATAGGCGGCCTTGTTGGTCTCGCTCTGCGGGTTGATTTCGCCCGGCAGGTAATTGGTGCCGGGGATCACGCCGCAGCGTTCGGACAGCCGGTTCCAGCCATCGTTGATCGTCCGCCCGTCGAGCGCGCAGGTGATCTGCGGGCGCCACTCGCGGACGATCTGGTTGGCATAAGCCGCGTAGGCATCATAGTTGGTCGCCGGGCGACCGGCGTAGAACAGCCGGCCCTGGGTGCCGAGCGGATTGCCGGTCGCGCCATCGAGGAAGTTGTTGAAGAATATCGGCTCGTACCCGCCGAGCGGGGCACCGCCGGTGCCGCCGGGCACCCCGTCGACAGGGTCGTCGAGCCAGACCGGACCGCCGCCGCCCCATTGTTCGCTGAGCACACCCCAATTGTAGGTCGAAAAGCGCGCCGTGGTGTCGCGGTCCGCATAGCGGGCGCCAGCGCGGATTGCCTTGAGGAAGCCGCCGTCCGGGAAGGTATATTCGAGGTCGATCCGCGCGGCATCCGAATTGCCGTCCGAATCCTCGACGTGGTCCATCGCCGAACGCGGGAAGCTGTTGAACGGATCGGTAAAGCTCTGATGCGCGCCGGTGAAATAGGCCGGATAGGTCGCGGTCCCCGGTGTGCCGTTGCAGGTGCCGGTCGCGATGTTGAAGTTGGCCGATTCACAGTTCTGCGGCGGCAGGAAGCTCACGTCCGGCACGCGGCTTCCGTTCAGCCGTATGGCCGCGTCCTGGTAGGTCGTCATCCATAGCGTGTTGGCAACGATTTTGCTGCTCGACACGATATGCTGATAGTCGAGATTGACCGACAGCCGGTCCGACACGTCCCACTTGAAGTTGAACGAGTAATCCGAGGTGACGATATTCTCGATCTGCTCGCGGCGGATGTTGTTCGACTGCAACCCCATCGCCGGCGTGCGGATATTGCCGGCGGTGTTCTGGTCGTCGCGCCACCCGGTCGGGCCGGTGATGATGCCGCTCGCGAACAGCCCGCTGTCGTCGAAGTCGAGGCTCGTGCCGGCGCGGGCGCGCGAGTCACCGTTGGACTGGACGTTGTCGGTCGCGACCTCGACCGTGTTCTCGAGCCAGTTCTGGCGCGCGTCGGAACGCAGGAACTGCGCCGTCGCCTCCATCGAGCCGTCGTTGCTGCGCCACTGCGCGGCGGCCGAATAGCCGTAACGCTTGCGGTTGAAGTCCTGGCTTCCCATCACCGCGCCGCGGGGGAACAGGCCTTCACCGGTCTGCGTCGCGGTGCCGAACGGCAATGTATCGGTGCGGGTGCCGTCCGAGTAGATCGGGCGGACGCGGAAGCTCGAGATACCCAGCCGGTCGGCGCGCGAATAGAGCTGCGAGTAGGAGAAGCTGCCGAGCAGCCCGATTTCGCCGATCCCGGTTTGCCAGCGATCGCTCGCGAGGATCGCCGCCACCGGTGCGCCCTTGTTCGCGAACTCGCCATAGTTCAGCTCGAGCGAGCCTGCGATCAGCAATCCCTTCTGATCGAAGGGGAGGCGCGTTCGCAGGTTGACCACGCCGGAGATGCCGCCTTCGATGCGGTCGGCCGAAGGCGACTTGAACACGTCGACGCCGCCGAGCAGTTCGGACGGCACGTCCTGGAAGCTCAGTCCGCCGCCATTGCCGGCGCTGAACGCGTCGCGGCCGTTGAACTCGGGGCGGACATAGGTGAGGCCGCGCACGACGACGCCCGAACCTTCGACCGAGAAGTGATCGGGATCATTGCCTGCCGCGAAGCGGTTGATCGACACGCCCGGGATGCGCTGGAGTGTTTCCGTCACCGAGCGGTCGGGCAGCGCGCCGATATCCTCGGCAGTGACCGAATCGACGATGACGTCGGAGTTCCGGCGAATCTGCTGGGCGCTCTGCAGCGACTGGCGATAGCCCTGGACGACGATTTCGTCTCCGGTCTGATCGTCTTGAGCCGCGGCATCGCTCGCGTCCTGCGCGGCGGCCGGGGTGGCATCCGTCGCGGAGGCTTCCGTCTGCGCCCATGCCGAGCCCGCGCCGAACAGGCACAAGGCTGCTACCGACACACCGGCGCGAAGCAGGCCCGACCCGAGCTTCGCCGAAATTTCAGATGAATGCACGCCATGCTTGGTCATCAAGCGACCCCTCCTCCCATGGTAGCGCTACCATTCGGCGGCGCCAATTGTTGTAGTTATCGGACACGAGTAGAGGTGATTCGCGGGAAAGATCAAGACGCATAGTGACAATGCGCTGCTTATGTGCTGATTTTGCAACGATTTTGCTGCGATGCAACGAGAAATATCCCACCGGGCGCTCTGATCGCCCAGAATGTGGGAGCGCTAACATCGCGAGGGGAGGGTTGAGTGTCCAAGTTGTGCCGGGTGGCTAGCAAATCGTGAGCGCCGCGCCGATCCGCAGCGTCGTCATCGTCGGCGGGGGTACCGCGGGCTGGATGACGGCGGCGGCACTCGCGCGGATGGTGCGTGCGGGCGTGGAGGTGACGCTCGTCGAGTCGGATGCGATCGGTACCGTCGGCGTAGGAGAGGCGACAATCCCGCCGATCCGCAGCTTCAATGCGATGCTCGGCATCGACGAGAACGATTTCCTCGCCCACACGCGCGGCTCGATGAAGCTCGGAATCGAATTCGTCGACTGGAACGCGCCCGGGCATCGCTATCTGCATCCGTTCGGCGAGTACGGCTTCAGCATCGAGGGCGTGCGGTTCCACCAGATCTGGCGCAAGCTCCGCACCGCGGGCAGGGCGGGGCCGATCGAGGACTACAGCATGTGTGCGGTCGCGACGCGGTTGAATCGCTATGCGGCGCCCCCGACGGAGCAGAGTTCGCCGCTGTCGCAGCTGGTCCAGGCCTATCATTTCGACGCGGCGCTCTACGCGGGCTATCTGCGACGCTATGCGGAGTCCCGCGGCGTCAGACGCCGCGAAGGTAAGATCACCGAAGTCGCGCTGCGCGGCGCAGACGGGTTCATCGAGTCAGTGACGCTCGAGGACGGCAGCCGGATTGGCGGCGAGCTGTTCGTCGACTGCTCGGGTTTCCGCGGATTGCTGATCGAGGAGGCACTGCACACCGGATACGAGGAGTGGACACACTGGCTGCCGTGCGATCGGGCACTGGCGGTGCCGACGGTCAGTGCGGGGCCGCTGGCGCCCTGTACGCGGGCAACGGCGCGGGCGGCGGGGTGGCAGTGGCGAATTCCGCTCCAGCACCGCACCGGCAATGGCTATGTCTATTCGAGCGCCCATATGTCGGACGACGAAGCCGCGGCGACCCTGCTCGCCAATCTCGATGGAGAGCCACTCGGCGAACCTCGCCCGCTACGCTTCACCACCGGGCGGCGGAAGCTGGCATGGAACCGCAACTGCGTTGCCATTGGGCTATCGAGCGGGTTTCTCGAGCCGCTCGAATCAACCAGCATCCATTTGATCCAGGCCGGCATTGCGCGCCTGCTCGGGCTGTTTCCGGACAGCGGCTGGGTCGATGCCGAGCGCGACAGCTATAACGACTTCACACGCGCGCAATATGAGCAGGTGCGCGACTTCGTGATCCTCCACTACAAGGCAAACGGCCGCGACGAGCCCTTGTGGCGGCAGGCGCGGGAGATGCCGGTGCCCGACAGCCTGGCGCGGCGTATCGATTTGTTTCGCAATCGCGGGCGGGTGTTCCGCCAGGAGGACGAATTGTTCGCCGAGACCAGCTGGATCGCCGTCATGCTGGGGCAGGGGATCATTCCGCAGGGCTGGGACCCCGTCGCCGATGCGCTGGACTCCGAGCAACTCGCAGGGATGCTCGAACGCATCCGATCTACGTTCCGCCGCGCCGCCGAGGCGATGCCCGACCATGCAGCATATCTCGCGCGGCATTGCGCATTCCGGGGACTCGCATGACCGACCGCCGCATCCGCAACATCGTCATCGTCGGCGGCGGCACCGCAGGGTGGATGGCCGCCGCGACCTTCGCGCGCATCCTCGGAAGCGATTTTGCCAGCGTGACCCTGATCGAATCCGATGAAATCGGAATCGTCGGCGTCGGGGAGGCGACGATCCCGCAGATGGCGACCTTCAATCGCATGCTCGGCATCGACGAGAACGCGTTCGTCAGTGCGACCAAAGGGAGCTTCAAGCTCGGGATTCAGTTCGTGAACTGGGGGCGGCAGGGGCACACCTATTTCCACCCGTTCGGGAAATATGGCGTCGACATGCTGGGGGTGTCGTTCCACGCCTATTTCCTGCGGCTGCATCAACGCGGCGAGGCGCCCGACCTCGACCAATGGTCGCTGCAGGCAATGGCGTCGCGCGACAACAAGTTCATGCGATCGATCGAGGCAGGGCGTTCGCCTTTGTCCGACATCGCTTACGCCTTTCACTTTGATGCTGGCCTCTATGCGCGGTTCCTGCGCAGCTATGCCCAGGCGCGCGGCGTGGTGCGCCGCGAAGGCAAGATCGTCGACGTCAGGTTGCGCGGCGAGGATGGGTTCGTGCAATCGGTGGTGCTGGAAGACGGCAGCGAAATCCATGGCGACCTGTTCGTCGATTGCTCGGGCTTTCGCGGGCTGATCATCGAGCAGGCACTCAAGGCGGGCTTCACCGACTGGTCGCACTATCTGCCGTGCGACCGCGCGATCGCAGTGCCGTGCGAGAGCGTCGACGAATGGACGCCCTACACCCGCTCAACTGCGCATCAGGCCGGCTGGCAGTGGCGGATTCCGCTGCAGCACCGGACCGGCAACGGGCATGTATTCTGCTCCCGGTACATGTCCGACGACGAGGCGACTGCGATTCTCCTCGCCAATCTCGACGGCAAGCCCTTGGCTGAACCGCGGACGGTGCCGTTCCGGACCGGGCATCGCAGCAAGTTCTGGGTGAAGAATTGCGTGGCCCTCGGTCTCGCGGGCGGTTTCATCGAGCCGCTCGAGTCTACCGCGATCTGGCTGATCCAGAGCGGGCTGTCGCGCTTCCTGACGATGTTCCCGGACCGGGAGTTCAACCAGGCCGATATCGACCGCTACAACCGCATCATGGCGACCGACTATGCCGAGATCCGAGACTTCATCATCCTCCATTACCACGCCACCGAGCGCGATGACTCGCCGTTCTGGGACTATTGCCGGAACATGGAAATTCCCGAGCGGCTGGCGGAGAAGATGCGGGTGTTCCGCAGCCACGGCCGCTGTTTCCGCGAGAATGAGGAATTGTTCAACGACACCAGCTGGTTCGCGGTGATGCACGGACAGCTGATGCAACCGCAGAGCTTCGATCCGGTGGCCGAGGTGATGAGTCTCGAAGAGACGCGGTCGCGGCTGGCGCATATCCGCGAGGCGATCGCCAATTCGGCCGATTACATGCCGAAGCATCGCGACTTCATCAGGGAGAATTGTGCGGCATGAAACTTCCAGGACACCCAATGCCTTCCTTTCCCCTCCCTGCAAGCGAGGGGAAGATTGGGTCGAAGCGCGCCCCGCGCGCTTCTGAAGCATGCCGGGAGCATGCTTCACCCAATCTTGGGTGGGTTCTGCGTCGGGCGGGGCTCGATGCTCCGGCCGGTGCATCAGCTGCGCGGCGGGTGAGTCTTTTAGGCGCGCAGACGCGCGCACCCACCCAGTATCGGGCGAAACAGCCCCCGGCTGTTTCAGGTCGCCCGGGGGGCGACCGGCCCGATACTCCCTCCCTGCAAGCAGGGAGGCGAGCGCTGCTCGCGGCGCTGCTCTCGTTCGCCGCACCCGCGATCGCCCAGCCGGTCGCGAGCTTCGACTGGTTCGAATATCGCGGCAAGGAACCCGTCGCGGCTGGGCCGGGCGAGTATCACAATCCGATCCTGCAGGGCTTCTATCCGGATCCCAGCGTGACCCGCGTAGGCAGCGACTTTTACCTCGTCACCTCCACCTTCGGCTATTTCCCCGGGATCCCGGTGTTCCACAGCCGCGATCTGGTCAGTTGGACCCAGATCGGCAATGCGATAGACCGGCCCGGCCAGCTCGATTTCAAGCAGCTCGGGCTCTCGCGCGGGGTGTTCGCGCCGACGATTCAGGCCAAGGCAGGGACCTTCTACATCCTCAACACCTGCGTTGATTGCGGCGGCAATTTCGTGATCACCGCCAAGAACCCGGCGGGCCCGTGGTCCGATCCGGTGTGGCTGCCCGATCTCGAAGGCGGAATCGACCCGTCGCTGTTCTTCGACACGGATGGCAAGACGTGGATCCTCAACAACGGCCCGCCCGAAGGCACGCCGCAATATGAGGGCCACCGCGCGATCTGGATCCAGCAGTTCGACCTCAAGACGCTCAAGACGCTCGGCCCGCGCAAGCTGCTGGTCAACGGCGGCGTCGACTTCTCGAAGAAGCCGATCTGGATCGAAGGGCCCCATATCTTCAAGAAGGACGGCTATTATTATCTGAGCTGCGCCGAGGGCGGCACGGCCGAGGGCCATAGCCAGGTCATCCTGCGGTCGAGGAGCGTGAGCGGCCCGTACGAGGCGAACGCGGCCAATCCAATCCTCACCCAGCGCGATTTGCCGCGCGACCGGGGCAACCCGATCACTTCGGCCGGGCATGCGCAACTCGTCACCACACCCGACGGCAACTGGTGGGCGACCTTCCTCGCGGTGCGGCCTTATGCCGGCGATTTTTATTCGACCGGGCGCGAGACCTTCCTGATGCCGGTGCGGTGGGAAAATGGCTGGCCGCGGATCACCGATCCCGGACAGGCGATCCCGTGGACCCACGCGCGGCCGGCGCTGCCGGCACAGCCCGCACCGGCGGTGCCGACCAGCGGGAGCTTCACGGTGCGCGACGAATTCGACGGTGCCGCGCTACCGCCTTACTGGATGATGCTGCGCAACCCGCGGATCAACTGGTTCAGGCTCGTCAATGGCGCAGCGAAGCTCGAGGCGCGCCCCGTCGGGCTGGGCGACACCGCCAATCCCTCGTTCCTCGCCCGCCGCCAGCAGCACCGGAATGCCGCAGCCGAGACGGTGGTGCGCTTCACCCCGGAGAAGGACGGCGATCGTGCCGGAATGGCTGTGCTCCAGAATGACGAGCACTGGTTCTTCCTCGGGGTGAAGCAAGTGGCGGGCAAGCTGGCGCTGGTGCTCGAACGCCGCGACGGACCGGATACCCCAGCCGCGGGTGAGACCGTCGCGGCAGTGGACGCGGCGACGTACGGCATCGCCGCGGGCAAGCCGCTCGCTTTGCGCATCGAGGTGCAGGGGAATCGCTACATCTTCTCTTATGCGCGGGTACTCGGCAGTCCGGACGTGCCGATGCTCGCCTGGCGGCCGCTTACCCGGCTGACTACGGATTCGCTGACCACCAAGGTCGCGGGCGGCTTTGTCGGTTCGGTTTTCGGCATATTTGCCGGAACTGAGAAATGATGGGCGACGGTACTTCGAGGCCGCCTTTTCCGCCGCGTATCGCGATCCTTGCCGCCACCGCGCTCACGCTCGGCGCGGCCAGCCCGCGGCTGCCGCCGATCCATCTCAACCAGCTGGGGTTTGCGCCCGGCGATCCGAAGATCGCGATCGTCGAGAGCGGAGCGGCACCGCTTGAATGGGCTCTGGTCGACGCCGATGGCCGGACGGTGAAGCGCGGTAAGGCGCAGGTCTATGGCAATGACGGTGCATCAGGCGCCGAGGTCCAGCGAATCGACTTCAGCGACGTCCGGGTGCCGGGGCAGGGCTATCGGATCGTGGTCGGAGGGTCGAAAAGCGACCCGTTCGCGATCCGCTCAGGAATGTACCAGCCGCTGGCGAGGGACGCGCTCGCCTTCTTTTATCATCAGCGCGCCGGCGTGCCGATCGAGGCGCGGTTGGTTGGGGCGGAATGGGCGCGGCCGGCGGGGCACCCGCACGAAGTCGCCAAATGCTTTGCGGGACGCGATGAACGCGGAATCGAATGGCCGGGCTGCAGCTACGCGCTCGACGTGACCGGCGGCTGGTATGACGCGGGCGATCACGGCAAGTACGTCGTCAATGGCGGCATCTCGTTGTGGACCTTGCTCAATGCCTATGAGCGGCGTCCGCGCGCCTTTGGCGACCGCAGCCTGAAGGTCCCCGAGGCGGGCAACCGGGTCAGCGACCTGCTCGACGAAGCACGCTATGAAATGGAATTCCTGCTCCGCATGCAGATCGCCGACGGCGTGCACGCGCGCGTTCCGGTAGGGCCCGCCAAGCCTGCCAGGGCCGGCCGGCCGGCATGGGAGGCCGACCCCGCCGATTTTGCGGAAATCGACGCTGGCGGAATGGCGCACCAGAAGGTCGCCGACCGCAACTGGACCCGCTTGCCGATGCCGCCACAGGACGATCCCGAAGAGCGATTGCTCTATCCGCCGACGACCGCCGCGACGCTCAATCTGGCGGCCACGGCCGCGCAATGCGCGCGGATTTGGCGCGGGGTGGACGACGCCTTCGCCACAAGGTGCCTGAGCGCGGCCGAGCGCGCCTGGCAGGCCGCGAAGCGAAACCCGCAAGTCTATGCGACCAACAGCTTCACCGGCAGCGGCGGCTATGGCGACGGGGACGTCTCGGACGAGTTCTACTGGGCGGCTGCCGAGCTGTTCGCGACAACCGGCAGCACGGAATATCGCGACGCAGTGACCGGATCGTCCTGCTTCCGCGCCGAGGTTCGAGAGCCCGGCTGGCCGAGCACGGCAACGTTGGGGACGATCACGCTCGCCACTGCCCCCAGCTATTTGCCCAAAGCGGAGGTCGATCGGCTTCGCGGCGCCATCGTCGCGGCGGCGGACCGCTTCCTCGCCGACGCAAAGAGCAATGGCTATGGCATCCCCTATGTTGACAGCGCCTATCCATGGGGTTCCAATTCGTCGCTGCTCAACCGGGCGATCCTGCTCGGGCTCGCTCATGATTTCACCCGCGGGCCGAAATATCGCGCGGGCGTGGTCGACGCGATCGATTATGTCCTCGGCCGAAACCCGCTCGGGCAGTCCTATGTCAGCGGCTATGGCGTGCGGCCGATGATGAACCCGCATCATCGCTTCTGGGCGCACAGCCTCGATCCGAAGCTGCCCGGACCGCCCCCGGGGGTGCTCTCGGGCGGCCCCAATTCGACCGCGATGAGCGACGACGTCGCGAAGACGATGCGCGGCAAGTGCGCGCCGCAGCGCTGCTGGGTCGACGACATCCACGCCTATTCAATGAACGAGGTGGCGATCAACTGGAACGCGCCCTTGTTCTGGGTGGCAGCGTGGCCGGATAGCTGATCAAAGGATCAATGCTCCTGCGAAAGCAGGAGCCGGCAACAGGCACATCGTTCGCCCAATCTGGGCTCCTGCTTTCGCAGGAGCACGGAGTGCTTGCTTCGTCGCGCCTCTACTTCACCGTCAGCGTGGTGCTCTTGAGTTTGACCGAATCCGGCCCCGATGAGATGGTGAAGGTGCCGGGCTCGACGACGCGCTTCATGTCGACATTCCACAGCGACAGGTCTCGCGGAGTGAGTTCGAACTGCACCGTCTTCTTCTCGCCGGGTTGCAGCGTGACGCGTTCGAACCGCTTCAGTTCCTTGACCGGGCGGGTAACGCTGGCGAGATCGTCGCGGACGTAGAGCTGGACGACTTCGTCGCCGGCGCGACTGCCGGTGTTAGTCACGTCGACGCTGACCTTGACGTTGTTGTAGCGCCCGATCGTCGGCGTCGCGAGGACGGGGGCGGCGATCTCGAAGCTGGTGTAGGAGAGCCCATAGCCGAACGGGTAGAGCGGGCTGGTCTCGGCAAAGAGATAGCCGCGGCGCGCGCTCGGCTTGTGATTGTAGAACATCGGCAGCTGGCCGACGTCGCGGGCGATCGTCACCGGCAGCTTGCCGCCCGGATTGGCGCGGCCGAACAGCACGTCTGCGACCGCGTTGCCGGTTTCCTGCCCGAGATACCAGCCTTCGAGCAGCGCGGGGGCGTTCTCCGCGAGATAGTTCACCGACAATGGCCGGCCGTTCAGCAGCAACACCACCACCGGCTTGCCGAGCGCGAAGATCTCCTTCGCCAGCTGGTTTTGTGGGCCGATCAGTTCGAGGCTGTTGCGGTCGCCGAGATGGTTGTCGGCCCAGGCCTCGCGGCTGAGCTGCTCATTGTCGCCGAGGACGAGGATGATCGTGTCGGCGTTTCTGGCCGTCTCAAGCGCTTCTGCGCGGAGGCGATCGTTAGTGGTGTCATCGACCAGTTCGACGGCGTCCTCCGCCCAGGCGCGGCTCTTGGTGAGCTTCACGCCCTCGGCGAAATCGACTTCGAACTTGCCCTTACCTTCCACCTTCAAGCCCTCGAGCACACTGACGACGTGGCGCGGCACGTCGCTATAGCCGCCGATCGGCGTGTCATTCGCATGGGTGCCGATCACCGCGAGACGCTTGATCTTGCCGGCGTCGAGCGGGAGCAGGCCCCTGTCGTTCTTGAGCAGCACGATCGCCTGCCGCGCCGCCTCCCGGGCGAGCGCGATCGCATCGGGGGTCTCGGTCTTCCGCGCGGCCGCCTTCACATCGACATAGGGGTTCTCGAACAGCCCTGCGTTGAACTTGAGCTTGAGGATGCGGCGTACCGATTCGTCGATCTGCGCCTCGCTGACTCGACCTTCGCGGACAAGCTGGGGCAGATTGGCATAGGCCTCGGCATCCGGGGTCTCGAAGTCCACACCGGCATCGAGCGCGCGCACGGCGGCGTCGCTCAGATTGTCGAACATCTTGTGGCGCGTGCTGAGCTCGCGGATCGCGAAATAGTCGCTGAGCACCACGCCCTTGAAGCCCCATTCCTGACGCAGCACGTCGTGGAGCAGCCAGCGATTGGCGTGGCTGGGGACTCCGTCGATCTCGTTGTACGAGGGCATGACCGACATCACCGGCAGCTCGGTCACCGCACGCTCGAAGGGCGGGAAGAAATTTTCACGCAAGGTACGCTCGGAGACGGTGGCGGGGCCGATGTTGGTCCCGCTCTCCGGCGCGCCGTGGCCGGTCATGTGTTTGAGCGTGACGTAGACCTTGTCCTTTGCGAGCGGCAATGTGGTACCCTGAAAGCCGCGGATCGCCGCAAGGCCCATCTCGCCGACGAGGTACGGATCCTCGCCATAGGTTTCCTCGATCCGGCCCCATCGCGGGTCGCGCGCCACGTCGACGACCGGGGCGAGGGCGAGATTGGCACCGCGGGCGCGCATCTCGCGCGCGGCGACCGCGAAAATCTGCTCCTGCAGCTTCGGATTCCACGTGCTGGCGAGCGCGATAGCCTGCGGGAAGCTGGTTGCGCCCGGCGCAACGTAACCGTGCAGCGCCTCCTCGTGCATGATCAGCGGTATTCCGAGCCGGGTTTTCTCGACCGCCCACTTCTGCGCAGCGTTAATGTAGCGCGCCGTGTCCTCGGCGCTGCGGTTGATCGTACCGGCGGCCGCGCCGGCGGCAGGTCCCTGGGTGATCGCGCGGCGGTCATAGGGGCGGGAAATCTGGCCGAGACCGGCGGGGAAGTTCTGGCTCGCCTTGACGGGATCGAATTCGCCCTCGGGCGTCTGGATCTTGTCCTTGTGAAGCCAGATCGCCACCATTTGCTGGACCTTTTCCTCCAGCGTCATGCGCTTGAGCAGATCCTCGACGCGCGCGTCGATCGGCTGCGATGCATCCTTGTAGATCGGCTTGTCGGCGCGGCTGCTCTGCGCGTCCGCGGCAGGAATGAGAGTCGGGGTGAGCGCGCTCGCGGCGACAGCGGCAAGCGCCGCGACGCGGAACCGGCGGGTAACGAGCATGTGCCTCTCCTGAAGGGCGCTGCAGCGCCTTGTATTGGTAGCGCTATCAGCTATCGTTCCGTCGATGCAGGGTCAACCGTAACGCAACCGGTTTCATCGCGATTGCATTCCGCGAAACCGCATCTTATGCCCTTCGCCGCAAAGGACGGGGATGAGCAAGCCTAGCCGAAGAAGTCGCGGGACGGTCACCGTGCAGGATGTCGCACGTGTCGCGGGCGTGTCGGCGATGACCGTGTCGCGCGTGGTCAACGGCGGCACCAATGTCCGCGACAGCACGCGTGAAGCAGTGCTCGCGGCGATTGCGCAGCTCAATTACTCGCCCAACAGCGCTGCGCGAAGCCTGGCAGCGGGTGACGCCACGCAGATCGGGTTGCTCTATTCCAACCCGTCCGCGGCCTATCTGTCGCAGTTCCTGATCGGCGCGCTTGCGGCTGCGAGGCGCGCCGGGTGCCACCTCGTGCTCGAGGCGTGCGAGAGCGAGCGGCCCGACGAGCAGGCGGAGGCGACGCGCAGTTTCGCCTCGACGAGTGTCGAGGGTGTGATCCTCCCGCCGCCTTTGTCGGAGGCTGCCCCGGTACGCGCCGAGCTTGAGGCCGCCGGAATCCCGTGGGTCTCGGTGGCAATGGGGCTCCCGCCGGCGCGCAGCCTCAATGTGCGGATCGACGATTTCGAAGGCGCTGCGGCGATGACCCGGCATCTGCTTGAGCTGGGACATCGCAAGATCGGGTTCATTCGCGGCAACCCCAACCAGACGTCGAGCGCAGAACGCTATCGCGGCTTCGCCGCCGCGCTTGAAGAGGCTGGGATCGACGTCAAGACGGTGCCGGTCGAGCAGGGCTATTTCACTTTCCGCTCGGGAATCGTTGCCGCGGAGCGGTTGCTCGATCGGCCGGAGCCGCCGACAGCGATTTTCGCGAGCAACGACGACATGGCCGCCGCCGCGGTCGGCGTTGCACACCGCCGTGGGCTCCACGTGCCGCAGGATCTGAGCGTGGTCGGGTTCGACGATACCTCGCTCGCCACCACGGTGTGGCCTGAGCTCACCACGGTGCGCCAGCCGATCTCCACCATGGCGGAGGAGGCGCTGGCGCTGCTGCTCGCGCGGATTCGGGCGCATCGCTCGTCCGAGCAGGACAAGCTCGAGGAGCAGGTGCTCGATCACGAGCTGATCGTCCGTGAATCCTCGGCACCGCCCAAGGGCGCGGCGCCGGCGCGCAGTCGCTCCACCGGCGTGAGCAGTTCGGCGCTGCGCTAGAGACGCTTGCTTTTCCGGAGCGCACGGGCCACCGTTACCGCTAACACGCCGTGCCGGGTCGTGCACGGGTGACCAGGAGAGGAAGTGGGGATGAACCAAACCGCCGAGAGGGCCAATATCGGCCTGATCAGCGCCATCGTCGCAGTCGCGACGATCGGCGGCTTGCTATTCGGATATGACAGCGGTGCCGTGAACGGCACGCAGCCGGGGCTAAAAGCGGCGTTCGCGCTCGACGATGCCGGGCTCGGCTTCACTGTCGGCTCGCTGCTGATCGGCTGCTTCATCGGCGCGTTCTTCGCCGGCACGCTCGCCGACCGGATGGGTCGCCGCAACGTTATGCGGCTGGCCGCGATCCTGTTCCTCATCGGCGCACTGGTCCAGGGACTGGCGCACGATCACACTATCTTCGTCATCGCCCGGATCCTCGGCGGGATGGCGGTGGGCGCGGCCTCGGTGCTGTCGCCCGCCTATATCTCGGAGGTCGCTCCCGCGAACATTCGCGGGCGAATGACGACGGTGCAGCAGATCATGATCATCTCGGGGCTCACCGCGGCGTTCGTCGTCAATTACTATCTTGCGGCCGCCGCAGGTGTGTCGACCAACCCGTTCTGGGGCGGCATCGAAGCATGGCGCTGGATGTATCTGATGCAGGCACTGCCCGCCGCGATCTTCCTGATCGCCCTGTTCTTCATTCCGGAGAGCCCGCGCTATCTTGTCTCGAAGGGGCGCAACCCCGACGCGCTCCGCGTTCTCACGTCGCTGTTCGGTACGACCGAGGGCGCGCTCAAGCTCGCCGAGATACAGGCGAGCTTCTCCGCCGATCACCGCCCGCAGCTGAGCGACGTGCTCACTCCGGCGGGCGGCCGCGGCTTTCTCGGCATCCGGGCGATCGTCTGGGCTGGCCTGCTGCTCGCAGTGTTTCAGCAGCTCGTCGGCATCAACGTGATCTTCTATTATGGCTCGACCTTGTGGCAGGCCGCCGGCTTCAGCGAGAATGACTCGCTGCTGATCAACATCGGCTCGGGCGTCGTCTCGATCGCCGCCTGTTTCCTGACCATTGCGCTGATCGACCGCATCGGCCGCAAGCCGCTGCTGCTGATCGGCTCGGCAGGCATGGCGATTACATTGTTCGTCATGGTCTACGCGTTCAGCCAAGGCTCGCTGGTCGACGACAAGCTGGTACTGCCCGGGCAGAGCGGCATGATCGCGGTGATCGCCGCCAACCTGTACGTGATTTTCTTCAACGTCAGCTGGGGCCCCGTGATGTGGGTGATGCTCGGCGAGATGTTCCCGAACCAGATCCGCGGCTCGGCGCTGGCGGTGTGCGGCTTCGCACAGTGGTTCGCCAATTACCTGATCGCACAGGCATTCCCGATCATGCTCACCGGCCTCGGGCTTGCCGCGAGCTACAGCTTCTACGCCGCCTGCGCGGTGATCAGCTTCTTCCTCGTCCAGCGGTTCATTCGGGAGACCAAGGGCAAGGAACTGGAGGCGATGGAAGGCTGAGCCGTTCCGCGCCGAATTTCGGAGGGGCGCGGGCCGCGAGGTTCGCGCCCCTCCGCACGACAAGAGGATGATATGACCCGTACGCCCGCCCGCCCGTTCCGCTCGCGCGAATGGTTCGCTGCACCCGGCCGCAGCGACATGGCGGCGCTCTATCTCGAGCGCTTCATGAACTACGGCATCACGCCGGACGAACTGCGCAGCGGCAGGCCGATCATCGGCATCGCGCAGTCGGGCAGCGACATCGCGCCGTGCAACCGCATCCATCTCGAGACGGTCAAGCGGGCACGGGAGGGCATCCTCGCCGCCGGGGGCGTGCCGATGGAATTCCCGCTCCACCCGATCTTCGAGAACTGCCGCCGGCCGACCGCGGCGCTCGATCGCAATCTGGCCTATCTGGGGCTGGTCGAGATCCTCAACGGCTATCCGATCGATGCCGTGATCCTCACCACCGGGTGCGACAAGACCACGCCGAGCTCGCTGATGGCCGCCTCGACCGTCGACATTCCGGCGATCGTGCTGTCGGGCGGGCCGATGCTCGACGGCTGGCACGAGGGCGAGCTGGTCGGATCGGGCACCGTCATCTGGCGGAGCCGCCGGAAAATGGCGGCGGGCGAGATCGACGAGGAAGAGTTCCTCCAGCGCGCGATGGAGAGCGCGCCCTCCTCGGGCCATTGCAACACGATGGGCACGGCCTCGACAATGAACTCGATCGCCGAGGGGCTGGGGATGAGCCTGCCCGGGTGCGCGATGATCCCGGCGCCGTATCGCGAGCGCGGCCAGATCGCCTATGAGACGGGCAAGCGCATCGTCGAGATGGCCTATGAGGATCTGCGTCCCTCGAAGATCCTGAGCCGCGAAAGCTTCCTCAACGCGATCAAGCTGCTCACCGCTATTGGCGGATCGACCAATGCCCAGCCGCACCTCGTCGCGATGGCGCGGCATGCGGGAATCGAGATCACCCCGGATGACTGGCGCAGCGGCTATGATCTGCCGCTGATCGTCAACATGCAGCCGGCAGGGAAATACCTCTCCGAGCGTTTCCACCGCGCCGGCGGCATTCCCGCGGTGATTTCCGAAATGCTCGCGGCCGGGGCGCTGGACGGCGGCGTGATGACCTGCACCGGCAAGACCTTGGCCGAGAATGTCGCCCACGCCGCTGCAAAGGACCGCGACGTGATCCTGCCGTGGAATGCGCCGTTGATGGAGAAGGCCGGGTTCCTCGTGCTCTCGGGCAATCTGTTCAACATGGCGATCATGAAGACCAGCGTGATCTCCGACGATTTCCGCGCGCGCTATCTGTCGCGTTCCGGCGCCGAGGGCGTGTTTGAGGGTCGGGCGATCGTGTTCGACGGGTCGGACGATTATCACCACCGGATCAACGATCCGGCGCTGGAGATCGACGCCAACTGCATCCTCGTGATCCGCGGCTCGGGGCCGATCGGCTGGCCCGGCTCGGCCGAGGTGGTCAACATGCAGCCGCCCGATCACATCATCCAGCAAGGCATCATGAGCCTGCCGACCCTGGGTGACGGCCGGCAATCGGGAACGTCGGACAGCCCCTCGATCCTCAACGCCTCGCCCGAGAGCGCGGCGGGAGGCGGGCTGTCATGGCTGCGCACCGGCGACGTGATCCGGATCGACCTCAATGCAGGGACCTGCGACGCACTGGTCGACGAGGCCGAGATCGCGCGACGCAAAGCCGAACCGGCGCCGCCGATACCCGAGAGCAACACGCCGTGGGAGGAATTGTACCGCGAGAAAGTCGGGCAACTGGGCGAGGGCGGGGTGCTCGACTTCGCGCTCAAATACCGGCGGACCAGCGAGAAGGTGCCGCGGCACAATCACTGAGTCGCACTGCCCTTGTTGGATTCGCGGCGCTTAACTTCGCATTTTTCACGCGAATCGTGAATTTTCGTTGCGCCCCCACGTACGTTTGTTGCGCGGCGACCAAGGCGAAATTCTCGACGGTTCAAAGAGCGAGGCCAAGCGTCGCACGCGAATTCCTACTTTGGAAGCGCTCTCCGGATGTGCGTGCCTAGCCTGATCGGCTAGACCGGCGCCATGACGCATCCGCTCGATCGCCCCGCCTGGACGGCGCTGCAGACGCGGCAACAAGCACTCGCGCGCGGCGAGGGGGCTGCGCTGCGCTACGACGGCGACTATGCCATCTTCGCGGCTACCGGCGATCATGCGCCGACCTCGCTGGCGGCGCTCGGCGCGTTAATCGCTGCGACGGGACCGGCCATCGTGCTGCAGCGGACGCCGCTGCCGCCAGTGCCGGGAACGCAGGTCGCGAAACACCGCCTGGGCGTGCAGATGGTCGCGGAGGCGCTCGCCGCGCCCGCCGAGCTCGACTTCGTGTCGCTGGGAGATGCAGACGCGGCGGAGATGTTGGCGCTGGCGATGCTGACCGAGCCCGGGCCGTTTTTCGCACAGACCCACCGGCTGGGGGACTTCATCGGCATTCGCGACGGCGGACGATTGGTGGCGATGGCGGGCGAGCGGATGAAGCCGGTCGGGTTCACCGAAGTCAGCGGAGTCTGCACGCATCCGGACTGGCGCGGACGCGGCTATGCCGGCGGGCTGATGCAAATAGTGGCGGCGCGGATCGCCGCACGCGGCGAGACACCGTTCCTGCATGCCTATGCCGACAATGCCGGCGCGATCGCATTGTACGAGAAGCTCGGGTTTCGGCTGCGCTGCGAGGTTCACGTGACGGTGCTGGAGCCGGCGAGCTAGCCCGGCTCACTCGGCGTCGCCGGCGATCAGGTCCATGAAGTTGCGCGCCGCCTCGCGATCGGCTTCGTCCTTGAACGCCACGTCGAGGTCAGGCGCGCTGCCGAGGATGTGGAGCAGCGCCCACAGCGCGAAGCGTCGATTGCGATCGGTCTCGAGGCCGAGATCGACGCGGATGCGCTCGGTGCCGTCGGCGAGCGCGTCGGGGCTGAGCGTGGCAAGGTCCGCAGTGCCGAAATAGCGGCGGAGCTGATCGTCGAAGTCCATGGCAGTGTGCCTATGCGAACGCGTCGGGGACGCAAGCCGTTATCCCACCACCACGTGGAGGAAACTTCGCCACAGCGCGGTCTGGCCGAAGCCGATGCGGAACAGCTGCGAGGCGATCAGGAAGCCGCCGCCGGCGAGCGTTGCCGGATGAAGGCGGCCGCGCTGCCGCAGGTCGAAGGCGATCAGCGCGAGCAGGAAAAGATCGGAGAGGATTATGCCGCCGACCGGCGGTGTGACAGCGTCGGTGACCATACGCGTGATGCGTGCGAGCGGCGTAGTGGCGAGCGCGACAGTGGCAAGCAGCATCAGCCGCTTGTGGTGCATCGGACGCTGTCGCAAGACGATGCCTGCTGTGCACAGCACGGCGAAGGCAGTTATCGCGCCGAGCGGGAAGATGGGCGGAGCGCCGTGACGGACCGCCGCGTGAAGGTTGGCACGGGCGAGGGTGATCGTCGTCACCACACCGACTACGAATACCAGAACTGCGAGGGCCGCGCCGGCCATTCCGACGCGACGATGCAGGCGGGAATTGCCCGCGCCGATTAGCCACGTCTGTCCGGCGTAGAAGAGCATCCAGCCGCTGAACACCACGCCATGGAGATGGACGAGCGGCGTGAGTGCCGGCGCCGTGGTGAAATAGGAGAAATAATAAGTCGGCGCGAAGCCGATCAGCGTCACCAGCAGCAGCGCGATCGCGGCGCTGCCGAAGAAGAGACGATCCGGATTGCCCCGTTTACGCATCGGCACTGCCGCCAAAGTCGCCATGCTCACCTCCCGCCCCGAACCGTCTGCGCATATTCTGCAATATGCAGGTAAACGGGAATAGGAAAGAATCGACAACGTCAGTCGGCTGCGGCGAGTCGGGTCACCTGGATGTGCACGGCCTGCCAGCGGCCTCGGGTTCGCCGGAAGGTGTCGGTAAAGCGGATGGCGCTGGTGAAGCGCTTTCCTCCGGAAGTGCCGGTCAGGACCGTCTGCGCGGTTACCATGAACGCGTCGGGGCCGAGCGGCACGAGGTGGCGATCGACGAGCCGGATCGGATCGAAGCGGTCGCCCGGCGCGGTCCAGCCGGCGATGAAGGCCGCTTTGTCGAGACGCCGGCCGCTGCTCTCGATGAAGATCAGTTCGTCGCCAATCATCCGTTCGAGCGCGGCGGCGTCCTTCGTCAGCTGGGCGCGATCGAAGGCGTCGGCGATCTGGAGCAGGTTTTCGGCTGCCTGCGTGTTCGTCTGGACCGCCCGGGCGGACGCAGGCGTGGACAGGAGGAGGAGCACCGCCGCCGCTGCCGGGGTTCCTGCCGTCCGCATTCGCCTTCTCCTGTTGCTCTGGCAGAAGTCTGGCGCAACCGTTCGACCGTCACAAGCTTGGTTTATGTGAGCTGCTGTGCCCTCTGACGGAAGGACGGGCGGGTGAGCAGATGCTGTTCATCGACGTCGCGGTCGAGCAGAACCAGGACAGGTCCCACCGACTGCGGGGGCTGGCTGCCGCGGTGGGGCAGGACGCCAGGGGGACGGCGCTGGATCCGTCTGCCATGAAATTAACTCAAATCGGGGCCGTGGCGGTGCGACATGCAAGTCGTTTCGAGTATGAAACGCTTGCAAAGCGCTGGAATCCAAGGCCTAATACTCGTGCTGCGAACGTTTCCGCCCCTGGAGGCGCTGTTAACCAATAAGCCCCTTAGTTTGGCTCGAAGATAAAATTCTTGACTTCGAGATAAGTATCTTATCTTCAAGGCGCTTATCTTTTTGTCGAGATGCACGGTGTCGAGATATGTGTCTTGATATCGAGATAGAGGCGGTGTGGCAGAGACGGATCCTGTCGATCAGCTGATCACCTTGTGGTCGGCGGCGATGCCCGAAGTGGATACGCGTGGCCTGTCGGTGCTCGGGCGGGCGCGGCGGGTGACGCAGCGAGCGCGGCTCGCGGTCGAGCCCTTGCTGGCAAAGCACGGGCTCGACGGTGGTGGCTATGACGTGCTGGCGACGTTGCGTGCGGCGCCCCCGCCGCACCGGCTGCGGCCTACCGATTTGTATCGGGCCTTGGCGATCTCGTCGGGCGGGTTGACGGCGCGGCTTAACAAGCTCGAGGCGGCGCGGCTGATCCGCCGGCCCGCCGCCAGGGACGACAGAAGGAGCGTGTTCGTCGAGCTGTCACCAAGAGGTAAGCAGTTGGTGGAGCAGGGTTTTCGCGAAGAAATGGCAGTGCAGGCGCAGCTGATTTCCGGGCTGGCCGAGAAGGAACAATGGGTGCTCTCGACCTTGCTCAAGAAGCTCGACGCGACGATGCATCAGAGCGGGGAACCGGCCTGAAGGAAGGCTGTTATTGCTAATCGTTCGCAGCATTGTTGCGAATGATTAGCAATCCTCGCGCCGTTGCAGACCGTGAAAATTGTCCGCACACTGGCGGCATGGTCGACGACATCCGGATCGAACGCGCGAGCGACACGGGGGATATGGATGCGGTGGCCGCATTGTTCCGCGGCTATGCGGCGTCGCTGCCGGTCGATCTCGACTATCAGGGCTTCGACGAGGAGCTGGCGGCGCTGCCGGGTAAATATGCGGTGCCTCGGGGTGCGCTGCTGCTCGCGCGCGACGCCAGCGGCGCGGCCCTGGCCTGTGTCGGGCTGCGGCCGCTGGATGCGGAGGGGCTGTGCGAGATGAAGCGGCTGTATCTGCTGCCGGCCGCCCGCGGAACCGGTCTGGGGCGGGCGCTGGCCGAGGCCGTCGTCGCGGAGGCGCGGGGCCTGGGCTATTGCGAGCTGCGGCTCGACACGCTGCCGTCGATGGCGCGGGCGATCGCGATGTACACCGCCATGGGGTTCGAGCGGATCGCCGCTTATTACGCGCCGACGCCGCCGGGCACGGTATTCATGGCGCTGAAGCTCTAGACGCCTTCGCGGATCAGCATGCCGCTCTGGCCGGGGACGCTGACCTCGAAGCGGAACAGGTCGCCGGCATGCGGCTCCTTGGCGAGGTCGGCTTCGGCGACGTGCTTGTTGGCAGTGGTGGCGAACACGGTCTTGAGGTCGGGGCCGCCGAACGCGATCTTGGTGATCGCGCTGACCGGGAACTTCACTTCCTCGAGCAGTTCGCCCGCCGGCGAATAGCGGCGCACGCCCCAGCCGGCATAGAGACCGACCCAGACGCAGCCTTCGCTGTCGACGGTGGGGCCGTCGGGAAAGCCCTCGCCATAGGGAATGCGGACGAATTCGCGGCGATTGACCAGCATGCCGGCGGCGTCGATGTCGCAGGCGTAGATGATCCCGCCCAAGGTATCGACATGGTAGAGCGTCTTGCCGTCAGGCGAGACCGCCGGGCCGTTGGTGATCGCGACGAGCGGGCTGGTCGCGACGCAGGTGCCGTCAGGGCCGAGGCGATAGATCGCGCCGGTGATGGCTTCCTCGCTGTCGTCCATGCTGCCGAACCACAGGCGGCCATTCGCGTCGACGGTGGCGTCGTTGAGACGATTGCCCGGCTTTTCCGGCTCGGGCGCGCAGATATGGGTGAAGCTGCCGTCGCGCTCGTCGAACTTGCTGAGACCGGTCTGCAGCCCGGCGACGAAGCCGCCGCTCTCGACCGGCAGGATGAAGCCGATCTGGCCGGGCGCGTCCCAGCTGCGCGTCGCGCCGTTCGCCGGATCGTAGCGGTGGATCTTGTGGCTCTTGATGTCGACGAACCACAGCGCCTGGTCGCGCTCGACCCAGACCGGGCCTTCGCCGAGCGGCGCCCCGAGCTGCCAGATGCTGACCGGCTCGGAAATCGCCACGTTGCCCATCCTCTTATCTCCAGCCGGCATCCACGAAATATTCGTGGCCCGTTACCAGCCGGGCGTCGTCCGAGGCAAGAAACAATGCCATCGCCGCGATGTCGTCGGGGACGAGCCGGCCCTTGAGGCACTGTGCCGCGACGATCTCGGCCTCGCCCTCGGGCGTGTACCATTTCATCTGGCGCGGCGTCTTGACGTTGCCGGGGACGATGCAGACCGAGCGGATATTGTCAGGCCCGAGCTCGCGCGCAAAGCTGCGGGTCAGGCCTTCGATGCCGGCCTTGCAGGTCTGGTAGAGGGTCAGCTCCTCGAGCGCGAGGTGCCATGAGATCGAGCCGAGATTGACGATCACGCCGGACCCTTGCGCCTTCATCCCCGGGATCACCGCCTGCGCGGCGAAGAACAGGTGGCGCAGATTCACCGCGATGCGGTTGTCCCAATATTCGGGAGTGACCTGCTCGATCGTGTGGCGATCGTCGTTGGCGGCGTTGTTGATCAACACGTCGAAGGCGCCGTTCTCGTCGATCAGTGCGCGGATCTGCGCCTGCACCGCGGCGACGTCGGTCAGGTCGCAGCGCTGGAACACGGGGGCGGTTTCGGCACCGGTCAGGCTCTCGACCAGGGCAGCCGAATCTTCCTCGGCGATGTCGAAGAAGGTGACCTTCGCACCCTGGTGGACAAAGCCTTCGACCATGCCCGCGCCGATACCCGAGCCGCCGCCGGTGATCAGCACGCGCTTGCCGCGAAGGCTGGGATAAATGGCCCGCTGATCGCGTGCGAGCGGCGAGTGCGTGGGATCAGCTTCGGACATGGAGCGGGCGGGTTCCTGTGAGCGCGCAGGGCGCGTGAGCATGGTTGCCATGAAAATAAGGTGCCGTTTCGCCAGTAAAAGGCGGTTTCACGCGAGCAGGCCGCGGGCGGCGAGATTGCGCATCAAATCGCGGATGCCGAACTGCCACGGCGCTGCGGCCTTCGAGGTTGTGACGCGATTGACCAAAGCGCCGAGCTTCGGCGTCGCGATGCGAACGACGTCGCCCTGCTTGTGAGTGAAGCCGCGGCCGGGGTGATCTCGGTCCTGCACCGGCGCGAACAGGGTGCCGAGGAACAGCGCGAACCCGTCGGGATATTGGTGCTCGCTGAGCGCCTGGCGAACGAGGTCGGTCGGATCGCGGCTGATCTCGCTCATCTTGTTGGTGCCGCGGAGCGTATAGCCCTCGGGCCCGGTGATCTCGAGATCGACCACGGCCGAACGGACGTCGTCCATCGTGAAGCTATGGTCGAACAGCCGGATGAACGGGCCCAGCGCCGTCGAGGCGTTGTTGTCCTTGGCCTTGCCGAGGAGCAGCGCACTGCGGCCCTCGAAATCGCGCAGATTGACGTCGTTGCCGAGGGTGGCGCCGCGCGGATTGCCATGGCGATCGACGACGAGCACGACTTCCGGCTCGGGATTGTTCCAGTCACTGTCGGAGCGGATGCCGATCTCGTCGCCCCAGCCGACCGCGGAGAGCACTGGCGCCTTGGTGAACACTTCGGCATCGGGGCCGATGGCGACTTCGAGATATTGCGACCACATGCCGGCGTCGATCAGCGCCGCCTTGAGGCTGGCAGCCTCGTCGCTGCCGGGGACGACCGAGCGAATGCCGGACCCCACCTTCGCCTCGAGATCGCCGCGGATCTCCGAGGCCTTGTCGGCGTCGCCGCGCGCGCGCTCCTCGATCACGCGCTCAATCGCGGACAGCGCGAAGGTGACGCCGCAGGCCTTGACGACCTGAAGGTCGATCGGGGCGAGCAGGCGGGGCCCCTCCGGCGTGCCGATCGCCTCCACGGCGCAGAGACGCGGACCAGTGACCGTGGCGAGATCGTCGCGCTCGAGCAGATCGGCGACGGTGGGAGCCGTGGCGGAGACGTCGAGCACGTCGCCACCGCGGATCAGCACGGGCGTGGGGCCCGCGTCGAGCAGGACGCGTCCAACCAGAGTGGCCTGCGCATGGTCGGCAGGCAGCAATTCGATACTAGACGCTTCCAAGATCCCTCGCCTTGCCAAGGTTCTATTTTGATAGCGCTACCATTGGGTTGGGTTGGAACCGCTGTCAAGCGGGGGACAGGCGTAGCCCGGGAAACAAATCGTACAAATCAGATATGCCGTTGATCCCCTTGCGGAGCCGCAAGCCCGAAAGAGGGTCGCCACCTTGTTGTTGATCGTGACTCGCAGCAATGGCTCTGTCGATCCTTCGGCGAATCGGCAGGCGGGGCAGGACAGGATAAAGCGTGCCAGCGTCGATGCTGGTTGCCGCGCTAGCCGTTTCGCTAGGTCACCCCGGCCTTGCCGGGGTCGCCAAGCCGCTTGCCAGCGGCGACGCAGCTAGCCTTCGCGGTTTGTCCGCCACTTGTCGATCGCCGCGATCGCGCGGCCTCGCACTTCTTCCGGTGTGCCCGATGAGTCGACCACGACATGCCGCTCGGGATCCTGCGCGGCCTGATCCAGAAAGGACTGGCGGATACGGCGATGGAAATCCAGGTCGAGGGTCTCGAACCGGCCTTCGTCGATCTCCCCGGCGCTGAGCCGTTTCCTGCTGCGCGTGAGCCCGATCTCGGGGTCGAGATCGAGGACAACGACCAGATCGGGCCAGATATCGCCGACGGCTTCCTTGTGGAGCTTGCGGATATAGGCTTCGGCCATGCCGCGGCCGGCGCCCTGATAGGCGATGGTCGACCCGACATAACGATCCGACACCACGGAGACACCGCGCGCCAGCGTCGGCAGGATGACGCGGCGGACATGCTCCACGCGCGCCGCGGTCATCATCAGCAGTTCGGATTGCTGGTCCCAGGCGTCGTCGGCGCCCGACAACAGCAATGCGCGGATCTTCTCGCCCTGCGGCGTCCCACCGGGTTCGCGGGTGGCGATCGCTGGAGCGCCGCCGGCGGAGAGATGGTCGACGATGTGCGCGACCATACCCGACTTGCCGGATCCGTCGACACCTTCGACTGCGTAGAAACAAGCCGCTTTGCTCATGTGCCACGCCTTAGCATGGCAGCAGGCGATGTCACGGCGTGCCAGCGGCCGGTCTGGCAGTGCGTGCTACGCGACCCTTACGGAAAGATCGCGCTCACCAGAGCGGCGAGACGTGCCGGATCGCAATCGTCGAGCACGATTTCGAGTTCGGGATTGTTGCTATAGCCGATCATCCGGCCGTCGCGGTCCGAACCGACCGAGAGCAGCCGCCAGCCGGTCTCCTCGCGCAGCGCCGCGAGGCTGCCGGGGGAGGGCGAACGATCGGGATCGACGATCACCACCGCCTGGCCGGGGAGCCCCCCGCCCAAAGTCGCGCGGCAGACCTTGAGCCCGAAGGCGCGCGGCCCGGCGGCGTGCGGTGCCTCGACCTTTTCAGGCGTGGGGGTGTCGGCGATCAGTCCCTGCGCGAGCGGGGCGCCGAGCACGGGGACCAGCCGGATCGATACCGCACCCGTCACCGGCAGCGGCGCCACGGTTGGGGGCGCCGCGTCGCCGGTCTGGAGCGCGGCGGCGACTTCGGCGATGCGGGCGCGGCTGCGCGCGTGGCGCTCGGCCGGGCTGACGATATGGGAAAGGAAGCTCTCGAGCGCTCCGCTCGCGTGCAGCGCCGCGACGGATTTGCGGAGTTCGGTCTCGTCGGCGACGCGGAGAAGCTGGTACAATGCGTGTTGCGTGGCGGCATTCCAGCGGTCGAACGTTTTCTGCGCGTTTTCGATGCGTGACAAATTGACCGGTGCAAGGCCGTATTCGCGTTCGATCGCCGAGATGGTCAGCGCCGGATCGGCGATGCGGCGCGCGCGCACCGCTGCCGCGAGCAGCACGGCGAAGCGCTCCTCGGCGAGATTGGGGGGAGCGCCGTCGAGAAACGGCTCGGCCCAGCGGGCGATGTCGAAGCCTGGTGCGTCAATGTCGAGCAGCAACTCGGCGGGGGCGATGTTCAGCGCCGCGGCGATCCGCCGCAGCTCCTCGGCCCGCGGTACGACTTCGCCGCGCTCGATCTTGGAAAGGCGAATATAGGGGATTTCGGGAATCGTCGAGGCGAGGCGGAGCAGCTTCAAATGCCCTGCGGCGCGGCGCTGCTCGCGCATGCGATTAGGGAAGACGAAGCAGCGATGCAGGTCGACCGGCACCTCGCCGATCGCCGCGCGCTCGCCGTCCTGCCGCTTCCCCTTGCCCTTTGCCATCGCCATGCCTGTCCCCCGCGGACTGACGCCGCTTGCGAACACTCATGAAGCTTAACAAGAATAATGCAAGGTTAACAGCGCATCCATTAATAGAATGAGCGTCTCGCTTAGTGGAGCGGTGGTTCAGATTTAATGGAGCGAACGTTGCTGGCGGTGGGCGAGCAACGCGCAGGGTCCCGAGGGATCGAGCGCGACGATCGCGAGCAAAGGTGCGCTGCCAGTTGCCTGGCGGACCAGCCAGCCCGCGGCCGAGGGAGCGGGATGATCTGGGGCGAAGGCGACGCCGGTGCCGTCGGTGATCACGCCAAAGCCCGCGGGTGGGCTCGGCCAGCGGCCGGCGAGATAGTCGAGCAGTTCTGCGGCGGCTTCCTGCAGCGCCCCTTCCTCGGTGTCGACGGCGCAGAAGCCGGCGGGCGACGCGCTGATCTCGGCGACCTTGGCGAAATCGTCCGAGCGCCACCAGAGCAGGCGGATCGCGCCGGCGGCATCGGTCTCGAGACCCATGAACAGTCCCGCGCCTTCGGGCAGCAGCGGCAGCGCGCAGCGCGCAACCTCGCGTGCCAGCGCGGTGAGGCGACGGTTGGGGCGCGGCATCATTGCCCAGCCGCCATGCGTGCCTTCGCTCATTTCGATCTCGCCGTACATCGGGGCCCTCTCCTCTATCTGCCTATATTATAGGAAGAATACGGATGCTGGGGTGATCCTGCGAAATTAGTGCATCACCGCGCGCGAGGGTGCCGCGACCTGGGCGAGGAGGACCGTTTCGACGCGCTCGACGGTCTCCATCGGCGCGGCCAGCGCTGCGTTCAGCTCGGCCGGCTGGATGGCGCGGACGGTGGCGAGGCGGTTGTGCGGCTGATCGGCATCCGGGAGCAGGGTGGCAGCGACCGGAGCCGGCTGACGGCGCTTGGCGGCCGGGCGATCATATTCGGCCATCACGGCGAAGCGCGGATCGGCAGCGGCGATCTCGGCGAGCGTCTTGGCGGCACGCTTGGTGATCTGACGGACGCGCTCCTTGGTGACGCCGGTCTCGAGCGACAGATCGTCGAGGGTCGATGCCTGGAACACGCGGCGGACGACGATGTCACGATCACGGGCGAGCTTGGCTTCGAGCTTCTCGAGTTCGGCAGGATCGATGCCGTGGGTGGCGGTGCGGAGACGCGGGCCTTCGCGGCGGAGAGCTGCTTCTTCCCGCTTCGGGCGGGGACGGCGGCGGAGCGCCTCGATGCCGACTTTGCGCAGATGATCGACATAGGCGTCGACCAGCGAAGAGATGGCACCGTCGGCGAGATAGTCCGAAGCGGCCGCTTCGGTGCGGGCGAGGGCGTCTTCGTCCTCGATCAGCGTCTCGGGCGACATTTCCTCGCCGTCGGCACCGGTGGTGAGGGCATTGAGCGACACCGTGGTGGCCTCGACCTTCTTCGCCGACGGGCGCTGATCGGTCATCAGGCGGAAGCGGAGGCTCTGCAGCTCGCCGCGGATCTGCCAGTTCACGAAGGTGGTGAACTGCGCCTTGGCGGGGTCATAGGCCTCGATCGCGCGGTGAACGGCGATGGCGCAGCACTGCTCGGCGTCGTCCCAATGAGCGACCAGGCCGTACTGGCGGATGAAGTGGCGGATGCGCGGAGCGATCAGCTTGAGGATCTGGGCGAAGGCACGATCGACATAAACGCGCTGACGGTTGGTCTGCGGCGCGTCCTTGGGCGTATTCTCGATGACGGTGGCAACGGCGGCTTCGAGCGCGATCGTGGTCTTCGACATTTGCAATCCCCTGTTTTCGTGAGCCGCCGTGAGGCTGCCCGTTCGACAGGAGGATGAATGCCACCTAATCCTTTAACGGATGTAAACCGTTCCTATATGTAGAAATACGCAGTGGGGATCGTCCGGAGGCCGCCAGAAACCCTCGAAAATCTGCGATATGCAATGGTTTACGGGTGGGTAACCGCGCCGGAGCGAGTGGTAAACCGCAATTTCGTTATAGGAATAATTTTTAAGCGGCGAACGCGTCGGGGCGAATTTTCCGGTCGATGAAGCCCAGCAGCCACTGGCGATGCGCCTGCGTGGCGTTGCCGGTGCTGGCGATCCGCTGCTCTGCCGCCGACGAACCGATCTGGGCTGACAGCAGCATACGGGCGCGGCCGGCATCGATCCCGCCGCTCAGGAACTTCTTGGCGTCGCCGAGGCCCAGATGGTGGCCGAGATAGGCCGCCTTGGCGAGCGTCTCTGAATCGGTGCGCACGCGGACACCGGACGCCTCGAGCCGGTCGAGATTGCATTTGGCGAGATCGGCGACACCGAGAATCGACGCCTGCGGATCGTAGCGGAGCGCGAGCAGTTCGGCACGGTGGCCGGTCTGGAGCCGGCCGCGACCGTCGAGCCAGCCGCGCTCGGCCGCATAAGAGTTGAGCCAGGTGCCCTCGGTCTGTGCCAGATCCTGCCACGTCCCGCTGAGGAATTGGCCGAGCCCGGCGGCGCTCGATCGCGGATTGCGCGAATGCGTGTTCCAGCTGCCGTCGCCGGTCTTGGCGGCTTCGGCGTCGACGATCGCGGCGAGCGCGGAAGCCGGAATGCCGGTGCGCGCCTCTGCGGCGGCGAAGGTGCCGGCGTAGCGGGCGTTGGGGCCGAGCTGGAGGCTGCCGGTGCCGGCTGCATCGCCGCCGCCGCTCGAAAGCCGGACAGGCGCATAAGCCGTGCGCGGCTCGTCCGGATCGATCGTACCCGCACCGGTGGTGCCGACGCGAGGGGCGCTCTCGCCGGCCGGGGTGGCAGCCGCCGGCTGATGACAATTGCACGCGCAGTGGCAGGCGCACGACGCCTGTGGGCCCGAGGGTCCTTCCCGACCGCCGAGAAGGCCCAGCAGCGAATCCATATTCATGTTGTTGCCGCCGAACGGCGAGGCCTCGCGCGCGTCCTTGCTGTCGCCGTCGCCGAGCGCGGCACGCCACAGCCGCGTCGAGAGCTGCGATTGCGCCTCGGCATAGATGACCTGTGCGCGCTTCTGCGGCGAGAGCGCGGCGAGCTGGGCGGGATTGATCATGCCGAACGCTTCTTCGCGATGGCGCGCGCGCGGAGGAAACGCGCGGCGGCGATGTCGTCGATCGCATTCTGCTCGGCGAGGGCGATGGTGCGTTCGGCCTCGTCCTCGAAGCGTTCCGCGGCGCCCTCGATCGCGCGCATCGTGCCATAGGCTTCGACGGCCTTGGCGCGGAGACGCCCCAGCCGGGCCTGAGCGAGATAGGCGGCTTCGTCGAGCCGGGCGCGCTCGGCCTTCATCCGGGCTGCCCAGGCGTCGGTCGCGAAGGGCATCGAACTGGCGAGCGCGCGCTCCTGCAGCATCCGCGCGTCGTGCGAGCGTGCCTGCGTCTCGATCGTGTTGATGCGCTCGACCTCTACGCTGATCGACACCTTGACGGCATCGACTTCGCGGCGCTGGACGCGGAGCGCGGTGTCGAACGGAGTCATGCGGCGATCCCCAGGGCATCGGCGGCGACGACTTCACCCGAGACGATCTGCGCGAGCGCGGCGAAGCCGGCATCGGCATGGCCCTGGTCGTGCTTGCCCTGGTTTATCAATGCCTCGATCTGCGGCGCGAGCGCGACGGCGCGGTCGACCTCTTCGGACGAACCGGCCTTGTAGGCGCCGAGCCGAACCATTTCCTCCATATCGGCATAGGTCGACAGCAGCTTCCGCGCAGCGAGGCGCGTCGCATTCTGCTCGTCGTTCATGCAATGCGGCAGGGTGCGCGAGACGGATTTGAGCACGTCGATCGCCGGATAGCGACCGCGCTCGGCGATCGCGCGGCGCATGACGATATGGCCGTCGAGGATGCCGCGAACGGCGTCGGCGACGGGTTCGTTATGGTCGTCACCGTCGACGAGGACGGTGAACAGGCCGGTGATCATGCCCTTGCCGGGCTCGCCGGGGCCGGCACGCTCGAGCAAGCGGGGCAGTTCGGCGAACACCGTGGGAGTATAGCCCTTGGTCGCCGGCGGCTCGCCCGAGGCGAGGCCGATCTCGCGCTGCGCCATGGCAAAGCGCGTGACAGAATCCATCAGGCACAGCACGTTGAGGCCCTGATCGCGGAAATGCTCGGCGACGGCGAGCGTGGTCCACGCGGCCTGGCGGCGCATCAGCGCGGGCTCGTCGGACGTGGCGACGACGACGACCGAGCGGGCCATGCCCTCGGGGCCGAGATCATCCTCGATGAATTCCTGCACTTCGCGGCCGCGTTCGCCGATCAGCCCGATCACCGCGACGTCGCACTGTGTCCAGCGGGCGAGCATCGAGAGCAGCACCGACTTGCCGACGCCCGAGCCGGCGAACAGGCCGAGGCGCTGGCCGATGCAGAGCGGGGCGAACAGGTCGAGCGTGCGGACGCCGGTCTCGATGCGATGGCCGACGCGCGCGCGGTTGGAAGCGGCGGGGGGAGACGCCTTGATCGGCTGCGGGTCGGCGCCGTTGGGCAGCGCGCCGAGGCCGTCTACCGGGCGGCCGAGACCATCGACCATCCGGCCGAGCCACGCCTGCGAAGGGCGAATGCTGAACTGGCCGGCGGCGAGCTCCGCGCGCGAGCCGAGGCCGACGCCCTGCGGGTCGACGAAGGGCAGGCACAGCGCAACGTTGCGATCGAGCGCCGTGACTTCGGCCTCGACCTTGCCATTGGCGCCCTGGATTTCGACGCGGCTACCGATCTGCGCGACGCCGGCGAGCCCTTCCACTTCGATCAGCGCGCCGCGCACCGCGACGACGCTGCCGAAGCGGCGATCGGGCACCATCGTGCGGATCGCGCGGGCTGCGCTGGCGAGAGTCTGCACGCGCGGAGGTCCTTACGCGGCCTGGGCTTCGGTCGCGACGTTCTCGAACCCGATCAGCTCGCGTGCGGCCGAGAGCGCCTTGTAATAATCGCCCTGCGCGATGTCGTGGGCGAAGGCGATGCAGGCGGTGCGCGCCTCGGGAGCGGTAAGGGTGGCGACGAGGTTGCCGATCAGCGCGACGACATTGTCCTGGTGCTGACTGCGGTTGGCCGGGTCGATATAAGCGAGCATCGCCGCGAAATAGAGCTGGCGCGCAGGCGTGGTGGCTTCCTCCGGCTGCATGACTTCGCGGCCGCGCAGGATCGAGACCTGGTTCTCGACGGCGATCTGCGTGCGGCCGACGGCGCGCAGGACCGCGCCGTTGACGATCGCCTTCTCGCCGTCGCGAAGCGTGATGCGGAGCATGGGTACAACCTTTCGAGTGCGTTTGCTCCTCTTATAGGATGCGCGCGGCAGGGGCGGTGGAGTCACCCGGCAAATTTTGCCCAGTCGTTTTCGATTACGGTGGTGGTCGCACTACCGAAGGCGCATGACTGAAGTCGTCCATCGAGCACCTGCGCTCAGATTCAGGCCACGGCCTCATTTATGGACGGACCGGCCGCCTTAGGTCACTTGGAGATCAGTCATTCGCTCCAATGATCACGACCTCCGGACTCCAGTCCGACGGCAAGTCAGGTGGCCCAACCGACTCGAAATCTAAGCGGATGAACGATTGAAGAATCGACTGGAACGTGGGCGTATCTCGCGCCCAATGGACTATCCCATCAAAGTCCGCAGACAACTTGTGGGTAATATCCAGCGAGGATCGCAAGTTGACGCCTACCGGACTGGAGACCTGCACGATTGCGATTCGATCACCGCCGACCAACCGAATGATATCAGCGGGAGGTTCGTGGGCGTAGTCGCGGCGGCCGTCCCAGACGGCGATTCGAAGGATTTTGCCGGCCGGCGTTGCCATTCGAAAAATCCATTGCGCATCCTCGCTTGGGATCTCGCCGACCGTGTAGAATTTCGGGGGCTAGGGACGGTCGAGAATTTGGGCCTTTCGAGCCAGTATTTCTTGCCTCTGTGCTTGGCTCAGCCGGCCCAGCAATTCCCCGTCAGGTCCGAACTGGCGGATGTGCTTCGAATAGGACAATTCAGCGGTCCCTGCGTCGTACACATCCGAATCCGGGAACACGAAGAGCAGAAGGCGACCGCTGAAGGTTCGCAAGTGCCGTAGCACCAGATCATAAGCGATATCCTCGTGAGCGATCGGTACGATATGTAATGGTGCGCCCGGTGCCTCCAACTGCAGGCGCTCGATCACTGCGACGCCGATCGCACTGTAACCAACACCATCGCCCAGACAGAACCCGACGGCGAATGATCGCTCTCCGGCTTGGGCTTCAAAAGCGCGTAAAATGATTTGGGTGGAGTCCGGAATGCTGCCGTCGCTGGTCAACTCCCGAATACGGGGACCTGTGATCGAGGGGACCGCTGGGAGCATGCGCAGGTCAATGACTCCGCGATACGCTTCGCCACCCGGCCACGCGTTGCTCTTCCTCAAGCGTCTGCGCTTTGCCTCTCCCATTGACGTTCCCCCGGGCTCGTGACGCTTTAACTGAATGCCGCGACTATTGTCTCAACTGAATGCTGCGACTATTGTCTCGATCGGCATGAATAAGGTGCGGCTGTCCGCCGGGTATTCGATGAACTCGGCGCATGCCATGTAGAAAGCGCGCGCATTATCGCTCTTTGCCTGCACCAGCACCGCGCCGATCCCTATACTTTGCGACGCGATTGCCACCCGACGCAGCGCATCCGACAACATGTCGGCACCAAGCCCTTTTCCCGCATATTTCTGGTCCACGGCGAGCCGGCCGATCACCGAGATCGGAATCGTATCCGGCGCATTGCGCCGTACTCTCCCCGGCGCGGATTCGCGCTGGATTGCGCCGGCTGAAATGCAAAAAAAGGCGACCACACGATTCTGATCACATGTCACGTAGGTTCGCGAAAACTTGCTCTCGTTCTTCAAAGCCCTTTGTTTCAGCCATTCGTTGAGCGCCGGCTCACCACAATCGAACTCACCTAACTCGTGGCTCCCCTCAAGCGGGACCGGGGCGGACAAGGTCATCGACGAAGCGCCGCGATGATCAGTTATCCCAAGCCGGCGAACGCTTGAGTAGCGCGCGCAGCTTGGCTCCCGGTGCCGGTGGGTTGTCGAGCGCGTGAACGAACGCGTCGTAACGGGCGGTATCAAGCACGAACAATCGCTGGTCGAGCAGGACATCGATCGCCAGCGCGCGCGCGCTGTCGATCATGAACTCGGTGCGCGTCTTGCCGAGAATGGCAGCCGCATCGTCGATCAGCTGACGGGTCTGCGCTTCAACTCGCAGGCTGATACTGCCTTTGGTTTCAGTCGCTCCGGACCAGTCAGTGATTGCTCCACTGTGGCCCGATTTAACCGAAATATCCCGCACCTTGCTCATCCCCGGCGATATCGCACCTTGTATGTACGTTGTCAATACGCCTCAGTTTGATCAGACACATAGAGGAGCGTGAGCCCCTCTGAGGTATGCAGCTCATTGCGCTGTCGCAGCTACTGCGGCCTCGCCAGCGCTCGTCGAGTCGGGCCCATAGGCTATTGAGCCAGCCTCAACGCTCGAGGCTGGTAACTAGCCGTCGTCCGATCGGACCGCCATTTTTCCCGTCCGAAACCGCCCTCCCCAAATTCCTTCCTAAAAAGCACCTGTGGCCTGCGCGATCGATCCGCGGGCGTCGTCAGGAGTGATACCTTGAGCCTTTATTCCGCTCTCTACGCCGGCGTGTCCGGCCTCAGCGCTCAGGCGAGCGCAATGGCGACCGTCGCCGACAACATCACCAACATCAACACCGTCGGCTACAAGGGCGTCGAAGCCCAGTTCCGCACCATGGTCACCGACGGCCGTGCCAAGAGCAACTATTCGGCAGGCGGCGTCAGCGCCGCGCCTGTCTCGATGGTTTCCAAGCAGGGCCTGCTCCAGGCCTCGGGCAACAGCACCGATCTCGCGATCGACGGCGGCGGCTTCTTCGTGACCCGCGGCAGCTCGGACGGAGCCGGCGACGTCGCCTATACCCGCGCCGGCGCGTTCCGCCCGGACGAGGAAGGCTTCCTGCGCAACCCGGCCGGCCTCTATCTCTATGGCTGGCGCCTCGACGCCTCGGGCAACTACACCAACACCGGCGACGTCGACGCGCTTGAAGCCGTCCGCGTCAGCGACCTGATCGGCACCGCATCGCCGACCACGCGCATCCAGGCGCGCATGAACCTGCAGTCGACCACCCCGAACTTCACCGGCACCTATACCGCCGGCGACATGGCGGCAGGCACGGTCACGCCGCAGTTCACCCGTTCGTTCGACGTGTCGGATTCGCAGGGCGGCTCGCACCGCGTGACGATGGGCTTCATCAAGACCGGTGCGAACACCTGGCAGAGCGAAGTCTATTCGAACCCCGCCGGCGACGTGACCGCCACCGGCGGTGTGCTCGCCAGCGGGACGATCAAGTTCAATGCGGACGGCAGCCTCGACCGCAGCGGCTCGAGCGCGGCCCTGTTCAACCCGCTCAACGTCACCTGGACCAACAACGCCGGCTCGGTTCCGATCACGCTTTCGATCGGCAGCGACGACGGCATCGACGGCATCACCCAGTTCGGCACCGAGAGCTCGCTGATCTCGTCGAATGTCGATGGCGGCATGCTCGGCAACCTCTCGTCGGTCGAGATCGACAAGCAGGGCGTGGTCAATGCGATCTTCTCCGACGGCTCGACCCGCGCGGTGTTTCAGCTGCCGATCGCGACCTTCCAGAACCCGGACGGCCTCACCCGTCTGTCGGGCAACGCCTATACGCTCAGCCGCGCCTCGGGCGGCATGACGCTCAACGCGCCGGGCCAGCTCGGCGCCGGCGGGATCGCTGCGAACTCGCTCGAAGCCTCGACCGTCGATCTGGCCGGCGAGTTCACCAACATGATCCGCTTCCAGCGGGCGTACAGCGCATCGTCGAAGATCATCACCACGGTCGACGACATGCTGCGCGAAGTGAGCGACCTGAAGCGCTAATCCTCCAATATCCGAGATCCAGGCGATGTCGCTCAATCATATCCTCGGATCCGCTGTGTCCGGCCTGGCTGCTGCCCAGGCCGGACTCAAGTCGGTATCGAACAACATCGCCAATGTCGGCGTGTCGGGTTATGCGCGCGAGCGCGTCAATCTTACCACTGGCGTGGCCGCGGGCCAGGTGGCCGGAGTCGTGGTGGGCGAGCCCAGCCGCGTCGCCGACCGCTTCCTCGAAGCCAATGTCTATCGCCGCGCGGGCGATTATGGCCGCGCGGAGGTCAGCTCGGGCTATCTCGACCGGCTCCAGTCGCTGCTCGGCCAGCCCGGCGCGCCTTCGGGCCTGCCGGCGCGTCTCGACGCGATCAGCGCCGCCGCCGTGGCGATGACCGGCTCGCAATCCTCGGCACAGACGGTCGCCGTTTTCACGTCCGACGTGCAGGACGCGATCGATTCGATGCAGCAGCTTCAGACCGACGTCGCGGGTCTGCGTGGCGACGTCGAATCGGAGGTCGGCTATTCGGTCGACAAGATCAACAGCCTGCTCAAGCGCATCCACGATCTCAACGGCACCGTCGCCGCAGCGACCGGGCAGGGCAAGAATGTCGGTGGCGCCGCCGATCAGCGGATGAACGCGATCGAGGAATTGAGCGGCCTGATCGCCGTCAATGTCCGCGAGCAGCCGGACGGGCGCGTCTCGATCGAGACTGCCAATGGCGGCGTGCTGCTCGACAAGAAGCTGCGCCAGCTCAATTACCCGAATTCCGGGCTCGGCACTTCGCAGCCGATCTACCCTACGATCGAGATCCGTTTCGCCGAAGACAGCGGCGCCATGGGCGCAGCGACCGGCGAGACGCTCGACTCTGCGGCGATCGGCGGCAAGCTCGGCGGTCTGCTCGACCTGCGCGACCGTGCATTGCCGGCGTTCAGCGAACAAATGGGCGTGCTGTTCTCGGGTCTCTCCGAGGCACTCAATTCGGTTTCCAATGCCGGCAGCACCGTGCCGCCGCCCGCCAGCCTCGACGGCCGTCAGACCGGTCTCGTCGGCAGCGACCGGCTCGGTTTCACCGGCGCTGCGACCTTTGCGGTGGCCAAGGCGGACGGCACGCTTGTCGCCAAGACCAGCATCGACTTCAGCGCGATGCCCGCCGGCGCGACGATCAACGACATGGTGTCGGCGATCAACGCCGGGCTGGGCGGGGCGGCGACGGCGAGCTTCACCGACGGCAAGCTCAGCATCAAGGCGAACGGCGCCGGCAACGGCGTGGTCGTCGCACAGAGCGAAGCCAATCCGAGCGACCGCGGCGGAGTCGGTGTCTCGCAATATTTCGGGCTCAACGACATCGTTCGCAGTGACTCGAGCTCGCTCGTTCCCTCGGGCCTCGCCGCCGGCGATCCGCATGGCTTCGCCACCGGCGAAACCGCGCAGATCGTGCTGCGCGATGCCAGCGGCCGCTCGCTGACCAGTTACACGATGACCCCAACCGCTGGCGGCACCATCGGCGACCTGGTGACCGAACTCAACGCCAGCCCCCTCGGCGACTTCGGCAATTTCAGCCTCGACGATCGCGGCCGCATGCGGTTCGAGCCGCAGGGCGCGCTGTCGGGTGCGACCTTGTCGATACCCTCGGACTCGACCGACCGCTTCGGCACCGGGCGCGGTTTCAGTGCGATGCTCGGCCTGACCGGCGCTTCGAGCGGGCTCAAGGACGCACAGGTGCGCCCCGAAGTGCTCGCCACTCCGGCCAAGCTCCCGCTCGCACGCTTTCAGGAAAACGCGGTGGTCGGCGCCAAGGCCCTCGGCGCGGGCGACACGCGCGGCGCCACGGCGTTCGTCGACAAGCTCGCTGGTACGATCGACCTCGGCAAGGACGGCAAGACCACGATCGAGCGCTTCTCGAGCCTGTTGCTCGGCCGCGCCGGACTCGAGGCGAGCCAGGCCGAGGGCAATCTGCTCGACGCCTCGGCGCGCCGCGACGATGCGATCAACCGCCGCGACAGCTTCTCCGGCGTCAATATCGACGAGGAGCTCGCGCAGATGGTCATCCTGCAGAACAGCTATTCGGCTGCTGCCCGGGTAATCTCCACGGCGTCGGAAATGTACGACACCCTGCTCAACATGGTCTGATCGGAACCTTTATGACTCGCGTAGCCACCATTCCGCTCCAGCACACGATGTCGAGCGCGATCCAGCGTTCGCAGGAGAAGCTGGCGATCACCCAGCAGCGCCTCTCGACCGGCAAGAAGGCCGCCGATTTCGCGGATCTGGGCACCGAAACGGTGCGCAACCTTTCGGCGCACAGTCTGCTCGCGCGACAGGATGCGCAATCCACCGTCGCCAAGCGCGTCGGCACGACCCTGTCGATCTACCAAGGGCATCTGGAAGGCATCGAAAAGGCGGTCGGCGATCTCAAGACCGACATCCTCAATGCGATCGGCACCGGCGACGCCGCCGGTCTGCAGGAAGCGATCGAGACGGCGTTCAGCCAGTATCGCACGTCGCTCAACGCAAATGAGGGCGGCGCACCTTTGTTCTCGGGCTCGCAGACCGATACCGCCCCGTTCACGCCCGACACGCTCGCCGATGTTGCGACGACCAACGTCACCGACGCGTTCAAGGACGATGGCGTTCGTTCGAGCGCGCGTGTCGCCGACGGCGTTGACGTGACCTATGGCATCACTGCCAGCGCAGTAGGCAAGGATCTCTACGCCGCGTTCAAGACGCTTGCCCAGGCGGGCACGATCGGCGCCAAGCCGACCGCAGCTCAGCTCGATGCGCTGAAGCAGGCGGTGGGCCAGCTCGGCACCGGGATAGACAGCCTGCGCACGGTCAATGCCGACAACGGCCGCAAGCAGAACCAGGTCGAGACGCTGACCACGCGCGGCGAGCAGCGCGGGCTGCTGCTCGAGGGCGTGATCGAGACCAACGAAGATGCCGATCTCGGCCAGGTCGCGCTCGATCTCGCGCAGCAGAAGACCATGCTGCAGGCGAGCTACTCGGTATTCTCGCAGCTGTCGGACCTCAGCCTGGTCAACTACATCCGTTAAGGCTTCCGCGAAGACGGACTACCGAAAAGGGCCTGCCGCACGCGCGGCAGGCCCTTTTTTCGTTGTACCCGGTGTGGACCGATTCCGATCCTCCGCCGCAAGGGGGAGGTGGCATGCGCAGCATGACGGAGGGGGAGGAAGCACAAACCTCGCGGCGTGCTTCTCCCCCTCCGTCGCCTTCGGCGACACCTCCCCCTGGCGGGGGAGAAAAAACGCAGGTGCAATCGCAACCTGGCGCAAACGGGGCGCGGGGCGCTTTCGTTCAGGAAGCGGCGTCGAGCAGGTCGCCGGTAGCGCCGGCCGGGCTGGCCTGCGGGATTGCCGACATCGCTGCACCGATCGCGGCGGGATCGATGCTGCCGACCTTGCGGGTCAGCACGTCGAACGCCTGGCCGCTCGGCAGCGTTTTGAACGCGGCGGCATAGCGCGCGCGCAGCGCCTCGAGCTGATCCTCGCGGCCGAGCATTGCCAATGCGACTGCCTGGCGCAGGATCGCCGCCTGTGCGGGTTCGCTGAGGCCAGCCTTGGGAGCAGGGAGGGCGTTTTCGGTGACGAAGCTGCCCCAGTCCTTGACGTGCCAGCGCATCTCGGCGCGGATCGCATGCGCATCGGGCAAGCCGTCCAGCGCCGCCATCGCAGCATCGACTTTGCCGAGCCGCAGCAGCGCGACCGCCTCGACCCGCTTGCGGTCCTGCCGCATCGCCGCCGAATAGCTCGGCTGTTCGGTGGTACGGATCGCATCGACCGCCCGGTCCGGACGGCCGGAGAGGATGTGGAGCGACGCCACCTTCACCGAGAGCGGACCCTGTGCCACGTCCTGCGCACGCTGGGTAAGCTGATATTGCAGCAGCTCCGCGGCCCGGGCGTAGAGCGAGGCGTCCTGCAGACGGCCGGCGAGGCGCAGCACCAGCGCATCGCCCTCGGCTCCTGCCGGCGCCAGCTCGCGATAATCCCAGTAAAGCCCGGCTGCCTCGGACAGCGGCACGCCGCTATCGGGCGCGAGCGCCGCGGCGAGGGCGGCCTGCAGCTCGGCGAGCATCGGCGCCGCCTTGGTGCCGAGCTTGAAATAGCGAACCAACGCGGCGCCGGCACGAAGCTGCCCGCGCAGATCATGTGCCTCGTTGGCGAGGCGGAGCTGGATCTCGAGCACCCGATGCTCGATCGCACCGCCGCGCCAGCCGAAGCGCAGCGCGTCGAGCTGCTTGAGCGCCTCGGCAGGCGCGAGGCTGTGGGTGGCGAGGCCGGCCTCGATCGTGCCGAGCTTCGCCTGTGCCTTGATCGCCGCATCGCCGCTGATCGCGGCGCGGTCGAGCCGGAGCTTGCCGCCTTGCGGATCGCCGGTGGCGATGAGCGCGCGGCCGCGGAGGACATTGGCCTCGGCATTCCGGTCGTCGAACAGCTTGAGCCAGGCGAGCGCGGGCTTGGGCTGGCCGGCGTCGATCGCAGCGCCGGCGGCAGCGAGCACGAACGGTGCCCGGGCATCCGGGCTGCGGCTGTTGATCGCGGGGAGCGCGCAATTGACCTGATGGATCGCCGCCTGCGCGTCACCGGCATGGGCGAGTGCGCGCATCCGCCATGCGCAGGCCTCCGGATTGGCGGTGAGCTCCTCGGCGGACAGCGCCGAGACCGCGTCCTCGTCGCGTTCGACCAAGGTCAGTGCGACGCCGCGGGCGAGCAGGAACGGAGCGACCAGACCGAGATCGCGGTCGCTCGCCTGCATGACGTCGAGCACGCCGAGCGCATCGGCGCCGCGGCCTTCGCCGATCAGACCGAGCGCATAGTTCCAGCGGCGCAGCTGGCGGTTCTCGGGACGCGAGCTGGCGAGCAATGCCCACCCGGCGTCGCCGATCTCGCCGTGCCAGCCCTCACCGCTGGTGATCATCGGCATCTGGGCCAGCTCTGCGGCGAAGGGCGGAAGCGTCGCGGCGGGAGCATTGAGTCCCGGCTTGCTTGTCGGCGCGGGTTCGGGAGCGGCATGCGGCGCGGCGCTCGCGGCGCCGGCAAGCAAGGCGATCAGGGCAGTGCGCATCAGCCGAGTCCCAGCGGGCGCACGACGGCGACGAGCACGCCGCCCGCCGCGCAGGCGAGCAGGAACAACGCGGCCGGAAGCAGCGGAAGGCCGGCCTTCTCGGTGGCTGCCCCGGCAGCGGCGGCTGCGCCGTTGCCGGCGCCGCCGACCACTTCGAACGAATTCGAATCGGCTTCGACCGTGACGGCGTTGCCGCGGCGGCGGTCGGAACTGCCCGGATCCTGGACGACGCGCATCCGGCCGGGACGTTGATCGTGACTCACTGACACACCTTCTGGCTCATTTCCTTCTATTATAGAGGCGTGGGCGCACACGCGATCGCCCGAGCCATGGAGTTTTGACGTGCGTAGAGGTCTGGCTACACTTGCGCTGGCGGTCGCGCTGGTGCCCTTGCCGGGGGGCGGGGCGCAGGCGTCCGGCGGCGGTGGTGCCGGTGCCGGCGGGCTCAACCTCGTCGCGATGGACGAAGTCGTCGTGCCGATCATCGAGGCCGACCGCCTCTCGGGCAATATGCGCTTCAAGCTGGTGCTCGAGGCGCACGACGCTGCGACTGCCGCCAAGGCCACCGCCGAGATGCCGGCGCTGCGCGAGACGATCGTCGCCACCGGGCTCGAATTCGCCCGGCTGAATGCCTCCGGCCTGCGCGCCGTCGACGCCGGGCGGCTCGACCATGATCTCAACGCCGCAATCAAGGCCGCCGAACCCGGCGTCTCGCGCGTGCTCATCGTCGAAATCGCCGCCAGCTATAACTGATCACAGGTCAGCGTCGCGGTGCCCATGGCGTTCGCCGCACCGCTGGCGATTTGCACAGCGCGCGCACGAAGCCTGCACCATTTCGGCGCGGTAGGCAGAGTACACATCTGTCAGAGCGACCGCTGAGGTGAACGGCATTCCCAGAAAAGCGGCGGTCGCTCGCTCAGATCACAGGGAGAGGGCGGCGAAGTTTACGCCGCCTCGCCAAGCGCCGGCGCCTCCGCTGCCTCCAGCCAATCGTCGATCGTCTCGGCCAGCTCGACGAGGAGGCGCGGCCGGTAATGACTGACATCGGCCATATCGGCACTGTCGGCCTGCGACAGGTCGACAATGTCGATACACTTCCATTCCGCGGCTGCCATCCACCATTCGCGATTGAACCGCGCCGTACGATCGCGGGTCTGGTTCATTTGCGGGCGATACATCTGCTCGGGGGCATTTTCCGGCGGGAGCACGATCAGCGCGCGGATTCCCTTTGCGTCGAAGAACGCGCAGAGCTTGCGGACGCACTCGCGGTACACGCCGTGGTCGAGCATGGGCGCGAGCCCTGCCCATCGCGGATCGGTATAGTCGATACCCGCCCCATAGACCACCAAGGGCGGGTAGTCCTGCCCGAGATGACCGTCGTCCCACACCGACCGCAGCGCGAACAGGCGTGGATTGTTGTCGAACTCGATCCGGCCGCGGTTCCGGCTGAAATGCGCGATGCCGCCCGATTGGCAATCGAACATGATCCGCAAGGCGGGCGCAGGGGCAAGACCGCTCACTTGCTCGGCGATCAACCGGCTGCGGATGTCGGGATCGTGGAACGAGCAATCCTCGATCCAGTCGGGGCGCGCCTGGCTGAACCGATCGTGCCATTGCGACGCGTCGATCGTCGGCCACTTCTCGCGTGCCTTGGCGAGCGCATAGGCTTCGAGCCCCATGTGCATCGCGCGGCAGGAGAAGACGAAATGGACGAACTGTTGGCTGCGCCGATCGATCATCACGAACCCGACGAGACCGTAATGCCCGTACCGGTCCCACGCGAAGATCGACCAGCTGTCATATCCCACGACATCGATGATGCGGGCTTCGAGTTCGGCGGAGTCGACGCGTGATTTGGTATAATTGAGCTGATTGGACCGATTGATTAGCTCGGCGATGCGGCCGGTGAAATCGAGATTGTCCATCAGGAAGGGCGCACAGGCCTTGATTGCGCAGGAGCGGAGGAAATCCTCGTTCGAACCCGGAGCTACGTCGCGGTCGCGAATCTTGCGCTCGAGCAGACGATATTCTTCGACCCGACTCTTTCGCATCGGGGTGCCGCCCAGGACGGCCTCGAGCTGTGCGTCGGCATCGTCCTGCGTGATGTCGAGCAGCTGGATCTCGGGCAGCGCGTAGCGGACCTCCTCGAGGTTGAGCGCATTGTCGTCGACGAACAGCACGTCGCAGGCGCGCAGCTGCATGTCGGCGATGATCTTCTCGATCGCAGCCGCCTTGGGGGTGAACGCGATGTGCGCGAACACGAACTCGTCCCACAGACCGAGTTCGACGAGCTTCCGCTTCGCTGTCTCGAAGTTATTCTTCGAGCAGATCGACGACACGACGCCGCGCGCGTTGAGTTCGCGGACGAGCGCTGCGCGGCTCTCGAACACCACGACATCGTCGCCGTCGGCGAGCGTACCGCGCCAGAGCGTGTCGTCGAGATCCCAGATGACGAGCTTGATCATGCGGAGCCTATCGGATCAGGTGGCGGAAGAACGACTTGTTCGCACGGATCATCGGGCGCAGCCGCTCGGGCACTTCGCGCATCGACAGTTTGCGGATCGACGGCGTCCGGTGCGACGGCGACAGCGAAACGAGCATCGTCAGGATGGCGCGACGCTTCGCCGGCGGCGTGCCCCGGTGGAGCGCGAAGGTGTTGACGAAATAGACGTCGCCCGGTTCGGCGAACACCACGCCGGCCCCCTTCGCCAGCTTGGTCTCCTCCAGCTCGGCATCGGAAAACCGCCGCATCTCGTAAAATTCACGCATGCCCGAGGTGCCGGGAATGAGCTCGGTCGGCCCATCATCGCGGCTCCCGATCGCCTGCAAGGGCACGAAGATGCGGATGAAGTTCAGCGGCTCCGCCACGTCGCGATGCCAGTTCTGGTTCTGATACGGCACATAGCCAGGCTGGCTGATCCAGGACCATGCCCAGCTCAGCGCCGCGCGCGGGCCGAGAGCTTCGCGGCAGAAATCGATCAGTGCCTGGTTCGAGCAGATTTCGAGAAAATGCTCGTTCTCGAACAATGCCTGGGGCTGCATGTAGAGAAACGGGCTGTCGCTCGCTTCAGGGGGGCCGACATGCTCGAACCCGGGGCGATAGGGCTCGCCATAGCGGTGCGCCGCATAGAGATCGTCGGAGAATTTCTGGACGAGCCCGGGGTCGAGCATGCCCGATGCGAAATGAAAGTCGGTCTTGTCGAACTCGGCCGCGGATTCGGTCCTCGGCCGGCCTAAGGTCAAAGGCTGCTTCAGGAGCCGTTCCACCTTGCCGAGCCGCGCGATGCGCGCGGGGTCGTTCGAGCGGGTCTTGAACCACCAGATGTAATTATATGCGTAGTTGGCCCGAGCGAGATAGTTGAGGCGCCGCACGGGGCCGTCGCGCCGCATGCCCTGGGCGACCTGCGCGCGATAGCTCATGATCCCGCCCTCGGGAGCATCATCGAGTCCGAAGAACCGGGCGCGGCCGAATTGGGAAATCACGAGTCCTCTCTCCGCCGGATCACCGGCGATGGTTAACTTTCATATTGTAGGCGAATTTCGGAGCGAGGGTGCGCCGCGCGCATAGTTCCGGTCTTGCCCGCAGCACCGCGCGGTAAATGCAGGCGCCATGCCGCCTCGTCCGGCGTGGAAGTCGGCGTCGAACACGGCATGCGTTCGTTACAGCATTGCTTAAGCAATATCCCTGAGACTGGAGAGCGATGACTCTCCCGCTCTCCCGCAATCTGATTGCCCTGGATCTGCTCCGCTTCGGCTGTGCGCTGGTCGTGCTCGCGCATCATTGGGGAAACAGCTTCATCCATTTTCCCCCGCCCGGGGGCGGTGCGCTGCTTGAGGGCATGGCTTTTGCCATCGGCTGGTCGCCCTGGGTGAATTCGGGCTGGATCGGGGTCGAGTTGTTCTTCCTGCTCTCCGGCTTCGTCATCGCCTGGTCTGCCGAGGCATCGAGCCCGACTTCGTTCGCCCTTCGCCGCTTGCTGCGTCTCGTGCCCGCCGCCTGGCTCTGCGCCACCCTCACCGCCATTGCACTGCTTGCGTTCGGCGCGCTGCCGGTGGAAGCGGTCGTCGTGCAATGGGCGGGAACGATCCTGTTCTGGCCGATGATCCGCCCGATCGATCCGAGCTACTGGACGCTTGCGATCGAGGTGAGTTTCTACTTGCTCATCGGAGTATCGTTGGTCGGCGGATCCAGCCTGCGCCGTATCGAACGGGTCGGCATGTTGCTCGGACTTGCGAGCGCAGCTTACTGGATCGCGTCGTACTTCGTCGAAGTTCCTTCTTCAGACAGTCGCCTGATCCAGCTGACGCTGCTGCCGCATGGTTGCTTTTTCGCGCTCGGCATCCTGATCCGGACCGGCCAGCGGTCGGCACCGCGCCTGCTGCCGCTCGCCTGTTCGATCCCCATCGGCGCGGCGGCGCTGATCGAGATAGAAAAGCATCGGATCGTCATCAACGGCGCGCTGCCGGCGCATATCCCCGCGCTACTTCTGTTCTTGCTGGGGTCGTTGCCGATTCTCTTCGCCGAGCGGCTCCAGCCATGGCTGGCGCGTCATGTCAGCGCGTCGGTCGCAGTGATGGTCGGGCTAATGACCTATCCCTTATATCTGCTGCACCAGGAGCTCGGCGCCCTGTTGATCGGCGGCTTGCTTCATCTGGGCCTGCCGTTCTGGTTTGCCGCGGCCGTTGCCTTGGCAGTGATGTTGATCATGGCCTGGGCTATGGTCCGCTACGGCGAGCCGCCATTGCGCACCATGTTAAAAAGGCTCGGCAGCGACCGGAGCCGGCGGCCGGTTTCCTTTGGCGAGGCGGCTCTTTGACGTCGCGGGACTAACGTTCCCGAGAAACGATGACAGCAAAAGGCCGGGGATCGCTCCCCGGCCTTTCCGTTTCCATAGCGGCGGCTCTTATTTCCGTCCGCGCTGCCCGCCCTGCGGAGGCGGAGCGACTGCGGCCATGCGCGCCGACCTGCGCGCCAGTGCCATGCTGAGCGCGGCGGCGCCCTTGGGCGTCATCGCGGCCATGATCAGCGCAGTCGAGCGCTCGCGCATGCGCTGCGCGACCTTCATCTGCACTTCCATCTCCAGCTGCTCGAAGACCACTGCCGCCGCTTTGGGCTTCATTGCCTGATAGATGCGGGCGAGTTCGTCGAACTGCGCCTCGGGCGCCTCGGCGGCACCACCCGCGGCAGCGCCTGGCGCTGCGGCGACTTCTGCTTCCTTCCGACGTGCTTCGAGATCGGCCTGGAGGCGCGCTTGCGCCGCCTTGGTCGCCTGCTCGCGCAAGTCGAGCCCGCGCTTGCGGCGGGCCGCATCGGCGTCACGCTGGGCGATGTCCTGCTCGATCGAGCTGCCGAGCCGGGTCTTCTGCGCGTTGGTCTGGGTCGCGGTCGAGGCGATGCTCGAGGCGTTCGCCACCACGGCGAGCGCCGCGGCGCCCGCAGTCAGCAGCAGCAGGGAAGGGCGGGCCATCAGGCGAGCTCGGCTTCGGGCTTGGCTTCGGCGTTTTCGCTCTCGGCGTCAGTCGCCTCGCTCGAGCGCACGGCGTTGGCAAGGCTGACGGCATTCACCACGCGTTCGCACGCGGCGTCGGCGATGCCGATCATGTCCGAGAGCTCGTCGCGCAGGCCGCGGGCCTGATCGACGAGGCGGGCGTGCTGGGCGCAGTCGGTGCCGAGCGTGCTCTTCATTTCGGAAAGAACCGCGCGTGCCCCGGCGGTCGCCTTTTCGAGCGCGGTCACGGTTTCGGTGAGCGCACCGTCTTTCACGGTACGCAGGCTGCGCATCATCCGCACGCTCTGCACGAGCACGGCCATGCAGAGGATCATCGTCAGCGCGTTGGCGAGAATGGCGAAGCTCATGATTTCATCTTTCCCTGGGAGGAGACGTCGTTGACGAGGCGCACGGCGACCTTGCCGCGGCGCTGGCCGATCTGGGCCTGGGCGAGCGTGACGCCGCCGCAGGCGAGGTCGAGCGCGTCGTCGGGGCTCTTGTGCAACGCGATGGTCTGGCCGACCTCGAGCGCCTTCAGTTCGGCGATGGCCATCGACTTCTCGCCGAGCACGACGTTCACGTCGACATTGGTCTTGCGGATCTCGGAAGCCATGTGCGCCTCCCAGACGCCGTCGCGTCCGCTCTTCTCGCCCATGAAGCGCTGGAGCAGCTTGTGGCGCACCGGCTCGAGCGTCGCATAGGGAAACACCATCGTGAATTCGCCGCCGCGGCCGAGCATGTCGACGCGGAACGTGGCGATCGCGCAGATGTTCGAGGTGCCGGCGATTGCGGCGAAGCGCGGATTGCTCTCGATGCGTTCGAGGTTGATGTTGATCGGCTCAATCGGCTCGAAGGCGTTGGAGAAGTCCTTGAGCGCGAATTCCAGCATCCGCGAGACGAGACCGGTCTCGATCGTGGTGAAGGCGCGGCCGTCGATCAGGGTTGGGGCGCCGCCGCCGCGACCGCCGAGCAATGCGTCGACCACGGCATAGATCAGGCTCGATTCGACCGTGACGAGGCCGAAGCTCTCCCATTCCTCGACCTTGAACACGCCGACCATCGCCGGGAGCATCACCTGGTTCATGAACTCGCCGAAGCGGATCGAGGTGACGTTCTCGAGGCTGACGTCGATCGCGTCCGAAGTGAGGCTGCGCATCGAGCTGGCGAAGGAGCGGACCATGCGGTCGCAGACCACCTCGAGCATCGGCAGACGCTCGTGGCTGATCACCTTGGATTCGATGACCGCGCGCAGGCCCTTCTTCTTCTCGACCGGCCCGCCGAAATCGCCGAACAGCGCGTCGATGTCCGCCTGATCGAAGCGGATGTCGCCGTCGCCGCCCATCGGCGCGACGGGAGGCTCGGGAAGGTCGAAATCGTCGAGATCGATCATTGCTGGACGAGGTCCTGAATGAGGATATCCTTGACCATGCCGGCGCCGCTCACCTCGGTGGCGCGGACCAGCATCTCTTCCTTGATCCGGAACACCGCGGCCGAACCGGCGAGATCCTCGGGGCGCAGTTCGCGCAGGAAGGGCTGATAGGCGTCGAGGATCAGCGGAAGCTTGTCCTTGAGCGTCTCGGGCGAACCCTTGGGGCCCGGCACGATCATGAAGTGGATCTTGAGGAAGCGCGAGGCGCCGTCGGGCGAACGCAGGTTCACCACCATCGCCGGCACGTCCACGAAGGCTTCCTTGCTCTCGCCTTCGCCGCCGCCATGGCCGCCTTCGGCTTCGGGAGCGGCTTCTTCGCCATGCCCTTCGGCAGGCGCTTCCGCCTTGGCCGACCCGCCGGACAGCATCATCGCAGCACCGCCGCCGCCGCCGAGCAGCAGCACGCCCGCGGCGGCTCCTATAATAATGAGCTTCTTCTTCGACTTCGGCGCGGCGGGCTTTGCGCCCTCTGCACCTTCCTCGACGATCTCGGGTGACGACATTTCCCTGGCACCTTTCGAAATCAGCGCACCGGCAACCGCGCCGGCTGATTTGCCTCTATTATAGGATGGTCACCCGGCAATTTCTGCCTAGCGACAAATTTCTGAAGGATGCTCCGGTGGACGTCTCGTCTTATGTATTGCTGAGCCAGGAACAGGCGCTGCGGCGCCGGCTCGACGTGGCGGCGAACAATCTCGCCAACATGAATACGGTGGGCTTCAAGCGCGAAAAGCCGGTGTTCCGCGAATATGTCGAGCAGGGCGAAACCACGGTCACGCCCGACGCGAAGAAGACGTCCTACGTGCTCGATTACGGCGCGGTGCATGACGCGACCTCGGGCGGCTTCCAGCTGACCGACAATCCGCTCGACGTGTTCATCGACGGCCCCGGCTATCTCAGCGTCGAGGCGCCGGGCGGCGGCACTGCCTATACGCGCGCCGGCTATATCAAGGTGCTGCAGAGCGGCGAACTCGCCACTGCCGGCGGTCAGAAGATCCTCGGCGAAGGCGGCAAGCCGATCAGCGTTCCGCCCGAGAGCGCCGGGCGTCTCAGCATTTCTCCCGATGGCAGCGTCGTCGGTCCCGATGGCCCGCTCGGCCGTATCACGGTGACCACCTTCGACGAGTCCACGCTCGATCCGCGCGGCGACGGCATGTTCAACGGCGCCAACGGGCGTGAACTGACCGCCGCCGAGACGAAGCTCAAGACCGGCGGCGTCGAGGGGTCGAACGTCAACGCGATCGTCGAGACCACCGACATGGTCGAGATCCTGCGTGCCTATCAGACCAGCACGAACCTCAACGAAAGCATGTCCGACCTTCGCAAGAAGGCGATCGACCGGCTCGGCCGCGTCGGCTGATTTTCCCGAAAGGATTAGATTAAATGCGTTCGCTCTCCATCGCATCGACCGGCATGCTCGCGCAGCAGACCAATGTCGACGTCATCTCGAACAACATCGCCAACATGAACACCACGGGCTTCAAGCGCCAGCGCGCGGAGTTCCAGGACCTGCTCTACGAGCAGATCGAGCGTCCCGGCGGCGCGACCGGCCCCGACACCAAGGCGCCTTCGGGCATCCAGATCGGCGCGGGCGTCAAGACCGGCGGCGTCTATCGCATCCAGCAGCAGGGCGCGCTGCAGCAGACCGACAACCGCTACGACGTGGCGATCACCGGCCGCGGCTATTTCCAGATCACGCTGCCTTCGGGCGACACCGCTTACACTCGCGACGGCAGCTTCGCCGTATCGGATCAGGGCGAGCTGGTGACGCAGGACGGCTATCCGGTCCAGCCGGGGATCACCATCCCGCAGGCGGCGGTCGACGTGACGATCTCCAAGACCGGCGAGGTTCAGGTGATCGTTGCGGGTGATCCCCAGCCGCAGACCGTCGGCCAGCTCGAGCTCGCGACGTTCATGAACGACGCCGGCCTCGAAGCGAAGGGCGACAACCTCTTCCTCGAAACCGCGGCTTCGGGCCAGCCCACGGTCGCCAATCCCGGCGAGCCGGGTCTCGGCACGCTGACCCAAGGCTTCATCGAAGGCTCGAACGTCAATTCGGTTGCCGAAATCACGGCGCTGATCACCGCGCAGCGCGCTTATGAGATGAACAGCCGCGTGGTGAAGACCGCCGATGAGATGCTGGCGACGACCAGCCAGCTGCGCTGATGGGCGTGCTGCTCGCACTGGCGCTGCTCGGCGCCGGCCCGGCCGAGGACGTGCAGGTCGCCGTTCTCGCCCATCCGGTCGAGAAGGGCACGCGGCTCGAGCGCGGCGACTTCGAGCTCGAGGCCCGTGCGCCCGCCGCGGCGCGCGGCGTCCTCTCGGCCGAGGATGCCGCCGGCATGGAAGCCGCGCGCAACCTCACTGCCGGCATGACCGTGCGGCGCTCGGACCTGATGAAGCCGCAGCTCGTGCGGCGCGGCGAGCCGGTGACGATCCGTATCGTCGCAGGCGCGCTGGTGATCACGGCCTCGGGCCGCGCGCTGAACGGCGGCGGGCAGGGCGAAATGGTGCGCGTGGTGACCAACAACACCAATCGCACGCTCGACGGGACGATCGATGGCTCCGGCACCGTCCGGATCGCCGCACCGTAATTCACGAAACGTATTCGCACAGGGATTTGCACATGCGTAAGGTCATTCTTCTCGTGGCGCTCGGCGCCACTCTGTCGGGCTGCGGCGCCGTCGGACGTCTCCAGCAGGTCGGCAAGGCGCCGAAGCTGTCGGGCATTGATCCGGTCACCGCACCCGAAGTCGAGGCATCGCTGGCGATGCCGTCGGACCGCACCGGCACCGGTCGCCCGACCCAGCTCGCCGCCCAGCCGGCAGCTGCGCCCACGGCGTCGCTGTTCCGCACCGGCGCCGGCGCGTTCTTCCGCGATCAGCGCGCCGCCAAGCTCGGCGACATCCTGACGATCAAGATCAACATCCAGGACAAGGCCGATATCGGCAACAACACCTCGCGCACTCGCGGCGGTTCGGAGAATGGCGGTCTCGGCGGACTGCTCGGCATCGCGCCGGTCGCCAAGCTGCTCGGCAGCAACGCCGCGGCGGCGCTCGAGACCAATTCGGGCTCCAAATATGCCGGCGGCGGCACCACCAACCGCTCCGAGACGATCAACATGACGATGGCGGCGATCGTCACCCAGGTGCTGCCCAACGGCAATCTGATGATCCGCGGCAAGCAGGAAGTGCGCGTCAATTTCGAGATGCGCGAGCTGATCGTCACCGGCATCATCCGCCCGGAGGACATCGCCCGCGACAATTCGATCCAGCATTCGCAGATCGCCGAGGCGCGTGTGATCTATGGCGGCAAGGGCCAGCTCACCGACGCGCAGCAGGCGCGTTGGGGCCAGCAGATCTACGACGCCTTGTTCCCGTTCTGATTGGAATTCCTTCGGGGGAGGGAAGGGGCCCGTCCGAGCAATCGGGCGGGCCTTTTGCGTCGGATTGGCTTGGTCTAGCGTCGTCGCTCTTCATTCGAGGGAGCGGGCATGAGCGGATTCGAGACGACGCGTCGGCAGGCATTGGGGCTGTCGTTGGGCGGCATGGCGGCTCTCGCGCTTCCGGGTTGGGCCCGGGCGGCCGTGCTCGGCGAGGCCGACATCGACGCGATCGTAAGGCCGTTCATGCAGGCTTATGATACGCCCGGCATCGCCGTGGCGGTGGTGCGCCCCGGCCAGCCCGCTTTCGTCAAGGGCTATGGCGTGCGGACACTCGGCAAGTCGGCGCCGGTCGACATTCACACGCGTTTCGGAATCGCATCGCACTCCAAGGCGTTCACTGCAGCCGCGTTGGCGCTTCTGGTCGATGCGGGCAGGCTGGACTGGGAAGACCCGGTGATCAAGCATCTGCCCGAGTTCCGCATGCACGATCCGGCGGTCACCCGGATGATGACGGTGCGTGACCTGCTCGTGCACCGCTCCGGTCTGCCGCTGGGCGCGGGCGACCTGATGTACTTCCCGCAATCGAGCCACGTCGCCGCCGACGTGCTGAAGGCACTGCCCTTCCTCAAGCCGGTCCGCGGCTTCCGCACCGGCTATGACTATGACAACATCCTCTATCTCGTCGCCGGCGTGCTGATCGAGAGGCTGTCGGGTATGACCTGGGACCGCTTCGTCGAACAGCGCCTCTTCGCCCCGCTGGGCATGACCGATGCGGTGGGCTCGCGGGGAGCACTCAGGACCGACAATGTCGCGGGCCGTCACGCGCGGCTGGGACCGCCGGTGCGTGGCATCGGCAGACTGGAGGTGGTGCAGGCCGACGAGGGGCCGGCGATCGACGCCGCGGGCGGGATCAACGCCAGCATCTCCGATATGGCCAAATGGCTGCAGGTGCAGCTCGATCAGGGCAAGCTTCCGAACGGGAAGCAGCTCTGGTCCCTCACACAGGCGAAGGAGATGTGGACGCCGGCCACGATCACATCGTCGAGCAGCGGGCCCACCCCCGACAATCCGGTTCGGCCGATCCTCCAGACCTATGCGCTCGGCTGGTTCGTCCAGGATTATCGCGGACTACAGATGATCCAGCACAGCGGCGGACTTTCGGGACAGGTGACCTATTCGGCGCTGCTGCCGTCGCGCGGGATCGCCGTGTCGGTGTTCAGCAATGTCGAGGAGAGCGTCTCCTCGGCGATCCGCAACGCCATCCTCGACCGCCTGATCGACGCACCCGCGTTCGACTGGGTCGCCGCTTATGGCGCCCGCTCCAGAGCCCAGCAGCAGGAGGCATTGGCAAGCGTCGAAGGCGGGATCGACAAGGCCCCAGCTGGCGGTCCCTCGCTGCCGCTCGCCTCTTATGTCGGACGCTATCGCGATCCCTGGTATGGCGACATCGTGGTTGCCGACAAAAGCGGCAAATTGACAATCGATTTCACCCCCACGCCGGTCTTCAAGAGCGTGCTCGAACCATGGGGTCCCGACACCTTCCGCACCCGCTTCGCAAAAGACGCCGGCGAGGATGCGATCGTCACCTTTGCGGTGCACGGCGGGAAGGTGACCGGCGTAACGATGAAGGCGCTCTCGCCGCTCGCGGATTTCAGCTTCGACTATCAGCATCTGGCCTTCGTGCCGGTTTCCTGAAGGGGGAAGGAGCGGTTAACCAAGTGCTAACCAATGAAATTGCCGGAGAAATTTTGGTCCTTCCGGAAATCTTCCCATGAGAGGTTTGCAGGACGCGGATGCGTCAGGCCGCGGACCGGCGCTTCCGGTCCGGGCCGCAGAAGCGGCTCTAGTCCAAGAAGGAATTTATCATGGGTTTCTCTGTCAACACCAACACCGGCGCGATGGCGGCTCTCCAGAGCCTCACCGAGACCAACAAGGGCATGTCGCAGGTTCAGAGCCGCATCAACACCGGCCTGAACGTGTCGTCGACCAAGGATGACTCGGCTTCGTACACGATCGCTCAGGGCCTTCGCGGCGACATGGGCGGCCTCAAGGCCGTTTCCTCGTCGCTGAGCCGTGCCAAGAGCGTGACCGACGTCGCGGTCGCAGGCGCGGAGCAGATCTCTGACGTCGTCAACCAGATGAAGGCGAAGGCCTATCAGTCTGCTGACGCCGGCATCGACACTGCGACGCGCACGGCGCTGAACAACGACTTCGTGGCTCTGCGCGATCAGATCACCACGATCGTCAACTCGTCGGACTTCAACGGCACCAACCTGCTGAAGGCCTCGGGCGGCACCGTGACTGCGCTCCAGTCGCTGAAGGATTCGAACACCGGGTCGACGACCTGGGATCCGGACTCGCTCAGCGTCGCCAACCAGGGTCTCGACCTTGGTGGTTCGGTCGTGACCGTCTCGGCCAGCGGCAACATCAGCAGCCAGGCTTCGGCCCAGGCGATGATCGATACGCTGACCACGACTCAGGACAACCTGAAGACCAGCCTGAGCACGCTCGGTGCAGCTTCGCGCAAGATCGACGCCCAGTCGACCTTCACCAGCAAGCTCTCCGACGTGATCGAGGGCGGCATCGGCAACCTCGTCGACGCCGATCTCGCCAAGGAGTCGGCTCGCCTGCAGGCTCTGCAGGTCAAGCAGCAGCTCGGTGTGCAGGCTCTGTCGATCGCCAACCAGGCGCCGCAGACCATCACGTCGCTGTTCCGTTAAGGCCAAGCTTTTCCCTGGAAGCTTGCCTGACGACAGGAGGCCGGGACGGCAACGTCCCGGCCTCTTTTTTCGTGCGTACGATTGGGCTCCAGCCGCAGCCGATTAGCCTTAGCTTTGCGTTAACTATTTAAATTACCGAAGGAATTTTGGTCCGACCGGAAATCTTCCCATGATGAACCTGCAGGACGCGGATGCGTCAGGTCGCGGATCGGCGCTTCCGGTCCGGGCCGCAGAAGCGGCTCTAGTCCAAGAAGGAATTTATCATGGGTTTCTCTGTCAACACCAACACCGGCGCGATGGCGGCTCTCCAGAGCCTCACCGAGACCAACAAGGGCATGTCGCAGGTTCAGAGCCGCATCAACACCGGCCTGAACGTGTCGTCGACCAAGGATGACTCGGCTTCGTACACGATCGCTCAGGGCCTTCGCGGCGACATGGGCGGCCTCAAGGCCGTTTCCTCGTCGCTGAGCCGTGCCAAGAGCGTGACCGACGTCGCGGTCGCAGGCGCGGAGCAGATCTCTGACGTCGTCAACCAGATGAAGGCGAAGGCCTATCAGTCTGCTGACGCCGGCATCGACACTGCGACGCGCACGGCGCTGAACAACGACTTCGTGGCTCTGCGCGATCAGATCACCACGATCGTCAACTCGTCGGACTTCAACGGCACCAACCTGCTGAAGGCCTCGGGTGGCAGCGTGACTGCGCTCCAGTCGCTGAAGGATTCGGACACCAGCTCGGCAACGACCTGGAACCCGGACTCGCTCAGCGTCGCCAACCAGGGTCTCGACCTTGGTGGTTCGGTCGTGACCGTCTCGGCCAGCGGCAACATCAGCAGCCAGGCGAATGCCCAGGCGATGATCGACACGCTGACCACGACTCAGGACAACCTGAAGACCAGCCTGAGCACGCTCGGTGCAGCTTCGCGCAAGATCGACGCCCAGTCGACCTTCACCAGCAAGCTCTCCGACGTGATCGAGGGCGGCATCGGCAACCTCGTCGACGCCGATCTCGCCAAGGAGTCGGCTCGCCTGCAGGCTCTGCAGGTCAAGCAGCAGCTCGGTGTGCAGGCTCTGTCGATCGCCAACCAGGCGCCGCAGACCATCACGTCGCTGTTCCGTTAAGGCCAAGCTTTTCCCTGGAAGCTTGCCTGACGACAGGAGGCCGGGACGGCAACGTCCCGGCCTCTTTTTTCGTGCGCGCTTCGCTTGCGCCGCACGCGAGGAAATCCGCGGATCTCCGCTCCCGAATGGTTGACCCATCTATAATGAGGGCAAGGAGATAGTCGCTTGTTCCCACGTATCCGAGAAATTACCGACGCCTTTGGCGGCAAGCTGCGCGTGAGTGTCGAAGAGCATCCTTCGGGGGCTCTGGTGGTGCTCGAACGGCCCGACATGACCGGTCACCCGCGCATCCTGCTCGACGGATACGGCACCGACGTGCTCGCAGGTTATATCATGTCGGCGCGCCTCGCCGTGCCGCACGGGCTGCCCGAGGAGCATATCGACGGCATGTTCGGCACGCGCTTCGAACTGGGCCTGGAGCCTCGCGCCGCGCTCGAGCTCAGCCAGCAGGGCGATGTCCGGCTCGAGATTCCGGCGCCGTTCTGGGACCGGCTCTACGCCGAATTGTGTCTCGTTGCGGCACATGCGCGCGAACTCGCACGTCGCGCCGAGACGAGGGTTCACTAAGAGGTCATGGCGGCGTCACCGATACCGGTAACTATACGTATCGGGGCATCCCCGGACTACGGCACGGCGCTTCGCTGATGCATTGGGACGGAACGAGCAGGGTCAAAAAGAACAAGAGGGTCTTACGCATGAATCTCCGCGACTTCGGCAACTCTCCTGCGACCACCGGATCTTACACGGTGACGCTGACGCTGAACGTGGAGGATTCGCAGGCGTTGTGGACCGCCGCCGCCGACAAGGCGCTGCAGGCCGGCATGGCGCTGTCGGACGTGCTCGACACGATCGGGCCGCGCGAGGACCCGGCCATCATGGATTGCATCGCCATGCTGACCGCGCCGGGCGCGATCGCCGGCTGCGCGCTCGATGAGTTCGACGTGTCGATCCCGGCCTCGGCCGAGCTGGTCCCGCTTACCGGCCGCCCGCTGCTCAGGTCCGTCGCCGGCTGACCCTCGGGCCCGGCGCTTACCAACCAATTTCAAGTTCAGCGCGTGGGGCGCAAACGGAAGAGCCAGGCGAGTCGCGGACCCGCCTGGCTCTTGTCGTTTCGGGCCACGGAGGAGAGCGGCCTTCAATGGGAGAGAAGAGACGAGTGGTCGCAGAGGGGATCGGAACGCCCACCCGTCTCTCTACATTCATTATAGACAAAGCGACGGCCGGAGGGGGCCGCGCAAGGGCCGGAAATGCCCGCTAAGTGATTGTACGGAAGCGGGTATTCCGTGGAAAAAAGAAGGCGCCGGAGCGACTCTCGCCCGGCGCCTTCATGGCTTCCAAAGGGTTTCGGCTCAGCCGATGCGGAGCAGATCCGCGGTCGATACCTTGTTGCCGTTGATGGTGAGCTGGACGACGCCGTTCGACAGTTCGACGTCGCTGACCTTCCCATAGGCATGGGCGGTCGTGGTGACCGCGGTTCCCGAGGCGTCCTTGCCGGCCAGTTCGAGCGTGTAGCTGCCCGGGTCGACCGTCTTGCCGCCCGTCGTCTTCCCGTCCCAGGTGAGGGCGCCGCCGACGCCGGTCGCGTCGACCGGGAAGGTGTCGATGACCTTGCCCTTGGAATCCTTGATCGTCGCAGTCATCGACGCCACGTCGCGCGGCGCCGACCAGGTCCATTGCGCCGGCGTCGCGGTGCTGAGACCCGACACCGCCGAGTTGGTCTCGACCTGTGCCCCGATCATCGCCGAGGCCTGCATCAGATTCTGCGTGCCGAAGGCGGAGAGCAGCGACTTGAGCGTCGAGGTCTGCTCGATCGACTGCTCGACCTGCGAATATTGCACCAGCTGCTGGGTATATTGCGCGGTGTCCATCGGATCGAGCGGATCCTGGTTCTGCATCTGGGTGGTGAGCAGCTTCAGGAACATGTCGAAATCGGCGTTGAGCTTGGACGAGGCCGCATTGGTCTTGGCGTCGGTCGTCGCGGTGGTGGTGTTCACGGTGGTCATGGCTGGTCCTCAGGCGAGAAGGTCGACCTGCCCGTCGCTGCGGATCGGGCGGTAAATGGGGTCGGCGGCTCCGGCATCGTCGTCGGACGAGGCGAACTGCCCACGGTTGGAATGCTGGCTCTGCTGCTGGGCCTGCTGGCCGCCGCTGTCACCGCCGCGATTCTCGAAGCGGAAGCTCTGCGCATCGGTGCGGACGCCGGCCTGATCGAGCGTGCGGGCGAGATCGGGCGTGTCCTGGCGGAGCAGGTCCATCGCCTGTGCGCTCTCGGTGCGCACCGTTGCCTGCAGACTGCCCTTGTCGTCGAAGGCGAGCGTTACTTCGATACGGCCGAGCTCGATCGGATTGAGGCGGATGCGCAGCGTCTCTTCGCCGAGCTCGACCTTTCGCGCGATCTCGACGCCCAGCGAATGGCCGATATGGCCGGCGCGTGCCTCGATTACCGGTTCGGCGGCGGCAGCGGCAGGAGCGGTAGCCCGCACCGGATCGACCGGGGCGGTGCCATGGGCCTGCTGCGGCATGGCTGGTGCCGCGGCATCAGCCTTGGCAGCGGTCGCAACTATGGTCTCCGGCTGCGGCTGCCGGTCGGCGTTCGATTCCGAGCCTGCGGACTCGCTCTTCGTCGCAACGGCGCGCGCGAAGTCGGCGGTGCCGGTGCCGGAAGCGACCTGCGTGCCATCCTGCGCCGGCGCGGCGGAGGCAGCGACCTTTACAGCCTTCACCACGACAGATCCGCTTTGGCTGCTTGCGGAAGCTTCGCGCGGAGTCGCCTGCTGCTGCTGCGCGACTTGCTGTGGGACCACGTTGATCGCGAGCATCTCGGTGGCGGCTGCCGGCTTCGCATCGGCGGGCAGGTCGGACCTGGTCGCGACATCTGCGTCGGCCGCCGCCGTGCGGCCGCGCGGGCCCTTTTGCGCCTTTGGCGGTGCGGCCTCGGCAGGCGTGCCGGATACAGGCGCGTCGGGCAGGGTGTCACCCTCGGGCGGCAATTCGGCATTGTTCTTCGTCGGAGCCGCGGAGACGGCGACCGGGGCGGGAGTGGCGCTTTCGGGCGCCGCGTCGATCGGTGCCGTTGCACGGGCCGGCTCGGGGATTGCCGGCGAAAGCGCAGGCGACCTCGGAGAGACAGCTTCCGGTGTCGTCGGAGAGACAGCTTCCGGTGTCGGCGGAGAGGCGCCTTCCGGTGCCGTCGCGAGTGGGGCGGGAGCCGGAGCGGAGGCCGGAACTTCGGCCGGGGCAGCACTCGGGGTGGCCGGAGCTGCGACCAAAACCGGCTGCTCGATGGTGGCGGGGGCGGTGGCTTCCACCGGCACCTGATCGGCGGCCGGGAGCTTCGCCGCGGTCGCCATCAGCTCGGACATCGAGGTCGGCTGCTGGAGCCCCGGGAGAATGCCGGTCGCGGGCGCGGGCTGGGCCTGCGCTGCGAGCTGTGCCGTTGCGAGCAGCTTCTGCGCCAGCTGGGGGCTGAAATGCGCAGGCGGTGTCGCCGAGGCGATGAGGCCCGTGCGGATCTGTCCGGCGGGATTGAGAGCGAAGCCGAGCGCATCGACGAAGCCGAGGCCGGTGCCGCCGGTTGCCGACGCGGACTGCATCCCCGCGCCAGACGGAAAGCCCAAGGTGTTGATTTGCATCCGGTGCCCTCTTGCCCGGCCTCGAAGGGCCGTTTTCTCATTATAGGATGATTGTTGCGCGAACGGTCTCAACCGATCGTGCCGAGCGCCCTTATGCGAGCCCGTGCGTGGATCTCGTTCTGCGAGAGCACCACCGTCGCCGGCCGGACGCGTTCGATGATCGATCGGACGAACGGCCGGATCGCCGGGCTGCAGAGCAGGCAGGGGATCTCGCCGTCCTGCGCCAGTTGGTCATAGGTCTGGCGGACCGACTGAATGAACTTCTGCAGCGACGAGGGCGCCATCGCCAGCTGACGATCGTCGCCCTGGCCGAGGATCGACTCCGCGAACGCCTGATCCCATTCGGACGACAAGGTCACCACCGGGATCGCCTCGCCGCGCACCTGCGACGCGCTGATCTGGCGAGCGAGGCGGCCGCGGACATGCTCGGTCATCTGGGTCAGGTTCGCCGTCAGCGGTGCTGCCTCGGCAATGCCTTCCATGATCGTCGGGATATCGCGGATCGAGATGCCTTCGGAGAGAAGGTTCTGAAGGATGCGCTGCACGCTCGAGATTGAGACCTTCGACGGGACGATATCCGAGACCAGCTTCTCGGCATCCTTATGGACCTCGGTCAGCAGCTTCTGCGTCTCGGTGTAGGAGAGCAGGTCGGCGATGTTGTCCTTGACCAGTTCGGTCAGGTGGGTGGTGATGATCGTGCCGCAATCCACCACGGTGAGCCCGCGGAAGCCGGCTTCGTCGCGCAGCTCGCGATCGATCCACAAGGCGGGCAGGCCGAACACCGGCTCCTTGGTGACTTCGCCGGGCATGCCGACCGGACCGCCGCCCGGATTGATCAGCAGCAATTTCTCGAGCTTGATCTCGCCGCGCGCCGCCTCTGTCTCCTTGATCGTGATGACATATTCGTTGGGCTTGAGGCCCATATTGTCGATGATCCGGACCGAGGGGAGGACGAAGCCGAAATCGGTCGCCATCTGGCGGCGGAGCGCGCGCACCTGGTCGTCGAGGCGCGGCTCGCGCTGCTCGTCGTTGATCATCGGCAGCAGCGCATAGCCGATCTCGATGCGCACGGCGTCGAGCGCAAGCGTCTGGGAGATGGGCTGCTCGATGATGGCCTCGCGCGCGATTTCCTGCGCGGCGACGGCACGCTCCAGCGCTGCCTTTGCCTGAGCATTCTTGCTCATCTTCCACGCGGCAAAGCCGGCGGCCACGGCGAACATCGCGAACGGGATGAAGGGCAGACCGGGCATCAGTGCCAGCGCGCCCATCAGGAACGCGACCATGCCGAACGCCTTGGGATAGCGGCCGAGCTGCTCGCCGAGCGTGCTGCCGGTCTTGCCCTTGATGCCGCCCTTCGAGACGAGCAGGCCCGCGGCGATCGAGATGATCAGCGCCGGAATCTGGCTGACCAGACCCTCGCCGGCGGTGAGCACGGTATAGGTGTGGAACGCCTCGCCGATCGGCACGCCGTGCGAGACGACGCCGATCGTCAGGCCGACGATGATGTTGACCGCGGTGATCAGCAGCGCGGCGACGGCATCGCCCTTCACGAACTTCGAGGCACCGTCCATCGCGCCGTAGAAGCCGCTTTCGGCCTCGATCTCGGCGCGGCGCTCGCGTGCCTGCTCCTCGGTGATCATGCCGGCGGAGAGGTCGGCGTCGATCGCCATCTGCTTGCCGGGCATCGCGTCGAGGCTGAAACGCGCCGCGACTTCGGCGATGCGGCCGGCGCCCTTGGTGATCACCACGAAGTTGATGACGATCAGGATCATGAAGATGGTGAGGCCGATGATGACCTCGCCGCCCATCAGGAACTCGCCGAACGCGCCGATCACCCCGCCCGCCGCGCCATGGCCTTCATGGCCGTGAGTCAGGATCAGGCGCGTCGAGGCGAGATTGAGGCCGAGCCGCAGCATCGTCGCGATCAGCAGGATCGTCGGGAAGGCGCTCAGTTCCAGCGGCTTCTCGATGAACAGCGCGGTCATCAGGATCATCACCGCGATCGTGATCGACAGCGCGAGCCCGAGATCGAGCAGCCAGCCCGGCATCGGCAGGATGAGCATGCCGATGATCGCAATGACCGAACCGGCGAGCGCGAGGTCGCGGTTCAGGCCGATGCGGTTCAGGAGGTTGAGGACTGCGGGAGGCATCGGCGGCTGATCCTGAAGAAGTCGAAAGGCTTGGGCAGGGACTGGGGTGTTCGGTTACGGCGCCGGAGCGACCGCGATGCCGGCTTCGATGAACGTGCGCAGCTTGTTGCGCATCGTGCGGACCGAGATGCCGAGGATGTTCGACGCCGAGGTGCGGTTGCCGTGGCAGCGCTCCAGCGTGTGAAGGATCAGCTCGCGCTCGACTTCCTCGACGGTGCGGCCGACGAGGCTTTCGATCTGGAGACCGCCAGGCTCGGCGAGTTCGAGATCGAGCAGCCGCGTGCCGTCCGAGCGGACGAGATCGTGCGGCTCGATCGCGTTGCCCTGTGCGAGCAGGACGGCGCGGTGGATACAGTCTTCGAGCTCGCGGATATTGCCAGGCCAGGCATAGCGCGAGAGCAGCACCAGGGTTGCCTCGCTGAACGGACGTACCGCGACACCATCGGCCTCGGCGAGGCGCTCGGCGAAATGGGTGGCGAGTTGGGTCAGGTCGCCGCCGCGTGCGCGGAGCGGCGGAACCTCGACCCGGACGAGGCCGAGGCGCACGAGCAGGTCGGCACGGAAGCTGCCCGCATTGACCGCGGCTTCGAGGTCCATGCTGGTCGAGGCGATCAGCCGCGCGCGGAACGGCACGACTTCGTCGCCGCCGATCCGGGTGAAGCGCTGTTCCTGGAGGGCCGAGAGCAGCCGCGCCTGCGTGGCAGGCGCGAGGCTGCCGACCTCGCGCAGGAAGATCGTGCCGCCGGCCGCCTTTTCGAGACGGCCGATACGGCGCGCGACCGCGCCCGGGAACGCGCCGGCCTCATGGCCGAACAATTCGGATTCGAGCACGTCGGGGCCGACGCCGGCACATTCGACGACATGGAGCGGATTGGCCCGGCCCGAGGCCTCGTGAATGGCGCGCGCCATCACTTCCTTGCCGCTGCCCTTCTCGCCGGTGACGAGCACGGGTGCAGCGGTCGGAGCCACGGCGGTGGCGAGCGACAAAGCGCGCGACAGGGCGGGGTGGTCGCCGATGCGCACTGGTGCCTTGCGCTCGATCACCGAGGCGATCGCCGCGGCGATCAGCTCGCGCTGCGGCGGCAGCGGAACATAGTCGCGGGCACCGGCGCGGATCGCCGCCACCGCGCGCTCGGCCGAGGCCTGGATGCCACAGGCGAGCACGGGAATGGTGAAACGCTCGGCGCGGATGCTCGCCATGAAGCCGGCAATGTCGGCGTCGACGTCGATCATCACCATGTCGCCGCCGCCGGCGCGGAGCAGGTCGAGCGCCTGGGCGGGCGTATCGGCCATCGCCACATCGGCGCCGGCGTCGCGGGCGAGTTCGGCCGCACGGCGGAACTCGCTGCCGGGCGCACCGACCAAAATCATGCGGATGGTTGCGGGCATCAACGGTCCTGACGAACGATTTCGGTGAGCGTCACGCCGAGCGCATTGTCGATCAGCACGACTTCGCCGCGCGCGATCAGGCGATCATTGACGAAGATGTCGACGGGCTCGCCGACGCGGCGATCGAGTTCGACCACGGTACCCGAGGTCAAATGGAGCAGCTCGCCGACCGGCATCCGGGCGCGGCCGAGCACTGCCTGGACCTTGACCGGCACGTCATGGACGGCCTCGAGGCCTTCCGAGCCGGCACCGGCCTGGTCGCCGGTCGGGAACGGCTCGAAATCTTCGAATACGGGGCCGCTCGCGTCGGTGTCGGCGGGGATGATGTCGTGGGGTTCGCTAGCCATCGTCATTTCCTTACGAGTTCATCCACTGGCGGATCACCGAGGCCGCTTCGGGCGGGCTCGCGGAGATCGCATCGCCAATGCGCTTGAGGGCGGAGAGCTTGATGCGGCCGTCGACCTGGGCGAGCGCGATCTCCTGATCGAGCAAAGGCTGGTCGGCGTTCATCGCCTCGAGCTGTTTCATTGCGTCTTCGTCGCCGTCCGCGGCGCGCTCGGCGAGCGCGAGCATCTCGGGCGACTGGCCGGCGATGGCGGTTTCGCCGGCGGGACCTTCGAGTACAGCTACGGCCGGCTCCGGAACGATCTTGGGCTTGATCATCCGCAGCGCGATCAGTCCGACCACGCCGATGATCACGATCTGCAGCAGGCTCCAGATCCGGTCCATCGGCAGGCTCGAGAGGATGCCGGGTTCCTTGTCGGCGAGGCTGTCGTCATTGGCGAAGCGCATGCTTTCGACCACGACGCTGTCGCCACGCTCCGCGTCCATACCGACGGCATTTTCGACGAGACGCTGGATGCGCTGCATCTGCGGCTGGGGCAGGCCCTTGTCGCCACCGTCGACCATCACCGCGACGGTGAGGCGGGTGACCTTGCCCGGGCCGCGCAGCGTGACCGTCTTGGTCGAGCTGTTGTCGTAGGTGGTGTCTTCGGAAGTCTGGTTGCTGCGCGACTGGCGGCCGCTGCCGGGAGCGCCCGGGGTCTGGCCCTGCGCTTCGGGAAGCTGGTTGCCGACCGACGCGGTCTGCGGACCGGCGTCCTGTTCGCTGTTCTGCTCACCATTTTCGACGCTGACCTGACGCGAGATCACCTGCTTGTCGGGATCGAAGACATTGGCCTCTTCGCGGGTCTGGTCGCGGTCAATCTGCGCGGAGACTTCGGCGCGGACCTTGCCCTGGCCGACGATCGGCTCGAGCAATGCCTCGACTTCCTCGCGGAGCTTGGCTTCGACCTGCTGCTGGCGCTCGTCGGCGTCGGAGGCGCCGAGCGAACCGGCTTCCCCCGCGCGGGCGAGCAGGGCGCCGGTCTGGTCGACGACCGACACGGCCTCGGGCGAAAGCTCGGGGACCGACGAGGAGACGAGATAGCGGATCGAGGCGATCTGCTCGGAGGTGAGACGCCCCTTGGTCTTGACGGTGACCGCGGCGGTCGCCTTGCGGCTCTCGGCGGCGAACATCGCGCGCTCGGGCATCACGATGTGCACGCGCGCGGCGGAGACGTTCTGGATGGTCTGGATCGATTTGGAGAGCTCGCCTTCGACGGCGCGCGTCTCGTTCATCTTGGCGCGCGAGGCGGAGACGCCGAACGGCTGTTCCTCGTCGAGCACTTCATAGCCGATCTTGCCGCCGAGCTTCTCGCCGGCCATCGACATGCGCAACTCGGCGAGCTTGTCCTGCGGCGCCATGATCGAGGTGCCGTCCGCCGAGAGCGTGTATTCCACGTTCGCGGCCTTGAGCTTCTCGGTGATCGTCGCAGCAGCGGACGGATCGAGATCGGTGTACAGATAGCCCATCTGCGGATCGGAGCCGCGCGTCGCGACGAAGGCGAGGGCGGCAAGCAGCGCGAACGCCACGCCTCCCATCAGCATCAGCCGCTTCGGGCCAAGCTGCCCGGCAAATTTCTTGATCGCTTCCAAGACCGCCCCGTGATGTGGCCAGGGGCAGGAGCGCCCCTCTCCATTGACTTATAGGAAGGCCGCGGGCGGCAGTTTGTGCCGGGTGGGAATTTTTTGCCTAGTGGTTCGGAACTCCCCTCCCTGCAAGGGAGGGATGATCGGGTCGGCCATGCCCCCGGCATGGCCTGAACAGCGCGGGGGCGCTGTTCACCCGATCATGGGTGGGTGCGCGCCGGAGGCGCGCCCATCGAGCCGCCTGGAATGAAGAAAAGGCCGGGCATCGAGCCCGACCTTTTCTGCCTACGCCTAATCCCTCCCTTGCAGGGAGGGGAAGGAAGTTTAATTCGCTCCTGCCGCCCCCGGCAGCAGAGTCTCGAGCTCCTGCATCACTGCCTGCCGCCGGGCGCTCGCGTCGAGCGCGAGGCCGCCTTGCTCCCAGCCGATCAGCGCATCGCCGATCGCGACGGTGACGTCGCCGATCACGGTGAGATTGAGCTTGCGGCGGTCCTTCGACTGGCGTTCGGCGATGCGCGCCTCGATCGCCTCGATCAGCTCGGGGTTGACCCGGATCTCGAGTTCGGTGCCGCGCGCGACCTGGCTCAGCGCCCGGCCGATCGCCGCGTCGATCGTCTCGGCCGGCGCCGTCGCGATCGCACGGCCGGCGATCATGTCGGCGGCGGCCAGGGCAATCTCCGCCGCTTCGCCGGTGACGCGCTTCGACACGTCCTCGAAGCGCTCGTCGAGCGACTCGATTCCCGCATGCAGCGCGTCGACTGCGCTCAGCAAAGCGACGTCGCGCTCGGCCCGCGCCTGGGCGAGCCCCGCCTCGAAGCCCTCGGCCCGGGCGAGGTTGACCTGCGCTTCCACGTCCGCGCGCAGCAGCGCCAGCTCGGCGCGGAGCGCCGAGATCTCGAGCAGCGCGTCGCCGCTCGGGATCGTCGCGCTGTCGCTCGCCGGGGTGGAGAAGATGCGGTCGAAAGCGAAGCGTTCGACGTTCTGGAAGCCCATGCCCATCTCAGATGATCATCGCATCGTCGGACTTGGGATCGACGAGCAGGATCTCGCCGCGGTCGGCGAGGTTCTTGGCCAGACGCACGAGCGACGACTGTGCCTCTTCGCAGTCGCGTGCGCGGATCGGGCCCATCGCCGCCATGTCCTCGCGCATCAGCTTGGCCGCACGCTCGGTCATCGCGCCGAAGAACAGCTGCTTGAGCTGGTCCGGCGCGCCCTTCAATGCCAGCGCCATCTCGCGCTTGTCGGCATTGCGGACGATCACCGCGATCGCCGCCGGCAGCAGGTTGGCGAGGTCCTCGAAGGTGAACATCAGCGCGCGGATCCGCTCGGCGCTTTCCGGCGCCTTGTTGTCGAGCGCGGTGAGCATCGCCTCTTCGGTCGAGCGGTCGAGCGAGTTGAACAATTCGGCCATCGCTTCGTGCGGATCGCGCTTCTGCGAGCGCGACAGGTTGGTCATGAACTCGCTCTTGAGCGTCTGTTCGACCTGGTTGATCACGTCCTTCTGGACCGTCTCCATGCGCAGCATGCGCATCACCACGTCGACCGAGAATTCGCGCGGCAGCTCGGCGATCACGCGCGCGGCATGGTCGGGGCGCAGCTTGGACAGGATCACCGCGACGGTCTGCGGATATTCGTGCTTGAGCGCACCGGCGAGGACGGTCTCGCTGACGTTGGAGAGCTTGTCCCACATCGTCCGGCCCGAAGGACCGCGAATGTCCTCCATGATCTCCTTGACCTTGTCGCCCGGCAGGATCCCGCCGAGCAGCCGCTCGGTGGTCTCGTAGCTGCCATGGAGCGAGGCCATCGAGGCGACTTCGCCGGTGAACTGGATAAGGAGGTGCTCGACGACCTGCGACGGAATGCGGCCGAGCCCGGCGATCGTCGAGGAAAGCTCCTTGATCTCGTCGGTGGTCAGCTGCTCCCAGATCGGAGCGCCATGCTGCTTGCCCAGCGCCAGCATCAGCGCGGCCGCACGCTGCGGCCCGCTATACTTCTTCAGTTCGACCGGCTCGGCAATCGGCGCCATCAAACTCATTCTGGACCCCTCGCAGAAAAATCGTGGGTGGACGCAAGGAAGCGTTCACTCATCCTATTATAGGAGCATGGGGGAAAGGGTCGGTCGCGATGACGGTTAATTTTTCGGGAAGCCTGATGGGGCTGGGCCTGCTCACCGGGGACAGTTCTGTGTTCTCGCTGGCGACCAACACGATTGCCTTCGACAGCAAGGCCGTCCGCACCGCCAAGGCCCAGTTCACGCTCGCCGAGACCACTCCGCCCTGGAAGGAGGCGACCAGCGGCAAGTCGGCATCGTCCCAGCTCATCTCCATTCTCGCGTCGAAGACGCTGATCGACAAAACCGGCGGCAGCACCGAAATCCTGCCCGACGACGTCCGCACGAGCTTCACTGCGTACAAGGCGCTCGAAAAGCTCCGTGTTCTCGCCGAAGCCGCGACCGTGAAGACGGCGACCACTGCCCAGCGCGCGCAATATGAGAAGGCCTTCGCAAAGGGCCTGACCGACCTCCAGACCTATCTGACCACCGCGCCGTCGGATAAGGTCAATCTGTCCTTCGGAAAGCCGAGCTCGACGGCCCAGTCGGCCAAGCTTGCCGCCAGCCACGCCTATGAAACCAAGGGCGACGGGCTGGTGAAATTGCGTTCGGACGCGCTGCCGGGCCTGACCGGGCAGGAGCAGTTCAGCGTCAACGTCACCCGCGGCAGCCAGACCGAGACGTTCACCGTCGATCTCTCGCAGGGTACCCAGCCGCCGACGCTCGACTCCGTCGTTTCGCAGCTCAACAGCGCGATCAGCGCGACGCCGATGATGAAGCCCGATGGTACGGTGATGACCGATGCCGACGGCAACACCGTTTCGCGCTGGGGCGCGCGGTTCAAGCCGGTCTATGCCGACGGCAAATGGGGCATGAAGCTCGATACGCCGGACGGGCTCGAGCAAGTCAGCCTCGATCAGATCGGCGCGAAGGATTCGCTGGTGGTGGCGACCGGCCAGACGGCGCTCGACGCGCCCACCGCCACGCAGGTCTTCCGTCTCAACGAGCCGAACGGCGCCAACACCCGCGTATCGATGGGCACGATCTCCGCGCTGGATCGCGATGCGACCGCGCAGAACACGCTGGCAGGCAAGACGACCACGGTCACGACCACGACGACCGACATGGACGGCAAGATCAAGACCAGCACCACCAAGACCAGCGATGTCCATGCCAGCACCGACGCTGCCGCGATCGTCACCGACGCGCAGGGCAACAGCTATGTCGTCGGCACCACCGCGGGCGACCTCGGCGCCAATCAGTCGGATGGCGACAACAACCTGTTCCTGACCAAGATGGACGGGGCCGGCAACGTCGTGTGGCAGCGCAGCCTCGGTGCCAGCGGCTCGTCGACCGGCGCCGCGGTGTCGATCGGCGCCGACGGCAGCATCGTCGTCGCGGGCACCGTCACCGGCAGCTTCAACGGGGTGACGTCCACGGATGGCGACATGGTGGTCGCCAAATACGCCGCCAATGGCGACGAGAAATTCTCGACGGTTGTCCGCGCGATCGGCACCGACGCGGCCAAGGCGGTCACCGTCGGCAGCGACGGCTCGGTATATGTCGGCGGCCGGGTGTCCAGCGGCAATGGCGATGCCTTCGTCGCGCGCATCGATGCCAATGGCAAGCTCGCCGAGCGCCGCACGCTCAGCGGTGCCGGCTACGACTCGATCAATGCGCTGGCGATGGACAATGACGGCAATCTGCTCGCCGTGGTCAACCAGGACGGCAATGCCTCGGTCCGCAAGATGAGCGCTTCGGCGCTGTCGACCGATCTCGGCAGCATCGATCTCGGCACTGCCGACGTTCGCGCGATCGCAGTCGCTGCGGACGGCACCATTGCCGTCGGCGGCGCGACCAGCAACGCCCTCAACGGCGCCCAGGTCAACGGCAAGAGCGCCGATCGCGACGGCTTCGTCGCCCGCATCGATTCCGCGCTCGCTGGTGCCAGCGTCACCTATCTCGGCTCCGCCGCCGATGATCAGGTCGACAGCATCGCGTTCATGGGCAACGATCTCTATGCCGGCGGCCGCACCACCGGCGATCTCGCCGCGCCGCGCCGCGGACCGACCGACGGCTTCGTCGCGCGGATCGATGTCGCCACCGGCGCGATCGCGAGCAAGAACCAGTTCGGTCAGGCGCTGCTGCGTACCGAGCCGGTCCGCATTGCCGCTGACAAGGGCGGCGCCAATTCGATTTCGGCGCTCGGCTTCGGCCGCGGCACGATCAATCCGGCCGTCTCCGAAAAGGTGACGACGCAGACGACGATGCGTCCCGGCGACTATTTCTCGTTCAAGGCCGACAATGGTGCGGTCCGCAAGGTTACGATCGAAGCTGGTGACACGCTCAAGACGATCGCCACCCGGATGCAGGGCATGCTTGGTGCCTCCAAGGGTTCGGTCACCGCGACGGCGGTGGACGGTGTCCAGCAGCTGCGGATCACGATGAAGGCCGGGCACGAACTCGAGCTCATCCCCGGCGGCACCGACACCGACGCGCTTGCCAAGCTAGGCATCGAGCCCCAGCGCATCGCCACCCAGGCAACGCTGCCGGCCAGCGCACCCAAGGTGCGCCCGGGCGGTAATTTCGGCATGGACCTGACCGACGCGCTCAGCCTTTCGACGCTCGACAACGCCAAGGTGGCGATGAAGAAGGTCGAAGAGGCGATCTCGATGACGCAGACGGCCTATCGCTCGCTATATTGGGATGATGGCAAGGCGCGGATGGTCGACGGCGTCAAGAACACCGCGACGGGCAGGCAATCGACTGCGCGCGAGAGCGCACAGCTGGCAAATTATCAGGCAGCGCTGAACCGGTTGAATTCGGGCGCCCCCTCCACTCTGGGATTCTGATCATCATGAGCACTCCGCCGATTCTCGAAGGCCTGCGCACCCGCATGCAGAACCTGTCCGAGCGCCAGCGCGTCGTCGCGCAGAACATCGCCAACAGCGAGACGCCCGGCTACAAGGCGCGCGAAGTCTCCGAGCCGAGCTTCGCGGCCCTGGTTGGCGGCAGCGGCATGATCGCCGCGCCGCGGGTGCAGCTGACCGATCGGATGAAGAGCCTCGGCGCGATCCAGCCGGTCGGGGCAGGGGTGATCTTCGACAAGGACATCACCGAGACCAAGCCCGACGGCAACAACGTAACGCTCGAAGACCAGTTGCTGAAGATGGGCGAGATCCAGGCCGATTTCCAGGCGATGACCGGCCTGTACCGCAAGCAGATGTCGATGCTGAAAACCGCCGTCGGCGGCCGCTGATACCCTCGGACAGTCGGCCGCTTGCGGACAGGTTGCCGACTCCCGCTACTCGCCCAGCTCCGGCAGCAGGGCGTCGAGCTGCTCCAGCTGCTCCGGCAATCCGGCGGCCGAGCCCCTTAGTGCTTCCTCGAGCGCTTCCGTCGACGGATAGCTTTCGTGGAAGGTCAGCAGTGTCTTCCCGCCCTGGTCCTCGAAGGTCACGGTTGTGATCGCGCCGTCTTCGCCCTCGTCGTTGGTCCAGACGATGCGCTGGTTCGGCACCACCTCGAGATACTTGCCGTAAAAGGCCATGGTGTCCGAACCGCCGCTTCCGAATTCCAGCCGGTATTTGCCGCCGGTACGCACGTCCATATCGCACGACACGAGCGCGACACCCGGTATCGATTTGGGCACCCACCAGCGCTGGAACAGCTCGGGCTGGCTCCATGCCTTGTAAACGATGCTCGGTGGCGCATCGAACGTTCGCGTCACGACGAGTTCGCGATCGCCTCTACGCTCGATTGACGTGCGGTTCTGCGCACCGGCTGCACTGTCAGCTTTCGGATCCATCGCTTCCCTCCCGTTTCATTTCGCTGATGATTTCGTCCAGTGCTTCGAAGCGCGCTTCGAAGAGCTTGCGCCGCGTCTCGATCCACTCGGCCTCCGCCGTGAGGCCGCGCCTCCCAAGCGTGCAGGTTCGCACCCGTCCAACCTTCTGCGTGACGACGAGCCCTGCTCGCTCAAGCACCTGGATGTGCTTCTTCATGCCGGTCAGCGTCATCTGGAACTTGTTCGCGAGACCGGTGATCGACGCGTCGCCTCGCCCGAGCTGATCGATGATCCCGCGCCGGGTCGCATCGGACAGCGCCGCAAACGAAAGATCGAGGGGAGGGGCTAAAAACTGAACCATGTGGTTCAGTGTGTAGCCTGCCGGGGCGAGGGGCGCAAGTGGCGAAGTCGCACCTGCGCCTGACACAGGGGGGTGGGGCGAGCTTATGGTTCGAACCGCCGGCTTGGGCCGGAGGGCATTGCATTGGCGCTCTTGAATAGCGGTGCTCTTGAACAGCGGCGATGGTCCCGACGCCGGGCGACGCGGCGGGACTTTGCGACCGACCTGCTTCTTGTGTCGCGGCGAGACGCGCTGAACGTACGCTCCAGGCCGTAGACCCATAAAGCGGACTGGCAGGTAACGCCCCGCTAGCGGACGTCACATCCCCTCCCTGCAAGGGAGGGATGATCGGGTCGGCCATGCCTCCGGCATGGCCTGA
>JALMLT010000001.1:0-1532391 GCA_032334595.1 Sphingomonas psychrotolerans | reverse complement strand
ACATCGTGGAGCGCTTCCTCCATCGCCGCGATCACTGCCGGATGCTGGCCCATCGCGAGATAGTCGTTCGAGCACCAGACCGTGATCGGCTTGGGACCGTTGTGCCCGGCAAAGCAGCGCGCATTCGGATAGGCGCCCTTGTTGCGCAATATGTCGATGAACACGCGGTAGCGGCCCTCGGCATGCAGCCGGTCCAGCGCGTCTCGGAATAGATGTTCGTACTGCACTCGGCCCTCCCGGTTCGCCGCCACCGATAGGGAGGACGGCCGCGCGGGGTTATTGTGGAGTTCCCGTATGGGGTTTGCCGGAGGGCTATCGGGACGGAGGCGCTGAGGCCTCCGCCCCGCCCCCGGAACTAGAAACGCATGCCGATGCCGATCGCCGGAACGATCGGGTCAATGCTCACATCGACGCGGTTGACTGCACTGCCGGTGGTCAGCCGGGCGGTGGTGTCGATGTCGATATATTTGACGTCGAAATTGACGAACACGCGCGGGGTGAGATCCATGTCGATCCCCGCCTGCAGCGCGTAGCCGAAGCTGTCTTTCAGGTGCACGTCGGTCTTGCCGATCGCCGTCTCCAACGAGCGGCTGGCGTCTTCGGAGAAGAAGGTGGTGTAGTTGATTCCGGCGCCGACATAGGGGCGGACATGCGACTTCGGCGCGAAATGATATTGCAGGGTCAGCGTCGGCGGCAGCACCCGGGTGGTCGCGACGTCGCCGAGCCCGGACAGCGCGCCGCGCCCGCTGATGTCGTGTTTGGTCGTCGCCAGGATCAGCTCGGCGCCGACGTGATCGGTGAGCATATAGGTGAAGTCGAGCTCGGGCGCCGCGCGGTCGGACACGCCGACCGTCCCGGTGGGGAAGCCGGGCGTGACCGGTCCCGATTCCTCGGTGGGCGAGACGAGGATCGCGCGCGCCCGGACCAGTACGTCGCCGGCTGCGACCTGCGCGGATGCCGGCGTGGCGACCGCAACCGCCATTACGCTCGCTGCTACGACAAACTTCATGTTCAGCTCCCTGATCTTGTTTGGGTGCGCTGCGCCTAGGCGGCGGCGAGGGGCGGGGCTGTACGCATCTTCCCGTATGGGATTTCGCGAATGGACGGCGATGCTGAGGACATGCCACTTCTTGCGCAGCTCGCCCTCTCGACATTGATCACCGCTTCGACGGTGACGTTGCATCTGCTCGGACTGGCGGTGCTGATGCGGCTGATCCGCGGACATCGCAGCCGCACGCCCGAGCGCGGCGCGATCCTGCACGATGTGCTGGGGATCGCGGGCGCCGCATTCGGACTGTTCGTTCTGCATGCGGCCGAAATCTGGCTCTATGCCGCGGTCTACGCCGTATCTGGCGCGCTCGCCGGCTTCGAGGAAGCGCTCTATTTCTCGACCTCGACCTACACGACGGTCGGCTACGGCGACCTCGTCCTGCCCAAGGGTTGGCGCGTGCTCGGTGCCATCGAGGGCGCCAACGGCATCATCCTGCTCGGCTGGTCGACGGCGTTCTTCGTGTCCGTCGTCGGGCGGATCCGGATGCTCGAACTGGACGCCGGGGACCGCTGATCAGGCGCCGTCGCTGGGAGTCATCGGAAAGATGTACGAGACTCAGGCCTTCTCCGACCCGAGCCCCGCCGCAAAGGCGATCCGCAACGCGTCGGAAAGACTGCGTGCCCCGAGCTTGGTCATCACGTTGGCGCGATGCACTTCGACGGTACGGGCGGAGATCCCGAGATCATAGGCAATGGTCTTGTTGGGCAGCCCTTGCGCGAGCCCTTCCAGCACTTCGCGCTCGCGCGGGCTCAGCGCACTCAACACCACCGCCGCCTGCTCGGCGCGGGTGCTTGCTTCGCCGCTGGCCTCGAGCCGCTCGAATGCGGTCTGGATCGCGGTGAGCAGCACTTCCTTCTCGAACGGCTTTTCGATGAAGTCGACCGCGCCCGCTTTCATTGCACGGACCGCGATCGAAACGTCGCCATGACCGGTGAGAATGATCACCGGCATAGTCACGCCGCGCTCGTGCAGCGTGCGCTGGACTTCCAGCCCGTCCATTTCCGGCATGCGCACGTCGAGCAGGATGCAGCCGGTATCGACGTGACGCACTTCCTTGAGGAAGGCGACGCCGGAGGGCCAGGTCTGTACCGTGAAGCCCGAGGTCTTGAGCATGAAGCTCGCCGACCGCCGGACCGAATCCTCGTCGTCGATGATGTGGATCAGCCTTGGCTGGCTCATTCCTGTTCCTCCGGCTTTGCGTGGGGAATGGTAAAATGAAACTGCGTGCCGCCCCCCGGGCGCGGCTCCATCCAGATACGGCCGCCATTCGCCTCGACGATGGTTCGGCAGATCGACAGGCCGAGCCCCATTCCTTCGCTTTTCGACGTGTTGAAGGCGTTGAACAGGTTCTCTGCTATGTCGGGGGCGACGCCCGGGCCGGTGTCGGCGATGGTAATCTGCACCATGTGTTGCGGTGCCGGCCGGGAGCCGAGCGAGAGCTCGCGGATCGGCGCGCCGGCCATCGCCTCGATCGCGTTGCGCATCAGATTGATCAGGACCTGCTGGGTCTGGATCTTGTCGACGAGGACCGGCGTCGCGCGCGGGTCGAGGTCGAACGTCACTTTGACGCCCTTTTCGCGCGCACCGATCAGAGCGAGCTTCGATGCCTCGTCGATCAACGCCGGCAGGTCGACGACGCTCTTCTCCACTTCGCCCCTCGACACGAATTCGCGGAGACGGCGAACGATGTTACCGGCACGAAGCGCTTCATTCCGCGCGTCGTCGAGCGCTTCGCGGATCATCGGCAAGTCGTCGGAATCCGGCTGTTCGAGAAGGTCGCGAATACCCTGCACGTAATTGGCGACTGCGGTGATCGGCTGATTGAGTTCGTGCGCGAGCGTCGAGGCCATGGTGCCCATCGCGCTGACCCGCGCGACATGAATCAGATCAGCACGCAGTGACTCGATATGTTCCTCCGCCGCCTGCTTTTCGGACAGGTCGCGAATGAAGCCGGTAAAGATGCGCTCGCCTTCGGTGATCGCCTCGCCCACTGCGAGTTCCATCGGAAAGGTGCTGCCGTCGCGACGCTCGCCGACGACGACCCGCCCGGTGCCGATGATCCGTGGCTGCCCGGTCGAAAGATATCGCGCGATATAGCCATCGTGCTGTTCGCGGTCGGGCGAAGGCATCAGCATGCTCACATTGCGGCCGCGGACGTCAGCCTCGGCAAAGCCGAAAAGACGCTCGGCCGCGGCGCTGAACGACAGGATCTTGCCCGCGTCATCGATCACGATCATCGCGTCCGGAACCGTCGCGAGGATCGAACGGAACTGGTTGGCGCTCGCCGAGAGCTGGCGCTCCGATGCGCGTTGTTCGGTGACGTCGCGAATGACCTTGCCAAAGCCCCGCAATGCTCCCGAGGCATCGTGAAGCGCAGTGATCGTTACGTGCGCCAGAAATTCGGAGCCATCCTTGCGAACGCGCCAATCCTCCTCTTCGAGCTTGCCGGCCAAACGCGCTATCTCGAGATCGCGTGCGGGTTTCCCGGCCGCCTGTGCCGCCGCCGGATAGAAGCGGGCGCTGGATTGACCCACGACTTCCGCCGCGCTCCAGCCCTTGAGCCGCTCGGCGCTCTTGTTCCAGATGGTCACCCGGCCTTCGCGGTCCAGCATGTAGATCGCGTATCCCGCGACGCGATCGACGAGAAGATTGAGTTCGTCCGCCAGTTCATCCGCCTCGCCGTTGCGTTGCCGCTTTTTCGCTTCGCCTTCGGCCGCGCGTGACCGCGGATGGCTGACATGGCTCACCGCCCAGATCAGGACGGCGGATGTCGCGAGGAACGCCAGCAATTCGCTCGTCCCCCATTCGCCGGCGGCGCCACCTGCCAACCTCGCTGCGGTGGCTGCGAGCAGCATGGCGAGGATCGCCGGCATGATGCCGCCGAAAACCCCCGCGATCACCACCGCGGCAGTGAACAGCAAATACTGCGCATGTCCGGCGAGCATGGGATCGAGGGCGAGCCGCAAACCAACGGCGACTGCCACGGCAAGCACCGCAAGGCCGTACCGCGTAATCCGGCCTCTTGCATTCATGACGCGTGTTGCTCGCATGCCTGTCCCGACTACGCGCGGGACGCTTGCGTCCTCAACCGGCATTGTGCGCGCGCCGTGCACCATAGCCATTCGGGGCTGACATGCCAGTCTAGGCGGCGCCCAGCGAGCTGAGCAGCTCCTGGTGCCGAAGCGGCTTTTCGATCACGTTCGCATATCCCGCAGACCGCGCCGAACTCGTGAGCCGCTCCGAGGGGAACGCCGTGACGAGGACTGCGCGCCCCGTCCAACCACGTCCTCGTAAGCCGGTCAGCAACGTGATCCCGTCCCCATCCGGCAGGCGATAGTCCGCGACCAGCAGGGCCGCCTCGCCACAGGTCGCGTCGGCGATCACCGGGGCCACTGCGGCGAACGCTCGCACCCGATAGCCGCGTCCGGTGAGGAACAGCTGTAGCGACCGACGCACGCTGTCTTCGTCTTCGACGAGAAGGACGAGCGGGCGAAAGTCGGGTGCTTTGGAGGAGGAGGTCACAATCTAATGCCTTCTGGCTTCATCGAACCATGCTTCACCACGGGCGCCACGGCGCGGGTGCATGTGTCGAGCGTCGGCCGAAGAGGATTGCCGGGTGGGGACTGCCGATCATTCGGGCGACGCCTGTTCTGGACTGGCGGAGGCGCGGCTGCGGCATGGCATCGTGGGAATAGGCATTGTTCGACCTCCGGGCTGACTCTGCTGGTTTCGCTGCAACGCGCGCGCTGCGACATTGGGATGTTTACGGAGCGTATCCGGAACATCGCGAATGCCGGCCCTGACCCAAAGACGCTTCCCGCGAGTGCGAGTAATCGACGATGTCCCTAGCGGCGAAGCTCGCGGGCCGCGCGACCTCTCCTGATTAGGTACAATTGCGAATAGAGGCGGGCGATACAGTCCCATAGCATCGGCACATTCCCTTTCACGACGGAGGCGATCATGAAGAATATTCTGGTGCTGATGCATGACGACGTGGGACAGGAAGCACGCTTCCAGGCTGCTCTGGATATCACCCGCGCGCTCGACGGACATCTCACTTGCGTCGACGTGGCGGCGCCGCCGGTTACAGTGGCGGATTATGCGACGCTCGGCGGCTCGGCGTTGCTGCTCGCCGATGAGCAGGCCAACGAAGCGGACAATCGTGCACGCATGGAACAGCGCCTGAAGATCGAAGGCGTATCGTGGGACTGGATCCAGACCACCGGCTTCCTGAGCCCGAGCGTACGCGAGGCTGCCGGGCTGGCAGACGTGATCGTGCTCAATCGCGACATCAAGAATGCCTATCCCGACATGGCGGAAGTGGCTGCCGAGGTGCTGATCAAGTCAGATCGGCCGGTCGTCGCGGTGCCGCACGAGAGCCGAGGCTTCGACGCGTTCGGCCACGCCATGGTGGCGTGGGATGGCTCCGCGGAAGCCCAGACGGCGCTGCGGGCGGCGGTGCCGTTGCTCCAGCATGCCTGCAAGGTGACGATCATCGAGTGCGCGGATGGCTCGATCAAGGTGCCGGCCGAGGAGGCTGCGGCCTATCTCTCGCGCCATGGCGTCAACCCTGCGATCTGGCGCGCCGGAACCGCATCCGATCTTCCAAGCACGATCCTGCTCGATCAAATCGAGGCGCAGGGTGTCGCTTATCTGGTGATGGGCGGCTTCGGCCACAGCCGGTTTACCGAGGCAGTGCTGGGCGGTGTCACCCGCCGCATGCTGCGCGAGTGTCCGGTGCCGCTTTTCCTCGCCCACTGAGGGGCGACGCGTCCGATCAGCCGCCGACAAGTTGCGCGAGATCCACGATCGCTCGCGGCATCGAGAGCCCGGGAGACACGCCGATATAGCGTGGTATCCAGCGCGGCGCGAACTTGCTTTTGAAGGCACGCAGCCCCGAGAAGCCGTACAGCTGTTCGCCGCGGCCATAAACCGCTGCGCCGAGCCGCGACCACAGTGGTGCCAACGCACCTCCGTGCAACCCCGAGAGCGGGGCCATGCCAAGGCTGAAATCGCGAAATCCGCGCTCTGCCCCGAGCTGCAGCAGCCGGACGAAAAGGAGATCCATGGCACCATAAGGCGTGTCGGGAAGGTGGCGCATCAGATCGACCGACATTTCCTCCCGGTTCGGCAACGCCCAGATGTTGGCGAACGCGACGGTTCTGCCGTCGAGCCGCAGCACGGCGCAATCGAAGCGCGAAAGATACTCTTCGTCGAAACGTCCGAGGCTGAACCCCTTCTCCTTACCCTTTTTGCCGGCCAGCCAGGCATTGGAGACGCCGCGTAGCGTCTCCAGATGGTTTGGCACCTCTCGCGCAGGAATGACTTCGAACAGCAGCCCGGCGGCGACGGCCTTGTTGACCGAGTGGCGCAACGACTTGAACTGGCTTCCCTGCAGGTCGAAACCCTTCGTCAGATCGATCAAGGCTTCTTCGCCATATTTCATCGGCTGTAACCCCAGCTCGACGATCAGAGGGAGCATCTCCGCGCTGACTTCGTAGAGGCAAAGGCGCCCGCGCGACGCGTCACACCGGCGGCGCAGCTCCCAGACCAGCTCCGGCCATGCGGCAAGGGGCCCGACCGGATCACCCATGGTTATCCAGGTACGACCCTGCACCCGGTACATCAGGAACGCGTCGCCGGCGGCCGAAACGAGGAAGTTCTTGTCCCCGGTGAATGCCAGCAGCGCATCGCTTCGGCCAGCCGCCGCGAAGGCGATCGCTGCGGTTTCGGCCGGCAGCGTGGCCGACCTCTCGGTGACCGGTGCCGCAGAGAGGATTCGCCAGAACGCCCAGCCGGCGACGAGCATGGTCGCTCCGAGCGTGGCGCGAAGGAAGCGCGGGGCGTCTCCGCGCCACGCAAAGTCCCACCAGAGAGCGTCGGAATAGGGAATGTGCTTGTAGGCGAAAAAACCGGCCCATGCGCTGAGGGCGAGGGCAATCAACGCCGCGGCCCACCACCAGTGTTCGACGGGAGCCGATCCGATTCCCGAGCGGCGATAAAAGGTGGGGCGGGCATATTGAAGCAGGCCCGCCACCGCCAGCAGCACGCCTGCCTCCTCGAAATCGATCCCCTTGGACAACGAGAATATCGCCCCCGCCAGCAAGAGCGCGCGCGCGGCGTGGAATCCGCTCTCGAGGCGTGTCTGAATGGCAGGGGCAACCAGCAGCAAGGCCGTGCCGACGAGGCTCGCTGCAAAGTGCGACGCATCGACGAACGGCAACGGCAGCACGTCGCGAAGCATGGCCATGCGTCCGTGCAGCGGCGGCAGCGCGCCGGACATCAGCAATACGAGGCCGCCCCCAAATACGAGGATCGCGAGAAGCGGCGGTGCGAGTGCCTGCCCGACCCGGCCGGCGGCGCCGAGTCCGGCCAGCAGCGGTTTGCGCAGGCGGCGACCTTCGAGCACGACCAGCATCGTCCCGGCAGCGCTCAGCGGCAGCAGATAATAGATCATGCGATACAGAAGCAGCGCGGCGAACAGTCCGGAGTGGCCGAGCGGCACCAGCGCGAGGATCACGGCCTCGAACACGCCGAGCCCCCCCGGCACGTGCGAGACGAGCCCGGCGACGAGGGCCGCGGCATAGGCAAGGACGAAGCCGCCGAACAAGCCGGGCGGCGCTCCCGGGATCAGCACGTACAGAGCCCCCGCGGCACAAGCGAGGTCAATGACGGAGGTGGCGAGCTGGGCGCAGAGCAAATAAGCCGGCGGAAGCGGAACCGTGTGGCCGCCGAGGTGCAACCGAGCCCCCCTTCGTCCGCGCAGCGCCACCGCAGCTGCGAGGATCACCAGCAGCGCGGCGCCGAGCAGATGCTGCGCTGTCGGGCCGATCTCGAGAGGCCCGGCCGACAGGTTCGCATGGGCGAACAGCAGCGCGACCGTTGCGACGGTGACGATCCCCGCCCAGAACGTCGCCGACGCGATGATCGTGATCCGCGCCACGTCGGCGAAGTCGAGCCCCGCTGCGCTATAGGCGCGCAGGCGGGCGGTTCCTCCGGTAAGGAGCGCGAAGCCGAGACTGTAGCTGAGCGCATAGCTGGTGAACGAGGCGATCGCTGCGGTTCGCCACGGCAGGTCGCGACCGATCGTCCGGAGAGCCAGCCAGTCGTAGAGCGTGAGCGCCAGGTAGCTCCCGGCGGTCAGCAGACAGGCGAGCAGGATGCGGGGCGTCTCCACCAGGGCAATCGCCTGGCGGAGGTCATGATAACGAACCTCGCCGGGCATAGCCCGCATCGCCTCGAAGGCGAGTGCGGCGACTGCGAGCACCGCGAGAGCGAGCAGCGGGCGCCGCAGCCGCCGGACGCGTGCCCGTGCGCGCGCGAAGATCCCGGTCGCGCTCAGAGCCGTGTCCAATCCTGCGATTTGCAGAGCAGCCCGCCGAGGATGCAGCCCGAGATCCGGAGGACGCCAGCGGATCTCTGGACAATGTGCGACGAGAAGCTGCGGCGCAGATCGGGGACGAAGACCGTGCCGGACCAGCTGTTCGTGCCGGTCTTCCGATAGTCCCGGAGCAGCTCGGTGCCGACCAGCCGGGCGACGCCAGCCTCCCGCGCGTCATTCTGCGCCTCTGTGGTCGCCGCCACGATCACGCCGCACAATTCGCTTCCGCAAGGCGCTGTCCTGACGGCGATCGTGCGCTTCGGATTGGTCCAGGTGCCGAAGACCGGGTCCGGTGCGGTCGAGCCGGCGGGTGCAGCAGACGCTGCTTGCGCAGGCAACGCGGTGATCAGGAAAAATGCGAGGATCGCAAAGCGCATCAAGACTTCCCCGGGAGGTTCAGGATCGGGCCGAGTGCGGTGAGGATGGTGCGCACGAGCAAGGCGTGGTCGTTGCGCAGGAAATGCCCGCCGGGCAGGGCGATGCGTCGGGAATTGGCCATCGTCAGCGTGGGGCAGAGCGTGTCCGTCTCGGCCGAACCCTGGATACAGATCAGCGGCAGCCAGCCGAGGCGTGACGCCTCGGCGGCATTCGCATCGGGAATGCCCCGGTAGCTCAATCCGGAGGGGTCGGCGCGGAAATAGGCGGTTGCGCCGGGCACCACCAGCACGGCGGCGGCGATTCTGGCGCGCAAATCTCGAGGCAGATCGGCAAGACCGACGCGAACGATATCGGCGCCGAACGACTGGCCCAGCACGACAACGCGACGCGCCCCCGTTCGCCGCAGCGTCTCGCGGATCGCGTTCGCCACAATGGCGTCGGTTTCAGCGCGGGAGCGATGTGATGCGAATGCCGCAGAAGAGGAGACGCCGAGGACTGGTATGCCCGCTCCGGCGAGGGCGCCGGCGACATATGGGCCCATGCCGAACCGCAACCCCATGTCGCCGGAGAAAAACACGGCCGCGACCGGCCTCGGCACGCCCCGCGCGGGAAACAGTCGGACTGGGTCACGGTCGAAAAACCCTGCGGCGGCGTACAGGCCCAGCAATGCGGCGGCGGAGGCTGCCAGGAGCATTCCTGCCCAGCCGAGCGGCGTGCGCGGGAGACGCAAATATCTATGGCGCAGCCTATTGTCGCTCATGCCGCGGTTCTGCCACATCGTTGCTGTCGCCAGAGTGGCAATTGGATGAAGTCTGCTTCATGTGCAGAAGCCGCTCGACGCGAGATCAAGCGCCGCTCGGGCGGATTGCCTCTACGCCCATCGGATAACTACACCGGCGGATCAGGGACAATAGACACGCACCCGCAAAACGAAGGATGATGATCGTGAAAATTGCCTTGCTGGCGGCGCTGATTTTGCCGGGTGCCGCGATGGCACAGAGCTCCGTCGAGACGGCGAGGACGATTGCTGGTGAGGCACCTGCAACGCCGCAGCGCCTGACCCTTGTCGATGTGCCTCGCCCGGCCGGCAAGCCGACGAGTCTGTTCAACGGGCGCACTCTCGAAGGGTGGCAGCCGTGGCTCGGCTATGCCGATCCGGCGATTACCTACAAGTCCAATCCGGGTGCTGTGCCGATCGGAGTGAGCCGGGACACCAAAGGTGATTTCGCCGTCCGGCAGGTGGATGGCGCACCGGCAATCTGGGTGAAGGGCGAGACCTGGGGCAGCCTCGTCCACCGCGCCGATCTCCGCGATTATCATCTTCGGCTCGAATATAAATGGGGCGCCGGAACCTGGGCCCCGCGCGAGACTGCGCCGCGGAACAACGGTCTGCTCTATCACACGCATGGCGCACCGGGTGAGGTGTTCGGCACATGGCGACCGTCCGCTGAATTCGAGATCATGAAGGGCTCGACCGGCATGATCGTCATGGTCGGCACGAAGATGCGGGGGCTCACCAACGTCGCTCTGGACCCGAGGCTGATCGCGCCGCACCTGCGGTTTCGCGTCGGCGGCCGCGAGGTCGACATGATCAACGGCACGCCGACCTGGAATGTCGAGGCAGCGCGCGATGCCGAACGTCCTGTCGGAGAGTGGAATATTCTCGACCTCTATGTTCTCGGAGACCGTGCGATCCATGTCGTCAACGGTGTGCCGGTCGCCGAAGTTCGTAGTCTCGCGACGATCGGGCCGGATGGCCGACGCGTGCCGCTGACGCACGGCCAGATCCAGCTCCAGTCCGAAGGCGCCGAGACGTGGTTCCGCGCGATCCGCGTCGAGCCGATCCGCAGCTTGCCGCGGATTGTCGCGACCGGCGAGTAGTTGGCAGCCACCGTCGCCGACGCGTGCGGCGCACCGGGTCGTTCAATCGAGAGGAATGCAGCTGCAGGACGTGCGGGGGTGCGGGCCGGTGGCCCACACCCTCGTGACTCCTCGGAGCGCGCCGAGTTGTGCATTTTATAAGCGGAAACACAGTTTATCTATAAAACGAGCCGTCGCCTGCGCCTCGGCGATTGGGTACCACTGCATCTGACGAGTAAGCGGAAAAACCGCCACTTGCCATTTCGGGTGAAGCGGTCGGCGGACAAAGGCCGGGCAGCTCCACTGCGCGTAACAAGGGGAGTGCCATAGATGCGCCTGCGTCAGATCGTCCTGCTAACCACCGCCCTGACCGGCTTTGCCGGTGTTGCGCAGGCGCAGCAGGCTCCCGTCACTCCGCCGGGCGATGCTGCCTCCGCAGGGCAGGCGGACGAAGCCAGCGGCGAGGAGATCGTCGTCACCGGCTATGCCGGGGCGCTGCGGCAGGCGATCGAAGTGAAACGTAACGCAAACGCCGTCGTCGATGCGATCTCGGCCGAGGATATCGGCAAGTTTCCTGACAGGAACGTCGCTGAATCGCTGTCGCACATCCCCGGCGTATCGATCGACCGCCGCTTCGGCGAAGGCGAGAAGGTGGCGATCCTCGGCACCGATCCGGCGCTCAACCGCATGCTGCTCGACGGCCATGGCCTTGCCTCGGCCGACTGGGGCGGCAACGACAATGACCCGAGCAGCCGCACGTTCAACTATTCGCTGCTCGCGCCCGAACTGGTTGACCGGCTGGAAGTCTACAAGTCGCCCGAACCGCGCCTCGAGGAAGGCAGCCTTGGCGGCACCGTGATCGTCCGCACCCGTCGCCCGCTCGAACTGAAGGCGAACTCGATCTTCGCCTCCGGCGGCTATTCGTACAATGACCGTGCCGAGAAGGGTAGCATCCGCGGATCCGGCCTTTACAGCTGGAAGAACGACGCCGAGACGTTCGGCATTCTGGTCGCCGCGACCTATGACAAGCAGCGGCTCGTCCGCTCCGGCGTCGAGTTCTTCGGCTATGACAATATCGCGCCCGACGCGAGTGGCAATTACAACAGCCCTTTCGTCAACCGCGACCCGACCACCGGCGCGCTGTCGCTCAAGAACCCGGCCGCGACGATCAGCGGCGGGACGATCCAGGACCTGTACAAGGCGGCCTCCCCCTTCGGGATCAACTATGCCTATTTCCAGCAGCAGCGCGAGCGCACCAGCGTCGCCGGCACCGTCCAGTGGCGCCCGAGCAGCGACCTGACGCTCACGCTCAACGGTCTGCACATCAACGGCAATTACAACAATTACAGCCAGTCGATGTACACCATTCCGGGCGCGTGGACCGGCAACGTGCTCCAGTCGGCCACGGTGTCGAATGGCGTCGTTACCGATGCGAGCTTCGGCGCAGCGACCAGCCAGAGCGCGCAGCTCGACACGCTGGTTCGGCATACCAGGCTCAAGACCGACAACGTCAATTTCTTCGCTGATTGGCAAGGCGACGACGGCGCCAAGATCGCGGTCGCAGCCGGCTGGAGCAAGGCGACCGGCGGGCGCAATCCGGAATATCTGTTCAACGTGCAGACGCGATTGCCGTTCAGCTATTCGATCACACCCACTTCCTCTGAAGTCAATTTTAACGGCGACCTGACCAACCGCGCCAACTACTTCACCAATCCGAACAACAATCTCGCGACGATCGAGGGCAGGCCGGTGATCGTCGGCGGCACGCAGCTGAACGCGGCGCAGATCGGTGGGCTCGACTATAGCGTCACCACCGACGCGGATGCATTCGGCGGCGTGGATGCGACGGTGCCGGTCGGCGACGGGTTCTTCAAGGAATTCCTCGTCGGGTCGCGCTTCACGCACCATGTCAACCGCGTCGATGCGCGCGGCGTGAACACCTATCTGCAGACGTCGATGCTCGCCTCGCAGCTGGGCGCGGAGACGCTGGTGACGCCGGATGGCGTCTACAGCGGCACAGGCGGCACCGGAAACGCCACGCAATATCTGAACCTTCCGGAACAGTCGGTAATCGACATCCTCGCGAATGCGATCAACTCGCCGCTGGTCGACAAGATCGGCGCCTCGACGCGCGTCAAGGAGACCACGCTCGCCAGCTATGTGCAGCTCAATTTCGAAGGCGGCGGCCTGCGCGGCAATATCGGCGGGCGGCTGGTCTATACCAAGGACGTATCACAATATGCACTGTCCTTGCCGACGACGGCGAACCCCAATCCGGTACCGTTGCCCACGACCAGTACGTCCGACTATCTGAAATTTCTACCGTCGATCAATATCGCCTATGAAGCCAGCCCGCAGCTGATCTTCCGCGGCGCAGTGGCCAAGGTGATCTCGCGGCCCCGCTATCAGGATCTGGCGGCGTCGATCACCCAGAACGACGTGACGCACGACGCGGGCGGCGGCAATCCCGACCTGCGGCCGTATCAGTCGACCAATTACGAGATCACCGCCGAATATTATCCGCGACCCGGCGCGCTGATCTCGGTCGAGCTGTATCGTCGCGAGATCGACAATTACATCATTAACGAGCGCGTGGGCGGCCAGACGCTGTTCAACTCGCTGACCGGACGGCTGGAGAACGACTACACGATCCAGCGCCCGATCAACGCCGGCAAGGGCAAGGTCAACGGCGTGCTGATCAACGGCCAGGCCGAGATCTGGGGCGGGTTCGGCATCCAGGCGAATTATTCGTACCAGGACAGCAGCACGTCGACGACGATCAACACCACCCAGATCCTGAACTTGCCGTACCTCTCGAAGCACACCGTGAACATCATCCCCTATTTCGAGAAGGGGCCGTTCCAGGCGCGGCTGAGCTACAATTACCGCTCCGCCTATTTCCGCACGATCGGACGTCTCGGCTCACAGGAGATGGTCGCGCCGTACAACCAGCTCGACGCCTCGATGTCGTTCAAGCTGAACGACAATGTCACGCTGACCGCGCAAGCGCAGAACCTGCTCGACGAGACCTATTTGCAGTATAGCGGCACCCCGGATCGCCCGTCGGCCTTCTACAAGAACGGCCGCACCTTTGTGGGAAGTATCTCGTTCCGCATGTAGGTGCCAACGGCGCGCGCAAGCCCTGTCTCCGGCAGGGGCTGCGCGCCCTGCGCCTTGCCTCGGCTTACCCGTCCGCGGGACTGCTGATCAGACGTTGCGATCAAGCGTCGTGATCGGCGTTCTCGCCGGCAGGTAGAGGCGAGATAATCCGCTGGAGCTGGAGAACCGGGCGATCGAGCGTGGGCTCGACCGCCGAATAGAGTGAAACCGCAATCTGCCACTCGCCGCCGACTTTCGAGGGATCGTTGTTGGATTGCCACGTGGTGAGACTGTCGGCGAGTTGTTGCGGGAGAGTCGACAGATAGGTCGAACGCGGCATCAGCAACACCGGAAGCGAGGTGGTCAGCGGATCGCCGACCGCCGCCTCGGCGAGCCAGTAGTTATAGTGTACCGCGACCGAAATCTGGAGACCGGTGCCGGGGCCGTCGAAGATGTCGTGGAACATCTGGGTCAGTGCGGCGTAATCGGTTTTGGTGAAGCTGCCGATCGGCAGGCGATTGCTGTTGGTAACGAGCGGAGTTGCTTCGTCTGCGAAGGTGAGGAAGGGCGTGCGATAGACAAAGGGCTCGCGCGTCGCCGGACCGTCATTCGGCATCAGGTGCGCGTTGCGGACCACCGCAGCGGAGCTTCGCGCGTTGTGGTAATTGCCCGAGGCAAGTCCCGGAAAACGCAGTTCGAAGACGAGTTCGGCGTCGGCAGGCACCCGCGAACCTGCCGGGAATTTATAAAGCCGGGTGTTGCCCGCCGGGTCCTGGGCGTCGAGCTGTATCAGCTTGCCTGCAAAGCGGATCCACAGCTCGGGCCAGCCCCCCGGCCCCGGTGCCTCGCCGTTGCCGGTCAGCGTGACGCTCTGCAACACGCCCTGGTCGGCGGCGAGATGGCCCGACAGATCGTAGGACGCATAAACCGGCCCGGTGGGGGGCTCCGTTTCGGCGTCGGCCGTCGGGGCTGGCGAAGGACCCCATAACTGGGCCCAGGCGCGGGCGATGGCGCCGCTCAGGTCGATGAACGTGCCGATCGCCGCGACGAGGATTTCGTCGGCCGGCTGGTTCGATCGCGCGGCCGGAATCGCTTCGAGAATCTGCCAGAGATCCGACGCGACGTAATTATATTGTGCCAGCGCTGCGATCAGCATCTCGCGCGGGCTGGCGGCGAGCGATTGCGTACCGGAGCGGATGTTGACTTCGATGTTGAACCCAAGCTCGTCCTGCACCACCGCCCGGTGGCCGACATCGACGACATAGCGCCACTGGGCGGCGGTGGCGACGTCCGTGGTTGCGGGGTCCTGTGCTGGCGTCGTTTGCGCCAACAGCTGGGGCAGCGCCGGATAGGTCCGCAACGGCAGCGGTGCCACTACGGTGCCGAGCCCGACATTGTATCCTGGCGGCGGCGCGCTGGTCAGCGGATTGACGAAGCGAAGCCAGTTTGAGCTGGCATAGCCCGTAACCCCGGAAACCGGCGTGATATCGAACTCGATCTCGTTGGGGACGAACTCGGCGTCGAAAGCCAATGTGCCGAGCTGCTGCGCATTGGTCACGGTCAGCGTCGCGTTGACATAGGGATCCGCGGCCGGCGAATCTGTTTTGGCGAGGGTGATCTTGGTCGTGCCGATTGACACGTTGGGCGCGCCGCCGGCTTGCTGGGCGGGCGCGCCGGTGAGCTTCACCGTCGGCCCGGTCCAGGGCGATTGAATGGCCGTCGCGTCCCATTGCATCACCACCGAAACTGAATAGCCCAGCGCGAGCGAAGCGAGCAGCCGCTGGCGGAGCATCGCGATCGCGGAGGCACGACGCTTCTGGTCGAGGGTATCCGAGGCGAGTACGAAATCGAGACCCGCAGCGATGCCGCCGGCCAAGGTGGCCTTGTTGCCGATCAGTTCGTCGAGCCTGCTCCGCACCAAGGTTGAATCGAGCCGGTAAAGGCCGGCGGCATAGGCCGGACTCAGCATACGGTCGAAATCGACGAGAAAGGCCGTTGCCCATGTCTCGATGTCGACGCCGCTGATGTCGGTGAGCGTCGGCGTGCCGGAAAGCGCACCGTCGACGAGGCCACGGAGCGGCAGGCGCGGCGCGGAGATCAGGTCGGTCGATAGCGGGCGGATCGCAAAGAACCAGGGCGTCGGGCCGCTCGGCTGGCCGGCATCGAAGGTGGGTGCTACGGTGAGCGTCTGGATCCCCCCCGGGCCGAACACCACCGCCCACAAATCGTTGCTGGGTGCGGCGTCGACGAGCACCTTGCCGCTCGCAACCCGAAGGGCGGGAATGCCCGCCTCGAGTTCGGCGGCGAATTGCTCGAGCCTGATCGGGCTGCCGATCGCGGCGCTCTGGTCCGACGACAGGCTCGAGGCCGGAGCAATGACGGTGCGGCCGCGCTGCACGGGCGTCGGCGGATCGCCGGGCCTGGAGCGGAAACCGGGATCGATCAGCTCGCTCGCGCGCTCGAGCGTGAGTGCTACTTCGATCTCGAAGATCGGCTCGGCGAAGCGCCAGCCTTGCGCACCGGGTGCGAAATCGCCGGTAAGCGTCACCGGGGCGGGCGGGAGCACAGCGACCGCCGCGGGATCGATCAATGCCGCACTGGTGTTTGCCGCGGCGATGGTGGTGACGCTCGCCGGGGCGCCCATTGCGGCGAAGCGCGCTGCAAGGCTGTTGAAGGTGTCGTTGCGGCGGGTCGTAGTGCTGACCGGAAGATCGGTGCCACCTTCGGGATTGTGGATGTCGACAGTGACCGGAACGCCGGAGAGCAGCAGGCCGGGCATCGCCGCGTTGGCGGCGGCGAAATCCGAGGCCGAGACGCCAAAGCTGGTGGCGATCGCGGCAAGCGAGAGCCCCGCCGATCCCGTGCCGAGCCTCGACATCGGGCACACCAGCAGCCCACCGGCGTAAAGATGCCCCGCGACGCCGGCGATCTGCCCGGCAATATCGGTGACGCTGACCGTAATGTGCTGCCCGGCGAACTGGGCCACGACGCTGTTGAACGAGGCGCCGCTCACCGGGGTTACGGTCACTTCCTGCAACGTGATCGGCATCGCCGACAGCACGCCCGGCAAATCTGCATTGGCGACTGCCAGGGTCTCGGGCGTCACCGCGCCGCCGAAGGCCGCCGCGATGCCGTCGAGCGTGTCGCCGCTGCGCAGGCCATAAGGCGCGGGGAGTGGTGTGGCATGTGCCCAGCGGGCAGCGCCCGGGATGAGGATCTGAGCGGCCGGAGCAAGCGCGGTTGCGGCGAGCGACTGGAGCAACTGCACCGCAGTGATCCCCTGTGTCGAGGCGAACTGCTCAAGCGGCTGTGTCGGCGGGACGGCGACATCGCTGCGCGTGCCGGTGTGGATCGGGACACCGGTGTCGAACACGTTAGGGGCGAGGAAATTACCGTTGACCAGATCGGTGACCGAGAGAGAGGCGCCATTGTCGGAAATGGTGTCCGTCGGTTGGACGATATAGGCGCCGACGGTGACCGTCGCCGCGTCCGCGAACATGCCGACGCTGTACTGATTGAGTACGGCAAGGTCGGTGGCATTCACCGGATAGCCGCGTGCCGTATAGGCTTCTGCCATCGTCTGCAGGCTGACCGTTGCGCCGTTGACGAGACCCACCATCGCAGTGACGCCGAGATATTCGAAAGCGAATCCCGCGCGCAGGATTCCTGTTGTGTCGGCGTTGATCATCGCGAGGTCGGTCGGTGAAATGGCAAGCGTGCGGGCGACCTCGAACAGCGATGAGGTGGCGGCGGCCGCGATCGTCTTCGTCACGTGCGGGATGACAAGGCTTTGCCCGGAGCGCAGTGGCAGATGCGCGTTCTCGATCTGCGACAGAGCGGCGATCGTCGCGGTCTCGCTGCCGAACATCCGCTGGAACGTCGCCCCTTCGATCACGATCTGAAACACTGGCACGGCAATCGTCGCCGGACTGGGCGGCGCGGCACCCCAAAGCATTGACGAGAGCGGCTGGAGCGCATTGGCGCGGGCGAGCAGTTCGTAACCGGATGCCGTCTCTCCGCTGTCGGGGACGAAACCGTAATCGGCCAGGATCCGGTCCATGGTGGGTGAGGCGGCGATGTCGGCGGTCACCTGCACGAGGCCGGGCTGGTCCGGCGCGGGGCCGGCAAGCAGGTCGAGGAAGATATAGTTGGCGGCGGCCATCGCACGGAGCTGCGCCAGGCCGCCGTCCAGCTCGACCGGCACGAGCGTGCCGCTTTCGCCAGCGGTCATCGCCAGATTGGTCGTGAGTGTGCTCCTGAGGTCGGGCTGGGCGAGCTGAAAATGGATCGATTGGTAGGTTGCCCGGTGGCTCGCTGCCGAGGCGACGGCCGCTTCGGGCGCATCGCCGGGGCCAGGAAGATAGGCGTTGAACTGCAGGCCGATGCCGACCGACAGCCGGGCCCGGTCGCCATGCTTCGCGACCTGATATCCCGCGGCGACATTCGGCCACTGGCCTACGGCCTTAAGCGGGTCGGTATAGCCGACTATCGGCGCAATGTTCGCCACACCGTTCGTGCCGGGGCTGCTGATGTTCCCGATCAGGTCCTGGAACCAGATCGCCACCTCGGTATCTGCCGGCTGCGGGTCCTCCGGCGTCCAGCAAGCGGCGATGCCAGCATAGGGATCGAGTTGCGGCGCGGGCAATTGCGCCTGCTCGGCAGCAATATAGGCCTTGGCGAAGCGACTGATCGGAATGACCTGATGGTAATACCAGGTCGCCTCGTCGCGGACCGCGCGCTGGCCGGTTGCCTGCGCCTGCGGATCGGTGACCTGCGGGCCAACCTGCAGCGCCGTCTCGCTTGCGCGGAACGCCGGCGTGTCGCCGAGCGCGTAGGCGGCAAGACTATAGCTCTGGCGGGCGAGCTGCTGGCCGGACGTCTGGCCAGCAAGCAGATCGGGGTTCGACAAGGCGAAATCAAAGCCGACATTGCCCGGCGCGACGACGGGCTGCGCGACCGTCTCGGCGACGCCGGCAGTGACTGCGAGGCTGACCGTCGATGCATCGACATTGTCGCCGACCGCGACGCAGTTGAAATAGGGCTTGAGCGTCGAGACCTGCGGCTTCGGGATTGCCAGCAGTGTAATCGTCGCGGTGCCTTGGGCGCTGAACAGCCAGTCGGGAAGCGCCGAACCGTCGGTCGCGGCATATCCCAGCACGAAGCCGCCGCCGCCGACTACGCTGCATTCCCACAGCAGCGTGACGAAGCTCTTCGGCGCATCGATCTGCGCAAAGTCCGCGCCTTGAATAGGCATCGCCGCTTCGCTCTCGGCCTTGAGGGCATGAGCACGGCCCGCCGCCGTTTCGGTGCTCAGGTTGACCTTGACGATGAAGGTCTGGCGCGGATCGAGCACGGCGGAGGCAAGCCCTGTCGAACGATCGCTTTGCTGCGATGGCGCATAGAGCAGATAGAGGTCGGCGCCACCGGTTGCCGGCAGGTCCTGCCAGAGATCGAGCAGGATCTGCCGACCTGCGGTATCCGCCCCGATTACTTCATAGGTGTTGGCAAGATCCCCACCGGCGCTGCCGTCCAGGCGAGGAACCGTGGTGCGGCGGATGGCGATGTCGACCCGGGTCGCCCAGCTATAATGGCTCGGCGCCGCCGGCGCGGTCGCACCGGACTGTATGGCAGCGGCAACCAGGCTGTAGGGCCAGGTCGGCGGGGTCGCGGCGCGCGCGGAAAGGCCGGCAGGGAAGGGCCACAGGCTGGGGGACGCATTGCTTGCGCCGGTCGCCCACGGATTGATGCCGGCCTGCCAGACGATGTGCTGCTGCAGCCCATAAGTAACCGGAACCTGCCTCGCGAGCGGCATCGCGACGGGTGCGCGAACGGTCGGCAGCTGGACCTTGGCGTCGGGATAAGCGAGCGCAGCCTGATCGATGACGATCGCGGAGGTCGCCGGTGCGATCACCAGCACGAGCCCGGCCGGCATTTCGGTGTCCGCGCCATATTGTTCGTACACGGCAGGATTGAGCGCCTCGACCTCGGCCAGCGGTACACCAACCCTTGCAGCGAATGCCGTCAGGGTCTCGACCTCGGTCACCGATGTCTGCGCCGACTCCGCCGGTGCGGTGATCAGAACGAGCCCGGCCGGCATTGGCTCTGTTTCTCCATAACGCGCATACGCGCCAGGGTTCAGCGCCTCCACCTGGGCAAGCGGCACGCCATTCCGGGTCGCGAAAGCGGGCAGTGTCTCGGCAAGGCTGACCGCAGTGAGGAAATAGGCGAGCCATGTCTGTTCGGACGCGGCGGCGAGGGTGAGCACCATCGGCTCGGCTGTATCGGGCGCAATCTCCTGGCCGATGATCGCGTGCAGCGCGGCGGGCGCATGGTCGCCACCGGGTGCCGGAGGGCGCAGGCCGTGCATCAGGAAATTGGAGATCATGCCGGCGATCCGCACCGAGGCGTGGCTGCGCTGAAGCGTATCGATCAGCTTGTCTATCGCGACGGCGGGGACGTTCGGCACGGTCAGCGACGGCGCACCGTCGAACAGGGGCGCCTGGCCGGCGAGGCGCCCGCCAAGCTCCTCGATGGCGACGCCATAAGCCCGCGCGAGCCCACCTATCGTATCGTCAGTGCTCACCGCGATTGAGACTGCCGGCACGGTCACCGCTGCCAGCGGCGTCAGGATGTCGGCCGCTGCGATCAGTCCGACGGTGACGGCCGTATCGGTCTGGACGAGGCGCAAGCCGAGCGCGGCGATCGACTCGTCGGCCGCGACCACAGTGGCTGCGGCCGGGGGAAAGGCGACGGGATTGGCCACGTGTCCCGGATTGGCGGCTTCGACTGCGGCGAGGAAATCGGTATACGCTTGCGGAGCAGGGTCGCGCAGTAATGCGACTGTCCCGGCAATTCGCGCGAGCGTGTCGCCGACCTGGACCTGCCACACGTCGCCGGCCGTCGCGGAGAGCGCCACAGTCGCCACCGTCAGGATCTCGGTGACATCTACTCCGGTCAGGGCAGAGTTGTTTTCGGCGATCAGCTGGGCGTGGATGCGGTACGCTTCGCCCGGGACACCGTCCAGACCGAACAGGCGGACGTACAGCAGCGCGGCCGCCTGATCGAGCGTCAGGCCATCGGGGTTCGCAAAGGTGAGCGTACCGGTCGCGAGCGATGCGCCCGCGCGCAGCAGCTTGGTCGAGAGCAGGGTATCGCCGAACGCGACCTGTGCCGCAGTCTTGCCAAAGCGCTGGGCGAGCTGTGCCAGCGTCTCCGCGACGGGCGGTGGCGTAACCGGTGGATTGGGGATCGCTGCAGCGGCGACCTGGGTGACGAGGTCGCCAAGCGGCAGAGCCGATATCGCGGCGAGCGGGGTATCGGCATTGGCGCTCGCAACCGACATTGGCGTGACGCCCAGCGTGACGGAGATCGTGGTGTTGACCGGGGCCGCATCGAGCCGGTCCTGAATGTCCGGATTGAGATAGAGGAGCTCGCCACGCGACAGGCCGAAATGTGCCGCAACCTGATCGGTCGTGTCGCCGGCATGCTTCAGATATTGCACGTCTACCTGCTCGAACCATTCGCAGACCGAGTTGAGCGAATCGCCGCCGAGCGTGACGTAAGGCCATGCGCGCATCAGCGTCTGCGCCTCCTCGACCGCCGACTTGGTCAGCATCAGCATCGCGTCGCGGAAGACGAAGGAGGCCACTGACTCAGTCGTGCTGTCGAGTGCCACGGAGACCGGCTGCCCCGTCTCTCCCGGCGGCAAGGGGTCGAGCGCGGCGAAATAGGTCGCGAGCAATTGCTCATAAGCGGGGCCGACCGGGTTGAAGGTGGCGAAATCGCGATCGCGGTCCGCTTGCGTCGCCGTCCACGAGACGACCGGCGGCATCGGGAAGGTCGCGCCCGAAAGCGTGCTCGCGCCGCTGCCCGAGGGGGGCAGGCAGATGCGAAGCGCGATGTTGTTGCCGAGGAAGGTCGACAAGTTGGTGGTCGCAAAGCCGATATCTGCGGTGCGCGGATCGTTCATTTGCTCGAGCAGCAGGTCTATCTGCCCGGCCAGCGCAGTCTCGTCGGTCACCGGATGATCGGGCAGGGCGTCAAGCGCCCAGCGCAGAAAACCCTCGACGAGAACATTGAGACTAAGATCGGGCACGTCGGCGGCATGTGCGCTAAGGGCAGTGGTGGCGTACCGGGCGGTCGGATGCGCGGCGAGCAGTGCCTCGGGCGAGTGATCGAGATCGTCGCCGGTATCGGCGGTAAGCACGATCGAGACGCGGTAGGCGGGATCCGGATTGTCGGCGGGCTGGGCCGGGGCAAATGCGACAGTGACCTGGTCGACTGCCGGCAGCACCACCATGCGCAATACCGCAGGATGGATCGCCTGATCGGCGAACACCTTGAGGCTGGCATCCCAATCGAGCACATAGGGATCTTCTGCCATTGCAGTCCGCAAACCCGGCCGCGCAGCGTGGAGCGCACCGAGATAGGCGTCGCGGGTATGGAGCACGACGTCCTGATAGCCGCGTCGCCGGCTCGGCACTGCGCCGGCAAAAGCGATGCGGCTGTTGCCCGGCTGACTCCCCGCCAGGGTCCAGGGCGGGCGGCTGTCACTGCCGATGCGGAAGGTCTCGTGCAGCGTGAAGCTGAAGCTGAAATTGATCCGCACGAACAGGATCTTGATCGAGGCTTCCGCCTCCACGCCGACCTCCAGATCGATCACCGTCGCCTTGTACGCTTCGATCGTGACCATCGCGTAGGCGTGCAACGTCACGCTCACCGAAACCTTGATGACCTTGAAGTCGACTGCGCCGTAGAGCTTGCCGGTGACGCCGGCCATTCCCTGGATCCAGAAATAGCGGTCGCTCGAGACCGCTGCGTCGCTCGGGTGGAACCAGGCAAGCACGCCTTCGACGATCACCTCGACCTCGACATAGAGGCCGGCCTTGAGCGGTCCCTTGATCACTTCCTTGCCAAGTCCGACCGCGAGACCGACGCCGAGTTCCAGCACCGGATCGAAATTGCCGTTGGTTATTGCCGGCACGCGGCGCGACGTGGCGCCGGTGAGCACCGCGAAATAAATGCCACCTCGCCCGATGAACGGGAACCATTGCACGGCGAAACTATCCGCGAACGAGCGGTTGTGCGGGAAGCCGAGATCGACCGAGAAATTGCCGTTGGTGAAGACTTCCACGGTGATCACGCCGAGCGTGATCGAGACCGCGCCGAATTCGAGCTGGCGGAACATGTCCGGCACCTTGAGCTGGACGCGGAACACGCCGATGTCGTCGGTCACCTTGCGATACAGCAATTCGAAGCTGAAGCCGGCGAGCGAGCCGGCCTTGGGGCCGCTCAGCGAGATCAGAATGCCGTAGAGATCGGGATCGTGCAGCACGAGCGCGACGCGAAGGGTGTCGATCACGGTAAAGTCGAAGCCGAGCATCCATTGGCTGACTTCGTCGAAGATCAGTTCGGGAACCTGCGCCTGGCCGATAGGGCTCTGCTCCGGATCATCGACCGGCCGCATCTCTCGGCGCAGCGCAGTGATGACCTGCTCGAGCGTGCGGTACTGGGCCATGTTCTTGAGTGTGACGTGCTGGCCCACGCCCATGTAGCGCAGGTCGAGCAGCCGCGGTCCCTTGCCGGGGACCGCAGGCGGGGGATCGTCGACCACGTCCCAGCTGAGCGGCGGTGCCCCGTCATAGCCGTATTTCTGGTCGAGAATCCGTCCCGCCAGCACCAGATTTACCCGGCCCTTGCCCGCCCAGCTATAAGCGATGCCGACCGATTTCACATAGATGAAGCCGAAATCGGCCTCGACCGAGTAATTGAGCTCGACGCTGCTCTGCACCTTGTCGAGCGTCAGCACGAAGCTGGCGAGATCAATCTTGTTGAGCAGGTCCCAGGGTGGCTCGAGACTAAATTCCGACGCCGGCGAGGCGAGGCGGACGAAATAGGTCAGGATGTCGCCGAGCGTCAGACCCTTCAGCTGGAGGTTGAGGACCTGATAGGTGCTGTTGTCCTCCTTCTTGCGGTTCGCAGTCGTCGCGATCAGTTCGACTGTGTCCCAACGTACAGAAAACATGTAGGTCTGCTGGCCGCGCGACAGGTCGACACCGGCAGTGACGACGAGCTTGTTGATCGTAAAGGCGCCGACCAGCTTGCGGTCCGGCACGGTCAATGCGGGGGTCTTGCGGATCGACGCTTCGGCCGAGATCGCAAGGTCGACCCCGAGCGCAGCGATGCGCCATTTGGCGACGACCGCGCCGAGCGCGTCGTACGAACCGCCCGTTCCGTCCCCGGTATCGAGCGACATCTCCAGCTTCGTGAGCGCGACGTCCATGTCCGCGACCCACTCCGGCGGTGTCACGTCGAACGCCTTCACCAGCAGATCGACCAGGCTGAGACTGCCTTCCATCTTCCCCAGAAAGAGCCAGCGGCCGCTGCTGAGATAGTCGGCAGCCATCGTGAAGACGGGACCCTGTCCAGCGATGTCGAGGTAGAAGAAAGCGCTGACCCCGCCCGTCACCTTGCTTTGCGACGCCTCGATCCAAGCGCCGAGTTCGGTCAACTTGAAGGTTACTCCGCCGATCGGCGGCAGCGCCCACTCCCCGGCGATCGCTCCCTCCGCGCGGAACCGCTGGTTCAGGGGGTCGGCGCGAAACCGCATGTGGTGGACCGCGAGCCCGGTATCTGGCGCGCCGGTAAAGTTGAAGGCGGCGAAGATGTCTGTGAGCGGCACCTCGTCGCTCCCCGCGGGAGTCAGGAGCGCCCCTTCGATCACCCAGCTTGGATAGAAGGCGGAGACTCGGAAGATGACCGGGTCGACGGTGGGCGAGTCAGCCGGGATCACCAGCATCGTCCCGGGCGGTCCGGTTTCGAACGGCTGGCGTATGGCCCTGCCGGCGCTGCCGCCCAGCCGCATTTCGCCCCAGACTTGGGCAGTGAGCTCGGGGACCTGTACCTTGCCCCAGAAATAGAACGCCCAGGTCGCGCCGACGCCGCCGATGCGAACATAAGGGATAGGCGGCGACCATTCGTGGTCCGAAGCTATTGCCGCGCGAAGATACTGGACGCTCGGCAGAGATGATCCCTGCGGGGGAGGAATCAACCCCATGCCGAGTTCACCGAGATAGAACTGGTTGACGAAGTCTATTGCAGGCGGAAGCGCGAAGCTGCTCGGCGGTAGGCCAAATAACTGGGAAAGGCCGAGCAAGCCGTCGCTAAGCTTCGGCTTTACCTTCCACAGGCTGGCATATAGCGGCCACACATCGTCTCCCCACAACAGCGGACAGACGATGTCGATAGGTTCGCCGCGGAAATTCAGTCGCGTGAGGAGCAGGATCGCCGACATCGTCCCAAGCGGGGTCGAGAGGTCATCCTGCATCTCGGTGGTAAGGCGCAGGCCGATATGGCTGGTGGCGGTACCGTCGAAATTCTGCGCGCGTCCGGGCGCCGTATCGGACAGAGCATCCAGCAGCAGCTGGGCCGTGCCGTCCTGGGCGAAGGTGATGACTCCATCGAGGCCGAGATCGCCCGGACCGACATAGGAGGCATATGGCGCCAGGTCGCCGGTCAGGGGCAGCCATCCGGCCAAGCGCGCCGGCAGGCCGCTATTGTCCGCACGGATGCTCGGGAGCCGTACCTGCAGTCCTGGCAGGACTGACGGAACCTGAACGATGCCAACTCCGTCGTCGCGCCACATGGGTGGCATCGCTGGAAAAGACACACCCAGAGTCCAGGGCAGCGGCGTGGTGATATCGAGGTCGAACACGAGCCGATCGGTTTGCGCCTGGACAGTACCGATAATCGACGCGTTTCCGCTGCTGCCGCGCCACGTCACCTTCCCCGATAGCGTCACACTGGTCGCGCCGACGATCACGCGCGCCTGCGTGAAGATCAGCGTGTCGATTGCCAGGCTGGCGAGCAGCGGGGCGATGGCGGGCAGCGACGCCGCGGTCAGTGTGGTGACCTGCTGCGCGTTGGGTGTGAAGGCCCGGTTGATGGTTTCGAGCGACATGTCTCAGCCCTCCGGTAGCGGCGACCGTGGCGCGCGCGCACGGGGCGAGGCGGTGGTCGGCTCCAGCGTGGCGCTACGAAAGGCAGCCGGAATATCGCCGACGAAGAAGCTTTCGGCATCGAACGCCGGCTGCGCGGCCATTTCCCGGAACATGGCTTCAATGCCGGTGGCAGCAACCTCCGTGCTGACCTCTGTGGACCCGTCGGTGTTCATCCTGAAATACCAGTGGACGATGGAACTGGTGGTGCTGATCGTCGTGAACAGGTTGAGGTCGGTGTTCAGCACGTACCATTCGCTGATGTGCGAGGTGGATTTCGCCTTTACCAGGTCCTTGTAGATGTCGTTGGTGGTGCAAAGGCCGGTCTCGGCGAAGTTCACGACACAGGTGTGGGTGCCTGTCTTCGGGTAGGCGTTCTTTCCGGCATATTCGCACATCGTCGCCATGACGCAGGCATTCGGATGATTGAAATTGACCCGGAACTGGGCGCTTGCAACCGCACATTCGGGCTCGACCGCCTCGGTCAGCGTCTTCAAATCCTCCAATGTACCACCAAGCGTCGCCAGCGCGCCATGATGCGGCGCCGTCATCATGAAACCGGTGCCGGAAAAGGAATGACCGCCCATCTTGTCGTTGATGTACCGAAGCGTGATCCGCGTGGCGTCGCCGAGGAAAACGAGATAATTGCCCTTGTACAGACATCGTATGACGAGCGAGGCGGTGTTGGTTTCGACCACGCTCGATCCGCCTTTGACTACATCGCTCTCAACGACCGATCCGGCGAGCAGGTTGAAGGTGGGGCCGTCCGGCACCTTGATCCAAGCTTTCACGGTGTCCGCGATGCTGGTCTTCGCGGCGGTAATGATGGTGACGGATTTGCCCGTCTCCATGCGACCGACCACCTGAGCGCGGAACGTCGTCGCCTTATCCTTGGTCCAGTCGCCGATGCCGAAGACGGCCTGGGCAATTTTCACGGTCGTGGGTAAACCGTCGAGCAACTCGGGGATGAACTTCCAGTGATCGCGGTCCGAGTGCGAAACGATCATCAAATCGATCTTGCCCCGATTTTTGACGGTCTGGATCAGCTTGGGCAGCGTCAGTGTCCGGACGTTCGTGCTGTCCTTTTCCGAACCGAAGTCGATCAGCGCCAGATAGGTCAGCGTAGTGCCATCATATACCTCGATGGTGTTGCACATGCCCTGTCCGGTGTAGAGCACCCTTCCGGTCACGCTGGTGGTGGCCATCGCGCCTACTCCCGCCCGAACACGCCGCGGCGGGCGGCAAGGCGCAGCCGTTCGGGACTGGCGATCTTCTGCTTCTGATCGTCCGCATCGGCGGCATAGGCGGCGTACCAGCCGACCTTGCTCTTGTCCCCGGAGGGATTGCCGAACAGAACCACGTCCATGTTGCCCGGCGGAAAGGAAATGCCGAGCGCGCTGATCGAGAAGCGTCGGAACCGCATCAAATAGGCGCGGTCGCCGGCGTCAGTATCGTAAGCGGTGAACTTGATGTTGCGGAAGCCGAGGCGAAGGAAGCTTTCGAACGGCAGGCTGGCGCCGACCAGATCCTTCAGTCCCGGCAGCCGCACGCCGATATAAAGCGGTGGCGTCTCGTCGCGAGGCCCTTTGCCCGACCACGCCGCAAGCACCGTCATGGTCAGCGCCGAGCCGCTTCCCAGCGCTCCGCTGGTGCCGAGATCGATCTCGTACACCACCCCCCACCACGGCGCCCCGATACGGCTGTTGGCGATGGGGGTGTCCGCCGGCACATAGCCGAGATCCGCGGGTGCCGGACCGCCAACGACCGGGACACCGGTCATCGTCGAGAGCCGGACCGGGAATCGATTAACCAAGGACTGGCTGCGCGCAGGGCTGGTCGGCTCAACCGTCAACTTGTCCGCATCCTCAACGAAGACCGGCGGGGTGAGGGGCGCGTAAAGCGGAAAGGAGAGGTTGATTAACAGGTTGCTGAATTCGAGACGACTAGCGGGGTCGCCACCGGCCGCGTCGGGGCCGTAGCTCAGGATATCGAACGCCGGGAGTTCCTCGAAGGCCAGCGCGCCACCGAGGCGGAACTGGGCTTGGACCATCGCCTGCGGATCGGCGGGGTCTGCTGGCGCCACGGTCGAGAATTGCGCGGTTTTTATCGCGACTGTCGAGAGCACCGAATCCGACACGTCGTAGAGATTCTCCTCGACGATGCGGAAAACGTAGGTGCCATCGGCATCCGAAGTAGCATTTGGTGGCTTCTGGAACACGCCATCCATCAGGATGCTGTTGCCGCGCACGGTGTCGCGCAGCGTCACCGTCGAACCGAAAAGCCGCGGCGGCAGCAAGGCGACGCGCGACGAGAAACCGCGGATCGCCGAGTTGACGAATTCGATCGTCAGGCTCTGCACCTTGTATGCGAAACCCGCGTCGGGCGTCGGATCAAGATGCAGCTCCTTGTCGTCCTGATAGTCGATCAGCCCGAACATTGAGGTCTGGGACAGGACGATGCCGCCGGACGACACCTGGAAGGCGGTGGCGTTGAGGCCGACGTGGTGGGCGACGAAGCGGGTCGGATCGATGCCTGCGGCAAGGCATTGCAACGGGCCGGGCAATTCGGTCAGCGGGATCGGGCAACCAAGCACGAGCACACCGCTCCAGTTGGGATTGTCACACACCTCGTCGAGGAAATGATCATAAGGCGTGACTGCGAGCGGCGAGGCTCGGCGGCGTGCGCGCGCGTCAGCAATGCGGGCGAGCAATACGTCGCGAACCGCAGCCGTGGACCCGCCGAAGGTCGCAACCTCCGACCACGCCCAGGTCGAAGGGTCGGCGACGAGATCGGCGAGTTTGCCCGGCGCGAACTTCAGCAGCATGATTGTGCCCGGCGCGCCCGTCGAACAGGTCGCGTCCGTACCGCTCGTCCAGGTCCAGGGCGAGAATTGGAAGCGCCAGCCCGATATCTCCGCGCGGAGCAGGCCGGCGACACGGCGCAATGCCTCGAAATGCGCCTCGTCCACGGTCACGCCCGGAATGGCTTCCAACGTTGCCTTGAACGCGGCCTCGTCCTGCGAGACCGGGAAATGGTTCTGAACGTACCAGTTTCGTACCGCCGGGAAGACGGTATCCTCCGGTGCGGCGGCGATCAGCCTGGCGAAATCGTCGGGGCCGGGGCAATAGCGCACCGATCCGCCGGTCGCGAACACATTCGGACAGGCGCCGATCAGCACCAGGCGATTGGTCTGCAGTGCAAGGCGCAGGGCGTCGTGGACGCTGGTCAACTGGAGAAGATTGGCAGCGCCGCTAACCGGATCGAAGTCATTGCCGAGCACAACGTCGGTCCATACGCTCGGGTTCGCATAGTCCCAATCGACCACCAGCCCCTGCGGCGTAACGCTGCGTGTCGGGGTACCCGCAGTGCCGGCTTGGCCGAGCGGCGGCGGGATGATCTGCTCGCGTCGGGCCGGGGCGATGCCGGTCGCCTCGATACGGCGCGCGTTATCGAGCTGGGTGGGAGCGAGCCCACGATAGGGGGCAAGGGGGAAAGCGGTGCCGGCGTCGCCGGCACCGATCTGTGCGGAAGGGAGTTCGGTGAAATAGAGGAAATTGGGTGGTGTGTCGGTGGGACTTGCCACTCGGCTGCCGCTCGAGATCGTACCCTGCGACATGCCGTAGAGTGGTGCCTGTTCGGGTTGCGAGAAATAGTTTGTAACACCGCCCTGGCCTGAGGGAGGAAGCACGGCCGCCCAGGCAGTGGTTGCAACGCCGTTGGCAAAACTGGTCAGCGCGACGGTGTCATCGGGCGGCGGCACACCTTCTCCCGCACCGGGCGCATAGGCCGGATGCCCGGCGGAAAAGGAGAGGCGGCACCCGGCGGCTATCGGCAAGCCCGCATATTCGACGCCCGACATCCCGCAGAGCAGTCGTTCCGCCGGGGTCCAGGGCGGCGCGCTCTCCGCCGCCGCCAGATCGGCCGCGAGCACCTCGTCCGGCGCGGTTACGGTAATCGCGAAGAGTCCGTCCGGAACAAGATGGAGGTAGAAAGCGGACGAATCGGGGGCAGCATAAATCGGCGCGGTCTGGAAGACAAAGCCGCCGGCGGCAGCCGTCCCAGCGCCGGCGATGGCCGAGAGCGAGACGTCGTGCCCGCGCGGCGACGCAAGCATGCTCAGATAGGGGCCGCCGCCTATCGGCAGCGCGAAACGGGTCCGCCCCCCGTCGAGCGGACGGGTCGGGTCGAGCGTGGCGGTCAGCGTCGTGGAGAGGCCGCCGGCGAACAGCGGCAGCGCCAATCTGTCGGCGTCGCCGGTTCGCATGCGTGGTACGATACCGTCGACCGGCGGCAGGTCGGTCTCGACCGTGGCGTCGTAGAAATAGGAGATGCCGACTCCGAATGTGGCTAGGTCGGGCACCGGTATGGCGAACACCGCGCAGCCCGAGGAAGGGCCGCTCAGCGGAATCGTGATCGCTCCGGTAACCCCCATTTCCACATCGCCACTTTGCCACAGGAAACTCGATCCCGAGGCAGGAGCGAGCGAGAAGCCCCAGCCGTCTGCCTCACCAGCCTGCGCGACCGTCGCGCCTTGGCCGATCCACAATGAATATGGCGCCAAGGGCAGGGCGGTCGGCTGGCCCAGCCAAGACGTGGCGGCGGGGGAGGGTTGGGCGAAATAAAGCGCGCTCGACGTCCACGCGGCCGAGGGAAGATCGGCTATGACCAGCCACACGATCCGGATCGCGCCGGATGGACCGAGTCGTGCCAGATAGGCCTTTAGCGCGGGGAGAGTCGCGGCGACGTCGTTCGGCCGCCGGTCGAAGAACAGGTAGACGCCGTCCCGGTCTGTCCACGCCTGATCGAGCGTGATCTGGCCGGAGAAGTCGGAGCCCGCGGAGGGCAGATAAGCGATGGCGGCCGCGCCCGACAGCCAGTAGAGATCAAGCGATCCGTCCTGGACGAAGACCGGTGCGGCCGCCACGGCTCAGCGCAGGTCCACGTCGACGCGATCCCCGTGAAGCAGCGGCAAGTCCATCCAGCTGCTGCCGTCGCTCGATGCCCAGCCGCCGGTCCAGTCGAGCCGCACCGGGAGAGACAGCGTCGGCACCCAGCCCTGGATGGCGACGCCGTTCAGCCCGCGGTGAACGCGCAGCTGCGCCTCACGTCCGCCTGCGGCGGCCAGTCCGGCGAAGCGTTCCAGCAGGTTGGCGACGGAGGTGCCGAGCGGGACCGTGATATCGCCGCCATTGAGCAACACGTGGATCCGCGGTGTGATCAGGCTGCGGCCCCGAAAGTAGACGGCGTTGACCGGTTGATAGTTGCCGCTTGAATCGCGCAGCATCGTCGTTGCGGTGTCGAGATCGGCTCGCGTCGCCGCCGCGATCAACGCCACGTTGTTGCGCAAGTTGTTGGAGACCGGAACGTCAACCGAGGCGAGGAAGGTAGGCGGATAGATCAGCCGGTAATAAGGCTGGAGAAAATTCGGATAATAGAAGTCGGCCGCTCCCGCACTGCCACTCTGGATGGGAGCAGTAGAGCTGCGCGTCGGCGGCGGCACGACCATGCCGCGGCCGATGAGGCGCGACACGAATGCGTCGAATCCCTGGCGCCAGTTCTGGCCGGTGCCGTAGCCGCCAATATCATAGTCGAATGTCGTTGCGCCAACCATACCGGCATTGCCGCTGGGCGCCGAGGTCGGCAGGTTCTGATAAGCTTCGAGTTCGACTCGCAGAACCATGCCGGGGGTGATATCGACCTGCCCTTGGCCCTGCCCTGCACCGCCATCGGCCGCGTTGAAGCCATAGCCGTAGAATAGCGTCTCGATGAAGGTCAGCGGCAGCGTCCGGGCGATCGCCTGCCGCAGCAGCAGGTCGCCGCGCGGCGTCAGGCCCTGTGCCACCATCTTGGTCATGAAATCGGTGAAGTCGGCGAGCAGCGGCGCGCGGATCGGCGAGGCGTCGAAGCCCCAAACCGAGTCGCTATTGTTGACGGTGAGCAGATAGGTCCACGGTGCAGTGGCGGTCGTCGCCAGCGCGAACGACGCGTTGCTCGGCAGCGTGCTTCCCGGCTGGGCGAGGATCTGCGGCAGCAGGATGGCCAGCGGCTGCTTGCCGAAGGCGAGCGACGCGGAGGGCGCGAGATAGGCGGCTTTGGTAGTGTCCATCGAGGGGAAGAGCCCGGCGGTGAACAGCGGTGCAGTGGCCGCGGGACCAAGCGCATTGCCGCCGGTCGCCTGCACGGCAACGGTCACACTGCTTGCCGCCGCTGCGGCATAGCTGAGTGCAACGCTGGTGCCCGCGACACGCCGGGTAACCGTTGCCACTCCGCCTGTCGCATCCGTCAGCGTGACCAGATAGCCGTCGACCTCGCCGCCGGCCGGCGCGCTCCAGCTGATCCGGGCCGAGGCGCCGTCATAAGAAGCCTCGACCGGCCCCGGCGGATTCACCAGCACCGGAAGATGCGTCGATCGTGGCCCCGTCAGTGCGGCGCCCGTACCCGAATCCGCCAGCGTCGCACGCACCGTCGCACTGGCCCCCGCGCCGACCGTCTGGCCGGAGAGAGGGAGGGGACCCGAGCCGGTCGCGCCACCGGACACCTGTGTCGAGCCGGTGATGAGCTCGCCGTCGTAGGACTCGATCAGATAGCCATCGGACGCCGGCGGCGAAGCCAGGGTCTGCCAGGTGACCGTGGCCGCCCCGGCCAGGTTGAACGACACGCCCTGGCCGATCGGCGCCTGACAGAGCATGGCGACCGGACCCAGCATCGGGCCAAGCCGCCCGGACTCTGCCGCACGCAGACCCACCTCAAACGGCACTCCATTCACCGGGGCGGGCAGCCGCATCGTGGACGTCTGGTTACGGCCCGTTGCGACGGTCGTGCCTGAGACGATCACGTCAATCTGTGTGGTGCCGCTGCCGATCGCCGCCAGGAAGGAGATCGTCAGCAGTCCGTCATCATTGTTGATCGCGCTCACCGTCGGCGCCGTGGTGAGCAAGGTCACGGTTGCGACAGGTCCCGTCGAGCTGGCGCCCGCCGCGGCGGCGACGGTGAGCACATAGGTTGCCCCGGCCAGCGTTTCGGAAATCGCCACCGTACCGGTGTTGCCGATGAAAGCGCCGCTGCCGACTACCTTGGTGCCGTTGGAGATAGAGGCAGTGAATCCGGACGCCTGCGGCGTGCCGGGCGGCAGCGTCACCGTGATCCCGACGCTCGGGTTGGTCACCGAGCTCACTGCCGCCATCGAGATCACCGGCGCGGTCGCGACGACAGGAAGCGCGCTGCCACGGGGACCCGTCGCGCTGCCCGACACCGGCTGCAGCACGACTGCGTAGCCGCCGAGTGGAGACAAAGGCCAGGTTCCAGCGGGGATCGGCAACACCATAGGCATCGGCGAGGCATAGCTCAGGGTCTGAGTCGCCACCGTGTTGCCGTTCTGGGTGAGCGTCGCGACGAATGATGTGAAGCTGCTGGTCGCCGGCGTGATCGCGAGTTGGCCGCTCGATGCCCCCGTGGCAGTGCAGGCGACCGCGGCGACAGCGACTGCGGTGGTGACCACGGTGCCTGTCGCCGCTGGCCCGGTTGACACGCCCAGCGTCGGTACCACCGCAAGCGTCCAGCTGTTGGCGACGCTGAAGCCAGCGACCGGAACGAAGGTCACGCTGGTGCCGGAGCTTTGTACCGTTTGCACCTGGCTGCCGCTGGTCAAGGTGACGTTGTAATTCCCTGGCGTCGGCTTGCCTGCAGCGGCCGTCCACGAGACAGACAGGGCGTGGCCGTCATAAGAGGATGCGACATTCGTAGCGGGGGTCCAGAGCAGCGGTACCTTGGTACTCGGCACCTGTTGCACCACTACCTGCGCCCAATAAGGCTGGCCGGCGATCATCGCGTTGTTGGCTGGCTGCCAGACTGCGAAGCCGGGGCCGCTGCTCGTCACGGTTCCCGGCACGGCGGTGCTGGCCGCATCGTAGATCGTCAGCTTGCCGGTATCGGTAGTGTCCCAGGCAACGGTAACGGTGAGCGCCGACTGTGCGAGCGCGCAGGTGACGCTGGTGATATTGACCATGGGTGCCTCCAAACGCGCGGTAAGAACGGCGGTCGGACCGGGTGTGCATGCCGCGCCCCCGGCGATGGAACATCAACGGGTGAGCAGCGCCGCACCGGCCGCGAGTCGCGCAGCATTCGCTGCGTCAAACTGCCATTCTTCCGGAATGTGAGCAGGCACGGTCCGATGGGCGATGAGGTTCTGCACGCGGTTGTCGCCGGTAACCACACCCTCGCAGATGAAATAGTCGCCCCGGAGCGGCAGCACTCCGTCCGGGAAGGCGAGCACGAGATTGACAACTTTGCCGTCATACGGCTCAGCCGCATTGCGCTCGATCATTGCGGGCCCGTCTGCGGTCAGCACCGTGTCGCCGGCACGCAGTGCAGAAATCGGTTGTGCGCCGTCGGGCGTCATCAGCGGGTGATTGTGCGTGGCGAGCAATTCGCGACCGCCGACGGCGAGGCGCCACATCGGCTCGGTCTCTACGCCGGTGATCACCCGCTCGACCAGGGCCACGCGGCCGCTACCGTCGGCGAGCACCAGATCGCCGGCCTGAAGCTCGCCAATCTGCCGCTCCACGCCCTCGGCGAGCCGGACCCGCATCCAAGGCGCGACGCAGCCCCACTGGATGTTGATCGGATATAGCGATCCTCCGGGTGAAACTGGGCCAGTGCTGCTGACCGACAGCGGGACCGTGGTCGGCACGCCTCCCGACGTGACGTTCAGCGTGGCCTGGAGCTGGATATCGAAGGTGGAGTTGCCGCTCAGGAAGTTCTGGAAAGTCTGCTGCCAGTCAGGCCCCATCGACCAGGTCGCGACCTGTCCCTGACTCGCCGCAAATGCGGCGATCACGTCCGATTGGGCCATGGCGAACTGTGCACCGCCGGCCAACGTCCCCCCGGCCTGGGCGATGAGCACCAGGGTTCCGGTCTGGCAGGGAGGCTGCGCGACCAGATAGCCGCTCGCCAACTGCGCCTCGCCCGAGAACGGTACCATAACTTCGTTGGGCGGCGTGATTCCCTGGAAGCTGTAGTCGACGTCTGAGCCGTCCCGATCGATCGCGATCTTCACCACGGTCGCTCCCGGATGCTTGATGGGGGTCGGGGCAAACGGCGTCACGACCGCGATTCCGGCCTCGCCCTGCAGCTTCGCCGCGGCCAACATGGGCGAGGCGAAAGGCTCGCCATCGACGACATAGTTGGTCGTGAGGCCGGCGACGAGCGTGCGCGGCTTGCCGTCATCAGGAAGCGGCGCGGTAACCGTTGCGCGCTGATAGGTGGTGCTGAACTGGGGAGGGATCGAGGTCGATCCGACGAGTTCGCCGGTCTCGGCGTCGACGACCTCAAGCACCATCTCCAGCGCATGCAGTGTCTGCGGATGGCTGATTACCCCCGTCGCAACGACGGCATTAGCGCCGGGGTGGCGGGCGAAGTGAGTGATTCCGACATAGGGATGAAGCGTGCGGTGCGCCGCCTGCTCTGGCGTCATTTCGAGCAAGGTACGGCGCGGAGGCGCGCCGTAGAGGTCGTAAATGCCAGCCGTCGCCGCCATCATTGCCGCCTTGCGGGGGAAGTGGGCGGCGAGGTGGCTATCCTCACCAAGCCGCGCCTCGATATGGGCGGCTTGCGCAGGATCCCGGGGATCGAGCGCGAGCACGCCGCCGGCTTCGTGCGCCTGGGCGGTGAGTTTCAGCCAATCTTGCGAAGTTGCCGGATCAAACGGTGCCGCGCCCTGGTTCCAAGATTTGATGATAGCGTCCATCTGCGTGCTCCCACCCTATGTCGCCATCGTCGCGGCGCGGGAAATCTGGCGAGGGCAAGGCTAGCCGCAAGGCCAGGCTAAGCTGTCAACTCGGCCCGCCACAGAACTTTCCCGGCACATCGAGAATCGTCGTGCGATGACGGCGATAAGTCAGCACGATTAGCAATGTAATGCAAGACAATCGCACTTGCATTGAAGCTCATCACCCGAATTTTATTTTCCCTGACGATTGCATTACAAATGAACGGTTTTCCGCGGCGAGAATTTTGAGATAGACCTATATAAATATCCAATTAAACGCGATTTTCCTGTATTTTCCGAAAGAAGATGGCGGCTGTATGCCGCCTTGAAGCCGCGTCATTCGTCCTTTTTGGGTTAAGGTTAGGGATGCGACTGGCGAGACAGTAACCGCCCGTCGCCGCGTCCCTCGTCCCCGGAACGAATCAATTACCTGCACCCGAGGTCTGCGGCGAGCATCGGCGGCGGCATCGTGGCCGGGCTACACTGGTCGTTGCCGTGGCGACCAGACTTGAGGCGGTTAATGACCGCACAATTTTTTCTGAAAGCTGACGCTTCCGGGTCTCATAGCCGTACGAGGCTTTTCAGATGTTGAGCGGCTGACGATCGAGGCCCGGCATGAGGTGGCGGACCAACAGGTCTGCCGCGGCGATGGGTGGACAACCGGACAGGATGAACGCGTCGATGTTGAGCTTCCCGTATGCATTGAGCTTGGCGAGGACTTGGCGGGGATTGTCGACGCGATCCCGGTCCAAAATTGTTCTCGACAGAGCCGTCATCGCTCGCCGTCTCGCACAACTCGACCCGTCGGCGCACGCCCGCTGACTTCGCGGCGAGCGATCGTGTCCGGATGCGGCGCCCTCCGCTTCATCGAACCGCGAGAGCAACCGGTCGGCCGCCACGTGTGCGGCGGCTTCGGTCTCCCGCACCAAGACATGGACGCGATAGCCGGAGCGCAGCGTCCGGCCGCGAAGCACACGCGAGGGCGCAAATCTACGACGATCTCGGCGACCACCCATCCGATTGGGCCACATCAGATACGCGTCCGCGCCTTCCACCGTCGCCTCGCGGGGGTCTTCCGAGAGCCCGCCGAAAATACAACAAGGCGCGCTGAAATTCGGCGCGGTGTTGCCGATCCCGAGCGCATGCGAGCATTCCGGCGCGGGGAAACAGGGTGCCGCCGACTTCTCCGCGCCGGAGGGTGTAGATCGATTCGGCTGCTCCCACGGCAGCGCACACGACCACAAACTGCGTCACTGCCGCCGCGAAGGCGTGCGCCATAGTGGCAAGGCTCCAAAAGGCAACGCCGATCCCGGAGCCGTGACGGATCCCGAGCCGGTCGATGAACCAGCCCGTGCCAGGAATGCGACTGCCGCAGCGAGCTGAAGGGCCAAGGCCATGTACGCTGAGTCGCCGTCCGACCAGCGGAACTCGGCCTGCAAGATCGGCTTGAACAATGCAAGGATCTGCCGGTCGACGTAATTGAGCATGATCCCGACGAAGACGCGTGGCCCGGCTCAGAAGCGGGTGCGGGCATTGACGCCGAAATAGCGGTCATTGTCGCGCGGCACGAAGCGGACGGCGCCCGCGGTGGTGCCGTAGCCGCGGTAGTTGGAATAATGCCGGTCGAGGATGTTCTTCACCAAAGCCCGGACCTCCCAGCGATCGCCGCCGATCAGCGCGACGCTCGCATTCCACAAGCCGTAGCCGGGCTCGATCGTGTCGGGCGTTTGGGTGAGCGAATATTGCGTCGCGCTCTTGTAGCTTCCGTCGCTCTGCAGTTCGACCGAAAGCGCGTCGGGCAGCGGCAGACGCAGTGCCGCGCCGCCGCTCAGCTTCCAGTCGGGCGCGAAGGGCAGGGGCTGGCCGTTGATCGACACGCAACTCGTCGCGCTCGCCGGGCAATTGAAGCGCTCGACCCTGGCGTCGGTGCGCGCGACGGCGAAGTTGAGCGTCAGGGCATCGACAGGCCGGGCAGCGAAATCGGCCTCGATGCCCTTGGTCGAGACGTCGCCGGCGTTGATCAGGCGCGTGACGGGCGCGCCGAGGAAGATGTCCTGGAAGTTCGCCTGAAAGCCCGAATAGTCGGTGCTGTAGGCGGCAATCGCGCCGGTCAGCCGCCCGCCGAACGCGCTGCCCTTGAGCCCGATTTCGTAACTCGTCGAGGTTTCGGGATCGAGCGGCGGGGTGTCGAACGCCTGCATATTGAAATAGACGTTGTAGGCCGGGCCCTTATAGCCGCGCGAGAAAGTGAAATAGGTAGTTGCCTGCGGGACTAGCTCATACTGGACGCCGAGCCGGGCGCTGTAATCGAGCCGGTCGGTTTCGCCGTTGCTCTGATAGGACGGACGGATACCCGCCACGCCCGCCGCAGTGTCGGACACGCGGCGGTGGAAGTAGCGGAGCTTGTCGTAGATCAGCCGTCCGCCGGCGATGAAGGTCAGCTGGTCGGTCGCGTGCAGGTTGGCCTCGCCGAACAGCGCATGATTCTCGGCGCGAATGCCGTAATTTGCCACCCCGGTGTTGGTGACCTGGTTTCCCCCGATCAGCTGGGTGACGGTGCGCTGATAGCGCTCGTCGGTATTGGCTTCGAGGAAATAGGCTCCGATTACATAGTCGATCAGATTGCCCTGCGGCGAGGCGAGCCGCAGTTCCTGCGAGAATTGGTAGAAGTCGACGATCCCGTCGTCGAAGCCCGAAGGGAAGCCGGCGGCGAGGGTGTTGCGGCCGTCCCAATCGGGGCGCTGGTGGTTCTTCCACTCGCGATACGCCGTGATCGAGGTCAGCGTGTAATCGCCCGGGCGCCATTCGAGCGTGAGCGATCCGCCGTAATTCCTGTCGCGCACTTCGCTGTCGAAGCTGGTGTTGACGGTCTTGTTGCCGTCGCTGGCGACAATGCCTTCCTGCGCGAGCAAGGCGGCGAGCGCCGGGCTCGTCGAGACTGCGTTGGTCGGATAGGCGACGCGATTGGTGCTGGCGTAAACGCCCTGCGGCGTGTCGTCGCGATTCCAGAGATAGTCGCCGGCCAGCGTGATCGTCACGTCCTCGGTCGGGTCGGCGACGATCTTGCCGCGCACGCCCCAGCGCTCATAGCCGTTGACCCAGTTGCCGGTGCCGAGATTGCGGACGTTGCCGCGATACTTCGCGTAGAGACCGCTCAGCGAATACCCGATCTTGTCCGAGATCGGTCCCGACAGACCGACCTTCAGCCGGCCTTCGTCGCCTTCGTAATAGCCGGCCTCGATCGTCCCGGTCTGCGTCTCCGACGGCCGCCTCGTGACGAGGTTGATCACGCCTGCCGAGGCATTCTTGCCGAACAACGTGCCCTGCGGGCCCCGCAGCACTTCCAGCCGCTCGAGATCGAGCAAATCGAGCGTCGCCTGGCCCGGGCGGACCAGCACGACGCGGTCGATCACCGTCGAGACCGACGATTCGACGCCCGGCGACGTGGTGATCGTGCCGATGCCGCGGACGAAGATGGTGCGGTCCTTGTTCGACTGGCCGTTGCGGAAATCGACGGTCGGAATGATCGTCGCGAGGTCTTGGATCGTGTTGAGGTTGCGCGAAGCGGCGACGTCGCCGTTGACCACCGAGACGGCGATCGGTACGTCCTGCAGGCTCTCGTTGCGGAAGCGCGCGGTGACGACGATGTCCTGCTGACCATCCGCCTGCGTTTCGCCTTCGGTCGCTGCGGGTGCCGCTTCCTGCGACTGCGCCGCCGCGGGCAGCGCCGCGCTCCCCAACAACGTCGTGGCCAGCAGCAGCCGCTTCCAGTTCCCGTTCCGCATTATTCGCCTCTCAGCTTTGCGGAGCGGAGCTAACTCCTACTAAGTAGATCGGGTATTCAGCTTTTGCTTGAGCCAGCCCAAGGCGCGCTTTGCCGGCGGCTGCAGGAGCGAAGGCGGGAAGGGGCCCCGATCTGGGCCCTTCGGGTCGCGTAGCGCATTGCGCTCGCCGGCGTCACGGGCGAGCGGGATCTGCATCCCCGCGGTCCGTTCGAGCAGGTCGAAGAGCTTGCTACTCATCTGTGCCGCGAGCTCCTCATGCCCCGGTGCGGCGAGCAGATTGTTGGTCTCGTGCGGATCGGCGTGGAGGTCGTACAGCTCGTCTATGTCCCAGATGCCGTGGAAATGGACATACTTATAGCGGTCCTCGCGCAGCGCATGGACGGTCGGGGTCTGCGGGAAATTGCGCTCCCAATAATATTCGTAGAGCAGTTCGCTGCGCCACGGCACCTTCTCGCCGCGCGCGAGCGGGAGGAAGCTCTTGCCCTCCATCTCCTTCGGCGGTTCGAGCCCCGCAGCTTCGAGGAAGGTCGGCGCTACATCGATATTGGCCACCACTTCCTCGACCACCCGGTGCCCGAACGCGGCCGGACAGCGCGCGATCATCGGCACCCGCATCGATTCCTCATAGGCGGTGCGCTTGTCGATCAAGCCATGCTCGCCGAACATGAACCCGTTGTCGCCCATGTAGAGGATCAAGGTGTCGTCAAGCTCGCCGCGCTTTTCGAGCAGGTCCATGACCTTGGCGAGCCCTTCGTCGACCGCGAGCAGGGTCTCCATGTAGCGCTTGTAATAGGCGCCGATGTCGAGCTTCGAGTGATAGGCATAGTCGACGCCGTGCCAGCTGTTGCGCTGGTCCTGCACCCAGCGCGGCCGGCCGCGCGCGGCATCGCCGCTCGGCGCCATCGTCTCGGGATAGCGGAAGGTCTCGTTCTCGTACCGCCCGGCATGGCGCTCGGCGGGGATGAACTCCGCGTGCACGGCCTTGTGGCTGAGATAGAGCATCCACGGCTTGTCCTTGCCGCGGCCTTCCAGCCAGTCGAGCGCATAATCGGTCAGCTCGTCGGTGATATAGCCCTTTTGCGGCACGCGTTTGCCGTCGACGTTGAGCCCGTCGGCGCTGGGGAGATAGGTACCCTGGCCCTTGAAGCTGACCCAGCGGTCGAAACCGGGCTGGGGATCGTCGCCTTCCTGCCCCATGTGCCATTTGCCGATGAACGCCGTCTCATAGCCGGCCGACTGCAGATATTCGGGGAAGAAGACGAGGTTCGGGTCGATCGGGTGGTTATTGTCGACCACGCGGTGCTGGTGGGCGTAGAGCCCGGTCAGGATCGACGCGCGCGAGGGGGAGCAGAGCGCCGTGGTGACGAAGGCGTTCTTGAAGTGCACCCCTTCGCGCGCGAGGCGATCAAGGGTGGGAGTCTCGCCGAAGCTCTGCGCCTTCATGAACCCCATCGCATCGTAGCGATGGTCATCGGTGAGCACGATGAGAATGTTTCGCGGGCGCGCTTTCGAGCGGCGGCGCAACGCGCGCTTCCCCTCAGTGTGCTCGGCGCGCTTCGACTGCGCCTCGGCGCGCCACGAGAACAGCCCGAACGCCGATCCGCTGCCCGCCAGCAGGACGCCCCGGCGTGTCACATCCGTCATATTCTCGCTCTCCGCGTTTCAAGCTTCGGGACCCTTATCACCCGCAAGCGCCCGGCCACCACTGATGAACATCGCCGCCGCCGTTCGCGATCGGAGCAGGCGCGCCGCTGCCGAGCTGCCCCCGCAGCGCATCGCCGACGAGCGTGAAGAACGCAGCATCCTGTGGACGCTCGCGATAGTTCCACTCGGGGTGCCATTGCACCGCGACCACCGGGGCGCCGCACGGATTGGCGGAGAACGCCTCGATAAGATCGTCGTCCGCCGAGCGTGCCTCGATGGCAAGACCGGCACCGAGCCGGTCGATCCCCTGTTCATGCACTGAATTCACCTGCAGCCGCGTGGTGCCGGTCGCTGCGTGCAGCATGCCGCCGGCTACGAGCGTCACGTCATGCTCGTGGTCGAACAGCGCTTCGAAGCTCGCATCTGCGCCGGTCCTCTGGTGCCCCGCCACCTCGCAGGCGAGCGTGCCGCCGAACAGGACGTTGAGTTCCTGCAGGCCGCGACAGATTCCGAACACCGGCCGCGCGCGCTCGATCATTCGGGCGCTCAGCGCGAGCGCGATTTCGTCGCGGTCCTCGTCCAGCCGCTCCACGCTACAACGTGCGCCGCCGTAGCGATTGCCCGCCACATTCGAGCGCGACCCCGTGAGCAGCAGCCCATCGAGGCGCTCGGCCAGATCATAGATGTCGGTCAGGTCCGGGAGCGCTGGCACAAGCAGGACGGTCGCGCCCGAGACGCGTGCGAGCGGCTCGACGAACCGGCTCGCCACTGCCTGGATCGGCCGCTCGCTGACCTCATTGCAGCAGAGGACGCCGATCAACGGTTTCGCCGGAGCGCATGCAAAATGCGGGACGGAGGTGAAGCTCATGCGGCGTCGAGGCCGAGTTCCGCCGCAACGGCGCTCCCAGCGACGCTGTCCAGCAAGCGCGCCTCGGGCTGGACGACGACACTGCCCGGCGGAACGTCGCGAAGCAGCCAGACATTGCCCCCGATCGTCGCGCCGCGGCCGATCGTGACCCGCCCCAGGATCGTGGCGCCGGCATAGATCGTCACGTCGTCCTCGACGATGGGGTGGCGGGCGAAGCGGTCGCGCGGGCCGACGCGCGAGAGGCCGAGCGGCGCACGCGCACCCAGGGTGACGTGCTGATAAAGGCGGACGTTCCGGCCGATGATCGCCGTCTCGCCGATCACCACGCCGGTGCCGTGATCGATGAAGAAGCGCGGACCGATCGTGGCGCCCGGATGGATGTCGATACCGGTGCGCGCGTTGGCCAGCTCGGCAATCGCGCGCGCGACGATCGGGGCGCCGAGCTGGAACAATTGGTGCGCGATGCGGTGATGGAGCACGGCGTGCGCGCCGGGATAGCTGACGAGGATCTCGTCGGCGGTGCGCGCCGCCGGATCGCCGACAAAGGCGGCTTCGACATCGCTGTCGATGAGCAGGCGGATTTCCGGCAGCGTCGCGGTGAACAAACGAACGATCAGGTCCGGCTGGTCCGTGTCGAAGGGCTGGTCGCACCACGCGCCCCAATAGCCGAGCTCGCCCGCCACTTGCTCGCGCAGGATCGACAGCGCGCGGTCAAGCGCCTCGGCGACAAAGTCGTCCTCGCGTGCTGGCCCGCCGCGGAAGCCACCGAGGCGGACGGGGAACAGCGCCGCCGACAAATGGTGAAGCGCCTCGGCGAGCCGTTCGGGACTTGGGAAATGCGCGACGGCGTGGCGCCCGGCCTGGTGCTCGCGCCAGGCCGCGCGCGCGGCGTTGAGGCCCGAGACCGCCTGGGCGATCTCGCCGGCGAATGGCGAGGACGGAGCGGCGCCTGCCATAGGACTCAGCCTGCGGCCCCGGGCTGCGGCACGGTGCGCAGATAGGGCGCGTGTTCGATCCAGCCCTGCGGGAACAATGCGGTGGCTTCCTCGGTGCCGACGGAGGGCAGGATGATGACGTCCTCGCCCTGCTTCCAGTCTGCGGGCGTCGCGACCTTGTGATTGTCGGTGAGCTGGAGGCTGTCGATCGTGCGCAGCAGCTCGGCGAAGTTGCGTCCGGTCGAGGCGGGGTAGGTGAGGGTCAGCCGGACCCGCTTCGCCGGATCGACGACGAGGACGCTACGCACGGTGTTCGTGTCAGACGCATTGGGGTGGATCAGACCGAGCAGGCTGGCGATCCGCCGGTCGACATCGGCGAGCAGCGGGAAGTTGAGCGCCGCGCCCTGCGTGCGTTCGATGTCGGCCACCCAGCGCAAATGGCTGTCGACCGCGTCGACCGACAGCCCGATCAGCTTGACTCCGCGCCGGTCGAACTCGGGCTTCAGCTTGGCGACGGCACCGAGCTCGGTCGTGCAGACGGGTGTGAAGTCCTTGGGGTGCGAGAAGAGCACCACCCAGCTGTTGCCGGCCCAATCATAGAAGTTGAGCAGGCCGTCGGTGGATTCCTGGGTGAAGTCGGGAACGGTGTCGAAGAGCTTGAGGGACATGGATACGCCTCCACTTGTCGCTTGATGTCAGGCCGGTTCGGGCAGGCGCGCCGCGTCGCCGCGGAAGCGCTCCAGATCGAGGATGCCGGCGCGCTTCGCCACGATGGTGGGGACTAGCGCCTGGCCGGCGACGTTGACTGCGGTGCGGCCCATGTCGAGGATCGGATCGATCGCGAGCAGGAGCCCGGCACCTTCGAGCGGCAAGCCGAGCGTGGAGAGCGTCAGCGTCAGCATCACTGTGGCACCGGTCAGTCCGGCCGTCGCCGCCGATCCGATCACCGACACGAAGGCGATCAGACCATAATCGGCGAGGTGCAGCGGCACGCCGAAAAACTGCGCCACGAAGATCGCGGCGACGGCGGGATAGATCGCGGCGCACCCGTCCATCTTGGTGGTCGCGCCGAGCGGCACCGCGAATGCGGCATAGGCCCGCGGCACGCCGAGCGCGCGTTCGGCCACTTCCTCGGTGACGGGGAGGGTGCCGATCGACGAACGCGAGACGAAGCCGAGCTGGATCGCCGGCCAGGCGGCGGCGAAGAAGCGCAACGGGCTCAGCCCGTTCGCCGCCAGCAGAACCGGGTAGACGAGGAACAATACGAGCGCGAGGCCGAGATAGACTGCCGAGGCGAAGGCGCCGAGCGTCGACAGCGTGTCCCAGCCGTAGCGCGCGACGGCATCGCCGATCAGCGCCGCGCTGCCGACTGGCGTGAGGGCGATCACCCAGCGCAGCAGCCGGCGGAAGATCGCGAGCGCGGCGGCGTTGAACGCGAGGAACGGCTCCGCCGCCGGTCCGACGTGCAGCGCCGCCGCCCCGATGGCGATCGCCGCGACGATGATCTGCAGCACGTTGAAGTTGAGCGCAGTGCTCGCCTTGCCGTCGGTCAGACTGGTCGTGGCAGTGAGGCCGAGAAAGTTCGCCGGGACCAGCCCCCTGAGAAAATCGAGCCACGAGCCGCTGCTCGAGGGGGCGTGCGCCGCCGCCGCGTCGACGCCGGCGTGCAGCCCAGGCTGGAGCAGCAACCCCAGAACGATGCCGATCGTCACCGCGATCAGTGCGGTGATCGCGAACCACAGCAAGGTCCGGGTAACGAGCTTCGCCGCATTCTCCAGCTCACGCAACGTGACGACGGATGCGACAATCGCCGTGAACACCAACGGCGCGACCAGCGTCTTGAGCAACTGAACGAAAATCTGGCCGGTCGTCCGGAGCGTCTCGCCGAGCCAGGCGAGGCTTTCAGTGCCACCAGCACCCCGGGCGACGAGCCCGAGCGCGAGACCTGCCAGGAGCCCGATCGCTACCTGCCCGCCGAACGACAGGCGCGGTCTGCGGCGGTACACCGCCTCGACAGCGGCTGCATCGGCGTCCCCGTGGGATGTGCGATCGACATTCATCATGACTCCAGATCGCGCTTTAATTCCTATCTGGTAAGTAGGATTGGCGTTCATGCCGCTAAAGATTTTGTGTATCTGGAAGGTGGAACGGAAGCGGCTGCGGTGAGCGCGTCATTGTCGATCCGGCGGGGCATCGACGGTGGGTGAGCGACGGCAAAGCCCGACAGCACAATCCTGCGCAATCGCCGTGCGGCAGCTCGATGCGAATTTCCCCCGAAAACCCACCGGTCTCCGGGCCCTTTCGCGTCCTTCGTTTGTTGGCCAGAGCGCCTCGAACCTTCGATGGCAAACTGGAAGGGTGTGCATGACGTCGATCGCGTGGACCGCTGCCGAGATAGCGCGGGTGTTGAAAGCGGACCACGTTCTTCACCTTTGCGATGATGATCAGCAGGCGCAGGCGGTGACGGCGGCCCTGAGGGCGATGCTTCCAAATGTTCCTGTTGTCTTCGTGCCTTCCAGCGACGCTCTGCCCGGTGATCGCGCGCCGGCGTCGCCTGCGAATATCGGCACGCGGGTGGCGGCGCTCCGCGCGCTTCGGGTGGCGCAGCAAAATGCGGGCCGCGACCACATCGCGTGCGTGATGAGCGGCGAGGCCGCGGCGAGGCTCTATCCGCCTCCGACTGCTTTTGATCAGGCGCTGCCTCGCATCTCGGTCGGTGACGCACTCTCGATCGAGCAATTGTCGGAGATGCTCGAGCAGATCGGCTACTTTGCCGACGACCGGGTGGATGAGCCCGGTGAGATGGGGGTCCGCGGCGAGGTCGTCGACATCTTCCCGGCAGATGCCGGCCTCCCGGCGCGGATCGAGATTGCCGGCGGCAAAGTCACGTCCATCCGCTCCTACGACGCAGTCAGTCAACGCAGCGTATGTGAACTCGACGCGCTCGAGATCGGGCGCGCGGCCGAGCCGTCGAGCGAAGGTGCAGCCTCGATATTCGCTCACCTCGCCGACGGAACGATCATATTGTCCGAAAAGGCCGACAAGCGTCGACGCCGCTTCCTGCAACTCGCAACGGATGCAGCACGCGGGCAGGGCGCGAAGGTCGACGCAGTGTCGCCAGACGCATGGGCCTCTGCTGTTTCGAAATGGCGCGAGGTCACGTTGGGTTCGGCGTTCGAACCCGTGCCGCGCTTTGCCGAAACGCGCTCGCCGCTTGCTGCGCTGGCCCGCTTCGTCAAGCCGCTTCTGGAGACGCGAGCGTTTGTGCTCGCCGGCAGCGAGCGCGACCTTCGCTTCCTGCGCACGCGCGTTGCCAAGCGCATCGGGCTGGAAATGATGTCGCTCGCCGACTGGAGCGAGGCCGAAGCCCTGCCGGCTGGAGCCGCCGGCTTTCTCGAGATGCCGGCGGATAGCGGCTTCGTCGACGAGGCGATGATCCTTGTGGCCGCTGCAGACCTGCTCGGTAGCCGGGCGCTGAGCGGTGACGAAGCCCCGGCGCGTGCCGCTCTCTGGACGATTGGCGGCGGCGAAGTTCGCATCGGCGATGTGATCGTCCACGAAGACCACGGCGTTGGGGTCGTAGCGGGGCTGGAACCGGCCCCGGAAGCCGGCGGTGGAGAGCGCGAGATGATCGCGCTCGAATATGCCGGCGGGTCCCGACGGCTCGTAGCGGTCGACGAAGCCCACCGCATCTGGCGCTACGGCGCCGATGCGGACGCAGTGACGCTCGACAAACTCGACGGCTCATCATGGCTCAAGCGGCGGGCCGAGATCAGTGGGGCAATTGCGGAAAGCGCCAAGGGCCTTGCGGCGCTCGCCGCAGCCCGCGCCGAACTGACCGCACCGATACTTGATCCAGATCCCGCGGCCTATGAGAAGTTCGCAAGCGGCTTTCCCTACAACGAGACCGCCGATCAGGCGCGAGCCATTGCTGCGGTTCGGGCGGATCTGGCCTGCGGCAAGCCGATGGACCGGCTGGTCGTCGGCGACGTCGGATATGGCAAGACGGAAGTGGCATTGCGCGCGGCCGCGCTAGCCGCGCTTGCGGGACATCAGGTGGTCGTGGCCGCGCCGACCACGGTGCTGGTTCGACAGCATCTGGCCAGCTTTCGGCGACGCTTCGAAGGTACTGGCCTCAACGTCGCCGGCCTGTCGCGACTGTCGAGCCCGGCGGAGAAGAAAGCAGTCAAGGCGGGGCTTGCCGATGGGTCCGTGCACGTCGTGATCGGAACGGGCGTGGTGATGGGCAAGGGCATCGACTATGCGCGGCTTGGTCTGGTCGTCATCGATGAAGAGCAGCGTTTTGGCGCGGCTGATAAAGCCAGGCTGCGTGGGTCGGGCGAAATCCATCTGCTTAGCCTGAGCGCCACACCGATTCCGCGGACGCTGCAAATGGCGCTGGTCGGGATTCAGCAAATGTCGATCATCGCCACCCCGCCAGCGCGGCGACAGCCAATCCGCACCAGCCTTGATCGCTATGACGACAGCCGCATCCGCACGGCACTGCTGCGCGAGAAGGGGCGCGGAGGGCAGAGTTTCGTCGTCGTGCCGCGGATCGAGGATATGGCAAAGGTTGCCGAGAAGCTCCGCCGCGCTGCGCCCGATCTCACCTTGATCGAGGCGCACGGCAAGATGCCGCCCGCCGAGATCGATGCCGCCATGGTTGGCTTCGCCGAGGGCCATGGCGACATACTCCTCGCCACCAATATCATCGAAGCGGGGCTCGACGTGCCGCGTGCGAACACGATGATCGTGTGGCGCGCCGACCGCTTTGGTCTGGCGCAGTTACACCAGCTGCGCGGTCGTGTCGGACGTGGGACGCGGCGTGGCCAGGTCCTGCTGCTTACCAGCGACGAGGATGCGATCGGCGAGCGTACTCTCAAGCGCTTGCGAACCCTCTCGACGTTCGACCAGCTCGGCGCCGGGTTCGAGATCAGTGCGCAGGATCTCGACATGCGCGGTGCCGGTGACCTGCTTGGTGAAACGCAGGCGGGTCATATGAAGTTGATCGGCGTCGATCTATACCAGCATCTGTTGGGTCAGGCCCTGCGGCAGGCGCGCGGGGAGCCCGCGGATCGCTGGATACCCGAACTGAACCTGGGCATTCAGGGCGCTTTGCCAGCCAGCTGGATCCCCGACGCGGACATCCGCCTGACGCTGTATGTGCGCCTCGGCCGCATGGCGCAGGAAGCCGAAATCGACGCGTTCGAAGAGGAACTGACCGACCGCTTCGGTCCCTTGCCGGAGGCGGCGGTGGCCCTGATGGCACATGCGCGGCTCCGCATGGCAGCGCGGATGGCGAACATCGCGCGCATCGACGCCGGTCCTTCGGCAATCGCGCTTACCCCCGGCCCCGGCTTTCGTTCAGACGCGGACCGCCACGGGCTCACAGCCAAAAATGGGCGCCTATTGCTGGCAGTTACAACCGATCAGGGTCAACCCGCCGAACGGGTTCAGGCATTATTGGAAGAGTTCGCAGCCTGAACCCGGCTGGCTGCCCGCGACCAAGGTTCACGATCAAGCGCCTGCGACCGCGCCTGAGAGCGGTCGATTGTCCATTCGCCCGGCCCGACCGACCTAATAGAGCTTCGCCCAATCTTGCGGCGCCCAGTTCAGAACTGCCTCGATCTGTACCATCGCCGCCGTGTCGATCAGCTCGGCTCGGCCCTCGCGCGGCCGGCACAGGCCGCTCACAGGATCGCGGCGGTTGCGCCACATATGATCGGCATAAGCGCGCACCCCCCGCAAAGGCCGCTGCTCGTCCGTAACGCTTTGGAGAAGCAACAGGTTCTTGAAATAGATGGCGTTGAACGGCGGCGGTTGGCGGTCCAGCTGTTCGAGGGGGAAGCGATCGAGTGCCGCCGAGGCGATCCGCTTTGCTTCACGGAGATATTGCGCTTCCCGCGTCGCGCGCCAGAGCAGAACGTTGACGCCAACGGGGACCCCCTGATTGTAGGTCCAGACCGTCTTTTCGATCGTGCCGTCGCGCTTCAGATGGTCATGATACAGCCCGTCGGGCCGCTGGAGCACGGCGTTGGTCCAGCGATAGAAACGCAGCGCGTCCTCCAGATAGCGCGAGTCGCCGGTAAGCTGATGCAACCGCAGCCCCAATTGTGCCGCCGGCATGTTGGAGACCGTGTTGCGATCGCCATTGTCGGTTTTCTGCGTCCAGCGCACGCCGCCCGGGGAGGGCAGGTCGGCGTCGGTCGACCAGCCCGACCGGATCAGCTCGAATATGGCCTTGGCACGCCGCAACGAAGCTGCGTCGCCGCTGAAGCGATGATGCTGCACTTCGGCCAGCCCGACCCATAGATTATCGTCGTAATAGAGGTCGTCGCCCTTGCCGAGCGGCGGCACCACTCGCGCCAGATAGCCAGGGCGGCCGGTGGTGCTGGTGTCTGACCAGTAGAGCTGCTGGGCAGTGCGAACCTTGGCGAGGGCCGCGCCGTAACGGCGCACCGCGGCAGCGTCGGTCATCGCCAGATCGAGATAGGCGATATGCACCTGCGAGAACGGCCATTCGGTCGCGTAACGCGGGTCTTCCGCCGCCCCGGGCGCATATTCGCGGTAGAGCCCCGTCCCGTCACCGAGCGCGAACCCGCGTTCCATTGCCGCGCGCCAGCTTTCTGCACGCGCGGGTGCCGCCGCGCGGCCGGCAGAAGGAAGCAGCGCGGCAAGCGCGGCTCCCGCCGCGAAGCCGCGCCGCGACAATGCGGGGTGGCGCATCAGAAGCGGAAGCGCGCGCCGAGCGCGAACACTCGGCTTTCATAGCGCACGTCGCGCGGATAGCCGGGGCCTGCCTGATCCGGCGACTCGCGCAGCGCGCGGAAGGGGCTGCCGGTAATATTGCTGACGTCGAAAGTCAGCGTCACCATTTCGGCTGGCGTCACCGACAGCGAGAAGTCGAGCCGCTCGATCGGCCGGTTGAACTCGGCGCCGATGAGCTGGCCTTGCGAATCGGTCGCGAAGAAGTTGGTCACGCGCGACCGCCAGTTATAAGCGAGGCGCGCCGACACCGGCCCTTTCTCATAGATGCCGACAGCGTTGAAGCTCCATTTGGATACGCCCGGAATATCGGTGTCCTGTCCGGCCTCGCCGAGCGCCGGCGGCAGCGATTGCGAGGCGTCGATATAGGTCGCGTTGAGCTGGGTGCCGAAGCCGCTCAGCCAGCCGGGCAGGAAATCGAAGAAGGTCTGGAAGGCGACCTCCGCGCCCTGAAGCCGGCCGCGGCCGCCATTTTCCGGCCGATTGACCAGCACCGGGCCGTAGAGCGGGTCGTTCACCGGCACGTTGAGGTTGGTGATGAAGCCCTGCACGTCGCGGCGGAAGATCGCCGCTGTCAGCGAGCCCGTCCGGGTGAAATACCATTCCAGCGACAGGTCGTAATTGGACGACTGGATCGGCTGCAACCCGATATTGCCGCTGTTGCCGGTGAGCGGGGTGGAGTTCAGGTTGATCGTCAGCGCCGGGCTGAGCTGGTTGAACTCGGGCCGGGTGCGCGTCTCGGTGGCGGACAGGCGCAGCTGGAGCTGGTCGGTCAGATGCGCGCGGAACGTGGCGCTGGGCAGGACGTCGACGTAATTCTGGCGCGAGGTCGCGGGCGTCGGTATGCCGTTGACCAGGCCCGTGCCCGTCGCTTCCGTCGCGGTGTTGACGATCCGCGCGCCGATCACGCCGTCGATCGGTAGCGATCCGATCCGGGTGTCGTAGTGGATCTGGCCGTATACGGCGTAGGAGCGTTCGGTCGCGTCGAACTGCTCGTTGGCGATGAAGGCGGGGATCTCCGGCCCGTAAGCTGCCAGCTGCGCGAGCGCCTCCGGCGTGCCGATCTGCGCGAGCCCTGACCGGGCGAGGTCGCGGATCGCATCGATGTTACCGAAGATCGCGTCGCGGGTCGGCGCATACCATTGCCGGAAGGGCTGGGCGTCGCCGCTGCCGCGGAAGCCGGCATGGATCGGACCACCGTCGCCGGGGATCGCCGAAAGCGGGATGCCAAGCGGGCGGAGCGTGGCATAGCGCCCGCCGCTGCGAAGCCGCGCGTCGCGATCGGTGTAGCGGAAGCCGAAATCGAATTGGGTGATGACCGGCAGATCGGTCTTGATCTTGAGGTCGGTGCGCCACTGGACGCCCCTGCCGCCGGCATAAGAGCGGCGGTCCCAGATGCCGCGCAGAATGAAGTTGTCAGGGTTCAGGGCGTCGAAGCCGGGGATCGAGAGCTGCGGCCCGCCGTCTCCGCCGGGCACGTCGAATACGATGTCCGCCGACTGGCCGGTCGCGGGCGCGAAGTCGATATTATGATCGGTATAGACGGCGTTGGTGTCGGTGTAGGCGAGATCGGTGGTCAGCGTCGCCCGATCGTCGATCTCCCACCGCCCGCCGATCGCCGCCTGATAGGTGTTGGTGCGTCCTGCGCGGGTGCTGCGGGAAAAGTCGATATCTTCGCCGCCCGCGAAATTGGGCGTGACGGTCACGCTCGCGAGCTGGTTCGGTGCATCGGGATCGCGGACGATGTTGGTGAGTGCGGGATTGCCGTTGACCATGTCGACCCCGACGAAGTCGTTCTCGACGTTGGTCCGCGCCGCCTGCCACAGCCCCTCGACATAGAATTCGAGATTGTGCGCCGGGCGCCATTGCAGGGCGCCATTGATCGACGGGCGCCAGCGCTTGCCGCGATCGTAATAGACGCCTGCGCTCTCGGGCAGGACGAAGTCGCGCGGACCAGTCACCGATTGCTCGGCGTGCGGCGCGACGATGTTGCCGTTGATGTAACGCGACGAGGTCAGATAATGGAGCTGGGTATAAGAGAAATTGACCAGGGCGCCTATGTCGCCGATGCCGGTCTCCCAGCGATCGGTGATCAGGACATTGACGTTCGGATCGATCTTCTTGGCTTGGTCGGCATAGGTTGCGCGGACAGCACCCGCGATCTGAAACCCGTCAAAGTCAAAGGGACGGCGCGAACGGACGTTGATCAGCCCGGCGATCCCGCCTTCGATCAAGTCAGCCGTGGTCGACTTGTAGACCTCGAGCCCCGCCAGCGCGCCCGCGGGGAAATCCTGCAGCGCGACGTTGCGCAGTTCGGCGGTGAACACCTCGCGCCCGTTATAGGTGGTGGTCAGGTTGGGCAGGCCGCGCACCTGAACCCCGCCGGCCTCGTCGCTGCTGCGATTGACCTGGACGCCGGTGATCCGCGCCAGTGCTTCGGACGCATTATTGTCCGGCAGCTTGCCGATGTCCTCGGCGACGACTGCGTCGACGATCTGGTCCGAATCGCGTTTGATCGCCTGAGCGCTTTGCAAGCTGCGGCGATATCCGGTGACGACGATTTCGCCCGGATCGCCAGCTGCGGCAGCCGCTGCAGGCTCTTCGGCAGACTGGGAAGCGGTTTGGCCGAGTGCAGGCGATACCCAGATCAGTGCAACGCCCGATACCGCAGACAGCAAAACGCCCTGTTGCGCTCTCATATCACTCTCCCTCACGCGCGCCTTGCTCGTTTCGGCTGGCGCATTTGAGAGAAGGCATAGCTTGCTGCTGGAAAAGTAAAACAAGTTCGTTTATTATTTGCGACAAACGGTTTGTCGCTCAAATCGGAGTCCGCAGCAATCGTCCCGAAACACGATAATCCGACGTGTAGCGGGTTAAAGGCTTAGGCGAACAGCCGGCGACAGGAGAGGGAGGACAATGGCATGATCGATCCACGAGGCAGCCTTAGCCGGCGGGACTGGATGCGCGGCGCAGCGGCGACCGCGGGAGTCCTCGCGTTGCCGGGCGGTGCGTCCGCCCGCCGCCTTGCGCCGAGCGACCGTGTCAATGTCGCGGTGATCGGCGCCGGCGGCATGGGCGCGCAGAACATGACCAAGCTCACCGACCAGAACATCGTTGCGGTCGCCGATGTCGATTTCGCCCATGTCGCCAAGGCGTTCGTCGACGGCAAGGGGGCGGCGCGTCCCGAGCGGGAGCCGCTCAGGCAGGCCTATGATCGCGCGGCGAAGTTTGCCGACTACCGTCGCATGCTCGACAGGCACAAGGATATCGACGCGGTGGTGATCGCGACTCCCGATCATCACCATGCAATCGCGGCCAAGACCGCGATCGAGCGCGGCCTCCACGTTTATGTGCAGAAGCCGCTGACCTATACCGTTCGCGAGGGGCGCGTGCTGCTCGATCTTGCCCGCCGCAATCCCAAGCTGGTCACCCAGATGGGCAATCAGGGTCATTCGGGCGACGACGGCCGCCGCGTGATCGAGCTGATCCGCGGCGGCGTGATCGGCCGGGTGCACGCAGTCCATGCATGGACCAACCGGCCGGTATGGCCGCAGGGAGAGGCGCGTCCGGCGGCGGTGCCCAAACCCGCGACGCTCGACTGGGACCTTTGGCTCGGACCGGCGCCGGTCGATTGGGGCTATCATCCGGATTACGCCCATTTCAACTGGCGCGGATGGACGCCGTTCGGTGTCGGCTCGCTGGGCGACATGGGCGCCCACCTGATCGATTTTCCGGTCTGGGCGCTCGAGCCGGGACTGCCGACGCGCGTCGAGACCCGCCACAGCCGCTGGGGCGGCGATGACGACATCTGGGACGGCAAGCCGCCGGCCGAGCTCGGCAGCTATCCGCTCGCCAATATCACCACCTATGAGTTCGGCCATGCCAAAGGCGGGCCGCTCACCATGACTTGGTACGACGGCGGGCTGATGCCGCCGACGCCGGCGGCAATGCCCGTGACGGCGCGGACGAACCCCGATGGCGGGGTGCTCTATGTCGGCGAGCGCGGCATGCTGATGCACGACACCTATGGCGAGAAGCCGGTGCTGATCGGCGAAGGAACTGCCGAGCGGGCCGCGGCGGTGCCGGTGTCGCTGCCGCGGGTGCTGGGCGGGCGCGAAGGCCATGAGATGAACTGGATCCGGGCCATTCGGGGTGAGGAGGCGATTTCGTCGCCCTTCTCGGTCGCCGTGCCGCTCAACGAGACGATGATCCTCGGAATGGTTGCGATGCGCGCGGATCAGCCGATAGAGTATGACGGTGCAGCCGGGCGCATCACCAACGTGGCCGAGGCCAATCGCTTTCTGGATCGGGAGTATCGCAAAGGATGGGCAATATGATCGTCGCCGCCGCCGCAGTGACTCTGCTGGGCGCCCCGCTCGGCACGTCGGCCGTGCAAACTGCTTCGCAGGCCCGCCCGCAGGACACCGAGGTCTGGGCGCCCGAGGCGCCGGTGGTCACGCCGGGCCCGGCGGCCACCGTTGCGCCGCCGTCGGACGCCGTGGTGTTGTTCGACGGCAAGAATCTCGGCGAATGGGTCAGCACCAAGGACAAGTCTGCCGCCAAGTGGACCGTCGCCGACGGCGTGCTCACCGTGCGTAAGGGCACCGGCAACATCGAGACGCGGCGCAAGTTCCGCAACTATCAGCTGCACCTCGAATGGCGGATCCCGGCGAACATCACCGGCGAAGGCCAGGCGCGCGGCAATAGCGGACTGTTCCTCGCATCGACCGGCGACGGGGATGCGGGGTATGAGCTGCAGATCATGGATAGCTATCGCAACAAGACCTATGTCAACGGGCAGGCGGGCAGCATCTACAAGCAGTTCCCGCCGCTCGCGAATCCGGCGCGGGCGCCGGGCGAATGGCAGAGCTATGACGTGATCTGGACCGCGCCGGTCTTCGCCGCCGACGGATCGCTGACCAGCCCGGCCTATGTGACGGCGTTCATGAACGGCGTGCTGGTGCAGGACCATGTCGCGCTCAAGGGCGAGACCGTCTATATCGGCGCACCGCGCTACACCGCCCACGGCGCCGCCCCGATCAAGCTCCAGGATCATGGCGATCCCAGCCCGCCGATCAGCTTCCGCTCGATCTGGCTGCGCGAGCTGAAGTAAGTTACCTGCGAGCCGGACCTGCAGTCCCGCTTTGCGGTTCACCCGGTCCGACTGTTGCGCTAGCAAGCGGCTATGCCGGGGAAACAGGCGATATTGGTGGTCGGGGGAGGCACGGCGGGTTGGCTCTCCGCCGCCTATCTCGCGCGCTTTTTCGGCGGACGCGTCGCCGTCACCCTGCTCGAATCTCCCGAAATCGGCATCATCGGCGTGGGCGAGGGCGCGTTTCCGACGATCCGCTCGACGCTTCAGTTTCTCGGTATCGACGAGGGCCGGTTCATTCGGGAAGCGTCGGCGACGTTCAAACAGGGCATTCGTTTCGACGACTGGCGGCATGCGCCGCGGAGCGAGGGAGCGCGGCATCGCTATCTGCATCCGTTCGAGGCGCCCTTCCACCCCGACGGGGAGAGCCTGATCCCTTATTGGCTGCTTCAGGACGAGGCGACGCGCGCGCCCTTCGCCGAAGCACTGACGATGCAGGCCGAAATCGCCCTCGCGCGGCATGGGCCGAAGCGGGCGGGCGAGGGCGAATATTCCGGCCCGCTCAATTACGCCTATCATTTCGATGCGCGGCAATTTGCGCGGACGCTTCAGGAGCGTGCGGTCGAGCTCGGTGTTCGGCACCTGACCGGCCTGCTCACCGGAGTCGAACTCGCGCAGGACGGCAGCATCAGTCGTGTCCACACGGCGGAGCACGGCGCGCTGGAGGCCGATCTTTATGTGGATTGCTCCGGATTTCGCGCCGAGTTGATCGGCAAGGCGCTCAATGAGCCCTTCACGTCGCTCAAGCACCAGTTGTTCACCGACCGGGCCCTTGCGTGCAAAATCCCCTATTCCGACCCGGAGGCGCCGATCGAGAGCCTCACCATTGCAACGGCGCACGAGGCAGGCTGGATCTGGGACATTGGCCTTCAAAGCGCCCGCGGCATCGGTTGCGTCTATTCCTCGGCGCATATGAGCGACGCCGCCGCCGCTGAAACCCTGCGCGCTTATGTCGGCCATGACGATTATAGCGCCCGCGTCATCCCTTTCGAGCCGGGCTATCGCGAGCGCCAGTGGGTGAAGAACTGCGTTGCGATCGGCCTGTCCGCCGGTTTTCTGGAGCCGCTGGAATCGACCGGCGTCGTGCTCATCGAAGCCGCGGTTGCGATGATTGCCGAGTTCTTCCCGTACGACGGCCCTGCCGACCTCTCCGCCGTTCGCTTCAACCGGCTGATGACGGCACGCTTCGAGCGCATCGTCAACTTCCTCAAGCTTCATTATTGCCTCAGCGAACGTGAGGAACCGTTCTGGCGAGACAACACGAACGAGGCGTCCATTCCGGAGGGGCTTCGGGCCTTGATCGGGCAGTGGCGTCATCGCGCGCCCAGCCGGTTCGACTTCGATCTGGACGTCGAGAGTTTCGCCTTTTTCAACTATCAGTACATCCTCTACGGCATGGGGTTTCGGACCGATCTTTTCGCGGCACGCGAGAACTTCCCCCATTCTGCGGCGGCAGAGAAGTTCTTCGCGCGCATCCGCAGTTTCGGCGAGAGCGCGGTCGCCGAGCTGCCGACTCATCGTGCGCTGATCCGCGAGATCAACGCAGCCGCCGCCGGGGACTGAGGGGCGGTCGGCGACGATCTGTTCTCGAAAAAGCGCCGCCTCGCGACCATGCGAGGCGGCACAAGGAGGAACTCAGGCGCTGGCGAGCCTCGGATCGAACTGGTCGAGTTCGCCGGTCTCGCGCGCCTTTTTGCCGTAGACGGCCTCGAACAGAGGCGTCGCCATCACTGTCGTGATGATCGCCATCAGCACCAGCATCGAGAAGAGGGTCGGCCCGATAATGCCTTTTTGCAGGCCGATATTGATGATGATCAACTCCATCAGCCCGCGCGAATTCATCAAGGCGCCGATGCCGAGCGCGGTGCGATTGTCCTCGCCTGACAGCCGCGCCGCGGTGTAGCAGGCGCCGAACTTGGCCAGCACCGAGACGGCGAGAATGCCGGCCGCGATCAGCAGCAGCGACACCGAATTGACCATGTCGATCCGCGTGTTGAGCCCCGAATAAGTGAAAAACATCGGCAGCAGCAGCACCACGGCCAAGGGCTCGACTTTCCGCTTGAGCTCCTCGACGAACAATCCGCGCGGCATGCATACGCCGATCAGGAAACCGCCGAAAATCGCATGGATGCCGATCGCATCCATGAGGAAGGCCGAGGTGCAGAAGAGCAGCATCGTGATCGCGAGGACCTGGGTGCTCATCTCGCCGCGGGCCTCCACCGCGCGGCCGAGCGGGGCAAGCAGCCTGCGCCCGAACAGGATCATGAAGCCGGTGTAGAGCACCGCGCCGCCGATCGCGATCACGGCGACGCCGGGACCCGACCCGAAGGTGGCGAGGACCAGCGCGAGGACGCACCACGAGGCGGCATCGTCGAACGCGCCTGCGGTGAGCGTGAGCGTGCCGAGCGACGAATTGGCGAGCCCGTTCTCGTTGATGATCCGGGCGAGCATAGGGAACGCCGTCAGCGCGATGCAGGCGCCCATGAACAGGGTGGCGTTGGCCTGGCTGATGCCGGCAGTGAACAGGCCCGGTACGGTGAGCAGAAACGGCGTGATCAACGCGGCGAGCAGGAAAGGGGTGGCGATGCCTGCCGCGGAAACCGCTGCTGCACTTTTCGCCTTCGATTCAAAGTGATCGAGACGTAATGTGAGACCTACCATGAACATGTAGAGGCCGACCCCGAGCTGTGCACCGACGTAGAGAACGTTGCGCGTTTCCTTGGGAAAGATTGCCAGCTGTAGATCAGGGAAGAGCAAGCCGAGCAGCGATGGGCCGAGCACGACGCCGGCGATCATCTCGCCTACCACCTGCGGTTGGCGGAACAACTTCCTTCCGAGCCAGCCCACCACGCGGCAGGTGAGAATGATCACCGCAAGCTGAAGGAAAAAATGAATACTGTAGTCGCCAGGCGCATAGGTTTTCGCGGCGTTCAGGGCCGGCCCGTGCGGGCTGAGCACGTCGGTGAGCGCAAACCACGCGCTTTCGAGCAAATCGAACATCTTGCCTCCCCCAAATCGTCGCTGCGGGCAGCTGACCTGCCTCTCGCATCACCTCAGCAAGCGTACAGGCGCGGCGCTGCGCAACTGCCATTCGATCGACGCAATGCATTTTTCCGGCGCCGGGCGGCGTTGTGTTGCGTAAGACGCACAGAGTAGTAACGTGCCTACATGACAACGTGGACAAGCTAGCAACGTAGGTACGAAATGAAAATGATCGGCAGCCGCGAATTCAATCAGGATGTGAGTGCGGCCAAACGACTCGCGCGAACCGAGCCGGTGTTCGTCACCGACCGTGGAAGACCTACCCATGTGCTGATGAGCATCGACGCGTTTCGCCAGCTGAGCGGTGAGCGCGAGAGCATCGTCGACCTGCTGGCGATGTCGGACAGCGTCGATGTGAAGGGCGTGCCGCACCATGGCTGGGACGGGCAAGTCCGGGCCTGATGTACCTGCTCGACACCCCGATCGTTTTCGAACTGCGCAAGGCGCGCGCCGGGAACTGCGACCCCGGCCTCGCTGCATGGGCGGCGAGCGTGGCGCGCGAACGATTGTTCCTGTCCGCGATCAGTCTTGTCGAGCTCGAGGCGGTGGTCTCCGGAGCGCGGCGGCGCGACAAGGCCGCAAGTGTGGCAGTGCGGGCGTGGGTCGACGAGCAGCTGATGCCGGCGTTCGATGGCCATGTCCTGCCGCTCGACGGGGCAGTGGCCCGTCGGCGCGGCGAGCTGGCGATCGCGGAAACGCGGGACGCGCTGCTTGCAGCCACCGCGTTGGAACATGGCCTTACCCTGGTGACCTTCGACCCGGCGGCGTTCAAGGGCGCGCGGCTCAAGCTGTTCGATCCGCGGGGCTACCAACCGGCAGATGTCGAGGGTGGCGACTGGCGCGTCGCCGGCCGTAGCGGCGCACCGTGGCTTCGCAATCTGTTCATTCGCGGCTGACTTTGCCGCGCCGAGGCTCAGAAGGATCGGACGAGGCGGAAGTTGAGTTTCGGCGCGCGATCGCCGGTATCGTATCGGGGACCAGAGAGCGGGACGGCAAGTTCGAAGTTCGCGCCGGTCCGCCGCGTGATGTCGGCGCGCACGCCGCCGCCCGCCGACGCGAGGGCGCCGCCGCCAAATCCCGCATCCAGATTCTCGACTTCGCCGCCGTCGACATAGGCGTAAAGCTGCGCCCGCCGGAGAAGGCCGAACGGGCGTTTCCAGTCGTAGCGAAGTTCTGCCATGCCCATGGCGCCCTCGTCGCCGGTCCGCTCACTCCAGTCATAGCCGCGCAGAAATGCGGTGCCGCCGAGGCTGGTCTCTTCGGCGATCAGCAACGGTTGCGAGGCCAATTGGCTGAGTGCCGCGAGCCTGATGCTGAAATCGCCACCGAAACTGCGCGTCCAGTCGGCCCAGGCGGAAAGCGAGGTGAAGGTGCCGTCGGCGTCGTAGCGTGAGGCAAGCGGGTCGCGCGGGCCGGTGCTGCCGAAGAGGCCGAGCCCTTGAGAGAGCGTCGTGCTCACGCGAAGGCGGCCGCCTGCCACGCTGCTATAGCCATAGAGCGTGAGCCGCGCGACGGTGAGCCTGTCATGCCGCACCCGCTCATCGGCCCGCCATTGCCTGAGATCGCGAACGCCGAGTTCCGCCTCCAGCCAGAGGCTCTCCGCGCGCCGCCGCGCAAGCGGCTGCAGAAGGCTGGCGCCGACGAACCAGCTTCGGCTCTCGATATCGAGCCGGTCCAGATAGGCGCCCGGCCGCGCTGCCGAGCCCGAGGCCGTCAGGGCGAGCTCGGTACCGCCACGATTGATCCGCTTCGCATAGCGAATGCGCCCGAACTGCAGCTCGCCCGGCTCGACGGGCGTACCCGACCAGGTCAAGGTCACCGAATCGTCTGACGCGAGGAGGCCGTTCAGGTCGACGTCGATCCGCATCTGGAGCGGACCGAGCGGTCGCGTTCCGTCGTTCGACAGCGCGACGCGCGCAGCGACACGCTCCCGACCGACCTTGACCAGCAGGATCCCTCGGCCGTTCTCGCGAAAGAAGCGGCTGTTCGCGATGACTACGCCATCGATGTCGCCGGCAATCAGCAGCCGGCGCTCCACTTCGCTCAGGCGGGCGACGCGGCCGTCGGCAAGCGGCGCCAGCGCCGCGCGCACCGCCGGTTGCACTGGCCCGTCGAAACGCAGTTCGTCGATCCGGCCTTCGTCGACGTCGATCGTGAGAATTCCGTTTGGTAGCCGCTGGGCACCGATCGACGCAGTGGCGAAGGCGAGACCCTTGTCACGCGCGCGATCAGCAACCGCTGTTGCCAGCGCAGAAAGATCGGCGGGCTCAAGGGTCCGGCCGACTCTCTCGCTGACGATATCTGCGAAATCGGCGGGGCGCAGCACCTGCAAGCCCTTCAGCGTCACCGCGCCGACGAGCAGCGAGCCGGATGTCGATGCCGCCGATCCAGACGGCGCGTCGATTTCCACACGGGTCTTCGCCGCAGGGCCGACCGCTTCGGTTGGCGCGGATTCGCGCGTGCTCGCGTTGGGCGCGACGCGGTCGAGCGCCTCCTGCGCTCGAGCTGGCGCCGCCATCGGGGTGATTGTCATCAACAGCGCAAGCGCGGCGCGAAACTTTAGGACGGACATGAATGCAACTCGATCGGGATCAAGCGCTGTAGCCGCCAAGCGGTTACGAAACGGTCAAATTCTCAAGGAATTAACCAGCCTCGCGAACTTCCTTCTAAGCAAGGCGCGGTAAAGCGGACCCCTATTCGTGGGGTTTTTTACATATGATCCGGGTCCATAAGCTGCTCTTGGGCATGCTGCTGATGCTGTTTGCCAATCCGGCGGCCGCACAGAATGCCAATTGGACCGTCACGGAGGCAGCGGGCAAGGTCGTGGTGCGCGACGCGGCAGGCGATCACGCCGCGCGCCGCGGCACGATCGTACCGGCGGGAGCCTTGCTGTCGACCGGGCCGAATTCACGCGCGGTCGTGGTGCGCGGCAAGGACTTCGTGACGGTAGCGGCGAGCAGCCGGATTCGAATCCCGACGGTCGAGCAGGCCCGCGGCAAGTTCGAAGTGCTCCAGGAATGGGGTAATGCCATCTTCCAGATCGAGAAAAAGCCCAATCCGCATTTCGGCGTGCGGACCCCCTATCTCGCCGCAGTGGTGAAGGGCACGACCTTTTCGATCACGGTGACCACCGAAGGCGCATCGTTGCAGGTTCTCGAAGGCGCGGTCGAGACCTCGACCAGCGACGGCGGCGCCCGCGATCTGATCCGGCCCGGCATCGTCGCATCGGTGGCGGCCGCCGACCGCTATCGGCTGACCGTGCAGGGGCAGGACACGCGGACGATCGACTCGCCGCAGCGGCCGGTCGCAGCGCCAGAGAGCAGCGCAACGCCTTCAGCAGCGCCTGCGCCGGCGACCGGCGAGGCGTCGGCACCGTCGGCCGACGTCACCGAAGAGGCGACGCCGAATCCCGATCAGGGTGCCGGCACCGCGCTCCTCGAGACGCAGATGATTGCCGAGCCGATCGCGTCGCGGCCGGTGGACCTCGGAACGGCGACGGGTGGTCTGGTCAGCGGGACGAGCGCAGTTCAGCTGGCCAGTCTCGATGTCGCCGTCGTCCGCAACGAACCTGCGACCAGGCCTCCCGAAAAGAATGACGGGAATGGCAGCGGAGATGGCAATGGCAGTGTCGACGCCGACAAACCCGGCACCGGAACCGGGAATGACAGTTCCGGCTCCGGTAACGGCGGCAACGGCAATGCGGGCACCGACAAGCCGGCTCCCGGCGATGCGAATGGCGGTCCTGAAAAGCCGGCTCCGGGCGACGCGAATGGCGGTCCCGACAAGCCGGGTCCCGGCGACGCGAATGGCGGTCCTGAAAAGCCGGGTCCGGGCGACGCGAATGGCGGTCCCGACAAGCCGGGTCCGGGCGACGCGAATGGCGGCCCCGACAAGCCGGGTCCGGGCGACGCGAATGGCGGCCCCGACAAGCCGGCTCCGGGCGACGCGAATGGCGGTCCCGACAAGCCGGGTCCCGGCGATGCGGATGGCGGTCCCGACAAGCCCGCTCCCGGCGATGCGAATGGCGGTCCCGGCAAGCCCGCTCCCGGCGATGCGAATGGCGGTCCCGACAAGCCGGGTCCGGGCGACGCGAATGGCGGCGGCAAGGGCAATGCCGACAAGCCTGAGCCCGGTAAGGCGGACGATAGCGGCAAGGGCAATGCCGACAAGCCTGAGCCCGGCAAGGAGGACGACAGCGGCAAGGGCAATGCCGACAAGCCGGAGCCCGGCAAGGCGGACGATAGCGGCAAGGGCAATGCCGACAAGCCGGAGCCGGGTAAGGCGGACGACAGCGGCAAGGGCAATGCCGACAAGCCGGAGCCCGGCAAGGCGGATGATGGCGGCAAGGGCAATGCCGACAAGCCGGAGCCCGGCAAGGCGGATGATGGCGGCAAGGGCAATGCCGACAAGCCAGAGCCCGGCAAGGTGGACGACGGCGGCAAGGGCAATGCCGACAAGCCTGAGCCGGGCAACGCGAATGTCGGTGACGGCAATGTCGGCAACGACAAGCCGGAGCCGGGCAACGCGAATGTCGGCGGTGACGGCAATGCCGGCAACGACAAGCCGGAACCGGGCAAGGCGGACGACGGCGGCAAGGGCAATGCCGACAAACCTGAGCCCGGCAACGCGAATGTCGGCGGCAACAGCAATGCCGGCAACGACAAGCCTGAGCCCGGCAACGCGAATGTCGGCGGTGACGGCAATGCCGGCAACGACAAGCCGGAGCCGGGCAACGGCAACGGCGGGGGGCAGTCGGGGAAGCGGGACTGATCCGGCCGACCGTTGACCAGCTATTAGGGCCGGTGGTCTATCACCGCCTGCGTGAAGGCGGAATCAGTGACACGGATCAGCACGTTCTCCCACCATTGGCGCATCGCCGCGCTCGTTGCGGCAATGCTGTCCGGCGTTCTCGCAGGAACAAGCGGTATCGGGGTCGGTGCCGAGCGCGCGCTCCACGGGCTTCGCGCGCAGATCCGCGAACATGACGCGAGCGGCGACATCCATGTCGTGGAGATCGACGCGCGGAGTATCGCGGCAATCGCCCGCTGGCCATGGCCACGCAGCAACTATGCCCGGCTGATCGACCAGCTCAGGGCCGCTGGTGCGGCCAATATCGCCTTCGACGTCGACTTTTCGTCGGAATCGCTGCCCGACGAAGACGCGATATTCGCGGCCGCGCTGAACCGCGCCGGTGGCAAAATCATCCTCCCGACCTTCGCCCAGCAAGCCGGGGGAGGCCAGGAGGGCTGGGTCGATTCGCTGCCAATCCCAATTCTTCGCGACAACGCCACGCTCGCCGCCGTCAGCATCCTCCCGGATTCCGACGGCTATGTCCGTCGTGCCCCGATCGGCACCATGACCGGCGGCTTTCCGCGACCCTCGCTCTCCGCGATGGTCGCCGGGGTCAACGGCGCCGCGGGACAGGATTTCCCGGTTGATTACAGCATCGATCCGGACACCATTCCGCGGCACAGCTTCATCGACATCCGTAACGGCAATTTCGACCGACAGGCGATCGCGGGCAAGCACGTGGTGATCGGCGCGACTGCAGTCGAACTGGGCGATCGCTACGCGGTCCCCAACCACGGTGTCATCCCGGGTGTGGTGATCCAGGCGCTTGCCGCAGAGACGCTTGCGGGCGGAATACCGCGCGAAATCGGCTGGCAACTTCCGTTGCTGCTCGCGCTCGGGCTGGGTGCCGCGGTCCTGTACGGCCGCACACGCGCCGAGCTTGCGGTAGCAGCGATTTCGGCGCCGATCATCGTGTTCGCCGCGACGCTGCTTGCCGAAGCCCTGCTGCATTGCGTCGTTCCGCTGGTGCCGGCCTTCGTTGCGCTGGGTTTCGTGACCGCGGCAGCATCCGCGATGCGCTTGTTCAATGCGGCTCGCCGCCGCCGTGCGCACGACGCAGCCACCGGGCTGCCCAATCGCATCGCCCTGCGGGACGCGATGCGGACCTATTCGGGGGCCGGTGTGATCGCCGCGCGTATCGCCGGGTTCGACAAGCTTGCAGCCGTGCTCGGCGACGCCGCAACGGCGGATCTCGTGCGCCGCCTGCGGGATCGTGTGGCGCTGGCCGCCGAAGGGAGCACGATCTATCGCATCGAGGACCGTGTGCTCGCGTGGCGCTGTTATGACGAAGATCAGCTCGAGAGCCGCCTTCACATGCTTCGCGCGAAGATGCTCGATCCGGTCGAGGTGGGCGGCCGCCGTGTCGACGTGACGCTCGCTTTTGGATTTGCGCCGCAGTTGCCGACGGAAGCGGCCGACCATGTGGTCGCGCAGGCATCGCTCGCGGCCGACCGTGCCTTGAACGACGGCACTGGCTGGCATTTCCATGATGCGGGGGAGGACGAAGTCGTCGATCGGGAGCTTTCGCTGCTCGGGGAGCTGGACCAGGCGGCGGGAAAGGGCGAGCTGCAGGTCGTGTATCAGCCGAAGCTCGATCTACGCGACAATCGGATCGTCAGCGTGGAAGCGCTGGTCAGATGGCATCACGGGACCCGCGGCTTTCTCCGGCCGGACCTGTTCATTCCGCTAGCGGAGCGCAACGATCGCATCGCCGGCCTGACGCTCCACGTGTTGCGTCAGACGATAAGCGACCTGCTCGAATGGCGTTCGCGCGGGCACTTGATCACCGCGGCAGTGAACATCTCGGCCAAGCTGTTGAGTTCCCCGCAGTTCATCGCCGATTTGCGGGAGCTGGTGGCCGCCAGCGGGATCGCCCCCGAAATGCTCACGTTCGAAGTCACCGAATCCGCGGCGATGAACGATCCGGCAAAGGCGGTCGCGGCACTCGAATCGTTCAAGCGGCTCGGTATCGCCATCTCGATGGACGATTATGGCACCGGCCAATCAACGCTCAGCTATTTGAAGGAGCTGCCGCTCGACGAGCTGAAGATCGATCGCAGCTTCGTCCAGTTCGCCCATGAGAATCGCGGCGACGGGGTGCTCGTGCGTTCGACTGTCAATCTCGCGCATGAGCTTGGCCTGAAGGTGGTGGCCGAAGGTGTTGAGGATCCGGCCTGCCTCGATTTCCTGCGCATGATCGGCTGCGACATGGTCCAGGGCTATCTGATCAGCCGGCCGGTTCCCGCCTCCGAGCTGCCCGCATTGCTGGGGCGTAGCTACGCCGAGGCGGCGTGATCGGACGCACCAATTCATCCACATAAGTATTTCTGCGGAAGCCGGATTTTAAGGCTCGCGAAACCAGCCTCCCTATAGCTGGCGGGAACGCCGGAGACCGGAATCTTGCTCGAGCTGCAAAACACGATTCTTGAGATGGTCGCGCGCGGAGAGGCACTTTCGGCGGTCACCGAGAAATTGTGCCGAAAGGTCGAGGCGCTGGCACCCGGAGCCTTCTGTTCGGTGCTGGAGGTCGACGCGGCCGGGCTGCTGCATCCCGTCGCCGGACCGAGCCTGCCCGACCATTATTCTGCCGCTCTCGATGGTACGATGATCGGCCCTATGGTGGGTTCTTGCGGCTCGGCGGCCTATCTCTGCGAACCCGTTGCCGTCACGGACATCGCCGTCGATCCGCGCTGGATCGGTTTCGCCGAACTGGCGCTGCCTCTGGGTTTACGCGCCTGCTGGTCGAGCCCGATCGTCAACGCCCGGCGCGCCGTGATTGGCACGTTCGCATTTTATTATCGCGAATGCCGCGGCCCGACGCCACTGGAGCGGCAACTCGTCAGCACCTGCGTGCATCTTTGCTCGATCGCCATCTCGCATCATCGCTGGCAGGTCGAGCAGCACCGCCGCGCCTTCGAAGATCCCCTCACCGGGCTGCCCAACCGCGCCGCCTTTGCAGCTGCGCTAGAGCATCTGCCTTGCGACGCGCCGGACTCATGGGGATTGTTGATGGTCGACCTCGACAATCTCAAGATCGTCAACGACACGTTCGGGCATCATATCGGCGACCGGCTCATCGAAGCAGCTGCCGAGCGCGTTGCCGACGCAGTGGCCCCGCACAAGGCCTACCGGCTAGGTGGCGACGAGTTCGCCGTTCTGGTACGCAGCGCCGCGTCCTCGGCCGATCTCGAGAAAGCGGCGGACTCGGTGCTCGCCGCGCTCGCTGCACCTGTCGACTGCGGCGGTCATTCCACGGCTCCGAGCGCTACTATCGGTAGCGCCATTCTGAGCCTGGGCGACACTGCGGAGCGCGTCCGCCAGAATGCCGACATCGCCCTTTATCATGCCAAGGAGACGCTGCGGGGCGGGTTCGTACATTACTCTCCGCACATCGGCTCCCGGATTACCAAGCGGCTCGAGGCGATCCGGCAAGTGGATGCTGCACTGCGCGAAGACAGGCTCCTCGCTTATTATCAGCCGATCTACCGGCTGGACTCGCGTGCGATCGTCGGCTTCGAGGCGCTTTGCCGCATGCGCGAAGCCGATCGGTTAGTGCCGACCGCGGACTTTCAGGACGCGACGGGGGACCTGTGGATAGCGACGGCTCTCACCGAGAGAATGCTTGGTCTTGTGGCAGCCGATATCAAAGCCTGGATGGACCGCGGGCTTCTCGTTGATCATGTTTCCGTGAATCTTTGCGCCGCTGACCTGCACGGCGGCCAGATCGCCGATCAGTTGCGCAGGACGATGGGCGCGGCCGGCGTCCCGCTCGACCGGATAGTTCTCGAGATGGCGGAAGCGGCGTATGTTGGCCAACCGGACCACGCAATCGCGCGCCAACTTGTTTCGCTCCGCCAGCAGGGAGTTCGCGTCGCGCTCGATGATTTCGGGACTGGCATCTCCTCGCTGACCCGCTTCATGACTGCGCCGCTCGACTTCCTGAAGATCGACCGGAAGCTGGTGGAGCGGCTCGCGCGGGATCGCATCAGCGGCGCCATCGTAGAGGCATTGTTGCACATTGCACGTGAAGCCGGCGTGCATGTCGTGGCAGAGGGAGTGGAGACCGCGGAGCAGGCCGACCTGCTTTCGGCAGCGGGATGCAATTTCGCGCAGGGTTACTTCTTCTCCGAGCCGTTGAACGGCGAAGCTGCGACTGCGCTGCTGGTTAGGCAGACCGGCGCCGATCTGTCACTGCCAGGGGCATCGCAGCCGCAACTTTATCGCCGCTAGGCTCCAGTGTACTTCCGCGCGTGACAAAAAACAGGAACGGTGCCCGGAGTGTCCCTTGGCTGCCCGGCACAGGCAAACGGGGCAGATGGTGGAGTGCTCCGGATCGATGCCTGCGAGCTGAACTCCGCGGCGGGTAGCGCGCGGCGCTACCTGCTCCGTCGCCGGTAACCTTGCAATCGTCCCTCAAGGAGAGGGTCTGCCTTGCAGCGCCAGGATGTGGCGTCGGCGACCGGTCCGCGGCCGTCATAGCGCGCCGAGGCCGGGAACGGACACAGGGCGCGGGTGAAGCGTACCGCATCCTTCTCGAACTTCGTCGCCTGCAGGCGGTCGGGTGCGCGGCCCTGTTCGACCCAGCGGATCAGCGCCCACAGAACGTCGCGCTCGGGATCGCCCGGCGCAGTCGGCTGACCCGAGCCGCCGAAGCCGTCGGCGCCCGGGCCGCCGGAGCAATGGTACATGCCCGGCACCATGAACAGCCGCACCGAGCGGGCGATGCGGGCATGGCCGCCATTCGCGCGCGCGAGCGCCGCGTAATAGTCGATCGTCGGGCCGGCATTGGTGGAGGGGTCGGCCCAGCCCTGATAGAGGATTGCCTTGCCGCCGCGACGCAGGAACGGCGCGATCGCGGTGCGGTCGGCGCGGAGCTCGGGCATTGCCCGATTGGCGGCGGCGAGATCGCCGGTGCGCCTGAAACTGTCCTCGTCCCAATCGGCATCGTCGTGGACGCCGTCCGCCCACATCGCGCGCAGCAGCGGCGAGGGCGGTCCCGGCCGGGTGCGCACGCCGGGGAACAGCCCGCCATCCATGCGCCGGCCGGCTTCGTCGGGCATCGGCGCGGTGATCCGCTCGAGCATCGCGAGCCTTGCCGGCGTGAGGCAGTCGCCGGTCTGGCCGGGGTTGCAGGCGAGCTCGGCGGCGCGAAAGCTGCAGCGCATCGGATTCTCGATCACGCCGTCGGCGACGCCGTCGAGTTTGTCGCACTTTGCAGTGACCCGGCGCTCGTAGAGCGCCCAGTCTTCGTCGCGCAGCGCGCCGGCGGGATCGCGCTTCTGCTGGAGCGAGAACCACATCATCCGCACCGACTGCAGCGGCATGTATGGCCCCGGCGCCCCGGCGACGACGCCGTCATAGTCGCCGGGATAGTTCTGCATTTCCTTGAGCGCCTGGCGGCCGCCGCCCGAGCAGCCGAGATAATAACTGTGATCGACCGGCTTGCCGTAGAAGGTGCCCGCCAGCCGTTTGGCCGCCAGCGCGGTGAGGTGCACGGCGCGATGCTCGTAATCGACGCGCGCCTTGGGATCCGCCATCCAGCGCGGCTGGCCCTGTTTGTGGCCGCTGTCGGTGGTCACCGTCGCAAAGCCCTCGGCGACGCGGCGGCTCATGTCCGAATAGTTGAACACGCCGGCGTCGCCGCCGACCCCCGCACCGAGCAGACGGCCGTTCCAGTCGGCCGGCAGCCACAACTCGAAGCCGATATTGCCCTCGATATTGCCCTCGACCCGGCACAAAGGCACGCGCACCGGCTGCGCCTGGTAGAAGCCGATCGTCTTGGGCGTCCAGGTAGGGTCGGGCGCAATCGCCGTGGCGGCAGTAACCCTGACGCCGTCGGGATGCGTGCCGATCAGCGCCGTGCACAGCATCGCGAGCGGCGCCAGCATCAGAACTTCACCGCCGCAGTGACCGAGAATAGCCGCGGGATCGGGTTCGACGCCTGCGGATCATAGCCGCCGGCAATGTCGACATAGGGCGGGTCCTCGTCGAACAGGTTGCGCACGTCGAACGACAAAGTGAGCCGCTCGTCGACTTCATAGCCGAGGGTGAAGTCGATCGTGTCGTAATTGGCGATGCGCTGACGCGGGGTGATGCCGGTATTGTAATAGCCGGCGACATGGTTCCAGATCAGGCGGCTGCGCAAGCCGCCTGCGGACAGGCCGAGATCGGCCTGGTGGCGATAGCGCTGGGCGAAACCGATCGCGTCGCGCACATCGACCAGACCCGAGCCGGGCACCGCCTCGAACTTGTAGTCGAGCAGATAAGTGCCCTGGAATCCGCTCTCGATGCCGATGTCGCCGAACTTGCGATCGTAACGCAGCGAGAAATCGAGACCGCGCATCAGCGAAGTGCCGAGATTCTGGCGACGGCCGTCGGCGATGAAGGTGACCAGCGAATTGTTAATCGCGGCGTTGATCGGCAGCCCCGAATTGACCAGTGCATCAACTTGCGCGGGGGTCGGGTTGAACTGGACGAACGAGGCGTAGATCGGGTTGGTGAGCAGGCCCGGCGTGCCGCGCAGGGCCTGGATCTGGTCGGTATAGTCGATGCGGAAATAAGTGAGGCTGGCGGTGAGGCCCTCGAGCGGCGCCACTTCCGCGCCAAACGACCACGTCTTTGCGGTTTCCGGCGTCAGGTCCGGGTTGCCGCCGGCGATACCAATGCCGGTCAGATTGCCGGTCGGCCCGGGCAGCGTGTCGAAATAGAGCCCGGCGCCGCCGGCGACGGTCGACACCTCCGCGAAGGTCGGAGCGCGGAACGAGGTTCCGTAGGAGCCGCGCAAGGTGACGCCGTGGACCGGCTTCCAGGTGACGCCGATCTTGGGATTCGTGGTGCTGCCAAAGTCGCTGTAATTTTCGTGCCGCAGCGCAAGGCTGAGCGACAGCTGCTCGAGGCCCGGCGTCGCATTGCCCGCGCCGAAGATCGGCACGAACAGCTCGCCGAACACGGCATCGACGTTGCGGCTGCCGTCGTCATTGAGGCTGCGCGGAGTCGCGGCCTGGCCGGTTATCAGGTCGGTATAGGTATATTCGATGCGATGTTCGCCGCCGACCGCGATCCGCACCGCGCCGCCGGGGAGCTCGAACAGCGAGCCGTCGGCCTGCAGGTTGAACACGTCGAGCCGCGTGCGGCCGGTGATCACGAACAGATTGTCGGTGATCCGCGCCAGCGTCGCCGGATTGTTCGGCCCGCCGAACACGTTGAGCGCGGTCGCGCGGTTGGTGTCGGCGAGCGCGGCGGTCAGCGCCGCGGCGTTGATGCCCGAACGGCGCCGGTCGGCGACATCCTCGGACTGGCCGTGCGCGTAATAGAAGGTCGCTTCGAAGTCGCCGAACAGCTTGGCCTCGACGCCGGCGGAGGCATTCCAGAAGGTGCCGTAATAGTCGTTGTTGAGCATGCCCGTGACCGGGAAGAGCGAGGTGGTGACGGTGACCGGACCGGTGCCGCCGGTCGGATTGACGTAGAACGGATTGGCGCTGGTCACCGTCGCGTTGACGTTGGGCGCGATCGCCACGACGCCTTCGCGCCGCGAGTAGAAGCCGTCGGCGAAGACACGCAGCCCCGGCGCCAGATCGTGGCTGACGCTGCCGACGAAGCTATAGCGGTCCTGCTCGGAGATCACCGGATCGGCGGCGCCGTAGAAGCACAGGTTGCGCGTGCCGCGGACCAGGCTGCCCGCCGTCGCGGACGTGACGCCGCCGGTGGGAATCGCATAGGTGCCGCCGCCCGCAGTGATCGTGCCGGGGGCGCAATTGGCGTTGCGCAGGTCGCGGCCCCCATTGGGGCGATTGTCGTTCTGGTAGAAGTCGAGCGCTGCGCCGTAGAGCGGATCGTTCTGGGTGTATTCGCCGGCGATGGTCAGGTGACCGCCGTTCCAGCTGGTGCCGGCGATCGCCGCCACCTGCTTCTCGTTATAGCCCGCGTCGGTGAAGCCGTAGCGTGCGCGCGCCTCGATACCCCTCACGTTCTTGCGCAGGATGAAGTTGACCACGCCGGCCACCGCGTCCGAGCCATAGATGGCCGAAGCGCCGTCGGCGACGACCTCGACCCGGCCGAGCGCGATCGAGGGGATGACCGAGGGGTCGGTGAACTGGCCTTGCGTGCCCTGCGCCGGGAAGCGCTTGCCGTCATAGAGCAGCAAGGTCGCCTGGGTGCTGAGACCGCGCAGATTGATGCCGGCGCCGCGGGTGGCGTTGGCGGCGCCGTTCTGCGCGCTGCCGCCCGCGCGGTTGGCGCCGAGCGAGGCGACCTGCGGCACGCGGCGCAGCAGGTCGTTGGTCGACGTCACCGGTTCGGCGAGAATGCGGTCCTGATCGATCGCGATGACGTTCGACCCGACCGGCTCGATCCCGCGGATGCGGCTGCCGGTGACGACGATCGCATCGTTGACTGCATCGTCCTGCTGCACGCCGTCGGGCTGCGCTTCGGCAGCAGGCTCGGCCGGCACTTCCTGGGCCAAGGCCGGCAGCGCAGTGCCGATCGCCAGCGCGATCGACGCGGCGCGGCCGAGATACGCGAGACGCGCCTTCGCAATTTCGTTTTTCATGATCTCTCTCCCAATCCCGGCCTCCCGCGCGTACCCGGCGGTTCGGCCCCTCAAGATGATGTCAGGTGGTCTCCGCCCGGGCGGCGGCCACCGGGCGCGACAGGCGCGGCGCCAGCGAAAGCAGGACGATCGCGCCGATCAGGATGCCGGCGCCGACCAGCTCGGCGGCGCGCGGCTGGGGCAAGCCCCAGAACCAGGCGAGGAGCAGCGCGCCGCCGACGCCGGCGATCAGGCTCGCGGCGCGCTCGAGCGGCACGCAATAGGCGTTCTCGCGCGGATCGAGCAGGATGATGATCGCGAAAACCGAGATGATGGTCAGCGTGACGCCGATCGCGAACAGCGGCACGATCACGCCGTCGGTCCAGACCTGGATGAAACCCCAGCTGAGCGCCCCGGCCTGGCTGCCGATGCCGGTGGCGGACACCGCCGCGAGCATCGCCACCGACAAGGGCAGGGCGAACACCTTTTCCTCGACGAAATAGCGGCGGACCGAAGCGGGGTCGCCGCTCTTCGACACCTTGGTCATCACGGCGAGCCGGATGAAATAGCCGATCGTGTAGAGAATGACGGTGAGGATCGCGAGCGGCGGCAAGTGGAAGCCGCCGCGGTCGCTCAGCGTGATCGCCAGTGCGAGCAGCACCATCGCCAGCGCGGCCCAGCTCCACCAGCGCACTTTCCGCCCGAACGCGATGTCGACCAGCGGCGCGATGACGAGGATGTCCCCGCGCATCAGCAACTGGATGAAGGGGATGCTGACGCCCTCGAACGTGAAGGACAAAGGCACGGTGAACAGCACCAGCGCCGTGCCGATCCCCGACAGCAAAGTGTAGCGCGTCGGCACCGGGATGCGGCGGCCGAGCAGGTTCACGCCGTGCGCGTCGCGATGCCAGCCCGACCACCAGATGAAGAGATAGGTGAGCAACGTGCTGATGATCAGCGAGGCGGGCAGCGTCTCGAGCCCCGACAGCGGCCGGCCGAGCCCGGGGTGCGGGGTGGTCGTCACCAGCTTGGTGATCACGACATTGGGCAGATAGGCCAGCAGATAGAGCAGGACATAGCCTTCGAGCGGAAAGTCGCGCGCCCGGCTCACGCGGCTGCCTCCAGCTCGACCATCGTGTCGGTGACGCGGTAGCGCGCGTTGAGCCCTGCTTCGGCGGTGACGGCGGTCATATAGTCGACGACTTCGCGGTGCCGTTCGCTGCCCGGCTCGACGAAGCGCGGCACGGCATCGCGATCGATGTAGAGCGGGAGGAACCCGGCGCGGACGACGCGGCCGCCGGCGATTTCGAGACGCGCGACCAGCGACAGGCGCGAGGCCCTGGGAAAATTGTAGAGGCTGTCGAAATCCGGCTCCCATTCCTCGGCGAGCACGCGGATTTCGTTGAAGCTCTTGGACGCGGCATGGACCGGATCCATCCGCAGGTCGGTCGCGAAGTTGCACAGCGAATAGAAGACCGGCTTGCCCTCGATCAGCTCGCAGCCCTTGAGGATATGCGGATGGCCGCCGAGGATCGCGTCGGCACCGGCGGCGATGGCGGCGCGGGCGACGTCGCGCTGATAGTCGGCGATCGTCGCGCGGACGAAGTGGATGCCCCAATGATGCGAGACGATCACGACGTCGGCCTGCGCCTTGGCCGCGCGGATATCGGCTTCCATCGCCGCCAGATCCTCGCGGTGGGGGAAGGTGTGGATACGCGCCGGGGTGCCGGGCTGATCGTGCTCGATCTGCTCGTAGAGCGTGTGCGCGCGCATCGGCGCGCAGCCGGGCCGCCGCTCCTCGGCCCAATAGGCCTGGGGGAGGATGCTGCAATAAGCGAGCATGGCGACTCTGGTGCCGTCGCCGAGCGTGAACAGCGCGGGCTTGCGCGCCTCGACGATGTTGGCGCCGGCGCCGACGACCTTCAGGCCGGCGGCCTCGAGATTGGCTTTGGTCTCGTGAAACGCCTCATTGCCCCAGTCGAGCACGTGGTTGCCGGCCATCGAGACCACGTCGAAGCCGGCACGGGCGAGCGCATCGGCACCGTCGGGGCGTGCGAGCACGGCGTGGCGGGCCTGGGGCAGGCGCACGCCCTTGCTCGCGAAGCTCGTCTCGATTTGGCCGAAGGTGATATCGGCGGCGGCGAGGATTTCGTGCGTGGCGGCGAAGCTCTCGTCATAATCGTCGCGATCCATGGCGAGGTCGCCGACGGCGAGCAGGACGTGGGTCATGCCGCCGCCTCGAACGCGACCGGCGCGCTGAGCGCGCCGATCTCGGGAAAGCGGGTCTGGCGCGGTTCGCCGGCGGCGTGGAAACGCCCGGCGGCGAGCAATTCCTCGACCGCGACCTCGAGCTCCAGCCGGGCGAGCGCGGCGCCGACGCAGACGTGGGGACCGCGCCCGAACGCCAGCGATTCCTTGATATTGGCGCGATCGAGCCGGAATTCGTCGGGGCATTCGAATATGTCGGCATCGCGATTGGCCGAGGCATAGACGAGCGCGATCGGCTCGCCTTCGGGGATGGTGCGGCCGCCGATCGTCACGTCGTGCAGCGGCGTGCGGGCGAAGCCGCGATACGGCGTGTAGAGGCGCAGGAATTCCTCGACCGCGGCGGGGATCAGCGCGGGCTCGGCGCGAAGCCGGTCCTGCAGGGCCTGATCGCGCGAGAGATGGACCGCGATCGATCCGATCATCACGCTCGGCGCGATGATGCCGACGACGAGCACCTGGCGGATGGTGCCGATGATCAGCTCTTCGGGCAGCGGCTCGCCGTCGACACGGGCGGCGAGCAAGGCGCTGGTCGCGTCCTCCTCGGCGGGCAGCGGCATCGCGCGACGATCGGCGACGATCCCGCGGGCCATGTCGTAGAGCAGCAGGCTCGATTCCTTGGTGGTCTCCATATCGTTCGACTGGACCGCGATATTGTAGCGCTGCCCCACCGCCGTGAGCTCGGCGACGGCCGCCGGCGGCAGGTTCATCCAGTGCGCGAATGTGGCGATCGGCATATGCGCCGAGAAATCCGCGACGACGTCGCCGCCGCCGCGCGCGACCATCGCCGCGAGCAGGTCGCGCGATACCGATCGGATCACCGGCTCGAGGCGCGCGACGCGGCGTTCGGTGAGGAGCGGCGCCAGCGCGCGGCGATAGGGGGTGTGCTCGGGCGGGTCGAGGTGCAGCGGGGGGCGGCGCCCGGTGAACGCCACCTTGGGGATCACATTCTGCTTGGCGGTGGTGAAGGTGCGCCAGTCGGCAGCGGCCGCGGCGACGTCGGCGTGTTTGGTCAGCGCCCAGAACCCGCCCCAGGCGTCGCTGTGCGCGACCGGGCATTGGCCGCGCAACCGCGCATATTCCGCGTGCGGACTGTCGAACGTCTCGGGCTCGAGCGGATTGAAGTCATGCGACATAACTAATTTGGTAACGAGCGATGAAAGCGCTTGCAAGCCTTTTTGCATCGGCCTTTGGGCTGGGGCATAAGGATGGCATGTCCAGCATCCGCGCGCCCCGCCTCGATGATGTCGCTTCTCAAGCGGGCGTCTCCGCCGCGACCGTCTCGCGCTTCCTCAATAATCCCGATGTCGTGGCGCCGGCGACGGCCGAGCGCATCCGGCAGGCGATCGCCGCCACCGGCTATGTTCCCAACATGACGGCCGGGGCACTGGCCGGCAGCCGCTCGCGCCTGATTGCCGCGCTGGTGCCTGACATCGCCCAGTCGCTGTTCAACGATACCGTCGAGGCGATGATCGAGAAGCTCGCCGAGGAGGGTAACAGCGTGGTGCTGGCGCTCACCGGATCGGACAATCATCGGCTGGATGCCGAGATCAACATGGCACTGGCGCGGCGCGTCGATGCGATCATTCTGACCGGCATCGTCTCCGATCCCGAGACGCGCGAGCGGCTGCGCGCGCATCCGCTGACGGTGATCGAGACCTGGGGTTTGCCCGACGAGCCGATCGACGTGGCGATCGGCTTCTCGCACCGTGCCGCGGGCGAGGAGATGGCGCGCTTCCTGCGGGGGCGGGGCTATCGCCGGCCGCATCTGGTGGTGCCGCGCTCGACGCGATCCGAGCGGCGGGCGAACGGCTTCGTCGACCGCTGGGTGCGCGACGGCGGACCCGAGCCGACCCGGCTCGAGGTCAATGTACCAAGCCATTTCGGGCAGGGGCGACTGAGCTTTCGCGCGTTGACCGACCTGGCCGAAATGCCCGACGTCGTGGTGTGCGGATCGGACTGGATCGCCCAAGGGCTGATCGTCGAGGCGCAGGCTGCGGGCATGCGCGTGCCCGATCAGCTTGCCGTCACCGGCTTCGGCAATCTCCGCCTCGCGGGCGACATGCGCCCGACGATCACCAGCGTCGATGTCGACGGGTCGCACATCGCGCGTGAGGTGATCCGTGTGCTGCGCGCGCGCGCGGCGGGCGACAACGTCGAGCAACGGATCGATGTCGGGTTCCGGGTGATCGCGCGTGAGAGCGCATGAAAGGGCTTGCATCAGCCTCCCTGCGCTGATTAGCTTTATCGCATAACAAAGAGGGAGTGGATGCGATGCGGCTTACCCTGGCTCTGGTCGCGCTGATGGCAGTGCCCGCGATGGCGCAGCAAACCCCGCCGGCGCCGGCGCCGGCAAAAGCCGATCAGAATGCCCCCGATTCGCACGGGGATGGGCCCTTCGCAGCGATCAAGGAAGTCGATCCGGGCCTGCCGCGGCACGTCGTCTACCGCCCGGCGGCGCTTGATGCGCTGGACAAGGGCAAGCTCGGCGTGGTCGTGTGGGGCAATGGCGGCTGCTCGGGCGACGGCGCAGGGGCGCGGCAGCACCTCCTCGAGCTCGCCTCTTATGGCTATGTCGTGATCGCGCCGGGCGACATCCGCAGTGGTCCAGGCGCGACTGCGAAAGCGCCGCCTCGGCCGGCCCCGGCGGCTGGCAAGATGCTTCCACCGATCGAGACGACCGCCGAGGACGTCCGCGCCGGGATCGACTGGGCGCTGGCCGAGAATAATCGTGCCGGCAGCCGCTATCGCGGCAGGATCGATCCCAAGATGGTCGCCGTCGCCGGGCATAGCTGTGGCGGGCTTCAGGCGCTCCAGCTCGCGGCCGATCCGCGGGTGCGCACGGTGATGGTGCACAATAGCGGCATATTCGCGGACGGATCGAACCCGATCACCGGAATGACCGTCGACAAGACACTGCTCGGCACGCTGCACACGCCGGTCATCTATGTGATGGGCGGGCCGAGCGACATTGCCTGGCCCAACGGCACCGACGATGTCCGCCGGATCGAGACCGTGCCGGTGTTCCTCGCCAGCCTCGATGTCGGCCATGGCGGCACCTTCGGCGAAGCGAATGGCGGTCCGGTCGGCAAGCTCTCGGCGGCATGGCTTGAATGGCAGCTGCGCGGCAACGCGGCAGCGGCCAGGACCTTCACCGGCAAGGATTGCACGCTGTGCTCCGATCCGCGCTGGAAGATCGAGCGTAAGCGGATCGATTGAACCTATTTGCAGGCCCTGCCGCGCACGCAGGGCCGCAGCATCGGGGGCGGTGTGTAGGCGACGAACGCCGCGGGCATGGCGCCCCAGCGGCCGGTGCGCAGGCGCTGGTCGAGGTGGCGGATCGCGGCGAGCGTGACTTCCGGCGTGAAGCCGCAATGGCCGGCGGCGCGGACGTAAAGGCTGCGGACGTCGCCCCGCGCCGCCTCGGCATAGCCACGCTGGAGCGAGGGCGAAGTGAGCCCGTCGCCGATCGCCTGCACTGCGAGCAGCGGCACCTGCGGGCGGGCGTTCGGGGTGTAATGGCGCAGCATGTAAGCGACGGCCTTCGGCTCGGCCTTCACGCGCGGGCCGGCATTGAGCCTGACGAGATCGGCTTCGAGATCCACGCCCGCCTTGCGGTAGAGCGCCTCGACCAGTGCACGGCGGCCCGAACGGGCGAGCTGGCGGCGATAATCGATATTGGTGTTCCACGAGAAGGCGCCGCCGGCGCGGGACTCCTGGTCGGCGCGCGGGAGGAACACGCCCATCGCGAAGCTGCGCGCGATCTCCTCGAGCTGCGCGTCAACGTCGCCGGCGGCGGGCTCGGCGCGATCGGCGCTGGTCCAGCCGGGAATGCCGGCGAGCACGCCGGCGAGCGCGATGCGGGCGCGGCCTGCCGGCGTCTGCATTGCGGCCGCGAGCGCGTCGGCGACGCGGCGGGCATTGGCGCGATCGTCGTCGACATCGACCAGACGGATGCCCGCGTCGGGCGCGACGAGGGTGCGGAAGGCATAGGCGCCGTCGAGCGCCATGTTCATCATGCCGACCGCACCGCCGATCGACGCGCACATCGCCAGCGCGCCGTCCACCGCGGCGGGGCGCTGCTCGGCGAGCGCGGTGGTGACGAGGCCGCCCATCGAATGCCCCCACGCGATGACTCGCTTCGGCTTGCCATAGACGGCGGCAAACGCAGCGACGGTGTCGCGCTGCGCCGGCACGGCCCGTTCGAGCGCCCAGCCGGCCGCGCCATAGTCCGATCCGGCGAGTGCATAGCCTTCGGCGAGCAGCGCCTCGCGCAGCCCGCGCGCGGCGACTTCGGGTTCGCCGAGCCTGGGCGAATAGCCGCGGCTCCACAGCAGCAGCGTGCCGTTCCAGTTTGCCGGCACCTCGGCGTTCCAATGCGCGCCGGAGGGCAGGGTGCGCGGCGCTTGCCCCTCATGCGCCGGCGACTGGCTTTGGGGAACGCAGGCGAGCAGCGCCGCCGGTATCAGAAGGTGCCGGATGTGCATCACTCGCTCCCGTCATTTTCCGCTTGCGCTGGCGACAAGCCTCGATGAAAGCGTTTGCATAATGTTTTGCGACAAAACAATAGCGGGTGTGTCGGAGCGGATCGTGGCGCACGTCGCTGGGCTCAGCTTTGAGGCGCTTCCCGGTGCGACGGTGGCGGGGACGCGGCGCTCGCTGCTCGATACGATCGGGGTGATGCTGGGCGCGAGCGGGCTAGCCGAAGAGGCGCTGCCCTATCGCCGGCATGCGCTGGCGGGCGGAGCAGGGCCGTCGCGGCTGCTCGGCACGCACGACGGCGCGACACCGGCGATGGCGGCACTGGCGAACGGCGCGCTCGCCCATGCGCTCGATTATGGCGACACCTTCGATGCGGGGCCGGCGCACCCCAGTGCAGCGGTGGTGCCGGCGCTGCTCGCGCTCGCCGACGCCGATCGGGCGGTCGATCTGGCCAGCCTGATCGCTGCAATGACAGCGGGGACCGATCTCGCCTGCCGGTTGTCGATCGCATCACCAGAGCCTTACGAAACGCGGGGCTGGTATCCGCCGCCGCTCGTCGGGATGATCGCGGCGGCCGCGGCATGTGCGCGCCTGCTCGGGCTCGGCGCCGAGGGGGTGCGGCACGCGATGGGGCTGGCGATGCTTCAGGGCGGCTTTCCCGGCGAGATCAAATATGACGGCACCTCGCCGCTCCGCGCGGTGCGCGAGGGTTTCGCGGCCCGCGCAGCGGTCGAGGCAGCACTGCTCGCGCGCGGCGGTGCGCGGGCCTTTGCCGAACCGCTTGAGGGGAAGGGCGGGTTTTTCGCCATCTATGGTGGGGGCGCGCCGACCGAGCGGCTGACAGAGGGACTGGGCGACCGGTTTCTCGGCGACGAAGTCAGCCTCAAGCCATGGCCGAGCTGCCGCGGGACGCATGCCTATGTCGAGGCAGCGCTGGCGCTGCGGCCGCAACTGGCGGGGCGACGCATCGCACGGATCGAGGCGGAGACCGGGCTGATCCAGGAAATGCTGATCCGCCCGCAACCGGCCAAGGCCACGCCGGACAGCGCGATCCAGGCCAAGTTCAGCATCCCGTTCACTGTCGCGCACGCGCTGGTCCATGGCGAGCTGACGCTCGACTCGTTCGATGCCGCGGCGCGCTCAGAGCCCGCCGTCCTCGCGCTGGCGGCGATGGTAGTCGAGCGCCGCAATCCTGCATGGGGCCGCGAATTCGCCGCGTCGGGCGCGCTGTCAGTCGTGTTCGAGGACGGCACGCGGCTGGATCGTGCCGTGCCGGTGCCGCGGGGAAGCCCCGAGCGTCCGCTCGGCGACTCCGAGATCGTCGCCAAGTTCGTGCAATGCGCCGGCAAGGCGGCCGTGCCGCTCAACCCCGATCGGGCGGGGCGGCTTGCAGACCGCATCCTGCACGCCGACCCTGCGACCTCGGCGGCGAGCCTGCTCGACTGATCAGGCGCGGGCCGCGTCCTGTGCGCCGGCGATCCAGCGCACCGTGCTGGCAAGTCCGCCGAACGGATAGAAACGCAGCCCCACGTCGCCTGCCGGGAACGTCGCCAAGGCGGCCGCCACGTCGGCGATGTAGGTGTCCGGCCCCGCCGACTGCATCAGCTTCGTCACCGAAAGCCCGTATTTGCGCAGCGCCGATCCCGATGCGCGCACGCCGCAGCGCGCCGCGAACCGGAGCAACGCACCGGCGCTGGCGGGTCCCGGAACGCCGATGCGGATCGGCGCGGTGATCGCTTCGTCGCGCACCCGGCGGATCCATGCCGCGGCGAGATCCGCCTCGAAGCCGAATTGGGTGACGATTTCCAGCTCCAGCCCCTGCTCGGAGACCTCCACGGCCTTGTCGCGCAGTGCGGCCCACAAGAGCGCCTGCTCGATACGGTCATGGCCTTCGGGATAGCCAGCGATGCCGATGCGCTCGACTCCCTGGCGTGCGAGGACGCCGCTGCGGATCAGCGCCAGCGAGTCCGGGAAAGGTCCCTCGGCCACCTCCTGATCGCCGGCGACGAGGAACAGGTGCTGCGCCGCGCCGATATCGGCAAAGGCTGCGACCAGCGTCTCGAGCTCCTGTACCGAACGGACTCGCCGCGCCGCGATGTGCGGCACCGGACGGAAGCCGTTGTCGAGCACAGCCCGCGCGGCGGCGAGACGCTGATCGAGCCGCTCGCCCGGCAGCGAGGTGATCGAGATCGGCGTCCCCGGCGCAAGCGTCCCCGCGGCGCCCGCGAGACCGGTGACGTCCTTCGAGGTGATCTCGATCGACGGGGCGCGCAGCAAGGTGCTCACCGGACGTGCGTCCGGCGAGAGGCGTGGAGCGAAGGCGTTCATGGGCGTCTCCCCGGAGTTGGCTCAGACGCGGGCGGTGCGCCAGCCCTGATGATAGGTTTCGCGGGCGACCTTCGAGTAGGGTGCGGGGCTCACCACGGCGCGAACCTCGATCTGCCGATGCGGCTCGACCGTGGTTTTCCGCGTGCCGCCATCCGGCTCGCCCCACACGACGCGCAGCTCGGTTCCGATCGGGATTTCGTGGTCGATCGTCGCGAGACTCAGCGCCGCCTTCTCGTTGAAGCTGTAGCCGCTGAACATCGACAGCCCTACGGTGCGCCCGCCGGCGTCGACGACGCGGTCGTAGCTCGACGAGGCATAATTGGCGAGCGGGAGATCGAAGAACTTGTACGGCGTCTCACTGCCGTCGAACAGCGAAGCCTGGATTTTCGCCATGTCCTCACCGTTCCAGGCGAGCGTCACCTTGCGGCGCTGCTCGGCGGGGTCGAGCGCTTCGAGCGCCTCGCGGCCGTGGAAGTCGTGGTCAAACTTGACGAAGGAGCCGTAGCCGAGCTCCCACGGGTTGAGGTAATAGTCCTCGATATCGTCGGACACGAAGCTGCCGCCGATCGCGCCCGTCGCCTCATAGCTGTCGGCGCCGAGCCACGCACGATAGGCTTTCAGCTTCTCGCCGGTGTAGATCGCGGGAAGCGGCGAGGGAATCCAGCCGGATTCGAGCGTGTTGGAGGGATAAGCGCGGCTGCCGCACGGCACGATGCCGAATTCCTTGCCGGCCTCAAGGATCGCGGCGCGGATCTCGTCCTGCTCGGCATAGGGACCCCAAATCTCGAGCCCCGGCGCACCCGACATGCCGTGGCGCAGCGTGCGGATCTTGCGGCCGGCGATCGTCATCTCGCTCATGTTGAAGAATTTGAGCTGCTCGAGCGGGCCGCCATTGAGCTTCTCGATGATCGCCCAGGCGTTCGGACCCTGAATCTGGAAACGCCAATGGGTGCGCTCGACCGGCTTGCCCATCGGACGCGACGGCGAGCGATCGTCCTTGACGATCTCGACATCATAGCCGCCGGTCGCGGCATGGAACATCAGCCAGTTCGCCGCGGGCGCGCGGCCGACATAGAGCAGGTCTTCCTCGGCGAGATAGAAGAGGATGCCGTCGCCGATCACATGGCCGTACGGCGTGGTTGGCACATATTGCTTGGCCTTGTTGGGCGCGAAGCCCTTCGTCGAATTGATCGCGGTATCGGAGATCAGCCGCAGCGCATCGCGGCCGCGGATCGAGAGCTCGACCATGTGGTGCGACTGGTCGAACAGCACCGCGCTGTGCTGCCAGGCCCATTGCTCGGAGCGCCAATTGTGGAATTCCGGCGCGACGACCGGATAGACATAGGCGCCGATCTGCGAATTCCGCAGCATTTCCACAGGGTTGCCGGCGTCTTGCAGAACCTGCTCGAGGCTGAGTGCCATCGTCTCTCTCCTATGCGCCGCACGCCGGACCCGGCATCGACTCCGGGCGTGCGATATTTATATGCAATGCATACGATTATTCGTATGTAGTGCAAACAAAATCGCGATGCCGCCAAGGCACGATGGGAGAGGAGAGAGCAAGTGACTGGCGAGACTCATATTCTGACGCTGCGCTGTGAGGACCGGCCGGGAATCGTCGCCGCGGTGGCGGCGTTCCTCGCCGGGAACCAGTGCAATATCCGTAGCTCGCACCAGTTCGAGGACGCCGACACCGGGCTGTTCTTCATGCGGGTGCACTATGCGCTGCTGGAGGGCAGCGCCGGGCTTGCCGAGCTGAAAGCGCGGTTCGCGCCGGTGGCGCAGAGGCACGGAATGCAGTGGCGGATGCGCGACACGGCCGAGCGCACGCGCGTGCTGCTGATGGTCTCGCGCTTCGATCATTGCCTCGGCGACCTGCTCTATCGCTATCGGATCGGCGAGCTGCCGATGGAGGTGGTGGCGATCGTATCGAACCATCCGAAGGAGGCGCTGAACCTGACACTGCTCGGCGACATTCCATATCATCACCTGCCAGTCGCCAAGGGTGCGAAGGATGTGCAGGAGGCGCAGGTGAAGCGGCTGGTCGAGGAAACCGGCGCCGAGCTGGTCGTGCTGGCGCGCTACATGCAGATCCTGTCGGACGATCTCGCCGGCTTCCTCGCCGGCCGGTGCATCAACATCCATCACAGCTTCCTGCCCGGGTTCAAGGGCGCCAAACCCTATCACCAGGCGCATCAGCGCGGGGTGAAGATGATCGGCGCCACCGCGCATTACGTCACTGCCGACCTCGACGAGGGGCCGATCATCCACCAGAACGTCGAGCCGATCAGCCACGCCGACTCTGCCGAGGATCTGGTGCGCAAGGGCCGCGACATCGAGCGCCGGGTGCTCGCCACTGCGGTGCAATATCACCTCGCCGACCGGGTGTTCGTCAACGGCGCGAAGACGGTCGTTTTCCAGGGCTGAGACAGCTCAGACGCGGTACGCGCGTTCTATCGCCGACAACGGCAGGGTCGACGCGGATACGGTCAACATGCCGATGGGGAGGACTGATCCTCACTGCACCGGATTAGGTACGTGGCATAACAGTTATTGACATGAACTAAGTTGGGTGAAACTCTTCCGGCACCGAAACGCACAGATTTCGGCAAAAGGGGATGATGCATGGCTGGGTTCGGCGGACGGGCGCGTGCGCGCCTCGCATGTGGCATTGCGATATTGGCGGGGGGACTCGTCCTTCCTGATATCGCGTGGGCGCAAAGCGACGCGATCGCGCAGGACGCCGGCGAAGGCCAGGCGAGCGGGACCGGCGACGACATCGTCGTCACCGCCCGGCGGCGCGAGGAGAGCCTGCAGGACACTCCGGTCGCGATCACTGCGCTGACGGCCGAGGTGCTGCAGGACCGCCAGATCCTGCAAACCCAGGATCTGGAGCGGATCACCCCCAGCCTGCAGTTCAAGCCGGCCGGCCAGCTTTCGGGCAACAGCGCCTCCTCCGTGGTGTTCATCCGCGGCGTCGGGCAGGTGGATCCGACGGCGGCGGTCGATCCCGGCGTCGGCATCTATCTGGACGAGGTCTATCTCGGCCGGGCTGTCGGCGGCGCGATCGACTTCGGCGATATTGCCGGCGTCGAAGTGCTGCGCGGGCCGCAGGGGACGCTGTTCGGCCGCAACACCATCGGCGGCGCGATCCTGGTGCGCACGCGCGAGCCGGAGCTGGGCAGCTTCAACGGGCGCGCGCGGGTGCGCACGGGAAGCGATAATCTGATCGAGGGCTTCGCCGCCCTAAATATCCCGCTGGGCACCACCGCGGCAGCGCGGGTCTCGGGCGGGTTCCGCAAGCGCGACGGCTATGTGATCCGCGAATTCGACGGGCTCGATCTGGGCAATGACAACAGCTATTCGATCAACGGCGCGATCAAATGGGAGCCGATGACCGGCTTCGACCTGTTCGTCCGCGGCGATTACAGCAAGCGGGACGAACACGGCGCGCCCTTCGTCTTTGCCGGAATCAACGAGCAGGCGCCGGTCGCGGCGATCGCGAGCGTCGGCGCGGGATGTCCGGGCGCGACGATCCCCTTTGCGCCGCTCACCCCCGGCAATCCGCGCTTCGGCGCGCCCAATGTGCCGATGATCAACGATCCGCGCTGCGCGAACGATCTTCAGATCCGCGGGCCGTTCGTCAATGGCGGCACTGCGCCGGTGATGAGCAGTTCCGAAATCTGGGGCCTTGCCGCGACCGCCAACATCCAGCTGACGAACGTCGCGGCGGTGAAACTGATCTCGGCCTATCGCAACACCGAGTCGCGCGGCATCCGCGACGCCGACAATACGCCGCTTACCCTGATCACCACCGATGTCGGCTCGCAGTCGGAGCAGTTCAGCCAGGAAGTCCAGCTCCAGTTGGACTGGGGCAGCGTCAGCGCAATCGTCGGTGGCTATTATTTCAACGAAGTCACCGACGAGCGCGCGACAGTGCCGCTGGCGTTTCCGCCGTCGCCGCCGGTGATCGCATCGATCCTCGCCGGCCGGGGAGGATCGCGTGACCTCCAGCTCTCGCGCCTCAAGACCGATTCGGTCGCGGCGTTCAGCGAGATCAGCTTCAAGCCTGCCGAGGGCCTCGAGGTGACCGGCGGGCTGCGCTACACCACCGACCGCAAGACCTTCCGCGGCACGATCCTCAACCTGTTTCCGGCGACCCTGCCCGATCCGAATCCGTTGCCGACACTGGCCACCTCGCAGGGCGGTCCGCTGTTCATCTTCAACCGTCCGTTCACGCGCAGCTTCTCGGCGCTCACCGGCTCGGCAAGCATCCAGTATCGCTGGAGCGACGCGATCAGCACCTATGCGTCCTGGGCGCGCAGCTTCAAGTCGGGCGGGTTCAATACGCGCTACAATGCCGCGCCGGCGGGCAACCTCCCGGTGCCGTTCGACGAGGAGAGCGTCACCAGCTACGAGGTCGGCGCGAAGACCAATATCGGCAGGCTGCGGCTCAACCTCGCGGCGTTCCAGGCGAATTACGACGATATCCAGCTGATCTTCCGGCAGGGCGTGGTGCCTTTGCTGTTCAACGCCGGCAAGGCGCGGATCCGCGGGTTCGAGGCGGAAGCCAATTACCGCGCGCCTTGGGGTCTCGTGCTCAATGCCAGCGCCAGCACCCTCGACGACGACATCCAGAGCATCACGCCGGTGCCTGGCGCTACCGCCACCGTCGCGCCGGGCGACGATCTGCCGCTGACGCCCGATTTTCAGGCCAATTTCGGGATCGGTTTCGACTTCGATCTCGGCGGTAGCGCCAAGCTGACGCCGCGCTTCGACGGCAGCTATCAGTCCAAGGTCGCCTTCATCACCGGCAGCATCCCGCTGATCGAGGAGGACGGCTATTTCGTGGGCAACGCGTCGCTCTCGCTCAAATTTGCCGAGCGGTACGAAGTGACCGCGGGCGTCACCAATCTGTTCGACGAGCGCTATCTGATCCAGGGGAATGCGTCGCTGGCGACTTTGGGCTATGCCGAGCGCATCTACGCGCGCCCGCGCACCTGGTACGCGCAGCTTTCCGCCAGCTTCTGAGCTTGGGGGGAGTCCGCGGCGTCCCCGGACGCCGCGGACGATCGGTCAGATCGAGTAGCCCCAGACCGAGCGGGCGACGTCGATCACCAGCCGCATCTTCGCTGCCTGCTGCTCGACGGCGATGTCGTTGCCGTGGACGGTCGACGAGAAGCCGCACTGCGGCGACAGCGCGATCTGATCGAGCGGCATGTGCTCCGCGGCCTCGCCGATCCGGCGGCGGACGTCGTCGGCCGATCCGAGTTCGGCGAGCTTGGTGGTGACCAGTCCGAGCACCACGGTCTTGCCCTTGGGCACATGGCGCAGTGGCGCGAAATCGCCCGAACGGGGATCGTCATATTCGAGGAAATAGCCGTCGACATCGAGTGCGTTGAACAGCACTTCCGCGACCGGTTCGTAACCGCCTTCCGCCGCCCAGGACGAGCGGAAATTGCCGCGGCAGAGGTGCACGCACACGACCATGTCGTCAGGCCTGTCGCGGATCGACTGGTTGATGATGTCGGCATAGAGGCGCGGCAGCGCGTCGGGATCCATGCCGCGGGCGCGGGCATTGGCGCGCTGGGTGTCGTCACACAGATAAGCGAGGTTGGTGTCGTCGAGCTGGAGATAGCGGCAGCCGGCATCGGCGAGGCTGGCGATCTCGGCACGATAGGCGGCGGCGAGATCGGCGTAGAAATCGTCGAGATCGGGATAGGCGGTCGCGTCGATCGCGTCGCGACCGCCGCGGAAGTGCAGCATCGTCGGTGAGGGGACGGTGACCTTGGGGGTGCGATCGGTGCAGCTGGCGAGGAATTCATAGTCGGCGCGCTGGATATCGCGGGCATGCGCGATCTTGCCGGTGATCTTCATCACCGGCGGCGCGTATTCGAGCTCCTTGCCGCCATGCTGGTGGAACTTGACCTGGCTGCCGCCGGCCTCTTCGACGCCGTCGAGCTGGAGCAGGAAGTCGGTGTGGAAATAGGTGCGGCGGAACTCGCCATCGGTGATCCCCTGCAAGCCCAGATCCTCCTGGAACTTGACCACCCCGCGGATCGCCTCGTCCTCGACCTCGCGCAGTGCGGCGGCATCGATCCGGCCGGCGCGATGGGCCTCGCGCGCATCGAGCAGCGCCTTGGGCCGCAGGAAGCTGCCGACATGATCGGCGCGGAACGGGGGCTTGGGCATGCATTCTCTCCGGCGTGATTTTGTAGGAGCTGCTTACAAAACTGATATGCCGCATGACAAGCGGTCCGGCACGCTGGCGGTGCATTGACCGGAAGGCTATAGCCGCCCGAATGGGGGACAATCGCAAGCGCGCCGGTAAGGACGACAAGGCTTCGGGAACAGCGGGTATCGGCGAGCTCGACACGATCCTCGGGCTGCATATCCGGCGCGTCCATGGCGCGGTGCAGCGGCACTTCGCCGAGCATTTCGGCGAGCTTGGCTTCACCCAGAAGCAGATTTCGGTGCTGTGGCTGGTGGGCAGCAATCCCGGCATCGCACAGACCGACATCGCGCAGCGGCTCGACATGGACCGCGCGACCGCGATGACCCTGGTGCACGGGCTCGAGAAGCGCGGGCTGATGCAGCGCACGCCTTCCGAAAGCGACCGGCGGCGCATCGCCTTTCAATTGACCGGCAAGGGGGAGGAACTGCTCGCCCGGGCCAAAAGCGCGATCGCCGAGCACGAGGCATGGCTGACCGGCCATTACACGCCCGGCGAACTCAAGACGCTGCGCAAGTTGCTGGCGAGAATCTATCGCTAGGAATTGTTGCCTTCCATAACAAAGCGCCGCACAATCGGCTGCAAAAGATGGAGGGGATGATGGCGAGCGATCCGCGCACGGTGATCCAGCGCGAGCCCATGTCGCGGTTCCAATGGGGAATCGTGGCGACGATGGTCGGGCTCAACGCGCTCGACGGATTCGACGTGCTGTCGATCAGCTTCGCCTCACCCGGCATTGCTGCGGAATGGGGGATCGATCGCGCGGCGCTGGGCGTGGTCCTGTCGATGGAACTGGTCGGAATGGCGGTGGGGTCGCTGCTGCTGGGCGGCATTGCCGATCGCATCGGGCGCCGCGCGACGATCCTGCTCTGCCTCGTGATGATGACGACCGGCATGGTTGGCGCGGCGAGTGCAGATTCGGTCGCAATCCTGTCGGGCTGGCGCGTGCTGACCGGGCTCGGCATCGGCGGCATGCTCGCTGCGACCAACGCCGCGGTCGCCGAGGCGGCGAACGACCGGCGGCGCGCGCTCGCGGTGGTGCTGATGGCCGCGGGCTATCCGGTGGGGACGATCGTCGGGGGGCTGGTCTCCGCCGTGCTGCTCGCGCATTTCGATTGGCGGGCGGTGTTCCTGTTCGGTGCGTCGGCGAGCATCCTGTTCGTCCCCATCGTGTTCTGGTGCGCACCCGAGTCGATCGCGTTCCTCGTCCATCGCCGTCCTTCGGGGGCCCTCGACCGGACCAATCGCATCCTCGCACGCATGGGACATGCTCCGGTGGAGTCGCTGCCGGCGGAGGACCCCGCGCCTGCACGGGTGCCAATAGTCGCCCTGTTCGCGCCCACTTTACGTCCGGCGACGATCCTGCTGACGCTCGCCTATCTCGCGCATATCATGACCTTCTACTTCATCCTGAAGTGGATCCCGAAGATCGTCACCGACATGGGGTTCGCGCCGTCCTCCGCCGCGGGCGTGCTCGTCTGGGCGAGTATCGGTGGAGCCACCGGCTCGTTGCTGCTCGGGCTGCTCACGGCCAAGTTGCCGCTGCTGCGCCTGACCATCGGCGCGATGCTGGCGTCGACCGCGCTGGTGATCGTGTTCGGCGCCGGGCAGACCAGCCTTGCCGGGCTTTCGGCCGTCGCGGCGCTGGCGGGCTTCGCCACCAATGCCGGGGTGGTCGGGCTCTACGCCTTGATCGCCCAGAGCTTCCCGACCGGCGTCCGGGCGACTGCGACCGGCGTGGTCATTGGCGTGGGGCGGGGCGGATCGGCGCTCGCGCCGGCGCTGGCCGGACTGCTCTTCGCCATGGGCTATTCGCTGCAGGTCGTCGCCGTGTTGATGGGCCTCGGTTCGATCATCGCGGCGCTGGCATTGTTCGGCCTGCGCAATCGATCCCGCGGATAATGACAGCGCTTGCAACAGCCCTAGAATAAGCTATACATCATAACAAATAGGAGAGGCGTTCATGGCAACCCTTGCTCAGCCGGAAACCGGCGCAGCCACTTTCACTCGCCGCAACCCGGTGACCGGCGAGGTCGCGACCACTGCCAAGGCATTCACCGTCGCCGACGCCAATGCCGCCGCGGATGCCGCCGCGGCAGCCTTCGTCACCTGGTCGGCGCTCGGGCCGAATGCACGCCGCGCTGCGCTGACCAAGGCCGCCGCCGCACTCGAGGCGCGCGCGGACCAGTTCGTCGACGCGATGATGCACGAAATCGGCGCGACCGAGGGCTGGGCGCGCTTCAATCTGATGCTCGCCGCCGGGATGGTGCGCGAAGCTGCGGCGCTGACCACCCAGATCGGCGGCGAAGTCATCCCGTCGGACAAGCCGGGCTGCATCGCGATGGCGCTGCGCGAGCCGGTCGGCGTGATGTTGGGTATCGCTCCGTGGAACGCGCCGATCATCCTCGGCGTGCGTGCCGTCGCGGTGCCGCTCGCCTGCGGCAACACCGTGGTGCTCAAGGCGAGCGAACAATGTCCGCGCACCCATAGCCTGATCGCCGAAGCCTTTGCCGAGGCCGGGCTGCCCGACGGCGCGGTCAGCATCGTCACCAACGCGCCCGAGGATGCCGGCGAGATCGTCGGCGCATTGATCGACAACCCGCATGTCCGCCGGATCAATTTCACCGGATCGACCGCAGTCGGCCGGATCATCGCCAAACGCGCGGCCGAGCATCTCAAGCCGGTGCTGCTCGAGCTGGGCGGCAAGGCGCCGCTGATCGTGCTCGACGATGCCGACTTGGACGAAGCGGTGAAGGCGGCGGCGTTCGGCGCGTTCATGAACCAGGGCCAGATCTGCATGTCGACAGAGCGGATCATCGTCGTCGAGTCGGTTGCCGATGCGTTCGCCGAAAAGTTTGCCGCCAAGGCGAAGACGATGGCGGTCGGCGATCCGCGTGAGGGCAAGACGCCGCTGGGTGCGGTGGTCGACCGCAAGACGGTCGATTGCATCGGAGGTCTTGTCGACGATGCGCTGGCCAAGGGTGCCGAGAAGCTGGCCGGGGGGGATACCGACGGCGTGCTGATGCCCGCGCATGTCATCGATCGCGTCACGCCGGAGATGCGGCTGTTCCGCGAGGAGAGTTTCGGCCCGGTGGTGGCGATCACCCGTGCGCGCGACGAGGCGCACGCGATCGAACTCGCCAATGACACCGAATACGGCCTGTCGGCGGCGGTGTTCACCCGCGACACCGCGCGCGGGCTGCGCGTCGCGCGGCAGATCAAATCGGGCATCTGCCACGTCAATGGGCCCACGGTGCATGACGAGCCGCAGATGCCGTTCGGCGGGGTCAACGCTTCGGGCTATGGCCGGTTCGGCGGCAAGGCGGGGATCGACTCCTTTACCGAACTGCGCTGGATCACCATCGAGACCCAGCCCGGCCACTTCCCGATCTGATCGCGCCGATGCGAGCGCTTCTTCGCAATGCGGCGGCCGGCCTGCTGCTGGCGACGGCGCCCGCCGCGGCGCAGACCGAGCCGACGCCGCCGAAGCTGGCTTATGCCTTCACCGTCCGCGTCGAGCTGGCGCCGCCGGTGGAGCAGGGTCAGATCGACGGCGGCCGGCGGCGCTTCGTGCCGATCACCGGCGGGACGATCAGCGGCCCGCGCCTGAGCGGTACGGTCCTGCCCGGTGGCGGCGACTGGCAGACCATCTATCCTGGTGGCCTCACCCGCCTCGAGGCGCGCTATCTGCTGAAGGCTGCGGACGGCACCGTGATCGGTATCGTCAACCCGGGCGTGCGTGTCGCCACGCCGGAGGTCAGCGACAGGCTGGCGCGCGGCGAGCGCGTCGATCCCGGAGCCTATTATTTCCGCAGCTCGCCGGTCTTCGACCCGCCACCGGGCAAGCATGGCTGGCTGCGCGAGAAGACCTTCGTCGGGCGAGGCATCCGCATGCCCGATCACGTGCTGATCGAATTCTACTCTGTCGAGTGAGCCTGGGCTCACGGGAAAGGACGAACCAATGACCGAACTGAGCAGCAACGGCGTCGTCGCCTGGGACGTCGAGGACCGTATTGCCTGGGTGCGTTTCAACCGCCCGGACAAGCGCAATGCGATGAGCCCGACGCTCAACCGCGACATGATGGAAGTGCTCGACCTGCTCGAGTTCCGCGACGATGTCGGCGTGCTGGTTTTGAGCGGCGAGGGGAGTGCCTTCACTGCTGGCATGGATCTGAAGGAATATTTCCGCGAAACCGAAGCCAAGGGCCTTGCCGGCACGCGCCAGGCGCAGCGCGAAAGCTATGGCTGGTGGCGCCGTTTGCGCTGGTATCAGAAGCCGACGATCGCGATGGTCAATGGCTGGTGCTTCGGCGGCGGCTATGGTCCGCTGTTCGCCTGCGACCTCGCTTTTGCGGCCGACGAAGCCAAGTTCGGCCTGTCCGAGATCAACTGGGGCATCCTGCCCGGAGGCGGCGCCACCAAGGTTGCGACCGAGCTGATGCCGTTCCGCAAGGCGATGTACCATGCGATGATGGGCGAGAATATCGACGGCAAGACGGCCGCCGACTGGGGCCTGGTCAACGAGGCGCTGCCGCTCGCAGCGCTCAAGGATCGCGTGACCGAAGTTGCCAATGTCCTGCTCCAGAAGAATCCGGTGGCGCTGAAGGCGACCAAGGATGCAGTCCGCCGCGTCGGGGTGCTGAGCTACGACGATGCGGAGGACTATCTGGTCCGCGCGCAGGAAGCCGCGAACTCGTACGACAATAGCGGCCGCAAGGAAGGCATTCGCCAGTTCATCGACGAGAAGAGCTACAAGCCCGGGCTCGGCGCGTACGACAAGGATCGCGCCGTGAGCGGCGAGGCGCAGGGCTGAGCGCCAGAACCGAACAACGGAACCTCGTCATGGCTGATCTCTCCCGCCTGCTCGCGCCCCGGTCGATCGCGATCGTCGGCGCCTCGCCGACGCCCGGTGCGCTCGGCAACAGCGTGCTGCGCAACCTCGAACGGCACGGCTATGCCGGCGCGATCCACCTCATTAATCCCAGGCGTGACGAGATCGACGGGCGTGCCTGCCTGAAGTCGATTACCGATCTGCCCGAGGGAGTCGATGCGGCAGTGCTCGCCATTCCCGGACCGGCGGTGCTCGACGCGGTGCGCGGACTTGCCGAGCGCAAGGCGGGGGCGGCGATCATCTTCTCGGCAGGCTTTGCCGAGGGTGGCGCTGAGGGGCTGGCGGCGCAGGCCGAGGTCGCACGGATCGCCGCAGAGAGCGGGATGGTCGTCGAGGGGCCGAATTGCCTCGGCATGGTCAATTATGCCGCGGGCGTGCCGCTGACCTTCGTCGAGGCGCCGGTGCTCGATCTCGCGGGCAAGCCGGCGGTGGGGATCGTCAGCCAGTCGGGCGCGATGGCGGTGGTGCTCGGCACCACGCTGATGGCGAAGGACCTCGGCATCACCCTGTCGGTATCGACCGGGAACGAAGCGGCGAGCGGCGTGGAGGACTATGTCGAGCATCTGATCGGCGACCCGGGCACGCCGGTGATCGCGATGATCGTCGAGCAGTTTCGCGATCCGGGACGGTTTCTGACGCTGGCCACGCGGGCGCAGGCTGCCGGCAAGACGATCGTGCTGCTCCACCCGGGCACGTCGAGCGCTGCGCGCGAGTCCGCCGCGACCCATACCGGCGCGATGGCGGGCGACTGGGAACTGATGCGCGTCAAGGTCGAGCGTGCCGGCGTCGTGCTGGTCGACAGCCTCGAAGCGCTGGGCGACGCGGTCGAGATCGCCGCGCGCGCGGCGCCGGTCGGCGAAGGCGGAGTCGCGGTGCTGACTGAATCGGGGGCATTCAAGGCGCTGACGCTCGACCTCGCCGAGCGCATCGGCATGGCGCTGCCGCCGGTCGAGGGAGCCACGGCTGAGACCATGCGGGCGGCAATTCCGGACTTCATTCCGGTCTCCAATCCGATGGACCTGACCGCGCAGGCACTGGTCGATCCCGACCTGTATCGCCGCACGCTCGCGCCGCTGCTCGCCGATCCAGCTTATGGTGCGGTGGTGCTGGCGATCATCCAGACCGACCCGGCCACCAGCGCACGCAAATTCCCGCCGATCATCGATGCCGTCGCAGCCCTCAAGCCCGGCAAGCCGGTGATCTTTGCCGGGCTTGACGACGGCGCGGAGGTCCCTGCGGACTATATCGCGGGATTGCGCGCGCTCGGTGTTCCCTATTTCCCGTCGGCGGATCGCGCCTTCCGCGCGCTGCGGCATCTCATGCGTCATGCCGCGCGTGACCGGTCGCAGGGCGCGCCCGAGCCGATCGCCCTCGATCTGCCGGGCGGGCTGGTTCCGGAATATCGCGCGAAGCAATTGCTCGCGCCGGTCGGCATTCCGTTCCCGCGCGGCGGCTTCGCGGCGTCGCCCGAGGCGGCGAGGAAAGTCGGCGAGGAAATCGGTTATCCGGTGGTGCTCAAGGCGCAGGCGGCGGCGCTCAGCCACAAGAGCGAAGCCGGCGGAGTGATCCTCAACATTGCTGATGGCGCCGCGCTGGAGGCGGCGTGGCAGCAGCTCTACGACAATGTTCGGGCCTACGATCCTGACATCCGTCTGGATGGCGCGCTGGTCGAGGCAATGGGCGCGCGGGGAGTCGAACTGATCGTCGGTGCACGCAATGATCCCGCGTGGGGACCGATCCTGCTCGTCGGCTTCGGAGGGGTGACCGCAGAATTGCTGCGCGACGTGCGGCTGCTGCCGCATGATCTCTCGACAGAAGCGGTTGCGGCTGCGCTGCGCGATCTGAAGCAGGGGGCACTGCTCGACGGCTATCGTGGATCGCCGGCGCTCGACGTCGAGGCAGCGGCCGAGGTAATCGCCACGATCGGGCGCGTTCTGGCGGGGACACCGTCGATTCGTGAGGTCGATCTCAATCCGCTCGTCGTCTATCCGCGGGGCCAAGGCGTGGTCGCGCTCGACGCGCTGATCCTCGCCGACTGAGCGTCGCTTCAGGCTTCGTCGACTTCCTCGGGTGCGCGGCGTTCGATGCGCCCGAGCAGGTCGAGCAGGGTGGCCTGCTCCTCCGCGCTGAGATCCGAGAGCATGCGCCGCTCGTGCGCGGCGATCCGCTGGACGGCGTCCTGCAGCGCCGCAGCGCCGGCAGCCGTCGGCTTGAGCGAGAATGCGCGGCGATCATTGACGTCGACGGTCCGGTCGATCAGCCCCTTGTCGACCAGCTCGTTGATCAGCGAGACCATGTTGGCGCGCTTGATGCTCAGGATGCGGCCCACGGCACCCTGATTGATCCCGGGATTGGCGGACACGACCGACAGCACCGCAAAGGGCACCTGGCGCAGGCCGGTACCTTCCATGGCTGCGGTAAAATCGCTGGAGAACGCGCTCCAGGCGCGGCGCAAATGATATCCTGTCAGCGGCGCCAATGCGCCGACGCTTTCCCGTTCTCGCAACATTCCATCTTGCAAGCAAGAATTGGCGACTGCGTCAATGCAACGGCCGCTCCGCACCGCGGCATCGCGGCTTGCAGTCAGACTGTTCCGGCGTCGGTCAGGCGAGTTCCTCGTCGGAAAAGGTCTCGGTGCCGACCTGCGCCTGCATCGCGCGACTGTAGCGGGCGCCACGGATCGCGCCGGGCGCGAAGATCGTCTCGGCCCGCGAAAGCAGATCGGCCGGGACCCGGATCGTTGCGGCGGCGATGTCTTCCTCGAGATGCTCGATCCGCGTGGTACCGGGGATCGGTACGACGTGCGGTGCCCGGGCGAGCAGCCACGCCAGCGCGAGCTGAGCGGGCCTGACCCCCGCTTCCTTCGCCAGCGCGTCGAAGGCGCGGACCGCGGCGAGATTGTGCTGCAGATTGGCGCCGGTAAAGCGCGGCATATGCGAGCGGATATCCCCGCTTGAATAAGCATCGTCGCGCACCCCGGCGGCGAGCAGGCCGCGCGCGACGGGGGAGAAGGCGACGAAGCCGATGCCGAGTTCGGCGCAGGTGTCGAGCGCGGCGATCTCGGGATTGCGCACGGTGAGCGAATATTCCGTCTGCACGGCGGCCACCGGATGAACGGCGTGCGCGCGGCGGATCGTCTCGGCCGACATTTCCGAAAGCCCGATCGCGCCGATCTTGCCAACCTCCTTCGCGCGGACCAGCGCACCCACCGACTCCTCGATCGGCACGTTCGGATCCGGCCGGTGGAGGTACATCAGGTCGATGTGGTCCATCCCCAGCCGTTCGAGCGATCCGTCGATTGAGGCGGCGATTGCTTCGGGCGAACCATCGAGAATGCGCTGACCGGCGCGCATCCCGAGCACGCACTTGCTGGCGAGGACGAACTCGCTGCGGCGGTGGCCGACCGCCTCGGCGATCAACCGCTCGTTATTGCCGCCGCCGTACAGCGCTGCGGTATCGAGCATCCTCACGCCCAGATCGAGCGCGTGATTGAGCAGCCGCGCCGAATATTCCGCAGGCGGCGGCGGAGCATAAGCATGGCTCAGGTTCATGCACCCGAGCGAGACGGCGGAAACGGTGAACGGTCCAATCGCGCGTTGCGGCAGGCTCAAAGCGGCAATCCCACATAATTCTCGGCGATCGCCCGCTGCATCGCCTCGGAAGATGCGACATAGTCGAGCTCGGCCTTTTGCATGCGATGCTCGAAACTGCCGTCCTCGGGGAATCGATGCATCAGCTTGGTCAGATACCAGCTGAACCGCTCGGCTTTCCAGATGCGCGCGAGTGCTCTGGCTTCGTATCCGGCAAGCGCGGCATCGTCGCCGTTGCGATAATGCGCGATCAGCGCCTCGGAGAGATAGGCGACGTCCGATGCGGCGAGGTTAAGTCCCTTGGCGCCGGTCGGCGGGACGATGTGCGCGGCGTCGCCCGCGAGGAACAGCCGGCCGTGGCGCATCGTTTCGAACACATAGGAGCGCAGCGGCGCGATCGACATCTCGAGCGCGGGCCCGCGGGTGACGCCGTGCTCCGAGATGGGATCGAAGCGTGCGGCGAGCTCGTCCCACAGCCGGTCCTCGGGCCATGCATCGAGCGTGTCGGTCAGCGGCACCTGGATATAATAGCGGCTGCGCGTCGCCGAGCGCATCGAGGCGAGCGCAAAGCCGCGCGCGTCACTGGCGTAGATCAGTTCGGGATGACAGGGCGGCACATCGGCGAGGATGCCGAGCCAGCCGAACGGATATTCGCGCTCAAACTCGCGCACCCGCGCTGCCGGGATCGCCTTGCGCGAGGGGCCGTGGAACCCGTCGCAGCCGGCGATGAAGTCTGCTACGATCCGGTGCTCGACGCCGTCTTTGGTATAGGTCAGCGAGGGCCGGTCGCTTTCGAGGTCGTGGAGGGCGACGTTGCCGGCCTCGAAGACGATCTCCAGCCCGCGCTCGGGCGCCGCTTCCATCAGGTCGCGCGTGACTTCGGTCTGGCCATAGACGACGACATGCTTGCCGGTCAGCCGCGTGATCTCGATGCGGATCAGCCGCTTGCCATCGGCGAGGTTGAAGCCCTCTTCGAGCAAACCCTGCGCGGCGAGGCGCTGATCCACGCCGAGCTGGCGCATCAGATCGGTTGTGACGGTCTCCAGCACGCCGGCGCGGATGCGGCCGAGCACATAATCGGCTGACTGCCGCTCGACGATCACGCAATCGATACCCGCGGCGCGAAGCAAGTGTCCGAGCAGTAACCCGGACGGGCCGCTGCCGATGATTGCGACCTGCGTTTTCACATGGCTCTCCGTTCGCCCTGAGCCTGTCGAAGGGTGCCCAACCGCGGGTGACGGGCTGGTGGTGAGATGCCCTTCGACAAGCTCAGGGCGAACGGATGAAAGGTCATGGCTGGAGCTGCTTCTCGAGCGCGTCGAGCACGCGGTAGCAGGGCAGGACCTGCGCAACCGAGCTGTTGGGCTCGCGGCCCTCGCGGATCGCGGCGATGAACTCGCGGTCCTGCAGCTCGATGCCGTTGTTCGAGACGGCGACGCCGCTGAGGTCGACCGGCTCTTCCTTGCCGGTCACCAGATCGTCGTAGCGTGCGATCCAGGTGCCGTTGTCGCAGATGTAGCGGAAGAAGGTGCCGAGCGGCCCGTCATTGTTGAAGCTGAGCGAGAGCGTGCAGATCGCGCCGCTCTCGGCCTTCAACTGGATCGACATGTCCATCGCGATGCCGAGCTCCGGATGGATCGGGCCCTGGATCGCGTTCGCCTGCACGATCGGGCCGGCCTGATACGCGAACAGGTCGACGGTATGCGCGGCATGATGCCAGAGCAGGTGATCGGTCCACGACCGCGCCTCGCCCTTGGCGTTCATGTTCTTGCGGCGGAAGAAGTAGGTCTGCACGTCCATCTGCTGGACCGCGGCTTCGCCGGCGGCGAACTTGCGATGGAGATATTGGTGGCTCGGATTGAAGCGGCGGGTGTGGCCGACCATGGCGACGAGCCCGGTCTCCTGCTGCTTCGCCAGCACCGCCTCGGCATCGGCGAGACTGTCGGCGAGCGGGATCTCGACCTGGACGTGTTTGCCGGCCTCAAGGCACTGCAGCGCCTGCGCGGCATGCATCTGGGTGGGCGTGCACAGGATCACCGCGTCGACGTCCAGCGCGAGGCTGTCGGCGAGCTCGGTGGTGACGTGGCCGATGCCGTATTTGTCCGCAACCGCCTGCGTTGCGTCGAGCCGACGGCCGACGAGGCTGACGACTTCGACGCCATCGATGTTCTTGAGGCCGTCGAGGTGCTTTTCGCCAAAGGCGCCCGCGCCGGCGAGTGCGATCTTCATGGTCTTCCTTCCTCACACTCCCCTCCCTGCAAGGGAGGGGCGAATTTCAATCCACTGGTTCGAGCACGATATGCCCGACCGCAGTGTTGCTCGCAGGGACGTGATAGTGCCGGTGCAGCGTCCGCGTGGCGCGGCCGAGTGCGCCGCGCATCACCAGCCACATCACCATCTCGATGCCCTCCGAGCCGGTCTCACGCAGATATTCGATATGCGGAATGTGGCGCAGCGCATCGGTGTCGCCCTCGAGCCGGTCGAGGAAGCGATTGTCCCATTCGGCGTTGATCAGCCCGGCACGCGGCCCCTGGAGCTGGTGGCTCATTCCGCCGGTGCCCCAGACCTGAACGTTGAGATCCTCGGGAAAGCTGGCCACCGCACGCGCAATCGCCTCGCCCAGCGCCCAGCAGCGATTGCCCGAGGGCGGCGGATAGGTGACGACGTTGACGGCGATCGGGATCACCTTCGCCGGCCAGGCGTCGGGCTTGCCGAACATCATGCTGAGCGGGACGGTCAAGCCGTGATCGACATCCATCTCGTTGATGATCGTCATGTCGAACTCGTCGAGGATCAGGCTTTGCGCAATGTGCCAGGCGAGATCCGGATGCCCTTGGACCACCGGCACCTTGCGCGGCCCCCAGCCTTCGTCGGCGGGTTGGAATTCCTCGGCACAGCCGATCGCGAAGGTCGGGATCACCTTCATGTCGAAGGCCGAGGCGTGATCGTTATAGACGAGGATGACGACGTCGGGCTTCTGCTCGGCTTCCCACGCTTTCGTCCATTCGTAGCCGGCAAAGGCAGGCTTCCAATAGGCTTCCTCGGTCTTGTCGAGATCCGACGCGACGCCGAGCGCGGGGATGTGACTCGTCGCCACGCCTGCGGTGATGCGGGCCATCAATATTTGTCCTTGAGCGAGCGAAGGCCTTCCGGCGAACGCCCGCCGGCAAGCATCATCGCCTGATAGTCTTCGAGGTTCATCCCGCTCATCGTCGACACCGCCTGGAGGAAGCTCTGTCCGTCGGTCGAGAAGACCTTGGCCATGAAATAGATGTTGCCGCCGAGATCGAGCAGCCGATTATAGTCGCGGTCGAGCACCGCCTGCTTCTGCTCCTCACTGAGCTTCCACTCGTCGAGATAGGCGCGCTCGTCGGCCTTCCAGCGCTCGCGATTTTCCGCCTTCATCAGGCTCATCGCGAACTGGTTAAGGTGATAGCCCTGCCGCGCCCGCTTGGCGGTGAATACGCGCGTGCCGGGGATATCGTCGAACTCGGCAAGATATTGGTGAATGTCGCGGGGCGGTGTCACTGGTTCCTCCGTCACAGGCCGCGGGCCCGAAGCTTTGCGTCGAGGCGCGGGAAGACGCGGCGGGCATTGCCCTCGAAGATCGCGTGTCGCTGCGCATCGTCGATCGGCAGCGCGTCGACATAGCGTTTGGTGTCGTCGAAATACTGGCCGGTCTGCGGATCGATCCCTCGCACCGCGCCGACCATCTCGCTGCCGAACAGGATGTTCTTCGTGTCGATCACTTCGGCGAGCAGATCGATGCCCGGTTGGTGGTAGACGCAGGTATCGAAGAACACATTGTTCATGACATGGCCGTCGAGGCTCGGCTGCTTGAGCATGTCGGCCAGGCCGCGATAGCGCCCCCAATGATAGGGGACGGCGCCGCCGCCATGCGGAATGATGAAGCGCAGGGTCGGGAAATCGGCGAACAGATTGCCTTCGATCAGCTGCATGAACGCGATGGTGTCGGCGGCGATGTAATAAGCGCCGGTGGCATGGAGCGCCGGGTTGCAGCTGCCCGAGACATGGATCATCGCCGGCACGTCGAGCTCGACCATTTTCTCGTAAAAGGGGTACCAGAAACGGTCGGTGAGCGGCGGCGCGGCGAAATGGCCGCCGCCGGGATCGGGATTGAGGTTGCAGCCGATGAAGCCGAGCTCGGTGACGCAGCGCTCCAGCTCGGCGATCGACCCGGTCATATCCGCCTGCGGGTTCTGCGGCAGCATGCAGACGCCGGCGAAGATCTCCGGATAGAGGTGGACGCAGCGCGCGATCAGATCATTGTTGGCCCGCGCCCAGGCCGTGGCGACGCTCTCGTCGCCGACATGCGGCGCCATCGCCGAGGCCCGGGGGCTGAAGATCGTCATGTCCGCGCCGCGTTCGCGGATCAGGCGGATCTGGTTGGCCTCCAGCGTCTCGCGGATCTCGTCGTCGGAGATGACGGGGTAGGATGGGGCGGACTCGCCTGTCTTGAACGCCGCCTTCTGCGCCTCGCGCCATTCGTTATGGGCAGCCGGGGCGGTGGTATAATGGCCGTGGCAATCGATGATCAGGGTCATGCGGCCTTAGCCTTTCGATCGAGAACAAGCGCCAGCTTGGCGTCGAGCCCGGCGGGCGCGGCGCCGCCGATTGCGCCGATCGCGCGCTGGCGGCGGATGGTGCCGACAGTCATTTCCGGTGCGATGCCGAGCGTTTCGAGCGTCTTGGCCACCTCTTCCATCTCGGCGGCGCGGCGGGTGCCGTGGACCAGCATGCGATCGAGCGTATAGTCGGCGCGTGCGGCCCAGGGGCGGGCTTGCTCGCTGGCGTCGAGCGAGGCGAGCACTTCGTCGCGCACGCCGGCGGCTTCGGCGGCAAGCAGGCACTCGGCAGTCAGCGCTTCGATCCCTTTGACGATGACCGAGCGGATCATCTTGACCGAGGACGCCGCACCGATGCCGCCTTCGACCGTGCGGACGTTCGCGAAAGCGAGCGCCGCGAGCAGATCCGTGGCCGCGTCGGCGTGCGGCCCGCTGACCAGCAACGGCACTGCCCGGCGGGCAGGGTGCACCGGCGCCATCACCGCGACATCGACATAGCGACCGCCGGAGCGCTCGATCGCGGCGGCAGCGTCGCGCTTGGTCTCGGGCGCGACGCTGTTCATGTCGAGCCACAGTGCGCCGGGCGTGAGGTGCGGTGCATAGTTGCGCGCCGCCGCGAGCGCCTGGTCGGCCGTGACCAGCGACAGCACTGCCTCGGCGCCGGCCAGCGCGTCGCCGGGCTGTTCCGCGCGGGCGACCTTCGCATCGGCCAGTGCCGCGTGCATCGCCGGGTCGGTCTTCAGATCATAGGCGCGGAACGCGAAATCGCGCGGAGCGTCCGACGCGAAGGCGCGCGCCGCCTCGCCGAAACCGATCCATGCGATCTTTCTCTCCATCGCTCCCGACTGGATGGCCGCGTCGCGCGCAGCCAATCGGTTTTGCGCGACGACTATTGATTTTCCGGAATTGCGGAAACGCTGCGCAGCAATTCCATGAAGCGCGTCTGGGCAGTGGTGGGCCGCCAGTTCTCGCGTAGCGTGATCCCGATCGTGCGACTGCTGTGCGGCAAGGACGGGCCGATCGCGGTGAGGATCCCGGTTGCCGCCTCCAGCGCGATCTGGTCCGGCGAGAGCAGGGTGAGGAAGTCGCTTTCGCGCAGCACCTCGCGGATCACCATCACCGATCCGCATTCGATCGGTGCGGGCGGCAGGGCATGGCCTTCGAACAGCTTTTCCCAATGGTTGCGCAGCGGTGTCCCCGCCTGGCCGACGATCCACGGATAGGCGGCGAGCCGGGCGAGCGTCGGCGCGGGTTCGCGCGCAAGCGGGTGCCCCGAGCGCGCGATCACTGCCAGCCGGTCGACCAGCAGCGGCAACTGGCGGGCACCGCGCGGCGGATGCTCGCGAAGCGCGCCGATCGTCAGATCGAGCACCCCGTCGAGCAGCGGGTCGATCAGCTCGCGCCACGAGCCCTCGACGACATCGATCCGCACCCGCGGATACTCGCGCGTGAAGCGTGCGATCGCGCGGGGAAGGATCAATGCGCGCGAAAGCGGCATCGCCCCGATCGTCAGGCTGCCGCCCTGTGCCGCGGCATTGCCTTCGATCTCGGCGATGGCGGCGGCCAGCTCGGCGCGTGCCAGCCGCACGCCGCGCGCGAGCCGGGTGCCGGCGGCGGTCAGCGCGACTCCGCGGCCGCGCCGCTCGACCAGCGGATAGCCGCAGATCTGCTCGATCTCGCGGGCCGCGCGGTGCAATGCCGGCTGCGAGAGGCCGGTCGCTTCGGCCGCACGCGCGAAGCCGCCGGCATCGGCGAGCGCGAGGAAGGCGCGCAACTGGGTGCCGGTCATCAGCAGCTCGGGCCGCGCGAAGCCGCGCCCCCCGCCGCGCACGGCCTGGGCGAGATGCGCGATCGCGGCATCGCTGCGCTCGGCGAGCAGGCGGCCCTCGGCGGTCGGCGTCGTGCCCTCGGCATGGCGCTCGAACAGCAAAGTGCGGAGGCGCTGCTCGATCTTGGCGATCCCTTGGGTCAAGGCCGGCTGCGAGAGCCCGACGGCTTCAGCGGCGGCGCTCATGCTCCCGCGCCCGATGATCACCGAAAGCGCGCGGAGATGGCGGGGGTTGAGGTCGAACGGCGCGGCGGTCATGCACGTCCAATAGCAAAATCTTATGGCCGGCCTGCAATCCGAATTGCCACCGCCGGGACGCTTTCCCTAGCGAGGGGACGATCAGTGGAGCGCGCGGCATGGCGAGAGTAGTCCAGAATATCGACCGGGCGGATCCTGCGACGCTCGCCGGCCTCGCGCAGGCGGGCGTCGCGACGGTGCACGAGGCGCAGGGGCGGGTTGGGCTGCTCGGCCATTATTTGCGCCCGATCTATCCCGGCGCGCGGATTGCGGGCTCCGCGATCACCATTTCGTCGCCGCCGGGGGACAACTGGATGCTCCACGTCGCGATCGAGCAATTGCGCGACGGCGACGTGCTGGTCCTCGCGCCGACCTCGCCCTGTTTCGACGGCTATTTCGGCGACCTGCTCGCCACCTCAGCAATGGCGCGCGGCTGCGGTGGGCTGGTGATCGATGCGGGCGTGCGCGACGTCCGCGATCTCACCGCGATGGGCTTTCCGGTCTGGTCGAAAGCGATATCGGCACAGGGCACGATCAAGGCGACCTTGGGCTCGGTCAACGTGCCGATCGTCTGCGCCGGCGCGGCGATCGAGGCGGGCGACGTGATCGTCGCGGACGATGACGGGGTATGTGTGGTGCGGCGTGCGGAGGCCGCTGCCGTGCTCGAGAAGGCGCGGGAACGCGAGGCGGCGGAGGAAGGGAAACGCAGGCGGCTGGCGGCCGGCGAGCTGGGGCTCGACATCTACGACATGCGTGGCAAGCTCGCGGCGATGGGCCTGCGCTATGAGTGACGGCGTGCGCTGCATGTGGATGCGCGGCGGCACGTCGAAAGGGGCTTTCTTCCTCGCGAGCGACCTTCCGCAGGATCCGGCCGCGCGAGACGCGTTCCTGCTCCGCATCATGGGGTCTCCGGACCCCCGCCAGATCGACGGCATGGGCGGCGCCGATCCGCTCACGTCGAAGGTCGCGATCGTCTCGAAGGCTGCGCGGGAGGGCGTCGACGTGGACTATCTGTTCCTCCAGGTTTTCGTCGACCAGCCGATCGTCACGGACAGCCAGAATTGCGGCAACATGCTCGCCGGCGTCGGGCCGTTCGCAATCGAGCGCGGACTGATCTCGCCGGGCGGCGACGAGACGCGTGTCGCGATCTTCATGGAAAATACCGGGCAGGTCGCCGTGGCCACGGTGCAGACCCCCGATGGACACGTAACCTATGCCGGCAAGGCCACGATCAGCGGCGTGCCGGGCGCCGCCGCGCCGATCCCGCTCGCCTTTCGCGACACCGCAGGATCGTCGTGCGGCGCGCTGCTTCCGACCGGCAACGCCAAGGACACGATCGACGGCATTGCCTGTACGCTGATCGACAACGGCATGCCCTGCGTCGTGCTTGCCGCTTCGGATGTGGGCGTCACCGGCTATGAGGATCGCGACAGCCTCGATGCGAACGCGGCGATGAAGGCGCGGGTCGAGGCGATCAGGCTGAAGGCGGGGCCGATGATGAATCTGGGGGACGTCGCCGAAAAGTCGGTGCCCAAGATGATGCTGGTGGCGCCGCCGCGCGCCGGCGGCGCGATCGCGGTCCGCTCGCTGATTCCACACCGCGTCCATGCCTCGATCGGCGTGCTCGGCGCCGTGAGCGTCGCTACCGCCTGCCTGATGGAAGGCGCGCCTGCCGCGGCGCTTGCCGCCGTGCCCGATGGCGCCGTGAAGACGCTCGGCGTCGAACACCCGACCGGCGTGACCGAATGCGTGGTGACGGTCGATAGCGAGGGGGCGCCGGTCGAGGCCGGTATGCTACGCACGGCGCGCAAATTGTTCGATGGAGTGGTCTTCGCATGAGCATTGACGCCGCTGGGCGGGTCCGCAGCTGGACGCTGACGCCCTCCACGCCGCGCTACGTTCCGCCCGCGGGCGCCGTCGACGCGCATTGCCACGTATTCGGTCCCGCCGACCGGTTCCCGTTCAGCCCGAAGGCGAAATATCTGCCGCAGGACGCCGGACCCGAGATGCTGTTCGCGTTACGCGACCGGCTCGGCTTCGCGCGCAACGTGATCGTCCAGGCCAGCTGTCACGGCACCGACAATCGCGCGACGCTCGACGCCATTGCCCGGTCGAATGGTAGCGCGCGGGGCGTCGCGGTGGTCGATCCGGCGATCGACGACGCCGAGCTCGACGCGCTCGACGCCGGCGGGATGCGCGGAGTGCGCTTCAACTTCCTCAAGCGGCTGGTCGACGATGCGCCGAAGGACAGGTTTCTCGATCTGTCGCACCGCATCGCCCGGCTGGGCTGGCACGTCGTCGTCTATTTCGAAGCCGACATCCTCGCGGAGCTGCGGCCCTTTCTCGACGCGATCCCGGTGCCGGTCGTAATCGATCACATGGGGCGGCCCGATGTCGCCCAGGGACCGGACGGACCGGACATGCGCGCCTTGCGCGCTTTTGTCGACAGCCGCCCCGACATCTGGATCAAGGTCACTTGTCCGGATCGCCTCGACGCCGCCGGCGAGCCGTACGACGCCTTCGTGCGCGCGGTGCGCCCGCTCGTCGAGGCCTATCCCGATCGCGTGCTTTGGGGCACCGACTGGCCGCATCCGAACATGGAGCAGGTTCTCCCGGACGATGGCGGCCTCGTCGACGTCATCCCGCGGATCGCGGTCACGGCGGAACTGCGACAGTCACTGCTCGTCGACAATCCGATGCGGCTCTACTGGCCTGAGGCTCTTTCAGTCGCGGGCTGACGGGGCCGCCTTCGGTGGTATGCAGTCGAAAATTGATGCGGCGGCCTTGCAATGCGATGCTACTCGCGCTGTCCAGTTGCGTGATATCGCCGGTCCTGCTCACGCTGGTCGCGCGGGATGCCCCGACTTCCGTCAACGCGCGAATGATCGGCCGGGTTTACGTCACGACCTTCCTCGCCGGCTCCGCCAAAGAGAGCTTGGGCACGCTCCACGGAAGCTTGGCATCGACGCGCTTTTGGCTGCTGCACGGCGCAACAGCGCCACGGGTGCATTGCTCGTTCTGGCCTCCGGGGCGCGTGTTGAACCATGAGCTTGACGCCGCCGTAGCCTCCTATCCGTACCAGACGATCGCAGCGACCCCGATGAACAAGCGACCACTTTCAGGATCGCCGCCGCGGCGAACGGCTGCTGCTGGGCGCTAAGCTGACGCGGCTTGAGCCTCAGGTACGCGTGACGCAGCGCTTTGACCAATCCATTGACCGGCCTTTCGACGGGTGTGGACGCGCTATCCAACTGAGAGGAGATCAGCGGCTATGCCCCAAGGTGGTGGCAGAGGTCGCGCAGCGCCTGTGGACGCGAAAGTACGCGCTACTCGGCTGCCGGACAGCGGGGAGGCAGCGCGCGCCGGGCACGGCGGCCGAGGGAAGCTGAGCCGAGGTACGGCGGTCGTCCGTGCTGTTGTTGAACGAGTATGCGACTGACGCCGCTACTGGCCGTGCGTGGCACGTTTGAGCCTCCGCCGCGCTGATCGAGGCACGCAGCTTCTTCGCGCTGGCAGCGGCGGCGGGGATTGTCGAAGGCGAGCGCGCCGCTGGCCGCGTCGTAGGTGTGGATGTCGAGTGCTGGTGATGCTCCCGGTCTGGCGATCGTGAAACGCGCCCACGATGAGGATTCGCCGCCCTCAAGCTGATCTCCGACGGTCCGCTATACCGGCCCACTGTCGGGCAATGAAGCTGCTGGGAGGCGATCGGGCCTATTGCCGTCGAAACTCGCACTCTATCCCAACGCCAGAACGTCTCACAGCGTCGCATAAGGTCCGCTACCTTGATGCTACGTTGAGGGCGATCCGGCTCGCGAAATGCCGCTAAATCATTGAAAGGTGGTGGACGCACTAGGGCTCGAACCTAGGACCCGCTGATTAAGAGTCAGCTGCTCTACCAACTGAGCTATGCGTCCATTCCGGGCGTATCCGGCGCTCTTGGTGAGTGCGCCGCCGCGTTTGGAGGGGCGCGGTTAGCAAAGCTTTCGCGCCTTGCAAACCCTAAAATGCAGCTCCCGTAAAATCCCTTACCAGCGCTGCTTGCGGCGGCTCTCGCGATCGATCGACATCAGGATGCCGAAGCAGATCATGAAGGTCATCTGCGCGGTGCCGCCGAAGCTGATCAGCGGCAGCGGAATCCCCACCACCGGGGCGAGGCCCATCACCATCAGCATGTTGATCGACGAATAGAAGAAGATCGTCGCCGACAGCCCGGCGGCGGTGAGCCGGCCGAACCGGCTCTTCGCACGCATGCTGACGCTGATCGCCCAGCCGATCAGGAAGCCGAAAGCGAGGATCAGGAACAGCCCGCCCATCAGCCCCCATTCTTCCATCATCGTCGCCAGCGCGAAGTCGGTGTGGCCCTCGGGGAGATAATCGAGATGGCTTTGGGTGCCGTTGAGGAAGCCCTTGCCGAAGATGCCCCCCGACCCGATCGCGATCTTGGACTGGCTGATATGATAGCCGGTGCCGAGCGGGTCGCTCTCGGGGCTGAGGAACACGAGCACGCGGTTGCGCTGATAATCGTGCAGGACGAAATTGACGACGAGCGGAATCGCCGCGGCCAGCGCCAGTCCGCCGCCGATGAACAGCCGCAGCGGAATGCCCGCGAGGAACATCACCGCGACCCCGCCGCCGACGATCATCAGCGCCGTGCCGAGGTCGGGCTGGAGCATCACCAGTGCGGCGGGAAGCCCGATCAGCACCGCGGCGGGCCAGAGCGCTCCGAACTTGCGGATCTCGCCCGCCGGCAGGATCTCGTAAAAGCGGGCCATCGTCATCACGATCGCCAGCTTCATCAGTTCGGACGGCTGGAGCCGGATGAACCCGAGGTCGAGCCATCGCTGGCTGCCTCCCGCGACGGCGCCCAGCGCCTCGACCCCGAGCAGCATCAGCAGGATCACGCCGTACACCGGGAAGGTGGCGTGCGCCCACCAGCTCTCTGGCACCCGCGACAGCGCGATTGCCATGCCCAGAAAGACGAACAGCTTCGTTCCCTGCGAGAACGCCCACGGATAGAGGCTTCCGCCCGCGGCCGAGTAGAGCACGACCAGCCCGAAACAGCCGATCGCGAGAACGACGAGCAGCACCTTCCACGGCAGCTGGGCCAGCGGGGCAGGAACGAGGCCGGGGCCGATCCTGCTCATTCGGGGCGATCCTCGTTGCGACCGGCGACGTCGCCGACCGGTACGGTGGCGTTCGCCGCTTCGGAAACCACATTGCTCGCCGCCGCTTCGGCATCCTCCGGCACCGGCGGGGGAGGGGCCTGCGCCGCGGCCTGCGCTGCCTTGAAGGCCTCCGCCTGGCGCGCCATTCGCTCGGTGTAGGTGCCGCCCCAGCCTTTTTCGAGCTCGTGCAGCGAGGCCATCGCTTTTTCGCGATCGAACAGGAAGGTCATGATGTCCCGCGCTGTCGGCGCCACGTCGGTGACTGGATTGATGTGCCCATGATGCTCGAGCACCACTGACGCTGCGTAGCGCGGATTGTCCCACGGGGCGAAGCACACGAACAGGGTGTGATCACGCAGCCGGAACGGCAGCGAGGCGTTGCCGAGCACGCCCGAACGTCGCTCGGCGGTCGTGATCGCACGGACCTGCGCCGTGCCGGTCTTTCCGGCAATCTCGATGCCGGGGATCGGCAGCCGCGCCTTGCCGGCCGTTCCGCCGCCATTGACCACCGCCCACATGCACTGGCGCACCGTCTTGATATGCTCGGGATCGATGCCGAGCGACGGTGCCGGCTGGTGCGGCGCGTCGAGCAGCAGCCGCGGCACGATCGCGCGGCCCTGCGCCATCCGTCCCGCCATCACTGCGAGCTGGAGCGGATTGGCGAGCACATAGCCTTGTCCGATCGATGCGTTGACCGAGTCCGCGATCGTCCAGGGCTGCTTGTACTTCTTTTCCTTCCACGCGCTGTCCGGGACAGTGCCGAAGCGCTGGCTGGTATAGGGCAGGTCGAAGCGCTGGCCGAGCCCCATCTCGCGTACCGTCGGCGCGAACCGGTCATAGCCGAGCTCGCGCGCCATCACGTAGAAATAGATGTCGCAGCTCTGCGCCACCGCCCGTTCCATGTTCACCGCGCCGTGTCCGCGGCGGCTGTGGCAGTGGAAGGCACGTCGCCCGACCTGCAGCGCGCCGCTGCAATTGACCGTCGCATTGGGCGAGATTCCTGCGCGCAATACCGCCAGCGCATGCATCGGCTTGACCGTCGAGCCCGGCGGATACAGCCCCTGCAGCACCTTGTTCATCAGCGGCACGTGATCGTCGCCGGCGAGCATCTTCCACTCGCTCTGGCTGATCCCGTCGGAGAAGCTGTTGGGATCGTAGGCCGGCATCGACACCATCGCGAGCACGTCGCCGGTGAGGCAGTCGAGCACGACGATCGAGCCGGAATTGTCGGCCAGCCGGCGCGCGCAATATTCCTGCAGCCCGGCATCGATGGTGAGGCGGGCATTTTGCCCCGGCACATCCTGCCGGGTGGCCAGTTCGCGTACCAATTTGCCGCGCGCGGTCACTTCGACGCGCTTGGCGCCGGGCTTGCCGCGCAGCCGGTCCTCGAGCGTCTTCTCGAGCCCGTCCTTGCCCATCTTGAACCCGGGCGTGACCATCAGCGGGTCTTTGGTCGCCTTGTACTGCTCGGCCGAGGCGGCGCCGACATAGCCGATCAGATGGCCGACGCCGGCGCCCAGCGGGTAATTGCGCGTGAAGCCCTGCGTCGCCTGCACGCCGGGCAATTCGGGCAACCGGACGAGCACCTTGGCATAAGGCTCCCACGCCAGGCTCTCCTTGACCTGGACCGGCTGGAAGCCTTGCGCGCGCTTGAGGTCGGTCGCGATGCGCGCCATGTCCTCGGCGGTGAGCCCGAGAATCTGCTGGAGCGCGGCGAGCGTCTCTTCGCGCTTCTCCAGCCGGTCGGGGATCAGGTCGACGCGAAAGTCGGTGCGGTTGTTGGCGAGCGGTTGCCCGTTGCGGTCGACGATCCAGCCGCGGCGCGGCGGGCTGAGCGTCTGGCTGACGCGATTGTCCTCGGCCATGAGCTTGTAGCGCTCATTCTCGAACACCGATAGCCAGGTCATCCGCCCGGCCAGCACCAGCGCAACAGCGGCCTGGCCGCCGCCCATCAGCAAGGCACGGCGCGAAAAACTGTAGGTCTGGGCGGCTTCGGTGACCTTCAGCACCTCAATGCTTCCTCACGTCGCGATCGAACCACGCGCACAGCCGATAGATCAGGGGAAACAGCGCCGCCGAGGCCAGGATCTGGAGCAGCAACGCCGTGTCGACATGCGCGCCGAACGGCGACGCGACGAGGCGCCCGGCGATCAGGCAAAAGCCGATGGCGCCGGACGCGATCAGCCAATCCTGCCAGAAGTCGCGCCATACCAGCCTTGTATCTAGCACGTCGATCGCCAGCACGCACAAGGTCCATAACAGCATCGCAGAGCCCAATGGCTGGCCGCTCATCATGTCGTCGAACAGACCGAGCAGCACCGGCACCCACACGCGCATCGAATCGCCGCGCAGCAGCCGCCAGCCGAGCAGCACCAGCAGTCCGATCGGGGGCAGAAACGGCACCACTGCGACGACCGGCACCAGCGTCATCAGCGATCCGAGGATCACCGACAGAGGGGCAAGCCACACCGCGCGCGGCGGCTTCTCCGACTGGCCCATCGGAATGAATTCGATCGGTGTCACTGGGCTGGCTTCGGCGAAGCGGATGGGGAGGGTGAGGGGGTGGGGGTCGGCGTCGGTTCAGGCAGGAAGGTTTGCTGGACCAGGGCGAAGTCGAGCGCGTCCGGATTGGCCGCCGGCTGGCCCACGGCGATATCGCCCTGGGTGCGGATCACCTTCGCGACGACGATGTCGGGCGAATAGACGCCGCCCGTGCCCGAGGTAACGAAGACATCGCCGACGCGGAAACCCATGGTCGAGACGCTTGCCGAGCGGATGTCGACCAGACCGTCGCCGCGCCCCGACGCGATGGCCGGAAGCCCGTCACGAACCCGGCGTACCGGCACGATGCTTTCCGGATCGACGAGCAGCAGTACGCGGGCACTGTTGGGGCTGGTCTCGATCACCTGCCCGATCAGCCCGGAAGGATTGCGTACCGGCTGCCCACGCTTCACGCCTTGCCACGAGCCTGCGTTGAGCGTGGCGTAGCGCCGCGTGCTCGACGACGAGCTGTTGACCAGCCGCGCCGCGACGATCGCGTCGGTGGTCACGTCGCGCAGCTTCACCAGCTCGCGCAGCCGGCGATTCTCCTGTTCGAGGGTCTGTGCCCGGGCGACCGTCAGCGCATCCTTGGCGATCTGCTTCTTGAGCCTGGCATTCTCGCCATGCACCGCGAAATAGCTGCCAATGCCTTCGGGAATGCCGCCGAGCCCGCGCCGGACCCAGTGCAGGCCCGACGACACCGGCGTGGTGATCTCGGAAAACACGCTCCGCACCGCCGCGAATGCCGGCGGGTTGAACGTCGACAGCAGCAGCAGAACCGCGCCGATCAGCGCCCCGCCGGCCGCGCCGACATAGCCGATGAACAGCCCGTAATGCGCCCGCCGCGAAAATCCGGGGCGCCGGTTGCGTGGCGGCGCCATTTCCCCGCGCTCCCTAGACCTGGATGAGGACGCCGCGGAACATCGGATCCTCGAGCGCGCGCCCGGTGCCGAGCGCGACGCAGGTCAGCGGATCCTCGGCCACGGTAACCGGCAGCCCGGTCTCGTCGCGAAGCACTTCGTCAAGGCCCTCGAGCAGCGCCCCGCCGCCGGTGAGCACGATGCCCTGGTCGACGATGTCGGCGGCCAGCTCGGGCGCGGTGTTCTCCAGCGCGATGCGCACGCCTTCGACGATCGTCCCGACCGGTTCGCTGAGCGCTTCGGCGATCTGGCCCTGGTTGATCTGGATTTCCTTGGGCACGCCGTTGACGAGGTCGCGGCCCTTGATGTGGATCGTCGTGCCGATGCCGTCGGCGGGCGGGCGGGCGACGCCGACTTCCTGCTTGATCCGCTCGGCCGTCGCTTCGCCGATCAGCAGATTGTGGTTGCGGCGGACATAGGAGACGATCGCTTCGTCCATCTTGTCGCCGCCGACGCGAACCGACGTCGAATAAGCGAGGCCGCGCAGCGAGAGCACCGCGACTTCGGTGGTGCCGCCGCCGATATCGACGACCATCGAGCCGATCGGCTCGGTGACCGGCATGCCGGCGCCGATCGCTGCCGCCATCGGCTCCTCGATCAGCCAGACCTGCGAGGCGCCAGCGTTCGAGGCGGCGTCGCGGATCGCGCGGCGCTCGACCGAGGTGGAGCCCGACGGCACGCAGATCACGATCTGCGGCCAGCGCATGAAGCGGCGCTGGCCATGGACCTTCTGGATGAAGTGCTTGATCATCTGCTCGGCGACGTCAATGTCGGCGATCACGCCATCGCGCAGCGGCCGAATCGCCTCGATCGAGCCAGGCGTCTTGCCCATCATCAGCTTGGCATCGTCACCGACGGCCTTGACCCGCTTGACGCCATTGAGAGTCTCGACGGCCACCACCGACGGTTCGTTGAGGACGACGCCGCGTCCGCGGAGATATACGACGGTGTTCGCGGTGCCGAGATCGATCGCCATGTCGTGGGACATGAATTTGAAAAAGCGGGAAAAAGCCATTCGTTGTTCCGTCCTGCCGATCGGGCGCCCGCCGCCGGCTGTTCGCACCAGAATTTAGACCGGACCCTTCCGGAACGGAGGATAAATCCGTCTCGGTGCTGCGCTTGCGGGTCGCGGGATGCCGCCCGTTGGGCTAGACAGACTGCCATGTCAATACGCCGTCTCCCCGAGCATCTTGTCAACCGGATTGCAGCCGGCGAAGTGGTCGAACGCCCTGCCAGCGCGCTGAAAGAACTGGTCGAAAATGCCGTCGATGCCGGAGCGTCGCGGATCGCCGTCCGGCTCGCTGCGGGCGGCACCGAATTGATCGAGGTCATCGACGATGGCTGCGGCATGGCGCCCGCGGATATGGCGCTCGCGCTCGAGCGTCACGCCACGTCCAAGCTCCCCGATGACGCGATCGAAGCCGTCGAGACGCTGGGTTTCCGGGGTGAGGCGTTACCGTCGATCGCAAGCGTCGCGCGGCTGACGATCGAGAGCCGCGTGCGTGGCGCGGACGGCTGGTCGCGCACCGTCGACAATGGCGAAGTCGTCGCCGAAGGACCCGCGGCGCTGCCCCCGGGCACGCGTGTCCGTGTCGAGCAATTGTTCGCGCGGGTGCCGGCGCGGCGGAAATTCCTGCGCTCGGCGCGCGCCGAGTACGGCGCCAGCCTCGACGTGGTGAAGCGCCTCGCAATGGCGCGGCCCGACATCGCCTTCTCGGTCGAGCATGACGGGCGCCGGGTGCTGTCGGTGCAGGGCGGCGAGAGCCGTCCCGAGCGCGTTGCCGGGCTGACCGATCGCGACCTCGCCGAGAACAGCGTCGCGATCGACTTTGCCCGCGAGAGCCTGTTGCTCGGCGGCGTCGCCGGCCTGCCGACGTTCAATCGCGGCGTTGCCGATCACCAATATCTGTTCGTCAACGGCCGTCCGGTGAAGGACCGGCTGCTCGTCGGTGCGGTGCGCGGCGCCTATGCCGAGATGCTCGCGCGCGACCGCCATCCGGTGGTGGCTTTGTTCCTCGAAATCCCGCCCGACCAGGTTGATGTCAATGTTCACCCCGCCAAGACCGAAGTCCGCTTCCGCGATCCGGCGCTGGTGCGCGGCATGATCGTCAGCGGGCTCAGGCGTGCGCTCGACGAAGCCGGCCATCGCAGCGTTCAGCGCCCGAGCGAGGCGGCATTGGGGATGTGGCAGAGCGAGCCGGTCGCCCCGACGCCGCAGCTCTGGGACGCCGCGGCGAACGACGCCGCGCCATCCTATGCCGCCTTGCCGCCGATGCAGCGTTATTCGGGCGTCGCCGAGCGCCGCCCGAGCTTCCTCGCACCGCCTTTGGCGCGTGCCGAGCCGGCGTCCGAGCCGGTTCCCGCGACCGTCAGCCATCCGCTCGGCGTCGCGCGCGGGCAGGTCGCCAAGACCTATATCGTGGCCGAAGCCGAAGATGGCCTGGTGCTCGTCGACCAGCACGCCGCGCACGAACGCCTCGTCCTCGAACGGATGCGCCGCGCGATGCAGGGCGGCGGCGTCGCCAGCCAGGCGCTACTTCTCCCTGAAGTCGTCGAACTCGATGAACCCGGCTGCGACCGGCTCGAGACGCGGATCGACGAGCTCGCCCAGTTCGGGCTGGAGCTCGAGCGCTTCGGTCCGCGCGCGATGCTGGTCCGCGCGATGCCCGCGGCGCTGGGGCAGGGGGATGTCCACGGCCTCGTCACCGATCTCGCCGACGAACTCGCCAGCTTCGACGAGGCGCTGTCGCTCAGGGAGCGGCTCGATCATGTCGCCTCCACCATGGCCTGCCACGGCTCGGTCCGCGCCGGCCGCATCCTCTCGGTCGCCGAGATGAACGCCTTGCTCCGCGAAATGGAAGTCACGCCGCATTCGGGCCAATGCAATCACGGCCGGCCCACCTGGGTGAAGCTCGCGCACGGCGATATCGAGAAACTGTTCGGGCGTAAGTGAGCTCAGCGCGCGCGGGCGCGGGCGGGATTGCGGACGCTGCCGGCCCAGCGGGGCAGCGCGGGCGCGCCGGTGCTCGTCGCCGCAAGGTCGACCACGCAGAGGCTGCCGTAGCGGCGATGCCCGCCGCAGCCCACGCCGGCGAAGCGGAAGTCCGTCCGGAACAGCAGGATGCGGTGGCCGCGGCCCGGCACGCCGTCGTCGACGATCAGCTGGCGAACCACCGCATCGGCATCGGCCATGCCGTAGGAGATGCTCTCGCCGACATAGATGTCGCCGCCGCGCCGGCGCACGCGCTGCCCCGGCCCCGAACCGTCGCGCGAGACATGCCCGGTCGCGCCGGCCTCGCCCTGGTCGTCGGCATGATCCTGCGCCGCCAGCGCCAGCAGATCGCCATGGCCGAGCGGCGGCAGCGACGGCTGGCGCTCGAGAAAGTCGATCGCCTCGTCGACCGCCGATACGCCCTCGCGGGTATAGACGCCGTTCTCGTCGCCGGGTGCGAACACCACGTCGCCCTCGAAATAGCGGCGATAGGTGCGCAGTTCCTCGGCATATTCGCGCGGATTCTGCCGAGCATGGTTGATCCGCTCGAGCACCTGCGCCTCGATCGACCGGCCGCGCGGCGCATCGTTGGCGGCGGCGACCAAGGGAGTCGAGAAGAGGGCAAGGGCGGCGACGGCAACGCGCGCGATACGCATGTACGAGTTCCCCCCGGAACTCCGACGCCAGGCGCCGGCAGTCGTTGGTGACGGCGCCATTTTAGGCTTTTGCCGATCCCGGGCGATATTCCGGAGTTAACCGTAAGGCTCCTATATCCTGCCGCTCTGCCGCCAGAATGAACCTCAGCCGAATATCGCGTTCAAGATGCCGCAACCTTGTTCGCCACGGCACGTTCTGCACCCGAACAGTCAAGGTTGTAGTCCGATGACCAAGGTAATGCCGGTAGTTCTCGCGCTGATCCCGCTCGCCGCGGTGATCGGCGCCTGCGTTTCGTGCCCCTGAAGGCGCGCGGATAAGCCCCCTTATCCCCACTTCGGCTCGTCACACTCGGTGTGGCGAGCCATTTTCTTGAACATGAGGGCAAAGAAAAAGGCCGCCCCGGACAACTCCGGAGCGGCCATTTTTTCGGTAAGGCAAAAGCCTCAGCCTTCGGCGTTCTCGCCTTCGGCAGGCGCGGCCTGCACTTCGGCGGTCGCGCCCGGCTCGGCGTTGGGATCGTAATCCTCGGTGAAGCCGGCCTCGTCGCGCTCGAACATCGATGCCATGACGTCGACGCCCTGCGACTGCATCTCGGCCTCTTCGGGCGAGCGGGCGACGTTGACCTTGACGGTCACCGACACCTCGGGGTGCAGCGCAACCTTGACCTCGTACACGCCGATCGCCTTGATCGGGCGATCGAGCACGACCTGGCTCTTGGTGACCTTGTGACCGTCGGCGGTGATCGCCTCGACAAGGTCGCGCACCGCGACCGAGCCGTAGAGCTGGCCGGTGTTCGACGCCTGACGGATCAGCGTGACCGACACGTCGTTGAAGTTGCCGGCTTCCTTCTCGGCCTCGCTGCGGCGTGCCGCATTCTCGGACTCGATACGGGCGCGGTTGGCTTCGAAGACCTTGCGGTTGGCTTCGTTGGCGCGCAGCGCCTTCTTGTTCGGGAGCAGGTAGTTACGGGCGAAGCCGTCCTTGACCTTGACCACGTCGCCGATGGCGCCGAGCTTCTCGACGCGTTCCAGCAGAATGACGTCCATTCTGGCGCTCCTTACTTAACGATGTAGGGCAGCAGGCCCAGGTGACGGGCGCGCTTGATGGCCTGAGCCAGCTCGCGCTGCTTCTTGGCGCTCACCGAAGTGATGCGCGACGGGACGATCTTGCCGCGCTCGGACACGAAGCCCTGGAGCAGACGGACGTCCTTGTAATCGATCCGGGGTGCGTCCTTCGCGGAGAAGGGGCAGCTCTTGCGGCGGCGGAAAAACGGGCGTGCCATGTTCTATAAGCTCCTTACTCGCCGAAACCGGTGTTGCCGGCCTCGTCGCGGTCGCGACGGCCACGGCCACGCTCGCGGTCCTGACCCTTGCGCATCATCACCGAGGGACCCTGCTCCAGCTCGTCGACCTTGACGGTCATGTAGCGGATCACGTCTTCGTTGATCTGCGTCTGGCGCTCGAGCTCGGCGACGACACCGGCGGGGGCGTCGATCTCGAGCATCACGTAATGCGCCTTGCGGTTCTTGGCGATGCGATAGGCGAGCGAACGAAGACCCCAGGTCTCGGTCTTGACGACCTTGCCGTTGTTGTCCTCGACGATCTTGGTGGCGGCTTCCGCCAGAGCGTCCACTTGCGCCTGTGCCAGATCCTGGCGCGCAAGGAACACGTGCTCGTAAAGAGCCATGTATTCTCTTCCATGTTGGCCGATCGCTGACGTGCACCCCATGTGCAACGCCCCTCCGGCTGTCGTCTCAAAAGCAAGCGGGGGCGGAGAACGCGTCTCCACCCCGGCTGGCGCGGCCTATGCAGGCAAGGCGCCGGAAAAGCAAGCGATAAGGTGCGGTCAGTGCTCCTGCGAAAGCACGAGCCCAGGGCGGCAAGCGATTCCCCGCTTACCTTGGGCTCCTGCGCCCGGAGGAGCGCCGTTCGCCTAGGTCGCCCGCCGCACGAAACAGTCGATCCCTTCGTTCTGCGCCCGCACGCACAGCCCTTCGGTGTCGGCGCGCTCGGCGGGCAGGCTCTGCAGGCGGTGCAGCGCACCGTCGCGCCGGATTATCACTGGCACCCCGGCCTCGATCAGCCGCACGCGCTGGCGCTCGGCCGCATCGGGCGAGCTGAACGCGCCGAGCTGTGCCTGCCAGCCTCCGCTCGAAGGCAAATCCGTGATCATCTGTTCCGCCGCCGCCATGGCCCGGCGTTGTGCGCGCGCGCGGCGCTGGATCTCGATCAATGCGCCGAGCGTGATCGTCGCCGGCCGATCGACCTGCACGGGGGACGGGGAAGGCGGGTAAGACGCGGTGCTGCGCGCCGGCCCAGGCTCCTGCCGCGACGCCTGCGCGATGCCGAGGATCGGAATCACGCCCGCCAGCAGCAAGGCCGGGACGGCGGCGAACAGCCAGGCGCGTCGGCGCGGGCGCTTGCGCAAGGCGAGAGGAAAGGCGGAATCGGTGGTGGTCACGTGCGGCTCGTTACGGTTAACGACCGTTAACGCACGAGCCCCCGATGTTTCCATCCCGGTCCCGAAAAGAGACAGCAAAACGGCGAGGCCCGAGCCCCGCCGTCGCTTGTGCCGGTGATCGGCCGGCTGTCTAGTTGATCATGTTCGCGAAGACCGCGCCGATGATCCCGCTGGTGATCGCGACCAGCACCGCGTCGTTGCCCGACTGGACGTAGCGATAGCCGCGGGGCGGGGCGCGCAGCCCGCGATACTGGCGATAGTCGATCTGCCGGTAATTGCGGGCATAACGGCTGTCGAAACGCTGACCACGCTGCCAATTGTGGCTCTGATAGCCGCGATCGTTCCGGTGACCGTAGCCGCGGTAATCGTCGCGCTGGACCTGATAGCGGGGCGCATCATAGCCGTGACGCTGCGGCGCTGCTGCCGCCATCGCCGGGGTGGCTGCGATCGAAGCGGCGACCAGACCGAGAATGACCTTCTTCATGACTAACTCCTTGTCCGCGCCGTTCTTTTCGGCGTTGAGACCTATTTGGGAGTCAGTTGTCGCAGGCCCGTCCCGGCGGAGCGGTGAAATGGTCACGATTTGTCGCAGCTCTGAAGGCTCCGTTCAGAATCCCCCCCCGCCGCCTGCGGGAAAGGGCTGGTACTTGCTTGCGACGGTTGCAGGACGTGAACGCAAAAGCCGCCGCTTCCGGCAAGCCTGAACATCCGACATCGGGTGGCAAGCCAAAGTTGACACGAAGTTTACACTGTCAGCGTCTCTGGCCGGCCGCGTTCCTGCGCAGGGAAACCTGGGCGTTATGAACCCGCAGCGCCATCCTTCTGCTTTCGCGCGAGCGGGGAGAGTGGGGTGCTACGATGTCAAAGAGCCTGACGAGGTTGTCAGGCGAAATCCTACATTGCAAGTATGTCCGCAAACGGCTGGTTAGCTGACAGGCGGCTTACAGGACCTCGAAGCGTCATAGCCGCCGTTCCGGCCTGTGCGCAAACCATCGGAGTTGTCGCCTCAATAACTGCCGCTAGCGCGCCCCAGTCCTCCGAGCTACGATATGGCGATAATGAGGATTATTATGCTCCGTTATCTGGCTGTTGTTTCGGGTGGGCTTGCCGCGCTGGTCGTCATAAGTGTTAGCGGCCTTTCGATAAGTGCAGGCAGCGTCGGGGCCGCCTTAGGAATTGCGGTCGTGCTTTGGCTCTATCGCGGGAAGCGGGCTGTCCGCTAACCACCCGATCTCGGACGTCGAATCAACTCCGCTATCCCGCGTCACCGAGCGTCGCTATGGGTGGGAAGCGGACGTGGGGAGAGCCGCAGGTGAGAAGCAATCCGAAGTTCCTGCTCGGCCTGGCTGCAGTATTTGCCTTCTGCGGTGTCTTGAACGGGGTGCATACATACCGATCCCAGAGTCTAGTCGATGGCTTTTTCTCTGTGCTTTGGTTCGTCGGCGCCGTGGTGTGGTTCGTTCGGTACAAGGTGGAGAACCGCTGGCTGGGAGGCCGCTGATAGCGATTTGCGGCCGACGGAAGAAGGACCGCGTTCAGGGCGTCAGAGCCGTAAGTTGAACGACCGATTTCGGGGCGTTTCCTGCCGGTCCGCTTTTATGAGCCTTCGGTCTAATCCGCGTCCCCGCCGCCGCGGCGGGGAGTGGCGACCCCTCTATCTTCTCTCTGCGCCTTCGCACCTTGCATGAACCTCTACCTCTTCTTCCGCGGAAGCGCCGAAACGACCGGACTTGCCCCCATTCGACAACGGTTCTAACCCGCGCCGCTTCACGCAATGGAGAGGGCATATGCGCGCATTCATCTTCCCGGGGCAGGGGAGCCAGGCGGTCGGAATGGGTACCGCGCTTGCCGCGGCGAGCCCGCATGCGCGCGAAGTGTTCCAGGAAGTCGATGACGCGCTCGGCCAGAAGCTGTCGAAGCTGATGGCCGAAGGGCCCGAGGACGAGCTCACCCTCACCGCCAACGCGCAGCCGGCGATCATGGCCAATGCCATTGCCGTGCTCCGGGTGCTCGAGAAGGACGGCGGCATCCGTCTCGCCGACAAAGCCGATTTCGTCGCCGGCCACAGCCTCGGCGAATATACCGCATTGTGTGCCGCCAGCGCGCTCGATCTCGCCACCACCGCGCGTCTCCTCCGTACCCGCGGCAATGCGATGCAGGCGGCGGTTCCGGTCGGCATGGGCGCGATGGCGGCGTTGCTCGGCGCCGATCTCGTCAAGGCGCAGGCGATTGCCGATGCAGCCGCTGAAGGTCAGGTGTGCACCGTCGCCAACGACAACGACCCCTCCCAGGTCGTGATCTCCGGCCACCGAGAAGCCGTCGAGCGCGCGCTGCCGCTCGCCAAGGAGATGGGTGCCAAGCGGGCCTTGCTGCTTCCGGTCTCGGCGCCCTTCCACTGCCCGCTGATGCAGCCTGCCGCCGACGCGATGCAAGAGGCGCTCGCCACGGTTGCGATCCAGTCGCCGCTGGTCCCGGTCTATGCCAACGTCACCGCGGGCCCGGTCGCCGACCCGGCGACGATCCGCACTCTGCTGGTCGAGCAGGTCACCGGCATGGTCCGCTGGCGCGAGTCGGTGCTGGCGATGCAGGCGGCAGGCGTCACCCAGTTCGTCGAGTTTGGCGGCAAGGTCCTCGCCGGAATGGTAAAGCGCATCACCCCCGACCCGGCCACTTCCAGCTTGGTCACGATGGACGACATCGAGGCGCTGGCGAAATCGCTGTAAGTAGAAGAGAGTGGTTCACGCGGAGGCGCGGAGACGCGGAGAGTAGGATTTGGACGACATCGAGCGGATCAGCGGCGACGTTGTTGATGTGGCGCTTCGGCTGCATCGTGACCTGGGACCGGGCCTTCTCGAAAGCGTCTACGAGACTATTCTCGCCAGCAAGCTGGCAGCGATGGGCTACCGCGTCGCCCGCCAGCTCCCTATCGATATCGAATTTGAGAACCTGCGGTTCGAAGCGGCTTTTCGTATCGATCTGCTCGTCGAAGGGCGCCTACTGGTCGAGATCAAGTCGGTCGAGCGCCTTAGCCCCGCGCATGGCAAACAGCTACTCACCTATTTGCGTCTCACCAAACAGCCCGTAGGGCTGCTCATCAACTTCGGCGGCGCAACGCTGAAGGAGGGGCTGAGGCGAATCGTGAACGACTATTCCCCCTCCGCGTCTCCGCGCCTCCGCGTGAACCAATAACTTCTTCACTTCTGGAGACCATGATGTTCGACCTCACTGGCATGACCGCGCTCGTTACCGGTGCTTCGGGCGGGATTGGTTCGGCGATCGCCAAGGGCCTCGCCGCGCAAGGTGCCCGCCTCGCCGTTTCCGGCTCGAATGCCGAAAAGCTCGAGGCCTTCCGTGCCGAGCTCGGCGGCGATCATGTCGCGCTGCCCGCCAACCTCTCCGATTCCGCCGCAGTCGACGCGCTCGTGCCGCAGGCGGTCGAGGCGCTCGGCAAGCTCGACATCCTCGTCAACAATGCCGGCGTCACTCGCGACAATCTCGCGATGCGGATGAAGGACGAGGAATGGGACACGGTGATCCGGGTAAACCTCGAAGCCGCCTTCCGCCTGATGCGCGCAGCGGCCAAGCCGATGATGAAGGCGCGGTTCGGCCGGATGATTTCGATCACTTCGGTGGTCGGGGCCACCGGCAATCCGGGCCAGGCGAACTACGCCGCTTCCAAGGCGGGTCTCGTCGGCATGTCGAAGGCGCTCGCGCAGGAGCTTGCCAGCCGCAACATCACCGTCAATTGCGTCGCTCCCGGCTTCATCCGCTCGGCGATGACCGACGTGCTGCCCGAGGCCCAAAAGACCGCTCTGCTCGGCCGCATTCCCGCCGGCGACCTCGGCAGCGGCGAAGACATCGCCGCGGCGGTGGTCTACCTCGCCAGCAAGGAGGCGGGTTACGTCACCGGCCAGACCTTGCACGTCAACGGCGGGATGGCGATGCTCTGAGCCCGGGCGCCGGAGTGACCATCATGCGTATCATCGCAACTGCCGCACTGCTCGCGCTCGCAAGCCCCGCATATGCCGCCGATCTCGCGACGCTCGATTGCGTCGCGGGGAAGGTGAGCGCCGCCGTCGTCGCGAAGCTCCATGCCGACGTGTCGCGCAACATGGCCGAGAGCGGCAAGCGGCCGAGCTACGATCCGGGCGTGGGCGGCAGCATCGCCAGCGCCGCCGCCGCCTGCGGGCTCGAGCATAATTGGTCCGAAGCGGCGGTGAAGGCGGCGCGCTTCTATACGCTCGCCAGGCTCGGGCTGCCGGTGGCGCAGCGGGTGATCGGCGAACGCGGCTTCGAGGCGGCGGAGCTCGAGGAGCGCTTCCAGGCGCTGCCCGAAGAGACACGCAACCGCCCGCTCACTGCGGCGGAAAGTCAGGCGCTGATCAAGGGCTCGGTGACCGACGAAGCGAAGCAGACGCGCGAGAATGCCGAGCTGCTCGCCGAATATTTCGCCTTTCTGAGCACGATCCAATATGCCAGCTTCGATTTTTCGCAGGCCTGAACGTTGCGGGGCGGGGGCGTGACCCCTTGCAACCGCACCACCGGCATTCTAGGTGCGTTCACACGGAATTCAGAGCCCCAGACAAAGGAAAACAGGGACTATGGCCAACCAGGAAGAGATCACCCAGCGCGTTGCCGCGCTCGTCGTCGACCATCTCGGCGTCGATGCCGGCGAAGTGAAGCCGGAAGCGAGCTTCATTGACGATCTGGGTGCGGACAGCCTCGACATCGTCGAGCTGGTCATGGCTTTCGAGGAAGAGTTCGGCGTCGAGATTCCCGACGACGCAGCCGAGAAGATCACCACGGTCGGCGACGCGGTCTCGTACATCAGCGAGCACCAGGAAGGCTGATCGCCTTCCGGCGACCTGCCCGGGTGGGCCGGCATTGCCATATAGCGGCTTCCCGTCCGGGCTCGAAAGAGAGGGCGGGGAGCCGTTTCGTTTTCGTAACGAGGCAGGTTCGCATGCCTCCTGTGCGCGAAGTTCGGAAAGTTTGACGGAGAGAATGCCATGCGCCGCGTAGTCGTAACCGGGCTCGGGCTCGTCACCCCGCTGGGTGCGGATGTCGAGACGGCCTGGAAGAACATCGTCGCCGCCAAATCGGGCGCGGCCACGATCACGCGCTTCGACGCGACCGACTTCCACAGCAATTACGCCTGCGAAGTGAAATCGGCCGATCACGAATATGGCTTCGATCCGGGCAAGCGCGTCGATCACAAGGTCCAGCGCCAGGTCGATCCGTTCATCGTCTATGGCATCGATGCCGCGGGACAGGCGATCGAGGACGCCGGCCTGCTCGACATGGACGAGGCGACGCGCTTCCGCGCCGGCTGCTCGATCGGTTCGGGCATTGGCGGTCTGCCGGGCATCGAGAGCGAATCGCTGGTCCTGCACGAAAAGGGTCCCAAACGCGTTTCGCCGCACTTCGTCCACGGCCGCCTGATCAACCTGATCTCGGGCCAGGTCTCGATCAAATACGGGCTGATGGGCCCCAACCACGCCGTGGTGACCGCCTGCTCGACCGGTGCGCACTCGATCGGCGACGCCGCGAGGATGATCGCGATGGACGATGCCGACATCATGCTCGCCGGCGGCGCCGAGAGCGCGGTCTGCCCGATCGGCATCGCCGGCTTCGGCCAGGCACGCGCGCTGTCGACCGGTTTCCGCGACGATCCTACCAAGGCGAGCCGTCCCTGGGATCAGGACCGTGACGGCTTCGTGATGGGCGAGGGGGCCGGCGTCGTCGTGCTCGAGGAATATGAACACGCGAAGAAGCGGGGCGCCAAGATCTATGCCGAAGTCGTCGGCTATGGCTTGTCGGGCGACGCCTATCACGTGACGGCGCCGCACCCCGAAGGCTCGGGCGCGTTCCGCTCGATGCAGATGGCGATGAAGAAGTCGGGCCTCGACTTCAGCGAGATCGATTATATCAACGCCCACGGCACCTCGACGCCGCTTGGCGACGAACTCGAGCTGGGCGGCGTGCGCCGCCTGTTCGGCAGCGCGATCGAGACGCTGTCGATGAGCTCGACCAAATCGGCGATCGGCCATCTGCTCGGCGGCGCCGGCGCGGTCGAGTCGATCTTCTGCATCCTCGCGATGCGCGACCAGGTCGTCCCGCCGACGCTGAACCTCGACAATCCCAGCGACAATTGCGCCGGCGTTGATCTGGTCCCGCACAAGGCCAAGGAGCGCAAGGTCAAGGCTGTGCTCAACAACAGCTTCGGCTTCGGCGGCACCAATGCCAGCCTGGTGATGAAAGCTGTCTGATCCCGTGCCTCCGCGTCGTCCGCGGAGGCGGACCGGCGGCTGCGCGATCCTCATCGTCCTGCTTCTGGTAGTGGCGATGGGGCTCGGCGTGCTGCAGCTCTGGGCGGGCAGCGGCCCGTCGCGAACCAACACGACCGTGCTGATCCCGCAAGGGGCGACGCTCAGCAAGGCGGCGGCCGAACTCGAAAAGGCCGGCGCGATCCGTTCGGCCCGCCAGTTTGTCCTGCTGTCCAAATTGTTCGGCGGCGGCGCGCCGATCAAGGCGGGCGAATATCGCCTGCTCGCAGGTGAGAGCCAGTCGGACATCCTCAAGGATCTCCAGGGCGGCAAGACGCTCCAGCGCAAGATCACCGTCGCCGAAGGCGTGCCGTCGATCCTCGTCTACGAGGCGCTGATGAAGGCCGACGGGTTGAGCGGCAAGATCGCGGTCCCCGCGGAGGGCAGCGTCCTGCCCGACACCTACGCCTATAACCGCGGCGAGAGCCGCGCGGAGGTGCTGGCGCGGATGCAGAAGGCGATGACCGACTATCTCGCCAAGGCATGGGCGCGGCGGAAGCCGGGCATCGCGGTCTCGACCCCGGCGCAGGCGCTCACGCTTGCTTCGATCGTCGAGAAGGAGACCGGCAAGCCCGAGGAGCGGCGGATGGTTGCCGCGGTCTATTCGAACCGGCTCAAGCGAAACATGATGCTGCAGGCTGACCCGACGATCATCTATCCGATCACGAAGGGGAAGCCGCTCGGCCGTCGGATCCTCCAGTCCGAACTTCGGGCGGTGAACCAATACAATACCTATGCGATGACGGGGCTGCCCGTCGGCCCGATCGCCAATCCCGGCCGCGAGTCGATCGACGCGGTGCTCGATCCGGCGCAATCGACCGCGCTGTACTTCGTCGCCAAGGGCGACGGCGGCCACGTCTTCGCCGACACGCTCGAGCAGCACAACGCCAACGTCCAGAAATGGTACGCCCTGCGGAGAGCACGCGGCGAGATGTAATGGTTCTCCCCTCCCTGCAAGGGAGGGGTTGGGGGTGGGTGCGACCCCGGCGAAGGCGGGGGAGCCCTTTCCGGCCTATCGGCAAAAAGAAAAGGCCGGGCATCGAGCCCGACCTTTCCTAACCCACCCCTGACCCCTCCCTTGCAGGGAGGGGAGAATAGGTCAGCCCTTCAGCCCTGCTGCTTCGCGCGCCAGCGTCTCGACCTGCTCGACACTCGCGCCCTTGGGCGTGACCCAGCTGCCGCCGACGCAGAGAACCGGATCGAACGCTAGCCACTCGGGAGCCGTCACAAGGCTCACGCCGCCGGTCGGGCAGAAGCGTGCCTGATAGAAGGGGGCGGCGAGGGCCTTGAGCGCCTTGAGCCCACCCGACGTCTCGGCGGGAAAGAATTTGAAGTGCGTCAGCCCGAGATCGAGCCCGCGCATGATGTCGCCGGCATTGGCCACGCCGGGCAGGAACGGCACGCCGCTAGCGATGATCGGCTCGCCCAGTCGCTCGGTCAGACCCGGTGAGACGATGAATTCGGCGTCGGCGTCCATCACTTGCTTGAACTGGTCGGTGTTCACCACGGTGCCCGCGCCGACGATCGCGCCTTCGACCTTCTTCATCTCGGCGATCGCCTCGATCGCGGCACCGGTGCGCAGCGTCACTTCGAGCACGCGCAGCCCGCCCTTGACCAGCGCCTCGGCGATCGGCCGCGCCTGTGCCGCGTCCTCGATCACCAGCACCGGGATAACCGGCGCTGTGCGCATGATGTCTGCGATCGTCGTCGTCAAAGTGCGTGCTCCTGGGCGAAGGCGGCCGCGGCGCCATACAGGCCCGGCTGCGGATGCGTGATCAGCTTGACGGGGATCGACGCCATCAGGTTCCGGAATCGGCCCTTGGCAACGAAGCGCTCGCCAAAGCCCGATTGCAGCAAATGGTCCTTGAGACGCAAGCCCAGACCGCCTGCGATCACCACACCGGTCGGGCCGTGGGTGAGGGCGAGGTCGCCCGCCACTGCGCCTAGGCTGAGGCAGAACCGGTCGAGCGCCGCGACTGCGAGGCTGTCCTGCCCCTCGAAGGCCAGCGCCCAGATTTTCTTGTCGTCGAGCCGCGGCACCGGCCGCTTCTCGAGCTCGGCCAAGGTCTCGTAGATCGCGACGATCGCGGGGCCGGCGACGATCCGCTCGGTCGAGACGCGATTATATTCGCGCCGCAGCCGCTTGACGAAGGCGTCCTCGATTGGGTCAAGCGGCGCGAAATCGACATGGCCGCCCTCGGTGGCGATGATGTCATAGCCTGCTTTGTGGCGGAACACCTGCGCGACACCCAACCCGGTGCCGGGGCCGCAAACGGTCAGCGAGCCACGCGCGGGCAGCGGCATTTCGGGTCCGCACAGATGAAGGAAATCGGAGTCGCTCAATTGCGCCACGGCATGGCCTATGGCCGCAAAGTCGTTGACCACCGTCCAGGTCTCGGCGCCGAGCCGCTCCGGGATCAGCGCCGGTCGGATGATCCACGGATTATTGGTCAGCTTGATCACTTCGCCGCCCACGGGCGAGGCGACCGCAATCGCCGCCGCCTTGGGCAGCGGGCGCCCCAGTGTCTCGCCGAAAGCCTGCCATGCGAGCTGCAGACTCGGATGCTCGGCGACTTTCTGGGTCACGGGCTCGGCCATCGATATGACGCGGCCCTCCGCTACCTCCGCTACGGCAAAGCGGGCGTGCGTGCCCCCGATATCGACCGCGACGACTTCCATGCCTTCTCCCTGAACCTCTCATGCCCGCCGCCTGTCAACGTTGGCATACGGTGCGCGGCCCTTCTCTGCGCTGGAGGCGCGGATGTAAAGCTCGGCTAGAGTCCCGCTTCCGCCAGCATCGCCGATGCGCCCAGTTCGGCCTCGTCGGCATGATGCCGCATCATCGCGAACAATTCGCGACCGGTCCCGGCGGGAGGCGCGGGCGCAGCGGCCTGCTCGCGTGCGGCCCATTCGGCGGGATCGACCAGTGCCTCGAGCGTTCCGGCCTCGGCATCGAGCCGGATGATGTCGCCATCGCGCACCTTGCCGATCGGCCCGCCGCCGAGTGCCTCGGGCGAAAGATGAATAGCGCATGGCACTTTGCCCGACGCGCCCGACATCCGCCCATCAGTGACCAAGGCAACCCGGAAGCCGCGATTCTGCAGTACCCCCAGCGGAGGCGTCAGCTTGTGCAGCTCGGGCATGCCGTTGGCCTTGGGACCCTGAAAGCGCACCACGACGATAACGTCGCGGTCGAGTTCGCCTGCCTTGAACGCGGCCTGCACTTCGGACTGGTCGGCAAACACCCGCGCCGGCGCCTCGATCGTCCAGCGGTCGCGCTCGACCGCGCTCACCTTGATGCAGGCACGGCCGAGATTGCCCTTGAGGATGCGGAAGCCGCCCTCGGGCGAGAACGGCGCCTCGATCGTGCGGACGATCGTCTCGTCATCGCTCTTCGCGGGCAGGTCACGCCAGACGAGCTTGTCATCCTCGATATGCGGCTTGCGGCCGTACGCAGCCATGCCGCCCTCGGCGACTGTCAGCGTATCGCCGTGCATCAGTCCACCCCGCAGCAGTTCGCGGATCACGAACGGCGGACCGCCGGCATCCTCGAACATGTTCACGTCAGCCGAGCCGTTCGGATAGACGCGTGTGAGCAGCGGCACGGTCCGCGACAGGCGGTCGAAATCATCCCAGTCGATCACGATTCCGGCGGCGCGGGCGAAAGCGGGAACGTGGATCAAATGGTTGGTCGAGCCGCCGGTGGCGAGCAGCACGATCGCCGCATTCACGATCGCCTTCTCATCGACGACATGGCCGATCGGGCGATAGTCGTTGCCGTTCCAGCCGATCTCCGGGAGCCGCTGTACCGCCGCGCGCGTAAGTTCCTGGCGCAGCTTGGTCTGCGGATTGGCGAAGGCGGCGCCGGGCATGTGCAGGCCCATTGCTTCCATCATCATCTGGTTCGAATTGGCAGTGCCGTAGAAGGTGCAGGTGCCCTTGCCGTGATAGGCGGCGATCTCGGATTCGAGCAGTTCCTCGCGTGTCGCCTTGCCCTCGGCATAGCGCTCGCGCACCGCTGCCTTGTCCTTGTTGGCGAGCCCCGAACGCATCGGTCCGCCGGGGATCATCACCATCGGCAGGTGACCGAAGCGCAATGCGCCGATCAGCAGGCCCGGAACGATCTTGTCGCAAATGCCGAGCAGGGCGGCGCCTTCGAACACCCGGTGGCTGAGCGCGATACCGGTCGACAGCGCGATCGTGTCGCGGCTGAACAGCGACAGCTCCATCCCGGCATAGCCTTGCGTAACGCCGTCGCACATTGCCGGCACGCCGCCTGCCACCTGCGCGGTCGCACCGGCCTCGAGCGCCCAGATCTTCATCTGCTCGGGATAGCGGTAATAGGTGGCGTGCGCCGAGAGCATGTCGTTGTACGACGTGACGATGCCGATGTTCATCGCGCGCCCGTCCTTCATCCGGTCGCGCTGTTCGTCGGTGCCGGCATAGGCGTGCGCCAGATTGGCGCAGCCCAGCTTCGGCCGGTCCGCACCGCTCTCGCGCTCGCGGCGGATCAGGTCGAGATAGGCCGCGCGCTTCTCTTTCGAGCGTTCGATAACGCGATCGGTGACGGCGGCGATTTCCGAATGGAGCTGGGTCATATGCCTATTCCGCTTTTGCACTACCTGTTCCCCGGCGAAGGCCGGGGCCCAGTATCGGGCTTGTAAATGAGGTGCCCGAACCTTTCGAACGACATCGCAACTGGGCCCCGGCCTTCGCCGGGGAACAGTGAAGGCTCAAGCCGCCCAGTGAATATCCACCGGCAGCTCGACATCGGCGAGGATGCGGCCGACCGGATAATTGGATGAGGCACCTTGCTCGATCGCCTGCTCGAGCACGTCGCGTTTCGCCTGGCCGGTGATCGCGATCATCAGCGCGCGTGCCGAGACGATCGCCGCACGGCTCAGCGATACGCGGGCCACCGGCGCCTCGGGGGGCAGCGGATCGGGCATCACGCCCAGTGCGCGCCGCTCGCGCGGGCCGTTCAGTGCCTCGTCGAAATCGGGGCCGGGAAAGATCGACGCGGCATGGCCGTCGCCGCCGACGCCGAGCAGGCAGAGGTCGAGCGGCCAGTGCAGATCCTGCAGAATCGCGTCCGCCGCGCGCCCGGCGGCCTTATAATCGGCCACTGTGGCACTGATCAGCGGGATCACCCGTGCGCCCTTGGGGATGAACACCTTGCCGATCGCGGTGACGTTCGACAGCGGATCGCCCAAAGGTACCAGCCGGTCGTCGCCCGGCACGATCGTCACGCGCTTCCAGTCGAGCTTGGCCTTGGCCAGCTTCTCGTAAATCGGCAGCGGGGTCTTGCCGCCGGCCAACGCGACGACCGCGGCGCCGCGCGCGTCGATCGCGCTTTCGATGATGAACTGCACGTCGCCGGCAACGGCCTCGGCCATCTCCTCGGCATCGTCATAGTCCCACCATTCGATTTCGGTCGTCATGCTTGCTCCTGAAGTTCGGCGGGTTCGGAATAGATATGGGGGCGCCGGGTCACTCGTTCCACGTCACACCGTCGCGTTCGGTGAGCGCGATCGAGGCAGAAGGGCCCCAGCTGCCCGACGCATAGGGCTTGGGCTTCATGTCGTTGGCGTCCCAGCCAGCGCGGATGCCGTCGATCCACTCCCATTGCGCTTCCACCTCGTCGCGGCGCACGAACAGAGTCGGATCGCCTTCGATCAGGTCGAGCAGCAGCCGCTCATAGGCGATGCGGCGGCGGGTTCCGGCGAATTCAGTGTCGAGGCTGAGGTTGAGCGGCACTTCCCGAAGCCGGACACCTTCGCGATCGAGCCCAGGCTGCTTGGCCATGACCAGCAGCCGGACATATTCCTCGGGCTGCAGCCGGATCACCAGCGTGTTCGGATGCAGCATGCCGCCACGATCGGCAAAGATCGAATGCGGCACCGGCTTGAACTGGATGACGATCTCGGAGCGCCGCTCGGCGAGGCGCTTGCCGGTGCGTAGATAGAAAGGCACGCCATGCCAGCGCCAGTTATCGACATGTGCCTTGATCGCAACGAAGGTCTCGGTGCCCGATGGCTTTTCGAGATCGGTGGCATAATCGCGCACGATCTCGCCCTTGACTGCGCCGCCGCCATATTGGCCGGTAACCGTCAGGTGCGGCGCTTCCGAGGCAGGGATTTTGCGCAGCGAACGCAGTACCTTGACCTTCTCGTCGCGGATCGCTGTGCCGTCGAAGCGGGCAGGGGGCTCCATCGCGATCAGCGAAACGAGCTGGAGCATGTGGTTCTGCACCATGTCGCGCAGCGCGCCGGTATCGTCGTAAAAGCCGGCGCGGCCCTCCAGTCCGACCGTCTCGGAGACGGTGATCTGGACGTGATCGATTCCTTGCGCGTTCCAGACCGGCTCGAACAGCGAATTGCCGAAGCGGAGCGCCAGGATGTTCTGCACCGTCTCCTTGCCGAGATAGTGATCGATGCGAAACGTGCGCTCTTCGGGGAATGCCCCGGCGACAAGGTCATTGATCTCGCAGCTCGATGCGAGATCCTTCCCCAGCGGCTTCTCAAGACTGATCCGGACATTGTCGCCGGTAAGCCCGGCGCTCTTGAGGCCTTCGATCGTCGGGCCGAACAGCCAGGGCGCCGTCGACAGGAAGATGGCAAGACCACCCGAAATGTCGCCGAGCTTGTCCTTGAGCGCGGCAAAGCCCTCGATCTTGGAAGCGTCGAGAGACTGGTAGTTCAGGCGATCGAGAAAGCTCCCGACAGCGCTGTCATCCTTGCGGTCGGCGGGCAGGAATTCTTCCAGCGCATGGCGGGCGAACTCACGATAGGATTCGTCGTCCTTTTCCGACCGCGCGGTGCCGGTAATCGTCAGCCCGGCAGGGAGCAATCCATCGGCGTGGAGAGCGTAAAGCGACGGCAGCAGCATGCGCTGCGCGAGGTCGCCGGTTGCTCCGAACAGCAGCAATTTGCCCACGGGCTGATGCATCATTTGCCTCACGACTTGTTTCGCCCGCGAGACACCAAAGCCCGGAAAAGATCAAGCCGCCCTTCCGTCATCCCGGCGAAACCGGATTGTGGGCGTGGCGCGAGCGGTCTGCCGGATGAGATCCCGGCTTTCAGCAGGACGAGCCTAAAGAACCAGCCCTGCAGTCGGATCGAGCCCGGCCATGATGTTGAGGTTCTGCACGGCCGCACCAGCCGCGCCCTTGCCTAGATTGTCGAGCGTCGCGACCAGTCGTGCCTGGCCGCGCTCGGCATTGCCGAACACCCGGACGCTTAGCCGGTCGGTCCCCGCATCTTCCTCGATCGAGACGGTCGGAACGTCTGCGGGCAGCACGCGCACCAGCGGGCACTCCTTGTATGCCTCACGCAGCGCATTCTCGATCGCCTCGAGCGACGGGCGCCGCGTGAACGCGTGGAGGGGCAGGGGCACCTCGACCACCATTCCGCGATAGGTGTGCACCACTGCCGGCTGGAAGATCGGCGGATATTCGATCCGTGCGTGCTTCTGCATTTCGGGCACGTGCTTGTGATCGAGGCTCAGGCCGTAGTTGCGGAATGCGGTGGCCGTGAAACCTGGCGAAGTCTCGTCCTCGAAGTCGGCGATCATCGATTTGCCGCCGCCCGAATAGCCCGAGACGGCATTGACTGCGAACGTGTGGTCGAGCGGCACCAGTCCGGCGCGGACCAGCGGCCGGATCAAGGCGAGGAAGCCGGTAGGATAGCAGCCGGGGTTGCTCACCCGCGGCGCTTCGGCGATCGCCGCCATCTGCCCCGGCTCGAGTTCGGCAAAGCCATAGACCCAATCGGGCGCGACGCGGTGCGCGGTCGAGGCATCGATCACCCGGACCTTCTCGGCGCGAATCATCGCCACGGCTTCGCGCGCGGCGTCGTCGGGAAGACACAGGATGACGAAATCGGCCGAGTTGAGCGCATCCTCGCGCTTCCGCGGGTCCTTGCGATCGGCTTCCGGGAGGATCAGCTGCTCGATACCGTCGCGCCCGTCCAGTCGCTCGCGAATCTCTAGCCCGGTTGTGCCGACGGCTCCATCGATGAACACACGGACGGTCATTGCGAATCCGCCAGCGCAGCCGCGGGGATATATCCGACGATCCCCGATGCGGGTGCCACGCCCCAGGCATGGTTGCCAGCGAGTTCCAGCACTTCGAAAACGTCGCCGGGGTTCAGGCTGACCAGTACCTCGGAATCGGCGGCGGCACTTTCACGCAACTCGGCTGCCGAGGTGAGAGTCCGCGGCATCGGCGCTGCATAATGCGGGGCAAACACCCGATCTGCGAGGCGGACATCGGCAAGGTCGCGCCGGACGGCATCGACTCGCGAATCGAACGTCGCGGAGCGCCCCTTCAGCGAGAAGCGCTTACGCGTTGGCCCTGCGGGCGACTGGCTGACCGATGTTGTCGCCAGCGAGGAAATGCCCGAACTCTGCAAGAAACTCTGCCCCTTCAGCGGTACGCGCAACGAAGATGTTGCGTTTGTCGGTATCGTCGCGTTGGCGGCGCAGATAGCCGAGCGTCCCCAGGCGATTCAAGGCGCGGGTGACGACGGGCTTCGAAACGTTCAGCGCCCGCGCCAGTCCGCGGACCGTATGGGGCCCCGGGTCGAGATACACAAGCATCAGGAGAGCCATCTGACGATTGGTCAGGTCGGGCTCGCCCGATCGCACATAATCGATCAGCGTGTTCTTCCAGGAAGACAGCGATTGGTCCGGCATCGCGTTCACGGCATCTACTTCCGTTTCGTTCCCGGTCCTGTCCGGGAGCACGCACAACTAACGCAGCTTGCGCCCAGTGGTTTCAGTGCGTTGGCGAAATGTTACCGCTTTGTTTGGATTGGCGTTTCTTGTGCCGTGCAGCAAAGCGCAGCGAGACGCAGGTTGATCCCCGGCATCGGCTCCCCTATGTCGCCGCTTTCGCAACAGGTCGGGTCTCAATGTTCACCTTTCTGCTCGTCGTCCACGCTATCATCGCGGCACTGCTCGTGACCGTGATTCTCATGCAGCGCTCGGAAGGCGGCGGCTTGACCACGGGCGGCAGCCCCTCGGGACTGATGTCGGCGCGCGGTGCGGCGGATTTCCTGACCCGCGCCACCGCAATCCTCGCGACTCTGTTCATCGCGATGAGCATCGTGCTCGCTTTCGTCGCGGCGACTCGCCACTCGACGACGATCGACACCTCGCTTCAGCGCGCTCCGGCCGCTGCGGCGCCGATCACGTCGCCGACCAGCGCACCGCCGTTCGCGCTTGGCAATTCGACGGCGCCGGCAGGCGGCACCGCTCCCGCCAACAGCGCCGCACCGGCCAACAGCTCGGTCCCGCTCGCGCAATAATCCCGCCGCTCTCCGGCGATCGGCGGGCATATTGAAAAATAAGTGAGTCGCGCGCTTGTCGGCGCGCGGCCAATGACGTTAGGCGTTTTCTCCCATGGCGCGGTATATTTTCATCACCGGCGGCGTGGTCTCCTCGCTTGGCAAGGGTCTCATGGCAGCGAGCCTCGCGGCTCTGCTCCAGGCCCGCGGCTATCGAGTCCGCATCCGCAAGTTCGATCCCTATCTCAACGTCGATCCCGGCACGATGTCGCCGCATCAGCATGGCGAGGTGTATGTCACCGACGACGGGGCGGAGACCGATCTCGATCTCGGCCACTATGAGCGCTTCACCGGCGTCGCCTCGCGCCAGTCGGACAACGTCACTTCGGGTCGGATCTACAAGACGATCATCGAGCGCGAGCGCCGCGGCGATTATCTCGGCGCCACCGTCCAGGTGATCCCGCATGTCACCGATGCCATCAAGGCGTTCGCACAGGACCAGACCGACGATCTCGATTTCGTGCTGTGCGAGATCGGCGGCACGGTCGGCGACATCGAATCGCTGCCGTTCATCGAGGCGATTCGCCAGCTCCGCAACGATCTCGGCCGCGGCCAGACTGTCAGCATCCACGTCACCCTGGTGCCGTACATCTCGGCCGCCGGCGAGTTGAAGACCAAGCCGACCCAGCACAGCGTGCGCGAACTCGCCGCGCTCGGCGTCCAGCCCGACGTTCTCGTCTGCCGTTCGGAGCGAGATCTCCCCGCCGGCGAGCGCGCCAAGATCGCGCAATTCTGCAACGTGCCGGCATCGGCGGTCATCCCCGCGCTCGACGCCAAGAGCATCTACGCGGTGCCGATGCAATATCATCGCGAAGGCCTCGACGTCGAAGTGCTGCGCGCCTTCGGCATCGACCCGGGCGAAGCACCCAATCTCGAGCGTTGGGAGCGAATCGTCCGCCGCCTCGAAAACCCCGAGGGCGAAGTCACGATCGGCGTGGTCGGCAAATATATGGGCGTGCCCGACGCCTATAAGTCGCTCCACGAGGCGCTGGTGCACGGCGGGATCGCCAACCAGGTCAAGGTCAACATCCGTTGGCTCGACGCCGAATTGTTCGAGCGCGGCGATGAGGAAGTCGCTGCCAAGCTCGAGCCGATGCACGGCATCCTCGTACCCGGCGGCTTCGGCGAGCGTGGCAGCGAGGGCAAGATCGCCGGCGTCCGCTTTGCCCGCGAGCGCGGCGTGCCGTTCTTCGGCATCTGCCTCGGCATGCAAATGGCCTGTGTCGATGCGGCCCGCGATCAGGGACTCGAAAACGCCTCGACTACCGAATTCGGCCCGACCGAGGAGCCGGTGGTCGGCATGATCACCGAGTGGATGACGGCGGAAGGCATTCAGAAGCGCGAGGCGGGCGGGGATCTCGGCGGCACGATGCGGCTCGGTGCCTATCCGGCCAAACTCGGCGGCAACAGCGTCGTCGCCTCGATCTACGGGTCGGAAGAGATCAGCGAGCGCCATCGCCATCGCTACGAAGTCAACACGCACTACAAGCCGCTGCTCGAGAAGGGCGGGCTGGTATTCTCGGGAATGTCGCCCGACGGCACCTTGCCAGAGATCGTCGAGCGGCCGGATCACCCCTGGTTCGTCGGCGTCCAGTTCCACCCTGAGCTGAAGTCCAAGCCGTTCGAACCGCACCCGCTCTTCGCCAGCTTCATCGAAGCCGCGGTCAAGCAGAGCCGGCTGGTCTAGGGACCTTGGCTCTTCGCGCCCGCGATCAGCGGGTCTGCGACATCATCTCCGCCGCCGCGCGATAGCCCGGGTCGCGCTTGCGGCGCAGCAACGCGTCGGCGGTCCGTCCCGAGGCATCGGCGATGTCGCTTCGCGCGCCGTGCCGGGCAAAAGAGCTGGAAGTGCTCGGGCGCGCTGCCTTTCTTCAGCATGAGGTGCAGTGCGGTCGCGCCTTCGGCATTGCGTACATTGGGATCCGCGCCGGCCTTCAGCAGTTCCTCGGCAGGGCCGAATTTGCTCCACGCGACTGCGCCGAGCAGCGGCGTTTCGCCTCTCTCGGCGCCCTCCTCGATATTCGCGCCATATCGGAGAAGCAGACGGATCGCGTCGTTATCCTCGTTCCAGACTGCGGCGAACAGGCAATGATCAGGATCGGCGCCGCGCTCGAGGAAATGTGTGGCGAGTTCGAGGTTCCGGCCGCGCGAGATCACGTGCCAAAGCGGTGTCGCGCGCCAGGTTCCCTCGGTGAACGCGGGTGCGTCGAGGCCAAGGCCGGCTGCGAGCAGTACCTCCACGGTCCGAATGCTGGCCTCGCTGTCGCCGGGGCTCATGCACGCGTGATGCAGCCAGTTCCGGCCTCGCTCGTCGGACGCGTCAAGCAAGTCGGGCCGTTCGGCCAGTCCTTTCTCGACATCCCGCCAACGGTGCGCCCGCACCGACTCGCGCAAGCTCGTTTTCGAAACCATTTCCTATTCTACATCGATCCGATCGGCAGCAAAATGCACTGGCTCTCGGCCCCAGATCGTTGTGAGTGGAGCGGGCCGACAAAGGCCCTCCCGCTGCGTCGCAGCATACGCTACCGGGAGCGTATGCGTATCCTGCTTGCCGTGCTCGTAGCCTTGTTGTTTCCGCTTGCTGCCGCCGCACAGGGGAAGCCCATACCGGGCACGGTGCGGGTCCGGATCGAGACCAGCGAGGGCGCCATCGTCCTCGCGCTCGATGCCCGTCGCGCCCCGAAGACCACGGCAAACTTCCTCGCTTATGTCGATGACGGCAGGCTCGACGGCACCGGCTTCTACCGCGCCTCGCGTCGCAGCGGGAACCCGAAGCTCGGCTTCGTCCAGGGCGGGATCGCCAGCGATGCGCGCCGGGTTCTGCCGTCGCCGCCGCTCGAGCCGACCAACGTCACCGGTATTCGCCATGCCGACGGGACCGTCTCGATGGCGCATGGCGCGAGCATCGACGGCGCCACCGGCAATTTCTCGATCATGGTCGGCGATAATCCGTCGCTCGACGCACGCGGCACCGGCCGCAACGGCTATTCGGCATTCGGCCGGGTCGTCGCGGGAATGGACGTGGTCCGGAAAATTCTGGCAAAACCGACCGGCGGGGGCAGGGGGCCGATGCGCGGCCAGATGATCCAGCCCGCGCCGGTCCAGATCGTCCGCGCAGTGCGGCTCGACGGCACGCCGCGGCCGACCGGCCGGGTCAAGCCTTGGCTGATCGGCCCGACCCGCTGGATCCGGCCGAACTGATCTCGCCGGAGTAAACAAAAGGCGCCCGGGCAATGCCCGAGCGCCCCTGCTGCGGCGCCCAAAGGGAGGAAAGCGCCGCTAGCCGTGGTCGGTGTTACGCCGCGTCGCGATGCTCGATCGCGGCGCTCGGCGCGCTGCCCGCATTCACGGCGATCTTCTTCGGCTTCATAGCTTCGGGAACCTCGCGGACCAGCTCGATGACGAGCAGGCCGTCCGACAGGTTCGCGCTCTCGACGCGGACGAAGTCGGCGAGTTCGAAACGGCGCTCGAAGCTGCGATTGGCGATGCCGAGATGCAGGAACGCGCCCTGATTGTTCTCATTCTCGCTCGCCTTCTTGCCCTGGACCAGCAGCAGGTTCTGCTGCGCAGTCACGTCGATCTCGTCGGGCTTGAAGCCGGCGACGGCGAGCGTGATGCGATACCGGTCCTCGGCGAGGCGCTCGAGGTTGAACGGCGGATAATTCTCGCTGCTCGCCTGACGCGCACTGGTCTCGAGCAAGTCGAACAGCCGGTCGAAGCCGACAGTCGAGCGACGGAACGGAGTAAAGTCAAACTGACGCATTTCAAATCCTCCAATGAGCAAGTTGAACGTCTACTTGTGCTGCTCCCGGAATTCCGCGGCGCTGCTTGTCGCGGCCCAGCAGGCACCGTGACGATGCGAATGTGGTTTTGATCTCAGCGGTTTCAAGGGTGCCGGAGCCACACGCGGCACATGCCGGAGAAACCGAGCTTCGCCTTCCCCAAGATTCGCTTGCTGGCTAATGTCTAGTCAGTTGATGGAGATTGGCTGCGACCAAAAGGGGGATATAGATGAGCCTGTCTTCGCTCTCGTTGCTGCTTCTCGCCAGTGCGTCGCCGCTGACTGCTGGGCCGGCGGCCGTACGCGACGATCCTCCGGTGGCAGCGACCCCCGACGACCCTGAGACTCCCGATGTCCAGAGCAACCAGGACATCGTCGTCACGGCGCGTCGCCGCGAGGAGCGCGTGCAGGACGTGCCGATCGCGCTTTCTGTGCTGAGCGGCGAGGATCTGGCGGCGAGCGGCGCGTTCAACGTCAACCGACTCCAGCAATCGCAGCCGACGCTGCAATTCTATTCGAGCAATCCGCGCAATTCGGCGATCAACATCCGCGGTCTCGGCGCGCCGTTCGGGCTTACCAATGACGGCATCGAGCAAGGCGTCGGCTTCTATGTCGACGGGGTCTATATCGGCCGGATCGGCGCCTCGACCTTCGATTTCGTCGATGTCGAGCGGGTCGAGGTGCTGCGCGGGCCACAAGGGACGCTCTACGGCAAGAACACCACTGCCGGCGCCATAAACGTCACGACGCGGGCGCCGAGTTTCACCCCCGAATCGCGGGTTGAGGTCAGCCTCGGCAATTACGATTTTCTCCAGACCAAGGCGTCTGTCTCGGCGCCGCTGAGCGACACCGTGGCGTTTCGCTTGTCGACCTCGGGCACCACGCGTCACGGCACGATCCAGAACATCCGGACCGGCGTCGATCAGCACCGGTTGCGTAATCTCGGCGTGCGCGGGCAAGTGCTGTGGAACGCCGCGTCCAACTTCGACTTGACCCTGTCCGGCGACTTCAACCGCCAGAACCCTTTGTGCTGCGTCCAATATTATGTCCGTACCGGCACGACCCAGCGCCCGCTCGCCCGCCAATATGCGGCACTGGCTGCCGCCTTCGGCTATTCGCCGCCGAGCACCGACCCGTTCGATCGGGTTACCGATCTTGATGCGCGGTCCAATTCGCGACAGGAAATCGGCGGTGCCTCGCTCGTCGCGAACTGGGATATCGGTCCGGCGACGGTCACGTCCGTGACTGCTTGGCGTTATTGGGACTGGCAGCCGGCGAATGACCGCGACTTTATCGGCTTGCCGGTTACCACGGTTTCGCAAAACCCGTCGCAGCAGAAGCAGTTCTCGCAGGAGTTGCGAATCGCCTCCAACGGCGCGAACAAGCTCGACTACACGCTCGGGGCGTTCTTCTTCCACCAGACGATCGACACCCAGGGCTCACAGGTTCAGGGCCCGGCGGCGAGCCGCTACCTGCTTTCGGGTGCCGACGCGCTCAACCCAAACGTGCTCAACGGCCTGACCTCGACCAACACGATCAGCTTCGACAATTCCAGCTTTGCCGTGTTCGGCAAGCTCAACTGGGAAGTGATCAAGGGCTTCCACGTCCAGCCGGGTCTGCGCGTCAACTACGACAAGAAGTCGGGTTTCTACGAATCGGTCGTCAGCCTGCACAACGCTCAGTTCAATTTCGACGCCACGGCCGATAATGTCGCGGCGCTGCTCGCCTCGCGCCCGGCCGGCGCGGCGCGGACGACGTTCCAGAACCAGATCAACACGCTGGCGCCGCAGCGTTACAGCCCCGAGTTCAGCGACTGGAACGTCTCGGGCGACGTGACTCTGTCCTATGATTTCTCGCCCGACGTCCACGCCTATGCGACCTATGCGCGCAGCTTCAAATCGGGCGGCATCAATCTGTCGGGCCTGCCGCTCAATTCTACCAGCACCGGTGTCGATCTCAGCACGCAGACGGTGAAACCGGAGGAGGTCAATCACTTCGAAGTCGGGCTGAAAACCCAGTTCCTCGATCGGCGACTGACGATCAATGCCGCCGGCTTCTGGACCGAGATCAGCGACTATCAGGCGACGGTGAACAACAACGCCATCAACGTGATCCGCGGCTATCTCGCCAATGCCGGCAAGGTCCGCTCGCGGGGCGTAGAGTTCGACACGAGCTTCCGCCCTTCGCAGCGCGCCAATCTCTACTTCAACGGCGCCTATACCGACGCGACCTATCGCGAGTTCGTCAACGCGCCGTGTCCGCCGGAGCTTGCGGGGGGCACGGCAACGGCGCCGGGCGGCGTGACGGATCCCGCCGGAACCCCGGGTGGGCGTAGTCCCGCTTTCTGCGACATTTCGGGTCAGGTGCTGCCCGGCATCTCCAAATGGTCGCTGTCGTGGGGCGGCGAGGTCAATCTGCCGGTCGGCGGCAGCGAGGGACAGGTCTATCTCGGCTATGACGGCAGCTATCGATCGCGCTTCTCGTCGAACCCGTCGCCATCCGCCTATACGTGGATCGACGGCTATTCGCTGTCGAACTTCCGCCTCGGCTATCGCGAGGGCGCGTTTAACATCTTCGGCTGGGTCCGAAATGCATTCGACCAGCATTATTACGAGCTGCTGTCGACCCAGTCGGGCAGCACCGGTCTGATCGTCGGCCAGCCCGGCGATCCGCGGACCTATGGTTTGACGATCAGCAGTTCGTTCTGATCGTCTCCGATCTGACGTCTCGCCATGGCCGGGGGACGTCAGGGGAGGGGGGCGGAGCCCGCATCGCCCCCCTCTTTCCACGACGGAAAGGAGCGCCGCACTACCGTTCCTGCTGAGCTTGTCGAAGTACCGTCCTGCTTCTTCGCCAAGAAGAACGGCCCTTCGAACAGAAGGTGAATGAAAAAGGAGCTGTGAAACGCCAAACGCCCGGACCGTTTCCAGCCCGGGCGCCTGCGTGACGACTGCTCGTCAGCCCCCTTTGTCAGGCTCTGCCCGCACGCCCGTACTTGCCTACGAGCGGGACTGAGCCCTCCCCGAACCACGGCCATTTGCTGCCTGCGTTTCGACAGGGGCTTGCTACGTCGGCGCGCGGCATTTGTCACCGGGTTTACAAGGGTTAGCCGCAGATTGGTCGCACCCTGTGTTGAATCGGCAACATAGCGGACACACCTGTGATGTCCGCCGCGCATTGCCAGCCACATCCTGCATCGCCTAGAGCGGCGCACGCACTCTCGTCAGGGTTCCACCGGCCGCATGCTACTCTCGCGTTACGAGCGGATGATCGCCCGCCGTTACCTTCTGCCCGGCCGGAGCGAGGCGTTCATCGCCGTCGTCGCCGGGTTCAGTCTCGTCGCCGTGATGCTCGGCGTCGCCGCGCTCATCGTCGTGATGAGCGTGATGAACGGCTTCCGCGCCGAGCTGTTCGACAAGATCACCGGGCTGAACGGCCACGCAGTTGTCCAGGGCTATGCCGGGCAGCTGCGCGACTGGCGCCAGATCGTCGCGCAGGCCAAGGCCACGCCAGGTGTCACCGGCGCCACACCGCTGATCGAGCAACCCTTGTTCGCCAGCTTCAACGGTCGCGTCGAATTCGCCCAGATCCGCGGCATGCGAGTCGAGGACATCCGCACCAATCCTGCGCTGAAGGGCAAGGAAGTGATCGGCTCGCTGAACAACCTGGTGCCGGGCGGCGAGCAGGTTGCGATCGGTTCGCGACTGGCTGAATCGCTCGGCGCCACGGTCGGCAGCAAGATCACGATCATCAATCCGTCGGGCGCCGCGACGCCGATGGGCACGATGTACCGCTCGGTCAGCTACACCGTCGCCGCGATCTTCGAAGTCGGGGTCTATGATTTCGACAAGATCTTCGTGGTCATGCCGATGGAGGACGCGCAGACGCTGCTGCTGCTCGGCGACGCCGTGAGCATGGTCGAGATGGACACCAACGATCCCGACAACGTCCAGCAGATCATCGCGCCGCTGGTGGACAAGGTCGGCAAGAGCGGTCAGATCGTCGACTGGCGCCAGATGAACCGCGAGTTGTTCGAGGCGCTCCAGGTCGACCGGATCGTCTCGTTCACCGTGCTCTCGATCATCCTCGTCGTCGCGGCGTTCAACATCGTCTCGTCGCTGATCATGCTGGTCCGTTCCAAAACCCGCGACATTGCGGTGCTGCGCACGATGGGCGCAACGCGAGGGGGGCTGATGCGGATCTTCGTTACCGTCGGCACCACGATCGGCGCTTTGGGCGTCGCTGCCGGCGGCGTGCTCGGCTTCCTGTTCATCACGTTCCGCGCGCAGGTCGTCCAGTTCATTGGACTGGTCACCGGGCAGCAGGTCTGGGATCCCTCGATGCGTTTCCTCACCGAATTGCCCGCCAAGACCGATCCGTTCGAGACGATCGGCATCTGCGTGATGGCAATGATCTTCACTTTCCTCGCTACCCTCTACCCCGCATGGAAGGCGGCGAGCACCGATCCGGTCCAGGTGCTGCGCTATGAGTGAACCGATCCTCCAGACCCGCGGGCTCACGCGCAGCTTCAGGCAAGGCGAGGCGGTCATCGAAGTGCTGCGCGGCGTCGATCTCGACGTCATGCCGGGCGAGATCGTTGCCTTGCTCGGCCCCTCGGGCTCGGGGAAGTCGACACTCCTGCAGGCGGTCGGGCTGCTCGAAGGCGGCTTCGAAGGCTCGATCCGCATTGTCGGCAAGGAAGCGGCGCAGCTTCCCGCAGGCGGTCGCACCCAAGTCCGCCGCGACAGCCTTGGTTTCGTCTACCAGTTCCACCATCTGCTGCCCGACTTCAATGCGATCGAGAATGTCGTGCTGCCGCAGATGATCCACGGTGCCACGCGCGCCGATGCCGACGCGCGCGCCGAACAATTGCTCTCGGCGCTGGGCCTGGGACAGCGGCTGAACCATCGTCCCAACCAGCTCTCCGGCGGCGAGCAGCAGCGCGTCGCCGTCGCCCGCGCGCTCGCCAACCGGCCGGCGCTGGTGCTCGCCGACGAGCCCACCGGCAATCTCGACGAGGCTACCGCCGACCGCGTCTTCGCCGAATTTCTCAACCTCGTCCGCGGTGAGGGCTCGGCGGCTTTGGTCGCCACGCACAATGAGCGGCTGGCGGAACGGATGGACCGGGTGGTGCGGCTGCACGACGGCCGGCTCGAGTGAGCGTCTGGCGCGACACGCCAACCCTCGCGGGTCGCCACGTCAGGCTCCGCCCGATGGTCGCCGACGATCGCGACGCGCTGCTCGACGCCTTCGAGGGCCTGCATTCGCTGTTTCATACTACCGTGCCGGACGCCGACACGTTCGACGCGTGGTACGATCGCGTGATGTTCGACACGGCAGCAGGCCGGAACATGCCGTTTACCGTGCTGGATGCCGCGGGCCGCGTCTCCGGAGTCACGCGCTTCCTGCGAATGAGCGAGCCGCATCGCCGGGTCGAGATCGGCGGCACGCTCTATGCGCCACGCGTCCAGCGGACCGGGCTCAACACCGAAGCCAAATACATGCTGCTCGGCCACGCCTTTGAGGTGCTCGGAGTCCATTGCGTCCAGATCCGCACCGATTTCCTCAATCATGCCTCGCGCCGCGCAATCGAGCGACTGGGCGCACGGCTCGACGGCGTGTTGCGCGGGCACCTGATTCTGAAGGGACATCTGCGCGACAGCGCGGTCTATTCGATCCTCGCGCATGAATGGCCCGGCGTGCGACGCAATCTCGAGCTGCTGATGGCCCGCTACGATGGAGGTCCCACATGACCGCGCTCACCGATATTCCCGTCCGAAAGCCCGACGGCACCGAGACCACGCTCGCCGATCACGCCGGCGAGGTGTTGCTGATCGTCAACACCGCATCGAAATGCGGCTTCACCCCGCAATATGCCGATCTCGAGGCACTGCAGCGCCAGTACAGGGATCGCGGCTTTTCGGTGCTGGGCTTTCCGTGCAACCAGTTCGGCGCGCAAGAGCCGGGCAACGCGGAGGAGATCGCGAACTTCTGCTCGCTAAATTATGACGTGACCTTCCCGATCTACGCCAAGGTCGACGTCAACGGGGCAGACGCGGCGCCGTTGTTCGAGCACCTCAAGCGTGAGGCGCCCGGGCTGCTGGGATCCAAGGCAATCAAGTGGAACTTCACCAAGTTCCTCATCGATCGCGGCGGCAAGGTAGTCGATCGTTATGCTCCAACAACCTCGCCGAAGGACATTGCGGGCGCCATCGAGAAGCTCCTCTAGCCTGAAAGCAGAGCGGCGGGCGAGGCCCCCGGCCGCGCCCGCCACTCACCCACCCCAAACCCTCCCGTGCGGGAGGGGCTCGAAACTCAATGCACCCGCGGTCCGGGCAGGCAGATCACATACTGTCCGTTCTTCTCGACCATCGCCTGCTCGGTCTCATCGCCGGCGATGAGCTTGCCGAGCTTGCCGAGCACCGAAACCATCGAAGTCGCACCGGCAAGCGGCCGGCCGCGCGGATCGCGGCGCGGGGCAGGGCGGGCGTTGCGGGGTTCGCGGCGGCGCGCCGGCGGCGCCAGCCGGTGCATGCGTTGTGCGACGTCGGAAGCGGCACCCTCACGGCCGAACTCGCGCCATACCACACGGAAACCCTCAGGAACCTGCGTCCACTCCTCGGCTTCCGCGAGCCGGATCATGTCGCAGCCGCAGCGGTGACAGATGCTGAATTCCAGCCCCTGATTGTGGTGTCGCTTCGCCGAAGGCACGTGCTTCATCACCGAGCAGAGGATCGTCATCGCGGGGCTCACTCCAGATACCGGACCGCGCCGCTCGCCCAGGACGGGTGCGCCGCGATCAAGAGGTTGATCATTGTTAACCACGATGTGGCCCAGACCTCGGGTGAGTCGCCATTCCGGTCGCACCCCATAAGCGACTCCCACAAGCGGGCTTGTACGGATGTCGCAGGTTACCTTTCGGAAAGCTGTGGAAAGCGGTGCTCCCGGAGTGGCATTGGCGCCGCCGCATCCCTAATGTGGCGCGATGGCGCATTCGGGATTCGTGCCCCTCAGGGTTTTCTCTTCCTACACGATGCTCGAAGGCGCGATCGAGCCGAAGGCGATCGCGAAGCGCGCGCGGGAGCTCGGCTTCCCAGCTGTGGCGGTAAGCGATCGAAACGGGCTCTACGCTGCCATGTCCTTCTCCGACGCTTGCAAGAAGGCGGGGGTCCAGCCGATCGTCGGCACCTTGCTCGCGGTCAAGCGCCCGGAACTGGCCGAGGGCGCGCCACCTGCGATCGACTGGCTCGCCCTCTATGCGCAGGACGAGACCGGCTACCTCAATCTCTGCCACCTCGTCTCCGCCGCCCACCTGGACCGCCCGATCGAGGAAGACGCGCACGTCCCGCTCGACGCGCTCGAGGGCCGTACCGAGGGGCTGCTCTGCCTGACTGCCGGTGCCGAGGGTGCGCTCGCGCGGCTCTATGCCGAGGGGCAGGATCATGCCGCGGAGGCCTATGCCCGCCGGCTCGAAGGCTTGTTCCCTGACCGGCTCTATATCGAAATCGTCCGCCGCCTGAACGAGGTCGAGGGCCGCGCCGAGGCGAAATTGCTCGATTATGCCTATGCCCGCGATCTCCCGATCGTCGGCACCAATCCGTGCTGCTTCGCCGAGGAGAGCTTCCACGAGGCGCACGATGCGATGCTGTGCATCGCCAATTCCTCGTACATCGCCAGCGACGATCGCCCGCGTTCTTCGCCAGACGCGTGGATGAAGCCGGCGACCGAAATGAAGTCGCTGTTCGCCGACCTGCCGGAAGCGATCGCCAACACCCTCGTCGTCGCCCAGCGCTGCGCCTATGCCGCACCGAAGCGCAAGCCGATCCTGCCCAGCCTCGCCGGCGACCGCGAGGGCGAGGCGACGATGCTGCGCGAACGCGCGCGCAAAGGGCTGTACGCGCGACTGGCAAAGATCGCCCAGATCGAGGGCCGTCCTCTCCCCGTTCGCGCTGAGCTCGTCGAAGCGCCGTCTTCGCCCTTGGCGCTGGAAGAAGGACAGGCCTTCGACAAGCTCAGGCCGAACGGGGAGGGAGCACCCCTCGTCAACGGGTCGGAGGACTGGACCAAACCCTATTTCGATCGCCTCGAATTCGAGCTCGACGTCATTATCCAGATGGGCTTTCCCGGCTATTTCCTGATCGTCGCCGACTTCATCCAATGGGCCAAGGCGCACGACATTCCGGTCGGTCCGGGTCGCGGCTCGGGCGCGGGCTCGGTGGTCGCCTGGGTGCTGACCATCACCGACCTCGATCCGCTCAAGCTCGGTCTGCTGTTCGAACGCTTCCTCAATCCGGAACGCGTTTCGATGCCCGACTTCGACATCGACTTCTGCGAAACCCGCCGCGGCGAGGTGATCCGTTACGTCCAGGAGAAATATGGCCGCGACACCGTCGCGCAGATCATCACTTTTGGGACGATGAAGGCGCGCGCGGTGCTCAAGGACGTCGGCCGCGTGCTCCAGATGAGCTACGGCCAGGTCGACCGCCTCGCCAAGCAGATCCCCAACCACCCGACCGATCCGTGGACGCTCAAGCGGACCCTCGACGGGGTCAGCGAGTTCCACACCGAATACAAGCAGCACAGCGACGTCCGCCATCTGATCGACCTGTCGATGCGGCTCGAGGGCCTGCCGCGCCATAGCTCGACGCACGCCGCCGGCGTGGTGATCGGCGACCGCCCGCTCGCGCAATTGGTGCCGCTCTATCGCGATCCGCGCTCGGACATGCCGGTCACCCAGTTCGACATGAAATATGTCGAGGGCGCGGGCCTCGTGAAGTTCGACTTTCTCGGCCTCAAGACGCTGTCGGTGCTCAAAAAGGCAGTCGAGTTGCTGTCCGATCGCGGCATCGAGGTCGATCTCGACGCGCTCGGCTGGGACGATCCCGAAGTCTATGACCTGCTCCAGCGCGGCGACACGGTCGGCGTGTTCCAGCTCGAATCGGAAGGGATGCGGCGGACGCTGACCGCGGTGCGCCCGACGAATTTCGGCGACATCATTGCGCTCGTCTCGCTCTATCGCCCGGGTCCGATGGACAACATCCCGAGCTTCGGCCGCCGCAAGCAGGGGACCGAGGAGATCGTCTACCCGCATGCCTTGCTCGAGCCCATCCTGAAGGAGACCTACGGGATCTTCGTCTATCAGGAGCAGGTGATGCAGGCCGCGCAGATCCTCGCGGGCTACAGCCTCGGCGGCGCCGACATGCTCCGCCGCGCGATGGGCAAGAAGATCAAGGCCGAGATGGATCAGCAGCGCGCGATCTTCGTCGAGGGCTGCGAGAAGGTGAACGGCATCAAGGCGGCCAAGGCCAACGAACTGTTCGATTTGATCGACAAGTTCGCCGGCTACGGCTTCAACAAGTCGCACGCGGCCGCTTACGCGCTGCTCGCCTACCAGACCGCGTGGCTGAAGACGCACCACCCGCACGAATTCTTCGCCGCGTCGATGGCCTACGACATCCACCAGACCGACAAGCTCGCCATCTTCGCCGACGACATGAACCGGCTCAAGATCGACTGCCTGCCGCCGGACATCAACGCCAGCCTCGCCGATTTCCACGTCGAGAAGCATGAGGACGGGCTCGCCGTCCGCTACGCGCTCGGCGCGCTGAAGGGTGTCGGCGAGCGCGCGATGGAGTTGCTGGTCGAGGAACGCGACGCCAAAGGGCGGTTCAAATCGCTCGACGATTTCGCCAGTCGCGTCGACCCGCGCCTGCTAAACAAGCGGCAGCTCGAAACGCTGGCCGCGGCCGGGGCATTCGACTCGATCGAGCAGAACCGAGCCGGCGTCCATGCCGCGGCGGAGACGATCCTTGCGGTCGCCCAGCGCACGCACGAGAGCCGGACGAGCGGGCAGGGCGGCCTCTTCGGCGAAGCCGAACCCGGTGGCGGCGCGATCAAACTGCCGCGTAGCGCCAACTGGTCGCTCGCCGACAAGATCGCCGCGGAGAAGGACGCCTTCGGCTATTATTTCTCGGCGCACCCGCTCGATCGCTACGGACATCTCGTGCGCAGCCAGGGTGCGCGCGAAATCGCCACGCTGAACGAAGTGCCGATCCCCGATGGCGGTCGCGTCGGCGCGACGATCGCCGCGCTGATCGAGGACGCCCGCTGGCGCACCTCGGCAAGGGGCAACCGCTACATGATGGCAACGATCTCGGACCAGAGCGGGCAGGTGATCGCGAGCTGCTTCGACGAATTCGCCGCAAAGGATATGGAAGACGCTGCCCGCGAAGGCGGCTGTGCCTTGCTCACGGTCGAGCTCGACAAGCGCCCGGGCGAGGACACGCCGCGCGTGTCGATCAAGCGCGTCCAGCCCTTCGAGAGCATCGCCAACACCGCACGCCTGATCGTCGACCTCGAGGTGCGCGACGCCGCAGTCCTCCCGCGCCTCGCCGAATTGATCGGCAACGAACGCGGCGGGCGTAGCACTGTGCGCGTCTGGGCGCCCTTGGGTTCCGAGGGACAGGCCGAACTGGTCATCGGCCGCAACTTCCGCATCGACGAGGAAATGGTCGAGCGCATCCGCAGCTTGCCGGGGATCGCCAGGGCGGTGTTCGGCAAGCCCGAAGTCACGCTGGCGGCTGCCGCCTAAATCCTCCCCCGGGAGGGGGAGGGGGACCGCGAAGCGGTGGAGGGGTAGTCTCCGCGGGTGATACCGTTTGTGGCGGGCTACCGCTCCGTCAGCCTGCGGCTGCCACCTCCCCCTCCGGGGGAGGATTTGAACTCCCGTCCCGCCGCCGCGGCCCCACGTTACAAATCATTGCCTAGCGCCGTCCCTATCGACTCATCCCTCCCTCCCGGCATACCCTCTTCTCGAAAACATAAGCCGCGGAGAGAGCGATGCTGGGTGGAATGCAGGATTTCGAGCTGCGCGTGATGCGTCTGCTCGATCACGCCGAGCGCGAGCATGGCCCGCGCGAGATCGTGACCCGCTGGGCAGACGGAACCGAGAGCCGCACCGATTGGGCCGGGGTCGCGCACGATGCCCGCCGCCTGGCGCAGGCGCTCGAACGTCTCGGCGTTCAGCCCGGCGATCGTGTCGCCACGCTCGCGATGAATCACAGCCGTCATCTCGTCGCATGGTACGGCACGATCGGAATGGGCGGCGTGATCCACACGATCAATCCACGCCTGTTCGAGGACCAGCTCGCCTTCATCGCCAATCATGCCGAGGATCAGGTGCTGCTCTATGACCGCGCCTTCCAGCCGATCGTCGACAAGCTGAAGCCGCAATGGTCTACGATCCGCCATTATGTCTGCTTCGACGACGGCGGCTTCGAGGCGCTGCTCGCTCCCGAAACCGGCGCATACGCCTGGGTCGAGAGCGACGAACGCGAGCCCTGCATGCTCTGCTACACCAGCGGCACGACCGGCAATCCCAAGGGCGTGCTCTACACCCACCGCTCGACCGTGATCCACGCGATCACCGAATTGCAACCCGCCGAATTCGATCTTTCGACCCAATCGGTGGCGATGCCCATCGTGCCGATGTTCCATGCGGTGGGCTGGGGATTGCCCTTCGCCGCGGCGGCGGTCGGGCTCAAATTCGTCTTCTCCGCGGTCAATGAGCCGGCGGTGCTGTGCGAATTGATGAACCGCGAGAAGGTCACCCACAGCGCCGGCGTGCCGACTGTCTGGTTCGCCATGTTCCAGTATATGGATGCCAGCGGCAAGGCGCCCGAGCATCTCAAGATCGTCACGATCGGCGGTTCGGCCGCGCCGCGCGCAATGATCGAGCGGCTGATGAAGATGGGGATCCGGGTGAACCACGCCTGGGGAATGACCGAAACCAGTCCGATCGGAACGATGGGCGCGCCATCCCCCGACTTCCACGAGCTCACTTTCGAGCAACAGGTCGATCAGGTCTCGAAACAGGGCAAGGTGCCCTTCGGAGTCGAGCTACGGGTGGTCGACGACGAGGGCGTGGTCCAGCCGCGCGACGGCGTAAGCTCGGGCAGGCTGCAGGTCCGTGGACCGTGGATCATCAAGCAATATTTCGGCGAGGAGCAACTCGCCGTCGATGCCGACAACTGGTTCGACACCGGAGACGTGGCGGTGCTCCATCCCGACGGCACGATGCAGATCACCGATCGTGCCAAGGATGTGATCAAATCGGGCGGCGAGTGGATCAGCTCGGTCGAGCTGGAGAACGCCGCGGTCGGATGCGCGGGCGTGGCCGAGGCCGCTGCGATCGGAGTCTATCATCCGAAATGGGACGAGCGTCCGATCCTGCTCGTGGTGCGCAAACCCGATAGCGAAGTGAGCGCAGCCGAGATCCACGCCCACCTCGAGCGGCATGTCGCCAAATGGTGGCTCCCCGACGAGATCCACTTCGTCGAAAGCCTTCCGCACACCGCCACCGGCAAGCTGCTCAAGACGGCGATCCGGGCGCAGTACAAGGACTTCAAGCTGGCGGCTGCCTGACTTCCCCTCCCTTTCAGGGAGGGGGCAGGGGTGGGTAGAAAAGGTCGGAGCTCGATGCCCCGACCCTTTCTCTTTTGCCGCTTCGCTCGCACCCGCACCCAAGGTCGACCCTCAGATTACCGTCCCATTACGGCCGCGCTCACTTCGTCTGCCTTCGCGTCCTTGAAGCGCGCGCAATTCCGGATCGTCTCGACCATCCGGTCCAGGCTCAGGGTACTGCCGTTCGCCAGGCCCGGCCGCAGCTTCGCGTCGACCGCGTCGGCGGCTTGATTGGTACACAGACCCTTGAACATCTGCCCTGCGCGGGGCGAGAAAATCCCCCCGCTGCCGGCCTTGGAGAAGGTGGCGAAATTCGCCAGCACGTAATCGGCCGCAATGTCGCGTGTGCGCGGCGAGGCCAGCAGGCCAGTAGCCGTGGCAAGGCGAGCGCCTGCCGGCAGCCGCGGATCCTTGAACTCGGTCAGGAACCAGCGCGCCACCTCGGCATTGCCCGACCCACCGATCGCCTCGAACGCGACTTCGCTCAACAGCGGGTCCGCGCCGGTCAGGGCCTTGTCCGCGACCGTTTTTGCGAGGGGCAGTCCCTTGTCCTCGATGTCGAGCGACAGCGCGAGGCGTGCGAACTCCGCATCGAGCGCCTGGACATTGCCGGCCAGATACGCGTCCGCCGCTGTGATCAGCTTGCCGCGCACCGCCGGGTCGGCTCCGGCGCCCGCAACCAGCTCCACCAGCTCCCCGCGCAGCTTCTTGCGGTCCGGCGTGTCGTACGCATAGGCATCTGCCGCCGGATCGAAGCCGAGCGCTGTCAGCTTGGGACCATAGATGCCGACGATCAGGTTCCGATAGGCCGGCAGCGCCCCATCGCTGATCAGCCCGCGCTGCAGCAATCCCTCGAGCCGCTCGCCATTGTCGAGGCCGACGCTCGACGCCGGATTGGCCGCCATCGATCGCGCCAGCGCTGCCAGCTGCGGGTATCGCGCCTTGCCGGCATAGAAGGACGCCCACAAGCTGTCGGTCACCGCCAGCGCTTCGCCCTCGGGCAAGCTCGGCGCGGCGGCGATCAGCGCGGACCAGTCGGCCGGATCCATGTCGAAGCGGTAATAGCCCCAGCCGCCGGCATTCGGCACGATGACCCCGTCGCCCTTGGCTTCGATCGCCGCGTTCGATTTGTCGAGCAGGGTACAGCTACGCAGCGCCGCGCGGCGCACGCACACCGGGATGATCCATTGTTCGGCCGGCAAATTGCTGCCGAAACTGGCGTAGCGCGACTGGCTGGCGACGAGCGCGTCGCCTTCGCGCTTGAGCGTCACCACCGGCATGCCCTGCTGGTCAACGAAGCCGCGCAGCGACTCGAGCACCCGCGGATCGTGCGCCGCGCTGGCGAGCGAGTCGAAGAACTGGTCGGTGGTCGCGTTGCCGTGATGGTAGCGCCGCATGTGCAGCCGCACGCCGTGGCGGAACTTCTCCTCGCCCAGATAGGCGGCGATCATCGCCACTACCTGACCGCCTTTGCCATAGGTGATCTGGTCGAAGGCGGCGTCGATATCGGGATCGCGAGTGATCCGCTGGTGGATCGGGCGTCCGGCGCCGAGCGCGTCGATCTGCATCGCGTCGAACGCCTCGTCGATCGCGCTCACGCCGATGTTGAGGTCCGGCCGCCATTCGTTGCCGATGCGATAGCCCATCCAGTTGGCGAAGCTCTCGTTGAGCCAGATGTCGTCCCACCAGGCGGGCGTCACCACGTCGCCGAACCATTGGTGCGACAGCTCGTGCGCGACGACCATGCCGAAAGTCTGCTTTTCCTCGCTCCCGGCCTTCTCGTCGACGAACAGTATCCCGTCGCCATAGATGTCGGCGCCGGCATTCTCCATCGCGCCCGGCATCACCGGTGAGCCGATCTGGTCGAGCTTGGGGTAGGGGAAGGGCTGGTCGAAATACTTTTCGAGCAAGGCGACGATCTTCTTCGACCCGTCGAGCGCATATTGCATCTGCCCGGCGTAGGGCTTGGTGCCGACGATTCGCAGCGGCAGGGGCTTCGCGCGCTGCGGCGTCGGCGGAACGCTGCCCTCCAGCGTCACGAACGGGCCCACGGCGAAGGCGACCAGATAGGTCGGCAGCGGCTCGGTCGCGGCGAAGCGATGCTTGACCAGCTTGCCGACCCGCAGCGGCTTGCCCTGCTCGGGCGCGTTGCTCACCGCGACGAAGCCCGGTCTGGTCGTCACCGAGACCGTGAACCGCGTCTTGTATCCCGGCTGATCGAAGGACGGGAACGCCGCGCGCGCATCGATCGATTCGAATTGCGACCAGCTGTACCACTCGTCCGCGACCTTGATCCGGTACAGCCCCGAAGGCCCGCTGCCGAACGCCGCGTCGTAATCGAATTTGAGCGTAATCTTGCCCGCAGGCAGCGTGCGACCGAAATCGAGCTGTGCCAGACCCCAGGGCGTCTTCTGCGTGAAAGTCGCCGGCGTCGTTCGCTTGCCGATCACTACCACTGCCTTGCGCATTTCGAGTCCCCGACCGTGCATGAAGATCGACGCCGCGGGCTGGCTCAGCGTCACATCGATCTCGGCATGACCTGCGAACCGCGCCTGTTCGGGCACGATCGTCATGTCGAGCCGATAGGCGAGCGGTTTGACGGTGTCGGGGAGCTTGCCGGTCGGAAGTTCGGGAGATTGTGCGAGAGCGGAGGCAGGCAGAACGAAAGCGCAAAGCGCCAGCAGGAAGACGCGCATCGAAGATCCTTGAAGCGATGCCGGTGCTTATGCCGCCAACTGCGCCAGGGCAACGGCACCCGAACGATGGACAGGGCGACGTGCCACGGTTAGCGCTACCAGCAACGACAAAGGGAGGATCCGGATGACGAGGCTGGGCGCATATCTGTGCCTCCTGACCGCGCTTTGCCTCGGCAGCACTGCCGCGGCGCAGGACAGGCCGCACTGGGTGGCGAGCTGGGCGACATCGCAGATGATCCCGACCGGCGAGAATGTCGCGCCTGCCGAGGACCTCACCGACGCGACGATCCGCCAGATCATCCGGGTCACGATCGGTGGCCAGAAGCTGCGCGTGCGGCTATCGAATGCGTTCGGCACCGCGCCGCTGACGATCGACGCCGCGGGCGTTGCGCTTTCCGCCGATAACACGAGCTCACGCATCCTTCCCGCCAGCGCGCGCGTGCTGCGCTTCGGCGGCCACACAGCGGTGACGATCCCCGCCGGCGCCGATTACCTCTCCGACCCCGTCGATCTTCCGGTCGCCGCCGGCGCCGATCTCGCGGTTACGCTCCATCTGCCCGTCGCGCCCGAGCGACAGACCGGCCATCCAGGCGCGCGCGCACACAGCCATTTCGCGCACGGCAACCAGGTCGCGGCCGAGGCGCTGGCCGGCGCGAAGACCGCGACGCGCTGGTACGTGATCGGCGGCGTCGAAGTCGATGCGCCCGGCGCCGTTGCCCTCGTCATCCTCGGCGATTCGATCACCGACGGCTACGGCGTACAGCCCAATACCAATGCCCGCTGGCCTGATCGCCTCGCGGTGCGGCTGCGCGCCAACCCGGCCACCCGCCACCTCGCGGTGCTCAATGCCGGCATCGGCGGCAACCGGCTGCGGCTCGACGGCAACGGCCCCAACGCGCTCGCCCGCTTCGAACGCGAGGTGCTGACCCCGCCCGGAGTCACCCACCTGCTGGTGATCGAGGGGATCAACGATCTCGGCACGCTCACCCGCGAGGCGACGGCCACCCCCGAACAGCACGCCGCGCTCGTCCGCGAGATGACCGGCGTGCTCGCGCAGATCGTCGCCCGTGCCCGCGCACACGGGATCAAGGTCATCGGCGGCACGATCATGCCCGACGGCGCCTCGGCATATTATCACCCCGATGCGGCCAACGAAGCCGATCGCGCCGCCGTCAACGCATGGATCCGAGCGCCCGGTAATTTCGATGCCGTAATCGATTTCGACGCCGCCATGCGCGATCCCGCCACTCCGACCCGCCTGCGCCCGGATCTCGATTCGGGCGACGGCTTGCACCCGTCGATTGCCGGCTATCAGGCGATGGCGGATGCGGTACCGCTAGACCTGTTCGCCCGCAGGCGCCGGTAGCGGCCCGAGCTCCAACAATCCCGTTCGCCCTGAGCTTGTCGAAGGGCTCTTCTTCTCCGGTCCAGGAATGGAAGAACGGTGCTTCGACAAGCTCAGCACGAACGGGTCAGGGAGTCCCGCTCACGACTCTAGAACAACTCGCCCTGCGGCCCCGCCGGCGGCCTAAACAGGTCGGTGCGCAGCTTGAGCCGCTCGCCGTCCAGTCCATAGCGTTTCGCCGCGATGTGGAACCGCTTGCGGAGCAATTCCGCCCAGGGCCCTTGCCCGCGCATCCGTGTATGGAAGTTCGGATCATTGTCCTTGCCCCCACGGATCGACTGGATCGTCGCCATCACCTTGCCGGCACGATCGGGAAAATGGGTGTCGAGCCACGCCCGGAACAATGGCGCCACTTCATAGGGCAGCCGCACCGGGAGGAAAAAAGCGCCACGCGCGCCAGCCTCGGCCGCGGCTTCGAGAATATGCTCCATCTCGTGATCGGTCACGGCCGGAATCACTGGCGCCATCGAGACGAACACGGGGATACCGGCAGTGGTCAGCGTCCGGATCGCGGCGATGCGCTTCGCCGGTGACGTCGCGCGCGGCTCGACGGTCATGGCGATGCGCGGATCGAGCGACGTGACCGACAGCATCACTGCCGCAAGCCCTTTCGCCGCCATCGGCGCGAGCAAATCCATGTCGCGGGTCACCCGGTCCGACTTGGTCGTGATCGTGATCGGATGATTGCACTCCGCCAGCACTTCGATGCAGCCGCGGGTGATCCGCCATTTGGCTTCGATCGGCTGATAGGGGTCGGTATTGGTACCGAAGGCGATCGGCCGGCACGTGTACCCCCGCTTCGCCAGCGTCTCGCGCAGCAGCACCGGCGCATCGGGCTTGGCGAACAGGCGGGTCTCGAAATCCAGCCCGGGCGACAGATCGTGAAACGCGTGGGTCGGCCGCGCAAAGCAATAGATGCAGCCATGCTCGCAGCCGCGATAGGGGTTCACCGAACGATCGAAGGCAATGTCGGGCGAGTTGTTGCGCGTGAGGATCGTCTTCGGCTTCTCGACCGTCACGGTCGTGCGCAGCGGCGGCAGTTCGCCGTCGACGGTCTCGCGATCGTCGAGCCAGTCGCCGTCTGCCTCGCGTTCGGGCAGGTTGAAGCGGCTGCTGTCCTTGTTGAGCGTGGCGCCGCGCGTGGCCCGAGTCTTTGCCATTGTCAGAGGGTAAGCGCCGATCTAGAACAGATCAAGAACAATGGAGGGATGCATGCCACGGATCAGCTATGTCGAACTGCCGGCGAAGGACGTCGCCGAGACGCGGGACTTCTATGCAAAGGCGTTCGGTTGGGCATTCACCGATTTCGGGCCCGATTATGCCGCGACGACCGGCGGCGACGTCGATGTCGGGATCAACGGCAGCGAGGACCATGCGATTTCCCAATTGCTCCCGATCGTCGAGGTGCAGGACCTCGAGGCGGCGCTGGACAAGGTGACGGCAGCAGGCGGTGAAGTGACCGTGCCGATCTTCGCCTTCCCGGGCGGCCGGCGTTTCCATTTTCGCGACCCGGCGGGCAACGAGCTCGGAGTCTTCGTCAACGAACCGGAATAGCGGCGATTGCGCGCGGCCGGGCGGCTGCTATGGCTGGCGGATCAATGGGGGGATACTCGATGCGTCTGCTATTCGCCGCCGGCCTCGCCGCGCTCTGCCTGTCCGCACCGGCCTCGGCCGAGGATCCCGCGCCCTGCGGTGCCGGCCTGGTCTGTGCGAGCAATCCCCAGACCGTCGTGGCAGCGATGGAGAAGGCCGGGCTCAAGCCCAAGCTGTCCAAGGACGGCGAGGGTGATCCGCTGATCGAGAGCGACGAATCCTCCTATCACTTCGACGTCTATTTTTATGGCTGCAAGGCCAACAAGAATTGCGACTCGCTCCGCTTCGAGGCGCTGTTCGAGAAGGCGCCGGAGAACACGCCAGCGTTCGTCAACAAGTGGAACTCGAAGAAGCGCTTCCTGCAGGCCTATGTTCGCGACGATGGCCAGATGGGCGTCGCCTATGACGTGGCGACGATCGGCGGGCTCAATGCCACCAATTTCGGCGACGTGCTCGACTGGTGGAATTCGCAGCTGGGCGAACTCGCCGACTTCTTCAAGGAAGAGGTTCCGAGCCTGAAGGCGGCGAAGTAGCGATCGGAGAGATTCCCCTCCCAGCAAGGGAGGGGCAAGGGGTGGGTAAGAAAAGGCGGGACTCGATGCCCCGTCTTTTCTTTACTTCAGTCGGCTGGTTGGGCTCGCTGGCGCTCGCACCCGCTCATGATCGGGTGAACAGCGCGCCGCGCTGTTCAGGCCATGCCGGGGGCATGGCCGACCCGGTCATCCTTCCCTTGCAGGGAGGGGAGTGTCCGCGCGAATCTCGGCGAACGGGGGGGATGTTCACCGCTCCATCAGCCGCGGCATCAATTCGACGAAGTTGCACGGCTTGTGCCGAATATCCAGCTGCGAGGCCAGGATCCCGTCCCACGCGTCGGTGACGGCGCCGGTCGAACCCGGCAGCGCGAAGATATAGGTCCCCCGCGCCACGCCGGCGGTCGCGCGCGACTGGATCGTCGAGGTGCCGATGCTCTGATAGCTCAGCCAGCGGAACAGCTCGCCGAAGCCGGGAATTTCCTTGTCCCACACCCGGGCCAATGCCTCGGGCGTGATGTCACGTCCCGTGACGCCGGTACCGCCGGTGGTCAGAATCACGTCGATTTCAGAATCGTCGATCCACGCGTGCAACCGGCTGACGATCGTCTCGACATCGTCGCGCACGATCACGCGGTCTGCCAGTTCGTGTCCGGCGCCGGTCAGCCGCTCGACCAGCCGGTCTCCCGACCTGTCGTCGGCCAGCGTTCGCGTGTCGGAAACGGTGAGAACCGCGATCCGGATCGGCCGGAACGCGATGCTCTCGTCAATTGCCACCGGCGACCTGGGTGCTCATCGGCAGCCTCGGCGTCAGACGCGCGCTGATCTTGACTGCCTTGGCGCCGGGCAGCCCGGGAAATTTCGGCCAAAGCCCCTGCGTCAGCGCCGAACGGCTCGCCGAGCTGCGGCCTTCCTGATTCTCGTACATCCAATAGTTGCGCAGCACCGTCATCACATAGCCGCGCGTCTCCCAGAAAGGGATGCTCTCGATGTAGAGCAGGGGATCGCCATTGTCCCGGCTCATGCTGTTCCACAGCGCCACCGGGCTCGGGCCTGCATTGTAGGCGGCGATCACCTTGGGAAGCAGCCCGCCGGTGACCGGCTGGTCGCGCAATTGCTCGAGATAGGACTGGCCGATCTCCATGTTGACCGAAGGCTTGGTCAAATCGGATGCGGCATAGGTCACGCCCTGACGACGGCCGACGTCGATCGCGGCACCGGTCTTGACCTGCATGAGGCCCATTGCCCCGGCGGCACTGCGCACTTCGGCGTTGAAGCGCGATTCCTGCAGCGTGTGGGCGAAGACTAGGGCCTTGTCGACGCGCCAGCCGCCGGCCGGGGTCCAGTTGGGTGAGGGATAGCGCGCCTGCACCAGCGGACGGGCACCGGCGGGACCGTTGTGCGAGAGCCAGAGCTGGGTGGCGGCGAGATTAAGCCGGCCGGCGAGGCGGGTCAGCGCGGCATGGTCGCCCGGCGTGCAGAACTTCGCCTGATGCCGCAGCACTTCGTTGGCGAGGCCGTCCTCGCCGATCTCGGTCAGCGCTGCGGCGATGCGAACATTGGGGCGGCGTTCCAGCGTGCGCCAGTCCTCGGCAACGAAGGTCTCGCCCTTGAGCGGCTTCTCCTGGATGCCGAGCGCTGCCTTGGCGAGCAGGCCGTAATAGGTCTCGCCGAATTGCGCGGCGGCCTTGAGCCGCAAGCTGACCTTCTCGGGCCGTCCGCACGCCATGTCGGCGCGCGACGCCCAGTAAAAGCCGGCCGACCGAAGCTCGGTGTCGCTCGCGCGGGTCGCGACCCGCTCGAAAGCGTCGGCGGAAGCGTTGCAGTCGCCCTGCCGCCACGTCGCCAGCCCCGCCACCCAGTCTGCCTGCTGAACCCATGGGCCGATGCCCAGCTGCGCCTTTTCGGCCATGCGACGGGCATTGGTGTCGTCGCCGGACACATAATAGATCCACGCGACTTTCTGCTGCCACTCGGTCAGCGCCTCAGGCGTAAGGTCGGCAGCGAACTTGTCGACCACGGCTTCGGCCTGGACGCCGTCATCGGCCTTGACGAAGGGCTGGATCTCGATCGCGACCGAGGTCGCGGCGGTGTCGCTCTTGATCGAGCGCGCGCGTTGACGGACCGGTGCGCCGTCGAACCAGATCAACCGCTGGGCGGCCGGGAGCGACGGCGTGTCGAGCGCGCCGCGCGCCTTGGCCATCCGCACCAGTTGCTCGGCCTGCGGCAGATCGGGCGCTTCGGTGAGCAGCGCCATGATCGACGCGACGTCGACCTTGGGCGAGTCCTTGGCGGTGTAGATTTCGGCACGGGCCAGCGGGTGGAGCAGCCCCGGCTTCATCCCGTCGAGCTGGATCTGCGCATCGGCCCATTGTCCGGCGCGAATCGCGGCGAAGACCCTGCGATACCCGGCGCGCTGCTCGGCATCGAGCTGGTCGGGCACGCCGTCGCCGTCGCGCATCGCGGCGGGCGCGGCGGGGCGGGATTCGGCAGTCACATCGTCAGCATGCACCGCGGCGGGCAGTGCGAGCAGAGCCGCGGCGAAGATGGTACGCTTGATCACTCGGCTGTCCCCCGGGTCAACAGCAGCAGATGCTTCCAGGCCTCGCTCTTGGCGGCCGGCCGCTCCAGCAGGAATCGCGGATGGTAGCTTGCTACTGCCAGCGTCTTTGCGCCGAAATGGTTAACGTCATGTATACTATTGCTTAAGGATGCACCGTTCGTCCCGGCCAAGACACGACTCGCCGATTGTCCGAGCAAAAACAGCCGCTTGGGCCCGAGCAGCGACAGGTGATGCCGCGCCAGCTCGAACAACCGCGGCTCGTCGTCGGGCGTGATCCGCCCGGTCACCGGCCGACCCCAGGCGAGCGGCAGCAGATGGACCGATTCGCGGCTCTGCCCGATCGCGGCCAGCATCTTGTCGAACAGCCGGCCGGCGGATCCGGAGAGCAGCACATCCGAATCCTCCATTTCGGGAACGTCGGTGACGAACACATATTCGGCATCGGCGGGGCCGGTCGGCGCCAGTCGCGGCACGTGCCACTCCGCTTCGGGCGCGGTATCGCCGAGCCGCCAGGCGACGAACGCCTCGAGCGTATCGGGCAGCATTTCGACGACAGGTGCCGCTACGACAGCCTCGGCCGTTACGGTCGCGGCGGGGGGAGGGATCCGCGCCAGCCAGTCGCGCACCTCGTCCTCGACGAGCATGTCGACCCCGGCGTCGCGCCACCATTCGAGCGTGCTCGCCGCCAGCTTCTGCCAGTCCTGAACCGGTTCCCCTCCCATACCCTATCTTTGAATCCTTGTTGACGCGGCGGTCAATCTGCCTCCAATCGCAAGCAGACGGGACGTTGCGGAACCGCGACGACAGGCGCGACGCTACGTCCACTTAGACGACTCGCAAGGGATTACGAGGATGAGCGAACGAGAGTCGATGCCTTATGACGTCGTGATCGTCGGTGCGGGCCCTTCGGGGCTCGCCGCGGCGATCCGGCTCAAGCAGCTGGCTGCCGAGGGCGGGCAGGAGCTTTCGGTGTGCATTCTCGAAAAGGGATCCGAGGTCGGCGCCCATATCCTGTCGGGCGCCGTGGTCGATCCGCGCGCGCTCGACGAGCTGCTGCCCGACTGGCGGACACAGGATTGCCCGCTCGCGCGCACCCCGGTCACCGAGAACCATCATTGGGTGCTGAGTGCCAAGGGCAAGTCGAGCTTCCCCGAATTCCTCACGCCGCCCTATCTCCACAACAAAGGCACCTATACCGGCAGCCTCGGCAATCTTTGCCGCTGGCTTGCCGGCAAGGCTGAGGAACTCGGGGTCGAGATTTTCCCGGGTTTCGCCGCCGCCGAGATCCTCTACAATGACGACGGCTCCGTGAAGGGCGTCGCTACGGGCGACATGGGCGTCGCGCGCGACGGCACCCACAAGCCAGATTACGCTCCCGGGCTCGAGCTCCACGCAAAATACACCCTGTTCGGCGAAGGCGTGCGCGGCCACCTTTCCAAGCAGCTTCAGCGCCAGTTCGACCTGTGCAGGGATGCCCAGCCGCAGGTCTACGGTATCGGCATCAAGGAACTCTGGGACATCGATCCGGCGAAGCACGTCCCCGGCAAGGTGATCCACACCCAGGGCTGGCCGCTCAAGGAGGGCGAGTCCAACGGCGGCGGCTTCCTCTATCACCAGGCCGACGGGCAGGTGGCGCTCGGCTTCGTCGTCTGGCTCAACTACAAGAACCCGTATCTCTCGCCGTTCCACGAGATGCAGCGCTGGAAGACCCACCCTGCGATCGCCGAGATCCTGCAGGGTGGCAAGCGCGTCTCCTACGGCGCCCGCGCGATCAGCGACGGCGGCTGGCAGTCGGTGCCGAAGCTGGTGATGCCCGGCGCTGCCCTGATCGGCGACACCGCCGGATTCCTCAACGTGCCGAGGATCAAGGGCACCCACACCGCGATGAAGTCGGGCATGATGGCCGCCGAGGCCGCCTTCGCCGCGGTGCAGGCCGGCCGCACCTCAGACGAGCTCACCGCCTATCCCGAAGCCTATAAGACCAGCTGGGTCGAGAAGGAATTGCGCGGCGTTCGCAACGTCGTGCCTTTGGTCAAGAAGTTCGGCGACACCTGGGGAACGATCTTCTCGGGCGCGGCGATGTGGATGGAGCTGATCGGGCTGTGCTGGCCGTTCACGATGAAGCACCATCCTGACCACGAGAGCCTCTGGCGCGCGGACGAGTCCACGCCGATCGACTATCCCAAGCCCGACGGCGTGCTGACCTTCGACCGGCTCTCCTCGGTGTTCCTGTCGAACACCAATCACGAGGAGGACCAGCCGGTCCATCTCACGCTCAAGGATCCCGACATCCCCTTGAACTACAATCTTCCCGTATACGCCGAGCCGGCGCAGCGTTACTGTCCGGCGGGTGTGTACGAGGTCGTTGGAGAAGGCGATGATCTGCGCTTCCAGATCAACGCGCAGAATTGCGTCCACTGCAAGACCTGCGACATCAAGGACCCGACCCAGAATATCAACTGGGTGGTCCCCGAAGGCGGCGGCGGGCCCAATTACCCGAACATGTAGTCTCACACTGGCGCTGCTCCTCGCCGGAGCGGCGCACGCCCAGACCGCGCCCGATCCGGCGAGCTATGTCCGCGCCCGCGCCGCCGATGCGGCCGGCGCGGCGCAGCTCGCCTCGGCCGGCTATGCCGAGGCACTTGCCGCCGCGCCGGGCGACGAGGTCATCGCGATGCGCGCGTACCGCCAGGCACTCGCCGCCGGCGATTACGTCCTCGCCAGCCGCGCCGGTGCGGCTCTCGTCAGGGCGGGCGCGGCGCCGCCCGATACCGCGGTGCTCGCCTTCGCGATGGCGCTCAGGAATGGCGATCCCGCGGGCGCCGGCCGTGCCGCCGACCTGCTCGCCAGAGGGCCGTTCGACTTTCTCGCGCCCGCGCTCAAGGCGTGGCTCGCCTTCGACCGCGGCGAGGACGCCGTCGCCGCGCTCGATGCGGCGCCCGGCGACGCACTCGCCCGCCGCTATACCAGCCGCCACCGCATCCTGCTGCTCATTGCCGCCAAGCGCACCAACGAGGCGATGGCGGCGCTCGCCGCAGGCCTCGCCACTGAAACCGGCGACGACGCCCGGATCGACGCCGCGCTGCTGCTCGGCCGTGTTGGCGCGCGCGACCAGGCGAGGCGACTGCTCGCCGGCGACCGACCCGAATTCGCCCGTCTTCAGAAGCAGTTCGGTAAGCAGGGCAAGCCCCGCGCCGCGTTCGGCGCAGCGCGGATGTTCCTCGAGCTCGCCGTGGAGATTGCCGGCGAGGACATGCAGCCGCTCTCGGTGCTGCTCACGCGCAGCGCCCTTTTGCTGGACCCGCGCGACGATCGCGCGCGGCTGTATCTCGCCGAGGCGCTGTCGAAAGGCGGGTCGCACGATCTGGCGCTGGCTGTCCTCGCCGAGGTGCGCAAGGACAGTCCCTTTGCCCGTGGCGCGAGCGCAGGTCGCGTCGCCGTGCTCCGCCGCGCCGGGCGCACGTCCGAGGCGCTGCTGCTCGCCGGAATGCTGGCGCGCGATCCCGACGCGACCGGCGCCGACGGCGAGACCTGGGGCGACATGCTCGTGGACCAAGGCCATTTCGATCGCGCTGCCGAGGCCTATGCCGCGGCGATCGCCCGGCCCGGCGGCGAGACCAGCTGGATGCTCCACTATCTTCAGGGCCGCGCGCTCGACCGCGCCGGCCGCTGGAGCGAAGCGCTGCCCGCGCTCCGGCGCGCGGTCGCGTTAGGCCCCGACCAGGCGGCGGCGCTGAAATATCTCGGCTATGCACAGGTCGCGCGAGGCGAGAACATCCCCGAGGCGCAGGCGCTGCTCGAGCGCGCCCGGGCGCTCAAGCCCGACGATGCCGAGATCGCCGATTCGCTCGCCTGGGCGCTGTTCCAGCGCGGCGAAGTCGCGCAGGCGCTGCCGCTGCTCGAACAGGCTGTGAAAGGCGACCCTTCGGCCGCCCGCGCCAACGAGCATCTCGGCGATGCCTATTGGCGCCTCGGCCGCCATTACGAGGCGCGCTATGCGTGGCGGGCCGCGACGCTGACCGCTGAGAACGACGCGAATACGCGGCTCGAGGCCAAGCTTGCCCACGGACTGAAGCCGCGACCCGATTGATGCTCACCGAGATCGCACGCGCCAAGCTCAACCTGGCGCTCCATGTCCGCGCCCGCCGCCCCGACGGCTATCACGAACTCGAGACCCTGTTCGCGTTTGTCGAATTTGGCGACGTGCTGCGGGTCGCGCCTGCTGGAATCCCCGATTTCCGCATCACCGGTCCGTTTGCCGCAGCGCTGATGGGGGAGGGCGACAACCTCGTCACCCGTGCCGCCGTACGTTTTGCCGAACGCTTCGGCGGCGGCGCACACGCGATCGAGCTCGAAAAGCATTTGCCGGTCGCCTCCGGCATCGGCGGCGGCTCGGCCGACGCCGCGGCGGCCCTGCGTGCGCTGGCGCGGCTCCACGAAGTGGCGCTCGATGATCCGCGCCTGTTTGAAATCGCCGACGGTCTCGGCTCGGACGTCCCCGCCTGCCTGCTCGGCCGCACAGCATTGGGCAAGGGCAGGGGCGAGCAGCTCGAACCCGTGGCGGGAATGCCCGGCACCCCCGTGTTGCTGGTCAATCCCGGTGTCGCGGTCTCGACCGCCGAGGTCTTCCGCCGCTGGGACGGCGTCGACCGCGGCCCGCTCGGCCCCGATCCGCTGGCCGGCCGCAACGATCTCGAAGCTCCGGCGCAGGCGATTGCGCCGGTGATCACCGAGGTGCTCGCCCTGCTTGCCGCACAACCTGGCGTCAAGCTGGCGCGCATGTCCGGCTCGGGCGCCACGTGCTTCGCGCTGTTCCAAAGCGAGGAGGCCTGCGCGCACGCTGCCGCAAGGATGCGCCCGGATTGGTGGAACGTGCAGACACAGCTGGCGTAAATCCTCCCCCGGAGGGGGAGGGGGACCGCGAAGCGGTGGAGGGGTAGCGCTCCGCGAGCGACGCAGCTCCCGGATAAGCTATCTCCAGCCACCAAATCGAATAATCACAGAGCCACGACGCTCTCGTAAGTTCCCCTCTTGTTCCAAAAGAACAAATGCTGTACATGCTGTTCGCACACGGTTGAACGACGGGGTCAAACCCTCTAGCGACGGGGATACGAAATGGCAGCTTCCCTCAAGGTGATCGACGGCAACATGGCAGCATCCACGGACAAGCAGAAGGCGCTCGACGCCGCATTGGCGCAGATCGACCGCGCCTTCGGCAAGGGCAGCGCGATGCGCCTCGGCTCGAAGGAGACGATGCAGGTCGAGGCAATCTCGACCGGTTCGCTCGGCCTCGACATCGCGCTCGGCGTCGGCGGCCTGCCGCGTGGCCGCGTCATCGAAGTCTATGGTCCGGAAAGCTCGGGCAAGACCACGCTCGCGCTCCACGTCATCGCCGAGGCGCAGAAGAACGGGGGCACGGCCGCCTTCGTCGATGCCGAGCACGCGCTCGACCCGGTCTATGCCAAGAAGCTCGGGGTCAATATCGACGAACTGATCGTCTCGCAGCCCGATACCGGCGAGCAGGCGCTCGAGATCACCGACACGCTCGTCCGCTCGAATGCGATCGACGTGCTGGTGGTCGATTCGGTCGCCGCGCTGGTCCCGCGTGCCGAAATCGAGGGCGAGATGGGCGACAGCCATGTCGGCCTGCAGGCCCGTCTGATGTCGCAGTCGCTTCGGAAACTCACCGGTTCGATCAGCCGCTCGCGTTGCATGGTGATCTTCATCAACCAGCTGCGCATGAAGATCGGCGTGATGTACGGCAATCCGGAGACCACCACCGGCGGCAACGCGCTGAAATTCTACGCCTCGGTCCGTCTCGACATCCGCCGCACCGGCCAGATCAAGGATCGCGACGAGATCATCGGCAACGCCACGCGCGTCAAGGTGGTCAAGAACAAGGTCGCGCCGCCGTTCAAGCAGGTCGAGTTCGACATCATGTACGGTCAGGGCATCTCCAAGATCGGCGAGATCCTCGATCTCGGCGTCAAGGCGGGGCTCGTCGAGAAGTCGGGCGCGTGGTTCAGCTATGACAGCATTCGCATCGGCCAGGGCCGCGAGAACGCCAAGACTTTCCTCAAGGAAAACCCCGAGCTCTGCAATCGGCTCGAGACCGCGATCCGCGGGCGCACCGATCAGGTCGCCGAGGGGCTGATGGCCGGCCCGGAGCCGGACGACGACATCTGAGGATGCGGGTTCGCGCCTCGCCATTTTCGGCCGCGCCGGCATGACCTGGTGCCGAAGGCGGTCACGGGAGTATCTCCCATCGGAAGACCCGGCGCGTTGCCTCGCGCCGGGTCTTTCCGTTTGTTGCGCAGGCGCGCAACGTTCGTTCACGATTCGCGTGAAAAATGCGAAGTTAAGCGGAGCATATCCAACATGATCACCGTCCACCACCTCGAGAATTCACGGTCGCAGCGGATCCTCTGGCTGCTCGAGGAACTCGCGCTCCCTTATGCGGTCAAGCGCTACACCCGGAACAAGGCGACGATGCTCGCGCCGCCCGAGCTGCGGCAGTTCCACCCGCTCGGCAAGTCGCCGGTGATCGACGACGACGGGACGGTCATCGCCGAGACCGGCGCGATCGTCGAATATCTGGTCGAGAAGGGCGACGGCAGGCTCGGCGCGCCGGCGCATCGCGACGATGCGCTGCGCTACCGCCACTTCCTCCATTATGCCGAGGGCTCGCTGATGCCGCCTTTGTTCACCAAATTGGTGCTCAGCCGCGTGCCCCTGCTCGGCAAGGCCGCGCAGAAGAAGTTCCAGCCGATGATCGACGTCCACCTCGATTATGCCGAGGCCGAGCTCGCCGCACGGCCATGGTTCGCCGGCAAGGAGTTCACCGCCGCCGACGTGATGATGAGCTTCCCGCTCGAAGCCGCAGTCGCCCGCGCCGCGGCGACCGAAGGCCGCCCGCACATCGCCGCCTGGCTCCAGAAGATCCACGCCCGCCCGGCCTACCAGGCGGCACTGAAGGCGGGCGGGCCTTATGCCTATGCCTGACGCGTAGGCACTGAACGCTGGCGCCCGTCACCCCGGCAATTGCAATGTAGGATTTCGTCTGCTTGCCTCATGGAGCCGCACCGCGGCCGCTCTTTGAACCGGTAAAGCTCTCAAAGCACCGCGAAGCCCACGAAAGAAAATTACGAGATTGGCCGCGTTACCGCCAAAAGAGTCAAGCTAAGGCGACGCGCCTCCTCACTGCTTGCCGTAATCCGAGAACCGATCCTCGTCGCCGGGCAACGGCGTCTTTGGCAGCACGATCGCCTCGTCGGGATCTTGCGGGGCGTCGAGCTGCCCCTCCCACCGCGCCACCACCGTCGCCGCGACGGCGTTGCCGATCACGTTGGTCGCGGTGCGGCCCATGTCGAGGAAATGGTCGACGGCGAGGATCAGCAGGATGCCGGCCTCGGGAATCTGGAAGTGCGACAGCGTGCCGGTGATCACCACCAGGCTGGCGCGCGGTACGCCGGCAATGCCCTTGCTGGTGATCATCAGCATCAGCAGCATGGTGATCATCGTCCCCCAGTCGAGGTGGATGCCATAGGCCTGCGCGATGAAGATCGACGCGAACGTCATGTACATCATCGAACCGTCGAGGTTGAACGAATAGCCCAGCGGAAGGACGAAGCTGGCGATTCGCGGCGGCACCCCGAACCGGTCGAGCGCGTCGAGCGTCCGCGGATAGGCGGCTTCCGACGAAGCGGTCGAGAAGCCGAGCAGGATCGGATCGCGCAGATAGCGCAGCAAGGTGCCGGTACGCGGCCCGACGAACAGGAAGCAGGCGCCGAGCAGCACCGACCACAGGACGAACAGCCCGAGGTAGAAGGTGCCCATGAAGTAAGCGAGGTCGCCGACCACGCCGAGCCCCCGCGTCGCCAAGGTCCGCGCCACCGCGCAGAACACCGCCACCGGTGCGAACAGCATGACATAGCCGGTCACGGTCAGCATCACCGAGACGAGCGCCTCGAGCCCGCGCAGCAGCGGCGCCGCCTTGTCGCCGACCGCGGCCATGCCGACGCCGAAGAACAGCGAGAAGATCACCAGCTGCAGGATGTCGTTGGTCGCCATCGCGTCGATCGCCGAGGTCGGCACGATGTGAATGAAGAATTTGGCGGCGTCGAACCCGGAGCGATCGACTCCGCTCGATGCCGCGACGTCGGGCAGAGGCAGGTTCAGCCCGACGCCTGGCTGGAGCAGATTGACCAGCAGCAGGCCGAGGGTCAGCGAGACCAGGCTGGCAGTGACGAACCACAGGAACGCCTTGATCCCGACGCGCCCGATCGCGCCGGTGCCGCCCATATGCGCGATGCCGACGACGAGCGTGGAGACGACCAAAGGTGCAATGATCATCTTGATCAAATGGAGGAACATCTGCGTCGGGATGTCGAACCAGTAGCTGATCGATGCGAGATGCGCGGTGCCGGCGGCGCTGCCGTCGTCATAGGCGACATTGAGCCCCCAGCCGATCAGGCCGCCCAGCAGCAGCCCGGCCAGAATGAACCACGTCAGTCGCTTGCCCACGAATATCCCCTGGAAAAAGTTCGCGGCAGGGAAGGGGATTGTCGCCGCCGGGTCAAGGACCCTATCGCTGCTGTCCACGCATATTTGCCGGAGTTGCCCTGATGACACGCCCTTCCAGCCTCAGCCGGCGAACGCTGATCCGGGCGGCCGGGGCAGCACCGCTGCTGGCACTGCCCGGGCTGCTCCGCGCCGAGGAACCGGATGTGTCCGGGCTCAGCGACATCACCACCGGTGCGGTGCCGATCGGCCGCGAGGAGCGTCTCGCCCGCATTGCCCGTGCGCAGGCACTGATGAAGCAGGCCGGGATCGGCGCAGTGCTGATCGAGCCGGGCTCCTCGCTGATCTACTTCACGGGCGTGCGCTGGGGCCGCAGCGAGCGGCTCACTGCGGCGATCCTCCCGGTCGAGGGCGAGCCCTGCATCGTCACGCCGTTCTTCGAGGAGCCTTCGGTCCGCGAGAGTCTTGGCATCCCGGCCGAGGTCCGCGTCTGGCAGGAGGATGAGGATCCGCTGGCGCTGGTGGCCGGCTTCCTCAGGGAGCGCAAGCTCGCCTCCCGGCCGGTGGGCATCGAGGAGACGATGCGCTATTTCGCCGTCGACGGGCTGCAGCGCGCCTTGCCGGGCGCGCGGATCGTCTCGGCCAATCCGGTGGTGCGCGGCTGCCGGATGATCAAGACGGCGCCCGAGATCGCGCTGATGCAGCTCGCCACCGACGTGACGATCGCCGCTTATCGCTGGACCTTCCCGCGCATCCGCGAGGGGATGAGCAACACCGACATTGCGGCGCTGATGGCTGCCGCTACCCGCAAGCTCGGCGGTTCGGTCGAGTTCAATCTGGTCCTGCTCGGCGAGGCCGCCGCCTATCCCCACGGCACGCGTAAGCCGCAGCGCGTGACGCCGGGCGAGGTCGTGCTGATGGATTGCGGCTGCACCGTTCAGGGCTATCAGTCCGACGTCTCGCGCAGCTTCGTCTTCGGCAAGGCCAGCCCGGAGCAGCGTAAGGTCTGGGATGTGGTCGCCCGCGGCCAGCAAGTCGCCTTCGAGGCGGCGAGGCCCGGCACGGCGGCCGGCGCGGTCGACGACGCCGTCCGCCGCTATTACACCTCGCTCGGCTATGGCCCCGGCTACAAGCTCCCAGGCCTGTCGCACCGCACCGGCCACGGCATCGGCATGGACGGCCATGAGCCGGTCAATCTCGTCCGCGGCGAGAAGACTCGGCTGGCGGCCGGCATGTGCTTCTCAAACGAGCCCGGCATCTACATTCCTGGCAGCTTCGGCATCCGCCTCGAGGACTGCTTCCACATGACCGAGACGGGCCCGGAATGGTTCAGCACGCCGCCGCGCTCGGTCGATCGGCCAATGGACTAGTTTCGGTGATGCGCGCGCTCGCCACCTTGATTTTCCTGGTCACGGCCTTTGGCGTGGTCGGGTTGCTTGCCGATTATTTCCGGGGCGACGCCGCGCTGCTTCTACGGCTGGCAATCGATCTGTTGCTCTCGTTCGTCGCGGTGCTCGTCCATGAACTCGGCCATGCCGCTGCGGCATGGCGGCTCGGTGCTGATGTTCACGGCATTGTCGTTCTGCCGCTGGAACTTCGCCTCAGCCCGCCCAGGTTGCGGATGAGGTGGCGCGCCGGGAAAGCAGATATCGGCGGCTACGTCTCATATTCGCTGGATCGTATCGACGCCCGGCGAAAGCACATGATGATCGCGGCTGCGGGCCCTGTCGCCAGCATGTTGCTGGCAGGGGTCGCTGGGCTGATCGGACACCTCGCCGGGGTGACGACACTTGTCGGAACACTCTTCGGTGCGCTCGCCCTGCTTTCCGGTGGAATGGGGCTTGCCAATCTCGTCCCGTTCAAAGGCAGCGACGGCCGGCATTTGCTGCAAGGATTTCGCGTCGGTCGGCGGACGAAGGTTCGGTGATGCCAAGCCGTCCGATTTGCGTGGGTTGCTGCGTTTCGCTTGAGCGAAGCACCGCGACCCCCTAAGTCGCAGCCATGACCTCGACCAACGACATCCGCCGCAGCTTTCTCGACTATTTCGAAGGGCAGGGCCATGCCCGCGTGCCTTCGGCGCCGCTGGTGCCGCACAATGATCCGACCCTGATGTTCGTCAATGCGGGCATGGTGCCGTTCAAGAACGTGTTCACCGGACTTGAAACCCGGCCATATTCGACCGCGACGAGCTCGCAAAAGTGCGTCCGGGCCGGCGGCAAGCACAACGATCTCGACAATGTCGGCTACACCGCGCGCCACCACACCTTCTTCGAGATGCTCGGCAATTTCTCGTTCGGCGACTATTTCAAGGAGCAGGCGATCACGCATGCGTGGACGCTGCTGACGAGGGAATGGGGCATCCCGGCGGAAAAGCTCACCGCGACGGTCTATCACACCGACGATCAGGCCTTCGATCTGTGGAAGAAGATCGCCGGGCTGCCGGAGAACCGGATCATCCGCATTCCGACGAAGGACAATTTCTGGGCGATGGGCTCCGACGGCCCCTGCGGCCCCTGCTCGGAAATCTTCTACGATCACGGCGATCACATCTATGGCGGTCCGCCGGGATCGCCCGAGGAAGACGGAGACCGCTTCGTCGAGATCTGGAATCTCGTCTTCATGCAATATGTGCAGGAGAATGACGAGATTGTCGGCGACCTGCCGCGGCCGAGCATCGATACCGGCATGGGCCTCGAGCGCATCGCTGCGGTGCTCCAGGGCGTTCATGACAATTACGACACCGACACTTTCAAGGCGTTGATAGCCGAGAGTGGTGCGCTGACCGGGGCGTCGACCACCGGCGACAATCAGGCGAGCCACCGCGTCATTGCCGACCATCTGCGTGCCTCGGGCTTCCTCGTCGCCGACGGGGTGTTGCCGGCCAATGAAGGCCGCGGCTACGTCCTGCGCCGGATCATGCGCCGCGCCATGCGCCATGCCCATCTGCTCGGCGCGAAGGATCCGCTGATGCACCGCATGGTGCCTTCGCTGGTCGCCGAGATGGGCGCAGCCTATCCCGAACTCGTCCGCGCCCAGCCGCTGATCGAGGCGACGTTGCTGCAGGAGGAGACCCGTTTCCGCCAGACGCTCGCCAATGGCCTGCGCCTGCTCGACGAAGCCACGCAGGGACTGTCGGAAGGCGATACGCTTCCCGGCGAGACTGCCTTCAAGCTCTACGACACCTATGGCTTTCCCTATGACCTGACCGAGGACGCACTGCGGACCAACGGCATAGGCGTGGACCGGGCCGGTTTCGACACGGCAATGGCCGAGCAGAAGCGTGCCGCTCGTGCGGCGTGGAAGGGCTCGGGCGACAAGGCCAGCGATGAGGTCTGGTACGACATCGCCGACGCGCTCGGCGGCACCGAGTTCATCGGCTATTCGGGCACCGAGGGCGAGGGCCAGGTCGTCGCGATCGTCAAGGACGGCGCGCGGGTCGACGCTGCGGGACAGGGCGATACGGTCACCATCCTGACCAACCAGACGCCGTTCTACGGCGAATCGGGCGGTCAGATGGGCGATGCCGGCACGATCAGCAACGACAAGCTCCGCGCGGTGGTGGACGATACGTCCAAGCCGCTCGGCCGGCTCCACGCGCATCATGCCAAGATCGAGAGTGGTGAAGTCTCAGTCGGCGATACCGTCAAGCTGTCGGTCGATGCGGTGCGTCGCGACCAGATCCGCGCCAATCACAGTGCTACCCATTTGCTCCACGCGGCGCTGCGCAAGCGGCTTGGCGGACACGTCACGCAAAAGGGCAGCCTCGTGGCGCCCGACCGTCTGCGCTTCGACTTCTCGCATCCCTCGGCACTCACCGCCCAGGAGATCGCCGACATCGAGGCCGATGTGAACGCGCAGATCCGTCACAACGAGGCGGTCGGCACGCGGCTGATGACCCCGGAGGACGCAATCGCTGCGGGCGCAATGGCGCTGTTCGGCGAGAAATATGGCGACGAGGTCCGCGTACTCTCGATGGGGCGCGGCGACGCGCAGCATTATTCGGTCGAGCTTTGCGGCGGCACGCACGTCAATGCGACGGGTGACATCGCAATCTTCAAGATCGTCTCGGAAAGCGCCGTCTCCTCGGGTATCCGTCGCATCGAGGCGCTGACCGGCGAAGGCGCACGGCAGTGGCTCAATGCACGCGACGAGCGGCTCAAGGAAGCCGCCTCAGTGCTCAAGAGCGCGCCCGATGAAGTGCCGGCCCGGGTGGCCGCACTGGTCGAGGAACGGCGCCGGCTCGAACGCGAGCTCGCCGACGCCAAGAAGGCTCTCGCCCTTGGCGGCGGGGGCGCGGCGGCGCCTGCCGGGCCCGAGCAGGTGAACGGCATCAACTTTGTCGGCCAGGTGCTTGAGGGGCTCGATCCCAAGGCGCTGCGGGGTGCCGTGGACGAGGCGAAGGCGCGGATCGGCAGCGGCGTGGTCGCGCTGGTCGCGGTCAATGACGGCCGCGCGTCGGTTGCGGTCGGCGTCAGCGAGGGGCTCGGGCTGAGCGCGGTCGACCTGGTCAAGGCCGCGGTTGCGGTGCTTGGCGGGCAGGGCGGCGGCGGGCGACCCGACATGGCGCAGGGCGGCGGTCCCGACGGGTCGAAGGGTGCCGAGGCGCTCGAGGCGGTCAAGGGCGCTTTGGCAGCAGCCCGCGAAGCGGCGTGAGCCGCTTCGGGCTCACAGTCCCAGCTTGTAGCCATCTTCCGGCTTTACCCACAGCACTCTCTGGGTGAGTTCGGGGCGGGCGACGCCGTCGATGGTGACCTCGGCCTTCGAAACTGCGCCGTCGGGCGTCTCGCGGGTGCAGCCCGTCTTTCCCGCCAGCGGTGCGATCGAGGCAACCACTTGCGCACGGATCGCGCTGGCGATCGCCGGATCGGCCGGTTTGCCGTCCATTTGCAAGCTCGCCGCCTCGAAGTCGGAAGTGCGGACCGGTGCACAAAGCGCGCCGTCCTTGACGGTGCCGGCTGACTTCACTTCCATCGTGATCACCGGCTGCGGCGCCACCATCAGGGTGGTGACCGTGGCGAAGCTGCCGTCGGGATTGACCTTGTAGCTGGTGAGGCCGAGGCAAGTCTTCTTTTCGACATTGGGATTGGCGCATTGCAGCTTGCCCGCCTTGGCGGAGGCGAGCGGATCCCCTGCGGTCTGTGAAACGCCGGCGGCGAGCAGAAGGAACATCGCTTCGATCATTGGCCCGACTCCATCCTGTTTTGCGGCTCCTGAAACTCAGCGCCCCACGGCATAGCCTTCGGTCGGCGTGACCCAGGACACGGTCTGGGTGAGTTCGGGATGCGCGACGCCGTCCAGCGTCACGATCGCGCGGGTGATGCCGTCTTCGGTGCGGTCCTGATAGCAACGTTTCTTGCCTTGCAGCGGTTGCACCGTATCGAGCACCTGCAGCCGCATCGCACTGTCTGCCTTGGGAGCCAGCGGACGGCCGCTGGCGAGCAGCATGCCGTTCTGGAAATCGCTCGCGCGCATCATCACGCACACGCCGCCTTCCTCGACACGGCCGAATGTCTTGTAGCGCAGCAGGGTTGCAGACTCGCGGGACACGATGCCCGTAACCGTCGCGTCGAAGCTGCCGTCGGCGCTCACCTTGTAGCGGATAATCGTGTGGCAGGTGAGTTTGGCCGGATTGGGGGCAATGCAACGGAGCTTGCCTTCGCGTGCGGGCGCGAGGGGATCGGTCGTTGTGGCAGGCGCGGCCTGTCCCGCGAGCAAGCCGGACAGCAACAGGGCAGCGATCATAAACAAAACTCCTGACTACGAACCGGAGATGCGCTCTCGCGGCGCGCCCGGCAAGGCGGTTACGATGCGTTCCGCGTCACTCCGTCATTTCGCTCTGCCGTATGCGCCGCAGCCGCGGCTCGCGGTCAAGCGCCGAGGCGTGCTTGATCATCTTGCGCATTTCGTCGCGCTTCTCGTGGATCGACGCGATTACCGGGCCGACGGCGATGCCGACATCCACCAATACGGCTTCCGAAAGCTGAAGCGAACTTTCGAGCGTTTCCGGCACGGCGTCGGTGGCGCCCGCCTTGTAGAGCTCGGCGGCATGCTCGGCGTCGCGCGCGCGGGCGATGATCGGCAGTTCGGGCACCCAGCCGCGCACGCGCTTGGTCAGCCGCACCGTGAGCACCGGATCGTCCATCGTGAGAACCAGCGCCTTGGCGTGACCAAGCTTGAGCTGGTCGACCAGTTCGCTGCGCGTGACGTCGCCGAACAATACGGTGTAGCCTTCCTTCCGCGCGGCGTTGACGTTGTCGATATCGGCGTCGACGCCGAGATAGGGCAGGTTGTGGCGCCGCAGCATGTCCGCAACGGTGCGGCCGACCCGCCCGAAGCCGATGACGATCGTGCCCGGGCCTGCCGCGTCGACCGCGGCAGGCGCGTCGTCCTTTTCCTGCTGCTCGATCAGCCGCGCGATCAATTGGCCGGCCTTGGCAAGCAGCGGGGTGGCAGTCAGGCCGATCGCGGTGACGGTCGTCCAGAATGCGGCGGTAGTAGCCGAGATCAACCCTGCCGCACCTGCGACCCCGAGGACGATCAGGGTCGTCTCGGAGGGACTGGCCATCAGCACGCCGGTCTCCGTAGCGGTGCCGGTGCGCGCACCCGAGAGCTTGAGCAGCCCGGTGGTGACCGCGACCTTGACCAGCATCACCATGATCGTCGCGCCGAGCAGAGGCGCCCAATTGGCGAGCACGAAGCCGAGATCGAGCCGCATCCCCACGGTGATCAGGAACACGCCGAGCGCGAGGCCCTTGAACGGCGCCGTGATTGCCTCGACCTCGCCATGATATTCGGTCTCGGCGATGAGCAATCCCGCGATGAGTGCCCCGACGATCGGCGACAGCCCGGCCGCCGTGGTGGCGAGGCTCGCGACGATGACGACGAGCAGGCTCGCGGCAAGGAAGAGTTCGGGGCTCTTGGTGCGCGCTGCCTGGCCGAACATGCGCGGCAGGAGCAAGCGCCCGCCGACGAACAGCACCGCGACAGTGACGATGCCGAGGCCTAGCGTCCGGAGCAGCCCGATCGCGCCGGCGTCCCCGGCGGATGGCGCGAGTGCGCCCAGCCCGAAAATGATCGGCACCAGCGCCAGATCCTCGAACAGCAGCATCGCGAAGGCCGCCCGGCCGACCGCACTGGTGGTGCCGGCGATCGGGATCACCAAAGCGGTCGACGACAAAGCGAGCGCGAGGCCGAGCCCGATCGCGCCCCCGGTGCTGAGCCCTGTCAAATACAGCGCGGCAGCGAGGATCAGGCCTGCTCCGACGAGCTCCGCGGCGCCGACCCCGAAGACCAGCTTACGCATGGCCCATAATCGCCTGAACGAGAGCTCGAGCCCGATCGAGAACAGCAGCAGGATGATGCCGAACTCGGCGAACGGCTCGATCGAATGCGCATCGGAGATGGTGAGATAATAGAGCCACGGATACTGGCTCACCAGCGTGCCCAGCCCGAACGGGCCGACCAGCGCGCCGACGAGAATGAACCCGATGACCGGGCTGATCCGGAAGCGGGCGAAGGCGGGGATCACCAGACCGGCCGCGCCGAGGATCACCAAGGTGTCGCTGAATCCGGTGTTCGTCAGCGTGAGCATCAGCCCGTCAGCCCACTAAATTGACTAAGTTGGCGGGAACGGCCTTCATCTCGTAATTTTATTTCGCAAAATCGAGGACCAGAGAGCAAGCGAGAAGCGGGGCAGACCATGCCGATAAGCCAGCATGTCTATTCCTACATTGCAACCCGCCGTGACCGGTGATCGGCCGGTTGCAAGGAGCAAGCGCCGTTTCCCGCTCCGGATGCTCGCGCTGGCCGAGTGCGGGAAAGGGTGATCATGCAGGGGTGCAAACCCGCGCTGTGGTGAATGCCCACGATGACTTGCCGCCATTCAGTGCTCCTGCGAAAGCAGGAGCCTGGGTAAGGCGCCCCTTCACAATCCTGGGCTCCTGCTTTCGCAGGAGCACGAGCGGAGAATGATCGCCAGCCACCGATAGCGATACGCGAGGGACGGGTCGGCAATCTACCTCACAGCCAAAAAAAGGGGCGGCCGTGGCCGCCCCTCATCCTTCGGGTTAGTCCGGCTTACTGCCAGCTGCCCATTTCCTTTTCGAGATTGACGCGAACCGTCTCGAAGAACTGCTCGGTGGTCATCCACGCCTGATCGGGACCGATCAGCAAAGCGAGGTCCTTGGTCATCGCGCCGCTCTCGACGGTCGAGACGCAGACCTTCTCGAGCGTCTCGGCGAAGCGCGTTACTTCCGGAGTGTTGTCGAACTTGCCGCGGTACTTGAGCCCGCCGGTCCACGCGAAGATCGACGCGATCGGATTGGTCGAGGTCGCCTTGCCCTGCTGGTGCTGGCGATAGTGGCGGGTGACGGTGCCGTGCGCCGCCTCGGCCTCGATCGTCTTGCCGTCCGGGGTCATCAGCACCGAGGTCATCAGGCCGAGCGAGCCGAAGCCCTGCGCAACCTGGTCCGACTGGACATCGCCGTCATAATTCTTGCAGGCCCAGACGAATTCGCCGTGCCACTTCAGCGCCGAGGCGACCATGTCGTCGATCAGGCGGTGCTCGTAGACGATGCCGGCAGCCTGGAACTGATCCTTGAACTCGGTCTCGAACACTTCGGCGAAGATGTCTTTGAAGCGGCCGTCATAGCCCTTGAGAATCGTGTTCTTGGTCGAGAGATAGAGCGGCCAGCCGCGGCCGAGCGCATAGTTCATGCTCGCGCGGGCGAAATCGGTGATCGACTCGTCGAGATTGTACATGCCCATCGCGACGCCGGCGGCGGGGAAATCGAACACGTCGTGCTCGATCGTGTCGCCATTCTCGCCTTCCCACTTCATCGTGAGCTTGCCCTTGCCGGGCACCTTGAAGTCCGTCGCCTTATACTGGTCGCCGAACGCGTGGCGGCCGACGACGATCGGCTTGGTCCAGCCCGGGATCAGACGGGGGACGTTCGAGATCACGATCGGCTCGCGGAAGATCACGCCGCCGAGGATGTTGCGGATCGTGCCGTTGGGCGACTTCCACATCTTCTTGAGGTTGAATTCCTCGACGCGCGCCTCGTCCGGGGTGATCGTCGCGCACTTCACGCCCACGCCATATTGCTTGATGGCGTTGGCCGAATCGATCGTGATCTGGTCGTTGGTCTCGTCGCGCTTCTGGACCGAGAGGTCGTAATATTTGAGGTCGATGTCGAGATAGGGAAGGATCAGGCGCTCGCGGATCCACTGCCAGATGATCCGCGTCATCTCGTCGCCGTCGATCTCCACGACCGGCGTTGCAACCTTGATCTTCGCCATGTGCTCGCTTCCTGTTTTAGGGTTTGGGCGAGCGTCTAGGAGGATGGGGGAGGTGGATCAAGCGTCGCCTCGTCGTCAGGCGGAAGCGATCATGGTCCCGAGGTTCCCCAAGTTCGTCATCGCCGCGAAAGCGGAGACCTGCCTCCGACATTCTCCGCAAAAGCATCGGCGGATTTTGACGCGCGTTTGGGATATGGGTCCCCGCTTTCGCGGGGATGACGGTATTTTTGCGAACGCGGCTGCTACTTTTTCCAGGCCCACCAGAGCTGCGCCGGGGGCAGGTTCCACCATTCGATCTCGTGGTCGATATGCTCCCAGTAAGGCGTCAGGAAGTTCCGCACCTTCGGGTTGTACTGGTAGACGAGGAACGCACCGTCCTTGCGGAGCACGTCGTGCGTCGCGTGTGCGATGGCATCGCCCACGCCCGCGGGCAGGGTCGAAAAGGGCAGCCCCGACGCGATGAAGTCGGCATGTTCAAAGCCGTGATCGGCGATGATCCGCTTGATGTCGGCAGCCGAATCATTGACCGCGATGAAGCGCGGATCGTCGATCGTGTGCTTCAAATAGCGAATGAAGTCGGGATTGGTGTCGATCGCGATCAGCCTGGCGTCGGGTGCGAGGCGATCGAGGATCGGCCGGGTAAAGGTGCCCACGCCCGGGCCGTATTCGACGAACAGTTTGCAATTGTCCCAGTCGACCGGCTCCAGCATGTGGCGGACGAGCCGCTGCGACGAGGAAGCGACTGCCCCTACCATCACCGGGTGTTTGAAGAAGCCCTTGAGGAACATGACCCAGGGCGATGACACTCCGGCGGCGCGCATCTCGGCACGGCGGCGCTTGGCGGAGGCGGTCGATGCGGGCATTGAGATCCTTTGCAGGTTTTGTGGCAACCGTGGCGCACGCGCTTCCGCGAAAACGAACGAATATTCAAGCGCAGCAGTTGCCTTAATCGAGGACGAACCGTCCCCAAAGTCCAACAGCGTGGCGCGCAGATACACCAGCCGCCGCGTCGCGCAAAGCCACCTGCGACAGGCAAGGTAACGACCTCCCTCCATTCCAGCCCTCGCTGCAGGCGTTCTCCCCGCCAGCTTTGGCATGACTACGGGCTGTGGTACGGGAGAACGTGTCGCCACGTCAGCTGCCCTCCATTGGGCCGAGAAGATGCACAGCCGGACAGAATCGGGATTGTTGCGGCTCCGTCGCTGAGCTTGGATCGGGCGGGGGGCATGGTTAATTTTTGAAAGAAAAATATATGTCGCCAGTGCGTAAGCTTATCCCCGCAATCGTAATTCTGGCCGGTGCGACCGGCCTTGGTGGCTGCGCTACCAAGTCCTTCGTGCGCGAGCAGATCGCTCCGGTGAGCCAGCGGGTCGATGCGCTCGAGACCAGGCTCCAGGAAACCGATGGTACTGCCAAGCAGGCCTTGGCCGAGGCGCAGGCCGCTTCGGGCCAGGCGCAGCAGAACGGTCAGCGTCTCGACCAGCTCAACGGCCGGGTAGACGGCGTCGAGCAACGGCTCCAGGCTCAGGAAAATCGCGGCAAGCGGCCGCGCAACTGAGGCCGCAGCTTCGCGTTGTGATGTTTCCTATGTCCCGTGCAGCCAATGCTGCCTGTATCCTGGTGAGCGCTTGAATCGATGATCCATGTCCTTCTGGCGCTTGCCGCGCTGGCCGCAACCACGGCCGGCGAGGATCAGAAAACGGGCGCGACGCTGCCGGAGGCTGAACCCGGCGCTTCGGCAGCGACCGTGCGTGTTGCCGATTGGGTGGCCGCGTCGGGGGACAATCACAAATTGCCCTATATCATCGTCGACAAGGCGAACGCGTCGCTTTCGATGTTCGACGCTAAGGGCAAGCCGCTCGGGGTCGTGCCGGTGCTGATCGGCATTGCTCCGGGCGACGACGCGACTCCCGGGGTCGGGAGCAAGAACCTCGCCGAGATCGGCCCGGCGGAGAAGACCACTCCGGCGGGACGGTTTCTCGCCAAATTCGGATTGGCCGCGGGCAAGCAAAGAGTGCTCTGGGTCGACTACGCCAATTCGGTGGCGCTGCACCCGATCCCGACCGGCGCGCCGGCGAAGGAACGGCGCCGCCAGCGGATGCTGTCGCCGGCACCGGACGACAATCGCATCACCTTCGGGTGCATCAACGTGCCCAACGCCTTTTACGCCAAGACCGTGCGGCCGCTTTTCCAGCGGAAGGGCGGCTATGTGTATGTCTTGCCGGACACCAAGCCGCTCGAGGCGGTGTTTCCGCGCCTGCTGGTCGAGGCGGTTTCGAGCGGCAAGACCCGCTGACTGCGGAGAGCCGTCGCGCGCGTTAGCCGACGGAACCGGCAGAGTTGAGAGCCCGCAGCCGATCGCCGGTTAATGCAGCTTGGCGATGCTCAGGCCGTCGAGCTTGGCGCGCTCTTTCACCGATTCCTCGCTGCGGGTGAGCGCCTTGGCGATTGCCTTGAGCGCCATGCCCTTTTTGGCGAGCGTGTGGAGCTTCTGGACTTCGTCGGGCCGCCATGGCTGGCGATGGCGTTCGAAACGCTCGGACATACGGGATCTCCTGTTGAGGCCGCCATGCCAGCAGCGCGGGGATCTTGCCAGTTCGATCAAAGCGTGACCGCTCCCCCGGGTCCTTCGCCTCGCAGGAGCGCGGAAGGGCAATCGTCGGAACACTCGCGCAGTGGCCCGGTCTGCAGGACGAAATTTCCTGTGGAAAAGAGCGGCGGCGGGGCGGCGAGAACCGATTCTGGATCGATCGCGCCGCATCTTCGCCTCTGGCGAGTCGGCAAGGGTCTGTGCCCGAAGGCCGGTTGATGCGCGTAAACACGCGGTCCGGCCGGCGGTGCGATCGAGTCACCGGGCGCCGAAACGCGAACGGGGCGGGTCCCTGCCGAGACCCGCCCCGCTGCTGTCGACAAGGTGCGCCGGCGAGCGCCGGCGGCAGCCTTACTTGACGTGCTTCGAGATGTGCTTGTTCATCTCGAACATCGTCACCTTCTTGGCGCCGAAGATCTTCTCGAGCTTGTCGTCCGCCAGAATTTCCCGCTTGTTTTCAGGGTTCTGGAGGTTGTTCTTCTTGATGTGATCCCACATTTTGCTGACGATCTCGCTGCGCGGCAGATCGGCGGTGCCGACGATCGCGGCCAGCTCCGGCGACGGCGTCACCGGCTTTGCGATGCCACCACGTGCTCCGCCAGCTGCTTTAGTCTCGGCCATTCTCTCTTCTCCTGTTCGCACCCGTTTCCGGGCTATTCCTTCGTCAGCGCCGCCGGCTTGTGCGAAGCCTTACCGCCGTTGTCGCTCTCGACGATGTACTGGGGTTCGTGCTCCGATGCACGAACCTGATGCCCTTTGATCTTGGTATCGCGCGTCTGTCTAGAGAGCACTTTGCCGTGCGCGGTGCCTCCGTGCGATTTCCAGCTGACCCGATCGCCTTTCTCGAGATGCTCCGCCATCGTCATTTCTCCCTAGCTTACATGGATCAAGCGCGAAGGAACCGGGTCTGGTTGCGGCCGGGCAACGCTTCGTCGCGCTGAGGGTCCGGCTCGGCGGAAAGCGAGGCAGGTCGAGGCGATGGAAGCAGGGCGGGGGGCGTGCTATCTGCCGCGCATCGTAGCGGAGGGACGGGATGCGGTTGCTGGTTTTGGGCGCGATGCTGGCGCTGGGCGGATGCGGCGGTGGCGGGACCACCGGCACCAATTACTCGGACGCGCCGCCCATGGCCGAGATCGTCGGCACCCCGGCGCCGAAGCCGAGCGCTACGCCGACGCCGGATGAAGCGGTAGCGGCCGACAATGCCAGCACCGACAATGCAGTCGCGACGGAGAATGCGGTGGAGAACGCGGAGCCGACCAACGCCGCCGAATGACGGAGCGCCTCAGGCGGCGCGGCGGACCCTGGCGAAGCCTTCGAAGGTGGCGCGGACGTTCGGCGCGGCGTTTTCCGCGAGGCGGCTGACGCGATCGATGAACTGGTCGGCGTCGGCGCCGGCGGTGCGATGCGCCATCGCCCATTCGCCGAACTCGCGCGCATCGATCTCGCGGCGCGACAGGATCACGATCGCCCGGTGGCGCGCATCGCGGCGGATTCGCTCGAACGCGGCCTCGACCTTGTCCGCGGGGCCTTCGAGAGCCTGCAGGAAGCGCGTGCCGTCGGAATAGAGCAGGCCGGTGATCGCGTCGCGGCTGTTGTTGGTACGCGAGGCAGCGAGGATCGTCGCCGGATCCACATTGGCCGCATTTGGGCTGGCACTGCTCACATAAACGAGTTGAAGCATCCGACTTTCCTTCGTGTCCCCGCAATGCGGCCTATGCCGATCATATATGAGCATTTTGTTGAGAAGGTGCGGGCGACGGTGGACATTTCGCCCCGTCCGCGGCATGATTGCGGCGTGACGAACGCGCTGCGCCTTCTGCGACTTATCCGCCCTTAGGGGCCGAACCGCGTCACGCGCACGTCCCTAAGGGCCATTTCGAGACCTTCCAGCACGACCCCGCACGCGCTACGGCGCGGCGCGACCCTTGAGAGGCGAAGTCCCATGTTGCGCGACCCGAGCGTAAAATACCGTCCCTTTCCGCAAGTCGACCTGCCCGACCGGCAATGGCCGAGCCGCACGATCACGAAGCCCCCGCGCTGGTTGTCGACCGACATGCGCGACGGCAATCAGGCGCTGATCGATCCGATGGACGGCGAGAAGAAGCAGCGCTTCTTCGACTTGCTGGTCAAGGTCGGCGTAAAGGAGATCGAGGTCGGCTTCCCGAGCGCCGGCGCGACCGAGTTCGACTTCATCTCGGGGCTGGTGCGCTCGGGCAGGATCCCCGACGACGTCATCGTCCAGGTGCTCACCCAGTCGCGCCAGGACCTGATCGAGACCAGCTTCCAGAGCCTCAAGGGCGCGAAGAAGGCGATCGTCCACCTCTACAATGCGGTGTCGCCGGCATGGCGGCGGATCGTCTTCGGGATGAGCCGCGACGAGATTCGCGACATCGCCGTCGCCGGCGCCAAGGTGCTGCGCGACGAGGCGGCGAAGCAGCCCGACACCGACTGGCATTTCGAGTACAGCCCCGAGACTTTCTCGACCGCCGAGCTCGATTTCTCGGTCGAGGTCTGCGAGGCGGTGATGGAGATCCTCCGCCCGACGCCCGACAAGCCGCTGATCCTCAACCTGCCGGCAACGGTCGAGGCGGCGACGCCCAATGTCTATGCCGACCAGATCGAATGGTTCGGGCGCAACATCCGCAACCGCGATTCGGTGGTGATCAGCCTGCACACGCACAATGACCGCGGCACCGGCGTCGCCGCGTCCGAGCTCGGGCTGCTCGCGGGGGCCGACCGCGTCGAGGGCTGCCTGTTCGGCAACGGCGAGCGCACCGGCAATGTCGACCTGGTGACGCTGGCGCTCAACATGTACACCCAGGGCGTCGATCCCGGGCTGAATTTCTCGGACATCGACGAGGTCATCCAGACGGTCGAATATTGCAACCAGCTGCCGGTGCACCCGCGCCATCCTTATGCCGGCGAACTGGTGTTCACGGCCTTCTCCGGCAGCCACCAGGACGCGATCAAGAAGGGCTTTGCGGCGCAGGAAGCGCGCAACGACGAGTTCTGGGACGTGCCCTATCTGCCGATCGATCCGAAGGATCTCGGCCGCGATTACGAGGCGGTGATCCGGGTAAATTCGCAGTCGGGCAAGGGCGGCGTCGCGTGGGTGCTCGAGCAGGATCGCGGGCTCAAGCTGCCCAAAAGGATGCAGGCTGACTTCTCCAAGCACGTGCAGGCGCTCGCCGACGAGACCAGCCGCGAACTCAACGCCGCCGATATCCGCCAGAAGTTCGAGCAGGTGTATCTGCCGGGCGAAGGCGACCGGATCGCTTTGGTCGACTACGAGGAAACCGGCGCGGCGGGGCAGCGGGTGTTCGTCGGGCGGATCGCGGTCGACGGCGTCGAGCAGAGCATCTCGGGGCGCGGCAACGGGCTGATCTCGGGCGTGATCGACGCGCTTGCCGGCACGACGGGGCCGTCGCTCGACGTGGTCGATTACAGCGAACATGCGATCGGCCACGGCGCCGACGCGCAGGCGGCGGCCTATGTCGAGTGCCGGACGGCGGACGGTCGCACGGTGTTCGGTGTGGGGATCGACGCCGATATCGCAACCGCCTCGGTGCGCGCGGTGCTCAGCGCGGCGAACCGGGTCGCGTAAAGCTTGCGGGCGCCTTCTCTCTCCGCTTGCGGGGAGAGGGTCGGGGAGAGGGGGCTATCGATGGTGCATCGCACTTGCCCATCTCCCCAACCCTCTCCCCTGAAGGGGAGAGGGAGTCGGAGGCAGCCTCAATTATAGCTCAGCCCGTAATAGCCGTAGATCCGCTCGCCATAGGCCTGGTCGTACACCGGCGGCTCGTCCGCGGTGTAGCGCGGGGCGCCTTCCAAGGTTTCCCGATCGACATCGACGACATAGCCGCCCTGCTCGGTGTCGTAGCTGAGCTTGTCCCATGGCAGCGGATAATAATCGCTGCCCACGCCGAACACGCCGCCGAACTGGAGCACGGCGTACTCGACCTGGCCGGACACCTTGTCGACCATGAAATTGTAGATCGATCCGAGCTTCTCCCCGTCCTCGCCATAGACGGCGGTGCCATCGACCTTGTTCGAGGCAATCAGGGTGTCGGTCTCGTCGGTCGCGATTTCCGTGTCGGTCATAGCTCGTCTCCTCGACTCAGCCCCGCCGGCAGCGCGAGACTGCGCCGACGCGGTGACACGGCGATGACAGCCGTACGGACCTGCGCCGGTCAGTGCCCGGCGGCGGCCGGATCGGGCTTTTCGATCGGACCGCGCGGGCGGCGCAGGAAGAAGACGAGAGGGACCGACAGCGCCGTGACGATCGCCATGCCCCAGAAATCGTTGAGGTAGCCGATCATCATCGCCTGGCGGTTGATCTCGGCATTGGCCATTGCATAGGCCGTCTCGCCGACGCCGCCGAGCGCCTGGAGGAAGCTGGGGTCGAGCCCGTCGAGGCTCTGCGCCGAGATTTTGGGCGCAAGCGCGGCGTGGCTGGTCTGGATGCTGCGGGCGAGGATCGTGGTGACCAATGAGATGCCTACCGACGCGCCGATATTGCGCGTGAGATTCATCAGGCTCGACCCTTCGGTGCGGTATTGGGGGGGCAGAGTGGCAAAGGCCATGCCCTGGAGCGGCATGAAGATCATCCCCATACCGAGCCCCTGAATGAATCCCGAGATGACCACCGGAGTCGAATTCATCTCGAGCGACCAGTGCGTCATTTCCCACAGGGACAAGGCGGCGATGATGAAGCCGGTGCCGACCAGCCAGCGCGGATCGAGCCCGCGCTGCACGAGCTGCGCCGAGATCGCCATGGTCAGCACCACGCCGAAGCCGCGGGGCATCAGCAGCACGCCGGTGTCGAACACCGAATGGCCGTAGAGCGACTGAAGCATCGGCGGCAGCAGCGCCATCGTCGCCATCATCACCACGCCGATCACCAGCATGAACAGCACCGCGGTGACGAGATTGCGGTTCTTCCACAGGTCGCGATCGAACATCGGGTGCTTCGCAGTGAACATGTGCACCGCGAACATCCACGAGGCAATGATCGCGACGAGCATCTCGATCCACACTTCGGTAGACTGGAACCAGTCCTCGGTCTGGCCACGGTCGAGCATCAACTGGAGCCCGGCGATGCCGAGCGAGAGCATCGTGAAGCCGAGGATGTCGAACTGGCGCTTGCGCACCGGCCGCGACGGCAGCAGCCACCACAGTATCGCGATGCAGACCACGCCGAGCGGCAGATTGACGTAAAACACCCAGCGCCAGTTGAAATTGTCGGTCAGCCAGCCGCCGATCACCGGACCCATGATCGGCCCGACCATGATGCCCATGCCCCAGATCGACATCGCCTTGGCTTGGCGCTCGGGCGGATTGATGTCGAGCATCACCGTCTGGCTGAGCGGGTTCATGAACGCTGCCGACACGCCCTGGAGCAGGCGGAATAGCACCATTTCCTCGAGACTCTGTGCCATGCCGCACAGGGCCGAAGCGATGATGAAGCCCACCGTCGAGATCAGGAACAGATTGCGCGAGCCGATCCGGTCGGACAGCCAGCCGGTGATCGGGATCGCGATCGCCGAGGCGACGATATAGCTGGTCAGCACCCAGGTGACGGTGTCGGCGGTGGCGCCAAGCGAGGTCTGCATGTGCGGCAGCGCGACATTGGCGATCGTGGTGTCGAGGATCTGCATGATCGTCGCCAGCATCACGCCGAAGGTCAGCAACCCGCGATTGGTGACGGGGAGCGCGGCGACCCCCGGCTGCGGCCTGGGTGGCGCGGCGGGCTGGGCGGGGCGGACGGCGGTGGCCATATTTGTCTCAATCCCAACAAACACTCCCCTCCCTGCAAGGGAGGGGCCGGGGGTGGGTGCGCGGCGTTAGCCGCGCTCCTCGGGTCTCAGCAAAGCCGAGGCATCGAGCCTCGACTGTGCTGACCCACCCCTTGATCCCCTCCCTTGCAGGGAGGGGAAATCGTCACTTGCACTGCGTCCGGAGATCGACCTCGACGTCCGACGACAGCCCGGCGATCAGCGCTCGCGGGCTCTTCTCGTCGATCGCAATGCGCACCGGCACGCGCTGGGTGACCTTCACCCAATTGCCGTTGGCGTTCTGCGCCGGCAGCACCGAGAATTCGGAACCGGTACCCGCGCCGATCGACCAGACATGGCCCTTGAGCTTGAGGCCGGGATAGGCATCGAAGCTGACTTCGGCGCACTGGCCGACGCGCATCTTGTTGAGATCGGTTTCCTTGAAGTTGGCTTCCACCCATGACAGGTCGCTGGTGACGATCGTCACGGCAGGGAGGCCGGTCATCATCTGCTGGCCCACCTGAAGGCGATCGGCCTGGCTGACGATGCCGTCGGCCGGCGCATAGATCCGGGTGCGGCTGAGATTGAGCAGCGCCTGCTCGCGCTGGACGCGGGCGGCGGCGATCTGCGGGTTCTCGCCGGGAACGGCGGCGCCGGTGGCGAGCTTCGAACGTGCCTCGGCGGCGTCGGCCTGCGCGCTCTGCAGCGCCGCGCGCGCCTGCTCGACGGCATGCTGCGCCGCCTGGAAGTTGACCCGCGTGGTGAAGCCGCGCTTCATCAGTTCGGCCTGACGGGCATAATCCTCCTGCGCCTGCGCGATCCGGTCGCGCGCGGCCTGGATGTCGGCACCCGTGCCGACATAGGAGGTGCGCAGGGTCTGAATCTCGACCTGCGCGTTTGCGATAGCGGCGTCGGCCTGCTCGACTGCGATGCGATAGGGCGCGGGATCGATCTCGAACAGCAAATCGCCCTTCCTGACGCGCTGGTTCTCGCGGACCGCGACCTTGACGATGCGGCCCGCGACTTCGGCCGAGACCGAGACCTTGTCCTGCTGGACATAAGCGTTGTCGGTCGAGGCGTAGCGACCCGATGTGAGCCAGAAGAAGCCGACCACGCCGAGAATGACCAGCGGCACGCCGAACAGCAGCAGCGGGCGCAGCCAGCTGCGCTTCGCTTTGGGTTCGGCACTTTCCTGCACTGGCGTGGCCGGCGCGGCCGGTTCGACAGTGACCGGTTGCGCGGCCGTCTTTTCGATTTTCGGATCAGCGTCAGCCATTGGCGGCCTCTTTGGTCTCGGGTTTGATGTCGGCAGTCTGGGTCATGTTCGCGCGCACCACGTTGAGCGACGCGATCAACGCATCACGCTGCGGAGCGTCCAATCCGTTCAGCGCAGCTTCGAGCATCGCGCCGGCGATGTCGTGCAGCTCGGCGAGCACCGGACGCGCCTTTTCGGTGAGATAGATGCGCCACGCGCGGCGATCGGCGGGATCGCGGCGGCGCTCGACCAGCCCGGCTTCCTCGAGCCGGTCGATCATCCGGCAGCAGGTGATCGGCTCGACCTCGAGCAACTCGGCGATCTGTCCCTGGTTCAGTCCCTCGTGCCGCTCGAGAATCTTGAGCGTTCGCCATTGCGGGCCGGTCGCGCCGCTCTTGCGCGCGCGCTCGTCGAAGCGCCTGCGCATCAGGCGCGCGACGTCGCTGACGAGGAATCCAAGACTTTCGGTCATAGCACACATATAGTAAGCAGGCTTATAGATTGCAATCGAGGACCAGATTGCATTGTGCGGCGCAGCAATTGCAGGAGGCGCAAGGATGGCGGACGAAATGACGGGCGGGTGCCAGTGCGGGCGGGTGCGCTATCGGGCGACGGTACACGACGACGAGGCCTATCTCTGCCATTGCCGGATGTGCCAGCGCGCCACGGGCGGCGTTTCGATCGCGTTCGTGAACCTGTTCAAGACCGACGTGCGCTGGGATAGCGAGCCCAATCGCTACCAATCCTCGCCGATCGCGCAGCGGGGCTTCTGTGCGAATTGCGGGACGCCGCTCACCTATGAGGCGTACGACCATGACCGCATGGACCTGACCGTCGGCAGCTTCGATCATCCGTATCGCTTCAAGCCCACCGAGCATTCGGCGTGCGAGAGCTGGCACCGCGACTGGCTTGACACCAGCCACCTGCCGGCGTCACGGACCGACCAGAACCAAGGGCTGGTGCAACGCTGGATGGATAAAGTTGGCAAGCTTCCCGACTGAGACGCATCATTTCACGAGCTTCGACGGCGTCGAGCTGGCGTGGCACGAAATGGGCGAGGGGCGGCCGGTGGTGCTGATCCACGGCTATTTCTCGAACGCTTTCGTCAACTGGATCCGCTACGGCCAGGCCGCCCTGGTCGCCGATGCCGGGTTCCGCGTGATCATGCCGGATCTGCGCGCGCACGGCGAGAGCGGCAGGCCGCACGATCCCGCCGCCTATCCGCCCGATGTGCTGATGCGCGACGGGTTTGCGCTGATCGCGCATCTCGGGCTCACCGACTATGATCTCGGCGGCTATTCGCTCGGCGCGCGGACGGTGGTGCGGATGCTTGCCAATGGCGCGACGCCGCGGCGGGCGGTGCTCGCCGGGATGGGGCTGCAGGGGCTTACCCATACGCAGGGCCGCGGCAGCTATTTCCACAACGTGCTCACTCATCTCGGCAGCTTCGAGCGGGGCACGCCCGAATGGCTCACGGAGGCGTTCCTCAAGACCACCAAGGGCGATCCCGAGGCGCTGCTGCTGATCCTGCAGACCTTCGTCGACACGCCGCGCGAGGCGATTGCGGCAATCGATCTGCCGGTTCTGGTCGCGGCGGGCGTGGACGACGACGACAACGGCTCGGCCGAGGACGTCGCGGCGCTGCTGCCGCAAGGCGAATATCGAGCGATTCCGGGCAATCACATGAGCGCGGTGACCCGGCCCGAGCTCGGGCGCGTGATCGCCGACTTTCTCGGCGCTTGACGCTCCGCCGGGCGCGCGCAACTGTCGCGCCATCTAACGATCCTCGAGGACTTCCGATCATGATCCGTCCCGGCATTTCGATGCTCGCGCTCGCCGCGTTTCTCGCCACACCCGCCGTTTCGCAGACCAGCGCCCCCGCCGCGCAAGCCGCACCCACTGCCGCGGAGGCGCAGGCGTTTCTCGATCGCGTCGACAAGGAAGTGACCGAGTTCAATCTCACGTCGCAGCGTGTGGCCTGGATCAACGCCACCTACATCACCGATGATACCGATGCGCTTGCGGCCGAATATGGCGCGCGCGGCACCGAGATGGCGGTGCGCTATGCGCTCGAGGCGGCGAAATATCAGAATGCGTCCGGTCTCACCGCCGAGCAGAAGCGCCAGCTGACCATGTTGCGCAGCGCGATCACTTTGCCCGCGCCGACCACGCCCGGCGCGGCGCAGCAGCTTTCGGACATCTCGACGCGGCTCGGCTCGATGTACGGCAAGGGCAAGGGTACGCTGAACGGCAAGCCGATCAGCGGCAGCGACATCGAGGCGGCGATGGGCGAGAGCCGCGACCCGGATGCGCTCAAGGAAATGTGGGTCAGCTGGAACGATCAGGTCGGCGCGCCGATGCGCGGCGATTATGCCAAGATGACGGCGATCGCCAATCAGGGCGCGAGCGAGCTCGGTTTTCCGGACACCGGCACAATGTGGCGCTCGGCCTATGACATGCCGCCGGAAGAGTTCGCCAGGCTGACCGACAAATTGTGGGCGGACGTCAAGCCGCTCTACGTCGCATTGCACACCTATGTCCGCCGCAAGCTGAACGAGAAATATGGCGACGCAGTCCAGTCGAAGACCGGCCCGATCCGCGCCGATCTGCTGGGCAACATGTGGGCGCAGGAATGGGGCAACATCTATGACGTGGTCGCGCCGGCGGGGGCGGGCGATGTCGGCTATGACGTCGGCGAGTTGCTCAAGGCCAAGAGCTATGACTGGCGCAAGATGGTCCAGACCGGCGAGGGCTTTTATTCCTCGCTCGGCTTCACGCCTTTGCCCGAGAGCTTCTGGCAGCGCTCGCTGTTCCTCAAGCCCGCCGACCGCGAAGTGCTCTGCCACGCCTCGGCCTGGGACGTCGACGAGAAGGACGACCTGCGCATCAAGATGTGCATCAAGGTAAATTCCGACGATTTCGTCACGATCCACCACGAACTCGGCCACAATTATTATCAGCGCGCGTACAAGGCGCAGCCTTTGCTCTACCGCAATGGCGCGAATGACGGCTTCCACGAGGCGATCGGCGACTTCGTCGCGCTCTCGATCACGCCCGAATATCTCGTCCAGATCGGGCTGCTCGACAAATCGGCAGTGCCGGGAGCCGACAAGGACACCGGGCTGCTGCTCCGCCAGGCGATGGACAAGGTGGCGTTCCTGCCGTTCGGGCTGCTCGTCGACAAATATCGCTGGCAGATCTTCTCGGGCGAGATCAAGCCCGACGGGTACCAGGCCGGGTGGGACCGGCTGCGTCTGCAATATCAGGGGCTCAAGCCGCCGGTCGCACGCGACGAGACGCGCTTCGACGCGGGCGCCAAATATCATGTCGCGGGCAGCGTGCCGTACACCCGCTACTTCCTTGCGCGGCTGCTCCAGTTCCAGTTCTTCAAGGCGGCGTGCGACCAGGCCGGCTGGAAGGGGCCGCTGCACCGCTGCTCGTTCTACGGCAACAAGGACGTCGGCGCGCGGCTCAACAAGATGCTCGAAATGGGCGCGTCCAAGCCGTGGCCCGATGCGCTGCAGGCATTCACCGGTACCCGCGAAATCTCGGGCAAGCCGATGATGGAATATTTCGCGCCGCTGAAGAAGTGGCTCGACCAGCAGAACAAGGGCCAGCCGCAGGGCTGGTGAACCGCGGCTGGCCGTACATCACGAACAGAGGGACGAGTTTATGAAGCATGCAATCGCGCTGGCACTGCTGGCGGCACCTTTGGCCGCTCCGCTGGCGGCACAGGCGCAGACTATCACCGCACCGGGACCCGTCTCGGTCGAGATCGTTACGACGGGACAGGTTAGCGTGCCGGCAGACCGGTACCGGCTGTCGGTGACGCTCACTGCCAAGGGCAAGGACGAGGCAGCCGCAGGGGCCATCCTGGCCGCCAACAAGGCGAAACTGGCGCAGGCGTTGGCCGCGCTCAACATCCGCGAGGCGGCACCCGATCTCACTACCTCGAGCTCGATCATCAACCTGCTGGCGAGCTTTGGCGGGAGCAAGTCGAAGCCCAGCTTCAGCCTCGATACCCCGGAAGAAGACAGCGACGATACGCCGCAATCCACGGCAACCGAGACGCTGACCTTCGACGCATCGAGCCGCGCCGCGGTCGAGAGCGCACGTGCGCCGGTCGAGGCGAATGGCGGCAAGCTCGACGACGACCTGCTGCCGCTGCTCAACGACTATGTCGGCCCGACCCGACAGGCCAAGGCCGCGGCGATCAAGAAGGCGCAGGGGGAAGCCGAAGCCTATGCCGCGACGCTGGGGCTGCGCCGGGCCGCGCTGGTCAAGGTCAGCGAGAAGCAGGACCCGACGGCGGGGGCGCTCGCGCTGATCAGCGAACTGGTCGCGGTGGTTATGCCCAAGCACGAGGGCGGCGTCGACAAGGTAACCGTCAACGCCAGCCTCGTGGTGGAATTTCAGCTCAGCCGCTGAGGCGGCGGCTCACTCGGGCATTTCGTCGGGGATCGTGTTTTCGTCTGCGATCCCCGCCTCGAACTCGGCGGAGGAGTCGGTGCCGTCGGGCTGGTGGGCGTGCGCGCCTTCCTCGGTTTCGAGCTCGGGCTGCTTTGCGGGTTCGGTCATCGTTGGTCTCCTTCGCGGGACAAACGCGCGACCGCGCCTCCGGTCTCAGCGGAACGGCGGCTCGTTGAATGCGCGGAGTTTGCGGCTGTGCAGCTTGGCGCCTTCGCGGCGGAGTTCCTCGACCGTCTCGATACCGATGCGGAGATGCTCGTTGATCGCACGCTCGTAGAAGCGGTTTGCCTGCCCGGGGAGCTTGAGCTCGCCGTGGAGCGGCTTGTCCGAGACGCAGAGCAAGGTGCCGTAGGGCACGCGGAAGCGGTAGCCCTGGGCCGCGAGCGTCGCCGATTCCATGTCTACGCCGACGGCGCGGCTCAACGAGAAGCGAAGCGCGGTGGTCGAATAGCGCAGTTCCCAGTTGCGATCGTCGGTGGTGACGATCGTCCCGGTCCGCAGCCGCTGCTTGAGTTCGTCGCCCGACTGGCCCGACACCGTCTCGGCAGCGCGCGCCAAGGCGAGCTGGACCTCGGCGATCGCGGGGATCGGGATTTCCGGCGGGAGCACGTCGTCCATGATGTGATCGTCGCGCAGATAGGCGTGGGCGAGCACATAATCGCCGATCCGCTGACTCGGCCGCAGACCGCCGCAATGGCCGATCATCAGCCACGCCTCAGGGCGGAGCACCGCGAGATGGTCGGTGATCGTCTTGGCGTTGGACGGGCCGACGCCGATGTTCACGAGCGTTATGCCGGTGCGGCCGGGCGCCATCAGGTGATAGGCCGGCATCTGGTGACGGCGCCATGCGCTGTCCGAGATCAGCCGGTCCATGTCGTCGGCGCTCTCGACGACGATGCCGCCGGCGCCCGAGACGCCGGTGAAGCGGCTGCCCTCGCCAAGCTGCGAGCAGGCCCAGCGGACGAACTCGTCGACATATCGGTGATAGTTGGTGAACAGGATGTACTGCTGGACATGCTCGGTCGGCGTGCCGGTGTAATGGCGAAGGCGGGCGAGCGAGAAATCGGTGCGTAGCCCGTCGAACAGTGCCAGCGGCCGGGTGCCGTCGTGCGACATCCACAGCCCGTCTGCGATCTCGTCGCCGATATGGGCGAGCTCGGTGGCGGGGAAGTGGCGGGCGAGCTCGGTCGCCGAGACTTCGTCGAGGCTCAGCGCGTGGCCGGGATCGAGGACATAGGCGAAGGGAATTTCCTGGCGGCCGGTAGCGGCGTCGACCTCGACGTCGAAATCCTCGATCAGGAAAGTGAGCTGCTCGATCAGATAGTCCGAGAAGATCGCCGGCTTGGTCACCGAGATGCGATACTCGCCGGGATCGACCAGCCGGCCGAACGAGCGGGGCGGGGCAGGGCGGTCAATACCGCCGCGATAGGTGAGGCGGATCTCGGGATAGGCGAAGGAGCCGTCGGTGCGGCTCGACGGCGCGGGCGGGGTGCCGTCGGTCAGATAGCGGTTGAGGGCGGTCTGGAGGCGGTCGACCGAGGCGCGATAGAGGCGGTCCAGCTCGGCGACGATGTCGGATGCTTGAGTCATCTTGGACCGCTAATGCGCAAAGATGACTCTGGCAAGACTTCGGCTCCCGTTCCGAAGAACGGGAGCCGCGTCATTTACTTCTTGGACGAGGACGACGATCCGCTGCCGCCCTTGTCGCCGCCGAGCTGCGTAGCGGCATAGACCGCACCGCCCACTGCGGCAGCGGCGCCGGCAGCGACTGCGGCGGCAGCGACCGGGTGCTCCTTCACTGCCTGCACGGTCGCGTCGACGGCGTCGCCGAGCACTTCCTGCGCGCTGGCAATGAACGACTTTTCCGATCCCGACGAGCTCGAACCCTGGCTCGCGCTGGTGCCGGCATTATCGTTGGTGCTGTTGCTGTTGGTGTTGGCCATGATGCTTGTCCCTTCGCACAAATCACCTGGATCAACTCCCGCCGCAGCACCGCAGTTCCGTTACGGGTGCGACGTTACAGCCGGCCGAGCAGATAATCGGCCGAGCTGACCTCGAATGCGCCCGGCGCCTCGACATTGAGCTGTTCGACCACCCCGTCATTGACGATCATCGAATAGCGCTTGCCGCGGGTGCCGAGCCCGAAGCCGCTGCCGTCCATCTCGAGCCCGACCGCCTTGGCGAAGGTGCCGTTGCCGTCGGCGAGCATCGTCACCTTGCCGTCGACGCCCGACGCCTTGCCCCATGCGCCCATCACGAAGGCGTCGTTGACCGCGGTGCAGGCGATCTCGTCAATGCCCTTCGCCTTCAGCGCGTCGGCCTTCTCGACGAAGCCGGGCAGATGCTTGGCCGAGCAGGTCGGGGTGAAGGCGCCGGGCACCGAGAAAAGCGCGACCTTGCGGTCGGCGAAATATTCGTCCGAGCCGATCTGCTCGGGGCCTTCTTCGGTCACCTTGACGAGCGGAGTGGTGGGGATGCGGTCGCCAACCTGGATGGTCATCGTGTCTTCTCCTGATCCGTTCGGCCTGAGCGTGTCGAAGGCCTGCGAACAGGCCGGGCGGTAGAAGAAGAACGGCCCTTCGACAAGCTCAGGGCGAACGGGGGAGGGGGTGTCTTCGACAAGGCTAGGGCGAACGGGGAGGGGATCCCTTTCGACAAGCTCGGGGCGAACGGGCGGGATCGATTTTCGTGGGTGACGGACCCGCAACCGTGGCGATAAGTTGATCCGGCATGGATTCGACACCTTATCTCACCGGCCAGTTCCTGCTCGCGATGCCGGGGATCGGCGATCCACGCTTCGAGCGCGCCGTGATCGCGATGTGCGCGCATGACGACGAAGGCGCACTCGGCATCGGGCTCGGCGAGACGATCGACGGGCTGGGGCTGCACGAATTGCTCCGGCAGTTCGAGATCGACCCGGGCGAAGTGCCAGACGCCCCGGTGCATTTCGGCGGCCCGGTCGAGCCGCGCCGCGGTTTCGTGCTCCATTCGACCGACTGGGGCGGTCAGGACACGATCGACGTGAACGGCCGCTGGTCGCTCTCCGGCACGATCGACGTGCTCAAGGCGATAGCCCAAGGGAACGGGCCGAGCCGCTGGCTGGTCGCGCTCGGCTATGCCGGCTGGGGCGAGGGACAGCTCGAGGAGGAGATGACCCGGCACGGCTGGTTCAGCACCAGCGGCGACACGAAGCTGTTGTACGATGTCGACGCGGGGCGCCGCTGGGCGAAGGGATTCGAGACCGCCGGGATCGATCCCCGGCTGCTGGCGAACAGCACGGGAACGGCCTGAGTCGCGACGGTCGGCCGTGACCAATGTTGGATTTGGCGGCGCTAATTTCGCATTTTTCCCGCGGAACGTGAAATTCCGTTGCGCAGCCGCGCAAGCTAATTTCCTACAGGTGAGGCTTGCGGAGGGGCGAGCGGATCTTGTCAGTACCGATCGCCGCAAGTGGAACATAGTGCGAACATAGCTGGTTCGTGCCTTGTAGGAAAGCCGGAACCCCGCTGCTTCTGCTCATCCGAAAGACAGCGGGATCCCGGCTCGAGGCCGGGATGACGGGAAGGATGTGATTCCTAAATCTAGAATTCGCCGGCGACTCCGACCCTGAGGGCGGTGTTGCCGCCGCCGCCATAAGAGAATCCGGCCGTGACGGCGACCGGATCCTCGAGGTTGAGCCGGTGGGCGATGCCGCCGCCGACCGCCTGTTCGCCGCGATAGGTGGCGCCGTTGAGCACATAGGAGGTGCGGCCGGGCTCGGACGGGATCGGCGCGGTGCCGATCGCCACTGCAGTCGCGATGCCCTGCCGCATCTCGCGCCGGTTGCGGCGCAGCTGCGTGTCGAGCTGAACGAGCGCGGCCGGTCCGAAATCGGCGACAGCGAGATTGCCGGCGGTGTCCGACGTCACGTAGCGGACGTCGCTGCCTTGGGCGGCACGGCTTGCGGCCGAGGCGATGCCGGGCAGGGTATAGGTCGACCCGGTGTTGCCGAGCGCGACCTGGCCGGGGCGGCTCGCGACAGCGCCGTCGCCGATCGCGACCGCGCCGGCGCCGTTCGCGCGCGCGCCGAATCCGAGCGCGACAGCCGAGCGGCCGTTGGCGACGCTGTCTGCGCCGATCGCCACCGCGCCGTCGCCGGTGGCGCTGTTGTCGGCACCGAGCGCGACGGCGCCGCGGCCGGTGGCGACATTGGGGTCGCCGATCGCGACGGCGCCGGCGCCCGAAGCGCGGTTGCCGAGGCCAATCGCGACCGCGGCGCCGTTCTCTGCAACCGCGCCGGTGCCCATGGCGACGGCGTTGTTGCCGCTCGCGACAGCGCCGCTGCCCAGCGCCATCGCGTTGGCGCCGGTCGCGGTGGGCTTGGCGCCGGTCATGCCGTTCATCGCCATATAGTCGGTGCGGGCGAGGGCGCGGTCGGCGGTTGCCTGCGCGGCCGTGGCGTTCGCTTGCGCATTGTTGGCGATCGAGCGGGCGAGTTGCGCCGCGGTGTCAGCCTGGACAGCCTGCTGCTGCGCAATGTCTGCGGTCTGCTGCGCAGTGGCGGCGTTCGCAAGCGCGGCGTCGGCGATATCCTTCGTCACCACCCCGCTGGCAATCGCCTGATCGGCGAGTGCACGTGCCTCGTTGGCGCGGGTCTGGGCGGCGGCGGCTTCGGTGCGGGCAGTGGCAGCAGCGGTCTCGGCGCGGTCGGCGGTCTGCTGGGCGGTGGCGGCGTTGGCGACTGCCGTGTTTGCGGTGGATTGGGCCGCCGCGGCCTCGGTCCGCGCCGTATTGGCGGTGGTGTCGGCGCGATCGGCGGTTTGCTGGGCGGTAGCGGCGTTCGCGACTGCCGTGTTTGCGGTGGATTGTGCCGCCGCGGCCTCCGTTCGCGCAGTATTCGCGGTGGTCTGCGCCGCTGCCGCTTCCGTGCGGGCTGTGTTCGCCGTGCTTTGTGCGGCTGCCGCTTCGATGCGTGCGGTATTGGCGGTGCCTTGCGCGATCGAGGCATTGGCGAGCGCCGTGTCGGCAGTGGTCTGTGCCGAAGCGGCGCTGGTGAGCGCTGTGTTTGCCGTGCTCTGCGCGGCGGCGGCTTCGGTTCGAGCCGTATTCGCCGTCGTCTGCGCGGTGGTGGCGTTGGTGAGCGCGGTGTTCGCCGTCGTCTGTGCAGCGGCGGCGTTGGTCACTGCGGTGTTGGCGGTGGTCTGCGCGGTGGCGGCGTTGCTCACTGCGGTATTGGCGGTGGTCTGTGCGGTGGCAGCGTTGGTCACAGCGGTGTTGGCGGTGGTCTGTGCGGTGGCAGCGTTGGCAACTGCGGTGCCGGCAGTAGCTTGCGCCGCGGCGGCATTGGTGAGCGCAGTGTTGGCTGTCGTTTGTGCGGCCGCGGCGTTGGTGACCGCTGTATTGGCGGTGACCTGTGCCGCTGCGGCGTTCGTCACCGCGGTATCGGCAGTGCTCTGCGCCGCCGCGACATTCTGGTTGGTGGCATAGAGCTGCGCGCCGTTGACGGCGTCGGTGCTCGTCGCCGACACGGTGCCCGCCGCCATGTTGACGATGCGGCGCTGCTGGAGCGCGCTGCCGACGGAGAGGACATAATTGTCGCTTGCCGTGGCGCCCGAGCCGAGTGCGAGCGAACCGATCCCGGTGGCGACGGCGTCGGTGCCCAGCGCGACACTGTCGTTGGCGGACGCGCTGGCGTGCGTGCCGATCGCGACCGCGCTGGTCGCAGTGGCGCGCGTATATTCGTCGAAATCGGCGCTGCCGTTGCCGTTGAGATCGATCCAGCCACCGATCGCGACGCTCTGGTTGGCGATCGCATAGGCCTGGCTGCCGACCGCGACGCCCGCCTCGGCGGACCGGGCCGCGCCGCCGATCGCCGTCGAGCCACTGGCGTTGGCCAATGCGCCTGATCCGTAAGCCGTGGCATTGAGTCCGAACGCCTGGGCGAAGTAGCCGGTGGCGGTCGAGCGGCCGACCGTTGCGGCAGCGCCGCCGACCGCAACCGACCCGTCCCCCGTCGCCCAGGTGTTGAACCCCAAGGCGGTCGAATGGTCGCCGCTCGCCCCCGAGAGCGCACCGACGACCGTGGTGCGAACGCCGGTAGCCTCGCTCTGATAGCCGAGCGCCGTGGCATATTCGTTATAGGCGTGCGCCTTGCTGCCGAAGGCGGAAGAATAGTCGCCGACTGCTTCGGCCTGGGCACCGCTCGCGGTGGTGCGCAGGTGATTGGCGACCGCGCGATAGCCGAGAGCGGCGCTGTAGTCGCCGGTGCCGAGGCTCGCGGTGCCGACCGCGGTCGCCGAGAGGCCGCGGCCGTCGACGCCGGCGCCGAGCGCAACCGTATCACCGGCCGCATAGGAAAATTCGGTGGAATCGATCGTGCTGTCGCCGTTGCGGTCATAGCCGCCGCCGATCGCGATCGCGGTGCCGCTGGTGGACTGCGCGTTGCTGCCGACCGCAATGCCGCCGAAGGACGAGGCACCGCGACCGAGTGCGATTGCGCCAATGCCGTTCGCATTGGCGGAATTGCCGATCGCGGTCGCGTCGTCCCCCGTGGCGAAGGCGCTATAGCCCATGGCGATGGCGCGGAGCCCGTCGGCGTTCGCCGACGCGCCGAATGCGACGGCGCCGAACGCTCCCGCGCGCGATTGGGCGCCGAGCGTGGTGGCGTAATTGCCGATCGCCGTCGCATTGTAGCCGAGCGCGGTGGCATACATATGGAGGTCCGAGGTGCCGCCGCGCGCGCCCGCGCCGAGCGCAAGGCTGAAGTCGCCCGGAGTGCGCGCGCCCTGACCGATCGCGACGTCGAATATTCCCGCCGCACTGGTGAACTCGCCCGCGTCGTCGAAGCCGTTGGCATTGGCGTCGTACCAGCCGCCGATCGCGACGCTGCGCTGCGCCGCGGTGGCGCCGGAGCCGATGCCAACCGCGCTCTGCAAGGCCGTGGACCAATGGCCTATCGCGGTGCCGTTGGTCGAGGAATTGGCGTTGTTGCCGAAGCTGGCTGCATTGTCTCCGGTGGCGTCCGCACTGGTGCCGCAGGCAACCGTCTGGCTGCCGGTGGCGTTGCCGGTGCCGCACGTGTCCTGTGCCGCGGCGGGTGCCGCCAGCGCCAGACCCAGCGCGAGCGCAGCGACGCCCGCAGAGACACGCAGCTGCGTCCGCATCGCGCGGCCGCCGAACCGAGACTCGTTCATCGATTTCCCCCTGTTGCGCAGTTGCGCATGCCGGGAGGTATCTTAGCGTCTGGACGCAAGTGCCGCTACGGCCATCTGAATTGCGGAAGGGGATGGCGCCTACGCGCGGGGCGGTGCGCAGAACATATAAAGATATCTTTATATCTGACTTGCGCATTCCCATCTGAGCCTGTAGGGCGCGCCAATCGCGGCCGGCGAGTCCGGCGTGCCGACCCTTTTACACTGCTGGAGATGCAGCCCGTGGCTACCGTGCTCGACAAGAACGACTATGTGATCAAGGACATCGGCCTCGCCGATTTCGGCCGCAAGGAGATCGAGATCGCCGAGACCGAAATGCCGGGCCTGATGGCGCTGCGCGAGGAATTCGGCGCGTCGCAGCCGCTCAAGGGTGCGCGCATCACCGGATCGCTCCACATGACGATCCAGACCGCGGTGCTGATCGAGACCCTCGTCGCACTCGGCGCACAGGTGCGCTGGGCGACCTGCAACATCTTCTCGACGCAGGACCACGCCGCCGCGGCGATCGCCGCTGCGGGCATCCCGGTGTTCGCGGTGAAGGGCGAGAGCCTCGCCGAGTACTGGGACTATGTCGGCGACATCTTCAACTGGGGTGCCGACGGTGACGGCACCACCGCCAACATCATCCTCGATGACGGCGGCGACGCGACCATGTTCGCGCTTTGGGGCGCCAAGCTCGAGGCGGGCGCGACGCTCGGCGAGCCGGAGAATGACGAGGAAGTCGAGTTCCAGCGCGCGCTCAAGGCGTTCGTGGCCAAGTATCCGGGCTACCTCACCCAGACCGTCAAGAACCTGAAGGGTGTCTCGGAAGAGACCACCACCGGCGTTCACCGCCTCTACGAGATCGCCAAGAAGGGCGAGCTGCCGTTCCCGGCGATCAACGTCAATGACAGCGTCACCAAGTCGAAGTTCGACAATCTCTATGGCTGCAAGGAATCGCTGGTCGACGCGATCCGCCGCGCCACCGACGTGATGCTCGCCGGCAAGGTCGCCGTGGTCGCCGGCTTCGGCGACGTCGGCAAGGGCAGTGCCCAGTCGCTCCGCAACGGCGGCGCGCGCGTGCTCGTCACCGAGATCGACCCGATCTGCGCACTGCAGGCGGCGATGGAGGGCTTCGAGGTCGTGACGATGGACGAGGCCGTCAAGCGCGCCGACATCTTCGTCACCGCGACCGGCAATGCCGACGTGATCACCGCCGATCACATGCGCGCGATGAAGCCGATGTCGATCGTCTGCAACATCGGCCACTTCGACAGCGAGATCCAGATTGCGGCGCTCAGCAACTATGAGTGGACCGAAGTGAAGCCGGGCACCGACCTGGTGAAGTTCCCCGACGGCAAGCAGATCATCATCCTCGCCAAGGGCCGTCTCGTGAACCTCGGCTGCGCCACCGGCCATCCGAGCTTCGTGATGTCGGCGTCGTTCACCAACCAGACGCTGGCCCAGATCGAGCTGTTCACCAAGGGCGAGAACTACCAGAACGAGGTCTATGTCCTGCCGAAGCATCTCGACGAGAAGGTTGCGGCGCTGCACCTCGAGAAGCTCGGCGTGCAGCTTTCGAAGCTGACCCCCAAGCAGGCAGGCTATATCGGCGTGCCGGTCGAAGGGCCGTTCAAGCCGGATCACTATCGCTACTGAGGCTTTCGCCCGGGCGAGAGAAGGGGCCGCGGTGCGAACCGCGGCCCTTTTTCATTGCGGCGCCAGCGGACCCAGCGCGGTCTTGAGGCCGCCGAGCCACGGCTCGTAATGCCGCCACAGATCCATGGCGTCGCGATTGATCGGGCGGCGCACCTGTTCCGAGCTGGCGGTGCGGACCGGCCGCCTGTTCTCGTGCGGCGCGAGACAGCGCGGATCGAACGGCAACCCGAGAAAGTCGAGCAGGCGCCGGATCTCGGCCTCCGGATCGGCGAGCAAAGCCTCATGCTGGACGCGGTGGATCACCCCGGGCATTGCGCCTTCCAGATGCGCCATCAGGCGAACATTGTCGCGGTAATAGGCGCCGAGATCCTCGAACGAATAGGCAAAGGTCTGGCCGCGCGCGAAATGCTGTTTGAAGTTCGAGAAGCAGCAAGCCATCGGCTCCCGCCGCGCATCGATGATCCGCGCGTTGGGCAGGATCAGATGGATGAAGCCGGCATAGAGCCAGTTATTGGGCAATTTGTCGACGAAGAAGGGTGCGTCGGTCTTGCGGTGCCGCGCGGCGATCTCGAGGTAGCGATGCCCCAGCGCCGTGGTGGTGGCGGCGTCCAGCGAGGTGACGATCTCGGGATGCGCGGCGGCGCGGTCGCGCCAGCGTTCGGCGACCAGGGCCTGAACGAGCTGCGGGATATAAGGCAGCTCGGCGGTCCCCTCGACTTGCGGGTGGCTGGCGAGGATCTGCTCGACCAAGGTCGAGCCGGCCCGCGGCAGGCCGAGGATGAAGATCGGATCGGCGGCAGGGGCACCCCAGCCGCGGCGGGCGGCGAAGAACGCGCCGTCGTAGACGCGGATCGCGCGATCCACCTCGGCGCTGACGAGGCTACGGTCGTGTGGCTCGAGCGCGAGACGGAGGCGGTTGCCGGCGGCATAATGCTCGAACGAACGCGCCCAGTCGCGGCGGTCCTCGAACGCCTTGCCGAGCGCGAAGTGGAGGAAGAGACGGCGCGATGGATCGGGGGCGGAAGATAATGCGTGCTCCATCGTTGCGACATCCGCATCGGTGATCCGCCCGGCCTTGAGCTCGGCGAGCGACCACCATGCCTCGGCGAGATCGGGCACGATGCCGGTCGCGCGGCGATAGGCCGTCACAGCCTCGTCCTGCCGGCCGAGCGTCTTGAGCAGATTGCCGTAGCCCATCCACACTTCGGCATTGTCGCCGATCGCGGCGAGCAGCGCCTCCCAGACCGTCGCGGCAGCGTCGTAATCGCCCAGCTGCGCGAGGATATTCGCCTTGGAAGCGGCGGCGCGGACATGGCCGGGGTCGCGTCCGATCGCGCGGTCGAGCAGGGCAAGGCCGTCGTCGATACGGCGCTGCTGGAGGAGCACGAGCGCGAGATTGACCCACGCCTCAATGTAGTCCGGTGCCAGCTTCACTGCCTTGCGGAGCTGCGCCTCGGCTTCGGGATAGATGCCGACCGCACTGGCGATGTCGGCCAGCATCATGAGCGCGACGACATTGTCGGCGTCCTGCCGCAGCACTGTCCGGACCGCACGCTCGGCGGTGCCGAGATCGCCGCGGCCGAGCGCCGCTGCGGCTTCGCGGAGGAGCGGGTTATCGGGAGGAAAGGTCATCGCGCGTCGATGCCAGCAAATTGCGGCGAGCCCAAGAAAAAGGGGCCGGGAATGATCCCGACCCCCAAAGCTCTTCGCGGCGTTCCGATCAGAACTTGGCGACGAAGCCTGCATAGAGGAAGCGGCCGACATTGTCGTAGATGCCGCTGCCGAAGCCGGCGCCGGTGGTGCCGAGCGGCGGGATGGTGTCGAGCAGGTTATCGATGCCGAGATACAGATTGTACGACTTGCCGACGTCCATCTGCACCCGGATATTGTGGTAGAAGGTCGCGGGATATTCGGTGATGTCCGAATAGTCCGCATTTTGCGGGTCGCGGCCCTGCACGCTGTGGGTGTTTTCCCACTCGTCGACGACCATCTTGCCGATGTAGCGCATCTTGTAGCCGAGCGTCACCGGTCCGCTCTGGAAGTCGACGCTCCACTGCGCCTCATCCTTCGGGAAGCCGAGCTCACCCAGATCCTGATCGCGACGACCCGGATCCGCCGGATTGAGATACGAGTCGTTGCGGAAGTTGTGGGTGTAGATCGCACGGGTCGACAGATTGCCGAGATTGCCGATCGCACCGCGATAACCGAGCTCGGCGTCGATGCCGCGCACCTTCAGCTTGGCGTAGTTGAGCGGCTGCCCAACCAGATCGTTCTCGAGGATCTGCCCGGGGATCTCGAGGCCCGGACCGGTTCCCGTTCCCGAATAGCGATGGAAAAGCGAACAAAACTGGTTGTTGAGATCCGCCGCATCGTAACACGCGTCGACGATATCCTGTGCGCTGGGTGTCGTGATTACGTTGTTCACCGTGATGTCGAAGAAATCGACGGTGAGCGACAGCCCGCGGATCCAATGCGGCTGGAGAATCAGGCCGACCGTATAGGAGTCCGACGTCTCCGCCTCGAGGTTTGTGTTGCCGCCAGAGACGAAGCCTAGCGAATCGAGATACTGATAATTGAAACCAGCGGGAACGCCGGCGGCGGCGCAGTTCGCGGCACGGGTCGACGAACCCTCGCCGATCTGGTCGAGCGCGCACGGATCCTGGAAGCCGGGTGCGTAGTTCTGGCCCAACGGCGTGTAGAGATCGACGAGCGTCGGTGCGCGGACCGATCGCGAATAGTTGCCGCGGAAGCGCAGATCGCGAACCGGGGACCATTCGACGCTGCCGTTGTAGGCCCAGACGTTACCGGTGGAGCCCTTATAATCCGCGTAGCGGGCAGCGGCGCTGAGCGTCAGGCTCTGGAAGAAGGGCACGTCCTTCAGGAGCGGCACGCTGAGCTCGCCGAACACTTCCTTCACTTCGAACGACGTCGGATTGAAGGTCGGGATCGAGTTGTAGAAGGTCAGGCCGGCGTCGGTGAACTCGTCCTGCGTGTAGCGTGCGGTTTCGCGACGATATTCGGCACCGAACGAGATGCCTACCGGGCCGCCCGGAAGTTCGAACCACTTGCTCGAGTCACCGCTGACGAAGGCGTTCGCGACGAACTGCGTAATGCGACCCTTGGCGATCGAATCCTGGAGCAGATAGCTGCGGGCGGCGTCGCTCACATTGCCGACACCGAACAGATTGACAGGCCGACAGGCGGCAACATCGGCCGCGAGCTGCGAGTTGGCAAAGGCCGGATCTGCGGCTTTCTCATATGCGATGCGGGCCGCCGGATCGACGGAGGCGCGGCAGACAACATTACCATTGGCGACGCCGTTCTGGACGAGACCCTGATCGACCGCGTCGATCGCGAGCAGGAAGCGCTGCAGATTGACGTTGCCGAGGATCTTGTTGGTCTCGTCGAACTGCCCGTAGTTCACCGACGCTTCGTACGACCAGTTGCCGCCGAAATCACCGCGAACACCGCCGACGATGCGATACGTCTCGCGCTTGAGCGATTCCTGCCGGTTGGTCAGGCTGGTGGCGTTCTCGTTGAAGTAGAAGGGCTGGCTGGTGCCTGCGGGGACGCCATAATAGTCGTTGAGGAAGTTGCGGGCCTGCGTGCTGAGATACGGATTGTCCGTGTAGAACACCTCACGCGGCGACTGCGTGACACCGCCGTTGAAGAAGAACGGGCCGCTGGCGCTGCCGAGCACGTCCGAGCGGACATACTTGGCCTCGACAAACGGCACGAACGCCGGCGAAATTTCGAAATGCGCGAGCAGATTGGCGCTGTAGCGGTCCTGCTTCGGACGCAGGCCGAGCTGGGTGCCGTCACGGAAATTGTCGCCATTGCCGCCGATGAAGCTGCCATAGGGGGGCAGGCCGACACGCGTTCCGGTGCGCTGCAAGAGGTCGCCGTTGGGCTGGAAACCATAGGAGCAGTAGAAGCCGCCGCAGTCATTACCAAGGAACGTGCCGCCGTTCGAATAGGTTGCGCTGCGGATGTCGTGCGAGAAGACGCGATCGGGGGTGCCGTCGCTGCCGTTGGGCGAGTTTGCCGGATCCGAATCAACGGTCACAAAACCGTTGTTGGTGCGATATTCCTTGCGGTCCGAGGCGTAGAAATCGCCCTGATGGGCATATTCGAGGTTGAGCGCGATATTGCCGCGACCGTCGGCGAAATTCTTGCCGGCCAGCGCGCTGACATAATAATCGGGGGCGTCGGCGTCGTCGCTGAGGCCACCCTGACCGCGAATCTGGAAGCCTTCGAAATCGTCCTTGAGAACGAAGTTCACGACGCCCGCGATCGCGTCAGAACCATAGACGGCCGAGCTGCCGCCGGTGACGACGTCGACGCGCTCGATCAGATCGGTCGGGATCGAATTGACGTCAGGCGAGACGGCGTTGTTGAGGATGTCGCCCGCGACGTGGCGGCGGCCGTTGACCAGCACGAGGGTGCGCTGCGGGCCGAGGCCGCGCAGGTCGAGCAGGCTGAGGCCGGCGGTGCCGAGAAAGCGAGTCGAGTTCGACTGGCTGAACGTGCTGGTCAGCGCCGGCAGTTCGTTGAGCACGTCGCCCACCGAGGTCGTGCCGGTCTGGAAGAACTCTTCGCCGCCGATCGAGGTCACCGGGACCGGGGACTCGAGATTGGGACGGCGGATGCGCGAGCCGGTGACGACGATGGCGCTTTCGCTGCTATCCTCGGCCGAGGTTGCCGCCTGATCCGGCACATTGGTGTCGGCAGGTGTCTGGGTGGCAGTGTCCGAGGTGTCCTGGGCGTAAGCGGGCGCGGTTCCGATCAGCGCCAGACCGAGCAGCGCTCCAGACCGCAATGCTGTGGCAGAGAGAAAGCCGACCTTCATTTCGATACCCCTTACTAATAAACTATCGTCGGTCAGCGTTGCAGTCGGGCACGTCCGGTGACAAGCGCCATTCACATTGCAGAAATGTTGCTGGCGCCTCTGTGTGGCATTCATGTCACAACATTGGGAATATATGTCGCGCTTAGGTAGAAATACGTAACTTTATTGCGCCGCAGCACTTCGGCGGCGCCGGGCCGGGCTCGCAGGAGCGGAGGCGAACCGTGGCTGCTGCGGAAGGCGCTCGATCCGGCATTTGTTTCGTATCGTCGCTCCGGCTTTTGCGACGTGCGGCCGAAGCGCGATTTGCTTCGTTAGATGCGCGAGTGTGAGGAATAGCGAAGCGAACCCCGATGCCGGGCACGCACGTGAGCGGATCGCAGAGATCCTGCGTTCGGCCATGGGCACACCCGAGGAGGACGGGCTCGAAGACGAGACCCGGCGGCTGATGCTGCACCTCTCGATCGAGCCGCCCACCAATGCTGTGCCTGCGCAGACCCGCGCGGCTGCCCAGGTTTCGAGCCGCAAGCCGCTGCTGCGACGGCTGCTGCGGAAGGCCGCCGGAGACGCGCGCACCTAGAGCGCGCAAGCCGCTTCCCGATCCGCCGCGCTTTGCCTAAGGAACGGGGATGATGGCACAGCGAAGCCGTGGAGTGGCGGGTTGATCGAGCTTCCGCAATCAGCGGCGATACTGGCGGGGGCGGTGCTCGCCTTGCTGCTGTTCGGCGCGACATGGATGCTGTTCGTCGGCCTGCGCGCCCGGGCTGAGGCACGCGAAGCCGCGGATCATAACGCGCGGCTGACTGCGCTGATGGCCAACTCACCCGCACAGGCGATGATCGTCCGCGCCGACGGGCGCGTCGAGGTGCCGCGTCGACTGGCGGACTGGCTCGGGCTCGACCTGCTGCCGCGAGAGCTTTCCGATCTTGCCGGGATCGAAAGCGGCCTGGTGGCCGCCGACGCCGCGGCGCTGGAAAACCATGTAGTCGCTGCGCAGAAGGCGGGACAGCCGTTCAGCCTCGCGGTGCATGCGCAGGGCTCCGAGCGCGCCTTGCTGGTGATCGGCGAACGCGCCGATGCCGCGCGGCACGGCGGCGTGGTCTTATGGTTCCTCGACACCACCGACAGCCAAAGCGAGATCGACCGGCTGCAGCTTGAGACGACGCGGCTGCGTGCCGCGTTCGACGCACTCACCGCCCTCATCGAGGCGGCGCCGATGCCGATGTGGTACCGTGGCCCCGACCTCAAGCTGCTGATGGTCAACTCGGCCTATGTCCGCGCCGTCGAGGGCGGCAATAGCGAGGACGTGGTGGCGCACGGGCTCGAGCTGGTCGAAGGCGCCGGGCTGGGCGGGCCGCTCGCCAATGCCGCTATCGCACGCGACACCGGCGAGGCGCAGACCAGCGCGATGCCGGCGACGATCGGCGGCGCCCGACGGATGCTGCGGCTCCACGACGTACCGCTGCCGACGGGCGGGGTTGCCGGCTTCGCCGTGGATATCGAGGAGTTCGAGCAGCTCCGCGGCGGGCTGAAGCGCTTCGGCGAGGCGCAGCGCGAGATGCTCGACCGGCTCTCTGCCGGTGTCGCTCAATTCGCGCCGGACCGCGGGCTTGCCTTCTGCAACCAGCCGTTCCGGCGCATGTTCGCGATGAAGATGGAGTGGCTCGCCGACCGGCCCGAATTCGACCGGGTGCTCGACCGCATGCGCGAGGTCAATCGCCTGCCCGAGGTCCGCGACTATCCGGCGTGGAAGGCCGAGCGCCGCGAGTGGTTCACCGCGCCGGACGCCGTCGAGGAGACGTGGAGTGTTGCGGGAACCCACCTGCGCGTGGTCGGTCAGCCGCTGCCGGATGGCGGGCTGCTGCTGATCTTCGAGGACCGCACCCAGCAATTCGAGCTGCAGCGCGAGCATGGCGAGATGCAGCAGGTGCGCACCGCGACGCTGGAGAGCCTCGCCGAGGCGGTGGGCGTGTTCGGCAAGGGTCGGCTGCAATTGTGGAACCGCAAGTTCCGTCAGGTCTGGGGATTCGAGGACGCGTTTCTCGACGGACACCCGCAGATCGGGCAATTGGTCAAGGCGGCCGCGCCGAAGCTCGGCAATCCCGCGCGTGCCGAAGTGCTCGGCGATCTGATCCGGCTGGCGGCCAAGGACCGGCAGACGCGCGGGAGCGCAGTGGCTTTTGCCGACGGCCGGCATTTCGACATTACCGCAGTGCCGCTGCCCGACGGCAACGCGCTGGTGACGATGCTCGACACCACCGACCATCACCGCGCCGAGCGGGCGCTGCGCGACCGTAACGAGGCCCTGGAAGCTGCGGACCAGGTCAAGACCGCCTTCGTCGCCAATATGAGCTATGAGCTGCGCACCCCGCTGACCTCGATCAAGGGGTTCACCGAGATGCTGCACGGCGGCTTTGCCGGGCGGCTGACCAGGAATGCGGTCGAATATACCGAGGCGATCCTGTCGTCGGTCGACCGTCTGAGCGCGCTCGTCGACGACGTGCTCGATCTTACCCAGAGCGAAGGTGCGCCGCTCGAGAAGGTGCCGGTCGATCTCGAACTGGCCGCCAATGCCGCTGCCGAGGCGATCGCGCCGCTGGCCAAGGCCAAGAAGATCGAACTGGTCGTCGAGGATACCGGAACCGCGGGCAGGGTGACGGGCGACCTGCGGCGGCTGCGGCAAGTCGTCGAGCATCTGTTGCGCCACGCGGTGGCGTGCACGCCGGAAGAGGGGCGCGTGCTGCTCCACCTCGACGGCAACGAGCGGGTGGCGCGGGTGATCGTCTCGGACAATGGTCCGGGGATGAGCAAGGAAGCGGTGGCGAAGGCGTTCGACAGCTTCGCGCAGCACGGCATCTCGCGCAGCGGCGAGCGCGCACTGGGGCTGGGGATGCCGCTCGCGAGGCAGTTCGTCGAGGCGCATGGCGGGCGGATCGAATTGATCTCGGAGCCGGGCGAGGGGACGCTGGTGACGGTGGAGCTGCCGCGGTGAGGGAACTCTTCAAGATCCTCCCCCCGGGAGGGGGAGGTGTCGTGCGCAGCACGACGGAGGGGGTGCGTGTCCCAAAGGGCCCCGTATTGCGGATAGCACCCCCTCCGTCAGCCTTCGGCTGCCACCTCCCCCTCCCAGGGGGAGGATTATGATTCGGCTCGCCTCTCCCGAAGACTCGCTCGCCCTCGGGGCGCGGCTGGCCGAAGTCGCCCGTCCCGGCGACGTGATCGCGCTGTCCGGACCGCTCGGCGCCGGCAAGACCAGCATCGCCCGCGGTCTGCTCGCCGCTCTGGGGCTGGAGGAAGAGGCTCCGAGCCCGAGCTTCGCGATCGTTCAGCCCTATGACCCGCCGCAGGTGCGGTTTCCGGTGCTGCACGTCGATCTGTATCGGATCGAGGATCCGGACGAGGCAGAGGAACTGGGGCTCGACGATGCCCGCCATGATTCGCTGCTGATCGTCGAATGGCCCGAGCGGTTTGCCGAGACCTGGTGGCACGACGCCTTGTGGCTCAGCCTGGAACCGACGCCGGACGGCGCGCGCAGCTTGACAGCGAAGGTGCCGGCGGCATGGAAGGACCGATGGCCCCAAATAGCTCTATAGCCGACATGAATCCGCCCGCCGCGGCGCCTGACTTTCTGATCCACGCGGGATGGGAGGGCGCCGAGATCCGGCCGCTCGCCGGCGATGCCTCGTTCCGTCGCTATTTCCGGGTGGTGCATCACGACCGCAGCGCGATTCTGATGGACGCGCCGCCGCCGCACGAGGATCCGCGGCCGTTCATCGCAATTGCGCGGTGGCTGACCGGGCGCGGCTTTGCGGCACCCCGGATCCTGTCCGAGAACCTCGACCATGGCCTCGTACTGCTCGAGGATTTCGGCGACGCGCGGCTGCGCGAGACCGTCGACGCCGCCCCGGAGAGCGAGTTGCGGCTGTACGAGGAGGCGGTCGATCTGCTGATCCGGCTGGGGCAGCACGAGGCGGCGGACGTCCGCGCTTATGATCTCGCCGAATATCAGCGCGAGGCGGGGCTGCTGCCCGAATGGTATACGCCGGCGGTCGGGCTCGAAGTCGACCTGCAGGGCTATGTCGACGCGTGGGATCAGGTGCTCGCGCCGGTGCTCGCCGGTCATACGCCGGTCACGGTGCTGCGCGATTACCATGCCGAGAACATCATGCTGATCGAAGGCAGCGAGAGTTTGGGCCTGCTCGACTTCCAGGATGCACTCGCCGGTCATCCGGCCTATGACCTCGTGTCGCTGCTGCAGGACGCCCGGCGCGACGTGGCGCCCGAGCTCGAGACGGCGATGCTCGATCGCTACAAAAGGATCACCGGGGCGGGGGACGCGTTCGACGTCGCCTATCATGTGCTCGGCGCGCAGCGGAACGCCAAGATCGTCGGCATCTTCACCCGGTTGTGGAAGCGCGACGGCAAGCCGCGCTATCCCGGCCTGTGTCCGCGCGTGTGGGGCTATCTCGAGCGCGATCTCAAGCATCCGGCGCTCAAGCCGGTCGCCGACTGGTTCGACGCCAATGTGCCGGCCGAACTGCGCGGCGACCCGCTGGCGATCGTCGGCGAATGAGCGCGATCTATTCGCTGCGGCCGCAGCCGGCGGCGGCCGTGCCCGAGACGGCGATGGTCATGGCGGCGGGGCTCGGCAAACGCATGCGCCCGCTGACCGCGACGCGACCCAAGCCTTTGGTCGAGGTCGCCGGCAAGACGCTGATCGATCACACCTTCGACCATCTCCGGTCGGCCGGAGTCAGGCGCGCGATCGTCAACGTCCATTATCTCGCCGACCAGATGGAAGCGCATCTGCGCGCGCGGGTAACCGACATCGAGGTGCTGATCTCCGACGAGCGCAAGCAATTGATGGAGACCGGCGGCGGGATCGTCCAGGCGCGCGAGTTGATCGGCGACCAGCCGTTCCTCTGCGTCAACAGCGACAATCTGTGGATCGACGGGCCGGTCGACGCGATCCGCGGGCTCGCGGCGCAGTGGGACGACGACCGGATGGACGCGCTGCTGCTGGTGGTGCCGCTGGCGCGTGCCAATTGCCACAAGGGGCAGGGGGACTTCCGCCTCGACGCGCTCGGCCGGATCACCGAGCGGCGCAAACCGGGCCGGCTCGCGCCATTCGTGTTCATCGGCGTGTCGATCCTGTCGCCGCGGCTGATCCGCGATTGGCCCGAGGGGCCGTTCTCGACCAACCTGTTCTTCAACCGCGCGCTCGAGGCGGGACGGCTGTGGGGCGTGGTGCACCAGGGCTTGTGGTTCGATGTCGGGACCCCCGCGGCGGTGGGGGCGGCGGAGGCGGTGCTGGCGGAGATGTGATTTTCCTGTTCCCCTCCCTGGAAGGGAGGGGCTAGGGGTGGGTGCGCCGCGACGAGCGGCGCTCTTGCCCGGCATCGACAAGGCTCGCTACGCTCGCCACCCACCCCTAACCCCTCCCTTGCAGGGAGGGGAGAGAGAAGAGCTTGCCCGAACGCCTGCATCTCTACACCATCCCGCCGCACCGCGCCTTTGCCGATGCGCTGGCGATCGGGCTGATCCGGCGGTTCGGAAGTGATCCGCTCAAGCTGGCGCGCGGCTTGGTGCTGCTGCCGAACAACCGCGCCAAGCGCGCGATCCAGGATGCGTTCGTGCGCGCCAGTGAATGCGGGCTGCTGCTGCCGCGGCTGGTCGCGGTGGGCGATCCCGAGCTCGACGAAGCGGTGTTCGATGCGGCCGGCGACGACGCGCCGGTGCCGGCGGCGGTGGAGCCGTTGCAGCGGCGGATGATCCTCGCACGGCTGATCCAGGAGGCGGGGGCGCCGGTCGACGCGGCCGAGGCGGTGCGGCTGGCGGGCGACCTCGCCACCACGCTGGACCAATTGCTGATCGAGGAAGTGCCGCCGCGCGCGCTCAGGGAGATCGAGCTCAGCCAGGAGCTGTCGGCGCATTGGGAGCGCTCGCTTGCCTTGTTCGAAGTGGTGCTGACGCGCTGGCCGCGCGAACTGGAGCGGCTCGGGCGGATCGATCTGGCCGAACGCCGGCGGCGGCTGATCGACAAGGTGGCGCGAAGCTGGCGGACCGCGCCGCCTGCGGGATTCGTCTGCGCGGCAGGCGTCGCGGCGCCGGCGCCGGTGTTCGCGCGCTTGCTGCGCACGATCGCGGGTCTGCCGCAGGGCATGGTGGTGCTGCCGGGGCTCGCCACCGGCATCAGCGACATGGAATGGGATGCGCTCGGGCCGCACAAGCCCGATCCGGTCACCGGCCGGCGGCGGCGCAGCCTCGAAAGCCATCCGCAATTCCACCTGAAGCTGCTGCTCGACCGAATGGGGGTGCACCGCAGCGAGTTCGATCCGTGGCGCGTGGTGAGCGAGCATGACGCACCGCCGGCGCGCAGCAAGGCGATCGCCTCGGCGATGGCGCCGCCGGAGTTGACTCATGGCTGGACGGCGCTGCCCGCCGCGGAGCGGCGGCTCGACGGCGTCCGCGTGCTCGAAGTGGCGACTCCGGCCGAGGAGGCACAAGGGATCGCGCTGGCATTGCGCGAAGTGCTCGAGACGCCGGGGCGGACCGCGGCTCTGGTTACGCCGGATCGGGCGCTGGCGCGGCGCGTGGCAGCGCATTGTGCGCGCTGGGGGATTGCCGTCGATGATTCGGCGGGACAGCCGCTCTCGATTCTGCCGCCGGGAACCTTGCTGCTGGCGCTCGCCGATGCCGCCGCGCAGGGCTTCCCGCCGTTGCCGCTGCTCACCTTGCTCAAGCACCCGCTGGTCATGGCGGAGCGACGCGGCGAATGGCTTGAAGGCGTGCGCCGGCTCGACCGTGCGTTGCGCGGGCCGCGACCAGCGCCCGGGCTGACGGGGATTGATCGGCATCTTGCCGAGCAGGAGGGCAGGGACGGCCATTTGCGGCGAGCGGCGCAGCGCTGGTGGCCAGAGGCACGAGCGCTGCTGGCGCCGCTCGACGCGGTGTTCGCCGGTGGGGCGCAGCCAGTGCCGATATTGCTGGCCGCATTGCGCGAGACGGCTCAGGCGCTTGGCGGAGATGCGCTCTGGGCACGTGCGGAAGGGCGCGAGGCCGCGAATCTGCTCGACGCGGCTGAGCGCGAGGCGGCGAACGGCCCGCCGCGTGCAGAGCCCGAGGCGCTGGCGCCGATGCTGCGGACCCTGATGGACGAAGTCGCCGTGCGGCCGCCTCAGGGCGGGCATCCCCGGCTAGCGATTCTCGGCCTGATCGAGGCGAGGCTGCAGACTGCCGATCTGATGATCCTCGGCGGGCTGAACGAGGGCGTATGGCCGGGGCTGCCCGCGCCCGATCCGTGGCTGGCCCCGCGGATCCGCGCGGAGCTCGGGCTGCCCGGGCTCGAGCGGCGGATCGGGCTTTCGGCGCATGATCTCGCCGGCGCGCTCGGTGCGCCGCGGGTGCTGCTGACGCGTGCGCGGCGCGATGCCAGCGCGCCGACGATCGCGTCGCGCTTCTGGCTGCGGCTCGAGGCGCTGTCGGGCGGGCTCGATCGCGCGAGCGAAGTCGAGGCGTGGCTGCGCGGAATCGACGATCCCGGTGCACATGCGCCTGCCGAACGGCCGGAACCGAAGCCCCCCGTCGCGCTGCGGCCGAAGATGCTGTCGGTGACCGAAGTCGACCGGCTCAAGGCCGATCCCTACGCCTTTTACGCCCGGCGGATGCTCCGGCTGATGCCGCTCGACCCGGTCGATGCCGATCCGAGTGCGGCTTGGCGCGGTACGGCGGTACACGAGGTTCTTCAGAAATGGTTCGAACTCGACGATTGCGCGCCCGAGAAGCTGCGCGCGCGTGCCGAGGCGATGCTGCGCGACGAGCGTACGCACCCGATGATGCGCGCCTTGTGGGCGCCGCGGCTGATGGAGGCGGTCGACTGGATCGCTACGCAGATTGCCGCCGATCCGTCGCGCAAGGTGATCGCAGTCGAAAAGCGTGGCGTGATCCAGTTCGCGGATGTGGAACTGAGCGGCACCTTCGACCGGATCGACCGGATGGGCGACGGCAGCCTCGCGATCGTCGACTACAAAACCGGCAAGCCGCCCAGCCTGGCGGCAGTGCGCGAAGGGTTCAGCCTGCAACTCGGCTTGCTCGGGCTGATTGCCGAGCGTGGCGGCTTCGAAGGCATTGCTGGGCGGGCGAAGCAGTTCGAATATTGGTCGCTGTCGAAGAACAGCCGCGGCGCGTTCGGCTATGTCGAGAGCCCGTGCGATCCGAAACGCCGCGACTATCTGCCGGCGGACGAGTTTATCGACCGGGCGGTGGCGCAGTTCGAAGGGGCGGCACGGATGTGGCTGACCGGGGACGCGCCGTTCACCGCGAAGCTGCACCCGGATTACGCGCCGTACGCTGAGTACGACCAGCTGATGCGGCGGGATGAATGGTATGGGCGTGAGTAGGCGCGCGTTCAGCTTCCCCTCCCTGCAAGGGAGGGGATTAAGGGGTGGGTGCGCGAAGGCGAGGCTCGATGCCTCGTCTTTGCGCGCAGTGCTGAACGCGCGGCTGCGCCGCGCACCCACCCCCAGCCCCTCCCTTTCAGGGAGGGGAGTGTCATGAGCCTTCGTCCGCTACATCCCCTCAAAGGCAATCAGCGCCGCGCCAGCGATCCGGCGCGGCATATCTGGCTGTCGGCGTCGGCGGGCACCGGCAAGACGCAGGTGCTCGCGGCACGCGTGTGGCGGCTGCTGCTGGCCGGCGTCGATCCGGGGGCGATCCTGTGCCTTACCTTCACCAAGGCGGGCGCCGCCGAGATGTCCGAGCGGATCACCAGCCGGCTGGCGCGCTGGGTGCGGGCGAGCGACGCCGAGCTGGTCGCCGATCTGGAGGCGCTCGGCGAGAGTATCGCGCCGGAAGGCAGGGCGCGGGCGCGCACTCTGTTCGCCAAGGTGCTCGATGCGCCGGGCGGCGGCATCCGCATCCAGACCATCCATAGCTTCTGCCAGTCGCTGCTTGCGGCTTTTCCGGTCGAGGCGGGGCTGGTTCCCGGCTTCCGCCCGCTCGACCAGCGCGAGGAGGCGGTGCTGGCGCGCGAGGCGCTTGCCGAGATGCTGATCGATGCCGCGCGCGAAGGGCGGATGGGGCTGATCGACTCGGTCGGCGCGCTGAGCCTGCGGCTCGGCGAGGGCAAGGCCGAGGCGTTCCTCAAGATCTGCGCCTCGAATGCCGAGGCAATGGCGGCACTGCCGAGCGGTATCCAGCCGTTCCTGCGGAGGGCGATGAACCTGCCCGCCGGCGACATCGCGGCGGAGATCGAGCGCTGCTGCGGCGACGACGATTTCGACTGTGCGGGGCTGCGCGAAATCGCGGCGATGAATGCCGCCTGGGGCACCAAGTCGGGGCTGGCGCGGGCCGAGGAAATCGCAATGTGGTTGACCTTGCCGCCGGGCAAGCGCGCGGCGCGGCTGGCCGACCTGCATTCGGTCTGGGCCACTGCCAAGGGCGAGCCGCGCTCGTTCGGCAAGGGGCAGGCGCCGCAGGAGCCGGGCTATGCCGATCTCGCGATGCGGCTGCACGGGCGCTGCGGCGAACTGATCGGGATGAAGGTGCAGGCCGATTTCGCCGATCTGCTCGCGCGCGGGCTCGAGGCTGGGCGGGTCTATGCCGAGACTTATTCCCGGGCGAAGCGGCGGGTGGGCGCAGTCGATTTCAACGATCTGATCGGCAAGACCGTGGCGCTGCTGGCCGAGCCCGGCATGGGCGAATGGGTGCGCTACAAGCTCGACCAGGTCACCGAGCATGTGCTGATCGATGAAGCGCAGGACACCAATCCGCAGCAATGGGCGATCGTCAGCGCGATCGCCGACGAGTTCTTTTCGGGCGAGGGCGCCCGCGGCGAGACGGTGCGGACCCTGTTCACCGTCGGCGACTACAAGCAGGCGATCTTCGGGTTTCAGGGCACCGATCCGATCTATTTCCGCGCGGCGTTCGAGCGGTTCTGGCGGGCGTCGCGGGTGCGGGCGGAGTATGACGTCGAGGGGCGCGAGCTGGAATCGCTGTCGCTGACCCACAGCTTCCGGTCGACGCGCCCGGTACTCGAATTCGTCGACGCCGCGATCGCCGGATTGCCCGAGCCCGGGATGGGCGATCTGAGCGATGCCGAGCCGCATGCCAGCGAAGTGCCGGGACCGGGGACGGTTACGCTCTGGCCGGCAACGACCGAGGGCGGCAGCGACTCCGACGAGGAGGAGTGGGTTGGCGATACCACCCGCAAGCTGGCCGGAGATATCGCACGGGCGATCAGCAAGTGGCTCGCCGACGGGCTGATGCTCGAGAGCAAGGGGAGGGCGTTGCAGCCCGAGGACGTGATGATCCTCGTCAAGCGCCGCGGCGAACTCGCCTCGCTGATCGTCGCGCGGCTTTATGCCGAGGGGGTGCCGGTCGCGGGAGTCGACCGGCTGCGGCTCAACGCGCCGCTGGCAGTGCAGGATCTGCTCGCGGCGGTGCGATTCGTGTTGCAGCCCGAGGACGATCTTTCGCTGGCGGCGCTGCTGGTTTCGCCGCTGATCGGCTGGAGCCAGGAAGAGCTGATGGCCGCCGCATTGCGGCCGAAGGACCGGTCGCTGTGGTCGCATCTGCGCGAGACGGCGGGCGAGCGGATCGGGCCGCTCGAGGCGCTGCTCAATCGCGCCGATTTCACGACGCCCTATCGCTTTCTCGAGGAAATATTGTCCGGGCCATTCGACGGGCGGCGAAAGCTGCTGTTGCGGTTGGGTGAGGAAGCGCGCGACCCGATCGAGGAATTGCTCAACGCCGCGCTCAACTTCGAGAATGTCGCGACGCCGTCGCTGCAGCGCTTCCTCGACTGGTTCGATCGGGGCGACGTCGAGATCGTGCGCGACGCCGCGCAGCCCGCCGGTGCGGTGCGGGTGATGACCGCGCACGGGGCGAAGGGGCTACAGGCGCCGCTGGTGATCCTTGCCGACGCGACGGTCGATCCGACACGTAGCCCGCGCGATTTTCTGCTCTGGGCGCCGGAGGGGCACGAGGGGCCGCCGTTCCCGATCTTCCGACCGCGCGCGGCGGAGCGCGGCGGCCCGCTCGACACGGTGCTCGACTACTCCGACCGACGCGAACTGCAGGAGCATTGGCGGCTATTCTATGTCGCCGCTACCCGCGCGGAAGAGCGGCTGGTGATCGCCGGTGCGCTGGGGCCGCAGGCGAAGGGCGCGCCGCCGGAGGCGAGCTGGTATGCGGCGTGCGTGCGGGCGTTCGATGCGCTTGGCGTGTCGGAGGGAGAGGTGCGCGAGTTTCGCGGAACACGGCCGGCGTCCCCGGTCATGGGGTCGGCCGGGAAGAGCGCAGCGGAAGCCGAGCATCCGGCGTTGCCTGACTGGATTACTCGGCCTGCACCTGCCGAGGCGCGCCCGCCGCGGCCGCTGGCGCCGTCGTCGCTGGGCGAGGATCTTGCCGCCGATCCGCCGCCGACGCCGGAGATGCGGCTGGCCGCGGAGCGCGGGAGATTGCTGCACGCGCTGTTCGAGCGATTGCCAGCACTGGCGCCGGACGCCCGCGCCGCAGCGGCGGATCGCTGGCTGGCCGGCCCCGGGGGCGTCGAGAATCCGGAGGCGCGGAACGCGATCGCCGACGCGGCGCTGGCCGTGATCGAGGATTCACGTTTCACCGAACTATTCGCGCCGGACGCGCTTGCCGAGGCGCCGATCGCAGCCGTGGTTGACGGGCTCGTGGTTTCAGGGACGGTCGATCGACTGGTGGTCGGTGCCGATGTCGTGCGCGTGGTCGACTTCAAGACCGCGCGGCGGGCGCCGGCCAGCCTCAAGGCGATCCCGCCTTACCATCTGCGGCAGGTGACGGCTTATGCCGCCGCGCTCGCGGTGATCTTCCCGGGCAAGCGCATCGAGGCGGCGTTGCTCTACACGGCCGGGCCGAGGCTTCACATCCTTCCTGCCGAGCTCCTCGCCGCGCAAAAGGCCGACTTGGTCGCCACGGAGCAAAGCTTGGGTTCGCGCGCTTGAGCCGGGGCCCGCGGACACATAAGTAAACAGCCAAGATCAACCAGGAGACTTTCCATGGCCACCCAGGCTACCACCGATGCCAGCTTCGACGCCGATGTCCTCCAGGCCGACAAGCCTGTGCTCGTGGACTTCTGGGCCGAATGGTGCGGGCCGTGCCGGATCATCGCGCCGGCGCTCGAGGAACTCGCCAGCGAGCTCGGTGACAAGGTCAACATCGTCAAGCTCGACATCGACGAGAATCCGGATGCACCGACCAAATACGGCGTGCGCGGGATCCCGACGATGATCCTGTTCAAGAACGGCCAGGAAGCGGCCAAGCAGATCGGCGCGATGCCGAAGAACGCGATCAAGCAGTGGATCGAGCGCGAGCTCGATCTGGGTGCTGCGCAGCAGGCCTGAACCCTTCTTCCTGACGCATGCGCGGCCGTCCCTTCGGGGGCGGCCGTTTGCATGTGGAGCGCACCAGATCCTCCCCGATGGAGGGAGGCGTCGCCGAAGGCGACGCAAGCCACTATCGTCGTGCTTCCTCCCCCTCCGTCATGCTGCGCATGCCACCTCCCCCTTGCGGGGGAGGATTCTCGCTCCGTTCGAAACCAATTGACAAAATGTTTTATTTAATCGAACTTGGCGAGGCTGACAGGGTCGGTCCGTGTGGCCGGCACCTGCGCCGATAAGAATTGCGGTCGCAAAAGCGGCCCGCAGGGAGAAGGGGCCGACGATGAAGACGGGTGTCCGCACACCGAATCAGGGTTCGTCGGTTAGCCGCGTATCTGGCGCCCTTCTCCTGCTCGCCGGCACCGCATTGTGGCTGAGCCCGCTCCACGCGCAGCGCGCCGGGCGTGCGCCGGTCGACGAAGCCAATCCGCTGGTCGGCACCGCCCCGCTCGATCGCCCGGAGCTGATCGGCAATGCGCCGCCTGCCGGTGAGCCGCTTTACTCCGGTTTGACTTCGCCCGGCGCGCGGCTGCCGCACAGCGCGGTCGAGGCGGCGCCGGTCAATTCGAACGTCGAGCTGAGCTATCCCTGGGGCGTCGCGACGCCCTATTACTACACCAATCCGACGATGATCGGCTTCACCGGCGGCGGTGGACCGACCTATGGCGCGCGGGCCACGCCGACGCTGATGCCGGTGGTCGGCGACTGGACGGTGCCGCCCGTCTATACCGAGGCCTGGTACGACAAGGCGCGGGAGAAAGCGGCGCCCGGCTATTATTCGGTGTTCCTCGACACCTTCAAGACCAAGGTCGAGCTGACCGCGACGCAGGCGACCGCGCTGATGCGCTTCACCTTTCCGGCGACCGAGCGCGCGCATGTGATCCTCAACCTTCAGGGCCGCGGCGGCACAGTGGAGATCGTCGGCGACCGGGTCGTGCGCGGGGCCATCGCCAATCGCGGCGACAACGAGGCGCGCGACGGGCGCTATTTCGTCGCCGAGTTTTCGAAGCCGTTCAAACGCTTCGGCACCTTTCGCAAGGCGCCAGGCGGCGGGCGCGGCTATGGCATCGGCGACAAGGACGTGCAGCCCGACACGCGCAGCATCGAGGGCGGATTCGCCGGCTCCTATCTCGACTTCACGACGGCGCAGGGCGAGGCGGTGCTGGTCAAGATCGCGCATGGCGCGAGCTACGAGGTCGCCGAGGCGCGGCTGCGCGCCGAAAGCCCGGGCTGGGACTTTGACGGTATCCGCGGCAAGGCGCGGACCGAATGGGCGCAGCTGCTCGATCGGGTGCAGGTGACCGGCGGGACGCCGAAGCAGCGGATGCTGTTCTATTCGACCTTGTTCCAGTCCTTCGCCAGCCCGCGGCTGGTCGCGCGCAAGGGCGAGCAGTTCACCGACAGCAAGGGCCGGACCCAGACTGCCGCATACGACCGCTACGGGCCGGTGCCGTTCTGGGATACCGGACGCAACCAGATCGTGCTGCTGGAGCTGTTGGAGCCGGAGACGGTGCGCGACATCATGCAGTCCGAGCTCGACATGGCGCGCGAGCGCGGGTTCATGAACAGCTCGTTCCACGGCGACAATGCGGTGTTCCTCTATTTGGGGGCAATGCGGCGCGGCATCCCGTTCGACTATGCTGCAGCCTACGAATATCTGCGCAGGAACGCGACTGACCCCAAGGGGCCGCGCGACTTCCTCGCCGAATATGACAAGCAGGGCTGGGTGTCGGACGAGATCCCCGAAGGCAATCCGAGTCCGCCTTATGCCGGTGGCAAGGCAGGTGCGGCCAAAACGCTCGAATATGCGTGGGACGATCACGCGATGGCCGAAATGGCCGAGAAGCTCGGCAAAAGCGCCGATGCGCGGCTGTTTCGCAAGCGCGCCAGCAACTGGCGCAACGTGTTCGACCGCTCGATCGGCTTCGTCCGCGGGCGCACCGCCGATGGCAAGTGGATCAGCCCGTTCGATCCGGCCGAGCCCTATTACAACTTCATGATGAAGGAGGCGTCGGGCTGGTCGACGCTTTGGCTGGTGCCGCACGACGTGCAGGGGCTGATCGACGCGCTCGGCGGCCGCGCGGGCTTCAATGCCAAGCTCGATACGTTCTTCACCAAGCCCTACAATCCCAAGGGCATTTGCCGCGACTGCACCGGCGTGATCGGCCAATATGTTCATGGCAACCAACCCGACCAGCAGGTGCCGTTCTTCTATGCGTGGAGCGGCCAGCCGTGGAAGACGCAGGAACTGACCCGGCGAATCCTGAGCGACCTCTATGGCAGCGATGCAGCCGGCTATGGCTATTCTGGCATGGACGATCAGGGCGCGACCTCGTCCTGGTACGTGATGGCGGCGATGGGCTTCTATCCCGTCGATCCGTCGAGCGACGAATATATCATCGGCAGCCCGATCTTCGATCGCTCGGTGCTTCAAATGGGCAACGGCAAGGCGCTCGAGATCGTCGCTCAGAACAACTCGGCGAAGAATCTCTACATCCAGTCGGCGACGCTGAACGGGCGTCCGTGGACCATGCCATGGTTCCGGCATGCCGATATCGCCGGCGGCGCGAAGCTGGTGCTCACCATGGGACCGAAGCCGAGTGCCTGGGGCAGCGCGCCGGGCGACGCACCGCCGTCGATGTCGCGGCGTTGAGGGGAAACAATATGCGTATGATGATCCTGGCCTCGATGCTGGCCTTCCTGCCCGCGACCGCGGTGCTCGCCCAGGAACAGGGAGACAAGGTGTATACCGGCGCTATCACCACGCGCTGGGGCAAGGCGGTCACGCCCGAAAATGCGTGGCGCAGCTATCCGCGGCCGCAGCTGCAGCGCGACAAGTGGCTCAACCTCAACGGCCTGTGGGACTATGCCATCGTCAAGGCCGGCGCGCCGCAGCCGCAGACGATGCAGGGCAAGATCCTCGTGCCGTTTCCGGTGGAATCGCGCCTCTCGGGCGTCGCCCGGAAAGTGCTGCCCGAGGACCGTATCTGGTACCGCCGCGAGTTCACCGTGCCGGCCGATTGGGCGGGGCAGAATGCCCGGCTGAACTTCGGCGCCGTCGATTACGAGTCGGTGATCTGGGTGAACGGTGCGGTGGTCGGTGCGCACAAGGGTGGATCGGACGCGTTCGGAATCGACATCACGTCGGCGCTCAAGCCGGGCAGCAACGAGATCGTCGTGCAGGTCGCCGACCCGACCAGCGCCGGCAGCCAGCCGCGCGGCAAGCAGATCCTCAACCCCGACGGCATCTGGTACACCGCATCGAGCGGCATCTGGCAGACGGTATGGCTCGAGCCGGTCCCCAAGCTGCACATCGCCGACGTCCGCGCGACGCCGAACATCGATACCGGTAAGGTTGAGGTCGATGTCGCGCTGAGCGCCTGGGCGAACGACACCGACGCGGTTCGGCTGAGCGTGCGGTCGGGCGGGCAGGTGATCGGCTCGACGATCGTTCGCGCCAATCGCCATGCCAGCATCGCGATCCCGAACGCGCATCTTTGGTCGCCGGAGGATCCCTTCCTCTACGATCTCGTCGCCGAGCTGGTGACGGTGAAGGACCCCTATGCGGGCAGGGCGGAGCGCGACCGCGCCGCCTATGATGCGCGCTTCACGCATGGCGAGGTCGAGACCTATGCCGCGGCCGAAGTGAGCGGGGCACCGCACGACACGGTCAAAGCCTATTTCGCGATGCGCAAGATCTCGGTCGGACCCGGCACGGTAACCGGCCAGCCGATGCTGCTGCTCAACAACAAGCCCTATTTCCAGAACGGCACGCTCGATCAGGGCTGGTGGCCCGACGGGCTGCTCACGCCGCCTTCGGAAGAGGCGATGCGCTATGACCTCGAATTCCTGAAAAAGGCGGGCTTCAACATGGTCCGCAAGCACATCAAAATCGAGCCGGCACGCTATTATTACGACGCCGACCACATGGGCATGCTGATCTGGCAGGATATGCCCTCGGGTGGCGGTGAGGATCAGTTCGTCGCCGGCACCAGCCAGAGTCAGGCCGTGCTGTCGTCGGACATGATGAGCGACCAGCAGGCCGAGCTCTCGCAGATGATTGGCGACCTTCGCGCCTTCCCCTCGATCGTGATGTGGGTGGTGAATAACGAGGGGTGGGGACAATATGACTCCGCCACGCTGACGCGCTTCGTGAAGGGGATGGACCCGAGCCGGCTGGTCAATTCCGACAGCGGCTGGATGGACGTAGCCCCTCGCGACTCGGACGTGTTCGATATCCACACCTACGAGGACGTGCCCAAGGTCCCGACCCGGCAGAGCGAACGCGCGATTGTTATCGGCGAATATGGCGGCGTCGGGCGGCCGATCGAGGGTCACCTCTGGCGTGCCGGCAAGCGCAACTGGAGCTATCAGGTAGCCAAGGACTCCGACGATTATCTCGTGCGCTACCGGCGCAAGTTCGAGGAGGTCGTCCGGCAGGCGAAGGTCCACGGGCTGAGTGCCTCGGTCTACACCCAGACCACGGATGTCGAAGGCGAAATCAACGGCTTGCTGACCTATGACCGCGCTGTGGCGAAGGCGCCGGCCGAGGCGTTCGCAACAATGGCGAGACCGCTTTGGGAGAAACCCGGCGACCCGATTTCGCCGCCGTCGGTCCCCTGATCTGAACCACTGACGCAAGGTCCGCGGCGCCTGTTCCATCGGGCTGTCGAAGGGCAAACACAAACTGACCCGATTCAATTGACAAATTGCTTTTAATATTATCGATTGGGTGAGGGAAATCGCTGCGGGGACTCAGCCGCGGCAACAACACCGGCCGGAGACGAGAACGTCCCGGCCCTGGAGGGAGAGAGGGAATGAAGTTTAAGGGGATCGAGCAGAGCGGCGCATCGCGTAAGCGAATCGTCCGCGATCTGATGCTATCGGCGAGTGTGGTGGTCGCCATGTCGGGCACGGCCTTCGCCCAGGACAATACCGGGCCGCAGAGCACACCGACGGCGCCGAGCGGAAGCGACGGCCAGTTCCAGAACGTAGAGGTCCAGGCCGACGACATTGTCGTCACCGGTTACCGTGCGTCGATCGAGGAAAGCCTGTCGCAGAAGCGCGAGGCGAATGCTTTCGTCGACGTGATCACCGCCGAGGACGTCGGCAAATTTCCTGACAAGAACGTTGCTGACGCGCTCCAGCGCGTTCCGGGCGTATCCATCAGCCGCGATGGCGGCGAGGGCAGCCGGGTCAGCATCCGCGGCCTCAGCTCGGATCTGACGCTGACCGAGCTCAACGGCAACTTCATCGCCTCGGCGGACGACAATCCCTCACGCTCGTTCAACTATCTCCTGCTGCCGGCGAACCTGATCGGCAGCGTCGAGGTGTTCAAGTCGTCCGAGGCGCGGCTCGACGAAGGCGGCGTCGGCGGCGTCATCATCAATCACACTCGCAAGCCGTTCGACCTCAAGCCGTGGTCGGGCACAATCTCGGCCGAGGGCACCTATTCGGACGTCACCAAGAAGGTCGAGCCGCAACTCTCGGGTCTGCTCTCGTGGCACAATGAGGACAAGACGTTCGGCGTGTTGCTCGCAGCCACGTATCAAGATCGCACGAACCGCTCGCTCGGCGCGAATACCGAGAGCTGGCAGTGGTGGTCAGACAGCCAGACGGGGCAGCCGGCAACCGACGTCAACGGCAATACCTATGCCAATGACGACGCGATCGCCTATTGGGGCGAAGGCACGACCACGCGTAGCGGCAAGCACTATAGCGGCTATTGGGCACCGCAATCGGTCGACGAGACCGTCCTCGTCCAGCAGCGCAAGCGCCTCGGCATCCAGGCGACGGCGCAGATGCGGCCGTTCGACAATTTCGAAGTGACCGCCAATTATTTCCGGTTCCAGGTCAAGGGCAACCAGACCAACAACGTGCTGAAGATCCCCGAATGGGGCTATGGCAATTTCTTCACCGATGCGACCTTCGACAAGAGTGGCACCGTCCTCCAGTCGGCCACGTTCCAGGTCCCGGCGGAAGGCACGGAGTGCCGTGCCCGCGCCAATCCATGCACCATGGAAACGCCGGCGATGCAGAGCTATTTCGATCGCCAGAAGACCGTCTCGAACACCTATGACGTGCATGGCGACTGGAACCTCGGCCGCCTGAACGTGAGCTTCGCGCTGGGCAAGACCAAGGCCTCGGGCGGTCCGTCCTTCCAGTTCTTCGTCCAGGCCAAGCCGCGCAAGGTCACCGGGACCGGGGCCGCTGGCAACGTCAACGGCAATTTCCTCAGCCAATGGGGGTTCAACGACCAGTCGGTCGACATGGCATTCTCGCCCGAACTGCAGCAAAACCTGATGAACGGGATCTCGCAGGTCGATCTCGGCTCGACCGGCTCCGGCTTCAGCAACAGCGAGATCTCGCAGCGCTATGCGCAGGTCGACGTGACCCGCAAGTTCGACAGCTTCATCGACTCGATCCAGGTCGGCGCCAAATGGCGCAACGCGCGCGTCCATCGCGAAACCGGCCGGTTCGAATGGTATTCGGATGCGGCCAACACGCGCCGTTATCAGGACACCAGCGGGGCTGCGGTTACCCAGCCGGACTTCTTCCTGAGCCAGCCGATCGACAACATCGCGGGCGGGTTCACGACCAATGTGTTCCCGGCGTTCAACGTGCCCAGGTATCTCGATTATCTGAACGCGACCTATAGCGGACCGATCCGCGTGGACGAGCCCGAGAATCAGTACGACATCCGCGAAAAGATCTGGGCCGGTTACACCCAGCTCAACTTCAAGAGCGGGCCGGTGCGCGGCAATATCGGCCTGCGCGTCGCGAACACCAAGCAGTCGGGAGTCTCGACCGACGTCATCACCTATGAGCGGGACTATTGCCGCAATGGTCCGGCCGGTCCCTTCGATCCGAACGTGCCGGTCGGCCCGGACGGCAACTGTCAGGTGATTCCGCGCGATGGCGACGCGAACACCCCGGCACGCCAGGTGAAGGTGTTCAGCCCGAACAGCGAGAGCAAGCAATATACCGACTGGCTGCCGAGCTTTAACATCTCGTGGGACGTCACGCCGAACCTGCTGTTCCGCGCAGCGGCATCGAAGGTGATCGCGCGGCCGGGCTATGGCGATCTCGCAGGCGCGCGCTCGCTGACGTTCAACTCGGACGAGTTCGTATTCGACCGCAGGCAGTTCGGCGCGCTGCCCGGCTGGTTCGGCGGCGGCGGCAATTTCGACCTGAAGCCGTTCAATGCCTGGCAGTACGACGCCGGCCTCGAATGGTATTTCGCCCGCGGCTCGGTGATCGGCGCGACTGCGTTCCGCAAGGACGTCAAGGACTTCATCGTCCCGCTCGTGCTCGACATCCAGTCCGAAGTCGCTGGTCAGCAGGTGACGGTGCAGCAATATTCGACCCAGGCGAACGGCTCGAAGGCAGTCTCGCAGGGCATCGAAGTCTATGCGCAGCACACGTTGCCGTTCGGCCTCGGGGCGCAGGTCAACTTCACCTATAACGATACGTCGGTGGCCGACGTGACGCTCAACGGCACCAAGGTCGGCACTTCGCCGCTCGTCGGCAGCGCCAAGACGCAGATCAACGGGTCGATCTTCTACGAGACCGACAAGGTGCTGCTGCGTGCTTCGTACAACCGCAAGGGCGAGACCGTCGGCGGGATTCAGTCCGGCCTGAACGCCTATGGCGACCCGTACGAGCAGGTCGACCTCAACGCGTCGTACAGCTTCTTCGACAACCTGCAGTTGACCGCCTCGGTGATCAACCTGACCAAGTCGGAGCAGCGCTGGCACCTCGGCAACGACACCAAGGCGCGCTTCCTCTCGAACGAATATTCGGGTCGCCGCGCCTATCTCGGCCTTGCGTACAAGTTCTGAGGCGTCGGTTCTGCTGACGCACGCACGTTAAGCCCCCCAAGGCTCCTCAGGAGGTGACCCGTTCCGCGGGTCACCTCCATCTTTCTCTGACGGGAGCCGATTCCGTGCGACAAGCCGGCCATACCGGCGCAACATTTTCGCGAGAACAGGCGACATGAAGCGCAAGATCCTGACTGGCCTCGCCGCGGCGGCGGCATTGCTTCTCGCGGGCTCCGCGCCTGCACCCAATCCGATCGTTCCCGGCTGGTATGCCGATCCGGAAATCCACGTCTTCGCGGGGCGCTACTGGATCTATCCGACCTATTCGGATCATTTCGGCACGCCGGACGGCGTGCGCCGCTTCTCTCCCGCGCAGGAGGAATTGCGACGGCAGAAAATGGTTCGGCCGTCCTATGGCTTCCAGACTTTCTTCAACGCCTTCTCCTCCCCCGATCTCGTCCACTGGACGAAGCACCCGCACGTTTTCGACGTGAAGAACGCCGCCTGGGCGGCCTTTGCGATCTGGGCGCCGTCGGTGATCGCGGCGAACGGCAAATATTACATGTTCTTCAGCGCCAACGACATCCAGAAGGATGGCGAACTCGGCGGGATCGGCCTCGCGGTCAGCGACAAGCCCGGCGGGCCATTCACGGATGCGATCGGCAAGCCGCTGATCGGCAAGTTCCACAATGGCGCCCAGCCGATCGATCCCTTCGCGTTCCGCGACAAAGACGGGCAAGTTTATCTGTTTTATGGCGGCTGGCAGCACTGCAATGTCGTCAAGCTGAGCAAGGATCTCAAATCGGTCGTGCCGCATGCCGACGGATCCTTGTTCAAGGAGATCACGCCGCCCGGCTATGTCGAGGGCTCGTTCGTGATCGAGCGCAAGGGCGTTTATTATCTGATGTGGTCCGAGGGCGGCTGGACCGGCCCCGACTATAGCGTCGCCTATGCGATGGGGCCGAGCCCGGTCGGGCCGTTCAGGCCGATGGGCAAGATCCTGCAGCAGGACTTCCGCATCGCGCGCGGGGCGGGGCATCATTCGGTGGTCCAGCTGCCGGGCACCGATGAATGGGTGATCGCCTATCACCGCCGTCCGCTGAGCGAAGAGCGCGGTGAGCGGCGGCAGCTCGCGCTTGACCGGATGGAATTCAATGCCGACGGCACGATCAAGCCGGTGGTGATGACCAACCAGGGCGTCGCGCCGCATCCGCTCGGCCGCGCACGATGAGGGACGCTGCCCGAAACCCAAACCTGTTCCCCGGCGAAGGCCGGGGCCCAGTCTCGACGTTATATGAATTGATGGTCCGTCATCTCGACGGCATCGCAACTGGACCCCGGCCTTCGCCGGGGAACAGCTACGGGGGAGACCTGCGTTGAAGACCTTTGCTCGATCGCTGCGTGGTGCCGTCGCCTTGCTGACGACCACCGGGCTTTGCCTCCCGGGCACCGCGGCGCATGCCCAGACTGCGCAGAAGGAGTGGCTGGTCGATCTCGCCAATCCGCTGATGGGCACCGATTCCAACTACGAATTGTCCTACGGCAACACCTATCCCGCGGTAGCGGTGCCGTGGGGGATGAACTTCTGGACGCCGGTCACCGGCGAGATGGGCAATGGCTGGGGCTATACCTATGACGCCAACAAGATCAGCGGGATCAAGCAGACCCACCAGCCCAGCCCGTGGATGAACGACTATGCCGCGTTCGAGCTGATGGCGACGACCGGGCCCTTACGGATCAAGCAGGCCGAGCGCGCCTCGTGGTTCAGCCACAAGGCCGAGGAGAGCCGGCCGTACAAGTACAAGGTCTATCTCGCCGACCACGACGTCACCGCCGAGGTGGTGCCGACCAGCCGCGCGTCGCAGTTCCGTTTCACCTTCCCCGAGAGCGATGACGCGCACATCATCTTCGATGCCTATAACGAAGGCTCGATGGTGACGGTCGACGCCGCCCGACGGCGGATCACCGGCTATGTCCGCAACAACAGCGGCGGCGTGCCGGCCAATTTCCACAACTGGTTCGTGCTCGAATTCGACCACGACTTCACCGTCAGCCGCACCTGGGACCAGAACTGGCAGCTCCACGATTCGCCGAAGAGCGAAGGCGCGCACGTCGGGGCGGTGGTCAGCTTCAAGACGAAGAAAGGCGAGCAGGTCGGGGTGAAGGTTGCCTCTTCCTTCATCAGCCTCGAGCAGGCCGAGCGTAACCTCGCGACCGAAGTGGGGCGCGACAGCTTCGATCAGACCGAAGCCAAGGCCAAGGCGATCTGGGAGAAGGAATTCTCGCGTATCCGGGTGAACGACCCCGACATCGACAATCGGCGGACCTTCTATTCGGCGCTCTACCGGATGCTGCAATTCCCGCGCACCTTCCACGAAGTCGATGCGCAGGGGCAGACCGTCCATTACAGCCCCTATGACGGCAAGGTGCATCCCGGGCCGATGTTCACCGACAACGGCTTCTGGGACACGTGGCGCGCGGTCTTCCCGTTCTTCGCGTTGATGTATCCCGAGCAGGACAGCCAGATCATGCAGGGTCTGGTAAACACCTACAAGGAATCGGGCTGGCTGCCCGAATGGGCGAGCCCGGGGCACCGCAACGTGATGATCGGCTCGAACTCGGCGATCCTGATTGCCGACGCGTACGCAAACGGCGTGCGCGGCTTCGACGTCGAGACGCTCTACGAGGCGATGGTCAAGAACGCGACGACCTCCGAAGGGCGCCCGCGCGATGCGCGGGGCCGGGTGCTGACCGCCGTGGGCCGCGAAGGCGTCGAGCTGTACAACAAGCTCGGCTATGTCCCCTATGACGTCGGCATCAACGAGAGCGCCGCGCGCACGCTCGAATATGCCACCGCCGACTTTGCGATCTCGCGGCTCGCCGGCATGCTCGGCAAGACCGAAGATGCGCAGAAATATGCGGCGCAGGCGCAGAACTACCGCAAGCTCTACGACACTCAGTCCGGCTGGATGCGCGGGCGCAACCAGGACGGCAGCTGGTCGACGCCGTTCAACCCGCTCAAATGGGGCGACGCCTTCACCGAAGGCAATTCGCTGCATTACAGCTGGTCGGTGATGCAGGACGTGCAGGGGCTCGCCGATCTGATGGGTGGCGACAAGGCGTTCGTCGACCGGCTCGACTCGATCTTCTCGACGCCGCCTTTGTTCGACGACAGCTATTACGGCCAGACGATCCACGAGATCCGCGAGATGCAGATCGTCAACATGGGCAATTACGCCCACGGCAATCAGCCGATCCAGCACATGATCTATCTCTACGACTGGGCCGGCGTGCCGTGGAAGACCCAGTATCATGTCCGCGACGTGATGAAGAAGCTCTACTCGCCGGCGCCCGACGGCTATCCCGGCGACGAGGACAATGGCCAGACCTCGGCCTGGTACGTATTCTCGGCTTTGGGCTTCTATCCGGTGACGCCGACCGTCGGCCAATATGCGATCGGCAGCCCGTTGTTCCGCAATGTCGAGGTTACCATGCCGAGCGGCAAAAAGCTGACGATCGAGGCGGTCAATAACGGTCCGAAGAACGTCTACATCCAGTCGGTGACGTTCAATGGCAAGCGCCACGACAAGACCTGGCTGTCGCGCGAGGCGCTGCAGGCGGGCGGCACCTTGCGCTTCGAGATGGGCGCGACGCCGAACAAGCAATGGGGCGCGAGCAAGACCGCCGCGCCTTTCTCGATGAGCGCACCGGCCAAGTAAGGAAGACCAGATGAATCGTCGTGAAGTGATCGCAGGCGCGGGGACGCTGGCATTGGCGGCCGGGCTCCCCGGCATGGCGCTCGCGCAGGGGCAGGTCAGCAAGCGACCGCCCAAGGCTGAGCGCCGCTTCACCAGCAAGGCGGTCGAGGCCGAGATCGCGCGCGTGAAGAAGAAGATTGCCGATCCCGAACTCGCCTGGCTGTTCGAGAATTGCTACCCGAACACGCTCGACACCACGGTCACTCTGGGTGAAGTCGACGGCAAGCCGGACACCTTCGTGATCACCGGCGACATCGATGCGATGTGGATGCGTGACAGCTCGGCGCAGCTGCAGACCTATGTCCATCTGACGCCGAAGGATGCCGATCTGCGCCGGCTGTTCCACGGCGCGCTGCAGCGCCAGGCGCGCTGCATCCTGATCGACCCTTACGCAAACGCCTATACCCGCGATCCTGCGGCCAAATCGAACCTCCCGGCGATCGACGATCGGACCGAGATGCGGCCCGGCGTCGCCGAGCGGAAATGGGAGATCGATTCGCTCTGCTATCCGATGCGGCTGGCGCATGCCTATTGGAGCGCGACGCGCGACAAGGCGCCGTTTGACGATCTCTGGGCGAAGGGCATGGCGCTCGCGGTGGCGACGCTGCGCGACCAGCAGCGCAAGGACGGACCCGGCGGCTATCGCTTCCAACGCCGCGACACCTCGCCGACCGAAACCTTGATGTTCGGCGGCTATGGCGCGCCGACGAAGAAGGTCGGTTTGATCCATTCGGGCTTCCGCCCCTCGGACGACGCCTGCGTCTTCCCGTTCCTGATCCCGTCGAACCTGTTCGCGGTTTCGGCGCTGCGCATGCTCGCCACGGTGCTGCGCGAGGCGCGCGGCGATACCGCGGCGGCGCAGGACGCCGAGGCGCTCGCCGCCGAAGTCCGCGGGGCGCTCGAGGCGCATGGCAAGATGTCCGATGGGCAGGGCGGGGAAGTCTGGGCGTTCGAAGTCGACGGCTATGGCAATGCGATCTTCATGGACGACGCCAATGTACCGAGCCTGTCGGCGCTGCCGCTGCTCGGCGCGGCCGAACGGACCGATCCGCTGTACCGCCGCACCGCCGCGCTCGCGTGGAGCCCGCGCAATCCCTATTTCTTCACCGGCAAGGTCGCCGAGGGGATCGGGGGGCCGCATGTCGGCATGGATATGATCTGGCCAATGTCGCTGATCACCCGCGGGCTGATGAGCGACGATCCGGCGGTCGTCGGCGAATGCCTCCGCCGGCTGGTGGCGACGCATGGCGGCACCGGCTTCATGCACGAGAGCTTCCACAAGGACGATCCGACCAAATTCACCCGCAGCTGGTTCGCCTGGGCCAATGGCTTGTTCGGGGACCTCGTGCTCGACATCGAGAAGCGCGTCCCGGCGCTGCTCAGCCAACGCTTCTGATCGGAATACGGAAATGATTGCCGCAAATCGTCGACAATTGCTCGCGGGCTCGGGGCTCGTGGCGCTCGCTTCGGCCACGCCCGGCTTCGCGCGCGGGCAGGGGAGCGCCACGGCGAAGCCCGACCTGTTCATCGGCACCGGCGGCCATGGCCACACTTTCCCCGGCGCATCGCTGCCGTTCGGGATGGTCCAGCTGAGCCCCGATACCGACAACAGCCGCTGGGACGCCTGCTCGGGCTATCACCGCACCGACACGTCGATCATGGGCTTCTCGCACACCCATCTCTCGGGCACCGGCATCGGCGACATGCTCGACGTTCTGGTGGTGCCGACGCGCGGGCCGCTCGAGCTCGATCCGGGCAAGCTCGACGACCCCGACACGGGCTATCGCCAGCGTTTCTCCGAGGAGCATGCCGAGCCCGGCTATTACCGCGTGAAGCTCGAATCGGGCGTGTTGGCCGAGCTGACCGCGACCGAGCGCACCGGCATGCATCGCTATCATTTCCCCGACGGCGCCGGGCATATCCTGATCGACTTCGCCCACATGATCCTCGACGTGTGGGACAAGGGCACGATCGTCGATCAGGCGTCGCTGGCGATCGATGCGGATGGCACGTTGACCGGCACGCGCCGGGTCCATCGCTGGGCCAAGGGCCGCCAGATCCACTTCGCGATGCAGCTTTCGCGCAAGCCGGACCGCGTCGCGTTCTTCGGCGACGACAACAAGCCCGCACCGGCAGGCGCGAAGGGGATTAGCGGCAACAAGCTCAAGGCCGTCCTGTTCTTCGATCAGGCCGGCGGCGCGCCGATCCTGATCAAGACCGGCATCTCCGCGATCGACGTCGCCGGGGCGAGAGCAGCGCTCGCGGCCGAGGCGCGTGGCTGGGACTTTGACGGCACTGCGAAAGCCGCGCGCCGCGCCTGGGCGAAGGAGCTCGACGCCGTCCGTGTCGAGGGCGGCACGCCTGCGCAGCGCACGATCATGGCGAGCGCACTCTACCATTGCTTCCTCGCGCCGACGCTGTTCACCGATCGGGACGGCCGCTATGTCGGCATGGACCGGCAGGTGCATCAGGCGCCCGCCGACGCGCCGGCATTCAGCACCTATTCGCTGTGGGATACCTATCGCGCGCTGCATCCGCTGCTGACCCTCGTCCAGCCGGAGCGCGCGGCGATGTTCACCCGCGATCTGATCCGCCAGACCCGGCAGAGCCCGTACGGCCCGCCGGTCTGGCAGCTCCAGGGGATCGAGACCGGCTGCATGATCGGCTGGCATTCGGTGTCGGTGCTCGCCGAAGCCAAAGTGAAGGGGATCGAGGCCGATTATGCCGCGGCATGGCCCAATATCCGCCGTCGTGCCTTTGACCGGACCTTCAAGGACAGCGACGGCTCGCTCGGCCGCGGCTATTATTACGATCTCGGCTATATCCCCGCCGAGAAGATCTGGGAGTCGGTCAGCCGCACCCAGGAATATGCCTATGATGATTGGGCGATGGCGGTGCTGGCCGAAGCGGCGGGCGCCACGGAAGATGCGGCGAAACTGCGTCAGCGCAGCCGCAACTATCGCAACGTGCTCGATCCGGCCATTCGCTTCGCCCGGCCCAAATTCTCCGACGGCAAATGGTGGGCGAACTACGATCCGGTGCAGATCGGCCACGATCCGAAGAAGCACCGCGACTATACCGAGGCGAATGGCTGGCAGGCGACCTTCCTCAACCAGCACGACGTTCACGGGTTGATCGAGCATTTCGGCGGCGATGCGGCGTTCGAGAAGCAGCTCGATGCGCTGTTCAATGCGCCGTCGGTGCTGCCCGAGAATGCGCCGCCCGACATTTCGGGGCTGGTCGGCCAATATGCGCATGGCAACGAGCCCAACCACCATGTGGCGTATCTCTACGCATTTGCCGGCGCGCCGTGGAAGACGCAGGCGATGGTCCGCCGGCTGTGCACCGAGATGTACAAGGCCGATCCCGACGGCGAGATCGGCAATGACGATTGCGGCCAGATGAGCGCGTGGTTCGTGCTCAGCGCGCTGGGCTTCTATCCGGTCGATCCGGTGAGTGCGGTGTATGTGTTCGGCTCGCCTCTGTTCGACAAGGCGGAGGTGCGGCTGGGGCAGGGCAGGACGCTGCGCGTCGTCGCCCGCGGCAACGCGCCCGACGCGCCCTATGTTCAGTCGGTGCGCTGGAACGGCAAGCCATGGACGAAGAACTGGATCAGCCACGCCGAACTGGCGAAAGGCGGCGAACTGGAGTTCGTGATGGGCCGCAAGCCGTCGCGCTTCGGCACTGCCAGGGCGGATCGGCCGCCGTCCTTCGGGCGAGTGCCGAGCTGACTTTCGCCCCGGCCTCTGCCGAGATGCACTGATCCGCCGGCGACCTGTCTCGCTTTGGCGGGCGCGGGCGGATCCGGACGATCAGGCGTAAACGGATGGATTTGGCTGTCCGTTGCGGGCGGTAAGGGCAGCCAGCTTTCCTCCTTCGTCACCCCGGCCTCGTGGCGGGGGCCACCCGGGAGCTGGACGCAGAGCAGGAGCGGAAAGCAACCCGTTTTCCAGACATGCTTGCAATGTAGGATTTCGCCTGACAGCCTCACCAGGCTCTTTGACATCGTAACACCCCCTCTCCCGCTGACGCGAAAGAAGAAGGCTGCCGGGTGCACACCAACGTCGGATTGCGTGGGCAGGCGCGCGGCCGGCCAAATGACGTCGATAGTGTCAACCTGGTGTCAACTTTGGCGGCTAATCACTCCAGTTCGCTGTGCCGCTGACCCTGTTCATGTCGTTGGCCGGCATGGGTCTGCGGGCTCATGCCGACGCCTTCCACAAAGCCGCCTGCTTGGGCAGCAGGAAATGGCTGAACGGCAGGATCGCCGCACCCACTGCTGGCGCATCTTCGGACAGCGCGGCGCGGATCACCGGCGCCACCGTGGGCAACAACGCCTTCCGCTCCTGCATCAGCGCGTTTGCGCGCTCGGCAAGCCGCTCGAGGATCGCAGTAGGAAGTCTGCCGCCGACCAGGACCGCAGTCGGATTGATCAGGCAGTTGATCGCGTCGAGGGGGACGGTGAGCCGGCGCGCCGCGTCCTCGATCCAGGCGGCGACGCATTCCGTAGTCGCGGCGTCCGGATCCGTGTCTCCCATCACATCCGCCAGCTTGCAGCCATTGCGCTCCAGATGCCGCGCGAGACCCGACAACGATACCGTCCGCTGGACCTCCTCGCCGGGTGCAGGACCGTCGACCGCGCGCATGAAACCGAGTTCGCCGCTGCGCCCGTCGGCGCCGCGCAGATAGGAGCCGTCGACGACCAGTCCGCCGCCAAGGCCGGACGAGATCAGGATGTAGAAGAAGCTGTTGTTCTTCTGGCCCAGCCCGAGCTGCATCTCGCCCATCGCCGCGGCGGCGGCGTCGTTCTCGACGAAGACCGGCAGATTGAGCGGTTCGCGGAACAGCTCGGCAATGTCGACGCTGTCCCAGGCGGCATAGTCGGCAGGGCGACCGGGCAGGTCGACCAGCCCGAGATCGTCGGGCACCGCGACGCCGATGCCGACGACCTTGGCGACGTCCACCTTGGCCTTGCGCAGCATGTTCTTGATCGAGCGCCGGTAAAGCCCGCGGACATGATCGGGCAGGGCGAAGTTCACCTCTTCGGAGACGCGGATCAGCGTCTGCCCCGAGAAATCGACGAGCACGATCGTGATGTGATCGCGATCGACATTGATGCCGATCGAGTAACAGGCATCCGCGCGGACCACGAGCTTGGTCGGCGGCTGGCCGCGGCCCCCGCGGCGCTGGCCGGCTTCGTCGATCAGCCCGTCCTGGAGCAGGCGCTTGGTGATGTTGGCGATCGCCGGCCCGGTCAGCCCGGTGATTCCGGCAAGCTCGACGCGGGTGAGCGGCCCCAGCACGCGAATCGCGTGGAGCGTTACCCGTTGATTGTGATCGGCGGCGCGCTCGAGATTGGTGCCGGATAGACGCGGGCGTTCGCGCGGCGCAGCTGTCATGCGCGAACAATCACGCAGTGGATACAAATAGTTGCCGCATTGTCGGGCGACATCAGCGAGGTAGCGCTATCGCCAGTCGGTGCCGTCAGTTGCATGTCTGTCATCCTCGACCCTCGACTGTCCTTTCCATTGTTTCCAGTGCGACACCGCGCGTTTCCGGGAAATATCGCCAGATCACTACAGCCTGCACCAGCATCGCGCCAGCGAACAGCCAGAACGGCAATGCCTGGGTATATTGTGCCACTACGGGAAAGCCAAAGGCGATGAGGGCGTTGATTGCCCAATGTGTTGCACTGCCGAGGGACTGACCGCGGGCGCGCACCGCGGTGGGGAAGATTTCGGACAGATAGACCCAGATCACCGCACCCTGCGAGATCGCGAAGAACAGGATGAAACCGATCAGCGCGGGCAGCAACAGGCCCTGTCCCTCACCGGTGGAATAGATCAGGGCGACCCCGGCGAGCGCCACGGCGGTGCCGAGCGCGCCGATCAGCAGCAGCGGCTTGCGCCCGACGCGGTCGATGACCGCCATGCCCAGCACCGTCGCGGCTAAATTGGCCACACCGATTGCCACCGCCTGGAGATCGGAGGAAAGCTTGTCGAACCCCGCGGCCGCGAAGATATCGCCGAGATAATAGAGGATCGCATTGATCCCCGAGAGCTGGTTGAACGCGGCCAGCCCAATCGCGAGCAGGATCGGGCGGCGATGCTTGCGCCAGCTGAGCCTTGCCTCTCCGGGGGCAGTGGCGCCCTGGGCGAACTGTGCGAACAAGGTGTCGCGATCGCCCATCGACAGCGTCTTGATCGCCGCCGCCGCTTCACCCGGACGTCCGCGGTGGAAGAGCCAGCGCGGGCTTTGCGGTACCCGCAGCATCAGCGCGAGGAAGAGCAGCGCGGGAGCCGCAGCGACGCCGAGCTTCAGCCGCCACGCCAGCTCACCGTCGCTGACCAGACCGATCAGGAAATTGCTGACATAAGCGGCGAGGATCCCGAGCACGATGCTCAACTGGAAGAAGCCGACGAGCATGCCGCGCCGCTCGGGCGGGCTGACTTCGGCGATGTAGACCGGCGCCAGCACCGACGATCCGCCGATGGCGAGGCCGCCGAGAAAGCGAAACGCCACGAGCATCGCGAGGCCGCTGCTCAGCGCCGATCCCAGCGCCGACACGATATAGGCGCCGGCGATCCAGAGCAGGATATTGCGGCTGCCATAGCGGTCACCCGGCTGGCCCGCCCCCAGCGCACCGACCAGCGTGCCGACGAGCGCCGCCGACACCGCCGCACCCAATTGCGCCGCCGAGAGCCCGAACGTGCCGCGCAGTGCTTCGGTGACGCCGGCGATCACCGCGGTGTCGAAACCGAACAGCAGCCCGGCAAGGCTGGCGGCGACGATCGCCGAGGAACTCAGCTTGCGCTTCGTTGCAGTCATCGCATTCCTCTCCTCGGCCGTTGAATTATGTAATTTGCATTATTAATGCCGATATCGGGCGTCAGCATGCCCAAGGATTCTCAGGCGGACAAGAGCCGCGAATGGAGGGGGAATGTCGAACGGTTTGCCGCCGTCCGGTGGAGTGAGCGTTTCGGACGGCGCTGCGGCGGGCGAACGACCCTATGCGGGTGTTGAGCTGGGGGGCACCAAATGCGTGTGCACCCTGGCTTTCGGGCCTGATCGCGTGCTCGATCAGCGCACGGTCCCGACGACAAGTCCGGCGGACACCCTGCCGGCGCTGCTCGCGATATTGAACGAATGGCACGCGGCCGGCGGGTTTGCCGCGCTCGGCATCGCCTCGTTCGGGCCGATCGAGCTTGACCGGCGCTCACCGCGCTACGGGCAGATCCTTGCCACCAACAAGCCGCGCTGGCCCGGCACTGATGTCCGCGGCGTATTGTCCGCGCCGTTCGACGTGCCGGTCGGCTTCGATACGGACGTCAACGGCGCGGCACTGGCCGAGATCGCCTGGGGCAGCGGCAAGGGAATGGACGACTTTGCGTATGTCACGATCGGCACCGGCGTCGGTGTCGGCCTGATCGTCCATGGCAAGCCGACGCGCGGGTTCGCGCATGGCGAATGGGGCCATATGCGCGTGCCGCGTCTTGCTTCCGATCGCCATCCGAGCGCGTGCGGGTTCCACGACGATTGCGTCGAGGGGCTCGCCTCGGGCTCGGCCCTGGTGTCGCGCCTCGCCGGCCGGACCGTCAGCGAACTGGCCGAAGACGATCCGGTGTGGGAGCCGATCGTCGGCTATATCGCCGCGATGGCGCACGCTTTGGTCTGCGGCGCAGCGCCCCGGCGGATCGCGATAGGCGGCGGCGTGCTCACCGCCCAGCCGCATCTCCTCGCCCGTATCGAGCGAACGCTGCTCGACAGTCTCAACGGCTATATGCAGATGCCGGAGGGGGAGCATTATGTGACCAAACCCGCTTTGGGCGACATGGCGGGACCACTCGGTTCCATCGCGTTGGCGGCTGCCGCAGCGGGCGAGGCCTGATCACGGCTGGCCAAGCCGGCGAAGCCGTGCGAATTGGGCAAACAAAGATAAGAAATGCGGGCGCGGAGCGGCGCTCACGCTATCAGGAAGGATAAGACCTTGGCGCGATCGAGTTCCCGTAGCACCACGCTGGCATTCGCGGCGGTGACCACGCTGTTTTTCGCGTGGGGATTCATCACCTCGCTGATCGATCCGCTGGTCGCGTCGGTAAAGGGGATCTTCACCCTCACCAACCTGCAGGCACAGGCCGCTGCCTTCGCCTTCTTCATCGCTTATGGCCTCGTCTCGTTTCCTGCGGCGGCTTTGCTTTCGCGGGCGAAGTCGATCCCGACGATCCTGATCGCGCTGGGATTGATGATCGCCGGGTGCCTCGTGATGCTCGCGGCGGCCAATCTTGCGGTGTTCACGCTGGTGCTGCTCGGGCTGTTCATTCTCGCCAGCGGCATCACGATCCTGCAGGTCGCTGCCAATCCACTCGCGGCGGCGCTCGGCGATCCGCGGCGCAGCCACCTTCGGCTGACGCTCAGCCAGACGTTCAATTCGTTCGGCACGTTTCTCGGGCCGCTGCTCGGCGCGCACCTGTTCCTCAAGGGCGTCGAGGTGAAAAAGGGCGAGGTCATCACCGACGCGGTCCGCGCCGATGCGCTCGCGGGTATCGATTCGGCCTATCTGTGGATCTGCGGGCTGATCGCCGCATTGGCCCTGTTCTTCTGGCTCAGCCGCCGTGTCGTCACCGACGCCGCACCGCCAGCCGCGTCCACCGCGGGCCTGTTCTCCGCGCTCAACTCGCGCTGGGCGCTGTTCGGCGGGCTCGCCATCTTCCTCTATGTCGGGGCCGAGGTGTCGATCGGCACCCAGATGGCGTTTCTGCTCAACAGCAACTCCGTGTGGGGACAGTCCGACGCGGCGTTCAGCGTTCCTGTGCTGGGCTATCTGATGGGCAGCGATGGTGTGCCCGGCGTATCGCTGCAGGAAGCCGGAAAGGCAGTCGCGCTCTACTGGCTCGGCGCGATGATCGGCCGCGCGGTCGGTTCGGCGCTGCTCGCAATGGTCCGCGCGCATCTGCTGCTCGCATTGTTCACGGCGATCGCCGCTGCGATGTGCTTCTATGTCTTCGCGGTTGGCGGCGTGACCGCAGGATTCGTCGCGCTGTCGATCGGGTTGTTCAATTCGATCATGTTCCCGGTGATCTTCACGCTCACGCTCGAGCGGTCGACGGGGACGGTCGAATCGACCTCGGGATTGCTCTGCACGGCGATTGTCGGCGGCGCATTGCTGCCGCTGCTGGTCGGCGCGGTGTCCGACAAACATGGCTATGCCTTCGCCCTGATCGTGCCGGCAGCCTGCTACGCCGCTCTGTGCCTGTTCGCGTTCCTCGCCGGCCGCGCACCGATCCTGCGGCGGGAAGCGGCGACGTCGTTGCATTGATTGGCGCGGGCACGGCGCGATCGTCTCCCCGCGCCGGCTTCACGTGCTGGCGCAAAACCGTTGCCAAACCTTCACGTTCCTGAGGGAGTGGCGGCGTAGTATAGCGTAAACAGGGAGGCGCTTGTGCGACGTGGCGGTCGGCGGGCGAGTGCGCGGTATCGTTGCGCGTTGCTATGCGGCGTTGGCGCCGCATTGGCGTCGGGAACTGCGCAAGCCCAGGTAGCGACGCCGCCACCGCCAGCCCCGGCGGTCGTCGCGAGTTCATCGCCGCAGACCCAGCCGACCGCCGATCAGGCGACGGCCGCCGCAGCGCCCACGCTCCGGTTCTGGGACGGGGGAAATGCCGGATTGCACGGCAACGGCGTAATTGACGGCGGCTCCGGCACATGGAGCATGTCGGCGCCGAACTGGACGGACGCCGGTGGTACGATCAACGGCCCGATGCAGCCGGTGCCGGCATTCGCGGAGTTTCGCGGTGCGCCGGGCATCGTGACGATCGACGACAGCCAGGGCGTTCCGGCGGTCAGCTCGATGCTGTTCGGCGTCAGCGGATATCGTCTCACCGGCGGGCAATTGCGGCTCCAGGGAGGCGCGTTCACGTCGGTGCGCACCGCCGATGGCGCGAGTGCCCGCATCGACAGCAATCTGACCGGCGACAGCGGCTTGCTGTACAACGCCTTGGGTACGCTGATCCTGAGCGGGAACAACAGCTATACCGGGGGGACGCGCGTCGACGGCGGCACGCTGATCGGCGACACGCGATCGATCCGCGGCAATCTCGAAAATGGCGGCACCGTGGTGTTCGACCAGGCGTTCGACGACACGTTCCACGGCGATGTCGGCGGGCTGTTCAGCTTCTGGGGGCTGATGACCAAGCGGGGGGCAGGCGATCTCACGCTCGCCGGCGGCAACCAGCTGGACTGGCGGGTCGAGCAAGGCGGGCTGATCGCTCGCGCGCAAGGCTTCGGCGGCAATATCGACGTGTCCAGCGGCGCACGGGTGGCGCTCAGTTCGGGGGAAGTCGCGGGCGCCACCTCGACCTATTATTACGCCTTGTCGGGCAACGGCCGGTTCGATGTGGCCGGCAAGGGACTGCTGGTGCTCGCCGGCAATTCGTCCCGCTTCACCGGGCACAGCGAAGTGCAGGGCGCCGCGCTGCGGGTCGAGGGTACGCTCGGCGGGTCGCTTCACGTCGGCGAGGGCGGACGGATCGGCGGCAACGGCACGGTCGGCGATGTCCAGATCGACGCGGGCGGGCGGCTGATCGGCCGTGCCGGCGATATCTTCAAGCTCGGTTCGCTCGTGCTGGATCCGGGCGCGATCATGGACGTGCAACTTGGCACCGTGGGCACCCCGCAACTCTTCTACGTCGCCGGCGACGTGACGCTCGACGGCACGCTCAATGTCTCGGGCACGGGGCCGATCGGCGCCGGGGTTTACCGGCTGATCTCCTACTCGGGCGCGCTCACCAACAACGGGCTGACGATCGGCACCCTGCCTGACGGCCAGGAACGCTCGCTGATCTCGATTCGGACATCGATTCCGTGGGCAGTCGATGTGATCTCCGAAATCGGCGGCAGCCCGATGCAGTTCTGGGACGGAAGCGATCCGACGCGGTTCAACAATGGCGTGATCGACGGCGGGCCCGGCGTGTGGCGCCGCGATCTCGCCGGCTGGACCGATCGCGACGGTAAGACCAACCGGGCCAGCGTCGGAACCGGCTTCTCGGTGTTCGACGGGCGTGGCGGGCAGGTCGTGATCGATGCAGGCAATGCCGGCGCGATCCAGACCGGCGGCATGCAGTTCGCCGTCACCGGCTATACGCTCTCGGGCAGCGGGCTGAGGCTGGCGGGCAACGAGCGCACGGTGTTCCGCGTCGGCGACGGCAGCGAATGGGCCGCGACCATGACGGCCGAGATCGCGGCGCCGATCTCCGGCCACACCCGTCTGGTCAAGAGCGATGCCGGCACGCTGATCCTCTCGGGCACCAACAGCTATACCGGGCCGACCGAAGTCGAAGGAGGCACCCTGATCGGCAATACCGGCTCGATCCGCAACACGCTGCTCAATGCCGGCACGGTGGTGTTCGACCAGCGCGACAACGGGACGTTCGCCAACATGATCGTCGGGCTGAACGGCAGTTCGGGCGACATGGTCAAGCGCGGCAGCGGCGTGCTCACGCTAGCCAAGGAAAGCCGGCTCGACTGGACCGTCGAGGAGGGCCGACTGGTCGCGCAGGCCGAGCAGTTCCGGAGCCGCGCGGTTACCCTGCGCGGCGGCGGTGAGCTCGAACTCGGTGTGTCCGGCGATGTCAGCTACGACACCCTGTTCTATGGCGACGGACGGCTGACCAAGACCGGCAGGGGCAGGCTGGTGCTGACCGGGCGTTCGCAGACGTTCGACGGAACGGCACGAATCGCCGGCGGGGAGCTGCTGGTCGACGGCGTGCTGCGCGGCCATGTCGTGGTCGAGGCGAACGGGACCTTGTCCGGCCATGGCCGGGTGGGGTCAGCCGTCGTACGGCGAGGCGGGACAATTTCGCCGCAGCCGAGCCCCTCGCTCCCTGAAGCTGTGACCGATTCGATGCGGATCGACGGGGATCTTACCTTCGAGCCCGGATCTCGCTTCGAAGTCGATGTCTACGGCAATATTCTCACCGACATCCTGTATGTAGGTGGAGTCGCGCGGCTGGCCGGCTCGGTCTTCCATGTCGGCACCAACGGCAGTTATGCGCCGTCCTCGACCTACATGATCCTGCTCGCCGATGGCGGAATCGAGGGCCGGTTCGACGGGGTTTCGTCGGCCTTCGCCTTTCTGACTCCGCGGCTCGTCTATGAGCCCAATGCGGTCCGACTGACGCTCGACCGCAACGACGTCCAGTTCAGCGACGTCGCGGTGAGCGACAACCAGCGCGCCGTCGGAACTGCGCTGGAGGGCATGGTCGCGGGGCCGCTATACGCTGCGGTGGTGTCCGCCGATGCCGATACCGCCCGGCTGGCGTTCGACAGCGTATCCGGCGATTTCCACGCGTCGTTGCGCACCGCCCTGGTCGAAGACAGCCGTTTGTCGCGGGGCGCTGCACTCGCGCGGCTGCGCGCGCCGGCGGGGGAGTCCGGCGTTTCTCTATGGGGCGAGGCGATCGGGGCATGGGGCCATTATGGCAGTGACGGCAATGCCGCGCGGCTCGAGCGATCGGCCGCCGGCGGGCTCGCCGGCATCGAGGCACAGGTGCCGGGCGGCGACGTGCGGCTCGGCGTGTTCGGGGGCTATCACCACTCGGACTTCAGCGGCGGAGGCAACGCCGATGTCGATAGCTATCATACCGGGCTCTATGCCGGCGCGCAGTTCGGCGGTCTTGCGGCGCGAGTCGGGGTTGCCATTGGTTGGGAAGATGTTGCGACCCGTCGCCAGATCAGCGGCGGCAGCCTCGCGGGGCAGATGCGTGGGCGCTACGGCGCTACCGTCGCACAGGCTTTCGGCGAACTTGCCTGGCGGCTCGAGGCAGGCCGGACGGCGATCGAGCCGTTTGCGAACTTCGCCCATGTCGCGCTCGATGTCGAGCGGGGGGAGGAGTGGGGAGGCGTCGCTGCGCTGGCTTTGGCGCACGGTACGATGACGACCAATTATGCCACGCTCGGAGTGCGCGGCGAGACCGCGCTGCCGGTGCGCGGCGGCACATTGTCGCTACGCGGCTCGGGGGGATGGCAACATGCCTTTGGCGACCGCTTGCCTCGCGTGGCGATGACGCTCGACGATGCACGGTTCGACAGCGTCGGCGTTGCGATCGCCGAGGACAGTTTCGTCGGCGATCTCGGGATCGTCGGCAGGCTTGGTGAGCGGGTGGATATCGCGGTGAGTTACCGAGGCGCGCTGTCGCGGCGGAACATGGATCATGGCGCTAGCGCGGCCCTGACCTTCCATTTCTAGCGGCTTGCCGCATGCTGAGTCCCGCTCTCGACATCGCCGTATGGCTTGGCCAAACACGCACCATGTCCGCCGTGCTCAACATCCATCGTTCGATCCTCGGCCAGCCGTGGCGCTGGCGGGGGCTGGCGGCCGACGCCCGTGACCCCAATTTCGCGCCCGACGACATCGTCACCCAATTGCTGCTCACCCGCGGCTGCCCGCGTGAAGGGCTCGACGACCACCGGGCGCCGAGCATCCGCGCCTTCATGCCCGACCCGTCGATCTTCCGCGACATGGACAAGGCCGCAGGACGCCTTGCCGATGCCGTCGAGGCACGGGAGCAGGTCGCGATCTTCGGCGATTACGACGTCGACGGCGCGACCTCGGCGGCATTGCTGATCCTGCTGCTGCGCGGTCTCGGGCTCGAGGCGCGTGCCTATATCCCCGATCGGTTGATGGAGGGCTATGGCCCGTCGGGCGAGGCGCTGGTCCGCCTTCACCGCGAAGGCGCGGGCCTGATCGTGACGGTCGATTGCGGTGCGCAGGCATTCGAGGCGCTGCAGATGGCGAAGGAGGCGGGCGCCGACGTGATCGTCTGCGACCATCACAAATGCGCCGCCGAATTGCCGGTGGCGCACGCCGTGATCAATCCGAACCGGCTCGACGAAACTGAGGGCGCCGCGCACGGCCATCTCGCCGCAGTAGGCGTCGCCTTCCTGCTCGGCGCCGCATTGATCCGCACGCTGCGCACGCGCGGATGGTTCGAGACACGTCCGGAGCCACGGCTGCTCGACCTGCTCGATCTCGTTGCGCTCGGGACGGTCGCCGACGTTGCCTCGCTAAAGGGACTGAACCGCGCCTTCGTAGCGCAGGGCCTCAAGGTCATGGCGCAGCGCCGCAACATCGGCATGAACGCTTTGATCGAGGCGTCACGGCTGACCCGCGCGCCGACCTGCACCGATCTCGGATTCGCACTGGGTCCGCGGATCAACGCCGGCGGCAGGGTGGGGCGCTCCGATCTGGGAGTGCGCCTGCTCACCACCCGCGACCCGGACGAGGCCCGGGCCATCGCCACCGAGCTTGACCGGCTCAACGATGAGCGCCGCGCGATCGAGACCGAGGTCCAGTTTGCCGCGGAGCAATTGTGCCACGCCCAAGGCAATCGCGCGGTGGCGGTGGTGGCGAGCCGCGGCTGGCACGCCGGGGTGATCGGCATCGTTGCCGGGCGACTCAAGGAGAAGCTCGGCCGCCCGGTGATCGTCATTGCGCTCGACGAGGAAGGCGTGGGCAAGGGCTCGGGGCGGTCGATCCCCGGCGTCGATCTCGGCGCCGCGGTGCTCGCCGCAAAGGATGCCGGCCTGCTCCATGCCGGCGGTGGCCACGCAATGGCGTGCGGCGTGACCATATCCGAAGCGGGGCTCGACGCATTCGCCGATTTCCTCGAGGAGCGACTAGCCGAGCGCGTCTCCGCAGCGGTGGGCGAACGGGCGTTGCTGCTTGACGCGGTGCTCGCCCCCGGCGGAGTCAATCCCGACCTCGTGACGGCGATGGATGCCGGCGGACCCTATGGCATGGGCTGGCCGGCACCGCGGGTCGCAGCCGGTCCGCTGCGTGTGATCAAGGCCGATGTTGTCGGCAGCGGCGGTCATGTCCGGCTGGTCGTGGCGGGCGAGGACGGGCGCGGATTCAAGGCGGTCGCCTTCCGTCACGCCGAGACCGAGCTCGGCGCCGCCTTGCTGTCCGCACCGCGTCATCGCAAGCTCTGGCTCGCCGGCCGCGCCAAAATCGACGACTGGGGTTCGCGCCGAGCGGCCGAACTCCACATCGAAGATGCGGCCTGGGCCGATTGAGGTGCTTGACCCCGGCCCGATCCTTCCCTAACCGGCCCTTCCACGCTCCGGCATGGCCCCTTCGTCTAGCGGTTAGGACGCGGCCCTTTCACGGCTGAAACACGGGTTCGATTCCCGTAGGGGTCACCATCGGTGAGCGGATAGCCGCGACATGCGCCGTTTTGGCCGATGTCGCTCGCTTCTCCCGCGGGACTTCATGACTCTCTGGCAGGGCTTGCCGCCGTATCCGAGGTTCGGGTGAGGCATACAACCGATGAACCCAGGTGGCCGCTATTTGTCGCGCCATCAACATCTGGTTGCCAGCAACGCCCGGTAATTCAAACGAGTCCTGGCCGGCAGGTTCCAACCTGCTGTCCGGGACGGCATCGTCCGCAACGCGATCGCGAGGGCCGTGGCGACCGCGCCAGGCAATCGCGCAGATCGAGCAGATCTCTGCGCTGGCAGGGTTGATGCTGCACTGCAGCGCAACTAAGCCCTTCGCGAACGGGAGACGACAATGCTGTGGGCAGGCGCGACGATAGCAGCAGCGGCCTTTCAGGTCGGGCGCAACGCGCTTCAGCGGGGCATGATAGGACAGAGCGGTCCGTGGGGCGCCACGCTGGTGCGTTTTCTGTTCGGGCTCCCTTTCTCCCTCTTCTTCGTGGGGCTTGCCTGGATATTCACCCCGGACGCGGCGCTGCAGTTCGGGAGCGGCTTCTGGTGGCCGGCGCTTGCGGGAGCGCTGGCACAGGTCCTCGCCACGGCGGCTTTGCTGCTGGCGATGGCCTATGCAGGTTTCGCGATTGGAACGGCGCTTCAGCAGAGTTCAGTTCCGCTTGCCGCAATCATGGGATTGCTCGTGTTCGGCGACAATCTGTCGCTGCTCGGCTGGTCCGGCGTGGCGGCGACGACCATCGGGCTTGCCATTCTCGTCTGGCCGCGCCCTGCAGCCAGCGAAGATAAGCCTGTGCAGGGCGTGTTGCTCGGGCTGGCTTCGGGACTCCTCTTCGGCTTTGCACTCAATGCGTTTCGACACGCGGGTCTGGGACTGGAGCCGCGTCATCCTTTTCTCGCCGCTGCGGTGAGCGTGGCAGTCGTTCAGGCGGTCCAGGCCGGAGCGCTGATCCTCTACCTGCTCTGGCGCGACCGCCCGGCGCTCATCGCGGTGATCCGGAATTGGCGCAGATCGCTGGGGGCGGGGCTGTTCGGCGCTCTCGCCTCTTCGGGCTGGTTCTTCGCGCTCAACCTGGCTCCCGCTGCGGCAGTTCGCGCGCTTGGCGTGATCGAGATGCCAATCGCCGCGCTGACGGGCCATCAGGTGTTCCGCGAGGGGCTTAATGTCCGACAGACGTTGGCAGTGCTCATCGTCACGATCGGGGTGGCCATGACCGCGGGCTTCTGAGCAGGCACGATGCACGCGATACCGCCTGCTCCTCGAGACAGGACTGCAGCGCCGAATCGCCGGCGTCGCCAAATCGATGGGGAAGCGGTTTCGCACCGAAAGAGCCTGCGCTGACGGTCATTGCGTCCGGGTAACGGCGTAACCTGAATGTCATGCAAATGACTTCAGAGAGTCTCCGAACTCTCGCCGAGAAGTCACGCAAGCCTCCTAGCGCAGCATTCGTGATCGGCAGGGGGAACCGAGTCGATCCCGTCCATTCGCCCACCCGCGCAAACCGGCAATCCGCCGGAACGGAGACTTTATGGCCAGCTTCCATCGCCTCAGCCTTATTCTGATGACCAGCTGCGCGGGGCTCGCCCTCGCGGCCTGCGACGGCGCCAACGACATCGCTTCGCCGGGGACCGGCGGCAACGTGATCATCAACAACCCGGCCCCGACGCCGGCACCGACTCCCACGCCGACGCCCGTCGCCACGCTGGTGACGCCGGCCACCGGTTGTCCGACGATCGCCGATCCGCAGGGCCTGACCGATTCGGGCACGATCACCGGGCCGACGGGCACGTGGCGCGTCTGCACGCTGCCGGCGCGCATCAACGCCAGCGTGAACCTGCCGAAGGTAGCCGGTTTGCTCTATCGTCTCGGCGGTCGAGTCGATGTCGGCAACGATCTCGGCGCGGCGGCAGTTGCCGGCGAGCGTAGCGTGACGCTCAGCATCGAGCCGGGCGTGATCGTCTTCGGCGGCACCGGCGTCTCTTGGCTCGCAGTCAATCGCGGCAACAAGATCAATGCGGTCGGTACCGCGACTGCGCCGATTATCTTTACCAGCCGCGACAACATCCTCGGCCTGAATACCGACAGCTCGTCGGGTCAATGGGGCGGCGTCGTGCTGATGGGCCGCGCGCAGATCACCGATTGCGCGGCACCCGGCGCAACCCCGGGTACCGTCGGCTGCGAGCGCCAGACCGAAGGTGCTGTCGATCCCGCGCTGTATGGCGGCGCAACCAATACCGACAATAGCGGCCGCCTGAGCTATGTTCAGATCCGCTATTCGGGTTACGTCCTCTCGGCCGATGCGGAGCTGCAGTCGCTGACCACCGAAGGTGTCGGCTCCGGTACCCAGCTCGACCACATCATGTCGTTCAACAGCTCGGACGACGGCGCCGAATTCTTCGGCGGCAACGTCAACCTGAAATACTTCGTCTCGGTCGGTGCCGAGGACGACAATCTCGACTCCGACACCGGCGTGAAGCTCAACGCGCAGTACGTCATTGCCGCGCAACGTTCGGGCATCGGCGACGCGATGATCGAGGCGGACACCGATAACGCCTTCGACTCGCAGACTCCGCGCCAGAACAGCCGCGTCTCGAACGCCACCTTCATCCAGCGCTCGACCACCGGCGCCGATCTCGCGGCGATCCTGCTGCGTGGCGGTACCGACTATACCTTGGTCAACTCGGTGGTGGTGAGCCCCGACCTGCCTTGCTTGCGTATCAGCCGTGCCAACACGATCCAGGCGGCCAACGCAGCGGCCGACGAGGCCGGCCCGCCGGTCTTCCGCTCGGTGGTGATGCAGTGCGCCGCAACCAAGTATATTGGCTCGAACACCGTGACCGCCACCGACGTCCAGACGGTCTTCGGCAGCGGCGCCAACGGCAACAATGATGCCTTCACCGCCACGCTGACCGGCGGCTTCATCAACGGTGCCAACGAGAATGCGGTGGCGGCATTCAATGCCAGCACGCTCGGCGGGTTCTTCGATGCGACCACCTTCATCGGTGCGGCACGGTCGACCGACACCTGGTTCCAGGGATGGACCTGCAACAGCGCAACCCTGTCGTTCGGCACGGGCAACACCGGCGCCTGCACGTCGATCCCGACCACCTGAGACACGCGTAGCTCGATGGGGCGGGACCTGGCTCCGGCTGGTGTCCCGCCCTTTTCCGATATGAATATGGGGATATTGCAATGATGAAGCCGCTTCGGCTTGCCCGGCTGCTGGTTCTCTCGACGGCGCTCGTCGCCCCGGCTGTCGCGCGTGCGCAATCGACTCCGGCAGACTCGACCGGCGGGACCGGCGCGCAGAATGTCGGCGACGCCGGCGTCACTGCCGATCCCCAATCGGCCACGACTCCTCCCGAGCAGCAGGTCGAGGAAACGCCCGAAGTGTCCGTTCCCGGCGACGAGATCGTCGTCGTCGGCCGCCATCGGACCAATGTTCAGCAGTCGGCGGCACAGGTCGTGTCGGTGCTGTCGAGTGCCGACATCGCCCGGACCGGCGAGGGCGACATCGCCGGCGCGCTCAGCCGCGTGACCGGCCTCAGCGTGGTCGGCAACGGCTTCGTCTATGTCCGCGGGCTTGGTGACCGTTATTCGCTGGCGCTGCTGAACGGTTCCCCGCTGCCGAGCCCCGAGCCGCTGCGCCGTGTCGTGCCGCTCGATATCTTCCCGACCAACGTGATCGCCTCGTCGCTCGTCCAGAAAAGCTATTCGGCGAACTTCCCCGGCGAATTCGGCGGCGGCGTCATCAATCTGACGACGCGTGCGGTTCCGACCGAGAGCTTTCTCAGCATCAGCGGCGGAATCGGTGGCGACACCCGCACGACCGGCCAGCTCGGCTATGTCTATTCCGGTGGCGGCCACGACTGGACCGGCTTCGACGACGGCACCCGGCGAACGCCTCCGGCGCTTCAATCGTTTCTGACCAGCGGCAACCGGATCAGCGATCTGACGCTGGCGCAGCGTCAGGACATCGCGGCCCAATTGGTCAATGCGAACACCGCCTTGCTCCAGAGCAACGACAAGATCCCGGTCAACTGGTCCGCAGGCATCACCGGCGGTACCTCGTTCGATCTCGGCGGTGCCCGGCTGGGGCTGATCGCCACCGGGGCTTATTCGAGCAAGTGGCGCACCCGCGACACGACCCAGCAGGCGACCGATTCGAGTGACTTGTCGACCAAGCGTTTCGACTATGAGCGCGTGATCACCGACAACCGAGTCGTGGTGAACGGTCTGGTCGGGCTCGGTCTCGAATTCGGCGAGCAGACGCTGCGCTGGACCAACCTCTATATCCGCGACACGCTCAAGCAGGCACGGCTGGCGAACGGGATCGACTTCACCTCGGGTGAGCGCCGTCGCATGATCCAGGACACGGCCTGGTATGAGCGTCAGCTGATCGACAGCCAGTTCGTCGGCGAGTTCAAGGTCGGCGACATGTCGATCGACGCCCGTCTTGCCTATGCCAATTCGAAGCGGCGCGCGCCGTACGAAACTTCGATCGGCTATGTCTTGCGCGAGACCGGCCCATTCGCCGGCAATTATCTGAACCGGCTTAACGCCGGCCTCGGATCGGCAGACGTCACCTTCTCGCGGCTGAACGAAAACCTGTGGTCGGGAGGGATCGACTTCTCGTATCGCGCTTCGCCCGACCTGACCGTCACCGGCGGCTATGCCTATTCGGATACCGATCGGACCTCGTCACGCCGCGAGCTTCAGTTCCTTGCGCCGAGCACGCTTCCCGAAGGCGTCAGCATGCTCCGCCCGGACCTTTTGCTCGGGGGTGCGATCCTGCGGAATTTCGGTGTGGATCTGATCGAGACTACCGAGGGCGATCCGGCGTTCAAGGCCAGTCTCACCACCCACGCTTACTACCTCAAGGGCCGCGCTCAGTTTCTCGACAGCCTGAGCCTTGAGCTCGGCGCCCGGTTCGAGACCGCACGTCAGGCAGTTGCTCCGTTGCAGGTGTTCAACACACCGAGCAATTCGGGGGCATCGAACAAGATCGATCGCGATTACTGGCTCCCCGCGGCGACGCTGACATGGGAACTCCAGCCGCAGATGCAGGTGCGGCTGAGCGCCTCGAAAACGGTGGCTCGTCCGCAGTTCCGCGAATTGCTGTTCCAGCAATATTATGATCCCGAGAGCAACCGGTTGTTCCGTGGCAATCCTTCGCTCGAGGACAGCCAGCTCTACAATCTCGAGGCGCGGTACGAATGGTATTTCGATCGTGACCAGCGGATCGCACTCGCCGGCTTCTTCAAGCGGATCGACAAGCCGATCGAGGCTTATGGCAGCTTTATCGCCGAAGATCCGTTCACCAGCTATGCCAATGCCCCGCGCGCCAACCTCTACGGTGGAGAAATCGAGGCGCAGAAGTATTTCGACCTCTGGGGTTCGCGGCGTGCGGTGATCATCGCCAACTACACCTACTCCAAATCCAGGGTGAAGGTGCGCCCCGGCGACACGACGACGATCTACACCGGCAACGCCGCGAGCAACGTGCAGCCGGCGTCGAACTATTTCCTCGACGGTCGGCCGCTGACCGGCCAGTCCGACCATCTGGCGAACCTCGAGTTCGGCCTCGAAGATCAGGACCGGTTGTCGCAGCAGACATTGCTGTTCACCTATGCCAGCAAGCGGCTCACCAGCCGCGGCCCGGGCCTGTTGCCCGACATTTACGAATATCCCGGCGTGCACCTCGACTTCGTCGCGCGGCAGGGGATCAAGCTGGCCGGCGTCGACATGGAAGCCAAGCTCGAGCTCCGCAACATCACCGGCACCAAGTACAAGGAATATCAGCAGAGCGGCGACAACCGCATCTACTACAATTTGTACAATGTCGGCACGAGCGGCACGCTGGGCCTCAGCATCAACTTCTGAGGGTTAAAGGGGGAGAGGGCTTCGGCCGGGCAAAGCCCGCCGGAGCCCTTTCTGCGTCACCAGCCCCACGGCCGCTCGCGAAACCATTGGGTGATCACATATTTGGTGCCGGCGCGCACCTTCATCGCATGGTGGATCGTCGAGGGATTGGGCGTGCCGTTGGCGCGCAGATTGTTCCAGGCGAGGACCTTGCCGACCTCGGGCTCGACCATCTTGTCGATGGCCTTGAACCGCGTCACGCCCCCGGCCTCGACGTTGTTCAGATAGAGCATCACCGTCCAGGTGCGCTGGCCCGAGACGCTGCAATATTTCTCATAATCCGCGCCGCTGGGCTCGAAATAGTCGGTATGCGCCTTGAACTCCTGGCCGACTTCGTAGCGCTGGCCCTGCATCGGTTCGGCATGCGCGGGGTCGAGGCCGGTCAGCGCGATGATCCGCCGCTTCAATTCCATTACCAGCGCGTCGTCCGGGTCGAGGTCGCAGGTCTCGCTCGTCCGGAACGCATAGTCGCCATTGGCGTCAGCGATCGTCGACGGGCGACGCTGGGCGTCGATCTGGAGCATCAGCACTTGGCAGAGCTCCGGTTCGAGGAACTTCTTGCCGATGAACATCGCCACTTTGGGGTTCGGCACGCGCTGAATGCCCGGCTGGCGCAGCATGTGCTCAATGACCGGCTCGGAGGGATGGCCGGCGCCGAAATTGGGCGGTGCGGCTTCGGAAGCGGCAAGAGTCTGCATTCCGTCGAGTCTGCCAAATCCCGCGGGTTTTCGCCAGCGCCGGGAGCCGAATGTGCGGGCGTAACAAAAGTGCAGGCAAGTCGTCACATTGCGCGGGCAGTCGGATGCCCATGGCCGTCGACACCCAGCTCGAAGCCGAAGCGCCGAACGCAGCCGGGCGCAACCTGTTGGACGCGCTCTCGGTGCCGGCGCGGCTGGCAGCTGCGCTCGATCAGGCTGCCGGCCGGCTGACCGGGTTGATCGCCATTGCCGGGCCGGGCGCCGAAGACACGGCGGTCGCGTTGCATCGACATTATGGGATCGCGCTGGCCGGCCTCGTCGCTGACCGGATCGCCGCCAATGAGGCGGTCGAAGCGGCCGACCGCGGGCTGGTGCTCGCCTGGTTCGACAGCGGGGACGCCGTCGGCACGATCCTGCAGCTGCGGCGACTGGCGAACGACCGTTTCGCGTTGGCGGCGGCTTTGCGGCTGGTGATCGCGCAGCGACTGGCGCCAGGGCTGTGCCGCACCTGCCGCGAGCCGGTCCAGGCTTTCGGTTCGCGTGCCGCCTTGCTGGGGCTCGATCCCGGTGCGATCCTGTGGGCGGCGCCCGGCTGCGACAGCTGCGGCGGAAGCGGCCGGCACGGACAGGTGCGGATCTTCGAGGGATTCGAAATCGACCCGGCGATGCGCCGGCTCATCTACGACGGCGCCGACGCGCCGCTGCTGGCGCGCCATGCCTTTCTTTCTGCGGCCAATTTCGCCTCGGCGGCGCGGGCGCTGGCACGCGAGGGGGTGATCGCGCCGGAAGAAGCGGTAGGCGCATCGCGCAATGATCTTGCGCTTCGCGAAAGCCCCCGCTAAGCGGCCAACCTTCACGGCGACCGTAGTTCAATTGGTTAGAGCGCCGGCTTGTGATGCCGGAAGTTGCGGGTTCAAGTCCCGTCGGTCGCCCCATTCTCCACAGGCCGGATATTCCCGTGAAAACCGACTGGGGCTTCCCCGATTTCGACGAGCATGAGGGTCTGCACCTCTTCACCGACCACGCATCGGGGCTGAGCGCGATCATCGCGATTCACTCGACCGCGCTCGGGCCGGCAGCAGGCGGGGTGCGCTTCTGGCATTATGCCGACCACCGCGCCGCGATCACCGACGCGCTGCGGCTCTCGCGCGGGATGAGCTACAAGAACGCGATGGCCAATCTCCCGATGGGCGGCGGCAAGGGCGTGATCCTCGCCGCGGAACCCGGCGCCACGGTGACCGACGCCCAGCTCGAGGCATTCGGCCGCGCAGTCGAGTCGCTTCAGGGCAAATATGTCACCGCCGAGGATGTCGGCATGTCCGAAGCCCGGATGAAGGTCGTCGCGATGCAGACGAAGCATGTCTCGGGCCTTCCCGTCGCGGCCGGCAGCGCCGGCGGCGATCCCGGACCGGTCACCGCGCGCGGTGTCTATCTGGGCGTCAAGGCGGCGGCGAAGCGGGGTCTCGGCGCCGATTCGATGGCCGGTGTCCGCGTCGCGATCCAGGGAGTCGGCTCGGTCGGCGGCGGGCTTGCCCGGCTGCTGGCGAAAGACGGCGCCAGGCTGGTTCTCGCCGACGTCAATGCCGAGCGGGCCAGGGCACTTGCGGCCGAACTGGGCGCCGAAGCGGTCGACGCCGATTCGATCCTGACGCTCGACACCGATCTGTTCAGCCCCAACGCGCTTGGTGCGATCCTCACCGAGCAGTCGATCCCGCAGATCAAGGCCAAGGTCGTCGCCGGCGGCGCGAACAATCAGCTCGCGACCCGCGCCGACGGGGCGCGGCTGCACGACCGCGGGATTCTCTACGCCCCCGATTACGTGATCAACGCGGGCGGGATCATCAATGTCGGACTCGAATATCTTGGCCAGGGAAACATGGCCGAGGTCCAGTCGCGCGTCGACAAGATCCCCGAGCGGCTGATCGAAGTGTGGGACGAGAGCGACCGCACCGGCGATCCCGAGAGCGAAGTCGCCGACCGGATCGCGCAGCGGCTGATCGGGCGGGGCTGATTCGCCGAGCGTCTGTTGGATTTCGGCGGCTTAACTTCGCATTTTTCACGCGGATTGACTAAGAAAGTTGCTGGCTGACGCAACGATGTTGCGGTCGGCGTCGGTGCCTTGCGTCTTGTTCACGGTTCAAAGAGCGCCTCGGGCGTAGCGCGTGAAATCCTACATTTGAAGTGTAACGGACCGCTTGCCGCAGGCCTGACCGTCACCCCGGCCTTGTGCCGGGGTCCACTACTCCGCAGGCGACGCATTTCCGTTTCGGGCAACATCGCTCGCCGTGCGGTGGACCCCGGCACGCGCCGGGGTGACGAATGTCTTCGAGCTGATCGACCGCCACGATGAAAAAATCGCACGCCATGTCACATCCGCCGGTGCTGTCTCGTCATGTCTCCGAACCCACAAGGAGACCAACCATGACTCAACGCCTCGACCCCTTCGCCGCCGCGCCCGCGCAGATGCAGGCCTTTCTCGACATGTCGCTCAAGATTGCCCCGGCGATCGAGCCGGACCTGCTCGAGCTGGTCAAGATCCGCGCCTCGCAGATCAACGGCTGCGCGAACTGCCTCAACATGCACACTGCCGATGCCCGCAAGGCCGGTGAAACCGAGCAGCGCCTCTATTTGCTGAGCGCGTGGCACGAGGCGCCGGTCTATTCGGCGCGCGAGCGGGCGGCGCTGGCATGGACCGACGCGCTGACTCTGGTATCGACCGCACGGGCGCCGCAGCACGTCTATGACGCGCTCGCCGCCGAATTCACGCCGGAGGAACAGGTGCAGCTGACGCTGATGATCAACGTGATCAACGGGTGGAACCGCATCGCGGTGGCGTTCGACCTCTTCTATACCGGCAAGCCTGTCGCGAAGGCGGCGTGAGCGACGCCGCGGCTTCCTTCGATCCGCTAAGGCCGCGGCTGACCCGCATCGCCTATCGCATGCTGGGCTCGGTCGCGGACGCGGAAGATGTGGTGCAGGACGCATTTCTGCGCTGGATGGGAACCGATCGCACCGGGATTCGCGAGCCAGAGGCATTTCTGCGCCGGGTGGTGACGCGGCTTTGCCTAGACCAGCTGAAGTCGGCTCGGGCGCGCCGCGAGACCTATGTCGGTCCATGGTTGCCCGAGCCGGTCGTCGAAGAGGAAGAGGCCGACGACGTGACCTTGCCGCTGATGCTGGCGCTCGAGCGGCTGACACCGCTCGAGCGTGCGGCGTTCCTGCTCCACGACGTGTTCGGCGTGCCTTTCGAGGAGGTGGCCGAGACGATCGGGCGCGATCCCGCCGCGGCGCGTCAGCTCGCCAGCCGCGCCCGGACGCATGTCCGAGCCGCGCGGCCGCGCTTCGACGTGCCGAAGGAGCGGGGCTTGGAGATAGCCGAGGCGTTCTTCCAAGCGTCGCGCAGCGGCGACATGGGGGCGCTGCGCGGGCTGCTCGCCGACGACGTCTCGGTCTATTCGGACGGCGGCGGCAAGGTCCATGCCGGGCTGCGGCCGATCCTCGGCATCGACGACGTGATGAAGCTGCACGGCTCGCTGGCGCGCTTCTTCGCCAAGGAGATGTCGCAAGTGGTTCGCTGGGGGTTGATCAACGGGTTGCCTGGCTTCGTGACGCGCGAGCCCGGCGGCGTGCTGCAGACCACCGCGCTGGCGATCGAGGAGGGCAAGATCGCCGCGATCTACGTCATGCGCAACCCGGACAAGCTGCGCCATCTGGCTGCCGTGCATTAGAGCGGAGATCGGGCGATCAGATGGTCCTGCCAAGATCCTGTGCCCGCGACCGCAGGCAATAGGCCAGGGTCACGAGCATTCCGGTCAGAACCGCGGCGGTGCCGCCGGCGATCGCAACCGGTATCGGTGCGAACGCCCATAGCCCGACATAGACAAGGCCGCTGAGGACGAGCGACCAGCCGGCGACTCGCGCGATCCGGGCGGCACAGGCGCTGGGTGCCACGGCCTTGGGTGCGCGGTTGCCGTAATAGGCGATCATCAGCCCGTTCACTCCGATGACCAGCCGCAGCACGGTGTCCTGATCGATATAGCCTTGCCGGCGTGCGACCGTCGCGGCCAATGCCAGCAGGATGATGCCGCCGGCCCAGATCAGCGCAGGCACGAGTTCTTTCCTCATCATACGGTCTCCCACTTGGCCGGGGATTTCTCTGCGCCCAGACCGAACGAGTGCGCAAAGCCCAGCAGCGCCTCTTCGAGCACCGAGAGCTTCAGATGATAGATGACGGATTTGCCGACCTTTTCCGCGTGCACGAGATCGGCCTCGCGGAGCACTGCGAAATGCGCCGACATCGTCGGCTTCGACACCTCGAAATGCTCGCAAAGCTCGCCCGCGTTCATCGGCCGGTCGCGCAGAAGCTGGAGCACGCGGCGGCGCGTCGGATCGGAAAGCGCTTTGAACACCTGGCTCATGATTCGATGATTAGCTAAATATCGAATCGATGTCAATTCGGGCGGCGGCGGCTCTTCTCCTCCGTCACCGGGAACGAGTTGCAGGCGGCGGATTTGAGGAAGCGCAGAGGCATGTTTGAGTCGGCTGCCATGTCCGGGGGCCGAACGATCGAGGGAGCAACCCCATGGCCGACCCTGAACCCAGCGAACGCCGCAAGGGCCGCGCGGCGATTATCGTGATCGTGCTGGTCGTGGCGATCATCGCCTTGATCTACGTCACGTTCAACATCGCGCATTATCGCGAGATGCAGAACGAGGTTCAGGCGAAGAATGTGACCAACGCTTCCTGACCTGCGGCTTATTGCGCGGCAGCGGACAGCGCCGCTTCGGCGGCGTCGAGCTGCGCGCAGATCAATCCGGCCTTGACGCGCTGAAGCTGGGCGCGGACCTCTTCGATCGTGGCGAGCAGCTCGGCGAGATCGAGCGACATCGCGGTGACCGCTGCCGCCGCACGCGGATCCTGTCCTTCGATCATGTCGCGATACTCCTCGATACGGGTCGCGATACAACGCGCCATTGGCAGGCTGGATGCAGGCAGCCCCGCTGTCCAGCGCGCTTTGCAGGCTTAACCTTCTTTGTCGGGGTTGACGGACGTATAACTCGATGGTTATGGGATGATTCATAGCCGACGAGTTATGTGTTGTGACGCCACTCAGTCCCGATCTGCTGTTCAAGACGCTTGCCGATCCCACCCGGCGAGCCCTGTTCGAGCGACTTTGCCGCGAGGGTGAGCAGACGGTGGGCGCGCTCACGGCGCGCGCGGGCGTGTCGCAGCCGGCGGTGTCGAAGCATCTTGGCGTGCTGCGCGACGCGGGGCTGGTCAGCGACCGGCACGAGGGACGGCAGACGCATTACCGCGCGCTGCCGGGCGCGCTGGCGCCGCTGCTCGACTGGACCAGCCAGATGGCGGGATTCTGGGAGCGGCGGTTCGACGATCTCGAGGATTTGCTCAAGAGGATGGATCAGTGATCGATAGCGGCACCGAAAAACGCAGCGTGATCGTCGAGCGCGAGATCGCGCACCCGCCCGAGCGGCTGTGGCGGGCGCTCACCCAGCCCCATCTGATCGCGGAATGGCTGATGCAGAACGATTTCGTGCCGGCGGTCGGGCACCAGTTCAAATTGCGCGGCGAGTGGGGCGGGGTGCTCGACTGCGAAGTGCTCGAGGTCGAGCCGGAGCGCACGCTTTCCTACACATGGAATTTCGCGAATGACGATCCCGCCTTCGCGCTGGAAAGCGTGGTGACCTTCACGCTGGAGCCGACCGCCAAAGGAACGCGTCTGCGAATGGAGCAGGCCGGCTTCGGGCCGACGCAGAAGCAGGCTTATGGCGGCGCACATGCCGGCTGGAAGCAGTTCTTCGACAAACTGGAGCAAGTCGTCGCGCGCGGCGACTGAACGATCAGGGGGAGACTGAATGCGCGCAAATATGTGGATACGGCAGATCCATCGCTGGCTGTCGATCGCCTTCACGCTGGGCGTGATCACCTACATCGTCGCCATGGCGCAGGGCCGGCCAGCCGGCGGCGTGGCTCGGGCTGCTCGCCCTGGTGCCGCTGATCCTGTTGCTCGTCACTGGCCTGTATCTGTTCGCATTGCCGTATCTCGGCAAAAGGCGGAAGGCGCGGGCATGACGGCTGACAAACCTGCGCTGCTCTCGGGCGGCAATCCGCAGATCGCCAAGGGTGACGGCGACGCGCCGGTACAGGCGTGGATCGCGGCGGCGCCGGAGTGGAAGCATGAAATTGCCCGCCAGCTCGACGCATTGATCGTGCGAACGCTTCCCGAGGTGCGCAAGGCAGTCAAATGGAACTCGCCGCTCTACGGCATGGACGGCAAGAGCTGGTTCCTCGGGCTGCATTGCTACAACCGGTACATCAAGCTGGCCTTCTTCAATGGCGGCGGGCTGGAGCCGCTGCCGCCGGTCGAATCGAAGGACCCGAACACACGCTATTTCCACATCCATGAAGGCGAGGCGCTCGACACGGCGCAGCTTGCCGACTGGATCCGCCAGGCGGCGGCGCTGCCCGGCTGGATCCCCTGAACCGGGAGGAGACGAAGATGAGCGAGAAAACACCGTCGGAGCTGATCGACGCGCGGATCGAGGAACTCGGCGACTGGCGCGGCGAGACGCTCGCCCGCATCCGGGCACTGGTCAAGGAAGCCGATCCCGAAGTCACCGAGGAATGGAAATGGCGCGGGGTCCCGACCTGGTATCATGCCGGCATGCTGTTCACCGGCGAGACCTACAAGAAGGCGGTGAAGATGACCTTCGCCAAGGGCGCGGCGCTCGACGATCCGAAAGGGCTGTTCAACTCGAGCCTCGACGGCAATGTCCGGCGGGCGATCGATTTCCACGAAGGCGCGGCGATCGACGAGGCGGCGCTCAAGGATCTGATCCGCGCGGCAGTGGCGCATAACATTGCGGGTGGACGCTAGAATGCGTTCGTGCTGAGCCTGTCGAAGCACGGCTCTCCATGCTGACATCGCTCGCGGCTGGCGCCCTTCGACAGGCTCAGTGCGAACGGTTTGTATCCGGCAAGGCCCCTCCCGGCGAGCCGGGAGGGGCATGTCGCTCAGCTGCGGATGAAGGCGAGCAGATCGGCGTTGATCACATCGGCGTGCGTCGTCGCCATGCCGTGCGGGAAGCCGGGATAGGTCTTGATCGTGCCGTTCTTGACCAGCTTGATCGCGAGATGCGCCGAATCGGCGATCGGAACGATCTGGTCGTCCTCGCCGTGGAGGATCAGCACGGGCACGTCGATCGCCTTGAGATCGTCGGTGAAGTCGGTCTCGGAGAAGGCCTTGACGCAGTCGTAATGCGCCTTGACGCCGCCCATCATGCCCTGGCGCCACCAATTCTGGATCACCCCCTGCTTCACTTCCGCGCCTTCGCGGTTGAAGCCGTAGAAGGGGCCGCTGGCGACATCGAGGAAGAACTGGGCGCGATTGGCCGCGGTCTGGACGCGGAAATTGTCGAACACCTCGAGCGGAAGGCCGCCGGGATTGGCCTCGGTCTTGACCATGATCGGCGGGACCGCGCCGATCAGCACTGCCTTGGCGACGCGGCCGGCTTCGGCGCGCGCGACGTAATGCACGACCTCGCCGCCGCCGGTGGAGTGGCCGATATGGACGGCGTCCTTGAGGTCGAGCGCCGCCGCGAGCGCGATCACGTCGGCGGCATAGGTGTCCATCTCGTTGCCTGTGTCGGTCTGGGTCGACCGGCCATGGCCGCGGCGATCATGCGCGATCACGCGATAGCCTTCGCCGAGGAAGAACATCATCTGCGCATCCCAGTCGTCCGCGGAGAGCGGCCAGCCGTGGTGGAAGACGATCGGCTGGGCGGTCTTCGGGCCCCAGTCCTTGTAGAAGATCTCGGTGCCGTCGCTGGTGGTGATGAAAGGCATTGGCCTGGTCCTTGATAGTGTGAGCCGGGCGTAAGCCGGCGCTGGTCCACGTGCGCATCTCTCCCGGATGCGGCCGCGCCATGTCCTTACGATCCCGTGACGAAAGCTTTATGACAGCGGTGACCGCGCGCAAGTGCGAAGTTGGCCGCTCGGCGCTATCCGCAAACAACCCGACGTAGATTCCGCCGGCGAACGCGGCTATTGGCTGGCCAGCACCGTGATCCATGCACTCGCCAATCCCACGCGCTTCCTCAAGCTCGCGCGCCCGCTGACGCCGGTCCTGTTCTGGGCCGGGGTGGCGCTGGCGCTGTTCGGCGCCTGGGGCGGGCTGACCCAGACGCCGGCCGACTATCTCCAGAAAGAGAGCGTGCGAATCCTCTACATCCATGTCCCCGCCGCGTGGCTGGGCATGGGGGGCTGGAGCGGCGTCGCGTTCGCCAGCCTCGGCTATCTGATCTGGCGGCACCCGCTGGCGCACATCGCCGCGCGGGCAATCGCGCCGGCGGGGGCGGTGTTCGCGGCCTTGTGCCTGATCACCGGCGCCATCTGGGGACGACCGACCTGGGGCACGTGGTGGGAGTGGGACGGGCGGCTGACCAGCATGCTGCTGCTGTTCTTCGTCTACATCGCCTATATCGCGCTCGCCCGTGCCGATGCCGAGCGTGGCGGCGACGGCCGCGTGCCGGCATTGTTCGGCGTGGCCGGGTCGGTGCTGCTGCCGATCGTCCGCTATTCGGTGGTGTGGTGGAACAGCTTGCACCAGGGGCAGAGCATCGGGCTGACCAGCTCCTCGATCGATTCGTCGATGCTGTGGCCGTTATTCTTCACGATCGGCGGGTTCACCCTGCTGTTCGCCGGCGTGGTGCTGATGCGGATGCGGGCGATGCTTGCGACGTATAAGGTCGAGGCGCGGATGCGACGGATGGCGGCGCAATGAACCATTGGGCGTTCGTGACTGCGGCCTATGCCGTGACCCTGCTCGGCACCGGTGGACTGGCGGGCTGGGCGTGGCACTCGATGCGGCGCGCGGAGGCGGCGGCGGAATCGCTGCGGCGCGAGCGATGAAGCCCAAGCATCAACGGCTCGTGCTGGGATTGCTGGCACTGGGTGCGGTAGCTGGCGCGGCCGCACTCGCGCTGTCGGCGCTGCAGGACCAGGCGGCGTTCTTCTATGCGCCCGGCGATGTCGCGGGGAAGGAGTTGCCGCTCGGCAAGGCGGTGCGGCTCGGCGGCATGGTCGAGACGGGATCGCTGGTCCACAAGCCCGACGGCGTGTCGATCAGCTTCACGGTGACCGACGGAAAAGCCAAGGTGCCGGTGGCGTTTCGCGGCGTCGCGCCCGATCTGTTCAAGGAAGGCTCGGGCGTGGTCGCCGAAGGCAAGTTCAACCCCGACGGCAGCTTCACCGCCGACAATTTGCTGGCCAAGCACGACGAGCGCTACATGCCGCCGCAGGTCGCCGGCAAGATGCACAAGACCGAGACGCTGGACAAATGATCGCCGAGGCGGGGCTCGCGGCCTTGTGGCTGGCGGCGGCGTTCGCGCTCGTCCAGCTGATGCTGGCCTGGGGCGCGGCCAAGGCTGCCACTGCCGTTCGCCCTGCGCGTTTCGAAGGGCGAGAAGCCGCGAGCGAGGCGCTCGGGGAGAGCCGTGCTTCGACAAGCTCAGCACGAACGGAGGATAGCGGCCTACTCCAATCCGTTCGCCCTGAGCTTGTCGAAGGGCATCGCGCGGCGAGCGATGCGGCTGAGGAACGCCGTGCTTCGACAGGCTCAGCACGAACGGAGGATAGCGGCCTACTCCAATCCGTTCGCCCTGAGCTTGTCGAAGGGCATGGCGCGGGGATCGATGCGGCTGAAGAAAACCGTGCTTCGGCAAGCTCGGCACGAACGGCAGGGACTGAGGCGCTGATGACCGCGCTGCGCCGTACGGCGCTGGTGCAGGGGCTGCTGGCGTTGCTGTCGTTCGGGCTGCTGATCATATTGTTCGTGCGCAGCGACATGTCGGTGGCGCTGGTCGCGGCCAACAGCCATTCGCTCAAGCCGATGCTCTACAAGGTCGCGGGCGCATGGGGGAACCATGAAGGCTCGATGCTGCTCTGGGTCACCGTGCTCGCGACGGCCGGCGCCGGCGTCGCGGCTTTGGAGCGGCGACTGGCGAGCGCGACGCTCGCGGCCACCCTGGGTGCGCAGGCGGCGATCGGCCTCGGCTTTTACGCGTTCCTCGCTTTCGCCTCGAATCCGTTCCTGCGGCTCAATCCGGCGGCGCCGGACGGGCAGGGGCTCAATCCGCTGCTGCAGGATCCAGGCCTCGCCTTCCATCCGCCGACGCTCTATCTCGGCTATGTCGGGCTGTCGGTAGCATTCAGCTTCGCCGTCGGCGCACTGGTGATGCGCGACGTCGGGCCGGCCTTCGCCCGGGCGATGCGACCATGGGTGCTCGGTGCGTGGATTTTCCTGACGATCGGGATCACCGCCGGCAGCTATTGGGCCTATTACGAACTCGGCTGGGGCGGCTGGTGGTTTTGGGATCCGGTCGAGAACGCCTCGCTGATGCCTTGGCTTGCGGCGACTGCGCTGCTCCACTCGGTGACGGTGCTCGCGACACGCGACGGGCTGCGCGCATGGACGCTGATGCTGGCACTGGTCGCGTTTGCGATGTCGATGATCGGGACCTTCCTCGTCCGCTCGGGAATCCTCGTCAGCGTCCATGCCTTTGCCGTCGATCCGACGCGCGGGACCTTCATCCTTGCGCTTCTTGGCATCTATATCGGCGGTGCTCTGGCGCTGTTCGGGGCGCGGGTGGGCACCGTCACGCAAGGCTCGACCTTCCAGCTGGTGAGCCGCGAGGGCGCGCTGGTGCTCAACAATCTGCTGCTGTCGGTGATCCTTGGGGTAGTGTTCATCGGCACGCTCTATCCGCTCGCGGCGCAGGCGGCGGGTGTGCAATTGTCGATCGGGGCGCCCTTCTTCAACAAGGCGCTGGTGCCGGTCGCGCTGGCGCTGGTGGTGGCGACGGCGGCAGGGCCGCTGCTGCGCTGGCGGCGCGACAACTGGAATGCGCTGGCGAAGCGCGCGCTGGTGCCTACTGCAGCGGCCGGCGCAGCGTTCGCGTTGATCTTCGCACTTTCGGGCGGCGCGCATTTCGTCCCGGTGCTCGGCATCGCCTTTGCTGTCGGCTTGGCTGTAGCAAGCGTGATCCCGGTCGTGCGGCGCAATCTGCGCCGGACGCCGCTGCACGTCTGGGGAATGGTGGTGGCGCATCTCGGTATTGCCGTCAGCATCGCCGGCATGGCCGCTGACAGCGCCTTCAAGACCGAGCGGCTGGCGGCTATCCAGGTAGGGCAGAATGTCACCGTCGGTCCCTTCCGGGTCACCCTGGCCGACGTTCATCCGACGGTGGGCCCGAACTGGTCCGCACTCGAGGCCCGATTGCAGATCCGGCGCGGCGACGGCGCGATGTTCGAGCTGTTCCCGCAGCAGCGCTTCTTCAGCACGCCGCCGACCAACACCAACGAGGCGGCGATCACGACCTTGCTCGACGGCCAGCTCTATACCGTGCTCGGGCAGGGGGACGCGCAGGGCCGCTGGCAGATCCGCTTGTGGTGGAAGCCGTTCGTGACCTTGATCTGGCTGGGCGGCGGATTGATCGCGTTGGGCGGATTGCTCGCGCTGATCGGCCGGGTATTGCGCGAGCGGCGGGCTGCAGAAGCGGAGGCATGGGCATGAGGCGCGTGCTGATCTGGGCACCGCTGGCGCTGTTCGCGCTGGTCTTCGCGCTGGTCGCCGGCGGGCTGTTCAAGCCGGCCGATCGCACCGTGCATTCCGCGATGGTCGGCAAGCCGCTGCCCGCATTGACGCTGCCGGCGCTGCTGCCGGGCAAGCCCGGGATCGCCACGGCGGAATTGAAGGGGAAGCCGCGGCTGCTCAACGTCTTTGCGAGCTGGTGCATCCCATGCATCGCCGAGGCGCCCCAGTTGATGAAGCTCAAGCAGGCGGGCGTGGAGATCGACGCGATCGCGATCCGCGACACGCCCGATGCGGTGCAGGCGTTCCTTGCCCGCAACGGCGATCCTTATGCGCGGATCGGCGACGACAAAGCCAGCCGGGCACAACTGGCTTTGGGTTCGTCGGGCGTGCCCGAGACGTTCGTGATCGATGCCGAGGGGCGGATCGCCTATCAGCACATCGGCGATATCCGCGAGGAGAATGTCGCCGAGCTGCTGGCGCAGCTGGAGAAGGCGAAGTGAGGCGGCTTTCCTCCTTCATTCGTCGTCCCGGACTTGTTCCGGGATCCACCGTGCGGCACGCTATGGCTTCTCGTACCTTGTCCTTTCCACTGCGGCGCGGTGGACCCCGGCACAAGGCCGGGGTGACGATGATGTTCGGCGTGGTGCTCGCTGTCGCTGCACCCTCGTTTGCCGACTCGAACCTGCCTCCCGCCGAGCTCGCCTACACCCAGCTGCCCGATCCGGCGCAGGAGGCGAAGGCGAAGGCGCTGATGGACACCCTGCGCTGCCTCGTCTGCCAAGGCCAGTCGATCGCCGATAGCGACGCCGAGATGGCGGGCGACATGCGCGCGCTGGTGCGGCAGCGGATCGCGGCGGGAGAAGCGCCCGGCGAGGTACGCAAATGGCTGATCCAGCGTTATGGCGACTATGTCACCTATGACCCGCCGCTCAGCTGGGTGACGGCGCCTTTGTGGCTGGCGCCGCTGGTGCTGCTGGGAATCGGTGTGCTGATCGCACGGCGCAATTTCGCGAAGCGCAGGCCGTGATGGGCTGGCTGATCTTTTTTGGCATCGCAGCCGCAGCCGGGCTGCTGCTGTGGCTTACCCGCTTTCCGCGGAAACTATGGACCGTTGCCGCAACTGCGCTGATGCTGGGCGCGGCAGGCTATGCCTGGCAGGGCAGTCCGGGGCTGGCCGGGCATCCGGTTGCGGGAGTGCAGGCGAAAGGCGAGATCGATCCCGAGGTGGTCGCGATACGCGACGCCATGTTCGGCCAGTTCAACTTCACCTGGGCCTCGTTCATGCGCGCGGATGCGATGACCCGGATCGGCGCACGCGATACTGCGGCACGCGCGATGATCCTGACGGTGCGGCAGGCGACCGACGACGCCGGCGCGTGGGCGTGGCTGGGGATCAAGCTTGCCGAGAACGACGGCGATCAGGTCTCGCCGGCCGCGAAGTTCGCGTTCGAGCGCGCGATCCAGCTGGCGCCGCAACATCCGGGCCCGCCGTTTTTCTACGGCTTGGCGTTGATCCGCGAAGGCAAGTTCGCCGAGGCGCGGCCTTATTGGGCCAGGGCGGCGGAATTGGCGCCGGCGAAGGCGAGTTACCGCGATCAGCTGCTGGTGCGGCTGTTTCTGCTGGACCGGCTTCTGCAGGCGAAAGCCGCGCAGGAGAAGACGGGGCGGTGAGCTTCTAGCTCCTCTCCTGCAAGGGAGGATGATCGGGTCGGCCATGCCCCCGGCATGGCCTGAACAGCGCGGGGCGCTGTTCACCCGATCATGGGTGGGTGCGAGCCGCAGGCGAGCTCCGTTGTGCGGCCGGCGGAGAAGAAAAGGACGGGCATCGAGCCCGACCTTTTCTAACCCACCCCTGACCCCCCCTAAAAGGGAGGGGGCGCAGCTACTGCCCGCGCCCGGTCTCTTCCTGCAGCGCGTCGATTCGCTTCGACGCTTCGGCCTTGGTGAGGTCCTGCTCGAAGTCCGTATGCGCTTCCTCGCTGAGCGTCTTGAGATAGCTCGCCTGCGCACCGGTCATCGGCTCGTCGCCGGTAACCCAGTCGTCGGGATCCTTTTCGGCATTTCCGACGGGTTCTGACTTCGGATTGCTATGGTCGGTCATGGCATTGTCCTTGTTGCGGATTTTGCCATGACCAACGTTGATGTTCTCAATTCGTTCCGATCAGGCGGCCCATGCCTCGTAGGGCAGGTCGAGATCGTCGGCGACGGCCTTGAACGCAATCTTGCCCTTGTAGACGTTGAGGCCGTTGGCGAGGTGCCTGTCGGCCTTCATCGCCGCTTCTGCGCCGAGATTGGCGAGCTTGAGCACGAACGGCAGCGTCGCGTTGTTGAGCGCGAAGGCCGAGGTCCGGGCGACGGCGCCGGGCATGTTGGCGACGCAATAATGGATGACGCCGTCTACTTCATAGACCGGGTCGTCGTGCGTCGTCGCCTTGGAGGTCTCGAAGCAGCCGCCCTGATCGATGGCGATGTCGACCAGCACCGAGCCGCGCATCATCGTCTTGAGCATGTCGCGGGTGACCAGCTTGGGCGCGGCCGCCCCGGGCACGAGCACGGCGCCGATGACGACCTGCGAGGTCCGCACGGCCTCGGCGATCGCGGCCTTGGAGGCATAGGCGGTCTTGATCTGGCTGCCGAAATGCATGTCGAGCTCGGCGAGACGCTCGTTGTTGATGTCGTAGATCGTCACGTCGGCGCGCTGGCCCGTGGCCATCTGCGCAGCGTTGATCCCCGAGACGCCGCCGCCGAGGATCGCGACCTTGCACGGCGCCACGCCGGGAACGCCGCCGAGCAATTCGCCGCGGCCGCCTTGCTCCTTCTCGAGATAGTGCGAGGCGACCTGGATCGACATCCGGCCCGCGACTTCGCTCATCGGCTTGAGCAGAGGCAGCGCGCCCGAATTCGACGTCACCGTCTCATAGGCGATGCAGGTCGCGCCGGACCGCATCAGCCCTTCGGCCTGCGGCTTGTCGGCGGCGAGGTGGAGATAGGTGAACAGGATGTGGCGCGGCTCGAGCAGCGCAATTTCCTGCGGCTGCGGTTCCTTGACCTTCACGATCATGTCCGAACCGGCGAACACTGACGCGGCATCGGGCGCGATCTTCGCGCCGACCTTAGTGTAGGCCTCGTCCGCGAAATCGATGCCCATGCCAGCCTGGGTCTCGACCAGCACCTCGTGACCGGCATGGATCAGCTCGGCGACCGAGGCCGGGGTCAGGCCGACGCGATATTCGTGATTCTTGATTTCCTTGGGCACGCCAATGCGCATGGCATCTCTCCGGTGAGTCGTTGCGGCGCACATAGTATCGCAAGTTACTGCTGCGAATCTCTGCAAAGTTCGCACAAGACGCTATATGTCGTGCATGGATTTGTTGCATGGAGCTCCAAAGCCGGAGTTTCATGCGCGATGGATCGGATCGACACTGCAATCCTCAAGCTGCTCGCCGCCGATGCGCGGGCGCCGGTGAGCCAGGTCGCTGCCCAGGTTGGCCTGTCGCAATCGGCGTGCACGCGGCGGATCCAGGCGCTCGAGGCATCGGGGCACATCATCGGCTATGGTGCCAGACTGGGACACAGGCGGCTCGGCTTCCGGATCACCGCGCTGGTCGACATCACGCTCGGCACCCAGATCGAGGAGGACCTCGCCAGATTCGAGCGCGCCGTCGCCGAGATCGATGGCGTGGTCGAATGCGCGCTGGTGTCCGGCGGGCAGGATTATCGGCTCAAGATTCTCGCGCAGGATCTCGATGATTATGAACGACTTCACCGCGAGCATCTCGGGCGACTGCCGGGCGTGGTGACGATCAATTCGAGCTTCGTGCTGCGCGCCGTGCCGACTCGCAGCGAGGCTGACGCGTTGTTTGCGGGAAGCTGACCGGGAACCGCACGAGCCCTTGCGCGTCTCCACAGGCGTAACCATCTGTGCGGGTCGGGCCGTTGCCAGTCTATGTTGCACGTGCTAACGGCCCGCGCACTTTTCAAGACGAGAACGCAGGTCGCATGACCAGGTCCGTTTCTTCCCTCGCACGAACGCAGCGACAGTGAACATTTCCCCAAGCGGCCAGGCCGAGCTGCCGCCGCAAATCGACGAGTCGTCCACCGCGCACGGTCACACCGATGCCACGTGGAAGCTGGCTCTCGGCGCAATCGGAATCGTCTTCGGCGACATCGGCACGAGCCCGCTCTACGCATTTCGCGAGACTTTCGCCGGGCACCACAAGCTGACGCTCGATACCGTGCACATCATGGGCGTGATCAGCCTGATGTTCTGGTCGATGATGGTGGTGGTGACGCTCAAATATGTCACCATCATCATGCGCGCTGACAACAAGGGCGAGGGCGGCAGTCTTGCGTTGCTCGCGCTGATCTCGCGCAGCGCCAACCAGAAGCGCTGGACCCAAGGGATCGTGCTGCTCGGCGTATTCGCGACCGCCTTGTTCTACGGCGACTCGATGATCACGCCCGCCGTCTCGGTGCTGTCGGCGGTCGAGGGTATCGCGATCGCCGCGCCCGCCTTTGCCGGATTGGTGATTCCGATCGCGGTGATGATCCTGGTGGGATTGTTCTCGATCCAGCGCACCGGCACCGCGCGCGTCGGCGCGCTCTTCGGTCCTATCATGATGCTCTATTTCCTCGTCATCGCCACGCTGGGCGTGTTGAGCTTCGTGCGGACGCCGGAAGTGCTGTGGGCGCTGTTGCCGACGCATGCGGTAGAGTTCTTCGCCGCCGATCCGCTCGCCGCCTTTCTCGCCCTCGGCTCCGTCGTGCTCGCGGTGACCGGGGCGGAGGCGCTTTACGCCGATATGGGCCATTTCGGGCGCAAGCCGATCCGCGTCTCGTGGCTGTGGTTCGTACTGCCCGCGCTGATCCTCAATTATATGGGGCAGGGGGCGCTGCTGATGCGCGAGGGCGCAGTGGCTCTCAAGAGTCCGTTCTACATGCTCGCGCCCGACAGCCTCCAGCTGCCTCTGGTGGTGCTGGCGACGATGGCAGCGATCATCGCGTCGCAGGCAGTGATCTCGGGCGCCTTCTCCGTGACCCAGCAGGCGATCCAGCTAGGCTTCGTGCCGCGGCTGCGGATCGAGCATACCAGCGCGTCCACTGCGGGACAGATCTACATCCCGACGATCAACTGGGCGCTCATGTTGATGGTCATCCTGCTGGTGTTGTCGTTCCAGACCTCGTCGAACCTGACCGCAGCCTATGGCATTGCCGTGACCGGGGCGATGCTGATCGACAATTGCCTGCTCGCCGTGGTGCTGTTCGCGCTGTGGCAGTGGAAGAAGCGCTATGCGCTGCCACTGCTCGCGCTGTTCTTCACCGTCGACCTTGCTTACTTCGCCGCCAATCTGACCAAGGTGCCGGACGGCGGCTGGTTCCCGCTGCTGGTCGGCTTCATCGTGTTCACCTTTTTGACGACCTGGTCGAAGGGGCGCAAGCTGATGATCGAGCGGCTGCGCGAGAGCGCGATGCCGATCAAGATCTTCATCGAATCGGCTGCGATCGCCGCGGCGCGCGTGCCGGGCACCGCGGTGTTCATGACCTCGACTCCGGACGGGGTGCCGCACGCGCTGCTGCACAATCTGAAGCACAACAAGGTGCTGCACGAGCGCGTGATCCTGCTCACCGTGAAGATCGCCGACGTGCCGTACGTGCCCGACGAGAAGCGCATGAAGATCGACGATCTCGGCAAGGGCTTTCACCGCATGATCCTCTATTACGGCTTCATGCAGGAGGCGGACGTTCCCGCGGCATTGAAGCAGGTCAGCGCGTGCGGCGCCGAGTTCAAGATGATGGACACCAGCTTCTTCCTCGCGCGGCAGACCCTGCTGCCCTCGTCGCGGCCGGGAATGATGATCTGGCGCGAAAAGCTGTTCGCGTGGATGCTGCGCAACGCCGAAAGCGCGATGGAATTCTTCCGCCTGCCGACCAACCGCGTGGTCGAGCTGGGAAGCCAGGTCGAGATCTGAGCGCCAACGCGCCCCTGATCGTCACGGCTCTGTTCGGGCGGCAGGACCAGGCGTGGTTCGACGTGCTTCGGCGCGGCCATTATCCGCCGGAGCGCAACGTCCTGCCCGCGCATCTGACGCTGTTTCACCATCTTCCGCCCGGAGTCGGCGAGGAGCTCAAGCAGCGGCTCTCGGGCGAAACCCGTGGGCTTCGCGCGCCGCGCGCCAGGGTGACCGGATTGATGTCTCTGGGGGGCGGAGTTGCGTATCGCATCGAGGCGCCGGAGCTAACGGCGATTCGCGAGCGGCTGTCGGAGGCCTTTGCCGGGCTGCTGATGCCGCAGGATGCGGGCCGCTGGCGCCCGCATGTGACGGTGCAGAACAAGGTGACGCCGTCGCTCGCCAAGGTCGTTCTCGCCGCCCTGTCGCGCGATTTTCGGCCGCGCGAGGTGGAGATCGCCGGGCTGGCGAGCCGGTATTATCGCGGCGGACCATGGGAGCCGCATTCACGTCATATGTTCGCTTGACCGGCGCGCGAGCCCGACCTATGTCGCGCCCTCGCTTCACGGCGAGCCTTTGATGACGTGCTTCGCAAGCATGCGTGCACGTGACCGGGGCGGAGTAGCTCAGTTGGTTAGAGCACGGGAATCATAATCCTGGGGTCGGGGGTTCAAGTCCCTCCTCCGCTACCACTTGCATCACGCGGGCGGCGGCACGCTTAGGTTCATGAGGCAAATGCGCGGGTCGTTCGGCGGGCTTTTCCCCGGCGGCGACCCGCAGCACCGCGGCCAGGCTTCCCAGCACTTCGACGCGTGCGCTCTTGGGGGCGTTCGGATCATCGGTGATCACTACACGCTCTATCAGCGCGCGAATTGCCGGCACGAAGCGCGCGGCGCGCTCGCCCTTGACGATCGCATCGCCGATGAGCGCGATCCGCCGGCGATACTGCTCCACGATCTGCGGGTGCAGGATGATGGGCGGGAGCGCCTGATGCTCGGCGAGCTGGGCTTCGGCAATCGCGAGCAACTCGCGACGCTCTTGGATCGCATACTTGACCTCGGCCATGTCCATGCCGCTCGCGAGCGCTGCCACCAATCGGCCGATCTCTGCCTTGAGGTCTTCCACGCGTGCCTCGGCCGTGCGGAGGCCTTGGGCCATCGCCTTGCGCGCGGCGGCGCGGGATTCGTGATAGCGCTTGACCACCTGCGCGACGGTCTCAGGCGCGAGCAGTTGCTCCTGCAGGCCGGATAGAACACGCGCGTCCAGATCCTTGGTGGCGATCCGGCGGCCGTTGCCGCACACGCCGGCCTCGCGGTGGCCGTGGCAACCCCATTTCCCGCTGTCGACCACGACATAGCTGGCGCCGCATTCGCCGCACTTCACCAGGCCGGAGAGCATGTGCTTGGGCCGCACCTGCTTGTTGAACGGAATATGCGCGCGGTCCTCACGCCGGCGCTGGATTTCCTGCCAAGTCGCTTCGTCAATGATGCGCAGGTGCTCGGCGATCTCCTCGACGCGATCGGCGGCGGCGTTGGGACGGCTGACGCGGCGGCGCGTCTCGGGGTCTTTGACCATGCGGACGCGGTTGTAGAGGATGCGGCCTGCATAGGCGGGGTTGTGCAGAATGCCGTTGGCGCGTCCGCGCGAGCCGTTGATGGTCGACGCGTACCACATCCCGCCGCGCGGGCCGCTAATCCCGTCGCGATTGAGGCGATGGGCGATAGCCTTGGCGCTCTCACCAGCCATGCTTTCGGCGAAAATGCGGCGGATCACAGCCGCCTGCTCTTCCACGATGCGGCGATGGCCGCGTTCGACGCTGCCATCGGGCATCAGGACCGGTGCGGGTTCGTAGCCATAGCAGAGGCCCCCGGGCACGCGGCCGCGGGCGACGGCGCCGCGTTGGCCGCGCCTGATCTTGCTCGCCAGCTCCTTCACGAACAGCGCGTTCATCGTGCCGAGCAGGCCCACGTGGAGTTCGCTCACGCGCTGCTCGCTGATTGTGTGGAGCGCGACGCCGGCGAATTCGAGCCGCTGGTAAATGTTGGCGATGTCGGCCTGGTTGCGCGAGACGCGATCGAGTGCTTCGGCGAGCACGATATCGAACGCGCCCGTCTCGGCAGCGGCCAAGAGGGCGTTGAGACCCGGACGGTTGTTCTGGGTGCCTGAGATGGCGAGGTCGGAGTAGACCTCGCCTATGTTCCATCCTTGCGCGTCAGCGTGCTGGCGGCAGACCCGTACCTGATCCTCGGCCGAGCGGGCGTTTTGAAGATCCGTCGAGAAGCGCGCGTAGATGGCGACGCGCGGGCGTTGCAGGGCCGTTGTCATTCGCAGTTCCAGTGGTCGATTCGCGCGCAGCATCCTCCGCCGCCATGTCGTCGGCAATGGCAAGCGCCAAGTCGAGCACGGACAAGGGGAGGCAGTCGATCACGCGGCGCGTTCCATTTCCGCGAACGCGGTCGTGATCCGGCGGACGGCGGTCTCGAAGTGTGCCGGGTTGTGCTCGATCCCGACGAAGCGCTTGCCGGCGCGGACTGCGGCGACGCCGGTGGAGCCGGTGCCCATGAAGGGATCGCAGATGCTGGCGCCTGCGACGTTGCGGACTATCTTGTCCATCAACGCCGCCGGCTTCACGGTGGGGTGATTGAATAGTTTCGAGCTGGCGACGGGTGCGGAGGTGAAGCGGCGCTTGTCTGCGATCGAGCCGACCGGGTGATAACCGCTATTCCAAGCGTGAAAATAATACTCGGTGTCATAGAGATAGTGCTTGTTGGCGACTGGCATCGGATTGGTCTTCGACCACCCGCCCAAAATGAAGCGCCGAAACAGGCCCTTGAGGTGAGCGCCTACCTCCGGGAGCTGGTCGTTGTGGCAGAATACGACGACGCCGCCCGCCCAGAGGGGCGAGATGATCTGGTGATCGAAGCCGTTCGCCATATTCTCGGCGATGATCGCCTTCGTGGCGTAGCGAACCTTGCGGTGCTTGCCGGCGCCGACGGCGTTGTAGAGAAACGGGGGATCGAGCACGTCCGCGTCGAAGAAGCCGAGCGTGGGACGGATCGCGTAGGCGTCGCCCAGGTAGAGCGTGGCGGGTCCAATGATGGTGGGGCTCGTCATCGACGCTCCCCGAAGAGCGGTCGAACGCCTAGCGCCGCCATCAGCCGCACTCCGATTCGAAGCGCTCGCGCGGGCCGAGCGGCTGACCGGATTGTGGGCAGCGGTGCGCGTTGCCGCCATTCGTGCCGTAACCCAAGCCGGTGAGCGCTTTCGCGACCAAGTTCCAGACGTGCTCGCGCAGGCGGGGGTGGCCGGTCACCTTACCCTCGCGCTGCACCGTGTTGTTCAGCATGGCGCGGTTGAGCGCCTCGAACGATCGGCCGCGCAGGGTGCGGGTTCGATAGTCGCCGAGCTGGCTGGTTCCGCCGGTGTTGTCGATCGTCATGCGCGCCAGTTCGGTCACACTGCGGTCGCCGGCGGACCAGAGTTCCACCCGCACGATGATCATGCGTTGCCTCCCCCGGCGCGGCCGAACATCCCGTCGAAGATCGGCTTGTTACGCTCGCGCCACTCGCGGGCGAAGGCTAGGCCGCGGATGCGTTCCTCGGTCTGGCTACGCGGCGCCGAGCTGTTCTTGATGAAGGCGGGCGCGTCCTCGCCATCGGTGCGTTCGACCGTGGTTTCGCGGAAGCCGCGGAGCTTGAGCAGGGTTGCGATTACGCGGGGGGAGGCCCGGCCGTGCAGAGCCTGTTCCTGCCGGTCGAGATCGGCGACGGCGGCCACGGCTTCATCGAGACGGACGAAGCGGCGATCGGCTTGGCCGATCCAGAAGCCGAGCAGCGTATCGGCGTGCTCAAGCTGGGCTGGCGAGATGAGATCGCGGGTGGTCATCATATTCATGCGTCGGTCCTTTCTCCGAGGATGCGCGCATTGAGTTCGTAGGCGCGCTGGGGTGAGACAGTGGGCGCCGCCGGGAGCGGGGGCCGGGGCGTGCGCGAGAGGTTGAGGAATTCGGCGGCACGACGCTTGAGCGCTGTGTGATCAGCCCAGCGGCGTTGGTGGTGGGCCTCAATGATGCCGACGCGGATTTCTCCGGGGAGGCGCCGGAAACACCGTTCGCAAAGTCGTTGCTTGCGAAGGCGTTCTCCGCCGCAACCCGGCACGTCGCAGATGTGCTTAGCCACGGCGCGGCCTCCCGCGCCCGCCCGGGCGCTTGAGGCCCAGCCGAGAGGCTTCGCCATAGATCGAGATCGGGGTGCGGTGCGGGAGCAGAACCGCGACGGCTTTGGCACCGCCGAGGGGATAGTGCTCCGCCACGACTTTTCGCTCAGATGGCTTCCACCAGCGATAGGCGCGCACCGCTTGGCGGCGCGAGCAGGTACTATCCATGGCGCGCCTCCATCGCGGTGCCGAAGACACTGTCGGGCACGTCGAAGAGGCCCTGTCGGCCAGTGAAGGGGATCGGTATGGCGAGCCGGCTGATCCGCTCCAGTTTCCACGCGAAACGGCCCGGCGCGTAGTTCCCGAACCAGTCCTCTATCGTGCCCCTGATACGCGGGAGGAGATCCTCGGTCCGCTCGATGCCGACCAGAACAGCGGTCGCAACAATGACGCCGCGAGGCGGGTCAACAAGGCGGCGGTCGCCGGTCTCCTTCGTCGCATCAATGGCGGCGACGCGCTCTTCAATGGTCCACTTTTTGGCTGCGTGGATGGCGATCGGGCCCCGATACTTGGTCGACCAGTGGCGGGTTTCGTTGCTCTTCCAGCCGAGCGCCACTGCGCTCGCCCAAGGTTGCCAAAGGCTGATCGCTTTCATCAGCGCCACTCCCCGTTGGTGCAGCGCGTGCAGACGGCGGGTTCGCCGGCGAGCATGCGGCAAATGTGATCGTTGCCGATGTGGCAGGGATCATTGTGGCTGCACCCGCAGCCACGGCAGATCGGCGGATGACGATCGACGGGATCGGTAGCGATCTGGCGGTAGACATCGGGATCAAGCGGGATCGCCTCTGCCAGCGTGTCGATCGTGGCGCGGAGACGGGCGACCGTGCCCGGCGTTTCGAGCAGGCGGATCATGGCGCGGACCTCGCGCCGATCGCGCTCGGCGGACACGAGACGTTCGGCCGCCTGGTCGACGGTCAGCCCGGCAGCGCGGCGCCGGAGCTGGAGGTATCGTGCCGGACTCATCGGGGCGGCGACCCCCGGCAGAGCCGCGCGGGGACGCGCGGAGACCAACAGTGCAGAATTATCCTTCATCGACGTTCTCCTTGGAGGGCGCGGCGGCGGCGGAGTTCGTGGGTCACCGAGGCGCAAAAATGGGTCTGGCTGCCGGGCTCCAGGTGCCAGCGCAGCGCGATCACGCGGTGCGCCTGGTCGGTCAGCATTTCGGAAAATCCGCCCTGATCGCGGGCGATGTCGGCGATGGTCGCGATGCTGGCGTCGAGCGCGGCGCGTCGATCCTGCAGCGTGTCCTCCGAGGCGGGCTCGCCCTCGCCGGTGACGATCCAGCGCCAGTCGGCGACGATCACGCGGAAGATGGCCAGATCGCGCTCTGCCTGATCGGCCGCGATCTGGCCGGCGCCGATCATCGCCGGGAAACGGCGCTCGCGGGAGGCCAACAGCGTCTCCGCCATTTCGAGCAGCTCCGGATAGGAGGAGCGCTCGAACGGCGGATCGTTGGTGCGGATTCCGCTCCAGATACGGGTTGCCGTCATATCAGGCGCTCCGCGTGGGGAGCCTGCTCGAACACCCAGCAAGCGACCGTCCGGCCGGCAGGGTTGTTGACCTTCTTGGTGGCGAGCCATTTCCGCGATTTGCTGTTGCGGAGCAGCTTCTTGAGCGCGTCCATCGGCGGCGGGTTGATGCCCGCCTGCCGGCACCGCGCCTCGAACTCGACCAGGTTGATCGCGATCAGCTTGTCGCACTCGCGATGCTGGTTGAGCGACTTGCCTTCGCCGTGCGCGCCGTCCTGCTCACGATCGAGGAGGAACTGCACCTTCTCCCAGAAATCGGAGACCAGCGGGTGATCGCCGCCGGCACTCTGCTGCCGGTCGAGCGCCATCTGATCGACCAGCGCCAGCGTGGCCGACACCCATTCAGGCCGGCATGTCGGGAACAGTTGCGGGAGCGCTTCGACGGCGGCGGCGAGCTGGCTGTGGCACTTGATCGGGCGGGCGTTGACCAGCCCGTCGACGCGCTTGGCCATGGCGCCATCGTGGTGCGTGAACCGCTCGAAGAAGAAGGGGAGGAACTTCGCCTCGTTGCGGGCGATGTGGACGATCGTTCCCGAGACATCCTCGATCGGCCAGCCTTCGAGGCGGATCGCCGCTTCCTTGGTGGCCTCGCTCCATCCGGCCTTGTCGATCGCCATCGACATCAGGCGCTCCAGCACCGCCGGAATCGCGTCGATCCGCTCGTTCTGCATGAGATAGATCGAGCCGAGGAACGGCGGCTCGTGCGTCTCGTAGCCGTTGGACTTCTGGCCAGTGCCGCGCGGCGAGCGCCCGTTGTAGAGGACCAGCAGCTCGTTGAAGTCGAATGAGCGCATGCCGGTGCGCTTGTCGTCGTCGCGCCCGCCCTCGATCAGACCAACCGGCAGGTTCGACACCTTGACGAGGCTGCGCGCGATGAACGCGGGCGTGGCCTTGTTCGGGTCGAAGCCCTCGTACCCGGCGCGGCCGAACAGCTTCCAGCAGAACTCGAGCAGCGTGGACTTGCCCGATCCCGGCGGGCCGGTGACTTCGAGGAAGCCGAGCGACTTGTGCCGCTCGCGGATTTGCACGGCGAACACCGACATGCTGAAAAAGGCGAGCGCCACGAGCCCCTTGGGACCGTAGGCCGTCCAGACATCGGCTACCCAATCGAAGCTGAGCTTGTCCGGGTCGTACTGGATATCGAGCATCCGCTCGGTCGAGCGCAGCTTCACCGCGCTTTTGCCGAGATCGAAATAGTTCTCGCGATTGATCTGGATCAGGCGCCCCTCGCGCACGGCGATGTCGCCGAGCACCCAGGCGCGATGGGCGCGCGAATAGCCGGTGAAGTTGATCGGCTCGACCACCTTCAACTGGCGGGTCTGGTTGCGCATGATGCGGTCGAGCTGCTCGCCCGTGCCGCTCCACATGCCGGCGAACGCCATCAGGCGCTTCTTGAACTCGCCGCTGTTGGCGCAGGCGGCGGCGGTGAACCGCGCCTTGACGGTGTCCTGCGCGGTCGGGAAATCGACCTGCAGGAAGTAATTGGTCTCGTCTGCGATCTCGTCCCGCTCGCGATAGAGCAGCCGGAAGGCGCAGTTCGCGATCTCCTCGACCTCGATCGAGCGGTTCTGATCTTCGTCGTAGCGGGTCCGCGCCCACCACAGGCGATTGCCGTGGCGAAACTCGAACGAGGCGAGCGCCCGCTTGTCGGCGATTAGCCGCGCCTTTTCGCGCGGCGTCTCGGCGATCGTGACAGCGCCGTTCCAGAGATAGTCTTCGAAAGCCTGCTCCCCGAAGGGCGCGCGCTCCGCGTCGCCCTTCCAGTCGAGATGGCGCAGGAGAAGGTCATTCCAGTCGAGCTTGGTCCCCTCGCCATCGGGTCGGACCTGCGCGGCGGTCGCGTCCCAGCCCTCACGCTTGGCGCGCTTGACGTGCTTGATGGTCCACTCGACGCCGGCACGGCCGACATCGAACGCGAAGATCAGCCGGGGGCGGGTGGTGCGCCCTGCGACCTCGCAGGCGGCGCGGAGCTGGGCGAGGAAGTGATCCGGCCAGACGTTGACCGACATCGCTGATACCGCGGCCTTGCCGACCTGGGTCAGCGCGGTCGCATCGAAAACGCCTTCGGCGATCCAGATATCGTCGGCCTTCGCCAGATCCTCGATGGACGTGACCGGCGGGATCCAGCAATGGCCGCGCCATGTGCCGCCAGAACGGAAATGAGCCTTCTTCTCGAAGCGGCCGGGGCGATCGATGATGCGATCCCAAACCGTGCTGCCGATCGTGAAGCGTACGGTCGCGGCGGTCTGGCCCGTCTCCTGATCGCGGAACAGCTCCTGACTGTAGCTGCCGCGCAACAGGCGGAGATCGAGCCCGCGTTCGTGGAGGAGGTATGCGTCAGCCGCGGCGTTCGGGTTTTCCTTGGTGTGGGGGAATCGCTTCGACCAGTCCTCGAACAGATCGGGGAGAAGGTTACGAACGCTATCTTCCCAGCCGCAGCGATCCTGCCGGCCGCAACGCACCACCTTGGGCTCCTTGGCGGAGCAATAGACCTCGCGCTTCCCGCAATCCGGGCACGTGCCCTCCTGCAGCCAGCTCCCCTTCGTCTTGCGGAACTGGAACTTCGCCTGGAGGCCCTTGATGATCTCGGCATCAAGGTTCACGCGGTGCGCCCCGTTTCAGGGTGGAAAGAAAAAGGCAAAAGTCCCCCTTCGCCCGCGGACGGGCGTTGCTCGGTCAGTCGGTGGTTTGGTCGTTGGTCGGCGCCCCCCGGCGCCTAGCTCTCGAACATGCTGATCTGATCGTCGGGGCCGTCGCGCGAGGGCGGCACCACGTGCGGCACCTGATCGCGCGGACAGATCGGAAGGTTGAGATCGGGCCGGTCGATGAGGCCGGGGCTGTACGAGTGGACGAAAGACACCTGACACAGGAATGTGTGCCCGCACCCGGTGTTGGTGCAGTGCGCCATCAGGTGCTTCACCGTCTCGGTGATCCGCTCGCTGCGCCGGATGATGCACGGCGCGTCGCACTTCGGGCAGATGATGAAGGCGCTATCGCGCGCCTTCTCTCCGCCGGATCGACGGCGCAGCGTAAGCGGCGCTTCAATGAGTGGGCGCGGCTTCGGCGTGATCGCGTTCACGACTCTTCTCCCGGTCGATCGAGACGGGCGAGGCCGCTGGTGATGGCTGCGAGGGCCTCTTCGCCCTCCTTGCGCGCGGCGCGCCGATTGGCAGCGGACGGGTTGCGAGCGGCGGCGATGAATGCCGCGGTCGCCTCGCCGCTTTCCTTGGCGACGCTGGCGGCCATTTCGATCAGGGCCGTTTCATCCGGCTGCGCGGCCTCGATCCCGAGCCGAGCCGCATAAACCCGATGAAACGGGGCATGATCCCCGCCGCGCGCCATAAATGCGCTGTCGAGGCGCTGCGCATCGAGGATGGAGATTTCCGTCTCGATGTCGGGCTCGCTCCACGCGCGAACGGCGCGTTCGCTGCGGCCGACAATCGCGGCGCACACGTCCCAACCAATAGCGCCGCCGATGGTGCAGAGCGCTCGCTCGAAAGTGAGGGGTTCGCGGCGCTTGGTCACCGGATCAGCTCCCGCTGCAAAATGGTGTTTCGTTCGAAGGAGACGCGTGCCGCCCGCCGATCTACCCCGAGGAAACGGGGTGATTCGGGGGGATAGATGTCGGGACGAAGATGGTGACGGGAGATGCCGGTATCGGCCTCGACCCGGAGGACATACTCAGCAGGCAACTGCCGTGACTGCTTTAGCCACCGCCAGATGGTCGGTTGGGAAACCCCCAGGGCGTCACCCATCGCGCTCTGCGTACCGTAAGCGTCCGCTGCGGCGAGAAGGGCTTCGTAGCGTGTCGGCGTCGTGCTCATACGCAAACGTATAAACGTGATTATACGTTTTGCAACGGGAAAGTTGGGTGATGCGTTATTCGCAAACGTATAATCGCCTCCTCATGTGGGAGATCGATTCCGAGCGTCTTCGAGATGCCTTGGTGCAGAGCGGTTTGACGCAATCCGAACTAGCGGATCGCGTCGGGCTGAAACAGCCGTCGATCGGTCGTCTGCTCACGGGGGAAACAAAGACCACGCGCGTGCTCGATCTCATCGCGTCCGCTCTCGATATCTCGCCGGCTTATCTGCGGGGGGAGACAGACGATCCGACGCCTATGGCAAACGGCGCCGCCGCTGCGCGCAAGCTGCGCGCACGAGATGGCGATGGGGGGGACGCCGTCGAACTTAGCGAGCTGGACCTGGCCTATGGAATGGGGTCGACCTTCATCGATGATCTGCCGGTAAAAGCGGAGCCTCGGACGTTCTCGCGCGCCTGGCTGCGGAACTTCACTGATTCACCGACCTCGAATCTGTTCTTCGCGCGCGGTCTTGGTGACTCGATGGCACCAACGATCATGAGCGAGGACATTCTCCTCATCGATACCGCGCAACAGACGCCGCGCATGGCAGACCAGATCTGGGCGGTGGCGATGCACGGCATGGGCATGATCAAACGACTCCGTCCGTCCAAGGATGGCGGGATGCGCCTGATGTCCGACAACCAGAACGTTCGAGAGGATGTTGCCTATCATGAGGAACTGTTCGTTATCGGGCGGGTGGTCGCTGTCGTTCGTAAAACCTGAGGGACGGAAAAGATGCTGTTCATCCTCGCGGCGCTTTTACAGGTGCACGCCGACCCGCTGACCGGGTGTACGCGCGCTGTACATGGAAACCTCCAAGGGGCGGTCGCCGCTTGCGTCGCTCCTGCCGAAGGCGATCCGTTGCTCGCGAAGGGTGGGTTGTCGGAACCATGCCGGCAGGCGCTCGCGGCAGGGCGAGAGGCCGGGAAATTTGGCCCGCAGTTGCCGGCTGCATCGCGATCGGGGCTCATCCGCGAGTATGATAGCAGGGCCGCGGCTTGCCATAGTCCAGAACGGACACAGCCGGCCACGCGTCCCACGACGCAGCTCTGGGACTGACCGGGCGCTAGGCGCTTTCAAGCGAAATGCGCTGGCTCAACCCGTCACTGCCACGCATTGAGGTTTCGACGCTCTCGACCAACCATTTCTTGCCGTCCACCCGGGCACTCCAGCCGCTAAGCGTCACAGGCTGATTGGGTTGAATAGCCGGATCGGCGAAAGCGAGTTCATATTCGAATGTCCAACTGCGCTTCCCGCGGGATGCGGTCGCCTTCGCCGCCTGCGTCGCCTCGGCCTCGCTCGCATAGATCCGCTTGAGCTTTCTCCGATTGCTGCCGCCCACCACAACCTTGCGTCGCCGTCCAGCATCGGAATCGTGCCATTCGGCCTCGGCGCCATCGTGATCGTCTCGCTGGGCACGCGAAAATCGCCACGACCACCCTTCCGTGCGTGCGAGCGTAAGACGGGGAATCGTTTTGCCACTGGCGGTGGTGGCGCTGCCGATCGGCATGAACACCAGCTTGCGGTCCTTCCACGTAGCGACCGCGTCATAACGCCGACCCAGATCCCGAACGAAGGCCATGTCGCTCTTACCGTGCTGCTCGATCGCGGCAATTGGATTGGCGGCGAGATTCGGGTGAACGCGCGCGGTCAATCCGTTCCGAGACGCTATGTCGTTGATCACAGCGCCGAGGGTGGTGCCTTTCCAACTTTTGGTGCGCCGCTTCGCGTAATTGCCGGTGAGATCAGCGGAGCGGGCGCGGATCGTGATGATGTCCGGTGGACCTGACTCCTCAACCTCATCGACTTTGAAGCGTCCCTTCTCGATCAGGCCGATCGTAACGTCGTTGCCGCTTTCCCAACCTATCGCCAATACGATGATTTTTCCCTCATCAGGGGCGATCAGCCGGCCATCGTGATTGTGAAGTGTGAGCGACAATTCGTCTGCCTCACCGCCACGCCTTTCCCTGAGGGTCAGCTCAAGCGCGCGCGGGTTGACCTTGTCGGCCAAGTCGGTCCCGTCCTCCAGCGTAAGACGTATGGCGGGCTTGTTTGCGGGCATCAGTCCGCGCGATCGAGCGTGAGGGAGAACTCCACCGCGCGCGGGATGCCACCTGCCATGACTACGCGATGGCGCTGATCAAGCGATGTGATGCGGAAGTGCCCCAGGACGCGCCCCGCGCCATCAACCAGTGGCCAGTTGTCGCCGGTGCCTGCCATCTCGACCAGCCTGTCGATCGATCCATAGATGCCGGCAATCTCGGGCACGAGCAGCCCCTCAAGCCGAACCTGATCATCTCCGGGTCCGGTGAACTGCGACGCGGGACGGGCGCCGAAACGCTCGCTGGTCGCGTGGCGCCAAGACGTCTGACGCTCGAAATCGGAATAGGCCATCGTGTCCGTGCCGAAGATGAACATCCCGAGGGTAAGGAGCTGGGCAGGCGAGGGGGGCGCGCTGGCCATTCAGGCTGCCTCCTCATAGCTGGACCGCCGCTGGACGCCCTTCGCCCGATCGATCTCGCGCACCACCTCGCGGGCCAGTTCTCTGACGCTCTGCCCGGGTGCGCCGTAGACGTGGACGCTGATAGGGCCACTGGCGGGCCCAGGGCCGCCAAGGCCGGCTCCGCGCGGGCGCCGGCCGATCGGGGGACCGCCGAACGAGGCAGCGGCGGTGACATTGCCTCCCACCCGTCGCATCGACCCGACCGGCGCTTTCCCGCCACGATCGATGCCCAGCGCTAGCCCCTGGGTCAGATGGCCACCCATCGCCATGAACAGGCGTGACGGCGACTTGATCCCGAAGAAGTTCTTGAACGCCGTGATGCCGCTCCGCGCGACCTCCAGCAGCTTCCTCGCGAGGGCGGCAGGGTTGAGCGCGAGGAGCAGGCCGTTCATCATCTGCCGGCCGATGCTGGACATCCATGCCCCGGCGCTCGACAGCAGCCCGCGCACATAGGCGAGACCGCTGTTGAAGGCCGCCTTGATCCTGTCCCAGTTGCGATAGATCAGGTACCCGGCGGCGCCGAGGGCGAGGACGATCGCGGTGATTGCCAGCACGATCGGATTCGCCAACATCATCATCCCGGCCTGCAGGACCCCGCGAGCGAGGAAGAGCGCAGCGGTGCGGAGCGCGCCGAACACCGGCGCGGCAGTGCGCATGAAGGCGATCGTGCGCCCCAGCGGCCCCAGCAGGCCACCGAACAGGAACTGGAGCGAGCCCAGGCCAATCTTGAACAGGACGAGTGCCGCGGCCCCGCGCGTGAGCGCCGAGGCGAGCTGGGGGTTGGCCTGTGCCCAGGCACCGAATGCGGACGCCGCGGCGCCGACTTGCCCCAGCACGTCCGTCATCACCGGCAGGAGGGTGGCGCCGAGCGTAATCGCGAGCGTGGAAGCGGTGCCGAGGAAGGCGCGCCAGTTCACCGTGGCATCCCGCGCGACGCGCTGGTTGAACGCCTTGTCGACGGTTCCGCCCGAGTTCAACGCCGCGGCCCTGATATCGCGATATTGCTTCATGCCCTGGATCAAGGCGAGCAGGCCGTTACGCGCCTGAGTGTCCTCGAACGCGAAGCCAAGCTTCTTGGTGTCCCCCTTGATCGCCTGTTCGGTGATCATCGCGATCGCTTCCAGCGAGCTGTGCCCCGAATCGGTGAGCTTCTTCATCGCGGCGGGGAGATCGATGCCGAAGTTCTTCTTGAACGCGCGGATCGTGCCCGGTGCGTTGATCTTGCCCAGCAGGTTGGCGATGTTGTTGGCGGCCTGATCGGCGTCGCCGGCGGTGTTCATCGCGACCTGGAGCGCGGCGGACAGATCGGCCACGGCAGGAATCCCGATGTCGCCCAGCGCCTGCATCTGCGCGGTGAGCACCGGAAAGTTGCGAGCCATGTCCTTTACCTCGAAGCCGCCAGCGTTGCCCGCTGCCGCCATCGCATCGAAGATCTTCGCGGTGTCCCTGGCCTGCACCTTGAGATTGTTGATGCTCGCATAGGCGGCGCCGGCTGCATCCGGCAGCTCCACCTTGTAGGCAGTGGAGAGCCTGCCCGCCGGTCCGATCACCTGCGAGGCGAAATCGATACTGAGGCCACGGCCGAGCAACAGATCGAGCCCGACACGCATATCCTCGGGCAGTTGCCTCGCCGCCTTCGCCATGACGACGATGCGATTGGCGAGCCGATCGGTTGCCTGATCAGACAGCTCCGCCTTTTGCTGAATATCGACCATGCCGCTGCCGAACTCAGCCGCTGCTTTGGTCGCGAGGACGAACGGGGCCGCGAGCGCGACGCCGCCCATGACGTTGTCGCGCCCCTTGTTCTGCAGTTCCTGCCCGCGCGCCGCCATCGCCCGGGCGTCGGCCGCGATGGCGGCGGATCGGCGCTGCCGCTCAAGCTGGCGGTTGACGCCCGCGAGCGCGCGCTCGAGTTCGCGCTCGCGGTTCGCCAGCTCGGTGACGTTCCCGCTGCTCCGCGACAGGTCGCGCTCGACATCGCGAAGCTCTCGGCCGAGGCGCCGCGCCTCGCCGTTCAAACCGCGGAGTGAGGCAGAGCCGCGCTGGCCGAGCCCGACGATGTTGCGCATCGCACCCGACATCTTGTCGACGCCGATGAAGTTGACGATCAGCGATAGCTTGTTGCTCACGCGTCACCTTCCTCGCGCTGCATCCGGTTCCAGCGATCGACGGCGCGAGCGCGCCAGGCGATCAGCTCATCGATCGTAAGCGCGAGAAGCTCGGAGAGCGGCCAGTGAAAGATCGCGGCGATATCGGCCATCAGCTCTTCGGCCGATGCTCCGCCAGCATCGCCTCCAGCGTCTCCCGCTCCACCCGCGTCATAAAAAAACCGCGGATCACTCCGCCGATCTCGGTCAGATCATCGGCCTCCAGCGCGTCCGCCTCGGGCTGAGTGAGCGGCGGCGAGGAGATGCGCGGAATCAGCGTGAGAATGGCGGTCACGTCGCTGCTGACGATTTCGGAGAGGTTGAGGCCGCGAAGCTCGCCCGCGGTGGGCTTGCGCAACATCAGGTCGGCGATGGTGGTCTCGCCACGCTTCACCGGCGTGGCGAGCGTAACGGTCTCGAACCGCTTGTCGGCGGCGGCGGGGGCGGGCTGTTCGGTCATCTGCAGGGCTTCCTCGGCAGGGCAGGAGAGGTTGGGCCGGGGATGGAAAGGCTATCCCCGGCCCGCCGCCGGCCGCCGCCCTGCATTGGTCGGCCAGCGGATTCGAAGGGTCAGGCGGTGAGGATCGCCATGATCTCGGCGTAGCGATCGACACCGTTCACGCGGAAGGTGCCGGCGACCATGTCGATCTCGATCTCGGTGCGGCCATCCACGTCGCGGCGATAGTAGGAGAGGGGCAGGGTGTACTTGTGTTCGGTCTTGTCGCCCGCCTTGCTCTTCCCGAGGTCAATCTCGGAGAAGCGGCCACCGATGTAACACTCGACCGCCTGTGGGGCGCTGCCGTCATCGGCCTGATAGGCGCCGACCAGGCGAACGCGCACGCCGTCGACCTGTGTCGTACCGAACTGGCGGATCAGCGCGACGACATGGCCGCCCATGGTGAGCGTCGCTTCCATGGCCTGCAGGCCCATGTCGAGCTTGACCGGGCCCAGCATGCCGCCGCCGCGCCAGTCGTCGGTTTCGATCGCGAGCTTTGGCTCCTCGAACTCCGCGACGATGCCGAGATAGGAGACGCCATTGGCGAAGGCGTTCATGTTCTTGAGCGTGCGGGCCAATCCCATCGGTGTTTCCTTTCAGGCAGGCTGGGCGATCAGAGAAGCTGATCGGCGAAGCCGGTGTAGTAGAAGTCGGTGATCACGAGCTGGACGCGCGGATTCTCCAGCGGCGCGCATGGCGTGTACTGGATGCGGAAGGTCGGGCGACCGGCGGCGAGCTGGGCGGGCGTGTTCGCGTCCTTGTCGAAGAACAGTTCCGCACCGATGAGCCGGCCATCGTTGACCTGCTGGCGGAACGCCGCGTTGCCGGTTTCGAGCAAATCCTTGATGAGGCCGACCGTCATCGGCAGATCGAGGAAAGGCTGCACCACCTCTGCGACTATGTCCTGGAGCGCGTGGAGCGTGCGCACCGCGCTTTCGAACATGAAATCGGGCTGCGTTTCGTCGGCGCAGGTGATGTTGCCCCAGAAGCGATACCCGTTGGTGCGGATCAACGTGACGATCCCGCCCTCGTTGAGCAGCCCTGCCTCGGTCGACGGATCGAGGAGATCGAAATGCACATCGCGGGTGAGGCCGGTGACCCCGTCCATCGCCACATTCGACAGCGTCTTGTGCCAGCCCTGCTCCTCATCGATCCGGGCGCGCAGGCCGAGTGCGCGGGCGATCACGTCGCCTGCAAAGGTCGCCGAGGTGTCGGGCCAGATCAGCGTAAGCTCGCGGGCGGAGAACTGCTCGCGGTAGAGCAGCACCGCGGCAGCGTCGGCGCCGATCGCCCGGGCATAGACACGACCGCGCAGCTTCTTCGCGATCGTCACCAGGGCGGTGGTCACCGCCTGAGTATCGAGGCCCGGAGCACCGATGATTCGCGGACGAACCCCGACGACGCTTTCCGCCGCGAGCAGCGCCTGCGCGCCCGTATAGACATTGCCCGCGGTCGATCCGACCACGAGTTCATCTTGCGTCGGGTCATCCGCGTCACCGGTTGCCACTGCCACCCGAACCACGACGACGAAGGGCGTGGTCTGGTCTGCGATGGCAGCCAGCGCGGGGCCGAGGGTCCCGGTGGTGCCGGCCGCGCCGCGGGCGGTCTCGATGTTCGTTACCAGCACCGGCGTGTTGAGCGGGAACGCTGCGTCGAGCGCGGCGATGGCATCCGCCCCCACGGCGCCGGCGGTGGCGACCAGACCGATGATGGCAAGGCTCGGCGGGCTGACCCGGCGCGGGCCGGATGCGGTTTCGATGAGGGTAAGACCGTGCGTCATGGCGGCTCCTAGCTGGCAAGCGGGGCTGCGCCGCCCCGGCGGATGGGGATGGAAAGCGAGACGCGCTCGTTGGCGCGGGGAAGGTCGGTGCGCTGACCCTCGATCGTGATCGCGAGCGAACCATCGGCGGCGCCCTGGAAAAGCGCCACGCGGGTGACGAGCAGGCGCGGCTCCCAGCGGCGGATAGCGATGACAGTGGCAGCGTGAATCAGCATCCGGATTGCCGCATTGATCGGCTGGTCGATCAGGTCGAACAGCATTGAGCCATAGTCACGGCGCATGACGCGCGTGCCGATCGGTGTTCCGAGGATGTCGCCGATCGACTGCGCGAGGTGCGCGTTGTCCGCAATGGCGGTTCCAGCACTGGCGTTCATGCCGATCATGGGTGTCGACATGCGCGCGTAGCGCGATGGTTAGCCAGTGACCGGTGGGGTAGGAGGCGCTGCTACCGTGGGTTCAGCAGCATCGACGGAATGAACATGTGAAGCGCCTCTCGGTAGCGGCGCTTACCGAAGATCGCACGTGGAGCGTTTAGGGCGTAAGGGCGGCTGACGTAGGGTTGATGGACACAGGGGCCAATATCAACAACAAGATCAGCCGGGGCAATTTTCAACGGTGATTCTACGGGAATGTCTGAGGCCAATCGGCGCACAATCCTTGCCGCGGTAGGAGCCCTGAGCTTCGGGTTTGGAGCCCTGCTCGCGTCCCTGAGCTATTATCAGGAGCAGCATGAGAACGCCGCGAGCACTAGCGAGGCGGCGAAACGGACTGAGCGTCGCCCACAGCAGAGCGAGACCAACCATGCCGGCGTTTTGGGCTTCGCTCAGGAACTGATTTCCAACCCGCAGCCAACCGACGATATAGAACGCGCAAATCGCGAGCTGGCGGCCCAAGAGAATACGGCAGCCTGGGCATTCTGGATGACGCTGGTCACAGGCGGTCAGCTACTGCTGAGTGGCTTGGGCCTGGGCGCTCTTCTGGCGACGATCAAGCAGGGTCGGGACGCGCTAAAGCGAGCGACGGAGGCCAATGAACTTGCGCGGGCCGCCCACGTCACGGAAACCCGCCCTTGGCTTGTGTTTGAGCTAGGAAAAGATATCGCCTTCGAGTTCGAGGGAGCCGGCAAATCAGGCCTCGCTCCGCCTTTGGATATCCCGATCAAGATTACTAACATAGGCCATACGCCAGCATCCAACGTTAACTATCGCTACGCAACATTCCGTAGCGACACTCCTGACTTACAGTATAAACCTTCAACGCCTGAAGCGTTCTTCGACCAAGAGGCGTTGGGAGATGGCCCCAGGCAGTTGACACTGCTGCCCGGCGAATCTCATTCAGATAAGCTTTACACTAGCTTCGCGCTTGAGCCGTTGGAAGTGGAGGGCGTCTATCCGAATTCTTGGTTTTATCTCGCCGTGAGTGTAGTTTACCGCTACGCGGACGGAAAGATCGGACAAACCGCGACCACGTTCATGGTCGGGCGAGAGGGAAAGCCCGTGATCTTCGCCCGGGGGCCAGCAATTGACGGCTTCACTTACGGCGAGGCAGTGGAGCTTTCGGACATCGTGATCACCAAGAGCCCATGGTACTCTAGGGGGACCTAGCTGGACCCATCAAGCTCGGCAGTGACTGTTAAGGGAGACCGACCTTTGCGGTTCGTATTCATGGATGAGGCCGGGACATCCGTGCCGGAACCTGTCACCGTCGTCGTTGCGCTGATCGCGGACGCGGACAGGCATGTGATGAGCGCCGAATCGCTGGCGAAAGAGGCGCTCAGGTCCGTGCCACCACACCATCAGGATGGTTTCGTTTTCCACGCGACCCAAGTGTTCAACGACGCCAAGTACCAGCAAGGTTGGTCGATCACCGATCGGCTCACCCTCCTGAAGGCCATGATGAGCATCCCGCGTAGGATTGGGATGGCGATCACAGTGTCCGCCCACTGGCGCGATGCTGTGGATTACGAGGGGTACGACGCGCTTGGTTTATCAAAGAGCCAGTTCGAGCACATGCTAACATTTCAACAGTGCATCGGCGTAACAGACAGAAATATTCGCACTCACGCGGGCGCCCAAGAAGTCGGCACTATCGTTGCAGAAGATGTCCCGGAATTGAGGAAATTTCTCAGGAAGATGCCCAAGCGTCTTAGAGACAACCCTTACCATTTTCCGCCTGAGCATATGCGTCGAACAGCCAAGGATGAAGCGGCGGGTTACATAACGCAAAGGGGTGACCTAAGCGTTAGCCGCATACGTGACACCGTCCACTTTGTGGAAAAAGCCGACGATCCTTTGGTTCAGGTAGCAGACGCTTGCGCATATGGATTCCGGAGATACTTCGCCCGGGAAAAATTCGGTGCGGACTTCGTTGATGCGATACTAGGGACCCACCAAGAGCTGGCCCACTTTGCGGCACCTTGCGGAACCGAATGTTTTTGGCCGAAGGCCGATTCTCAGGCGTAGGTAAGAGCCAGCGCCGAAGCGCCCAAGTTCTTCGGCTGGCCGGTGGGACGCGAGGCAGCTAGGCCGTAGACTCATAAATGGGCTGCCGGTCGGCTAACGCCTCATTTTCCGTCATCGCACATCGCGCGGTAAATTCCGACGACGGGCGTCAGCAACATTGGCTCACGACTGCAAAAGCGTTGCGATTCGCTGTGAAAGCCGTGCTTTTAGTCCTTCAAGACCCTCTGAGTTGCTGTGGTAGATAATTGTCCGATGCTGTTGCAGGTCAAACGGGATATCGGCAGCATGCTGGACGATCGGTATCACCGGACGACCGAGCGAATGCGCGATCCCCGCCTCGTAGAAGACGTTCGGGTTCTTGCCGCTAAAGTCACACACGACCACAGCCGACTTATAAATGAGGCTATATATGTCCTGAATGATCGTGCTGTGCTCCCAGACATTGTCAGCACGTTTGCACTCACCACCTGCTCCTTGAACAGCAGCCACAATAGTTTCGTAAACGGCATCATACTCACGGCTGAAAGGCATCATCGCGGAGACGAGCTGCGGATTCATTGGCTCTCGTACCGGCGCGAACACAGTCGGAGCGGCACTGCCGAGCAATCCGGCTTCGAACAGCGTCTTGAAGAGGTCACCCTCCAGAAGTTGCCACTTGCTATGCTGCATTTCGCCTACCGTGCGCGGCGTATTGGTCAAGCCGAGCGCCTCTGCCAGACGATCGGCGCGAATTAGCGGAAGACCAGCCGGCAGATCGTAGGTAACGCGATATGTGCGCCCGTTGGCCACAATACCCGTGATCCAGCCGATGCGAGCTATGGGAACGCTCGCCAGTGAGATCTCCTCAGTGAATACAGCCGGGATCGAGAGGCATTTCGCCTTCAGATTTCCTTCGGCAGGGCTCTGTCCCCGGAACTTTTCAACGTCACCTCTGAGTCCCAAAAATCGACCGGTGGGCACCTGCGATGTGCCGCTCCCGTCGAAGAAGCCTATTATGACATTGAAGTACGCCATGGTTTTTGCGCTCTCCTCTGACTTCGCGAAGTCTTGGGAGTACGGTAAGGGCGATCAGAGCGGCGCACAATGGAGCGGCAGCTAGCCGTTGATCTTGGCCGAAAGCTGCTCTTCCGCTTCCCCCCATCTCGAACATTCAGCTCTCGCCCCGATAGCGGTCGCCGATGAGTTCAGGACCTAGTTCGGCAGAGCCGTGCGACGACCAGCCAGAATCCGGTACGCATCATGGAAGCGGTTTTCCAGACTGGCCCCCGCCGGGCTGCACCTGGCCGTGCTTGTGATCCTTCAGACTGATCCCGGCGCCGACGACATCGGCTTCGCTGGTGACTCTATCGGTCGTGTCGACCTTGCCGGTGATCGATACATCGCCCTCGATCGTGACGGGACCCCTGATCGAGAGACCGCCGGGGGCGTCGATCGCGGCGGTCCCGCCGGCGGGAAGGACCGCGGCGAGGGCGTGACTCGCCGGATCGTAGGAGATGCGCGCGCCGTCCCCGAACTCGAGCACCTCAGTTTCATCGGAGCCCGCGGGGGGGAAGCTGTTCTGGACGATTCCGGTAATCGCCACCGCGTTGCCGAACTGCCCATCGGGCGCGAGTAGCAGCACCTGCTCGCCAACGCTGGGCGGCGACCAGACGCGGGTTTTGCCCGCACGGCCCGCGAGCCAACGAACCGGCGGGGTCTCGGCGGCGCCATCATCGTCATCAGGGTTGCCATAGCGCACCACGCATTTCGCCTGCGCCAGATCCACGGTGCTCACGGTGCCGAGACGGATCAGCGTTGAGGCGTCCGCGGGGATGTCCTCGGGCTCAATCATGGGACGGGTGGGCAATCCGGGTGCGGGAGCCTGTTCGCCGCAGCCCAACGGCACAGGCGACCAACAGCAGCCCAGCCGCGGTCGCCCCACGTCTCAAACTCGCTGTTGTAGCGGGCCGACGCCTTGTCGTCGGTAATCGCCTCGATCGGCATCACCGGCTTGGGCTGGACGGCGAGATCAGCAACCGGCGGGCCGAGGCGCACCGGGGTTCTGCTGCATCCAGCGCTGACAGTTGAGAGCGCGAGTAGCAGGGCCAGTCTCGCCGATGGGGGCAGTTTCGATTGCATGGGCCTGTTCCTCTTGCTGGTTGGCGATGGCGGCGTCGTCGGCGCGGCGCTCGATCGCGGCCTGATCCTTTGCGGCATCGTTCCGCTCAACGGCCTTGATCACGTTCCTCGCGGCCTGCTCGCGCGAGCAGGACCTGATCGCGACGATCGCCGCCACGATCGCGAACAACATCACCGCGGCGACAAGGCGAACGGCATTGCGGCTGATCCATTCGCTCATTGTGGCGCGGCTCCAGTCTGCACGATGACGGGTGTGGGCGGAGGCGCCGGGGGCGTTTTGGCCACTACCGCATCCGCGATCGCCTGCGCCTCCTGATCGGTGACCCGAAAGCGGGCGCCGAGCACGTTGAGATCGATATCGCGTTTTACCAGAAGCCCCGCGAAACCGGTGATGACGATCCCGACCAGGAGCAGCGCTCCAACACCTAGATAGAAAGCGAGCTTCGGGACCTCGCTGACCAGATACAGCACTACGCCGGCATAGACGGTCATCGACACGCCACCCCCGGTGAGCAGCAGCAACGCCCAGGCGCGCCGCCCCTCGGGCGCCAGCAGGGCCCGGAATGGTGCGCCAAGCGCGCGGAAGAAGGCAGCGATCCTGTTCACGCCCAGCCTCCCGCCACCAAGGCGCCCTGGAACTGCACTGCATAGTCCGCGATGAGATCGGCGCAGTCCGTCCCGTTGATGATCCGGCGGGCCTTGACGAACTGCGCAGGCGTGCTGACGCCAGCGGGCGGCAGCCAGGTCGCGAGCTTCGCGCCAGTGAACCATCCCTCGTCCATTCCGCGCCGCATCACGCTCGCTGCAATGGCGGGGTCGAGCGCGAGATCGGGTTGCGCCACCAGGTTCTGGCCCAGCTCGTCTTGAGCGCGGGCATAATTGCGCCGGCCCGTGAGTTGCACATAGCCGCGACCATGATAGCGGGCGCCGTCGCCGGGGCAGATATTGCCCAGCTCCCTGGCCACCTGCGGCCGGTTTCCACGGCAATCGTACATGCGGTGGAAGTAGGCGGCGCCTCCGCGTTCCTCGATCGGCTGCATGGTGTGCGCGGTCTCGTGATAGGCGGTCGCGAGCGCGTACGCCGCATAGGCGACGGGAGCGCCCGACATCGCCGTCAGGATCGCTGCCAGCCCGTTGACTTCGTCCTGTGTCAGCGTCGGCCCGAGCATTTTGCCGTGCCGGATCGTCGCGTAAAATGCTGCAGCGTCTTTCATGGATGCTTCCCCGAGAGAAAGGTTGCCGCGGCGCCGATCGCGGCGCTGATCGCGCCGACTGGCAGCGCGCGGATCAGCCATCCCCCGAGCTTCATAGCGCCGCCGCGCTCACGCTCGCCGGCCTCCAGCGCCACGATCCGGCGCTCGTGATCGGCCACGTCTGCAGTCAGTCGCGGGATCGGGGCGATCTGTAGCGATATCGCGTCGATCTTGGACGATGCCTGGCGCGTTTCGTGTGCCACCTCGCCCAGCTTGCCCTTCAACTCACCGACGCTGCCGGTGAGATCCATCACCGCCGCGAGAATGGCCTGCAGGTCAGATGCCTGGGTCACGCGCCGAGCAACGTGATACCACGCGGAGCCAGTCGCGCCGCCGAGCGGTTGAAGACGTTCGCCAGCTCGCCTGCCGTGAGCGCACGCGGGAAGACGATGAACTCGGCCACGTCTAGTCCGCCCGTGTAGTTGAAATTGTCGTTCTCGCAGAAGCCTACGCGGCAGTTCGTCTTGTTGGCGAGGTTCAGCGCTCCGGCTGAAACATAGTTGTTGCCGCCGCCCCAGAAGACCATGCGCTGCGTCGGCGTGTGCGTCATTGCGACGAACAGCCAGTCGCCGACTGCGCCGGCGGGAGGGGGCGTCGCCTGTTTGTCACCGGCGAAATTGACGCCCGCGGCGCGCGAATAGGCGCCGTAGCTGGCCGCATCGAGCTGGAGCATGGCAGCCGCTCCCGTGCCGGTGCCCATCCACCGGCCGAGGATCAAGGTCGATGCGGCGAGTGGCTTGCGCTTGAACACCAGACACAGCGTCTGATTGACGTCGATATCGATGGGTGCTTCCAGCCCGTTGATGCCGTTGACCCCGGCGTTCGCGACCGTGAGATAGCCGTCGTTCATCGTCGGTGCGGGTGCGCGGGGCGACAGGGCCAACGCGCCTGCGCCGCCGCCGCCCGAAAAGACGATCGTTCCTGCCGCCGATGCGTCGGGCGAGCCCGGATCAGTCTGGAAAAGGGAGGTTACCTGGCCGGCGCCGTTAATCGTCACGCCCAGCTTGCCGACCACGCTTTGCCCGGTTCCGAGGCGCTCGACCGTGGGTGGGGTGGTGTAGCCGGCACCCCCTGCCGTCAGGATAGCGCCAAGCGAACGCACCATGCCGGTGCGGCTCACGAGATCGAGCATCTCCGGGTTGTCCGAGCCAAAGAGCCAGTGCCCGCTGGCGTCAGGCTCCGCGATGCCATTGAACATCGGGAGAAGGTCACCCGGATCCACGCTGTAGCCGGTGGGGTTGGCGTCGATCGGCAGCACGATGACGGGCCACGAAGTCATGGGATTATCCTTGATCCAGATCTTGGAGATTGGTGGCGACTTCGGACGATCCGAGGTCGTTCGGATGCGTGAGATCGCTGACGAAGCGATCCGGGCTGTGCGTGATGAGCGCTGAGCCATCGACGTAGGTGACCAGCGGATTCGCCGCTTCGGCCACGACCTGGGCGAACGCGTCGCGATAGGCGCTGAGCGGAAAGGCGTGGGCCGTCTCATGCGCCGGGCAGTAGAAGGCGCTGACCATCCTGATCTCGGCCAGGGGCGCCTCGGCGCGCGCGTTAGCCAGCCATCCGGCGACCGCCGCCTTGAAGACGGCGGGGTTCTTCCCGGCGATGCAATCGTTGATCCCCATGGAATAGATGATGCGGGCGAGAGCGCCGGCCGGTGCCGCGACCTGGCCCGCCACCGTACCCTCGCTGGCGACCGCCTGATGGCCGCCGTGGCCGAGGTTCGCGAGCTGGCGATCGGCGAGGTTCGCGTACAGGAAGGGCCAGCTCGTTGCGACGCCGTTGGCCGAGAAACCCTCGGTGGTGCTGTCACCAGCCGAGATGATCCAACCGGCGGGCCGGGGAGCGCCAAGCGCGAGGGCAGCACCCGCGGCGAGCCGGGTCTGGCGAAGCTCCATGCCCGCACCATAGGGCCACACAAGCGCGACCTCGCGCAGTGCCGACGAACCGAGCTCGAGTGTGACAGTCTGGGGGCCTTCGGCGTTCGTAGCGACGATCGAGGCGAAGGTGCCGGCGACCTCGCCGTCGACCATGATCGCGCCGACGCTGTTTTCGTTGGTGTCGCGCACCACCAGGTTGTTCCACCACAAGTCGAAGTGGATGATGCTGGCGGTGGTGTAGAAGCTCACCCGCGAGCCCGGCGAGGCGTCCTCGTAAGACTGGGTCGGCGTGTCGGCGAGTGCCCGCACGAACCGCAGCGTGTGGATGGAGCGCTCCGCAATGCCGCTGTGATCGGAAACCAGCAGCCGCGGATCGTTGGGCAGATAGGTATCGAAGCCGACGCTGGCGCCGCTGGCGAGCGGGCCGACCCCGATTTCAGCCTCGATGTCCCAGCCGAGCAGGATCGTCCCGTTCTGCGCGACGATAATCGGCATCACGGCTTCGGAGCCCGAATAGCGCCGCAGCGCCGCGCCGGGCACGGCAACGTTCTGGTCGAGCGCGCGCCGGATGCCTGGATCTGAGGGGGACAGGGGAATTACGGCGGTCTGATCTTCGAGATTGATACCGAGGAAGATCCCGCCCGAGCGAGTGGCGACAATCGGCTGGATCGCCGGCTGTTGCTCGGCCAGCCTCAACGGCGTTGCCTTGCCGACCAGCCCGGCGAGCGGGACGCGGCGGGTTTCGCCGTCCTGAACGACCGGCAGGGTTTCCATGCCGCTGACCGCGTCGGCGCGCGGCAATGCCGTGATCTTGGCCATCAGACCCTCATGATGAAATAGAGCGCCACAGAGGGCTGGGTGACATCGACCGTGACCGCGTGCTGGTGAGCCGGAACCTGCTGCATGGTCAGCGGCAGCTCGCCGAGGTTGTGGACGTGTCCGGGATCGTTGACCGCGACAGAGACCACCCGCGCCCCGGTGCCGCCCTGAGCGGTCCCGTTGTCGATGGGCGTGTTCAACGTGATGCCGGTGACCTTGGATTCGGTGGTCTGGCCGGCCTGGAGTTTACCGGTGGGGGTATGCGCACCGCCCGCCGCGGAGTTGACGGTCTTTTCCGTCGCGCCGAACAGATCGCCGACGGCGCGATCCCCGCCGGCGCCGACCGGCACGCGATCGGTCCAGTCAGGCGTGATGATCGTGCCGGTTCCGTCGCTGCGCTCGACCTCGCGTCCGTCGCAGATCGCCCAGCCGGCGGGGACCGTTGCCTCGGTGCCAGACCAGAGGGCGGTAAAGCCGACCGGCAGGAACGATCGCAGCAGCTCGACGGCAGTGGCCGGCGTGAGAGCGCGCTGATCATCGAGCCCCTGTTGGGCTTCTTCCTCGGTCGCCAGTTCCACAATGCCGCGCGTTTCGGTGGTGGCGGGAGGAACCGTGAAGATCGGCTGACCGAAGGAGATGCTGGCGGCGAGATCGGTGGAAAAGGCGATGTCGCAGGCGATGAGCGCGAAGGATGGGCCAGCCTTGCTGATGATCGCGGTGTCGTCGCTGAACACTGCGAACAGGGTGCCATCGTCCAGATAGAGACCGAGACCCGTAGCCACCCAGACATCGGTGCTCGTGTCGTAGGCGGTCAGGTGCGTGATGGTGGGGGCGACCTCGTCGCCCGCGACCGAGCTGATCCGCTTGAACTCTCCGGGCAGCGCAGTGAGGGTCGGCGCCGCGGTGAACGGCGTCGAGCTAAGCCCCATCTCGGAAATGACGACCTTGTCCGTTCCCGAAAGCGCCTGAATGGCGGCCAAGCCTGCGTCGGTGATCTGGACAACCAAAGGGCTCATCAGGCGGACTCCAGAATTTCGCCGGTTTGGGGATCGGAGAGCGGCTCGCCGTTCTCGGTCTGGAGGGCGAGCGACCAGTCGCGGCTCGTGTCGTGGACCGCGGCATAGTCAGCACGCGCCATCGTCCCCGCCATGAATCCTCCGTTCGTGTAGAGGACCGCCTGCAGCTCCAGGGCGAAGACAAAGTCGAAGTGGCTGCGGAGCGGCTTGGCCGCGGCGACATCGCGGACGATCGCCTCTGCGGTTTCAGGCGTGAGGAAGTCGGCGCCGATCTCTCGCGCGTTGGCACGGACCTCGAACGTGTACGGAGCGCGGCGCGGGTTGGCTTCCCACCACTCGATCACGCGGAGCAGCGGATTGAAGCGGTTGAGCACCTGCTCGACGGCGGCGCGGGTTCCCTTGATGCGATGGAAGGGGATGGCGTCGAGGATCGCGGCGCGCTTCTCCGCCTCGGTCCAGTCAGCGTCCCAATGGCTGATCGCCACCGACCAGGCGAGGAAGGGGAGAACGTCCGCCGGGCAAGTCTCCGGGTTCCAGAGCGTGCCGATCGCCGACAGGTCGATATCGGCCCGCATAGCCGTCTCAAGCGCGCGCTCGCCGGAGGTCGCGTTGGGCGGGAGGATCGAGCCGGTCACAGTTCCGTCCCCGCGACTTGCACGTCGATGGCGGTGACGCGGCCGAGCTGGGCGGGCGAGATGACGACATCGGCGACGGGGTCGATCAAATCGACCCGCACCACGTTTGCGACGTGCAGGGCGGCGATCAGCGCCGAGCGCGGGATGTCGCGCGCGAGCCGCCGGGCGCTGGCCAGGTGACTGTTGAGGGACGCCAGCGCGGTTTGAAGGATGAGATTCTGATCCGGACCAGCGAAGACGTAGAGACGCGCGGTGATCGCGAATTCGACCAGCGAGGCTGGCTGGACGATCACCTCATCGGTCATCGGCCGCACCGGCCCGGTGAGACGGTCGCGCACCGCCTGCACCACCGGCGCCGCGGGGATGCCGTTGCCGCTGGCGGACATGACGGTCACCACCACCTGACCGGGCGCCGGCGAGACAGCGGTTGCATCCGCGACATCGCCGTGCGCCGCGCGGGCATGCGAAACATAGGCGAGTTCGGGACCGGCGACAGAAAAGCTATGTGGCGCGACCTGAATCCGCTGCCTCAACGCGGTGTCGGTTTCGAACACGGCCGGAGCGCCGGTCGCCGGGTCGGGCGGCGTGACCACGAGGCGCCCGACCCCGAACAAGGCGCCGAGATGATCGAGCTGGCTGCCCGCCGCATAGGCAAGCAGGAGACCGCGCGCGGCATCCGCGAATGCCTGCGCGAGAACGGTTTCATCATAGCTGTCGGCTTGCAGCAGCTTGATGGCCGGATCGCTTTCCACCAGCGCATCGAAGGCCGGATATGCGGCGATCAGCGACGCGATCTTGGCCGCCAGTCGCGTCTCGAAATCCGGCTGGTCGATGACCGCAGGCGCAGGGAGACCGGAAAGGTCGATCGCAGGGGAAGAGGCAATGGAGCCGACCATAACGAGGCCGGTGTGCGATGCCCGCGCGCGCGGGGGGAGATGCCTGGCCGGGTAGAGGGCGCCGCTACCCGCGCGCGCGTTAGCGGGAGTCCGGATCCAGCATTTCGCCGGCGATATCGATGGCGAGCTGGCGATCCTCGGCCGAAAAGCCGAGCAGCCGGCGCTCCGGATAGCGCACGCGGATCGTGCGACCGTCGCGTGCCCTGCCTACCGTGTCGACTTCCCCGAACTGGCTCACCGCGCCGACGCGATCGGCGCCGCTTGAAGAGGGCCTCACCTCGACCCCTTCGGCGTCCGCGATGATGCGCCAGTTGCGCGCCCGCCGCAGACCCTTGAACATCAGCCCGCGACGCCGCAGCCGGCCGCGCCGATCCTTGCGATGCTTGCGTGGCTCGAACGGCGTGCCGTCAGGATCGACGTTGCCGGCGATGCGCGCGAGATTTGCCTGGCGGAGCGCCTGCCCGAGCTTGAACGCGGCGCGGGCACGCTGGCCCGGCTCCATCCCCGCAATGATCCGCCCGAACCACGCGTCGAACTCGGTGAGATCGTCAGCCATCCGCTGTCGTGTCGGTCATCACGTCAGCCAGCGGAGGGATCGGGGCGCCGGCGACGATTCCGAGCATATCCGGGAACAGAGGGTCCGGTTCGTCCAGATATTCGAGCGAATACCCGGCTTCCGCCGCCCGGACCTGCACGTTCTGGCGCACGTCGATCTGGATCAGGATGTCGGCGGTGCGGTTGTCGAGGATATCGGCGTCGAAACTGAAGCCATCCGTGTCGGGCGCGAGCAGGTGCGGCTCGTTCACTCGCAGCCATCCGAAGATCGCCAGCGCGAGCAGGGCAATATCGCTGGCGAGTTCGAGGACGAGAATGTTGAGGCGGTAGGTGAAGCCGAAGGAGAGGCTTTCGGTCTGGCGGGATTGGGCGGCGCCGCGATCGATCCACATGCGCAGCCGCGCCGGATCGTTCGCCAGCTCGGGCAGAGCGGCGACGATTGCGGCCTGCAGGCTGTCGATCTTGTTCATGGTCTCAATCCCACAGCTTGATCGTCTCGCGCACTTCCGGGGCGAGTGCGGCGAGATCGGGAAGGGCGACTTCGGTTCCCGCGGGGAGGCGCGGACCCAGCCCGGCCAGGCCGGGGTTCATAGCCAGCACCTGTTCTGTGACGGCAGCCGTGCGCCCCAGCGCGCGCCAGCAGATTTCATCCACCGTTTCGCCGTCGAGCGCCGTCGCCTTCATCCTAGATCAGCTCGACCCGGTTCCGCGGCACCGGCGTGCCGCCGATCGATCGCAGATCCGCGACCGCGGCCAGCGCGAGGCGACGCAACTCATCTGCGGACCCGTCCTGATCCTGCTCGCGATCGAGCGCCGGCGTGGTGGCCGAAATGTCGCGATGCTGGCCGGTGATCTCCGCACCGGCGAAATAGCGGACCACGCGTTCCCACAGCACCACCGCCATGTTCCGGCCATTGAGCTGGAAGGCCGTGACATCGGCGAGCTGTGCGACGCCGGCGGTTGCATGGCTCGCGCGCCAGTCCGCCAGCTCGCGGAAAGCGTGCAGCATCGCCCCCTCGATCGCCGCAACCAGGCGAGGGGTGGTGACCACGCCTTCGCCGATTCGCAATGTGTCACGCACGGCTGCCAGCTTGACTGGCGGGAACCAGCCATCGGCCACGACTTCGGCGTTGGCCGGATCAGGGGCCGCGGCGGGGGTGGTGATCAGGCCGTTCATCGTTCGTCACCTGCGAGGGCGGTTTTCGGGGGGTGGGGATGGATCGAGCGACACCGGACATGCGGCCGTCTGATCCATCCGCCCCCCGAGCGCCGTGGGGCGTTGCGTCAAGCCTGCGCGGCCGGTTCCTTGAGCTGGCGTTCGAGCCGCTCGATGTCCTTTTTCACCCCGACAGACTTGTCGAGTTCGAGGGCGCGCCGGAAGTTCACCAGCGCCTCGGTCTGGTAGGCTGCCTTGCCACCTGCCGAGGCATTGTCGGCGGCGGGATCGAATGCATCCGCTTTGGCGACGAACGCGCGGCCGATGGCCTTGCCGAGCCTTGCCATGACGGGATCGGGCATGTCGCTCTGGCTGACGAGTTCGCGTAGCAACAGGAGCTGATCGATCGTAACCGCCTCGGCATTGGAAAGCGCGAGATGCGCGATGTCCTCGGCGAGGAAGCATGCCACCGAGCGAGTGTAGCCATCGGGCAGCACAAGGTGATGGCGGATCGCGTAGGCGCCCAGACGCAGCGCATAGTCGATGTCGCGATAGTCGACCGCCCAGATCATGTTGGTGACGAGGATTTCGTCTTGGGTGGCCTCGCCGCTCTCGCTCGCGAGCACGCCTTCGATCCAGGGGGCGAAAGCTTTGGCGAACTCGGCCTTTCTGGGATTGCGCGCCTCATGGCTCGCGATGTCGGTCAGGGCGCGGCGGTTGTCGTGGAGCAGCACGCGAAGCGCGGCATATTCCTGACCGGCGGGGCTGTCGGCGGCGGGCGCGGCAGGCGCCACGGTGGCAATCGAGGCAGCGCGAACCGCGGCCCCTGACATGAGCCCGCGCACCATTTGCTGGCGGCGGCGGAATGGGGTGATCATCGTCACTGCTCCTGAAAATGGTCCCGGGGGATGAGCGGCCCCCGGGTGTTCTGTGGCTCTTCCCGTCGCCGCCCCGCACGGCAGCTCGGGGCGTCAAAGCCGCCCGGGGGGTATCAGGGGCGGGCGCCGAAGGTGATGTTCTCGGCCATCACCGCGTGATCAGTGCTCTCGATCACATAGCCCTCGTTGACGCTGTTATAGTCGACCAGCGACGCCATGATTTCCGGCTCGTCCTTGATGTAGCGGCGGCGCGATCCCTCCTGATAGTAGATCGAGAGGTTCGATGCGTCGGACGCGTTCGGCGGAGCCAGCGGCGTGATCAGCATGGTGCCGTCCGGGAACTTCGGCGCGATAGCCGCCGGTCGGCCGCCGATCTGCTTGGTCGAGAGCACGATATCGGACACCACCGCATCGCTGGTCGACTTCCCGCCATCGATCGTGTCCGCGAGCTTGCGGTTGATCATCGGGAAATACTTCTCGTCCACCAGGTCCTGGCTGACGATGACCACCATGTCGGTGTTGCTGCGCGCCCAGCTTGGCATGCCCGAGATCAGGTCATAGGCGAGAGCGTCGATGTTCTTGTAGTCACCGTCCGCATGATCGGAATCCGGCCCGATGTAGATCGGCTCGGCCGCGCCGGTTGCGGTGGCGGCGTCGCCGACGCCGACCAGCGCGCGGCCCATGACGTGATCGGGGCGTTCGAGGCGGAGCTTCTGCAGCCAGCCGATATTCACGTCTTCCCCGTTGGGGTTCGCGACAGCATCGGTGTTGGCGGCAGCGATGAGCCCATGCCAACCGACCGAGATGCGCGACAGCGCGACCGAGATCGCCACCTGGCGGGCGTAGCGCTGGGCGAAATCGGGGAAGCGCGACCAGTTGTCGATCACCGACCAGGGCAGCTTCGTGTCGAAGAGCGTGGAGTAGAGGCGATATTCGCGGTCATCCAGCTTGCCGACATATTTGGGCTGGCGCGGAAGGTTGGCCTCCGAACGGCGGCTCGCGATCATGTCGTCGGCACCGAGCCCGATAATCTGGCCGACCAGATCGCGCACCGCGGGGACATTGATGCGCTGGAGGAAGCCGACGCTTTCGCGCTGGAGATCTTCCAGGCGCTGCTCGGCGGTCGGATCGAGCGCGAACTGGTGACCCACGCCGCGCGACGCGCCATTCATGTGGGCGATTGCGTTGAACAGGCCGTCGAGCGCCCGGCGACCGCGATCCGAAAGAGCGTAATTCATGAGTGTTCCGGTCCTTTGAGGAGAGGGTGCGGGGCGGGCGGGTTAGAAGATTCCGGAGTAGTTGCCGGCGTTGCCGTCCGCGGGCGGCCGGCGCGAAAAGCTGTGTGCAGGAGTGGTCTCCTGGGTCGTTTCGAGCTTCTTGAGCCGCACCTCCAGCGAGTCCGAGGACGTGCGCATTTCCGACTGCAGGGCGGTGAACGAGTCGGCGAAGTTCTTGCCCATGTCTTCCAACAGGCCGCGGAAGGCGGCGAAATCGAAGGCGGAGGCGGTAGCGGCGAGGTCCGCGGGCGGCGTGCCCGGTTTCTCCTCCGGCTTGGGCGCAGCGAACTTGTTGGCGAACCCGTCGAGCAGCGTCCCGAGCTTGTTGAGGAAGCCGTTGCCGCCGTCCTCGCCGGCCGCTTCCTCGGCGAATTCGAGCGCCGCGGCGGTGTCCCCCGGCACCTGCAGCGCGCCGGGACGCGCGCGATTGAACTGGAGGCGATCGGTGGCGATAGCCGCGGGGCTGTCGGTTAGGGCGCAGCCCATCAGATAGGCGAAGCCCTTGCCGGCGAAATTGGGCTCGATCTCGATCGAAGGATAGACCTTCTGGCCTGCGTCGTTGAGCCGCTTGGCGTCGGCGGTCACATCGAAAACGCCGTAGAGCGCCTTGCGCTTTTCGTTCTTGCCATTGAACGCAACGTCGACCTCGCCGATGGACACTTCCACGACATCGCCATAGGCGCGGAACGGGCCGTCGCCGCTGATGCCGCGGATATGCTCGATGTTGAGCCTCGCGCCATAGGTCTTCGGGTCATAGCTGGACGCCATTTCCTCCAGCATCTTGTCATCGATCACCCGGCCATCGACCGTCGAGCCGGCGGTGGCCAGGAGGAAAGGCTTGGTCTTCATCGAAACGATCCCTGTCCGCTGATTTACGCTGTCTCTTGAGCCAGCCCGGCAGGCATTCTGGCAACGCGAAGGCGCGGTAATAGCGCGCGCTACCCGCGCAGATCCTCGCCAGAGGGGCAGGGAAGCGGTGCATGGCTGTCAGCCATGCAGCGGGCAACGGACATCGACCACGATAGCGACGGCGCGATCAGCCGGCAGGTCTCGCGTGCCCAGCGCCGGGAGGCGCGTTCCCTCTATCATCGCGGCTTCACGCTGGGCGAGATCGCCGATGAAATGGGCGTGGCCTACGGCACCGTTGGATCGTGGAAGGCGCGTGACGGTTGGGACAACGATCGGCCCTCAATGATCGTTGCCGATCGGCTCGAAGCCAAGATCGCGACGCTGCTCGACAAGGACCCTTTCACCGAAGGCGACATGAAGCGCGTCGATTTCATGATGCGCCAGCTCGAACGCGCCGCCCGCATCGCCAAGTATGAGCAGACGGGCAAGGAAGGAGACCTCAACCCCAAAATCGCCAATCGCAACAGCGACGAAGTCAAGGCGAAGAAGACCGAGAACCGCAAGAATCACCTGTCGCACGAGCAGTTCGCCGCGCTGCTGGACGATTTCCACGCCAGGAACTTCGATTATCAGGAGCTGTGGTGGTCGCGGCGGGATGAGCGCACGCGGAAGATCAGGAAAAGCCGCCAGGTCGGCGCCACCTGGTATTTCGCGCGAGAGGCATTGGCCAAGATCGCGCAGGATGTGCTCGACGGGAAACAGCCCCGCAATCAGATCTTCCTCTCCGCGTCCCAACGCCAGGCGAACAAGTTCCGCCGCGAGATCGTGAGCTGGGTAAAGCGGGTCACCGGCGTCGAGCTGAAGGGCAATCCCATCATGCTCGACCTGACCTATCAGGCCGCCAGCGAGGACGAGGAGGCGCCGCCCAGCTTCGACATGGTGGGCATGTACCCGCTGTCGACCAATTCGGCGACGGCGCAGGGTGAGAGCGGCGACTTCTACTTTGACGAATATGCCTGGGTGCATGGCTTCGCGACGCTGAAAAAGGTCGCGTCGGCGATGGCGACGCACACGATCTACAAGCGCACCTATTTCTCTTCCGCGTCGAGCAAGACGCACGAAAGCTATGCTTTCTGGTCGGGCGAGGAGTGGAACACCGGGCGCGCCAAGGCAGATCAGCGGCCGTTCGATATCTCCCTGCGCAATCTGCGGCACGGCGCGGTCATGCCCGATGGATCGTGGCAGCATCAGCTCACCATCCATGACGCGGTCTCGGGCGGGCTGGGCGCGCTGGTCGACGTGGAGGAGCTGCGCCGGGAATATTCCGAGGACGAGTTCCGCAACCTCTTCGAATGCGAGGACATCGACGATTCGGAGAGCAGCTTCCCCTATGCGCGGATCAACCCGGCCCGCGTCGACAGCTTCGCCAAATGGCGCGACTTCCGCCCCGCGCTGCTCGATGTGCCGGGCGGGCGTCCCTTCGGCGACAAGCCGGTATGGCTCGGCTACGATCCGAACAAGCAGGGCCGCGACGACGCCGCACTGGCTGTGATCGCGCCGCCCGACAAACCCGGCGGCAAGTTCCGCGTGCTCGCCAAGTATCGTCTCAACGGGCGTGACTTCCAGGGGCAGGCCGATTTTATCAAGGATATCGCGAGCCGCTTCAACGTCACCGATATCTCGATCGACACCACCGGACATGGGCAGGCGGTGTGGGAGCTGGTCGAGCGCTGGTTCCCTCTGGTCCGCAAGATCGAATATTCAGTGGCGAGCAAGACGGCCCTCGTGATCAAGGGCCAAAACGTTTTCCGCTCGAACCGGATCGAGTTCGACGCGGGATGGTCGGACGTGATGGCGGCATTCATGGCGATCCGCCCGACCGTCACCGGATCGGGCCGCAACGTCACCTACGTCGCACGGCGCTCTGGCACGATCGGCCATGCCGATATCGCCTGGGCGATCCTGCACGCACTTTCCAACGAACCGCTCGATGTCGCCGGCGCCGCGGAGGGCGCGGGCGTCACGATCGCATTTCTCAATTGATGGAGCTTGCCATGAACGACCTCGCTGCGATCGAGCCCCAGCAGGGCAGCGGCGCCGAGCCGATGATGTTCGCGTTCGGCGATCCGGAGAGCGTGCTCGATCGCCGCGAGATCGCTCAATATTTCGAGATCTGGCACAATGGCCGCTGGTACGAGCCGCCGCTGCCGATGGGTCGCCTTGCGCAGGTGTTCAACATGAGCCCGCATCATCGCTCCGCCGTCGCGCTCAAGGTCAACATGCTTGTTGCGCAGATGGTAGAGAGCCGGTGGCTCGACAGCGCGACCTTCGAACGATTCGCGCTCGATTTCGTCCAGATGGGCAACGGCTATCTCGAATGGCTGCCCAACCTGGCCGGCCGGCTCGCGCGCCTCGATCATGCGCCGGCGCTCCACACGCGCGCCGGTATCGTGCCTGGCGTATTCTGGTTCGTGAACGGGCCGATCGGCAATGTTCACCAGTTCACGCCAGGCAGCGTCTTCCAGCTCCAGCAGCCCGATGTCGCACAGGAAATCTATGGCCTGCCGGAGTGGCTTTCGGCGCTGCAGAGCGGGCTCCTGAGCGAAAATGCGACGCTGTTCCGCCGCCGCTACTATCTCAACGGCGCACATGCCGGGTTCGTCTTCTATGTGAGTGAGCCACTGGCCGACACCACCACGGTCGACGCGATCCAGAAAAAACTCGAGAGCGCACGGGGGGTCGGCAACTTCCGCAACATGTTCATCAACATCCCCAAGGGGAAGAAGGACGGTATTCAGATCATCCCGATCGCGGACGTTACCGCGAAGGACGAGTTCAACAGCGTCAAGACGATCAGTCGCGACGATATGCTGGCCGCCCACCGCACGCCGCCCCAGCTCATCGGCATCGTGCCGACAAACAACGGCGGCTTCGGCAGCGTCGCGGATGCGAAGGACTCCTACTACGAGACCGAGATCATCCCGATCATCCGGCGGATGCTCCGGCTCAACGCGTGGGCCGGGCTCACCGCGCTTTCGTTCCGCGATTACGTCTGTTCGAACGGCGATGTGATCCAGCAGGATGGCACACGGACGAAGGCCGCGAACCGCTAGATTTCGCCCCGTAATTGGCGGGGGAAAGGGGCGCGGCAACGCCCCGTTTCCGACGATCCATTCTCGTCATGTCCCAACCGGTCCCGCCTTGGGGCCATCCCGCCTGCCGACTCGGCGCGGGAACATATAAGGAACAAAACGCATGGAGTCGATTAACGGGTGCGCATTAGAGCCGATTGCGCCGGTAAGGCCAATGGCGGCTTATATCGGAGGCAAGCGAAGACTGGCCGCGCGTCTGATCGAGCAAATCAACGCGACGGATCATAGCACCTATGCGGAGGCGTTCGTCGGAATGGGCGGTGTGTTCCTGCGCCGCGATCGGCGCCCGCGCGTTGAGGTGATCAACGACTGGTCGGAAGACGTGGCGACTTTCTTTCGCGTGATCCAGCACCACTACGTCGCATTCCTCGACATGCTCCGCTTCCAGATCACAAGTCGAGCCGGCTTCGAAAAGCTGCTGGCGGTGCCCCCCGCATCGCTGACCGATTTGCAGCGCTCGGCGCGGTTTCTGTATCTCCAGCGGCTATCGTTCGGAGGAAAGGTGAGCGGCCGAAGCTTCGGCGTCGATCCGTCGACCCCAGCTCGGTTTGACGTGACAAAACTTGGAGCGATGATCGAGGCGGTTCACGAGCGACTTGCAGGCGTGGTGGTGGAGCGGCTGCGTTGGCAGGACTTCGTGCGGCGCTATGACCGACCCGGCACGCTGTTCTATCTTGATCCGCCCTATTTCGGTTGTGAGGCCGATTATGGCAGCGGTCTCTTTGGCCGCGGCGAATTCGAGGAAATGGCGGCGGTTCTGGCGAACGTCCGCGGGCGCTTTATCCTTTCGCTCAACGACACGCCCGAGGTGCGCAGGATCTTCGCCGAATTCGACGCGGCCGGGGCCGAGCTGCTCTACTCGGTGAGCGGCGGCGCGGGCACCAAGGCTCGCGAGCTAATTATCTCGAACTGATAGCGCCTTTTCGGCGGGGCGGGCGTTCGAACGTCCCCTCGCCGGAACGGCAAAGCTGCGGGGCAGACTATCTGGTCGCCCTCTCGATCGATAGCCAACCTCGCCGCTTGCACTGCGAGCAGTACAGACGCTCAGTGAAATCACAATAGGTTCGGCACCGGGGCAGCTTGGCGTACAGATCCGCGGTCCGCCAAATGACGCGGCGACCGCACGGCTTGCCGGTACTTGGGGGCTGACAGGTGATCACCACATGCGTGGCGAACCCAACCGCTTCATCCAGCGGAAGGTCACCTCGGCTATGGCCGCGTATCGGATTCGGCATCTGCGGAACATGATGAGAACGCCGCCCGGAGTCTAGGCGTTGCCGCCGATCCCGCGGTCCGCGCAGGGCCGCTCCAATCCCATCCTGCACACCACCTGGCGCTAGGCAGGCCCCGCGAGCCTGCGTGCCCTCTGGCGCGTCCAGAGCAGGCCCCCAAGCCACCGGGGCGGCGTCGCGAGCAGGGGGACCGGCTGCACCCGGCGCGCCGCGCTCGCCCCCACGCCTCGCTTGCGTGCTGTTGTTCTCGTTTTTTGCCTTTTGGCCGTCGCCGGCATGCTGACAGGCCATGGGTGCTCTTCGCTGAGCGGTAATATAGGTAATCAGGGTCGTTGATGCGGTGCTAACGCTCTGATTTATCAGCGGAAAGGGTATTACCCTCCTATGGTAATCGAAGGTAATATTTTTTGAAGGCAGAGGTTATGTCGTTGAATTCAGGCTTCTTTTCCAAATCAGGATATTACTCTTTAATCAGGTAATCTGATAACCAATATATTCCCAAAATATTACCAGCTAACGCACTGAAAAATATATAATGTTACCAACATTACCAATTTGCGAGACGTACCCTACGCCGTAGCACGCCCTACGGATGGCTGCGGGGTTGAGCGATTTCGGCGCTGGTGGTGATGAGCGAGCGGTCGGCCGAGCCCGACGCTGCGGTATTTTGCGCGACGTTGCGGCGCTGACGAATGCCGGCGACGCGGGACAAGGTAGGTCCGCCAACCGTCGTTGCTTTGGTGGGTGTGGGGAAGCGGCGTAAGTCGACCGGCAGGTTCCCTGCCTAAATGCGGACTGGCAGGTTCTGGCAGCGGGGTCGCCCGGTACGTCCGCTATCGGGTGGTAAGCGGAAGCTTTGCCACAGGCGGCACCTTTGCTCTCAGCCTGCGTTAAGAATGCGATGCCGCGCTTTTTCCTTCACTTATTTGACGGCGAGATAACGCTGGACTCCGAGGGCGTCGAACTGACGAGCGCAGAGGACGCGATTCTGATCGCAAGCCAATCTGCTGTCACGATGGCCGGGGTCGCGGTCAGCGAAACGGCACGGCTGGATCGCGATCATTATGTAGCAGTCGCCGATGACACCGGCGGTGAACTGGCGCGAGTTTATTTCGGCGAAGTTGTGACCGTCGTGGGCGGGAAACCTTCTCCAGATCAGGATGGGAACCTAAACTAAGTTAACGGATTGTTCCTTCGCTTTACGGAGGAACGGATGACGGATTCCGGACAAGGACTGCGCCGGTTCGCAGCAAAACTCGCGTCGTTGAACGCTCTGGATGAGAGTGCGCTCGGCGCAATCAGATCACTTCCTTGCCGCGTCAGGCAGGTGGCGCGTGGCACGACCATCGTCAGCGATGGAGAATTGGTGGTGGAGTGCTGCGTACTATTGCAAGGTTATGCGTGTCGTCACAAGGTAACGAAGGATGGCGGGCGGCAAATCGTCTCGTTTCACCTCTCCGGCGACATTCTCGATATCCAGCATTTGTTTCTTGAACGCGCTGATCACAACGTCCAGACTATTAGTGATGCCACTCTTGGCTTTGTCTCAACAGCAGCACTCAGGGCAATCGCCCATGAACACTCCGACATAGCTGTAGCTTTGTGGCGCGATAGCCTTATCGATGCGTCAGTGTTCAGAGAATGGGTGCTCAACGTAGGGCGTCGCGATGCCAAGATGCGCATTGCGCACATGCTATGTGAGTTCGCCGTCCGCGCCGAAAGGGCTGGCTTGGGGTCACAAGCAGCCTTCACGCTGCCAATGACGCAAGAGGACATTGCCGATGCGACGGGCCTGACGGCGATCCATGTCAACCGAATGCTGCGCAGCCTGACCGAAGAAGGCGCGATCTCGCGCGAAGGCCGCGAAATCCGTATCGCTGACTGGAGCGTGATGCGCCGCACAGCCGACTTTTCAGAGGAGTATCTGCACCTCGCGGCATGAATGTCTGCAATCGGGGCGGTTAGCGGTCCGGCAGCTTTCGGCGGCTCGCTTCGCCGCCCGCATATGTCTGAGATGGGTGGGGAGCGGACTACCTACGGTCACTCAGAGCCGGGCGCGCCACGTATCCACAGGGTATTTACGGATCCGACTACGCCATTGCCACAGGACAAAGGGCACCCCCAGCCCACACACGATCAGTGCCGAAAGCCAGCCGCGATCCCGGACTATGAAGAACGCCGTGATCACCAGCATGATCGCAGGCGCGGCAAGGGCGAGCCAATCCCGTGGAGTGATCTTCCGCATGGACGAGAACTTAGCGAATATATGCGAAAGTCCGCAATCGGGCGTTTCCTGCCAGTCAGCTTTGTAGGCTTGCGGCCTATCCGTGAGCCTCCTACGCGCGGAACGATTTCAGCGCGTGATGCAAGCCGAAGCACTCCTCCGCTACCATTTCCACAGCCTCTTCTGTGGAATATGGGCGCGAACGATCGTGAGAACGCAGGCGCAGACAATCGACGCTGGCACGCCATGGGGCGGTTCGCCGCCGCGGACGAACACGGCCTAGTCGACGCGGCGGAACAGGTTGTTCCTGAGCACCTCGTCGACCCGGCGGACCAGTTCCTCGGGCTCGAACGGCTTCACCAGATAATCATTGGCGCCGGCCCCCATCGCCTCGTCGATCATCGCCTCGCCGCCCTTGGCGGTCAGCATCAGCACCGGCGTGAGGTACAGGCCGGGCAACCGGCGCAACGCGGTGAGAATATCGACGCCCTGCATTCCCGGCAGCCCGCGATCGAGGATGACGAGGTCGGGCTTCTTGAACGCGATGGTCTCGTAGGCAAGTGTGCCGTGATTGATCACACCGACGAGGTGCCCGGCATCGGTGAGCACCTGCTGTACCAGCTCGCCGACCAGTTCATCGTCCTCGACGTAGATGATGCGTGCCATAGCTTGCTTCAGCGCTTTGCCGCGAGCAGTTCTTCGACCCGGAAGACCAGTTCGTCGGGGTCGAACGGCTTCTTCATATAGTCGTTGGCGCCGGCGAAGCGGGCCAGCTCCTCGTCGCGGTCGCTGCGCCGGCCGGTAAGCATCATCACCGGCAGATCGGCATATTCAGGCGACTTGCGCAGTTCCTGGACCAGCAACACTCCCGAGATCTCGGGCATGTTGCAGTCGAGGATGACGAGGTCCGGCCGCCGCGCCTTGATGATCGCCAGCGCGTCGGCGCCGTTGCTCACCAGCCCGGCGCCGTGTCCTGCGGCGATCAGCGCGTCGCGCGCCATTTCGCCCACCAGTTCGTCGTCGTCCGCGATGATGATCCGCGCCATTCCAATCCTCGATGTCAGCAGACGCGACCGCGTCACGCCCCGATCATAACGCCTGGATTCGTTTCGGGTCGCAACCCGGGAGAAATCCAGGGGGTGGGCAGTTGTCACCGGATACCGAAAGTTGGAGATTGCACTCTATAGGTAAAGGTGGGCATTTCAGGAACCTCGATGATGACGGATGCCGATCGGCGCCGATCACGAACGTTGATCGTGGCGGTATTTCTTCTGTTGATCTGCTGTGCCGGCTCGGGCCTGTGGCTGGCATGGCAGAAGCAGAACGCCGAGAATTGGGTCCGCCATACGTTCGAGGTGGGCCAGCGAATGTCGAAGGTCCGCATCCTCACGCTGCGCGCCGAAATGTCGCGTCGTGGTTATCTGCTCACCCGGGATCCCGAGGATCGCGCCACTATCATTGCCGCCAGTCGCGCACTGCCCCAAGAGATCGAGGCACTGCGCGGCAGCACCAGCGACAACCCCGGACAGGGCATTCGCGTCGCCCGGCTCGCCGCATTGATCAACGAGCGCCTTGCCGGCGTCGAGCGCTCGCTGTGGCTGCACGACACCGGCCGCAGCGCCGAGGCACTTGCCTTCATGCGCAGCGCCGCCACTCACGAGTCTCGCGAGCGGCTGCTACGGGTGATCGGCGAGATCGAGGGTGAGGAGCAGCGTCTGCTCGATCAGCGGCTCGCGCGCGCCAATGCCTATGAGAAGCCACTCCAGATCGCATTTGTCGGCAGTGCCTTTCTCGTCCTCTTGCTCGCGCTGCTCGTTCTGCGCGACCGCCGCGAGCGCATGCTGTCGTTGCGCGCCGCCAATGACCAGCTCGAGCAGGACATTGCCCGTCGCGAGATCGCCGAGGCGCAACTTGCTTTGCTTGCGCAGAACGCTACCGACGCCGTGTTCCGGATCGATCTGAACGGAATCATCACCTATGCGTCTCCCTCTACCGAGCAAGTGCTCGGGGTGGCGCCGGAACTCACCATCGGCGCTTCAATGGCCACTTTGGTGACGGAGGAAGACAAGCCGAAGGTCTACGAATTCTTCGGTCGGCTCGCGCGCGGGGAGAGCGATCAGGGCGTCGTCACCAATCGGATCCGCAAACGTGCCGACCCGCAGGTAGAGACGTGGATCGAGGCCAATTGCGGCCTCGTGCGCGATCCGGTGACCAATGCCCCGGTCGAAGTCATTGCGTCGCTCCGCGACGTGACCAAGCGCAAGCATCTTGAATTCGCGCTGGAGATCGCGCGCGCCCGCGCCGAGGCTGCGGCCAACGCGAAATCCTCCTTCCTCGCCAATATGAGCCACGAGATCCGCACCCCGATGAACGGCGTGCTTGGGTTCGCCGATCTCCTGCTCCACAGCGACCTCACCCCGCAGCAGGAGCGTCACGCCCAGCTCATCGTCGATTCGGGCAAGGCGATGATGCGGCTGCTCAACGACATTCTCGACATCTCGAAGATCGAGGCGGGGCAGATGCAGATCGCCCCCGAGCGCGTCGATTTCCGCCACGCGCTGCGGAACTGCGTCAAGTTGATCGAGCCAGCCGCCGCGCAGAAGAACCTCCGCGTCTGGTTCGACGTCGAGCCCGAATTGCCGATGTTCGTCATGGTTGACGGGCTGCGCCTGCGCCAGATCGTGCTCAATCTGCTCGGCAATGCGGTCAAGTTCACCGAAGCGGGCAGCATCTCGATCGAGGCGCGGCGTGGCTGGCACGATCGTCGCGCCAATATCGAGATCACGGTCGCCGATACGGGCATCGGCATTCCCGAGGACCGTCAGGCCGCGATCTTCGAGCAGTTCGTCCAGGCGGAGCAATCCACCGCGCGGCGCTTCGGCGGTACCGGTCTCGGCCTCGCGATCAGCAGCCAGCTCGCCACGTTGATGGGCGGCTCGCTCACCCTCACCAGCGAACCCGGCGTGGGCACGCGCTTCACCTTGCGCGTGCCGCTGCGGCTCGCCGACCCCGCCGACGCGCATGCCGCACCGGGCGAGGCGCGGGCGGAGCAGCCGGAGCGTCCGCTCAAGATCCTCCTCGCCGAGGATCACGACGTCAATCAGGCATTGATGGAAGCGATGCTCGCGAAGCTCGGGCATGAGACGGTCACCGTTGCCGACGGCGCACAGGCGCTCGCTGCTGCCACCGCTGCCGCAGGCACAGCGGCCCCGTTCGATCTGGTGCTGATGGATATGCAGATGCCGGTGATGGACGGTATCGAGGCGACCCGCGCCGTCCGCGAGGCCGGGCTCGACGCCGAAACCCTGCCGATCCTCGCGCTGACCGCGAATGCCTATGCCGACGACATCGCCGCCTGCCTCGCCGCGGGAATGCAGGCGCACATCGCCAAACCGGTCCAGCTCGCCGATCTCGCCAAGGTGATCCGCCGCTGGACGCGCGCCGAGAATTCGCCAAGCGAGGCGCCCGTCCAAGCGCCGGCACCCAAGCTTGCCATCTCTTCCGATCTTCGTGCCCGCTACGAAGCGCGCAAGGCAGAATTGCTCGCCTGTGCCGAGAGCATCGCCGCCGACCAGCGCTTCGACGACGAGGCGATCGCCGAACTGCGCGGGTTGCTTCACAAGCTGGCCGGCTCGGCGGGGATGTTCAAGGAAGCAGCACTTGGCGCCCGCGCCGCGGATCTCGAAGACGCGCTCGAGCTGTGCCCGCCCGAGGAACGCCCGGCGCGCGTGCGCGAGGTAGCCGACGCGCTTTCTCAGGCGGCTTGAGGCCGTCTCGAGAGGCGGGCAGGGGTGCTGCATCCCGGACGACCGCGCGTGTCTCGCGCCATTCTGATCCAGGTTTGGACGCGTAAAGCAAAGCTGTTTGCCCACAGCATTGTTCGGGCGCGGTGCGCGCCCATGTTGCGTGCGGGGACGTCGTACCCCTAGATGCAGCCCTCACCGACTCCGGAAGACACAATGACTGCCACGCACTCGACTCGCATGCTGATCCTCGGTTCAGGGCCGGCCGGGCTCTCCGCCGCCATTTACGGCGCGCGCGCGGGGCTGGCGCCGATCGTGGTGCAGGGCATCCAGCCGGGCGGCCAGCTGATGACCACCACCGATGTCGAGAATTATCCCGGCTTCCGCGAAGTGATTCAGGGGCCGTGGCTGATGCAGGAGATGCAAGCACAGGCGGAGCATGTCGGCGCCCAGATGCTTTGGGACACGATCGTCGAAGTCGATGTCAGCCAGCGGCCGTTCCGCATGGTCGGTGACAGCGGCACCGTTTATGTCGGCGACACTCTGGTGATCGCGACCGGCGCGCAGGCGCGCTGGCTCGGACTCGATTCGGAAGAATTGCTCAAGGGGAAGGGCGTGAGCGCCTGTGCGACCTGCGACGGCTTCTTCTTCCGCGGCAAGAAGGTCGCCGTGATCGGCGGCGGCAATACCGCGGTGGAGGAAGCGCTCTACCTCACCAACCACAGCCATGACGTGACCCTGATCCATCGCCGCGACAGCCTGCGCGCCGAGAAGATCCTCCAGCAGCGGCTGTTCGCCAACGACAAGATCACCACCTTGTGGAACAAGAAGGTCGAGCGCTTCATCGACGGTGGCGGCACCGCGGGACTGGTCGGGATCGAGCTCAAGGACACGGTGACCGGCGAGGTGTCGACGCTCGAGGTCGATGGCGGATTCGTCGCGATCGGCCATCATCCCGCGACCGAGCTGTTCCGCGGGCACATCGCGCTCGACGACGACGGCTACATCGCGGTCGAAAAGGGTACCACGCGCACCAACGTTCCGGGCGTGTTCGCGTGCGGCGACGTGATGGACAAGCATTATCGCCAGGCGATCACCGCCGCGGGCACCGGCTGCATGGCCGCGCTCGACGCGGAGCGCTTCCTCGCCGAGGCCGATTTCGAGCAGGTGGCCGAAGCGGCCGAGTAATCAGGTTTCGAGCGCGTTTCGCACGCGCTCGAACAGCCAGTCCTTGTCGGCTGCCGAAGCGAAACTGTGGCTGGCGCTGTCGAGCTCTTCGACGGCGATTCGCGCGCGAGCGGCATCGAAGTCGGTACCGCGCCATGCGTCGGCGAAAGCGATCCCGGTATTGTCGCCTGTGGCGAGCAGGATGGTGACGGGCACCTGTGCCTCGGCGAGGGCCTTCGCGAGCCGGACCGGCAGGCCGTGCGGCTGTTGAGATGATTTACGAAAAATCTTCAGCAAGCCACTAAACAGCATGCGGATATTGACGCCACCTCTCAGCAGTCGCAGCCACTCACGCGGGTTGCGCAGCCGCTCGGCATAATGCGCGCGGATGGCGGCGGCGGGGGGAAGATCGTCGCTCGTCTCGATCAGCCACGGGTTGGCGAGGATGAGCGCGTCGACGCCTGCCGCGGCGTGGAAGAAAGCGAGCGCCGTGGCGGCGTCGCAATTGCCGAAGGCAATGATGCGCTCGACGCCCGTCGCGCGAAAGGCTCGGGCGGCAGCGGCGATGTCCTCAGCGCTCGACTCGAAGCCGTTGTTCTTTCCACCCGAGTCTCCCACGCCGCGGCGGTCGAAGCGAAGGACCGGATAGTCCGCCCGCGCGAGACGTTCGGCGAGCAGCGCCATACCGCGATGTGCGCCGATGCGGACTTCGTTGCCCCCCGAAACGATCAGCAGACCAACGGCTTCTGCTGCCTCGTCCAGCGTGCCGATCAGCGTCTCGCCGGCGCAGGAGAACTCGATCAGCTTTCGCATGCGTGCACCCATGCGACGATATCGTCGGCAAGAAGCGCCGCGAGTGCAGGATCATTATCCGGCTCGGCACGCCGCCAGAGGGGGGAACCTTCCACCTTATAGTCAGCATCGGCGGCGTCCGAACCGAGGCGGACGATCCGCGCGTCCGGAGCGGGGCGGGCGGTGGGAAGCTCGCTGAGCAACCTCGGGGCCAGCAGATTGCCGGCGATTTCGATCGGCGTGTCGCCTCCGAGAACAAGCGAGTCCAGATCGTGATGCTGCGGATCGGAGGCGGTTGCGGTGCGCCTCAGCTCCCGCAGCAGCTTCTCGCCCGGCATGGGGGCGAAATGCCAGCGCCCGGCGAGGGCGGCGAGCACATCGAGCAACACCCCGCTGCGCACGCCGAGTGCATAGCAGTTGCGCCCATCGCGATCGAATTTGTCGCAGGCGAAGCTGAAGGCGTCCTGCATCTTGAGCAGCGAGGTGCAGTGCGTCGGCACAAGGCTCTCGCCCTGACCCGGCAGGTCGGGCAGCGCCCCGGCAATGCCCCGCTCGGCGAGCAGACGAAGGATCGTCACCACCAGGGCGCGGGTACGATTAGCCTCTTCGAACAGCGGAAGCGCCGCAACCACGACCGGGCCGGTATCGGGGCCGAAGCGAAGCATCGCCTCGCGCCCGCCGGCCCAGTCGTAATGGTCGATCAACCGAGCGCCTTGGCCGCGGCGAAGCGGGTCAGGGCGCCGAAGCTCTCGAGCATCTCGCCGTCGACTTCGTCGTCCTCGATCAGGATGCCGAGCCGGTCCTCGATTTCGGTGAGCACCCCGGCGACGGCGAGCGAGTCGAGCTCGGGCAAGGCGCCGAACAAGGGCGTGTCCTCATGGAACGCGGCGGCGCGCTCCGCGCTCAATCCGAGCACGTCGCGGAGCACCCCGCGCACCGCATTTTCAACTTCTGCGAACCCTTCGCGCTGCAATGTAGATCCCCTGCCAGCGATTTTTCGTCTCCGTAAGGCTTGGCGGGTGCGCTGCCAAGGCTAAGGTCGGCCGCAATGATCCCGCTCGATCCCGTTCCGAAACCCGTCGACACATTGCCGCTGCGCGGCGCGCCGGGTGCCGTGGCGCTCGAGGATCGTGCCGGGAAGCTGAGCTATGCCGGGCTCGAGGCGCGGGTCGGCGAGATCGCGCACTGGCTGATCGGGCGGGGTCTGGCGCCAGGCGATAGGGTAGCAACCTGGCTGCCAAAGACGCGTACCGCGTGCCTGATGCCGTTGGCCGCGCCGCGCGCGGGGCTGGTCCATGTGCCGATCAATCCGGTGCTCAAGCGAGCACAGGTGGCGCATATCCTCGCCGACAGCGGCGCGCGGCTGCTGGTGACGCAGGCGGCGCGGACCGCGGCGCTGGAGCCGGGCGACGTGCCGGCGGATTGCCGGATCGCCGCCGAGGAGGAGCTCGGGTCGAGCGATGCCCTGGCGCCTTCGACTGCCGATCCGGATGCGCTCGCGGCGATCCTTTATACGTCGGGATCGACCGGTCGGCCCAAAGGGGTGATGCTGAGTCACGCCAATTTATGGCTCGGCGCCATCAGCGTGGCGCACTATCTTGATCTTCAGTCTGAAGATCGCGTCCTCGGCGTGCTGCCGCTGAGCTTCGATTATGGCCAGAACCAGCTGTTCTCGACCTGGGCGGCGGGCGCGCGCGTGATCCCGCTCGATTATCTGACCGCGCGCGATGTGGTGAAGGCGGTCGAGCGTCATGGCGTCACGACGCTGGCGGGCGTGCCGCCGCTCTGGGTGCAGCTGCTCGAGACCGAGTGGCCGGCGGAGACCGCGCGCCGGCTGAGGCGTCTGACCAATTCGGGCGGTGCGCTGACGCCGCGGCTGGTGCGTGGACTGCGGGAGCGGTTCCCCGCGGCCGATCTCTATCCGATGTACGGACTGACCGAGGCGTTCCGCTCGACATTTCTGGCGCCGGCCCTGGTCGATGCGCACCCGGAGTCGATCGGACGGGCAATCCCCTTCGCCGAGATCCTCGTGGTGCGGCCGGACGGCAGCCGTGCAGCGCCGGGTGAGCCGGGCGAGCTGGTCCATGCCGGGCCACTGGTGGCGCAGGGTTATTGGCGCGATGCGGAACGCACCGCGCAGCGCTTCCGTCCGGCGCCCGATTTCGCCACAAACGGCGGCATGGCGGTGTGGTCGGGGGATACTGTGGTGGAGGATGCGGACGGACTGCTCCGCTTCGTCGGCCGCGACGACGAGATGATCAAGAGCGCCGGCAACCGGATCAGTCCGACCGAGGTCGAGGAAGCGGTGCTGAGCGGCGGCGAAACCGGCGAGGCAGCGGCGTTCGGCGTGGCCGACGAACGGCTGGGGCAGGTGATCGTGGTGGTGGCACGCGGCGACGGCGCGCGAGAGGAGGCTTTGCGGGTCCGGCTGCGGCGGGAGCTGCCGAGCTTCATGCAGCCGGCGCGCTATATTTGGCAGTCGGAATTGCCGCGCAATGCGAACGGCAAGCTGGACCGGACGGCATTGAAGGCGAGTTTGTCATGAACGGGGCGAGCGGCTTCACGTATCCCCTCCCTGCAAGGGAGGGGATCAAGGGGTGGGTACGCGGAAGCGAGGCTCGATGCCTCGCTTCCGTGTTTGGTGCTGAACGCGCGGCTGCGCCGCGCACCCACCCCCGGCCCCTCCTTTGCAGGGAGGGGAGAAAGTGAACCCCAAGGCGTTCGGACCGATCCCGCCGGAATTTGGAGCGCTCGACGCATTGCCTTGGATCGACGAGCCTACCCCCGCTTATGTCTACGACTTCAGCATCGTCGCGGCACGGATCGCGCGCTTGCGGGCGACGCTGCCTGCCGCGGTTGCAGTCCATTACGCGATCAAGGCAAATCCGCTGCCCGCGTTGCTCAAGGCGATCGCGCCGCTGGTGGACGGGCTCGACGTCGCTTCGGCCGGAGAAATGGACAAGGCGCTCGACGTCATGGCGGCGGGTGCGATCAGCTTTGCCGGGCCTGGCAAGCGCGACGCCGAGATCGAACTCGCAATCCGCGCCGGCGTGACGCTCAACATCGAGTCGGAGAGCGAGGGTCAGCGGGCGCTGGCGATCGGCGGGATGCTCGGAATGCGGCCGAAGCTCGCGGTGCGGGTGAATCCCGATTTCGAGCTGCGCGGGTCGGGAATGAAGATGGGCGGGCGCGCTTCGCCCTTCGGAGTCGAGGCGCAGCATGTCGCAGGGCTGGTCAAGCGGCTGATCATCGGCGGCGCCGAATGGCGCGGCCTGCACATTTTCGCGGGATCGCAGTCGCTGGATACGCAGGCGGTGATCGAGACGCAGGCGGCGACGGTGGCGCTGGCCGCGCGGATCGCCGAGGAGGCTAGGCGGGCGCCGCCGCTGGTCAATCTGGGAGGAGGGTTCGGCATTCCCTATTTCCCGGGCGACGTCGCACTCGATGTCGAGGCGATCGGCGCGGCGCTGGCGGGCGAACTCGACAAGCTCGACACGCGCTATGCGATCGAACTCGGGCGCTGGCTGGTCGGCGAGGCAGGCGTGTATCTGGCGCGCGTGGTCGACCGGAAAGTGAGCCAGGGAGAAACCTTCCTTATCGTTGACGGTGGCTTGAACCACCATCTCGCCGCGACCGGCAATTTCGGCACCGTGGTGCGGCGCAACTATCCGGTGGCCGTTGCGCACCGGATGCAGGATCCCGCCGAAGAGGTGGTGACGATCGTCGGGCCTTTGTGCACCCCGCTCGACCGGCTGGCGGACCGGGTGGCGCTCCCCAAGGCGGCCGTGGGTGACGTCATCGCGATCTTCGCGTCAGGCGCATACGGCGCCAGCGCGAGCCCCGCTGCCTTTCTCGGCCACCCCCCGGCGCGCGAGCTGCTGGTGGACCGCTCCAGCGACGCCTAACGCTATCTTTACCTCTGAAGATCATAGCTTGCCCTGATCCAGGCGGGGGAGCGGCCGAGACGTTGGCCGCGCTCGACCTCGCAGGGGAGGGAGCTCGAGCATGGTTTTCAAGTCGTTTGGCAGGGTTTTGGCAGGGGCTGGCGTCATGGCCGCTCTGCTGTCCGGGTGCTCCGGGGGGAGCCGGCCCGAACTGCCGCCCGCAGGCAGCGTCGCCACCCGCGAGGCGCCGAGCGACGAATATGTCATCGGCCCGATGGACCAGCTCAACGTGTTCGTGTGGCGCAATCCCGAGCTGTCGGCGAAGGTGCAGGTGCGCCCCGACGGCCGGATCACCACGCCGCTGATCAGCGACATGCCCGCGGTCGGCAAGACTCCCGCGATGCTCGCCGACGATCTGAAGTACGCACTCGGCGAATATATCAAGGACCCGATCGTCTCGGTGATCGTCGAGAATTTCTCGGGCACCTACAGCCAGCAAATCCGCGTCGTCGGCGCGACCGAGAAGCCGGCTTCGATCCCGTATCGCGCCAACATGACGGCGCTCGACGCGATGATCGCGGTCGGCGGCCTCAGCGAATTCGCCTCGGGCAACCGCGCGCGGCTGGTCCGCTACGACAAGGCGACCGGCAAGCAGCGCGAATACAAGGTTCGCCTCGGCGATCTGCTCAAGAATGGCGACATTTCGGCGAACGTCCGCCTCGAACCGGGTGATGTGCTGATCATCCCCGAGAGCATGTTCTGAGGCCGCCGGGGAATGGGTAGCCTTTTCGACGAAGTTCGCGCGGCGCTCCACGCGATCTGGATGCGGCGCTGGATCGCGCTCGCGGTAGCGTGGGCCTTGTGCCTGCTGGGCTGGCTCGTCGTCTCACAGATGCCCAACAGCTATGAATCGCGCGCGCGGATCTTCGTCCAGCTGCGCCAGATCCTGCCGACCGACGGCGCTGCCTCGGCCGCGCAACAGCAACGCGACATCGATCGCGTCCGCCAGACGCTGACTTCGGCGGTCAACCTCGAAAAGGTGGTGCGCGGCACCGATATCGCGAAGACCGTCTCGAACGACCGGGACGTGGCTGATCGCGTGGCCGGGCTGCAAAAGGCGATCAAGCTCGTCGCCCAGCAGGACAATCTGTTCGAGATCACCGTGACCGCGCCGAGCGGGAAGGTCGCGCAGCAGATCGCCCAGAAGCTGATCGACATCTTCGTCGAGGAGAATCTGGCCGATGGCCGCGACGCCAGCGGGCAGTCTTTGCGGTTTCTCGACCAACAACTCGAGGTGCGCCAGAAGGCGTTGCAGGAAGCCGAGGCGAAGAAGGCCGATTTTCAGGCCCGGTATCTTGGCTCGCTGCCCGGCACCGGCTCGCTCAACGACCGGATCGGCGCGGCACGCAGCCAGCTTTCGCAGGTCCAGTCGGACCTGGCTGCCGCACAGAGCGGATTGAGCGCGGTCACCGGGCAGATGGCCGGAACGCCGGTGAACGTGGCCGGGCAGGGCGGTGCAGTCACCGGACCGGCGCGTGCGCGGCTCGCGGCGATCCAGGGGCAACTCGCCGAGGGGTACAGCCGCGGCTGGACCGACAGCCATCCCGACATGATCGCCTTGCGCAGCCAGCTTGCCGCGGCACAGGCGGCCGCGCGGGCGGAGCCGGTAGCGAGCGGCGCGGCAGGCGCGTCGAACCCGCTCTATCTCAGTCTCCAGTCGATGCGGGCCGACAAGGCCGCCACGGTCGCGGCGCTGACCCAGCGCAAGCAGCAGATCGAGGACGATCTCGCCCAGTTCGAAGCCAAGATGGCGCAGTCGCCCGGCGTCGCCGCCGAGCAGGGCCAGATCGATCGCGAATATCAGGTCCTCAAGGACCAATATGACAAATTGCTCTCGGACCGGGAGCAGGTGCGTATTCGCAGCCAGGCGCAGACCGAGACCGACGCCGTCAAGTTCGACGTCGTCGATCCCCCGACGCTGCCGCGCGCGCCGACCAAGCCCAATCGGCCGCTGCTGCTGGCGGCGGTGCTGATCGCCGGGCTTGGCGCGGGTGTCGCCGCCGCGTTCGGGCTCGACAAATTGACCACGACCTTCCCGACCGCGTCGCGGCTCGAGAAGGCGAGCGGGATGCCGGTGATCGGATCGATTTCGGAAGTGCTCAGCGCGGCACAGATCGAACTGCGGCGGCGCAAGCTGCGCCTGTTCGCCGGCGGCTTCGCCGGACTGGTGGTGGCGTTCGTCGGGCTGGTCGGGCTCGAATTCGTCCAGCGCGGCATGGGGGCCTGACATGAACGACGAGACCCCCCGCCGCTATCGTGGCTCGCTGCTCGAGCGGGCCGCCGAACAATATGGCTATTTGCGCCCGGCGACGCCGCCGATGGTGCCGATCAGGACGGCCGAGGACGAGCCGCTAACCCTGACCGAGCTCGCACCCGAGCTGGCGCCGATCGAGGACACGCCCGCGGTCGAAGCCATGCCGGTGGTTGAGATAGCCCCGCCGCAGCCGGCCCTCAGGCCGGCACCGCGCACCGGGCGCCGTCACGCGGTGGTGGACCGGGTCGCACTCCGCGAAGGCGGCATGCTCGTACCCGGCGACCGGGTCACTGCGCTCGCGGAAGAATTCCGCATGGTGAAGCGCCAGCTGCTGCTCACCGCGCGCACGGTTTCGGCCAATGGCAGCGCCAAAGCCGCCGATCATGCACGCATGATCCTCGTCTGCTCGGCGCAGCCGAACGAAGGCAAGACCTTCTGCGCGATCAATCTCGCGCTCTCGCTGGCGGCCGAGAAGGACATGGAGATCCTGCTCGTCGACGCGGACTTCGCCAAGCCTGACATTCTCGACCGGCTGGGCGTCGCCGAAGGCCCCGGCCTGCTCGACGCGCTGGCTGGCGCCGTTGACGATGTCGAGGCGTGCATCATCGAGACCGACGTGCCGCAGCTCTCGGTGCTGCCGGCGGGCACGCGAACCAACAGCGATACCGAGTTGCTGGCGAGCGAGCGCGCGCGTGCCATCCTCGACGGCCTGGCCAATGCCAATCCGCGCCGCATCGTGATCTTCGATTCACCGCCGGCACTTGCGGCGTCGCCTGCGGCGGTGCTGGCCGGCCATGTCGGGCAGGTGATGCTCGTCGTGCGCGCCGACAGCACCAGCGAGAGCGACCTGCGCGAGGCAGTCGCGGTTCTCGACGGCTGTGAGCATGTCCAGCTGCTGCTCAATTCGGTTTCGTTTCAGCCCGGCGGCCGCCGGTTCGGAAATTATTATGGGGAGGCGGGCGAATGACCCGGCTTGTTCTCGCAACCTGCGCAGCCCTGATCTGCGCAGCCGCACCCGCGCATGCCCAGCGCACGCGGGTGACGCCGTATATCGACGCGAGCCAGGTGCTCGTCTCCGATCTGACCAATGGCGGCGATCTGCTGACCTACTCGACGATCGGCGCCGGCGTCGACGCGCAGGTGACCAGCCGCCGCGTCGAGGTGCAGGTGAGCTATCAATACGAGCACCGCTTCTCCTACGACAAGGATCTGGCGGACGATTCGATGCATAGCGGCCTTGCCCAGGCGCGCGCGCGGATCACGCCCGAGCTGACGATCGAGGCCGGCGCGATCGCCGCGCGCGGCCGGTCGGACATTCGCGGCGATGCACTCGTCACGTCGCAGGGCAATGTCCGCAACAGCAGCCAGGTTTTTTCGGCCTATGCCGGTCCGAGTCTTGCCACCCATGCCGGCCCCGCGTTCGTCAATGCGGCTTACCGTTTCGGCTACACCAAGGTGGAAGCACCTAACGCCGGCACGGGCGTTCCCGCGGGCGCTCCGCCGCTCGACCGCTACGACGATTCCACCGTCCATGTCGCCACTGCCAGTGTCGGCGTGAAATCGGGGCAGGGGCTGCCGGTCGGCGTCACTGCCAGCGGCTCGTTCACGCGCGAGGACGCCGGCCAGCTCGACCAGCGTTTCGAAGGCAAGTTCGCCCGCGGGGACGTGGTGGTCCCGGTCGGCCGCGGCCTCGCGCTGACTGCCGGTGTGGGATACGAGAAGATCGAAGTCAGCCAGCGCGATGCGCTGATCGCCGGCGGCCGCCCGGTGATCGACCGCAATGGCCGCTTCGTCACCGATCCCTCCTCGCCGCGCCGGCTCGCTTATAATTTCGACGGCACCTTTTGGGATGCCGGGGTGATCTGGCGCCCGAGCCGTCGTACCTTCCTTGAGGCGCGTGCGGGCCGCCGTTACGGTTCGATGAGCTATACCGGATCGGCGAGCTATCAGATCGGCCCGGGCAGCGGCGTGCAGATCGGCGTCTATGACAGCGTCGAAACCTTCGGGCAGGAGCTCAACGGTCAGCTCACCCGGCTGCCGACGGCGTTCCTCACCACGACCGATCCGTTCGGAAACCAGTTCGGCGGTTGCATCTACGGCACCACCGGCGCCGCGGCGGGCGGTTGTCTCAACCAGGTGTTCGCCTCGACCGTCACTTCGGCCTATCGCGCCCGCGGCGTCACCGGTGTCGCGGTGCTCAACCGCGGCGGCACCCGCATCGGGATCGGCGGCGGCTATGCGCGCCGGACCTTCCTCGCGCCGCAGAGCGTGGGCGGGGTGAGCATCGACGGCACGTCGGACGAGAGCGTCTACGCGCAACTGTTCGCGTCGGGCGACGTCGGCCGCAACGGGTCGGTGAGCACCAGCGTGTTCGCCAGCTATTACGACAGCGACCTGGCCAATGGCCAAGGCATTCTCGGCTATGGCGCCAACACCGCCTACACGCATGTTTTCGGTCCGCTCAGCGCCACCGCGTCGCTCGGGCTGTTCGGTTTCGACAGGGAAGGCGACAACAATGCCACCGCGCAGGCGCAGGCATTGGTTGGGCTTCGCTACGGGTTCTAAGGGACGCAGGCAGATGTACGACGACCATTATGGACTGAGCGGAAGGCCGTTCCAGCTGACGCCGGACCCGCGTTTCTGGTTCGATACGGCGACGCACCGCAAGGCGATGGCCTATCTCGGCTACGGCCTGAGTCAGGGCGAGGGTTTCGTGGTTATCACCGGCGATCCCGGCGTAGGCAAGACCACGCTGATGGGCCATCTGCTCGGCGAGATCGACGAACAACGGCTGAACGTCATCAAGATCGTCTCGACGCAGCTGCGCCCGGAGGATCTGCTCCAGACCGTCTGCGCCGGGCTCGAGATCGACGCGACCGGCGCCAGCAAGTCCGCGATGCTCGCCGCGATCGAGCATGGCCTCCACGCGGTGGCGCGTGACGGCCGCCGCACCCTGCTGATCATCGACGAGGCGCAGGCGCTTCCGGCAGAAAGCCTGGAGGAGCTCCGCATGCTCTCCAATTTCCAGGCCGGCGGGCACGCGCTGCTCCAGATCTTCCTGCTCGGCCAGCCCGAATTCCGGCTCACCCTGCAGGACGGCAAGCTCGAGCAGTTGCGCCAGCGCGTGATCGCAATGCACCACCTCGCGCCGATGGATGCCAACGAGCTCGAGCCCTATCTGCTGCACCGGCTCTCGCTCGTCGGCTGGCGCGGCAAGCCGCGCTTCACCAATGATGCCCTGACCGCGATGCACCGCTGGTCGGGCGGGATTCCGCGCCGGGTCAATCAGCTCGCCGGCCGCGTGCTGCTGTTCGGTGCGGTCGAGCATCTCGACACCTTCGGCGCGCCCGAGCTCGCCGCGGTGATCGCAGATCTCGACAATGACAGCGCTGCGCCGGCTGCTGCGAAGCGCACGGCTCCGATCGCGGAGCCGCTCGAGCTGCGCGACATCGCCCCGATGTCGATGGGTACGCCGACTCCGTCCGCCCCTGCCGAAGCGCGCCCGCTGCACCGCGAGACGCTGATCGTGGAAGATCCGGTTCCCGTCGCCGAAGCGCCGATCGACCGCCGCATCGCCGAGCTGGAGAAGCAGCTACAGGAACAGGATGCGGCACTGCGCCGGGTGCTGACCCTGCTCGTCGACTGGGTGGAGAGCGGCGAAAGCGAGCGCCGCCCCGACCTGTCCAGCTTGCGCGGGCACGCGGCCTGAGCGAGATGCCTGTCAACGCCCTCTCGGTAGACGTCGAGGACTGGTTTCAGGTCTATGCGCTCGAACGCGCCGTGGACCGGCGCGACTGGGATTCGCTCGAGCACAGGGTGGTCGGCAATACCCATACGATCCTCGACCTGTTCGATACCGCAGGGGTGAAAGGAACGTTCTTCACGCTCGGCTGGGTCGCCGAACGCTATCCGGCGCTGATGCGAACCATCGTTGCGCGCGGCCATGAGCTCGCCAGCCATGGCTGCGACCATCGCCGTGTCTACACGATGGAGCCCGAGCAGTTCCGCGCCGACGTGATCCGTTCGAAGCAGCTGCTCGAGGATGCGTCGGGCGTCGCGGTCACCGGATATCGCGCGCCGAGTTTCTCGTTCGATACGCGGACGCCGTGGGCACACCGGATCCTCGCCGAATCCGGCTATCTCTATTCGTCGAGCGTCGCACCGCTCGCGCACGACCATTATGGTTGGCCCGATGCGCCGCGCAGTCTCTTTCGGCCGCTCGCCGATTCCTCGTTCGTCGAGCTTCCCGTGACCATCGCACAGATATGCGGCCGTAGCTTCGTCACCGGCGGCGGCTATTTCCGCCTGCTGCCCGGACGGATCACTGACAATGCGATTCGCCGGACGAACCGAACCGACGCCCGGCCAGCGATATTCTATTTCCATCCGTGGGAGATCGATCCCGGCCAGCCGCGCGTGCCGAATACGCCGCTGCGATCGCGCTTCCGTCACTATACCCGACTGGGTGCGATGGAAGGAAAGGTAGCCAGGCTGCTCGAGCGGCATGCATGGGACCGCGTCGACGCCATCATCGCGCGCGAGGCGGAGCGGCTCCAGTGAACGCGCCGCTGCTGGGGCGGCCGCTGGGCCTGCGCCTCGCCGGTCTGGGCGACGCCAACGAGACGGCGCGGATCCATGCCTGGGTTCGGGATCGTGCCGATGGCACGCCCTTCCACTTGCCGGCGTGGAGCCTGGCGGTGGCACGCGGCTGCCGCCAGAGAAGCCACTATCTGCTGGCCGAGCGCGGTAATGGCGAAATCGCCGGCGTGCTGCCGCTGACGGAACTGCATTCGCCGCTGTTCGGGCGGGCATTGGTGTCTTCCGGCTTCGGTGTGGGCGGGGGCATACTCGCCGACGATGCCGCGACAGTGGCCGAGCTCGCCAATGCTGCGTGGGCCTTGGCGGAGCGGCTCAGCTGCCCGACCGTGGAGCTGCGCGGCGGGGCGCATCCCGGCGGGCAATGGCAGGTCGACGACAGCACCTATCTCGGCTTCGTGCGCGATCTGGCGGCGGACGACGAGGCCGAACTGCTAGCGATCCCGCGCAAGCAGCGCGCAGAGGTGCGGCGGTCGTTCGGCAATGATCTAGTCATTGATGCCGGCAGCACCGACGCGGCGGGGCATTATGCGGTTTATGCTGAATCGGTGCGGAATCTCGGTACGCCCGTATTCTCGCGGACGCTGTTCACGGCGGTGCTCCGCGAGTTCGGCGAGTCGGCCGATCTGCTGACCGTGCGGCATCGCGGCGAGCCGGTGGCGAGCGTGCTGAGCCTCTACTGGAACGGCACGGTCTATCCCTACTGGGGAGGCGGAACCGCGGCGGCGCGCGGTTTGCGAGCCAATGACGCAATGTATTTTGCGTTGATGCGCCATGCGCGCGAACGCGGCTGCCGGCGTTTCGATTTCGGGCGATCGAAAGCCGGAACCGGCGCCGCCGCGTTCAAGAAGAACTGGGGGTTCGAGCCGCAGCCTTTGATCTATTTTGCGCGTGCTCCGCACGGCGTGGCACCGCGCAAGGTCAATCCGCTCGATCCCAAATACAGCTTTCAGGTCCGCGCATGGAGCCGGATGCCGCTCTGGGCGGCGAACCGGCTGGGCCCGTGGATCGCGCGCGGGCTCGGCTGATGGGCGACGTGCTCTTCCTCGCGCACCGCGTGCCCTATCCGCCGGACCGCGGCGACAAGATCCGCAGCTTCCATATGCTCCGATATCTGGCCGCGCACCGGCGCGTCCATCTCGCCGCCTTTGCCGATGATCCCCGTGACATCGACCGTCCGGAACTGGCTGCGCTCACCGCCAGCCGGGCGATCGTGCGGCGCGCCAAACCGCAGGTCGTGGCGGCAGTGCAGGCGCTCGTGTCGGGGCGGCCGCTGTCGCTGACTGCGTTCGATGACAAACGGATGCGGCGGGCGGTGCAGGACGTGCTGACGCGGGAGAATATCGGCACGGTCTTCGTGTTCTCGGGCCAGATGGCGCAATATCTTCCCGCGCGGGCGGGGCCGCGGCTGATCATGGACTTTGTCGATATGGATTCGGCCAAGTTCGCCGCCTATGCCGACGCTGCGACGGGGCCGATGCGCTGGGTCTACGGGCGCGAGGCGCGACTGCTCGGAGCGTTCGAACAGGCGATCGCGGCACGTGCCGATGCCAGCCTGTTCGTCAGCGAAGCGGAGGCGGCGCTGTTCCGTGCAAGCACCGGCGCCGAGGGCGTACAGCCGATCGAGAACGGTATCGACACGGCATTGTTCGATCCGGCGGCGACGTTCGCTCCGGTGGACGAAGGGGAGGCGCTGATCGTCTTCACCGGGCAGATGGACTATCGCCCCAATGTCGAGGCGGTGACGTGGTTCGTCGAGGCAATCTTGCCGCGCATTCGTACTTCCCGACCCGAGGCGCGCTTGGCGATTGTCGGCCGCCAACCCACCGATGCAGTTAGGCGGCTGGCCGCGCACCAAGGCGTGATCGTAACCGGCGAAGTCGCCGATGTGCGCGGCTGGCTCGCCGCGGCGGCAGTCGTGGTGGCGCCGCTCAAGCTGGCGCGGGGGGTTCAGAACAAGGTGCTCGAGGCGATGGCGATGGCGCGGCCGGTGGTGGCATCCGCCGCGGCAGCGGAAGGGATCGATCATGACGGAACCGTCATGATCGGCGCGACTGCTGCAGAGCTTACGGAAGCCGTGACGCACTTACTCTCCGACCGGTCGGAAGCCGAGGCATTGGGATGCGCGGCGCGGGCGCGGGTGATTGCCCGCTATGGCTGGGCTGCGCGGCTGGCGCCGCTCGACCCGCTCATCGGGCTTTCCGCGCGTCTGGGAGAAGCGGCATGACGGTGGCGGTACACCCGACGGCATTCGCGCAAGGCAATGCGCGGTTCGGCGAAAGCTGGCAGCGGCATGCCGCGATCCTCGCGGCTGGCTGGGGGATGCTGCTCCTGCTGTTCCGGCGCGATGCCGTCGACCTGGCTACGATCTACTGGACCAACACTACGTTCGGGCATTGCCTGTTCATCGCACCGGTGATCGCCTGGCTGGTCTGGCAGCGGCACAAGGGGCTGGCGCAGGTGCGGCCGCAAGGCTGGTGGCCGGGGCTGGGGGTGGTTGCTGCCGGTGGCTTCGGCTGGCTGCTGGGCGATGTGGCGGGCGTCGCGCTGTTCCGCCATGCCGGGTTGGTAGTGATGCTGCAGGGCATGATGGTGAGCGTGCTCGGCCCCAATGTCAGCCGGGCACTGCTGTTTCCGATCGCGTATATGGTTTTCCTCGTGCCATTCGGCGACTTCCTCGAAGGGCCGCTGCAGACGATCACCGTGGCGATGGTGATGCCGCTGCTCCATTTGTTCGGCGTTCCGGCCTGGGTCGACGGCGTGCTGATCACGACTTCGAATGGTTATTTCGAAGTGGCCGAGGCGTGTTCGGGCGCCAAGTTCGTGATCGCCATGATCGCCTTCGGCGTGCTCGTCGCCAATGTCTGCTATCTCTCGTGGCGCCGACGCGCGGCGTTCCTTGCCATGGCGGTCGTGGTGCCGGTGATCGCCAACGGGTTGCGCGCCTTCGGGACGATTTATGCGGCGTGGTGGACTTCGGTCGAGGCGGCCACCGGCATGGATCATATCGTCTATGGCTGGGTGTTCTTCGCCACGGTGATGGCGGCCGTCCTCGCGATCGGCTGGAGGTGGTTCGACCGCGACCCCGACGCGGCGTGGTTCGACCCAGCGCGGCTGCAGACGCCGCCCCGCGCCCGCGCCGAGGCGGCGGTAACCGGATTGCTGGGGCTCACCGTCGCCAGCCTGTTCCTCGGCTGGTCGAGCATGATCGCTGCACGCACGGCGCCGTCGCCGGCCGAGATGGAGCTTCCGCAAATTGCCGGCTGGCATCCGGTGGGGCCGAGCAAGGTCGCTCCCTGGACCCCCAATTTTCCGGGTGCCGACCGACTCCTGACCGGGCGTTATGCGGACGCACGGGGCAGAGCCGTCGATGTTGCGGTTGCGGTCTATGCCAGCCAGCACGAAGGCAAGGAGCTGGTCGGCTTCGGTATCGGCGCGATCCGCGAGAATGACCGCTGGGTACGCATCGCCGACCTGCCTGAGCTTTCGGGCGGTCACGTGCTGCGCATGACCGGTCCCGCGCGGGTGGAACGCGTCACGGTTAGTTGGTACCGCGTCGGCGATACGCTGACCGGGAGCGACAGCAAGGTGAAGTTCGAGACGTTGAAGACCAGGTTGCTGGGGGGAGATCAGACTGCGGTCGCGGTGCTGCTGTCGGCCGAACAGGGGCCCGGCCAAGGCGCCCAGGCGACCATCGAGGACTTTATCGGCGCGCTTGGTCCCGTGGACGCGTTCGCCGATCATATGGCCGGCCGCTAGCATGTGCGGCATTGCGGGGCTCTATTACCCCGCCATCGCCAAACCCGTCGACCCCGCGCGTATCGTCCAGATGCGCGACGCGCTCGCGCATCGCGGGCCCGACGGTGCCGGCGTATGGACCGCTCCGGGCGTGGGGCTTGGGCACCGGCGACTGTCGATCATCGATCTCGAAGGCGGCGTGCAGCCGATGGCGACACCCGACCAGAGCGTCGTCGTCACCTACAATGGCGAGATCTACAACTTTCAGGAGGTCCGCGCCGAGCTCGAGGCGAAAGGCGCGCAGTTTCACACCGAAAGTGACACCGAGGTCCTGCTCCACGCCTGGCGTGCTTGGGGCCCCGGGATGCTCGAGAAGCTCAACGGGATGTTCGCCTTCGCGCTGTATGATGCGGAGAAGCAGAGCCTGTTCCTTGCGCGCGATCGCTTCGGGGTGAAGCCTTTGGTCTATACCAAACTGGCCGACGGTGCAGTGGCGTTCGCTTCCGAGATCAAGGGGCTGCTGGCGCATCCGTTGTTCCGGCGCCGGCCCGATTTCCGCGCGGTCGAGGACTATCTCGGGCTCGGCTATGTGCCCGACGATGCCTCGCTGCTGGTCGGCGTAAAGAAATTGCCTGCGGGCCATTTCCTGTTGCTCCAGCGCGGCAAGCGCATGCCGCAGCCGGTGTGCTGGTGGGATCTGGACTTTTCGAACCGCGCGGCGGGCAAGGTCCGGGACCTCGAGGCCGAACTGATCGAGCGGATGCGTGCGGCGGTGCGCGCTCGGATGATTGCCGACGTGCCCCTCGGGGCGTTCCTCTCGGGCGGCGTCGACAGCAGCGCGGTGGTCGCGCTGATGGCCGAGGCGAGCAAGGCGGCCGTCAAGACGTGTACGATCGGTTTCGACGAGGCCGGGCATGACGAGACGAGTCATGCCGCGCTCGTGGCCGAGCGTTTTGCGACGGCCCATCAGGCGCGGCGCGTGAACGCAGACGACTTCGCGCTGATCGACACATTGGTGGCCGCGTTCGACGAGCCCTTCGCCGACGCATCGGCGCTGCCGACCTATCGCGTCTGCGAGCTCGCGCGTGAGACGGTGACGGTGGCCCTGTCAGGTGATGGCGCCGACGAGGCCTTGGCCGGCTATCGGCGCTACAAATTTTTCGCTGCGGAGGAGCGGGTGCGCGCGCTCCTGCCCGAGACATTCCGGACGAATCTGTTCGGGACCTTGGGACGGGTCTATCCCAAGGCCGACTGGGCGCCGCGTGCATTCCGGGCCAAGACGACCCTGCTTGCGCTCGCCGAAAATGGCGAGTTCGCATATCCCAAGGCGGTTGGCGTAACGACGCCGGAGCTGCGCGGCCAACTCTATACCAGTGCGGCGAAGCATATACTTGCCGGTCACAGTGCCGAGCAGCGTTACGTCGATGCCATGCGGCGGGCACCGGCGCGCGACGGGCTCGACCGGGCCCAATATGCCGATATCCAGCATTGGCTGCCGGGCGACATCCTGACCAAGGTCGATCGCACGAGCATGGCAGTGAGCCTCGAGGCCCGCGAACCCTTGCTCGACTATCGCCTTGTCGAGTTCGCCGCGACCTTGCCGCCCGCGCTCCGGATCAAGGCCGGGCAGGGCAAATGGCTGATGAAGAAGGCGCTCGAGCCTTATTTGCCGAAAGAGATACTGTACCGGCCGAAAATGGGGTTCGTCACGCCGATCAGCGCATGGTTCCGCAAGGCGCTGGCCGACGAAGCGGCGGCGCTGTCGCGCTCGCGTGTGCTGGCGGCGACCGGCTGGTTCGAGCCGGCGGCGATCGAGAAACTGGCCGCCGATCACAAGGCGGGGCGGGCGGAGCATGGCCGGACCTTGTGGCAACTGCTGATGCTCGAGCGGAGCCTCGAACGGTTGTTCGGCTGAGGCGAGCCGGTGCGGTTGCGGATCGCCGGTGCACGTGGGATGGAACGCCATGGCCGTTGCGCGCCCAAATTATGATTATGCCTACAGCCTCGCACGGGCGTTCGGCGGAGCGATCATCTTCGCGTTGCCGCTGTTGATGACCATGGAGATGTGGTCGATCGGACTCTACGTGCACCCGCTGCGGCTGTTGCTGTTCCTCGCGGCCAATTTCGTCGTGCTGGTCTTCCTGTCGCGCTTCGGCGGGTTCGAGCGAACCGCGAACCTTCGCGAAGATGTTCTCGACGCCCTCGCCGCCTACGCCGTAGGCATAGCCTCGTCCGCGGCAATTCTCGGTGTGTTCGGACTGCTCTCGGCCAATATGGCGCTGGACGAGCTGGTCGGGATTATCGCGATCCAGGCGGTGCCCGGAAGCTTCGGCGCGATGATTGCGCGGAAGCAGTTGACCGGCGGCGATCCTGACGAGGACGAGGAGAAGGCGGCCCGCTCGGCCGGCTATGCGGGGCAGCTGTTCCTGATGCTCGCGGGCGCATTGTTCCTCGCCTTCAACGTCGCGCCGACCGAAGAGATGGTCCTGATCGGCTACAAGATGAGTGCGTGGCACAGCCTCGCGCTGATGCTGCTGTCCCTGTTCCTGCTGCACGTTCTCGTGTTCGCCGTAGGCTTCGCCGGGCAGGAGGAACCGGAAGGCTTCGGCATCTTGCGGCGGTTCCTGGTGTTCACCGTGCCCGGCTATGCGATAGCGCTGGCGGTGAGCTTCTATGTGCTGTGGACCTTCGGCCGGGTCGACGGGAACGCGCTTGCCGCGGTTGCGGAGACGGTGGTGGTGCTCGGGTTCCCTGCGGCGATCGGCGCGGCGATCGCCCGGCTGGTGGTTTGAGGAGGCGGAATGGCATCGGATGAGCAGCGGCCGCCGTCGACCTCGGCGCTCGAATGGATTGCTGCGGGGCTCGGACTGCTGGGCATCCTGTTCGTCGGGGCGATCGTCGGCCGCGAGGCGCTATTGGGAGAGCCGGACCAATTGCCGGCGCTGGAGGTGCGGGCCGGGCGGATCGAGCCCCATGCGGCGGGGTTCGTGGTCGAGTTCGAAGTGGTGAACCATGCCAGCGGCACCGCCGCCGCCGTCGAAGTCGAGGGGAAGCTGGGGGACGAGACGAGTACCGCGACGCTCGACTATGTCGCCGGCAATGCCAGCGCCAGAGGCGGGCTGTTCTTCCGGCATGACCCGCGCGGGCAGAAGCTCGAGCTCAGGGCGCTGGGGTTCCAGACGCCCTGATGCTCAATGCCAGAGCGTCATGCCGGCGTGCAGGGTGAGCGCGAACAAGGCGAGCGTCGACAGCACGAACAGGGCGAAGCGCACCGACACCTTGTTGAACGTCGCCTGGACGAGGCTGTGGAGCACGCGCAGCCCGACATAGGCCCAGGCGATCCACGCATTGACGCCATCCCCCGCGCCGAGCAGCGCCAGCGTCAGGCAAATCGCGTAGAACAGCGTGGGCTGCTCCATCAGATGGATGTAGTTGTGCGCCTTCCACTGCACCTCCGGCGGCAGCACGCGATCGGCATCGCTGGCCTTGGTGCCGGTCAGCTTGGTGAGGTCGACGCCCGCGGCACGCATCGCGGGCAGGCGTGTCATCAGCATCCAGACGAGCATGACGAGCGACCAGGCGACGAGCGCCACGACGGGTGCGAGAATCTGGCTGTGCATTCGGGTCCCCCTCCGATTGTGGCGCCAAGGCCAGGGATCTAGTGCTTCGCCGTCCAGCGGGCGAAGACATCGGTCCACAGTCTGCCGGGGGAGTCCGCCGGCAAGTGAAGCGCGCCGAAGCCGTGGCCGCCTTTCTCGAAGAGATGCGCCTCGACCGGCACCTGCGCCTTGCGGCAGGCGTCAATCATCGCGAGGCTCTGCTGGATCGGCACGGTGCCGTCGTCGATCGCATGGACGAGGAAGATCGGCGGCGTGGCGGGATTGACCCGGGTGAGCGGCGTGTAGCGTGCCTTGGTCGCGTCGTCGGTCGTCTCGCCCCAAAGGCCGTTGCTCTTGCGGTCCTCGAACCCGGCCGAATGGAACGACACCGCGGGATAGATGAGGCCGGCATAGGCCGGGCGTGCCGAGCCGCTGTCCGCCGCGTCGACCGGCTTGTAGACGGGATCGTCATGGCCGACCGCAAGCATCCCGCCGAGATGCCCGCCGGCAGAGAAGCCGACCAGCCCGAGCTTGGCGGGGTCGATACCGTATTTGCCGGCATTGGCGCGGATCAGCCGCATCGCCCGCTGCGCGTCCTGCAGCGGCACGTCGGCGCGGTTGGCCCAGCCTTCGCCGGGGAGGCGATAGGCGAGGACGAAGACGGTGATGCCGTGCGGCGTCAGTGCCTTGGCGACGTCGACGCCTTCATTCTCGACCGAGACGAAGCCGTAGCCGCCGCCGGGGATCGACAGGACTGCGCGGCCGTCGGGCTTTGCCGGGCGATAGACTCCGACCATCGGCTCCGAAACGCCGCGCAGCCAGAGCTCCCGGAAGCTGCCGTTGACGGTGAAATTGTTGGTCGGGAGCGGCGAGGGGGCGCCCGGAGGCGAGCCGGGCCAGAGCCTGAAATGCTCGCGCGGCGGCCAGGCGGCGGTGCCGGTGCCGGGGACATAGGGCGTCGGGCCCTCCTGCGCGCGGGCGGCGCTCGCCACCGCCAGCCCCATGGCGCTACCGATCAAGGTGCGGCGATCGATCGGCATGCCATTTCCTCCCCGTTTCATCGTGTTGCTTGTCCTGCACCTGTGTTGGATTCGCTCGGCTTAAGTTCACATTTTTCACGTGCTTTGTGAAATTCCGTGGCGATTATATAGTTTGCAAACTCAGAGGAACGCGAGGGCGAGGCCCAATGCGGTGGTGGCCGCGTAGCCGCCAACGTTGAACCAGAACATGCCGGGGTGATCGCGTCTTCCGATCGGCGGTGCCGGCCAGCGCCCCGGAACCTCTCCGGCCCACAGGCTGCGCCCGATCGCCGCCGCGCCCACTAGCGCAAGCAATCCCCCAAATGCGCCGATCCAGTTCACTCAGGCTTCTCCGGGTCCGGCGCGGGTTTGTGTTTCGCCACCTTCGTTAGCCGCTCATCCCAGCGCGCTTCGTCCTCATCGGCCTCCACCTCGCGGGCGAGTTCCTTGAACTTGTCGAGCTGGGTTTTGGGAGCGTCGGTCATGCTGGTAGCATAACACAGAAAAAGGGGCCGCCGAAGCGACCCCCTGAAAGGTGTTGAAGCCGACCACGCCACCGGAGCAGCGGGCTACTCGACCGGGCTACCGACTAGCGGGAGCGCCAGTGCGAGCAGACGTGTTCGACCTGTCCGAAGCGGACGCGCGTATACGAGTTGACGAAGACCATTTGGCCCTCCTCGCGATACGAGGGGGTTGCTCCGCGCTATCAAACGTGCGATTCCTGAAGTGCAAAGACAGGGATTTCGCAGCGGTTCGCCCGCTCGGAGTTTCCGGGGGCCCGGCCGTCAGGTCGGGCCTTTCTGCTTTCTGGGGCCTTCGGCACCCCACGACCGTTTCCCTACCTCACTGGCGCACCCACCTTTCCGCTGGTCCGTTAAGGACTCGGCAACCACCGTCATGTCAGCCCGGCGCCCCTCCGTCAAGCGTCTTGTTTCTCAGATCGAGAGAGAGTATTGGATAACTCTCAATCTCTGATGCGGAGACTTGGTTCTATGAACGTTCCGGCGCCAGCTGCGCCCGTTGTGCGCAGCCCATCCTACCCGAATGCCCCACTGGGCGAGGCAGTCGCGCAGGTCGCGAAGATCGAAAAACTGTACCGGCAGGGCCCAGTCGACCGCGAGGTCGCAGCCAAGTTGATCGGATACTCCGGGTTGAGCGGCCCCGCGTCGAAAGCGCTCGCCGCGCTGGCCAGCTATGGGCTGGTGGAACGCGCGGGCAAGGGGGAGATGCGCGTCACCTCCCGAGCGCGCGCTATACTTCACCCGGACAACCTCGAAGAGCGGCGGCAGGGCCTTGTCGCCGCGGCATTTGAACCCAGTCTCTTTCAAGAAATTCGCGGGAAATGGCCCGACATGATTCCGCCGGAAGAAGGTATCACAACCTACCTCCACCGGCAGGGCTTCAACCAATCAGCCATTCGCCCAGCCATGAAGGCGTATCGCGACACGTTACTCTTCCTTGAGCAAGAGGGAGCGAACGATAGTCATGGAACCGAGCAACCGGACGCGCCAAATCAATCTGGCGCAGAGGGTGGCAAGACCGCCGCCCTTGGCAAAGCTCAGGTCGGCGATCTTGTCGAAGTCGAAATCGGCGGGACGCTCATAACCCCTCGCCCGGTACGGGTTCGGGCGGTGATGGACGACGCTTGGGTCTTTGTCGAAGGAAGCGAGACGGGGATCGAAATGGAAAGTGTGACGGTGATCGAACGCCCAACAGAGGGGAAGTCGCCTCCTAAGCTGCCACTTGAAGAGGCCAAGCGTGAACAGCCAAGCGAGACGCCAGCGGGCTATCGATCAGAGACATTCAATGCGGACGAAGGCGATATTCGCATCACTTGGCCATCCAACCTGTCAGCGCAGAGCGTAGAAGATATGAAGGACTGGCTTGAGTTGTTGAAGCGCCGCATCGCCCGCCGCGCTGGAGCGGGAGAGGTCAGCGAGAGCGAATAGCTCGCTGGCCTATCCTGCGACTTGTTGCGGTGCGACTTGGTGCGCCAGCGGGAGCGCCGCCGCTTCCCCTTAGACGCCTCGCTCTTAGGCGTTGAGGTCAGGCCTTGCGTAAGTCAGCCGCTTGCCAACGATACCCTTCAGCGCCTGTTCGGAGCGGTCGCCGTCGTTGAAGCCGTTCGCCGCGCGGAAGTTGTAGCGGAAGTTGAACTCGGCAACGTAGCGATGAAGGTGCTGCTCGCCGCAGTGCTGGTAGACGCCACGCATCCCGCGCTTGAAGATGCTGAAATAGCCCTCGACGGTGTTAGTGTGGGCCTCGCCACGGACGTACTCGTTGCCGTAGTGGCGCACGACCTGATGGTCCGCGAAGTTCACGCCGATCTTGCGATAGAGCAGCGCTTCGTCGGTCATGAGCCGCGCTTCCTTCGCGAGGTTCGCCATAACGATCGGTTCAATCGCGGCGCGGGTGGTGGAGTCGATCACCATGGCCCGCGAGCGGCCAGTCTCGCGGTCGATGAGGCCGAGAACCTTCATCTTGTGGCTTCCGCCGCCGCCCTTGTAGTCGGCGCCCTTCTTGCGGCCGATATAGGTTTCATCGACTTCGACCATGCCACCGCCAGCGCCGAACGGGGAGAGATCGCCGTCGCGCATTGCCTCACGGATGCGGTGGGCGAGGAACCAAGCCGTCTTGTACGTCACCTCAAGCATTCGGTGCAGCTGGTGGGCCGAGACGCCCTTCTTGCTGCTGGTCATGAGGTAAACGGCCTGAAGCATCTTGTGGAGCGGCATGCGGGCATGCTCGAACACGGTGCCAACCTTGACGGTGAACTGGCTCTTGCACTGGCCGCAGCGCCACAGACCCGCACGGATGCGCTTGGCCGGGTTCGCCTTTACCTTCGTGATCCGCTCCACGCCGCCGCAGTGAACGCACACCGGACCCTCAGGCCACAGCTTGCTTTCGAGATAGGCGAAGGCCGCTTCTTCGTCGTGGAAATAGGCCTTGGACAGAACGGACATTGGTTGGCTCCCTGATTGGAGCCTTATGCCTCATTCAGCGCGTGTTTGCAATGTATATAATCGCCAATTCCGTTGCGTCAACGAGAAATTTTGTTTCGTATTCGGCGCCTTCGATTTCCTACAAGCGACGCAGTAACAGCGGGCAAGTATAACGGAATGCTGCCTTGTAGGACAGAGACACGGATAGGGCTGCGTGGATGAGGGCCCGCTTCGCCACCAGCGTCACCCCGGACTGGTTCCGGGTCCAGGACGCGGCCCGCGACGCGACCCAGCTCCTGGGCCGAACTCGTCGGCACGGTGGACCCCGGAACAAGTCCGGGGTGACGAAGATCGATCCGGGCCCAGAACCGCAGCGTCGCAAGGACGGGGAGTAGGCGCCTTTCCCGTTCGCCCCGAGCTTGTCGAAGGGCCGTATTTCTTTCGCGCGGCAGGAAGAAGGACGGTGCTTCGACAAGCTCAGCACGAACGGGTATGTGCCGGCTAGGGAGTGGTTCGTCCGTCGAAAGCGGTGCGCGCTGCCTCGATCCGCTCGATATTGGCTTCGGCCCACAGCCACACGCTGCAGAAGGCGGCGCCGAGGCTCTCGCCGAGATCGGTCAGGCGATAGTCGACTCGCGGCGGGATGACGGCATGCACATGGCGGTCGACTAGCCCGTCGCGCTCCATCTGGCGCAGCGTCTGGGTGAGCATCTTCTGGCTGATCCCCGGGACCAGCTTGCCGATATGCGTGAAACGCAGATGCTCGTGCTCGGCGAGCGCCTCAAGGATGAGCATCGTCCATTTATCGGCGACGCGCCCGATCACGTCGTTGACCAGGGCATCGACGCGCGGATCCACGGCATCGGGCCATGGTTTGTGTCGGGCAGGCGGAAGCGGTGCGGGCTTGGCCAAGATACACTCTCCAAAAGGTGCGTATAGATCTTTTCGGTGCCTTCTTACGCGTGGAGAGTAATGGCCTAGATTGCCCGCAGCAACCTCGAAGGAGAAATCGCGATGAAAACGAGCGGCAATACCATTCTCATCACCGGTGGCGGTTCTGGCATCGGCGCGGCGCTGGCGCAGCGCTTTCATGCGCAGGGCAACCGGGTAATCGTCGCGGGCCGCCGCCGCGACGCGCTCGACCAGGTCGTCGCCGGGCGCGACGGCATGTTCGCGATGACGCTCGATGTGGAGAGCGCCGAAGCAGTCGAGGATTTCGCGCTGCGGGTGATCGCCGAGCATCCCTCGCTCAATGTGCTGATCAACAATGCCGGGATCATGCGGTTCGAGGCGCTGGATACGCGCCGCGACCTCGCCGATGCCGAGGCGACGATCACCACCAATCTGCTCGGCCCGATCCGGCTGACCAATGCATTGATCGAGCATCTGACGGCGCGCCCCGATGCAGCGATCGTCAACGTCACGTCTGGGCTCGCCTTCGTGCCGCTGGTCGATACGCCGACCTACAACGCTACCAAGGCGGCGATCCACAGCTATACGGTGTCGCTGCGCGAGGCGCTGAAGGGCAAGGTCGAAGTGATCGAGCTCGCTCCGCCCGCAGTGCAGACCGGTCTTACGCCGGGGCAGGAGAACCGGCCGGGCTATCAGCCGCTCGACGAATTTGCGGAGGAAGTGATGGCGCTGTTCGGCGAGCAGCCGACGCCGGCCGAGATCCTCGTCGAGCGCGTCAAATTCTTGCGCAATGCCGAGCGCGAGAATCGCTTCGACGCGACCGTGACTCAACTCAACGACTTCGCGCGTCAGGCGCGTCAAAGCCAGGCCTGAAGGATCGGGACATGCCCTTTGCCAATTTCAAGCTTCCCCAGGCCGCGCTCTCGCGGGCGCAGAAGGAAGAGCTGGCCCACCGCACCACGGCGATGCTCGTCGACTATTTCGGCGAGGGCGCGCGGGCGCACACCATGGTGCTGATCGAGGACGTGCCCGATGGCGGCTATGCGCGTGCCGACGAAGTGTTCGTGGTGCCGGAGCAATGGCGCGCGACGGATTAGGGCCGATCGCTCGCAGTCTTCGTCATCAGCTATCCTCCCCCGCAAGGGGGAGGTGTCGCCGAAGGCGACGGAGGGGGAGGAAGCACATCGCTGGCCGGTGTGCTTCCTCCCCCTCCGTCAGGCTGCGCCTGCCACCTCCCCCTTGCGGGGGAGGATAAGCGCGTACCCTCTGGGCAATGATGGAATGGGCGAGAACCTTACTGATAGCCGCCCTCTTGCTCACGCTCCTCGGCGGCCTCTTCCTGCGCTTCTTCAAGCGCATCGCTTTCGTCCTGCGGCTCGGGCTGGTCTTCGGGGTCAAAAGTCATCGGCATCCTCCGGGTGGGCAGCGACAACGACGGGGCAGGGGCGGAGGTCCGTCGACGCGCCCGATCACCGATAAAAAGCGGCCGGGAATTGCTTCCCGGCCGCTTCTTCATGCGCGCCGGTTCGGGCGAGCTTCAGCCCGTCGAGCGATGCGTAAGCGAAGTGATCATTCATCCAGCAGCTCGCCGACAGTCTTGACGACTTCCATTCCGACATTGGCAAGTTCGCCCACGCCTTCGTGCAGCAATTGCGCCTCGCCGCCCGGGCCTTCGCTATACTCGATGCTGACGTTGTTCTTCTGGTTGGTCGTGCCTGCGGTATAGGCATTGACGATGAAGGTGATCGTGCTGCCGTCCGACACCTCGAACTCCTTCCCGGTCTCGCCATCGAGACCGCACAATATATAGGTCGTACCGTCGCCCTCGAAGAGCACGCCACCGACCCAGTAATTGAGCGGCGAGAGCCAGCCGATCTGGGTAGTCCCCTTGATCGAAGCACCGTCGGGCAAGTTCGCCGCCGCCACGGCGGGCGGCAAGCCGGCGAGATCATCGGGAGTCGCGTTGTTGAGAGAATACCAGACCTTCACCGCGTCAAGCGAGCGGCCGGAGTTGTTCGTCACTACGACGGTGCAGGATTCAGACATGCGGTTATCTCCTCTCGACTATGTGGAGACGAACGCGCGTTCGACTGTCTCCGCAACCCACAACGTCGGGTGAACGCGGGACGACGCAGCGTTTCGTGTCCAAATTCGATCGTTCGGCTAAAGAAAACGGCCGGGGATCGCTCCCCGGCCGTTCCGTTTTTCAGCTCAAGCGTAGGCTCAGGCGAACAGCTTCGCCCAGCCGCGCTTGGCGCGGTCCTTCCAGTGGCCGCGGTGATAGGCATCGCTGGCGAGCAGCGGCATCACCGAACCCGCTTCGGCGAACACCATCTGCTCGATGCCGGTGTTGACCTTGCCCCACGAGGCGGCCTCCTGCAGCGTCGAGGACGAGCAGGCGCCGTCGCGGACGTCGGCGACGGTGATCTGCACCGCGTACTTGTGGACCGCGACGTCGTCGTGACCGAGGATTTCGGCGCAGACGACGGTGTCCTGGATGAAGTTCTTCGGCACGCCGCCGCCGATCATCAGCAGGCCGGTGGTGCCCGCCTCGATCTTGATCTGGGTGAGCTCGCGGAAGTCCGCGACCGCGTCGATCATCAGATACGGACGGCCCGCCTTGGCGGCATCGACCTGATGCTTGACGAGGCCGAAGCCGGCCGAGCTGTCGACGAACGCCGGGCAGAAGATCGGCACGTCATGCTCGTAAGCGAGCTTGACGAGGCTGTTCTCCTTCTTGCCGTGCTCGACGAGATACTTGCCCATCTCGCGGATGAACTCGCGGCTCGAATAGGCACGCGGCTCCAGCGACTCGGCGATCTCGAAGATCGTGTGGTCGACGTTCTGAAGCGCTTCCTCGTCGATATAGGTGTCGTAGATGCGATCGATGTAAAGCGAGCGCAGGGTGTCGTCATCGGGGATTTCGAGCGCCTGATAGTGCTTGTGGCCAAGGCCCTCGAAGAAATCCATGTCGACGATGGTCGCGCCGGTCGCGACGATGCCGTCGACCATGTTGTTGCGCACCAGCTCGGCATAGAGGTCCATGCAGCCGCCCGCGCTGGTCGATCCGGCGATCACCAGGAAGATCGTGCAGTCCTTGTCCGCGAGCATCTGGTTGTAGATGTTGGTCGCGCGGCCGAGATCGCGGCTGGTGAAGCTCATGTCCGCCATCGCGTCGACGATCGGACGCGCATCGAACTTGGTGATGTCGATGTGCTTGACCTGCTTCGAGAGCAGTTCCTGCTTGCGGGTGTCGTTGATCGGCGGGTTGGCCGCCGCGGTCTTGGTGAGGGTGTCGGTCATGGTTGCCCTTTGGCTATCCAGAACCCGCCGTCATTATAATGGGGACGCGGAAACCCGTAGCGCCTCCTCCCGCGGCTGCGGGAGGAGGAAACCCGATACTCTGTAAGTCGTTGGCGTTACAGCTTTACGACGTTGGTCGAGCGGCGTTCTAGCGCCTCTTCCTCATCGTGGTATACCGAGAGCATCGGCTCGTCGTGGCCGACTACCGTCTCGCCCGAGCCGAAGCCGTTGAACGCGGTCCGCATCGCGACGCCGTAGGCGCCGAGCATGCCGATCTCGAAATAGTCGCCGGTGTTCGTGTCCGCCGGAAGCGGGAACGGGCCGGCCATGAAGTCGAGATCGTCGCAGGTCGGACCCCAAAAGGTGAAGTCCATGTCGCGCGCGTCCGAATCCGGCTCGCGCAGCAGCTGCACCGGATACTTCCAGCCGATATGCGCGGCGTCGAACAGCGTGCCATAGGCGCCGTCGTTGATGTACAGCTCGTTGCCGCGGCGGCGCTCGACGCGCACCACGACCGACGAATATTCCGCGCACAATGCCCGGCCCGGCTCGGCCCAGAGCTCAGCCGAATAGCTGATCGGCAGGCTCTCGAACGCGCGGTGAATCGTCTCGAAGAAGCGCTCCAGCGGCGGCGGGGTCATGCCCGGATATGCCGAGGGGAAGCCGCCGCCGACGTCGATCACGTCAACCGTGACCGCCGCATCGACGATCGCCGCGCGAACGCGCTCCATCGCATTGGCATAGGCGTCCGGCGACATGGTCTGGCTGCCGACATGGAAGCAGATGCCGAGCGCATCGGCGACCTGGCGGGTCGCGACGAGCAGTTCCCTGGCCTCGCTGTGGCCGACGCCGAACTTGGAGCCCAGGCTGAGCTTGGCGAACTCGGACGAGACGCGCAGGCGCACGCAAAGCGTCAGATCGGTCGCGCCATCGGTGGCACGCACAATCTTGTCGAGCTCTTCGAGGCTGTCGAGCGAGAAGGTCCGCACATCATGCTGGAAATAGGCTTCGGCGATCGCTTCGACCGACTTGACCGGATGCATGAAGCAGCAGATCGCGTCCGGCAGCGTCGCCTTGACGAGACGAACCTCGGCGATCGAGGCGGTGTCGTAATGCGTGATGCCATTGTCCCAGAGGACGCGGAGCAGATCGGGCGACGGATTCGCCTTCACCGCGTACATCGAGCGGCCCGGAAACTTCTCGACGAAGAAGCGGGCGGCCCGCGCCGCAGCGTGGGGACGAACGATCGTTACCGGATCCACCGGACGTCGCCTGGCGATGTCGATGCCCGCGGTGCGGGCGGTCGAGAGGGGCGCTAACCCCAGCGCGCGAGGATGCTTGTGCAATTCAAGGGACCTCCAAATGCCTTGCGGCAATCATTGACGAAAAGCTGCCTTGCGGTTGGAAGTCCCATGGGGCAGCGGAAGGCGGCATTTAGGGGCGAGGTCCCCCCATGTAAAGCGATTCGATATCCGGAAATGTACAGCGGGGTTGAAGTGTGACGATTGTGCGACAGCCGACCCGGGCGGGGGTACGCGACGCTGCAGCGAAGATCGCAGCAATATTGCCGCAAACCCCTCTGCTGACAGCGGAAATTCGCGGCGTGCCGGTGTGCTTCAAGGCGGAATCGCTGCAGCCGGTGGGGGCGTTCAAGATCCGCGGGGCGTGGCATCGGCTCACCGCGCTGGACGCGGCGGCGCGCGAACGGGGCGTCGTCGCCTTCTCGTCGGGCAATCATGCGCAGGGAATCGCCTGGGCGGCGCGGAAGCTCGGCATCCCGGCGGTGATCGTGATGCCGGCCGACGCGCCGAAGGTGAAGCTCGACGCGACCCTGGCGATGGGGGCCGAAGTGGTGAAATACGACCGCGCGACCGAGAGCCGCGAGAAGATCGCCGCGCATCTCGCGCATGCGCGCGGCGCGGCTCTGGTGCCGAGCTTCGACGATCCATGGATCATCGAGGGGCAGGGCAGTGCCGGCATCGAGGCGATGACCCAGATGGTGGAGGCGAAGCTGCTCGATCCTGGGGAAGTGGTGGTGCCGTGCGGCGGTGGCGGGCTGGCGGCGGGACTCGCGCTGGCCTTGCCCGAGGCGGCGATCACGGTGGTCGAGCCCGAGGGCTGGGACGATATGCGGCGCAGCCTCGAGGCGGGGTGGATCGAGCCGGTGGGCGACAATCCGCCGCCGACGGCGTGCGATGCGCTGCAGACGAAAGAAGTGTCGCCGCTAACCTTCGACGTGCTCAGCCGGCGCGATGCCAAGGGCGTGGCGGTGAGCGAGCGGGAGATACGCGACGCGCAGCGCTGGGCGGTGGCGAAATTGCGGCTGGTACTCGAGCCCGGCGGCGCGGTGGCGCTCGCGGCGGTGCTGGCGGGCAAGGTCGAGGCGAAGCCGGGATTGCTCGTGCTGCTTTCCGGAGGCAATGCCGATCCCGACGCCTATGCGGCGGTGCTGGGATCGAGGGATTGATGAAGGAGACGCGGGCCGGCGCGGTGATTGCCAACATCCTCAGTGTCGCCACGCGGGGGCTGGGCTGGTTCCTGTGGTACTTCCTGCGGCTGATCTATCGCGGCGAGCCGAAGGTGATCGCCGGCTTCGTGGGTGCAGGGCTCGCGATTGTGCTGCTGATCTGGGTGATCGTGCGATGATGGACCCGCAGCTCAATCCGTTGCTGCTGAGCATTGCGGTGGTGGCGATGTTCGCGCTCGTCTGGGGCGGCGTGCGCACGTGGCGCGGCGGCGACCGGCAGAAGGGCGTGCTGATGCTGATCGCCGCACTGGTGCTGCTGGGCAATCTGCTGATCTGGTCGATCTAGCCCGCGACAATTCGTTACACTTGTTTGTTGGACGGCCTTGCGCCGCGTCGATAGCTTTTCGGCGTTGAGCGGAAGGAGCGCGGGATGCGTGGACGTCTGATCGCCGCGGCGTTGTTCGCCGCGACTGCAATTGTGCCGGCGGAGGCGCAGACGGCGGCCGGGCCGCACGAAGTCGCCTATGGCGGCGATCGGCTGCAGCGGCTCGACCTTTACGCGCCGCGTGGCGGCTCCGCACCGGCGCCCTTGTTCGTCTTCGTGCATGGCGGCGGATGGCGGCAGGGCGACAAGGGCAATGCGACCGGACCGGAGAAGGTCGCGCATTTCACCGGACGCGGCTTCGCCTTTGCCTCGGTGAACTATCGGCTTGTTCCGGGTGCGAAGGTGGAGGATCAGGCGCAGGATATCGCCGATGCGGTCGGCTATCTGGTCCGCCACGCCCGGACGCTGGGGATTGACGCTGGCCGGATCGTGCTTGCCGGGCACAGCGCGGGCGCGCATCTCTCGGCGCTGGTCGCGACCGACCCGGAATATTTGAAGCGTGCCGGCGTGCGGCTCGACCAGCTCGACGGCGTGCTGCTGCTGGACGGTGCCGCCTATGACGTGCCGGCGCAGCGGCAAGAGGGGCCGCGGATCATGCAGCGCGTCTATGCGCAGGCGTTCGGCGACGATCCGGCGCGGCAGCGGGCGCTATCGCCGACATTGCAGGCGGCAGCGCCGAACGCGCCGGCGTTCCTGATCCTGCACGTCGACCGGGCGGACGGGGCGCGGCAGTCGGACGCTTTGGGCGCGGCGCTGCGGCGCGCGGGCGCCGAAGTAACTGTCGAGGCGATCGAGGGGCGGGGACTGCGCGGGCACATGGCGATCAATCGCTCGCTCGGCGATGCGGAGTATCCCGCGACGGCGATCGTCGATCGGTGGATCGATGGAGTGATCCGCAGATAGCGATCCGTGCTCCTGCGAAAGCAGGAGCCCAGAGCCGCAGAGGACATTGCTTGCGATCCTGGGCTCCTGTTTCGCAGGAGCACCGGAACGCGGGCGTCCTCAGCGGATCGGCGAATTGGGGTCGAGCCGCATGTCGAGATAGCGGTCCACCGAACCCATCAGCTGGTCCATTTCGTCCTGGAAGAAATGGTTCGCGCCGGGAATCGTGTCGTGGTGGATGGTGATGTGCTTCTGCGTGCGCAATTTGTCGACCAGCTTCTGCGTCGCCGCCGGAGTCGCGACTTCGTCGGCCTCGCCCTGAATGATGATGCCCGAGGAGGGGCATGGGGCGAGGAAGCTGAAGTCGTACATGTTCGCCGGCGGCGCGACCGAGATGAAGCCGCGGATTTCCGGGCGGCGCATCAGCAATTGCATGCCGATCCACGCGCCGAAGCTGACGCCGGCGATCCAGGTGGTCGAGGCTTCCGGATGGAAGCTCTGCACCCAGTCGAGCGCCGAGGCGGCATCGCTCAATTCGCCGATGCCGTTGTCGAACGTGCCCTGGCTCTTGCCGACGCCGCGGAAGTTGAAGCGGAGCGTCGCGAAGCCGCGGCGCTGGAAGGTCTTATAGAGCTCCTGGACGATGCGGTTGTTCATCGTGCCGCCCGCATTGGGATGCGGATGCAGGATCATCGCGACCGGCGCGCGCGGCTTGGGAGCGGGGGCGAAACGCCCTTCGAGACGGCCTTCGGGGCCGGGGAAAATGACTTCGGGCAATGTGGCCTGCCTTGAATTGGGTGCGCGCAGTGGAGCGCGGGGAGTTGCGCGCTATATAGGCAGCGCCGCCCTTCACGCAATTGGAACCAACTTGGCCGACCGTATCTATCTGGATCATGCCGCGACGACCCCGATGACCGAGGCCGCGATCGCCGCCGTCAGCGAGGGCATGTCGCGCTGGGCCAATCCTTCCTCACCTCATGCCGAAGGGCGCGCAGCGCGTGCTGCGTTGGAAGAGGCGCGGACGCGGATCGCCGCGGCTTATGGCTGGCCGCACGAGCTGGTGCTGACCTCCGGCGCAAGCGAATCGCTGCATCTCGCGCTCACGCGTTCGATGGCGGAGCGGCGGGTGATCACCGCGCTGGAGCACGATTCGGTACTGCGGCATTCCGAAGGCGCACAGGTGCTGCCGGTGGATGCCGACGGCATTCTCGATCTCGACGCGTTGCGCGCGGCGCTGCAGGGCGCGCCGCGAACCCTGCTGTGCGTACAATGGGCGAACAGCGAGACCGGGGTGCGCCAGCCGATCGCCGCAATCGCCGAGATCGTCCATGCTGCCGGCGGCATCCTCCTGGTCGATGCCGCGCAAATGCCGGCGCGCGCCGACGAAACCGTGCTTCGCCATGCCGATCTGGTGGCGGTGTCGGCGCACAAGCGCGGCGGTCCGCCGGGGATCGGGGCATTGCTGGTGCGCGACTTCGCCGCGTTGCTGCCGATGGGCGGGCAGGAGAAGGGCTATCGCGCCGGCACCGAAAATCTGCCGGGCGCGCTCGGCTATGCGGCGGCGGTGGCCGAGCCCGAGGATCTCGCGCGGATGGCGCAGCTGCGTGCCGGGCTCGAGACGGTGATCCGCGCGGCGGGAGGCGAAGTCGTCGGCGAGGCCAGCGCGCGCAGCCCGCTGATCGGAGCGTATCGCATGCCGCGCGTCTCGGCGGCGGCACAATTGATCCGCTTCGATCTCGGCGGGATCTCGGTCTCGGCCGGAAGCGCCTGTTCGTCCGGGAGCATGCGGCCCAGCCATGTGCTGAGCGCGATGGGCTGGCAGGAGCCGGAATTGCGTGAGGTCGTACGCGTGAGCTTCGGGCGGTCTACCACCGAGGCCGAGGTGATGCGCTTCGCCGAAGCCTGGCGCGGCATCGCCGAAGGCGCACGGGTGCGCGCCGCATGACCTATCTCGATTATCAGGCGACCACGCCGCTGGCGCCCGAGGCGCTCGCCGCAATGCTGCCATGGCTCGAAAGCCAGCATGCCAATCCGCACTCCGCGCACGCCGGCGGGCGGGCGGCGAAAGCCGCGGTCGAGGTGGCGCGCGACGCCGTCGCCGGGCTGATGCCCGAAGGCGGCACGGTAAGCTTCACCAGCGGCGCGACCGAGGCGCTCAACTGGGCGATCAAGGGGACGCGCGGCGGACTCGTGACGCTTGCCACCGAGCATGCCGCCGTGCTCGACACCGTCGCGGCCGAAGCGCGCAAGGAGCGGGACGTGACCGTGCTGCCGGTGGGCGGCGACGGACTGGTCGATCTCGCCGCGGCGCGGGCGGCTATCGGACCCGGCACCGGGCTGGTGGCGGCGATGCTGGTCAACAACGAAATCGGCGTGATCCAGCCGGTCGAGCAACTGGCCGAACTTGCGAAGGCGGCAGGCGCGCTCTTCCTGTGCGACGCGGTGCAGGGCTATGGGCGCGTGCGGATCCCCGAGGAATGCGATCTCGTGGCCGTCTCTGCCCACAAGATCCATGGCCCGAAGGGCGTCGGTGCCCTGTGGATCCGTGACGGCGTGACGCTTGAGCCGCTGCTCCATGGCGGCGGGCAGGAGCCGGGCGGACGATCGGGGACCTTGTCGCCGGCCTTGTGCGCCGGGTTCGGCGCGGCGGCGCGGCTTGCCAAGCAGCGTTTCGGTTCGGATCATGCCCATGTCGAGCAATTGTTCCGCGCCGCGCTGGCGCATATCGGCAGCGACTGGACGCTCAACGGCTCGCGCGACACGCGCTTTCACGGCAACCTCAACCTGCGCCGCGAAGGGCTCGACGTGGCGCGGCTGATCTCCGACCTGCGCGATATTGCCTTTTCGGCGGGCTCCGCCTGCGCCAGCGGCTCGGGGCGGCCGAGCCATGTGCTCCGGGGTATCGGCTTGGCCGAGGCCGAGGCGCGATCGAGCATCCGGATCGGATTCGGGCGCTATACCAGCGAGGAGGAGCTGCTGGCAGCGCTGACCCGCATCGATGCCGCGGCGCGGGCACAGAAGGTGGCGGCATGATCCGCGTCCGGTTCATCAGCGCCGACCAGACCGAGACGCGCGAAGTCGAGGCGGCCGACGGCGCGATTCTGCTCGAGGTCGCGCAGAATGCCGGCCAGCCGCTCGAGGGAACCTGCGAGGGGCAGATGTCGTGCTCGACCTGTCACGTCATCGTCGAGGCGGAGCATTTCGCGCGGCTGCCGCGGGCGAGTGAAGAGGAGGAGGACATGCTCGACCTCGCCGTCGGCGCGACCCGAACGAGCCGGCTCGCCTGCCAGATCGTCCTCGCGCCGGATCTCGACGGGCTGACGGTGCGGATGCCCTCCGAGCACCGCGATATGCAGGGGCGCTGAGCGGACAGGGGCGGAAGTTCGAATAGTGGCTGCTAATCTCCCCCGCGAGGGGAGGTGGCATGCGCAGCATGACGGAGGGGGAGGAAGCACTAAGTGCAGTGATTCCTCCCCCTCCGTCGCCTGCGGCGACACCTCCCCCTTGCGGGGGAGGATTGAGGAAGGGCGACGTCGCTCGCCAATCCGCAACTTAACCCAGGTTGGAACGACCGCGGTTCTCCCTCGTTACCCAACCGTGCCGAAGCAGACGATACGCCAGAGCCTCTATGCGATCGGCTGCCGCATCTCCGATGCCGGTGCGAATATCGCGGGGCATCCGGCGGCGCAGATCGGGATACTCACCTTCTGCCTTGCCTGGTTCCTGCTGCCGCTCGGCAGCCGGGCTACCGAAGATCTCACCCTGGTGCTGTCGGTGCTGGCGATCACACTGACCCAGATGGTGCTCAATCAGCAGAAGCGGCACGAGGCGGCGCTGCATCTCAAGATCGATGAGCTCATCCACGCGATGAAGGGCGCCCGCGACGAAGTCATGGGAATCGAAAGCAAGAGCGAGGCCGAGCTCGAAGCGCTGCGCATCACCGGCGACAAGGCCGAGGAGGAGCTGGCGCAGCGGCGCGGCAAGAGCGTGGTCACGACCGATCCCAACGGGCGCGCGCATTAATCGCGCGGAACCAACCGGTCGTTTCGGAATTGCAAGGAATGCAGGGGTTTGTGCTTCAATCGGGAGTAAACGCATGAAGATTTTGACGCTTGTAGCTGCGGCGGCCGCGGCGATGCTGGCAGTGCCCGCGGCTTCCGCAGCGACGACGGCTGCTCCGCCCGCTGTCACCGCTGCGGCGTTTGCCGCGAGCGCTACGGCGGTTCCGCAGGAGCGTCGTTGGGAGCGTACCGAACGCCGAACCGAACGCCGCGAAGTCCGCCGTGAAGTCCGCCGCGGCCATCGCCGCGCTTATTCGCGCACGGTCTGCACGCGCAAATGGCGCAACGGCCATCGCGTGCGGGTCTGCCGCAAGGTACGTTATTATCGTTGAAACCGGGCGGGAGCGCGTGTGGCGCGCTCCCCTTGCCTCGCGGCGGGACTTCGCCCATATGCGCCGCGGGAGTCGGGCGGACGATGCCGTCGCCAACCCGGTCAGATCCGGAAGGAAGCAGCCGTAACGATTTCGTGTCGGGTCGTTCCGGCTCCCACCCCACTCGCTAACGTTGACACCGGGTTGGGGAATACCGACTATCCATCTATGTCGACGATCAGCTTCCATCTCCCCGACGAGCTGAAGGATGGCCTGGAAGGCCGCATTCGCGAAGGCGCTTATCCGAGCATCGAAGAGTATCTCCATGATCTGATTCGGGCGGATCTTGCCCAAGAGGCATGGGAGATGACGCCCGAGCTTGAAGCCTTGCTGGCGGAAGGTGCAGCCAGCGGGGAGGATCCGCGCTCGATATCGGAGATCATCGCGGATGGCCGCAGGCGTTGGGGCGCCTGAAGCTCGTTGTCGCTGCCGCCGCAGGCCGTGATCTGGATTCCATCTACGACTATACAGCGACACACTGGGGCGTCGAACAGGCGGACCGCTATGTCGGCTCGTTCGACGCTGCCTATCAACTGCTATTGCGACAGCCGGGCATCGGCAGCCCGTCCGACCATGGGTTCGGTTATCGCCGATTGCGCCACGAAAGGCACCTGATCTACTATAGCGTTGGACCGAAATTGCTGCGCATCGAACGGGTTCTCCACTATCGCATGGATGCGCCCCGGCATCTCGCCTGAGCCTTCGACATCTGTCCCGAGGCGACCTAGATAGAGGCTGATGTCCGATTCCTTCCTTGGCCTAGACGAACCGCCCCAGCCCAAGGGCGAAGCCTATCGCGTGCTCGCGCGCAAATACCGGCCGCAGACCTTTTCCGAGCTGATCGGCCAGGATGCGATGGTGCAGACGCTGGGCAATGCGATCAAGCGCGACCGGCTGGCGCATGCCTTCCTGCTCACCGGGGTGCGCGGAGTCGGCAAGACCTCGACCGCGCGGCTGATCGCCAAGGCGCTCAATTGCGTCGGCCCGGACGGGCAGGGCGGTCCGACGATCGATCCGTGCGGAGTGTGCGAACCCTGCCGGGCGATCGCCGAGGGGCGGCATATCGACGTGATCGAGATGGACGCCGCGAGCCACACCGGTATCGACGACATCCGTGAGATCATCGAGGCTTCGCGCTATTCGGCGGTGTCGGCGCGCTACAAGATCTACATCATCGACGAAGTTCACATGCTGTCCAAGGCGGCGTTCAATGGCCTGCTCAAGACGCTCGAGGAGCCGCCGGCGCATGTGAAGTTCCTGTTCGCGACGACCGAGGTCAACAAGGTGCCGGTGACGGTGCTGTCGCGTTGCCAGCGTTTCGACCTGCGGCGGATTCCCGCGGATATGCTCGCGGCGCATTTCGCGCGGGTGGCACAGGCCGAGCATGTCGAGGCAGAGCCCGAGGCGCTGGCGCTGATCGCGCGCGCGGCCGAAGGGTCGGCGCGCGACGGGCTCTCGATCCTCGACCAGGCGATCGCGCATGCGGGGCTCGAAGGCGGCGGGGTTCGTGCCGAGGCCGTGCGCCAGATGCTCGGCCTGTCGGACCGCGGGGCGATCCGCGCGTTGTTCGGGCTGCTGCTCGCCGGCGATGCGCGGGGCGCCCTGGCATCGCTTCGGGGACAATATGATCTTGGAGTCGATCCGCAGGCGGTGCTGCGGACCTTGCTGGAGACGGTCCATGGCGTGACTCTCGCCAAGCTCGGCACCGACGCCACCGCCGGGCAATCGGCCGAAGAGGCGAAGGCGCTCGAGGAATGGGCGGCGGGGCTGTCCTTCCCCGCGCTGCACAGGCTCTGGCAGTTGCTGCTGCGCGGGCACGACGAAGTGGCGAAGGCGGCGCTGCCGATCGAGGCTTGCGAAATGGCGCTGCTGCGCGTGATCCATGCGTCGCAGCTGCCCGATCCCGGCGAACTGGCGCGGCAGCTGGCGAATGGCAGCGTAAGCGTCAACGTGTCGGCGCCTGCCGCGCCCGCGAGCAAGCCGGCCGAGCCGGCGATGCCGTCCAGCATGGCCGAGCTGGTCACGCATCTCGAGAGCAACAAGCGGTTCCAGCTCGCGCAGCAGGTGCGCGATTATCTGCGGCCGGTGCGGTTCGAGGGTTCGGAATTCGAATTCGGCGCGGCGCGCGAACTGCCGCACGACTTCGTTCGCGAGCTGGGCGCGGCGCTGCGCGAATCGACCGGGGTCAATTGGCGGCTCAGCTGCGTTGAAGCGGCAGCCGCCCCGACGCTGCGCGAGCAGCAGGCGGCGAACGAAGCGGCCGAGCGCGACGCGGTGTTGCGTTCCCCGGTCGTCGCCGCGGCGATCGAAGCATTTCCCGAAGCCGAACTGATCGGCTGGACCAACAACCGGAGTAACCAGGCATGAAGAGCCTCGAAGACATCATGGCGATGGCGCAGAACGTCCAGGAGGAACTCACCAAGGCGCAGGCCAATCTCGACACGATCGAGGTCGAGGGCGCGTCGGGCGGCGGGCTGGTCAAGGTCAAGGCGAGCGCCAAGGGCCGCATCATCGGCGTGCAGATCGACGAGTCGCTGCTCGCGCCGTCCGAGAAGGGCATGCTCGAGGATCTCGTCGCGGCGGCGTTCAACGATGCGCGCGCCAAGGCCGATGCGGCGTCGCAGGCGGAAATGTCCAAGATGAGCAGCGGCCTGCCGCTGCCGCCGGGGTTCAAGCTGCCCTTCTAACCTGTATCAGGGTTAACGCGGAACCATCCCCGCCGCTCCTCGGTTGCTGCCGCAGACAATCGAGGAGTGGATCCATGGTCGATCGAGTTGTTGAGCGTACCGACGGCGTGACGTCGGAGCGGATCACCGAAACGTCGAGCGCGCCCGCCGGCACCACCGTGATCGAGCGGCGCGGCAGCGGCGCGGGATTGCTGATCGGGCTCGCCGTGCTGATCCTCGTCGTGGTCGGCGCGCTCTATCTGGTCAACCAGAACACCCGCGAGAACATCAAGACGGACGCAGTGACCGATGCTGCGAAGAGCGTCGGTGATGCGGCGAAGGATGTCGGCGGCGCCGCGCAGGACGCCGCGAAGAAGGCGGACTGATCAACGAAGGCAGGCGTCGAGTCCGTCGCCCGCCACTACGCCGATACGGCGATTGATCGAATTGCCGTAGCGCCGCGTGAAGCCTCTCGGGTCGATCGCGGCGCGTTTCTTCGGCAGCGGCAGCACCGCGGCGATCAGCGCCGCCTCGCGGTCCGTCAGCTTCGAGGCATCGTGCTTGAAATAGCGCATCGCGCCGGCATTGACGCCATAGGTGCCGATCCCGGTCTCGGCGACGTTCAGATAGACCTCCATGATCCGGCGCTTGCCCCAGATATTCTCGATGAGCAGCGTGAAATACGCCTCGAGGCCTTTGCGGAAATAGCCGCCGCCCTGCCAGAGGAAGACGTTCTTGGCGGTCTGCTGGCTGATCGTCGACCCGCCGCGTATCCGCTTCTTGCCGGTGGCGTTGCGCGCGGCGGCGGCGGCGATCGCCTTATAGTCGAATCCATTGTGCTGGCAGAAGCGCGAATCCTCGGCAGCGATCGCGGCGCGGGCCATGCTCGGATCGATGCGGCTTAGACTCATCCATCGTTTGGTGACGCCGTGGCCGCCGACCACGTCGCCGATCATCGTGAAGGTGATCGGCGGATTGAGGAAGCGCAAAGCCGCGACCCAGAGCAAGGAGCCGAGGAAGAAAGCCAGCACCGCCATGGCGATCCAGCGGAGAATGCGGCGCTTGAGCGATTTGCGCGGAAGTGCCGCAGGCTCGGGCGCGTCGATGCGCGTCGTCACCTGCGGCGCTGGCGTTTGCAGTCTCTCGTCGTGCCGTTCGTCACTCATGCGGCCACGATTGGCGGCGCCGGTCGCGCAACGCAACCGCTTCGTCGTCAATAGGCCGCGAGCAGTCGCTTCTCGCCCGCCAGCCGCATCATCGCCTTCTGGAGCTTCTCGAAGGCGCGGACCTCGATCTGGCGGACGCGCTCGCGCGAGACGCCATAGACCTGGCTCAGCTCCTCGAGCGTCTTGGGATCGTCGGTCAGGCGACGCTCGGTGAGGATGTGCTTCTCGCGCTCGTTGAGATCGTCGAGCGCTTCGGTCAGCATCTCGTGCCGGACATCGGCCTCCTGCGCCTCGGCGACGGCCTCGTCCTGCAGCTGGCTGTCGTCCTGCAGCCAATCCTGCCACTGACCTTCACCGTCCTCGCGCATCGGCACGTTGAGCGACGTATCGCCGCCCATCGCCATGCGGCGGTTCATCGAGGTGACCTCTTCCTCGGTCACGCCTAGATCGGTGGCGATCTTGGCGAGATGCTCGGGGCTGAGGTCGCCATCCTCGAACGCGTCGAGCTTGGCCTTCATCCGGCGCAGGTTGAAGAAGAGCTTCTTCTGCGCCGCCGTGGTGCCCATCTTCACGAGGCTCCAGCTGCGCAGGATGAATTCCTGGATCGAGGCGCGGATCCACCACATCGCGTAGGTGGCGAGGCGGAAGCCCCGATCGGGCTCGAACTTCTTCACGCCCTGCATCAGGCCGATATTGCCTTCCGAGATCAGCTCGGAGACGGGCAGGCCGTAGCCGCGATAGCCCATGGCGATCTTCGCCACGAGTCGCAGGTGCGAGGTGACGAGCTGCGCCGCCGCATCGGGGTCGCCATGCTCCTGGAAGCGCTTGGCGAGCATATATTCCTGCTCGGGCGCGAGGATCGGAAACTTCTTGATCTCAGCCAGATAGCGGTTGAGGCTCGCCTCACCGCCAAGTGCGGGGATCGTCGCCGGGACGTTGCTTCCGCTAGCCATGATCACATTCTCCCTTCACTGGGCACGGTCCCGCAGGGACAGCGCCACGAAAATCATACGATGAGCTTATTGAACAGTTCCTGCATATCCGCAGGCATTTCGCTATCGAACGCCAAAGCGTGGCTTTTCACGGGGTGAATGAACCCCAGATGGGCCGCGTGCAAGGCCTGACGGCGGAAATTCAAGGTTGCCAAAAGTGCACGATGCGCTGGCCGCGTGCTGCCATAGACCGGATCGCCCAACAGCGGATGCCCGATCGAGGCCATATGGACTCGAACCTGATGCGTCCTTCCGGTCTCGAGCCGGCATTCGACCAGCGACGCTTCGCGTAACGGCCGGATCTGCCGCCAATGGGTGATCGCGTGCTTGCCCTGACTTTCGCCGACGATCGCCATCTTCTTGCGATTGGCCGAGGAGCGCCCGAGCCGGGCGTCGACCGTGCCTTCGCCGGCCTTCATCCGCCCAGCCACGATCGCCTTATAGCGGCGGTCGATGCTGTGCGCCTTGAACTGCCGGGCAAGCCCTTCATGCGCCCGATCGGTCTTCGCAGCGACCATCAATCCCGACGTGTCCTTGTCGATCCGGTGCACGATCCCGGGCCGCGCGACTCCGCCGATCCCGGAAAGCTGCCCCGCGCAATGGTGGAGCAAGGCGTTGACCAGGGTGCCGTCGAGATTGCCGGCGGCGGGATGGACGACGAGGCCGGCAGGCTTGTCGATCACGATCAGATGTTCGTCCTCGAACGCGATGTCGAGCGCGATGTCCTGTGCCTCGTTATGCGCCGGCGTTGGATCGGGCACTGCGATGCTGAATACCGCGCCCCCTGCCGCCTTGCGCGCCGGATCGCGGGCGAGCCCGTCGGGACCCGTCACCGCGCCGCTCGAGATCAGTGCCTTGAGGCGTTCGCGCGACAGGGTGGGCACCGCATCGGCAAGCGCCCGGTCGAGCCGCCAGCCGTCTGCGGCATCTGCGATCCGCGCTTCGAGTGTAGTAACCCCCCGGTCCATTCTGTACGTGTAGATGGGGATGGGGACACGCATTTCAAGATCTGTACTGATCGGTACGGCGCAGATTTCTGCGGATCTCGCGCCGCGCGAAGCGTGCGGACTGCTGTTCGGAACGCCGGACGCGATCACGGCGATGCAAGCCGTTGAGAATGTGGCCGAAGCACCGGAGACGCGGTTCGAGATCGATCCGGCCGTCTTGTTCGCAGCACTGCGGGCGGAGCGTGCGGGCGGGCCCAGGATCGTCGGCTATTGGCACTCGCATCCGAGTGGCGAAGCAACGCCGTCGGCGACAGACGCGGCGATGGCGGCGCCCGACGGAAAGCTATGGTTGATCGTCGCTGGAGAAGCGGCGAGCTTGTGGCGGACCGCGGCGGCGGGAGCATTGCACGGACGGTTCGATCCCGTGCCTTTTCGCACCGATTGATGCCGACATCCGGGCCCGAAAAAAATTCGCGCCTCGTGTCGATTCACGCGACGGTGGTTCGTCGTCAGAGTGCGGGCTGGAACAATTCCGCCCTATGACAAGGAGACAATCGATGCGTGTCATGGTTCTGGTGAAGGCGACCGAGGATAGCGAGCAGGGCACCCCGAGCTCGCCCGAATTTGCCGAACTGCTCGAGGCGATGGGCAGGTACAATGAAGAGCTGGTCAATGCCGGGATCATGCTCGCCGGCGACGGCCTCAAACCTTCCTCCGAAGGTAAGCGCATTGCCTTTGATGGCCCCGGACGGACCGTCATCGACGGGCCTTTCGCCGAGACGCGAGAGCTCGTCGCCGGCTATTGGCTGTGGGAGGTCAAGGACATGGACGAGGCAGTCGCATGGGTGAAGCGCTGCCCCAACCCGATGCCCGGGCCCAGCGAGATCGAGATCCGGCCGCTTTACGAAATGGCCGATTTTGCCGACAACCTCACCCCGGAAGCGGTCGAGATTCACGACCGGACCCGCGAGAAGCTGGGCGGCAACTGATCGGTGCCCGCCGCCGCCTCTTTCGGGCAGCAGTTCCGGGGAGGCGGCATGGCGGAGACGGAGACCGAACGGGCGATCGAGTCGGTATTCCGGATCGAGCGGGCGCGGCTGATCGGCGCGCTGGCGCGGATCGTCCGGGACGTGGATCGCGCCGAGGAGCTGGCGCAGGACGCGCTGGTGATTGCGCTCACCGAATGGCCGAAGACGGGCATTCCGGAGCGGCCGGGCGCGTGGCTGATGGCCGCCGCGAGGCGACGTGCGATCGATCGCATCCGCCGCGACCAGATGTTGGCGCGCAAGCATGACGAAATCGCGCGCGAGGGCGACGAAGCGTGCGACCCGGTGAGCGAGATCGAGGCCGCCATGGACGACGATATCGGCGACGAATTGCTCGGGCTGATCTTCACTGCCTGTCACCCGGTGCTGTCCGCGGAGGCACGTGCGGCGCTGACGCTGCGGCTGGTCGCCGGGCTGACCACGGAGGAGATCGCGCGGGCCTTCCTGTCCAATCCCGCGACGATCGCCCAGCGGATCGTCCGCGCGAAGAAGACGATCGCGAGCGCCGGGCTCGCCTTCGAAGTGCCGCGCGGCACCGAGCTGGAGGTGCGGCTCGCCTCGGTGCTCGAGGTGATCTATTTGATCTTCAACGAAGGCTATGCCGCGACGGCCGGCGAGGATCTGATCCGGCCTTCCCTCTGTGCCGAGGCGCAGCGACTGGGGCGGATGCTCGCCGCGCGGATGCCCGACGCCCCCGAGCTGTTCGGCTTGCTCGCCCTGATGCAGATACAGGCTTCGCGCCTGGCGGCGCGCACGGCACCCGACGGGAGCGCCGTGCCGCTCACCGGGCAAAACCGCGCGCGCTGGGACCAGTTGCTGATCCGCCGCGGCCTCGCCGCGCTGGCGCAAGCCGAAGCATTGGGCGGTGCGGACGGGCCCTATGCGCTTCAGGCGGCGCTCGCCGCGTGCCACGCCCGCGCCCGCAGCATCGAGGACACCGACTGGCGAAGGATCGCCGCGCTTTACGATCGCTTGCGGGCGGTGACGCCCTCGCCGGTGATCGACCTGAACCGGGCGGTTGCCTACAGCATGGCTTACGGGCCCGAGGCCGGGCTTGCTTTGGTCGACGAGATCGCCGGGGCGGCGGCGTTGCGCAATTATGCGCCGCTGCCGGCGGCACGCGGCGATTTCCTGTTCCGCGCCGGACGGCTCGCCGAAGCGAGAACTCAGTTCGAAGCGGCGGCGGGGCTCAGCCAGAATAGCCGGGAACGCGCCTTCCTGCTCGGGCGCGCTGCCGCTTGCGGCTGATCCGCGCGTTCAGCCGAGCCCCGCGTCGGTCAGCTTGAGCTTGCGCAGATCCAGTTGCATGTCCTTTTTGAACCGCGCAACGGCGGCGTCCGACAGCCGCTCGACGGCAGCGGCATCGCGCCGCGCGGCAGCGTCGGAATAGGCCGAACCCTGCGCGACGAAGTTGAGCATGAAAGTCTCGGCGATTTCCTGCCGCGCGCCGTCGTCGAGCCTCGCAAAGGCAGGGCTGGCGGCGAGTGCACTCGCTATCTGCCTGCGGACGGCCTGGACCTGCGCACGGCCGGCGAACGGCACTTTGTTGGCGATCTGCCAGTTCTGCACCCAATAGGCGGTCATCGCATCGGCGACATCGCCGCGGCGCAGTCCGTCGACGGCGACATGCTTCTCCCACGCGGCCAGCAAGTCGTTCCGTGCGACGAACTGGCGCAGGCGATCGGCATTGGCCGGATCGGCCTTTGCGACGAAGTCGGCGAACTGCGCACGGACCCGGTTCGCGACCACGGGGGAGGCACGATAGCGCGTTCCGGCGCCCGCCGGCGGCGGGGCTGGCCTCCGGGCGACCGGCCTGGCGCCCCGGCTGCGTACCGTGGTGCCGATGACGTTGTTCATCTGGCCGACGGCCATCATCGACGCGCCGAAATCCACATATTGGCTGCCGATGCTTGGGAAGTCCTGCGCTGAAGCCGGCAGAGGCTGGATCATCGCGGCGAAGGAGAGGACTGCGGAAGCGTGGCGCATGCTCCAGAACTCCGGCGGTTAGGGGCAATGGCAGGATGGCGTAGCGGCGGTTGCTGCGCCAGCACGATCCGGCGTGTTGCCGGTGCGGATCAGCGGATCTCGCACGCTCCACCATCGGTGTGCGGACGGCAGCCACGCGGAATCGCGACGACGGCGGAACGTTTCGGCCATGCACCACGTTGCTCCCTCATAACAAAGGGAGTGCATCCGATGCTTTGGACCATCGCCGTTATCCTGATCATCCTCTGGCTGCTCGGCTTCGCGTTCCATATCGGCAGCGGGCTGATCCACATTCTGCTGGTCATCGCGATCATCGTCGGCCTGATCCAGCTCTTCACCGGCCGCCGCGTCGTTTAGCTGCGCCGGAGGGCGCAGCTTGCAGCGGCGTCGCGGCTGCGCCAAAGAGGCATCGGGGAAACCGGAGCCACATCCTTGAACATCAGCCCGACCGATTTTGCGAGCCTGTTATGTTCGAGGCTTTGCCACGACCTGCTGAGCCCGGTGGGCGCGCTCAACAACGGGCTCGAGCTGCTCGCCGACGAGCATGATCCCGAGATGCGTGTGCGCGTGCTCGAGCTGCTCGGCGAGAGCGCGCGGGCGAGCGCCAACAAGCTGAAATTCTTCCGGCTGGCGTTCGGCGCCGCCGGAGGCTTTGGCGAGACCGTCGATACGCGCGAGGCGCAGGCGGCGCTCGAAGGACTGTTCGGCGACAATCACCGGGTCAAGATCGGCTGGATGGTCGAGGATCCGGTGCTGCCCAAGCACGCGATCAAGGTGCTGCTCAACCTCGCTTTGATCGGCGGCGACGCGCTGATTCGCGGGGGCCAGCTCGATATCGGCGCGGAGATCGTCGAGGGATCGATCGAGATCGTCGTGCGCGCCGACGGGCCGCGGATCGTGCTCGATTCCGAGCTGCGCGGGGCGCTCGCGGGCGGGCAGGACGACATGCCGGTGACCCCGCGGGCGGCGGCGGCGTTCCTCGCGCACGCGCTGGTGGCCCAGGGCGGGGGAGCATTGCAGGTTTCGCCGCCGGACTCGGACGTGCTGCTCTTCGGGGCGAGCTTCCGCGTCGGGTGACCGGCGGCTAGCGCAGCCGGACGACGCGCGACAGCAGGGTTTCGGTGATGGTGGTGAACCGCGCGGGCTCGCCGAACGCCCGCGCCGACAGCATCGCCCCGTAGATCGCCGACATGAAGGCGTCGGCCTCTTCCGCGGGTGAGCGGACCAGCGACACGCTCCCCTGACGAGCGCCCAGCGTCAGCAACCGGGTGAGCCACTTCGTCAGCGTTGCGAAATGGCCTCTCACGGCGACGGCAAGGTCGTCCGGCAGGCTCGGCAGTTCGGCGGCCAGCATGGCGGCGACGCAGAAGGGGGCGCTGTCGTCGGCGATGCAGCGTTCCCAGTAAGCCGCATAAGCGCGGAGCTGCTCGCTGGCGTCGGGCTCGGCTTCGGCCAGCAGTTCGACCTGCGCCGCGATGATCGCGCGCGACTGCTCGACTACTGCAATCGCGAGGTCGCTCTTTGCGGCGAAATGGTGATGGATACTGGGCTTTCGTATCCCGATCGCGTCGGCGATGTCGGCATAGCTGAACCCGTTATAGCCCCGGGTCATGATCAGTCGGCGGCCTTCGTCGAGGATCTGGTCGGCAGTGGATCGGGTGGCTTGCATGAATCTACCTTTCAGTAGGTAGATATGGGATTGCACGCCGATCGGCAATTGCTTAAGCGTGCAGCCTACCGACTGATAGGTAGATGGAGATCGACGATGCAGATTGCTGAACAGAGTGCCTCGCTGCCGACGCCCGCCGACGACCGCGCCGCATTGCGCAATTACTATTTCCTCCGGGCGGGAGTCGCGGCGGCATGGATCGGCGCCGCGGTGACGCTGGGAAAGGCGGAGCCGCTCGCCGCAGCCGCGTTGCTGATCGCCTATCCGGCGTGGGACGGGCTCGCCAATCTGATCGACGGCGCGCGCGACGGCGGGCTGTGGCGCAACCGGACGCAGGCGATCAATGCAGCGGTCAGTATCGCCACCGCCACCGCTGTCGCAGCGACGATCGGCGACATGAAAACGGTGCTGGCGATCTACGGCGCCTGGGCGATCCTCGCCGGCTTGCTGCAACTCGCCACCGGCGCGCGGCGGTGGCGGGCATATGGCGCGCAATGGGTGATGGTCCTGAGCGGCGCGCAATCGGCACTCGCAGGCGGCTTCTTCCTCAGCCGCGCATCGGGTGCGGGCGTGCCGGGCATCGCCGACATCGTGCCTTATGCTGCGTTCGGTGCGTTCTACTTCCTCGTGTCGGCACTCTGGCTGCGCTTTCGGCGCAACCGCTAAACTCGCTCTTAACCACCCCTGCGCCACAACGGCCCCGCAAATTTGCTCCGGGGCCCCATGGACGACCTGATACAGGAATTCATCGCCGAGACGCGCGAGACGCTCGAGGCGCTTTCGGGCGAGATCGTCGCCTGGGAGGCGCAGCCCGAGGATCGCGCGCGGCTCGATGCGATCTTCCGCTTCGTGCACACCGTCAAGGGAAGCTGCGGCTTTCTCGATCTGCCGCGTCTCGGCCGGCTGAGCCATGCCGCCGAAGACGTGCTCGCGCAGGTCCGCGAGGGCGTACGCAGCCCTGACCGCCCGCTGGTCAATGCGGTGCTCGCGATCGTCGACCGCATTGGCGAACTGGTCGAGGCGATCGATTCGGGAACGAGCCTGCCAGATCAGGGCGACGAACTGTTGATCGCCGCACTGGCCGAAGGCGCGACCGAGGTGGCGCAGGCGAGCGCGCCGGCGGGGCAGCGCGCGCCGGCGCGCAGCGTACGGCTCAACGTCGACCTGCTCGACCGGATGATGTCGGGAATGTCCGACATGGTGCTGGCGCGCAACGAGCTGGCGCGGCGGCTGCGCGGCGGCGACATCGATCCGACGATCGAGGCGGCGCTCGAGCGGCTGTCGCTGACCGTCGGTGAGATGCGCGACACCGTCACCCGCACGCGGATGCAGAAGATCGATGCCCTGTTCTCGGCCTTGCCGCGCATGGTGCGCGACACGGCGGCGGGGCTCGGCAAATCGGTGCTGCTCCAGGTCGAGGGGTCGGACGTCGAGCTCGATCGCGAGATGATCGAGATGATGCGCGATCCGCTGGTCCACATCGTCCGCAACTCGATCGATCACGGTATCGAATCCCCGGTCGAGCGCCGCGCTGCGGGAAAGCGCGAAAATGGCCGGCTGACCGTCTCGGCGCGCCAGTCGGGTAACCAGATCATCATCGAGATCGCCGATGACGGCCGCGGGATCGACACCGAGAAGCTGATCCGCAAGCTCGTCGCAGCCGGACGCGACGAGGCGAAGCTGCGGGCGCTGCCCGAGCGCGCGAAGCTCGACCTCGTCTTCGAGCCGGGCCTGTCGAGCAAGGACGTGGTCAGCGAGGTTTCGGGCCGCGGCGTCGGCATGGACATCGTCCGCGCCTCGATCGAGCAGATCGGCGGCCGCGTCGACCTCGACAGCACCCCCGGCAAGGGGCTGCGGCTCGCCATCCACGTGCCGCTGACCTTGTCGATCATCTCGGCGATCGTCGTCGGTGCAGGCGGCCAGCGCTTCGCCATCTCGCGCCAGGCGATCGAGGAGATCGTCACCGACCAGGGCGAGGCGATCCGGATCGACACGATCGGCGGGGCGCGGGTGCTCAGCGTCCGCGGGCGGCGGATGCCATTGCTCAATCTGTGCGAAGTGCTCGGCATCCCGCGCGCCGTCCATAACGGTCCGCGGATGATCTCGATCGTCAATATCGGCGAGGGCTCCTACGCGCTCGCCGCCGACATGGTGCTCGACAATGAGGAACTGGTGATCAAACCGGCCTCGCCCGCGGTAATGTCGACCGGCGTCTATGCGGGTCAGACGCTGCCCGATTCGGGGCTGCCGATGCTGCTGCTCGACTGCGCCGGAATCGCGCACGTCGCCGGGCTCGATTTCAGCCGCGACGAAGATCAGGTGCAGGACGAGGACGAAGTCGCCGAGGCGGAAGCGGGCATTCCGGCGCTGTTGTTCACCGACCTCGACGGGGTGCGCCGCGCAGTGCCGCTGGTGGCCGTCGACCGGGTCGAGCAGGTCGAGGGCGACAGCGTCCGCTTCGCCGCCGGCCGTCACCGCGTGACGATCGACGGTCGCATCCTGCCGCTCGCCGCGCAAGGCGAGATCGAGGGACGCGAACGGCTCAATGTGCTGCGGCTCAAGGACGGCGCGAACGAAGTCAGCTACGCGATCGACGAGGCGCTCGACATCATCACCTTGCCCGAGGAACTGGTTCCCGCGCGGGTGCCGGGGCCGATCGCCGGCGTCGCATTGATCGACGACGAGCAGGTCGAATTGCTCGACATCCTCTGGGTGTTCGACGAGCATGCCGATCGCGAGAGCGAGGCGCATGCGCCGCTCTGCCTGATCGCCGGCGACAAGGACGGATGGATGGCGTCCTTCGTGCGGCCGTTGCTCGAGACCGCGGGTTACCGCGTCGCGACGCAGATCCAGCCGGGCGAGACGCCGGCCGTGGTGCTTTCGACGGACGAGGCACCGGCCGAACTCGCCGCGAAGGCGCCGGTGGTGCGGCTGCGCAACCGCAGAGCCGCGGCGGGCGCCGGCGACGACAGCGTCTATCGCTATGACCGCGCGGGCCTGCTGTCCGCGCTCGAGGCTCGTGTGGCCGGGAAGATCCGCTGATGACTCACCTTTATCTCATCGCCCAGCTCGCCGGGCGTGCCGTGGCGATCGACTCGAATCAGGTCGAGTCGGTGGTCGACATCGGCGAAGTCACCCAGGTGCCGCTCGCTTCGAAACATGTCCGCGGACTGGCCGCACTGCGCAGCCGGGTGGTCACAGTGGTCGACACGCACACTGCTTTGGGACTCGACAGCTCGAGCGAAGCGCGTCGTGCAGTGATCACCCATGTCGAGGGGCATCATTACGCACTGCTCGTCGACGCGCTGGACGATGTCGCGCCGTTCGAGCTGTTGCCGCTGGCCGGCGGGGTCGCGCTCGGCACTGCGTGGCGGCGCGCGGGGCGGGGGATCGTCGAGCGCGACGGCGAGCCGATCCTCGCTATCGATCTCGCCGCTTTGGTGCCCGGCTATTCGGCTGCGCTGAACTGATTTTGGCGGGTTAACCCCGTCCTCACATCTCTGCCGCACTATGATGGAACAGACGCCTGGCTATCGGGGAACAGGGAAACATGAAGACTTGTCTTGTCGTCGACGACTCCAAGGTGATCCGCAAGGTCGCGCGGCACATCCTCGAGACGCTCGACTTTGAAGTGCGCGAGGCCGGCGACGGCCGGGAAGCGCTAGATTCGTGCATGGCGGCCGCGCCCGACGTGATCCTGCTCGACTGGAACATGCCGGTGATGAGCGGGATGGATTTCCTGCGCGCGCTCAAGGATTCGGGGCTGCCGCAGCGTCCGAAGGTGGTGTTCTGCACCACCGAGAACGGCATGGCCTATATCCGTGCGGCGATCGAGGCCGGCGCGGACGAATATGTCATGAAGCCCTTCGACCGCGAGACGCTCGAGAGCAAGCTGCAGATCGTCGGCGTCGCCTGAGCGCGGGAAAGCGGAGGTGGCCGTCGCACTCGGTTCCATTCTGACGGGTTCGCGTGGTCCGCTCTCACCGGCGGACGTGCTGATCGTCGACGATTCGGTGGTCGCGCGATCGGTGCTCGGCCGGATGGTCGACGGCACCCGACGGTTTCGCGTTGCTGCGGCGCTCGGCGATGTCAGCGGGGCGCTCGGCTATCTCCAGACCCACCAAGTCGACATCATCTTGCTCGACATCGACATGCCCGGGATCGACGGCCTGACCGCGCTGCCGGACGTGATCGCGGCAGGCAAGGGGGCAAAGGTCTTGATCGTTTCCTCGTCGGCGGACGAAGGCGCTGCCGTCACGGTGCAGGCGCTTGCATTGGGCGCGGCCGACACTTTGGTGAAGCCGGGGATCGGCACCTTCGGCGGACGCTTCGCCGAAGTGCTCGAGGACCGGCTGTCGCGGTTGATCGACGGCCATGCCGAACCGCTGCCGCATGCGGCGCCGAGCGCCGGCTCGGTTGCTGCTCCGCACGAATTCGACGTGGTCGCGATCGGCGCCTCGACCGGCGGCATCCACGCGCTGAGCCAGTTCCTCCGCGCGATCCCGGCGAGCTTCCAGATCCCGATTCTCGTCACCCAGCATCTGCCCATTTCGTTCATGGGCTATTTCGCCGCGCAGCTCGCGGTGCTCGGCGGCCGGCCGTGCGAAGTGGCGAGCGAGCGGATGCGGGTGCGGCCCGGGCGAATCATCGTCGCGCCAGGCGATGCGCATATGCGCGTGGTGAAGATGTCGGACGGCTGGTCGGTCCGGCTGAGCGACGAACGTGCGCTTAGCGGCTGCATGCCCTCGGTCGATCCGATGTTCGAGTCGATCGCCGAGGTGTTCGGCAAGCGTGCATTGGGCGTGGTGCTGAGCGGCATGGGCCGCGACGGCGCTGACGGTGCGCGCCATCTGGTCGAGGCCGGGGGCCGCATCCTCGTGCAGGATCGCGAGAGCTCGACGATCTGGGGAATGCCCGGCGCGGTCGCCAATGCCGGTCTCGCCAGCGCAGTGCTGCCGCCGGACGAGATCGGCCGGCTGGTCGCGTGGCAGGGACGGGCATGATGCACTTCCCGGGAACGACGCCGGCGCCGTCTTCGAGCGCGATGAACATCATCTCGGCGCTGCTCGAGCAGCGCACGGGGCAGCAGATCGCCGCCAACCGGGCGTGGCGCATCGAGACCGCACTCAAGCCGTTGCTGCGCGAAAAGGGGCTCGCGTCGCTCGACCAGCTGATCACCCAGCTCGTCGCGACGCGGACCGGAGATTTGGGGGATCAGGTCGTGGATGCGCTGTTGAACCAGGAGACGAGCTTCTTCCGCGACGCTGCGGTGCTCGACATGATCGCCGATGCCACCAAGGCGATGCAGGCCGAGATGGGTCGCAAGGCGCGCATCTGGTCGTCGGGCTGCTCGACGGGACAGGAGCCGCTGAGCCTCGCGATGCTGTTCGACGAACGCGGCATGGGCGAAGGCGCGAATGCGCCCGAGATCGTCGCCACCGACATCTCGCCTGCGGCGCTGAACCGCGCCCGTACCGGTCATTATTCGCAGTTCGAGATTCAGCGCGGGCTTCCGGTCCGCCGGATGATGACGTGGTTCGACAGCAATGGCGGCGACTGGGCCGCCAAGCCGGAACTGCTCCGCCGTATCCAGTTCCGCCAGCACAATCTGACTGCTGACACGCCGCCTCCGGGCAAGTTCGACGTCGTGCTGTGCCGTAACGTGCTGCTCTATTTCTCGCAGGAGGTGCGCCGCGCAGTTTTCGCGATCCTCGCATCGGCGATGCGGCCCGGCGGGCTGCTCGTGCTCGGCGCCGGCGAGACGGTGATCGGGCTCACCGACCGGTTCCGCCCCTGCGATCAATATCGCGGTTTCTATCGCGCCATCGACGCTGCACCGGTCAAACGCGCTGCTTTCGGCTGACCGGCTCTTGCCGCGCGTGCGCCTGCGCTCGTACGGTCGGCCCTAATGACCAGCGACCTCAACATCATCGACGCACCGTCGCCCAATTTCGACGCGCGCGAGCTGCCGGTGTCGATGCTGGTGCTGCACTATACCGGGATGGAGACCGCTCAAGCGGCGATCGATCGGTTGCGCGATCCCGAAGCGAAGGTTTCGGCACATTATCTGGTCGAGGAGGACGGCAGGATTCTGCGGCTGGTCGACGAGCGCCACCGGGCGTGGCACGCTGGCCGCTCGCACTGGCGCGGCGTGACCGACGTCAATTCGGCCTCGATCGGAATCGAGATCGTCAATCCAGGCCATGAATTCGGCTATCGCCCGTTTCCCGAGGCGCAGATGAGTGCGTTGATCCCGCTCGTCGCGGACATCAAGGAGCGTCACGGCATCACGCGCGGCAATGTCGTCGGGCATTCCGACGTCGCGCCGGCACGCAAGCAGGATCCGGGCGAATTGTTCAACTGGCACGCGCTCGCGCGGCTGCGACTGGCGCTGCCGCGGCCGACGAAGAACCTCGTCGATCCCGGCTGGCCGGATGCGGGGTTCATGCTCGCGCTCGAGCGGTTCGGCTATGACGTGACCGACGCCGAGGCTGCAGTGACGGCGTTCCAGCGGCGCTTCCGTCCCGAACTGATCGACGGCGAGATCGACATGGAATGCCGCTGCATCCTGCTGGCGCTGCTGTTGCCCAAGCCGCAGGGCGACGATTGAGATAGCTGCACGAAAAAGAAGGTGTGCGGCGCGTTCACCGTTTCCGGCAATTCCGTAGCAGTCTCGGCGCGGCTAATGTGCATGGTCGGAGGCATATCATGCTCAACGGTAGCGGAATGAGCCGAATGGGTCCGGTGCAGGTGCGGCTCAGCGGCGTCGTCAAGGTCGACGAGAACGACAAGGAAATCCCCTCGGTCAATGCGCCGACTGTCGCCGAGGCGACCGCATTGCTCGATCGCACCGCGCGGGTGAACGGCGCAGATGGCGTGATCGAGGTGGGTTCGGATTACCGGCGGATCGCGATCGGGCGGGGGCCGCTGTCGACGCAGACGCTCGTCGCGGTGCAGGCGTGGGGCACGGCGGTAAAGGCTGCCGAAGCCGCCGCGAAGGAACTTGAGGCGCCAGCGGACGAGTTCGAGACGCCGGCGGACGAGCCCGACGCCGCATAAGGCTTGCGCGGCGGCCGGGTGGCGCTAGAGCGGTCCGGCCAGAGGGTCGGGCGGCCGCGGGTGCGCAAGCACGCGAGGAAAGTCCGGGCTCCACGGAACCACGGTGCCGGGTAACGCCCGGCGGGCCAGTTTGCTGGCTCAGGGAAAGTGCCACAGAGAGCAGACCGCCCACCGGTCTTCGGACCAGGGGCAAGGGTGAAAGGGTGCGGCAAGAGCGCACCGCGCGACCGGCAACGGAAGCGGCATGGCAAACCCCACCGGGAGCAAGACCGAATAGGGGCGGCATATGGGCCTGGTTCCGGCCCGTCGCCCGGGTTGGTTGCTTGAGCGGCGGAGCAATCCGTCGCCTAGAGGAATGGTCGCACATCGCGTTTCGGCGCGAGGACAGAACCCGGCTTATAGACCCTCTGGCGCCTCGTGCTCCTGCGAAAGCAGGAGCCCAGAGTTACGGCCGACTCGTTTGCGGCCCTGGGCTCCTGCTTTCGCAGGAGCGCTGCGGTATTTTGACGGGTGGCGTTCGGGCGACCTCGCCCCTATCTGCACCTCGATGGCACGCGCGACACGATCCTCCGACTGGGGCTTTCCCCGCTGGCGCGAATATGGCGCCGAGCGCGAGGCAGTGAAGGTGCGGCTGTGCGACCGGCACGGCTGCGAGGAGCCCGGCGACCGGCCTGCGCCGAAATCGCCGAACAGCCGCGAGCGCTGGTATTTCTGCGAGACGCATGCCGGCGAGTACAATCGTAACTGGAATTACTTCGAGGGGCTGACCGCCGAGGAAGCCGCGAAACGCGAGGCCGAGGAACGGCGCGACGCGGGCGGCTTTGCGGAATCGAAGCACAATAGCTGGGCGGGCCCGGGCGACGGCAGCCGCTCGCGCGACGAGATGCGGGCGCTCGAGGTGCTCGATCTCGAGGTCGATGCCGATTTCGAGGCGGTCCGCATGGCGTGGCGCCGGCTGGCAAAGTCGAACCATCCCGACGTGAAGCCGGGCGATGCGGAGGCCGCCAAGCGCTTCCAGGCGATCCAGGCCGCGTATGAAGTGCTCAAGACCGCCGAAGAGCGGCGGACCTGGAAGCCCGATTGAAGACGTCAGTCCGGTCGAACTGGTCGAATGCGGTTCTGGTCTGCTCGAAGTGCTCGAAGAAGCTGGACGGTGGGTTTGGCCCGAAGGGGAAGGCACCGCTGGCGAAGGCGCTGCGCAAGCATCTCGGACTGAAGAAGGGCCGCAAGGGCGCGGCGGGGATCGTCGAGGTAAAGTGCTTGGGCGTCTGCCCGCGCGGCGCGGTGACGGTGGTCAACGGCGCGCAGTCGCGCGAATGGCTGCTGGTACCCGAAGGCGCGGATCTCGACGCAGTGGCGGAGGAATTGGGGCTTGCCGATTAAAGCAGGCAGCTCTCCCCGTTCGCCCTGAGCTTGTCGAAGGGCCGTTCTTCTTCGCTACCGTCGACATAAGGGCGGTGCTTCGACAAGCTCAGCACGAACGGGAGGGTGTCGCGCTCCGCCTCAGGCATATCTTGCCGCCGTCTCGCGGATCAGGGCGATCATGTTCGGAATGCCCTGGGTCCGGTTCGAGCTGAGCTGGTTGCGCAGGTCGAACGGCGCGAGCGCGGCGTCCATGTCGGTGGCGAGGATCTCGGCGGGGCTGCGGTCCTGTACCGCGAGCAGCACCAAAGCGATGATGCCCTTGGTGATCGCGGCGTTCGAGTCGGCGAGAAAGTGGAGTCTGCCGTCGTCGCGCCGGGTGGGATAGACCCAGACCGAGGCCGAGCAGCCGCGGACGAGGGTGGCGTCGGTCTTGAGCGGGTCGGGCATCGGTTCGAGTGCGCGGCCCAGATCGATCAGCAGACGGTAACGATCGTCGGCGTCGAGAAATGCATATTCGTCGTGGAGCTCGGCAAGGCTGGGCATGGCGCCCCGCTAGCCGGGTGGACCCTAGAGGTCCACCCCGGCCGCAATCGCCTCGAGCTTGCGGATGCGTTCCTTGAGGTCGGCGATTTCGATCCGCGCGGCGGCGGACGGCATTGCCGGTTCGCTGGACACTTCCGGGTGCCGGTGCTCGGCCAGCTCCTGGCGCTTGAACTCGAGCCAGCCGCGCCAGCCCGACAGCCCGGCGGTGGTCACCATCGCGAGGCCGGCAAGCCCCGATACCGAGAGCGTGATGTAGAGATTGGGATCGACGGTCATTGCATGTCTCCCTGTTCGGGCGTTCGGGGGGCGCGTCAGGCGCCGAGTTGCTGCTGCCGCGCCAGCTTTTCGGCGCGGCGGACGGGGCGGTCCCGGGCTTCGGCGAGGGCAATAGCTCCCCCGCACAGTGCCGTGAGCACTGCGAGTACGACGATGATCATTTGAACTTCCCTTGGTTTGCTGCGGCTCGCGCAGCGTGTCCTAGTTGAGCGGCGCTTCGCGCAGCTGTTCGATTTCATCCGCGACGGCGATGCCGCGGTCGGTCACGATCCGTTCGAGCACCCGCACCCTTTGCTCGAGCCGCTCGGTCTGAGCGGCATATTGCGCGGCCTTTTCGGCGACCATTTGCGACTCGATCTCCATCTGGCGCTCCTTGAGCTTGAACCACGGCCGGACGAAGACGCCGCCGAAGATGGCCAGCAGGCCGCAGGAGATGCCGAGGATCGGGATAAGCAGCGGGTTGATCATCGATTGGCTCCTCAGTTGCTCTTGCCGCGCAGCTGCTCGATCTCGCGGTCGAGGCTGTGCGCGCTGTCGGTGACGATGCGCTCGACATTGGCGAGCCGGTCCTTGACCGAGCCGAGCTCGGCGCGGAGCTGGGCATTCTCCTGGCTGAGCAGCTTGATCCGCTCGATCGCCTCGTCGTTCTTCTGCGGGTAGATCGCCTTGCCCCAGCTGTTCTCGAGCGGATAGCCGTTCTTGATCCGGAGCCAGGTGGTGAAGATCCACCCGATGATCCCGAAGAAGCCGAGCAGCAGGCCGCCGCCGAGGATCCAGGGAAGGTTGTTCATGATGGCCGCATCGTGCATCGCGATTGCTCCCTCAGCGCAGGCTGTCGATTTCGCGGGCGACCCGCTCGGCGGGATCGGTGGCGATCCGCTCGAGCACTGCGATCCGCTCCTCGAGCCGCGAGATCTGGCCGGTCAGCCGCTCATTCTCGGTCGAGAGCAGCGCGATCTTGCGATCTGCCTCAAGGCTCTCGCCGGTCTCGCCGTGGCGGCCGCGGCGGTGCCGGCGGCTCTCTTCCAGCGGATAGCCGTGCTTGGCGCGGACCCAGGTCTGGAAGGCCTTGGATGCCATGACCGCCGCGACGATCAGCACCGGGACCAGCCAACTCAACTCCCTCATTTTCTTGCTCCCTGTGGACCGCCGCGCTCAGCGCAGGCGGTCAATCTCGGTTTCCAGCCGGTGCGGCTGGTCGGTGATGATCTTCTCCAGCACGGCGAGGCGGCGGTGCATCTCGAGCGTCTCGCGGCGCTGCTGGCGGGTTTCCTCCTCGGCCGCGGCCGGAGCGGCCTTGGCGAGGGCGGCGAGGGCACGCTTGACCTTGCGGTTGGCGAACCACTGGATGGCCAGCGTCCCCGAGATTCCGGCGAGCAGACCCATGATGAGAAACGGCGTCGGATCCATGTCTTGTCCCCTTTTCCAGCTTTCGCCTCAGCGCAGGCTGTCGATCTCGTCGGCGAGCCGGGTGTTGCGGCTCGTATAATACATCTCGATGTCGGCGAGCCGGCGGTCGATGTCGCGGAAGGTCGAGCGGACTTGCGCGGTCGAGCGGCTCGGGTTCGAGCGCACGCCCTGCCAGAACTTCTCTTCCTCGGGCCCCTGATACAGTCCGGCGGGCTTGTTCGGCGCCAGCCAGGCGATCAGGAAGTAGATGAACACCGAGGTTCCGCTGGTCGCGAAGGCGAGGAACACCATGCCCACCCGGAGCCAGATCGCCTCGATGCCGGTATAGTCGGCAAGGCCCGAGCAGACCCCGAGAAACTTGGCATTCTGCTTGTCGAGATAGAATTTGGTGCGGACGGACATCTCAGTTCCTCCTCGAGATATCGAAGGGGCTCTGCTCCTGGCGCGACGCCGAGAGCGGGCGGAAATCGGGGTTGTCGGCGGCGATGATGCGTTCGACGGTGAGCAGGCGTTCCTCGAGCTGGCGTGCCGTGTAGAAGAGCTCGTCGAGGAGCTTCTCGTCCTCGCCGGTGATCGTCGCCGCCGTCTTCCACCGGGTGATGTAGTGCATGATCACCCAGGGAAGGCCGACGAACAGGATACCGACGATGACGATGGGCAGAAAGACTTCTTCCATCGCTTACGCTCCCTTGTTCAGGCGGGCCTTCAGCGCTTCGAGCTCGGCATCGACCTTCTCGGACGAACGCAGCTCGGCGATCTCTTCCTCGAGCGTCTTGGGTGCGCCGCCCAGACCCGCTGCCTCGGCGCGGCCCTCGGCGAAGTCGACCCGGCGTTCGAGGACGTCGAACCGCGAAAACGCGTCCTGCATCTTCGATCCGTTGGTCATCTCGCGCAAGCGGGTGCGGTTGTTGGCGCTCTCCAGCCGGGCGACGATCGAGTTCTGACGGACCCGCGCCTCGCGCAGCTTGTTCTGCAGCTTGGTGATGTCCTCTTCCGAAGCCTTGAGCGCTTCGTCCAGCACACCGATCTCGGTCGAGAGCTGCTCGCACATGTCGGCGGCCTTCTGCTTTTCGACGAGCGCCGCCTTGGCGAGATCCTCGCGGCCCTTGGACAGCGCCAGCTCGGCCTTCTCGGTCCAGCTCTCCTGGAGCTTTTCGAGCTTGGCGATGTGGCGGCGCATTTCCTTCTGGTCGGCGATGGTCCGCGCGGCGGAGGCGCGAACCTCGACCAAAGTCTCCTCCATCTCGAGGATGATCATGCGGATCATCTTGGCCGGGTCCTCGGCCTTGTCGAGCAGGTCGGTGACATTGGCGGCGATGATATCGCGGGTTCGCGAGAAGATACCCATTCCAGAACTCCTTCGTTTTAAGATCCGCCGGGAGGGATCTAGGGGGTGACCCTCCCGGCGGGTTTCCGCTCGCGGGGCGTTGCGAGCGGAGCGACCTCGTTGTGCCTCAGGCGACCGCCGGGCCGACCGCGCCGGCCATCAGAATGGCGCTGGCGAAGAAAGCGACGGTGATGGCGAAGAAGGCGTTGCGAACATTCTTGGCTTCGTACGTCATGATCTCGTTTCCTGAACCTTGTGTTTCGACTGGCTCGTTGTCGAGCTTGCCAACATCAATGCAGATCGCGTGCCAATTTGCGGAAACCGCAGAAAACCGCCGTTTATGCCGTTCATCTGGCGTTCAGCGACCAGATATTGCTTGCCAAGTGTTGGGAAAATTCGCCAAAGGTTCGGCATGGAGCGTGCAACCCAGGTCATCGGCCAGTCCGGAGCTTTTCTCGATGCGCTCGAGCGTGCCAGCCGCGCTGCCGCGCTCGACCGTCCCGTGCTCGTCATCGGCGAGCGCGGGACCGGCAAGGAGCTGGTCGCCGAGCGTCTCCACCGGCTAAGCCCGCGCTGGGATCAGCCGCTGGTGATCATGAATTGCGCGGCCTTGCCCGAGACGCTGATCGAGGCGGAGCTGTTCGGACACGAGTCTGGTGCGTTCACCGGCGCCACCAAGGCGCGCGCCGGGCGGTTCGAGGAAGCGCATCGCGGCACCCTGTTCCTTGACGAGCTCGGCACCTTGTCGATGGCGGCGCAGGACCGGCTGCTGCGCGCGGTCGAATATGGCGAAGTCACCCGGATCGGCTCATCGCGGCCGCTCAACGTCGACGTGCGCATCGTCGCGGCCACCAATGAGCATCTGCCCGACAAGGTCGAGAAGGGCACCTTCCGCGCCGACCTGCTCGATCGGCTGAGCTTCGAGGTGGTGACCTTGCCGCCGCTCCGTGCCCGGCGCGGAGATATCGAAGTGCTCGCCGAATTCTTCGGGCGGCGGATGGCCTCCGAGATCGGGCTCGTCGACTGGCCGGGCTGGGGGCCCAATGCGCTCGACGCGCTGCTCAGCTACGATTGGCCGGGCAATGTGCGCGAGCTGCGCAACGTCGTCGAGCGCGCGGTCTATCGCTGGGAGCGCGACGGGCCGGTCGATTCGATCGAGATCGATCCATTCAAGTCGCCGTTCCGGCCGCGGCCGATGTCGTCCGCAGTTACGGCTGCGGCGCCGGCACCGGCGGTCGTTGAGCCGGCGATGGAAGTCCGAGTCGAGCCCGCCGCGGCGTTCGATGGCGGTACCGACTTCAAGTCGCGGGTCAACGCATTCGAGCGACAGCTGCTCACTCGCGCGCTGGCCGAGCACCGCTACAACCAGCGCTCGACGGCCGAGGCGCTTGGGCTGACCTACGACCAGCTGCGCCACGCGCTCAAGCGACACGAATTGCTGGGGGCGGGGGGCTGAGCTTCCCCGCACGAGCGGCTTGCAATGTAGGATTTCGTCTGCTTGGCTCCCGGATCGGACCTGAGTTCAGCTGCTTGACGTATAGAAAGATGCAGCGGTTCGAAGGATGTGCCGATAGTGTAAAGCTGGTGTAAACTTTGGGTCGGATGCGGCGGCATGCGCTGGATGCCGATGTCCATCCACCCCGAAGCGGAGATCGCTTTTTTCGTTTGTCGCCCGCAATGAAATTTGCGCGACAGCGCCGGTGCTTCGGGGCTAGGGGAGGGACCGCAACCCGTCCCGGATCGTTGGGCGGGTCGAATCCATTCGCCGACGGAGTATCCTCATGGCCTTCGAACTTCCCGCGCTGCCCTATGCCAAGGACGCACTCGCCCCGCACATGTCTGCCGAGACGCTCGAGTTTCACCACGGCAAGCACCACAAGGCCTATGTCGACAACACCAACAGGATGATCGCCGAGAAGGGCCTCGAAGGCGCGAAGCTCTCCGAAGTGGTGCTCGCGGCCAAGGAGCGCGGCGACAAGGGCCTGTTCAACAATTCGGGCCAGATCTGGAACCACAGCTTCTTCTGGCAGTGCCTGTCGCCGGAGAAGCAGGTGCCGACCGGCAAGCTCGCCGACCTGATCAACGACGGTTTCGGCAGCCACGAGGCGCTGATCGACAAGCTCAAGACCGAGTCGGTCGGCCACTTCGCCAGCGGCTGGGGCTGGCTGATCCTCAACAACGGCAAGCTCGAAGTGACCTCGCTCCACGACGGCGACTCGCCGATCGCGCACGGCATGACGCCGCTGCTGACGCTCGATGTGTGGGAGCATGCCTATTATATCGACTATCGCAACGCGCGCCCGGTGTTCGTCGACACCGTGCTCAACAATCTGATCAACTGGGAATTCGTCGCCCAGAACCTCGACGGCAACGGCATCAGCCGCGCCGATCAGGGCTGAACCTGGTTTCCCCTCTTCCTTGCGGGAGGGGGGCGGTCCGTCGACGGACAAGCTGCCATTCCGCTCCTGCGTGGTAGCGGGCCTACGTCCTCCTTCTTCGTCACCCCGGCCTTGTGCCGGGGTCCACCAGGAGACTGGCCGAAGAGCAAAATGGAGAGCACTGCCTTCACGGCGCGGTGGACCCCGGGACAAGTCCGGGGTGACGCGCAGGGCTCGTAGCAAGCTCCCACCGTCCCTCCCCCGTTCACGATCGCTCCGAAAGGCGGAAGTTATACGCCTGTCGCCAAGTCAATCCTTCGCGCCACCTCGCTTCGCATCCCGTTCGATGCGGAAGCCCCATTCGTCGGTGCCGTTGCCGCATTTGCCGTCGATCGACTGACGATCCGGCGAGATCTTGCCGGTGCACGTCCCTGAATCCGCGGTCGCCTCGTTGCGGTAGGCATAGCGCAGGCGGTCGCCGGCGATCGTCCCTTCGCCCGAACTGGTGCGCTCGCCGTCTAGCGTCGAGACATAGCTGAAGCGGTTGCCGTTTTGGCGGAAGGCGTAGCGATAGCGGTCGGAATCGTGCCAGCCGCCTGCGATATCGGCAGCTTCTGTGGGCGGTGCGCCGATAGCAATCGTCGCCGAACTTTCGGGCGAGGGTGTCGGCGTCGGGGCGGCGGCTGGGCCCGGCGTGTCCGCCGGACGCGACGGGGCGGGGGTGGCGCCGCTTCCGGCCAGCATCACCGATGAACCGAAACCCACGGCGCCGACGAACATCAAGCCGAAGGCCGCCAGCTTGACCTTGTCGCCTGAGCTCTGAAAGAAGCGCCACGCCAGAAAGGCGAGCACCAGCACGAGCAGCGACAAGACGCCGAGATTACTGGTCGCCGCGGCTTCGATGACCTTGGGTACGTCGAGATTTCCCATAGCCGCTGCCCTCCGCGTACCGACTCGGTACGGCGAGACTATGCCTGATCGCCAGTGCGCGCCAATGCAGTACTTGCGTTCAGCTTGCCGGTCGTGGCTTTATAGCCGGGTCTCTCCCGGTAGGCCTCAGCCCTCCGGTGGCAGCGGCGTGTCTTCGGGCTTGTCGAGCTGGAGGCCGTGCTTGAGCAGCATCGGGATGTTGAGCATCGCGAAGACGAGGGTGAGCGGGATCACCGCCCAGGTCTTGAACGTGACCCACTGGTCCCAGTTCAGCACCTGGCGCATGATTTCGTTGAGCACCGCCATGGCGATGAAGAAGCCTGTCCAGTTGATCGTCAGCAACCGCCAGCCTTTGGCCGACAGACCGGGATAGGCGGTCTCGAGCAGCAGCTGGAGCAGGGGCTTCTTCGTGATCAGACCGTAGCCAAGGATCACTGCGAACATCGTGTAGACGATCGTCGGCTTGATCTGGATGAAGGTCTGGTCGTGGAAATAGATGGTCAGCGCGCCGAACGGCAGCACCAGCGCGGCGGTGATCCACAGCATCGGCGAGACGTGCTTCGCCTTCCACCACGACAGCAGCATCGCCGCGACCATCGCGACCATGAAGGCGGCGGTGGCGGTGATGATGCGCTGGATCTGGAGCCCCGGCGCATAGCTGTTGACGAGGAAGAATATCGCGAGCGGACCGAAATCGATCAGCATGCGCATGCCCGGGGAGAGCGGAGTACGGGAAGAGGGCTGATTCATACTAATTTCCGTTCGCCCTGAGCTTGTCGAAGGGCCGTCCTTCTTCTTGCCGGGAATAGAGAGACAAACGTGCCTTCGACAAGCTCAGCGCGAACGGGAGGGAGAGGCCAGTTCCTCCACCCCGGCGATGATCCGCGCGACTTCGTTGGCGTCGAACGGGCGGAGATCGTCGACCTTCTCGCCGACGCCGATCGCGTGGATCGGCAGGCCGTATTTCTCGGCCGCGGCGACGAGCACGCCGCCGCGGGCGGTGCCGTCGAGCTTGGTCATGACGAGGCCGGTCACGCCGGCGACTTCCTTGAACACCTCGATCTGGCTGAGCGCATTCTGGCCGGTGGTGGCGTCCAGGACGAGGACGACGTCGTGCGGCGCGGCCGGGTTGAGCCGGCCGAGGACGCGGCGGATCTTGGCGAGCTCGTCCATCAGCTCGCGCTTGTTCTGGAGCCGGCCGGCGGTGTCGACGATCAGCACGTCGATGCCGGTCGCGGTGGCCTGCTTGACTGCCTCGAAGACGATGCCGGCAGCGTCGCCGCCCTCGGGCCCGATGACGATCGGCACGCCGATCCGATCGGCCCAGGTCTTGAGCTGGCCGATCGCCGCCGCGCGGAAGGTGTCGCCGGCGGCGAGCATCACCCCATAATCCTGTTCGACCAGGAGATTGGCGAGTTTGGCGATGGTGGTGGTCTTGCCGCTGCCGTTGACGCCGATGACGAGGATCACCTGCGGCCGCGGGAAGGCCTCGATCTCGAGATGCCTGGCGACGGGCTCGAGAACCTTCTCGATTTCCTCGGCGACGACGAGCCGGATGCCGAGCTCCTCCATGTTGCGCTCATATTGCCCCTCGGCGAGGCGCGCGCGCACCCTCGCGGCGGTGCCGGGTCCGAGATCAGAGGCGATCAGCGCCTCCTCGATATCGTCGAGCGTCGCGTCGTCGAGGCGCGCCCCCGAAAGGCCGGCGAGGTTGCCGAGCAGGCGGTCCGAAGTCTTCTTGAAGCCGCCGAGCAGCTTGTTGTGCCACGAGGGGTTGCTGCTCATGCCGCGGCTCCGATGAGCTTGCCGTTGTCCACGCCGGTAATTGTAACAGCCACAATCTCTCCAACCGTTCGCGCTGAGCCTGTCGAAGCGCCGTCCTGCTCCTTCTCTCCGGCTGACGAAGAAGTACAGCCCCCCTCGGCGCCGCCTGTGGCGTCGCTCGGGACAGGCTTCGGCCGGCTCAGGGCGAACGGGGCGGAGGGCAGTCTGACTTCGGCGAAGTTCGGCGCATGGCCGCGATCGCCTGGGCGCTCGACAAGGATTTCCTGTTTGGTCCCCACCAGTGTCTTCAGCCAGCGCAAACGGCGTGCCGCGGCGGCTTCGCGGAGCCGGGCGGCGCGGGCCTTGATCACTTCCGGCGCGACCTGCGGCATGCGCGCAGCCGGCGTGCCGGTGCGGGGGCTGTAGGGGAAGATGTGCGCGTGGACGACGTCGCAATCGTCGAGCAGCGCGAGCGTGTTGGCGAACATCGCGCCGGTCTCGGTGGGGAAGCCGGCGATCAGGTCCGCGCCGATCGCGATGTCCGGACGCGCGGCCTTGAGGCGTTCGACGAGGGCGACGCTCTGCGCCCGGCTGTGGCGGCGCTTCATGCGCTTCAGCACCATGTCGTCGCCCGCCTGAAGCGAGAGATGGACATGCGGCTGGAGACGCGGTTCGTCGGTGAGGAGGGCGAACAGGCGGTCGTCGACCTCGACGCCGTCGAGCGAGGAGAGGCGCAGGCGGCGCAGCTGCGGGACGTGCCTGAGGATGCGCTCCACCAGCTGGCCAAGGCTGGGCGCGCCGGGAAGATCGGGGCCGTAGCTGGTCAGGTCGACTCCGGTGAGGACGATCTCGGCATGGTTTTCGGCCAGCGCCGCGACCCGGTCGATCACCGCGCCGGCGGGCACCGAACGGCTGTTGCCGCGCCCGAACGGGATCGCGCAGAAGGTGCAGCGATGGTCGCAACCATTCTGGACTTCGACGAACGCGCGTGCGTGAGTCGAAAAGCTCGCGGCGAGATGCGGCGCGGTCTCGCGCACGGCCATGATGTCTTGCACGAGGATCGGGGCATCGGACTTCCAGGCGGAATGCGCCAACTTCTCGGCGTTGCCGAGCACGCGATCCACTTCGGGCATCGCTGCGAAGCTCGCCGGATCGATCTGCGCCGCACAGCCGGTCACGACCAGTTCGGCGCCTGGTCGGTCGCGGCGGGCGCGGCGTATCGCCTGGCGAGTCTGTTTGACCGCCTCGTTGGTGACGGCGCAGCTGTTCACCACGATCGTGTCACGCTCCGCCAGCAGCGCACGGATCGACTCACCCTCGGCGAGGTTGAGGCGGCAACCCATGTTGATAATCTGGGGAGAGGAGGTCGGCATTGGCGAGCGATCTAGGGTTGGCAGCGTCGGAAGTCCACGCGAAGGCAGAGGAAGTGCTCGCCTTCTGGTTCGAGGGGCTGATGGCTGAGCAATGGTTTGCGAAGTCCGACGGGCTGGATCGCGAGATCGGCGTACGCTTTGGCAGCCTGCGAGACGCGGTGCTGGAGAGCAAGGCGGCCGAGTGGCGCGACGATCCGCGAACGTTGCTGGCCGCCGTCATTCTGCTCGATCAGTTCAGCCGCAACATCCATCGCGGCACTGCGGAAGCATTCGCCGCCGATCCGGTGGCGCAGGAACTGGCAAGCCTCGCGGTCGAGCGAGGGTGGGATCGCGCGATGACACCCGAACAGCGCCAGTTCCTCTATCTCCCGTTCGAGCATGCCGAGGATCGCGAGCTACAGGCAGTGAGCCTGAGCTGCTTCGAGGCACTTGGGCTGGAGGAGCCGCTGGAATATGCGCGGCAGCATGCCGAGGTGATCGCGCGCTACGGGCGGTTTCCGAGCCGCAATGCGGCATTGGGGCGAGTATCGACGCCCGGCGAGGAAGAATATCTCAGCCGGCCAGGCGCTGGCTGGTGACGGCCGCGGGAGCCTCGACGGACGCGGCTCCCCGCAGAAGCCGGCGCTCGGCGAGCAGGCGGCGGACGCCGGCGATGGACAGCGGCTTGCTGTAGTACCAGCCCTGCGCCTTGGCGCAGCCGAGCGCGCGCAGTCGAGTCTCGATTTCGGCGTCCTCGACCCCTTCGGCGGTGATCGGCAGGTTCAAACTCTCGCCGAGACTGATGATCGCATTCACGATCGCGGCCGAGTCGGCGCTCTCGTTCAATGACATGATGAAGCTCTTGTCGATCTTGATGCGATCGAAAGGCAGTGCGCGCAGATGCGCCAGCGACGAATAGCCGGTACCGAAATCGTCAAGCGCGAGCTGGACGCCCTGATTCTTGAGGCTCCCGACGATCGACTGCGCCAGCGCCAGATTGTCGAACAATGCGCTTTCGGTGATCTCGACCTCGAGCCGGTTGGCGGGAAAACCGGTCTCGGTGAGCACCTTGATGATCTTCTGCGCCAGCCACGCGTCGCGCAGCTGCCAGGGCGAGATGTTGATCGAGACATTAAGCGACGAATCCCAGTCGCGCGCCGCGAGCAGCGCCTGCCGCATGATCGACAGCGAGAGGTCGCCGATCATTCCGGTTTCCTCCGCGATCGGAATGAACAATTCGGGGCTGATCATGCCGCGCCCCGGTTGTTCCCAGCGTGCCAGCACCTCGAAGCCGTGGAGGCGGCCTGTCGCGAGGTCGATCTGCTGCTCGAAATAGGGAACGACTTCCTGCCGCGGAATCGCAAGGCGGAGGCCTGATTCGAGTTCATTGCGGAGCTGCAATTCGCGTTCCATCGAGTGATCGAACCATGCGAAGCGATTCCGCCCCGCCTTCTTCGCCTGGTACATCGCGATGTCTGCGGCGCGCATCAGTGCGTCGATGCCGGTACAGTCGAAGTCGGAGCGGGCGATGCCAAGCGAGCAGCTGATGTGGAGCCGCAGGCCTTCGGCCTCGAACGGCTGCGCCATGCGGCTGATCAATTTCTCGGCGATGCGCTCGACCGTGGCGGGTTCGTCGCCATCGAACAGGAAGCCACAGGCGAATTCATCGCCGCCCAGACGCGCGGTGAGCGCAATCGGTGGCATGAAATGGGCGATCTCGCTGGCGACCGCGCGCAGCAGGGCGTCGCCGACGGCATGCCCGTGCATGTCGTTGATCGTCTTGAAGTGGTCGAGATCGAGCATCACCAGCGCCATTGCCTTGCGGCGGCGCTGGGCGCGGGCGAACATCGCGGCGCCTTCCTCGGCCAGGCTGCGGCGATTGAGGAAGCCGGTAAGCGGATCGCGGCTGGCGAGCTGCTGCGCGCGCTCCTCGGCGGCGGCACGGATCTCGAGCTCGTGGCTCAGCGAGGCGTGGCGGCGCCAGCCGAGCAGGATAAGCGCAACGTTGAGCAGGAGCGCGATGATGAGCGGCTGGCTGGCGGGCTCTCCGCCCTGGAAATAAAACTGCACCGACTTCGACAGCACTGCGCTGCCGATGCCGACGAAGAGCAGGATCGCGGCGACGCTGATCGCGCCGGTGAGCAGGCTGGGGCGCGAACCTCGGCCCTGCATCGTGTCTTCCTCGATATCCAGCGACATTGCCGGCGCGTGCCCCCTGAACGATAAGGCGCGAGACTGCACTGCTACGGTGTAGATCGCGTGAAGCGGCATGCTTTCCCAAAGGTTACCGGCTGCGCGGGTCCGAGGTTGCGCTTGTCGGCATCTGCCGCTATGTGCGCCACCAACCGTTCCCGTGGAACGCGAACATGTGCGCCCCGAGGGGTGACGCCGGCCGACGAGGTTTCGTCCGCCGGCGTGTTTTGCGTTTGGCGGATTGGTTTGTGAATTTGGAGTGATTTGGGTCCCATGTTCGACAGTCTGAGCGATCGGCTAGGCGGCGTTTTCGAGCGGCTGCGCGGGCGTGGCGCGCTGAGCGAGGCCGATGTGCGCACCGCGATGCGCGAAGTGCGGATCGCTTTGCTCGAGGCCGATGTCGCGCTCCCCGTCGCGCGCGACTTCGTCGAGAAGGTGACCGAACAGGCGGTCGGCCAGAACGTGCTGCGTTCGGTCACCCCGGGGCAGCAGGTCGTCAAGATCGTCCACGACGCGCTGGTCGACATGCTCGGCAGCGACACGTCCGAGCTCGAGATCGGCGTCACCCCGCCGGCGGTGATCATGCTGGTCGGTCTGCAGGGCTCGGGCAAGACCACCACCACCGCCAAGCTCGCGAAGCTGCTGACCAAAACGCAGGGCAAGAAGGTGATGATGGCGTCGCTCGACGTCAATCGCCCGGCCGCGCAGGAGCAGCTCGCGGTGCTCGGCACCCAGACCGAAGTGGCGACCTTGCCGATCGTCGCCGGCCAGCCGCCGGTCGAGATCGCGAAGCGCGCCTTGTCGTCCGCGAAGCTGCAGGGCTTCGACGTGCTGATGCTCGACACCGCCGGCCGGCTCCACGTCGACCAAGCGCTGATGGACGAGATGAAGGCAGTGGCCGATATCGCCAGACCGGCCGAAATCCTGCTCGTCGTCGACAGCCTGACCGGCCAGGACGCTGTCAACGTCGCGAGCAACTTCTCCGAGCAGGTGCCGCTCACCGGCGTGATCCTGACCCGGATGGACGGCGATGCCCGCGGCGGCGCGGCGCTGTCGATGCGCGCGGTGACCGGCAAGCCGATCAAGTTCGCCGGCGTCGGCGAGAAGCTCGACCAGATCGAGCCGTTCCATCCCAAGCGCGTCGCTGGCCGCATTCTCGGCATGGGCGACGTGGTGTCGCTGGTCGAGCGGGCCGCCGAGGCGATCCAGCAGGAAGACGCCGAGCGGATGGCGACCCGGCTCGCCAAGGGCCAGTTCGACATGAACGACCTGCGCGCGCAGCTCCAGCAGATGCGCCGGATGGGCGGCATCGGCGCGCTTGCCGGCATGATCCCGGGGATGAAGAAGGCACAAGCCGCCGCCGATCAGGCCGGCGGCGACAAGGTGCTGCTCCGCTTCGACGCGATGATCACGTCGATGACGCCGAAGGAGCGCGCCAAGCCCGAACTGCTCAACGCCAAGCGCAAGATCCGCATCGCCAAGGGCAGCGGCACGACGGTGCAGGACGTCAACAAGCTGCTCAAGATGCATCAGGAGATGCAGACGGCGATGAAGCGGCTCAAGAAGATGGGCGGCATCAAGGGCATGCTCGGCCTGCTCGGCAAGGGCGGTCCTGGCGGCGGCATGGGCGGGATCGGCAATGCGCTGGGCGGCCCCGAACTCGGCGAGATGATGGGCAAGATGGGCGGGCAGGGCGGTGGACTTCCCGGCCTGCCGGGCGGACCCAACCTGCCGCCGGGCTTCGAGAATTTCCTGAAGAAAAAGTAACCTGAACTCAGATTGTAAGAAGGAAGATTTGTAATGGCACTTTCTATGCGTCTCTCGCGCGGCGGTTCGAAGAAGCGTCCCTATTACCGGATCGTGATAGCCGACGCGCGCTCGCCGCGTGACGGCAAGTTCATCGAGAAGATCGGCACCTACAACCCGCTGCTCGCCAAGGACGACGAGAAGCGCATCGTGCTCGACGGCGACCGCGCCAAGCACTGGCTGAGCGTCGGCGCGCAGCCGACCGACCGCGTCGCCCGCTTCCTCGATGTCGCCGGCATCAAGGAGCGCACCGCGCGCAACAACCCGAACAAGGGCAAGCCGGGCGAGAAGGCCGTCGAGCGCGCCGAGGAGCGTGCCGAAAAGGCCAAGGCCGCCGAGGAAGCCGCTGCCGCCGCAGCTGCTGCGCCGGCTGCGGAAGAGGCTCCGGCCGAAGCGCCTGCCGAAGAAACCGCGGAAGGCTGAGGCACTTGCCGGCCATCATGCGTTATCCGCGGCGAACACCATGCCAAGGAGCGCAGGATGGCCAGCAAACCCGAGACCGGTCCGGACACCAAGGATCGTGAAGAACCCGGCACCACCAGCACCAATCCCACGGGTGCATCCACCGATGCGCCTGCGGAAGGTGGCGACAATGCGCCGCCAAAGCAGCCGGGGTCTCCGCAGGGTTGAAGTATTCGGCCGCTTGACGAGGGCGGGATGAGCGATCGTCCCGTCACTCTGGCCGCCGTGATCGGCGCGCACGGAATTACCGGCGAAGTGCGCCTCAAGGTCTTCGCCGACGATCTCGCCAGCTACAAAAGCTTCAACGGCGGCGCGCTGACGCTGAAGAGCGTGCGGCCAGGTTCGAACGGCGCGATCGCCCGCTTCGCCGAAGTGACCGACCGCAACGCCGCCGAGGCGCTGCGCGGCACCGAACTCACCGTCCCGCGCTCGGCGCTGCCGCCGCTCGAGGAGGGCGAATATTATCATGTCGACCTGCTCGGCTTGCCGGCGGTTTCCGATGCGGGCGACGCGTTGGGGAAGGTAATCGCGATCGACAATTACGGCGCGGGCGACGTGCTCGAGATCGAGCGTCCCGACGGCAAGCGCTTCATGGTGCCGATGCGGCCAGAGGCGGTGCCCGAATGGGATGCGGCGCGATTGGTGATCGACGCCGGCTTCGTCGAATGAGCCGTACCGCGGTTCTTTCCGACATCCATGGCAATCTGCCGGCGCTGGAAGCCGTGGTCGCGGACGCCGAGGCGCGCGGCTGCACGGGTTTTCTCAATCTCGGCGATACCCTGTCGGGCCCGCTTTGGCCGGCCGAGACCGCCGATTTCCTGATCGCGCGCGACTGGCCGACGATCGCCGGAAACCACGAGCGCCAGCTGCTGCATCTCGCGCCGGAGCGGATGAATGCCTCGGACGCATTCACCCGGCCGCTTCTGTCCGAGGCGCAACTCGCGTGGCTGGCCGCGCTCCCGGCGACGCTGGCGCTCGACGGGGTGTATCTGTGCCACGGTACGCCGGCGAGCGACGTCGAGAATTTCCTCGAAACCGTCGAACCTTCGGGCTTGCGCCGGGCGAGCGAGGCCGAAGTCGCCAAGCGGCTGGGCGACCGCAGCGAACGGCTGACTTTGTGCGGCCATTCGCATGTCGCCGGGCTGCAGCAGCTTGCCGACGGGCGCCGCGTCGCCAATCCCGGCAGCGTCGGTCTGCAGGCGTTCCATGACGACCAACCTTGGCACTACAAGGTCGAAGCGGGCGATCCCCGCGCCCGTTACGCGGTGCTCGACGGCACCGAACTGGCATTTCATGCAGTCGCCTATGATCACGCCGTCGCTGTCGAAAAGGCGGAGCGCGAGGGGCGGAACGACTGGGCGAAGGCACTGGCCACCGGCCGCGTCTGAAGCGCGCTTCGGCGTCGAAATCTTGACAATCAAAACCCATCGTGCTAATGGGATTTGCAGATGGGCATGGCCTCCGGTCTGTCTCGAACCCCTGCCGACCACCCGGTCTGGACCCGCCTCTCGCTTTACCGCTTCGGCCACGATAATGCGGCGCTGCCCTTTGCCGAGCGGCTGGCGCGCGATAATGGCTGGAGCCGCGCCGAGGCCGACCGCGTGATCGAAGAATATAGGCGTTTCTGCTTCCTCGCAGTCACTGCGACTCATCCGGTGACGCCTTCGGACCAGGTTGACCAGGCGTGGCACCTGCACCTCACCTACACCCGCGACTATTGGGAGCGCTTCTGCCCCGAGGTGCTCGGTCGGCCGCTGCACCATGGCCCCACCGCGGGCGGCGCCGACGAACAGCATCGCTACTTCATCCAATATGCCGAGACGCTCCGAAGCTATGAGCGCGTCTTCGGCTCTCCGCCCGCGGATCTGTGGCCCGACGCGGCGCGGCGGTTAAACGAGGACCCGAAAGCGCGCCGCGTGCATCCGCGCGACGCGATCATCGTGCCCCGCAAGGTGATGCGGACAGTTTTGGTGCTCCTGGCAGCACTGGCCGCGCTCGTCGGGGCTCTCTTGCTGAGGAGTTAGACTTCATGTCGCTCGGACCCTTCGATCTTACCGGCGGGCCGTTTCTCCAGCTCTACGTCATACTGCTAGTCCTGACCATCGTCGCAGGGATGGCAATCCCGCGCTGGCTCCGGCCGGAGGGGCGTGCGCCGCGGCGCATTGATACCGACCATTTCGCATTTCTCGCCGGCGGCGGTGCACGGCTGGCCGAGGCAGTGACCGCGCGGCTGCTCGCGACGCGACAGCTGGTAATGGACGGCAAGACGTTCCTTGCCGGGAGCCTTGCCGCCGCGACACCTGCCGAGCGCAGCGTCCTTGCTTTACCCCAGCCGAGCAACTGGAGCGCGGTGGCGCGGGCGATTGGGAGCCACAGCGGTGCCATTCGTGAGCGGCTGGTCAGCGACGGGCTGCTGATGGACAGCTGGACCGCGCTGCAGCTGCGCTTCTGGCAGACTGCGCCCTATGCGCTGCTGCTCGCTTTCGGCTGGACCAAGCTCCAGATCGGCGAGGCGCGCGGCCGGCCGGTGGGGTATCTCACAATGCTGCTGGTGATCACCGCGGTGTTCGCGCTGATCCGCTTCGTCCTGCTGGACCGACGAACCCGGTCGGGGCAGGCGGCGCTCGCCGAGGCGCGATCGCGCTCCGAACGGCTCCGGCGCGCGCCTGCCGAGGATGAGGCCGGCCTCGCAGTGGCGCTATTCGGCACGGCGGTGCTGGTCGGCTCCGCCTGGGGCGACTTCCACCGCATGCGGAGCGAGAGCAGTTCCAGCGGTGGCGATAGCGGCAGCGGCAGCGGCGGCGATGGGGGCAGTGGCGGTGGCGGTTGTGGCGGGGGTGGCTGCGGCGGTTGCGGGAGCTAACGTCGGAGCGGCTCTTGTTCGGCAAGCATGTTGCGGATCGTCGTGGCGGCGACTCCGGCTTCGCCCATGGCATGACTGATCTGGTCGAGGCCCTTAGCGACGTCGCCTGCCGCGAACAGGCCGGGGACCGAGGTGCGCTGGTGGTCGTCGACTTCGAGGCAGCCATCCTCGGCGGCGCGGGCGCCGGCCTGGATGGCGAGCCCCGACCGGATTCGCGAGCCGAGCGCCGGATAGATGCTGTCGAAAGCGAGCCGCCCCTCGGCGGTGTCGAAGGCGATCCGGTCGCCTTCGATCGCGTAATTGCCGCAGGGGCCGTCGACGCGGCGGATGCCGGCGGCGTCGAGCTCGGCGACGAGGTCGTCGGGCAGGTCGTGCTCGGCATCGGGGGCGATCAAGGTCACGTCGGCGGTATAGCCGCGCAGGAACAGCGCCTCGCGCGCGCCGTGCTCGGTGGTGCCGATCACGCCGACCTTCTTGTCGGTGACCTCATAGCCGTCGCAGATCGGGCAATAGCGCAGCAGGCCGCGCTGGAGCGCCTCGGAATGGAGGGCGTCGTCGATGTTCGGGCGGTGATTGACCACGCCGGTGGCGAGCAGGATCGATCGCGCCGGATAGTCGCGCTCGCCGACGCGGGCGACGAAGCCGGTCTCGGCGGTGCGCAGGCCGGTGACTTCGGCGAGTTCGCGGACAGCGCCGTATTTTTGCGCCTGTTCGAGCATGCGCGCGAGCAGGTCCTTGCCGGAGATTCCGTCGGGATAGCCGGCATGGTTATGCGTGCACGGGATGAGCGCGGCGCGGCTCGAGCCGCAATCGAACAGGCGGATCTTCAGGTGAAAGCGGGCGAGGTAGATCGCCGCAGTGAGGCCGGCCGGCCCGGCGCCGATGATGATGCAATCGTCCATTGACGGGGCGAAGCGCGCGGGAAGGGGGAGTGGTTCCTTGAACAGCGACGCGGCGATGTATATACCGAATGTATATACGGAGGCGGCTATGGGTGAGGAATATATCGCCAGAACGTTCAAATCGGGGAACTCGGTCGCGCTGCGGCTACCGAAGGCGCTGGGCGTCAAGGAAGGCGTCGAGATGAAGGTGCGCGAGAATCGCGGCGGTTTCATCGTCGAGCCGGTTCCCGCGAAAGACGACAAGATCGACCTGACGGGCATCTTTGGCAGTATCCCGGGAATCACGCGCCCTCCCTGCGACGAAAACCCGCGGGACTGGCATGCTGTCAGCCTACGTGCCTGATCCCGTATTCCTGCTCGACACGAACATCTGCATCTACTTGCTCGACGGACGCGGCGAGCGGGTACGCGAACGTGTCGAGGCATGTCGCCGGGGCGAGTTGGTCACCTCCGCGATCGTGCGGGCAGAAGTCATGCTCGGCGCAAGGGGACGGGATCAGCTGGACCGGGCGGAAGCGCTTTTCGCGCAGATCGAAGCACTGCCTTTCGATTCGCGGGCTGCCGACATTTACGCCGGGCTGCCCTTCTTCCGCGGCAATCTCGATCGGTTCATCGGCGCCCACGCACTTTCGCTCGGTCTGGCGCTCGTCACGAACAACGAAGAGGACTTCGCCGACATTCCCGGCCTCAAGATCGAGAACTGGACATTGTGACCTTCGCTGCGACCGTCCTCACGCTTTACCCCGAAATGTTTCCCGGGCCGCTTGGCGTTTCCCTCGCGGGACGGGCGTTGCGCGAGGGACTGTGGCGCATGGAGGCGGTGCAGATCCGCGATTTCGCCACCGACAGGCACCGGTCGGTCGACGATACGCCGGCCGGGGGCGGGGCGGGGATGGTGATGCGCGCCGATGTGGTCGCGGCAGCGCTCGACAGCGTCGCGCCGGGCCGGCCGGTGCTCGCCATGACGCCGCGGGGCAGACCGCTGACGCAGGCGCGGGTGCGGGCGCTCGCTGACGGTCCCGGCGTGACTATATTGTGCGGCCGGTTCGAAGGTATAGACGAACGATTGTTCGAGGCGCGCGACATAGAGCAGGTGTCGATCGGCGACTATATCCTCTCGGGCGGCGAGATGGCGGCGCTGACCCTGCTCGACGCTTGCATTCGGCTCATTCCCGGCGTAATGGGCGCGGCTTCCAGCGGTGAGGACGAGAGCTTCGAAACGGGGCTGCTCGAATATCCGCAATATACCCGACCTCAGGAATGGGAAGGGCGCACGATCCCCGAAGTGCTGCGATCGGGGGATCATGCGAGGATCGAGGCCTGGCGACGCGCACAGGCGGAGACCGACACACGGCTAAGGAGGCCGGACCTTTGGGAGCGCCATGAGGGCGCTCGGGTTCAGCTTCCCTCTGGCGCGCAGCGACGAAACAGGAACGAAGAGTCATGAACGTCATCCAGACGCTCGAAGCCGAGCAGATCGCCAAGTTCAATGAGGCGAAGAAGATTCCGGAATTCCGCCCGGGCGACACCCTGCGCGTCGGCGTGAAGGTGGTCGAAGGCGAGCGCACCCGCGTCCAGAATTACGAGGGCGTGTGCATCGCGCGCTCGAACAAGGGCATGGGCAGCAGCTTCACCGTCCGCAAGATCTCGTTCGGCGAGGGTGTCGAGCGCGTCTTCCCGCTTTACTCGCCGAACATCGACTCGATCGAAGTCGTCCGCCGCGGCGTCGTCCGTCGCGCCAAGCTCTATTATCTGCGCGGCCGCACCGGCAAGTCGGCGCGTATCGCCGAGCGCCGCGACGTGCGTCCGACCGACGAGGTCGCCGCCGCCGAATAAGCTTCGGTCGTTCGAAATGCGAAGGGCGCGGTGGCGATGGTCACCGCGCCCTTTCTATTTTCCGCCCCGTCCGGGCACCAGCCATCGAAGCAGCGCAGCGATCGCATCGAAGCATTTGTGCCGATGCTCGGCCCATTCGCGCCCATAGAAATCATCCATCGCCATCGCCTTTCCCGACGCGCCGCCAGATCGACCAGGCGGTGGTTCCGTTGCCCGAGGCGCTGGCAGGGACGGCGTAGCGCAGCACGCCATCCCGAAGGACATAGTCGCGCACCTGCCGCCGGCCTTCCCAATTCGGAAACGAGGCGCCTTCGATGTCGAAGATGAGCTGCCTTGCGGCCGGATTGCTTCGGAGACGACCGAAATGGGTGCTCGATCCGAGCACAGCGGCGCGATATTCGTCGGGCGTGCCGTGCCCCTTCTCGCCCGCCGCAAAGGCGGGCCGGTCGCGTCGGAAGATCTGCAGGCTGTAGCGTGCTGCCCTGTCGACGATCAGCAGCCCCAAAGGATGCTCGCCATAATTGGTGACGCGCCGTCCGTCGGCGAGGATCTCCCAGGCGGACTCCATCACCCATGTTCCGGAAAGATCCGGGGCCGGGTCGACGATGCGCGCGTGTCCGCCGCCCGCCGCGGCCAGCAGGCTGGCGGCGAGGATGAGCTGTCTGACCATGTCTTTTCTCCCCGTGTAACCGACTCGACTGGTTACGTGCGAACTTGTTGTATAAGGCGCGGTAACCTGTCAATAAGGTTTCGTGGTCGAGCATGAGTCCAGCGGCGCCGAGTTGCGCGACGGCTTTCATTTCCGGGGCGGGCATCCGGTGCTTGATCTGGTGGCGACGCGCACCGGACGGCTGAAGCCGACGCAGCGCGAGCTGCTCGCCGCGCCGGGCGATGTCGGCCGCTGGCTGGTTGCCGCGGGGTTCATGGAAACGGCGCCGCCGGCGACATCCGCCGATCTCGAACACGCCCGGGCGCTGCGCGAGGCGGTCCATGCGATCGTCGACGCGCTGCTGGACGGCAGGGACGTCCGTACGGAGGACGTCGACCAGATCAACGCGCTGGCCCGCGAGCCTGCGGCAGTCCCCCAGATCGGCGACGACGGACGCGTTCGCCTGGAGGGAAGCGCATGCGCGCTGCTCGCCACGCTGGCGGGGGAGGCGGCGCGGCTTCTTGGCGGCGACCGCGCCGCGCGAATCCGGCGCTGCGAGGCGGACGGATGCGCGATGCTGTTCCTCGACACGTCGCGCAGCGGCGAGCGGCGCTGGTGCTCGATGAAGCGCTGCGGCAACAAGGCCAAGGTGGCCGAATTCCGCCGGCGCCGCCAGCGACCCTCCGACGTCACGCGTAGCTGACGATCTCGAACTCGGTGCCGTCGTGATCGAGGAAATAGAAGCGGCGCCCTGGATCATAATCGGCGTGCGCGAAGGGGACCAGCCCGGCGGCGATCACCCGGCGCTCCACGTCGTCGAGGTCGTCGACGAGGATACCGACATGATTGAGCGGCTGCCCCTTGGCGAAGATTGCGTCGTCGGGAGCCTCGGGCGGCGCGTAGACCGCGAGATAGGTGCGCTCGTCGCCGACATGGATGGTGCGGCCATTGTCACGCGCCGGACCTTCCCAGCGGACGTGCCAGTCGAAAAGATCGGCGAGCAATTGCGCCGTGCGCTCGGGGCTGCGGACGGTGAGATTGACGTGCTCGATATAGGGCGCGGGCATGGAGTTCCTTTCGCGTTGGAGGCCATGCCGAGAGCAGCTACAACCTCAACCTAGGTTGAGGTCAAGCGCAAAATCGGAGGCACAATGCACCGCGGCAACGAGCTGCTCACGATCGGCGAACTGGCGGCGCGGACGGGGCTGTCGGTGTCGGCGGTGCGCTTCTACGAGCGCAAGGGGCTGGTCCACCCGATCCGCACCAGCGGCAACCAACGCCGCTTCCTGCGCGCGGACATTCGCAGGATCTCGTTCGCGCTGATCGCGCAGCAACTCGGATTCACCCTGCCGCAGATCGCGGCGGAGCTGGCGAAGCTGCCGCAGGACAGCGCACCGAGCGCGGCCGACTGGAAGCGGATCAGCCGCGGCTTTCGCAAGGTGATCGAGACGCGCGTCGCGCAGCTTCAGCGCACCCTCGACGATCTCGACGGCTGCATCGGATGCGGCTGCCTGAGCCTCAAGAAATGCGCGCTCTACAATCCGGACGATCGCGCGGCGCAGAACGGGGCCGGTCCGCGCTTCATCCTTGTCTCGCGCAAAGTGGCGTTGGGGCTGGACCAGATGTGAATTCGTAAACGGCCGCTTTCGGGCGCGAGGGCTGAACGTCCAGCATCGGGTGGAGAGCGGTCCGGCTGTTCGGGGTGAGGCAGCCCGATAGCTGTGACTGAGCGGGATAGCTCCGCTTCATGGCGGCGCCTAGCTCAGCACGGAGTAGAGTGTTGGCTTTTGCCGGGCGCTCCGTTCGATTCCGGCCCTTCGTTCACACCGCCTTGTCAGCAGTCGAGTACTGCGATCGGTTGATCATGGTGCTCACCGCCGGGGTCCGTCCAGGAGGGTTGCAAACCTGATGTGGCCTCGTCACACCGAGACCATGGTCCGTACCGAAAACGAGCTTTCAGTCCGTTCACGCCACGGGCTGCTACGTGATCTGGTTCCGATCTACAGCTTTTATCAACTCCTTCCCAATCTGATCGCCCTAGGCCTTGTTCTCTGGCTGACCCTGTGGCTGGGACACTTCCCGCCGATAGTGACTATCGTCATGATGCTGGCATGGGTCTTTCAATTCGTCTCGAGGCCCTACGAGATGGCGATAGCGAAAGAGCAGGCGGCTTGGCTGGAGGCCGTGCTGGAAGCGCAAGGCTTCTATGGCAGGTCCGACTCCGATGGGCGATGGCGTGCGCTCGGTGTTCCGTGGTGGCAGCGCTGGCCGCATCTGTTCATCGAGTTCGTCCCGGGTGACACGGTGAAGGTGATTGCGCCGCGAGATGTTATGGAATCGCTACGCAACAGCCTTGAGCTTCAGGAAGAGCACGGCGAGCTGTGGTTTGCGTCGGAAGCGCAGCCGTTTGCCTTCGATGTCGCCGAGAAGGAGCCGGAGCCGCAGTTACCCTGGCAAACGAAGGTACCGGCGGCAGTGCTTGGCGCGGCATGCGTCATTGCGTTCTTCTGGACGATTTTCACCAGCGGAACGGATGGGGTGACCCGGTGGGGACTGTCCGCCTCTGCACTGTCGCAGAGAAGGTTCGAGACGATCTTGCTGCACATGTTCGCCCATGGCGGCGCGATGCATCTGGTAATGAACATGACGTTGCTGGCAGGTGTCGGCCCCACGCTTACCGCGCGCCTCGGGCGACACCCGCTGAACTGGCTGCGTTTCGTGATCTTGTTTTTTCTCAGCGGACTATCCGGCGCGGCACTGTATCTAGCGCTACATCCGATGGGGTATGTGCCGATGGTGGGCGCTTCGGGTGCGCTCTACGGTCTCGTCGGCCTCCTGATCCGGACGTCTGCGGATGGCACATCCGTCCTAGCGGTCAGGTCTAGGCAGATACGACGCGTCAGCTGGGACTTGGTAAAGCAGAACGCGTTTCTTTTTGCGCTGCTCGCGCTGATAGCATGGGCGAGCGGTACCGCCGGAGGGCTGGCGTGGGAGGCGCATCTGGGCGGCTTCTTGTTCGGATTGTTCGTGGGCCCTAAGCTGTTGCCGCGCACCGAGGCAACAACATCTGAAGGGGGACTGCTTTCCGACACCTTGATGCGTGCCGATTAGCGCGCCCGCCCAGAATGGCGGCGATGGAAGTAGCTCCGCATGTCCGCGATGGCCTCAGCCGTCGTTCGCCCCGAACATGAGCCGATGTCCGCTTCTAGGCAGCGCCACAGGGACGCCGAATGACCAACTTCGGGGCGTTTCCCGCCGGTCCGCTTTTATGGGTCTTCGTGCTAGCGGAAGCTGAAATTGACCGGCTTCGCCGTGTCGGCATTCTTGTCGAACGCGAATTCGGCATAAGGCCCGCCCCGCTCGACCCAGTGCAGGAAGAGATGTGCCGACCAGCCGTTTGGATTGGGCAGGGTGCGTCCGTGGCGGCGCTGGACGCCGCGATAGAGGACGCCGTCGCCGGGGCTCATTGCCAGCGCGGCGGGTGCCTGCGCGCCGAAATCCTCTTCGGTGCGTGACGACGGCTTCGAATCGAAGCGCTCCAGCTCGAGCGGCCAGGGGACGCCGTCGCTATAATCCAGCGTCAGCGACATGCTGTGCTCGCACGAATAGCGATCGCTGTGCACGAGGCAGACATCGCCTTCGCGGTAGATGCGGAAATAGCTGTAGCTTGGCAGCAGCGCCTTGCCGCTGAGCTGCTCGGCCACCGGCGTCAGGCCCCACAACAGAGTCAGCATCGGCGGGAAATGATAGCCGTACATTTCGACTGCTTCGCGCTTGAGCAGATTCGAGGTGCGATTGAACTGGGCGAGATCCGCGCCGCTACGCGCAATCGCCTGCTGGAACTGATGCAGGAAAGCGTTGCAGACTTCGGGTGCGAGCAGACCTTCGACCAAAGCGTAGCCGTCCGTTTGATAATCGCCGATCGTGCGCATGATGTCGGCATAGGTCCGGCGCCGCAGCCGGGCAAGCGCGGGAAGGAGGAGCTTTACCCGGCGGCGCGGGCCCGCAATAAGGCGCCTCCGCCCGCGTTCGCGGTATGCGGCCTCCGGAGAGACGGGAATGCGTAAATGGTTGCTGGGATGGGCTTTGGTTGCGCTGGGAGCACCGCTGATGACCGGTGAAGCGGTGGCGCAGGTCAAGGATCTGACGCTCGAGCGCCTCTATGCCAGCCCCGATCTCGCCGGCACCACGCCGCGCAAGCTGACGCTGTCGCCCGACGGAAAGTTCGTCACATTGCTGCGTAACCGCGAGGACGAGAAGGAGCGCTTCGACCTGTGGGCGATGGATACGCGCACCGGCGAGTGGCGGATGCTGGTCGATTCGAAGAAGCTCGGCACCGGAGCCGAGCTTTCCGAGGCCGAGAAGATGCAGCGGGAGCGCGCGCGGATCGGCGGGACGAGGGGAATCGTCTCGTACGACTGGTCGGCCGATTCGCAGTCGATCCTCGTGCCGCTCGAAGGCGAGCTGTATCTCGCGCGGCTCGATGGGCAGGTGCAGAAGCTCGCCGCCGCGGCTGGGCCCAAGCTGAACGCAGTGATCAGCCCGTCGGGCCGCTTCGCTAGCTATGTGCAGGACCAGAATCTGGTGGTGATGGACCTCGCCGGGGGTGCCCCGAAGCGCGTCACCGACGACGGCACCGGCACCGTGCATTGGGGCGAGGCCGAGTTCGTCGCGCAGGAGGAGATGGACCGCTCGACCGGCTATTGGTGGGCGCGCGACGACAGCCGCATCGCGGTCGAGCGCTTCGACGAAGCACCGGTGGGGGTGGTCACGCGTGCGGCGATCGGGGCCGAAGGGACCAACATCTATCAGCAACGCTATCCCAAAGCCGGCACCGCCAATGCTTTGGTAGAGCTGTACGTGATGCGGCCCGACGGCAGCGCGAAGGTGAAGGTCGATCTCGGCGCGGACGCCGACATCTATCTCGCCCGGGTGGACTGGTCGCGCGACGGCAAGACGCTCTACGTGCAGCGCCAGAACCGCGACCAGACCGTGCTCGACGTGCTGTCGGTCGATCCGGCGACGGGCAGGTCGGAGGTGCTGTTCAGGGAGAAGTCGGGCCCGAAAAGCTGGGTGAACCTGTCCAACGCGCTGACTCCGCTCGACGACGGCAGCCTGATCTGGTGGTCCGAGCGCGACGGGCATGGCCATCTCTATCGCTTCGCGAAGGACAAATGGACGCAGCTGACCAAGGGCGATTGGGAGGTCACGCCCGACGGGGTCGGCGTCGATCAGGCTGCCGGCAGGGTGTTCTTCCTCGGCAACAAGGACGGCGTGCTCGAACGGCATCTTTATGCCACCAGCTACCGCAAGGCTGGGAATGTCACCCGGCTGACCGAGGCGGGCTGGTGGAACAGCGCGGTGATGGATCCGGCGGGAAGCCGCGCGATCGTCACCCGGTCGAACACCGATCAGCCGTCGCAAGTCTATCTCGCCGACGCGTCGGGAAAGCGGATCGCGTGGGTGAACGAGAATGCGGTCACCGCTGCGGATCACCCCTATAATCCGTATCTGGCGAGCCATCGCGAGCGGACCTTCGGGACGATCAAGGGCCCCGACGGCACCGAACTGCACTGGGAGATGGTCACGCCCGATCGTGTGCCCGGCAAGCGCTACCCGGTGTTCTTCCAGCATTATGGCGGGCCGCATTCGCAGACGGTGAGCCGTGCCTGGGGCGGAGCGCTGCAGCAATATATCGTCGACCGGGGCTATGTCTGGTTCCAGATCGACAATCGCGGCTCGGCCAATCGCGGCAAGGCGTTCGAGGACGCGATCTGGCATGCGATGGGTTCGGTCGAGGTGGCGGACCAGATCGCCGGCGCGAATTATCTGAAGACGCTCGACTTCGTCGATCCGGCCAGGATCGTCACCTATGGCTGGTCCTATGGCGGCTATATGTCGCTCAAGATGCTCGAGGCGGCGCCCGGCGTGTTCGCCGCGGGCGTGGCCGGCGCGCCGGTGAGCAAGTGGGAACTCTACGACACCCATTATACCGAGCGTTACATGGGGGACCCGACCAGGGTGGCCGACGCGTACAAGCGCTCGGATACGATCGGCGACGCTGCGAAGATCAGGGATCCGCTGCTGATCATCCACGGCATGGCCGACGACAATGTCGTGCTCGAGCACACCACGGCGATGGCGGCGACGCTCCAGCAGCACAAGGTGCCGTTCGAGATGATGCTCTATCCGGGGCACACCCATAGGGTCGGCGGGCCGGGGGTCAGCGAGCATCTGTGGACGACGATCCTCGACTTCCTCGATCGGCAGACGGGGACCAAACCTAGACTGCGCAGGTGAGAGCCGGGAGCGGCCCGGTCGGCCGGCTGTAGCTCAGTCGGTCGCCGGCGCTGTCTCGATGCCGCCGGCGATATAGGTCTGGATATAGTCCTTGATCCAGGGACCCTCGCGGAACCATTTGGTGACGATGTATTTGGTGCCCTCCAGCACGCGCATGCCTTCGTGGAGCGTGTCGTAATTGGGGGTGCCGTCGGGCGTCATGTTGTTCCAGACGACGAGCAGCCCGCGCTTCGGCTTGAAGCGGATGCCGGCGCGGGGGAACCAGGTCGCGCCGCCCTCGGGCACGTCGTTGAGATAGGCCATCGCCGTCCAGGTGCGCTGGCCGCCGGTCTCCTGCATCTTGGGCCAATAGTCGCTCGACTCGTGGAAATAGTCGCAATGCGCGCGGAACTGCTGGTCCACGGCGTAACGCTGGCCCTGCAGCGTCTCGGCATTCTCCTCGGGGAGGCCGAGCAGGTCGGCGATGCGACGGTCGATCGTGAGGATCTCCTCGGACCAGCGGTGGAGGTCCGAACTGTGGCTGGTGCGGTAATCCGGATCCTCGCTGACCGCGAGCAGGGTGGACGGGCGTGAATTGGAGTCGATCAGCCGGATCAGCGTGTCGCACTCGGCGGAGCTGAGGAAATCGGGAAAGGTGTACATCTGCGCCGCATCGGTTTTGGCGCGGCGGACATTCGGGTTCGCCTCGAGCCGGGCGGAGACCTCTCGGCCGAAGCGGGCGCGTAGCGGCGAGGGGCCGCCCGAGACTCTGCCGTCGTTCAGTTTCTTGCTCACGGCTGGCGAAATCGCGTGCGGTGCGCCGATTTGCAAGCCGTATCGACGACAAGGGGCCCGGCATCGCTGCCGGGCCCCAGGATCTCCGATAAGGCTGCGGGCGTCCTTACCAGAAGATGTCGTAGATCGTGTCGACCACTTCGCCGGTATAGATGTCGACGAGCAGCGCATCGTTGTAATAGCGCACCCAGCGATAGGGACCGTCGACCTCGGGCAGGCGATAATAAAACGGGTCGTTGATCCAGTAGCTCGACGAATAGAGCATCGAGTCGAGGAAGAAGCCGATCCCGAAGCGGCGATAGCCATAGCCCCAGCCGCTCGGCGCATAGTAACGCGGCAGGCGGTAGATGCTGCGGTTGCTGCTGCGATAGCCGCGCCAGTCGTAGCGGCGATCGCTGCGCCAGTTGTTGTTCCAGCGGCCGCGATTGCTGTCCCAGCGGTTGCGGTCGCCGCTCCAGCCGCGGGTGCGGTTGCTGTCCCAACGGTTGCGGTCGCCATTCCAGTCGCGGGTGCGGTTGCCGTCATAGCGATTGCGGTCGCCATTCCACTCGCGGGTACGATTGGCGTCGTTCCAGTCGCGATTGCCGCGGTCATATTGGCTGCGGTCGCCGCTCCACCGGGTGCGATTGGCGTCGCGGAACTGCTGCTGGCGTTGCTGGTCGAACTGCTGTTGCTGTCCAGCGTCCGGACGGCGATCGCCGCCGTTCCACTGGCTGCGGTTGCCCGACCAGCGCGAGCGGTCGCCATTGTTGTTCCACTGGCTGCGGTCGCCGCGATCGCCGCCCCAGCGCTGCTGCTGCTGCTGCGAGAAGGACTGCTGCGGAACCGCCTGCGGAGTCTGCTGCTGCGGCGCCTGCTGCTGCGGACGGCTCCAGCCGCCGCGCTGGCGTTCGCCGCCATCCCATTGGCGCTGCGGCTGGGCCTGCGGCGCCTGCTGGCTCTGCTGCTGGCGCCACTCGCCGCGGTTCTGGCGAACCTCGGCCGCCTGGCCACCGTTCCAGCTACGGCCACCCCAGCGGCCACGATCCTGGGCCAGTGCTGCCGGCGGGACCAGAGCCGTTGCGGCGACGATCACCGCGAGCAAGGTCTTCTTCATCTCAACTGTCTCCGTCGAGACCGGCAGAGGCCGGGCTACTTGATGAACTGCATCTAGACCTTGCCGGATGAGCGGTTGCTGAATTGCGGCGAAAGGCGATTGAAAGAATTGGGCAATGTCATTCGGGTGCCGCCGCTTCGACTTGCGGCTCGGGCTCGGCGGACAACGGCGCATCGCCGCGCGCGTTCCGCGCGGCTTCGGTGATCGCGCCGATCAGCCGCGGATAGATGCCGCAGCGGCAGATATTGGGGATGGCACCCTTGATGTCTTCCTCGGACGGACTGCGATTGGTGCGCAGCAGGACCGACGCCGCCATGACGATGCCGGGGATGCAATAGCCGCACTGGACGATATTGGTGGCGAGCAATGCCTGCTGCACCGGATGGCTGCGATCCTTCGACAGCCCCTCGATCGTGGTGACGAAGGTCCCCTCGAGCGCGCCGATGGTTTCCTGGCACGCCAGCCGCAACCCGCCATCGACATCGACCGCGCAGGCGCCGCAATCGCCGGTGCCGCAGCCATATTTGGTGCCCGTCAGGTTGGAGGCATCGCGCAGCGCCCACAGCAACGGCGTGCGCGGATCCATCTTGTACTCGACCGGCTGATTGTTGACGGTGAAACGAGTCATGCTGCCTCCGCTTGTAGCGGGAAACAGCATGTTTCCGAAAGCATCATTGCCGCAGCCACGCTCGGCGACGATGTAGGATTCGACCAGCTTAACTTCGCATTTTTCACGCGAATCGTGAACAAAAGTTGCTGGGCAGTGGAATCTTGTTTCGTGCGCAGTCTGCTCGATCGTGTCCGGTTGGAAATCGTCATGCGAGAACAATAGCAGAACTTCGCCTTGTAGGACAGTGATCGATGACCAGCATGCCCAGCCTTTTCATCCCCCACGGCGGAGGCCCGTGCTTTTTCATGGACCCGCTTGGCGGGCCCGCCGACCCGATGTGGCAGAAGATGCAGACCTATCTGGCCGGGCTCATCGCCAGCCTGCCCGAACGGCCGCGCGCGATTCTGCTGGTGTCGGGGCATTGGGAAGAGGATCAGGTCACCGTCCATGCCGGAAGCGGTCAGCCCTTGCTGTTCGATTATTACGGCTTCCCGGAACACACCTATCGCTTGCGCTGGGATGCGCCCGGTTCGCCCGAGCTGGCGGCGCGCGTGAAGGCATTGCTCGAAGGTGCCGGTTTCCCGGTCGGCGAGGAACATGCGCGGGGCTGGGACCATGGCGTGTTCATTCCGATGATGGTGGCGGTGCCCGACGCAGACATCCCGCTGGTCCAGCTGTCGCTTCGCAAAGATCTCGATCCGGCGGCGCATATCGCGGTCGGCCGCGCACTGGCGCCGCTGCGTGATGAGGGCGTGCTGATCGTCGGATCGGGAATGAGCTTCCACAATCTGCGCGCGCGCGGGAGCCAGGCGACGGCCCCTTCCGACGAATGGGACGCCGCGCTGGTCGGTGCAGTGACCGATCCCGATCCCGCGCGGCGCGCCGCCCGGGTAGCCGCGTGGGACGCGCTGCCGCACGCGCATTTCGCCCATCCGCGCGAGGAGCATCTGCTGCCGCTGATGGTCGCGCTCGGCGCGGGCGGCGAGGGCCCGGCGGTTTGCGACTACCGCGACCATGTGCTGGGCTGGGCTGTCAGCGGGTTCCGGTTCGGCTGACGGCCGAAGGCGTGTGCGGGCGATCCGTGCTCCTGCGAAAGCAGGAGCCCAGAGTGACTGCGGGAAACGCCTCCGGCCCTGGGCTCCTGCTTTCGCAGGAGCATGGGTAGAGCCTTTCCAGATTTGGGGGCCCAAATTCCTATCGTCACCCCGGCCTTGCGACCGGGTCCGGCTGCCTTGCCTCACAGAAGAAGAAGCGGGATCCCGGCTCAAGGCCGGGATGACGGCAATTAGATCAATGACTTGTTTGAGTTCTCAACCTAGTCCCGCCAGCCCGGGTCTACCCGATCCACCAGCCGGACCATTGCGGCGAAGTCGGCCGCGCCGGGGCCGCCGGGAACCTGCGCCATGTGCAAGTCGCGTTGGTGGACGGCGACGACTTCGTCGGAGACGGTGAGCGGTTGGCCCATCGACAGCGTGGCTAGCTGGATCTCGCAGGCGCGCTGCAAGGCCCAATGCTTGATGAACGCCTCGGGCAGAGTGCGGCCCATCACGAGGATGCCGTGGTTGCGCAGCAGCATCACGCGCTTGTCGCCGAGATTGGCGAGCAGGCGCTCGCCTTCCTCGTCGCGCACGGTCACGCCCTCGAAATCGTGATAGGCGATCTGGCCGGCGAAGTTGCACGCATAGAAATTGATCGGGCGCAGACCGCCCTCGACGCTGCTCACCGCCATGCCCGCGGTGGTGTGGGTGTGCATGATGCAATGCGCGTCGGGCAGATGGCGGTGGAACAGAGCGTGCTGGACGAAGCCGGCACGGTTTACCGGATAAGGCGAATCGTCGAGCTTGTTGCCGTCGATATCGATCTTGACGAGATTGGACGCCTTCACTTCGCTGAAGTGCAGCCCGAAGGGATTGATCAGGAACGCGCCTTCCTGATCCGGCAGCTTCACGGTGATATGGTTGTAGATCATCTCGGACCAGCCGAGATGGTCGAACACGCGATAGCAGGCGGCGAGCTGCTGACGCGCCTCCCACTCGGCATGGCTGACGCCGAGCGGATTGCCGGCGTCCTGATGAAGCGCAGTGGCCATCGGTCCTCTCCTTATTTGGTTGCAATGTGCCACGGATGTGATGGAGCGGGCAACCGGCGCGCGCGCCCGCCCGTTTAGCCTCGACCTGAGGAGAGGCGAGATGACCAGCAGCAAGCACGACCCGACCCGGCCCGAGGACCGGCCCCGCGACGATCTCGAGGACAATCCCGGGATCGGCCAGTCGAAGGGACTGTTCGCGACCGGCGGCGACCCCAATGACGAAGCCGGAGAGAATACCGTCGAAGGCGATGTCGAAAACGACGCCGGCGCGCAGGGCCAGGCGCCCGAGAGCAAGCTCGGCCGCACCAACGCTTGAGGAGAAGAGCCATGGCAGAGGATGACCGCCGCATGCACGAGGGGCGCTCGCGCAGCCTCGACGACCGCGAACCGCGCGATCGCGGCAACGAGGAGCCGCGCAGCGAAGGCGACTTCATCGGGTCGGGCGAGCGCCCGTCGGAGGACGGGCCGGTCAACGACATCCGCGACCGCGACAGCACCTCCGATCGCGAGCAGGAGAGCGCACTGGGCGGCGATGTGGCGACGCGCTCAGGTACGGCCGAGACGCCCGAGGACGAGAAGCTGGGCTAGCCTATGTGCTCCTGCGAAAGGGAGCCCAAGGTCGCCAGGCGATGACCTTCATAACCCTGCCTCCTGCTTTTGCAGGAGCACGGAGTTGTAGAGCGCCTGTGCGGCGCGCCTTCAGTTGGCGTCCAGTTGGCGTCGGCATTGATCTGGATCAAAATCGCTGCAGCCGCGTTACGGCTTCGCAACGACTGAGGGGATCTGCCGAATGCGAGGGATGACGCTGCGCCAGAGTGTCGCTCTGGGGGGATTGTTGTTGTTGGGCGCGTGCGGGGGCTCGGGCTTGGGTGGTGGTGGCAACGCATCGGTCGAAGCCGTGGCGACTTCGCCCGCGACGGCAGCCAAGGTGAGTGCCTATACCGAAGCGTATAATGCGCTGATCGAGAGCCGCGGGCTGCCCGCGACTGCGAAGGAATATAAAGAGGCGCGGGTGGCGAGCCGGTCACCCGGCGAGACCATCATGATCACCGACGGCTGGCTCGAAGCCGCGGCGGGCAAGCTCAAGGCGGCGCGCGCGCTGCCGGGTTCGCTCGGCCCGCTCGATGCGGCGGCGGAGACGCTCGACAACGCACTGAAGAAGGTGCTGGCGCGGCTCGGGCCGCTTTATGCCTATTACAACACCAAGGCCTATCGGGCGGACGGCCTCAAGCGCGGCAAGGCCGAGGACGCCCAGATGATCGCCGAATTCGATGCGGCGCTGAAGGCGTTGGACGAATTCAACACGCTGCTGGTCAAACAGCGGCGCGCCGGCGCCGATGCCGAGCGCGCGACGCTCAAGCAGAGCGGCGACACCGTGGGGTACAATACCAAGCTGGCGATGCAGCAGGCCGAAGATCTGGTCGGACTGTTCGACGCGCCCGAGGATCTGAAGGACCCGGCGGTATTCGCCAAGGGCGATACGCTGGCCGCGTCGCTGGAGGAATTGCTCGCCGAGCAGCAGAAGGCGATTGCGGATGCCAAGGCGAAGGCCAAGGAGCCGCTGGAGACGAGCCGTCTCGGTGTCTCTGCGCTGGTCGTCGACATGCTCGGGACCATGATCGGGCAATATCGTCAGGTGAAGCAGACGCATTCGGCCAACGATGCGCAGATGATGGTCGATTCGTACAACCGCGCGGTGGGCATGGCGAACAATATGCCCTGAGGTGCGCTTCGGCTGAAATCAGCGAAGCGCGAACGCACCCTCCGTTCGCCCTGAGCTTGTCGAAGGGCGGGGGACGGCGCTTCGACAGGCTCAGCGCGAACGGTAGAGGCGTGCTTCCTTTAGCCCTATGTGCTCTTGCGCAAGCAGGAGCCCAGAGTGGCGAGCGATGGCCTTTGTAACCTTGGGCTCCTGCTTGCGCAGGAGCACATAGGAGGCGGGGGCGCCGCGCTTCAGGCCTTGTGCGGCAGGATCGGCGCTCCCGTGCCGGAGCGCGGTGGCGCATAGGTCATTGCGAGATGATCGGCGGTCGGGTTGCGGACCTTGGAGGGTCGGCCCTCGACACGCATGCGCGCATCGGCCTCCGGCCAGCCTGGCATGTCGGCGCCGGCTTGCTCCCAGTGCACGATACTGGCTTCGTCGCACCAGTGCATCAGCTTCGGCATCGCCCGTTTGTGCGCGCCGCTCCGGACATAAGCGCGCATGTCTTCGGCACGATCCCAGATCGTCAGCGTCCAGAAGGTCCGGTGCCGATCGGGAAGCAGCGATCCGGCCCGGAAGCCCGTCGCCGCGCGCGCCTGCCGCTCGGTCCGGGCGGCGTGCAGGAGAAAGAGCGGAAGGAAGCGCCACGAGCGGATGCGCAGACGCGTGACACTGACGAAAGGCATGATCTCTCCCCGAAGCGGCTTCGCTTGCCCTAGTCCAGCCGCGGCGGCGCCACTAGCGAAAGGCGTAGGGGACCACGCTGCGGCGATCGGCATCGATCTCGATGACCGAACCGGCGGGCGGGAAGGCGCGCTGGTCGCAATCGGTGCGCGGGCAGATGCGGCAGCTGGCGCCGATCGGCGTCGCTGCGCCGCCGGGGCGGAGCGCGTCGGCATAGACGAAGTCGGCGGCGTGGACCTCCTCGCAGCCAAGCGCGACGGCATAGCGCCGCGGCGGGCGGGCATAGCTGCCCGACGGCTTGACCAGCCCCTTGGCCATCGAGACGTAGCGCGTGCCGTCGGGCATTTCGGCCAATTGAACGAGGATGCGGTCGGGGATCGCGACGGCCTCGTGGACGATCCACAAGGGACAGGCGCCCCCCAAAGCAGCGAACTGGAGTCGGGTGGCCGAGTGGCGCTTGGTGATGTTGCCGGCCATGTCGACCCGGCAGAAGAAGAAGGGCAGCCCCGCGGCGCCGGGGCGCTGGAGCGTCGACAGGCGGTGGCAGGCCTGCTCGAAGCTGACGCCGAAGCGCTGGCGCAGCCGGTCGATATCGTGGCGGACTTCGCGGGCGCGGGACCGGAAGGCGTTGTAGGGCATCAGGAGCGCGCCGGCGGCATAATTGGCGAGCCCGACGCTGAGCAATTCGCGTGACGCCTGGCTGGCGAGCCCCGCCTGCGCGACGACATGGCGCATCTCGTTGGCGAATTCGTAGCGAACGAGGCGATGGGCGAGCAGGAAGGCGCGGCTCTCGGGCGGCAGGCCCGAATTGAGCGCGAGGGTGCGCGAGGCTTCGTCGAAGCCGCTCAACTGGCTGCCGTCATTGTCCTCGCCGATCACGCGGACGCCGTGCCAGCGGCGCAGCCGGTCCTCGAGTGCCTGGGTGACCGGGCCTTCGTCGAGCGCGTCGGCGAGCGCCTCGGCCGAGCGGTCGATCGCGTCGATATAATTGCCCTCGGCCTGGAACCAGTCGCGGACTTCCTCCCAAGGGAGCGGGGCGGCGTCGCTCGACCCGGTGTCGAAGCGGTCGTCGAGGACGCGAAGCTGCTCCTGGCTGCGGCGCCACGCTTCGTGGACCGCGACCAGGCGGCGGGCGAGCAAGGGCTGCTGCTCGAGGCCGCGGCGGACATCGGTTTCGCTCAATGGGTGGGCGGGGATGCTGGTGTCGGTGGCGGCGTCGATGGTGCGGAGCAGGGTCGAGGTCTCGGCCTCGGCGCCGATATCGGCCGCCTCCATCGGGAATTCGCGAGCGAGCGCGAGCAGAACGACGTCGGTGATCGGGCGGCCGTTATTCTCGATCTGCGAGAGATAGGGCACGGAGATGCCGAGGCGGCTGGCCATGGCGGATTGGCTGAGCCCGAGGCGGCGGCGCAGATCGCGGAGGCGGAAGCCTTCGAACAGGCGGCGGCGGGGGGCGGTACTCATTCTCCCCTCCCTGTAAGGGAGGGGCAGGGGGTGGGTGCGCGGCCCGGAGCGGCGCGCCCAACGGGCTGCGTCGATGGGCTCGCTGCGCTCGCACCCACCCCCATCCCCTCCCTTTCAGGGAGGGGCGTGTTGTTAGGCTGACGGCGCGCGCTCCTCATAGCGATAACATATTCTGCAAACCCCCGCACCGCAACTTTGCAACATTGCAATTGCCTCGCTGCGCATCCCCTGTGCAGAAGGCGCCAGCCGCTGGAGACCCGCCACCTCCTGGAGACCTGAATGTCGTCGACGATCGAGGAACTGGAGCGCCGCCGCGCCGCGGCCCGGCTGGGCGGCGGGCAGAAGCGCATCGACGCGCAGCATGCCAAGGGCAAGCTCACCGCGCGCGAGCGCGTCGAGGTCTTGCTCGACGAGGCCTCGTTCGAGGAGCTCGACATGTATGTCGAGCATAATTGCGTCGATTTCGGCATGGAGCAGCAGATCGTCCCGGGCGACGGGGTGGTCACCGGCAGCGGCACGATCAACGGCCGGCTGGTGTTCGTGTTCAGCCAGGACTTCACCGTGTTCGGCGGCTCGCTCTCCGAGCGCCATGCCCAGAAGATCTGCAAGATCATGGACATGGCGATGAAGGTCGGCGCGCCGGTGATCGGCCTGAACGACAGCGGCGGGGCGCGGATCCAGGAAGGCGTCGCGAGCCTCGGCGGCTATGCCGAGGTGTTCCAGCGCAACGTGCTTGCCAGCGGCGTCGTGCCGCAATTGAGCCTGATCATGGGTCCTTGCGCAGGCGGGGCCGTCTATTCTCCCGCGATGACCGACTTCATCTTCATGGTGAAGGATTCATCGTACATGTTCGTCACCGGCCCGGATGTAGTGAAGACCGTTACCAACGAGATCGTCACGCAGGAGGAACTGGGTGGAGCGGTGACGCATACCACGAAGTCGGGGGTCGCAGACGTGGCCTTCGACAACGACATCGAGGCGCTGCTCGCGGCCCGCGACTTCGTGGACTTCCTTCCCGCCTCGAACCGCGAGAGCGTTCCCGAGCGGCCCTGCGACGATCCATGGGACCGGCTCGAGCCGAGCCTCGATAGCCTCGTCCCGCCGAGCGCCAACCAGCCCTATGACATGCACGAGCTGATCCGGAAGGTACTCGACGAAGGCGAGTTTTTCGAGCTTCAGCCGAGCCATGCCGGCAACATCCTGATCGGCTTCGGGCGGATCGAGGGGCACACTGTCGGCGTGGTCGCCAACCAGCCGATGGTGCTGGCCGGCGTGCTAGACATCAATTCGAGCAAGAAAGCGGCGCGGTTCGTGCGCTTCTGCGACGCGTTCGAGATTCCGATCGTGACCTTCGTCGACGTGCCCGGCTTCCTGCCAGGCGTCGGGCAGGAACATTCGGGAATTATCAAGCACGGCGCGAAATTGCTGTTCGCTTATGCCGAGGCGACGGTGCCGAAGATCACGGTGATCACGCGCAAAGCCTATGGCGGGGCCTATGACGTGATGGCGTCGAAGCATCTGCGCGGCGATTTGAACTATGCCTGGCCGACCGCCGAGATCGCGGTGATGGGCGCCAAGGGCGCGGTCGAGATCATCTTCCGGGGCAAGACGCCCGAGGAGATAGCCGAGCGGACTGCGGAATATGAGGCGCGCTTCGCCAATCCGTTCGTTGCGGCGAGCAAGGGGTTCATCGACGAAGTGATCCTGCCGCATTCGACCCGGCGGCGAGTGGCGCTGGGTCTACGCAAACTGCGCAACAAGCAGCTTGAGAACCCGTGGAAGAAGCACGACAACATCCCGCTGTGAACGGCGCCACGACGGCGGCCGACTGCACGCAAGGACCAAGATGAGCAGCTTTCTTCTCACGCTGGCGTTGGCCGTTCAGACCGCTTCCGCACCCGCGCCGGCCGCCGCACCTGTACCGGGCGTCTGGACCTTCCGCGAGAGCACCGATCCTGCGAAGCCAAAAAGCGCCACCGCTTCGGTGAGCGCGGCGGACGGCTCGCGGCTGCTGCTGCGCTGCGATACCGTCAACGTGCCGATCGTCTCGGTACAGTTCATGCCCAAACCGGCGGTGCCGGCGGGGGATTCCCGCATGGTCACGCTGACGCTGGACGAAGGCATGGCAGACGTGTCCTCGTGGCTGTTCCCCGGCAAGGGCGCCTATAATGGCGAGCCTCCCGAAGTATTTCCGATCGCGGAGGAGATCGCCAGGGCGAAGAAGGTACGCATCGGTTTCTTCGAGGGCGACAAGTCGATCGAGCAGGAATTCGCCGGCCCGGGCGGCGATGCGATCTTCCGCAAGGTCTATGCCGCCTGTGGATTGCCCTATGCGATGCCGTCGGTCACGCCGGCGCCGACCAAGCAGTGAAGCTCGGCCGCCTCAACCATGTCGGCGTCGCGACGCCGTCGATCGCGGACTCGATCGCCTTTTACCGCGAGGTGATGGGCGCGGAGGTGATCCGCGCGCCGTTCGACCTGCCGGCGCAGGGGGTGAAGGTTTGCTTCGTCGACACGCCCAATACCCAGATCGAGCTGATCGAACCTTTGGGTGAGGGTTCGCCGATCCACGGCTTTCTCGCGAAGAACCCGGCGGGCGGTCAGCATCACCTGTGCTACGAAGTACCCGACATCCACGAGGCCAAAGCATGGTTCGAGGCGAAGGGCGCGAAAGTGCTCGGCGCGCCGCGGATCGGGGCGCATGGCACGATGATCTTCTTCGTGCATCCGAAGGACATGGGCGGCGTGCTCACCGAAATCATGGAGACGCCGCGTGATCGGCACTGAACCGGATGTGCTCCTGCGAAAGCAGGAGCCCAGAGCCGCAAGCGCTGCACTCCGGTATCCTGAGCTCCTGCTTTCGCAGGAGCACGGGAGGGAGCCGAAATGAGCAACGATACCATCCTCTACGCGCTGGACGGTGACGTTGCGGTGCTCCGGCTCAACCGGCCGGACGAACTCAATGCTGTCACGCTCGACATGCTCGATCTGCTTGCCGCGTCGCTGCGGCGGGCAGTCGAGGACGGCGCGCGGGCGGTGTTGCTGACCGGCGAGGGAAGGGCGTTCTGCGCCGGCGCGTCGCTCAAGGAAGGATCCGGCGGCGATCCGGGGGATCGGCTGCGCAACCATTATAATCCGGTCCAGCAGACCATGGCCGACCTGCCGGTCCCGATCGTCACCGCCATGAACGGACCCGCGGCGGGGGCGGGAGTGTCGCTGGCGCTCGGCGCCGACATCGTGATCGCCGCGCGCGAATCCTATCTGCTGCTCGCCTTTGCCAATATCGGGTTGGTGCCCGATGCCGGCGCGACCTGGCTGATCGCCAAAGCGGCGGGGCGTGCGAAGGTGCTCGAAATGGCTTTGCTCGGCGAACGGCTGTCGGCGCACGATGCGATGCTGGCGGGGCTGGTCAGCCATGTCGCCGACGAGAGCGCGGTGTTCGACACCGCGATGACCTATGCGCGACGGCTCGCGGCGATGCCGACCGTGGCGCTCGGGCTGATCCGCAAGCAGATCAAGGCGGCGCTGAGCGGTACGCTGGAGGAGACGCTGGCGCTCGAGGCGGAGCACCAGTCGGTGGCGGCGCGTTCGCAGGACTTCCAGGAAGGCGTCGCGGCGTTCCTCCAGAAGCGCAAGCCGGAGTTCAAGGGTAAGTGACGATCCTGTTCCCCGTTCGGGCTGAGCTTGTCGAAGCCCCGTACTTCTCTTCCGACGGCGAAGGACGGCCCTTCGACAAGCTCAGGGCGAACGGAGGTTTGGCGTGACCGGGAAGCCCACCCTCGACGCCTGGGCAAAGCTCGCCGCCAGGGAAGTGAAGGACGCTGATCTCACCTGGCACACGCCGGAGGGGATCGCGGTCAAGCCGCTCTACACCGCCGCCGATTCGGTCGATCCGGGGCTGCCCGGCTTTGCGCCGTTCACCCGTGGGGTGAAGGCGACGATGTATGCCGGCCGTCCCTGGACGATCCGCCAATATGCCGGCTTCTCGACCGCCGAGGAATCGAACGCCTTCTACCGGCGCAATCTCGCCGCCGGGCAGAAGGGGCTGTCGATCGCCTTCGATCTGGCCACGCACCGCGGCTATGACAGCGATCATCCGCGCGTCACCGGCGACGTCGGCAAGGCGGGCGTCGCGATCGATACGCTCGCCGACATGCAGATTCTGTTCGACGGCATCCCGCTCGATCAGATGTCGGTCAGTATGACGATGAACGGCGCGGTGCTGCCGTGCCTCGCTTTCTACATCGTCGCGGCTGAAGAGCAGGGCGTGCGGCAGGACCAGCTTACCGGGACCATCCAGAACGACATCCTCAAGGAGTTCATGGTCCGCAACACGTACATCTATCCGCCCGAGCCCTCGATGCGGATCGTCGCGGACATCATCGCCTACACCGCCGAGCATATGCCGCGGTTCAACTCGATCTCGATCTCGGGCTATCACATGCACGAGGCGGGAGCGACGGCGGTGCAGGAGCTCGCCTTCACGCTCGCCGACGGCATGGCCTATGTGCGTGCCGCGATCGCGCGGGGGCTCGATATTGATGCGTTTGCCGGGCGTCTGTCCTTCTTCTTCGGCATCGGCATGAACTTCTTCATGGAAGTGGCGAAGCTGCGCGCGGCGCGGATGCTGTGGAGCCGGATCATCGAAGGCTTCGGCGGGTCGCCGCGTTCGCAGATGCTGCGCACGCATTGCCAGACTTCGGGCGTGTCGCTGACCGAGCAGGACCCGTACAACAACGTCATCCGCACGACGATCGAGGCGATGGCAGCGACCTTCGGCGGCACCCAGTCCCTCCACACCAACAGCCTCGACGAGGCGGTGGCGCTGCCCACCGACTTCTCGGCGCGGATCGCGCGCAACACCCAGCTGATCCTGCAGGAGGAGACGGGGATGACGCATGTCGTCGATCCGCTCGGTGGGAGCTATTATGTCGAGGCGCTGACGAAGGAGCTCGCCGACAAGGCATGGGCGCTGATCGAGGAAGTCGAGGCGCTGGGCGGGATGATCCATGCGGTCGAGAACGGCATGCCCAAGGAGCATATCGAGCGCGCTGCAGCCGCGCGACAGGCGCGGGTCGATCGCGGCGAGGACGTGATTGTCGGCGTGAACAAATACCGGCTCGCCGAAGAGACGCCGATCGACATCCTCGACATCGACAATGCCCGGGTGCGCGCCGACCAGATCCGCCGGATCGAGAAGACCCGTGCGGATCGCGACGCGGCCAAAGCCGAGGAGGCGCTGGGCAATTTGCGGCGCGGGGCAATGGGGAGCGAGAATCTGCTCGCGCTCTGCGTCGAGGCGGCGCGGGCGCGGTGCACGCTGGGCGAGATGTCGGCGGCGATGGAGGTTGCGTTCGGCCGCCACGCGGTCGGAGTGACGCCGATCAAGGGAGTCTATGGTCCCGCGCATGCCGAGGACAAAGGCTGGCTGCGCGCGGAGGAAGGCGTCGCCGCATTCGAGCGGCGGCTCGGGCGCAAGCCGCGGGTGCTCGTCGCCAAGATGGGGCAGGACGGGCATGACCGCGGCGCCAATGTCGTTGCCAGTGCCTTTGCCGATCTCGGCTTCGACGTGGTCTCGGGGCCCTTGTTCCAGACGCCTGCCGAGACCTGCGCGCTGGCGATCGAACGCCAGGTCGACGTGGTCGGTGCATCGAGCCTCGCCGCGGGGCACAAGACGCTGATCCCGGAACTGGTGTCGGCGCTCAAGGAGGCCGGACGGGCGGACATCAAGGTCGTCGCCGGGGGCGTGATCCCGCCGCAGGACTATGAATTCCTGCGTGCGCACGGCGTGCAGGCGATCTTCGGCCCCGGAACCAACCTTGTCAGTGCAGCCGCGGAAGTGCTCAAGCTGCTCGGACACAATTTGCCCCCGATCGAAGAGGCTGCCGAATGAGTGAGATTTCCAGTGCTCCTGCGAAAGCAGGAGCCCAGAGCCCCGCGCGGGTTGCTTTCGAATCTGGCCCCCTGCTTTCGCAGGGGCACGCCGCCGGCGTGCGGCGTGACTGGACGCGTGAGGAAATCGCGGCGCTGTTCGACCTTCCCTTCGGCGAACTCCTGTTCCGTGCCCAAACCGTGCACCGCGAGCATCACGCGCCCGACCAGGTCCAGATGTCGACCTTGCTGTCGATCAAGACGGGCGGCTGCCCGGAGGATTGCGGCTATTGCAACCAGTCGGTGCATGCCGAGACCGGTCTCAAGGCGACCAAATTGATGGACGTGCGCGCGGTGCTGCAGGCGGCGGCGCAGGCCAGGGACAATGGCTCGAGCCGCTTCTGCATGGGCGCGGCGTGGCGCAATCCCAAGGATCGCGACATGCCCGCGATCGTCGAGATGGTGAAGGGCGTTCGCCAGATGGGGATGGAAACCTGCATGACGCTGGGCATGCTCACGCCGTCGCAGGCGACGATGCTCGCCGATGCGGGCCTCGATTACTACAATCACAATATCGACACTTCGCCCGAGCGCTATGGCGAGGTGATCACCACGCGCAGCTTCGAGGACCGGCTCGACACGCTCGCGCATGTCCGCGAGGCGGGGATCAACGTGTGCTGCGGCGGTATCGTCGGGATGGGCGAGACGCGCGGCGACCGGGTCGGCTTCATCCATGCGCTCGCGACGCTGCCCCGGCATCCCGAGAGCGTGCCGGTCAATGCACTGGTGCCGGTCAAAGGCACGGTGCTCGGCAACATGCTCGCCGACACGCCGCTGGCGAAGATCGACGACATCGAATTCGTTCGGACGGTGGCGGTGGCGCGGATCACGATGCCGCAATCCATGGTGCGGCTGTCGGCCGGGCGCGAGAGCATGAGCGAGGCGACCCAGGCGCTCTGTTTCATGGCCGGCGCCAATTCGATCTTCACGGGCGACAAATTGCTCACCACCGGCAATGCCGGCGACGATGCCGATGCGGCCTTGTTCGCGAAGCTGGGGCTGACCGCGATGCAGGGCGACACGATGATGCAGGCGGCTGCGGAATGATGCTGCTCGCACTGTTGCTGGCGACGGGCGCGCAGGAGCCCTCGTGCAAGGATCCCGTCACGCAATCGGACATGACCCGGTGCGAGATCCGCCGCTTCGAAATGGCGGATACGTGGATGAACCGGCAGTGGAAACTGACGCTGGCGAAGATGCGCGAATATGATCGCACGCCCGAGGGCGATGGCCGGCCGGGCTATGCCGACCAGTTGCTCAAGGCGCAGCGGGCGTGGCTCGCCTATCGCGACGAACATTGCCGCAGCGACGGCTATCGGATGCGCGGCGGCAGCGCCGAACCGATGCTGGTCGCTTCGTGCCGGGCGGAGCTGACCCAGGCGCGTACGAAGCAGCTCGAGGCACTGGTCGAGGAACATTGATGTTCAAGAAAATCCTGGTCGCCAATCGCGGCGAGATCGCGTGCCGGGTGATGCGCACCGCCAAGAAGATGGGGATCGCCACGGTCGCCGTCTATTCGGATGCGGACGCGCGGGCGCCGCATGTGCAGATGGCGGACGAAGCGGTGCGGCTCGGGCCGGCGCCAGCGGCGGAGAGCTACCTCAAGGCCGAATTGATCCTGCTCGCCGCGGAGGAGACCGGGGCGGACTGCATCCATCCCGGCTATGGATTCCTCTCCGAACGCGAGAGCTTCGCGCGGGCGTGCGCGGAAGCAGGGATCGCCTTTGTCGGGCCGCCGCCGAACGCGATCGCGGCGATGGGCGACAAGATCGAGTCCAAAAAGTTGGCGAAGCAGGCGGGGGTGAACGTTGTTCCCGGCTTTGTCGGCGAGATCGAAGATACCGAACATGCGGTGCGGATCGCCTCCGAGATCGGCTATCCGGTGATGATGAAGGCCTCGGCCGGCGGCGGCGGCAAGGGGATGCGGCTGGCCTATTCGGAGCAGGACGTCCGCGAGGGCTTCGAGGCGACGAAGCGCGAGGGGCTGGCGAGCTTCGGTGACGACCGCGTGTTCATCGAGAAGTTCATCGAGCAGCCGCGCCATATCGAGATCCAGGTGCTCGGCGACCAGCACGGCAATCTGGTCTATCTCGGCGAGCGCGAATGCTCGATCCAGCGGCGCCACCAGAAAGTGGTCGAGGAGGCGCCGTCGCCGTTCGTCACGCCCGAGATGCGCAAGGCGATGGGCGAGCAGGCGGTCGCGCTGGCCCGGGCGGTGGGCTATTATTCCGCCGGCACGGTCGAGCTGATCGTCTCGGGTGCCGACAAGACCGGCGCGGGCTTCTATTTTCTCGAGATGAACACGCGGCTGCAGGTCGAGCACCCGGTCACCGAGGAAGTTACCGGTGTAGACCTCGTCGAGCAGATGATCCGGGTCGCGGCGGGCGAGAAGCTCGCCTTCGGTCAGGACGACGTCAGGCTCACCGGCTGGGCGATCGAGAACCGGGTCTATGCCGAGGACCCTTATCGCGGCTTCCTGCCCTCGACCGGACGGCTGGTCCGCTACCGCCCGCCGGCCGAGGCGCGTGACGCGGACGGCGTGACGCGGGTCGACGACGGCGTGACCGAGGGCAGCGAGATCTCGATGTTCTATGACCCGATGATCGCCAAACTGGTGACCTGGGCGCCGACCCGCGTCGAGGCGGCGGACCGGCAGGTGGCGGCGCTCGACCGGTTCCGGATCGACGGGATCGGGCACAACATAGACTTCCTATCGGCGATCATGCAGCATCCTCGCTTCCGCGAAGGGGCGCTGACCACGGGGTTCATCGCCGAGGAATATCCGGACGGGTTCGAAGGGGCGCCAGCATCGGCGGAATTACGGCGCAAGCTGGCGGCGGCGGCGCTGGTGATCGATCACGAGCGCGCCCGTCACGCGGCGCAGATCAGCGGACAGCTCAATGGACCGGTTGCGCCGCACGGCAAGCGCGTTGTGATCGTGGACGGCGAGCGTTTCGCGCTCTCGCTGGAGAGCATGGGCGGAGTCCAGCTGATCCGCGGCGCGGGCGAGCCGATCGAACTGATCGGCCATTGGCGACCGGGCGAGCCGCTGTTCGCGATACGCATCGACGAGGAGCCGCTCACCGTGGGCGTCGAGCGCAAGGGCGCGGCGTGGCGTCTGACTGCGCATGGCGCGACGCACAGGGTCGAGGTGTTGCCGCCGCATATCGCGCAATATCGCCATCATATGATCGAGAAATTGCCGCCCGATCTCTCCAAATTCCTGCTCGCGCCGATGCCCGGCTTGCTCGCGCAGCTCCATGTCGCGCCCGGCGACAGGGTGGAGGCGGGGCAGCCGCTCGCCGTGGTCGAGGCGATGAAGATGGAGAATATCCTGCGCGCCGAGCGGGCCGGGGTGGTCAAGGCCGCCAACTTTGCGCCAGGCGACAGCCTTACGGTGGATGCGGCGATCCTCGAGTTCGAATGACGCTCGGGCGCTCTCGAGCCCGGGAGAGCGCCCGGCGTGGCAATTGCAGCACGGTGCAGCAGAATCGTTTGCTGCACGAGCGTAACGTATTTCCTGAATCATTTTTTAATGTAGAAACGCCGGCTAACTAACCGGAATGGCTCGCCTGGAGCGGCGTTCTTAAAAGATTCGGAGCTTGATATGGGGGACAGGCGGGGCATCGAGCCCGTCCGTTACTCGACGTCCGGCATTGCGCCCGCCGAGCGTCACGAAGCGTGGTCCGATCGCGGCTGGCCGAGCATTGCCGCGCTGTTCGAATCCACTCCGATCGGGCCGTTCTCGACCTCTGCCGAGAACGTCTATCTCGACGGAATTCCGGTTTCCTACACGACGGGAACGGCGCGATTGCTCGAGCGAACGCCAGAACGGATCGCCGCCGACCGCATCGACATCCTCGGCGTCGGGCTGCTGCTCGAAGGCGAGATGCACGGGGTCGCCGGCGAGCGCGCGTTCGAGACGCGCGCCGGCGAAATATTGCTGTTCGACATCGCGCAGCCGATCACGATGACGATGTCGATCGCGCGTTCGATCCAGATTGCGATCCCGCGCGCGCTTGCCGAGGCGGAACTTGGGCCGGTGGCCGATCTTCACGGAATGGTCATCGGCCGGGACGAAGCGGCTTTGCTCCACGCGCATCTGCACAAGCTCGGCGAGGCGCTCCACCTGATCGCGCCGGGGGACGCGCCGCGGCTGGCGCGAACCCTGCTCGACCTGCTGGTTGTGGCGGTGCATGCGTCCGACGGCAGCAAACGCCCGGCGCCCGAACCGGCGCTCGGCATGGGGGCAAGGGCAAGAGGCGAGATCCACGCCAATCTCGAATCCGCTTCGCTCAGCGTCGCGAGCCTGTGCCGGCGGCTCAAGGTCTCGCGCAGCACGCTGCACCGGCTGTTCGAAAAGGAAGGCGGCGTGCAGACCTATATCCGGAATTGCCGACTCAATGCCGCGCGGATCGCGTTGCTCGACACCGACAATGAAGAGCGTATCGGCGCGATCGCCGAGCGGCTGGGCTTCAGCGATGCCGCGCATCTCAGCCGTTTGTTCAAGGCGCGGTTCGGCGAGACGCCGAGCCAGTGCCGCGCGGGGCGGAAGGGATAGGAGGCGAAGAGCTGTTGTCCGTTCGGCCTGAGCTTGTCGAAGGCCAGCAAGCCACCGGCGAGGCGCTTGCGGCCAGGCGCCCTTCGACAAGCTCAGGGCGAACGGGATTGAAGGAGCGCCCTAAAAGAGCAAGGTCACCGCGTAGAATGCGGCACCGACCAGCGCCGATGCCGGGATCGTGATGATCCACGCCAGCACGACGCTCTGCGCGACTCCCCAGCGTACTGCCGAGGCGCGTCGGGCGGTGCCGGCGCCGATGATCGAGCCTGTAATGGTGTGGGTGGTCGAGACCGGAATGCCGAGCGCGGAGGCGCTGAACAGGATGATCGACCCGGCAAGCGAGGCGCTGAAGCCCTGGTGCTGCGACAGCTTGGTGATCCGCGAGCCCATCGTCTCGATGATCTTCCAGCCGCCGGTCATCGTGCCGAGTGCGATCGCGACATAGCAGCTGATTGCCACCCAGTGCGGCACGTGAAAGTCGCCGGTGAGGCGGCCGGTAGAATAGAGCAGCACGGTGATAATGCCCATCGTCTTCTGCGCGTCGTTGAGCCCGTGGCTGAGCGAATAGGCGGCGGAGGAGATGAGGTGCAGCACGCGGAAGCTGCGTTCGGCGCCGCGGGCCGTCGCGCGCATCAGCAGCCACGAGCTGGCCAGCATGACCAGCATCGCCAGCAGCATGCCCAAGGTCGGCGACAGCACGATCGCGAGCAGAGTCTTGTTGAGGCCGCTCCAATGGATACCGGTGAGCCCTGCATGTGCGACGCCCGCGCCGATCAGGCCGCCGACCAATGCGTGGCTGCTCGACGAGGGGATGCCTTTCATCCAGGTCAGCACGTTCCAGAACATGGCGCCGCCGAGCGCGCCGAAGATCACCGCCGGCGTGACGACGTCCTTGTCGACCAGCCCTTTGCCGATCGTCTCCGCGACAGCATGCAGCGAGGGGACCGCGATCGTCAGGAAATAGGCGGCGAAATTGAACACCGCGGCAAACACCACCGCCTGTACCGGCGATAGCAAGCGTGTGGCGACCACCGTGGCGATCGAATTGGCCGCATCGTGCAGGCCGTTCAGAAAATCGAATGCCAGCGCGACGGCGATCAGGCCGATCAGCAGGGGCAGGGCGAGTTCGTGCATGTCGCGGGTCAGGCGTGGTCGATGACGATGCCGTCAATCTCGTTCGCGACATCCTCGAAGGCGTCGACGATGCGCTCGAGATGCTTGTAGAGCTCGCGCTCGACCACGAATTTGAGCGTGTCGGTCGCGCCATGCTCCTTGAGCGAGCGCTTGAGACCGGCGGCGTGAATGTCGTCGGCATGGCCCTCCATGCGGACGAGCCGCTCGGTCAGCTCGTGCAGCCGGTTGGCATTTTGCGCGACGTTCCGGAGCAAAGGCATCGCCTCGGCGGTGACCCGGGCTGCATCGACGATGATCCCCGCCATGTCCTTCATCTCGGGCTGGAAGCTGTCGACTTCGTAGAGCGCGATGGCGTTGACCGTCGCCTGCATCTCGTCGATCGAATCGTCGAGCGCGCCGACAAGGCTGGTGATCGCGCCACGGTCGAATGGCGTGAGGAAGGTTTTCCGCACGGTCTGCAGCACTTCGCGGGTGATGTTGTCGGCATCGTGCTCGCGCTCGATCACTTCGCGAATATGCTCCTTGCCCGCCGGGCCGCCCTCGAGCAGCCGTGCCAGCGCATCACCGGCGGCCATGACGGTGGTCGCATGCGCTTCGAACAGCTCGAAGAAATTGCCTGTGCGGGGCAGCAGGCGCTGAAACCAGGCGAACATCGGACCTAACCTCGATTTTTCAGCGACGGCGGTGAGCACGCCGGTACGCTGGGTTGCAGCTTTGAACTCGGACGCGCCGAACGAGCGGATGAGATCGCGCAGGTCGGACTCTTCCACGGCGTCGGCCGCTTCGGCGAGCGTGAACCAGCGGCGCTCGCGCTCCTGCTGTTCTTTCCAGCTGGGAAGCTCGCGGGTCACCGCGAGCGGGAAGACGTCGACGTCCATCATCAGCGATGCGCCGCTGCCGCGGCGCTTGCGATAGCGATACGAGCCGAGCGGCGTGGGACAAACGGGGCCGAGCACGCCGGCCTCTTCCTCGGCCTCCTGCGCCGCAGCGACATGCGGGGCCGTCCCCGACATGGGATTGCCTTTGGGGATCACCCAGCGGCCGGTGCCGCGCGACGTGACCAAGAGGATGCGGACCGCGGCATCGGCTGCCGGGTCTTCAGTGCGATAGGGGAGGGCGGCGATCTGGCGGATGACGGAGTCCCGGACTGCCGGCGTGTGGCCGGCGCGCCGCCATGGCTCCAATCGGGGCTGAATTCAAGCGGGAGTGCGCGTGAGCGCACTCCCGTTCGAGTCAGGCGGCCAGAGCCGCGAACCTGCCGTTTGCGCCGTCGAGCGCCACTTCGGAACCGCTGGCGCGGCGGCGGGCGCACCAGTCGCGCAGCAGTTCGGCGCAGGTATGGTCGACCGCCGAACAGCGGGTGAGGTCGAGCCGGACCGGCGCGCCGCCGGGCACCGCATCGAGCTTCGCCGACAGCTTGGGCAGCTGCACGAAGGTGGCGGCGCCGTCGAGGCTGATCGTACGGCGACCGGCCTCGTCGTGCTCGTCTACCTTGAGCCTGAGCTTGCGCAAGTGCGGGATGAGCTCGAGCAGCGACAGGGCGATGCCGACCAGCACGCCGGTGAGCAAGTCTTCCGCCACCACGAGGGTCAGCGTCACTGCCCAGATCAGCACGGGCAGGATGCCGTAATCCTTGAACAGGTGCTTCGCGTGACTGAAGTTGACCAGCCGGGCGCCGGTGACGACCAGCACCGCGCCGAGCGCCGCCATCGGGATCTCGCGCAGCAGCCATGGCAGCAAGGCGACGAAACCGAGAATCCAGACGCCGTGCAGGATCGTCGAAAGCCGCGAAGTGGCGCCTGCCTGCACATTGGCCGAGCTGCGCACGATCACGCCGGTCATCGGCAAGGCGCCCGCGGCGCCGCACAGCAGATTGCCGACGCCCTGCGCGCGCAGCTCCTTGTTGTAGTCGGTGCGGACGCCGTCGTGCATGCGGTCGACCGCCGCAGCCGACAAGAGGGTCTCGGCGCTGGCGATGAAGGCGATTGCGACCGCGGCGGTGAGGATCGCCGGATTGGCGAACTGGTTGAGGAAGCCGTTCTGCGGCAGGGAGACCGCCGCGGCGATGTTCTCGGGCACTGCGACGCGGGTCACGTCGAGGCCGAGCAGCCACGCTGCCAAGGTCGCGGCAACGACGCCGAGCAAGGCGCCTGGCACCAGCTTCAGCGAGGCAGGGCGGAGCTTCTCCCAGCCGATCATCACCGCGATGGTGGTGAGACCGAGGATCAGGGCGAGTTCGGCGGCGCGGAGATCGGCCGAGAGACCGAGCAGGCGACCAGGCATCGCCATCAGATTCTCCACGCCGCTCGACAGCGGTTTGGCATCGAACAGCACGTGATATTGCCCGATCACGATCAGCACGCCGATGCCGGCGAGCATGCCATGCACCACCGCCGGCGAGATCGCGCGGAACCAGCCGCCGACGCGGAAGATGCCGGCGGCGACCTGGATCAGGCCGGCGAGCATCAGGATCGGGCCTAGTGCCGACAGTCCCTGATCGCGCACCAGTTCGAAGACGATCACGGCGAGGCCGGCGGCGGGACCGCTGACCTGTAGCGGCGAGCCGGCCAGCGCGCCGACGACGATGCCGCCGATGATGCCGGTGATCAGGCCCTTTTCGGGCGGCACGCCGGACGCGATCGCGATGCCCATGCACAAGGGCATCGCGACGAGGAAAACGACGACCGAGGCGGTGAGATCACGCGCGAACCAGCCGCTCGCGCGCGTTTCGGTGGCGCTACTCATTCGGCGGCTTCCAGTACCGGCTCGCTGGCGAGACGCTGCGACGCGGGCTGCGCCACGGGCAGCTCCTCGCCTTCGGTCAGCGGCATGAAGCGGCCGGTGCGACCGTCGAGCGCGAGCACCTGTCCGGCGCCGATGTCGAAGAACCATCCGTGCAGCGCGATCTCGCCGCGAGCGATGCCGGCGGCGACAGACGGATGGGTGCGCAGATGATTGAGCTGGGCGACGACATTCTCGAGGCTGATCGCGCGGACGCGATCGCCATTCTCCATCTCGGGATAGCCTTCGTTGACCACTTGCTCGGCGGCGCAGCTGTGCTTCAGCCAGGCGGCGACGTTGGGCATCTTCTCCAGCCCGGCCGGATTGGCGACTGCCTTCATCGCGCCGCAGTCCGAATGCCCGCAAACGATGATGTCGCGAATGCCAAGCACCATCACAGCATATTCGACGGTCGAGGTGACGCCGCCATTCTGCATCGCATAGGGCGGGACGATGTTGCCGGCGTTGCGGCAGACGAAGAGGTCGCCGGGCGCCGCCTGCATGATGTGTTCGGGGACGACGCGCGAATCGGCGCAGGAGATCATCAGTGCCTTGGGATTCTGTCCGTGCGTCGCGAGTTTGGAATAGAGGTCGCTCTGGTCCGGAAACACCTGTTTCGCGAAACCATAGACCCGTCCGATCAGCTCATTCACAATCCTGCTCCGTCACAAGCCCGCAGGGGGAAGGCGGGCATGAGGACAGATAGAAGCGCGATTTTGCTGCGACGCAGCGCTTGTGTAAGGAATTATTGCTGCGCCGCGTTCAGGCAGGCAGCCGGATTTCGGCGCGCAGTCCGCCTTTCGGGCGATTGGACAGAATGAGCGTCCCGCCCTCCGCCTCGACGGCGCGGCTGACGATCGACAGGCCGAGGCCAAACCCAACCGTGTCGCGCGCGCGCGCAGTGTCGAGGCGGACGAAGGGCTGCAGCGCCTGCTCGATGTTTTCCTCAGGAATGCCGGGTCCGTCGTCCTCGACCCGGATCAGCGCACAGTCCGGGCGGTCCTCGAGCAGAATGCGCACGCTCTCGCCATAATGCAGCCCGTTCTCGACGAGGTTGCCGAGGGCGCGCTTCATTGCGATCGGGTAAAGCTGGCGTTCGAGATGATCGGGGCCGGCATAATCGACGTCATGCCCCTGGTCGCGCGCGGCGTCGGCGATGGTCGCGCAGATCACCGCCAGATCGACCGCCTGGCGCGGCTCGCCATTGGCCTCGCCGGCGAGATAGGCCAGCAGCGAGTCGATCATCGTCTGCATCTCGACGATGTCGGTCTCGATCTCCTCGCGTACATCGGCATCGTCGATCGCGTCGGCGCGGAGACGCAATCGCGCGAGCGGGGTGCGCAGATCGTGTCCTACCGCGGCGAGCGCCTGGGTGCGGTCAGTGAGCAGCCGGTGGATTCGCCGCTGCATCCGGTTGAAGGCGTGGATCACGCGGCGCACTTCGCGCGGCCCGCCTTCGGGCACTTCCTGGGTGGTGCCGGCGCCGACGCGCTCGGTTGCGAGCGCGAGGCGGCGGAGCGGCAGCAGGGTCTGGCGTACCAGGACGCCGCCGATCAGGATGATCGCGACGGCGGGAGCCAGCGCCAGCAGGATGCGCTCGGGCGAGAAGCTGAGATCGTGCACCGGCTCGCGTGTGGCGAATTGCATCCAGCTGCCGTCGGGCAAGCTGGTGCTGCCGACGATGACTGCGTCGCGTGCGGGCCCGACCAGCCGCAAGCGCAGCCCGGTGGCGTTCAGGCTCGGTTCCCATGCGATCACCTGGCGATGGACCCGGTCGAGCGACGGCGTGACCTGTGCAGTCGCCGGCAAGTCGCGGCTCCATGCGATCTTGTAGCGCGAGGTGGTCAGGTCGACGGCGAGGGCCGGGCGTTCGGCGGCGGGGTGCTCGGCGAGCAGTTTGCGCGCGATGACGAGATGCTCGGCGAGGCGACGGGCTTCGTCGTCGCGGACCGAAAGCTGGCTCGCCCGCTCGTAGAAGAAGGTGCTGGCGCCGAACTCGATCAGGATCGCCAGCAGCAGGATCGCGAAGATCCGCCCGATCAGGCCGAGGGGCGCGCGGACCAGTGGCTTCACTCGCGGGTCACGGGCGCGTTGAACATATAGCCGACCCCGCGCACGGTGACGATCGGCGGCTTGCTGCCGACGGAGGAGAGCTTGCGGCGCAATCGGCTGACCAGCACGTCGACGCTGCGGTCCGAACTGTCGCCGAGGCGGGTGCGCGAAAGCTCGATCAGCCGTTCGCGCGCGATCACCCGGCCCGAGTGGTCGCACAGGCTGACGAGCAGGTCGAACTCGGCGCCGGTAAGGTCGACCACCGCGCCGCTCGGCGAAAGCAGCTCGCGGCGGGGGAGGTTGACCGTCCAGCCGTCGAAGCGGAGCAGGCCTTGGCTGCGCTGCGCGCCTTCCTGCTTGCCCCCCTCGCGGCGCAGCACCGCGCGGATCCGGGCGATCAGCTCACGCGTACTGAACGGCTTGGTGAGATAATCGTCGGCGCCGAGCTCGAGCCCGACCACGCGATCGGTCTCGCTGCCGCGCGCGGAAATGAAGATGATCGGCACCTGGCTCTTTTCGCGGAGCATCCGGCAGAGATCGATTCCGCTGGTCCCCGGCAGCATGATGTCGAGGATGATCAGGTCGACCGGGCCGTTTTCCAGCGCCACCCACATCTCCGCGCCGGTCGCGGCAGGGCGGACGACGAAGCCGTTTTCCTGAAGCGCCCGGGACGTGAGGGTCCGCAGCGGCGGATCGTCTTCCACCAGGACGATGGTCGGGGCGGTGGTCGTCGTCGTCGTCATATACTGCAACATCGGGTCCGGACCTAGGAACCCGTCGAGGACGGGTCAACGCACCGGCTGCGCGGCAGCGCACAAAGTGCCGTGCAGCAACACTTCGTTACGGAAACGGCAGCGAGCAGCAACGCGCGCGCCGTAGCGAGCGGTCCATTGTCGAAAGGACCTCCCATGTTCACAACGCTCATCGCCGCCGCACTATCCGTCCAGCCGGGTGCAGTCGCAGAAATCCAGTATCGCTCGCACGACGTTTCCACTGCGCTGAAGCGCGGTTGCAAGGTGCAGCGGGTCAGCGTCTCCGGTGGCCGGACCGAGCACGCGCCGATCATCCGTTGCCCCGCCACCACGCAGCAGCGGGGTAATCGCGGCTAGCTTGCGAAAGCGCGCCGGCCGCGTTCGACCTGCATCCGCTGGGTGCCGGCGAGCGCGGTGCTGCGCGCCTTGATCGTCTGCAGGAATTGCCACTCGCCGGTGACGCGGCGCGGCGTGATGTCGATCATCATATAGCCGCGCCGGCTGGTGTCGGCCCATTTGAGCTCGGGATTGGCGGCGATCAGGCCGCGGGCGACGGTCGCCGGATCGGCGGCCATGTTGTTCTCCATGCCGCTCGAGGTGACGCTGTGGCCGGCAAACTCGACCCCGGCGGGGCGACCATCCTCGACCAGCCCGTACGCCCAGGCATTGTGGCTGTCGCCCGAGAGCATGACGAGGTCCGCTTCGGCCCGCTGTGCGGCGCGGAGCAGCCGCGCCCGCGCGGCGGGATAGCCGTCCCAACGGTCCATCCACATCGGCAGCCGGTGCTTGCCGGCGAGGACATAGTTTCGGAAATTCTCGACGGTCTTTTCGCTGGAATCGGGGCGCAGCCAGCCGATCGCGTCCTGCGGCATCACCGTCCGGCCGATGATCGTGGCCATGCCGACCAATTGCCACGCCGTCGTGCGGCTGTTGGCCTCGAAGGCATGTGCAAGCCAGCTTTCCTGCATGGTGCCGAGCATCGTTGCCGAAGGATCCTGCCAGAGGCCGTCCCGGAAGGCGTCGAGCGCGGCATCGGGGTTGGCGGCGTGGAATGCCGCGTCGATGTCGGCCGGCCGGGTGCGCGCGAGCAAGCGCGACTCGGTGCGGTACAGCGTCGCCAGCGTGCCGATCGCATAGGCCTTCCACGGCTCGTCCGACACCGGCATCCACTCGCGATACACCTGCATGGCGGCGGCGCGGCGCGGATTCCAGTCGCCTTCCTTTGCCGGCTGATGGTTCTGCGCCCCGCCTTCCCAGCTGTCGTTGCTCGATTCATGATCGTCCCAGAAGGCGACCATCGGCGCCATCTGGTGCAGTCGTTGCAGATCGGCATCCGCGCGATAGCAGGCGTAGCGCATCCGGTAATCGGCGATAGCGAGGATTTCGTGATCGGGCTCGAGCACCCGCTCGCTCACCACGCGACTGTCCTTCGGACCGGCCTTGCCGGCTTCGTAGATATAGTCGCCGACATGCATCCAGAGATCGAGATCGGACCGCGCCGCCGCGTGGGCATAGGCGTTGAACCAGCCATAAGGCAGGTTCGAGCAGGAGAAGACGCCGAGCCCGAACCGCGAGACATTGCCGACCGGCAGTGTTTTGGTGCGCCCCACCGGCGATTTGCTGCCGTCCGGTGCGACGAAGCGGTACCAATAGACCGTGCCGGGTTTCAGCCCGTCGACGGTGATCTTCGCGGTCCAGTCGCGCCAGGGGCCGGTCTGCACCATGCCGCCCGAGACGATTCTCGCGAAGTCCGGGTCGAGCGACACCTGGGCTTCGAGACGGATCGCGCTGTCGCCGGCCGCGGGCACGTAGCGCGTCCACAGCAGCATCGAATCCGGAGCGGGTTCGCCGCTCGCGACATTGTGCGTGAAGCCCTTCGCGCCGAGAAGCTGGGCGGCAAGACCGCGGCCGGCGGGAAGCACGAGCGCTCCGAGGCCGAGACCCGCGCCGGCGATGAGGCTGCGGCGATCGATATCGAGGACCATGATGGCTGCTCCAGTTATGGGTTTTCAGAAACTGCCCTTGATCCCGACGTTCCACATCGAGCCGTAGATGCTGTATTGCTGCACGCGGCTACGGACGTTCGAGTAGATCACGTCGGGAGCGTTGAAGATGTTCCGGCCCGCCAGCATCACCTCGAAATTCTTCGAGACCTTGTAGCTGGCGCTGACGTTCCACAGCTCACGCTGCGCGTGATAGAGGATGCCGTTATTGGCAGTGGTCGGCGTGTTGCTCAGCGCGCTGGTGCGGTATCTCGACTGCCAGTTGCCGGTGAGCTGGAGGTCGAGCGGACCGTAGCTGTACCTTACTCCCCAATTCGCCGCCTTTTTGGGCAGGTTCACGCGCTCGCCATCCGGATCGATGATAGTCAGCGACGCGCGCAGACCGAGGCCTTTCAGCGCGCCGGGAAGGAAGCTGAACTGCTGGTCGTACTCGACGATAACGCCCTCGTTGGTGCTGATGCCCGGCGCGTTCTGCGCGCTGCGGAAGATGTAGCCCGGGTAATCGCCCGCGCTGTAGCCGACATCCTCCGGGTCGACGGTGATGCCGGTGACCTGCATATCCTTGATGTCAAGACGGTAATATGACAGCCCGACCACGCCCGACGGTTCGAGGAAATATTGGACCCCGGCGAAATATTTGGTCGAATGCTCGGGCTTGAGCAGCGTATTGGGCACGCTGACGATCTGGGTGTCGTCATTGACCGACACCACGCCGCCCAGATTTCCGTAATCGGGGCGCAGAATCGACTGGCTGTAGGCGAACTGGCCGACGAGATTGTCGGTGAAGTCGTATTTGATCCCGCCGCTCAGGAACCAGTCGTCATATTCGCCGTGGCGGGTCGACCAAGCGCCATTGTTATATTGGTAGAGCAGCCCCGCAACCGTGCTGACGGATAGCCCCGCTGCGGTGACGTCCTTGACCGGGCGGATGTTGGCAACCCTCGCGCCGGTCTTGGTCTTTTCGTAGCGCAGGCCGAGGTCGAAGCGCGCCCGGCCGGTGCGCGCCTGCACTTCGAAATAGCCGGCGAGGACGTCCTCGGTGACCCGCTTGTTGTTGTCGAGGTCGCGCTTCAGATTGCCGACTGGGTCGGGCACGAAATATTCGGGATGGGACCGGTAGATGTCGTACATCGCGTAGTTGCTGTCGGCGCGCCAGTTCTGCGCGTTCATGTTGCCCGCGTCGAAGCCGATGATCCGGAAGTCGTAATTCTGCGTCCACGGGATCACGGCGTCGGGCCCGGTCTGCGTCAGGGCGCCGCTCGAGCCGACATATTGAAATTGATCGTAGGAGCCTTCGTTGGTGCGCCAGTCGTTGCGGCGCAGCCCCGCGCCGGTCAGCAGCGTGAATGGGATTCCGGCGACCTCGAGCTTCTTCTTCACGTCGAGATTGCCCCCGTACATCTCGTTCTTCGCGTCGGATTCCGAGGTGCGGACATTGTTGTTGATGTCGTCGTCGCGATTGAAGTTGGCCGGGTCGCTCCACGAGCGCCCTGCAGTCTGGGTGAGCGTCCAGACGTTCGAATCCTGCGAGGGGCGATCCATCGTGAAGCCGATGCGCGTCAGCCAGCTGTCGGTGCGCTGAAAGAATCCCTTGGAATTGTCCCGGAAGTTGAATTCGGAACTCGAATAGCTGCCGCGGAGCACCGCCTCGAGGGTGTCGTCCTTATATTCGAGCTTGGGCGCGACCAGCCAGGCCGGTGTGCCGGCGTAGCGGTGCGAGTATTGCGTATGCAGTCGCGTGTTGGTGCCGTTCGGATTGACCACGATATGGGTGGGCGTCGAATCCGGCGTGGTGCGCGAGCTCGTCGTCGTGCCGAAGATCAGATAGGTGTATTGGTTGAAATACTCGACGTCGTACATCGAGTAGCTGCTGCGCAGCGAGAGCGTGACTTTGTCGCCGGCCTTGTAGTCGAGGCTGAGATTGGCCGCCTTGCGATGGGTGAATTTGGGACCCGGGCGCCACATCACCTGATAGGGAATCACCCGGCCGTTCGCGAGATAGGACCAGTCGGTCTGGATACGGTCTTGCTGGACATAATTGGCGTTGTAGCTGGCGTTGAACGCCACCCCGAGCGTGCCGCCGAGGAAGACGTCGGCATAACCGATCTGCGCCGACGGATAGATGCGGGCGTGCTTTCGGTCATCGGGAGCATACGCCGCTGACAGAGCGGAATCGGAAGTACCGACGCCGCCGAGCTGGAAGCGCAGCAACCGTCCCTTGCGCTGAAACGCATATTTGCTGCGCAGATTGATGCTGCCGCCGGGCGCGTCGGCATCCATGCTCGCGGTGAGCGTGTTGTTGAGCTCGATCGAGTCGATCCCGGTGATCGACATCTGCTCAAACGAGTTCTGCCGGCCGTTATTGTTGTTAGAGGTGGCGGTCGCCATGCGGGCGCCATCGGTTGTGAAGGTCGAATATTTCGGATCGAGACCGCCGATCCGGACGGCGGTGGCGTCCACCTCGGTATAGTCGAGCGAGATGCCCGGCATGTTTTTCATGAACTCGCCGACGTCGCCCATGGTGAGCGCGCCGAAATTGTCCGCCGCGACGACGTTCTTGGCGTTCGGCGCGGCCCGGCGCTCCATGATGGCGCTCGCCTGACCGGAGCGGGTCGCGGTGACCACCAGTTCGTTTTCGTCGGCCAGCTCGGCAGTGTCCGAAAACGCCTGCAGCTGGAAGTCGAGCGTCGCGACCTGGCCAGCGACGATATCCGTAACGGCACGGGCTTCCTGCAGGCCGGTGTAGCGCACGACTATAGTGGCTTCGCCCGCTGGCACGCCGGCAAGACGGAACTCGCCATCCTCCTCGGAAAGCGCGCCGATCGTGCTGCCCTCCACCCGGATTTCGGCATTGCGGACATATTCGCCGGTCGCCGTATTGAAGACGCGACCACGCACATTGCCTGTGCCGCTTCGCTGCACCTGTCCGGCACCGGGCGAGGCGCCTGCGCCCGAGCGCAGGGTGATGATCTGGCCGTCGTCGGAGTCGATCCGCAGCGGCGTACCGGCGATCAGGCGGCGAAGCGCCGTGCGCACCTCCATCCGGCCGCGCACGGCAGGAGTCGAGATACCCCGCAAGTCGCGGGCAGGCGCGACGATCTGCACCTGCGCCTGGCGGGCGAGCTCCGGAATGGCGCGAACCGCGGGCTGCGCCGGAACGTCGAAGATGCGCTCCTGCGCGCGGACCGGGGTCGCGGCGACGATCGCGGCCATGGCTGCGCCGCAGCCGAGAATAGGACGAGAATGCATTTGCGAACCCCCACATCGTCGCTCCTTCCGCGACGTTCGCGGTTGAGAGCCGCCGGCCGTCTGGTTCCGCTATCGGTTCCGCAAAATTTATTGCGCTGCAGTACGAGTCAGCACGATGCGGCCATCCTGCCGCACGAGGTTCGCGTTGAACACGCGTGCGACGGCACGGCTGAAACCCATCGGGTCGTTCGCCGCAAACAGGCCGGTCACCGGCTCGCGCGCCAGTTCCGGATCGTCGATCTGGATGTGGAGGTCGCTGTACCGGGCGAAGCTCGCCGCCGCCTGGTTCAGCGTCTCGCCCTCGAATGCGAGCTTGCCCTCGCGCCACGAGAGCTCGCGGGTGACCGCCTCGGGAGCCAGCGACTCTGGGCGTTCGGCGGCACCTGAGTCGTTCACAAGACGCAACCGCGTATTGGCGGTGAGCGCCAGCACAGCGTTGGAGCTTTCCCCACCCCGCGCTGCGAGATCGACTTGCCCGCGGTCCACCAGCACGTCGACGGGGTTCGCCGCGAGCTTGCGAACCCGGAATCCGGCTTGTGTGGTGCGCATCCGATGGCCATCCACTTCGACGACGAAGGGGTGCTGCGCGTCGCGTGCCACCGAGAAATATGCCTCGCCCTCGAGCAAAGTGACCGAGCGCGAATTCGAACCTTGGGGTATCCGGATGCTGCTGTCGGTGTTGAGCAATACGGTCGAGCCATCCTGGAGCGGCACGAGCCGGATCTCGCCGCGCGCGGTGCTGATCACGGCACCAGCCGCCGGGATGCTCATCCCGATCGCGGCCAAGGTCGCCGCTGCCAAGGCTGAGCCGGTCCAGATCAGGGCCTTGCGTCGCGATGGTCTCGCCGGCAGCTGCGGTGGCCCGAATGCGGCCGGATCGAAGCCCGGCCCCAGAGCCTGAGCGGACTCGCTCATCAGCGACAGTGCCTGTGCGCGCAACAGCGCCCCCTTGCGGCGCGGATCGCCTTCGAGCCACGCAGAGAGATGCGCATTTTCCTCGGGGGTCAGAGGCCCACGATCCAGTCGCGCCGCCCAATCGGACGCCGCCTGATCAATGTCTCGACTGGATTCTCGTTCGGCCATCTGGCGAGGCAATCTCCGGTTCATTGTGCCTAGAGGTTTGGGGCGACGCTTTTCCGCCACGGCCGAACCAATCGATCAGAAATCGGATGCCTCGTGAAATATGCGTTTCGACCGTGTTCTCCGATATGCCCATCTGCGCTGCGATCGCGCGCTGTGGCAAGCCTTCGACGCGGCGCAGAATGAACGCCTCGCGCGTCTTGAGCGGCATCGCCGCGATTGCGCGGGCGAGCTGGCCCAATTCGTCGCGATCGATCGCATGTTGCTCGGGCGAGGCCGCGTCGTCGGCCGGATCGAACCTTTCGAGATCGTCCATTGCGTGGATCGGCACGATGCGCGTGCGGCGGAGGTGCCGGGTGATCACCGAACGCGCGACCTGGAAGAGATAGGCGCGCGGATAATGAATCGCGTCGACGCTCTCCAGCTCGGCGAGGATGGTGTAGCATTCCTGGATGATGTCGTCGGGATCGAGGCCCGGCAGCGGCCGCCGCGACAGCCAGCCGCGGAGCGCCGGCTCGTGCGGGAGGACATGGCGCAGCAGCCAGCATGCTCTTTCCCTGTCGCTGCCGTTCATCCCTGACCCGCTGACTGCCCGAATTGCTTCGGACCGACCCCTGAACATGGATTGTGACACCTGCGCTTCCGATCGGTTGCGGTTCAGTTCGGGGCGGAGCCCTTCGCTGCGATCTGCTGGCTTGAAGCCGAGAGCGCGCTCGTCTCCCCTTCGCCATCGAGCGGCGCCAGCCGCTTCTGGAGGAGGCTGCGGAACGTCTCCGCCGCACATAATATCTCGCCGCAGCCCGGAATTCGCAGCGGAACGAGCGATGTTGCCTGCGTCCCCGCACGCAGGCCGGCCGGCGGCTGGGTACGATAGGAGACCCGCACGAATGACGCTCCGGACCGGGTGTCGCGCAGGCGTTCGATCTGGAGCGCTCCGCCGGGAGGAACGTCATTGGCTGCGTAACCGGGTGCCTTCAGGTCAACCCGCAAGGCGGCGGCGAGCGCGGTAACGTTGGTGTCGTGCCCCATCAGGACGGTGAGGCGAGGACCGGCATCGCCAAGCGACCGCAGCACTTCGCGGCCGAGCACCGCGCTCTGATGCGCGGCCATATAGGTCGGACGCGTGAAGACGGTGAACAGCGCCGCATGCAGCGCACCGATCCGGCGGAGCGTTTCCGCGTCGGCGCGGCCCCAGCCGACATCGGCCCGCGACATGCCTTCGAGATATTCGAGCAGCAGTACCTGCGCGACCCCTGAGGTGGCACGGATCGGGCCGGACAAGATGATGTCGTGGCCACCTTCTCCGGGCTGGAGCGACGGAGGACCGGCCGGCACGCAGCCCTGCGGCGAAGCGGGGCAGCCGAGCACGCGATCGAGCAGCGCGAGCTCGGCGCGGTGACGCCGGACCAGGGCCGCCATCCCGCCGGTCTCGCGCTCGATCGATGCGATTGCAGCACCGGCGTCAAAGCGGGTCGCACGTGCGCGGAGCGGTTCGAAGATCGGATCGGCCTCGCCGAGCGGCCGATGCTCGACGGTGACCGCGCAGCCGGGAGCAAAACCGCGGGCATAGGCCTCGCCGCTTGCGATCGTACGGTCGGAGCTGTTGGTGTGGATGCGGATCATGCCGGGTGCGGGGCAGCCGGCCGAAGTCAGCAAGCCGCGCCAGGCGAGAAGGCGGCGGTCGGCCTGCGCGACAAGCGCCAGAGCGCGCTCCCCGTGCGGCGTGATCCGGCTGGGCGCCACCGGCCAGCGTGGCCAGTCGCCACGGGTTCGGGTGGCTTCGGGAACTTCGCCGGGCAGCGGCGCGCGGATGCCGTGGCGCATCACCAGCACTGCGCGTTCGGCGACGAGCGTCGGCCGCGGGCGCGCCTCTGCGGGAGCGAGCAACCCGGCAAATGCTAACGCCAGGAGGGCGACGCTCGGGAAACGCCCGGTCACGGGCGCAGACCGCAACTGGCGGGCACGCGCACCGGGCTACATCTCGCCATTGCGCGCTTCGGCAGCGTGACCACGAAGCCGGTGTGCAGCGGATCGGGAGCGCCGGGGTAATAATCGGTGCTGACCGCCTGCGCGCCGCTTGCCAGGGCCGCTTCAGCCTTGGCGAAATCGCGGCTGCGCGCTTCGACCGTGTTCGCGTCAGTGCGGGTCCGCACGATGACGCCTGCCGCGACCCAGCGGCGGATCTTCTCGCCATCTATCAGCGGATCCTGGACGATCTGGACCGCGGATTCGGGCTGATCGTCGGGATACCAGCCGAACATCGGCCGACCTGCCAGCGAGGCGTGGCCCGCGCGATAGACTTCGGACACCGCCGATCGGACGTCGAGCAGGATGTAGATCCGTCCGCGCGCGGCCGAGAGCATGGGCCAGCCGTGCGTGCGGACCGCGTCCCGCAGCGTCGGCGCCGTGCCGCGCACTTCGTCGGGCGTGATCAGACGCTTGTCCGGCAGCACCGAGCGGATTTCGCCGTCCAGCGCATCGAGCAACACCTTGTCGTCGAGCGGCAGCGGGCTGGTGATGCCCGGACGGCCGGACGGCGTGTCGGCGGCGTTGATCGTGATCATGATCGGCAGATGGTTCGGGTGTGCCCGCGACCAGCGATCGACTTCGCGCAGGCAGCGGATCAGCGTCGGGCAGGTGCTCAGATAGTCGACATCGGGGATGTGGAACACCTTGAACCCCGGACGCAGCATCGCGGTACGGTCGAAGCCGGTCCGCTCGCCCGCCGCTTTGGCCCAGGCCTCACCCTTGGGATCGGCGTAGCGGCCGCCCTTGGGATCAGCGAAGACGTCGAGCTCGATCTGGCGCACGCCGGCGTCGAGCTGCTGCGCCAGCGGCAAATGGTAGTAATCGAGGCCATCGGCGAGCTTCGGCTCCATCGCCCGGAGCCTGGCCATCACCGCGGCGGGAATGCGCGCCTTGAAGCTGTTGTGCGAGCCGACGACCTGGACATCGTTCATCGCCTGCGGGGTCGCCGCCGCGCCGGCCAAGGCCAGCGCAGCGACGGAGAGAAGCCCCTTGATCATCAGAACTCCGTCCGCACGCCGAACAGGATCGTCCGGCCCCAATAGTGGATTTCGTTATAGCGGATCGGGTCGTCGCTGTAGCTGTACTGCCGCGCGCCGGCGAGGTTGATCCCCTCGAGGCTCAGCGTCGTCTTGTCGGTCACCCGGACCGAGAGGTTGCCGTCCAGCGAGCCGAAGGCGTCGACATAGCTCGGGGTGTTGGTCGAGCTGCCGGTACCCGACAGATATTTGTCGCGCCAGGTGTAGGACAGCCGCGCCGAGACGGGGCCGTTGTCGTAGAAGCCGACCAGATTGAAGCTGTTCTTCGAAAGGCCGGCCAGCTGGTCTTTGATCGTCCGCGTGCCGGCGGTGTAGTTCGCCTGCACCGAAGTGTGCGTGTACGAGGCCTGGATGCCGAGCCCGTCGAAAGGCTGAGGCAGGAAGGTGAACACCTGGTTGTACGCGGCCTCGGCGCCATAGACCTTGGCGTCGCCGCCATTGACCTGCGTGCTCAGCAGGATCTGGCCGCGGCCCGGGATTTCAACGTAGCGGTTCTGCTGCGTGATGTAATCGTCCATCGCCTTGTAGAATACCGCGCCGGTGAGCGAGCCCTTGCGGCTGAAATACCATTCGAGCGAGCCGTCGAACTGGGTCGCGACGAAGGGGATCAGGTCGGGGTTGCCGCCGCTGCCGGTCGCTGCGTCGGTCGAGACACTGATCTGCGGAGAGCTTTGCGTGACGTTCGGCCGGGTCAGCACGCGGCTGGCGGCAAGGCGCGCGACGAGAGTTGGGCTCAACTCCGCGCGCAGGTTGAAGCTCGGCAGCCAGTTGTTGAAGGTCTTGGGGAAGCTCGCCGGAGTCGGCGTACTGCCGAGGATCAGCGTACCGCTCGACACCTGATCGGTGTGCACGTAGCGCACGCCGATATTGCCGGTGATGCTCGAGCCGATCGCGTAGTCGGCACGGACATAGCCGCTCGCTGTCTTCTCGGTCACTACGTAGGATGCGCGCTTGTCGCCGTTCGAAAGCGGCGCATTGGCCACCGCGGACGTGAACAGCTTGTCGTAGAACACGCTGGTGATCGGCACGATCCAGGTACGCGGGGCGTTGCCCGAGACGTCCGCCAGGAAGTCGTCGAACGGGATCTGCTCGTAGCCGTTCGGCGCGAAGCTGGTCAGCGGGATCTTGCCCGGATCCACCGTGAAGTCGCGGCGCCAATAGTCGCGCTTGCGCCAGTGATATTCGCCGCCCGCGGCGATATTGCTCAAGAAACCGTCCACCTCGTGGCCGACGTCGAGTCGGGAATACCAGTCCCAGTCCTTACTGTTCTTGGGCGCGATGTTGAACGGATAGAGGACGAAGTTCGCCGGATTGGTCGGGTCGACCGGCGTGGTGAAGGTCGGGATCACCTTGTACCCGCCCGAAGAGTCATAGGTCAGTGGTGCGTTGAACTGAACGCGGCTGCGCACGGTGCCCTCGGCGTAGCTGGGATGGAAGCTGTGCGCATACGACCAGTTGACGTTCGCAGTGACGTCCCAGCCTTCGGGCTTCCAGCTCTGCTTGAGCCCGACGCTGAGTAGGTCATGGCGGTTGAGGCTGTATTCACGCGTGCCCATGAAGCGCACATTGTTTATCGTCGCGGCGACGACGGTGTTGCCGTCGAGCTTGACCGATCCGGGGACGATCGAGACGCCGGGATCGTCGGGATAGATGTCGAGGCCGAACTCGTCATAGGCCACGTCGAGCCGGGTACCGAGCACGTCGAGCGTGGTCTCGAGCTCGTCCGAGGGACGCCACTGCGCCGAGATCAGCCCCGAATAGCGTTCGCGATTCTCGGTTTCGATCGTCGGACGCGTGCGGATGGGGGTGTACAATCCCGCCGGAAGTCCACCGGCAGCAGGCGCAGTGAACCGGTTGAGGATCCACCCATTATTGTACCAGCGATCGTTGCGCACTGCCTTCGACCAATACTGCGCGCCGGCGAGCAGCCCGAACGTGCCATCGGCGCTCGCATAGCTGGTCAGCGCGGTTGCATTCGCCTTCACCTTGTCAGTCATCGATGTGTAGGTGCCGCGCAGGTTGAGCGTGGTCTTGGTGCCCACGTCGAGCGGCCGGAAGGTGTGCACGTCGATATTGCCGCCTAGTGCCCCCTCGGTCATGTCGGCAGTCGGCGTCTTCACCACGTCGATCTGCGAGACGAACTCGGCAGGCAGCATCTCGAAGCGGAACTGGCGGCCATTGGCGCCGCCATTCTCGATCAGGTCATTGATCGCGACCGAGCGGCCGTTGAGCAGCGTGCTCTGGAACTGCGGCCCTAGTCCGCGCACGGATACATAGAGCCCTTCGCCGCGCGGCCGGGTGATCGCCACGCCGGTGACCAGCTGCAGCGCCTCGGCGACGTTCTGGGTGGGGAATTTGCCGATGTCGGTCGAGTTGATCGAGTCGACGCCAAAGGCTGCCTGGCGCTTGGTCTCGGTCGCCGCGGCGAGGCTGCGCGCATAGGAGCCGGTAACGACGATCTCGTCGCCATCCTCCGTCTCGACCTGCTGGGCCATCGGCGGGCTATCATCGGCCGATGCGCCGACGGTCTGCGCAGCGCCGGGCTGGGCGAGGCCTAATGCGGCGAGGGTGAACGGCAGGGTGGCCTGAAGCAGGCGCGAACGGTGCGACATGTAGATTTCTCCCCCCGGGTTTGATCCCCCGGCGAAGGCGCCACTAGGCGCACGCTGTTGCGATTCGGCGGCGGAACCGTTGCAGCACCGTGTCAATTTGCAGACGGGTTTGCGACGCGCGCTGACTGCGCGCCTTTCGTGGAACTGAAGCTATAAACAGCCTGGCGTCCACACGTTGCGCGCAAGGTCTGCCAAGCACTCCCGCATCCAACGATCGAAATTTGAGGAGCATTTTTATTGCCGGGGGGCCGGCCAGACTGTCGGGAGATGCATCTAGGAAATGCGGGCATGTGCCGCTACACCGCGCCGCATGGCATCACTCGACAAGCCCGGCGTCGTTACCTCGACCGTGAAGTGGCGTTTTCCCGACATTCACCCCGAGGGTCGCAAATATGTGCTGATTGCGGGCGCGATTGCGTTCGTCAGCCTGTTCGTCTGGGACTTCATTACCTGGCCGCTGGTGTTTCTCGCGCTCGGCGTTGCTGCATTCTTTCGCGACCCGGTCCGGGTCACGCCGCAAGGCGAAGGGCTGATCGTATCCCCCGCAGACGGGCTGATCACGATGATCGAGCGCGTCCAGCTTCCGCCCGAGCTCGCCGGCCCGCAGGCGCTCGGCGAAGGCAGCATGCTGCGCGTTTCGGTGTTCATGAGCGTGTTCGACGTGCACATCAATCGCACGCCGATCACCGGCACGATCCGCCACGTCATCTATATCGCCGGCAAGTTCATGAACGCGGACTTCGACAAAGCCAGCGAAGAGAATGAGCGCCAGCACATCATCGTCGAGGACAAGGAAGGCCAGCGGATCGGCTTCACCCAGATCGCAGGGCTGGTCGCGCGGCGAATCGTCAGCTTCGTCAAGGCTGGCGACATGGTGGTCAGCGGCCAGCGGGTCGGACTGATCCGCTTCGGCAGCCGCGTCGACGTCTATGTGCCCGAAGCGTACGGCGTCGAGGTCGCGCTTGGCCAGCGGGCAATCGCCGGCGAGACGATCCTTGCGCGCAAGGGAGCGCCGCGTGCGGTCGGCGTAGCGCAATGAGGCCGCCCCGCGCGGGCAGGCGACCGCTTCCCGGGCTGCGTCGCGATGGCGGAATTCCCTTACGCGCAGTGCTGCCCAACACGGTAACGGCGCTTGCGCTATGCTCCGGGCTGACGGCGATCCGCTTCGCCATTCTCGGCAATTGGGAAGTCGCGGTGCTAATGGTGCTGGCGGCGGCGGTGTTCGACGGCCTCGACGGCAAGATCGCCCGGCTGGTGCGCGCCGAGAGCCGCTTCGGCGCGGAGCTCGACAGCCTGTCCGACGCGATCTCCTTCGGCGTGGCCCCGGCGCTGATCCTCTATCTCTGGTCGCTGAACAGCCTTGGCCGTTTCGGCTGGATGATTGCGCTGCTGCTGGCATTGTTCTGTGCGCTCAGACTGGCGCGGTTCAATGCGCGGATCGATCGCGAGGATCAGCCGCACAAATCCGCGGGCTTCCTCACCGGGGTGCCGGCGCCGGCGGGGGCGATGCTCGCCCTGACCCCGGTTTTCCTGTGGAACTGGACCGGCGAGCTGCTCAGTCCGTCAGGAAACGGGCTCGCAAACGTTCAGCTGGCTGAGACGCTCAACCATCTGCTGCGCAGTCCCGCAGTAATCGCGATATGGACCGCTTTTATCGCGGTGCTGATGATTTCGAGCATCGCGACCTTCGCGCCGACGGTTCGCCTCAAGCAGCGCCTGCGCTTCGAGGCGATCGCAGTGCTGGTGGTGCTGGTCGCCGCCCTGGTCTCGGCGCCGTGGCCCACCCTGGCGCTGCTCTCGGTCGTCTATCTCGCTTCGATTCCGTTCAGCGTCCGCAGCTATCGCCGCGTTATGCGGCAGCGCGCAGCGGCGCACGGGCCGGCAGCAGCGCCGGAACGGCGCGAACCGTAACCCGGCCGAGCCGCGGCGGCAGCGACGGCAGCGTCGAGATCGGGCGGAACAGCTCGGCGAAACGATGGAGCTGGGGGCGAATGCTGGCATACAGCGTCCAGGCGGCTAGCACCAAGGCGGAGCCGAACAGCAATGCAATCCCGATTCCGGTCATCAATCAGCTCCTGTCCGCACGCAAGCCGGGGGGAATTCAACGATTCCAACACCTTGGCCTAGCAAGGCGTTCCATGCCCCGCTTTTGAACCCTTTATGTTCCGTTAACGTTCTGCTGTCAACAGGATGTTCCGAACTTGTTCTTGCTTGCCTGTGCGAGGCAGTTCGGCTAAGGGGCCCGCCTCAACCCGCATGGGAAGCATCATAAACCGGTGCCACGGCGCTTGCCTGGCCACTCGCTTCCCAGAGGCTCAACCGGAAGGAGTTATCCCTATGGCGGCACCTGTCGTCTCCATGCAGCAATTGCTCGAATCGGGCGCGCACTTCGGTCACCAGACCCACCGCTGGAACCCGAAGATGAAGCCCTACATCTTCGGCGAGCGCAACGGCGTCCACATCATCGACCTTTCGCAGACCGTGCCGCTGTTCGCGCGCGCGCTCGAGTTCGTCTCGTCGACCGTCGCTTCGGGCGGCAAGGTGCTGTTCGTCGGCACCAAGCGCCAGGCGCAGGAGCCGATCGCCGAGGCCGCCCGCCGCGCCGGTCAGCATTTCGTCAACCACCGCTGGCTGGGCGGCATGCTCACCAACTGGAAGACGATCAGCAATTCGATCAAGCGCCTCAAGACGCTCGAGGAGCAGCTTTCGGGCGACACGCACGGCCTGACCAAGAAGGAAGTGCTCCAGCTCACCCGCGAGCGCGACAAGCTCGAGCTCTCGCTCGGCGGCATCCGCGACATGGGCGGCGTTCCCGATATCATGTTCGTGATCGACGCCAACAAGGAAGAGCTGGCGATCAAGGAAGCCAACACGCTCGGCATCCCGGTCGTCGCGATCCTCGATTCGAACGTCAGCCCGGACGGCATCGCCTTCCCGGTTCCGGCGAACGACGACGCGTCCCGCGCCATCCGCCTGTACTGCGAAGCCGTGGCGATCGCCGCGACTCGTGGCGGCCAGGACCAGATGCGCAACCAGGGCTATGATTTCGGCGCCGCCGAGCAGCCGCCGGTCGAGGAAGCAATTGCCAATCCGGGCACCGAGCGCGGCGAGGACACTGCAGGCGATCCCGAGACTCCGGCTGCCGCGACCGGCGTCGAGCAAGGTGCCGAGGCAGAGCGCCAGATCGACGCGTAACTTGTAACCGGCTGTCTCCGAACTGACATAGGTGTGCCCTAGGCGCGCGGTCGGTTCGGAGCGCGGTCTTCAATCCCCGTTCGGGCTGCGCCTTTCGAAGCCCCGTACTTCTTCTCCCGCGCTGGGCCACAGAAGAGCGGCCTTTCGACAAGCTCAGGGCGAACGGGGGTTTGTTTATCGGGCGTCGCGCAAGAGCCGCGACCCAGCAAGAGGAATAGAGACATGGCCGAGATCACTGCAGCAGCCGTGAAGGAGCTCCGCGAAAAGAGCGGCGCCGGCATGATGGATTGCAAGAAGGCGCTCACCGAGACCAATGGCGACCTCGAGGCGGCCAGCGACTGGTTGCGTTCGAAGGGCCTCGCCGCCGCCGCCAAGAAGTCGAGCCGCACTGCGGCCGAGGGTCTTGTCGGCATCGCCGTCGCCGGCACCAAGGGTGTCGCTGTCGAAGTCAACTCGCAGACCGACTTCGTCGCCAAGAACGAGATCTTCCAGGGCTTCGTCCGCGACGTGACCGCGGTCGCCCTCGAAAAGGGTGACGACATCGAGGCGCTCAAGGCGGCACAGCTGCCCGCCGGCGGCACCGTTGAGGAAGTGCTCACCAACAACATCTCGACGATCGGCGAGAACCAGGTGCTCCGCCGCGCGCGGCAGGTCGAAGTGACCAAGGGCGCCGTGATCCCCTACGTCCACAACGCCGCCGCACCGGGCCTCGGCAAGATCGGCGTGCTCGTCGCGCTCGAATCGGATGCCGGCGTCGACGTGCTCGAGCCGCTCGGCAAGCAGGTTGCGATGCACATCGCCGCTGCCTTCCCGCTGGCGCTCGACGAGACCGGCCTCGACCAGGAGACGCTGGAGCGCGAGCGCGCCATCGCCCGCGAAAAGGCGGCCGAGAGCGGCAAGCCGGCCGACATCATCGAGAAGATGGTCGAAGGTTCGGTCAAGAAGTTCGCCAAGGAGAACGCGCTGCTCAGCCAGCTGTTCGTGATGGACGGCAAGACCCCGGTCGCCGACGTCATCGCCAAGGCGGGTAAGGACGCCGGCGCCTCGATCGTGCTGAAGGACTATGTCCGCTTCCAGCTCGGCGAAGGCATCGAGAAGGAAGAGAGCGACTTCGCGGCAGAGGTTGCCGCGACGGCCGGTCTGACCAAGTAAAAGCGAGGCGCCGGGGCGTTCCGCCTCGACGGTATCTCCCCGGCATCTCCGCTTGTTCCTGCGGCGCGGCACCTCTAAGGTCCGCGCCGCTCCCATATCCGCTGCTTACCAACCAGGGCCTTCATGACCGCTCCCAGCTTCAAACGTATTCTCCTCAAGCTTTCGGGAGAGGTCCTGATGGGCGAGGGGGGGCTCGCGATCGACCCGGCCGTCACCGCCCGTGTCGCCGGCGAGATCGCCGATGCGCGTGCAAAGGGCTATGAGGTCTGCGCCGTGGTCGGCGGCGGCAACATCTTCCGCGGACTTGCAGCAGCCGCCCGTGGCTTCGAGCGCGCGACCGCCGATTACATGGGCATGCTTGCGACCGTGATGAACGCACTGGCCGTCCAGAATGCGCTCGAGCAAATCGGCGTAGCCACGCGTGTGCAGTCGGCGATTCCGATGGCGAGCGTGTGCGAGCCGTTCATTCGCCGCCGGGCCGAGCGCCACCTCGAAAAGGGGCGCGTAGTGATCTTCGCCGCCGGTGTCGGAAGCCCCTATTTCACCACCGACAGCGGCGCCGCACTGCGTGCTGCCGAGATGAAGTGCGACGCCCTGTTCAAGGGAACCTCGGTTGACGGCGTGTATGATGCGGACCCCAAGAAGGTGGCGACTGCACAGCGTTTTGAGACCGTGAGTTACGACAAGGTTCTCGCGGAAGATCTGAAGATCATGGACGCGAGCGCCATCGCGCTTTGCCGCGACAACAACATTCCGATCGTCGTGTTCAACATCCGCCAACCCGGCAATCTCGCCGCGGTTCTGAGCGGCGAGGGCGTTTCGACGATCGTGCAGAACGAATCCGCATCCGCATAAGAGGAGAGCCGTAATGGCCGCTTACGACAAAGCAGATATCGAGCGCCGCATGGCCGGCGCGGTCGAGGCGCTCAAGCACGACCTTCAGGGGCTGCGCACGGGCCGCGCATCGACGACCTTGCTCGATCCGGTGACCGTCGAGGTTTATGGCTCGCACATGCCGATCAACCAGCTTGCGAGCGTTTCGGCACCCGAGCCGCGCATGCTGTCGGTGCAGGTGTGGGACAAGACCAATGTCGGCCCCGTGGATAAAGCGATCCGTTCGGCCGGTCTCGGGCTGAATCCGATCGTCGACGGCCAGACGCTGCGCCTTCCGATCCCCGATCTGACCGAGGAGCGGCGTAAGGAACTCGCCAAGCTCGCCAATCAATATGCCGAAAAGGCGCGCATTGCCGTGCGGAACGTCCGTCGCGACGGCAATGACAGCCTCAAGACCGATGAGAAGAAGGGCGTGTTCGGCGAGGACGAGCGCAAGCGCCACGAAACCGAGGTCCAGAAGCTCACCGACAGCACGATCGCCGAAATCGACGCCGCGGCGGCTGCCAAGGAAAAGGAAATCCTGGGCAAGTGACGGGTCTTGCGACTTCGGAGGACCAACGCCCGTTCGCCCCGAGCTTGTCGAAGGGCCGTTTGCCTTGTGCCCACCGGCGTGTAGAACGGCGCTTCGACAGGCTCAGCACGAACGATCGAGGCTGACCGATGGCCGCCAGACCCTCTCCGGATCTCCCCTCGGGAGCCGCGCCGCGCCACGTCGCCATCATCATGGATGGCAACGGGCGTTGGGCGAAGAAGCGCTTCCTGCCCCGCATCGCCGGGCACAAGCAGGGCGTCGAGGCAGTCCGCCGCGTCGCGCGCGCCGCGCGCGCGCTCGGCATCGAGGTGCTCACGCTCTACGCCTTTTCGTCGGAGAACTGGCGCCGGCCCGAAGAGGAAATTCGCGATCTGATGGGCTTGCTCCGTCATTTCCTCGCGAGCGAACTCGACGAACTCGTGTCGGAGGGCGTGCGGCTCCGGGTGATCGGCGACTGGCGCGGACTCGCGCCCGACCTCGTCGGAATGATCGACGCGGCGATTGCGCGGACGGCAGGTAACCCGGGGCCGACTTTGGTCATTGCCCTCAATTATGGTGCGCAGGCGGAAATCCTCGCCGCGACGCGTCGTCTCGCCGAACAGGCAAAGAGCGGCACACTCAATCCCGCGTCCATCGACGAAGCGCGTTTCGAGTCCGAACTCCAGACGGCGGATCTGCCGCCACTCGACCTGCTGATCCGGACCTCGGGCGAGCAGCGCCTGTCGAATTTCCTGCTCTGGCAGGCAGCCTATGCCGAATTGCTGTTCGTCGACACGCTCTGGCCCGATTTCAACGAGAAGGCGTTGTCTGATGCGCTCGACTGGTTCGGGCAGCGGCAAAGGCGCTTCGGAGGCTTGTGAGTAAAGGCAAATCGGATCTTGGCACGCGTGCGATTGTCGCCGTTGCGCTGATCGGGCTCGCAGCAGTGGCGCTCTGGGCGGGCGGCTTGGGCTTCTGGCTGGTGATCGCGGCCATTGCGCTCCTGATGATGTCGGAGTGGGCCGAGCTTTCGGGCGCCTCGCTGCGCGAGAAACGGCTGGCACAATATGCATTGACGGTGCCGCTCGCGATCATGGCGCCCCATCTGGCCGCGGGACCGGGCTTTCTCGCGCTTGGACTGGTGATCGGCGCGGCGTTCTTCATTGCGGCAGTGACACGCAGGGGGCAATTGGCGGCAGGCGCGCTCTATTCAGGGATTCCGGTGCTCGCCTTGCTGTCGCTTCGCGAACACCCGGCCCATGGGCTGCTCTATACTTTTTGGGCGATGGCGCTGGTCTGGGCATGCGACACCGGCGCTTATTTTGCGGGCCGTGCAATCGGCGGTCCAAAGCTCGCGCCGCTTATCAGTCCGAACAAGACCTGGGCGGGCTTTATCGGCGGCGTCGTCTCGGCAGGCATCTTCGCTGCCGTGCTGGTCGTCGGTTTCGGGCTTCCGGTGGTGCTGGCAATTGCTACGCCGTTCCTCGCCATGCTGGCGCAGGTCGGCGATCTGTTCGAAAGCCACCTCAAGCGCTGCGCTGGCGTGAAGGATTCGGGCAATCTTTTGCCCGGTCACGGCGGCATTCTCGACCGCCTCGACGGACTCGTCGCGGTCGCGCCTTTCGCCGCGTTGCTGGTCCTGGTGGCAGCATGACCAGGCGGGTCACCGTGCTCGGCGCCACCGGTTCGGTGGGAAGCTCGACGCTCGACCTGATCGAGCGGTCGCCCGACAGGTTCGAAGTCGTCGCCCTCACTGCCCATCGCGACGTAGCCAAGCTTGCAGCTGCGGCGATCCGGACGCGCGCAAAGCTGGCAGTGGTCGCCGACGAGGCCTGTCTCGGCGCGCTTCGCGAGGCATTGGCGGGAACCGATGTCGAAGCACGGGCAGGCGCCGAGGCGGTTTGCGAAGCGGCGCGGTTGGGCGCCGACTGGACGATGGCGGCAATTGTCGGGACTGCCGGCCTCAAGCCGGTAATGGCGGCGCTGGAGGCGGGAGGGACAGTCGCGCTCGCCAACAAGGAGGCGCTGGTTTCCGCAGGCGAGGTGATGACCGCGGCGGCGAGGGCGCACGCCACGACGCTGCTGCCGGTCGATTCGGAGCACAATGCGGTCTTCCAGTGCCTCGACAGTACGGCGCCCGAGCGGGTCAGCCGTATCATCCTGACCGCCAGCGGCGGGCCGTTCCGCGATTACAGCGAGGACCAGATGCGCGGCATCACGCCGGCGCAGGCCGTGGCGCATCCCAATTGGTCGATGGGCGCCAAGATCTCGGTCGACTCGGCGACAATGATGAACAAGGGCCTCGAGCTGATCGAGGCCTTCCACCTGTTTCCGTTGCGCGCCGATCAGTTCGACGTCGTGATCCACCGCCAGTCGGTGATTCACTCGATGGTCGAATATGTCGATGGCTCGGTGCTCGCGCAGCTCGGTTCGCCCGACATGCGCATTCCGATCGCACACGCATTGGCCTGGCCCGACCGGATGGAGACGCCCTGCGAACGGCTCGATCTCGTGCGGGTGGGGCGACTGGACTTCGAGGCGCCTGTCTCGTGGCGCTTCCCGGCGCTGACGCTGGCGCGGGAAGCCTTGGCAGCAGGCGGTGCGCGTCCGGCGATTCTCAACGCCGCCAACGAAGTGGCGGTCGCCGCATTCCTCGCGGGTCGCGTCGCATTTCTTGAAATTGCCGCAATCGTTGCCGATACGCTGGCGCGCTACGATCCGGCCGCCCCGGACTCGCTGGACGCCGTGCTGGCAATCGACGCCGAAGCGAGGGCGTATGCCGGCGAGCGTGTGAAGGACTGCGTTCTTTGATCGAATCCCCCGCCTTGCCGATATATCTGCTGGCCTTCGTGCTGGTGCTTGGGCCGCTCGTCTTTCTGCATGAGCTGGGTCATTATCTGGCGGGCCGGTGGTTCGGGGTGAAAGCCGAGGAATTTTCGATCGGCTTCGGGCGCGAGATCGCCGGGATCACCGATCGTCGTGGTACCCGCTGGAAGTTCGGTTGGCTGCCGCTCGGCGGCTATGTCCGCTTCGCCGGCGACATGAACCCGGCGAGCCAGCCCTCACCCGAATGGCTGTCACTGCCGGCGCAGGAGCGCGCGAAGACCTTCCAGGCGAAGCCCCTTTGGCAGCGGGCAATCATCGTCGCCGCCGGCCCGATCGCGAATTTCATCGTCGCCGTCGTTATCTTGGGCGCTTTCGCATTCGCTTACGGGCAGCGAGTCACGCCGCCTGTGATCGGTTCAGTGGTAGCGGGTAGCGCTGCGTCGAAAGCGGGTCTGCGGCCTGGCGACCGTATCGTCGCGCTGGACGGCCGGACAATCGACGAGTTCGGCGACATGTTTTATTACACGGCCGTGCGCGCCGGAGAGACGGTGGCCGTCACCTATGAACGGGCCGGTGCGGTCGGTACCGTCGATGCCGTGATCGGCAGCACCGGGCTCAAGGACCGCTTCGGCAACGTGACGCGGCGCGGCATGTTGGGGATCGGGCCGGGCAAATCGACGCTGCAGCCCGTGGCGCTCATCGAAGCGCCGCTCGTCGGCGTCGAGCGCACATGGGAAATTATCGGCATCACCGCTGACGGGCTCAAGCAACTCATCCTGGGTCGTGTCCCGATCTCCGAGATGGGCGGACCGCTGCGCATTGCGAAGATTTCGGGCGAGAGTCTCGCGCTGGGACCGCTCGAGTTGGTCGGACTCATTGCGTTCATCTCGATTAATCTTGGATTCATCAACCTCTTGCCAGTTCCGGTGCTGGATGGCGGGCATCTTCTGTTCTACGCAGTCGAAGCCATACGCCGCCGCCCGGTCGAGCCGCAGGTGATGGAATGGGCCTTCCGGGGTGGTCTGATCGCAATTCTGGCGCTGATGCTGCTGGTGACGTTCAACGATCTGGGTTCGTTCGGAGTCTGGAAAAGTTTGGCCGGGTTGATCGGCTGATGCGGTTAAGGCAGGGGCGGTTGTTCCGGCGTCGCGTGGGCAGCGGCATTACTCGAAATCCGACTTGGGGTGGGATGTGACGATCAAGGCTAATCATTTCGGCGCACGCGCCACTGCGACGCTTCTCGCGGGCACCATGCTCTCGGGACTCGCACATGCGCAGACCGCTCCCGCCCCGACGGCGCCCGCCCCGGCTCCGCAGGCTGTGGCGGCGCCCGCACCCGTGCAGGAAGTGCGGACGATCCGCAGCCTTCGCGTCGAGGGTTCGCAGCGCCTCGAGCCCGAGACGGTACTGTCCTATACCCGGCTGCGCACCGGCGACACCTACACCAACGAAACGCTCGATCAGGCGATCAAGGACCTGCTTGCGTCGGAGCTGCTCGCCGATGTCCAGATCGAAGGCGGCCCCACCGGCGACCTGATCATCCGAATCCGCGAGAATCCGGTGATCAACCGGGTGATCTACGAAGGCAACAAGCGGCTCAAGCAGGACAAGATCAGCAAGGAAGTGAAGCTGGCACCGCGCCAGATCTTCACCCGCACCGCGGTCCGCGCCGACGTTGCCCGGATCATCGAACTCTATCGTCGCCAAGGGCGTTTCGCCGCCAATGTCGAGCCGAAGATGGTCAGCCTCGACCAGAACCGCGTCGACGTGATCTTCGAGATCAACGAAGGGCCGAAGTCCAAGGTCCGCCAGATCAACATCATTGGCAACGAGGTGTTCTCCGACGGCAAGCTGCGCGGCGAGATGGCAACCAAGACGTCGAGCCTGATGAATATCCTGAGCTCGAACACGAGCTATGACCAGGATCGCCTCGCCTATGACCAGCAGAAGCTGCGGCAGTTCTATCTGACCGAGGGCTATGCCGATTTCCGGGTGATCTCGGCGGTCGCCGAGCTGACGCCCGACAAGAAGGACTTCATCATCACCTATGTGGTGGAGGAAGGTCCGCGTTACAAATACGGTCCGGTCACCGTCGACAGCGCGATCCGCGACTTCGACGACAAGAAGCTCGCCTCGGCGCTCGCGATCAAGGAAGGCGATTGGTATAATGCCAAGGCGGTCGAGGACACGATCGAGCAGTTGAGCGAGACCGCGGGCGCATTCGGCTACGCTTTCGCCGACGTGAAGCCCGAGTACGAGCGCGACCGCGAAAAGCTCACGATGTCGCTGAACTTCCACATCGGCGAAGCGAACCGCACTTATGTCGAGCGGATTGAGATCACCGGCAACCGCCAGACGCAGGACAAGGTCATCCGTCGCGAGTTCCGCGTGGCCGAGGGCGACGCGTTCAACACCTTCCTCGTCAAGCGTTCGCAGGACCGCATCAACTCGCTCGGCTATTTCCAGGACAAGTTCGAGATCGAGCGCAAGGAAGGTTCGGCGCCTGACCGCATCGTGCTCGCCGCGAATGTCGAGGAGCGCCCGAACGGCCAGCTGACCTTGTCGGCCGGTTTCTCGAGCCTCGAGCGCTTCATCCTTCAGGCCTCGATCCGTCAGGGCAATTTCCGCGGCATGGGCCAGACGGTGTCGGCTTCGGTCGATTATTCGAGCTATTCGAAGTCGGTCGAGCTCGGTTTCACCGAACCCTATCTGTTCAATACCAACATTGCGCTGGGCGGCACCCTGTTCCGGCAGGACTATAACGCGTTCAACTATATCGGCAGCGATCGCAGCACGACCTACAGCCAGGTCGCGACCGGCGGCCAGCTGGTCGCGGGCCTGCCGCTCACCGAATATTGGACGCTGTCGGGGCGCTACACGCTGCGTCAGGACAATGTCACGCTCGACAAATCGTCCTTCTACACGAACGGCGCCTGCGATCCGCTCAAGGCAGGACGCTATTATTGCGAAGCGGTGGGCAACCGGATCACTTCGCTGGTCGGCGTGTCGCTCATCTACGACAGCCTCAACAGCCGGTTGCGCCCGACCCGCGGGCAACGTGTCAGCGTCGGCGGCGAGTTCGCAGGGCTCGGCGGCGAGGTGAAGTATCTCCGTGCGCGCGTCGACGCCGACAAATACTGGAATGTGGGCAGCGGCTTCATCTTCTCGATGTCGGCCGAGGGCGGCTATATTCACAGTCTCGAAAAGGCTGCCGCCGGCACCGATCCGGTCCGTATCACCGACCGCTTCTATCTGGGCGAGCCGCAATTCCGCGGCTTCGATATCCGCGGCGTCGGACCGCGCGTGCAGCGCATCGGCTTTACCGGCGATCCGCTGGCGGCGGGCGGCAGCACTCAGGCGCTGATCACCGATCGCGACCAGATCATCGATGACGCGCTGGGTGGGAAGGCCTATTACCTGGCGAAGGCCGAGCTCGAAATCCCGCTGGGTGCGGGAGCGCAGGAGCTTGGCTTGCGTCCGTCGATCTTCGTGATGGCCGGCAGCCTGTTCGGTATCACGCGGCCAGGCAAGACGATCGATTTCGAACAAGCGAAGGACGGTTCGGGCAATTTGCTGTTCAACAAGGACGGCTCGCCGACGCTGCTTCCGAAGCAATTGCGCGACACCTCCAACAACCTGCTCTATCAGGTCCCCGGCACCGGCGCGGTGACGCCGTGCTCGGTTGGTTTCGGCACGACGCCGGCGAACTGCGTGGGCACCTCGGTCAATAGCGCGTACACCACGGCGCCGTTCTTCGAGCAATTCGTCGGCGATTCGGCCAAGCCGCGCGTGTCGGTCGGCTTCGGCGTCAACTGGAACTCGCCGTTCGGCCCGCTCCGCATCGACGTCGCCAAGGTGCTGCTGCACGAAAAGGGCGACGACACCAAGCTTGTGACATTCAACGTAGGGACCCAGTTCTGATGATTACGAAGAAAGCAATCCTCACGGCGACGCTCGCCGCCTCCGCGGCGTTCGCGATCGCCGCGCCTGCCCAGGCGCAGGTCGCCGGCATCGCTTATGCCAACCCGACCAGCGTCGTCGCCGGCTCGAAGGCCTTCGCGGCTGCCAACCAGCAGATCTCGACGACCTATAAGGCCGCGTTCGACCAGATGCAGCAGCGCCGCCAGCAGCTCGACAACGAGCTCAAGCCGCTTGTCGCCCAGCTCGACAGCAACAAGGACGGCAAGGTCAGCGAGGAAGAGGCCAAGGCCGCACAGACCGCCAAGAATCCGGCGATCGAGAAGATCCGCACCGCCCAGACCAACGCGCAGAACGATCTCGGCCGGTTGAGCAATCCGGCTGCGCGTGCCGAGCTGTTCGCGATCGAATCGGTGCTCCGCCAATATGAGGCGGCGCAGCTGCGCGTCGTCAACGCGCGCAAGATCAGCGTCGTGCTGTCGCCGGAAGTGTTCATGTACGCGCCGGATTCGGCCAATATCAGCCAGGCGATCATCGCCGAGATCGACAAGGTCGCACCGACCGTCAGCATCCAGCCGCCGGCGAACTGGCAGCCTTCGCGCGAGACGCTCGCGATCCAGCAGCAGATCGCCCAGGCCGCACAGATCCAGGCGTATCAGCAGGCCGCAGCTGCCCAGCAGCAGTCGGGAGCAGCTACGCCCGCGCCGGCCGCCAGCACTCAGCCGAAGCCGGCCGAGCCTCGGTGAGCGAGAACGACATCGGCAACGCTTCCATCGGTCCGCTGGACATCAAGCGGGTGATGGCGGCGTTGCCGCATCGCTATCCGATGCTGCTGGTCGATCGCGTCGAGGAACTGGTCCTCGATCAGCGCATCGTTGCGATCAAGGCAGTGTCGATGAACGAGGAATTCTTCCAGGGGCACTTCCCCGGGCGTCCGATCATGCCCGGCGTGCTCCAGGTCGAGGCCTTGGCGCAAGCCGCTGGCGTGCTCGCGGTTGAGAGCCTGGGCCTCGCCGGATCGGGCAAGCTCGTCTATTTCATGTCGATCGACGGTGTGAAGTTCCGCAAGCCGGTCGAGCCCGGCGTATTGCTCAAGCTCGAGGTGGAGTTCCTCCAGAAGCGCTCGCGGGTATGCAAATTCGCCGGCAAGGCCATGCTCGACGGCGAAGTCGCCACCGAATGCGAATTCACGGCGATGATCGCGGAGCCGCCGGCGGCCTGATTTCCGGCACGGGGCAGGGGAAGGTTGCCTTCGCGCACCCCCTCTGCTAACCGCGCGCGTCCGCTGCCGGTCGGAAACCGGCGGCTTTTCCAAGGAATTGACTCGTGAAGAACGATACGCATCCCGATTACCACATGATCAAGGTCCAGATGACCGACGGCACCGTGTTCGAGACTCGCTCGACCTGGGGCAAGGAAGGCGATCTGATGACGCTCGACATCGATCCGCTGGCGCATCCGGCGTGGACCGGTGGTCGCGGCCAGATGCTCGACCAGGGTGGTCAGGTCGCGCGCTTCAACAAGCGCTTCGGCGGCCTCTCGCTCGGCAAGAAGTAAGCGCAAGCCGCTGGCGCGGCGCGCTTGGCTTTCGGAAATCCCGGCACTGCCGGATCGCATGGGCGGATGCCTGCGCGGTCAGGCGATGCCGGGATTTTGTCGTTAACGCGCCTTTAGCCATGCTCGGCTAGCGTGTGGGCATGGCGACGCAATTCAGGCATGCCGCGTTTGCAGCGGAGTTCGAGCCCGCTGAAGGACTCGGCCGGCGGCGGACTGCCCGTGCACCCGTCTCGCTCGATGCGCGGCTGGGCAGAGGAGGTCTTGACCGCGCGCTTTGCCGCGTCACCGACCTCTCGATCAACGGCGCGCGGCTCCAGACATATTCGGAATTGCGCTCGGGCACGATGATCTGGCTCACGCTTCCGGGCGTAGGTCAGTGCACGGCGTGCGTAGTCTGGGCACATGACTTCGAGGCCGGTGTGGAATTCCAGATGCCTCTGACACCCAAGGATTTTGATACACTTACGGCGCAGTGAGCGGACGCCGCGATGGGATGAGCCGCGCAGCATTGTGTTCCCGTCGCCGATACGTCACTCTAGATGGACTTCACGGTTTTTTGGGGAAACGGTGATGCGAATGACGCTGGTCTCCTGTGTGATCGCCTGCGGGCTGATCTCTCCCGCGCTCGCAGGAGAGCGATCGGGTGTCAGTTCCCGACCAGTGGCGCTTGCCGCTTTGATCAAGGACCCGGCGGCGCGGCAGGGTGCGGTATCCGCGTCCGATAATTCGCTGCCCCAGCGGTTCATGCTCCCTGCCGGTGGCGCGCGGCTCGAACGCTTGCCCGAGGCTCCATTGGCGGGCGAGGCGAGGCAAGCGTCTTCTAGCTCCGCCGCATGGGGTCCCGGCTCCACCCTGACTGAAGTCACCGCGCGCGCGGGCGGCAGCTATGCCGTCCACGACATTCTCCGTGACCAGCCGCGGCCTCGACATCGTAATTCGCCGCTCAGTGCGGCGTTCGTATTGAAGCTCGACGGCAACGACGACAGCCCTGCTTTCAGCGTCGGCGGGGGCGGGGTGGCCGCCGCGGTGTGGCAAGCCGTCCCAAAATAGTCCGGTGGGCCTGTCGCTTAACGGCTAATCGAGCGGCTTGAGATCGCCACGCAAGCCGGCGAGACGTGCATTCAACGGTCGAACCGCGGCGATCCGCTATCGGGAATGCCTGCACAGCGTTGCTGCGGCCGTTCGGGGGGAGCGGTCAGCGCGGCGAGCGGCCGGTTTTCGATCCGGGGGAGGAGCGTCGTTCAGGCCGCCGAACACGGCCGGAGTGACGCTACGGCGGGCAGCGATGTTCGTCTCGAAGACCAGAACACCCCCGGAAGCAATTCCGGGGGTGTTCGTTTTTGGGACGGTGCCGAAGCGCCTTACTGGTCGAGGAACGACCGCATTTTGCGCGACCGGCTCGGATGCTTGAGCTTGCGCAGCGCCTTGGCCTCGATCTGGCGGATGCGTTCGCGCGTCACGCTGAACTGCTGGCCCACTTCCTCGAGCGTATGGTCGGTGTTCATGCCGATACCGAAGCGCATGCGCAGCACGCGCTCCTCGCGCGGGGTGAGGCTGGCAAGGACGCGGGTGACCGTTTCCTTGAGGTTCGCCTGGATCGCCGCGTCCACCGGGATGACGGCATTCTTGTCCTCGATGAAGTCGCCGAGGTGCGAATCTTCCTCGTCGCCGATCGGCGTTTCGAGGCTGATCGGCTCCTTGGCGATCTTCATCACCTTCCGGACCTTCTCCAGTGGCATGGAGAGGCGCTCGGCCATTTCCTCGGGCGTGGGCTCGCGGCCCTGCTCGTGGAGGAACTGGCGCGAGGTGCGGACCAGCTTGTTGATCGTCTCGATCATGTGAACCGGGATACGGATCGTCCGGGCCTGATCGGCGATCGAGCGGGTGATCGCCTGGCGGATCCACCAGGTCGCATAGGTCGAGAACTTGTAGCCGCGGCGATATTCGAACTTATCGACCGCCTTCATCAGGCCGATATTCCCTTCCTGGATCAGGTCGAGGAACTGCAGCCCGCGATTGGTGTACTTCTTGGCGATCGAGATCACGAGGCGGAGATTGGCCTCGACCATTTCCTTCTTGGCGATACGCGCCTCGCGCTCGCCCTTCTGGACCATGTTGACGATGCGACGGAACTCGGCGAGCGCCATGCCGGTCGCCTGACTGATCTCCGAGACCTCGACGCGGATGCGATCGACCGCCGCCGCCTCGTTGGCGACGAACGCAGCCCATTTCTTGTCGAGCTTCTCGACCGAAGCGAGCCACTGCTCGTCGAGCTCGTGGTTCACATAGCGATCGAGAAAATCCTTGCGCGGCACCTTGTGGCGCTCGGCGAGGCGCAGCATCTGGCCGCCGAGCGTGGTGAGCCGGCGGTTGAAGCTGTACAGCTGGTCGACGAGATATTCGATCTTCGCCTGGTGGAACTGGACGCTCTCGACCTCGGCGGTGAGTTCCTCGCGAAGTTTCTGATATTTGCGCTCTTCGGCCACCGGAAGTTCGCCGCCGGCCGCCATGGCGTCGAGGCGCTGCTGCTGGATCTTCGAGAATTTCTTGTAGACCGAGGTGATGTTGGCGAACTTCTCGAGCGCCTGCGGCTTGAGCGTTTCCTCCATCTGGGCGAGGCTGAGGGTGTTGTCCTCTTCCTCGTCGTCCGAGATCCGCGGCGCGCGGCGCTCGGTCATCGAATCCTCGTCCTCGTCCTCGGCGACTTCCTCGGGCTCTTCCTCTTCCTTGAAGGAGGCGCCGGCGGTCTTCTCGCTGATCTCGCCGTTATCGTCTTCCTCGGCGCCCTCGACCTGCTCGGCCGACGGACCCTTGGAGAGCATCGCGTCGAGATCGAGGATCTCGCGCAGCTGCATCGTGCCTTCGTTGAGCGCGTTCGACCAGCCGATGATCGCGTTGAAGGTGATCGGGCTCTCGCAAAGCCCCAGGATCATCGTATCGCGGCCTGCCTCGATGCGCTTGGCGATGGCGATCTCGCCCTCGCGGCTGAGCAATTCGACGGCGCCCATCTCGCGCAGATACATGCGCACCGGATCGTCGGTCCGGTCGACGGTTTCCTTCTTCTTGGCGGCCTCGAACGCCGGCGCCGAATCGTCAGCACCGTCGGCGGCATCGACCTCGTCGGGGGTGTCGTCCTCGGGCTCGGCGTCCTCGCCGGCGTCCTCATTCTCGACGACGTTGATGCCCATGTCGTTGAGCGCCGACATGACGTCCTCGATCTGCTCCGAGGTCATCTGATCCTGCGGCAGCATCTCGTTGAGCTGATCGACGGTAATGTAGCCGCGCTTCTTGGCGCGGGCGACAAGCTTCTTGAGCGTGCCTTCGTTGAGATCGATCAGCGGAGCGTCGCCCACGTCGATCGTGGTATCGTCGCCATTGCCGCCGCCATTCGCCTTCGCCATCAATAACCCTCGAAATCTGATGGCGGCTATTATACGCCGCCCTAATCCTCGAAATCTTCTTCGTCCGCAAGCATCAGATTCGCAAGCCGCGACTCGAGCTCCTGACGCTTGCGCGAAAGCGCCACCTGACGGGTGAACGCCTCCTCCGAACCGTCTCTGCTGAGCGCCGCGGTGGCCTCGGCGAGCGCCGCGTCGACCGCGGGTTGCGCCACCATCACGGCGATCGCCTCGTTCAGGTCCTCGCGCGCCCGCGCTTCATCCGCCTGATTGCGGGTGAAGGAGAAGGGAAGCGTGTCGGCTCTCAACAGGTCGCTTGCCACAGAATTGAATCCGGATCTCGCCAATATGGTGAGAACTTTGCCGCTATCAAGCTGACGGTCCTCCAGCGCCACGTCGATCACGGCCTCGAACAGCTTGCCGAGCGCGCCAGAGGCGCTGCGCAGCGAGCCCAGCACCTCCATATGACGCGCGATCTCGGCGGGATGGCGGATCAATCCGGCGAGGACGGCCCGGGCGAGGATCGGATCGAGACCGACGGTGCCGAGGCTCCGCGCCGTTGCCGAGGGCGGAGCCTCGGGAGGTTGCCAATTGCCGCGTCTGTCGCGCTTGCCGCGGGCGGGCGCTCCGGCGCCGCGTTGCTCGCGCGGCGCAAAGCTGCGCGGGCCGCGGCCGAAATGCGCGTCGGTGCGAGCGCGGAATTCGGCGAGATATTCGTGCTTCACGTTCGAATCGGCGATGGTCTCCGCGAGCGCGCTCAGCCGGCGCTTGAGCCCGGCGCGCTGTTCGGGTGTGTCGAGCGGCTCGGCGGCGACTTCGCTCTGCCACAGCCGGTCGACCAGAGGCTGGGCAGCCCCGAGCAACGCCTCGAATGCCGCAGCACCCCTGGTGCGGACCAGATCGTCGGGATCGAGCCCGTCGGGCAAGGTCACGAAAGCAAGGCTGCGTCCGGGCTGGAGCATCGGCAGGGCACGGTGCGCGGCCCGGAGCGCTGCTTTCTGCCCCGCGGCATCGCCGTCGAAGCAGAGCAGGGGGACCTCGGCCATCCGCCATAGCCGCTCGAGCTGGTGCTCGGTGAGCGCAGTGCCGAGCGGGGCGACGGCTTCCTCGAAGCCGGCCTGGGCGAGCGCGATCACGTCCATATAGCCCTCGACCGCGACGATCCGGCCGGACTTGCGCGCCGCGGCCTGGGCGCGATCGAGATTGTAGAGCGTGCGCCCCTTGTCGAACAGCGGTGTCTCGGGCGAGTTGAGATATTTGGGCTCGCCATCGCCAATGATCCGGCCGCCGAACGCGATCACCCGGCCGCGGACGTCGCGGATGGGGATCATCAGCCGTCCGCGGAATCGGTCGTACGGCTCCTTCTCCTCGACCTGGATCAGCATGCCGGCCTCGACGAGCATCGCGTCGCCATAGGTCTTGAGCGCGTCCCTGAGCTTGCCGCGGCTATCGGGAGCGAAGCCGAGCCCGAATCCGCGGGCGATTTCCTCGGTGATCCCGCGCCGCTTGAGGACGCTGCGCGCCTCGGCGCCTTCGATGCCGTTCAGCTTCTCGACGAACCAGGCTGCGGCGTCGGCCATTGCCTCGTGCAGGCCTTTTGCCCGTTCGGCCTTCTCGGCCGAACGGCGATCCTGCTCGGGCATTTCCATGCCGGCGGCCTGGACGAGCTCCTTGACGGCATCGATGAAGGGCAGGCCGCGCTGATCGGTCATCCAGCGGATCGCATCGCCATGCGCGCCGCAGCCGAAGCAGTGATAAAAGCCCTTGTCGTCGTTGACGTAGAAGCTGGGGGTCTTCTCGTTGTGAAACGGGCAGCAGGCGCGGAACTCGCGGCCTGCCTTTTGCAGCTTCACGCTCTTTGCGACGAGCGCCGAGAGCAGCGTGCGCGCGCGGAGCTCGTCGAGGAATTGCGGGGTGAGGCTCATTTCGGCGTGCCTGCTCCGTCAGGCCCTCCCCCGACCCCTCCCGCTCCGCGGAAGGGGAGCGATGAAATCGAGGGCTCGCCAAGTGCGCTCCCCTTCCGCTTGCGGGAGGGGTTGGGGGAGGGGAGTGCGGCGAGCACGCGCTCGATTTCCGCCGCTACCCCTTCCAGATTTCCCAGGACGTCGTTGTTCCAGAAGCGCAGCACGCGATAGCCTTTTGATTCCAGATAGCGGGTGCGGGCCATATCGGCTTCGGAGTCGGCATGCTGGCCACCATCGACTTCGATGATCAGCCTCGGCGTTCGTGCCACGAAGTCGCAAATATAGGGCTTGACCCGTACCTGCCGATTGAAGCGGACGCCGCCGACCTTGCGTGCGCTCAATACCTGCCAGAGCCGCTGTTCGACATCGGTAGGGTTATTCCTCAGCTCTCGAGCGCGGTTGGCGTCTTCCATGGCTTCCCCTACGCCGGTAATGCCCTCCCCCGACCCCTCCCGCAAGCGGAAGGGGAGCGATTGTGGCGAGCGCTTTCCGCCTGCGTTCCCCTCCCGTTTGCGGGAGGGGTTAGGGGAGGGGCCTTGCCGCCCCGCCCTCAATCCTCAGCTCAGCGCCGCCTTCACCGCCGCGCTCGCCTTGCTCATGTCGAGCGTGCTCGCGTGGCGTGCCTTGAGTTCGGCCATCACCCGGCCCATGTCCTTCATGCCCGACGCGCCCAGCTCGGCCTTGATCGTCTCGATCGCCGCGACGGTCTCGGCCTCGCTCATCTGCTGCGGCAGGAAGCGCTCGATCACCGCGACTTCCGCCGCCTCGGCATCGGCAAGCTCCTGGCGGCCGCCCTTGGTGTACATCTCGATCGACTCGCGACGCTGCTTGACCATCTTCTGCAGCACCTCGACCACCAGGGCGTCGTCGTCCTCGGGCGCCTTGCCGGTGCGGGCCTCGATGTCACGATTCTTGATCGCCGCCTGGATCAGGCCGATGGCGGCGCGGCTTTCCTTGTCGCCGGCCTTCATCGCGGCGATCTGCGCGGCCTTGATGTCGTCGCGAATCATATTCTCTCTCGATAATCGGAAAGCGATCAGCCCTAGCCGATAGCGCCGCGTCCGTGAACCGGTTGACGCGGGGCGGGGAGGGGTCTAGCCGCCACCACTTAGCGACATCGCCGCAACCTCTATTGGAGCGCCACCCTTACATGGCCGAAGCCAAACCCATATCCGTGCCTGCTGGAGCGACCGGCGTACTGGTGCTCGCGTCGGGAGATGTGGTCTGGGGCAGGGGATTCGGCGCCGAGGGGCAGGCGGTCGGCGAAGTCTGCTTCCACACCGCGATGACCGGCTATCAGGAGATCATGACCGATCCGAGCTTCGCCGGCCAGATCATCAACTTCACCTTCCCGCATATCGGCAATGTCGGCGCCAACCCCGACGACGTCGAGGCGGACGAGCCGCATGCATTGGGGATGATCGTCCGCGAGGACGTCACCGAGCCGAGCAATTTCCGTTCGACCGAGCATCTCGACGCGTGGATGCAGAAGCATGCGCGGATCGGGCTTGCCGGGATCGATACCCGCGCACTGACCCGGCGGATCCGCACCGGCGGCGCGCCCAATGGCGTGATCGCACATTCCGCGGCGGGCGAGTTCGACATTCCGCTGCTGCTCCAGATGGCGCGCGAATGGCCGGGGCTCGAGGGGATGGACCTCGCCATCTCGGTGTCGTGCGAGACGCATTATGGCTGGGAGGGCGGCGTCTGGCGGCTCGGCTTCGGCTATGACGAAGCGGGGCAGGCCGAGGCGGCCGACAAGCCGCATGTCGTCGCGATCGACTATGGCTCGAAGCACAATATCTTCCGCAATCTTGCCCGCGCCGGCGCGCGGGTGACCGTGCTGCCGGCGACGGCGACCTTCGAGCAGGCGATGAGCTTGGATCCCGACGGCTTCTTCCTGTCGAACGGCCCCGGCGATCCCGCCGCGACCGCCGAATATGCCGTGCCGGTGATCCGGCAGATGCTCGACAGCGGCAAGCCGGTGTTCGGCATCTGCCTCGGTCACCAGCTGATGGCGCTGGCGGTGGGCGCGCAGACCAGCAAGATGTTCCAGGGCCATCGCGGCGCCAACCACCCGGTCAAGCGGCTCAGCGACGGCGCGGTCGAGATCACCAGCATGAATCACGGCTTCGCGGTGCTCAGCGAGACGCTGCCGGCGAATGCGCGCGAGACGCACGTGTCGCTGTTCGACGGGTCGAACGCCGGCTTCGAGCTGACCGACCGCCCGGCATTCGCGGTGCAGTATCATCCCGAAGCAAGCCCGGGGCCGCAGGATAGCCTGTATCTGTTCGGGAAGTTCGTCGGCATGATGGGGCCTGGCGGAGCGAAGGCATGATCGGCCTTTTGGTCGCCCTTTCGCTTTGTGGCGATCGGCCGCTGGATACCAAGCCGTTGGACAAACAGACGCCATGCGAACTGGGTATGCTCGGCGCCTTTCAACATGGTGCATGGGACGGCATTTGCTGGCGCGATGGGAATCTCTCGGGCTTCGACCATGAGCTTTGTCGCGCATGGTGGCACCGCGACCAGCCGATCGAGGTCGAAATCGAGCGCACAGTCGAAAGTGCCTCTATCATCATCACCCACAATGTGGTTGGCGGCGGCAGGTCATGCTCAGACCTCGCGCACGTCTCTTTGCGCACGCTGCGCGATCGCCAGCGCTCGATGCTGGTGCTGCAGAGCTTGAAGCGTTCGATCAGCAAAGTGGCTGCGCGATGCAATCTGCCGTCGCCTGCGGCGGCCTTGAAACTGACCGAGATCAAGGCGGTGTTGAAAGACACCGACGATCTCCAGAAGCTGGACTTCTAATGCCCAAACGCACCGACATCTCCTCCATCCTCGTCATCGGCGCGGGGCCGATCGTCATCGGCCAGGCGTGCGAGTTCGACTATTCGGGCACGCAGGCGATCAAGGCGCTCAAGGAAGAGGGCTATCGCATCGTCCTGGTCAATTCGAACCCGGCGACGATCATGACCGATCCCGAGCTGGCCGACGCGACCTATGTCGAGCCGATCACGCCGGCGATCGTCGCGAAGATCATCGAGAAGGAGCGCCCCGACGCGGTGCTGCCGACGATGGGCGGGCAGACTGCGCTCAACACCGCGCTGGCGCTCGCACAGGACGGCACGCTCGCAAAGTTTGGCGTGACGATGATCGGCGCCAATGCCGAGGCGATCGACAAGGCCGAGGACCGCCAGAAGTTCAAGGCGGCGATGGACAAGATCGGCCTCGAATCCGCGCGCAGCCACATCGCCCACAGCGAGGTCGAGGCGCTCGAAGGTCTGGCGCATGTCGGCCTGCCCGCCGTCATCCGTCCCAGCTTCACGCTCGGCGGTACCGGCGGCGGCATCGCCTATAATCGCGAGGAGTTCATTGCGATCGTCCGCAATGGGCTCGACCTGTCGCCGACCAACGAAGTGCTGATCGAGGAATCGCTGCTCGGCTGGAAGGAATATGAGATGGAAGTCGTCCGCGACCGCGCGGACAACGCCATCATCATCTGCAGCATCGAGAATGTCGATGCGATGGGCACGCATACCGGCGACTCGATCACCGTCGCGCCGGCGCTGACGCTGACCGACAAGGAGTACCAGATCATGCGCAATGCATCGATCGCTGTGCTCCGGGAAGTCGGCGTCGAAACGGGCGGTTCGAACGTACAGTTCGCAGTCAATCCGAAGGACGGCCGCCTCATCGTCATCGAGATGAACCCGCGCGTGTCGCGCTCCTCGGCGCTGGCATCCAAGGCGACCGGCTTCCCCATCGCCAAGGTCGCGGCCAAGCTGGCGGTCGGCTACACGCTCGACGAGATCACCAACGATATTACCGGCGCCACGCCGGCGTCGTTCGAGCCGACGATCGACTATGTCGTCACCAAGATCCCGCGCTTCGCCTTCGAGAAGTTCAAGGGCGCCGAGGCGACCCTCGGCACGGCGATGAAGTCGGTCGGCGAGGTGATGGCGATCGGCCGCAATATCCACGAATCGATGCAGAAGGCGCTGCGCGGGCTCGAGACGGGGCTGAGCGGCTTCAACCAGGTCGACCGCCTCGCCGGCGCGCCGCGCGACGAGATCGAGGCGGCGCTGGCTGTCCGGAGTCCAGACCGGCTGCTGATCGCGGCGCAGGCGCTGCGCGAGGGTTTCACCGTCGCCGAAGTGCAGGCGCTGACCAGCTACGACCCTTGGTTCCTTGAGCGCATTGCCGAGATCATCGCTGCCGAGGAGGCGGTGTGCCGGAATGGCCTGCCGCAGGACGCGGCGGGGATGCGCAAACTGAAGGCGATGGGCTTCAGCGACAAAAGGCTCGCCTATCTCGCGCTCAAGTCGGTCAACATGCGCGCCGGCTCCGAGCGGATGGCGCGCAGCCACGGGCTGATCGGCGAAGTCGCCAAGGCGATGACCGGCGGCGTGACCGAGGCGGACGTGCGGAAACTGCGCCACAAGCTGGGCGTGCGGCCGGTGTTCAAGCGGATCGACACCTGCGCGGCCGAATTCGAGGCGAAGACGCCGTACATGTACTCGACCTATGAGGCGCCGAGCTTCGGCGAGCCCGAGAACGAGTCCAACCCGAGCGATCGCAAGAAGGTGGTGATCCTCGGGGGTGGGCCGAACCGGATCGGTCAGGGGATCGAGTTCGACTATTGCTGCTGCCATGCCTGCTTCGCGCTGGCGGATGCGGGCTATGAGACGATCATGGTCAATTGCAATCCGGAGACGGTGAGCACCGACTATGACACGTCGGATCGCCTGTACTTCGAGCCGCTGACCGCGGAGGACGTCCTCGAGATCCTCGCGGTCGAGCAATCGAAGGGCGAGCTGGTCGGGGTGATCGTCCAGTTCGGCGGGCAGACTCCGCTCAACCTCGCCAGGGCGCTCGAGGAAGCGGGAATCCCGATCCTCGGCACGTCGCCCGACGCGATCGATCTGGCCGAGGACCGCGAGCGCTTCGCCGATCTGGTCGCGCGACTGGGGCTCAAGCAGCCCGCCAATGGTCTTGCGCGCAGCCGCGACGAAGCGGTGGCGGCGGCCGAGCGGATCGGCTTCCCGGTGCTGATGCGCCCGTCTTACGTGCTCGGCGGGCGGGCGATGGAGATCGTCGACACGATCCAGCAGCTCGACGACTATATCCAGACCGCCGTGCAGGTCTCGGGCGACAGCCCGGTGCTGATCGACCAGTATCTGCGCGATGCGATCGAGGTCGATGTCGACGCGATCGCCGATGGCGACGACGTCGTGGTCGCCGGCGTGCTGCAGCATATCGAGGAAGCCGGCGTCCATTCGGGCGACAGCGCCTGCTCGATCCCGCCGTACAGCCTCTCGGCGGAGATCGTCGCCGAGATCGAACGCCAGACCGAGGCGCTTGCCCGCGCGCTCAAGGTCAAGGGGCTGATGAACATCCAGTTCGCGGTGAAGGACGGGCAGGTCTATCTCATCGAGGTCAATCCGCGCGCCTCGCGGACGGTGCCTTTCGTCGCCAAGGCGATCGGCACGCCGATCGCCAAGATCGCCAGCCGGGTGATGGCGGGCGAAAAGCTCAAGGACCTGCCGAAGATCGACCGTGACATCGACTATATCGCCGTCAAGGAGGCGGTGTTTCCGTGGGCGCGCTTCCCCGGCGTCGATCCGGTGCTCTCACCGGAGATGAAGTCGACCGGCGAAGTGATGGGAATCGATAGCGATTTCGCCACGGCGTTCGCCAAGTCCCAGCTCGGCGCGGGGACGATGTTGCCCTCGTCGGGGACCCTGTTCGTCAGCGTCAAGGACAGCGACAAGTCGGTGGTCCTTCCCGGCGTACGGATCCTCGCCGATCTCGGGTTCAAGATTATCGCCACCGGGGGCACGGCTTCCTATCTCGAGGCGGAAGGGATCACGGTCGAGCGCGTCAACAAGGTGGCGCAGGGCCGGCCGCACATCGTCGACCGTATCCAGGACGGCGATGTCGCGCTGATCTTCAACTCGACCGAGGGCTGGCAGTCGCTCAAGGATTCGTCGAGCATTCGCGCGACGGCGATGGCGCAGAAGATCCCGTATTTCACCACGGCTCCCGCGAGTGTCGCGACGGCGCGGGCGATCGAGGCGCTGGGGCGCAACAGCCTCGATGTGAAGCCGCTGCAGGCGTTCTACGCGGAGCGGTGAGCTTTCCCCTCCCGCTTGCGGGAGGGGCCAGGGGAGGGTGCGTTGGGGAGGTTCCTTCCGACTCATCCACGTCAGGCCCTCCGACCCCTCCCGCAAGCGGGAGGGGAGTGGATGTGGCAGCGGCAGCGGCGAATTGCGGCATCAATCGGGCGGACGCTTGATGTTTGTCCTCGGCAGCCTTATTATTCGCAATCGCACAATTGAACTCCCCCAATCGATGTTAATGTGCGGGCGTGCCCCTTGTGGGACGCTTGGGGATCGAGGCGTTTGAAGGACGGATGGAATGGCCACGGTCGAAAAGATGCCGATGCTCAAGGAGGGCTATGAGAAGCTCAGCGCAGAGCTGAAGCGCCTCAAAGCGGAACGCCCGTTGATCGTCGATGCGATCGAGGAAGCCCGCGCGCACGGCGATCTTTCGGAAAATGCCGAATATCATGCCGCCAAGGAGCAGCAGGGCCAGAACGAGGCGACGATCTCGGACATCGAAGGCAAGTTGAGCCGCGCCCAGATCATCGATCCCAAGGACCTGTCGGGCGACAAGATCGTGTTCGGCGCGACGGTGACGTTGCTCGACGAGGACGACAAGCCGATCAGGTACCAGATCGTCGGCGAGACCGAAGCGGACGCCGCCAAGGGCCGCATTTCGTACAATTCGCCGATCGGCCGCGCGCTGATCGGACGCAAGGTCGACGAGGAGGTCGAGGTCTCGGTGCCCGCAGGTGACCGTTATTATCTCGTCTCCAAGATCGAATTCATCTGAGCGCAGTGAATCTCCCCCGCGGCCGCTTCACCGACGCGCTCGTGGCGCTGTCGGTGTTCGCCTTGCTCGTTGTCGGCGTAGTCATCGGCTTCCAGAGTGCGGCGGTGAGCTTCGGCTTCCTGCCGCTCGAATTCTCGAGCGGGGCGTGGCAGAGCGACGCTTTGCGGTCCTGGTTCTCTCCGCTGGCGTCGGCGTTCATTCCGGTCGATCCGGTGTCGGCGATCTTCAATCTGATTTTCCTGCTGATCGCCGGGCGCTATGTCGAGCGGGCGATCGGTCCAGCCGGGCTGGGCGTGACGTTTCTCGTCGCCTGCTATAGCGGCGCCGTCGGGCGGCTGCTGTTCACCCCGCAATCGCCGATCCCCAGCGCCGGGCTCGATCCGGCGCTGTTCGGGGTGATCGGCAGCTATTTCATGCTGTACGGCGTGCCCGCCCAGTTGCCGATCTCGCGCCGCTTCGGCCGGGTCGGTCAGATCGCGATCCTCGCCTTGATCTGGATCGGCATTCAACTGGCCTTTGCACTTTCGGCAGGCAGCTTCGATCCATCGACGGGCGTGGTTGCGCCGGTTTTCGGATTGATTGCGGGCATCGCGCTGGCGCGACCGCTGCTGGCGTGGCGCTACCGCAACGCCTGAGTATCGAGCGGGAACGGGCATGCGGCGGTTGACTGCCACTGCGACGATTGCAGCGATGACCATCGTGGCGAGCATCGCGGCGGAGTTTGCGCCGCACTGGGTGGATGCACCGATGCGGGCCGGGTTCATTCCGGCGCGGCTCAGCGGCGTGGGCACCGACTATGCGGCCGTCCCGCTGTGGCTGACGCCGCTTTCCTCGACGCTGGTACATGCCGGATTGCTGCACCTCGTCAGCAATTTGCTGATCCTCGTCTTCACCGGCTTGCAGTGCGAGCGCGCGCTCGGGCGGCGGGGCGTGTTCATCCTCTATCTGCTCGGCGCCTATGCCGCGGCGCTGGCGCAGTGGGTGCCCGATCCGATGTCGGTCACGCCGATGGTCGGCGCCAGCGGCGCGGCGTCGGCGCTGTTCGGGGCCTATTCGCTGCTCTACGGGCGCAGTCGGGCGGGCAGGATCGGGCCGCTCCCGGCGCGGTGGGTGACCGCGCTGTGGCTCGGGGCGGCGTGGGTGGGGATCAACCTGCTCGCCGGCTATGCCTTGCAGCTGGAGGGCATTGCCATCGCCGCGGCGGCGCATATCGGCGGGTTCGCCGCCGGGCTGCTCCTCGCGGTTCCGCTGCTGCGGTGGCGGCGGAGCAGCCGCCAGAGCTAGGCGGCGGGCTTGTCCAGATTGGGTTCGAGCAGCCGGTGAAGATGGACGACGACGTAGCGCATCTCGGCATCGTCGACGGTACGCTGGGCGGCGGCACGCCACGCTTTCTCGGCGCTGGCATAATCGGGGAAGATCCCGACCACGTCGAGTTTCGAGGGATCCTGAAAGTCGAGCGTCTGCGGATCGGTCACGCGGCCACCGAAGACGAGGTGAAGCTTGCTCATCGAAACTCCTGGGGAGAGCGGTTTGGCGCTGCCCTTAACGGGCAACACCGCAACCGCTCAACCCCGAACTGACCCTTAGGCCTGCTGCCCCGCGGTCTTGGCGGCATCGAGGATGTTGCCGAACAGGGCAGTGACGCGCTCCTTGGTGGCGTTGCGGTCGGGCACCAGCGATTCGATTTCCTGCCGGCCGGCTTCCTTCGCCGCCTGCGCCGCGGCAGTGGCGCGCTGCGCCAGCGTGCGGCCGAGCGGGTCGAGCAACTCGCGCTCCTTGGCGGCGCGGGGCAGCAGCACGCCGACCAGCACGCCGAGCGCGACGCCGCCGGCGAGCAGCGCCACGGGATTGTCGCCGATGCCTTCGACGGTCTGGCGCGCACGCTCGCTCGCGCTGGCCGGGGCACTGTTGTTCTGATTCGCGGCGCCGGACTGGGCAGTGCTGCTGGCGGAGCTCATAGTGGCTGTCCTTTCTTCGCGGGTTTCGCGGGGGTCTTGCGGTTCAAACCATCGGGGACGGGGGCGGTTTCATTGCGGCGGCGGCGAAGCAGGTCGGCGATCCAGCCGCGGGCGAAGACGAGTCCGACCGTGCCGGCGATCGCCGCGGCGACGAGCGGGCGCGTGCGGACGGCTTCGGCGCCCTTGCGCGCGGTGGAAGCGACGCCCTGTGCGGCGGTCTCGACCGCATTCTGGGCGAGGTTGGACGGTTTGAGCCGCTCCTGCACCACGCCCAAAGTCTCGAACAGCTGCGTGCGAGCCAGCTGAACCTTGGCCTCGGCTGCCAGCAGATCGGGATTGGTGCTCATGCCTCGCTCCCGAACAGCCGCTGGATGCGCTTATAGGCGAGCCAGCCGAGCAGTCCGGCCAATGCCAGCGCGGCAAGGATGACGATCAACGTCGCCCAGCCGGGCCCGACCAAGGTCGCGAGCGACAGGATAAGCCCGACGAGCAGCGCCGTGACTGCACAAAGCGCGATCACCAGCGCTGCCAGCCCGAAGATCAGTCCGAGCTTCGCCTCGCCGAGCTTGCTGGCCACCAAAGTCCGGTAATAGCCGATCTCGGCATGGGCGTAGGTCTTGCCGTCCTCGACCAGCCGCCCGATCAGGGTGCCGATGCTCTCTTCTTCTGTTCCCGGCTCGGCCACCCCCCTGCGCCTCCCTCAGGCGTCGGTGCGTTCGGCGGGCTGACGCTCGCCGAGGTCGGAGGCGGCATCGACTCCCGACTTGATCAACCGGGCAAGCACAAAGCCGACCGCGGCTGCGGCGCCGACGGCGATCACCGGGCTCTTCTTCACCAGCTCGGTTGCGTCGGTGATGAGATCGTCGACTTCCTTGTTGCGCAGGCTGTCGGCGAAGCTCGAAATACCCTGCGCCGCCGAGCGGGCGTAGCGGCCATATTCCTCGCCGAGGCGGGAATCGACATCGAGCGCGGCGCCTTCGAACATCTTGGCGACCTCGTCGAGCGCGCTGGTCGCGCGTTCCTTACCTTGGCCGGCGAATTCGCGGGCGCGATCGGCGGCCTGGCTGCCGAGCTTCGACGCTTCTTCCTTGAGCTGCTGCGCCGAGCTGCGCTTCGGCTCGGCGAGATTGTCCGCCGCGTCGAAATTGATCGCCGCGGGACCTTCGTTGCTCGCAGTCGCCTCCAGCTTGGGGTCTGCCTCGAAGCTGACCTGCTCGCCGCCAGTGGAATTGGTGTTCTCAGCCATATCGGGCCCTTTCCATTGCTCGTGCAGAGAACCATGGCCGTCGGCGCCGGTTCCATCCTCTGCGTTGCCCGGGGGCACAGGAGCGGTTAGAGGCTCGCGCGCGCCCATCGGGCAATCCGACATACCCTAAGTAGGGAGACCGTTACGTGACCGCAATCATCGACATCCATGCCCGCCAGATCCTCGACAGCCGGGGCAATCCCACGGTGGAAGTCGATGTGATGCTCGAAGACGGCAGCTTCGGTCGTGCCGCAGTCCCGTCGGGCGCGTCGACCGGCGCGCACGAAGCGGTCGAGAAGCGCGACGGCGACAAGAGCCGCTGGCTCGGCAAGGGCGTCGAGGCGGCGGTGCAGGCGGTCAACAGCGAGATCGCCGAGGAAGTGCTCGGCCTCGACGCGGAGGACCAGGCCGATCTCGACCGGGCGATGATCGAGCTCGACGGCACCGAGAACAAGGGCCGGCTCGGCGCCAATGCGATTCTCGGCGTCAGCCTCGCCGCGGCCAAGGCGGCGGCGGACGCACGCGGCCTGCCGCTCTATCGCTATGTCGGCGGCGTCAACGCGCACGTCCTCCCGGTGCCGATGATGAACATCATCAACGGCGGCGAGCATGCCGACAATCCGATCGACTTCCAGGAATTCATGATCGTGCCGGTCGGCGCCGAGAATATCGTCGAGGCGGTGCGCTGCGGATCGGAAATTTTCCACACGCTCAAGAAGAAGCTGCACGAGAAGGGGCTCGCGACCGGCGTGGGCGACGAAGGCGGCTTCGCGCCGAACCTCAGCTCGACCACCGACGCGCTCGACTTCATCATGTCGTCGATCGAAGCCGCGGGCTACAAGCCGGGCGACGACGTGATGCTCGCGCTCGATTGCGCCGCCACCGAATATTACCGCGACGGCGTCTACAAGATGGTCGGCGAGGGCAAGACTTTCTCCAGCCAGGAGAATGTCGACTTCCTCGCCGGGCTGGCCGACAAATATCCGATCTTCTCGATCGAGGACGGCATGGCCGAGGACGATTGGGAAGGCTGGAAAGCGCTGACCGACGCGATCGGCGGCAAGGTCCAGCTCGTTGGCGACGATCTCTTCGTCACCAATCCGAAGCGGCTCCAGCGCGGTATCGAGAGCGGCACCGCCAATTCGCTGCTGGTGAAGGTCAACCAGATCGGCACCCTGACCGAGACGCTCGCGGCAGTGAGCCTCGCTCAGCGTTCGTCCTACACGGCGGTGATGTCGCACCGCTCGGGCGAGACCGAGGACGCGACGATCGCCGACCTCGCGGTGGCGACCAATTGCGGGCAGATCAAGACCGGCAGCCTCGCGCGCTCGGACCGGCTCGCCAAGTACAACCAGCTCATCCGCATCGAGGAAGAACTGGGCGACGCGGCACGCTATGCCGGCAAGTCGGTGCTGAAGTAGCCAGCATGGCGGGCCGCTGCTTCCGCGCAGTGCGGCGGCCCGCCTTCTCGCACCCTTTGCAGACGTGCTTGTAATGTAGGATTTCGCGTGACAGCTTCATCACGCTCTTTGACATCGTGACGCCCTGATCAGTCCGCTCGTGCATAAGCACAAACATGGCGCTGCCGGGGTTCAGACTGTTTCGGTTAGCCTGCGCGGGAACAGGGCCGGCCAAAGATGCAGACAGTGTAAACCTTGTGTCAACTTTGGCGGCCAGTCACTCGGTCTCGGCCATTCAGCCCGCGCGCCGATGGCGAGGTTTATCAGTTAACGGCCTGGCGGCAGGAGCGGGGTTCAGCCCGGCCCACGCCCGTCGCTTAAGGAAAACTGCGGCCTTGCTTAACGACTCTGGTTACGCGAAATAAACCTTATGGCCCGCACATCTCCGATCAACATGCTTCTGCGCCGCGCCGGCCTTCCTGCCGCGGTGCTCATCGCCGTGGGTTTTTTCGGTTACAACGCCGTGCTCGGGCCGACCGGAATCATTGCGGCGCGGGAGTTCAAAGCCGAGCTCGCGCAGAAGAATATCGAATATGCCGCGTTGGCCAAGAAGCGCGCCGAGCTCAAGAATCGCGTCGACCTGCTCGACCCGAAGCGCGGCGCCGATCCCGACATGGTCGACGAGCTGGTGCGCAAGCAGCTCAACGTCGCGCGCCCCGACGAAGTGATCGTCCCCCTCGACAAATAAGGTCATTCGCCGACGCGTATCCGGCGGAAGCGGGCCTCGACGAAGCTGTAGACGCCGAACAACATCAGACCGATCGCCACCAGTGCCAGCAGCAACGGCCCCTGCGGCTGGTCGCGCAGCGTGCGAAGCGCTTGTCCAATGCCACCTGCCTCCTCGGCGCGTGCTTCGAGCGCAGCGTGGATAAGGAACCAGCCGACGAGCAGGAAGACGAGCGCGCGGGCGGCATAGCCGATCTGCCCGGCGAGGCAGACATAGCGGGGCAGCGGTACGTCGCCGGCCAACTCGCGCGCGAAGCTGCCGCGATATGCCTTCCACGCCTGCGCGGCCGCGCCGCCGATCAGCAGCAGCCCTATCATGCCGAGCAACCATTCGCCGCCGGGCTGGTCCATCAGCCAGCCGGACCAGCTCCTCGCGCGTTCCTCGCTCGGGTTGGTCTCGGGGCGGGTGAGGTGCAGCGCGAGCTTGCCGGCATAGATTGCGAGAAAGAGGTGGACGATCGCGCTCCAGCCGAAGCCGATGCGCTCGATCAGTGCCTTCGCTTTGGTGCCGCGGCGCTCGGGGTCGAGCAGGGCTTCGCTCAACCGCCACACTGCGTAGCCGGCGAGCCCCACTGCGATCGTCGCGACGAGGATGTGGCCGAGCGGCTTGTCGAGCAGCGAACCCATCGCCTGCTGGTTGTCGGCCGGGGCGCTGCCAAGGCGCGCCGCGTCGAGCGCGAACCAGCCGACGAGCAGATAGACGAGGCCGCGCGCCGCGAAGCCCAGACGCGCCGCGAGCGTCGCAGCTCTGCGCGGATCGCGGCTCATGCGACCCGCCGTCCGGCCGCACGCCGAAGCAGGACGGAGACTTGGCAAAGCGTGCGGATCATCCTCGGCTCCCGGCAATGAGCCGGTCCTAACGGCGCAGCGCGGCTTCGGTTGCAGCGCCCGGAGCGTGGCCGTGAAGCGGGGACAAGCCCTGCTTCTTCGCTGAACGGCATTCTTCACCGCGCGTTGACGTTGCGTCCCGGCCAATAAGGCGCTTATAGGCGCCGCACTGACCTTCCCCGGGCATGAGGATATCCTGTGGCCAAAGCACCGGCACGCCAAGCGTCCACCGAACCTGCGGTATCGAACCGCGAACGTCCAAACGAACCGCAGCGGTACAAGGCCTCCAAGGAGGAACTGCTCGAATTCTACAAGCAGATGCTGCTCATCCGCCGCTTCGAGGAGAAAGCGGGCCAGCTTTACGGGCTCGGCTTCATCGGCGGTTTCTGCCACCTCTATATCGGCCAGGAAGCGGTCGCGGTCGGGCTGCAGTCGGCGCTCAACGGCGACACGGACTCGGTGATCACCGGCTATCGCGACCATGGCCACATGCTCGCCTACGGCATCGATCCCAAGGTGATCATGGCCGAGCTGACCGGACGCGGCGCCGGCATCAGCCGCGGCAAGGGCGGCTCGATGCACATGTTCTCGACCGAGCATAAATTCTATGGCGGCCACGGCATCGTCGGCGCGCAGGTCTCGCTCGGTACCGGCCTCGCCTTCGCGCACAAATATAACGAGGATGGCGGGGTCGCGATGGCCTATTTCGGCGACGGCGCGGCCAATCAGGGCCAGGTCTACGAATCGTTCAACATGGCCGAGCTGTGGAAGCTCCCGATCATCTACGTGATCGAGAACAACCAGTACGCAATGGGTACCAGCGTCAACCGCTCGTCGGCCGAGGACCAGCTCTACAAGCGCGGCGAGAGCTTCCGCATTCCCGGCATCCAGGTCGACGGCATGGACGTGCTCGCCTGCCGCGGCGCCGCCGAGGAAGCGCTCGCCTGGGTACGTGCCGGCAAGGGGCCGATCATCCTCGAGATGAAGACCTATCGCTATCGCGGTCACTCGATGTCCGATCCGGCCAAGTATCGCAGCCGCGAGGAAGTCCAGTCGGTGCGCGACAAGTCCGACCCGATCGAGGCGGTCAAGCGCGAGCTCGAGGCGCTCGGCGTCAAGGAAGACGAGCTCAAGCCGCTCGAGGCCGAGATCCGCAAGGTGGTCGCGGAGGCCGCCGATTTCGCCGAGCAGACCCCCGAACCCGATCCCGCGGAGCTGTATACCGACGTGCTGGTGGAGACCTATTGAGATGGCGATCGAACTCAAGATGCCGGCGCTCTCCCCGACCATGGAAGAGGGCACGCTCGCCAAGTGGCTGGTCAAGCAGGGCGACGTGGTGAAGTCGGGCGACATCCTCGCCGAGATCGAGACCGACAAGGCGACGATGGAATTCGAGGCGGTCGACGAAGGCACGATCGCGCAGATCCTCGTCGCCGAGGGCACCGACAATGTGAAGGTCGGCACCGTGATCGCGCTGATCGCCGGCGAGGGCGAAGACGCCTCCGCTGCGGCAGCGACGCCGGCGCCCACCGCTGCGCCGCAGGAGACGCCGGCCGATCAGAAGACCGAGCCGACGAGCGAGAACAAGCCGCAGGAGACCGGCACCGCGCAGCTCACCGCCGCGGTCGAGAAGACCGCGGTCGCTGCCGATCCGGCGGTCCCCGAGGGCACCGAGATGGTCAAGACGACCGTCCGCGAGGCGCTGCGCGACGCGATGGCCGAGGAAATGCGCGCCGATCCGCGCATCTTCGTGATGGGCGAGGAAGTCGCCGAATATCAGGGCGCCTACAAGGTCACCCAAGGGCTGCTCGACGAATTCGGCCCGAAGCGGGTAATCGACACGCCGATCACCGAATACGGCTTTGCCGGCGTCGGCACCGGCGCGGCGATGGGCGGCCTCAAGCCGATCATCGAGTTCATGACGTTCAACTTCGCCATGCAGGCGATCGACCACATCATCAACTCGGCCGCCAAGACCAATTACATGTCGGGCGGCCAGATGCGCTGCCCGATCGTGTTCCGCGGGCCGAACGGCGCGGCGAGCCGCGTGGGTGCGCAGCACTCGCAGAACTATGGCCCGTGGTACTCTTCGGTGCCAGGGCTGATCGTGATCGCGCCCTATGACGCGGCCGACGCCAAGGGTCTGCTCAAGGCAGCGATCCGCTCGGAGGACCCGGTCGTGTTCCTCGAGAACGAGCTGCTCTATGGCCGCCACTTCGAGGTGCCGAAGCTCGACGACTATGTCCTGCCGATCGGCAAGGCGCGGATCGTACGGCCGGGCAAGGACGTGACGATCGTGTCCTACTCTATCGGCGTCGGCGTCGCGCTCGAGGCGGCCGAGACGCTGGCGGGCGAGGGCATCGACGCCGAAGTGATCGACCTGCGCACCTTGCGCCCGCTCGACACCGCAACGGTGCTCGAGAGCCTCAAGAAGACCAACCGTCTCGTCGTGGTCGAAGAGGGCTGGCCGGTCTGCTCGATCGCGTCGGAGATCGCCGCGGTGGTGATGGAGCAGGGCTTCGACGACCTCGACGCGCCGGTGCTGCGCGTCACCAACGAGGACGTGCCGCTGCCTTATGCGGCCAATCTCGAGAAGCTGGCGCTGGTCGACGCGGCGCGCGTCGTGGCGGCGGTGAAGAAGGTGACGTACCGCTGATCCTTCGGGCAGCTCTTCCCTTGCGGGAGAGCTGCCTGCAGATCAGCAGGTCGACGGTACCACGCCCGCCACCTTGTAGACCCCATTGGGATGCTGCGGGTTGGGATTGTTGGTGCCGTTCGCGAGCTTGGTATCGTCGCTGGTGTCGCGGCGATCGCGGACCATCATCGAGGCGGTTTCCTTGATGGTGGTCGGTGCCAACGACGCCGAGAAGATCGGCTGATATTGGTAGAAGACCTCGGCGAACATCGCCACCCCGTTGGGTGGCGGCACGGCCTTGTTCCCGGGTCCAATTCCCGTCAGATTGTTGTCTCCGGCGACGCCGTAAGTCGACGGATGAACGACCGAGCCGCGGCAACGCTGCCAGCGGATCATAAATTTGCCCTCATGACCGACGGCGGGATCAGGCTCGAGTGACGAGATGATGACACGGCCATGCGTATAAAGATCGAGCTCGGCGGTCTGTAGCGCGGCGCCGGTCAAAAGGTCGTTGATGTCGGCTTCGCTAATCGTCTTCGAGGCTATGGGGGCGCCAGAGCCGATACGAGCAGCGTTATCGGCGAGCTGCAGCGCAACCTGACTCACGCGCATGCGCGTCGTAATGTAATTGACCAGCTCTGCGCCGGTCAGCGACATGCCGAGGAAGATCGGCAGCGCGAAAGCAAATTCCAGCAGCGCGAGGCCGCTCTGATCACGGGCAAGGCTGGCCCAGAAACTGATGCGCCGCGTCATGGGCAATGCTCCTCCGTGGGATCGCCGTAAACGCCTTGATCCGCATAGGGCTGGTTGCGCAGCACTGTCGATGCCTTCACTTCGGTCCTGTCCGAGCCGCCGATAAAGTTGTTGAGCGGGAACATGCGCGGATAGGACACAGTGACGGTGTAGAGCGTGGCGTCTTTCGCGCCGCCTTGCCCACCATTTCCGCCGTCGGCATCCCATTTGCCATTCTGATTGGCGTCCTGGTAAGGCTCACCGGCATCACAGCGGCCATTACTGTTGACATCGGTCCAGATCTCCGCCGCGGCTGCGGCAGCCTTCTCGAACGTGCGGTAGTAGCGGCGCGTGATCTTCACCTCGGCGTTGTTCGCTAGCGCCTTGGCCTGGTCGGTGATCTTCCGGTCGAGCGCTTCCTGGCGCGTCTGAGCGGCGCCGCTTTCAAGCGTTGAGTCGCGGGCGGCTTTCTGCAGCGCGCCCTGCAGCGTTGCGCGCATGTATAGCGTATGCCCGATATCAAGCCCGCCGAGCAGCAGGAGCGCCATGACGGGCGCAACGATGGCGAACTCGACGGCAGCCGAGCCGCGACTGTCGTACAGCACGGCGCAGCATCGCCGGCGAAGGGGCAGCGTGCGCATCAGTTGGTGAGCCTCAATGCGGAGATCTGATCGGCGATCTTCTTGAAGGTCGCCTGCAGATCGGCCTTGTTGTTGGCGCTGAAATATCGGCCATCCGAGGCACAGGTGGTCATTCGCGTGACAGTGCGAGGATCGACATAACCAAAGGTCACGACCCAGAGCGTAATGTCTCTCTTCTTGATCTCCTTGCAGATCGCCTGCGTCCGTGCGTTGACCTGATCGGTGAGGGCGGTGCCTTCGGTGCAATGGACACCATCCGCCGCCTGGTCATTGACCGTCTGCAGGTGGTCGAACCATGCAACGCCATAGGCTGTGTAGTTCTCCGCGGCGGTGCAAGGATCACCGTCAGTCATGAAAATCATGTGACGCTGGATCTCGCCGCCCTTGGGAGTCGCTGCGTTCTCGGTCTTGAAGATGCCCGTCGGCGACATCAGGCGCGCACCCCAGATCAGACCAATGTCATGATAGGTGTTCGAGCCCGAACGCATGGAGTCTACATAGTTCTCGAAGATCGACGAATCCTTCCACTCCTGAAGTTTTCGGGATTCGGCGAGGCAGCTGTAACCCGAGCCGTTGCTGTAATTGGTCGTCGTATACTGATCGGTCTTGTCCCAGTTGCTCTTGCTGCCTTTAGGCGTGTAGATCATGTCCTTCATGACGGGCCCCCAGAGCGAATTGGGATCGCCCGCAGTCGGCACCGTGTCGATGTCGAGATCCATCGCAGTGGTGGGTAAGGTCGCCGCGCTGAAGTTGATATCCTGATCCGTGTGGCGTTCGGAGATGCACCCTTCCCAGCCAACGGTCTTCATCGCGCCGTTGGTGTTGATCCGCACCTGAATCGAGTTGTTCCAGGCGTTGGTGCCATTCTTCAGCCCGGCGACATTCTGCGAGATCATGCCGTAGTGCCACGTGACCTGCGCGGTATCGGTCCGCGTCATATAGGCCGTCTTGGTGCCGGGTGTGTCACGCTTGTCGTAATAGCAAGTGTTGCTCTTGTAGCTGTTGAAACGGTATTCGCTCTGGTTGACCGGCGTGACCTCTTTGTAGGTGACCGTGCGATATCCGGGAGATTCTGTGGTGGCGAACTGCGATTGCACCCCGGGACCGGTCGCGGTGACGGTCGTAGTGGGTATCTTGCCCGAGCAATTGGTGTCCGACGTGCCGCTTTTGGTCGTGACTTTGAGTTGCCAGCTGCCGGTCGTGCCCCATGCAATGCTCGACGAGGTCTCGCTGGGCGTTCCTGCAGTCGGATAGGCGATGGAATCGATCTCGCGCGACCGGAATGCCCAATTGTCTGCCAGATAGGCGGTCGGCAGCAGCTTCCCGACATTGACGTTTGTGTCGTAGAGCACGAAGCCGAAGCGCACCTGCGTCTCCGCGCCGACGCCGCCGCTTGGATTGCCGGTGGTGCATTCCTCGGTGGTATCGAGCCGCGCCACGATCTCGTAGAAGCACTTCACCGCGTCCTTGAGCGACTGAAGCTTGCTCTGCGAATCGCCCGACGGCGTGTCGGCCATTGAGCCGGTGTTATCGAGCACGAACATCACGTCCGTGTTCGGGAGGCGCATGTCCGCCTCGCAGGTGACCGACAGCGTTTCAGTCGTTTTGCCGAAGATCTTCATCAACGTCATCGGCAGCGAGACCGAAACCGACCCCGAGACCTTGCCGCCCGTTTCGATGAACTGCGGTTGCGGATCTGTCCCGCCATAGGCGGTCTTGTCGAAATTGCCGTCGAAATAGCGTTGCGCGATCTTCAGCGGGTAGTTCGTTTCCTGAACCCCGTCGATCGTGCCGGTCTGGTTCCATGTCCCGGCGCCCATGGCCTTGCGACCGGCGAGCGCTGCTGCGTCGCAGGCATGTTGCAGCCGCGTCTTGACGATGTACATGCGGCTGATGTCGATGCCCCCGCCCACTATCCCGGCAAGAGGGATCAAGGCGATCCCGATGATCGCGAGGGTGTTGCCGCGCGTGTCGCGCGCCAGTCGCGTCAAGAACGCCTTCGCTTGCGTTACGCTGTGCCGATTGCCCACCATTTTCGCGATCCCGGTCCCCGATCAACGTGGCGTATTGCCACGCGCATCGATAACGGCCCCTAAAACCAACTGGTTAACAGTGCGCTTAGGGGCATTAGGGGGATGACCGGAGACATTGGTGATCCTGAGCGCGCATTGGCGCTCTCTTATGCGCCGCCGCATAGCCGCGACGCGCTCGGCGCGCTGTTTGCGCTCGACGATGCGCTGGCCCAGCTGCTGCGCACGACACGCGAGCCGGCATTGGGGCAGATGCGGCTCGCATGGTGGCGGGAGGCACTGGCGCGGCTGGACGAGGAGCCGGCGCCCGCCGAGCCGGTGCTTCAGGCGATCGCGCGAGAGGTCTTGCCGAAGGGGCTTCGCGGCGCCGCCCTGGTGCCGATCGTCCATGGCTGGGAAGTGCTTATCGAGGAGGAAATGCTCGATCACGACGCGCTGGAGCGGTTCGCCGAGGGGCGCGGGCAGGTCTTCGTCGCAGCCGGAACGCTGGTCGGGACGACCCCGGGCGATCCGCTCGTTGCGGCCGGGCGCGGCTGGGCACTCGCGGATCTTTCCCGACATCTGCAAGGTCCCGACGAAGCCGAGCGGGCAAGGGCGCTGGCGACTCCGCTCCTGGACGTGGCCGCTGCCGCGCGCTGGAGCCGCAAGGGCCGCGCGCTCGGCGCACTTGCCCATCTTGCCCGGCTCGATTTGCGCCTGCCCAAAGGCGAGCAGCCGCGGATCGGCGCACCGCACCGGGTCGGGCGACTGCTCTGGCACCGATTGACCGGAAGCTAGGGGCTTGCCAGCCCGCGCCAGAGGCGTAGCGTACACCCTTCGGCAATCGGGGGAGACCTTCGATGTGGCGTTATTTCGCAGGCGCGGGCGCGGCGGTGCTGCTGATGCTCGCAGGCATGTTCCTGTTCCGCGGCTCGGCCGCTCCAGAGTTCAAGCTTCCAGGCGCTCCGGCAGCCCGCGCCGCCGCGGCGGCCGTCGAGGAGCCCTTGCCCGCGGAAGTGCCGGCGGCGACGGCGAAGACCCGCGAGCAGAAGCGGTTCGATCGCTACGACAAGGACCGCAACGGGGCAGTGACCCGCGACGAGTATCTGCTGTCGCGCCGCAAGGCCTATGCCAGGCTCGACGTCAATCATGACGGCCGGCTCGACTTCGACGAATGGGCGGTGAAGACCACCACCAAATTCGCCGGTGCCGATGCCGACAAGTCGGGCACGCTGACCCCGGCCGAATTCCTCGCAACCGCGCCGAAGAAGCGGGCGGGCGTCAAACCGCGCTGTGCCTGTCCTGCGGCTCCCGCCAAAGAGGAAGCGGAAGACTAGGTCGGCAGCCAGCCGCTGAACGCCTCACGGGCACGGCTGGTGTACATCAGCTTGCGGTCGGCCTTTTTCGAGCGGCCCTCGATCGGCGGGAACAGGCCGAAATTGACGTTCATCGGCTGGTAGGTCTCGACCTCGGCCTCGCCAGTGATGTGGGCGAGCAGCGCGCCCAGTGCGGTCTCGCGCGGCGGCGGCGGCAGCGTGCGCCCGGCGAGCTCGGCGGCGGCGAAGCGGCCGGCGAGCAGACCGATCGCGGCGCTCTCGACATAGCCCTCGCAGCCGGTGATCTGCCCGGCGAAGCGGATGTTCGGGCGCGACTTGAGCCGCAAGGTCCCGTCGAGCAGCTCGGGCGAGCGGATGAAGGTGTTGCGGTGGAGGCCGCCGAGCCGGGCGAACTCGGCCTTCTCCAGTCCGGGGATCGTCCGGAACAGCTCGATCTGCGCGCCGTATTTGAGCTTGGTCTGGAAGCCGACCATGTTCCACAAGGTGCCGCTGGCATTGTCCTGGCGGAGCTGGACCACGGCATAGGGCCAGCGGCCGGTGCGCGGATCGTCGAGCCCGACGCCCTTCATCGGGCCGTAGCGCAAGGTGTCGACGCCGCGCTCGGCCATCACCTCGACCGGCATGCAGCCTTCGAAATAGGGAACGTTCTCCCACTCGCGGAACTCGGTCTTGTCGCCGGCGAGCAGCCCGGCGTGGAAGGCGAGATATTCGTCCTTCGACATCGGGCAATTGATATAGTCCTTGCCCGACCCCTTGTTCCAGCGCGACTGATACCAGGCCGTGGCGAAGTCGATGCTGTCGAAATGGACGATCGGGGCGATCGCGTCGAAAAAGGCGAGGCTCTCCCTGCCGGTGGCGGTGCCGATGCTCTCGGCGAGGCCGGGGGCAGTGAGCGGGCCGGTGGCGACGATCGTCGGGCCCTCGGCCGGCAATTGATCGACGCGCTCGCGCACCACATTGATGTTGGGGTGCGCCAGCAGCTGGGCGGTGACGCCGTCGGCGAAGCCGTCGCGGTCTACCGCCAGTGCAGAGCCGGCGGGGACCTTGTGGCGGTCGCCCTGGCCGAGGATCAGCGAGCCGAGGTCGCGCATCTCCTGGTGGAGCAGCCCGACTGCGTTGCGCTCGGCATCGTCCGAACGGAACGAGTTCGAGCAGACCAGTTCGGCGAGACGGTCGCTCTGATGCGCCGGCGTCATGTCGCCCCCGCCGCGCATCTCGGAGAGCTTGACCTTGTAGCCCGCCGAAGCGAGCTGCCATGCGGCTTCGGAACCGGCGAGACCGCCGCCGATGATGTGGATGTCGTGAGTCACGGCCGGGCGAATAGCGCCGTGGCGGCCCCATGACAAAGCCCGCGACGCGGCTATACCCCGATCATGGCATCACGGCTTCCTTTCCTGTTTGCGGCCGCGCTCGCGGCGGGGGCGAGCTATACCGCCAATCACTGGCTCGACCTCGACGGACCCGCTGCGATCGCGTGGAAGGGATCGGGCGTCGGGCTGCTCGCGCTGTGGGCGGGGCTGGCGGTGCGGACGCCCGACGGCCGGCTGATCGCAGCGGCGCTGGCGCTGGGCGCGCTGGGCGACATGCTGCTGAACGCAATCGGACTGACCGTCGGCGCCGTCGCTTTCCTCGCCGGGCATCTCCTTGCCTGCATCCTGTACCTGCGCCACCGGCGCCTGCCTCTGCTGCTCGCGGCGTGGCTCGCGGGCGGCGTGGCGCTGCTGGCGTACGCATTGCCGGACGACCGGGCGGCGGCGCCGGGGATCGCATTATACGCGCTCGGGCTCGGCGCGATGTTCGGCACGGCGGTGACCAGCCGCTTTCCGCGCGTGACGGTCGGGCTCGGCGCGGCCCTGTTCGTCTTCTCCGACCTGCTGATTTTCGCGCAGATGGGGCCGCTGGCGCGCTCGCCGCTGCCCGGTCTGCTGATCTGGCCGACATATTTCGCCGGCCAGGCGTTGATCGCATGGGGCGTGGTTCGCACGCTGGACAAGGAGGCCGCGGCATGAAGATCTTCACGATCGGGTACGAGGCGACGACGATGGACGAGTTTATCGCCGCTTTGCGCAAGGCCGGCGTCGAGCGGGTGATCGACGTCCGCGCCGTGCCTTTGTCGCGGCGGCCGGGCTTTTCGAAGAACGTGCTCGCCGCCAGCCTGAAGGAAGCGGGGATCGACTATGTCCTGCTCAAGAATCTCGGCACCCCCAAGCCCGGGCGCGACGCGGCCAAGAAAGGCGACGTCGCCACGCTCGAGGCAGTGTACGACGTCCAGCTCGGGCTGCCCGAGGCCCAGGCCGAGGCGGCGCAGATGCGCGCGCTCGCGGCGGAGAAGCCGAGCGCGCTTTTGTGCTTCGAGCGCAACCCCGAACATTGCCACCGCACCTTGCTGCTCCATGCCGAGGGCGAGGGGATGGAAGTGGTCGACCTGTTTCCGTGAACGAGGAGGGACTGTATCATGATCGACCATGTCGGCTTCGCCGTCACCGACCTTGCCCGGTCGAGCGCCTTTTACGCCGCCGCGCTTGCCCCGCTCGGCATCAGCGAGCTGATGCGGGTCGGCCCCGAGCATACCGAGGCGGGCGGCACCGCGATCGGCTATGGCAAGGATGGCAAGCCATTCTTCTGGATCGGCGATAACGAGCGGGTCGGGCAGGGCACCCATATTGCCTTTGCCGTCGACAGCCGTGCGGAGGTCGACGCCTTCCATGCCGCCGCGATCGCGGCGGGCGGCACCGACCATGGCGCGCCGGGCATCCGCGCGCATTACCATCCGAATTATTACGGCGCCTTCGTGCTCGATCCCGACGGGCAGAATATCGAGGCGGTCTGCCACCGTCCTGCATGAGCGAAAAAGCGGGGCGGCCGCAGCCGCCCCGTAGTTCGGGGAGAACCGGCGCGGGAGGAGGGGGCCTTGCGCCGGCCGCGGCCCCTCTGGCGGCTTTGTGTTACCGGGATATGTCGGATTGTTGCGACGCGGTGGCGGCGGCATGTTGGATTGGCGCGGCTTAACTTCGCATTTTTCACGCGAATCGTGAACAAAGATTGCCGCGCCGCGCAACTTCATTGCTTCCGCCGCCGGCACGGTTCCGGATCGCGAAGCTGCTCGGCGGGCGAGCGCGGCGGCTGATCGGCGGGGCCATAGGGATCAAGCACGCCGAGCGCGCGGATCCCCCACGGACCCCGGCCGCTCGGCGGATCGGCGCAGCGCGCGGGGAGCGTGCCCGGATCGGGCCAGGGGATCGGCCCCTGTTCGAGCAACGCCTCGATCGACTGGGCGAGCCGATGGGTACGCTCGTCGATGCGCATCTCGTGATCGAAGGGGTGGCCCTCATGGTAGCGCCGCCACGCGCCGAGCGCGTTCATCGCGAGCTTCAGGTTGAACTTCTTGCGCCAGCCGACGACGCGCCCGCGCCGCACGATCGGCTCGCGCTGCGGGTGGATCGCCTCGGGCAGCATCGCCTCCATCTGGAGATCGAGCCCGCGGCGCAGCGCGAGATCCCATGCGTGCGCGAAGCTGTAGGTCCAGCCGGGGCCGAAGATGGCGAGCGCCTCGGGCGGCATCTGGAGGTCGACCAGCCGGTTGGCGGTGCGCAGCGCGCGGTCGCGCAACTGATAGGCCGAGCGCGCGCTCATCCCGACTGAGTCCGCCGCCGCCTTGACCACCCCGGTGCGCGCGAGCGCGGCAATGAACGCGACCTGCCGCTCGGCGGTCCACCCGCTCGCGCGGGTGCGGGCGAGGGGGACGGGGGTGAAGCGGAGGAGGAGGGGTGGGTCGGCCATGTGAATCAACTCGCGTAGGTACGAACGTAACGGGAACGTGACATGATGTGGCGTTGTAGGAAAGGCTATTTGCGCACTGCGAGTGGCTCGCGATTGCCGTTGATGTAACGGTTGACAAGGCACATGGGCGGCCGACATTTTCCGATTCATAATCTGCTTGTTTCGCGGCTTCGTGGCCTATTTGATGACGAGATTGCCCTGACCGCATGCAGTGTGTAGTTTTAGGAGTGGGGGAGAGGAAAATGGGCGCCTTCGTTGGAATACTTACTAGTATCGCAGCTTCCGCAGTATTTTTCTGGGTTGAACCTTACCTCTTGGCAATGGGGGACCCGTGGAGGTTGATAGTGACCGCCATCATCTTCGTAATGTCAATTGGGCTGGCGCTGTACTTGAATCGAAGAATTTCAAACCGATCTGACACTCGCGGATCGCTGCTGTCAGATAATGAGACGGGCAAGAGGTTGAAGGCTAGAATTGAAGACGTGGACCTGTCTCAACCTTCAGGAAGTCGGGTCGCCTCGGGTAACAAGGTCGGCGGCAGCGCGGATATCGAAATCAAAAACAGCAGGCTTTGATGCTCAAGCCAGCTTCCCACTACCGCATCGATTGGCGCCGCGAATTTGCGACACTCGCCCCCTACCTAAATGGAAATGGAGGCGTTATCGGAGTCGAGTACGACTCCGAAGAGGCTGCGATCGACAAATTCAACCACCTCATCAAGGAAGGCTTCGCCCGCCCGGGTGACCACATGTGGACCTCACTGCGGGTAGATCATGAATGGTTCACGACCCGCAGAGTCGCCGGAATATTGGATGAAATGGACCGGCTCCTGGCTGATGCAGGCTTTCCTGCCGAGCGAGCCTGTGAAGGGCTGTACGCCCTCAACCTCTTCTCGGGCAACGACGTCGCGGGTGACCTGAGGGCGAATTTGACAAACGTGACCCTTCAGATGGACGGGCCGGTGGCGGGCGCGGCATTTCGGGGACGGGTGCGCGCTGTAAGCGAGGCGATGTGCCGATATATAGCTTCCGGTGGCCATTTTATGATTGTCATCAATGATACCCCAATTCCGGATCAGGCCGGTTTCTGGCACGAAATATGGCTTGGCGGCCTTGCAAAGGCATGCGGAGACAAACTGTTGGTAATAGTTCACGCCGGTCCGAGGGCTGAGCGCCGGTACCATGCGGATGCGCCAGTGCGAGACAGGATCCTCTATCTCCCCGATTCGTTCGAATCGGACGAAACTCGCGAAAATGACGCATACGATGACCTTTTCGAGGTGTTCAAGGCCGAGGGCTTCGAATGCCCAGAGGAAAGTGCCGGTGCCTACCTAGACGCGACGCTGTTCTCAGTTCGCCTGCTTCACTTAAGGCTGAGCGCGGCGCTCATGAACAAGAACATACGGAGTGGAGAGCGGAAGAGGTGAGTCCGCTGCGAGATTTCATTCAAGCGGCCCCCCTTGGCACAGAGGAGGCGCTAGCTGCTCTCGCCTGTGCAGAGAGTCTAACAGATAGCGTGGCCGTGTCCATTTACGAGCGCGCGCCCATTCCCGGTCTCGACGCGAGGGACTTTATCTCAGCGTTCAAATATTCTGGCCTGACTGAGCCTCGAAACAGTGAATGGAATCTTGCTCCGGCGTTACGCAGAGAACTTCTGGCCTCACCCGCGCTCGACGCAGGGGTCAGAAAGGCGGTGCACCAATTATTGCTCGAATTTGGCAGAAGTAACGCGAATCGCGCAAGAGCGGGCTCGGAAATCCCCGCATACCTGTTTACCCACGCCGGGCTAGCCTACCACTTCGCTGGCTCCGGAGACCTTGATGATGCGATGGCGCTTTACAGCGAGGCTTCAAAGGGCGAGTTCACCGGGGCGCAATGGCTAGGCGCCAAACTCGCGGAAGAGCAGGAGCAGAACGGCGTTATTCCGCGCGGCCGGGTGGAAACTACGTTCTTGAGAGCTTGGGTGTTGTTACACGAGGGCCATCGTCAGGCGGCAATGCCTTTGTTCCGTAAGGTGGCAAAAACTGATCTGCCCATCCGAGAGGTGGCAATCTCGCTTCACCTTGTAGGAAATGACAATAATCGCGGGCAACGGCGTGAGGCAGAAGGTGAACTAAGACGCAGCATCGACATCGGCGAGGAGATCGGAAATCGGCTCCACGTCGCCCAGACCCTTCACAGCCTCGCCAACCTTCTGGCGCGGCAGGAGGATCGTTTCGATGAGGCGGAGAAAGCGTATCGGCGCAGCGTCGAGATTGATGAACAACTAGGCAATCAGTTTGGTGTCGCCCAGACCCTTCACAGCCTCGCCAACCTTTTGGCCCGGCGAGACGGCTGTTTCGATGAGGCAGAGAAAGCGTATCAGCGTAGCCTTGAAATTCTCGAAGGCTTGCACGATCAATTTGGTGTCGCCCAGACTCTTCACAGCCTCGCCAACCTTCTATCGCGACGAGAGGGCCGTTTCGATGATGCGGAGAAAGCCTATCGGCGCAGCACCGAAATCGGCGAGGAGATCGGAAATCGCTTTCACGTTGCCCAGACCTTTCACAGTCTCGCCAACCTTCTCGCGCGGCGAGAGGGTCGTTTCGATGATGCGGAGAAAGCGTATCAGCGCAGCCTCCAAATTCTCGAAGACTTGAACGATCAATTTGGTGTCGCCCAGACTCTTCACAGCCTCGCCAACCTTCTAGCGCGAAAGGAGGGCCGTTTCGATGACGCGGAGAACGCCTATCAGCGCAGCATCGCTATCGGGGAGCGATTGAATAACGACAGGCACCTTGCTCAAGTGCTCATGAGCTACGGAACGGCTATTGCATCCCGATCCGTCCGCCGGGCTCTATCATTATTGCATCGCTCACTTGAGATCGAGCGTCGGCGCGGGAACCAGCGTTTCATTAGGATGGTGGAACGCAGGATCAAAGAGGTGAGGAAGCTTGGTTAACAATAGGTCCCTCGGGCGACGATCGAGATTCTTCACGCCTTCCGTCGCTCCGCCATCTCCGCAGCAGGAACGCCAGTTCAGCGACCGCCCAGCATTCAGCTGCAGGTCGCAATGCGTGCGGTAGCGGTCCGCCAACGACGGTGAATCTCGCCTCCGGTGCATCCGGTGACGTTCTGACCGGTCCTCCTGTGTGCATGCCCTCGGCGAAAGTGTCTTCGGCCGGGTGGGCGGCGAAGGAGCCGTGGACCTTCGCCAGGATGGGTTTCCAGAAGAAGGTAGAAGACCCTCACCCAACCCTCTCCCGCAAAAGCGGGAGAGGGCTTTTGAGCGCGGGTGAAGCGCGCGCTGGCGTCGGGCGGGTTTGGTGGGTTCGCCGACGGCCGCCAACAGCGCGGTCGAGATGCGCGGCCTGACGGTCGCCTTTTCGGGGCTGCCTGCGCCCGATGCCGCGCGGCGGCCGCGGCTCTGCTTCAGCCGCGCCGCTCAATCCTTCGCAAACCCCGCACGCGTCGCCGACGCCCAGCGGACGTCCTTGCGGATAAACCGCCAGATCCCGCGCAGGCGGAAGACGAGATTGGCCTGGCGGTAGCCGAAATTCTCGACCAGCGCCGCCACCGCGATCAGGAACAGGTCGCGCGCGCTCGGGGTGCGGCGGAGCTGCATTTCCTCGAGGACGAGGGTGCCGAGCGAGATCGCGGTGCCGAACAGGACGGTCAGCGAGAAGAAGGCGACGACCACCTCGCCGCTGGTCAGGCCGAGCAGATAGAGCAGAGGCACGAGCAGATAGCCGACGATCTCGCAGGGCGGGCCGAGCACGTCCTCGATCACCAGAAGCGGCATGCCGACCATGCCGATGCGGCCGTAGCGCGGGTTGAACAGCATGCGGCGGTGGCGGACGAGGGTTTCGAGCGCGCCTTGCTGCCAGCGCGAGCGCTGGTTGCGCAGGCCGCCCCAGTCGTACGGCGCCTCGGTCCAGCAAATCACTTCGGGGACGAAGTCGACGCGATAGGGGCGGTTCTGCTCGCGCATGTGGCGGTGGATGCGGGTGACGATCTCGAGATCCTCGCCGACCGTGTCGTGGCGATAGCCGCCAATCTCGACCAGCACCGAGCGGCGGAAGATGCCGAACGCGCCCGAGATCAGCAGCAGCATGTCGAGCCGGGCATTGGCGATGCGCGCGGTGAGGAAGGCGCGGAGATATTCGAGGATCTGGTAGCGCGGCAGCCACGCCGAGGGGAGCCGCACCTGGCGGACATGGCCGCCATGCACCGTCGAGCCGTTGGCGATGCGGATCGTGCCGCCGATCGCCATGAGGCTGCCGTCATCGGCCATGAACGGCTCGGTGCCGCGGAGCAGACCGTCGGGCTCGATGATCGAGTCCGCGTCGATGACGCAGACGAGGGGGGCGGTGGCGAAGCCGATGCCGGCATTGACCGCGTCGGCCTTGCGGCCATTCTCCTTGTCGACGAGCAGGAGGTTGGGGTGGCGCGCCGAGGCATAGACGCCGAGGATGCGGGTCTTCTGGAGCACGGCGAGCTGCTCGCGTTCGATCGGGCGCATGTCGAACTCGGCGATCATCGTGGCGAGGGTGGCGTCGCTCGAGCCGTCGTTGACGACGATGACTTCGTGATCGGGATATTCGAGCGCGAGCAGGGCACGGACGCTGTCGGCGATCGCGAGTTCCTCATTGTAGCAGGGCGCGATGACCGACACCGGCGGGGCGAGATCGGCATAGCGCGACCACAGCTCGTAGGACCGCGCCGCCGGGCGGACGCGGCTGTAGAAGACGCGGGCGGCGAGGACGAGCTGGATGACCGAGACGAGGTTGCGGATGCTGACGACGAGGAAGCAGACGAGGCTGATCGCGATCAGCGTGCCGGCGCCGATGCGGGCGGCCCAGTCGAGGATGAGCGGCCAGTTCATGCGGGCCTGCCGAGCAGCATGGCCGCCTCGACGGCGCGGAGACGGACCCAGCGCGAGGGGTCGCTGCGCATCGCCTCGATCTTGGCGCGGGCGTTGCGCAGGCCCATGGTGCCGCAGGCGCGCACGGCCTGGGCGCGTACTTCGGGTTCGGGGTCGTCGAGCAGCGGCAGCAGCCATTTCGCCGCGGCGGGGTGATTGAGCCGCACCGCCGCTGCGATTGCGGCGAGGCGGACTTCGGTGGCAGGCGAGGCGGACGCGGCGGCGAGCGTGCTCAGGGTGGAATAATCCTCGGTCCAGCCGAGCGCGTCGATGATCAGCGCGTGGAGGGGCGGGGAGAGCGGGCGCCCCGCGAGCGCGAGCAATTCGCCGGCGCGATAGGGGGCGAGGGCGCGGAACAAAGCGTGGTGGAGCGGGGTGACCGGCACCTGCTCGAGCGACAGCGCCTCGACCAGCACAGTGGCGGCGGGCAGCGCCTCGAGCCGCGCGAGCATCGCCGCCGCCTCGAGCCGCACCGGCAGCGCCTTGTCGTGGCGCAACAGCGTGTCGAGCGCGGTGACGGCTTCCACACCGCCGACCCCGCCGAGCATGCGCACTGCGTCGACCCGGCGGGCGGTGCGCTGGCGGCGGGCCTTGGCGAGGACGCGGTCGACGAGGCGGTGGCGGTCGACAAAGGCGGTCAGGCGGATGCGATCGTCGCCGCGGACGAGCCGGCCGAGATGCGACACGGCGGCGAGGCGCTGCTCGGGCGAGGCACGCTGATAGGCGTCGCCAAGGCCTGGCCCGCCGGGCAAAGCGGCGAGGATCTCGCGGGTCAGCGAGCGGCTGTTGGTCTCGGCGGCGGCGCGGCTGCGCTCCTTGCGGTCGCGGCGAATGACGAGGAAGAGGAGCAACGCGGCCATCGCCAGCGTCCCCCAGATCGACACGAAAATCGCGAGCCGGGCGACATGGTCGGCGATCTCGGGAAGCCGCACGGTCAGAAGCGGAGCTGGAGACCGAGGGAGAGACCCTTGCGGGTATAGGTGTCGACGCGGCGTTCGTACTCGCCGCTGGCGCGGAGCATCAGCCGGTCGCTGACCGGGATTGCGGCGCCGGCAAAGGCGGCGCGGACCTGTCGGGTGATGCCGGCCTCGGTGTCCGGATAGCTGGCGACGCCGCCGAACAATTGGGTGCCGCCGCTTGTCTCGCTGTCGAGGCGGGCCGACCAGCCGCTGCGATGCTCGCCTTGCTCGTCCCATAGGTTGATCATGCGGACGGTGGCGCTGGTGCGCAGCGCGGGCACCCGGTAGCGGATCCCCGGCTCGACCGACGTCGCGTCGATGGTGCGATAGCGGGCATGGCGCGCGTCGAGCAGCAAGGTAAGGTTCGAGCCGATATCGGCCTCGACGCCGCCGCTGACGCTCCAGCGCTCGCGAAAATCGGCCTGCGGGGTGACGGCGGCGGTGAGATGACCGCGCCAGCCGGGCGCGAATTGCTGGTCGATCCGGGCGGCGATGCGGGTGTCGATCGCGACGTCGCGGTCCTCGCGTTCGGCTTCGAGCGAGAGCGTCGTGGCGGTCGACACCGCAGCGAAGGCGCCGAAGCCGGTGGTCCACCAGGTGCGGTCGCGGCCATTGTCGAGCGAGACCCGGGCGACGCCCTGATTGGCGAAGATGCCGCTGCGGAGTCGGGTTTCCGCCACTTGCGGCTGATCGAGCTGGGCGCGGATCGCGCCCGCTTCGGCATTGCCCGGATCGCGGCTTTCAATCGCGGCGAGTTCGGCCCGCGCCGCATCGCGGTCGCCGGACCAGAGCGATGCGCGGGCTAGCGCTGCCCGTATGTCGAGATCGTCCGGCGCGAGTGTGCTGGCCGCGCGCAGGGTGGCGATCGCTTCGGGATAGCGCCTGGCAAAAGCATAGGCGCTGCCCAGCAACCGGAGGATTTCGGGATCGTTCGGCCAACGCGCGCGGGCGTCTTCCAGCGTGGCGATCGCCGCAGCATGGTCGCCGCGATGGACCGCCGCCTGCGCGTCGGCGATCACCGACCCGCGGTCGGCGGTCTGCGCTGCTGCCGCCAGCGGAAGCACGCAGAGCGCGAGTGCGATCGAAGCCTCAGCCGTCCGTCGCAGCACGGGTGCCCTCGCTCTTCAGGATGGCATTGACCCGTGCGACGAGTTCATCGGGGATGAACGGCTTGGTGAGATAGTCGCGGGCGCCGGCCGACAAGGCGTCGAGCACGTCGCTCTGGCCCTTGCGGGCGGTGAGCATCACAACCGGCAGCCGCGATCCTTCCTCAACGAGCGCGCGTAACACCTCGGGGCCGGAGAGCACCGGCATCATCGTATCGAGCACCATCAGGTCGAATTCGCCGGATCGCGCCGCATCGAGCGCGGATTGCCCGTCGCCGATGATCGTCACCCGATGCCCGGCATCCTCGAGCTTGAAGCGGACGAGCTCGCCGAGCAGATCATCGTCGTCTGCGACCAGAATATACGCCACGCGCCACGCCCACCTTACGCCACGAACGTCCTGTAATGGGACACTCAAGCGTCATGCCCGCGCTTAGGTTCCCCGTAAAGAGCGTTGATAGCGCGTTAACCACGAAGGATTTTGTGCGGGCGTCTGGGCTTCGGACTGATCAGGCCGCCTTCCGCCGCTCCGCCATCTCGTCGTTGAGCATCTCCGCCAGCAGGAACGCCAGTTCGAGGCTCTGCCCCGCGTTGAGCCGCGGGTCGCAATGGGTGTGGTAGCGGTCCTCGAGGTCCTGCTCGGTCACGTCGATCGCGCCACCGGTGCATTCGGTGACGTTCTGGCCCGTCATCTCGGCATGGATGCCGCCAGCGAAAGTCCCCTCGGCGCGGTGGACGGCGAAGAAGCCGCGGACCTCGGCGAGGATGCGCTCGAACGGGCGGGTCTTGTAGCCGTTGGCGGCCTTGACGACGTTGCCGTGCATCGGGTCGCAGCTCCATACCACCGGATGCCCCTCGCGCTTGACTGCGCGGACGAGGGTGGGGAGGCCTTTCTCGATCTTGTCGTGGCCATAGCGCGTGATCAGCGTCATGCGGCCGGGGACGCGCGCGGGGTTGAGCGTGTCGAGCAGGCGCAGCAGCACGTCGGGCTCGAGGCTGGGGCCGCACTTCATCCCGATCGGATTGCCGATGCCGCGGAGGAACTCGACATGCGCGCTGCCCTCGAAGCGGGTGCGGTCGCCGATCCACAGGAAATGCGCGCTGGTGTCGTACCAGTCGCCGGTGAGGCTGTCCTGCCGGGTGAGCGCCTGCTCATAGGGGAGGAGAAGGGCCTCGTGGCTGGTGTAGAATTGGGTGCCCTTCAATTGGGGCACGGTGTCGGGATTGATCCCGCAGGCCTCCATGAAATCGAGGGACTCGCCGATGCGGTCGGCGACGTCGGCGAACTTCTTCGACCACGGGCTGCGGCCCATGAAGTCGAGCGTCCATTTGTGGACCTGATGGAGATTGGCATAGCCGCCGGTGGCGAAGGCGCGGAGCAGGTTGAGCGTCGCGGCGGACTGGCTGTAGCCCTGGACCATGCGCTGCGGATCGGGCCGACGGGCTTCCGGCGTGAACGAAATGTCGTTGACGTTGTCGCCGCGGTAGCTGGGCAGCTCGACGCCGTCGATCGTCTCGGTATCGGCGCTGCGCGGCTTGGCGAACTGGCCGGCCATTCGACCGAGCTTCACCGTCGGCAGCTTCGAGGCGAAGGTGAGCACCACCGCCATCTGGAGGATGACGCGGAAGGTATCGCGGATGTTGTTGGGGTGGAACTCGGCAAAGCTCTCGGCGCAGTCGCCGCCCTGCAGCAGGAACGCCTCACCCCGCGACACCTTGGCGAGCTCGGTGGTGAGCTCGCGCGCCTCGCCGGCGAAGACGAGTGGCGGGAAGGAGGCGAGCTGGGTGGTGGCGGCGTCGAGCGCGGCCTTGTCGGGGTAATTCGGGAGCTGGCGGGCCTCGGCCTGCGTCCAGCTGTCAGGGGTCCAGCCCATGGCTTGCTCCAGATTGCGGACGGGGACGTACCAGTCCTGGTGATGCGCGATGCCGTTGGCGGCGATCTGGTTGAGCACGGCGGGGGAGGCGCGCTTGCCGTCTTCCTCCCAGCCTTGCACGGTAGATCCGGGCGTGTCGAACCAGGCGCCGAAAGCGGCGCGGGAAAGGGCGCGTTCCTCGCGGAAGCGGCGGATCTTGGAACCTGCGAGCGTCGTCATGATCGTGCCTTACCCCGCGCGGGTAAATCCTGGCAAGCAGCAATTTTACCCTAGGTGGGTAAAGGAACTCTCAAGCGGGGGCATGCGCTGTGCCGGCCTATGGATGAGGATCCCCGCGACTATCTCCGCCGCACCGCTGCCGCTTTCGAGACGCTCGCCCCACCGCCACCGGCGCCGCACGACTGGCGGTGGCGGGCGGAGCGGACGCTTGCGGACCTGCTCGGGCGCGCGACGGTGGTCGATTATGGCGACCTCTACGTGATGCCCTATGTCGACGGGCAATATCCGGACTCGATGGTCCAGCTGATGCTGATCGTCGCGCTACGGGACTACGCCCGCGCGACCGGCGTGCCGATCCCGCTGGAGGGGCAGCTTCGCAAGGGACTGGGGCGGTTCTTCGACCCGGAGGTGGGGACGATCCGGCGCTATCTGCCGAGCGTCGGCAGGGAGAAGGACTGGAACGCAGTCGACAGCTGGTATCTCTACCACCCGCTGAGCAATCTCGCTCGGCTGGCGCTGGACGGGGAAGGGGAGGCGCGGAACCTGCTGATCGACTCGGTGGAATACGGCGTGCGGGCGGCGCGGCACTTTGGGTACCAATGGCCGGTGATGTACGACATTCGGGACCTGTCGGTGAAGGTGCAGGCGCTCGACGCCGGACGGCCGGGCGAGACCGATTGCGGCGGGCTTTATGCGTATCTGATGACGCAGGTGCATGCACTCACCGGCGAGGAACGCTGGCTCGAAGAGGCACGGCCGGCGTTGCGCGCGGCGGACGGGCGCGGGCGGTCGCTGATGTACCAGATCAACCTCACCGCATGGGGGGCGGCGGCGTGCCTGCGGCTGTGGAAGCTCGGCGGCGAGGGCGAATGGCTCGACCGGGCATATTACTGGCTGGCGAACCTGTTCCACCACTGCGATTTCCGCGCACGGTTCGCCGGGCCGGTGCCCTGCTTCATGGCGGCGACCTGCATGTACAATTCCGACTATATCGCGCCGTTCGAGGACCATGAGGTGTTCATGGCGTTGCGCGAGGTGCTGGCGCTCGGCAGCGAGGCGCTCGATCCGGCGGCGCGGGTGCTGGCCGAGGGTTTCTGCCGTCATGCCGCCGACCGGGCGTGGACTTTCTATCCGGACATGCTGCCGCCCGAGATGCTCGCGGCGAAACAGGAAAGCGGCCGGATCGATCGCGCGCTCTCCTTTCCGCTCGAGGACATCTACCCCGACGGACGCAAGGCGGGGCGGGTCGGGCAGGAGATTTACGGCGCGGGGGCGGCTTTCCTCTACGCCGCGCATCCGCTGCCCGGCTGACCCCTTCGGACCCATCGGCGTGGCTTCGCGTTGATGCAGCAAAGGAGACGGCAATGGACGGCTTCCACGCTCTCGAAGAGGATCTCGACCGGGAATTCACGCTCGAGGAAGAGCAGGAACAGGAAGAGGGCGAATCCGACTATGTGCCGGATCCGCGGGCGCTCTGGGGCTCCGAGGCGGCGCGGGCGATGCTGGTGGTGCTGACGCGGCGGCTCGGGCCGGACTTCGCGCGCGAGGTGAGCGACGAGCTGGCGGCGCGCACCTTCTCGTACCAGGCCGGCTGCCCCGACGACCGCAGCGACGCGCGGACGATGGAATATCTGCTCAAGGACGAGTTCTGGGACCGGCTGTTCGCGGTGGACGCGCCGGAGGAGTGAGGCGCATGCCCCTCCCTTGCAGGGAGGGGAGTTTCTAATACCCCGCCGCGAGGTCGACTTCGTTCCTGAGCGGGCGACCTTCGAGGAAGGCGTGGATATTCTCCACGAACAAAGCCGCGGCGCGGACGAACATTCGGGTCTGGCTGCGGCCCGAGAGGTGCATCGAGAGGAGGATGTTCGGCGTGGTCCAGAGCGGATGCTCGGGCGGGAGCGGCTCGGGGCTGACGGTGTCGAGGAAGGCGCCGGCGATGCGGCGTTTGGTCACCGCCTCGATCAGCGCATCCTGGTCGATCAGTTCGCCGCGGCCGACATTGATGATCCATGCCGAGGGCTTCATTGGCTTGAGCTCGGCCTCGCCGATCATCGCGCGGCTCTGATCGGTGGAGGGGGCGGCGAGGAAGATCCAGTCGAATTCGGCGAGGCGGTCGCGCCACGCATCGGGGCCGATCGTGCCGGGCGCGCCGGTGCGGGTGACGCCGGTGACAGTCACGCCGAACGCAGCAAGGCGCTCGCCGATCAGCCGGCCGATCGTGCCATAGCCGATGACGAGGGCATTGGTTTCGAACAGCTCGAGCTTGCCGGGCGCGTCGAACGGCCAGACATGGGTGTCGGCGATGCGGACGACCTGATCGTAGCGCTTGGCGGCGACCAGCGCGCCCATCACCGCATATTCGGCGACCGTGTGCGCATTGACGCCGCTGCCGTTGGTGACGCGCGTGCCCTGGGCGCGGAGCTGGTCCTTGTCGAGCGGATCGAGCCCGGCATAGATGGTCGACAGCCATTGGAGCTTGCGCCCCGCGGCGACCGCGCGCGCCCAGTTTGCCGGGCCGTTATTGTCGACCCAGCCGATATCGGCGTCGGCGACCATCTCGATCGCATCGTCGAGGCTGGCGAACCAGTGCACGTCCAGCCCGGCGGGCAGCTGCGCCTCGATCAGCGGGCGGGCGAGCGCGGGGAGGACCGCCTTCATCAGGCGAAACGGCGCGCGTAGCGGTGCTCGAACTCGGCGTCGGACATGATCAAATAGCGCACCGTGTCGATCAGCGCCCACAGCCCGGTGACGACCAGCCCGACGACGGTGATCGACAGCACGATCATCAGCACGCCGGTGCCGTTGCGGCCGAGATAGAAGCGGTGGATGCCGAGCGTGCCGAGGAAGAAGGCGAGCAACGCGGCGACATATTTGTTGCGGTCGTTCGCCGGCGGCTGGCGATAGGCGACCGGTGCGGTGTCCGACTCGGGCAGGCGGAAGATGCGCAATGCGCGGGTGCCTTCGACGGCGAAATCGACGCGGGCGCCGACCGCCGGACCCTTCTCGCCGCTCCAGTCGTCAGGCCGGAAGGTGTAGCGATGGCCGTCCTCGCCCGAAATCTGGCCCTCGCCGCTGGTGCGATCGACGCCCAGTACTTGTCCCCGCATCGTGCCTTCCCCGTGTTGATGCGCTGCTTTTGGCGAAAGCGGGGGTGGGGGCGCAAGTGTGGTTGTTCGGTGGGCCCTTATTTCTGCGTCACCCCGGACTTGTTCCGGGGTCCACCGGGAGGCAAGCGATGGACAAGAGCTTCGACGTTCTCCGTCGATGCTTGGTGGACCCCGGAACAAGTCCAGGGTGACGGTTGGGGCCTGTGCCTCCTACAGCGCCGGCTTCCAGTCCCAGCCGAGCGGATCGCCGTCCATCACCTCGACGCCGGCGGCGGCGAGTTCGTCGCGGATCGTGTCGGAGCGCTGGAAGTCCTTGACCACGCGGGCCTGCTGGCGCTCGACGAGGCGGTCGGCGATCTGCTCGGGGGTGAGGGTGGCGGTCGCCGGGCGGACGCGGAGTTCCTCGCGGGTCAGCTTGTGCAGGTTGAGGCCGAGCACGGCATCGAACGCCGCCAGCCCGGCGAGGCGATCGGCGGCGGACAGCTTCTTCTCGGCAAGCAATTCGTCGAGGATCGGCAGTGCTTTCGGGGTATTGAGATCGTCCGAGACCGCTTCGTCGAGACGTTTCAGCCATGCCTCGGGGGCGGTGCCTTCGCCCTCAGCCTTTGCCTTCAGCGCAGTGACCGTCATCACCAGCCGCTTGAGCCGGGTCAGCGCGGCGGCCAGGTTCTCGGCCGAGAACTCCAGCTCGCTGCGATAATGCGCCTGCAGGCAGAGCAGGCGATAGGCGAGCGGGTGCACGCCGGCGTGGATCAGCGACTGGAGCGTGGTGAAGCCGCCTTTCGACTTGGACATCTTGCCCTGTCGGTCGACGAGGAAATTGTTGTGCATCCAGAAATGCGCGCCGCTGTCGTTACAGCCGCAAAAGGCTTGGTTCTGGGCGATTTCGTTGGGGTGGTGGATCTCGCGATGATCGATCCCGCCGGTGTGGATGTCGAACGGCGCACCGAGATATTTTAGGCTCATCACCGAGCATTCGAGGTGCCAGCCGGGCGCGCCCTTGCCCCAGGGGCTGTCCCATTCCATCTGGCGCTGCTCGCCGGGGGGCGACTTGCGCCAGATCGCGAAATCCTGCGGGTGGCGCTTGCCCTCGACCGCTTCGATCCGGCCTTCGCGGGTGTCGTCCTGCGAACCGGCGAGGCGGCCGTAATCGGCGACGGTGCTGGTGTCGAAATAGAGGCCGCTGCCGAGCTCGTAGCAATGCTCGGGAGCGATCTTCTTCGCAAAGTCGATCATCTCGTCGATGTGATCGGTGGCGACCGACCAGCGCGAGGGCTGGCGGATGTTGAGATCGGCGATGTTCTGCTTGAACGCGGCGGTATAGTGCGCGGCGATGTCCCAGATGCTCTTCGCCTGGGCGCGCGCGGCGGCTTCCATCTTGTCGTCGCCGGCGTCAGCGTCGCTGGTCAGGTGGCCGACGTCGGTGATGTTGATGACATGGGTCAGGGCATAGCCCTTCCATGTCAGCACGCGGCTCAGCGTGTCGGTGAAAACATAGGCGCGCAAATTGCCGAGATGCGCATAATTGTAGACCGTGGGGCCGCACGAATAGACGCGGACGCCCTTTTCGGGGTCGAGCGGCGCGAAGGGCTCGATACTGCGGGTGAGGGAATTGTAGAGAGTGAGCGGGTTGGCGTGCATGTTCGGCACTTAACACTAACTCCCCTCCCTGCAAGGGAGGGGCAGGGGGTGGGTGCGAGCGAAGCGAGCCCATCCACGCCTGAGCAAAGGAAGAAAGGACCGGGCATCGAGCCCGGCCCTTTCTTACCCACCCCTTACCCCTCCCTTGAAGGGAGGGGGAATTATCGGGGAACGCCCTTCGTTGCCGTGGGTTAATCCGGCGAAGCGTCCGCGCACTGCGGAAGCCTGTAAAACTGATCCAGATCAGTCGGATAGCGGTAGGCCCCGCTTTCCGGGGAGAGGAAATATGTCCGAACACAAGGATCTGTCCGAAGGCGGCGCCGGCGATCGCGGCTCCGATCTCGAGCCGGACTCGGATCCCGCCTTGCAGGGCAACGAACGCCAGGCCGTCAAGAACCAGGGCAAGGCCAAACCCGAGGATTATCCCGACCGCCACGAGCAGAATTGAGGAGCCGATGATGAGCGACGTACGCGACGGTGCACCGTCCTATGTCTCGAAGGACAGCGACGTGCAGACCAGCGCCGCGCAGCAGGGCGAGGGCACCGTGTGGGGCCGCACGCTCTCGATCATGCGCCCGCGCGACGAACTCTACGCCTTCTGGCGCGACTTCGGGAATCTCGCGACCTTCATGGAGAACATCGTCTCGATCGACGCGATCGACGACAGGCGCTCGCGCTGGACCGTGAAGGGGCCGAACGGCAATTACGAATGGACTTCGGTGGTGACCGAGGAGCGGCCGGGCGAGCTGATCGCGTGGCAATCCGAAGACGGCGACGTCAAGAATAGCGGCCGGATCGAGTTCCGCGATGCCCCGCCCGGGCACGGCACCTATGTCCGCGCGATCCTCGCTTATGAGCCGCCGATGGGGTTCATCGGCAAGGCGGTCGCCAAGCTGACCCAGAAGGAGCCGCAAATCTCGTCGACCCGCGATTTGCGGCGCTTCAAGCAGCTGATGGAAACCGGCGAGATCGCCACGACCACCCCGCCGAACCGGCAATCCGACTCCTGAACCGATATGGGCGCAATCCCGCCCGTTCGCCCTGAGCTTGTCCAAGGGCGGTCCTGTTCTTCTCCGCGCGGGAAGCAAGAAGAACGGTGCTTCGACAAGCTCAGCACGAACGGAGAGGGGACGGCGCCGCACCTCCTCGAACCCAAGGACTAGTCGAATGCGCGCACTCACCTGGCACGGCAAGCACGACGTGCGAATGGAAACCGTCCCCGATCCCGAGATTCTCAACCCGCGCGACGCGATCATCAAGATCACGTCGACGGCGATCTGCGGATCGGACCTTCACCTCTACGACGCCTATATCCCGACGCTCGAGCCCGGCGACATCCTCGGCCATGAGTTCATGGGCGAGGTGGTCGAGGTCGGACCGAAATCCACTCTCAAGAAGGGGCAGCGCGTCGTGGTGCCGTTCACCATCTCGTGCGGCAGCTGCTTCCATTGCTCGAAGCAGCAATATTCGGCGTGTGAGAACGGCAACCCGGCCGAGAACCAGGATCTCGGCCAGACGCTGTACGGCGAACCGATGTCGGGGCTGTTCGGCTATACCCATTTGACCGGCGGCTATCCCGGCGGGCAGGCCGAATATGTCCGCGTGCCGTTCTCGGACGTGGGGCCGATCGTCATTCCCGATGGGCTGCCCGACGATCAGGTACTGTTCCTGTCGGACATCCTCCCGACCGGCTGGATGGCCGCGGAGAATGCAATGATCGAGCCCGGCGACACCGTCGCGGTGTGGGGTTGCGGCCCGGTCGGACTATTCGCGGTGCAATCGGCGTTCAAGATGGGCGCGCACCGGGTGATCGCGATCGACCATTTCCCGCACCGGCTCGAGCTGGCGGCGAAGTTCGGCGCGCTGACGATCAACTACGAGACCACCGACACCTATGAGGCACTGATGGAGCTGACCGGCTCGATCGGCCCTGACGCAGTGATCGATGCGGTCGGGCTCGAGGCGCATGGCTTCTTCGCCGACAATGTCGTCGACCAGATCAAGGCGTCGACCTTCCTCGGCACCGACCGGCCGCACGCGTTGCGTCAGGCGATCGTCGCGTGCCGCAAGGGCGGGCGCGTCTCGATCCCCGGCGTCTATGGCGGGTTCATCGACAAATTCCCCGGCGGAGCGATGATGGAGAAGGGCCTGACGGTGAAGACCGGCCAGACTCATGTTCAGAAATATCTGCCGCAACTGCTCGAGATGATCGGCAAGGGCGAGCTCGATACCACCTTCCTGATCAGCCACCGCCTGCCGCTCGAACAGGCCGTGGAGGGGTATCGCATGTTCAAGGAAGAACAGAACACCTGCACCAAGGTGGTGCTCAAGCCGGGGATGGAACTGGCCTGAAGCGTCATTGTCGGGGGTGAATTGCCCCCGCCGTTCGGGCTGAGCCTGTCGAAGCCCGTGGGACTCTCGCCCTTCGACAAGCTCAGGGCGAACGGATGATGGAGAGACGAAATGGCGAACAAGCTGGCAGTGATCACCGGCGCCTCGACGGGCATCGGCAAGGAAATCGCGAAGATCGCGGCGCGCGAGGGCTATGACCTGATCGTGGTCGCCGACGAGCCGACGATCGACGCGGCGGCGGGAGAGTTGAACGGGTTCGGCGTCGCGATCGAGGCGGTCGAGGCCGATCTGTCGACCTTCGAAGGCAATGACCGGCTGCTCGCGGCGACCGCGGGCCGGCCGATCGACGTGCTCGTCGCCAACGCCGGGCGCGGCCTCGGACAGGGGTTCCTCGCGCAGGACGTGAGCGAATGGCGCAAGGTGATCGACACCAACGTCACGGGCACCACCTATCTGCTCCAGAAGGTGCTCCAGCAGATGGTCGCGCGCGACGAAGGCAATGTGCTGATCACCGGATCGATCGCCGGGCTGATCCCGGGCGCTTGGCAGGCAGTGTACAATGGCACCAAGGCCTATCTCGACAGCCTGTCCTACGCGCTGCGCGAGGAAGTGAAGGACACCAATGTCAACGTCACCGTGCTGATGCCGGGACCGACCGAGACCGAGTTCTTCCGCCGCGCCGACATGCTCGATACGCCGGTCGGCGAGGCCGAGAAGGCCGACCCGGCGAAGGTGGCGCAGGATGGGTGGGACGCGATGACCGGGCGCAAGCCGCACGTCGTCTCGGGCTTCGTCAACAAGCTCCAGGCGGCGCTGAGCCACATCACGCCCGACACGGTGAACGCCAAGCTGCACACCGCCCAGGCCAAGCCCAATGACGAAGGCGAGAGCCGCGGGGGGATGTGATCTTCTCCCTCTCCCCGCTTGGGGGAGAGGGTGGGGGAGAGGGGGCTATCGAGGGTGCGTCGCACCTGCCCCTCTCCCGACCTCGCTACGCTCGGCCACCCTCTCCCCTGCAGGGGAGAGGGAATTGGGTCAGACCGTTTCTTCCTGGCCGATCGCTGCGCGGACCATCGCGTTCCAGATCTCGGCGGGATCGCTGCCGGCGGCGCGGCCGGCCTCGACCATCTCGGGAGTGGGCTCGCGCAGGGTGCGCAGCACCGACATCGCCCGGGCGCGCTCCTGTTCCCAGACCGCGTCGACCGCGCCGCCGGCGCTCTCGTCATGACCCTCGCCATTGATGCTGAGCGCCTCGGCCGCGATCACGCGGGCGATCCGCTCGACGGGCGAAGTGACGGAAATGTCGGTCATCCTGGCTGCTCCTGTCGCGGGGGGTTCGCGACGTGCAACGCGTGGCCGCGCGGCAGCGTTCCGGTGGCGGAACGCTTTACGCGGCGAGCGGGGCGAGGGCGGGAACGGTGCGCGGACGCATTACGCCGTTGCCCGAACTGGCACCGGCGTTGAGCGGCAGCGCCGTCCCGCAAAAGGCGCATTCGGCGGTGACCCGGCCGATCATCCAGTGCGCGTTGCCGCATCCCGGGCAGTGATTCGTTTCCTGCGGGCGATAGGCGATTCTATATCCCGAAAGCGCCTGGCGGATGCCGAAATCGTACATTGCTGCTCTCCCCGTGGTCGGAGTCAGAACAAGCGAGAATCACTGCTTGTTCCGCGTCCGGGCGGGATTTGGGACGACCAGCCGTGCAATTCCGTCGTTAAGTAACGCAAATGCCACAGCATGGATCAGGTGCGGATGAACGGGAGCTAACGGGCACGTTCAGGCTCGTTGCACGTCCGGCATGGCAGAAGAGCGACATGTGGAGGCAACGAATCGCCCCCGAAGGAGGATGAAATGATCAAGTCCCTGTTCACCGCAGCGCTTGCCGCCACCGTCACTCTCGGCGGCATGGCCGCTACCCCCGCCGCCGCACAGGATTACGGCCGCGGCTATTATGAACGCGATTATCGCGACGGCTATGATCGCGGCTATCGCGAGGACCGGGGCTATCGCCGCGACTATCGTGGCTATCGCCATCGCGGCTATCGCCGCTGCTCGAGCGGCACCACCGGCACGATCCTCGGCGCAGTCGCCGGCGGCCTGCTGGGTGGCGAGATCGGCCGCGGCAGCTCATGGCGCGGCCGCAGCACCACCGGTACGATCATCGGCGCGGGTGCAGGCGCGCTTCTCGGCCGCGAAGTCGATGGCGGCGATTGCCGCAGCCGTCGCCGCTAAGCGACACTGAAACCGAAGCAAGGGCGTCCGCTGCGAAGCGGGCGCCTTTTTGCTTGCCCGGTCCCGACCGACGCCCCCAACATGGAGAGGAGGAGAGGGTGCATGCGGCTCTGGACGATCGCGCTGATGATGTTGCTTTCGGCCGTGCCCGCGCATGCGCAACTCTATCGGCCGAAGGATCACCCGGAAAAAGCGGCGACGAGCTGGAGATACCAGCCGCCGGTCGACATCAATGTGCGTACCCGCGATGGACTTGCGCTGAAGGGCCTTTACTGGGGCGGCAAGAGCGACCTTCCGACATTGGTCTTTCTGCAGGGACGCTCGGGCGACCGTGTCGATGCCGCCCATTATGCCGAGCCGCTCGCCGCGGCCGGCTATGCGGTCGTGATCGCGAGCTATCGCGGCTATGGGGGCAATCCCGGCAAGCCGGACGAAAAGGGGCTCGCGTCCGATGGCATGGCATTTGCCGAGCTTGCGCGAAAGCTGCGTCCGGGCAGTAAAATATTCGCGATGGGCCATTCGCTGGGCGCTGCGGTTGCATTGAAATTGGCCGCGGAGGGCGCGGTCGACGAAGTGATCACCTTGGGCGCTTTTCCAGATCTGCGCTCCGTCGCGCCGAGGATCACGCGTGCCTTTCTGCGGGACCGCTTCTCGAACCTCGACACGGCCGCACGCCTGCGCCGTCCTGCGATCCTGATTCAGGGACGCTATGACGATGTGGTCAGCATGGAGCAGGGGCAGAAGCTGCTCGGTGCGGCGCCGATGGGCTCGGCACTGCTCGTGCTCGACAGGCAGGACCACCGGCCGGACATGGCGGAAATCGTCGCGGTTATGCCCGCGATCATCGATTTCACGCGCGGGAATGCCGGACCGCTGAAGGCGCAAGCTGTCGCGCGCGGATTCGCGATGTTCCAGAAAAAGCCCGCGCCCTGACGCGCTGCTGGAGGCCCGACCGGGAATCGAACCCGGGTGCAAGGATTTGCAGTCCTCTGCGTCACCACTCCGCCATCGGGCCTCGAAAGCGAGGCGGCGAGATGCGCGAGGGGCGGCGCGCTGTCAACATAGTTTCAAAATGATCCCGGCTTCGCTTGGCGTCGGCGCTGCAGCGCGATAGAAGCAGCCAAGTTTCAACAAGTGTATTGCGCGGCTAATACGGTTGTGCAACAAAGCCGGAGTGATGATGACCCATACGGTCGATCCTGCGCCCGTCGAGACGAGCCGTTTCGAGGCGATGCGCCATGCGATGGTCGCTAGCCAGCTGCGCACCAACGCAGTCAACGATCCGCGCGTGGTCGAGGCGATGGCACGCGTGCCGCGCGAGAATTACCTGCCGCCAGAGCATCGCTCGATGGCGTATCGCGACACGTTGCTGCCGCTCGCCGGCGGGCGGCGCCACAATTCGCCGCTCGCGACCGGGCTTTTGCTCACCGAGGCGCATGTTCGCCCGGAGGATCATGTGCTGCTGGTCGGTGCGGCCGGCGGCTATGCCGCGGCCTTGCTCGCCTTGCTCGCCGGATCGGTCGTCGCGCTCGAGGAAGAGGATGCGCTGGTCGGCATCGCCCGCGAAGCCTTGGCCGGTGAGGGCAAGGTCGAAGTCGTGCAGGGGCCGCTCAACGCCGGCTGGGCCGCGCGCGGACCGTACGACCTGATGATCATCGACGGTGCAATCGAGCAGCTCCCCGACGGCCTGGTCGATCAGGTCAAGCCTGGCGGGCGGGTGCTCACCGGCGTGGTCGACCGTGGCGTGACTCGTCTCGCGATCGGCCGCCGCACCGAAGGGGGCTTCGGCCTCGTCGATTTCGTCGACATCGAATGTACCGAATTGCCTGGTTTCCGACGCCTACGGACCTTCACTTTCTGACATAAAGAAGAGACTGAATGCGACTGACCACTCTGCTGCTGGGCGCGAGCCTGACTGCGCTCGCCATGCCTGCCGCTGCGCAGACCACGACGACGCGCTCCGGCACGTCGACTCCGGTGCGGGTGCAGACCGCGCCGGCGCAACGCGCCGTGCCGGCTCTGGGTCCGGCGCCCTCTGTGCAGCCGACGACGACGCTGCGCGACGCGCTGGTCCAGACGTACAACACCAACCCGGATCTCGCCGGCGAGCGCGCCAACCAGCGCGCCAATGACGAGAATGTGCCCATCGCGCGCTCGCGTGGCCTGCCCGGGATCAACTCGACCGGGTCGGTGAGCAACAGCCTCTACGATACCGATGCCACGTTCGGGCCGACCCGTACGGGAAGGCTCGGGCTCGATCTGTCGGTCCCCGTGTTCAGCGGCGGCGCCGTGCGCAACTCGGTGCGCGCCGCCGAGACTCGCGTTGAGGCCGGGCAGGCCAATCTGCGCGGCGCCGAATCGGATACGTTCACTCAGGCGGTCACTGCCTATGTCGACGTGCTGCGCGACGAGGCGATCGTCCGGCTCAACCAGCAGAACGTGCACGTTCTCGAGGTCAACCTGCAGGCGACGCGCGATCGCTTCGAGGTGGGCGACCTGACGCGTACCGACGTCGCCCAGTCCGAGGCGCGGCTCGCTCTGGCGCAGAGCCAGCTGCGGACCGCCGAGGCCCGGCTGATCGGCAGCCGCGAGAATTACATCCGCGTGATCGGCTCGCCCCCGGGCGTGCTCGCCGCGCCGCCACCCTTGCCCAATCTGCCCGACGATGTCGTGACGGCCGAGCAGACTGCGCTTGCCAACAATCCGTTTCTCGAGGCGGCGCAGCTCGCGCGCGACGCGTCGCGCTACGACGTCAGTGTCGCGCGAGCCGGGCGCCTGCCGCAGGTCAGCGTCGGCGTCGGTGGCGATTATTACAATTATCTCGGCTCGGTCGGATCGCAGGCGCGGAGGCAGGGCGTGAACGGCGATGGCTTCGCCACCACCCTCGGCGCGCAGCTGACCGTGCCGCTGTTCCAGGGAGGGCGTCCCGCGGCGCAGATTCGTCAGGCGCAGGCCCGGCAGGGTGCCGCGATCGAGCAGGTGACGCTCACCGAGCGCGGCGTGATCGCGCAGGCCCGGTCGAGCTTCGCCTCCTATCAGGGCGCGCTGCGGGTGATCGAATCGTCGCGCGTGGCGGTCGAAGCCAACCGGTTGAGCCTCGAGGGCGTCCGCGCCGAGAACAGCGTCGGCACCCGCACCATCCTCGACATCCTCAACGCCGAGCAGGAATTGCTCAATTCGCAGGTGAACTACGTCACGGCCGAGCGCGACGCCTATGTCGCCGGCTTCTCGCTGCTCGCCGCGATGGGCCGTGCCGAGGCCAAGGATCTCGGACTCGATGGCGGGCCGCTCTATGATCCCGCCGTCAATTACGAGCGCGTTCGCAACCGTGCGAGCGACTGGGGCGACGACCCCGCGCCCACGGGCGTGAGCACGCCGACCACCGGCACGCCCGCGCAGGGTGCGACCGTCCCGCCGGGCCAGCTGGATCCTTTGCTGCAGCGATCGGTTGACACGACACCCCGAAATCCCTGATTTATCCACAATCAGTGACAGGAGACGTGTCGGCTATGGGGGATATCAGTACCGAGCCGTCGATGGAGGAGATCCTCTCCTCGATCAAACGCATCATCGCCGAGGAAGGCGATGCGGCGGTGGCTTCGCGTACCCGCCGTAGCCGCACCGGAACGGCGACCACTGCCGCCGCGCGGGCGCCCCGCGTCGAGGAAGAGGATCCCGAGGACGAGGCGGTGCTCGAACTGCGCGACCCCGTCGAGGAGCAGCCCGCACCGAGGCCTGCGGCAGCGGCAGCGGCGGAGCCCGCACCGCGGACCGAGCCGATCCTGTCCGAACGCGCCGTCGAGGCGACCCGGGGGCCGCTCGAGGCGCTGTCGCGGATCGTGGTGAAGCCCGAAGTGGCGGGGTCGGACACGCTCGAGGGGCTGGTGCGCGAAATGCTCAAGCCGATGCTGCGCGAATGGCTCGACGCCAATTTGCCGCGGATCGTCGAGGCGATGGTCGCGCGCGAGATTACCCGGATCACCGGCAGGAACTGACCTTCTCATCCTCCTGAGCCTGGCACGAGGGAGGATTGTCTCAACCGCAACCATCTGCTTATCTCGACCCCATGAAGCATCTCCTGCTCGCGGGCGTCGCGCTCGCTTTCGCTGCCGTGCCGGCCCAGGCGCGGGATCTCACCATTCAGGACGTCGCCACCTTGTCGCGCGTCGGCGCGCCGGCGGTGTCGCCGGACGGCAAATGGCTCGTCTGGCAGCAGCGCGAGACCGACCTCGCGGCCAATCGCGGGCGCTTCGATCTGTGGCGGCTCGACCTGTCGAAGAAGGGCGCGGCGCCCGAGAAGCTGGTCGCCGAGGCGGACGTCAACGAACTCGCGCCGCAATTCTCGGCGGACGGCGCCATCGTGTATTTCCAGTCGGACAAAGGGGGCGAGGACGCCGTGTGGGGCGTGCCGGTCGCGGGCGGCACGCCGACCCAGCTGACCCACATCCCCGGCGGGTTCAGCGGCTTCAAGGTCGCGCCGACCGGCGACAAATTGCTGGTCTGGGCCGATCGCAAGCCCGGCGCGCCGAGCCTTGAACCGGCGATGGTCAAGAAGGACGCGAATGCGGGGTCCGGCCGGGTCTATGATCAGCTCTTCGTGCGGCATTGGGACAGCTGGGCGAATGGCGACCGATCGCAGCTGTTCGTGCTGCCCTTCGGCCGGAACGGCGCCACGGGCAATGGTGTTGCGATCGGCGGGCAACTGATCGGCGACACGCCTTCGAAGCCGTTCGGCGGCGGCGAGGAACTGAGCTGGAGCGCCGACGGCAAGACCGTCTATTTCGCGCTGCGCGAGGCCGGGCGGATCGAGGCGAGCTCGACCAATCTCGACATCTTCGCGGCGCCTGCCGACGGATCGGCGGCGCCGGTCAATCTCACCGCCGACAATGACGGCACCGACAACCTCCCGACCGTTTCGCCCGACGGCAAGTGGCTCGCTTATTTCGCGATGGCGCGGGCCGGCTATGAGGCCGACCGGCAGGTGCTGATGCTGCGCGACCTCGCCAGCGGACAGGTCCGCGCGCTCACCGAGGGCTGGGACCGTTCCGTGGCGTCGATCGCATGGGCGCCGGACGGCAAGGCGATCTACGTCACCGCGCAGGACACGCAGGAAGAGCCGATCTTCACCGTCGATCCGAAGAGCGGCAAGGTGACGCGGCTGACCCAGGAGGGGGTGGTCTCCGCAGTGGTACCGACCAAAAGCGGCGTGGTGTTCAGCATGAACAGCCTGACCGCGCCGGACGATTTCTATCGGCTGTCGGGCAAGAAGGTCAGCCGATTGACCTCGGTGAACGCGACCAAGCTCGCCGGGATCGACTTGCCCAAGGTCGAGCGGTTCAGCTTCACCGGCGCCAACAACGACAAGGTCTGGGGATACGCGGTGCGCCCCGCCTCACTCGCCGAAGGCGCGAAGGCGCCGGTGGCGTTCATCGTCCATGGCGGGCCGCAGGGATCGAGCAACAACAGCTGGTCGTATCGCTGGAACCCCGCGGTGTTCGCCGGCGCAGGCTATGCCGTGGTGTCGGTCGATTTCCACGGCTCCACCGGCTACGGCCAAGCGTTCACCGACGCGATCCGCAACAATTGGGGCGGCTGGCCGCTCGAGGACCTGCAGAAGGGCCTCGCCGCGGCGACCGACAAATTCACGTGGCTCGACGGCGGCAATGCCTGTGCGCTCGGCGCGTCCTATGGCGGCTATATGATGAACTGGATCGAGGGGCAGTGGCCCGACCGGTTCAAGTGCATCGTCCAGCATGACGGCGTGTTCGACGCGCGGGCAATGGCGTACGAGACCGAGGAGCTCTGGTTCGACGAATGGGAGCATGGCGGCAAGGCCTATTTCGAGGACCCCGCCGCGTTCGAGAAGTGGAACCCGGTCAATCACGTCACCGCGTGGAAGACCCCGCAGCTGGTGATCACGTCCGAGAAGGACTTCCGCATTCCCTATACCCAGGGACTGGCGGCGTTCACCGCGCTCCAGCGGCGCGAAATCCCGTCGAAGCTGCTGGTGTTCCCCGACGAGAATCACTGGGTGCTCAAGCCGAAGAACAGCATGCAATGGTATGGCGAGGTGCTCGGCTGGCTGGGGAAATATACGGGCGGCAAATAATGGTGCGTTCCCCTCCCGCTTGCGGGAGGGGCTAGGGGAAGGCGCGGGGCAGGCCCTATCCGACTCATCCACGCCAGCCCCTCCCCCGACCCCTCCCGCGCGCGGGAGGGGAGCTTGGTGTGGGAAGAAGATTTCATCCTGCGTTCAGCTTGGCTGGATAGCTTTCGCGATCGCTGTTCAACCTTGAACGGAGGATTGTTGATGCGTTTGATCTGCAAACTCGCTCTCGCCGGCCTCGGCGCAGTCGCGCTCTCCGGAGGCGCGGCGCTGGCGCAGGAAATGCACGTGATGAAGGTCGCGCTGCCCGACGGCTCGACCGCGCACATCCGCTATGCCGGCGACAAGCCGCCGCAGGTGGCGGTGGTGCCGGTGCGGCAAGTCGCGATTCCCGTGGTCTTCGCCGATCCGTTCGCCGACATGGATCGGGTGTTCGCCGACATGGACCGCCAGATGGCGGCGATGATGCAGCAGGCGCGCACCTTGGCCAGCCAGCCGGTCGACGGCGCAAACGGGCTCCGCATGGTCAGCACCGGCAAGTTGCCGGCCGGCACCGTGCGCTATTCCTATGTGTCGACAACCAGCAACGGCGGCTGCACCCAGACCGTGCAATATATCTCGGACGGGTCGGCCGCGCAGCCCAAGGTGACGTCGCAGAGCTCGGGCGATTGCTCGGCGCTGGCGAAGCCGGTGCTCAAGACCTCGGCTCCGGCCACCCCGGCTCCGTCCGCCAAGACGAACGCGCGCGACCTGATCTGAGCGTCGGCGCGCTGCGCAGGAGAGGCGGCTCCGCACGGGGCCGCCTTTTCATTTGGAATGCGCCCCGGTAGAGCCGCGGCACCATGAGCGAACTCCCCAAGACCTTCGACCCCGCCGAAATCGAAACCCGCTGGTATCAGCATTGGGAGGAGAAGGGCCTGTTCGCGCCCGAGCGGGCCGGCGCCGATCCGTGGACTCTGGTCAATCCGCCGCCCAACGTCACCGGCAGCCTGCATATCGGCCATGCGCTCGACAATACCCTGCAGGACGTGCTCGTCCGCCACGCACGGCTGAAGGGCAAGGATGCGCGCTGGGTGGTCGGCACCGACCATGCCGGCATCGCCACCCAGATGGTGGTCGAGCGCCAGCTCAATGCGCAGCAGCAGAAGCGCACCGACTTCACCCGCGAGGAGTTCGTCGCCAAGGTCTGGCAGTGGAAGGAAGAGAGCGGCGGCGAGATCACGCAGCAGCTCCGCCGGCTCGGCTGCTCGATGGACTGGGCGAACGAACGCTTCACGATGGACGAGGGCTTTTCGAAAGCCGTTCTCAAGGTGTTCGTCGAGCTCCACCGCCAAGGGTTGCTCTATCGCGACAAGCGCCTCGTCAACTGGGATCCGGGCCTCGGCACCGCGATCAGCGACCTCGAGGTCGAGACGGTCGAGGTCAAGGGCAATTTCTGGCATCTGCGCTATCCGCTCGCCGACGGCAGCGGCTTCATTCAGGTCGCGACGACGCGGCCCGAGACGATGCTTGCCGATATGGCGGTGGCGGTGCATCCCGACGACGAACGCTACAAGGCGCTCGTCGGCAAGCAGGTGCGGCTGCCGATCACCGGGCGGCTGATCCCGATCGTCACCGACGAGCATGCCGATCCCGAACTCGGCTCGGGCGCCGTGAAGATCACGCCGGGGCACGACTTCAACGACTTCGAGGTCGGCAAGCGCGCGGGGTTCAAGCCGGGCGAGATGCTCAACATGCTCGACGCCAAGGCGCGGGTGACCCAGACGGCGGACGAGCTCATCCCCGAGGAACTGCTCGGGCTCGACCGGTTCGAGGCGCGAAAGGCGGTGGTGGCGCGCCTGAAGGACGAGGGCTTCCTCGTGCCCTATGTCGACAAGGAAGGCGTGGAGCATGACGCCGAGCCGCGCACGATCCAGACACCGTTCGGCGACCGCTCGGGCGTGGTGATCGAGCCGTGGCTGACCGACCAATGGTATGTAGACGCGGCAACACTGGCCAAGCCGGCGATCGAGGCGGTGCGCTCGGGCGCGACCAGGATCGTGCCGAAGAGCTGGGAAAAGACCTATTTCAACTGGATGGAGAACATCCAGCCGTGGTGCGTCTCGCGCCAGCTCTGGTGGGGACACCGGATTCCGGCATGGTTCGCCGAGGACGGCAGCATCTATGTCGCCGAAAGCGAGGCTGAGGCGCAGGCGCAGGCCGGGGAGGGCGTCAAGCTCGTTCAGGACAGCGACGTGCTCGACACCTGGTTCTCCTCGGCCTTGTGGCCGTTCGCGACGATGGGCTGGCCCGATGCGGACGTGAAGGCGCTCGGCCGCTATCCCAACGACGTGCTGATCTCGGGCTTCGACATCCTGTTCTTCTGGGACGCGCGGATGATGATGCAGGGCTTGCACTTTCTGAAGGAAGTGCCGTTCAAGACCTTGTATCTGCACGGGTTGGTGCGCGCCGCGGACGGGCAGAAGATGTCCAAGTCGAAGGGCAATGTCGTCAATCCGCTCGGGCTGATCGACCAATACGGCGCGGACGCACTGCGCTTCTTCATGGCAGCGATGGAGAGCCAGGGCCGCGACATCAAGATGGATGAGAAGCGGATCGAGGGCTATCGCAACTTCGCGACGAAGCTGTGGAACGCCGCGCGCTTCTGCCAGTCGAACGGAATCGGCGCGAGCACGACGCTTGAGCCGCCGGCAGCCAGCCTCGCGGTCAATCGCTGGATCATCGCCGAGACGGTCGCGACCGTGCAGGCGCTCGATCTCGCGCTGGCCGATCTGCGTTTCGACGAGGCCGCGAACACGATCTATCAATTCACCTGGAGCCGCTTCTGCGACTGGTATCTCGAGCTGATCAAGCCGGTGATCCAACCCCAATTACAGCCTGACGGCGTAACGTACCTGAGTGATGAAGATAAGGCTGGCGAAAGCCGCCGGGTTGCGGGCTGGGTGCTCGACCAGATCCTCGTCCTGCTCCACCCGTTCATGCCGTTCATCACCGAAGAGCTTTGGTCGAAGATGGGCGCGCGCGACCATGAGATCATCGTCGCGAAATGGCCGATGGCCGATGCGCGGGCGCTCGATCCCGAGGCGGCGCAGGAAGTGGACTGGCTGATCCGGCTGGTGAGCGAGATCCGCGCGGCGCGAACCGAGCTCAACGTGCCGCCGGGCGCGCGGCTTGCGCTGCATGCCCGCGATGCCTCCGTGGAGACCGTGGCGCGTCTCGAACGCCAGTCGGCGGCGCTGGCGCGGCTGGCGCGCGTCGACCAGGCCGCGGGCGAGCCGGCTCCCGGCGGGGCGCTGCAGATCGTCGTCGACGAGGCGACGTTCGTGCTGCCGCTCGGCGACGTCGTCGACCTCGAAGCCGAGCGTGCCCGTTTGACCAAGGCGATTGCCGCGGCCGGGAAGGAGCGCGATGGCCTGGCGGGCCGGCTGAACAATCCGAGCTTCGTCGAGCGGGCCAAGCCCGAGGCGGTCGAGAAAGCGCGTGCGGATCATGCCGAAAAGGCAGCCGAGGCCGAAAGGCTGGCCGCGGCGCTGGCGCGGCTGGGCTAGCTTGGGTCAGGGACTCATATTCCTATCGTCACCCCGGCCTTGAGCCGGGGTCCCGCTGCCTTACCCACAGAAGAAGCGGGATCCCGGCTTAAGGCCGGGATGACAGCAATTGGATTAATGACTTGTTGAGTTCTCAACCTACGCCTTTGGCACCATGACGTCGATTACGCCGGGTGCAATGCACGCGGTGACCGGGGTGTGGGCGAGCACCTCGCCGTCGATCGAGATCGGCAGCGGCGGTTCGGTGGCGATGCGCAGCGATTTGCCCGAGAAGCTTACGGTGTCCTCGTGCCGCGCCTCACGGCGCAGCACGCCGTTGACCCAGTTGCGCAACAACCTGCGCCGGGCATGGCCCTGCACGGCCTGGACGACGATCTCGCCGCTGTCGACGCTGGCTTCGTCGATCAGCTCGGTGCCGCCATGGAAGCGGCCATTGGCGATGCGCACTTCGACGACTCGCAGCCGCTTCGCCTCGGCGCCTTCGCCGACGATCAGCGTAAAGGGGTGGAAGCGAGTGAATTCGAGGCTCGCCCAAGCGAGATAGCCGGCGCGGCCGAACCAGCGCTTGAGCCCGGACGGTACGTTCTCTGCGATCTGCGGCGACAGGCCGATCGCGGCGCAATTGGCGAAATAATCGCCGTCGATCATACCGAGATCGATCCTGCGCAACTCGCCCTTCGCGATCACATCGACCGCGCCGTCCACATCGAGCGGAATGCCGAGTGAGCGCGCGAAGCTGTTGGCGGTGCCGAGCGGCAGCACGCCCAGTGCCGCGCCGGTGCCCTTGATGAAGTCGACCAGCCCGCTCACCGTACCGTCGCCGCCGCCGAGGATGACGAGGTCGGGCTTGGCGGCGAGCGCGCGCCTGAGCGTGGGCTCGAGCTGTTCGGGATCCTCGACGGCATGCGCGTCGACCGAAAACGGCAGGCCGGACATCCGCTTGCAGGCACGTTCGAACAATTCGCGTCCGCGCCGCGAATGCGCATTGACGATCATCGTCGCGGAACGGAATTCGGGCATCTTCACTCCTGGACGTTTCAGAGGCGCAACGCTTGCACAGCCCTGCGCGATCCCCCAAACGGGCGGCATGAGTCAGTATCCCGCGCTTCGCCTTCGTCGCACCCGTGCCGCCGGCTGGAGCCGGCGCATGCATGCCGAGACCGTGCTCACCCCCGCCGACCTGATCTGGCCGCTGTTCGTCACCGAGGGCGATGCCGAGGAGCCGATCGCATCGTTGCCCGGCGTCTCGCGCTGGTCGGTCCGCGCAATTGCCGACCGCGCGCGCGAAGCGGCCGCGCTCGGCATTCCGTGCCTCGCTCTGTTCCCGAACACGCCGGCGGGGCTGCGCAGCGACGATGGCCGCGAGGCGCTCAACCCCGACAATCTGATGTGCCGGGCCATCCGCGCGATCAAGGACGCCGTGCCCGAGATCGGGGTGCTCACCGATGTGGCGCTCGATCCCTATACCAGCCATGGCCATGACGGCATCGTCGATGCTGCCGGTTATGTGCGCAACGACGAGACCGCCGCTTTGCTCACCGATCAGACTTTGGTTCAGGCCGAGGCGGGGGCGGACATCGTCGCGCCGTCGGACATGATGGACGGGCGGGTCGGGCTGATCCGTTCGGCGCTCGAGGCCAATGGCCATGTCAATGTCCAGATCATGGCCTATGCCGCCAAATATGCGAGCGGCTTCTACGGGCCGTTCCGTGACGCAGTCGGCAGCCGCGGGCTGCTCAAGGGCGATAAGAAGACCTATCAGATGGATCCGGCCAATGCCGAGGAAGCGTTGCGCGAAGTCGCGCTCGATCTCGCCGAGGGCGCCGACAGTGTGATGGTCAAGCCGGGGCTGCCCTATCTCGACATTATATTTCGTGTGAAAAATACATTCGAAGTACCTGTATTCGCATATCAAGTATCCGGAGAATATGCGATGATCGAGGCTGCTGCGGCGGCCGGAGCGGGGGATCGCGAGGCACTGGTGCTGGAGACTTTGATGGCGTTCAAGCGCGCCGGCTGCTCGGGCGTGCTGACCTATCACGCGCCGCTCGCCGCGCGGTTGCTCGGCGCGTGATCGAGACCGAAAGGCTGATCCTGCGCTCCCCCCAAGCGCGCGATCGCGACGCTTTGGTCGCCATCTTCACCAACCCCGTGGTGATGGCGCAGCTCTTCCCCGGCATGGACGAAGCTGCCGCAGAGGCAGTGATCGCCAAGCATGACCGGATGCGGGGCGAGGGGCTCGGCTTTCAGCTGGTCGAGCGGCGCGAGGACAAGGTCGTGGTCGGCTTTTGCGGGCTCAAGCGCGGCGAGCCGCATGCGCCGATCGCCGGCAAGATCGAGGCGGGCTGGATCATCGACTTGCCGTGGTGGCGCCACGGCTATGCCAGCGAAGCGATGGAAGCAGTGTTCGCCCACGGCTGGCGCCGCATCGCCGAGAACCGGATCTACGCGATCACGTCGGCGGTGAATCTCAAGAGCCAAGGGTTGATGGTGCGGCTCGGCATGAGCCGCCTCGCCGATGGCGACTATCTCAGCGCCAGCTTTCCCGAGGGCCACGAGCTGCGCCCGACCGTCACCTTCGCCATCGACCGGCCGGAATGATCGAGACCGGGCGTCTGATCCTGCGTGGCTGGCGCGAGGCGGACAAGCCCGGCTTTCACGCGCTCGTCAACACGCCGGCGATGATGGCGCATTTCGGCGGGCCGGTGGCGCGGGCGAGACATGATGAGCTCATCGACCGGCAAATCGATCAGCAAGCGCGCTTCGGCCATTGCATGTGGGCGGTGGAACTGCGCGGCTCGGGCGAGCTCGCGGGAATATGCGGCTTGCGGATCGGCGGACACCCGAACACGCCGGTGGTCGAGGAGCTCGAGATCGGCTGGCGCATCGGCGAGAAATTCTGGGGGCAGGGCATTGCACGCGAGGCGGCCGAGGCGAGCCTTGCCTGGGGCTGGAGCCATACCGATCGGGCGCGCATCGCCGCCTGGACGGTGATCGGCAACAAGCGTTCATGGGGCCTGATGGAGCGGCTCGGCATGCGCCGCCGTGCCGATCTCGACTTCCGGCATCCCGATCATTCCGAGGACGACCCCTTCGGCGCGATGATCGTCTACGCTATCGAGCCCTCCTCATGATCGAGACCCAACGCCTGATCTTGCGGGGCTGGCGCGATTCCGACCGGGCGCCGTTCCATGCGATGGGACAGGACGAGCGTGTGATGGCGACGCTCGGGCCGCTGCTGTGGCGCGACGAGACCGATGCGCTGATCGACCGGGTCCAGCGCATCCTCGACACCAACGGCTTCACCTTCTGGGCAGTCGAGCGGCGCGCGGACCGCGCGTTTCTCGGCTTTTGCGGTCTCAAGCCTGGCGCAGAAGAGACGCCGATCGAGGGCGAGATCGAGATCGGCTGGCGGCTTGCGCACGAACATTGGGGGCAGGGCTATGCGCGCGAGGCGGCGCAGGCGAGCCTTGACTGGGGCTGGGCCAATCTCGACGTGCCGAGCATCGCCGCGATCACCAGCGTCGACAATGTCCGTAGCTGGGGGCTGATGGAGCGGCTCGGCATGGTCCGCGCCCCCGAGGACGATTTCGATCATCCCAAGGCGATCGAGCGTTTGCGTCGTCACGTCACCTATCGCATCGCGCGCCCCGCGGTTAAGCCTGCCTAAACCGTTGCCGGGCAAAGCCGGCCCCCGGGGAGACACATGCATGAATGACGAAGTTGAACAGCAGGTCGTGCCGCGCACGCGGTACCACGCGCTGTTCGTCGTCGCGATCCTTACCGGATCGTTCCTGCTGTTCCTCGTCCAGCCGATGGTCGCGCGAATGGCGCTGCCGCGGCTCGGCGGCGCCCCGGCGGTGTGGAACAGCGCGATGCTGGTCTATCAGGCACTGCTGCTCGGCGGCTATGCCTATGCCCATTGGCTTGGGCGGGTGCCGGTCCGCATGCAGGCCGGCATTCACCTCGCGATACTCGCAGTCGCCGCCTTGTGGCTGCCTATCGGGCTGACCGTGATGCAATTGCCGGCCGATGCCGAGCCGGCCTTGTGGGTGCCGTGGCTGTTCAGCGCCTCGATCGGGCCGCTGTTCTTTGCGATTTCGGCCCAAGCGCCGCTGCTTCAGCGCTGGTACAGCGTGGCGAGCGGCGGGCGCGATCCCTATGCGCTCTATGCAGCTTCGAACGTGGGCAGCTTCGGCGGGCTGATCGCCTATCCGCTACTCGTCGAGCCGATGCTCGCGCTCAAGGCGCAGAGTCTGCTCTGGACGATCGGCTATGCGGTGGTTTTCGTGCTGGTGGCCGGTTGCGCCACGCTGCTGCCGCGCAAGACGACAGGCGAGCCGCATGTCGCGCATCACAGTCCGGCGCCCGGCGCCGGGCGGGTGTTCCATTGGGTGGTCCTCGCCTTCGTTCCCTCCGGACTGATGCTCGCGACGACGACCTTCCTCACCACCGACATCGTTGCGATGCCGATGCTGTGGGTGCTGCCGCTCGGACTGTATCTGCTGAGCTTCTCGGTCGCGTTCCGCGAGGGGGACACGATCCCCGACTTGCTCGCCAAGTTCGCGCCGCTGATCGTGCTGCTGTTCGGCGCCACCTTGATCGCGGGACACCAGAAGCTCGCATACCTCAACGCGCTGATCGGACTGGTCCTGCTGTTCGTCGTCGCGGTCGCGCTCCATTCATGCATGTACCGGCTGCGCCCGGCGGCCGACCGGCTGACCGGCTTCTATCTGGCGATGTCGGTCGGCGGGGCGCTCGGCGGGGTGTTCTCGGGGCTGCTCGCGCCGGTGCTGTTCGACTGGACCTACGAATATCCGCTGCTGATCCTCGCCGCCGGCGTGCTGATGCCGCAGGCCTTCCTGTCTCCCGCGCTCGGTCGGCTGTGGAGCGGCAAGGGGCAATTGTTCAGGATCAAGGTTCTGGCGGCGGCTCTGGTGGTGGCAGTGTTCGTCTGGCTCGGCATCCTCAATCCGGGCGGCGTGCTCGGCGACATGCACGAGCAGATCGCGTTCCTGGCCGTCGCCGCTGTCGGGCTGATCGCTACCGGTTGCCGGATTCCCTATGTGTTCGCGCTGGCCGGCGGGCTGTTCCTGTTCGGCGGCTATCGCGCGATCGAGACGTCGTTGAGCGGCGACCGGACGCGCAGCTATTTCGGCGTCTATACGGTCTCCGACCTGCCCGATGAGCGGCGGCTGGCGCACGGCACCACCTTGCACGGGATCCAGCTCAAAGGTGCGCGGTCGCGGCTGCCGACGACCTATTACGTTGCGGGCTCCGGAGTCGGCCGGGCGATGCTTGCCGCGCCGGCACTCTATGGGCCGGCGGCACGGATCGGCGTGGTCGGGCTCGGCACCGGGACTCTGGCCTGTTACGCGCAACCGGGCCAGCATTGGCGCATCTATGAGATCGACCCCGCAATGGTTCGCCTGTCGCGCGATTCGGGGGCGTTCAGCTTCCTGCGGCAATGCGCGCCGCAGGCGGAGATCGCGATCGGCGATGCCCGGTTGCGGCTGGCCGAGGCAGCGCCGGCGAGCCTCGATCTGCTCGCGCTCGACGCATTCTCCTCCGACGCAGTGCCGATGCACCTGATGACGACCGAGGCGTTCGCTACCTATGCCCGCGCGCTCGCCCCCAACGGGCTGCTGCTGGTGCACATTTCGAACCGGTTCCTCGCGCTGGCGCCGGTGGTTGCCGGTGCCGCGGCCCAGGGCGGCTGGCATGCGGCGCGATTGATCTATCAGCCGGGGGCGATCGAGAAGCGCGACGAAGCGGCGACGTCCGACTGGATCGCGCTCTCCCGAGATCCGGCAACGCTCGATCGCCTGACCGCGGGCCAATGGCAGCCGCTGGTGCCGAAACCCGGATTCACGCCGTGGACCGACGATTATGCGTCGGTGGTGCCGGTCATGCGGGCACTCAATCCCTCGTTGAACAATTAGCCACCCGACAGCGCCGCCTCGAGCGCAGCGATCCGATCGCCTTGCGCAGTCGCCATTGCGTCGGCGGCCGCAACCGCGGCATCGAGCGGCGGATAAGCGGGCGTGCCTGCCTGACCACGTTCGCTCGCCATCGTCTCGAGCTCGGTGAGCGTGGCCAGAGTGGGCTGGCGCATCGATTCGAGCGTGCTGAGCGCAGTCTGCGCGTCGAGCCATGCGCTCGATCCCTCGGGAAGCCCGCGGGCGACGGCAACCTTGGCCTCGGTTTCCTGCGCCGCGGCAGTGAAGCGCTGGTTGCCGGAGCGAAGCGACGCAGTGACCTCGGCGATTCGCTTGTCGAGCACCGGATCGGGCGTTGCAACCGGCACCGGCCGTTCAGGCTCGGCGAGGCTCTGCTTCTCGATCGGCCGCGGCAACAGCGACGGATAGGTTCCGGTATCGGTGGTGCAGCCCGCAAGCGCGAAGGCGAGGGCAGGGAGGGCGGCGAAAAGGCGGCTGCGCATAGCCGGGTGCTTAAGCTTGTGGAAAACCTCGCGCAACGGGGTTGCGTTCCCCGAAAGTCGCTTCTATCAGCGCCACTCCAATGCGCGCCCGTAGCTCAGCTGGATAGAGCATCAGACTACGAATCTGAGGGTCGGACGTTCGAATCGTTCCGGGCGCGCCACTTTCCTCCATCGGTGGAAACAGGGCCATGGTGGTGAGGATCGGCACCGCGGGCTGGTCGATCCCGCGGCAGGCGGCCGACCGGGTGCCGGGCGACGGCACGCATCTTCAGCGTTATGCGCAGCGGCTGAACGTCGCCGAGGTCAACAGCAGCTTCCATCGTCCGCATTGGCCCTCGACCTATGCGCGCTGGGCTGAATCGGTGCCGAAAGATTTCCGCTTCGCGGTGAAGCTGCCCAAGACGATCACGCACAAGGCGAAGCTGGTGGATTGCGGAGGGCTGCTCGCTGCGTTCGCGAGTGAAGTGGCCGGGCTGGGCAGCAAGCGCGGCCCGCTGCTGGTTCAGCTGCCGCCAAGCTTCGCCTTCCCCGGAGATCCGGCCATCCGCTTCTTCGATTCGGTCGATCGACTGCTCGGTGGGCAAGTGGTGATCGAGCCGCGCCATGCGAGCTGGTACGCGCCCGAAGTCGACCGGATGCTCGTCGAACGGCGGATCGCCCGCGTACTCGCCGACCCGCCGGTACCCGACGCCGCACAGGAACCGGGCGGATGGCGTGGGCTGACCTATGTGCGGCTTCATGGCGCGCCGCGGGTCTATTGGTCGAGCTACGAACCCGGCCAGATCGCCGCCTTTAGTGATCGGATCGCCGGTTGGGCGGCGGCTGGCGACGTCTGGATCATCTTCGACAACACCGCCTCCGGTGCGGCGCTCGGCAATGCGCTCGATCTAGATGCGCTGGTGCCCCGCGTGTGATCCGTGCTCCTGCGAAAGCAGGAGCACAAAGCCGCGATCAACGCCGTAGCGCGGCGATCAGCACCTTCATGTTCTCGATATAGGTGCCCGTCGAGATCCCCACGACCGGATGATCGGTCTCATAAGGCGAGGTGTCGGTCGCGTCGCCGACCTTCGTGCGGCTGAAGTCTCCTCGGACGGGCGTTGTGGCGCCGTCGCCGGCATAGGGGTTGCTCGTCGCCTTGAGCTCGGTCGGCCACCACCCGGCGGCGTTGAGCGTCCTGACCAGCGCCTCGGCGCTGCGCTTGCCGTCGGCGGTGTTGAGATCCGACGTTGCATGCTCCTCGACGAGGAAGTAGCGCGGCAGCGGCTGCGGCGTGCGCAGCGGCGAGTCCTTCGTCACCACGGCCGGATCGGAATCGATCAATGCCCGATATTCGCGTCGCAGGGCGGGCACGTCCACGGCCCGGGTCGAGCTATAGTGTGTGATCGTGTTGGCGGGGTCGTAATCGACATAATATTCGCCATTGACGACGTTCGAGCCACGGCGGTGTACGTAGAGCGGCCGATTGGTGCCGATCTCGATGAAGGTAGGATAGGCGCGATTGCCCTTGACCTGGTCCGCGGGCAGCCTGACCGAGTCCAGCCAGTCGAGCGCCTCGGGAACGCGGGCGAGGAACTTCTTGTCGCCGGTCAGCCGGTAGAAGCGGAACAGCTGCCGGACATTTGCAGCGGTGGTGTGCGTGACCAGGGCGGTGGGCTCATAGGTGCGGGCGCCCACCGGCTTGAGGTCGAGCGTATATTGCAGCCCCCAGCCGGCTTGCGGTTTCGCCTGCTGGGTGACCAGATAGACGTTCATCGCTCGCACGATTGCATCGTAGATCCGCGCGTCGCCGCCCAGCGATTGGTACGCGTAGAGCAGGAACTGGATGTTCTCTCCGGCGACGTCGTCGTTGAAGGTGATGAAGCTGGTGTAATCGGGCTTGCCGTGATGGCTGAAGTCGCTCCTGAGCGGGAAGCGCTGCGGCCAGCCGCCAATCGGATATTGGCTGTCGAGCACGAAAGTGAGCGCCTTCCTGAGCGCCGGCAGATATTTCGGATCGTGCCTCTCGACATAGAGGCGCAGCAGGAACTGCATCGATTCGGACGTGCCGGCGTCGTCGAAGGTGGCGTTGCCCCAATAATGCTGAAATTCCTCGAGCCGCCACGCGTTCTTGCCGATCGTGTCGTACCAGCGCCGCGTCGAGACCTCGCCACCGAAATCGCCGAAATAATGCCAGCCGCCATTGTCCTGCTGGATCGCGACCAACGCGTCGGCGGCCTTTGTGGCGGCCTCATAATAATAGGCATCGCCGGTGGCGTGGTACGCGTCGAGATAGAGGTGCCCCATCGTCGCGGTGCCCGGCGGCTGGACCCAGATCATCGTCGGGAACGCCTCCATCTCGCCCCAGCGGCGCGACATGTCGGGGAGATAGGACCAGACATAGCCGCCATTGGTGGCGACCGTCTCGACCATGAAGCGGGTCGCGCGCTTCATCGTTGCCGCGACTTCGGTCTTGCTCGGGGCAGCCGCCACCGGCGCGGCGATGCTCGCCGCCAATGCCCATCCCAACAGCAACGCCCGCATGCATCCGACTCCACGCTTGTTCTTATCGGACGAGGCTTAGCAAAGCGGCGATGACACCGGTAGCAGCTATTGCGGAATGTCGAACGTATCGAGGATCTTGGCGCCGGCCATGAAGACCGCAACCGGGCAGAGCAGGAACAGCAGCTTGCCGCCGAGGCCGGGGAAGCGATCGAGATAATGCATCCCGCGCTCCACGGCGCCGGTGCCGAGGCCATAGATCACCAGATACGCTTCAAACTTGGTCTTGATCGTGAATAGGCGGCGCACACGGTCGAACATGGCGAGAAACCAAGCAAGCACCGGGCCAGGCGCAGAAATCAGCCATTCGCGTGGCAACGGATATGGTTACCTGTAAATTAACTCGACAGTTCCGAGCGTTTCCAGCAGCGCCTTGCGGGCCCCTTCGATCTGCGAAACCAGAGAGGAGTCGCCGATCTCCCCGGCGGGGATCGCCTCGGGCCAGCAGGTCTCGACCAGCTGTGCGATCTGATCGAGCCGGGCCTCGTCGACAAGGAAGCGCGGGTCGACCGTCGCAGGGTCGGCGACCACACGCAGCCGCAGACAGGCGGGGCCGCCACCATTTGCCATCGACTGGCGGACATCGACCACCTCGACGCGGCGGATCGGGCCGTTGCCGGCGACATGCGCCCCGAGCCACGCCCAGACGCTTGGCGTCTCGCGCGCCTCCTCGGGCACGATCAGCGCAGTCTCGCCCGAGGGCAGGGTCACCAGTTGCGCGTTGAACAGATAGGAGGCGATCGCGTCTTCGAGGCTCACCTGATCGGCGGGCACCTCGACGATCTCGACCTCGGGAAAAATGCGGCGCAGATCGTCGTAGAAGCGCGCCTTGTTGGCAAAGGCGTGCTCGTGCGCGAACAGCACCCGGCCATTGGCGACGGCGACCACGTCATTGTGGAACGCGCCAGCAGCGATCGCTTCGGGCGATTGCTGAACGAACAAGGTGCGCGACGGATCGAGGCCATGACGTCGGGCGATCGCGGCGCTCGCCTCGGAGTGCTGGCGCGCGGGGAAGGGGCCGCCCGGCTTGCCGTAGACGAATATTTCCACGCCGGGCGCGTCGTGTGCCGGCGCCAGCCGCATGTGATTGGCCGCGCCTTCGTCCCCGAACGGGGCGGGAACCGGCGGATGGACCGCGAAGACCGGGTCAGCAAAGGCCAATTGGAGCTGCGCCAGCGTCTCGGGCCATTCGTGGCTGCGATGCGCGAGCGTCGCGAGGTTGGCCACGGTGAGGTGGCAGCGCCCGTCGGCGGTGTCGGGCGCCGGCGACACCGTCGCGGCATTGGCGGCCCACATCGCCGAGGCCGACAGCGCCTGCGCCTGCAAATGGCCGGGGGCAGCGGCAAAGTCGGTGGCGAGGGCGGCGAGCCAGCGATGGTCGGGGCGGGCGTGTGGCAACAGCACGCCCTGGGTCAGCCCGAGCCGCAGATTGGCGCGCATCTTGGCAATGCCCTGCAGCGCCGCGGCACGCGGGTGCGCGGTGAGTCCGCGGTTGCGCGTCGCGGCGAGATTGCCCGGGCTCAACCCGGCATAATTGTGGCTCGGGCCGATGATGCCGTCGAAATTGATCTCGACGAGCCGCCCGTCAGCGCGCGACATGGAGTACCTCGTCGCCCGTCGCCACGCCCAAGGTCGTCGCGCAGCCGCTGTCTATCGCCACGCCGCCGTCCCGCAGCTCGATCTTGCCATAGGCTGCCCGGAAATCGGCCAGCCGCCCCGTTGCGAGCAGCGCGGGAGCGCCATTATCGGTGATCGCAGTGACCGTCGCGGTCTTCGCCTCACGGATCGTCCGCACGTGGTCGGTGCGTGCGGTCATCGTCGGGCCGCCGTCGAAGATGTCGATGTAATTCTCGAAGGCGAAGCCTTCGCTCTCCAGCATCCGCATCGCGGCGCGGCCGGAAGGATGGGGCAGGCCGATCACGGCGCGGGCGCTCTCCTGGAGCATCGCGGTGTAGATCGGGTGCTTGGGCATCAGATCGGCGATGAACTGATTGCCGTGGCTCGCATTGAATTCGTCGGCCTGCTGAAAGTTCATCCCGAAGAAGCGCCCGGCTACACCGTCCCAGAAGGGCGACCCTCCCGCTTCGTCGATCACACCGCGCAACTCTGCGAGGATCCGCTCGGCGAAGCGTGCGCGATGCCGTGCGATGAACAGATAGCGGCTGCGTGCGAGCAGCATGCCGAGCCCGCCGGCGCGCTCGCCGGGGTGAAGGAAGAGGCCGCCGACTTCACTCGAACCCTCAAGATCGTTGACCAGGCTTAGGATTTCAGCCCGAAAAGTTCGATTGAGTTCCTGGCTGTGCTTAGTGACCGTACCGATGCGATAGCTGTAGAACGGCCAGTGCTGGCCGACATGGGTGAAAATCTGGCAGGTGCCGCGGACCTCGCCCGTTTCGGTGTTTTCGAGCACCAGCACGAACAGATCGTCGAACAGGCCTTCCTCGGTGCGCGCGAAGGCGGCATGGCTGCGCACGAGCTTGGCCCGCAGCGCGTCCTTTTCGGGTGGCAAATTGGTGAAACCGCCGCCGGTCAGCTTCGCCATTTCGTAGAGCGGCTGAAGATCCTCGTCGCGCGCGGCACGGATGCAGAAGGTCATGGCCGGCCTCGCTCGGCGATGCGCAATATGGTCAGCGCCGACAAGGCGGCGCGCTCGGGCAGGCTTTCGGGGATCAGAAATTCCTCCGCTGAGTGAATCGCGCCGCCACGGGCGCCCATCGTATCGACGACGGGCACGCCGCAGGCGGCGATGTTGTTGCCGTCGCACACCCCGCCGGTCGCTTTCCACGCGACCGGAATGCCGAGATCGGCACCGGCATCGCGGACGAGCTCGAACAGGCGCTCGGCTTCCGGATCAAGCGGCTTGGGCGGGCGATTGAAGCTGCCATGGACCTCCACCCGAACGTCATGCGACGTCATGACGTCATTCGCCGCCTTCTCTATCGCTGCCCTTGCGAGCCAGATGCTCCATTCGTCGCGCGGACGGAAATTGACGCGCAATATGGCGAGATCGGGGACGACATTGTTGGGCCCGCCGCCGTCGATGCGCGCCGGGTTGACCGCCAGCCCGGGCGCCCTGGCCTCGGCGAGCCGCACCGCCAGCGCCGCTGCGGCGACGAGTGCGTTGCGGCCGTCCTCGGGGTTGCGCCCGGCATGGGCGCTGCGGCCATGGACGACGAGCGAGAAATTGCCGGTGCCGCCGCGCGCGCCGGCAAGCGTGCCGTCGGGCAAGGCGGGCTCATAGGTCAGCGCCGCTGCCTTGCCGCGCGCGGCCCCTTCGATCAGCGCGCGCGAGGCGAAGGAGCCGGTCTCCTCGTCCGAATTGATCACGACTTCGTAACCGAGCCGACCGGCGAGGGGGCTCGCCTCGACTGCCTCGAGCGCGGCGAGCATCAAAGCGAGCCCGCCTTTCATGTCGGCGGCGCCGGGCGCGTTGAAGCGGCCATCGTCGAGCCAGCGTCCGGTCTGGAACGGATGGTCGACGCCGAACACCGTATCCATATGGCCGGTGAGCAGCATCTGGACCGGCGCCTCTGGGCGCACTGCGAGATGCAGGTGGTGCCCATGGTCGATCGCCTCGACCCGGCCGTCGCTGGTGACGCTTTCGACGAGGGCGGGAGGAACCAGCGCCAGATGTCCCGGCAGCACCGAGAATGCGTCGGCGAGCGCGTCGGCGATCCGGGTCAGTCCCGCGAGATTGCGCGTGCCGCTGTTGATCGCGGTCCACGCCTCGGTGCGCGCGAGGATCGGCGCGTCCGCAACTTGCTCGATCGCTGCCTGCTCGATGCTGGAAAGCCCGCCCATGCACGGCTGGTAGCGCGAAATATTATTGCCGTCATCCCGGCGCGTGCTGGAGGCTCATGCAGTTGAGGAATGGCCCGCCGCGGTCAGAAGTCGACGACGAGCGCGGCGCGGCTGGTGGTGTCGGTGGTTTCGCGCCCGATCGGCGGGGTGCTTTCATATTGCAGCGTGTAGGAGAATTGCGCCGAGAGCGGCCCGAACAGCTTGGCGAGCAGTGCCGAGCGGCTCGACACCGTGCTGTTCGCCTGCTGCAGATAGGCCGAGGCGTTCTGCGTCACCGAGATGCTTCGCGACAGCTTCCAGCCGAAATCCATGCTGCCACGCGCCGCGAGATTGCTCTCTTTCTTGTCGTCGATGAAGCGGGTGAGCCGATATGCTGGGCCGAGTTCGAGGTCGAGCTTCACGGCCGGCGACTTGATCGCGCTGTAACCAGCGCCCGAGGATAGCGACAGGCGGTCGTAGAAGCCCGAGAAACGATCGCTTTCATATTGCGCCGCGCCGTACATGTAGGCGCGGTCGTCGAACTTCCAGTTCGGCTCATAGGCGGCGAGGTAGCGCTCGCGCGTGACGAGGCCGAGGCTTTCTTGATAATCGGCCTGCAGCCGTAGCTTGTGGCGCCATTCGAGCCCCTCGCGCTTCACTTCAACGGCGGCGGTGAGCCCCACATTCTCGGTGTTGCCGGTGCTGACATAGCCGCCCAGCTCGGCGCGGCCCTTCACCAGATCGAAGAAGTCGGCCTCGCGCAGCTGGCGATTGGCCTTTGCCAGGCGCTCATTCCGCCAGTCGGTCGCAGTCTTGGCCACGAGATCGGCACTCGCCGGGTCGGCGGTCCGCGCATATTTGACGATCACCGCGACATCGCCTTCGCTGCCCGACTGCATCGCGGCATCGAGCATCGACCTGATCGTCGGGGGAATAACGGGATCTTCGGCTGCGGCGTTGGCCAGCAGCAGCGGCGAGGCAAGGAGCAGGGCACGCATGGCCGCCTCCCTAGTCATATTAATAGGGCACCAAAAGGGCGTGGCGCGACGGACCGATCGTTACGCCCGACGAATCGTTTCGAGCGGTTCGGCGAAGATTTCGAGCAACTGGCGGTAGAGTGCCCGCTTGAACGGGACGATGACCTCGGGGAGTTCGGCGGGTTCGGCCCAGCGCCATGCGCGGAACTCGGGCTCGGCGGTGGCGATGTTGATGTCCTCGTCCGCGCCGAGGAAGCGGAACAGGAACCAGAGCTGGCGCTGGCCGCGCCACTTGCCCTTCCAGACCTTGCCGATCAGATCCTCGGGCAAGTCGTAGGTGAGTTCCTCGGGCGCGGTGGCGATCAGCTCGGCATGTTCGCGCGCAACTCCGGTCTCCTCCCAAAGCTCGCGCCACGCGGCCTCGAGCGGATCCTCGCCGGGATCGATCCCGCCCTGGGGCATCTGCCACGCCTCGAGCGTCGAATCGAGTCGTTGGCCGACGAATACGCGGCCTTCGCGGTTGACCAGCATCACGCCGGCGCAGGGACGGTAAGGAAGCGAGGCAGTGTCGGTCATGGGGCTCTCTGCTCCCCTCCCTACAAGGGAGGGGCTGGGGGTGGGTGCCGACGCGCAGCGTCGGCCTATGCGGCGCCGGAGATGGGCTCGCTTCGCTCGCACCCACCCCTAACCCCTCCCTTGCAGGGAGGGGAATAGCTAAAGAGGCGCATGATCCATCTCGTTCACCACCCGGCCTATGTCGCGCCGGCGCCGAGGCGCAGCCAATATCAGTGGAACAAGAACGGGCTCGTCCGCGACTTGCTGCGCCGGGGGGGCGATGCTTTTACCTGGCACGAGCCCGAGCCGATGCCGCGGGAGTGGCTCGAGGCCGTGCACGATCCGGACTATGTCGCCGAGGTGCTGGAGGCGCGCGTGCCGGCGCACAAGGAGCGGCGGATCGGCTTTCCGGTGACGCCCGAAGTGGCACGTCGCGCGCAGGTCGTGCCCGGCGGCACCTATCTGGCTGCGCAACTCGCGCTCGTTCACGGCTATGCCGCCAACACCGCCGGGGGCAGTCACCACGCGCTTGCCGACACCGGCGCCGGGTTCTGCGTGTTCAACGATCTGGCGCTGGCTGCGGTTCGGCTGGCAGAGGAGGGGCGGCGCGTGCTGATCGTCGACTGCGATGTGCATCAGGGTGACGGCACCGCGGCGCTGACCGCCGGACGGCCCGACATCGCGACCTATTCGATCCATGCCGAGAAGAACTTCCCGGTGCGCAAGGCGCGCTCGACCCTCGACGTGCCGCTCGCCGACGGCACTGGCGACGCCGACTATCTAGCTACGCTCGCGGCGACACTGCTCCCGCTGCTCGACGACTTTGCGCCGGATCTCATCCTCTACCAGGCTGGAGTCGATCCGCTCGAAGGCGACCGGCTCGGCCGGCTGGCGCTCAGCTATCAGGGACTGATCGACCGCGATCGCTGGATCGCGGATACGTTCGCCAGCCGCGGCATCTCCTTCGCCAGCGCGCTTGGTGGAGGCTATGGCTTGGACGCGCTAGAGGTGTCGCGGCGGCACGTCGCATCGATCCTGGCACTTGGATCGGTGGGTACGGCCCCTCCCTTGCCAGCCTGACGGCATTTTCACCTTGGGCATAGCGCAAGTGAGGCGTAGAGCATTCGCAACGATAGACAAACCGCAGGAGCCAGGATCGACGATGGCAACCGCCGCGCACCAGCTTACGCCTGAGGAAGCGTCAGCCCATCCTGCACCCGAAGCGATCGTCGTGCGGTTCGCCGGGGACTCCGGCGACGGCATGCAGTTGACCGGCGGCCAGTTCACATTGTCGACGGCGCTGGCCGGCAACGATCTTGCCACCTTCCCCGATTTCCCTGCCGAGATCCGCGCGCCGCAGGGCACGTTGTTCGGCGTATCGGCCTTCCAGATCAATTTCGGTTCGACCCGGATCGATACTGCGGGCGACCAGCCCGACGTGCTCGTCGCAATGAACCCGGCGGCGCTCAAGACCAATATCGGCGCGCTCAAGCCCGGCGGACTGATCATCGCCGATCAGGGCGAGTTCGGCCAGCGCAACCTCGACAAGGCCAAATATGCCGGCAATCCGCTCGAGGATGGCAGCCTCGACAAATGGCAGTTGCTCAAGCTCGACATTTCGGCGCTGACCGTTGAGGCGGTCAAGCCGTTCGGGCTGGGCAACAAGGAAGCGCTGCGCTGCAAGAACATGTGGACGTTGGGGCTGGCGCTCTGGATGTTCGGCCGCGACCGCGAGCCGCTTATCGAGTGGCTGCGCACCAAATTCGCCAAGGCGCCAAACCTTGCCGAGGCGAACATCGCCGCGCTCAACGCCGGCCATGCCTATGGCGAGACCGCAGAGCTCGGCGCCATGGGGATCGCGCAGCGCCAGGTTGCTGCCGCACCGTCCGAGCCGGGGCTCTACCGCACCGTCACCGGCGCTGATTCGATCTCGCTGGGGCTGGTCGCCGGGGCGCAACTCGCCGGACTGCCGATGTTCTTCGGCGGCTATCCGATCACCCCGGCCTCGGCGATCCTGCACAGCCTTGCCCGCTACAAGGAATATGGCGTCACCACCTTCCAGGCCGAGGACGAAATCGCCGCGATCGCCTCGGCGATCGGCGCCTCCTATGCCGGTTCGCTGGGGGTGACGTCATCGTCGGGGCCGGGGATCGCGCTCAAGGGCGAGGCGATGGGCCTCGCGATCATGACCGAGCTGCCGTTGGTCATCGTCAACTCGCAGCGCGGCGGCCCGTCGACCGGCCTTCCCACCAAGACCGAGCAGTCGGACCTCTATCAGGCGGTTTACGGCCGCAACGGCGACGCGCCGATGCCGGTGCTCGCCGCGCGGTCCGCGGCCGATTGCTTCGATGTCGCGATTGAGGCGGTGCGGATCGCGACGCAGTATATGACTCCGGTGATGATCCTCACCGATGGCTATATCGCCAATGCGGCCGAGCCGTGGAAAGTGCCCGACATGAGTGGCTACAAGCCGTTCCCGGTCGAGTTCCACACCGAGGTTCCGGCCGAGGGCGAGAAGTTCCTGCCATATGGCCGTAACGCGAAGCTCAAGCGGCCTTGGGTCAAGCCGGGCACGCCGGGACTGCTCCATCGCATCGGCGGGATCGAGAAAGCACAGGGCACCGGCAATATCGACTATTCGCCCGCCAATCACCAGACGATGACCGACATAAGGCGCGACAAGGTGCTCGGCATCGACGTGCCCGACCAAGTGGTCGAACAGGGCAGTACACAGGGTAAGCTGGTGGTGGTCGGCTGGGGTTCGACCTTCGGGCCGATCGCCAGCGCAGTCCGCCGGGCACGCGCCAAGGGCCGCGATGTGGCGCACATCCATATTCGTCACATCTGGCCGTTGCCCAAGAATTTGGGTGATCTGCTCAGAGGTTACGAGATTATCCTCGTACCAGAAATGAACACGGGTCAGCTCAAGACCGTGCTCCGCGACCAGTACCTCGTCGACGCGAAACCGCTCAACAAGGTGTCGGGGCAGCCCTTCACCATCGCCGAGATCGAGGTGGCGATCGACGCGGCGCTCCACGGTCACGCCGGCGGCGAGTTGCCGGCGGACGCGACGCAGTTACCTGAGCCATTTTCCGGCCATGACGACGGCCATAACGACACCAAAGGCGGAGCATTGTCCCCGCAGTCTGTCTGAACTCCCGCACCGTTCAGTTCCTCACCTGCAAGCGGTGAGGGGAAGAGGGTATTAGCGATGAACGAACTGACCAGTGTCCGGCCGAGCACGCCCAAGGATTGGGAGACCGATCAGGAGGTGCGCTGGTGCCCCGGCTGCGGCGACTATGCGATCCTCAAGGCCGTGCAGCGCACGATGCCGGATATCGGGGCGACGCCCGAGAATACCGTGTTCGTCAGCGGTATCGGCTGCTCGTCGCGCTTTCCCTATTACATGGAAACCTACGGCTTTCACACCATCCACGGCCGCGCGCCGGCGGTTGCGACGGGAGTCAAGCTGGCCAATCCCGAGCTCGACGTGTGGATCATCACCGGCGACGGCGACGCGCTGTCGATCGGCGGAAACCACACGATGCATCTGTTGAGACGGAATCTGAACTGCCAGATCCTGCTGTTCAACAACGAGATCTACGGTCTCACCAAGGGACAATATTCGCCGACCAGCCGGGAAGGGACGCGATCGCCGTCGACGCCGTTCGGCTCGGTCGATCACCCCGCCAAGCCCTGCGCCTTCGCGCTGGGCTCGGGCGCGCGGTTCGTCGCGCGCGGAATCGACGTCCACAAGAACCTGCCATCGGTTCTGAAGGCCGCCCACGCGCACCAGGGCGCGGCGTTCGTTGAAATCTTCCAGAATTGCATCGTCTACAACGACGAAGTCTTCGAGCCATTCGCGGCTAAGCCGAACGCCGCGCTCAATCAGCTTTGGGTCGAGCACGGCAAGCCAATGCTGTTCGCCGGCGGCAGCAAGGGCATCAGCCTCGATCGCGAGGCGCTGACGCTCGCGGTCGTCGACGTGCCCGATGGCGATTGGGAAGCAGCCGGCGTGATCGTCCACAACGTCACCAACCGTGCGATCGCGCATATGCTGGTCGAGATGCCGTTTGGGCCCTTCCCGATGGCGCTCGGCGTGCTCTACGACGACCCCGCACCGACGTTCGAAAGCGCCGTGATCGCCCAGAACAAGGCCGCCGCGGAAGGCAAGGTTCCCGATCTCCAGAAGCTTGTCGCCAAAGGGCAAACCTGGATGGTCGAGAAGGCGCCGCACCTCCTCTGACACAAGCCCACTTGCTCCCGCGTCCGCCGCGTGCATGTAGGGCGCGATGAACGCGCCGACGCGGGAACAGGGTCGCACAGGCAGGACCAGACGCGCAAGCGGAGCGCTGGGCTGGCTCGCGCCCGTCTTCCATCGCCAGCTCGACCGACTCGATCGCGGGATCGCCGAAGGCAGTCTCGAATTGCTGCTGCCCGACGGCCGGGCGCGGCTGCTTGGCGGACGCGCGGCCGGTCCGGACGCCGTCGTCGATCTGCGCAGCTGGCGCGCACTGCTGCGGCTGGGGCTTGAAGGATCGAGCGGCTGGTATGAGGCGTGGGCGGCGGGGGAATGGGCCAGCCCCGATCCAGTCCAGCTCTTCGCCTTGTTCAGCCGCAATCGCGCCGGGCTGGCGCAGCCGGCGCGCGCGACCGGGCCGTGGCGGATCGCCAAGCGTGTCTGGCATTGGCTGCGGCGCAACCACCGCCACGGCTCGCGGCGGAACATCGAATTCCACTACGACCTCGGCAACGACTTCTACCGCCACTGGCTCGACAAGAGCATGACCTATTCGAGCGCGCTTTTCGCGGGGCCAGGCCAGTCGCTCGAAGCGGCGCAGCAGGCCAAATTGCAGGCGATGCTCGACCGCACCGCCACTGCGCCGGGCGATGCTATCCTCGAAATCGGCTGCGGCTGGGGCTCGTTCGCCGAGTTGGCGGCGAATGCCGGGCGGCGAGTCCATGGCATTACCCTGTCGACGGAACAGAAAGCCTGGGCCGAGGCGCGCACGGCGACACTCGACGGCGCCAGCTTCGCACTCACCGACTATCGCGACGTCACCGGCCATTATGACGCAGTCGTCAGCATCGAAATGGCCGAGGCTGTCGGGCGGCAATATTGGCCCGCTTACCTCGCGGCGATCGCGCGCGTGCTCAAGCCGGGCGGTCGCGCGGCGCTGCAGCTGATCACCTTCGACGACGCCTTGTTCGAAGGCTATGCGAACAATGTTGACTTCATCCAGCGCTACATTTTCCCGGGTGGGCTGCTGATCCGCGAGAGCGAGTTTCGACGTCTTGCCGCCACCAACGGGCTCGAATGGCGCGATCAGGCGAATTTCGGCCTCGATTACGCCGAGACGCTCAAGCGCTGGCGCGCGAATTTCGATGCGACGGCCGCCGCCCGGCTGCTGCCGGCGCAATTCGACGCGCGTTTCGTCGCCTTGTGGCGCTATTATCTGAAATATTGCGAAGGCGGCTTCCGCGGCGGCGGTATCGACGTCGTGCAGGTCACGCTGGTGAAGGAGGAGTAATGGCCAAGGGGTGGATGCTGGCGAGCGCGTTGGCGCTTGCGACGATCTCCGGCAGTGCGGCCGGGCAAGGCGTGCCGGACACCAGCGGACTGCGGAAAGTCGGCGCCGAAGTGCTGTTCTGGGATCAGGCGAAACGCGACGCCAATTTCCCGCACATGGAGAAAATCTTCCCCGGACATGTGGTCAAGGCCGGCGGCAAGGTCCGCGCATTGCCCCCGGGCAAGCCGCTACCGGTTTCCGACGCCGAGCTCGACGCCTTCATCGCGAGCCAGAATATCTCCGGACTGATCGTCCTGCAGGACGGCAAGATCCGCCTCGAGCGCTATGCGCGCGGCTATGGCCGGGAAGGGCGGTGGACGAGCTTCTCGGTCGCCAAGTCGTTCACTTCGACCCTCGTCGGCGCAGCCATCAAGGATGGGCACATCAAGTCGGTCGACGAGCAGGTGACGAAGTACATCCCCGAGCTTGCCGGCAGCGGCTATGACGGCGTCACCATCGCCCAATTGCTCACCATGACGTCAGGCGTGCGCTGGAACGAGGATTATACCGACGCGAAGTCCGACGTCGCGCGCATGTTCCTCGAGCCGGTTCCGGCAGGCGAGGACCCGACGGTCTGGTACATGAAGAAGCTGCCGCGAGAGACCGCACCGGGGAGCAAGTGGGTTTACAAGACCGGCGAGACCAATCTGATCGGGGTGCTGGTGATGCGCGCGACGAAGAAGCCGCTCGCAGACTATCTCAGCGAGAAGGTCTGGCGGCCGTACGGCATGGAGCAGGACGCCTTCTGGATGATCGACCCGTCAGGGCACGAGGTTAGCGGCTGCTGCCTGTCGGTGTCGTTGCGCGACTATGCCCGGATGGGGCAGCTCGCGCTGGAGGGCGGGAAGGGCGTGGTCCCTGCGGGCTGGTTTGCTGAAGCGACCCGGGGCCACGCCAATGTCGGCCGTCCGGGGTCCGGCTTTGCCTATGGCTATCAATGGTGGACCTATCCCGAGGGCCGCTATGGCGCGCAGGGAATTTTCGGTCAGGCGATCCGCGTCGACCCGACGACGCGCACCGTGATCGCGGTATCCGCGGCCGCCGACAAGGCCACCGATCCGGCCTATACCGAGGCGCGCATGGCGTTCTACGATAAATTGTTCGCGGCGGCGGCAGCAAAGTAGCTGGCAGCACTCCTGCGAAAGCAGGAGCCTAGAGCCGCGGGCGACGTGCTTTGTCGTCCTGGGCTCCTGCTTTCGCAGGAGCACACGTACCGGCTTACTCGACGCGCTCGAAATGCCCGGTCTCGAACCCGTCGACCGCGAGCGCGACTATCCGCTCGGCGACCACTTCGGGGGGCTTGACCGTCTCGGCATTCTCGCCCGGAAAAGCCCGCGCGCGCATCTTCGTCCGCGTCGCGCCGGGATCGACCACGCCGACCCGTACCCCGCTGATGTGGCGGACTTCCTCGCCATAGCTCAGCAGCAGATTCTCGAACGCTGCCTTGGAGGCGCCGTATGTCCCCCAATAAGCCCGCGGCGTCCGCCCGACGCTGGAGGTCAATCCGATCACCCGCGCCTGCTTCGCGCGCTTGAGCAGGGGGTCGAACGCGGCGAGCATCGCGGCCTGCGCCGTGACGTTCAACGTCAGCACCTTGGCGAATTCCTTGAAGTCGATCGCGGGTACTGCGCTCAGCGTCCCCAAAGACGCGGCATTGAGCACGAGCAGGTCGAGCGCCGGCCAGCGTTCGGCGACGGCCGCGGCGAGCCGCGAGACGCTTTCATTCTCGGTCAGGTCCATCGGCGCGATCGTCGCCGAGCCGCCGCTCGCATAGATCGCTTCCTCGACTTCCTCGAGCCCGCCGGCGGTCCGTGCGGTCAGCACGACATGCGCGCCGGCGGCGCCGAGCGCGCGTGCCGTAGCCGCGCCTATTCCGCGGCTGGCACCGGTAGCGAGCGCTATTTTGTCTTGGAGAGGGCGGTCAGACATAAATTCCCCGTTCGTGCTGAGCTTGTCGAAGCGCCGTTCTAAATTTGGCTCGCGCTCTAAAAGGAAGAACCGCCCTTCGACAAGCTCAGGGCGAACGGGAAAGGTAGGAGGATCAGCCCACGCGCTCTTCGAGCAATGCGAACTGGTCGACCGGCTGGAGCTCGTCCTGGTCGGTGAGCGTGGTCGGATAGTCGCCGGTGAAGCAGGCGTCGCAATATTTGGGGTGGATGTCGGCGCGGCGCGCCTCGCCAAGCGCCTTGTACAGCCCGTCGATGCTGACAAAGGCGAGGCTGTCGGCGTGGATGAAGTCAGTCATCCCGCCGACATCGAGCTTCGCGGCGAGCAGTTTCGCGCGCTCGGGCGTGTCGACACCATAGAAGCAGCTGTGGCGGGTAGGCGGCGAGGCGATGCGCATATGGACCTCGGCGGCACCGGCCTCGTGCATCATCTGGACGATCTTGAGGCTGGTGGTTCCGCGCACGATCGAATCGTCGATCAGCACGATGCGCTTGCCCTTGATCAGCTCGCGATTGGCGTTGTGCTTCAGTTTGACGCCAAGGTGTCGCACCTTGTCGCCCGGCTGGATGAAGGTTCGGCCGACATAATGCGAGCGGATGATCCCCAGCTCGAACGGGATGCCGCTCTGCTGGGCATAGCCGATCGCGGCGGGAACGCCCGAATCGGGCACCGGGATGACCAGATCGGCCTCGACCGGCGATTCGATCGCCAGCTGGGCGCCGATCGCCTTGCGCACCGAATAGACGCTGCGGTCCTCGCTGATCGAATCGGGACGCGAGAAATAGACATATTCGAAGATGCACGGCCGGGGCGCGAGCGGCGCGAACGGCTTGTGCGACGTAATCTCGCTGCCCTTGACGATCACCAGCTCGCCGGGCTCGACGTCACGGACATATTCGGCGCCGACGACGTCGAGCGCTACCGTCTCGGAGGCGAAGATGATCGATTCGTCGAGCTTGCCCATCACCAGCGGGCGGATGCCGAGCGGATCGCGGCAGGCGATCATGCCCTCGGGAGTCATCACGATCAGCGAATAGGCGCCCTCGACCTGCTTGAGCGCGTCGATGAAGCGATCGATCAGCGTGCGATATTGCGAGGTCGCGACGAGGTGAATGATCACTTCGGTATCGCTGGTCGACTGGAAGATCGCGCCGCGACGGACGAGGTCGCGCCGCAGCCGCATCGCGTTCGAGATGTTGCCGTTATGCGCGACCGCGAAGCCGCCGCTGGCCAGTTCGGCATAGAGCGGCTGGACGTTGCGGATCGCCGTGTCGCCGGTGGTCGCATAACGGACATGACCCGCGGCGGTCTTGCCTGAGAGGCTGCGAATCACGTCATCGCGATCGAAATTGCCGGCGACATGGCCCATGGCGCGATGGGTGTGGAACTGGTGGCCGTCCCAGCTGGTTATCCCCGCCGCCTCCTGGCCGCGATGCTGGAGCGCGTGCAGGCCCAATGCCACGAGCGCAGCCGCGCCCTCGGAATTGGATACACCGAAAATGCCGCATTCTTCACGCAGCTTGTCGTCGTCGAACGGGTGTGTGGTAAGCATCAGCCCTCGAGGGGGTTGGGAACTGTCGGAGGCCATATAGGCAGTTCGCCGCGGTTTGTCGCCGGTTTGTCACAAGGAAATGAACCGGGGCGTGCTTTTGCCCGTTTTTCGGGACGAAAGGAGCGGTTTATGGCCAGGGACCACGGAGCCCAGATCAAGAACGACGCGCTTTACGAGAAGTTGCGCGACGAGGGCGCCTCGAAGGAGAAGGCTGCGCGAATCGCCAATGCCGAAGCGGCAGGCACGCTCGACCACAAGGGCCGGCTCGACGATCGCAGCAGGGACGACCTCTATGAGGAGGCGAAGCAGATCGGCATCGAAGGGCGATCGAAGATGAACAAGGACGAGCTGATCGACGCGATCAGGGAGCATTGATCCACCATCCTTCCGTGAAGGAGGGGAGGCCGTGATGCTTTCGCCGGCGGGGCGAGTGGGTTAGAGCTTCGCGCGTGACCGACGACCGCGACACCAGCCTCGCCCTGAATCCTCGATACGACGCCGCCGGCCTGATTACCGCGGTTGCGACCGACGCGGCCACCGGCGAACTCCTGATGCTCGCGCATATGAACGCCGAGGCACTCGCCGCCACGCTCGCGACCGGCGAAGCGCATTTCTGGTCGCGCAGCCGCGAGCGGCTGTGGAAGAAAGGCGAAAGCTCGGGGCACGTCCTCCGCGTCATCGAGGCCCGGATCGACTGCGATCAGGACGCCGTCTGGCTCAAGGTCGATCCCGCCGGTCCCGCCTGCCATACCGGCGAACGCAGCTGCTTCTTTCGCCGCATCGAAGGCGGCGCTCTGGTCCGCGACGCATGAAGGCAGCGCTGCTGCTCTTGCTCGCCCTCGCTGGATGTTCGGGTGGGAAAGGGGGCGGCAATCTCCAGGCTCCGCAGGACCTCGAAAGCGCGGCGATCGAGCGCGGGCTCGTCCGCGACCCCGACGACAGCGATCTCACCGGGCTCTACGCCCGCGACACCGACCGGATCTGCGTCGTCCGTGCCGGCTCTGCCTACCGGATCGGCGCCTATGTCGATTACGGCGACCGCATCACCTGCAGCGGTTCGGGTACCGTTGAACGCAGCGGCGCGACGTTGAGGATCGCGCTGGGCAAAAGCGGATGCAGCTTCGACGCGCAATATGACGGCGACCGGATCAAGTTCCCGGGCGCATTGCCCGATGCATGCAAAGCCCTGTGCGCGCGCCGGGCCTCGCTGACCGGGTTCGAAGTAACACGTCTGAGCGAATCAGGCGCCGAGGCCGCAGCGATGCGGGACTCCGCGGGGCGGCGGCTCTGCGGCGACTGAAATCCGCCCTCATCACAGAACGATAATATACATTATGTAAAACGAACTACCAGATTTCGTCAGCTGTCGCTTTCCGCCTGTGCTCGACGCCGTTCCCGCGACTTCGCAGGCGGCGTGGTCACGTCGGTGCCGCTGTCGTTCGCTTCTGCCTTTGGCTGAAGCACCAGAACGTTGTTCTCGACGCGCCAGCTGTGCAGCCGCGACAGGAAGTTCATGCCGAGCACGTCGAGCTCACCGAAGCTCTCCGATACCACCACGCCGAGATCCTCGGTCTTGAGCGGCCCGATCGCGAGCTTCTGGATTCGGCCGCGGCGCGCCGCGACGGTGCCATTGGCGGTCTCGATCATCACCGGCAGCCCGCTGCCGGCGGTGACGTCGGCCGCCGCCGCAGTCCGGTCCGAGATCGCGGTGATCGTCGCACCGCTGTCGATCAGCATCCGCCGCTCGACTCCATTGAGTCGCACGCGTGCCCAGAAGTGCCCGTCGGGCGCCATGCGAATGCGAACCGTCCCGCCGTCGACCTGCTGATCGTCGATCCCGAGCTTCGCGGAGGCTGCTGCGAACAAGGCGCCGAGTTCGTGGCGGTGCGCAACCGCGAGCACGGTCAGCACGATGATCAACGCCCAGGTGACCAGCGAGCGCAACACGAAGCCGATTGAGAGCTTCCGGATCGACAGCGCGCTGAGGACGAGCACGAGCACGCCCACCAGATAGATCAGGTCCATGCTGTCCCATTCGCTCACGCGAGCATCTCCAGACCGTCAAAGCCTGGTTCGACCCCCTTGGGCAGCTCGGCGGCGAGACTCATATAGTCCATCGACTGGTCCATATGAACCAGCGCGGTGCGGCGCGGCCGCAATTCCCCTATCCAGTCGAGCACCTCCGCCAGATGCGGGTGAGTCGGATGCGGCGCGCGGCGCAGGGCATCGACCACCCAGACGTCCAGCCCCACATAGAGGGCCCGCATCGCGTTCGTCATTTCATGGAAATCTGTGGCATAACCGATTGATTTTCCATTACTATGGAAACGAAGACCGGCAGAGGTGATGCCGCCATGGGGCTGGTCGGCGACGGTCACGGCGATGTCGCCGATCGTCAGTGCATCGGGCAGCGGCTCGATCGCGATCGTCGGTCGGTAAAGCGCGCGGCCGAAGAACGCGTAGTGGAACTTGTGCTGGAGCTGCTCGAGCGTGAACGGTCGGGCGAAGCCGCGCACCGGCTCACCGCCCCGGATATGCATGAGCTGGCGAAGATCGTCGATGCCGTGGGTGTGATCGGCGTGATCATGCGTCCAGATCACCGCGTCGACATCGCCCACATCAGAGGCGAGCAACTGCTCCCGCATGTCGGGGCTGGTGTCGATCAATATCCTCGTGGTCTCGGTTGAGACGAGGACCGAAGCCCGTGTGCGGCGATTGCGCGGGTCGGCCGGATCGCAGGCACCCCAGTCATTGCCGATGCGGGGAACACCCGACGACGTGCCCGAGCCGAGGATACGGATCTTCAGCATGGATGTGGCGCTCGGGGGCTGCGATCCCGGCATCCGCCGGGATGACGGAAAAGCACCTTCACGCCAGCGTCTTGGCGAAGAGCTTGTGGAAATTCTGTCGGGTCGCCTCGGCCAGCGCCTCCGGGTCCTCGCCACGCAGGTTCGCGAGGAACCTGCACGTGTCGGCCACGAACGCCGGCTCGCCGGTCTTCCCGCGATGCGGCACCGGTGCGAGGAACGGCGCGTCAGTCTCGATCAGCAGCCGGTCGAGCGGCAGCCGGGCAGCTGTTTCCTGGAGCTCGCGAGCGTTCTTGAAGGTCACGATCCCTGAAATGGAAATGTAGAGCCCGAGTTCCAGCGCGACGTCCGCGAATTCGCCGCTGGCGGTGAAGCAGTGGATCACGCCGGGGAATGCGCCCTGCTCCATTTCCTCTCGAAGTATCTCCGCAGTGTCTGCCTCAGCGTCCCGTGTATGAACGATGATCGGCAGCCGGGTCTCGCGCGCGGCGGCGAGATGGGCGCGGAAGCTGGCGCGCTGCCGGTCGCGGTCCGAATGGTCGTAATAATAATCGAGTCCGCTCTCGCCGATCCCTACGACGCGCGGATGTGCGGCCCGCTCCACAAGCTTGCTCGTGTCGACGTCGGGATGCTGATCGGCCTCGTGCGGGTGGATGCCGACGCTCGCCCAGACATCAGGCTCGCGCTCGGCCACGGCGATGACGTCATCCCATTCGTTTTCGCGCGTCGAGATGTTGAGCATCGCCACCACGCCAGCCTCGCGGGCGCGGGCGAGAACCTCGGGCCGCTGCTCGCCGAGGCCCTTGTAGATCAGATGACAGTGGCTGTCGGCCAGTCTCACGCGTCGCTCGCCTGCAATTCCAGTCGCGGGAAGATGGGGGTCGGCGCAGCGATGCGGAAGTCCTCGTCATCGGCCGAGGGCAGCTGGACGAGCAACTTGCCCGCCGAGGTCGGGATCACCGGCAGGATCGTCGTCGCGAGGCGGCGGATCGCCCGCAGCAACGTGCGCAGCACCGCGTTCATCCGCTCGGCATCGGTCTTGCGGAGCGCCCATGGCGCCTGTGCGTCGATATATTGATTGCAGGCGAACACGCCGGTCATCCACGCCTCGATGCCCTGGCTGAGCGCGAGGTCGTCGAAAGCGACGCGGAAGCCGGCGCAGGCAGTGTCCACCTCGGCAAGCAGCACGGCGTCGTTCTCCTCGGCCCTGCCCTCCGGCACATGGCCTTCGCAATTCTTGGCAATGAAAGCGAGCACGCGCTGGGCGAGATTGCCGAAGCTGTTCGCCAGATCGGCGTTGGCCCGCGTGACGATCGCCTCGTCGCTGAATGTGCCGTCCTGCCCGAAACTGACGTCACGCAGCAGGAAATAGCGCAGGGCGTCGACGCCATAGAGCTCGGCGAGCTGCATCGGATCGACGACATTGCCGACCGATTTGGACATTTTCTCGCCGCGGTTGAGCAGGAAGCCGTGGCCGAAGACCTGCTTCGGCAGCGGCAGATTGGCCGACATCAGGAAAGCGGGCCAATAGACTGCGTGGAACCGGACGATGTCCTTGCCGATCAGATGGATGTCGGCAGGCCAATATTTCTCGAAGCGCGGCACGTCATTCGGGTAGCCGGCGCCGGTAATGTAGTTGGTCAGTGCGTCGACCCAGACATACATCACGTGATCGGGCGAGTCCGGCACCGGCACGCCCCAATCGAAGCTGGTGCGGCTGACCGACAGATCGACGAGACCGCCTTCGACGAAGCGCAGGATTTCGTTCCTGCGCGATTCGGGCCGAATGAAATCGGGATTGGCGGCGTAGAAGTCGAGCAAAGGCTGCTGGTATTTCGACAGCTTGAAGAACCAGGTTTCCTCGGCAGTCCATTCGACCGGGGTGCCCTGCGGCGAGAGCTTGGCGCCCCCTTCCCCCTCGGTCAGCTCCTTTTCCTCGTAGAACGCTTCGTCGCGGACCGAATACCAGCCCTCGTAGCGATCGAGATAAAGGTCGCCCGCATCCGCCATGGCCTGCCAGATCGCTTGGCTCGCGGCATAATGCTCGGGCTCGGAGGTTCGGATAAAACGATCATACGAAATGTCGAGAACATCCGCCATTTCACGGAAATAGCTCGACATTTCGTCCGCAAGCTCGCGGGCGGTCATGTCGCGGGCGCGTGCCGTCTGAACCATTTTCAGGCCGTGCTCGTCGGTGCCGGTCTGAAAGAAGACGTCGCGGCCGTGCTGGCGCTGGAACCGCGCAATCGCATCGGCGGCGATCATCTCATAGGCATGGCCGATATGCGGACGGCCATTGGGATAATGAATTGCTGTCGAGATGTAGAAGGGATCGGCCATGGCGCGGCTTTAGGAGCGGCGCGCGCCGTGAGCAACCTGCTCGCGTCGATCCCGGAGGGCGTGCAGGGTCTGCGGCGTCCCACCCGCATGTCGATAGTGGCATTGGCGCGGCAAGGCGCGCTATGCACGTCCGAGAGCCTTGATACATGCCGCCAGGCGGCGACTCCCGGCAGATGGAAAGAACCTTCACCGCATGACCTCCAATATCGACCGCCTCGTCGCGATCATGGCGCGGCTGCGCGACCCCAAGACTGGCTGCGAATGGGATACGGTCCAGACCTTCGAGACGATCGCGCCGTACACGATCGAGGAAGCCTACGAAGTCGCCGACGCGATCCAGCGCGGCGATATGGCCGAGCTCAAGGACGAACTCGGCGACTTGCTGCTTCAGGTCGTGTTCCACAGCAGGATGGCCGAGGAAGCCGGGCATTTTGCACTCCATGACGTCATCGACTCGATCAGCGACAAGATGGAGCGCCGCCACCCGCACATCTTCCTCGGCGCCGACGAGGGCGGGCATCACCTGTGGGAGCAGATCAAGGCCGAGGAGCGCGGCGCCAAAGGGCATGCGAGCGCGCTCGACGGCGTTGCGCTCGGACTCCCTGCCCTGCTGCGCGCCGAAAAGCTTCAGAAGCGCGCCGCCCGTACCGGTTTCGACTGGCCCGATGCGAGCGGCGCCCGTGCCAAGATCGACGAGGAACTCGCTGAAGTCGAAGCCGCCGGGACTTTCGAGCAGCGCGAGGAGGAGATTGGCGACCTGCTGTTCGCGGTGGTCAATTGGGCACGCAAGCAAGGAGTCGATCCCGAAGCCGCGCTCCGCCACGCCAACGCCAAGTTCGAGCGCCGGTTCAAGGCGATGGAAGCGGACGCCGGCGAGGGCTTTGCCGGACTCGATCTCGACGGCAAGGAAGCGCTGTGGGTCAAGGCCAAGCGCGGGTGAGAGCAATTCGGCGGGCGGGCAAGGTACGACCCGCCAGCTGGCTTTTATTGGCCGTGATGGGCGCGCTCGTGTTGTTGGTCGCGGGCTTTCCCTTGCTGTTCCCGCGCGGAATCCGCACTGGCGGCCCAGCGCCCTATGAAGGTCTGTTCGTCGTCCCCGATGACGACTGGACGCATGCGACTTTCCAATCGCGTGCCGCGATCGAGGAGAATGAACGGCTCCGGCCGAAGGGAATGCTGCGGGTCGGCGAAACCTGCCTTGATACGTCCGCGGTACGGGCGGAACTCGAGCGAGCGCTCGCCCATGCTCGGCTGGACCGGTTCGACGAGCGGGCCGTCTGGCTTCGAATGGAGGCGACCAGCCAATTTGGGATCCTCGCCTGCATTCGGCGGCACAGCTACCAGCGCGGCCGGCGATATGGCACTTTCTATCGCGTCACTGCGCTTCGCGTGGTTCGTCCCCTGCCCTGTGGTTCGATGACATTTATCCTCAGCAACCGCCGCTGCCCGACGCCTCCGCCGCCACCAAAGCCGCTGCGCCTAGGTGACAGCGACTACCCGGTCGAGGCGCTCCGCCGGGGTGCAGAGGGTCGTGTGATTGTCGAGGCGCTGATCGGGCCGCACGAGGAACTGCTGGAGTGCAAACCGGTGACAAGCAGCGGCGACGCGGCGCTCGATCGCTCGGCGTGCGGCATCTTCTCCGCCAACATACTGGCCTATGCAGGAAAAGGCTCGACCTCGGGCCTTGCGGCAGGCGTACGCCGGATCCGCGCCCCGATCCGCTTCGAACTCGACAAGTCACCGCCGGGCGCGCGCTGAGCGGTCACTCCACCAGAAGCTGGGACCTCTGACCGGTCGTGCGCCTTTATCGCTCCCCTCCCGCTCGCGGGAGGGACTGGGCGAGGGATTGAGGTGCATGAGTCGCTTAGACCTCCCTGTCACACCCTCCCCTGACCCCTCCCGCAAGCGGGAGGGGAAGCAGTATGCCCGGCAATGCGCGCCAATCCGCGTCAGCCCTGACGGGTAAGAAACCGTTCGTAATCGCCCGGCGCCATGCGCACTTCGTACAGCGCCTGCTCGCCTTCGATATGCTGCTCGACCACCTCGCCATGCTGGTGGAGCCATGCTGCACCCGCCCCATCGGTGACCGGCAAGTTGATCGTGTAGCGCCGGTGTCCGGCGGTCAGCCGCGCCGCAACGGTCTGGATCAGCGTTTCCACGCCTTCACCCGTCCACGCCGAAATCGGCATCACGTCCTCACGCCTGCCGGCATCCTCCAGCAATTGCCCGCGCCGCTCGTCGTCGAGCAAGTCGAGCTTGTTCCATGCCTCGAAGCGCGGCGTGGTCTCGGCGACGCCGATCTCGCTCAGCACTTTCTCGACATCGGCGCGCTGCGCCTCGCTGTCGGGATGGGCGATGTCGCGGACGTGGATGAGCAGGTCGGCCGAGACCACCTCCTCAAGCGTCGCCTTGAACGCGGCGACGAGCTGGGTCGGCAGCTCCGAGACGAACCCCACCGTGTCCGAGAGGATCGCCTTGTCGATCCCGGGAAGCGATATCTGCCGCAAGGTGGGATCGAGCGTGGCGAAAAGCAGATTTTCCGCCATGACGTCAGCCCCGGTCAGGCGATTGAAAAGCGTGGACTTTCCGGCGTTGGTATAACCGACCAGCGCGATCACCGGCCACGGTGCGCGCTGGCGACGGTCGCGGTGCAGCGTGCGCGTGCGGCTGACCTGGTCGAGTTCCTTCCTGAGTCGCGCCATACGGTCGCGGATCAGTCGGCGGTCGGCTTCGATCTGGGTCTCGCCGGGGCCGCCGAGAAAGCCGAAACCGCCGCGCTGGCGTTCGAGGTGCGTCCAGCTGCGCACCAGCCGGCCCGCCTGATAATCGAGATGTGCGAGCTCGACCTGAAGCCGGCCCTCGGCGGTGCGGGCGCGCTCGCCGAAGATCTCGAGGATCAGCCCGGTGCGGTCGATCACCTTGCAGCCGAGCGCAGTCTCGAGGTTGCGCTGCTGGACCGGCGTCAAGGCGGCGTCGAAGACGGCGAGCTGAAGTTCCTCGTCCCGAACGGTCTCGGCGATCGCCTCGACCTGACCCGAGCCGATCAAGGTCCCCGGTTTGGGCTGGCGCAGCTTGACCGATACCCTCTCGCGAACCTCGACCCCGATCGCCGCGGCGAGTCCCGCCGTCTCTTCGAGACGCGCCTCGGCGTCGCGCGAACTGGCGCCCATCTCGGGATAGACGACAATGGCGCGCGCGCCGCGGGCGAACTCGTCGGCGTCGCGATCAAAACCGGTGGACATGAATGCTCAATCGCCGTCGGGCGCGGTTGTTTCCTCGGCGAGGTTGAGCGGGTGCGCCGGCTGGATCGTCGAGACGGCGTGCTTGTAGACCAGCTGCGCCATGCCTTCGCGCTGCAGCAGCATGCAGAACAGGTCGAACGCGGCGATCTGGCCCTGCAGCATGACGCCGTTGACGAGGAACATCGTCACGTTTTCCTGCTGCTTGCGCACCGCGTTGAGGAAGATCTCCTGCAGCACCGGGTTCTTGTGCTGGAATTCGCCCGCCGCCTCGAGAAGCGTGGTGAGATCCACCGGACCCGCGGGCATGATCGTCGAGATGGCGTGCTTGTAGATCAGCTGCGACTGGCCGTCGCGGCGGAGCAGCACCGAGAAATTGTCGAACCAGGTGACGATGCCCTGGAGCTTGACGCCCTTCACGAGGAACATCGTGACCGGCACTTTCGAGCGCCGGAGCGAGTTTAGGAACAGGTCCTGAAGCGAGGTCTGCTTCTCGGCCATGAACGTTTTCCTTCTATTCTTGGCGGGATCATGTCCCGCTTCGCGCCGGTTCCCGGCGTCGGAATGCCGCACCACCCCGGTGCGGAGCGCCCAGTCTATTGGTTCCGGGCGCGCGCGTCCAACCTATTCCTCGCGGGTCTCGGTAATGCCGAGCAGCTTGAGTTTCCGGTGCAGCGCCGAACGCTCCATTCCGATGAAGCTCGCCGTGCGCGAGATGTTGCCCGAAAAGCGGCGGATCTGGACGCGCAGATATTCGCGCTCGAACGTCTCGCGCGCCTCTTTGAGCGGCGCTCCCATGATTGCGTTCGCACCGGCGCCGGTCGCCCCCTCGCCTTGTCGGCCGAGCACTTCCGGCGGCAGCAGATCGAGATCGATCCGCCCGATCCGGTCGCCGGGCGCGAGGATCACGGTGCGCTCGACGACATTGCGGAGCTGGCGGACATTGCCAGGCCATTCATAGCTTTGCAGCGCGACCATCGCGTCGGGCGCGATCTCCGGCGTCGGCACGCGGCGCTCGCTGGCATAATGCGCGACGAAATGCTCGACCAGCACCGGAATGTCCTCGCGGCGCTCGGTCAGCGGCGGGATCGCCACGGGCACCACGTTGAGCCGGTAATAGAGATCCTCGCGGAAGCGCCCCGCCGCGATCTCGGCCATCAGGTCGCGGGCCGTCGCCGAGACGACCCGGACGTCGACTTTGACGATGCGCGTGCCGCCCACCCGGCTGAAGCTCTGGTCGGTGAGCACCCGGAGGATCCGTGCCTGCGTCGCCACCGGCATGTCGGCGATCTCGTCGAGGAACAGGGTCCCGCCATGCGCCTGTTCGAGCAGGCCCGGGCGAACGAGGTCGCCGCTTTCCTCGACGCCGAACAATTCCTCCTCGACGCGCTCGGGCGTCATCCGCGCGGCGCTGACGATCACGAACGGCGCCGCGGTGCGCTGGCTCCAGCCGTGCAGCAGCCGCGCCGCGACTTCCTTGCCGACGCCGGCGCCACCGGTGATCAGCACCCGGCTGCCTGTCGAGGCGACTCGCTTGAGAGTCGCGCGAACAGTGTTGATCGCCGCCGAATTGCCGGTGAGGTCGTTCTCCCTGCCCACCGAGGCGCGCAGCGACACGACTTCCTGGCGCAGTCGCTCGGTCTCGGTGGCGCGTTCGACAAGCAGGAGCAGCCGCTCGGCCTCGAACGGCTTTTCGATGAAGTCCGAGGCGCCGCGGCGAATCGCGGCGACCGCCGTGTCGATATTGCCGTGTCCCGAGATCACCAGCACCGGAATCGACGGATCGCGTCGCTTGATCTCGTCGAGCAATTCGAGCCCGTCAAGCCGCGAGCCCTGCAGCCATACGTCGAGCAGTACGAGGCTCGGCCGGCGCTCGGCAATGGCTTCAAGCGCCGAGTCGCTATCGGCGGCGGCACGGGTGGCATAGCCCTCGTCCTCCAGCACACCCGCGACGAGCTCGCGAATGTCGCGTTCATCGTCGACGACGAGGATATCGAGGCTCATCAGGCTTTTCCGCTTCTGGTCAGTGCCGGGGCCCTGGGTTCGGCCACGTCGGCGTCATTGTTCTGCTGGGCGAGTCGTTCCAGCGCTTCGGTGTCGAAGCAGATCGTCACGACAGTGCCGCCGCCGAGCCGGTCGCTGAACGTGATCGTGCCGCAATGCTCCTCGACGATCTTCTTGACGATCGCTAGTCCTAGCCCGGTGCCCCGGCTGCGCGTCGTCATATAGGGTTCGACGATACGGTCGCGCTCCACCGGCAGCCCGACGCCATTGTCGGCGACGGTCAGCAGGATGCGCTGGTCGTCCTCGGCAGCGATCGACAGCGCGATCTCGCCCTGGGGCAAAGCCGATCCCTCGCCGCGCGCCTCGATCGCCTCGACGGCATTCTTGATCACGTTGGTGAGCGCCTGCCCCATCTGGCGGCGGTCGCAGACGAGGCTCGGCGGCTCGTCGGGAGCGTCGAGCTCAAAGCGGATCGCCGGATGCGCGACTTCGTGGAGGAACATCGACTGGCGCGCGATGTCGAGCAGCGACTCGCGCCGGAAGAGCGGCTTGGGCATCCGCGCGAAGGACGAGAATTCGTCGACCATCCGCCTGAGATCGCCGACCTGGCGGACGATCGTGCCGGTCAGCTGGCCGAACACGCCTTCCCCGCCCTCGATCTGCTTGCCGTAGCGGCGCTGGAGGCGCTCGGCGGCGAGCTGGATCGGGGTCAGCGGGTTCTTGATCTCGTGCGCAATCCGCCGTGCGACGTCGGACCAGGCGGCGCGGCGCTGATCGAGCAATTGCTGGGTGATGTCGTCGAAGGTGAGCACCTGCCCGGCTTCGTCGGAGGTGATCTTGACCGCCAGCGTGCGCGCCTCGCCACCGACGGTGACCTGCACCACCGCTTCGCGTTCGGGCGCGTCGAGCAGCGCGTCGAGCTCGGGCACGATCGCGGCGAGCGGTTGGCCCACGGACTGTTCCCCGCTTCGCCGCAACAGCGCGAGGGCAGAGGCATTCATCAATCGCACCACGCGATCGGCACCGATCGAGATCACGCCCGCCGATACCCCCGACATCACTGCCTCGATCAACGCGCGGCGGCTTTCGATCTGTGCGTTCGCGGTGACCAGCGCGTTGGTCTGGGCCTGCAGCCGGTTGGTCATCTGGTTGAACGCCCCAGCGAGCACGCCCAATTCGTCCTTGGATTTGCGTTCGGGCACGCGCGCGGTGAGGTCACCGCCCGCGACTTGTCGCGCGGCACCGACGAGCTCGTTCACCGGCCGAACCAGCCGGTCCGCGACCCGGAGCGCCACCAGCACGGCGATGCCGACGATCAACAGCGCCAACACCAGCAGTGCGATATTGAACTGCAGCTGGAGCGACCGCGACCGCGTCACCAGGGCGCGATAGTCCGCGAGCACCTGCGCCGCTCGCTCGGTCTGCGGAGAAATGCCGCCAAGGCCGGAAGCGCGCCCGGCGTACAGATAGAGATTGCCCGGCCCCGGGATGCGGGTCAGCGAGCGGATCCTATCGCCCTGCGCATCGGCCACACTCGGCTTGCCCTGGTCGAGCAGCTTGAGCGAGGCGCGATCGATTTCCTTTTCGAGGTCGCGCTCATACGGGTTCACCAGAGCGATCGTCTGGATCTGCCCGTCGCGCGAGACAGTGAAGATAATCGCCTCGGAAAGGCTGCGGACATACACCTGCCCGCCGAATATCTGCTGAAAATTGATGCTGTCGGGCGGGTATTCGTTGAGCGCGTTCGCCACGTCATTGGCCATCGCAACGGTCTCGCGATCGACGAAGCCGAGGAGTTGGCGATACGATTCCTGCGCGAGCGCCTGCGCATTCTCGATCATGCTCTTGGGCCGATCCGAAACCCAGAACTGAACGCCGTACTGAAAAAGCAAGGACGCGATCACCGCCACGAGCAAGGTCGGCACGCTGGCGAGCACCGAGAAGATCGCGACGAGGCGGACGTGCAGCTGCCCCTCGCCCCCGGCCGTGGACAGCGCCGCACGACGGCGCGCAGCACGCCGACCGATCAGCACCAGCAAAGCCACGCCCGGGAGCAGATTCGCAACGAGCAGCAGTGCGACGAGCGGCGGCGACAACAGGCGTTCAGGCGAGCGCTCGCCACTGATCACGAGATAGCTGACGACGGCGATCGCCACTGCGGCGAACAGCACCCCGGCTTCCACCGCGGGCGTGACGCTCAGCCGCCGCTTGCGCGGTTCGGCTTCGGCGATCTGCTCGGTCACGGCATCCATCGTTGCCGGGATACAACGAGATTGTGGCCGAAAGAACACATAATTTTGCGATAAGCGTCGCTAATCGGCACCGTTCGACCGGTCCGGGTCCATGTCGATGCCGAGCGTGTCGAGCCTTTTGCGCAAAGTATTGCGATTGATCCCGAGCGCGCGGGCAGCACGCAACTGATTGTTCTGGTGGCGTGCGAGCATCGCCTCGATCAGCGGACGTTCGACTTCGCCGATGATCCGCTCGTACAGCGAGCCGTCGTCGAGCGCCTGCGGCTCCTCGATCGCCATTCGTTCGAGCCGGGCGCGCACCGCTGCGTCGATCCCGGGATCGCGCGCCCTAGGCTGAAAGCTGCCGGCTTCTCCGATCGCCCGGCGGATCGCGTCGGCGTCGATCCACTCGTCGCGGCTGAGTGCGGCGATCCGGCGCATGAGATTTTCGAGTTCGCGGACGTTGCCCGGCCAATCATAGCCCTCGAGCACCGCGATGGCGCCCGAATCGAGCTGCTTCCGCGGCAGTCCTGCCTCGGCGGCGCGATCGAGGAAATGCCGCGCGAGCAGCGGCACGTCCTGGCGCCGCTCGCGCAAGGCCGGCAGGCTGACCGGGACCACGTTGAGCCGGTAGAACAAATCTTCGCGAAACTGGCCGCTCTGGACGAGTTGGGCGAGGTCCTTGTTGGTCGCGGCGACGATGCGGACATCGGCCCGGATCGTCCGTGCGCCGCCGACGGTGGTGAATTCGCCCGACTGGAGCACGCGCAGCAGCCGCGTCTGCGCGTCCATCGGCATGTCGCCGATTTCGTCGAGGAACAAGGTACCGCCGGCCGCCTGTTCGAACTTGCCCGCGACGCGTGTCGCCGCACCGGTGAAGGCGCCGCGCTCATGCCCGAACAATTCGGCCTCGATCAGGTCGCGCGGGATCGCCGCCATGTTGAGCGCGACGAAAGGTGCGCGCCGGCGGGGGCCGAGCTCGTGGATCGCCTGCGCCACCAGCTCCTTGCCGGTGCCCGATTCGCCCGAGATCAACACGGTCAGGTCGTTCGACACCACGCGGGCGATCACCCGATAGACTTCCTGCATCGCCGGCGAGCGGCCGATCAGCGAGGGTCCGGCGCTGGCCTCCACCTCGGCGAGTTCGGCCGGCTGGCGCTGTCGCCGCGCCATCGCACCACGCACGGCCTGGGCGAGCACATCGAGGTCGAACGGCTTGGGCAGATAGTCGAACGCGCCGACTTCGGTGGCACGCACCGCAGTGGCGAGCGTGTTCTGCGCCGAGAAAACGATGATCGGCAGTTCGGGATGCTCGTTCGCCAACGCTGCCGTTATGTCCAAGCCATTGCCGTCGGGCAGCACTACGTCGGTTACCAGCACATCGGGCACGCCTCCTGCGAGCGCGCGACGCAGTTCGGCGACGCTCGCCGCCGTGGTCACGCGATGCCCCTCGCGCTTGAGCGCCGCTGCGACGACCGTACGGATCGCCGCATCGTCGTCGACGATCAGCACCGCGCCGCTCATGCCGCCCTCGGCAGCAGGATGCGGAAGACAGTCACCTCGGGGTCGCGCTCGCGGGCATATTGAACGATCCCGCCCATGTCGCGGACCAGCTTCTCGACCAGCGGCAGGCCGAGCCCCTTCCCCTCCGGCTTGCCCGAGACGAACGGCTCGAACAGGTGCTCCGCTATATCGGCAGGTGCCCCCGGTCCGTTATCCATCACGAGGATCTCGATCGGCAGCGGCTGGCGCGGCCGACCCGGGCCGGTGCTGACCGACATGCCGTGGCGATAGGCAGTCGCCAGCGTGATCCGCGGCGCGGCGACTTCCCCCAAGGCTTCGGCGGCATTCTTGAGCAGGTTGAGCAGTACCTGCAGGAATGCGTCGGGATCGACCAGCACCGGCGGCAGTGACGGATCGAAATGCTCCTCGATCACGATGTCCCGCGCAAATCCGGCGAGCGCCACCCGGCGGGCGTGATCGAGCAAGGGATAGATGTTCGTCGGCGCGAGGTTGAGCGGCCGGGTGTCGGTAAAATCCTGCATCCGGTCGATCAGCGCAACGATCCGGTCGACTTCGGTGGTGATCAGCTGGGTGAGCTCGCGCTCCTCGCTGCCGCTTGCAAGGAGTTGCGCCGCTCCGCGGATCCCCGAAAGCGGGTTCTTGATCTCGTGGGCGAGCATCGCCGCCGCGCCGACCGCCGCACGCGCGCCGGCGGTCCGGTCGGCGCCTTGCGCCACCCGGCGCGACTGGGGGGCGTGGTGCAGCGTCACGATGCGCCAGCCAGGCTGATCGGCAATCAACGTCTCGACGAAGTCGACCCGGATCCTCGGGCCACGGATCGCCTCGACCTCGATGTCGAACGCCGCGAAGCCATGCCCGTCGCGACGATCGGCATAGTCCTCGGGCGGGCGCAGCACCGCGTCGTACGGCCGCCCGACCATGGTCGCCTCGCTATGGTTGAGCAGCAATTCGCAGGCCGAGTTGGCATGCGCGATGCGACCGTCGGGATCGATCACCAGCACCGCGACGGGCAAGGCAGCGAACAGCTCGCCAAAGCCAGGCCCTTTTACCGGTTCCGGCCTGGCGCGCCTCAGGCTGCCGCGCGCGAAGACCATGGCGCGTAGAATTCGGCGAGCATGTCGAGGACGCGCACCGGGTCGGAGATCTTGTTGACGTTGTTGCGGAACTCGGCCGAGCCGTGAATGCCCTTGGTGTACCAACCGACATGCTTACGCATCATATTGACACCGACTTCGTTGCCATAATGGCTTAACGTGTCGAGATAATGCTCTACAATCACGCGATATTGTTCGTCGAGCGAGGGCTCTGCCCGCTCCGGCTGCCCGGTCAGCGCGTCCATCACATCGCGCAGTATCCATGGACGGCCGTAAGCGCCGCGGCCGATCATCACGCCATCCGCACCCGATTGCGCCAGCGCTGCGCGCGCATCCTCGACGGTGCAGATGTCGCCATTGGCGATTACCGGAATCGACACGGCGTCCTTCACCTTGCGGATGAAGCCCCAGTCGGCCGACCCCTTGTACATCTGGTTGCGGGTGCGACCGTGCACGGTGATCATCTTCGCGCCGAGATCCTCGGCGATGTGCGCGAGCTCGGGCGCATTGAGGCTGGCATGATCCCAGCCCATCCGCATCTTCACCGTCACCGGCACTGAGACTGCCTTGACGCAGGCCTCGATCAGCGACGCGGCGAGCTTGAGATCGCGCATCAGCGCCGAGCCGGCGTCGCCGCTGGTCACCTTGCGCACCGGGCAGCCCATGTTGATGTCGACGATCGCGGCGCCGCGATCCTCGCTGAGCTTCGCCGCCTCCGCCATTTCGTGCGGCGTGCAGCCGACCAGCTGCATCGACACCGGATCCTCGATCGGATCCCAGGCGAATTTCTGGAGCGACTGACGCGTCTCGCGAATCGCCGCCTGACTGGCGACCATCTCGGTCACGTTGAGGCCCGAGCCATAGCGCCGCACGATCCGCCGGAACGGCAAGTCGGTCACGCCGGTCATCGGCGCGAGCAGCACCGGGGCTTCGACCCGAACCGGGCCGATCTGGATGGGGGCGAGTTCGCGCATGATCTGCCTGAAAAATAGGCAGCGACGCCTAGCGGGACAAGCCCGGATTGGCAAGCCGGGGCTTCCCCGCTACCCGCGCCTTTATGGGCAGGACCGCAGCGCTGATCGTCGCCGCCGGGCAGGGCATCCGGGCAGGCAGCACCTTGCCCAAGCAATTCGCGCGGGTGGCGGGTAAACCGATGATCGCGCACAGCTATGGGGCGCTGTCGTCGCATCCGGCGATCGACCAGGTGCTGGTCGTCATCGGCGCAGGTCAGGAGCCGGCGTTCAGGGACGCGCTGGCCGACGTCACCTTCGTTGTCGGTGGCGCGACCCGGCGCGAGTCGGTGCGCAACGGTCTCGACGCAATCGATACCGAGCGCGTGCTTATCCATGACGCAGCGCGCCCTTTCCTGTCGCATGCCGTGATCGACGCGCTCCTCGCCGCCCTCGATAGCCACGAAGGTGCCCTCCCCGCGCTTCCCGTCGCCGATACGCTCGCCCGTGACGAAGGCAGTCTTGGCGAAACGGTTCCTCGCGACCGCCTCGTCCGCGTCCAGACTCCCCAGGCCTTCCGCACCGCGATAATCCGCGCCGCGCACGCCGCCTGGCCCGGCGAGCGCGAAGCGACCGACGACGCCCAGATGGTCCGCGCGCTGGGGCATGAAGTCGCCCTCGTTCCTGGAGACATTCATCTGGAAAAGATCACCCACCCTGCCGACTTCGCCGCCGCCGAGGCGCGCCATGCCGCCTCGATGCGCGTCCGCACTGCGCTGGGCTATGACGTGCATCGCTTCGCCGAGGGCGAGGAACTCTGGCTGGGTGGCGTGCTGGTACCGCACAGCCAGGGCCTGTCCGGCCATAGTGACGCCGACGTCGTACTCCATGCGATCACCGATGCGCTGCTCGGGACGATCGGCGCCGGCGATATCGGCATGCACTTTCCGCCCAGCGATCCGCAGTGGCGCGGCGTTGCATCGGCGCGCTTCCTCGAACACGCCGCGGGGCTGGTCGCCGCACAAGGTGGTATCATCGACTTCATCGACGTCACCATCATCTGCGAAGCGCCGAAAATCGGCCCGCATCGCGAGGCGATCCGCGCGAGCATCGCCTCCATCCTTGGGCTCGCCGGGGCGTGCGTCAGCGTCAAGGCGACCACCACCGAGCGGCTCGGCTTCACCGGGCGCGGCGAAGGCATGGCCGCGCAAGCGGTCGCGACAATTCGTATCCAGGAGACGATTGCATGAAGACCGGAATGGCCGCGATGGCATGGCTCGCGTTGAGCGCCACCGGCGCGCAAGCCGCGGCGGATACCGCGCAGAAGCCGTGCCTCACGCCGGTGGAGGCGCAGGCATTGATTATCGCGCTGATGCCTCCAGCGGTTCGCGCGGTCGGCGGCGCCTGCAACAGCGCGCTGCCTTCGGTGGCGTATCTGCGAACCAACGCCGATCGTCTGGGCCAGCGCTATACGGCACCGGCGATAGCGGCGAAACCGGCTGCGGCATCGGCGCTCGGCAAGATTTCCGGCACAGGCGACAAGATCACCCCCGACACGTTCGATACCTTCGCCAACATGCTCGTCGGCGAGCTGGTCACCAAGGGGATCAAGCCCGACGTCTGCGCCAAGGTCGATCGTGTGGCGGCGCTGCTCGACCCGCTTCCGCCTGCCAATCTGGCGGGTTTCGTCGCAGCCATTCTGGAATTCACCTCTGAAGACTCGAAAAGGGGCCCGGACCTGAACATCTGCAAGGCATGATGCCCGTGACCGCGGGCACCACCGGACTCGCGTCCGCAACAATCCGGTGGCAGAGGCTAGCGATGGATACGATTCTCCCCGACAAGCTCGTCGAAGCCGCCCGGAAGGTGCTCGAGGCCAATCGCGCCGCCGGCCGTCGCATCGCCGTGGCGGAAAGCTGCACCGGCGGCCTCGTCAGCGCCGCGCTGACCGAGATCCCCGGCTCGTCCGACGTCTTCGACGCCGGCTTCGTCACCTATTCGAACGAGGCCAAGACCGAAGTCCTCAAGGTCAGCGGCGACGTGCTCGAAACCTTCGGCTCGGTGTCGATTGCGGTGGCGTGGAGTATGGCCCAGGGCGCGCTCAAGCGCAGCACCGCCGACGTCGCGGTGGCGATCACCGGAATCGCGGGACCCGACGGGGGCAGCGAGAAGAAGCCGGTGGGCACCGTGGTGTTCGCCCAGGCCGAGCGCGGTGCCGATCCGCAGCACATCGTCGCCGATGCGCGGCATTTCGAGAATAACGGCCGCGCCGGCGTGCGGCTTCAGGCGGCGCTTTGCGCGCTAGAATTGCTGATGCCGGGCGAGCCTGCCGCGGAAGCGCCCGAATCGGAGTCGCCGTAGAGCCGCGCCGCGCGCTCCTCGAAGGCGTTGATCATCTTCCGCAGCGCGCGATCGAACACCTGTCCCGCGAGCATTTCGAACACGCGATTCTTGAACGCGAAGTCGACGCAGAAATCGACGAGGCACCCGCCGTTGCCGTCGCTGCGGAACTTCCAGTCGTTGTTGAGGTGCTTCAGCGGCCCCTCCAGATAGTCGACGCGGATGTGGCCGGGCCGCTGCTTCTCGACGCGCGAAGTGAAGCTCTCGCGCAGGCCCTTGAACCCGACGATCAGGTCGGCGACCATCTGGGTGTCGCTGTTCGACCGCACCCGCACTGCCGACACCCAGGGTAGAAATTCGCCATAGCGGCCGACATCGGCGACCAGGTCGAACATTTGCTCGGGCGAATAGGGCAGCGCCCGCGTCTCGCTATGCTTGGGCATCAGACGGCCGCGGGGGCCTTTGCCAACCTGGCAGCGCGCGCCTCGCGCATCTTCGCGAAATCGTCGCCGGCGTGGTAGCTCGACCGCGTCAGCGGCGACGACGCGACCAGCAGAAAGCCCTTTGCCCGCGCGATCGCGCCGTAGGAGCCGAATGCCTGCGGCGTGACGAATTCGGCGACCTTGGCATGGCGCGGCGTCGGCTGGAGATATTGGCCCATGGTCAGGAAATCGATGTCGGCGGAGCGCATGTCGTCCATCACCTGATGGACCTCGAGCCGCTCCTCGCCGAGGCCGAGCATGATCCCCGACTTGGTGAAGATCGACGGATCGAGCTTCTTGACCGTCTCGAGCAGGCGGATCGACGCGTAATAGCGCGCGCCCGGGCGGATCGTCGGGTAGAGGCGCGGCACCGTCTCGAGATTGTGGTTGTAGACGTCGGGCCGCGCCGCGACGATCATCTCGACCGCCGCCTCGTGCTTGTTGCGGAAATCGGGGGTGAGGATCTCGATCGTCGTGGTCGGGTTCGCGCGGCGGATCGCCTCGATCACCTTGACGAATTGCTTCGCGCCGCCGTCGGGCAGATCGTCCCGGTCGACCGAAGTGACGACGATGTGCTCGAGCCCCATCTGCGCCGCAGCGTCGGCGACATTCTCGGGCTCCATCGGATCGACCGCGCGCGGCATCCCGGTCTTTACGTTGCAAAAGGCGCAGGCGCGGGTGCAGGTGTCGCCGAGGATCATCACCGTCGCGTGCTTCTTCGACCAGCACTCGCCGATATTCGGACAGGCGGCCTCCTCGCACACCGTGGTGAGGCTCTTCGAGCGCATCAACGCGCGCGTCGCCGCGAAGCCCGCCGAGGTCGGCGCTTTCACCCGGATCCAGTCGGGCTTGCGGACACGTTCGGGGCGGGGCAGCGGCGACATCTCGTTCATGCAGGCGCAGATAGCGATGCACGCGTGCAGGCACAACAACTGCGCTTGCATGCGCCATTGCAGTTTTCGTTGCGCAACCGGCTTCGCAAGCGCGCGCGTTTCGCTAAAGAGGCGCGCATGACCGACTTTACCGACCTGCTCGACGGCTATCAGCGCTTCCGCACCAGCGAATATCGCCGACATCGCGACCGCTGGGAGGAATTGCGCGAGGGCCAGAGCCCACGCGTGATGGTGATCGCCTGCTCGGACAGCAGGGTCGATCCGGCGCAGATCTTCGACACCGTGCCGGGCGAAATCTTCGTCGTCCGCAACGTCGCCAATCTGGTGCCGCCGTTCGAGGACGATGCCAGCCGCCACGGCGTCTCGGCGGCGCTGGAGTTTGCGGTGACGCAGCTCGAAGTGCCCGAGATCGTGGTCATGGGGCACGGTGCGTGCGGCGGGGTATCCGCGTCGCTGTCGCAGCGCTTCAAGGGCGCTCCCAATGGCGAGGGCGGGTTCATCGCGCACTGGGTGGACATGCTCGACGAGGCCCGCGACCGTGTCGTCGCCGAGCATGGCGACGGCCCCGAAGCGGTCCGCGCGCTCGAGCTAGAGACGGTGCGGGTGTCGCTGGTCAATTTGATGACCTTCCCGTTCGTTTCCCAACGGGTCGCAGCGGGCAAGCTCAAGCTTCACGGCGCCTATTTTGCGATCGCCGAGGGCGTGTTGCATGTGATGGGTGAGAACGGCGCCTTCGCGCCCGCTTGACCCGGTGCCTGTCTGCGAGGAGAGCCGCTACCGGCCCAGCGCCTTCCTCGCGGCCTTTTCCACCTCTGGATCGAGGTCAGGTGGATCCATCGGGACCTTGGCTTCGAGCGCGTCGGCGATCGCAGTCAGAGCTGCGATGCGCGCGGCCTTCTTGTCGTTGCCGTCGACAATGATCCACGGCGCCTGCTTCGGATCGGTGCGCGCGAACATCTCGTGCATCGCCTCGAGATACTCTGCCCGCTTCGCACGATTGCGATAGTCCTCGAGCCCGGTCTTCCAGCGCTTCCACGGATGTTCGAGCCGGTCGCGCAGGCGCTGGTCCTGCGTCTCCTGGGTTACGTGGACGAAAACCTTGACCAACGTCGTCCCGGTCGCGACCTGCTGTGCCTCGAAATCGTTGATCTCGTCATAGCCGCGCCGCCACTCGGCTTCCGTTGCAAAGCCCTCGACCCGTTCGACCAGTACCCGGCCATACCAGCTGCGGTCGAACACCGCGATATTGTGCTGCGCCGGGAGCCGCCGCCAGAAGCGCCAGAGGAAATGGTGCGCCAGTTCCTCGTCGGTCGGCGCGGAGATCGGCCAGACCTCGAAATAGCGTGGATCCCATTCGGCAGTGAGCCGCTGGATGATCCCGCCCTTCCCTGCCGCATCCCAGCCCTCGAACACGATGATCGCGCGGCGCTTGTGGACGATATGCGCGTAATGGATATGGCTGAGCCGCTTCTGGAGCTTCTTCAGCGCCTTTTTGTAGTGCCCGTCGAACGGTTCGCCTGACTCATAGTCGCTGAGATCGATCGCCATCCCGCCTCCTTGTTCGCAGCCGAACGTACGGGCGGTCAGCGCGATCCCGCAACCAGCCGGTTGTCTACCCGATTGGCGAGCTCCCGACCGGCCTCCGCATCGGTAATACTTGCCAATGTGGTCTGCGCGATCGCCGCCAGCGCTTCCTCGGTAAGGAACGCCTGGTGCCCGGTCACGAGCGCGTTGGGAAAGGTCAGCAGCCGCTGGAACAGGTCGTCGGAGACGATCTCGCTCGACAGATCCTCGAAGAACAGGTCTGCTTCCTGTTCGTAGACGTCGAGCGCCACGGCGCCGATCTTTCGCTGCTTCAGTCCCTCGATCAGCGCGCCGGTATCGATCAACGCGCCGCGACTGGTGTTTACGATGATCAGCCCCGCCCGGGCGCCCGCGATCACCGCCGAATCGATCAGATGCCGGGTGTCGGGCGTCAGCGGACAATGCAACGTGACGATCTCGGCCTCGGCAAGCAGCACAGCCCGTTCGACATAGCGCACGCCGATGGCCTCGAGCGCGGGGTCGGACGTCAAATCGCTGGCGAGCACCTCGCATCCGAAGCCGAGCTTGAGCGCGCGCGCCACCAGCGCCCCGATCTTGCCGGTGCCGATCACGCCGACCGTGCGCCCGTGGAGGTTGCGGCCGATCAGGCCGTCCAGCGCGAAATTGTTTTCACGTACGCGCGTCCATGCCTTGGGGATCTTGCGGTCGACCGCAAGCAGCAGACCAATGGTGAACTCGGCAACGGCATGCGGAGAATAAGCCGGCACCCGAACCACCGAGATGCCGAGCCGTTCGGCCGCGGCAAGATCGACATTGTTGAACCCGGCGCAGCGCAGTGCGATCAGTCGGGTGCCACCCGCGGCGAGCAGCTGGAGAACGGCGGCATCGACTTGGTCGTTCACGAACACGCACACGGCCTCGCAGCCCGCCGCGAGCTGCGCAGTCGTCGCATCGAGCCGCGGCTCGAGGAAGTGCAGATCGTGCCCGAAGGTGGCGTTCGCGTCGGTCAGGAAGCGCCGGTCATAGGCCTTGGTGTTGAACACCGCGACGCGCATGACCGGCTCCCGTCTCCTAGCCTGCCGCGGGGTCGACGATACCGTCGGTGCCCTTCTTCGCCAGATCCGCGGCGACCTGCGGCGCGAGGCGGATGTTGAGCTCCTTGAGCTGCTTCTCGCTGACGAAGCTCGGCGCCTGCATCATCAGGTCCTCCGCCTTCTGGGTCATCGGGAAGACGATCACTTCGCGGATATTGGGCTCGTCCGCCAGCAGCATCACGATACGATCGACGCCCGGCGCCGATCCGCCGTGCGGCGGTGCGCCGAACTTGAAGGCGTTGATCATGCCGGCGAAATTGGTGTCGACGTCTTCCTGCGTGTAACCGGCGATCTCGAACGCCTTGTACATGATCTCGGGACGGTGGTTCCGGATCGCGCCCGAGCTCAATTCGACGCCGTTGCAGACGATGTCGTATTGATATGCGAGGATGTCGAGCGGGTCCCTCGTCTCCAGCGCCTCAAGCTCGCCCTGCGGCATGCTGAAGGGATTGTGGCTGAAATCGACCTTCTTTGCGTCCTCGTCATATTCGAACATCGGGAAGTCGACGATCCAGCAGAATTCGAACCGGCTCTTGTCGATCAGCTCGAGCTGCTCGGCGACGCGGGTCCGCGCGAGCCCGGCGAGCTTGGCGGCCTGCGCTTCCTTGCCGGCGGCGAAGAAGATGCCGTCGTTCGGGCCGAGCCCCATTGCCTCGGCGATTGCCTTCATGCCTTCCTGGCCGTGGTTGTTGGCAATCGGCCCGCCGAACACGCCGTCCTTCTGCGTCGCATAGCCCAGGCCGGGGAACCCCTCGCTCTGCGCCCAGCTGTTCATGTCGTCGAAGAACTTACGAGACTTCTCGTGCGTGCCCGGCGCCGGGATCGCGCGGACGACGTCGCCGCCCTCGACGATCGACGCGAAGCGGCCGAAGCCCGAGCCCTTGAAGAACTCCGACACGTCGGTGATCAGCAGCGGATTGCGCAGATCGGGCTTGTCGTTGCCGTACTTCAGCATCGATTCGCGATAGGGAATGCGCTTGAACGGCAGCGGCGAGACCGTGCGGTTCTTGCCTTCCCAGTTGGCGAATTCCTCGAACACGCCGTGGAGCACCGGCTCGATCGCGGCGAAGACGTCGTCCTGGGTGACGAAGCTCATTTCGAAATCGAGCTGGTAGAATTCGCCCGGGCTGCGGTCGGCGCGGGCATCCTCGTCGCGGAAGCAAGGCGCGATCTGGAAATAGCGGTCGAAGCCGGCGACCATCAGCAGCTGCTTGAACATCTGCGGCGCCTGAGGGAGCGCGTAGAACTTGCCCGGATGGACGCGGCTCGGCACCAGATAGTCGCGCGCGCCCTCGGGGCTGCTCGCGGTGAGGATCGGCGTCTGGAACTCGGTGAACCCCTGGTCGATCATCCGGCGGCGCAGTGAGGCGATGACGTTCGAGCGCAGCAGGATGTTCTTGTGGAGCCGCTCACGCCGCAAGTCGAGGAAGCGATAGCGCAGCCGGATGTCCTCCGGATATTCGGCCTCGCCGAACACGGGGAGCGGCAGCTCCTGCGCGGGGCTCTGCACGGTGACTTCAGTCGCGCGGACCTCGATCTCGCCGGTCGGCAGGTTCGGGTTCACCACGCTCGCGTCACGCGCGACCGCGGTGCCGGTTACCGTGATCACCGATTCGGCGCGCAGCGACTCGATCACGGCGAAGGCCGGGCCGCTGACGTCGGTGACGATCTGGGTGATGCCATAATGGTCGCGCAGGTCGATGAACACGAGGTCGCCATGGTCGCGCTTGCGGTGGACCCAGCCCGACAGGCGGACTTCCTCGCCGACATTGGCGGCGCGGAGCTGGGCGCAGGTGTGCGTGCGATAGGCGTGCATTGTTCTCTTCTCTTGGCTTGCCCTTCATCTCCCCTCCCGCTTGCGGGAGGGGTCGGGGGAGGGACTGACCACATGCCGGTTGGCCGGCGGCACCCCCCTCCCCTAGCCCCTCCCGCAAGCGGGAGGGGGACTTGGACGGAATGACATGGCGTGCGCTTTCCCCCCACACACTCTTTTGTCAACCCGAAGACCGGTATATGGGCCCCCGATGCATATCCATGGTCTGATCGAAGACAGTGCGGCGCTTGCCAATCTCTGCGCCCGTTTCGCCAACAAGCCCTATATCTGCGTGGACACCGAGTTCATGCGCGAGAACAGCTATTGGCCCGAACTCTGCCTGATCCAGATCGCCGACGACGAGGAAGCCGCCGCGATCGATCCGATGGGCGGGATCGACATGCAGCCGCTGCTCGATCTGCTCGTCGACAATGAGGACGTGCTGAAGGTTTTTCACGCGGGCGGGCAGGACATCGAGATCGTCTACAATCTCACCGGCAAGACCCCGCATCCGCTGTTCGACACGCAGGTCGCCGCGATGGCGCTCGGCCAGGGCGAGCAGATCGGCTATTCCAATCTCGTCGACACCTATCTCGGCATCACCGTCGACAAGGGCGCCCGCTTCACCGACTGGAGCCGCCGCCCGCTCGACAAGCGTCAGATCGACTATGCGATCTGCGACGTCACCTACCTCTCCGAGATCTTCCCAAAGATGCTCGACAAGCTGCGGAAAACCGGTCGCGGCGCGTGGCTCGACCAGGAGATGGAGCGGCTCGCCGATCCCGAAAATTACCGCAACGACCCCGATCAGGCATGGCAGCGCGTCCGGGTCTCCAGCCGCAAGCCCGAGGTCCTCGGCCGCCTGAAGGCACTCGCCCGCTGGCGCGAGATCGAGGCGCAGGGCAAGGATTTGCCGCGCGGCCGCATCATCAAGGACGAGACACTCGCCGATCTCGCCGGCAATCCCCCACGCAAGCAGGGCGATCTCGCCAAGGTGCGCGGGCTCTCCCCGGCCTGGGGCGGCAACGACATCGGCGGCCGGCTGATGGCGGCGCTGGAGAGCGCGAAGCCGATGTCCGGAAGCGAGCTTCCGCCGCGCGACGACCGCAAGCCCGCTTTGGGAAAGGACGGCGCGCTCGTCGCTGACCTGCTCAAGCTGCTGCTCAAGATTCGCGCCAAGGAAATCAACGTCGCCGCGCGGCTGCTCGCGCGCTCGGACGATCTGGAAGCGCTCGCCGCCGGCGTCCGCGAGGATCTCTCGATCCTCCAGGGCTGGCGCTTCGAGCAATTCGGCCGCGACGCGCTTCAGCTCGTCGAGGGTCAGCTCGGGTTCACCGTGCGCAATGGAAAGCTCAAGATGACTCGCACCGAGGAGCCGTCATGATCCGCCTGTTGCTGCCGCTCGCCTTGCTCGCCACCGGCGCCTGCCGCTACGATAACGCGCCCGAGGCCGCCCCGCCCCCGCCGGGCAAATGCGTCGCGGATGGCCTCGGCAGCCTGACCGGAAAGGCCCGCAGCGAAGCCGTCGCCAAAGAGGCGCTGCGCCTGTCCGGTGCGAAGAATCTCCGCTGGATCGCCCCGGGGATGGCCGTGACGATGGATTATCGCGAGGACCGGCTGAACCTGAACGTGGACGAGAAGGGCAAGATCCTCCGCGCCCACTGCGGCTGACCACCGCACACCAGTGCTCCTGCGAAAGCAGGAGCACTGGGATGTCGCAGCAGTACTTTAGGCTAGACCTCCAGCACCGGCTCCCGCCCGAACGCCGCCGCCAGCGCCTTGTGGCGCTTCTCGACCGCTTCGCCGTATAGTGCCTCGTCCTGCGCTTCGAGCGACAGCGCGAGCGTGCCGTCCTCAAGCACGACATGCGAGCGTTTGAGCGGCGCCGCAACCCCGCCGCTCAGCCGTTGGCCGAGCCGGATCGCAAGCCCCCAGAGCCGCGCGTGCGCCAACGAGTCCGCATCGGCGAGCCGATCGAGCGGGTCGGGACAGCCGGTTCCCCCGCCCAGCGCCGTGTACAATGCCTGGGCGAGCACCGCCCGCCCTGCCGCGTCAATCGCCACCCAATTGCCGTGCAGCGCGATTTCCATGCCGCGTTCGGCGCGGAACTCCGGATTGGCGCGCCAGCCGACATCGGCGAGCAGGCACGCCGCGTGGCGGAGCCGGGCCAGCTCGGGTGCGTCGTCGAACAAGGGCGCAATCCACCGGTCGAGCAGGTCGCCATGTTCGGGAAAGCGCCCCGAGCGTTCGCCTTCGTCGCGCGCCGCCGCGATCAGGGGATCCTCGCGGCGCTGTTCGGGCGTGAGCCGCTGATAGAGCAGTCCCTCGCGCAGCCCATAGGCCGAGACCACGCTGCCGCTACTGCCGAGATGGCGCAGCACGCTCGCCAGCAAAGCGGTGGCGTCGCCGAGCGTCGGTATGCGCGCGCCCGAAATGTCGGGGATCGCCTTCAGCTCGGCGCGGGGAATCTCGGCGAGGATCTGCTGCAATTCGGCGACCCGGCCGAGCGCGATCGGATATTGGTGGACCACCGGCAGCAGATAGCCGGTGCGGTGCATGTCGAGCCGGGCCAGCGCGCGCCACGATCCCCCGACCAGATAGAAAGGCAGGCCCTTGCCCCGCTCGCTCCAGCCCGATTCGGCGATGAGCTTGCCGACCCGGCGATCGAGCGCATCCTTGCCGCCGGCCCGGATCGCCCCAAGCCGCAGCACGCCGAGCGGAAACGAGACCCGATCGGTAACCGTCCCCGCGACTACCCGCACCAGCTCGAGGCTGCCGCCGCCAAGATCGCCGACCACGCCATCGGCATCGGGAATGCCCGAGAGTACGCCCATTCCGGACGCGGTCGCCTCCTCGACGCCCGACAGCAATTCGACATCGAGGCCCAGCGCCTCGGCTGCGCGCATCAGTTCGCCACCGTTCGACGCATCGCGCACCGCGGCAGTGGCGACGGTGCGGATCTCGGCGGCCTGCATCTCGCGGGCGAGCGCCGCAAACCGGGCGAGCGCCGACCGCGCCCGCTTTAGCCCTTCCGCGTCGATCGCGCCGGTTTCGCTCAGCGACCGGCCGAGCCCGGCCATCACCTTCTCGTTGAACAGCACCGCCGGCAGCCGGGCTGCGCCTTCGTAGACGACGAGGCGCACCGAGTTCGAACCGATGTCGATGATCGCGGTGCGCGCCTTGGCCGGCGCGGTGCGCTGCTCCGGGGTACGCAGAAGCGTCGCCATTCGCTCAGCTTTCCTTTCGGGCGGCGCGGCGGCGCTTGAGCGACAAGGTCGGCACCGGCTTGCGCTTCTCCAGTGCGGCGCCGCGGCCCGACAGCGACGGATTGGTCATGAAATAGCGGTGAAGATTGAACGGCTCGGTACCGCGCTCGGCCCTGGCGTAGCGGCCGTCGGGCTGGAGCTGCCAGCTCTGCTCGTTGTCGAGCAGATTGGCGACCATGACCTGATCCATCACCTGATCGTGCACCGTCTTGTTGAGGATCGGCAACATGAACTCGACGCGGCGGTCGAAGTTGCGCGGCATCCAGTCCGCCGACGAAATGAACAGCTTGGCGGAATCGCCAGGCAGTCCCTTGCCGTTGCCGAACGCCCAGATCCGGCTGTGCTCGAGGAACCGCCCGACGATCGACTTGACCCGAATATTCTCCGAAAGCCCCGGCACGCCCGGCCGCAGGCAGCAAATGCCGCGGATGATCAGGTCGATCTCCACGCCGGCACCGCTCGCTTCGTAGAGCTTCTCGATCACCGCGGGATCGACCACCGAGTTCATCTTTGCCCAGATCGCGCCGGGCCGACCGGCGCGGGCGTGCGCGATCTCGGCGTCGATCAGGTCGACCAGCCGGTTGCGAAGGTCGCGCGGGCTGATGCTGATCAGTTCGAGCGACGCCGGCTCGACATAGCCGGTGACATAGTTGAACAGCTGCGCCGCATCGCGCCCGATCCGCGGATCGGCGGTGAAGAAGCTCAGATCGGTGTAGATACGCGCCGTGATCGGGTGATAATTTCCGGTGCCGAAATGGCAGTAGGTCCGGTACTGCCCCGCCTCGCGGCGCACGACCATCGACACCTTGGCGTGGGTCTTCCAGTCGATGAAGCCATAGACCACCTGCACGCCCGCGCGTTCGAGCGCCGTCGCCCAATAGAGATTCTGCTCCTCGTCGAACCGCGCCTTGAGCTCCACCACCGCAGTCACCGACTTGCCTGCCTCCGCCGCGGCGATCAGCGCGTTGATCACGGCTGGCTGCTTGCCGGCGCGGTAGAGCGTCTGCTTGATCGCGACGACGTCCGGGTCGCTCGCCGCCTGACCGAGGAACGAGAGCACGACGTCGAAGCTCTCATACGGGTGGTGCACGACGATGTCCTTGGCCCGGATCGCCGCGAAGCAATCGCCGCCATATTCGCGGACCCGCTCGGGAAAGCGCGGCGAATAAGGCGTGAATTTGAGGTCGGGCCGATCCTCCTCGACCAGCATCGAGAGGTCGCCGACTCCCAGAAAGCCACCCGTCTCGGTGAGCAGCGCCTCGCTGCCGCCCAGTTCCTCCTTGAGCACCGCCTCGAGCTCGGGCGCGATGCCGTCTTCCATCTCGAGACGGATCACCCGTCCCCGCCGCCGGCGTTTGATCGCCGAGCGGAAGGTCATGACGAGATCCTCGGCCTCTTCCTCGATTTCGATGTCGCTGTCGCGGAGCACCCGGAACGCCGCCGAGCCGAGCACGTCATAGCCGGGGAAGAGCAGGTCGGTGAACCGCTTGAGCAACACCTCGACCGCGACATAGCGCGCCGGTTCGCCGGGCAGCCGAACGAAGCGCGGCATGGTGGTGGGCAGCAATACGAGCTCGCGGATCGGCTCGCGGTCCGACTTGCGGACGAGATCGAAGATCACGCTCGACCCCTGATTGGGGATGAACGGGAACGGGTGCGCCGGATCGAGCGCCTGTGGTGTGAGGATCGGGAAGATCTGCTCGCGGAAATGGTTCTCCAGCCATTCCTCGGTCTCGCCTTCGATCGCCTCGGGCTCGAGGACGTGGATGCCGACTTCGGCGAGCTGGATGCGGATGTCGTGCCACACGCTCTGCTGGCTGTCGGCGAGGATCTCCGCCTCGGCCGAGATGGCGGCAAGCTGTTGTCCGGGCGTCATCCCGTCGGCCGAACGCGCCTCGACCCGCTGGATCTGCTGCCCCATCAGCCCGGCGACGCGGACCATGAAGAATTCGTCGAAGTTCGAGCCCGAGATCGACAGGAAGCGCAGCCGCTCGAGCAAGGGATGCGCCGGGTTGCACGCCTCTTCCATCACCCGGCGGTTGAATGCGAGCCAGCTCAGCTCGCGATTGAAGTAGCGGCTGCCCTGGTCAGCCGGTTGATCGGTCATCGAAACGCCCTCTGCGGCCCGCGGTCTTGCTGCCTTGCTCATCGCCCTAGGGTTCGTCCGTTTCGGTTATGAGACCATTTGCCGCGAGCACCGCCCGCATCGCCGGGATCGACAGCCGATTGTCCATCGACTCGGTTTCCAGCACATCGGCAACGCGCAGGATCGCGACATGGCTGCGCTCGATCCGCTTCGCCAGCCACGCGATCACATCGGGCTTGGCATGGAGGAGATGCCGTTCGAAGGCGCGTTCGATCAGCTGGGGCATCAACAGGTCGTCCGGAGGCCCGAGCTCGAGCAAAGGCGAGGCAGCGAGGCGCGAGCGGAGATCGGGCAGCTTCACTTCCCAGACGGGCGGCGCGGCCTCGGCGACGATCAGCAAGGGACGACGCTCCTGCTGTGCCTGGTTCCACGCGTGGAAGACCTCGGTCTCCTTCGCCCGATCAGCATCGTCGAAGATTCGTCCGCCGCTCTTTGCGGCGAAGATCCGGGCGAGCAGGCTGCGTCCCGATTTGCGCGGGCCGACCAGCAGCGCGGACATGACCGGCCAGGTCGCCCAATGTTCGAGCTGGTGGACCGCGCGCGCATTCGATTCGCCGACAAGGAATTCCGTCTCGCGCGCTTCGGGCAGTCCGAGCGGCAGCCGCAACTGGCTCATTTGGCGGCCGGGGTGCTCGTCGCGCTGGGCGAAGGCTGGGAGGCGGGTGTCCGCGCGCCGCCGCGCCGGATCAGGAGCACGCCCGGGCCCTCCTGCACCTGCCAGCCGCGCGCCTCGAGTGCCGCGCGCAGGCTTGCGATCGGGCCGTCATAGCCGACCCGCATCACCGATATGCCGCCAAGTGCCAGGCTGGTGGTCACTGCCGAGCGCACACCTGGCACGCCGCGCACCGCCGATTCGGATGCGGTCACCGAGGCTGCGCTCGGGGTTTCGACCTGGACGGTGAAGCTCGCGGTGGCCGAACTGCTGGCGCTGGGAGAGGGCGTCGGCGTCGCTTCCGCGGCGGCGGCAGCCGCGGCCTCTGCGGCAAGTTCCTCGGCGGTTTTCACGCGCGGCGGACGCACCGCCAGCAACGCATCCGGGCGCAGCAGTCCCGATGCGAGCGCCTTCTGATAGGCCTGGTCGAGCCGCTGGATGCCGGCATCGAGCAATGCGTCGAGCGAATCGCCATTGTCGACACGGAGCGCGAAGCTCGCGATCGGGCGACGGTCGGGCCCGTGATTGGCAGCGAAGACGCCGACGATCGGCCCGCCGGGATATTCGCGGCGCAACTGCACTTCGGCGACGAGCACGTCCGATGCGCCATATTGGTCGAGCACCGTGCGCCACCAGTTGCGGCCGCGGCGGAGCGTCTGTCCGGCGTTGATCAGCATCGCGTCGGCGCCGGTCGGCCGCAGCCGGACATAGTCGATCGTGCTGCCGCCGCTGCGGAAGCGGTTCCACGCGCGGTACCAGGCCGTCTCGCGCTCGAAGACGCGGCCGACCCCGCCCGAAAATTCGAGCGGGACGAGCAGCATCGGGGCGGAACGCGACACTGCCGTCGAGACGCCGAGGATCGAACCGGCCTTGCTCCGGTCGAACAGCACGCCGAGCCTGGCGATATAGCGCGTCGGCCCGATCTGCTCGCGCTCCACGACGATCCCGGTGACCAGACCGTCGAGCGCCGAATCGCCCAGCGTCGACTTCTTGCCGGTGAGCCGTTCGGACAGCATCTCCCAGCCCTTGCGCTGGGCGATCCGCCAGCCGCCCTGCCGCGCCGCGTCGGCGGTCTTGCCCGACACGTCGACCTGGACGCCCGAGACCTCGAAGCTGCCCGATGCGTCGATCGGCACTGCGCTGGCGCCGCCGCCCTCGCCTTGCGCCATCACCACGCCTGCCCCGGCAAGGGCGAGCGCGCCGGCGACAGCGATGGCGAGAGATATGCGGGACAGCTGCATGCGGGCGCCCTTTTGGCGAAGCGGGGGCGCGAAGCCAAGGGGCGATTGCGCCGCTGACCTCGGGGCGGAAGAAGAACGGCCCTTCGACAAGCTCAGGGCAAACGGGGAGAGGGTGCCGCTTCCCCACTCCCGTTCGTGCTGAGCTTGTCGAAGCACCGTCCTTTCTTGCCCGCACGCGCGGGGTGACGAAAGAAGAACTCGGCGCTAAGCGCTTGCCGCATGAGCGAACCCAAAGGTTATACCTACGCCCAGGCGGGCGTCTCGATCGCGGCCGGCAATGCGCTGGTGCGCGCCATCGGCCCGCTGGCCAAATCCACGCGCCGCCCCGGTGCCGATGCGGCGCTCGGCGGGTTCGGCGGCGTCTTCGATCTGAAGGCGGCGGGCTTCACCGATCCGCTGCTGGTCGCCGCCAATGATGGCGTCGGCACCAAATTGAAGCTCGCGATCGAACATGACGCGCATGACGGCGTCGGCGTCGATCTGGTGGCAATGTGCGCCAATGATCTGATCGTCCAGGGCGCCGAACCTTTGTTCTTCCTTGATTATTATGCGAGCGGAAAGCTCGTCCCCGAAACCGCCGAGCGCGTGATCGCCTCGATCGCCGAGGGTTGCCGCCAGGCCGGCTGCGCGCTGATCGGCGGTGAAACCGCCGAGATGCCGGGCATGTATGCCGAGGGCGATTACGATCTGGCGGGCTTCTGCGTCGGCGCGGTCGAGCGCGACCGGTTGCTCGACGGCAGCGCGATTCGTCCGGGCGACGTTCTGCTCGGTCTCGCCTCGACGGGCGTGCACTCGAACGGCTTCTCGCTCGTCCGTCGACTCGCCGCCGACAAGGGGTGGAAACTCGATCGCCCGGCGGTGTTCGATCAGGAGCGCATCCTGCTCGACGCGCTGATGGCGCCGACCCGGATCTATGTACGGAGCCTTTTGCCGCAACTGCGCAAGGGCAGCATCCGCGGACTCGCACACATCACCGGTGGTGGGCTCCTCGAGAATGTGCCGCGCGTGCTTCCCGAGAATTGCCACGCCCGGATCGATGCGAGCGCCTGGCCCCTGCCCCGCCTGATGGCGTTCCTGCAGGCACAGGGGAATATCGAACCCGAGGAAATGGCACGGACCTTCAATTGCGGGATCGGGATGGTCGCGGCGGTCGCGGCTGACGCTGCCGAGCGGGTCGCCGCCGAACTGACCGAGGCTGGCGAGACGGTCTTCCGCATCGGCACCGTCGAGGAAGGTTCGCGCGGCTGCACCGTGTTCGGCTCCGCCGAAACGTGGAGCGCGCGGGGTGACTGGAGCGCGACGCACACCGACTAGCCACCGTTCGCCCTGAGCTTGTCGAAGGGCATTTCAACCTTGAGCCAAACGAAGAAGAACGGTGCTTCGACAAGCTCAGCACGAACGGACTTTGATGAAACGCAAGCTCGGCATTCTGATCTCCGGCCGCGGCTCGAACATGGCGTCGCTGGTCGAAGCCTCCCGCGCGGCGGATTGCCCGTACGAAGTCGTCCTCGTCGCCAGCGACAAGCCAGAGGCTGCCGGCCTCGCCTGGGCGCGCGCGCAGGGCGTCGCCACCTTCGCGCAGTCGCCGAAAGGCATGCCCAAGGCTGAATATGAAGCGACGATCGATGCCGCGCTCCGCGACGCCGGTGCCGAAGCGATCGCCCTTGCCGGTTACATGCGGCTGCTCTCCGACGCCTTCGTCGCGCGGTGGCGCGGGCGGATCGTCAACATCCACCCGTCGCTCCTGCCGAAATATAAGGGCCTCGACACCCACGCCCGCGCGATCGCGGCCGGCGACAGCCACGCCGGCGCCTCGGTCCACATCGTCACCGAGGAACTCGACGGCGGCGAGGTGCTCGGCCAGGCCGAAGTGCCGGTGCTGCCCGGCGACACGCCCGACAGCCTCGCGGCGCGCGTTCTGGCCGAGGAACATCGGCTCTATCCCCGGGTTGTCGCGGAATGGCTGCGACGCTGAACCCGCTCGAACAGGTCCGATCGCTCGCGCTCGATCTTCCCGAGAGCGACGAGCGCCCCAGCCACGGCCAGCCGACCTTCTTCGTCGCGGGCAAGATGTTCGCCCAGTTCCGCCATGATCATCACGGCGATGGCCGTACCATCGTCGCGGTCAAGACCGCCGATGCCGACGAGGCGCGGATGCTGATCGAGGCAGCGCCGGAAAGTTATTCGCGCGTCGCCTATTTCCGTGCCGAATGGGTCGGTCTCGCGATCGGCGGCGAGGATGTCGACTGGGCCCATGTCGGCGACCGGATCGCGCGCAGCTGGGAACTCGCCGCCCCACGCCGCCTGCTCGAGGCCGGCGGCCGCTAAGGAACGCCCGCTGCACTGCCGAGTTCTCCCCACAGGCGGCAAAGCGACAGGCAAAACGGGAGAGCGCAGGAATGACCACACCGACAGAGCCCGAAGGCAGGTCCGGTGTCGCAAGCGCCGAGCAGGGACTTGTTCTGCTGGACGGACCCGACGGGGTCGCCGTCGCGATGACTCCCGAGGCTGCGGAAGCAACCGGCCGCAGCCTGATCGCCGCCGCCGAGGAAGCGGCGATCCAGCGCGGCGAGGCGCATCCGAGCTAGGCCCTTGCCCATCCCCCATCGGCCCCGCGATAAGGGGCGCACATGATCAAGGTCGCCAGCTACAATATGCGCAAGTCGATCGGCACCGATCGGCGGCGCCGGCCCGAGCGCACGCTGCAGGTGCTCTGCGAAGTCAATGCCGATGTGATCGCGCTGCAGGAGGCCGACCGCCGCTTCGGGACCCGCGAGGCGGTGCTCACCGGGCATCTCCTTGCCGAGCATGGCGACTGGAAGGCGATCCCGTTCGGCATGCGGGCGCGCTCGATGGGTTGGCATGGCAATGCCTTGCTGGTTCGCAAGGAGGCGGAAGTCCTCGAGTGCGAGGCGATCCATTTGCCTGCGCTCGAACCGCGCGGCGCGGTGATGGCCGATATCCGCATCCGCGGACAGATGCTTCGCGTCGTCGGCATGCATCTCGATCTGTCGGGCCTTTGGCGCCGCCGCCAGGCGCACGCGATCATCGCGCATCTTCAGGCGAGCGCGCACCAACATCCGACGGTGCTGATGGGCGACCTCAACGAATGGACGCCGCAGAGCGGCTGCCTGCGCGACTTCGCCCAGCATTTCGACTTCGCGCCGACCGGCAAGAGCTTCCATGCCCGCCGGCCGATGGCCCGGCTCGACCGGATCATGGCGACCCGCGACCTTACGATCCACGCGGCGGGCGTGCATGAGAGCCTGAATTCGCGCACCGCGTCGGATCACCTGCCGATCTGGGCCGAGATTCGGCCCGCCTGATGTCCGAGGCCCGCGACAAGGAGCTGCGCCTCGCGCTCGTCTGCTATGGCGGCATCAGCCTCGCCGTTTACATGCACGGCATCACCAAGGAGATCTGGCGGCTCGCCAAGGCGAGCTGCGCGGCGCGCGAAGGCGAGGCCGGCAACGGCGTCTACCGCCAATTGCTCGACGAGATCCGCGAGACGTCGGGCATCAATTTGCGCGTCCTCGTCGACATCCTCTCCGGGGCCAGCGCCGGGGGGATCAATGCGATCTTCCTCGCCCAGGCGATCGCCACCGGCCAGTCGCTCGACCCGCTCACCGACATGTGGATGGACCATGCCGATGTCGAGGCGCTGATCGAGCCGCGCCAGGCGCCGTCGCACCGCTTCGCCAAGATCTGGGCGACGCCGATCGCATGGCTCGTCGCCAATCGCAGCAAGACGATCGACGAGACCGTCGAGGTCAGTGCGCGTGACGAAGTGCGGCTCAAGCTCGAGCGCTTCGTGCGCTCGCGCTGGTTCGAGCCCCCGTTCGGCGGGAAACGGCTGCTCGGCACCTTGATGGATGCATTCGAGGCGATGGCGAGCGGCCCCGCCTATCGCCGCCTGCTCCCGCAGGGCCAGCCGCTCGATCTGTTCGTCACCGTCACCGATTTTCGCGGCCATGCCGAGGAGCTCCGCCTCAATTCGCCGCCTCGCGTGGTCGAGACCGAGCACCGGCTCGTCTTCTCGTTCACCGACCATGGCGACACCCACGCGCCGTTCGCCAAGGTGCCGGAGCTCGCCTTCGCGGCGCGTGCCACCTCGAGCTTCCCAGGCGCCTTCCCACCCTTCACGATTGGCGAGATGGATTCGCTGATCGAGCAGCGCGGCGCCGAATGGCCGGATCGCGATCGCTTCCTCGAACATGTCATGCCCGAGCAATGGGCCGACAATCGCGCGAAAAAGGCAGTCCTGATCGACGGCTCGGTGCTCGCCAACGCACCTTTCCGGCCGGCGATCGACGCGCTTCGCGAGCGCCCTGCGCGCCGGCAGGTGGACCGCCGCTTCGTTTATATCGACCCCTTCCCGAACTTCCGTTTCGACTTTTACGGCGACTCGCAGGAGACGCCGGGCTTCTTCCAGACGATCATCGGCTCGCTCTCCGAGCTGCCGCGCGAGCAGCCGATCCGCGACAATCTCGAGGCGATCGCCGAGCGCTCGGAGAAGATCGAGCGGATGCTCTCGATCATCGGCGAGATCCGCACCGAAGTCGAAACGCAGGTCGAGGCGCTGTTCGGCTACACGCTTTGGCTCGATTATCCGACGCCGAAGCGACTCGCCACATGGCGCCGCCGCGCGCAGGTCGCCGCCGCGGCGAAGGCGGGATATGGCCATACCGCTTATGGCTTGCTCAAGGTTCAGGGCACGATCGACCGGACCGCACGGCTGCTCCAGACGATCGGAGATCGCCACGAACCCGAGCGGCTGCGCGAGATTCGCGAGGCGATCGCGCTGGCGGTACGGGCGCGCGAAGGGGATCGCTTCGGCGCGACTCTCTCCAACGGTGCCAGCCCCCAAACGCTGGAATTCCTCCGCGCCCATGATCTCGGCTTCCGGATCCGCCGCCTCCGATTGCTCGCCCGGCGGCTCACCGAAATCGACTTGCCGAGCTCGCATGCCGAATTGCTGCCGATGCGCGAGGCAATTTACGAATCGCTCGCCGCCTATCTCGAGCTCAAGCGCTCGGACACCTATGCCGATCTGCGTGGTGCGGTCCGCGACATGACCGATGATGCCGGGCCGATCCTCGACCTTGTCGCCGAGCGTATGCAATTGAAGGCACTCGATCAGGGGACCGACGCGCGGCTTTCCGACGGATTCAGCGCGCTGTCGAAGGAGCTGCGCCGCCCGATGCTGCTCGCGCATCTCGGCTTCCCGTTCTTCGACATCGCCACCCTGCCCCTGCTGCAGGGCGAAGGCATGGACGAGTTCGATCCGATCCGCGTCGACCGCATCTCGCCCGACGATGCGACGACGATCCGCGCCGGCGGCGCCGAAGCGACGCTCAAGGGCATCCAGTTCAACAGCTTCGGCGCCTTTTTCAGCCGCGCCTATCGCGAGAACGACTATCTCTGGGGACGGCTGCACGGCGCCGACCGACTGATCGATATCGTCCTGTCGTCGCTGCCATTCGACGACCGGCTCCCCGAAACGCGCGTCGCGGAAATCAAGCGCCATGCCTTTCACGCGATCCTTGACGAGGAGGAAGGGCGACTGACGTCGATCCCCGGCCTGTTCGCCGAACTGCGGAACGAGATCGACAAGGCAACAGGCGAAGCCCCCCAATAATCCTCTGTCCCCCCCGGTCTTGGGCCGGCGTCCGCCATGCCTCACCGGTACCTTTTCGCCGCCTGTTCGTAGCCCGCCTCCCGGTGGACCCCGAGACAAGTCGGGGTGACGAAGCCGGCGAGAGGGAGAGTTGGCAACCGGCGGCGCCGGGCCTAGAGTCTCCCCGTCGCCACAAGGAAGGGGAAGGCATGCGGTTTTTGAAGGTGCTGTTCTGGCTGTTGCTGGGCGGCCTCGTCGCGGCCTTTGTGATCTACAATGGCGACGAGCGCGTCGACATCCGCCTGTGGGGCGGTCTCGTCGCCGATTTCAGCCTTCCCTTGCTGCTGATCATTACCTTCCTGCTTGGTCTTCTCCCCGCTCTCGTTGCGTATCAGACCCTCCGCTGGCGGTCGCGCCAGCGCCTTGCCGGGCTCGAACGCGCGCTCGCCGACCTGCGCGCTGTTGCGCCTGAGCCGGCTATCGCGACCTCCCCCGCCCCGCCGCTGATCGCGGACCCGCAGGCATGAGGTCGCCGGTCTATGTGGCGCTGGACACACCCGACATGGAGCGCGCCCGCGGGGTCGCGCAGCGCGTCCGCAACCATGTCGGCGGGATCAAGCTCGGGCTCGAATTCTTCATGGCCAATGGCCGCCACGGCGTTCGCGAAATGGCCGAGATCGGCCTGCCGATCTTCCTCGACCTCAAGTTTCACGACATCCCCAACACCGTCGCCAAGGCGATCCAGGCGCTGCGCCCGCTCGAACCGGCGATCCTGACCGTCCATGCCGCTGGCGGCCGCGCGATGCTTGAGGATGCCAAGGCGGCCGCGCCGTCGGGCACCAGGGTAGTCGCGGTGACCATGCTGACCAGCCTCGACGATCGCGACCTCGTTTCGATCGGGCTCAACCCCGATCCACACGAGCAGGTGGTCCGCCTCGCCGAGCTGGCGCGCTCGGCCGGCGTCGATGGCATCGTCTGTTCGGGCGAGGAAGTCGCCGCGGCGAAGAAGGCCTGGCCGCATGGCTTCTTCGTCGTGCCCGGCGTACGTCCCGCCAACGGCCATGTCGGTGACCAGAAGCGCGTCGTCACGCCGCGCGCCGCGCTCGATGCCGGCGCCTCGATTCTGGTCGTGGGACGGCCGATCACCCAGGCCGAGGATCCCGATCAGGCCGCACGCGACATTGAGGCAACCTTATAGCAGGAGGGCGAAGATGGTGCGGATCGCAGGTTTCGGACTCTTCGCCTTTTTGCTCGCCTGGTTCGGTCTCCATGCCGCGACCCCGCTCCAGTCCGCCAGCTTCGACTGCGCCCGCGCCAGCCATCCGCTCGAGAAGACGATCTGCGCCAGCCCAAAGCTGTCGAAGCTCGATGGCGAGGTCGCCGCGCTGTATCGGGCCAGGCTTGCATTGCTGTTCGACAGGGAAGGTTTCCGCGCTCAACAGCGCGACTGGCAGCAGATCCTTCGTACCCGCTGCACGAAAATTTGCGATCCGGCTTCCGTCGAGGCCGACTATACTCAACAGCGCAACACGCTGCGCAGCTTCGACGAAGAGACCTGGGAAGCGAGCTACAAGACCGCCGATATCGCGACGCTGGCGATTACGCATGTCGGCGCCAGCCAGTTCGACTTCACATTGACTCGCGACCGCGATGGCGAGACTCTCTGCAAATTCCCGGCCAACGACAGCGAAGCCGGTGCAATTGCCACCTTGGCCTCGACCGCGAAGGCGCGCTGGAGCGCCGGCGCCTGCGCAATCGATTTCCAGCTGACTCGCGACAAGACGGGCCATGTCACCCGGATCGACACCAATGCCTCGGCCGGCTGCAAACATTATTGCAAAGGCAATTACGGGCTGAGCGACGTATTCCTCTCCGCCAACAATTGGGCCGCCGGCAACCAATAGCCGCGGCTCTACTTGCCAAAGTGCCGGCAGCGTCCGAGAGAGCGCGCATGCCTGATATCGTGACCATCCGCGTCGCTACCCACGAAGACCTGCCCGCACTGCATTCCGTGATCGAACGTGCCTATCGCGGCGAAACCGCCCGACGGGGCTGGACCCACGAAGCAGATCTGATCGAGGGGCAGCGCACCGACATCCCGACGCTCGCTGCGATCATCGACGATCCGGCGCAGCGTCTGCTGGTTGCGCTGGCGGCAGGCACGCCGATCGGCTGCGTGCAGGTGAGCGATCGCGGCGGCGGGCTGAGCTATCTCGGCCTGCTCTGCATCGATCCGGACCTTCAGGCGGCCGGTCTCGGCAAGCAGCTTGTCGCGGCGGCGGAGGATCGGGCGCGCGACACCTTTGGTGCCACCTCGATGGAAATGACCGTGATCGATGTCCGCCGAAAACTCATCGAGTTCTACGAGAGGCGTGGTTATCGCGTCTCAGGCGAGAAGCGAGACTTTCCCATCCGGATCGACCCGCCATTATTCATGGACGTACTGGTCAAGCCGCTCGCCTGACAGGAAGCGTTCCACTTCGCGCGGTGTGCCGAGCCAGACGAAGTCGCCCTTATAGTGTTCCAGCTTGGCCTCGACCCTCGGCAGGACCTTCAGCCGGAAGCTCAGCACGTACCAGAGAAAGCCGAGATCGAACCGCTCGGGACAACCCTCCGCCATCTCAGGGCGAACCTTGCCCCGATACGTCAGCGCGCGCTTGAGGATCCGCCACGTGCAGCGCAGTGGCGAGAGATCGAGCAGGATGACCTGATCTGCACGTGCCAGTCGCGTCTCGAGAGTCCCCGAATAATTGCCCTCGATAATCCACTGCGGCGCGCGGGCGACTGCATCAACCCTGGCGCGGAAGGCCTCGCGCTCGCTCTCTATCCAACCTGCGCGCCAGTAGAGCTGGTCGAGATGATGCACCGGCAAGCCGGTCTGCGCGCCCAGCTGCCGGGCAAAGGTCGACTTGCCGCTTCCCGGTGATCCGATGACGAGAATGCGTTCGGCCATAGATTTTCTTAGCGCCGGCGACGGGTGACGTCGCGCGCGAATGCACCTAAGGACATTCCATGCCGGTAACTGCCAAAATCTGCGGACTTTCGACCAGCGAGACGCTCGACGCGGCGATTGCCGGCGGCGCGAGCCATGTTGGTTTCGTGTTCTTCCCGCCCTCTCCGCGTAATCTTGACTTCGATCGGGCGCGGGCGCTGATTTCTCGCGTGCCCCGGCATGTCGGCACCGTCGGCGTGTTCGTAGACCCCGACGATGCGCTGCTTTCCACCGCGCTCGCGACCGGCATCCGCATTGCCCAGGTCCACAAGACGCGGCCCGAGCGCGCTGCGGCGATCCGCAGCCGCTTGACGGTTTGGGCAGCGGTCCCGGTCAAGACCCGCGCCGACCTCGACCTCGCGGCTGCCTATCAAGGCGCTGCGGATCGCATTCTATACGACGCCAGGACGCCGGACGAGGCGGCGCTGCCCGGCGGCATGGGGCTGCGCTTCGACTGGAAGCTGCTCGAGAACCTCCCGCAGCCGCTTCCTTGGGCGCTTTCCGGCGGGCTCGACTCCGACAATGTGCGTGAGGCGGTGGCCGTCACCGGCGCGCGGCTGGTGGACGTCTCGTCGGGGGTGGAAAGCGCGCCCGGCGTCAAGGATGTTGCCAAGATCGCCGCCTTCCTCCAAGCGGTGGCGCAATGTTGAGACCGTCTGCCCCTGTCCGCATCGGATTTCGATGGCGCTGATCGCTCGCCCAAAGCCAGCGCACGCCCTCGAACCTGTGAGAGACACATGACCGACACCGTCACCCTGCCCAATTCCTTGCGCAACCTGCCGGACGAGCGGGGGCATTTCGGCCAATTCGGCGGCCGCTTCGTCGCCGAGACGCTGATGCCGCTGATCCTCGACCTCGAGCGGCACTATCGCGCCGCCAAGGCCGATCCCGCCTTTCAGGCCGAGTTCGACGATCTGCTCGAACATTATGTCGGCCGCCCGAGCCCGCTTTACTACGCCGAGCGGCTGACCGAGGCGCTGCGCGAGTCCGCTCCCGCGGGGCACGGCGCGAAGATCTATTTCAAGCGCGAGGAGCTCAACCACACGGGCGCGCACAAGATCAACAATTGCATCGGCCAGATCCTGCTCGCCCGCCGCATGGGCAAGACCCGGATCATCGCCGAGACCGGCGCCGGCCAGCACGGCGTCGCCACCGCGACCGTCGCCGCACGCTTCGGCCTGCCCTGCACGATCTTCATGGGCGCCAAGGACATCGAACGGCAGAAGCCGAACGTGTTCCGCATGCGGCTGCTCGGCGCCGAGGTCCAGCCGGTGACCAGCGGTTCGCAGTCGCTCAAGGACGCGATGAACGAGGCGCTGCGCGACTGGGTCGCCAACGTCCACGACACTTTCTACATCATCGGCACGGCCGCGGGTCCGCATCCCTATCCCGAGCTGGTCCGCGACTTCCAGTCGGTGATCGGCACCGAGACGAAGGCGCAGATCCTCGCCCGCGAGGGCCGCTTGCCCGATCTGCTGATCGCCGCAGTCGGCGGTGGATCGAACGCGATCGGCATGTTCCACCCGTTCCTCGACGATTCCGACGTCAGGATGCTCGGAATTGAGGCGGCGGGCCGCGGCATCGAGACCGGCGAGCACGCTGCCAGCCTCACCGGCGGCGCACCAGGAATCCTCCACGGCAACCGCACCTATCTGCTCCAGGACGAGGACGGCCAGATCACCGAGGCGCATTCGATCTCGGCGGGGCTCGACTATCCCGGGATCGGCCCCGAACATAGCTGGCTCCACGAGAGCGGCCGCGTCGACTATCTGCCGATCACCGACGCGCAGGCGCTCGACGCCTTCCAGCTCTGCTGCCGGCTGGAGGGCATCATCCCCGCCCTCGAAAGTTCGCACGCGCTCGCAGCATTGCCCGACAAGGCACGCGAAATGCGGCAGGATCAGATCATCGTCGTCAACGTCTCCGGCCGCGGCGACAAGGACATCTTCACCGTCGCCGGTGCTTTGGGATTCGAATTGTGATCCGACGCTATCCGATTGCGCTCCCCTCGCGCGTGCGGGAGGGGTCGGAGGAGGGCTTGAGCCTCGACCCGACCGTCTGCGGCGCGCCCCTCCCCCGGCCCCTCCCGCAACCGGGAGGGGAGCAATGAGTCGTCTCTCCGCCGCCTTTGCCAATGCTCGCGCGCACGGCCGTGCCGCGCTCGTCACCTTCGTCACCGCCGGCGACGGCGACACCGCCGCCATCCTCGGCGCTTTGGTCGAGGGCGGTGCCGACGTGATCGAGCTCGGCATGCCGTTCACCGATCCGATGGCCGACGGCCCCGCGATCCAGGCCGCGAACCTGCGCAGTCTCGCGGCGGGGACGCGCACCAGCGACGTGCTCGCCCTCGCCTGCGCCTTCCGCAACCGCCACCCGCAGGTGCCTCTGGTGCTGATGGGCTATGCCAATACGATGACCCGGCCCGATCCGGCCAAGTTCGCGGCGCTGGCCGAGACTGCCGGGGTCGACGGGATCATCTGCGTCGACATCCCGCCCGAAGAGGCCGATACGCTTGCCCCGTTCGGCACCTACGGAGTCGACGTCATCCGCCTCGCCACGCCGACCACCGATGCCGCCCGGCTCCCCGCGGTGCTCGCCGGCGCCTCGGGCTTCGTCTATTATGTCTCGGTCGCCGGAATCACCGGACTGCAACAGGCTGCGCAATCGTCGATCGAGGACGCCGTCGCGAAGCTCAAGGCCGCGACCGACCTGCCGATCGCCGTCGGCTTCGGCGTGCGCACTCCGGAACAGGCCGCCGCGATCGGCCGCGTCGCCGACGGCGTCGTCGTCGGCTCGGCGATCGTCGATCTGGTCGGCCAGCACGGCGCCGCTGCGCCGGCCGAGGTCCGTACCTATATCCAATCCCTCTCCGCGGCGCTGGCCGCCGCCTCCAAGGAAGTCGCATGAGCTGGATCAGCCGCGTCCGCAACGCACTCGCTTATGTCACCACCAGGACCAACGAGACGCCCGACAATCTCTGGCACAAGTGCAAGGGCTGCGGGACGATGGTGTTCTCGAAGGAACTCGAGGAGAATCTCTACGTCTGCCCGCATTGCGAACATCATGAGCGCATCGGCCCGGCGCTGCGCTTCAGATATCTGTTCGACGCGGACAGCTACACCGTGTTGCCGAGCCCGAAGGTCGCCGAAGATCCGCTCAAGTTCCGCGACCAGAAGCCCTATCCGGCGCGTCTGAAGGCGGCCCGCACTGCGACCGGCGAGCCCGATGCCTTCCTCAACGCCAGCGGCACGATCCTCGGCCAGAAAGCCGTGGTCGGAGTCCAGGACTTCGCCTTCATGGGCGGATCGATGGGCCAGGCCGTCGGTGAAGCCTTCATCGCCGGCGTCGAGGCCGCGATTGCCGCGCGCGCGCCCTATATCGTGTTCACCGCCTCGGGCGGCGCGCGCATGCAGGAAGGCATTCTCAGCCTGATGCAGATGCCGCGCACTACCGTCGCGATCGAGATGCTCCACGATGCCGGCCTGCCCTATATCGTCGTGCTCACCGATCCTACCTCGGGCGGCGTGATGGCGGCCTATGCGATGCTCGGCGACGTCCAGATCGCCGAGCCGCGGGCGACCCTCGCTTTCACCGGCCGCCGCGTGATCGAGAACACGATCCGCGAGAAGCTCCCCGACGACTTCCAGACCTCGGAATATTATCGCGACCATGGTCTCGTCGACCGGGTCGAGCACCGCAAGGATCTGCGCGACGTGCTCGGCCGGCTGATCGGCCTGCTCACCGACGCGAAAGAGGCGGCGTGAACATCTCCCTCTCCCCTTCAGGGGAGAGAGTCGGGGAGAGGGGCCTGAGCCGCACCCTTTCCGCACTGCCCCTCTCCCCAGCCCTCTCCCCTGAAGGGGAGAGGGAGTAAATGGATTTCGCCACCTCCGCCGATCCCGCCGTCCAGCGCCAGCTCGATCGCCTCGCCGCGCTGTCCCCCGGCGCCGATATTCTCGGCCTCGAGCGCATCACCCGGCTGCTCGACCGGATCGGCAATCCGCATCTCCGCCTGCCGCCGGTGCTCCACGTCGCCGGCACCAACGGCAAGGGCTCGACCTGCGCGTTCCTCCGCGCGGCGATCGAGGCGGCCGGCCTGACGACGCACGTCTATTCGAGCCCGCATCTCGTCCGCTTCAACGAGCGCATCCGCCTTGCCGGCAGCCTCATCCGCGATGACGTCCTCGCCCCTTTGCTCGCCGAAGTTCTCGACGCCGGCGGCGACGTGGGCGCGAGCTTCTTCGAGGTCACCACCGCCGCCGCTTTCCTTGCGTTCGCGCGCACGCCGGCGGACGCCTGCATCATCGAAGTCGGCCTTGGCGGCCGGCTCGACGCGACCAATGTGATCCCCGAACCCGCCGCGACCGCGATCGCCCAGCTCGGTATCGACCACCAGTCCTTTCTCGGCGACACACTCGGCGAAATCGCCGCCGAGAAAGCCGGCATCGCCAAGCCGGGCGTGCCGCTGGTGACCATGGCGTACTCCCCGGACATCGCCGATATCGTCGATGGCTTTGCCGAGACCGTCGCGGCGCCGGTGCTGGCGGAAGGACGGGCCTGGTCCTTCGGAATTCGGGACGACGCGCTCCACTATCGCGATGCCCGCGGCAGCCTGACCACGCCGCTCCCCGCGCTCGCCGGCCCGCATCAGCCTTCCAATCTGGCGCTCGCCGTCGCTGTCCTGCGCCACCAGCACGCGCTCCCGATTCCCGACTCCGCCTTGTCCGCCGCCGCGCGCAATGCCCGCTGGCCGGCGCGCATGCAGCGCCTGTCGCCGGGTCCGCTCACCGCGCTGCTTCCGCCCGACGCCGAACTCTGGCTAGACGGCGGCCACAACGCCAATGCCGCCGAGGCCGTGAGCGCCGCAGCGGCCCGCGCGGCGAACGGCCGTGCGATCCACCTCGTCCTCGGGATGCTCGAGAACAAGGATGCCGATGCGATGATCGCGCGCTTCGCGCCGGTCGCCACCTCACTCACTGCGGTGCCGGTCCCCGGCCACCCCCATCACCCGACCGCGCATCTGGCTGCGATCGCTCGCCACGCCGGCCTCGACGCTGCGGAAGCACCCGATACCCGTGCCGCGCTCGCGCAAATCCGCGAGGAGAATGCGTTCGTGCTGATCCTCGGCTCGCTCTATCTCGCCGGCACGGCACTCGCGGCAAACGACGAATTGCCCGACTGAGACGATCTATTGCGATTGACTTGCAATAGCGAAGTCGTGACAATCCCGCATCGTCCACGCGGGAGTCGTCCATGTCCGCCACCAACACCCTTGCCGCTGCCCTTCCCGCACTCCAGCCCGAGGACGCCGGCGCGCGGCTTCTCCTTTTCGGCATCCGCCAGATGGGTGCACACGGGCTGCACGACGCCTGCACCGCCCACGCCTTCGTGACGGCGTTCGGCAAGGGTTTTCAGCGTCCGCTGGTGCTGCTCCGCGCGTTGATGGCCGAGATGTCCGCGGCCTCGGCCGGCCCGATCCAGATCGCGCCATGGTGCTGCCCGCGTATGACCGGCTCCGAAGCGATCTTGCTGGAGGTGATCGGGCGCGTTCGCACCCATCCGGCGCGCGCGCAGATGCTGCTCGCCGACCTGCTCGGCATCCGCGACGCGGCGAGCATCGGCTTCACCGCGCATGCGCTCGCCAATGCCTTCGCCGATCTGGCGCTTCCGCTGGACGATGTGACGGCGTGAGCTATGTCGGCCAGCTCAATCCTTCGTGGCGGGAACCAGACTTTGCGGAAGCCGAACGGCCGTCACTCGCCAGGTGAGCCCCTGCAATTCGAACACCAGTTCGGGTCCCGCGCCGTTTGATGGGGTTAGTGCAAACCGCCCCAAAGCGTCACGCCGTACCCGCATCGCGCCGGGCTTTCCGCTCCCGCCGCCCGGCCGCGCTGCGTCGGCTACGGCCGCGCTCGCAAACAAGGCGCGCATACCCCCGGGGGTGATTGCCGCGTCGACCACCGGGTCGGCGAACCGTTCGGCGACTGCTGCACCCAGCCGGTCCAGCGGCGAGCCTTGGGCACGGTCGAGGCGCTTGTGCAACTGCGTCTTCAGGTTTGCCCGTACCGCGGGATAGTCGATCCGGTCGGAGATCGCGGCAAGGTCACGCGCATCCGCCGCTCGCTTGAGTTCGGCCAAGGTCAGATAGGGCGAACCCCACAGCCAGCCGCCTGCGAGAAGGACGAGCAGGCCCAAGGCCGCCAACAGCCAGCGCCGCATCATTCCACGCCTTTCGCGCGCAACCCGGCCAGCGCCTCGTTCGCCCAGCGATACATGCCGGCATCGGCGGCGCGCTGGTGCCGGGTCAGCCGCTTCATCCGCGCTTCCACTTCCTCGAGCACGCCTAGTGCCTTGTGCTCCCGGCCCTGCTCGATCAGCAGCGCGGCATAACGGCAGCGCGCCTCCTCGCCCGGCATGCGGGTGACCAGATCGGCATAGAGATCGAGTGCTTCCTGCTTGCGCCCGAGATGATCGAGCACCCGCGCCCTTAGCAGCGCCTGCCGGTCACGCTCGCTCTGCCCCAAAGGCTCCGGAATGGCATCGAGCAAACCCAGCGCCTCCGTCGCCTGCCCGGTCTCGAACAGCGAAAGCGCCAGCTTGCCCTGGCTGCGTGTGTCCGGCTCGCCGGGAGTCATCGCGATGCTCTCGCGATAGAGCGGCACTGCTTCCGGATGCCGCCCGAGCGCCGCCAGCGCATCGGCAACGCGCAGCCGGTTCGCGGCAGTATCCGCAAGACCCAAGGCGTCCCTGGCCGCGCGCAGTTCTCGCTCGGGATCGATCGCCTCGATCGCCTTGGCCCGCGCCGTCCGGACATGCCGGTTGCTACCCAGTCCCGGCAGCACCTCGACGATCAGATAGGCGATCGCGCTGACCACCGGCAGGAAGATCAACGCCGTTAGCCACAGCGGATTGCGTCCGGTGCGCATCAGATGGACGATGCAGAGCACCTGCAGCCCGATCACGACGAGGAACGGCATCAGCGCGCCGCGGTGTCTGCCGGGGCGGCCTCCTCGGCGCCGGCGCGTGCCTTGCGCACGCTCTCGACCACGAAGCCTTTCCGCCACAGGATCCATAGCAGGAGCATGCCCGGCAACGCAACGATCGTTGTCGTCACCCAGAAGCCGACCCAGCCGAGCTGCTCGGCGATGATTCCCGCCGGGCTCGACAGCCAGGTCCGCCCGACGCCTGCCAGCGAGGAGAGCAAGGCGAACTGGGTCGCCGTGTAAGCGAGGCTCGACAGCCCCGAAAGGTAGGTGACGAAGATGGTCAGCCCCAGCCCGCTGGTGACCTGCTCGGTGGCCACCGCAATCGTCAGCCACAGGTTCGAATGTCCCTGCGAGGCGAGGATGGCGAAGGTCAGATTGCTCAGCATCATCAGCACGCCCGACACGAATAAGGCGCGTCCCATGCCGAGCCAGGCGAGCAACGGCGCCGAGAGCGCGGTTCCGACGATCAGCCCCCAAAAGCCGATCAGCTTGTTGATCGCAATGAACTCGGTGTCGCTGAAGCCAAGTTCGACGATCATGGGGTTGAGCATCGCCTGGCCCATTGCGTCGCCGAGCTTGTAGATGAGCACGAACAGCAGGATCAGCACCGCGCCGCGGCGGCGCAGGAACTCCCCGAACGGCCCGATCAGCGTGGTCTGCAGCCATTGCCCGACGCTCTGGCGCGGCGCTTCGTTGTTCAGCACCTTGTCGTGGAGCCCCGGCCCCATCCACAAGGCGGCGATCATCCCCGGCAGCACGCACAGCCCGGTCAGGCCATAGGCCATCCCCCAGCCGAGCCCGAACCCTTCCGGCGAAGCGATGGCGATCGTGCCGACGCCGGCGAAGAAGGCACCGAGCCGATAGCCGAACTGGTTGTTGGCGGTGCCGTGGGCGAGTTCGTCCTCGGGCAGGATCTCGATTCGATAGGCGTCGATTACGATGTCCTGTGTCGCGCCGAGAAAGGCAGTGGCGATCGCCCAGAAGGCGAAGACGCCGAGATGCAGCTCCGGCCGGCTCGCCCCGAGCATCCACACCGACACGAACAGCAAGGCCTGGACGAGGAACAGCCAGGCGCGGCGCTGCCCGAACAGTCCGGTGAGCACCGGCAGCTTGAGCCGGTCGACCAGCGGCGCCCAGAGAAATTTGAGTGTGTACGGCGTCGTCAGCCCGATCGCAAAACCGATCGTCTTCTTCTCGATCCCAACCTTGGCGAGCCAGAAGGTCATCGTCCCGAGCAGCAGCGCCAGGGGAAAACCGCTCGATATGCCAAGCAGCAACGCCGCGATCGGACGCGGCCGAAAATAGGGCGCCATCGTCGCGCCGAAGCCGCCGCGCGTACCTTCCTCGAATGTCGCCCCGTCCGCCATCCCTTGCTCCCTCTCGCCTTCCGCGCGACACTAGCCGAAAAGTTGCGGAGAGGAAGGATGAACGCGCCGACCCAGGGCCAGCTCGCGCTGGCTGCCGAGCTCGCCCGTGGCGGCCGCCGTGACGCAGGCGCGATCGCTTATGTCGATGCGGCGGCCTATACCAGCGCCGCCCGCTTCGCGGCCGAGCAGGACCGCATCTTCACGCGTGTGCCGCTGGTCATCGCCCCCTCCGCGCTGCTCCCCGAGAGCAACATGGCAGTGCCGCATGACGGTTTCGGCAAGCCGCTGCTGATCGCGCGCGACAAGGAGGGCGTTGCGCACGTTTTCCTCAACGTCTGCCGTCACCGCGGCACGCGGCTGGTCGAGGGCTGCGACGCGGTACGGTCGCCGCGCCTTGTCTGCCCCTATCATGCGTGGAGCTATGCGCTCGACGGCCGCCTCGTCGGGCTGCCCCGCGCGGACACTTTCCCCGGCCTCGAAAAGGCTGCCCACGGCCTCCGACGGCTTCCCACCCATGAGGCCGGCGGACTGATCTGGTTCACCTTCGATGACCACGCCGACTTCGGCGAGGCGGAAACCCTCGCCCACGACTTTGCCGCGTTCGGTCTTGCCGGCCAGCACCTCTTCCGCCGCCGCACGCACGAGGTTCGCGCCAACTGGAAGCTGATCATGGATGCCTTTCTCGAAGGCTATCACATCCAGCGCCTCCACGCCGGCACGATCGCACCATTCTTCAAGGACGGCATTTCGACTGCCGACAGCATCGGTCCGCACCAGCGCTCCGCCGTCGGCCGCGAGGCGGCGCTCGCGGCCTTGTCGTCGAACGACTGGGCGACTTTGCGCAGCGCGATCACCTACACCTACCAGATGTTCCCCGGCACGGTGCTGGTGGTCAGCCCCGATTACATCAATCTGATGGTGCTGATGCCGCAGGCGGCGGATCGCGTGCTCGTCGAGGATTTCATGCTGATCCCCGAGCCGCCGGCGACCGACAAGGCGCTCGCCCATTGGGAGAAGAGCTGGGAATTGCTCGACGGCGGCGTCTTCGCCGCGGAGGACTTTCGCGCCTGCGAGCTCGGCCAGCAGGGACTCGCCTCCGGGGCGATCGAGCGGCTTACCCTGGGCACGCTCGAGCTCGGCATCCGCCAGTTCCATGACGCGGTCGAGGCGCGGCTCGGCGCTACGCATGACTCCTGAGTGCGACCCGGCGAGGACGCGGCGCTCTATAATGGAGCTAAACCCTTGCAGGAATTGTGAAGATGTCCGCTGCCGTCGCCAGCCGCGCACTCGCGCCCCAGACCGGCCCCTCTGCCGATGCCGCCGCCCGCATCGCCGTATCGCTGTCGATGCTGTCGTGGCTGACCGTCATCGTCGCCCTGTTCTGGCACTGAGCCATGCTCCACACGCCGATCCCCGATCGCGTCGCGGCCCCTGCCGCTGACGAGCAGCGCCTGCCCCCGGCTGCCGGCATCCTGATCGCCATGGGCAGCTCGGTCGCGCTGTGGAGCGCGATCTATTTCGGCTGCGTCTTCGCCTTCTGAGCGCGCGGCTCAGGCGGCGTCGAGAAACAAGCTGAAGCTTCCGGGCAGTTTGCGCGGCGTAGAACCGCCGATTACTGCCTCGATCCCGTGGATCGCTGCCAGCAGGTCGCGCTGCGGATAGGGCTTGGAAAGGCATCCCGCCGCCAGCTTGCGCGCCTCGCCGGGGCAGTGGCCGGTGACGAACAGCACCTGCATGCCTTGCCCATGCGCCGCGCGCGCCACCTCGACGCCGCTGCCGTCGGCGAGATTGACGTCGACCAGCACCAGGTCGATCGCCGCGTCCTCCGCGATCACCGCCAGCGCATCCGCCACCGAATCGACCGTCGCGACGATCTCGAATCCCTCGCCGCCGAGGAAATGTTCGGTGTCGAACGCGACCAGCGGCTCGTCCTCGACGAGGAGGATCCGTTCGATCAACCGGTTCTTCTTCGCGAACAACATCCCACCGCTTTCGATGCGCGGCGTAGCCCCATGCCCCCGCAAGCCGCTGCTAACGCGCAAACCCGCCCAGCGCTGCATTAGTTTTTGCCGCGCGCAGCATAATCGCTATATCGCCGCGGTGTCCCCGTCCAAGCCCCCCGAAACCCAGCGCATCGCAAAGCTGCTGGCCCGTGCCGGAATCGCGTCGCGCCGCGAGATCGAGCGGATGATCGCCGAAGGCCGTATCGCGCTCGACGGCAATGTCCTCGATACGCCCGCGACCTTGCTCACGTCGCTCCACGGCGTCACCGTCGACGGCAAGCCGGTCGCAGCACCGGCGCCGGCGCGGCTGTTCCGCTATCACAAGCCCGCCGGCCTGCTCACCACCGAGCACGACCCCGCCGGTCGGCCGACGATCTACGATCGCCTCCCGCAGGGCCTGCCCCGGGTGATGCCGGTCGGCCGCCTCGATCTCAACACCGAGGGGCTCCTGCTCCTCACCACCGATGGCGGGCTCAAGCGCGAGCTCGAGCTGCCCGCCACCGGCGTCGAGCGCAGCTATCGTGCCCGCGCCTACGGCCAGATCAGCCAGCCCCAGCTCGAGGAGCTGATGCTCGGCGTCAAGATCGAAGGCGTGCGCTACGGCTCGATCAACGCCAATATCGAGCGGCGCACCGGCGCCAACGTCTGGATCGAGATGACCCTCACCGAGGGCAAGAACCGCGAAGTCCGCCGCGTCCTCGAATATCTCGGCCTCGAGGTGAACCGTCTCATCCGCACCCGCTACGGCCCGTTCTGGCTCGGCGATCTTCCTGCCGGCGACGTCGACGAGATCCGCCAGCACGACCTAATCACCTTCCGCACCGTGCTGGCGAAGCCGGGCGGCGGCAAGGCGGCCTCGAACCTGCAATTCGCCGTCCGCGCCCGCGTCCCCGAACCCGCGCCGAAGCCGCAGCCGGTGGTCGAGCCCGATCGCCGCCTCCGCCGCGCCCCGGTCAAAGCCGCGCCCCACGAACCAAAGGGTCCGCGCTTCACGCCACGCGCCACCCCGCCTGCGCGGGGGGAAGCTCCGATACGCCAGGATCGTCACGCGGCGCCCGCTAAAGGCCGCAAGGCCGCCATCGGCCGCCCCGCCATCGAAGATCGCGCACCGGCTAAGCAAGCCCGGTTCACACCGCGCGGTGCGCCGGCGGCGCGTGCCGAACGGCCCGCCCGTGAGGAAACAGGGTCGATCGCCAAACCGGCCCGCGCCGCGCGCGCCAGGGCGCATCGCGACCAGCAGGAGCCGCGTGCCGGCGAATTCGTCGATCGGCCGCGCGCACCCCGCCCCACCAAGGGACCCGCAGGCGGCCGCGGCAAGCCGGCCAGGCCCGGCCGGCCGCCACGGACCCGTAAGTAATGCGCGTCATCGCGGGAGAGTGGCGTGGCCGTCCTTTGGTGGCGCCGAAGGGCGACACCACGCGCCCCACCGCGGACCGCACCCGCGAGGCGCTGTTCTCGATGCTCGCCAGCCGCGTCGGCAGCTTCGGGGGGCTCGCCGTGGCCGATCTGTTCGCCGGATCGGGTGCGTTGGGGCTCGAGGCATTGTCGCGGGGCGCCGCCTCGTGCCTGTTCGTCGAGCATGACAAGGCGGCGCTCGACGCGCTCAAGGCCAATATCGCCAAGCTGAACGCCAAAGGCGCCGAAGTCCGCGCCACCTCGGCGCTCGCGCTCGGCCCTGCGGTGAAGCCGCTCGACCTGATCCTGATGGACCCGCCCTACGGCACCGGCGCCGGCATGGTCGCGCTCGACAAGCTCGCCCGCCTCGGCTGGGCCGGCCCCGCCACCTGGGTCAGCATCGAGACCGCCAAGCAGGAGGAAGTCGCGCTCGCCGGCTTCGAGATCGACACCAGCCGCGTCCACGGCAAGGCGAGGCTGACCTTGCTGCGCAAAGCCTGACCCCGGGCGTCAGATAATCCGCACCACCCGCTTCCCCTTGGTCCGGCTGGTCAGGTGAAACTGCCCGCACCGATCGCAGCGATACGGCCGCAGCACGAGTACCGAGCGCTGGATAGACGCGACAGCGTCGGCCTCCGACGCGAACCGCACCTTGCGGCGGCAGACACTAAGCTTGGTCCGCATGACGAGAAATCAGCGCCAGCCCGACGAGGCTCAGCACCGCCGCGGCGGCGAGATAATAGCCGACCAGCACCAGCCCGCCACGTTCCGCCAGCGCCGCAGCGATCAGCGGCGTGAGCCCGCCGCCGATGATCCCGCCGAGATTGAAGGTCACCGACACGCCGGTATAGCGCACCCGCGCCGGGAACAGGCTCGGCAGCCAGCCGCCGAGCGGCCCGTATACGAATCCCATCACGAACAACCCGCCGGCGAGCCACAGGAACAGGCTCGCCAATGCGCCGGCGGTGACGAACAGCCCGATCGTCAGCCCCGTCGCGACCGTCGCAATGCAGCCGATCGCGAGGATCCGGGTTGCGCTGCTCCGATCCGCCAAGCTCGAAGCGACCCAGATTCCCGCCGCCATGAACAGGATCGCGACCAGCTCGACCGCGAGGAAGGTCTCGCGGTCGTAGCCGAGCCCCTTGGTCGCGTAGCCGATGATGAACACCGTCGCGATGTAGAACAGGGCGAAGCACGCCACCGTGCCCACCGTCCCGGCCAATGTCGGCAGCCAGTGCTGCCGGAACAATTCGCCCACCGGCACGCGCGGCGGTGGTGCTGCCTCCTGCGCCGCGACGAATGCCGGCGTCTCGGTCAGCTTCACCCGCACCCAAAGCCCTAGCCCGACCAACGCGGCGCTCGCCAGAAACGGCAATCGCCAGCCCCATTCGCGGAACTGGTCGTCGCTGAGCAATGCGCCGAGCAACAGGAAGAAGCCGTTGGCGAAGATGAACCCGACCGGCGCGCCGAGCGGCGGAAACGCGCCATAGCGATTGGCCCAGCCCGGCGGGGCATTCTCGACCGCGAGCAACGAGGCCCCGCCCCATTCGCCGCCCAGCCCCAGCCCCTGCCCGAAGCGCAGCAGGCAGAGCAACGCGGGCGCTACCCAGCCGATCATCGCATAGGTCGGCAGGAAGGCGATCAGCACCGTCGAGATGCCCATCAGCATCAGCGACGCCACCAGCGTCGATTTGCGTCCCATCCGGTCGCCGAAATGCCCGAACACCAGCCCGCCCATCGGCCGCGCAAAAAAGGCGACGCTGAAGCTCGCATAGGAAGCGAGCTGGGCAAGCCCCGGATCGCTGGCGGGGAAGAACAAGGCGGGGAACACCAGAGCCGCGGCGGTCGCGTAGATGTAGAAATCGTAGAACTCGACGGAAGTCCCGACCAGGCTCGCGAACAGAATGCGGCGGTGCGATGCGATCGGTGCGGCGGCCATGGACTTCCTTTTCTTCCCTCTCCCTTGAGGGAGAGGGTTGCGCAGACTCGGGCCGCGCCCTTCGCGCGGCCTTGGTCGGAGCTGGGTGCGGGTGAGCGGCGCTCTTTGCGCCGCACGATGGCCCAACCGCACCCGGCCTTACACTCCTTCTTCCAACACGGCCGCGAAAGTCCAGCCCCGTTCATGGCCGCGACAGTTTCGCTTCTGTATCGAACCCGGGCACCAACGCAGCACCGAAAAGGGAGTCGGCCAATGCGCGAGTCAGCGGGACGCAGACTGGTATTCGCAATCCTCTTCGCGCTCGCCGCCGGGGTGTTGGTCCATTTCTACAATCCAATGGATCATATCCGCGCCGACTTGCGCGCCGACAGCGGCGGCTTCAAGCTCAGCCTCGAGATCGCCGCCAATGCGATCGAGAAGGTCTGCTGGCGCAGCTGAGGGCCTAGGTTGAACCTCATATCCGCACCGTCACCCCGTCCTCGAGCCGGGGTCCCGCTTCCTTGCCCCACAGAGGAAGAAGCGGGATCCCGGCGCAAGGCCGGGATGACAGCAATCAGATCATGACGTGTTCGAGTTCCCAACCTGGTCGTCGGCTTTGGGCAGCGTGAAGGCAGACCGCGCGCGCTCGGCTTCCACCCGGATCGCGCAGCCCTCGGCATGATCGTTGATCAACCCCATCGCCTGCATGAACGCGAACACCGTCGTCGGCCCGACGAACTTCCACCCCTGTGCCTTCAGCGCCTTCGACAAACGTATCGAAGCAGGCGAGGTCGACAGCGTCTGCGGCTCCGCGAGTTCGTCGGGTCTCGGCTCGAACTGCCAGAGATATGCCGCGAGCGAGCCCTCGCGCGACACGAGTTCGCACGCCCGTTGCGCGTTGTTGACCACCGCCTCGATCTTGCCGCGGTGGCGAACGATGCCGCTGTCGCCGAGCAGCCGCTCGACATCGGCATGGGTGAAGCGCGCGACCTTCTCGAAATCGAAGCCCAGAAACGCCGCGCGGAAATTCTCGCGCTTGGCGAGGATCGTCCGCCAGCTGAGGCCCGACTGGAAGCCCTCGAGGCAAATCTTCTCGAACAGCCGGCGATCGTCGCTGACCGGGAAGCCCCATTCGGTATCGTGATAGGCGATGAATTCGGGCGCGGCGGCCGACCAGCGGCAACGCGGACGCCCATCGGGTCCGGGAACGAGTTGGCTCATGGTTTCGGCGACTAACAGCGCAGGCTAGGCGCCGGCAAGCCGCCCGGCCTCAGCGGATGCGGAGCAGCAGCCGATATTCGAGAGTCTTGACGAACCAGTAGAACGAGAATGCCCAGATGCCGAAGCACTCGATCCAGAAGATCCAGTGCGTGCAATCCGGCGCCGCGGCGGCATCGGCCTTGCGGAGGAAATGCGTCGCGGCAACCGCGGCCGGCATCGCGATCATCGCAAACCCGGCGGCGTTGTACGCCATTTTGAAAGCCCGTCGCTTCGACGGATCCTGGATATGTTCGATGCGGCGCTTGGAAAAGACCACCGCCACCACGGCGAGGCAGACGAAGAACAGGATCGCGCTGGCGGCGTGGACGCTCGGCGCGTCGTGCCCGGCGCCGCATTGCTGCGTGCCCATCGGATTCATCGCCACCGAGATCGACGCCGCGCCTGCGAGATTGAGGATCCAGTTCTCGACGTTGGAAAGGCCGTGGAAGAGGAACAGGAACACGCCGGTGGCACAGAGGCTGCCCACCAGGAGGTTCTGGCAGGTGTCGCTCACGTGATAGAAATAGCTGATCGAATAATGCCCGTCATAGCCGCCGGCGGCGATGAGTAATATCGGCAGCAGAAAGGCGATGATGCCCATCCCGAAACTGAGATAGAGATAGGCTTTCACCGCCTGTCGGGTGAATATCTCCTGGAAGTACTGCTTGTCGCTATGGGTCAGCAGGTCTTCGGGACGGTCCTGCACGTCGAACGGCGCCTGTTCGTAGGCCATGTCTGCCTCCGAATATCCTGGTCGGCCGACAACCTACGCTTCGCGGATACGGGCGGCAAGCGCACTGCTTGGGAGCGCCCTAGCCGAGCCCCCAGCTCTTCACGGCAGTCAGCATCAGCCAGTAGAGCCCGCCCGACAGCGCCATCGCCGCCGGCAGGGTCAGCAGCCACGCCGCTGCGAGCTGGGCGATCGTCCGCCCCTGCAGCCCGGCACCGTTCGCCACCGACGCGCCGGCCACGCCCGAGGACAGGATGTGCGTGGTCGACACCGGCAACCCGAAGCGGTCGGCGCTGAGGATCGTCGCCGCCGCGACCAGCTCCGCGGTCGCGCCCATGCCATAGGTCATGTGCTGCTTGCCGATCCGCTCGCCGACGGTGATCACGATCCGCTTCCAGCCGATCATCGTGCCGAGGCCCAGCGCGATCGCGACAACCACCTTCACCCAGAGCGGGATGAAGCGCGTGCCGGCCTCGAGATCGGCCTGGAACGCCTTGACCGCCTTGAGCTCGTCCGCGCGGAAGCCGTCGGGCTTCTTGATGGCGAGCTTGGTGGTGTCGAGCACCAGATACATGTCGTTGCGGACGTTCGAGGTCGCCTCGGCGGGAACCTTGCTCAGCGAGCCATAGCTGGCGACGCGCTGGGTCAGGTCGGTCGAAAGGCTTTCGAGCGCGGCATAGACGGCCGGCCCCTCGGCCTTGCGCTGCTGGAGCGCACCGGTGAGCGTCGCACGCGCCTGGTCCGGCGCCATGGCGATCCCGCCGCTGCGCGCGTCGAACGCCGCGGTCGCGACATTGGCGGTCTGCACGAACGCCGGGGTGGCGCTGCTCGGCAGCGTGCGATTGAGTGCATAGGCAGTCGGCGCGCAGCCGATCAGGATCAGCATGATCAGCCCCATGCCCTTCTGCCCGTCGTTCGAGCCGTGGCTGAACGAGACCGCGGTGCAGGTGAAGATCAGCAGCGCGCGAATGCCTTTGGGCGGCGTCTTATCGCCCTCGGGCGCCTTGTAGAGGTCCGGCCGGCGGATCACTGCGCGCATCACGAAGAGCAGCAGCAACGCCGCGCCGAAGCCGATCAGCGGCGCCATCCACAGGCCTGTGAGGACCTTCTGCGCCTGGCTCCAGTCGACGCCCGCGGTGCCGCCGCGCGATCCGGCCTGGATCAGCTGATTGGCAAAGCCGACGCCGAGCACCGATCCGATCAAGGTGTGCGACGAGCTGTTCGGCAACCCGACATACCAGGTGCCGAGGTTCCACAGCACCGCCGCGAGCAGCAATGCGAAGATCATCGCGAACCCGGCCGCGCTGCCGACATTGAGGATCAGGTCGACCGGCAGCAGGGTGATGATCGAATAGGCCACCGCCCCGCTCGAGAACATCACCCCGAGAAAGTTGAAGAATCCCGACCACACCACCGCGAAATGCGCCGGCATCGAATTGGTGTAGATCACCGTGGCGACGGCGTTGGCGGTGTCGTGGAACCCGTTGACGAACTCGAAGCCGAGCGCGATCACCAGCGCCAGCACGAGGAAGGCGAACACGCCGAGCGCCAGTTCCTCGCCCACCCCACGCGTGTCGGTCAGCACGCTGACCCCAGCATAAGCCAGTCCGCCGACCAGCAGGCCGGCGAAGATCAGCCAGGCATAAGGATGGGTCTTGTGGTCGAGACGGGGGCGCCCCGGCAGGTCTGCCGTCGGGGTGTGGTCCAGTGCGATCGTGGCCATGATGGCTGCGAAATGACTGGAGTTCGTGACGGTGTGATGACAGCCGGGTTACAGTGCTGTGGACAAAAGCTCAGAAGCACGTCGTCCGCGTGACCTTGACTACCTTGCCGCTGGCATCCTTCTCCTCGTGCCGTCCCGGCTCGCACGGCGGCAGGCGCTGCTCGACCTGGCTCGTGCGCCACGCATAGAAAGCGGCGAAGACGGCGAGCGCCAGCACGATCGCCAGCCGGACCTTCCTGTTCCTCAATAGCATCTGGCCCGTCTAGCGGGTGCCGTTCAGAAAGTGAACTGCACGAACACGCGCGGCTCGGAATTCGGCCCCTCGCCCGAGAGCCGCTGCAGCCACGCCGCGCCGAGCTCGAGCTTCTCCTCGGCGAGTTCGAGCGTCAGGCTCGGCCCGGCATAATGCTCGCCCTGCGGCGCCGCCTCGGGGCTCCCGCCGAGCCGCAATGCGCGTCCCGACGCCTCGATGCCCAGCCATGCCTTGTCGCCCAGCGCATGCTGCACCGAGGTGGCATAGGCCACGTTCGTTCCGCGCTCGCCTTCGTCGCGCTGGTAGCGCAGCATCACGTTCGCCTGCAGCCACCACGCCCTGGTCTGCCGCTCGACGATCCCGCGCAATTCGGCTTCGCCCAGATGCCCGCCGCGATCGATCTCGATCTGCACCTCGCCCGCCAACCCGACCGGCTTCTCCTCCGGATCGCTGAATCGATACAGGGCCACCGGCCCCCATCCCTCGAGCCGCCGCCCCTCGAACTCGGCCTGCACGCCGAGCACGAGCTGGTCGGTGACGCCGGTGATCAATTCGATCTGGTGATCGTCGGTGCCGCCATAGCTGCCGAGAAGTTCGGCCTGCCACTCGCTTTTGCCCGGCTCGATCTGATCGAGCTCCTCGACCTGCGCGAAGGCGGGCGCGGCCGCGCAGAGCAGCGGCAGGAACAGCAAGTGGCGCATTTCGCGAGATTCTCCGGCAGACAGGCTCCTTATAGACGTCCGCCGGTCGGCGCCGGTTCCGGCTTGCCCGAAAGGCCGCCGTTCCCTACCTGTTCACCGATGACTCTCCCTGCGCCCGCCCCCGACGACGCCCCTTATCTGCGCGGCCTCAACGCGCCGCAGCGCGATGCCGTGCTCACCACCGAGGGTCCGGTGCTCGTCCTCGCCGGCGCCGGCACCGGCAAGACGGCCGCGCTCACCGCCCGGCTCGCCCATCTGCTCTACACCCGCAAGGCGTTCCCCAGCGAAATTCTCTCGGTCACCTTCACCAACAAGGCGGCGCGCGAGATGCGCGAGCGCGTCGGCCGCCTCGTCGGCGACGCCGTCGAGGGCATGCCGTGGCTCGGCACCTTCCACGCGATCGGCGCGAAGATGCTCCGCCGCCACGCCGAGCTCGTCGGGCTCCAGTCGAACTTCACCATTCTCGACACTGACGACCAGCTCCGCCTGCTCAAGCAGCTCATCCAGGCGGCCGATATCGACGAGAAGCGCTGGCCCGCGCGCCAGCTCGCCGGGATGATCGACGGCTGGAAGAACAAGGGCCTGACGCCGAAGGAAATCGACGCGGGCGAGTCCGAAGCCTTCGCCCATGGCCGCGGTCAGGCGCTCTACGCCGCCTATCAGGATCGCCTCCGCACCCTCAACGCCTGCGATTTCGGCGACCTGCTCCTCCACATGCTCGTCATCCTCAAGACGGATCGCGACGTGCTGGCGCACTATCAGCAGCGCTTCCGCTACATCATGGTGGACGAGTATCAGGACACCAACAGCGTCCAATATCTCTGGCTCCGCCTGCTCGCCCAGGAGCGCAAGAACATCTGCTGCGTCGGCGACGACGACCAGTCGATCTACAGCTGGCGCGGCGCGCAGGTCGAGAACATCCTCAAGTTCGAGAAGGACTTTCCCGGGGCGAAAGTGATCCGGCTCGAGCAGAATTATCGCTCCACCCCCCACATCCTCGCCGCCGCCTCGGGCGTCATCGCCAACAACGGCGGCCGCCTCGGCAAGACCCTGTGGACCGAGAAGGACGCGGGCGAAAAGGTCAAGGTGCTCGGCATCTGGGACGGCCCCGAGGAAGCCCGCCGCGTCGGCGAGGAGATCGAGGGCCTCCAGCGCGGCGGCACCAGCCTCGACGACGTCGCGATCCTCGTCCGCGCCCAGCACCAGACCCGCGAGTTCGAAGAGCGCTTCATCAGCATCGGCCTGCCCTACCGCATCATCGGCGGCTTCCGCTTCTACGAGCGCGCCGAGATCCGCGACGCGCTCGCCTATCTCCGCGTCGTCGCCCAGCCGAGCGACGACCTCGCCTTCGAGCGCATCGTCAACGTCCCCAAGCGCGGGCTCGGCGACAAGGCCCTCGCCAAGGTCCACCAGTTCGCCCGCGCCGAGGGTCTCCCCCTCACCACCGCCGGCGCGCGCATCCTCGACACCGACGAGCTCACCGCGCAGGCGCGCCGCAGCCTCGGCAACCTGATCGGCGACATCGCCCGCTGGCGCAGCATGGGCGACACGCTCTCCCATCCCGAGCTCGCCCGCATCATCCTCGACGAGAGCGGCTACACCGCGATGTGGCAGGCCGACCGCACCGCCGAGGCCGCCGGCCGGCTCGAGAACCTCAACGAACTCGTCCGCGCGATGGAGGAATATGAGTCGCTCGGCGCGTTCCTCGAGCATGTCAGCCTCGTGATGGACAATGAGGCCGCGGCCGACGAGCCCAAGGTCACGATCATGACGATCCATGCCGCCAAGGGCCTCGAGTTCGACACGGTATTCCTCGCCGGCTGGGAGGAAGGCATCTTCCCCTCGCAGCGCGCGCTCGACGAAGGCGGCCTCGCCAGCCTCGAGGAGGAGCGTCGCCTCGCTTATGTCGCGATCACCCGCGCCCGCCGCCGCGCGACGATCCTCCACGCCGCCAATCGCCGCATCTACGGCCAATGGACCTCGTCGCTCCCCAGTCGCTTCGTCGCCGAACTGCCGGGCGAGCATATCGAGAGCGAGAACACCATGTCGGGCGGCGAGAGCCTGTGGCGCGCCAACTGGTCCGAGCGCGCCGATCCCTTCGCCGATGTCGGCCGCGGCACCGGCCGCGGCCCCGGCTGGCAGCGCGCCGCGGGGATCGACGCGAAGAACCCCGGCGGCAGCTTCACCAGCCGCACCTTCTCGCGCGAACCCGCCCGGGTGCTCGAGAGCCACGCGTCGGCGGTAAGCTTCGGCGCCAAACCCCGCGCCGACCTCTCGGTCGGCCTGCGCGTCTTCCACCAGAAGTTCGGCTACGGCCTGATCGCCGAGATCGAAGGCAACAAGCTGGAGATCGATTTCGAGCAGGCAGGACGCAAGCGGGTGATGGATAGTTTCGTGAGCGTGGGGGACTGAGGCACCCGCCCCTCTCCCGCCCTCGCTACGCTCGGCCACCCTCTCCCCGCAAGCGGAGAGAGGGAAAACAAACTCCCTCTCGCCTTCAGGGGAGAGGGTCGGGGAGAGGGGAGTCATTCTATGCGCGACCCGGAACTATTGGCTCGTGCCCGGCACATGCGCACCAACCCCACGCCTGCCGAAGCCCGCCTCTGGTATCATCTCCGCGCCCACCGCTTCGAGAACCACAAGTTCCGCCACCAGACGGTAATCGCCCCCTACATCATCGACTTCACCAGTCGCTCCGCAATGCTGGCGATCGAAGTCGATGGCGATGCCCACGCCATGCAGCAAGACTATGACGCAAGGCGTACCCGCTTCCTCGAAAGCCAGAGCTTCCACCTCCTCCGCTTCACCAACGCCGAAGTCATGACCAACATGGAAGCCGTCCTCCAAGCCATAAGCAGCGCGCTGAGAACTCCCTCTCCCCTTCAGGGGAGAGGGCCAGGGAGAGGGGCTTGAGGAATAGAGCCAGGCGCTGAACAAATGCCCCTCTCCCGGCCTCACTGCGTTCGGCCATCCTCTCTCCGCAAGCGGAGAGAGGGAAGACATCGCCTCATTCCTTGATCGCGGATAACTCTTTCAGCCTATCCAAGATCTGGGGTTCGAGCTTGTAGATGTCGGTAATTGCCGTCACCGGATGCCGCGTCTCGGCTTTGTCGACAAAAGTGCCGACGTATCGTGTGGTCGGGCTGTTGAAATGAAGCCGTGCCAGCGATTTGCGATTGTTGTCGTCGAGCAGGATCGCGCAATAACTCTTGGAGTCCCGGATCACCACGCGCTTCGGGTCGACATGACGGGACGCGATGGCCTGGACGATACGGAAACCGGCGATCTCGTCATCGGTCGTAATGACTCCATCCTCGACCTCGGACATGTCGTCCGAGTCTCCCGCCGGGATCATCTCTGCGCTCGGATTCGCGACATTCAGGGCGCTGGTGAGCCGCTCATTCACACGATCTCGTATCAGGCCAGCAATCGACGCCACCAGAATAGGTTGAAACTGCTCTTTCACCGCCGCTGTCAGTCGGCCGCCGGGTTGAACACGGGCAGCCATCATTCGAACAAACTCGTCCGAAGGCTCGGCAAACTCCTTCTCAACCTCGATCCGCATTTGGGATTCCAGCTTCAAGCGCCCCGCTTCACGAACGATGGCATCGATGTCGAACTGCTGCCTCGTGAACCGCTCGAGCGTTGCAGGGTCGCTTCGCCGGATCGCGTCCATTGACAGCACGAAGAATGGCTTGTCGTCCATCTTGTTCGGCTGCTCGATGTCCGAATAGAATTTGTAGATAACGCCGTTGGTGAGGATGGCTACACGCGCGTCCGTGGTAGAAAAATAGCGATACAACTGGCTTGCATGCTTCAGGTCGAGATCCACGGAGGACGGCTTGCACTCAACAAGGATCGAAAGCTTCCCATCTATACAAAGCGCGTAATCGACTTTCTCTCCCTTCTTGATACCGACATCTGCGGTAAATTCGGGGATGACCTCACTGGGGTTGAACACATCATATCCCAAGGCCTGAAGAAAGGGCATGACGAGCGCAGTCTTTGCGGCTTCTTCGGTAAGAAGCAATTCTCGGTGTTGCGCGGTTCGCTTTTCCAACTCTACGAGCTTCGTAGCAAGGTCCATGCATCCCTCCCCTGTATGCAATAGAAACTGCTCCTTCCCACAAGAGATGTCTAGAGGATGCGTTATTTAACGCATCGGTGTATCTACTTGAGGCTCGCATGGCTTTGGCGAGACAGCTTCCCTCCGGCAGCAAGTTCGAATATAGTCACCAACTTAGTCACGAACCGCCCCATGGAACGCATCAACCTCGCCGATGCCAAGGCCCGTCTCTGCGAGATCGTCGACCGCGTCGAGGCAGGCGAGAGCATCGAAATTACTCGCCGCGGCAAGCCCGCTGCGCAGCTGGTGCCGCCCAGGAAGCAGCGCGAGCTCAAGCCATTGACCTTGAGGCTCTGCGCAAGCTGCGTGCGACCATACCTCAACAGCAGGAGTCCGCCGCCGAGCTTATCCGCCGGATGCGTGACGCGAGCTATTGAATTACCTATCCAGGTCGTCGCTCGTCGTCGCCCTGCTAGCGCCCCGCATCACCAGACTGGTCGCATTTGGTAATCCATAGTAGGCTCACCGGCGCAACGGAGCGCCACCCATGAACGCGATCATCCCTAGCCGCCGCGACCGTCAGCCCACCGAACTGACGCTCGATTCCGCATTGATCCACGAAGCCAGTCGGCTTGGAATCGACCTCTCCGAAGCTTGCGAGCGGGGTTTGGCCGAGGCGATCGCCCGCCACGTCGCACCGCGCTGGCAGGCGGACAATGCCGACGCGCTCGCGGCTTCCAATGCCCATGTTGAGCGACATGGCTTGCCGCTCGCCGATGCGCGGCTCTTCTAGGGCCCGGTGGCGCAATTCGACGTCCATCGCCGGCGCAACGGGCCGGGCTTTCTGCTAGACTGCCAGGCCGACCTTCTCTCGGCACTGAACACCCGCTTCGTCGTCCCGCTCCTGCCGCGCGACACCGCACCCAAGCCTGCCGATCGGCTCAATCCCGTCTTAGCCGTCGGTGGCGCCGAGATGGTGATGCTCACCCAGTTCGCTGCAGCCGTCCGCACGGATGAACTCGGCGAACGCGTCACCTCGCTTTCGGAGCAGTGCTACATCATCAGCAACGCGCTCGACCTGCTGATAAGCGGTATTTGACCGCCCTCCGCTCGAGCGGCCGGCTTCCAATGTAGGATTTCGTCTGGGATAGACTCGCCGATGACCGACTCGTCGCCCCGTACGCTCGCCCCCTTCGCCGGGCTCAGGCTGGCACCGCATCCCGATTGGCCGCCCGAGAGCCAATACGACTTCCTCCACACGCTGCTCCGAACCGGCGATGTCCCCACCGCAGCCGCCAGCGTCGGTGCCAATGCATCCGCCGTCACGCGCTTCCGGAGCATCCTCGGCCGGCGCAGCACCTTCGCGCGAGCATGGCGTCGCGCAGTCGAGGAGGCGAGGATCGATGCCCTCGCCGCGCGCGTCCTGCGCCGCGGCGGCCTTGATGCCCCACAATTGGCGCGGGTCGACGCCGCCTGTCATGGCACGACAAAAGCGCGGCTGGCGCTCGCCCTCGCCTGGCACGCCAGGCACCCCGCGACAGATTCGCGTCATGACTGACTTGCCGTACGCCGCATCCGAGGCCGAGGAGCTCGATCCGCTCGCCTTCGTCCCCGTTGCACTCGATCGCGCTCGCCACGACGGCTGGACGCCCCGCCGCCAGCACGATTTCATCATGGCGCTTTCAGAAATGGGCACCGTGCTCCGCGCGGCTCGGGCCGTGGGAATGACCAAGCAATCGGCCTACAAGCTGCGCGAGCGCCCGGGCGCGGAGAGCTTCGCCGCGGCATGGGACTGTGCCCTCCAGATGGGCTATGATCGCATGTTCGGGCTCGCCATGGATCGGGCGCTCAACGGCATCGTCACGCCGCGCTTCTACAAGGGCCAGCAGATCGGCACGCGCCACCGCTTCGACTATCGTCTCGCCCTGTCGGCTATCAATACGCCGCCCCCGCCGCCGCCCCGCGGAAAGACGGCGAGATGAATCGCGTTTCGGAGAACTTGGTCAACTTAGCGCCGCAAAGAGCCTCTCCCGCCCCCATTCAGCCCCGCTTCACGCGCATTGCCGGAACGTTTCCGCGTCGTCCGCCTTATCAAGGCACGCATGGAGGAGAGACAATCATGAAGACCATCACCGGCCTCGCCGCCCTTGCCGCTGCGCTCGTCGTCGCCGCGCCGGCCTCGGCCCAGACCAGCTCGCGCTACAGCAGCAGCTCGTACCAGGACGAGGAAGCCCGCTTCGACGCCGCACAGCGCCGCTTCGACAACGAGTATGAGCAATATCAGGCCGCGGTCGAACGCTATCGCCGTGCCCGCAACACGCGCCCTGCCTATGACGATCGCGGCCGCTACGACGATCGCTACGACGACGATCCCAATTACGATCCGGCGCGCGACTATCGCTCGGGCAATTACCAGGAGCGCACTTTGTCCGCGGACGATCGCGTCTATCGCGGCAATGACGGGCGTTATTATTGCAAGCGCAGCGACGGCACCACCGGGCTGATCGTCGGCGCCGCCGCGGGCGGGCTGTTCGGCAACGTCATCGCCGGCCGCCGCTCGAGCACCGTCGGCACCCTGCTCGGCGCGATCGCCGGCGGGGCCGCGGGCGCGTCGATCGACCGCAGCCAGCAGGTTCGCTGCCGCTGATGCATACGGCCGGGATCAGGCCGCGGGCAGTTCCACCGCGATCAGGGTCTCGGCCGCAAAGCGTTCGTCCTTCGGGTCGAAGACCGCGCTGGGAGTGAAGGCGCGCTCGGTCAAGGCGAAGCCGGTCAGGCCGGCGAGCTTGAACAGGCCGACCTTCTCCTCGCGCGGCGGCTGGCCGTCGCGTTCGATCGTGGTGGCGCCGACATAGACTTCGCCGTGGCGGGTGAAGGCGACGTGCGGCGCCAGCACGACATGGCCGTTATTGTACGTCGCCTCGACGCAGCGGGTGCGGACGATGGCTTCGAACAGAATGGGCATGTTGATGGCGGTGGCGGGCGCCGCGGGATCGCTGGAGGACATCGCCGGGGATATAAACGCCATGCCGCAGTGCAGCAAGATCAGTGCGGTTACGGACCTGTCAGCGCTCCTGCAGCTCGGCGACAGGCACGCGCATGTCGACCTCGACACCGCTTGGCGGATAGCGCCGCTCGACCTTGCCGGTGCCGATCAGCCCCATGTCGATGAGCCTGGTGCCGAACCCGGTCCGGCTCGGCGCCATCACTTCGGGGCCGTCATTCTCCCGCCAGCATACCACCAATTCGTCGCCCTTGCTGCCCTGCTCGACATGCCAGTGCAGGTCGACATGGCCCTCCGCGCACGACAGCGCGCCATATTTGGCGGCATTGGTGGCGAGCTCGTGGAGGATCAGCGACAGCCGCAAAGTCGCCGAGGCGCCGAGCGCGATCTCGGGACCCGAGACCCGGAAGCGCTCGCCATGCATCGCCAGCAGTCCGTCAGCGAGCTCGCCCAGCGACGCGCTCTGCCATTTGCCGCGGCCGAGCACGTCGTGCGCGTGGCCGAGCGCGACGACGCGCTTCTCGAAGGTCCTGACCGCGTCCTTCTCGGTCACTTCCCGGAGGGTCCGGCTGGCGAGCGACTGGACCATCGCCATGGTGTTCTTGAGCCGGTGCGCCAGTTCGTCGCGCATCACTTCGGTGGCTTGCCGCGCGCGCACTGCTTCGGTGGTTTCCATGACCGTGTCGACCATCCCGCCGACGCTGCCATCGACCAGCCGCACCGGCGAATAGCAGAAGGTAAACCAGGCTTGCTCGGGTCCGTTGCCGCGCTCCACTTCGAGCGGGAAATCTTCGAAGAAGCTCGGTTTGCCGGCATAGGCCTGTTCGACGAGCGGTCCGACGGCGTGCCAGACCTCGGCCCAGGTTTCGGCGAAGCTGCGGCCAAGCGCCTCGGGCTTGTTGCCGAGGATCGGGCGGAAGGCGTCGTTGTAGATCGTGACCTGCCCGGGTCCCCAGACCAGGGCCATCGGAAATTGCGATTCGAGCCCCCATGCGACCGCCGCCTGCAGTTCCGCAGGCCAGCGTTCCGGCGGGCCAAGCGGCGTCGTGTGCCACGCGAACCCGCGCACTGCGTCGCCCATGCGGCCACCGCCCATTCTCGCCAGTGCCGGTGCCGCCGGCTGCTCGCCCCCCTGTTTCACGCTGCCCCGAAAACCCTTTCGGAATATGACCTTAGCACCCCGGATAAAGCAAAGCGAAACGCTTGCATTAACCTGCATTCATCCTCCGGTCGGGCACCTTCCGTACCAACACCGATACGGCCATTACCGGGGCGGTCGGTTAGGACGTGCGTAGCTACATCGGCGGCAGAGGGGAGCGAGGAGTACACCCCCCATGTCCGTCGACCGTCTGCTTGCCCAACATTGCCGGATCCTCGCCAACGTCGAAGCCGTCGAGCAGTTTGCGGCGGGCCCGCCGCCGCCGCTGGAAGACCGCATGGCCGACAAGCGCTGGGCGTTCACCCGCGACCTTTTGCTGCACTTTGCCCAGATGGAATCGACCATTTACGGGCCGATGATGAGCGACCGCCGCGCACATGCCCAGCAGACCGCTGCGCTCGCCAGTGTCGAGACTGCGGCGCTGATGTCCGAATATCGCGAGCATGTCGCGCGCTGGCAGGGTCCGCACCCCGCGGAGGGCTGGGAAACCTATCGACGCGCAGTTACCCGGCTGACCCGGCGGATCCGCATCCGGATCGAAGCCGAGGCTGCCGAGATCGTGCCGCTGCTTCCCGTCCAGCCGGACGGGTCACGATCGGGTCCGACGCGCGAAGGCTATGCGGCGGAGGCGTGGGAGATCCGCACCGCGCTCTTCGACGGGATCAAGCTGCCGAGCGCCTGAACGCGTCAGTGCCAGAAGAGCAGCAGCAGGATGATGATGGGAAGGGGAATACCCAGCAGCCACAACAAAATGCCCTTGCCCATCTCCTGACTCCTGACAAATCGGTTCGTTGCCGTAAGAACCGCTCCCGGAGATTGCGGTTCCGGAACGCGTTGCAGGGCGGAGTAATCGGACGTTGCGGTGGCGCCGCCGAAGCGTCAGAGAGCCGGCATGCCGATCCATCCTTTCGCCGTCGCCAATTTCCGCGCTTACTGGGTGGCGCGCTTCGCCGCGACGCTCGGCCAGATGGCATTGGTCATCGTCATCGGCTGGCAAGTCTACGACATTGCCCGCGAGACGATGACGATCAAGGAAGCGGCGTTCCAGCTCGGGCTGATCGGCGTCGCCCAGTTCCTGCCCTTGCTGGTGCTGTCGCTCTTCGCCGGCTGGCTCGCCGACCGGCTCGACCGCCGCTGGATCGCCCGCGCCGCGGTCGGCCTCGAAGTGCTATGCGGGCTGACGCTCGGCTGGCTGACCTATACCGACACGATCACCCTGCCCGCCTTGTTCGGCATCGCTGCCTTGCTCGGCGTCGCGCGGGCCTTTGCCGGGCCGGCGCTCGGTGCGCTGGCGCCCAACCTGGTGCCAAAGGAGAGCCTGCCGACCGCGATCGCGCTCAGCTCGGTCTCGTGGCAGATCGGCACGGTGATCGGACCGGCGATGGGCGGCTATCTCTACGCGGCTGGCCCCTCGGTACCGTATTTCGTCGCAGCGGGCCTCTTCACGCTGACCTTGACCATGCTGCTGCTGATCTCGCCGGTGCCGCGCAGCAGCGTCAAATTCACCGGCAGCCCGTGGGCGCAAATGGTCGACGGGCTGCATTATGTCCGCCGCAACCGGCTGGTGCTCGGCGCGATTTCGCTCGACCTGTTCGCGGTGCTGCTCGGCGGCGCCACGGCCATGCTGCCGGTCTATGCGCGCGACATTCTTCAGGTCGGCTCCGAGGGCCTCGGCCATCTCCGTGCCGCGCCGGCGCTCGGGGCGGTGGCGGTCGGCCTGTTCTTCTCGTGGCGCCCGCTCAAGACCGAGGTGGGCAAGAAGATGCTGCTCGCAGTGGCGATCTTCGGACTGGCGACCGTCGTGTTCGGCGCCTCGGCTCCGTTCCTCGTCCGCCTGCTCGGCCCCTCAGCGGTCGGCAAGGATTTTGCGCCGGCCGTCTTGCTGTCGCTGGTCGCACTCTTCGTACTCGGCGCCGCCGACATGGTCTCGGTCTATGTCCGCCAGTCGCTGATCCAGCTCTACACGCCGGACCAGATGCGCGGCCGGGTCGGTGCAGTGTCGACCTTGTTCATCTCGGGATCGAACGAGCTCGGCGAGGCCGAATCCGGCTTTCTCGCCGCATTGATCGGCCCGGTCGCCGCCGTGGTCGGCGGCGGGATCGGTGCGGTGCTTGTCACGATAGCGTGGGCCAAGCTATTCCCCGAGCTCAGGCGGGCTCGCACCTTCGATCCTCCGGCCAATCTCGAAGTGCCTCCCAAGGAGATGACGACATGAAGGCGAACACGATCCTCGAGACGATCGGCAACACGCCGCACATCCGGGTGCAGAAGCTGTTTCCCGGCGCCGAGGTGTGGATCAAGTCCGAGCGCGCCAATCCGGGCGGCTCGATCAAGGACCGTATCGCGCTGGCGATGGTCGAAGCGGCCGAGAAGTCTGGCGATCTCAAGCCCGGCGGCACGATCGTCGAGCCGACCAGCGGCAACACCGGCGTCGGCCTCGCCATGGTCGCCGCGGTCAAGGGCTACAAGCTCATCCTCGTCATGCCCGAAAGCATGAGCCTCGAGCGCCGCCGACTGATGCTGGCCTATGGCGCCAGCTTCGACCTCACCCCGCGCGAAAAGGGAATGAAGGGCTCGATCGAGCGGGCAATGGAGATCGTCGAGAGCACCGAAGGCGCGTGGATGCCGCAGCAGTTCGAAAACGCTGCGAACGTCGATGTCCATGTCCGCACCACGGCGCAGGAAATCCTGAACGACTTCGCCGATTCGCCGATCGACGTGATCATCACCGGCGTCGGCACCGGCGGGCACATCACCGGCGTCGCCGAGACGCTCAAGAAAAGCTGGCCCAATCTCAAGGTGTTCGCAGTCGAGCCCGAGCTGTCGCCGGTGATCTCGGGCGGCACTCCCGGCCCGCACCCTATCCAGGGGATCGGCGCAGGGTTCATCCCGAAGAACTTCCACGGCGATGCGATCGATGGGGTGATCAAGGTCGACGCCAATGTCGCGAAGGACATGGCCCGCCGTGCGGCGCGCGAGGAAGGCATGCTGGTCGGCATCTCGTCGGGCGCAACGCTCGCCGCGATCCTCCAGAAGCTCCCCGACCTGCCCGACAATGCCCGGGTGCTCGGCTTCAACTACGACACCGGCGAGCGCTATCTCAGCGTGCCGGAGTTCCTCCCCGAAAGCTGATAGGCGCGCGCTCCGGCGAACCATTGCGGCGTTCCGGCGGCGCAATGGTTCCAAATCTCCGCCTGCTGCGTTATGGGCGGCGACCCCGCAATTGGAGCAGCTTGTTGTACGTTCGCTTTCGCCTCATCCCCATGACCACCCGCGCCTCCGCGCGTCGGGGCTGAGCGGCAGCGCACGATGCTGATGCAATCTCACGACGCGCTCACATCTGCGCCGTCGCCCCGGCCTGCCGCACCGCTCTGGCTGAAGGTGCTGCTCGGCCTGTTTGCGCTGGCGGCGATCGGCGTGCCACTGCTGATCGTCTCGACCGCGCCGCGCGTCGTCGCCCACAAGCGGGCGCCGGTGGTGATCTCAAAGCGTGTGGTTCCGAAGCAGGAGCTGCCGCCGGTCGAGCCGGTCAAGCTGCAGGAAGTGGCACCCGAGGACGCTCGCGCGATCAACGCCGCGATCCCCTTCTCGACTCTGCCCAACCCCGCCGCGCGACCGTTCCGACTGTCGGGCGCCGCCGACAGCCAGGCCCGCGCTGTCGATTGCCTCGCCGCCGCCGGCTATTACGAAGCCGGCGACGATGCCAAGGGTCAGCGGGCCGTTGCGCAAGTGATCATCAACCGGATGCGCCACCCGGCCTTCCCCAAGACGATCTGCGGCGTGGTGTTCCAGGGATCGGAACGCAGCACCGGCTGCCAGTTCACCTTCACCTGCGACGGCGCGATGCTGCGCTATTCGCCGAGCCCCGCGGCATGGCAACGCGCCCGCGACGTGGCGCGTATGGCGCTCAACGGCTCGGTCTACCGTCCGGTCGGCCATGCCACCCATTACCACACCAATTGGGTGGTGCCTTACTGGAGCGCGAGCCTAGAGAAGATCACCGCGGTCGATACGCATCTGTTCTTCCGCTGGGCCGGCTGGTGGGGCACGCCGCCGGCGTTCAACCGAGGCTATGCCGGCGTCGAGCCCAACATCCCCCAGATGGCGCGCCTGTCGCCGGTCCATCAGGGCGATACGAGCAACCCGCTCGAGACGGCGCTGCAGGGCGACGGTTCGCTGGTCGATCCGGCAACGATCCCCGACAGCGCCGTTCCGAACCCGGTCGGCGCGGGACTCGACGCCAATCATTTCCTCGTCGTGCTCGACAAGAAGATGAACCCGGACGCATTCGCCGCGCTGGCGATCAAAACGTGCGGCGAGCGGCTCTATTGCAAGTTCATGGCGTGGACCGACGCGAAGCAGAAGCCGGCCAAGCTGCCCGCGACGCCCGCCCAGACCGCAGCTTTGTCGTTCAGCTATCTGCGCGATCAGGCACAGGGCTATGCCAAGGCGCTTTGGAACTGCCAGCAGTTCAAGCGGCCGAGCCCGATCCAGTGCATGCGAGTCCAGCCGCCGATGGCGGTGCCTGCTGCCGGGGCGCCGGCAACAGCACCGGCGGGCGCAATCACCGAGGTCAAGCCGGTTGCCGGACCGACGCCATTAAGCGGAGTACGCCGCAAGGCCGACGGTGCATCTCCGGCCAAACCGCCGGTCTCACTGACGCTGCCGGTGGTCGCCCCGAGTCCCGCAGCACGCCCTGCCGAAACGCGCTGATCGCGCCCCTTAAGTTGACCAAGTTGGCGGAAACGCGATTCATCTCGCAACTTTCTTGCGCGGCGAATCCGTCTTCGAGAGCATGAACTGACAAGGTCAAAGAGCGGCAGGACAAGTCCCGACGGCTCAGCCAAGCAAGGGAAATCCTACATTGTAAGGCTGAGCGGCACGGCGTCGCCCCTGCTACTGCCGGGCTCATGGATTCCCGAGCGCAGAAGCACCGGATGGCGGACCGGCAGGGCCGTCAACGCGACCATGACCCCTCCCGCCGTCAGTCGCCAGAGGCGACACCGAGCGCACGCTTCCAGCGGCCGGGATCGTGCGGGCGATCGGTGCGCGCAATCACTTCCTCGAAGCTCGTTTCCGCTGCGACAAAGGCGTTGTTGGCGTAGTGATAGCCATAATAGACGAGCGCATCCTCAGGCGCCGGGGCCGCCGCACTACCGTCGCGCAGCGCTGCCGCAAACGCTTCAGGATCGTCATAGGCGCGCACCCAAGGTGCGGTCGGATGGCTGGAAACGCGAAGGATGGGTTTTCCATGCAGCGCGGCGATCATGATCGACTTGGATTCGGCGACAACGAGTGCATCGGCGTACCTGATCAGCGTATCCGTCACCGATCCGCGCTCGCTTTCGGCTGCCACCGCCGCGATGCGGACCCTCTCGGGATCCATCTGCGCAATCCGGTCGAGTGCGGGCGTGCGGATTGCATCGCGCAGGTCGATCGGGTGCAACGAGACGGCGAGCAGATAGTCGGGGCCGAGCGCGGCGGCGATGCGCGCGACGAACGCGTCAGGGCTTTCCTGCAATCCGTGCACTTGACCGAAGAAATTGTCGCGCCTCTGACATTGCAGCGGCAGCGAGATGATCTTGCGATCGGGAGGAATTCCGAGTTCGGCGAGCGCCCGCTGCCGATCGGCGGCGTCGGTGGCATTGCCCAGTTCTCGCCAGCGCGCCGAGGTGACCTCCAGCAGCCAGGTGCGTTCTGCCTCGGACAAGGATGGCATCATTCCGAAGGCGAAAAAGTCGGGCCAGGTGATTTGCAGACGCCCGCCGATCGGAACGGGGCCGAACAGGGTGGGCGCAAATTCCGCTTCCATCAGATAGGCGATGCGGCCGGGAAAGCGGGCCGGTGTCTCCACATCCGCCGATCGGCAGATCGTGTAATCGGGATCGATGGTCTCGACGAACGCGACCAGCGCGTCCGGATCTTCCGGCCGGGTCCGGTAACTGGGATGGTCGGCGCTGCCGATGATATGCCAATGGACCTCGGTAAGATCGGCGCAACGCTGCAGCTCGGCCTGCCCGATCCCGGTCCCGCTCCACAGCGGCGGAACGATGACATGCACCTCGTGCTGTTGCGCCGCCGATCGGATCAGGTGGCTTACCGAGTCATTGAACCAGTAGGGCGTGATGACCGGAAGGTAGAAAAGCACGCGCATTGCCAGGCGGTTTCCCTTTCACGAGGTATCGCGCGGCCCGTTGCACGTCGCTTCCTTCAAGGGCAAGTCCCTCGCTCCGACGGGGTTTGGAGCCAAGCGGGCAGGCGCGGCCCAACGCCCCGGGGAACAGCGCCTTGCCACTCCAATCGGAGATCGGCAGAATCGCAGTCCCCGGAGCATCGGGTGCAATGAGGTGCTTCGCGCGCCGCACGCGTGAGCATTCCCGCAATGCCTTAAGCCGCGCGGAACATCTCCGGGTCGAGCGCCATCACGGCGTCGCTGCCGCTCTCGATCTTGCGACGGAGCGCGCCGGCCTCAGGCAAGAAGCGCTCTGCATAGAAGCGGGCAGTGACCAACTTGGCTTCAAGGAACTTCGCATTTTCGCCACCAGCGGCAAGCATGTCGGCCGCTGTCTTTGCCATGCGCAGCCACATCAGGCCGAGCGCGACGGTGCCGGTCAGTTGCATGTACGGATAGGCGCCGGCACCGACATGGTTGGGGTTCTGGAAACCATTGGCCGCCAGCCACATTGTCGCGCCCTGAAGATGCCCGAGCGCTTTTTCGAGCGCCTCGGCAAATCCCTTGAGCTTCTCGTCGCCCTTGGCCGCGGCGACTTCCTCGCTTACCACCCGGAAGAAGGCCTGCACCGCACGACCACCATTCTGGGCGAGCTTGCGGCCGACCAGATCCATTGCCTGGACGCCATTGGTGCCTTCGTAGATCATCGAGATGCGGGCATCGCGGACATATTGCTCCATGCCCCATTCGGCGATGTAGCCGTGCCCGCCATAGACCTGCTGGCTGTCGGTCGCGACCTTGTAGCCGATGTCGGTGCCGACGCCCTTGATTACCGGGGTTAGCAGCCCAATCAAATCGGCGGCGAGCTGGCGCTCCTCTTCGGTCGCGGCGGAGTGCTCGAGATCGACCTGCAACGCGCCCCACAGGCACAATGCCCGCAGCCCTTCGGTCTGCGCCTTGGCTTCCATCAGCATGCGGCGCACGTCGGGGTGGACGAACAGCGTGTCGGCCTTTTCGTTGGGTTCGGCCGGGCCGGTGAGCGCGCGGCCCTGGCGGCGGTCATGCGCGTACTGGACGGCGTTCTGGTAGGCGGTCTCCGCGACACCAAGACCTTGCAGACCGACGCCGAGCCGCGCCGCGTTCATCATGATGAACATTGCAGCGAGGCCCTTCATTTCCTCGCCGACCAGCCAGCCGGTGGCGCCGTCATAGTTCATCACGCAGGTCGAATTGCCGTGGATGCCCATCTTGTGCTCGATCGAGCCACACGACACGGCGTTGCGTTCGCCGAGCGAGCCGTCCTCGTTGACGAGGAACTTGGGCACCACGAACAGCGAGATACCCTTGCTGCTCTCGGGCGCGCCCGGGGTCTTGGCCAGCACGAGGTGAATGATGTTGCTGGTGAGGTCGTGCTCGCCCGACGAGATGAAGATCTTGGTGCCGGTGATGCTGTAGCTGCCGTCCGCCTGCGGCTCGGCGCGGGTCTTGATCAGGCCGAGATCGGTGCCGCAATGCGGCTCGGTGAGGTTCATCGTGCCGCCCCACTCGCCCGACACCATCTTGGGGACGTATTTCGCCTTTTGCTCGTCCGAGCCCTTGACCAGCAACGCCGCGATCGCGCCGTGGGTGAGGCCCGGATACATGGCGAATGCCATGTTCGCCGAGATCATATATTCCTGGAACGCGGTCGAGACGACGTGCGGCATCTCCTGCCCGCCGAACTGCTCGGGCGCGCTCAGCGTGCCCCAGCCGCTCTCGACGAACGCCTTGTATGCTTCCTTGAAGCCCTCGGGCGTGGTGACGCTGCCATCCTCATGACGCGTGCAGCCCTGCTGATCGCCCGAATGGTTGAGCGGAAACAGCACCTCGGCAACGAACTGGCCGCCCTGATCGAGCACGGCCTCGACGACGTCTGGCGTGGCATTCTGGAAGCCGGGCAGATTGGCGTAGCGATCGAGCCCGATCACGGAATCCAGAATGAAGCGCGTGTCGCGCACCGGCGGCGTATATTGCGGCATTTCAGGTTCCTCAGTGAGCGTCGCTGCTCTGGAGCAGTTCGACGAATTGCTGGAGCTCTTGGATGTGCGCGTCGATATCGCGCTTCTGGTTTTCGAGCAGCTGGATCCGGTCGCGGCAGCGCTCGAGCGTCACCTGTTTCTGGACCCTGCGGCCGTCGCCGACGTCATAGAGATCGATCATCTCCTTGATCTCGGCGAGGCTGAACCCGACGCGTTTGCCGCGCAGGATCCAGGCGAGCCGCGCGCGATCGGCGTGCGAATAGATGCGCTGGGTGCCTCGGCGCTCGGGCCCGATCAGCCCCTCGTCTTCGTAGAAGCGCAGCGCGCGTGGCGTGACTCCGAACTCAGCGCAGAGATCGGAAATGGAGAAGGCGTCCTGCTTGGGACGCGGGTCGATCGGCGCCAGGGCCTCGACCGGGAAGGCAGCAGCGGGCATGACCGCTTTATAGCTTTACCTTTACGTGAACGTCAAGCAGTTCGCGGCGCCAGGCGTGCGATCAGTCCCGACATTTCGAACACGGTCGCGCCGGCGTCGAGCGACAGACCGATCGCAGCTTCGGCGAGTTCGCGGGCGGCGGCATAGGCATCGAGGGCGATGCGGAGCGGCTCGCCCGAGCGGGTCCGCGCCTGCTCGGCGATGAAGCTCGGCGAGCGCTGCAGAAAGGCCTCGTAGCGCGGCTGGGCGGCCTTGGCACCGAGCGATTTGGCGAGCCGGGAACGGACGGCGTTCGACGGGTCGCCGCTCTCGGCGAGCGCCGCCATTTCCTTTTCCAGTGCAGCCAGGTCGAGCCCGGCAAAGCCGAGTGCGCGGCCCGGCGACCCCTCGCCGGCACGGACCAAGGCGTCGATTTCGCTGGCACTGGCATCTGGAAGCGCGCCGCGCACGATGCCGGCGACCTGCTCCGCCGACAGCGCTTCGAAGCGGAGCAGCCGGCAGCGCGAGCGGATCGTAGGCAGCAGTTGCCCCGGCGCGTGGCTGACCAAAAGGAAGATCGTCCCCGTCGGTGGCTCCTCGAGATTCTTGAGCAGCGCATTGGCGCCGCCGCGTTCGAGATCGTCGATCGAGTCGATCACGATCACCCGGCGATTGCTCAACGACGGCTTGGTCGCGAACAGGGGCTGGAGGCTGCGCACCTGCGCGATCGTGATCGAGCGGGCGAGCGCCTCGTCGGGCTTGGCGGCATCCTTGGGCAGCCGCACCAACTCGCGATAATCGGGATGCGCCCCGGCCGCGATCAGGTGCGCGGTCTGGCTGGTGTCGGGGATCCCCCAGCCGGGCGAGAGCTTGTGCGGCTCGGCCGCTTCGGCGAGCATCCGCGCCGCGGCAACGCGGGCGAACGTTCCCTTGCCCACGCCTTCGGGGCCCGCGATCAGCCAGGCATGGTGGAGCACGCCGCTGGCCATGGCAGCGGCAAGCGCGTCGCGGGCGGATTCGTTGCCGAGCAGGGCCATGGGATCCTCTATCCCCTCCCTCTTGGGGAGGGGCAAGGGGTGGGTGGCGGCGGGCGAGGCTCGATGCCTCGGCCGGCGCTCTGAGCCAGGCGAAAAGTCTTTTGGCGCGCAGACGCGCGCACCCACCCCTTACCCCTCCCTGCAAGCAGGGAGGGGAGTTAGGTTAGCCGAACAGCGAAGTGAAACCGAGCCAGACACGGCGGAAGAACCCGGCCTCGCCGACATCGGCATCGGCGACGAGCGGCAAGGTCTGGGTCGGCATGCCGGGCGTCTCCACGATCAGGTCCGCAACATGCTGGCCGGCCTTGATCGGCGCCTTGACCGGGCCGAGATAGACGAGCTTGCCGATCATCTGCGGCGTCGTGCCGGCAGGCACCGTCGCGTTAAGGTCGCGCGGCGCCACCACGCCAACGCTCCCCGCGCCGCCGCCCTGCACCTCGACGTCGCCGATCTTCTTGCCCTTCGACGCGATCGGGTGCGGGCTCCATGCGCGGAAGCCCCACTGCATGAAGCGCACCGACTCCTCGGCGCGCTGGCCATAGGTGCTGAGCCCCGCGACGACCATCACCAAGCGGCGGCCATTCTGCTCGGCCGATCCGGTAAAGCCGTAACCGGCTTCCTCGGTATGCCCGGTCTTGAGCCCGTCGGCGCCTTGCACCCGCCCCAGCAAAGGATCGCGATTGCCCTGAGTGATGTCGGCGCCCGCGCCAAGCGTCTTGCCCCATGTATAGGAAGTGCGGCTGTAGAATTGCTTGTAGAGCTGCGGGTGATCCTCGATCGTCGCCTTGGCAAGATGGGCGAGATCGCGCGCCGTCACATAGGTGCGGCCCTCGTCGGGCCAGCCGTTCGAGGTGCCGAACTGGCTGTTGGTCAGCCCCAGCTTCTTCGCCTGCTGGTTCATCAGATTGACGAAGGCCTCCTCGGTGCCGGCGATCTTCTCGGCGAGGACGACACAGGCGTCGTTGCCCGACAGCGTGACGATGCCGTTGAGCAGATCCTCGACGCGCGGCTGCTCGCCGACCGCAAGGAACATGGTGGAGCCCTGCGAATGCCACTTCTTCCACGTCTCGGGTGCGACCGTGGTGGTGTCGCTCAGCTTGAGCTTGCCCTGCTTGATCAGGTCGAAGGCGACATAGACCGTCATCATCTTCGCCATGGAGGCCGGCGGGATGCGGCGATCGGCGTCCTTGGCGTAGAGCACCGCACCCGAGGACAGGTCCTCGAGATAGGCGATCGGCGCCGGCGTATCGAAGGGCGGGGTTTGCGCAGTGGTCGGATACGCGACGGCGAGCGCCAGGAGCGAAGCGGCGATCAGCTTGTTCATTGGTGTCCGGGTCCCCGGGTTACTCAGTTGACGGCGAGTACGCGCGCGTCCCCATAACCCGCGCGTGCGGCTCCGGCCCGTGCAGCATCGGCCTGCGCCCGCGTGGCGTAGGGGCCGAGCTGCACGCGATAGAGCCCTCCGCCCTGCTTTACGGACCCGCTTAGCCTCTGCGCAAGCGCTTGCGCGTTGCGGGCGTTAGAAAGTGCGGCGACCTGCACCCAGAAATTGCCGCGGGCGGCCGGAGCGGGTCGCGGCGCAGCGGCGCGTGGCGGCGGTGCGGGCCGCGTAGCCGGGTGTTCGGCGGGCGCTGGTGCGGCTGCAACCGGTGCGCCGAGATGTTTGCGCAGCGCATTGAGCAGGATCGGCGGGGTGTCGGGCCGCGCCGGTGCCGGTTGCCCCGAGCGCAGCGCGGCCATGTCGCCGGGTGCCGCGGCGACCTTGCGCACGCGCACCGGGATCGTCGCCGCGCCGTCATGGCCGAGCGCGCGCGCAGCGCCGGCCGAGAGCGTGATCGGCTTCGCCGCGCCCGGATCGGTCGCGTTGACGAGCACCACGATCGTCCGGCCGTTCTCGAGCGAGGTGACCTCGACGAGCGTGTCGACCGGCAGCGATGCGTGCACGCCGGTGACGCCCTGGGTCGGGTCCTCGACCGCTGCATAGCCGACTTCGTCGTAGCGCTGTTCGCCCGGTCCGCGCTGCGACGATCCGCGCGGACCCTCGATGCCGGCTGTCGGATCGGCGTCCTGCGCCGCATAATCGAGCCGCGGCGCGGGCTGGCTGCGCGCCGGCGCGGTGCCGGGCACCGGATAGCTGGCGCCCGCATTCTGGTGGGCAAAGGCTCGCTCCGCGCCGGTCCCGGCGAGGAGGAGAAGGGCAGCGGCGGCTTTAGCGTTCGACTTCATCGGCGAGCAGACCTACCGACAAAGCGTAAAAATTCGAGCAATTATAGTCGAGGATCACGCGATAATTGCCGGTGAGCAGATAGGCGGTCCGCCCCGGCCCGTCGGGCTCGAGCAGGGTCGCCTGGACAGTGTCCGCCGGCCAGCCGCGCGCCTGCGGCACCAGCCCGAGCGCGCGCCACTCGGCGATCGTCTTCCAGCGGCTGTGGCGCTCATGCACCCGCGGGCAGCGCGGCGACACGGTACGCCCGGCGACGGCGGCGCGGTCGAACCCCTCGGGCACGCGCACCGCAAGGCCCCAGGGCTGGCCCGGCCGCCAGCCCGCATTGACGAAATAATTGGCGATCGAGGCGAGCGTATCCGCCTCGCTGCTCCAGATGTCGGCGAGCCCGTCGCCGTCGCCGTCGACCGCCAGCCGCAGATAGACGCTCGGCAGGAATTGCGGCCCGCCGAACGCGCCGGCCCAGCTGCCGACCAGTTTCTCGCGTGGCACGCCGCGGTCGATCATCTTGAGGGTCGCGATGAACTCGCTCGCGAACAGGTCGCGCCGCCGGCCTTCATAAGCGAGGCTGGCGAGCGCGCGCGGCAAGTCGAAGCCGCCCATCACCCTGCCGTAATTGGTCTCGTGCCCCCAGATCGCCACCATGATCGATTCGGGCACGCCGGTCTCGCGCTCGATCCGCTCGAGCCGGGTGCGGACGCGCTGATATGCGGCGCGCCCCTGCCCGATCCGCGCCGCGTCGACATGCTTGACGCGATAGGGTTCGAAATTCGAGATCGGCGCATTGGGCCGGGTCTCGGGCTGCTGCCGGTCGAGCTCGACCACTCGCGCGTTATAGGTCAGCGTCGGGATCACGAGGTCGACGGTGCGCCGGCTGACCCCCTGCGCCAGCGCCTGCCGCGCCAGCGTCTGGAGATAGGCCTGGAACCCGCTCTCGTCCTGCGCGCTCGCCGGCCCCGCTGCCGGACTCAGTGCGACGAGCGCCGCCGCCAACACCATCACTCTTCCGAACATCGTACGCAGACCAGTCATGCCGGCATTTGTGGCACAGCGCCGCGCGGGCATGAACCCCCTCGGCAACGCAGGTGAGCAAGATTTTCTGGCGTACTGGCGCGCATCGCGATAGCGGGGCGTCAGCGGAGAGGTGGCCGAGTGGTTTAAGGCAGCGGTCTTGAAAACCGCCGTGGGTGCAAGCTCACCGTGGGTTCGAATCCCACCCTCTCCGCCAAGCTTGGAGACAGTCCGCCGTTGAAAGCGACAGCTTCTCCGCTCGTGCGAGACGGCCACGATATCGCTGAGCGCTGACGCTGTCAGGCGTCAGCGGTTTCACTCAGGCCGACCCGATCTTCAGCCGTCGCGCCACGCTGTCGCGCCGCGCATCGAGCTCGCTGCGCGCCCGTTCCATCACTTCGAGCTCGGTCGCCTCGAGCAGATCGTCGACCACGCCGCGCAAATGCCGCCGCATCGCCGTCCGCGCCGCGTGCGGGTCGCGCGCACGCAGCGCCGCGACGATCGGGCGGTGCTCGTCGACTCGCGGGGTGATACCGCCGCGTTTGGCCCGGGCGAACATGTTCGCGGCGAGCGGCGATTTGGCGCGAAGCTCCCAGAGATATTCGATCACGCTGCGGATCGCGGCATTGCCGGTCGCATTGGCGATGGCGAGGTGAAAGCGGTGGTCGGCGTCCATTACCGACGGCTCGCCCGAATCCTCCGCCGCCATCTCGGCGAGCAGCTGGTCCAGTTCGTCGAGTTGCTCGTCGCTGATCGACACCGCCGCGAGCGCTACCGCCTCGCCTTCGAACAGGATCCGCGCCTCGGTCAGGTCGAAGGCGCCGACATCGAAATTGAGCGCATCCTCGCGCTGGCCGCTGCCGTGATCGCGTTTGGTGACATAGAGGCCCGAGCCGTGGCGCGCCTCGATCCAGCCCTTCATTTCGAGCGCGATCATCGCCTCGCGGATCGTCGGGCGGCTGACCTTATATTCCTCCGCGAGATCGCGCTCGCCGGGCAGCCGGGTGCCGGGCGACCAACGGCCGCCCTCGATCGCCTCGGTGATTGCCGCGGCGACGCGTTGGTACAGCTTGTTGCCCTTGATCTTCATGCACACACTCTAGGTTGACAGCCGACCCGTCACAAGCGGATATTGGCCTGACCAATTTCCAGGAAAGCCACCAGTGCCCCGCATCCAATCCGCGCGCGTGATCGTCACTTGCCCCGGTCGCAACTTCGTGACGCTGAAGATCGAGACTGACGAAGGCGTGTACGGTGTGGGCGACGCGACCTTGAACGGCCGCGAGCTGGCGGTGGCCAGCTATCTCGAGGATCACGTGATCCCGTGCCTGATCGGGCGTGACGCGCACCGCATCGAGGACATCTGGCAATATCTCTACAAGGGGGCGTACTGGCGGCGCGGCCCGGTGACCATGTCGGCGATCGCGGCGGTCGACATGGCCTTGTGGGACATCAAGGGCAAGATTGCCGGGCTGCCGGTCTGGCAGTTGCTCGGCGGCGCGGCGCGCGAGGGCTGCATGGTCTATGGTCATGCCAATGGATCGGACGTCGCCGAGACGATCGAGCGCGCGCACGAATATCTGGAGCAGGGCTACAAGGCAGTGCGGCTGCAATCGGGCGTGCCGGGGCTGGCGGCGACCTATGGCGTATCGGGCGAGCGTTTCTATTACGAGCCCGCCAAGGGCTCGCTGCCCGAGGAGACTTTGTGGTCGACCTCGAAGTATATGCGCCACGTGCCGCAGCTGTTCGACAAGGCGCGCGACGCACTCGGCTGGGACGTGCATCTGCTTCACGACGTCCATCATCGGCTGACCCCGATCGAGGCCGGGCGGCTCGGCAGGGATCTCGAGTCGTACCGGCTGTTCTGGCTCGAGGATGCCACGCCGGCCGAGAACCAGGCCGGCTTCCGCCTCATTCGCCAGCACACCACTATTCCGCTCGCGGTCGGCGAGATCTTCAACTCGATCTGGGACGCGAAGCAGCTGATCGAGGAGCAATTGATCGACTATGTCCGCGCGACCGCGGTCCATGCCGGCGGCATCACCCATCTGCGCCGGATCGCCGCGCTCGCCGATCTCTATCAGGTCCGCACCGGCTGCCACGGCGCCACCGATCTCTCTCCCGTGTGCATGGCCGCGGCACTCAACTTCGGGCTGTCGGTGCCCAATTTCGGCATCCAGGAATATATGCGCCACTCCGAGGAAACCGACGAAGTCTTCCCGCACGCGTACAGCCTGTCGAACGGCCTGATGCACCCCGGCGACCGGCCCGGCCTCGGCGTCGACATCGACGAGGCGCTCGCCGCGAGATACGAATACAAGCGTGCCTATCTGCCGGTGAACCGCCTCGAGGACGGGACCATGTTCAACTGGTGACCCGTGCTCCTGCGAAAACAGGAGCCCAGGATCACGGGCCGCGTCCTTTGTGGCTCTGGGCTCCTGCTTTCGCAGGAGCACATCGGGAGGCAATCGGAAGGCATCCACAGACCCCGACCAAAGCGTAAATTCCGCATCAACCACGTATTTACGTGCTTCGGTATATCCACGGGTTGCATAGAGGGCGCGCCGGTATCCCCGGCATCTCTGGACTTGGGGGCATATGCCGTTCGATACCGCACAGATCGCCCGTCTCGGCGGCACATGGGGAGCGATGGGCTCGCTTGTCGCGTCGGACGGCAGCGCCAACCACCCCTGGCTCCAGCGCATTGCGCGCAATCCCGAATCGCTGCGTGATCTTGCCGATGCCGCGCATTTCATTTGCGTGCTGCACGGTCGCCACCCCGGCGTGGTCGATTATGCACTCGATCATGCCCGCGTCCCGCTCGAGCGCGACTGGCTTGAGGCCGCCGCGGAGGCGTTCGCCACCGAGCGCGCCTATCTCGTCCGCATCGTCGCCGCTGCCGGCCCGCTGCCCAGCACCCCCGGCCATGCCGAATCGGAAGCCGCCGCGCAGGCGCAGCGCCACGCGCTCGACATGCTCGCCCAATCCGACCGCGCCGGCTGCGCCGCGGGTGCCGCGCTTGCGCTGGCGATCGACTGGGCGACGATCCGGTCGGTACTCGATGCCGTTGCCGAACGGCTGGGCCTTCCCTTGCCCGCCTCGACGCTCCCGCTCGCGGAAGAGACCGTCAGCGTCGTCGACGCGCTCGCCCGCGAAGCGATGATGGAGCGCGCGATGCTGTTCGGCGCGCAACAGGTTTTCGCCCAGCATCGTGGCCTCTGGGACCTGCTCGAGGCCCGCGCCAGCGCGCGCAGCCGCGGCTGACGCCATCTTCTCCCCTCCCGCTTGCGGGAGGGGTCGGGGGAGGCCTGACGTGCATGAGTCGCTTTAACCTCCCCATCGCTCCCTCCCCTAACCCCTCCCGCAAGCGGGAGGGGAACATGCTTGCCTCATGCCATCGGGTGCCTCTACCAAGCGCGCATGCGCTTCGAAGGTACCCAAAGCTATGTCGCGACGGAGGACCTCAAGGTCGCCGTCAACGCGGCCGTCACGCTCCGCCGCCCGTTGCTCGTCAAGGGCGAGCCCGGCACCGGCAAGACCGTCCTCGCCTACGAGATTGCGAAAGCCGTCGGGGCCCCGCTGATCGAGTGGAACGTCAAGTCGACCACCAAGGCACAGCAGGGCCTGTACGAATATGACGCGGTGGCCCGCCTGCGCGACGGCCAGCTCGGCGACGAACGCGTCCACGACATCGCCAACTACATCCGCAAGGGCAAGCTCTGGGAGGCGTTCACCGCGCCGCAGGTCCCGGTGCTGCTGATCGACGAGATCGACAAGGCCGACATCGAATTCCCCAACGACTTGCTCCAGGAGCTCGATCGGATGGAATTCCACGTCTACGAGACCAGGGAGACCGTCCGCGCCATTGAGCGCCCGATCGTCGTGATCACCTCGAACAACGAAAAGGAGCTGCCTGACGCGTTCCTGCGCCGCTGTTTCTTCCACTATATCAAATTCCCCGATCGCGAGACGATGCAGGCGATCGTCGACGTCCACTTCCCCGGCATCCAGAAGATCCTCGTCAGCAAGGCGATGGATCTTTTTTACGAGGTGCGTGAAGTGCCCGGGCTCAAGAAGAAACCGAGCACCAGCGAATTGCTCGACTGGCTCAAATTGCTCCTCCACGAGGAAATGCCGCTCGAAGTGCTCCAGAACCGCGACCCTGCAAAGGCGATCCCGCCGCTTCACGGTGCGCTGCTTAAGAACGAGCAGGACGTGATGCTGTTCGAGCGCCTCGCCTTCATGAGCCGGAGGCAGGCGAAGTGAGCCGCTACACCGGACGCTGCGCCTGCGGCGCGGTCACTGCGACGATCGCCGGCGAAGCTGTCACCGTCCGCCAATGCTGGTGCCGCCAGTGCCAGCAGATCGCCGCGGGCTCGCCGACGAACAATGCGATGTTCGCCACCGAGGATCTGACGATCTCGGGCGAGCTCGCTACCACCTCCTACACCGCGGCGAGCGGCAATGTCCTGACCCAGCATTTCTGCGCCCGCTGCTGCACCCCGGTGATGGGCCAGTCCTCGGCGCGTCCGCAATTCCGGACCTTGCGGCTCGGCTTCATCGACGTGCCGAACGATCTCGCACCCGAAGTCGCGATCTGGACCGAGGAAGCGCCGGCGTGGGCAGCGATCGACCCCAGGCTCGACCATTTCCCGCGCCAGCCGCCGCCGCCGACCGTCAAGGCCTGACACTGGACGAGGTCGAAACCCGCGGGGCGACGCGGTTCGCCCGGGTTCGGGCGCGGCTGGAGGCGTTCGAGCCGCGGCCCGGCTGGCGCGCATGGGTCTATGAGTTCCTGTTGTTCGGCTTCAAGCAAGGCTGGGCCTGCCTGTTCGGCGCGCTGCTGCTGACCCTGCTGCTCGGCACGCACTATTTTTACCCCGCGAATGCGCCGCTCGCACGCTACGACTTCCTAGTCCTCGGTGCCGTGGCGATCCAGATCGGCATGCTCGCCTTTCGCCTCGAGAGTGTGGAGGAAGCCAAGGTCATCCTCTCCTTCCACGTGGTTGGCACCGTGATGGAGATTTTCAAGACTGCGCACGGCTCGTGGCTCTACCCCGAGCCGAACCTGTTGCGGATCGGCGGCGTGCCGCTCTTCTCCGGCTTCATGTACGCCGCGGTCGGCAGCTATATCGCGCGAGTCTGGCGGATCTTCGATTTCCGCTTCCCGCACTATCCGCCGCGCTGGACGAGCTGGGTGCTCGCCGCGGCGATATACGTCAATTTCTTCGCGCATCATTGGCTGCCCGACATCCGCCTCGGGTTGTTCGCAGCCACGGCTTTGCTGTTCTGCCGGACGAGGGTGTGTTTCACGGTGTGGCGCGCCCAACGCTGGATGCCGCTGCTGCTCGGCTGGTTGCTGGTGGCGCTGTTCATCTGGTTCGCCGAGAATATCGGCACCTTCTCCCGCGCCTGGATGTATCCGAGCCAAAAGGACGGTTGGGAACTCGTCTCGCTGGCCAAGCTCGGCGCCTGGTACCTGCTGATGATCATTTCGTTCGTGCTGGTCGAAGGCGTGCACGGCGCCGGGAAACGCAGTTAACGCAATTTTAACCACTGGCGGATACCCGAAAATGGGGGGGGTGCTCTTACGGTGCCCTTGTATGCGTTGCTTTGCGTTTTCGATCGCACTTGCCGCCGCCGCGCTCGCGGCCGTTCCCGCGCAGGCGCAGTCGCTGCTCGAATATGTCGGCCAATGCGTGCCGTTCGCGCGCCAGACCTCCGGCATCCAGATCTACGGCGACGCCTGGACGTGGTGGGACCAGGCCGACGGCCGCTATCAGCGCGGCCAGAAGCCCCGCGTCGGCGCGGTGCTCGCCTTTGCCAAAAGCGCGCGACTGCCGCTCGGGCACGTCGCGGTAGTCAGCCGCATCGTCGACCGGCGCGTGCTGATGGTCACCCACGCCAATTGGTCGCGCCTGAACGGCGAACGCGGCCATGCCGAGCAGGACGTCACCCTCTTTGACGTTTCTCCGCGCGGCGACTGGAGTCTGGTCAAGGTCTGGTATCGCGACAGCAACGGGCTCGGCAGCTCGGTCTATCCGGCGCATGGCTTCATCTACGGGCTGCCCGACCCGGCGGCGGGCAAGGCGGTGCGCCCCGCCCGCCCCGCGCCCGAGCTGAGCAGCCGCCAGCCCGATTATGTCGGTTCGCTGATCGACGCGTACGCCCGCTGACTTGTGCAGGCCGCGGCACTGAAGCATGTTGCCGCGATGGCGGGGGCAGCGCGCGGCGACAAACGATATACGTGGCTGCTCGGCGCGATCCTGTTGCTCGGCCTCGCGCTGCGCATCGCCGCCGGACACGGCGCATTGTGGCTCGACGAGGCGTGGTCGGCCAAACAGGCGCATGACGCCGGCACATCGCTCGGCGTCTTCCTCAGCATCAACCACGACAATAATCATCACCTGAATTCGCTGTGGCTCCAGTGGATCGGGCTCGGTGCCAATCCCCTGCTCGCCCGCGCGCCCGCAATTCTCACCGGAACCCTCGCAATCTATGTCGCGAGCGCCATCGCAGTGCGCCGGGGAACAGGGTGCGCCCTCGCGACCGCCGCGCTGTTCGCCGTCTCGCCGATGCTGGTGACACTGGGGTCCGAGGCGCGCGGCTATGCGCCGATGACCTTGGCGTTCCTCATCGCCGTGCTGTGCACCGATCGCTGGCTGGCGGGCGAGGCGGAACGTAGCCCGGCGACGACGCTGGCGCTGTGCTTCTTCCTCGGCGCACTCTCGCAGCTCACTATCATCTTCGGCTTCTGCGCGCTGGCCGGCTGGGTCTTTTTCGCGCAGTGGCACCGCGGCCCCGTGACGGCAGCCAAAGCCAGCCTCGCCTTGCTCTGGCCTTCGATCCTCGCGATCGCGCTGGTCGTCGCGATCGTTGCCGGTGCCGCCGCTGCGAGCCCGCACGGCTTCCAGTTCGGCCGATACGACCCGTTCGGCTGGCTGGCCTTTCTGTACGCCCTGATCCTCGCGTTCGCCAGCACGCTCGGCTGGCCTGTAATGAGCTTGTGGTGGCTCGTACTGGTGCCGGCTCTGGTGTTGCTCGCACCCGGCGCGGGGGTGCGGCGCATAGCGCTCCACCGGCTCGCCATCGTCGCTTTCCCGCTCGCGCTCGCCGTGCTCCGTGCCGGCAATACCGGCTATCCGCGTTACTATCTCGTCGCCTGCCTCGCATTGCTGCTGATGCTCAGCGAGATGATCGGCCTCGCGCTCGCCCGGAACGGCTGGCGCCGCTGGCTGGCTGGCATAGCGCTGGCGACGATCGTCGCCGGCGCATTGATCGAGGACGGCTATATGATCCGGGCGCGGCGCGGCGATCCGGGCGGCGCGATCCGCGCCATGGCCGCACGCGAGCCGCGCGGCACGCAGGTGATCCTCGATCGCCCCACCGGCCATGCCATCCTGCAGGTCGCCGCCGCCGAGCAGCATTACCCGCTGATCATCGTCCTGAACCCCTGCGGCCCCGCGCGCTTCCTCTTCCTGGACCGCCCCGACGGCGAAGCCTTTCCCGCCGCGTCACGCCGCTGCGGCCGCCTTTATCGCCCGATCGCGCGCGCGCAGTCGCACGGCCTCTCCGGCAGCCACTGGACGCTGTACGAGCGGCAGCCCTAGAAGGGCGCCATGTTCTTCTCCTTTCTCGACGAGCTGCGCGCCGCCGGCATTCCGGCGAGCCTCAAGGAGCATCTCGTCCTGCTCGAAGCGCTCGACCGCGACGTGATCGAACGCACGCCCGAAGCCTTTTACTATCTCGCCCGCGCCACGTTCGTGAAGGACGAGGGCCTGCTCGACCGCTTCGATCAGGTCTTCGCCAAGGTCTTTCGCGGCATCGCCACTACCTACGGCGTCGCTCCCGCCGAAATCCCCGAGGAATGGCTGAAGGCGGTTGCCGAGAAGTTCCTCACGCCCGAGGAGATGGCGGCGATCGAGTCGCTCGGCTCATGGGACGAGATCATGGAGACGCTGAAGCAGCGCCTCGCCGAACAGCACGAACGTCACCAGGGCGGCAGCAAATGGATCGGCACCGGCGGCACCTCCCCATTCGGCAATGGCGGCTACAATCCCGAAGGCGTTCGCATCGGCGGCGAGGGCAAGCACCGGCGTGCGATCAAGGTGTGGGACCAGCGTGAATTTCGCAATCTCGACAACACCAGGGAACTCGGCACCCGCAACATCAAGGTCGCGCTACGCCGCCTGCGCCGCTTCGCCCGCGAAGGCGCTGCAGAGGAGCTCGACGTGGAAGCGACGATCGACGGCACCGCCAGACAGGGCTGGCTCGACGTCCGCATGCGCCCGGAGCGGCACAATGCGGTAAAATTGCTGCTCTTCCTCGACGTGGGCGGCTCGATGGACCCGTTCGTCAAGCTCTGCGAGGAATTGTTCTCGGCCGCGACCGCCGAGTTCAAGAACATGGAGTTCTTCTATTTCCACAATTGCCCGTACGAAGGCGTGTGGAAGGACAATCGCCGCCGCTTCACCGAGCGCACACCGACCTGGGACGTGCTCCACAAATATGGCCACGACTATAAACTGATCTTCGTCGGGGACGCCTCGATGAGCGCGTACGAGATCACCCATCCCGGCGGCTCGGTCGAGCATTTTAACGAGGAGCCGGGCGCGGTGTGGATGCAGCGCCTCGTCAACACCTATCCCGCCGCGGTCTGGCTCAACGTGCTGCCCGAGGCGCATTGGGGCTATACCCAGTCGGTGCGCATCATCCGCGAGCTGATGCAGGACCGGATGTACCCACTGACCCTGGCAGGGCTGGACGACGCGATGCGCGAGCTGAGCCGGAAGCGGTAGGAAGCTCCCCTCCCTTGCAGGGAGGGGAATTCGGAGCTCTAAAGCCGGTCGATCGCCCGGTGCAGCCGGCGCAGCACGGCGCCATCATGCGCGGGTCCGCTCACTGCTTCCGCCGCCAGCGCCATCAGCCGCACTGCGCCGAAGCTCGCCGCCAGCCCTTTCAGCCGCAGCGCCGCGGCGGTCCAGCCGTCGGGCGTTTCGGCAGATTTCATCGCGCCGATGCAGCGCCTGACGCTGTCGAGAAAGGACTCGCGCAGCTCTGCGATCAGCTGGGGCTCGTCGCCCACCGCGGCCGCCAGAGTCGCATCGATTGCACCGGGATCATAAGCCATGCCGAATTGGCTATCGGAACGAGGTTAATCACTGGTTTCCGTCGTTTTGCGATCTGTCCAAATATGGTACGCAATTGCCATGACCGGGGGAAAACCAGCGCCAGCCGCACTCACACCGTCGAACGGCAACGAAGAGTTCGTCCTTTCCGACCATTCGGCGCTGCCGGCGCCGCTGGAGGAACTCGATGTCGACACGGATACCGAGGAGAGCCGCAATCTCGGCTGGATCGCGCCCGCAATCGCGTGGCTTGCGGTCGTCGCATGGTTCGTCGCCATGGGCTGGTATGCCTGGCCGTCGATCGAGCGCGGGATGGAGCCGGTTGCGCTGATCCAGCTGATCGCCGCCCTGTGTGTTCCGCCCGTTTTGATCGGCATCCTCTATCTGGTCGCGCTGCGCACCAGCCGCGCCGAGGCGCGCCGTTTCGGCGCCACTGCGCGGAAGATGCGCGCCGAAGCCGCCGCGCTCGAGCGCGTGCTCGCAACCATCTCGCAGAAGGTCGCCGAGAACCATGCCGTGCTCGCCGAGCACACCACCACCCTTACCGCGCTCGGAGAACGCGCGGCCGACCGGGTCGAGAGCGCCGCCGGCATGGTCGAGCGTCAGGCGCAGCGCATGGACGGCGGCATCCGCACCTTTGGGGAGGCAATGGATCAGGCCGAGAAGCGCTTCGAGATCATCCTGACCACCCTGCCCAAGGCGCATGACGAGATGCAGGGTCTTGCCGGCCGCATCGACGCTGCCGGGCTGCTCGCCAGCCAGCGCGCGGCATCGCTCGACACCCAGCTCACGGCCCTTTCGGAGCGCGGACGCGAGGCCGACCAGATCGCTGGCGGTGCCGCCGAGCGTCTCGCCGCGCATATCGCGCGGATGGAGGCGACTAGCGAGACCGCCAGCGCCCGGCTCGAGCAAGTCACCGGGCAGATGTCGGTCGAAGTCGATCGCGTGCTCGATCGCGCCGCCGGGGCGGTCGACGAGGCGCGCAAGGGCATTGCCACGCAGGGCGAGGCGATCCTCGCGATGCTCAGTGCCAATCAGGCCGCACTCGACCGCGCCGGCCGCGACAGCGCCGAGGCGCTCGGCGAGCGCATGGCGGTGATCGAGCAAACGATCGGCCGGGTCGGCGAACGGCTCGCGCAGGAGCAGGTCCGCGGCGAATCGCTGTTCGCGGACCTGTCAGCCGGCGTCGACCGGCTCGACCGCGAACTTCAGGTGCTTCACGCCGCGGGGACCGACCGCACCCAGTCGCTCGCCGCGTCGATCAGCGCGCTGCAAGGCTCGACCGACGCGATGTCCGAGGCGCTGCGCACCGGCGACCAGCTCGCGCGCAAGGTGATCGGCACTTCGGAGGACCTGCTCACCGCCCTCGACGCCTCGGCGCGCGAGATCGACGAGACCCTGCCCGAGGCGATCGCCCGGCTGGACGCGCGGATCACTGCGAGCCGCAAGATCGTCGCCGGCGCCAAGCCCGAGCTGCTCGCCCTCGTCACCGCCGCGGAGAGCACCCACGACGCTATCGAGGCGATCGCCGACGTCGTCTCACAGCAGCGCGACACGCTCGCCAAGACGCAAGCCTCCTTGCTGGATACGCTCGCCGCCGGCAGCGAGCAGGCGGCTTCGCTCGGCGGGATCGTCGACGAGACGATCGAGACCACGCGGCGCTTCGCCGAGACGGCTGCGCCGCAGCTGGTCGATGCCCTGATCAGCGTGCGCGAGACGGCCAGCGCCGCCGCGGCCCATGCCCGCGAGGCGCTTGCGACGATCGTTCCCGGCGCCGCCGCGGCGCTCGAGGAGGCCAGCGGCACGGCGCTCAAGCGTGCCGTCGATGCCGGGGTGCGCCGTCAGATGGTCGAGCTCGCCGACACCACCGAGGCGGCGGTCACTGCCGCGGCACGAGCTTCGGAGCGGCTCACCCAGCAGATGCTCGCGCTCGCCGACACCACCTCGCGGCTCGAGGCGCGGATCGAGGAGGAACGCGTCGATCGCGAGCGCGCCGACAGCGACAATTTCGCGCGGCGCACCACCTTGCTGATCGAGGCCCTCAACTCGGCATCGATCGACATCGCCAAGGCCTTCTCGGCCGAGGTTACCGACAGCGCCTGGGCGGCCTATCTCAAGGGCGACCGCGGCGTCTTCACTCGCCGCGCGGTCCGGCTGCTCGACTCGAGTGAAACGCGCGAGATCGCTCGGCTCTACGATGCCAACCCGGCGTTCCGCGATCACGTCAATCGCTACATCCACGATTTCGAGGCAATGCTGCGCCACATCCTCTCGCTGCGCGACGGTTCGACGCTGGGCGTGACCTTGCTGTCGTCAGACATGGGCAAGCTCTACGTCGCGCTGGCCCAGGCAATCGAACGCCTCCGGACCTGAGAGGTCGCCCCATCCCCTCCCCGTTCGTGCTGAGCTTGTCGAAGCACCGTCTTGCTTCTTCGCCACAAGAAGAACGGCCCTTCGACAAGCTCAGGGCGAACGGGTTTTCAGGCGGTGATGGGACACGCCCCTGACCGTCATCCCGGCGGCCCGGGGATCTCAGGAGGTCTGACGCTTCCAATGTAGGATTTGCCGTGCCACCGTCATCCGGCTCTTTGAACCCGTGAACGAACCCCACCCTCGTCGGCGACAGAATCTTGCCCGCCCCGGTAACTTTAATTCACAAACCACGTGAAAAATGCGAAGTTAAGCCCGCAAATTCCTACCGGTGCACCCAATCGAGCATGTCGGCGGTAACCCAGCCATTGACGTAATTGAGGTAGAACAGCCCGAACAACACCGTCGCAACGATCGTCGTGCGCAGCGCGATCTTGCCCGGATTGAACCCGTGCGGCGCGCTCTCGGCCTGGCCGGGGACGAGATCCGCCCCCGCCTCGTGCGCCGTGCGCACCCCGAACGGCAGCACGAGGAATACCGAGAAGGCCCAGAACAAGATGTAGATCGCGAGCATCGACTGCCAGCGCATCGGATCAGAGCTCCACGACCAGCACGTCGACAACCGGCTTCTTGCCGGTGAAGCGCACCGCCGCGCGACGCACGGCGAGCCGCACGCTCTCGCGCAGTTTCTCGACGTCGCGGCCGTCTTTCTTGACCGCGTCCGCCGCGGCTTCGGCGGCCTCGTCGAGGAACGCATCGCGATCCTCCTCGACCGGCACACCCTGCACCCGGATCTGCGGCGCGCCCTTGAGCCGACCGCCCTGGATGGCGACCGCCACCGAAATCTGGCCGTAGAGCGCGATCCGCCGCCGCTCGTTGATCGTGGCGCCGTCGGCGGGAAGGATCACGTCGCCGTCGAGCACCAGCCGGCCGGCATGCGCCTGCCCGACCTGTTTGGGCTTGCCCGGCGCGAGCCGCCAGATGTCGCCATTGACCTGGGTGATCGCCTGCGGAACGCCCTGTTCCTTCGCGAAGCGTGCCTGCTCGTGCATGTGGCGAACCTCGCCATGGACCGGCAGGATGATCTCGGGACGGATCCAGCGATACATCTCGGCGAGTTCCGGGCGCCCGGGATGGCCGGAGACGTGGACGAAAGCCTGGCGGTCGGTGATGATGTCGACGCCCTTGGCGGCGAGCGTGTTCATGATCTTGCCGATCGCGATCTCGTTGCCCGGGATCTGCCGCGACGAGAACACCACGGTGTCACCGGCATCCAGCTTGAGCGTGTGGGTGTCCTCGGCGATGCGGTTGAGCGCGGCGCGCGGCTCGCCCTGCCCGCCGGTCGCGACGATCATTACCTGGTTGGGCGGCAGAGTCATGGCCGTGTCGAAGTCGATCGTCTCGGGGAAGTCGCGAAGATAGCCGGTAGCCTTGGCGACGCGCAGGATCCGATCGAGCGAGCGGCCCGCGACGCAGAGCTTGCGGCCGGTATCCACGGCGACTTCGCCGAGGGTCTGCAGGCGCGCCGCATTGGAGGCGAAGGTGGTGACGAGTACCCGTCCCTTGATCCCGGCAACGACCTCGTCGAGTCCCTTGCGGACATCGGCTTCCGAGCCGGACGCCTCGGGATTGAACACGTTGGTCGAGTCGCAGACCAAAGCGAGCACGCCCCGATCGCCGATCGCGGTCAGCTCCGCCGCGGTCGAGGCGCCGCCTAGTGCCGGCGCGTCGTCGAGCTTCCAGTCGCCGGTGTGGAATACCTTGCCGTACGGCGTCTCGATCAGGATCGCATTGCCCTCGGGGATCGAGTGGGCGAGCGGGGTGTAGGTCATCGTGAACGGTCCGACGCTGAACGGCCCGTCTTCCCTGACCACGTTGAGCTCGACCTGGTCGGTGATGCCCTCTTCCTCGAGCTTGCCGTAGATCAGCCCGGCAGTGAACGGCGTGGCATAAAGCGGCACGCCTAAATCGGCGGCGAGATAGGGCAGCGCGCCGATATGGTCCTCATGGCCATGGGTCAGCACGATGCCGAGCAGATCGTCGAGCCGCTCCTCGATGAACTGAAGGTCGGGCAGGATCACGTCGACGCCCGGGTAATTGGCATCGCCGAAGGTGATGCCGCAATCGACCATCAGCCATTTGCCCTGCGTACCGTAGAGATTGACGTTCATGCCGATCTCGCCCGAGCCGCCGAGCGCGAGGAAGAGGAGTTCGTTACCTGGAGTCACTTAAGTTCCTTGCTGGCTGCGTTGCCACAGCATAGCCAACCCCTGAATGGTGAGGTCGGGCTCAATCACATCGAACACAGATGTATGCTTTTCGAAGAGCACTGCCAGCCCGCCGGTCGCGATCACCTTGAGCGGGCGTCCGACCTCGGCCTTGATCCGCGCGACCAGTCCTTCGATCATCGCGACATAGCCCCAATAGATGCCGATATGCATCTGGTCGACCGTGTTGCGTCCGACCACATTGTCGCTCTCCGGCGCCGAGATCGCGATGCGCGGAAGCTTGGCGGCGGCGGTGACCAGAGCGTCGAGCGACAGGTTGATGCCGGGCGCGATGATCCCGCCTTTGTACGCGCCGCTGTAATCGACGAGCTCGAACGTGGTCGCGGTGCCGAAGTCGATGATGATCAAATCGCCCTGATGCCGGGCATGCGCCGCGATCATGTTGAGCGCACGGTCGGCTCCCAGGCTGCCCGGCTCCTCGACATCGAGCGGAAAGCCCCATTCGGCCTTGCCCTGTCCGGCGACAATCGCTTCGGTCTTGAAGTACTTGCTGCTGAGCACCTGCAGATTGTGCAGCGCCCGTGGCACCACGGTCCCGATGATCACGCCGGTCACCGCCGAACGGTCATAGCCCTCGAGGCTCAGCAGCTGGCTCAACCACACGGCATATTCGTCCGCAGTCCGCCGCGGATCGGTGGCGATCCGCCAGCGCGCGCGGATCTCGCCGCCTTCGACCAGAGCGAAGACGACATTGGTGTTGCCGGCGTCCACGGCGAGCAGCATTTGCCTCTCCTTCAGAGCAGGAACACGTCGCCGGCGTGAATGACACGGCTGGTGCCATCGGCCAAGCGCAGGATGAGCGCGCCTTGGGGATCGAGCCCGCCGAACAGGCCGTCGACTGACGAACCGTCGCTCAGTCGGGCAGTCAGCGCAGTCCCCACAGGGTGCGCTCTGGCCAGCCACCGCTCGCGCACCGGCGCGATCCCGTCGCGCCAGCGCGATAGCCATCGGGCGAAGGTTTCCGCCAGCGTCTCAGCGAACACTCCGGGGTCGGGTGTCGGGCCATGCGCCGCAAAACTGGTCGCAGGCCGATCGAGGTCGGTCGGGTGGGCCGCCAGATTCACTCCAAAACCGACGACCACCGCGTCGTCGGCGCGCTCCAGCAAAATGCCCGAGAGCTTCGCGCCATCGATGAGCAGATCATTTGGCCATTTGAGCACCGGTTCGGCCCCGAACACCCGCGCTGTCTCTTCGAGTGCCACCGCCGCCACCAGCGCCAGCGTCGCCGCGGGCGGCTCGCCGGCGCGAACCCGGACGAGCGTCGAGATATAGAGATTGCCCTCGGGCGAGCTCCACGCCCTGCCCTGCCGCCCCCTGCCGCCGGTTTGCCGCCCGGCGCGGAGCCACAGCCCTTCGGCCGCACCGCTCCGCGCGAGCTCCAGCATGTCGGCATTGGTCGAACCCGTCTCGGCGACGGTCCGGATCACGTGGCTCAGAAAAGCGCCTTCGCAGCGAGTGTCGTCCACGCGCCGAGCACCGGGATCAACGCATAGCCGAGCGGCGATACGAACAATGCCGACAGCACGATCAGCCCGCCTTCCACCGGATCGGTACGCCCTTCGAATGCCGGCGCCGGATCGTCGAAGTACATCGTCTTGACGATCTTGAGGTAATAATAGGCACCGATCGTCGAAGCCGCGATGCCGACCACCGCCAGCGGGAACAGCCCCGCCGCGACTGCCGCCTCGAACACCGCGAACTTGGCATAGAAGCCGAACAGCGGCGGAATGCCGGCGAGGCTGAACATGAAGATCGCCAGCGCTAGTGCGAGGCCCGGCCGCGTGCGCGACATGCCGGAAAGGCTCGCGATGCTCTCGACTGGCTCGCCATCGGGGCCGCGCATCTGCAGGACGACGAGGAACGAGCCGAGCGTCATCACGACGTAGATCGTCATGTAGACGAGCACGCCGGCGATACCGCGCTCGGTGCCGGCGGCGAGACCGATCAGCGCGAAGCCGACATTGTTGATCGACGAATAGGCCAGCAGCCGCTTGAAGTTGGTCTGCCCTATGGCCGCGACGGCGCCGAGCAGGATCGAGGCGAGCGCCGCGAAGATGACGATCTGACGCCAGTCGTGCAGCGCCGGGCCCATCGCCTCGACTGCGACACGGACGGCGAGCGCGATCGCCGCGACCTTGGGCGCTGAGGCAAAGAAGGCCGTCACCGGAGTCGGCGCGCCTTCATAGACGTCGGGCGTCCACATGTGGAACGGCACCGCGCTCATCTTGAAGGCCAGGCCGGCGAACACGAAGACCAGCCCGAACAGCAGCCCCATCGAACGCCCGCCGCCGGTATAAGCGGTCGCGATTCCGTCGAACAGGGTGGTGCCCGAGAAGCCGTACACCAGGCTGATGCCGTAGAGCAGGATGCCCGAGGCAAGCGCGCCGAGGACGAAATACTTCAGCCCCGCTTCGGCCGAACGGGTGTCGCGGCGCATGAAGCTCGCGAGAACATAGGCCGAGAGGCTCTGAAGCTCGAGGCCGACATAGAGCGTCAGCAGGTCGCCGGCAGAGACCATCATTCCCATGCCTGCGGCCGACAACAGGATCAGCACCGGATATTCGGGACGAAGATCGTCACCCGAGGTGCGCTGGAAGAAGCGCGGCGCGATGATGATCGAGACCGCCGCGGCGGCGAAGATCAGCACCTTGGCGAAGGCCGCGAACATGTCCGCACGGTAGAGCCCGCCAAATGCCTCGCCACCGGCCGAAGCCGGACCGGCGAGCGCGATACCGGCGCCGATCAGCACCGCTACAGAAGCCCAGCTGACCAGTCTTGTCGAAGCCTGCCCGCCCCACGCGGCGACGAGCATCAGCACGATCGCGCCGACTGCCAGCACCAGCTCGGGCAGGCTCATCAGCAATTGCGTCGAATAATCCATCAGTGCGCACCCCCATGCGCAGGCGCCTCTGCAGCCGCGCCATGGCCTTCGCCATGCGCCGGCGCCGCGGCGGGGTTACCAGGAGTGGGCTTGGAATCGCCGGCAGGCGCAGCACGGGAGATTCGCTCGACCAGACGCGCGGTATCGGCGCGCATCGGTGCGAGGAAGCTCTCGGGATAGACACCCATCCACAGCACTGCGGCGGCGATCGGGCCGAGCAAGGCCAGCTCGCGCAGCGAAAGATCCGGCATCGCGCGGACGTCTTCCTTGGTGAGATCGCCCCAGACGACGCGACGGAACAGCCACAGCATGTACGCCGCGCCCAGAATGATCCCGGTGGTGCCGATCAGCGCGGTGATCGTCGATGTCTTGTAGGTACCCGCCAATCCGAGGAACTCGCCCACGAAGTTGCTGGTGCCCGGCAGGCCCACCGAGGCCATGGTGAACAGCAGGAACAGGGTCGCGTAGCGCGGCATGTTGATCGCGAGCCCGCCGTAACGGTCGATCTCGCGGGTGTGCAGCCGATCGTAGATCACGCCAACGCAAAGGAACAATGCGCCCGAGACGAGCCCGTGACCGAGCATGACCATCATCGCGCCGTCGATGCCCTGCGGGTTGAAGGCGAACAGCCCCATCGTGACGATCGCCATGTGCGCGACCGACGAATAAGCGATCAGCTTCTTCATGTCGGTCTGCACCAGTGCGACCAGCGACGTGTAGACTACCGCCACGCACGAAAGCGCGAAGACCAGCCATATCAGCTGCGCCGACGCTTCCGGGAACATCGGCAGGCTGAACCGCAGGAAACCGTAGCCGCCGAGCTTGAGCAGCACGCCGGCGAGGATCACCGACCCCGCGGTCGGCGCCTGGACGTGCGCATCGGGAAGCCAGGTGTGGACCGGCCACATCGGCATCTTGACCGCGAACGAAGCGAAGAAGGCCAGCCACAGCCAGGTCTGGACCTGCGCCGGGAAGTCGTGCGCCATCAGCGCCGGGATGCTCGAGGTGCCCGCGTCCATCGCCATGTAGAGCATCGCGATCAGCATCACGAGGCTGCCGAGCAAAGTGTACAGGAAGAACTTGTACGATGCGTAGATCCGGTTCGCGCCGCCCCAGATGCCGATGATCAGGAACATCGGGATCAGGCCGCCTTCGAAGAAGATGTAGAAGAGGAACAGGTCCTGCGCGGCAAAGGTGCCGATCATCAGCAGCTCGGTGGCAAGCATCGCGGCCATGTACTCGGGCACGCGGTTCTGGATCGCTTCCCAGCTGGCGCCGATGCAGATCGGCATCAAGAACACCGACAGGATGATCAGCAGCAGCGCATAGCCGTCGATGCCGAGTGCCCAGGCGAAGCTGACCCCCTCGGGCTTGCCGAACAGGGCAACATGCTCGACGAACTGCCACTGCGCCGCATCCGGACCCACCTGGAAGTTAACCCAGAGCACGATGCCGAGCACGAGATCGACCAGGGTCGCGAGCAAGGCGATCCAGCGCGCTGCCTGCGCATTGGCGAACAGGCAGGCCACCGCCCCGATTGCGGGGACGAGCAGCATGATGGTGAGGATGGGAAAGCCGCTCATCCTGCGATCACCCAGGTCAGCGCCGCAGTGAGGCCGATCAGCATGATGAACGCATAGGTGTAGAGATATCCCGATTGCAGCTTGACCGCGCCGACGCTGCCGAGGCGGACGAGATTAGCCAGCCCGTTGGGGCCGAAGCGGTCGATGGTCTTCTCGTCGCCCGCCTTCCACAGCACGCGGCCGATGGCGAATGCCGGGCGCACGAACAGGAAGTTGTAGAGCTCGTCGAAATACCATTTGTTGAGCAGGAAGGTGTAGAGCCCGCGGAAGTGGGTTGCGATCGAAGCGGCCAAGCCGGGCTTGCCGATATAGGCGTACCAGGAGAAGCCGAGGCCGAGCAGCATCGCGATCGTCGCCGAGAGCTTCACACCCAGCGGCACACCATGCATGGCGTGCATCAGATGCTCGTTGAACGCCAGCGAACCGTTCCAGAAATGCGCGCCCTCTTCAGCCTCGATGAAGAAGCCATGGAAGACGAAGCCGGCAGCAATCGCGCCGATCGACAGCAGTAGCAACGGCAGCAGCATCACCAACGGGCTCTCGTGCGGATGATAGCCTGCGGTACCCTCGTGACCCTCGTTGTGCGCGGCATGGTGCGGATCGGGGACATGGTCGCCCGAATGCTCCTGCGCCGGCGCATTGTCAGCTTCGCTGCCATGGCCGTGCGTAGCGTGATCGTCGTGACCATGTGCGTCGTGCACGGCGTGCTGGATATGCTCCGAGCCTGCCCAGCGCGGCTTGCCGTAGAAGGTGAGGAACACCACCCGCCACGAATAGAAGCTGGTGAGCAGGGCGACGAACACGCCGACCCAGAAGGCGCTGGGAACGCCTGCGGCCCATGCCGCTTCGATGATCGCGTCCTTCGAATGGAAACCGGCGAAACCGAAGGCGGTCGGGTTGCCGAACACCGCCGGAATGCCAACCCCGGTGATCGCGAGCGTACCCGCCATCATCGTCCAGAAGGTCAGCGGGATGTGCTTACGAAGGCCGCCATAGAAGCGCATGTCCTGCTCATGGTGCATCGCATGGATCACCGAGCCGGCGCCGAGGAACAGCAACGCCTTGAAGAAAGCGTGGGTGAACAAATGGAACATCGCCGCGCCGTACGCGCCAACGCCCGCCGCGAAGAACATGTAGCCGAGCTGCGAACAGGTCGAATAGGCGATCACGCGCTTGATGTCGGTCTGGACGAGCCCGACGGTCGCGGCGAACAGGCAGGTCGCGGCGCCGACGAACGTCACCACGCCCATCGCGACCGGGCTCATCTCGAACATCGGCGACATGCGGCAGACCATGAACACGCCTGCGGTGACCATCGTCGCGGCGTGGATCAGCGCCGACACCGGGGTCGGGCCTTCCATCGCGTCGGGCAACCAGGTGTGGAGCCCGAGCTGCGCCGACTTGCCCATCGCACCGACGAACAACAGCAGGCAGAGTACGGTCAGCGTGTCGAAGCGATAGCCGACGAAGCCGATCGTCGAGCCGGCCATGTTCGGCGCGGCGGCGAGGATGGTCGGAATGTCGATCGTGCCGAACACCAGGAAGGTGCCGAAGATGCCGAGCATGAAGCCGAGATCGCCGACGCGGTTGACCACGAACGCCTTGATCGCCGCGGCGTTTGCCGACGGCTTGCGAAACCAGAAGCCGATCAGCAGATAGGAAGCGAGACCGACGCCTTCCCAGCCGAAGAACATCTGGACGAGGTTGTTCGCGGTCACGAGCATCAGCATCGCGAAGGTGAACAGCGAGAGATAAGCGAAGAAGCGCGGCTGATCCGGGTCCTCGCTCATATAGCCCCAGCTATAGAGGTGGACGAGCGCCGAGACGCTGGTGATCACCACCAGCATCACTGCGGTCAGCGAGTCGATCCTGAGCGCCCATTCCGAATGGAAGTCGCCCGAACTCATCCAGGTGAGCACCGGCACCACGGTCGCCTCGGCGCCATGCAGATATTGCAGGAATATCGGCCACGACAGCGCGCACGAGACGAACAACGCGCCCGTGGTCAGCGCCTTGGGCAGCACGCTGCCGAACGCCTTGTTCGACAGGCCGGCGACGGCTGCCGCGATCAGCGGCAGGAATACGATGAGGAGAATCGGCGACATCAGCCCTTCATCCGATTGACGTCGTCGACCGAGATCGTGCCCCGGCTACGGAAGTAGATGACGAGAATGGCAAGTCCGATCGCGGCCTCGCCGGCGGCGACGGTCAGCACGAACATCGCGAAGACCTGCCCGACCAGATCGTTCAACGCTGCCGAGAAGGCGACGAGATTGAGGTTCACTGCGAGCAGGATCAGCTCGATCGCCATCAGGATGACGATCAAATTCTTCCGGTTCATGAAGATGCCGAGCACGCCGAGCGTGAACAGGATCGCACTGACGACGAGATAATGGGTGACGCCGATCACAGCTCGACCCCCTGCCCGACCGGTGGGTTCATGTTGCGCGTCGCATCCTTCGAACGGCGGTTGATCTGACGGCTGATATTCTGCGGGCGGACGTCGCTGCGCTGGCGGTAGGTCAGCACGATCGCGCCGATCATCGCGACGAGCAGCACGAGGCCCGCGCCCTCGAAGATGAACAGATAGCGCGTGTAGAGCAGCCGTCCGATCGCCTCGATATTGGGAACGTCCTGCTCGATCGGCGCGATCCTGCGGCTGAGCTCGAGCCCGCCAGCGCTCCATGCACCGATCGCGATGATGATCTCGGCGACCAGGGCAACGGCGAGCGCCAGCCCGATCGCGGCATAGCGCATCACGCCTGCGCGCAGCTCGGCAAAGTCGATGTCGAGCATCATCACGACGAACAGGAACAGCACCGCGACCGCGCCCACATAGACGATCACCAGCAGCATCGCGATGAACTCGGCACCCGCGAGCACCATCAGCCCCGCCGCGTTGAAGAAGGCAAGGATCAGCCAGAGCACCGAATGCACCGGGTTGCGCGACAGGATCGTCAGCGCGCCCGATACGATGACCACGGCTGCGAACAGGTAAAAGGCGATGAGCTGGATCAACGGACGTGCATTCCAGTCTTTCCGTTCGCCCTGAGCTTGTCGAAGGGCGCGCTCGCGATCGCGAGGCGGGCTTCGACAGGCTCAGCCCGAACGGGGGTGGGATCGATTTGCGGCGGCATTAACGATACGGTGCATCGGCGGCAAGGTTCGCGGCGATCGCGCGTTCCCAGCGGTCGCCATTCGCGAGCAATTTGTCCTTGTTGTAGATCAGCTCCTCGCGGGTCTCGGTCGAGAATTCGAAGTTCGGCCCCTCGACGATAGCATCGACCGGGCACGCTTCCTGGCACAGCCCGCAATAGATGCACTTGGTCATGTCGATGTCATAGCGCGTGGTGCGGCGGCTGCCGTCCTCGCGCGGCTCGGCCTCGATCGTGATCGCCAGCGCGGGGCACACCGCCTCGCAGAGCTTGCACGCAATGCAGCGCTCTTCGCCATTGGCATAGCGGCGCAGCGCATGCTCGCCGCGGAAGCGAGGCGAGATCGGGTTCTTCTCGTAGGGATAGTTGATCGTCGCCTTGGGCTTGAAGAAATACTTCAAGGTCAGCCAGTGCGCCTTGATGAACTCCCACAGAGTGTAGGAGCGGACGATTTGGGCGATGCTCATGCGGAGAATCCAACCCGGGTCCACATCAGGTACCCGGAAACGAGGAACACGAAGGTCAGCGACAGCGGCAGGAAGATCTTCCAGCCCAGCCGCATCAGCTGGTCGTAGCGATAGCGCGGCACGGTCGCCTTCACCCAGCTGAACACGAAGAAGAAGAACAGGATCTTGGCGAACAGCCAGATAATGCCCGGCACCCAGTAGAGCGGTGCCCAGTCGACCGGGGGCAGATAGCCGCCCCAGAACAGGGTCGCATTGAGCGTGCACATCAGCAGCACGTTGGCATATTCGCCGAGCCAGTAGAGCGCGAAGCTCATCGACGAATATTCGGTCTGGTAGCCGGCGACGAGCTCGCTCTCGGCTTCGGTGAGGTCGAACGGCGCGCGCTGGGTCTCGGCGAGCGACGAGATGAAGAACACCACCGCCATCGGGAACAGCAGCGGATTGAACCCGAAGCCGTTGAGGAAGCCGAGCACGTGACCCTGCTGCTGCTGGACGATGCCCGACAGGTTGAACGTCCCCGCCCACAGCACCAGCGAGATCAGCACGAAGCCGATCGAGACTTCGTACGACACCATCTGCGCCGCGGCGCGGATAGCCGAATAGAAGGGGTATTTCGAGTTGGACGACCAGCCGGCGAGGATGATCCCGTACACGCCGAGCGAGGACGCCGCGAGGACGTAAAGCAGGCCGACGTTGATGTTCGACAGCACCACCCCGAGCTGGAACGGCACCACCGCCCAGACGATAAGCGCGACCGTGAAGGTGATGATCGGCGCGATCAGGAACAGGGTCTTGTTCGCGCTCGACGGGATGATGGTTTCCTGGAGGAACACCTTGAGGCCGTCGGCGAAGCTCTGCAGCAACCCGAGCGGGCCGACCACGTTGGGCCCCCGGCGCAGCGCCATCGCCGCCCAGATTTTCCGATCGGCATAGATGATCATCGCCACCGCCAGCATCAGCGGCAGCGCGATTACGAGAATGCCGATGATCGTCGAGACGAACCACGCCCAGCCGAACGGCAGACCGATGGTGTTCTGGAAGAAGGCGGTCATTCCGCGGCCTCCGCAAAGTCCTCGCCGTGGAGCAGTTCGGCAGAGCAGCGCTGCATCGTCGGCGACGCGCGGCAGATCGCGTTGGTCAGATAGAAGTCGGCGATCGGGTAGGTCACCGAGCCCGAAGCCGAAGCGGCGAGCGCCGGAGCCTTCCATTCGAAGGTCACCAGCCCCTCCTGCCCCAGTTCAGGCACGTCCGACGCCATCGCCGCGCGCAGTTCCTCGAAGCTGTCGAACGGCAGCGTCCGAGCGAGCCGGTCGGACAGGGCGCGCAGGATCGACCAGTCTTCGCGCGCATCGCCCGGCGGGAACACCGCACGCTCGGCGTGCTGGACGCGGCCTTCGAGGTTCACATAGGTGCCCGGCTTCTCGGCATAGGTCGCCGAGGGCAGGATCACATCGGCATGATGCGCGCCTTTGTCTCCGTGATGGCCGATGAACACCTTGAAGCTGTTCGCGAACTGCGAAAAGTCGACTTCGTCGGCGCCGAGGAAGAAGGTCAGTTTAGGCGCCGCCGCGACCACGTCGGCGATGCCGCCCTTCTGCGCGAAACCGAGCATCAGCGCGCCCATCCGCGCCGCGGCGGTGTGGACCACGCCGAAGCCGTTCCACGCGGTGCCGTCCTCAAGCGTGCGGACCAGCTTCATCGGCTCGACCAGCGCCAGCGCGCCGCCGAACCCATCCTTGAGCGCGCCCGGACCAACGATAACGATCGGCTTCTTCGCGCCGTCGAACGCCTGAACGACCTGATCGGGCAATTTGCCGAGCAGCGACAGATCGTCGCCGAGCCATTCGAGCTTGTAGGTCAGATCGACCTCGGGCCCGATCGCGAAGACCTTGGCACCCTTCTTGATCGCCTTGCGCACCCGCGTGTTGATCAGCGGCGCTTCCCAGCGAAGGTTGCTGCCGACCAGCAGGATCGCGTCAGCATCCTCGACGCCAGCGATGGTCGGGTTGAACGCCACCGCGCCGAGACTCGACACATCATAGGCCATGCCGGTCTGGCGGCTCTCGATCAGATCGGAGCCGAGCCCCTTGAGCAGCGCCTTGGCGGCGTACATCGTCTCGCAATCGAGCAGATCTCCCGCGATTGCCGCCACACTGGAGCCCGCATTGACTGCAGCGATCGCGTCGAACGCCTCGTCCCAGCTCGCCTCGACCAGCTTGCCGGCCTTGCGCACGAACGGACGGTCGAGCCGGCGGCGGACCAGACCGTCGACATGATAGCGGGTCTTGTCGTGCGCCCACTCCTCGTTGACGTCCTCGTTGATCCGCGGAAGCACGCGCATCACCTGGCGGCCGCGGCTGTCGGCGCGGATGTTGGTGCCGACCGCGTCCATCACGTCGATGGACAAGTTGCGGCGCAGCTCCCAGGGGCGATATTCGAACGCCACCGGCTTGTGGGTCAGCGCGCCGACCGGGCACAGATCAACCGCATTGCCCGAGAGCTCGCTCTTGAACGCCTTTTCGAGATAGGTGGTGATCTGCATGTTCTCGCCGCGATAGATCGCGCCGATATCCTCGACTCCGGCCACTTCCTCGCCGAAGCGCACGCAGCGGGTGCACTGGATGCAGCGGGTCATGATCGTCTTGATGATCGGACCCATATATTTCTCGGTCACCGCGCGCTTCTGCTCGGTGTAGCGGCTATGGCCCTTGCCATACGCGACCGACTGGTCCTGCAGGTCGCACTCGCCGCCCTGATCGCAGATCGGGCAGTCGAGCGGGTGGTTGATCAGCAGGAACTCCATCACGCCTTCGCGCGCAGCCTTGACCATCGGGCTGTCGGTGCGGATTTCCTGATTGTCGGCAGCCGGCAGCGCGCAGCTCGCCTGCGGCTTGGGCGGTCCGGGCTTCACCTCGACGAGGCACATACGGCAATTGCCGGCGATCGACAGCCGCTCGTGATAGCAGAAGCGCGGTATCTCCTTGCCGGCGGCCTCGCAGGCCTGAAGTACCGTGGCACCCTGCGGCACCTCGACTTCGATTCCGTCTACCTTGACCTTTGGCATTATTCGGCAGCCTCTTGCATCGGCGCGGCGCCGGTGCCGTTGCGTTCGTTGATCCGCCGCTCGATCTCGGGACGGAAATGGCGGATCAGGCCCTGGATCGGCCACGCCGCGGCGTCGCCGAGTGCGCAGATGGTGTGACCCTCGACCTGCTTGGTGACCTGCTGGAGCGTGTCGATCTCGCTGATGTCGGCGTCGCCGGTGCGCAGCCGCTCCATCACCCGCCACATCCAGCCGGTGCCCTCGCGGCACGGCGTGCACTGGCCGCAGCTCTCATGCTTGTAGAAGTAGGAGAGCCGGCTGATCGCGCGGACGATGTCGGTCGACTTGTCCATGACGATCACCGCCGCGGTGCCGAGGCCGGAGCCGACGCCGCGGAGGCCGTCGAAATCCATCGGGCAGTCCATAATCTGCGCCGCAGGGACGAGCGGTACCGACGAGCCGCCCGGGATCACCGCGAGCAGATTGTCCCAGCCGCCGCGGATGCCGCCGCAATGCTTCTCGATCAACTCGCGGAACGGGATGCTCATCGCCTCCTCGACCACGCACGGCTTGTTCACATGGCCGCTGATCTGGAAGAGCTTGGTGCCCTTGTTGTTCTCGGCGCCGAAGCTCGCGAACCATTCGGGCCCGCGCCGCAGGATCGTCGGGACCACCGCGATCGACTCGACGTTGTTGACCGTAGTCGGGCAGCCATAGAGGCCTGCACCCGCCGGGAAGGGCGGCTTCAGCCGCGGCTGGCCCTTCTTGCCCTCGAGGCTCTCGAGCATCGCGGTCTCTTCGCCGCAGATATAGGCGCCGGCGCCGCGATGGACGAAGACGTCGAAGTCGTAGCCCGATCCCGCGGCATTCTTGCCGAGCATGCCCGCGTCATAGGCTTCGCGCACCGCCGCGAAGAGCGTCTCCGCCTCGCGGATATATTCGCCGCGGATGTAGATATACGCGGCCCGCGCGCGCATCGCGAAGCCGGCGATCAGTGCGCCCTCGATCAGCTTGTGCGGATCGTGGCGGATGATCTCGCGGTCCTTGCACGAGCCCGGTTCGGACTCGTCGGCGTTGATCACGAGGAAGTTCGGCCGGTCCGGCCGCGGCTCCTTGGGCATGAACGACCATTTGGTGCCGGTCGGGAAGCCCGCGCCGCCGCGTCCGCGCAGGCCCGAGGCCTTGATGCGGTCGATGATCGTGTCCTGCCCGATCGCCATCAGGCCGCGGGTATTGTCCCAGTCGCCGCGCTTGAGCGCAGCCGACAGGTTCCACGGCTGAAAGCCGTAGACGTTGGTGAAGATGCGGTCCTTGTCCTGAAGCATTTAGCGCCCCTGCCCCACGAGCTTCTGGATCACCATGAACGCGACCACGGCAAGCCCGACGAGGATGATGATTCCGAGCAATTTGAACGCGATCTTGAGCACCCAGCCGCCGACGACGATCGCGCCGATGACGGCGAGGACGACGAACAGGACATTCTTGGTGTCCTGGCTCATGCCCATTCCCCACGATAATCGTGGTTCTCGTTCACCATCGCGGTCAGCGTGGTCGGGCCGCCATAGGGCTCGACCGTGTGCCGGCCCGGCTCCTGCGTGCCGGTCTTGGGGCTCTCGCCCTTGGCCAGCGCATCGAGGATCGCAGTCGTGCGATCGAAATCGAGATCCTCGTAATTGTCGTCGTTGATCTGCACCATCGGCGCCGAGGCGCAATTGCCGAGGCACTCGACCTCGGTGAGCGTGAACAGCCCGTCCGCCGTGGTGTGGCCCTTCTTGAGCCCGCGCGCCTTGCACGCCGCCAACACGTCGTCCGACCCGCGCAGCATGCACGGCGTCGTGCCGCAGACCTGCACGTGATAGCGGCCGACCGGCACGAGATTGAACATCGTGTAGAAGGTCGCGACCTCGAACACGCGGATGTAGGGCAGCCCGAGCTCACGCGCGACGAACTCGATCACCGGCACCGGCAACCAGCCCTGCGTGTTGGTCTCGGCGCCGACCTGCCGCTGGGCGAGATCGAGATACGGGATCGTGCAGCTCTGCTGCCGGCCCGCCGGATAGCGACCGAGAATCTCGCGCGCCTTCTCGGCATTCTCCGCCGTCCAAGCGAAATTGCCCCAGCGTGCGCGGGTCTCCGCCTCGTCGGGAAGTTGGGGTGCGTCAGCCATCAGCGGTCACATTCACCAAAAACGATATCCATTGCGCCCAGCACAGCAGTGATGTCGGCGAGCATGTGGCCCTTCGACATGAAGTCCATCGCCTGGAGGTGGCTGAACGCAGTCGGGCGGACCTTGCAGCGATACGGCTTGTTGCTGCCGTCGCTCACCAGATAGACGCCGAACTCGCCCTTCGGGCTCTCGGTCGCGACATACACTTCGCCGGCCGGGACGTGATAGCCCTCGGTGAACAGCTTGAAGTGATGGATCAGCGCTTCCATCGACTGCTTCATCTCGCCGCGCTTGGGCGGCGCGACCTTGCGGTCGAGTGTCAGCACCGGACCTTCGGGCATGTCGCGGATGCACTGCTTCATGATCCGCGCCGACTGGCGGACTTCCTCGACGCGCACCATGAACCGGTCATAGCAGTCGCCGCGGGTGCCGACGGGGATGTCGAACTCGACCCGATCGTACACGTCATAGGGCTGGGCACGGCGAATATCCCAGGGAATGCCGGCCGCGCGGATCATCGGCCCCGAAAAGCCCCAGGCGATCGCGTCGTCGCGGCTGACCACGGCGATGTCGACGTTGCGCTGCTTGAAGATGCGGTTTTCGGCGACGAGGCTGATCGCATCCTCGAACAGCCGCGGCAACCGCGTGTCGAGCCAGTCGGCGATATCGGTGAGCAGCTTGAGCGGCACGTCCTGCCGCACCCCGCCGACACGGAAATAATTGGCGTGCATGCGCGCGCCCGAGGCCCGCTCGTAGAAGTTCATGCAGTCTTCGCGCAACTCGAACAGCCACAGGTTCGGCGTCATCGCGCCGACGTCCATGACGTGCGAACCGAGGTTCAGCATGTGGTTCTTGATGCGGGTCAGCTCGGCGAAGAACACCCGAAGATATTGCGCGCGCAGCGGCACCTCGAGGTCGAGCAGCTTCTCGACCGCAAGCACATAGCTGTGCTCCATCGCCATCGGCGAGCAATAGTCGAACCGGTCGAAATAAGGTAGCGCCTGCGCGTAGGTCTTGTACTCGATCAGCTTTTCGGTGCCGCGGTGGAGCAGGCCGACGTGCGGATCGATTCGCTCGATGATCTCGCCGTCCAGTTCGGTGACGAGACGCAGCACCCCGTGCGCCGCCGGATGCTGCGGGCCGAAATTGATCGTGTAATTGGCGATGGCGACGTCGCCGGTGGCGGGATCCTTGAGATCCTCGCCGCCGCGCTCCATCATCTTTTCGACAGTGTCGGTCATTGGTTCTGCCCCTCACCCTTGCTGGGCATCACATCGGGGTCCTTCGGCTTCTGGTCGGGCTGGTTGCCCGGCTCGTTCTGCCCGACGCCGCTGTCCTGCGGACCGTCCTTCGTCTTGGCGCGCTTGGCCCGAGGTCTGGTCTCCTTGACCGCGGGTGCGTCGGCCCTGGCGATCTCGTCGGCATTGAGCGGCGTCGGCGCTCCCTTGGCTTCCGGAACCTTGGGTGCGTCGGTCGGCGCAGGCGCCGGTGCGGCGGGCTTGGCCTGCGGCGTGTCGGCTGGCCCCGGTCCGGGAGCCGCGACCTTCTCGTCGCCGGGCAGCACATAGGCCGCCCCTTCCCACGGGCTCATAAAGTCGAATTTGCGGAAGTCCTGCGCCAGATTGACCGGCTCGTAGACCACGCGCTTGGCCTCTTCCGAGTAGCGCATCTCGACATAGCCGGTCATCGGGAAGTCCTTCCGGAGCGGGTGCCCCTGGAAGCCGTAATCGGTGAGGATGCGGCGCAGGTCGGTGTTGCCGTCGAACAGCACGCCGTACATGTCGTAGACTTCGCGCTCGAGCCAGCCGGCAACCGGCCAAATTCCGGTCACCGACGGCACCGGCTTGTCCTCGTCGGTCGTCACCCGCACGCGGATGCGATGGTTCCGGGTGAACGACAGCAGGTGGTAGACCACGTCGAAGCGCTCGGCACGCTGCGGATAGTCGGCGCCAGCGATCTCGCTCAGCTGCTGATATTCGAGCCCCGGCGTGTCGCGCAGCGCCAGCATCGTCTCGACGAGCGACTCGCGCGCCACCGTCAGTGACACCTCGCCGACGGCGTCCTTGCTCTCGATGAGCTTGCCACCGAGCGCGCCCTGCGCCGCCTCGATCACGCCGTCATTCGACGCATATTTCGGAGCAGGCGCCCTCACCGTTCGAGCGTCCCGATACGACGGATCTTCCGCTGGAGCTGCATCACCCCGTAGAGCAAGGCCTCAGCGGTCGGCGGGCAGCCTGGGACGTAGATGTCGACAGGCACGATCCGATCGCAGCCGCGCACGACGCTGTAGCTATAGTGATAATAGCCACCGCCGTTTGCGCAGCTGCCCATCGAAATCACGTATTTCGGCTCGGACATCTGGTCGTAGACCCGACGCAGCGCGGGCGCCATCTTGTTGCAGAGGGTGCCCGCAACGATCATCACGTCCGACTGGCGCGGAGACGCGCGCGGAGCGGCACCGAAGCGCTCCATGTCGTAGCGCGGCATGTTGACGTGGATCATCTCGACGGCGCAGCAGGCAAGCCCGAACGTCATCCACCACAGCGAACCCGTGCGGGCCCACTGGAACAGCTCCTCGGTCGAGGTGACGAGGAAACCCTTGTCGCCGAGCTCGGCATTGATGTCGTCGAGAAACGCAACGTTGGGGAGCGTTCCCGGCGGCGGAGGGCTGAGTTCTACTCCCACTCCAACGCACCTTTCTTCCACGCGTAAACCAGTCCGAGCGCGAGCTCGGCAATGAAGATCATCATCGACGTCCAGGCGACCCAGCCGAGATCGAACACGCTAACCGCCCAAGGGTAGAGGAACGCCGCCTCGAGATCGAACACGATGAAAAGGATCGCGACCAGATAGAAGCGCACATCGAACTGGCTGCGCGAGTCCTCGAAGGCGGGAAAGCCGCATTCATATTCGGTGAGCTTCTCCGGCGTCGGCTGGTGGGTGCCAGTGAGCCGCCCGACGAGCATCGGCAGGAACACGAAGGTGCCCGAGAGCAGCAACGCGACGCCGAGGAACAACAGGATCGGCAGATATTGCGATAGATCGACCAAAGTGCCTTCTCGCGAATGCGGAATCTTGGGGGGGCTTCTAGGACTGTGAAGGGGGTGCGGCAAGGGGTGCAACCCGTGAGAATCACTCGCAATAAGTGAGGGTTAGCTCTCCGTGCAGTCAATGTTTTCAAGAGGATGCCGTTGGACGACTTCCGTGCCGTCACCCCGGCCTTGTGCCGGGGTTAACCAAGCCGGGCAGGAAGCGCCCGAAATCGAAGGGGAATCGCCGACCCGTCTTCTGGCGCCCGGCGCAGGTCGGGACAACGCGTTTGGCCGGCTCGAAGGCTAGATCACTTGTTCCGCAGAGAGCCCGCGACCAGCTTGTGCAGCTTCGAATGCAGCGCATCGTTCGCAGCGAGGAACTGATTGCGCTCACGCGCCAGATCCTGCCCGCGGAAGTCGGTCACGAAACCGCCGGCCTCTTTGACCAACAGCATTCCGGCCGCGACGTCCCATGGCTTCAGGTGCGATTCCCAATAGCCGTCGAACCGCCCGGCGGCGACCCACGCCAGATCGAGCGCCGCTGCGCCGAGCCGCCGGATTCCGGCGACTTCGGGCGCCACCGCGCCGAATATACGGCTCCACTCAACGAAGTCGCCATGGCCGAGGAAGGGAATGCCCGTTGCGATCAGCGCGTCCGACAGGTCGCGCCGCGACGAGACGCGCAAACGCTGGTCCTGCAGCCACGCACCCCTGCCCTTTTCGGCCCAGAAGCTCTCGTCGGTGAGCGGCTGGTAGATATAGCCGTGGGTGATCTCGGGCTTGCCCTGCGCGCCCATCGGGTCCTCGACCGCGATCGACATGCAGAAATGCGGGATTCCGTGGAGGAAGTTGCTGGTGCCGTCGAGCGGATCGATGATCCAGCGGGGCTTGCTCGGGTCGCCGCCGATCTCGCCGCGCTCCTCCACGAGAAAGCCCCAATCGGGCCGTGCCTTCTGAAGCTCCTCGATCAACGTATCCTCGGCACGCTTGTCGGCCATCGACACAAAATCTGCCGGTCCCTTGCGGCTCACCTGCAGGTGCTGGACCTCGTTGAAGTCACGCCGCAGCCGCGGCCCTGCCTTGCGGACCGCGCGCTCGATGACGGTGATGATGCCGGAGTGGGAAACCATATCAATTCCAAGCGCCGCGCCTCGCGACGACGGCCTGATAGCCCTCTCCCCTCTGGGGAGAGGGTTGGGAGAGGGCAGTAAACACATGCGGGGCCTGGATCTCAGGCCCCTCTCCCCGACCCTCTCCCCGGAGGGGAGAGGGAGAAAGAATCAATCCGCCCGGCGAACGTAGGTCTGTTCGTAAACGTCGACGACGATCCGGGTTCCGCTCGCAATGTGCGGCGGGACCATGATCCGCACGCCGTTGTCGAGCACTGCGGGCTTGTACGACGAGGAAGCGGTCTGGCCCTTCACCACGGCGTCGGCCTCGACGATCGTCGCCTCGATCGTGTCGGGGAGCTGCACGCTGATCGGCTCCTCGTCATAGAGCTCCATCACCACGTCCATGCCATCCTGCAGGAAGGCTGCCGCGTCGCCGAGCAGATCGCGTGGCAACGTGGTCTGGTCGTACGTTTCCTTGTCCATGAACGTGAGCGTGTCGCCGTCCGCGAATAGGAACTGGAAGTCCTTGGTGTCGAGGCGGACGCGCTCGACCGTCTCGGCCGAGCGGAAACGGACGTTGTTCTTGCGGCCGTCGCGGAGATTCTTCATCTCGACCTGCATATACGCCCCGCCCTTGCCGGGTTGGGTATGCTGGATCTTCACGGCGCGCCAGATGCCGCCTTCATATTCGATGATGTTGCCGGGACGGATGTCCACGCCGCTGATCTTCATGGGAAGAGACCTGTAAGCTGAGAAAGAGCGAAGGCCGGGCCTTTAGCGGTGCATCACGCGTCGGGCAAGCGCGCCGCGGCCATCGCCGCATCGATCCGCGCCGTCGCCTCGGCATCCCAGATCGGCGGATCCTCGGGCTCCGGCAGCCCCGGAAAGCTCGGCACGCTATCCGGCACCGCGACCAGAGGATGCCGCGTCACGGTGAAGAAATGGGCGTCAGGCATGATCCGCTCATCGAGGGTCCCGCCGCGCACGAAGCGAATCGCATCGCCGAAATCGGGATGTGTGCCCCACAGACCGACGCCGCAACGCGGGCAACGCGCCGCGCGCGTCACCATCGTCCCCGACCGGGTCACGACGATCTCCGGCTCACCGCCGTTCAGTATCTCGACCCGGTCCGCCTCGATCATCGCGTTGATCGCCAGCACCGATCCCGTCTCGCGCTGGCAGACACGGCAATGGCAGCCGTTGACGAAGATCGGCGGCGACGTCAGTCGAAAGCGAATATACCGGCAGTTGCAGCCGCCCTGCATCATGCTTCTTCCCTTGCCCGCGACAAGGTTAGGGAGCGGCCCTGCGTCCGGCAAGCAGAGGATAGGGGTTGACCGGCTGCCCTTTCCACCAGCTCTCGTCCGGCTGCATGTGCGACAGCGCGAAATGGAGATGATAATTGCCGGCGCCGGCATTGCCGGTATCGCCGACATAGCCGAGCAGCTCGCCGGCCTTTACTTGCATGCCCTCGACCACGCCCGGCGCGTAACGCTGCAGGTGCGCGTAATAATAGCTCCATTGCCGGTCCGGCGAGCGCACATAGAGCGTCACGCCGCCGCCGCCTTCGCTGTAGAACAGTTTCTCGACGGTACCCGGAGCCGCAGCGATCACCGGCGTTCCGCCCGGCGCCACGATGTCGGTAGCCTGATGCGACCGCGCGCCGTTCGCCCGCGACTGTCCCCAGGTATCGACCATCTGGCCGCGCGAGACGCCCTGAACCGGCACCACGAGCAACGGGTGCGTCCAGTTGCCTGCGGGGGCCTGAGGCGCCTCATGTTGCACCGCCGGCGCGGCGACCGGCGCCGCCGGGTCGGCCGGCACGATTCGGATCATCGAAGCCAAAGCGGCGAGCGCCAGCAGCAGGATCAATCCCACGCCGATGGACAGCCGCTTCAGCATGCGCTCACTCCTGGAACACGGCTTCGGCGCCGGGCTTGATCATCAGCGCCAGCCGTGCCGCGTCCCAATTGGTCAACCGGATGCAGCCATGGCTCTGGGTGCGCCCGATCGTCTGCGGCTCCGGCGTGCCGTGGATGCCGTAATGCTCCTTCGACAGATCTAGCCACACCACGCCGACCGGCCCGTTCGGCCCAGGCGGCAGCATCGCCTTCTCGTCGTCCTTCTTGGCGTCCCAAAACAGGTCCGGGTTATAGTGGAATTTGGGGTTGGTATCGACGACGTTGATCTTCCACGTGCCGATCGGCAGCGGGTCATGCTGGCTCCCCATCGTCGCGCTGAACTGCGCGACCAGCCGGTCCTCGGCGTCGAACACCTTGAGCACTTTCTCCGACTTGTCGACGACGACGTGATCGCCTGCGGGCTGCTTCGCATCGACGTTGAGATCGGTCAGCGTCTGCCGCCATTCGGGCTTGAGCTCGCCCTGATAGTCGCGCGATCCGGGCAGCACGTTGGGGAAGAAGAATGCGCGGTCCGGCGCGATCGATCCGCCGCCGGGGTTGAGCTCGACCAGCACCTCAGGGGTGGTGTGGAACATCTCGGCGAGCTTCTCGAGCGGGCGGGTATAGCCCAGCGCCGGAAGCTTCGCCTGATCTTCGGGTTCCTTCGGCATCGGATTGATGAACGGTCCCCGCAGCATCGCAGGATCGATCGTCACGCGGGTGATCGGGCGGCGGGCACGATATTGGTGGAGCGCGCCCAAGGTGGCGCGATCGAGTTCGCCGCTCGTCTCGAGACCGCGGGTCAGCTGGAACGCCTTGAGTGCCGCGGTGAGCGACTGTCCCTCGCGCCCGTCGATGATGCCGGGCGAGAAGCCGAGCGAATCGAGGATCACCTGCGCGTGCATGATCGTCCAGTCGATCGGCGGCTTGCCTTTGGGCGCCTTCGCTTCGGGAGCGGCGGCAAGCGGAGAAAAGGCGATCAGCGCGAGACCGGCGGCACCGAGGAATTTACGCAATGTACTGGCTCCCGACCAACAAGGGTTAGTCAGAGAACGAATGCGCCTGCCGCTGGTTTCCGTGCGTTAGTCCGTCATCCGCGGAAGCGGGCACCATCTCTTGCACGCGCAACACGATCCACGGCCGCGGTACAGCTCGCGATCGCGTGAGATGGGTCCCCGCTTTCGCGGGGATGACGACAAGCTAGGCCGCCAGTACCTCCGCGAACGCCTTGACGGCGGCGGCCTCGTCGCCGCTCCACACGGCTGCCGAGACCGCGATGAAGTCCGCCCCTGCATCGATCAGCGGACGCGCATTTTGCGGGGTGATCCCGCCGATCGCGACGCAGGGAATTTCGAACACCGTGGTCCACCAGCTGAGGATCGCCGGCTCGGGCCGGTGGCGGACCGCCTTGGTCGTGGTCGGGTAGAAGCTGCCGAACGCGACGTAATCGGCCCCCGCCTCCCCGGCCTCCATTGCGAGATGCCGGCTGTCATGCGCGGTCACGCCGACCTGCGCCGACGGCCCGAGCACCGAACGCGCCTCGCGCGGATCGCCGTCGTCCTGGCCGAGATGCACGCCGTCCGCGCCCAGCCTTTTGGCGAGGCTGATGCTGTCATTGACGAGAAACGCCACGTCGCGATCGCCACAGATCCGCTGAAGGGGCTCGGCGAGCCGTGCCGCCTCGTGCTGGTCGACGTCCTTCACCCGGAACTGGAACGCCGCCACCGGTCCGGCGTCGAGCGCCCGCGCGAGCCGATCGGCGAAGCCGCCGGTCACGTCGAGCGGCGAGATCAGATAAAGCTGACACGCCGGGCGCCGTTGATCCCGGACGAATTGATCCGCGAAGCCCTCCAGCGCGTTGTCGGCGTCGAGGTCGTCTTCGGGAAGGTGCATGGTCAACTCCGGATTGGCGGATATCCGCGTCGGTTGTTCGGGCTGGATCTACGCCCATTGGCGTGGCCGCTTCTACCCCGAGAAGCTGGCGGTCAAGAACTGGTTCGCATTCTACGCCGAGCATTTCGACACGGTCGAGATCAACAACAGCTTCTACCGCCTGCCCAAGGCGGAAACCTTCGATGCGTGGCGTAAGCAGGCACCGCCGGGCTTCTGCTACGCGGTCAAGGCCAATCGCTTCCTCACCCAGGCCAAGAAGCTCAAGGATTGCGCGGAACCGATCGAGCGGATGATGGCGCCCTTCCGCCATTTACAGCCGGCGCTCGGTCCGATCCTCTACCAGCTTCCGCCGCGCTTTCGGATCAACCTCGAACGGCTCGAGAGCTTTTTGCAACTGATCCCAAGGGACGTCATCAACGTCTTCGAATTTCGTGACAAAAGCTGGTATGACGACGCGGTGTTCGCACTGCTCGAACGCTATGGCGCGAGCTTCTGTGCGCACGACATGCCGGGCTCCGACAGTGCCCGGATCGCGGTCGGCCCGGTCACCTATCTTCGCTTCCACGGCGGCGAGGGCAAATATTGGGGCCGCTATTCGGACGAAGGCCTGCTCGCCGCGGCCGACTGGATGGTGGAGCAGGCGCGCGGCGGGCGCACGGTATGGGCCTATTTCAACAACGATGCCGAAGCCCATGCCGTCCATGACGCGCTGACCCTCAAGGCGATGCTGGCGCAGGCGGTGCGGTGAGGTCCCCGATTATCCTCCCCTTGGCGGGGGAGGATTAGGGAGCGACACTGAGCAGCCAGGCAGCCGGTTCCGGTAATAGTGAAGTGATTGCTTGACTATTCCCTCGATCGCGGTAGTGAAGTATTGGCTTCACTATTGGAGGATTCGCCATGACCCAGCCGCTCACGCACAGCAAGTTCATCCTCGAACGCCGCTACCCCCGCCCGGTCGAGACGGTGTTCGCGGCGCTTGCCGATCCGGACAAGCGCCGCCGCTGGTATGCGGAGAGCAATCAGCACGAGATACTCGAATATGAGGCCGAGTTCCGCCCGGGCGGGGTCGACCGGCTGACCTATCGCTTTACCGGCGATGCGCCGATCAAGGGCGCGACCATCGCGAACGAGGGCCGGTTCGAGAACATTCAGGACAATGCATCCGTGGTCACGTCGAGCAGCATGTGGCTCGGCGAGCATTGTATTTCCGCCGCTTTGGTCACGATCGAGCTTTTTCCCGAGAGCGAAGGCACCAGGCTGGTCTGCACGCACCAGGCCGTGTTCTTTCCGGGAGCGGACGGGCCGGAGCTGCGCGAACAAGGCTGGAACGTGCTGCTCGACAAACTGGGCAAGCTGCTCGGATGAGCGCCGCCCAGGTCCTCGACGCGCTGGGTGACCCGACACGGCGCGCGATCGTGGAGCAGCTCAGCCGTGGGCCTTGCTCCGTGTCCGCCCTCGCCGAACCGCTGGGGATCACCGTCACCGCGGTCGGGCAGCATCTGCGCGTGCTCGAGGGTAGCGGCGTGGTCGCAAGCGAAAAGCTCGGCCGGACGCGGACATGCCGCCTCGAGCCGGCCGGGCTCGCGGCAGCCGAACGATGGATCGGCAATTGCCGGCTGCTCTGGGAATCGAGACTGGACCGCCTTGGCGATCTGCTGGATTAAGGCCGCCGGCGCCGCGGCGTTATCGCAGTCCGACGAAACTCGACGCCATCAGCGGACGCGTCTCGGCGCTGAGCTCGAACCCGGCGACCAGCGGCCTTCCTTTGGCGATCGCTTCGCGCACCGACGGCAGCTGGAGCGAGGCCTTGTGGCTCGCGGCATCGTCCCAGATCTCGGTGATCCAGATCGCGTCGGCATCCTTCGCGTCTTCGGCGATCAGATAGGCGCGGCAACCCGGCATCGCGCCGGTGCCCGAGCCGAGGATCGCAATCAGCTCGGCACGCTTGCCCGGTTGCGCCTTGATCTTGCCGATCATCCCGAACGGCACCTGGTCTTCCATGATCCTCCCTCTCGCCATGGGGGGTGCGCCGAGTATCGCCAGTGCGAGGCCTGCGAGAACCGGTCGCCGAGCAGTGCCCGTGTTCATAATCCGCCCCCTTCCTCGGCCTGCGTAGCAGCTGCAAGTGCGGTTTGGAATGCGGCCGGGTCGTCGAAGCGGTGCCCGATCCGGCGAATGGCGCGGCGGCCCGGACGGGGCGTCCGCAATTCGATGACGATGTTGGGCCAGGCGATCAGCGCCAGGTTGAGCGCCTCGCGCGTCTTCAGGTCTTCGCCCGGCCATTGCGTGCGGATTTCGGCGACCTGATCCAGTGGCACGTCGATCGTCTTAAGCCGCCCGGCGCGCAGTCGCACCCTGCCCTCCCCGATGACGACGGGCAGCCGGCGGAACGAGCGGATCACGCCGATCAGCCAGAGCACGCTCACAAGGCTGACCAGCGACAGCACCAGCGCGACCCGCCAGTCCCACAGGGCGACGAGGAAATGGACGACGACCAATTCGGTGCAGGCCAGCCCGACGAACACCCACATCATCGGCGCAAGGCTGCGATGATAAGGATGTTCGCTCGGGCTCAGCGGATCATTCCTCGTTCTTGTAGATGCGCACCAGCTTGTCGAGCATCGCGATCGCGTCCTCGCGCTTGCGCTGGAAGGTGTTGCGGCCGATGATCGAGCCGTTGCCGCCGCCGTCGCGAATGTCGCGCGCGTCCTGGTAGACCGCGTCCTCGCCCTTGGCGGCGCCGCCCGAAAAGACGACGATGCGGCGGCCGTTGAAGCAGCTCTTGACGACATGCCTGACCCGGTCGGACTGGGCCGACCAGTCGGTGCCCTCATAGGACTTCACGGCGTCCTTCTGCTCGATATGCGCGCTCGGCAGCTTGACCTTGATGATGTGCGCGCCGAGCAGAGCCGCCATGTGCGCGGCATAGGCGCCGACGTCGAGCGCCAGTTCGCCTTCCTTCGAGAGCTTGCCGCCGCGCGGATAGGACCAGATCACCGTCGCGATGCCGACCGACTTGGCCTGCGCCGAGAGCTCCTTGATCTCCTCCATCATGTCGAACACGTCGTCGGCGCCGGGATAGATGGTGAAGCCGATCGCCGAGCAGCCGAGCCGCAGCGCGTCGTCGACGCCGCTGGTCACTGCCTGGTTGATCCCGGTCGCCCAGCTGTTCGAGCTGTTGACCTTGAGGATCGTCGGAATCTGGCCGGCAAAGGTGTCCGCGCCTGCCTCGAGCATCCCCAGCGGCGCGGCATAGGCCGACAGGCCGGCGTCGATCGCGAGCTGGAAATGGTAATGGGGGTCATAGGCATCGGGATTGACCGCGAAGCTGCGCGCCGGGCCGTGTTCGAATCCCTGGTCGACCGGCAGGATGATCAGCTTGCCCGTGCCGCCGAGCCGGCCCTGCATCAGAATGCGGGCGAGGTTGGCTTTGACCCCGGGATTGTCGGACTCGTAGTTCGCGAGAATGGCGCGGACTGCGGGCGTGATGCTCATGACTTCCCCTTGATTCGGTGCCTTGTGCGAAAGTCCCTATCGCACTGCACAACAGGCGGAAACCGCTGACAACGCTGACGAGTGCAGTCAGCAGAGGCTAAGCGCCGAAACGGGTCCCGCGGGCGTCGAGCCGCGCGGGACCGCGGGGTCAGTGCACCGAGGCGAAGCGGCGTTCGCGGTCGAAATCGCCCGGCCCGCCCTCCACCTTGAAGCGCGCCGCCTGCCGCGCCAGCGTGGCAACTTCGTTGCTAAGCGCGCGCGATGCCGCGGAGGTCTCCTCGACCATCGCCGCGTTCTTCTGCGTCGCCTGATCCATCGTCGCGACCGCGCTGCTGATCTCGCTCACGGCGCTCGCCTGCGCCTGATTGTCGACGGCCATGGTGCCGAGCAGCTTGTGCACCTCGCCGACCCCGGTGGCGATGCCGGCGAGCGCGCCGTCGACCTTCTGGACCGCAGCGACGGCGGTGCCGATCTCGTTCTGGGTCGCGACCAGTTGCTCGCGTGCCAGCTTGGCCTCTTCCTCGGCGCGCATCGCCAAGGCCGAGACCAGATCGGCGACGACCGCGAAACCCCGCCCCGCCTCGCCGGCGCGGCCGGCCTCGACCGCGGCGTTCATCGCGAGCACCCGGGTCTGGAACGCGATCTTGTCGAGCCCTTCGATGACATCGTCGATGCCCTTTGCGCTGTCGGACACGCGGCCCATCGCCTGGACTGCCTCGTCGGTGATCGCGCGGCCCTGCGCTACTTCGGTCATCGCGCCGTCGGCGCTGCGTACCGTCTCGACGGCCGCGTGCGCCGTGGCCTTGAGCCGGCCGTCCATCTGCGCGACCGCGGCCGATGTCTCCTCGAGGCTGGCCGCATTGCTCTCGGTACGGCGGGCCAGATCCTCCGACGCGGTCGCGATCTCGCTCGACCCGGCGCGGATCGCCTCGGTGCCTTCGCGAACGCTGCCGATGAGCGCGCGCAAATTGCCGAGCGCATCGTTGAAGTTGGTCTTCACGGCGGCATAATCCGCGGGGAAACCGGCACCGATCTCGGCAGTGAGATCCCCTTGCGACAATTTGCCCAGCCCCTCGGCGAGGGTGTCGACCACGAGCTTCTGCTCGGCGTCGGCGATCGCCTTGGCACGATCGGCGGTTTCCTTGGCGATCGCGGCATCGCGGAACACCAGCACGGCGCGGGCCATGTCGCCGAGTTCGTCGCCGCGGTCGGCCTCGGGCACGTCGATCTTGTTCTCGCCGCCCGCCAGCTTCTTCATGACCCGGGTCAGCATCACGACGGGGCGCCCGAGCAGCGCGCGAAGCAGCGCCCACAGCGCGAACGTGGCGGCGAGCATCAGCGCCATGCCGGTGCCGACCGCGTATTCCTCATCGAGGCTGGCGGTGTGCATCTCCTCGAGGCTCGCCTGCACCGCCTCGTACTTCTCCTCGCGCAGGGCCTCGGCGCCGCCGGTCATGTCGTCGACTGCACGCGAGGCGCCGCTGCTGCCGGCGATCTCGTGGATGCGCGCCGCTTGCGTCTCGGACATGCGTGCGAGCAGCGGATCCGCCGCACTCCGACGCCATGCCGTCGCGGCAGTGATGGTCTTCTGGAGCAAGGCGACGTCTTTGGATTCGCGCAGCAACGGCGCGAGTTCCTTCACTGCCGAGTCGAAGCGCTTCATGCTGTTCTCGAAGGCCGCGGCGTCGGCCGGATCACCACTCACCGCAAAGCCGCGAAGGTCGGCAACCGCAGTCAGGAGCGAGTTCTCGACAAGGGCGGCGAGCGACTGCTCCTTGTCGACCCGGTCATTGACCTCGGTAAGCGCGGACACATGTGACGATGCGAAAAGCACATAGCCCAGGGTCGCCGCCGCGGCGAGCATGACCGCGGCAAACGCCGCCGCGAGCTTCTTGGAAATCGAAAGCGATCTGAGCATCTGCAAAGGTTCCGACAGGCGTGGGTGCAACCCCGCGAGGGTTTTCCCCGCTATCGAAACCATTATAGGCGGCGGATCCGAAGAGCCGCCGCCGCCGATCAACAATAACAGTTACTTAGTTCGATATGACAGCGAAGACCGGCCGTAGAAAAGAAACGGAAACATACTTCAGCGGGCAAGTGCCGCGACGCCGGGCAATTCCTTGCCTTCCATCCATTCGAGGAATGCGCCGCCTGCGGTCGACACGAAGCTGAACTCGTCGGCCACCCCGGCCTGGTTCAGCGCGGCGACGGTGTCTCCGCCTCCGGCGACCGACACCAGCGAGCCTTCCCGGGTGAGCGCCGCGGCCGTCTTCGCCAGCGCCACGGTTGCAGTGTCGAACGGCGGCGTCTCGAACGCGCCGAGCGGACCATTCCACACGAGGGTCCGGCAGTTCTTCAGCACGTCGCCCAGCGCCTCGGTCGCCGCGGGCCCGACATCGAGGATCATCTCGTCTTCGGCGACTTCGTGGACATTGACCGTGCGAACCGGCGGATTGGCGCGGAATTCCTTCGCCACCACGACGTCATAGGGCAAATGCACGGTGCAATTCGCCTTGTCGGCGGCGTCGAGGATTTCCTCGGCGGTGCCGGTCAGGTCATGCTCGCACAGCGACTTGCCGACATTCACCCCGCGCGCGGCGAGGAAGGTGTTGGCCATGCCGCCGCCGATGATCAGATGATCGACCTTGGCGACGAGGTGGCGCAGTACGTCGAGCTTGGATGAGACCTTGGCGCCGCCGACCACCGCCGCAACCGGATGCTCGGGATTGCCGAGCGCCTTGTCGAGCGCGTCGAGCTCGGCCTCCATCTGGCGGCCGGCGAAGGCGGGAAGCCTGTGCGCGAGGCCTTCGGTCGAGGCATGCGCACGGTGCGCCGCCGAGAAGGCATCGTTGACATAGAAGTCGCCGAGCGCGGCGAAGCGGTCGACCACGGCGGGATCGTTCTTCTCCTCGCCGCCGAAGAAGCGCGTATTCTCGAGCACCGCGATGTCGCCGGGCTGGAGCGTCGCGACGTTCGCGGCATCGCCTTCCCAATCGACATAGCGCACCGGGCGGCCGAGCACCGCCTCATAGGGCTTGACGATCTGGGCGAGCGAGAATTCGGGGGCCGGCACCTTGGGGCGGCCGAAATGCGCGAGGATCAGCACGATCGCGCCGCGATCGGCGAGCTCGGTCACCGTCTGCAGCGTGGCGCGCAACCTCGTGTCGTCGGTGACCTGACCGTCCGCCATCGGCACGTTGAGATCCTCCCGGACGAGTACCCTTTTGCCGGTGACATCGCCCATATCGTCGAGCGTCTTGAAGTTGCGCGCCATAACCAACCCTATCCGTAAGCGCTCCCCTCCCGCTCGCGGGAGGGGTCGGGGGAGGGCCTGAACGCGAGCCACGTCGCCTGAGGCACTCCCCTCCCCTAGCCCCTCCCGCAAGCGGGAGGGGAACAGCTCAGCCCAGCTTCGCCATCGCCGTGGCGGTATCGACCATGCGGTTCGAGAAGCCCCATTCATTGTCGTACCAGCTGACGACGCGGACCAGCTTGCCGTCGATCACTGCGGTCTCGAGGCTGTCGACGGTCGACGAGGCCGGGGTGTGGACGATGTCGATCGAGACGAGCGGCTCGTCCGAATAGACGAGGATGCCCTTGAGCGGGCCCTCTTCCGACGCCTTCTTGAGGATCGCGTTGACTTCGTCTCGGGTGACGTCGCGCTTCGGCGTGAAGGTGAGATCGACCAGCGAGCCATCCGGCACCGGAACGCGGATCGCCGAACCGTCGAGCTTGCCCTTCAGCTCGGGCAGCACTTCGCCAACGGCGCGCGCGGCGCCGGTGGTCGTCGGAATGATGTTCATCGCCGCGGCACGCGCACGACGCAGATCGCTGTGGATCTGGTCGAGGATCTTCTGGTCGTTGGTATAGGCGTGGACCGTGGTCATCAGGCCGCGCTCGATGCCGATTTCGTCGTTGAGCACCTTGGCGACCGGCGCGAGGCAATTGGTCGTGCACGACGCGTTCGAGACGATGGTGTGGCCGGCTTCGAGCTTGTCATGGTTGACGCCGAACACGACGGTAAGGTCGACATTCTTGCCCGGTGCCGAGATCAGCACCTTCTTCGCGCCGGCATCGACATGCTTCTGCGCCGAGGCGCGATCGGTGAAGAATCCGGTGCATTCGAGCACCAGCTCGACGCCGTTCTCCGCATGCGGCAGGTTCGCCGGATCCTTTTCCTTGGTCACCTTGATGCGCTTGCCGTCGATAACGAGGTCGTCACCTTCGGCGGTAACGGTGCCGGGGTATTTGCCATGGACGCTGTCGCGGCTGAACAGCCAGGCGTTCGACTTGGCGTCGGCGAGGTCGTTGATCGTCACCAGCTCGAGTCCGCTATCGGGACGCTCGAGGATCGCGCGCGCGACCAGCCGTCCGATGCGCCCGAAACCGTTGATCGCAACCTTCGTCATGCCTGTTCTCCGTTCAGTTTGGCGACGATCCGCGGGACGATGGCGCCCGCGGTGAGTCCGTAATGTTCGTACAAGCCCAGATAGGGACCCGAGGCGCCGAATACATCGACCCCGAAACGAAGCCCGTCGAGCCCGGTGTAACGCTCCCAGCCGAAGGTAGCGCCGGCCTCGATCGACACCTTGAGCGCGTCGTGCGGCAGGATGTCGCGCTTGTACTGCGCATCCTGCATCTCGAAATGCTCGAAGCTCGGCATCGACACGACATCTGCGCCGATGCCCTGCGCCTCGAGCGCCTCACGCACCGCGACGGCGACCTCGACTTCGGAGCCGGTGGCGATCAGCACGACCTTGCGCGGCGCTTCCGCCTCGAACAGCGCGTAGCCGCCGCGCGCGCAGCGATTCTCGGCCGCCTCAATGCGTAGTTGCGGCAGATTCTGGCGGCTGAGCGCGAGCAGCGCCGGGCCGTCGGTGCGCGACAGGGCCAGCTCCCAGCATTCCGCGGTCTCGACCGTGTCGCACGGCCGGTAGACGTGGAGATTGGGGATCATCCGCAGGCTCATCAGATGCTCGATCGGCTGGTGCGTCGGCCCGTCCTCGCCGAGGCCGATCGAGTCGTGTGTCATCACGTAGACGACGCGGGTCTGCTGGAGCGCCGAAAGTCGGATCGCGGCACGGGCATAGTCCGAGAAGACGAGGAAGGTGCCGCCATAGGGGATCACCCCGCCGTGCAGCGCCATGCCGTTCATCGCTGCGGCCATGCCGAACTCGCGAATGCCGTAATAGAGGTAGCGCCCCTCATAGGTGCCGGCGGTGAGCGCGACGAGTCCTTTGGTCAGCGTGTTGTTCGAGCCGGTGAGGTCGGCCGAGCCGCCGATCGTCTCGGGAAGCAAGGTGTTGATCGCCTCGAGCGCCATCTCGGACGCCTTGCGGGTCGCGACCTTTTGCGGATTGGCCAGCAACTGCTCGACATAGGGCTTTAGCAGGTCAGCGGGAACGTCGCCGCGGCGGGCCCAGCCGACCTTGTCGGGGTGCGCAGCGAGCCGTTCGCGCCAGGCGGCGTGCGGTGCGGCACCGCGCTTGCCGGCTTCAAGCCATGCCGCGCGGATGTCGCCGGGGATCTCGAACGGCGGATGATGCCAGCCGAGCGTCTCGCGCGCGGCGGCGACTTCGTCCTTACCGAGCGCCGCGCCGTGCACTTTGGAAGTGCCCTGCTTGTTGGGCGCGCCCTTGCCGATGATCGTGCGGCAGCGGATCAGCGACGGTCGATCGTCGGAGATCGCTTCCTCGATCGCCGAGACGATGTCGAACTCGTCATGCCCGTCGCATTCGATCACGTGCCAGCCGGTGGCTTCGTAGCGTGCCGGAATGTCCTCGCTCGACGACAAGGACACCGAGCCGTCGATGGTGATCTTGTTGTCGTCCCACAGCACGATAAGCCGGTCGAGCTTGAGATGCCCGGCGAGCCCGATCGCCTCGTGGTTGATGCCTTCCATCAGGCAGCCGTCGCCGGCGATTACCCAGGTGCGATGGTCGACGAGATCGTTGCCGAACACGCCGTTCAGGTGCCGCTCGGCAATCGCCATACCAACTGCCATTGCGAGGCCTTGGCCGAGTGGCCCGGTGGTCGCCTCGACTCCTTCGAGCTCGAAATTCTCGGGATGTCCCGCGCACGGGCTGCCGACCTGGCGGAAGCGCCTTATGTCGTCGAGCGTCGGGCGGGCATAGCCGGTGAGGTGAAGCAGCGAATAGATCAGCATCGAGCCGTGACCGGCTGACAGCACGAAGCGGTCGCGATCGGGCCATTTGGGATCGGCGGGGTCGAACTTCAGATAGCGCTGGAACAGCACCGTGGCGACGTCGGCCATGCCCATCGGCATGCCGGGATGGCCCGAATTGGCTGCCTCGACAGCGTCCATCGAAAGGGCGCGGATCGCGTTGGCGCAATCGCTGAAGGAAACGGTCACCGGGACTCCCCATGCTGGTCGCGGACGCCTTTGGGACGCAGCCGCGCGCGCGTCAACCGCCCGGCGGGCTGGTTTGATGCAGCCGCCCGGCAAGGGAACGACGGACCGTTCGCCTCATCGACTCTTGCCGCATGGGCTCGCGCTGCCTAATCGGATATCATGTCCGTAAGCCCGGAAGACCGTATCGAACAGGCACTTGCGCGGATCGAGACCGCCGCTGCCGCGCGTGCTTATGCCACGGCGCGCCTCGCCCGCCGGCACAGCAAGCTGCGCAGCCGGATAGAGGAAGCAGTAGCGTCGCTCGACGTGCTGATCGCGCGCGAGACCTCGAGCGCCGAGTCCGACTGATGGCCGAGATCGACATCACCATTGCCGGCCGAAGCTATTCGGTCGCCGCGCGCGACGGCGACGAGCCGCATTTGCGCCACCTCGAATCGATTCTGCAAAAGCATGCCGCCACGGCGCAGCGGGCCTCGGGCGGGCTCAATGCGGAGCGGACGCTGGTCTACCTCTCGTTGATCCTTGCCGACATGGTCGACGAGGTTCAGCGCAATCCGCCACAAGGCGTCTCACCGGTGCTGCTCGAACGCATCGCCGACCGGCTCGAGGCGGTAGCGGCCGCGCTCGAGGAGGACGCGGCGGAGGCGTGACTCTGTACCGTTCGCCCTGAGCTTGTCGAAGGGCCGTTCTTCTCCTTCTTCGGAAGCGAAGCAACAACGGTGCTTCGACAAGCTCAGCACGAACGGGTTTCGGTGCGGCGGCTGGTTGCAGCTCCTCACGCCATACCGGCTTGCACCTGTCCGCGCGTCACCCTACATGCATCAGCGGCGGGAACTGCCCGGTACGAGCCTTGGCATTATCCCTGAGGCTATTCATCATCCATGGGAGCTGTCCCTGTGCAGATCCTGGTCTGTGGCACATGGTTCCCACCTGACGTAACGGGCGTCAGAGGATATTCTGGCAAACGGCCATGGCGGTCCCGCCACCGCATCTCGATTTCATGATACTCGACAAGCCCGCCCTTCGGGCCCGGCTTCGCGCCGAACGCGATGGCTTCGCCGCGCAATCCTCGACCGCGATCCTCGCGCCCGAAGCTTTTGTCGAGCGCCTCCGGCCGGGCATGACCGTCGCCACTTATTGCCCGGTCGGCAGCGAGGCGGACCCCACTCAGCTTGCTGCGGCAGCCGCCGATGCCGGTTGCGCGCTCGCGCTCCCGTTCGTCATCGATCGCGCCGCGCCGATTCGCTTCCTTGCCTGGGAGTTGGGGCAGCCGCTGGTCGCGGGACCGTTCAATCTCCGCCAGCCCGATCCCGCCAGTCCCGAAGTCACGCCCGACGTCATCCTCACCCCGCTGGTCGGCTTCGACCGTAGGCTCAATCGTCTCGGCCAGGGCGCCGGTCATTACGACCGCGCCTTCGCCCGCTTCGAAAACGCATGGCGGATCGGCGTCGCCTGGTCGGTCCAGGAAGTTCCCGCTATCCCTGCCGACATCTGGGACGTACCGCTGCACGCGATCATCACCGAGGAGGGCATGTTGTGGCACGCGGAGAAGTGAAGGCCAGCTGGCGCAAGCCCGCGGGCATGTTCGCGATCCTGCTGCTGATCCTCGTCTGGGTGGCACTGGTCGCCAGCTTCTCGCGCCAGATCGGCGCGCTGCCGATCCTCGTCCAGCTGCTGATCTACGTCGTGCTCGGCATCGTCTGGATTGCCCCCCTCAAGCCGCTGCTGCGCTGGATGGAAACCGGGCGCTGGCGCGTTTGATACTGGCGCCTCGGTCGCGCGCGCAGTAGGGTCCGCGATAGCAGGGTCGCGCAAGCATCGATAAAGATGCATTAATCTGCAACTAAGGGGAAACAAATGAGGGTTTACGGCTTCGGGCGTTGTTTTCTGGCGACCTCGGCAGCGCTTGTAGCGCTTTCACTCGGCGCGTGCGATGGCGGCTCGGACCCGAGCCCCACGCCGACCCCGACCCCGACGCAACCGGCTGCAAACGCCGCGCCGGTGTTTACCTCGGCAACCACGGTGAACGTGGCGGAGAACAGCACCGGCACAGTCTACACCGCCACGGCGACCGATGCGAATACCGATCCGGTCACCTACTCGCTGGTCCCCGGAGGCGATTCGGCGCTGTTCGCGATCACTGCCGCGGGCGCCGTGTCGTTCGTCACCCCACCCGACTTCGAGACACCGCGGGGTAACAGCGGCAACGCCTACAAGATCGCGGTCCAGGCGAGCGACGGCAAGACCACGACGCAGCTTGGCGTGACGATCAACGTCACCAATGTCGACGACAGCGACTATAGCATCGCCTTCGTCAACGACTGGAGCGCGCCGTTCGCGCAGATCGCGCCGTCCCCGGTGTCGGCCAACGGCGTGTATCTGCTCTCTCCGACGGCTCCGTCGCCGTCCGACATCGAGAGCGGTGTCTTGTTCGGTGACTATGTGACGCGGACGTTCAGTCAACTTAACGGCGTCCATGGCCCGAACGGCGCCCTCTCGGTGGCGGCGTCGCCCAATCTTGCGACTGATCGGCTGATGTATGCCCTGGCGGTCAGCAACGGCGAGTTGCGCCTCGTCAAAAATATCACGGATGGCCCGCCGTGCTACTGCTATCGCGGTTCCAACGGGGGGCCGGATTGGGATCAGGTGATCATGCGGATCCCGGTCCCCGCGCCGGCGGTCGCCGGGAATGTCACGGGGTGGATCGGCTTCGGACCTGACGGCTATCTCTACATCGCTGTGGGAGACGGGACGGTGTCCGGCGAGACGACGGACAGCCAGGGCAGCCCGGGGAGCCGTCTCGGCAAAATCCTGCGGATCGACGTCAGCCGCGACGACTTCCCTGCCGACCCCGACCGCAACTACGGCATCCCGGCCGGCAATCCTTATGTGGCGGGCGGCGGCGCGCCGGAGGTCTGGGCATTGGGTCTCCATCGCCCCAGCGCGGTGCGCTTCGAAACGACCGGCGAATTGTTCTTCACCGACAGCGGACCCTCTCGCGAGGAGGTCAACCTGCTGCCGGTCAACATGCCGAATCTGAATTACGGCTGGCCGCGGTTCGACGGGACGGTGCAGCGGCTCGCGGGAAGCTCAGCGGGTTTGACGCCCCCCGTGACCGAGTTCGCGCGCGACAGCGGTCCGATCCAGGGCAGCGCGATTCTCGCGGGCGGCGTCTATACCGGACCGATCGCCTCGCTCGCGAATCGCTACGTCTTCACCAATGTGGGTGGCGAACGGCTCTGGTCGGTTCCGCGCAGCAGCCTGGTTCTCGGCAGCACGGTTCCTTCCAGCGCATACACCCCGCACAGCGTCGCGCCGCTGCCCGTGATCACGCGCATAGGGTTCAGCCGCGCCGGTGACCTCTATTTGACCACGCCGGTGGGCCGCGGCGACCGCCTGTTCGTGGTGGTTCCGAAGCCCTGAGATCGGACGAAGCGCCCCGTGGAGTTCCGCGGGGCGCTGGTTCGCTGACGAGGAAATAAAGGCGCCGCGTGGCGCGAGTGACGGGGCTCGAACCCGCGACCTCCGGCGTGACAGGCCGGCGCTCTAACCAACTGAGCTACACCCGCAGATACCAGGGCGGGGCGACATGCGTCGCACTATGGAAAGCGCTGCGATTGACCACCCCGGGCTCCCCTGCAGGGATCCCGCGTGGCGCGAGTGACGGGGCTCGAACCCGCGACCTCCGGCGTGACAGGCCGGCGCTCTAACCAACTGAGCTACACCCGCTCTCGAAGCGAGGAGGCGGCCACTAACCCCCGCTTTCGGGGGTGTCAACCGGATTGGTCGCGACTTTCTCGCCGGGGCCCACGCGGCTCGGCGGGATCGGCAATCAACGTGCCGTGCTCGAACAGGAAGCCGGCGATGTCGGGCTTGCCCGCCGCGTTGAGCACGGTCTGGATGATGATCAGCAGCGGCACCGCGAGCAGCGCCCCCGGCGTACCCCACACCCAGCCCCAGAAGCTAAGCGAGACGAGGATCAGGATCGGGCTGATCGTCAGCCGGTGCCCAACGATCAGCGGAGTCACGACATTGGCCTCGATCAGATGCGCGCCGATCATCATCACCGCGGGAATCAGCGCCGACCAGATGTCCGCGAAGCTCATCAGCCCGCCGAGGCCGAGCAGCAACGCGGCCATCACCGGGCCGATATAGGGGATATAGTTGAGCAGGGCGACGATACCGCCCCACATCAAGGGCGTCGGCATGCCAATCGCCCAGAGCGCGCCGGCGACGATCAGGCCTAGGGTCACGTTGATCAGCGTGATCGTGCCGAGATAGGCCGAGGTGTCATCGACCACGTCCTGGATCACCCGCGCCGTCGCCATCGCGCCGCCGAAGCTGGCGCGGCGGGTGATCGCGTTGCGCCGCAGACGGGTCCAGCCCGACAAAAAGAAATAAATGACGAGGATCGCGAAGAACATCTCGATCAGCGCCGAGGGGGCCGAGGTGGTGAAAAGGTCAAGCAGCGAGCGCGGCGGCGACACGGCGATCGTCTCGGGCTGGCGCACCGGCGTCGCGGCGAAATTGTGCAGCGTCTTGTCGACGAACCGCTCGAGCCGCGAATAGAAACGGATCAACGGTTCCAGATTGTGCTGGATCTTGGGAATGCTCTCGGGAAGCCGCTGCATCCACTGCCATGCCGGAACGACGATCGAGGCGAGCGCAATGTTGGCGATGCTGAGGAACATCAGCACGCACATGAACGCCGCCAGCGGCGCGGGCACGCGGTGCCGTTCGAGCCATTCGAGCATCGGCACGAGGGCAATCGCGATTACTAATGCTGCGGTGAGCGGCAGGAAGAAGGGCGAGCCTTCGCGCAGCGCGAAAGGAATGCCGAACAACAGGCCAATGCCGATCATCAGCGCCAGCGCCGCCATCAGCCGATCGCGCTTGAGGCCGTCGCCGACATTCTCCTGCGGCTCGGGCGACAGGATCGGCTCGCGTGGCGCCGCCGGCGGGATCCCGCCGTCGCTCTCGCTGCCTCCGCCCATGGCCCGCGGCTGCTCGTCCACCCTTCGTTCTCCTTCGCATTGCTTCTAGGGGGCGGTTGCGCGGCCCGCAATCCGGGCTAGGCTGCGCGGATGGGCGAATTGCTGCTGGTTCTCGACGAAGGCACCACCTCCACCCGCGCGATGCTGTTCGCGCCCTCCGGCGAATGCCTCGGCAGCCATTCGGCCGAACTCACCCAGCATTATCCCGGCCCCGGCCTCGTCGAGCACGATGCGGCGGAGATCTGGAACCGCTCGCTCGCCTGCGCCACGGCAATGGTCGACAAGGCCGGCGGCGCGGACAGAGTCGCCGCGATCGGCATTACCAACCAGCGCGAGACGATCGTCTTCTGGGACAAGGCGACCGGCGAACCGCTCGCCCCGGCGATCGTCTGGCAGGACCGGCGCAGCGCAGCCTTGTGCCGCCAGTGGCGCGACGCGGGCGAGGAGCCGGGGGTGCAGGCGCGCACCGGCCTGCTGCTCGATCCCTATTTCTCCGGCACCAAGATCGCGTGGGCGATGGCGAACTGGCCGCAGCTCGGCGAAGCCGGGGACCGGCTGGCGATCGGCACGATCGAGAGCTGGCTGGTCTGGAAGCTGACCAGCGGCCTCCACGTGACCGACGCGACCAATGCCTCGCGCACCTTGCTGATGGGCCTCGGTTCGGGCGGCTGGAGCGACGGGCTGCTCGACATGTTCTCGGCGCCGCGCGACGCGCTTCCCGAGATCGTCGATTGTGCCGGCCGCTTCGGCACGACGACGCTGTTCGGCGGCGAAATCCCGATCTGCGGCCTCGCCGGCGACCAGCAATCCGCGACGATCGGCCAGGCATGTTTCGCCCGAGGCGACACCAAGGCGACCTTTGGCACCGGCGCCTTCATCCTCACCAATGCCGGAACCACCCCTCCCCGCTCGAAGCACCGCCTGCTGGCCACAGTGCTCTGGCAACTCGGTGGACGCCGCACCTATGCGATCGAGGGATCGGTGTTCGTCGCCGGCAGCCTGATCCAGTGGCTTCGCGATTCGGTAGGGCTGATCGCGACGGCACCCGAGACCGAGGCGCTGGCCCGCTCGGTGCCGGACAATGGCGGCGTCTATCTGGTGCCCGCGCTCAGCGGCCTCGGCGCGCCCTGGTGGGAGCCCGACGCCCGCGCCGCGCTCTCGGGCCTCAGCTTCTCGAGCAGCCGCGCCCACATTGTCCGCGCCGCGCTCGAAGCCATGGCGCACCAGAGCCACGACCTGAAGACCGCGTTCGCCGCCGACGGCGCCGACTGGGCGCGGCTGCGCGTCGACGGCGGCATGGTCGGCAACGACTGGATGGCGCAGGATCTCGCCGACATGCTCGCCATCCCGGTCGACCGGCCGGATTTCGCCGAGACCACCGCGCTCGGCGCGGCGATGCTGGCAGGCGTGGGCTGCGGGTTGTTCAGCGGGCTCGACGAAGCTGCGGGCATTCGCGGCGCGGGCACGACGTTCGAGCCAGCGCTGGATTCGATGCTACGCGAAAAGCGACTGGCGGGCTGGAGCGCGGCCGTCGAACGCACCATTCGCTGACCGCCGGAGGATGCGTCTTCACCGCGGCTACGCCCTGATAGCGCTCGCGCTGCTCGTAGTCGAAATCCTCATCGCGTTGTTCGTCCACGACGAGTTCGTTCGTCCCTATTTGGGCGACACGCTCGCAGTAATTCTCGTCTATGCCGGGCTCCGCGCGGCGTCGCGGATCGGAATAGTGGAGGCTGCTGCGGCTGCCTTCTTCATCGCTGCCGCAATCGAGTTCGCGCAATGGTTTCACGTGCTGGACCTGCTCGGCCTCAGCCACAACCGGGTCGCGAGGATCGTGCTCGGCTACGGCTTCGAATGGAAGGACTTTCTCGCTTATGCCGCGGGCGCGCTGACGGCTCTCGGTATAGAGCGCGTCCGCGCGCGCAGCTAGGCCGCCGCCTCTTCCGCAAACAGCGCCCGCAACTCGGTCTTCAGGATCTTCCCGTTGGCGTTGCGTGGCAGCACGTCCTTCACGAAGCGCACCTGCACCGGCACCTTGAACCCCGCCAGACGGGCGCGCACCCAGTCCTGCAGCTCGGTCTCGGTCGCCGATTTGCCCGGCGCGAGGTGGACCACCGCCGCGGGCTCTTCGCCAAGGGTCCGGTGCGGCACACCCACCAGCGCGCAATCGGTCACCGCCGGATGGGCGTAGAGCACGTCCTCGACTTCGCTCGAATAGATGTTCTCGCCGCCGCGGATGATGATGTCCTTGGCCCGGTCGACGATGTAGAGGAAGCCGTCCTCGTCGAGCCGGGCGAGATCGCCGGTGCGCACCCACCCATCGACGAAGGTCTCCGCGGTCGCCTCGGGCTTGTTCCAATAGCCCTTCACGACCATCGGCCCCCGGGCCCACAGCTCGCCGACTTCGCCGACCGAAAGCTCGCGATCGCCTTCGACCGACATGATCCTGAGGTCCGCCGCGGCGACGGCCGGGCCCGCGCTGTTCGGCCTCATCAGGTAATCTTCGCCCGAATGGTTGGTCACCGTCGCGGTGGTCTCGGTCATCCCCCAGCCATTGCCGGGCAGCGCCCCGAACTCCTGATGGATGCGCTTGACCAGTTCGGGGGCCGACGGGGCGCCGCCATAGGAGATGTTCTCGAGGCTCGAGAGGTCGTAATTGGCCCGCGCCGGATGCTCGAGCAGCTGCCACGCGATGGTCGGCACGCCACCGGTGGCATTCACTTTCTCGCGCTCGATGATCCCCATCGCAATCTCGGGATCCCATTTGCGCATGAACACCAGGGTCGACCCCGACGCCACCGCGCCCATCATCGCCGCCGAGCAGGCGGTGACATGGAAGAGCGGGATGACGAGCAGCATCACTTTCGGCTCGGGCGCCGCCGGCGGAGTCTCGCCGCGCCGGAGCAGGGTCCGCGCCGCAACATAGGCGCTCGACATGATGTTGGTGACGAAGTTGCGATGCGTGCCGAGCGCGCCCTTGGGGCTGCCCGTCGTGCCGCTGGTGTAGAAGATCGTAGCGTCGTCGTCCGGGGCAATGTCGGCATCGGGGAAGCCGATGTCGTCGAGCGATGCCCATTCGTTCGGCGCACCGATTAGCGACTCGAGCGCGACCGCCGGCGGCTCCAGATCGCCCTTCGCCCGGCTGACCACCACGCGTTCGAGATCGGGCATATCGTCGTAGCAATGCTTGAGCCGCTCGTGCCGCTCGCCATCGACGAACAGCAATTTCGCGCCCGAATCCTTCATCGCATATTCGAGCTCGCCGCCGGTCCACCACGCGTTGAGCGGCACCATGATTGCGCCGATGCTCACGCCTGCAAAAAAGATCGCCGGCCATTCGGGGAGATTGCGCATCGCCAGCGCGACCCGATCGCCCTTCCCCACGCCCATTTCGACCAGCTTGCGCGCAATGTGCGAGGTCGCGCGGTAATTGGCCTCGAACGTGACGCGTTCATCCTCATAGACCGTGAATTCGCGGGCGCCGTACGCCCGCACCATCTGGGCGAGCAGGCGAAGCGACGGCGGCGCGTTCTTCCAAACCCGGGTTGGCACCCCGCGAATGTCCACGGTCTCCATCTCGAACTTCGCGCCCGGGGCCGTGAGCAGCGCCTTGGTCTGCTCGAGCGACATTCTGGGCCAGTCGGGGTCGAGCGGCACGATCGGTTCGGAAGCCAAGCGACATCTCTCCAAAATGTGATTTTCTGAATGTTGGGTTTGGGCATCGCTGCCCAGCCGAACGCAACGTTAGTGTTGATTCGCGCCGCGCTCAAGGCAATAGGGAAGCGACGCACGCGATCAGCTGCGCTTGACCGAATTCGAACGAGAGGTATGCCGCTCGATATGCACATGACCCGGCCCGGACGTAGCGGATTCGACGCATCGCGGCTCGCGCGAATCGATGCGTTCGTGAAGGAGCGTTATCTCGACTCGGGCAAGCTCCCGTACGCGCAGCTGCTCCTCGCCCGGGACGGCGAGATCGTGCACTTCTCGCACCAGGGCGCGGCGCGCGATGGCGGCGCGACGGTCGACGAGGGCACCTTGTTCCGCATCGCGTCAATGACCAAGCCGGTCACCAGCCTCGCTTTCATGATGCTGGTCGAGGAAGCCAGAGTCGCGCTCGACACGCCGGTCCATCACGTCCTGCCCGAATTCAAGGGGCTCGGCGTCTATGCTGGCGGCGGCGGCGGCGTGCCCTTCGCCACCCGGGCAACCGCCGAGCCGATGCGGATGGTCGATCTGCTCCGCCACACCTCGGGCCTCACCTACAGCTTTCAGAACCGCAGCAATGTCGACGCCGCCTATCGCGAGTCGAAGATCGAGAGCTGGCACGGCAATCTGACCCTCGACGAATTCGTCGCGGCGCTCGGCAAGCTGCCGCTCGAATTCTCCCCCGGTGCCGAATGGAATTATTCGGTGTCGACCGACGTGCTTGGCGCCGTCGTCGAGCGCGTCTCGAGCATGACGCTCGACCGCTTCTTCGCCGAGCGCATCTTCGGCCCTCTCGGCATGGCCGACACCTTTTTCCAGGTGCCTGCCGACAAGATCGATCGCCTCGCGGATTGCTGGGCGCTCGACGACAGCGGCCAGCGGATACTTTATGATCGCGGCGACGCCTCGGCCTGGTCGCGCTTCCCGAGGCTGATCTCGGGCGGCGGCGGGCTCGTCTCGACCGCGCTCGACTATCACCGCTTCTGCACGATGTGCCTGAACGGCGGCGAGCTCGACGGCGTCCGGCTGGTCAGTCCGAAGACGATCGCGCTGATGACGATGAACCATCTTCCCGGTGGCTCGGATCTCGCCACCATGTCGCGTTCGCTGTTCAGCGAGACGACCAATGCGGGGGTTGGCTTCGGGCTCGGCTTCGCGGTGACCACCGACGTCGCACGCACGCTGATGCCCGGCTCGCCGGGCGAATATTATTGGGGCGGGATGTTCTCGACCGCCTTCTTCGTCGATCCGGTCGAGCGCATCCACATGGTGTTCATGACCCAGTTCACGCCGTCGATGCGCTATCCGATCCGACGCGAACTGAAGACCCTGATCTATTCGGCTCTGGCAGAATGACAGCCGGCGCCCAACCCTTCCCCGTCACCCCCGCAAAAGCGGGGGCCCATCTCCGGAACGCGCCGCCGGCACGACAGCTGTCGTGTCGCGTGGCCTCTGCACGAGATGGGTCCCCGCTTTCGCGGGGATGACGATTCAGGATCACAGGAGACGAACATGACTTCCCCCATCACCACCAGCCGCCAGGGCGATGTCCTGATCCTCACCTCGGACAGCCCGCCGGTGAACGCGCTCAGCAATGCCGTGCGTCAGGGCCTCCAGGCCGGAATCGAGGAAGCGAAGAACGACGATTCGGTGAAGGCAGTCGTGATCACCTGCGCCGGCAAGACCTTCTTCGCCGGTGCGGACATCACCGAGTTCGGCAAGAACATGCAGGAGCCGTCGCTGCCGGTGCTGGTCGACCAGATCGAAGCGCTCGACAAGCCGGTGATCTCGGCGGTGCACGGCACGGCGCTCGGCGGCGGCTGCGAAGTCGCGCTCGCTTCGCACTATCGCATCGCCGTTCCCTCGGCGAAGTTCGGCCTGCCCGAGGTCAAGCTCGGCATCCTTCCCGGTGCCGGCGGCACCCAGCGCATGCCGCGCGTCGCGGGCGTGGAGACCGCGCTGGAGCTCGCCACCAAGGGCGATCCGATCACGGCCGAGCAGGCGAAGCAGGTCGGCCTCGTCGACCGTCTCGCCAGCGAAGGCAATCTCCTCGCCGACGCGGTCGCCTTCGCCAAGGAAGTGATCGGCAAGCCCGTGTCGCGCTCGAGCGAGCGTCCGGTCGAGGTCGATCCGGCGGTGTTCGAGAAGTTCCGCGCCGCCAACGCCAAGCGCTTCCGCGGCCTCGACGCGCCCGCGACGATCATCGACCTGATCGAGCAGACCGCCGGCAAGCCCTATGCGGAGGGGGTCCAGGCCGAGCGCATGGGCTTCATGAAGCTGATCATGGGCACGCAGTCGGCGGCGCTGCGCCACATCTTCTTCGCCGAGCGCAAGGCCGCCAAGATCGACGGCATCGCCGAGGACATCCAGCTGCGCGACATCAAGCGCGTCGGCGTGATCGGCGCCGGCACGATGGGCGGCGGCATTTCGATGAACTTCCTCTCGGCCGGCATCCCGGTGACGATCGTCGAGATGGCGCAGGAAGCACTCGACCGTGGCACCGGGGTGATGCGCAAGAATTACGAGGCGACCGCCGCCAAGGGCCGCATGACCGCCGAGCAGGTCGAAGGCGCGATGGGGCTGCTCAACCCGACGCTCGATTTCGACACGCTCGCCGAGTGCGACCTGATCATCGAGGCGGTCTATGAGAGCATGGACGTCAAGAAGGACGTGTTCGGCCGGCTCGACAAGATCGCCAAGCCCGGCGCGATCCTCGCCTCGAACACCAGCTACCTGAACATCGACGAGATCGCCGCGGCCACGAGCCGCCCGCAGGACGTGCTCGGTCTGCACTTCTTCTCGCCGGCGAACGTGATGAAGCTGCTCGAGATCGTCCGCGGCGCCAAGACCGCCGACGACGTGCTCGCCACGGCGATGGCGCTCAGCAAGAAGATCAAGAAGGTCGCGGTGATTGCCGGCGTCTGTTACGGCTTCATCGGGAACCGCATGCTGATGCCGCGCCAGGTCGAGGCCAACAAGATGCTGCTCGAAGGCGCCACGCCCGAGCAGATCGACAAGGTCCATGTCGCCTTCGGCATGCCGATGGGTCCGTTCCAGATGGCCGACCTCGCCGGTGTCGACATTGGCTGGCACCGCGACCCCAATCGCATCGAGAACATCCGCGACGCGCTCGCCGCCGAGGGCCGCTGGGGCCAGAAGAAGAGCGCCGGCTTCTACGATTATGACGAGAAGCGGACCCCCTCGAACAGCCCGCGCGTCGCCGAGCTGATCGCGGAGTGGCGCGAGAAGCTGAACGTGCCGAGCCACGAGATCACCGAGGAGGAGATCGTCGTCCGCACGCTCTACACCATGGTCAATGAAGGCGCGCTGATCCTCGCCGAGGGTATGGCGCAGCGCGCGTCGGACATCGATGTGGTCTGGGTGTACGGCTATGGCTGGCCGCCGTACCGCGGCGGGCCGATGTTCTGGGCCGATACCGAGGGGCTGGCGAAGATCGTCGCGGGTCTCGAAAAATACGGTTTCGAAGTCGCCCCCCTGCTCCGCGAAAAGGCGGAGAGGGGCGAGAAGTTCAACAAGTGACTGAGCTCCCTCTCCCCTCAGGGGAGAGGGCCGGGGAGAGGGGAAGTGCGGCACACTCTCCCCTCCTGCCCCTCTCCCAACCCTCTCCCCGGAGGGGAGAGGGCTAGAAGGAAAAGAACATGGCAGAGGATCTGGAAGCCTTTCGTCTCGAAACCCGCGCCTGGCTGGAGGAGAATTGCCCTCCGTCGATGCGCACGCCGATGCGCGGCGAGAAGGACGCAACCTGGGGCGGCCGCAACCCGACATTCGCACATCCCGACCAGAAGCTCTGGATGGACCGGATGGGCGCGCGCGGTTGGACCGTACCCGACTGGCCGAAAGCCTATGGCGGCGGCGGGCTCAGCGCGGCCGAGACCAAGATCCTTCGCGAGGAAATGGCGCGGCTCAAATGCCGAAACCCGCTCAACAGCTTCGGCATCTCGATGCTCGGGCCTGCGCTGCTCAAATACGGCACCGAGGAACAGAAGCTCGAGCACCTCCCCAAGATCGCCCGCGGCGAGATCCGCTGGTGCCAGGGCTATAGCGAGCCCAATGCCGGCTCCGACCTCGCCGGGCTGCAGACCAGCGCCGAGGATGCCGGCGATCACTATATCGTCAACGGCCAGAAGGTCTGGACGTCGTACGCCGATCAGGCCGACTGGATCTTCTGCCTCGTCCGCACCTCGAAGGAATCCAAGCAGGGCGGGATCAGCTTCCTGCTGTTCGACATGGCGAGCGAAGGCGTCTCGACCAAACCGATCCTGCTGATCAGCGGCTATTCGCCCTTTTGCGAGACCTTCTTCGACAATGTGAAGGTGCCCAAGGCCAATCGCGTTCATGACGAGAACAAGGGCTGGGACGTTGCCAAGTACCTGCTCGGCCATGAGCGCGAGATGATCTCGGGCATGGGCCTCGCCAGCCGCGGCGAGGATCCGCTGATCGAGGCAGCGCGCAAGGGCGTCGATCCGCTGCTGCGCGCGCAGATCGCCTTGTTCGAGGTGCGCTCGAAGGCCTTCGCCACAATGTCCGAGCGCTTTATCGACGAGCTCAAGGCCGGCAAGGCGCACCCTGCCCAGCCCTCGATGATGAAATATTACGGCACCGAGCTGAACAAGTCTCGCCATGAGCTGCTGATGGCTGCGGGCGGCTCGGATGCGCTTGAATGGGAGAGCGAGGCGAGCAACCACGGCACCGCACCTCGCGCCTGGCTGCGCACCAAGGCCAATTCGATCGAGGGCGGGACCAGCGAGATCCAGCTCAACATCATCGCCAAACGGATCCTCGATTTGCCGAGCTGACGAACAAAAAGGCCCTCTCCCCACCGGGGAGAGGGTTGGGAGAGGGGCAGTGCAATGCCCCCTCCATGCCCCTCTCCCCAGCCCTCTCCCCGAAGGGGAGAGGGAGCAAGGAAGAAGACAATGCCCCTCTATCTCACCGACGAACAGGCCATGCTCCGCGACACCGCGAGGGACTTCGTCGCCGAGCACGCCCCGGTCAGCCATATGCGCGCGCTCCGTGACGCGAACGACGCCACCGGCTTCTCGCGCGATCTGTGGAAGCAGTTCGCCGAGCTCGGCCTCACCGGCATCCTCATACCGGAAACGGAAAGCGGTCTCGGTCTCGGGCACGTCGAGGCGGGTGTGGTGCTCGAGGAGATTGGCCGCAACCTCTCGCCTTCCCCCTTCCTCACCACCGCCGTCGCCGCGGTTGAGGCGCTCAAAGGCACCCCGCACGCCTCGCGCTGGTTCCCCGGCATCCTCGCCGGGGAGACCGTCGCCGCGGTCGCGATCGACGAGCGCGCCAAGCATGACGGCAGGATCGAGATGCGGGCCGAGCGCGCGGGCAACGGCTTCCGCCTTTCCGGGGCCAAGCAGTTCGTCGCGCACGGCCATGTCGCCGACCTGCTGCTCGTCGCCGCCAAGACCGACCACGGCACCACGCTCTTTGCCGTACCCGCGGACGCCAAGGGCCTGACTGCCGATCCGCAGCGGCTCGCCGACGCCAGCCTCGCGGCGCGGCTGACCTTCGACAATGTCGAACTCAACGCCGACGCCGTGGTCGGCGAAGTCGATCAGGGCGACGCCCCGCTCGGCCGCCTGCTCGCCGCCGGCCGCACCGGTGCTTCCGCCGAATTGCTCGGCGTTGGTGGCGGCGCGATGGACATGACCGTCGCGTATCTCAAGGAGCGCAAGCAGTTCGGTCAGGTGATCGGCAGCTTCCAGGCGCTCCAGCACCGCTCTGCGCACCTCTACAGCGAGATGGAGGTCGCCCGCGCCGCGGTGCTCAAGGCGCAGCAGCTGCTCGACGCTGGCGACGATCGCGCGCCCGGCGCGGTGTCGGTCGCCAAGGCGATGACCGGCCTCGCCACCACGCTCGCAGTGCAGGAAGGTATCCAGATGCACGGCGGCATCGGCATGACCGACGAATATGATATCGGCTTCTACATGAAGCGCGCCCGCGTCCTCGCCGAATTGTTCGGCGACACCAATTTCCACGCCGATGCGCTGGCGCGGAGCGCCGGCTATTAACCCCGGTACCGTTCGCCCTGAGCTTGTCGAAGGGCCGTCTTTCTTCTTGAGCGGGAAAGAAGAACGGTGCGTCGACAAGCTCAGCACGAACGGTTCTGAATAGATGCCCGAACCCACCCCGCAAGAGCTCGTCACCCAGCTCACCACGCTGCTCGACGTCGAGGAGATCGACACGGATCTCTATCGCGGTCCGCGCCTGCCCGGCGGGGTCGGCCGCGTGTTCGGCGGCCAGGTCATCGCCCAGGCGCTGCAGGCCGCACAACGCTCGGTGGAGGGCGACAAGACCGCCCACTCGCTCCACGCCTATTTCATGCGTCCCGGCGACGAGAACCACCCGATCATCTTCCGCGTCGTCCGCGATTTCGAGGGGCGCAGCTTCGCCAATCGCCGCATCATCGCGATGCAGAAGGGCCAGCCCATCCTCAACATGACGGCGAGCTTCCAGGCGCCCGCCGAAGGGCTCCACCATCAGGACGCGATGCCCGACGTTCCGGATCCCGACGCACTCCGCTCCGAGCGCGAACTGCGCGAGCAGATTCGCGATCAGGTGCCCGAAAAATTCCGCCGCTTCTTCCTGCGCGCGCGGCCGATCGAGATCCGCCCGGTCAATCCGCGCAACTGGTTCGCGCCCGACAAAATGGAGCCGGTCCAGCACAGCTGGTTCCGCGTCGTGGCGCCGCTGCCCGACGATCTCGCACTCCATCGTGCGATGCTTGCTTATGCGAGCGACATGACCCTGCTCGGCACTTGCCTGCTCCCGCACGGCGTGAGCTGGATGACTGGCGAGGTCCAGACCGCAAGCCTCGATCACGCGATCTGGCTGCACGAGCCGTTCCGCTTCGACGAATGGCTGCTCTACACGACCGACAGTCCATGGGCCGGCCACTCGCGCGGCTTCAATCGCGGCAAGATCTACAGCCGCGACGGGCGGCTGGTGGCCAGCGTCGCGCAGGAAGGTCTGATCCGCTTGCGCAACGACCGGGATTAACTGCTAAAGCGTGGTGCATGACCGCACGCAACTTCCCCTATGTCACGCTCGACGTGTTCACCGACACCCGCTTCGGGGGGAACCCGCTGGCGGTATTCACTGCGGCCGAGGGCCTCAGCGATGCCGAGATGCAAGCGCTCGCCGCCGAGATGAACTATAGCGAGACGACGTTCGTCCTCCCGCCGTCCGATCCCGCGAACACGGCGCGCGTTCGCATTTTTCACCGCACGGCCGAGATGCCGTTCGCCGGGCATCCCAATGTCGGTACCGGCTATGTCCTCGCCGGTCTCCGTCCCGACGCCGGCGACGTGCTGCGCTTCGAGGAGATCGCCGGTCTGGTCGAGATCCGCGTGCAACGCGACGCCGAGGGCCGCCCCGCCGGTGCGGAGATCGATGCGCCGCAGCCGCTCCAGATCCTCGGCACCCTGCCGGTCGAGGCGATCGCCCCCTGTATCGGGCTCACCCCTGCCGACCTCCTCACCGCAACGCATATTCCGACCCGCGCCAGTGTCGGCGTCGACTTCACGCTGGTCGAAGTGACGGCGGACGCCCTGCCCCGCGCGCTTCCTGACATCGCCACCTATCGCTACGTTGCCGAGGAGCATCTCGGCGCCGGCGATCGCCTGTCGATCTTCCTCTATGCGCGCGACGGCAATCGGATTCGTGCCCGCATGTTCTCGCCGCTGTCGGGAACCTGGGAGGATCCTGCCACCGGCAGCGCCAACGCGGCCCTGGCCGCGTTGCTGCTATCGATCGAGGGCGGCGACGAGGGGCGTTTCGAAGTCCTCCAGGGAGTCGAGATGGGCCGGCCGAGCATGCTCAAACTTCGCGCCTGGCGCGGTGCAGAGGGAATCCGCGCCAGCGTTGGGGGAAGCTGCGTTCCCGTGCTGCGCGGCGAGGCGACTCTCTAGAAGGCCGGCTTGCCGAATTCCTGCCGGGTCACCGGGTGGCTCGAGGAAAGCCCGCCATCGACAACCCAGGCCTGACCGTTGACGTAGCTCGCTTCCTCGCTCGCGAGGAACAGGGCTACGCGAGCGATCTCCTCGGGTGCCCCGGCACGGCGCAGCGGATTGAGCCGGCCGAGCTTGTCCTCCTTGCCGACCTCGCGCGCATAATCGAACGCGCGCGCGGTCATTCCGGTCTCGATCAGTCCTGGGCAGATCGCATTGACCCGGACGTTCGAGGTCGAGAGCTGCTGTGCCGCGCTCTGGACGAGGTTGATCACCCCGGCCTTGCTCGCCGAATAGGCCGGCCCGCCTGCGCCGGAACGCAGTCCCGCCACGCTTGCGGTGCAAAGAATCGCTCCGCCGCCGCGTTCGACGATCTTGGGTCCGGCATGCTTGATCGCCAGTGCGGGACCGATCAGATTGACGCGAAGCACCTCGGTCCACAGTTCGACCGTCGAGTCGAAGATGCCGCTTGCCCCGCCCGAGATTCCGGCATTGGCGAAGAATATGTCGAGCCCGCCTAAACGTTCGCACGCTTCCGCCACGAGGCGCTCGACATCGCCCTCGTCACCGGCGTCCATCTGAACCGCCAGCGCGCCTTCGAGTCCCGCAACGGTCTCATGCACGGCATCGCTGCGATCGGCTGCGACCACCGAGGCGCCTTCCTCGGCAAATAATCGCGCGGTAGCCCGCCCGATGCCCGATCCCGCCCCGGTGACGATGACGACCTTGTCCTTGAACCGCATCCGCAAACCCCTCTCGTCTCAGATCGTCACGCCGCCATCGATCACCATCGCCTGCCCGGTCATGAACGCGCTGGCCTTGCTCGCCAGATAGACCACCGCACCGGCGATCTCGTCGGGCTCGCCGATCCGGCGCAAGGGCGTCGTCGAATTGGTGACCTTGATCCGCTCGGGATCTTCCCACAGGGCACGCGCGAAATCAGTGCGGATCAGCCCCGGCGCGATGCAATTGACCCGGACATTGTCGGGCCCAAACTCGACGGCATAGTTGCGCGCCAGCTGGAAGTCGGCGGCTTTCGAGACGTTATATGCCCCGATAACCGGGGAGCCGCGCAGGCCGCCGATCGATGATATGATGATGATCGAGCCCTCGCGCCGCGCCCGCATCTCGGGCGCGACCATCTGGATCAGCCAGTGATTGGACAGGATGTTGTTGTCGAGGATCTTGCGGAACTGCTCGTCGGCAATGCCTTCGAGCGGCCCGTAATAAGGGTTCGACGCCGCGTTGCAGACGAGTATGTCCACCCGCCCGAACGCGCGCCGTGTTTCCTCGACCAGATGCGTGAGCGCCGCCTTGTCAGAAATGCTCGCGGCAATCGCCAATGCCGCCCCGTCGCCGAACCGCGCGTTGATCTCCCGCGCCGCTTCGTCGCAGGCGTCCTGCTTGCGGCTCGAGATGACCACTTTCGCCCCCTGTGCCGCCAGTGCCTCGGCCGAGGCCCGGCCGATCCCGCGCGTCGATCCGGTGACGATCGCGACCTTGCCGGTCAGGTCGAATAGATTGCTCATTGAGGCTCCCAGATCCGTTCGTGCTGAGCTAGTCGAAGCACCGTTCTTCTATCGCAGCGAAAGACCGCCCTTCGACAAGCTCAGGGCGAACGGTGTGGTTGGCGGTTCATGCCCCCGCCTCCCGCGCAAAGTGCCACGCCGACGCCGCCAGTCCGGGCAGCCGCTCGACGGTCTTCGCCGCCTGCGCACTTGAGGCATTGCCGTCGATGATCCGCTTCTTGATCCCCTGAACGATGCCGGTAAGCCGAAACAAATTGTACGCGAAATACCAGTTGAGATCAGGCACACCGTCGCGCCGGGTTGCGGCGCAATAACGCTCGACAACGGCGTCTATCGTCGGAATTCCCGTCGCCGGCCCGGTCAGCCCTTTCACACCCGAACGCCCCTCCGGTTCGGTGACCCAGCTCATCAGGAAATAGGAGAAGTCCGCAAGCGGATCGCCCAATGTCGACAGCTCCCAATCGAGCACCGCCAACACCTTCGGCTCCGCGTTGGCGAAGATCATATTGTCGATGCGGAAATCGCCATGGACGATGCTCGTCCGCGTCTGCGCCGGGACGGTCCGCGGCAGCCACTCGATCAATTTCTCGACCTCGGGCATGTCGTCGGTCTGGCTCATCCGATATTGCTTCGACCAGCGCGCCACCTGCCGCTCGAAGTAATTGCCGGGCTTGCCATAGTCGCCGAGCCCCACCGCGGCATAATCGATCGAATGCAGCGCCGCGAGCGTGTCGACGATCGCCTCGTAGACGGCGGTCCGCTGGTCCCGCGCCATGTCGGGCAGCGAACCATCCCAGAAGGTCCGCCCCTCGACCATCTCCATGATGTAGAACGGCGCACCGATGACCGCGCCGTCCTCGCAAAGACCATAAGGCCGCGCGACCGGGAAGCCGATAGGATGGAGCGCGGCGATCAGCTGGTGCTCGCGCTCGACTGCGTGCGCCGAGGGCAGGATCGGCCCGAACGGCTTGCGCCGCAGCACATAGGATCCGCTCGCCGCATCGATGCGATAGGTCGGATTGCTCTGTCCGCCCGCGAACTTCTCGATGCCGAAGGGGCCGCGAAAGCCAGCGACATTGCCCGTCAGCCATTCGCCGAGGCGTGTTTCGTCAAGGTCGCTCATGCGAACTCGATTACCGAACGCACGCTGTGCCCGTCGCGAAGCTTCTGCATCGCTTCATTGACCTCGCCCAGCTGGATCCGCTCCGCCACCATCGTGTCGAGATCGAGCAGCCCGTCTAGATACATTTGCACCAGCCGCGGCATGTCGATCGGGAAGCGGGTCGATCCGAGCAGCGAGCCCTGGATCTTCTTGCCGGTCAGGAAAGTCGGGCCGGGCAGGCTCACGCTGTTGCCGGGCGCGATCATCCCGAGAATCGTGGCGGTGCCGCCGCGCCGCAGGATGTTCCATGCCAGTTCGGCGGTGTTGGGCCGTCCGACCGCCTCGATCGCATAATGCACGCCGCCGTTGGTCCGTTTGAGCACGTCCTTGACGATCGTCTCCGAATTTGGGTCGAGCGTTCCAGTCGCGCCGAGTTTCATCGCCAGCTCGCGTTTCTCGGACATCGGATCGATCGCGAGGATCTGCCCCGCGCCGGCGATCCGCGCCGCGTTGATCGCCGCCAGACCGATCCCGCCGGCACCGATCACCGCCACGCTCTCGCCCGGCCGTACCCGGCTGTCGTTGAAGATCGCCCCGGCCCCGGTGATTACCGCGCAACCGAGCAGCGCCGCGCGATCGAGCGGCATCTCCTTGCTGATCGCGACGCAGGCATTCTCGTGAACCAGCATCATCTCGGCGAAAGCGGAGAGATTGAGGAACGGCGCTAGCGGCATTCCGTCGGCGAGCCTGAGCCGCGGCTCGGCATCCGCAGGTCGCCGGGTCGAGGGGTCGATGCACAAGGAAGGCCGACCGGTGACGCACATTTCGCACGATCCGCAGAACACTGTGAAGAAGGTGATGACATGATCGCCGGGCCTCAGGTGCGCGACGTCGCTGCCGACCGCCTCGACGATGCCGGCGGCCTCGTGCCCGGGCACGGTCGGCACGGGGTGCGGAAAGGCGCCATCGACGAAATGCAGGTCGGATCGGCACACTCCGCAAGCCACGGTGCGGATCAGCACCTCGCGCGGGCCGGGCTTGTCGACCCGTACCTCGGCGATCTCGAGCGGCTTTCCCGCTTCGAAAAGGACTGCTGCTTTCACGATCCTCAATCTCCGTTCGCCCTGAGCTTGTCTAAGGGCCGTCTTTCTCTTCAAACCCGTAGCCTGCAAAGGCAGAACGGCGCTTCGACAAGCTCAGCGCGAACGGGTTTGGGCCTATCGCGAAACGCCGATCTCGCCCGACGAAACCCGGTCCGCCTTATACTCTCCCCATTTGCCGAACTCCGCCCGCGCGATGGCGCGGTTGTGAACTTCGTCGGGGCCGTCGGCGAGCCGCAGCGTGCGGATTCCCGCCCAGTCGTGCGCGAGCCCGAAATCGCTCGACACCCCGGCCCCGCCATGCGCCTGGATCGCGTCGTCGATGATCTGCAGCGCCATCGTCGGCGCCTGCACTTTGATCATTGCGATCTCGAGCTGCGCCGCCTTGTTGCCGGCCTTGTCCATCATGTCGGCCGCCTTGAGGCAAAGCAGCCGGGTCATCTCGATGTCGATCCGGGCGCGGGCGATGCGCTGCTCCCATACGCTATGGTCCGAGAGCCGCTTGCCGAACGCCACCCGGCTGACCAGTCGCTTCGCCATCGCCTCGATCGCTTCCTCGGCGACACCGATCGTACGCATGCAATGATGAATCCGCCCGGGCCCGAGGCGCCCTTGCGCGATCTCGAACCCCCGCCCCTCGCCCAGAAGAACATTCTCGACCGGAACCCGCACATCTTCGAGCACGACCTCGCCATGCCCGTGTGGCGCATGATCATACCCGAAAACCGAAAGCATCCGTTCGATCTTCACGCCAGGTGCGTCGAGCGGCACCAGGATCATGCTCTGCTGGGCGTGCCGTGAGGCCTCCATATTGGTCTTGCCCATTACGATGGCGATCTTGCAGCGCGGATCGCCAACCCCGGACGACCACCACTTGCGCCCGTTGATCACATAATGGTCGCCGTCCCGCTCCATCCGCGTCTCGATGTTGGTCGCATCCGAGGACGCCACCGCCGGTTCGGTCATCAGAAAGGCCGAACGGATCTCGCCATGCATCAGCGGCTTGAGCCACGCGTCCTTCTGTTCGCGCGTCCCGTAGCGGTGGAGCACTTCCATGTTGCCGGTGTCGGGTGCCGAGCAATTGAAGCATTCCGAGGCCCAGCCGAGGCGCCCCATCTCCTCGGCGCACAGGGCATATTCGAGGTTGCTGAGCTGCGTGCCTCCGAATTCGAAGCTGTCATCGACATGGCGCTGACCCGAATTAGGCGGCATGAAGAAATTCCACAGCCCTTCAGCCCTCGCCCTAGCCTTCACTTCCTCGATCACCGGAAGCACCTTCCAGCGGTCGCCCTCTTTCTGTTGCGCGCGATACACGCCGTCGCGCGGCCGGATCTCGCCGTCGATGAACGCCTTCACCCGGTCGCGGAACCAGGTTTCCCGCTCGCTCAGCGTGAAGTCCATCGCAGCACCCTCCAATATCGTTGTCGAGCCTTGCCTAGACCGTACCGCATATTCGGTAAAGGGGTCCGGCGCAGCGAAAAATTGGGACACGCATCTTCAAAAAACGCTTTGGTCGGGCCGCGAAATCGCTAGACTGGCTTGCAATGAATGCACCCGGAAACATCGAGAGCGGCGGCACCAAGCGATTCCAGGCGAAGCGCGATGCGATCCTCGCCGCGGCGGCCGACGCGATCAACGAACAGAGCGCCAAGGGCATGACCTTCGCCGACGTGGCGCGCCGCGTCGGGCTCAACACCACCTCGGTCACTTACTATTTTAAGCGCAAGGAGGATCTTGCCGCCGCCGCGTTCGAGCAGACGCTCGACCGGCTTGACGCGATGCTCGACGCCGCGCTCGAGGAGCCGACGCCGGAAGCGCGCGTCGCGCGCTATCTCAACATCAACATGGAGCGGCTTGCCCGGATCCGGCGCGGCGACGAACGCGATTTCGCGATCCTCTCGGACCTGCGCGCGATGGAAGACCCGATGAAGGGTCAGTTACTCGCGGGCTGGCGCAACGTCTTCCGCAAGACGCGCAGCCTGTGGGGTGCCGGCACCAGCCGTGCCGAGACCGATCTGTTCGGCGCCCGCGCGCACGTGTTGCTCGAGAATACCTTCTGGCTGACCGCATGGCTGCCGCGCTACGAGGTCGACGAATATCCGCGGGTCGAAGCGCGGCTGATGGACGTGTTCCGCTCGGGCATCGCCGCGCCGGGGCAGGCCTGGACCCCCGAGATGTTCGACCTCGAGCATGACGAGCCCGAGCCGGGTCGCGAGGCCTTCCTCCTCGCCGCCACCCGGCTGATCAACGAGCTCGGCTATCGCGGCGCCTCGGTCCAGCGCATCGCCTCGGAGCTCAACGTCACCAAGGGCAGCTTCTACCACCATCTCGACGCCAAGGACGAGCTGGTGATCGCCTGCTACAAGCGCAGCTTCGACATCATTGCCGACGCCCAGCGCCTCGCCGAAAGCCATGAGGGCAGCCATTGGCAGCGGCTCGAAAGCACGATCGCCACCTTGCTCGACTATCAGTTCTCCGAGCGTGGCCCGCTGCTGCGCACGACCGCTTTGTCGGGCCTGCCGCCGCATGTCCGCTCGACGATGATCGATCGCTCGAATCGTATAGCGCGCCGTTTCGCCGGCATGCTGTCGGACGGGATCGCCGAGGGCTCGATCCGTGCGATCGATCCGCTGGTCGCCTCGCAGGCACTCATGGCGCTGCAAAATGCCGCTTTCGACATGCGCAAATGGGCGAGCACGATGTCGCGCGAAAAGGCAGTCGCCTTCTACGCCTCGACATTGGCTTTCGGCCTGTTCGATGATCGGGCGTTAACGAACTGAGCTACTGCAGCGCTAAAGTGTTTCTGCGTAATTTCCCTTACGAGAGAAGACCATAGCATCGCAAACCCGCTATATTGAAGTTGATGCAGATCATCTGCGCCATCGTTCTTCGCGGGATATTCCATGCTCTGGTTCATCAAAGACGCACCGATCCGTCTGAAATTGCTCATTGCCTTCGGCACGATGTGCGGGTTGATCGCGCTTCCAACGCTTACCGCGCTTCTCGTTCCGGGCTACGCCTTCACTGTTGGCATCGTGGCGACACTGCTCGGCGTCGCTTGCGCGGCGTGGTTTCGCAGCGCGATCGCCACACCCTATGTGACGACCGTCGTCCGGATGGAAGCACTCGCAGCTTGCGACCTCGACAGCCCGGTGCAGTTCACGGAATACACGGATTGCGTCGGGCGGATGACCAAGGCGATGCTCAGCTTCCGCGATGCCGCGAAGAAGGAGCTCAGCCTGAACGCCGAGGCGCGCAAGCATGCCGCGATCGTGCGCGGCATGACTGCCAATCTCAGCCGCCTCGCCGAGGGCGACCTCACCGCCGAGATCACCGAAGACTATCCCGGCGAATATGCCGAGCTGCGCGCCAATTTCAACGCTGCCCTGGTCTCGCTCCGCGCGCTGATCAGCACGGTCAGCGAAAGCGCCAGCACGATCCGCAGCGGCTCGGGCGAGATCGCTCAGGCATCGGAAAATCTCGCGCGCCGCACCGAAGCCAATGCCGCCAGCCTCGAACAGACCTCGGCTGCCGTCGCGCAGATGAACGCGCGCCTCAAGGCCACTGCCGAATCCGCCGGACGCACCGTCGCCCGCGCCGACGGCGCGATTTCGACCGTGTCGGACGGCCGGGCGATCACCGACGAGGCCGTTCAGGCCATGACTCGTGTGTCCGAGAGCGCGAAGGGCATCGACAGCGTCATCGAAGGCCTCGACAAGATCGCGTTCCAGACCCGCGTTCTCGCGATGAATGCCGCCGTCGAGGCTGGCCGCGCCGGTGAAGCGGGCCGCGGCTTCGCGGTGGTCGCCGACCTCGTCTCGGCGCTGGCGATGCGCGCCGAGGAAGAAGCCGGCCGGGCGCGCGACCAGCTCACCACCACCCAGAACGAAGTCGTCGCCGCGGTGGAGATGGTCCAGAAGGTCGACGGCGCGCTGGCCGACATTTCGAGCGACGTCGCCGAAGTGCACCAGCTGCTCGGACAGATGGCGAGCGACAATCAGGCGCAGTCGACTGCGATCTCGGAGATCAGCACTGCCATCACGACGATGGATCAGTCGACGCAGCAGAACGCCGCGATGGTCGAGGAAACCTCGGCGGCGGCACGCAATCTCACCGGCGAAGTCGCCGCGCTTGCCGAGCAGGCGTCACGGTTCACCGTCTCGAATGTCCGCCAACGCCAGCCGGCAGTGACGCGCATCCCTGCCCGCTCGCTGCATTAAGGGAAATCCTCCCCCGCCGCGCGGGAGAGGATTTCTGCTCGTCCGTGATCAATAACGGGTGCGCAAGGTCACGCCGTACGTCCGGGGCTCGGCGAGATAGGCCGAGAATATCTGCCGTCCGCCTGGATATTGCGGATCGACGAACGGCGCGCCCGCCGCGCCTTCCTGGAACGGCGAGTTGAACCCGACCTGCGTATAATTCTCGTTGAAGATGTTCTGACCCCAGAATTCGATCGACCAACGCTGGTCCTTGCCGCGAATGCCGACCCTGGCGTTGAAGATCGCATAGCTGTCCTGCTCCTTCTGCGGGAACAGATCCGAGCCGGTGTTGTAATCGTCGGTCAGGCGGGTGTCGAAATAGACCAGTCCGCTCAGCCCCGAGCTGCCGATGTCGGGCGTCCACGCAAAGGATGCCGTGGCGACGATCTCGGGCGCGTTCGAGAGATTGTCGCCGGGCAGCTTGCGGAGCGCCGGATCGAGCGGCGCGCCCGAGGCATTGCCGACCAGCTGATCGCGATATTTGGTCTGGGCATAGGTTAGGCCAAGGCCGACGCGGATATCACGATGCGGCACCAGCGAAGCCTCCATCTCGACGCCCTGCGACAGCACGCCATAGGTCACGTCGCCCGACGAACAGGCGCCAGTCGTCGCCGCCGCAGCGTTGAAGTTGCCCGCCGTCGCGAACCGCGCCTGATCGCGGTCGCCGCCGTTCAGATTGGCGCTGCAGCCATTGACGTTCTGCACGAGGAAGACCGTGCCGTTGAAGGTGTTGAGCTGGAAGTTTTTGAACTCCTGGCGGAACGCCGCGATGTTAAGGCTGAACGGACCGGTCGAATATTTGAGGCCGATCTCATAAGCGTTGACCGTCTCGGGATCGAACTGGAGATTGCCGACCAGCGCCTGCGTTCCCGCTTGGCCGCCGAAGGGCAGGATCGGCACCTTGAGCGCCGAGCGGTCAAGGTTGAAGCCGCCCGCCTTATAGCCGCGCGAATAGCTGCCATAGACCAGCAGATCGTCGGTCGGCTTGTACGAGATTACGGCAGTGCCGGTGAACTTGTCTTCGTTGCGCTCGTCGTTGATCGAGACGCCGTTGAGCTCGGCAGTCGAATTGCCCTGGCACGAAAGCCCGAGAATCCCGTCGATCACCGCCGTCAGCGAGGCGACGCCCCGCAGCGGCAGCAGCGAGGTCTGGTTCTGGACGCAGGCGACATTGTCGTTGCCGAAGGTCGCGTCGAACTTCTTGCGCTCGTTGGTGTAGCGAAGGCCCAGGGTCAGATCGAGGCCCTTGGCGACATGAAAGATGTTGTGCGTGAACAGCGCCCAGTTGCGGCTGTTCTGATTGTAGCGATCGAGCGTGGAGCCGCGATTGTTGATCGCATCGAGCCGGTCGATCGCCTGATAGATCAGCGGCGTCGCAGCGCCGAACAGCGCCGGACGCGCCGCGAGGCACCCTGCCGAGGCCGGCGAATAGAGCGCCGCCAGTCCACCACCGGAGATCAGCCGGCACGTCGCAAACCGGCCGTACTGGTTGCCGAAGCGCAGATTGTCGGTGACCGCCAGATCCTCATTGGCGTAATAGCCGCCGATCAGCCAGTCGAGCTTCTCGCCGAAGGCCGTGCCCTGCAGCCGCAACTCCTGGCTGAAGGTCTTGAACTCACGCGCCGAATTGCCGTCGGGAGCGCGATACAGGATGTCGACATAGCTATAATCGGTGTCCGACCCCTGATCGCTCGCATAATCACGATAGCCGGTGATCGAGGTCAGCGTGACGCCGCCCAGATTCCAGTCGACCTGCACCGATCCGCCCCAATCCTCGGTCTCGCCGTAATAGCTGCGGCCTGGGCTCACATAGATGTTCCGGCTATAGCCCTCGGTAAAGGCTGCCGCAGGCTGGCCGAGGCTCTGCAGCACCCGGACGATGTTGTTCTGTGTCGGGTCGTTGAGGTTCCCGATATATTCGTTCATCTGCTTGTTGATGTACGTCGCCGCGCAGCATTCTTCCTTGCGCTTGGTGTAGTCCCCGATCAGCCGGATGGTCAGGTCGCTCGACGGTTCGAAGAGCAACTGGCCGCGCACGAAATAGCGGTTGCGATTGTTGACGTCGCGGTCGTTGGTGAGATCGTGATAAAAGCCGTCGCGACGCGAATAGACGCTGTCGATGCGCGCGGCGAGCGAGTCACCAAGGGGTACGTTGATAAAGCCGGAAGCCCGGATCTGGTCGTAATTGCCATAGGTGAACTCGGCGCCCGCACCATAAGTGGGCGACGGCGCCTTGCTGACGATGCTGATCATGCCCGCCGACGCGTTGCGCCCGCCGAGCGTACCCTGCGGTCCGCGCAGCACTTCGATGCGGTCGATCTCGCCCAACTCATTGAGCCCGATACCCGAGCGCGAGCGATAGACGCCGTCGATGAACACTGCGACTGAGCTTTCGAGACCAGGATTGTCGCCGACCGTGCCAATGCCGCGAATGCGCGCCGAGCCGTTCGCCTCGCTGCCGGTCGATGAGACGAGCAGCGACGGCGCAACCTGGTTCAGCTGGCGGATGTCGGTGGCACCCGATTGCTGCAGCGTCTCGGCGCTGATCGCCGACACCGCGAGCGGCACGTCCGCGAGGACCTGGGCGCGGCCCTGCGCCGTGACTACGATCTCATTGGGATCCGTAACGTCGTCTTGCTGATCCGTAGCCTCGGTGCCGGTCTGCGTCGCTGCGTCCTGCGCATAAGCGGGCGTCGCGAGCGCCATGATCATCGCCGGAGCCGCACAGGCCGACAGAAGGCGTAACCGCATCATCATCTCTCTCCCACCACGGGCCGGAACGCTTTACGGTTCCATACCCTACCCTCGAATAACAGCGTTTTCGCTAGAGGTCGTCAAGCATAACAAACGTTGCAAAGCGGGACTGGCCCTGAGGTGTTGCCCGTATGCACCAGTCGCGAAAATGGTGCGCGGCAACAAACCGCATCAAGGAAAGGAGTTTTTGCAGCGCACCTCAGTAGCCGTTGAGCCGGGCGAAGCGCTCGCGATGCCACGCGGCATTGCCCCACATCGCCTCGAGCACCCGCGCGCGCTTCAGATAGAAGCCGGCATCGTGTTCGTCGGTCATGCCGATCCCGCCATGAAGCTGGATCATCTCGCGGCTGACCAGATGGAGGGTTTCGCCTGCCACCGCCTTGGCGAGACTCACTTCCTGGCCGACATTGGCGCGGCCTGAGTCGATCGCCTCGAGCGCACCTTCGACCACCGAGCGCATCAATTCGAGTTCGGTGAACATCTTGGCCATGCGGTGCTGCAGCGCCTGAAACGAGGCGAGCACCTGGCCGAACTGTACGCGGGTCTTGAGATAGTCGTTGGTTTGGGCGAAGGCGGACTCGGCCATTCCGAGCATCTCGGCACAGAGCGCCGCCGCCGCGCGATCGGTCACCTGCGTCAGCAGGTCCGGCCCACCGAGCTTCTCTGCCGGAGCGTTGTCGAACCGCACCTGCGCATGGCTGCGTGAATCCGTCAGCCTGCGAGGCGATCGTGTAACGCCTTCGTCGCCCGTCACGAGGTACAGCCCGTCGCTCGCCGCCACCACGAACAGCTGCGCGCTGTCGCCTTCGGCGACGAATAACTTGGTGCCGACGAGTTTGCCGCCTTCCACCCGCGTGGCGATCTTCTCCGGCGCGAACCGCGGCCCTTCGTCGACCGCCAGTGCGGCGACCAACTCGCCCGCGGCGATGCGCGGCAGCCATTCGGCTTTCTGCGCATCCGAGCCGCCGAGCAGCAACGCGCTCGTCGCCGCCGCGGTGGCGGCCAGTGGCGTCGCAACGAGATTGCGTCCGAGCTGCTCGAGCACGAGCCCCAGCGAGAGATAACCCATTCCCGCGCCGCCCTGCGCTTCGGGAACCAGGATGCCGGCCCAGCCCATTTCGGCCTGCGCCTGCCAGGCCGCGGCGTCATAGAATTCCGCCGGCGCCGCGTCGCGCATCCTGCGGAACGCCGTGACGGGCGCTTCATTGTCCGCCCATTCGCGCGCCATGTCGCGCAGCATCGTCTGTTCTTCGGTCAGGATAGCCATTTAAAGTGTCCCTCTCCCCGCTTGCGGGGAGAGGGTCGGGGAGAGGGGCATATCGCCCGCGATTCCCCTGCCCCTCTCCCCAGCCCTCTCCCCTGAAGGGGAGAGGGAGCAATCACTGATGATCGAGCATCCCGAGGATGCGTTTCGCGATCACGTTGTTCTGGATCTCGCTCGATCCGCCATAGATCGACACTGCCTTGCCGAAGAGCCAGGTGCGGACGTCCTTGAGCGCCTCTTCCTCGAAGCCTTCGCCTTCCCAGCCGAGCCCGGCGAGCCCGCGTATCTCGATCAGCAGCTCGGAGCGCTCCTGCATGATCCGGGCGCCGACATTCTTCATGATCGATGTCGCGGCGGAAGGCCCCTGATTCGACTTCGCCTCGAGCGAGGCGCGTCGCAGCGTCAGCATGAAGGCGCGCAGGTCCATCTCGTGCCGCACGATGCGGCTCCGCAGGTCCGCGTCGGCGATCCGGCCCTGTTCGTCGACGCCGACGTACTTTTTGGCGAGCTGCCCGAGCGGTGCGCCGGCGAACATCCGCCCCGCTGTCGATCCGCCGCCGGACAGGCTCGAGCGTTCGTGCTGGAGCAGCCTTTTGCCGATCGTCCAGCCCTGCCCTTCCTCACCGACGCGATTGGCCTTGGGCACCTTCACGTCGGTGAAAAAGGTCTCGCAGAAGGGCGACGAGCCCGAGATCAGCCGGATCGGCTTCACCTCGATCCCCGGCGTGTCCATGTCGACGAGCAGGAAGGTGATCCCCTCGTGCTTCTTCGTCTTGTCCGTCCGCACCAGCATGAAGCATTTGTCGGCCCATTGCCCGCCGCTGGTCCAGGTCTTCTGGCCGTTGACCAGATAATGGTCGCCGCGATCCTCGGCGAAGGTCTGCAGGCTGGCGAGATCCGATCCGGCGCCGGGCTCCGAATAGCCCTGGCACCAGCGCACCGTCCCCCTGGCGATCGCCGGAATGTGCTCGCGTTTCTGTTCCTCGCTGCCATATTCGAGCAGGGTCGGCCCGAACATCATCACGCCCATGCCGCCGATCGGATTCCACGCGCCGATCCGCGCCATTTCCTCCTGCAGCACGCGCGCCTCCGCGCGGCTGAGTCCACCGCCGCCATATTCCTCTGGCCAGGTCGGGACGCCCCAGCCCTTCTCGCCCATCGCCTGCTGCCACGCATCTTCCTCGGGCGAATTCTCGTGCGGCCCCTCGACCGCCGACATCGCATTGTCCTTGCCTTTCAGCGAGGGCGGGAAATGTTCTGCCAGCCAATCGCGGGCATGCGCGCGGAAGGTCTCGATCGGGTCCGTCGGCGCGTCGATCTCGGGTGCGGTCGCCATCATCCTCTCCATGCCGTGTTCGGCTCGATTCGAAAATGCGGTATGCCATCGCCAGCGTCAAGTCCGGCAATGTGGGGCGCCGATTGACTATTATATTTCCATATAGCTATATAGCTATATGGCTATCGAATCATCGCAGCTCGACACGGCCTTTGCCGCGCTCAGCGACCCCACTCGCCGGGCAATCCTCGCCCGGCTCACTCTTGGTGAGGCGACAGTCTCCCAGCTGATGCAACCGTTCGCGCTCAGTCAGCCGGCCATTTCGAAGCATCTGAAGGTGCTCGAGGGCGCCGGGCTGATCGAGACCGATCGTGACGCACAGCGACGCCCGCGCCGGCTGAGGCCGGAGGCGATGAAGCATATTGCCGACTGGCTCGAGCCGTTCCGCATGCTCTGGGAACGCCGCTTCGACAATCTCGACCGCCACCTCGCCAGCAAGATGCAGAAGGAGAAATGACGATGCCGGCCACTGCCGATACCGCCGCGCCCATGGCGTTCGAGATCGATCGCGACGCATATACCCTACGGTTCGTACGTGACTTCGGAGTACCCCCTGAACTTGTCTTCCAGGCCTGGACCACGCCCGAAGAACTGGCCTGTTGGTGGGACGCCGGCGGCGCGCACCTGACCGAATGCGAGATGGATCTGCGTCCCGGCGGCACTTTCCGCTTCGCCTCGCCCAGCCATGCACACATGCCGTTCACCGGAACCTATGTGGAAATCACGCCGCCCGAACGCCTGGTGTTCAGCGTGATGGACTCGATCGGACGGGTTCTCCTCGCCGAAACCGCCCGGGGCACCCGCATGACGCTGGAGATCGTCTGCAAGTCCGCCGAGCATCTCGAGCATTATATCCAGCTCGGCGTCGCCAAGGGCACCAGTCAGACCTGCGACAATCTCGTCGCGTTCATCTGGGAGCATCGCTGACATAAGGCGGATCGACGGCGGCATTTGCGACTTTCGCTCCGGTCAGGCTCTGATAGGATCGGCAGAAAAGGGGGGATCATGCAGTTTCATCACCGCGCGGTGCCGATCGTGCTCGCGGCCGTTCTCATCGACTCGATCGGCTTCGGCATCGTCATGCCGGTGCTTCCCCGGCTGATCGTCCAGCTCGCCCATGTCGACCTTGAGAATGCCGCCCGGATCGGCGGCTATATGCTGGCGGCCTATGCAGTGACCCAGTTCTTCGCCGGGCCGGTCCTCGGCACGCTCGGCGACAGCTTTGGCCGCCGCCCGGTTCTGCTGTTCTCGATGCTCGCTTTCGCCGCGGACTATGCCTTCATGGCAGCCGCACCATCGATCGCCTGGCTGTTCGTCGGCCGGATGATCGCAGGCGTTGCGGGCGCCTCCTACGGCCCCGCCAACGCCGTGCTCGCCGACGTCACGCCGCCCGAGAAACGCGGCGCGACGTTCGGGCTGATGGGCGCAGCGTTCGGGATCGGCTTCATCCTCGGGCCCGCGCTGGGCGGTCTCCTCGCCGGTTTCGGCACCCGCGCGCCATTCATCGCCGCGGCAATGCTCGCCGGGGTCAACGCGTTGTGGATCCTCACCGCGCTTCCCGAGACGATGCTCCCCGAGCGTCGCCGCGCCTTTCGCTGGGGCAACGCGCATGTTTTCGCGGCGTTCAAGCCGCTGTTCCATGCAGGCAATGCCGGCTGGCTCCTGCTCGCCGCATTCCTCTGGCAATTCGCGCACATGGTCTATCCATCAACTTGGGCTTTCTGGTCCGAGATCGCACTGGGGTGGGACGAACAGGCGATCGGCTGGTCGCTCGCTGCCTCCGGCCTCGCCATGGCATTGGTCCAGACGCTCGTCACCGGCCGCGCGATCAAACGATGGGGGGAGGAGCGCACCGTCGTGCTCGGCATCCTCGCCGGCGGCTCTGTCTTCCTCGGCTACATCTTCGTGCGCCACGGCTGGATGGTCTATGCCCTGATCCCGATCAGCGCCTTCCAGGCGCTTGCTTACCCCTCGATCAATGCCTTGCTCTCTCGGATGACGGACGCGCAGCACCAGGGCGCTTTGCAAGGCGGCATGGCCAGCCTCAACAGCGTCGCCCTGATCCTCGCGCCGCTGATGCTCAGCCAGGCGCTCGCTTTCGGAGCCGAGCGCGGCTTTCCAGCGGGAAATTTCGTGTTCTCGGCAGCGCTTGCGCTTGCCGCCTTGCTGATCGTGGTCCTCAGAGTGGTGCCACGAGTCAAGGAGACCCCCGCTACGGCGTGATCGTCACCCGTCATTTCCCTCCACGGTCAACAGCATTTTCGAAAATTGCGTATGGCGTTCGGCGGCGTGCTCGCTAGAAGAGCCGACATGGGGGCAAGACCATGACTGCCGAAGCGATGCTGGCGAGCGATTTCGCCACCCTGTCCGATCTGATCCGTGCGCACGCGTCCGATCGTGGCGCCAAGCCGGCACTGATCTTCGGCGATCGGGTAACGACCTACGCCGAACTCGACCGGGCGATGGATCGGATCGCATGGTCGCTCCAGCGCGACGGCGTAAAGCAAGGCGACGCCGTCGCGATCCTCGGCGCCTCCACTCTTGCTTATGGCCTCGTGTTCCTCGGGGCGCTTCGTGCCGGAGCAGTGGCCGCACCCCTTGCGCCCTCGGCGACGCCCGAACAACTCGCCGCCATGGTCAATGATTGCGGCGCCCCGATCCTGTTCCACGATCCTGACCAAGCGATCGACGCTCCAATAGCCAGGGTCGCGCTCGACCGGCTCGACGAATGGCTCGGCGACGGCACGCCGGCCCCGGTAAGCGTCCGACCCGAGGATCCGTTCAACATCATCTATTCTTCGGGCACGACCGGTACGCCCAAGGGCATCGTCCAGCCGCATGCGATGCGCTGGATCCATATCGCCCGGGCCCCGGCCGGTTTCGGCGAGGCGGTCACGATGGTTGCCACGCCGCTTTATTCGAACACCACTTTGGTCAGCTTTCTTCCCACACTGGGCTGGGGCGGCACGGTCGTGCTGATGGCGAAGTTCGACGCCCGCGAATACCTCATGCTCGCCGAGAAACATCGCGGCAGCGTCACGATGCTGGTGCCGGTCCAATATCAACGGATCATGGCCGATCCCGAGTTCGACCGGTTCGACCTGTCGAGCTTCACGCTCAAAACCTGCACCAGCGCGCCTTTTCCGGCGGCGTTGAAGGCCGATGTGCTCGCCCGCTGGCCCGGGCTGCTCGTCGAATATTACGGCATGACCGAAGGCGGCGGCACGACGATCCTTATCTGCAACGCCCATCCCGACAAGCTGCACACCGTCGGCAAGCCGATCGAGGGTCATGACATCCGCCTGATCGATGACGAAGGCCACGAAGTGCCGCAGGGCGAAATCGGCGAAGTGGTCGGCCGGTCAGGCGCGATGATGACCGGCTATCATGGCCGCCGCGACGCGACCGACGCCGCGAGCTGGTACGATGCGGAGGGCAACCGCTTCATCCGGCACGGCGATATCGGCCGCTTCGACGAAGACGGCTTCCTGACCCTGCTCGATCGCAAAAAGGATCTGATCATCTCGGGCGGATTCAACGTTTATCCGACGGACCTCGAAGCGGTGCTGTCCGCGCATCCCGACGTGTCCGACTGCAGCGTGGTGGGCATTCCCTCGGACCAATGGGGCGAGACGCCGGTCGGCTTCTATGTCGGCACCGGCGAGCCTGCCGCGATCCTCGCCTGGTGCAATGCGCGGCTCGGCAAAACCCAGCGTCTCGCCGATCTCCGCCGGCTGGAGGAGCTACCCCGCAGCGCGATCGGCAAGGTCCTCAAGCGCGAACTGCGCGACCAATATCGATGACTCCGATCGCCGACCTTCTTGCCGCCGCAGAGCGCACCGACGCCGGCTTCCGAACGGCGATCCCTGCCGACTGGATGCAGGGTCGCACTGCCTTTGGCGGTCTCTCGGCCGCGCTGGCGCTGCAGGCCGCCCTCGATGTCGAGCCCGATCTGCCCCCGCTCCGCTCTGTCCAGATCGCGTTCATCGGTCCGCTCGCCGGCGCGGTCACCATCACTGCCGCGAAGCTCCGCCGTGGTCGAAACGCGGCCTTCATTCAGTCCGACGTCGCGTCCGACGCCGGGCTTGGCCTGCGCGCGACCTTCGTGTTCATGGCTGAGCTGGCGTCCGTGATCGAGCACGATCAGGCCCGCCGCGCCTCCGTGGCGCCGCCTGCTGCCGACGATCAGCTCTATACCGGTCCCGACAACTTCTTCACCGGCAATTTCAATTTCTTCGATCCGAAGCTCAAGCTGGGTCCCGCCGAATGGATGCGCTGGGCCCGGCTGCGTGCCCGTGACGGCCTCCACCCGATGGTTGAGCTGATCGCGATCGGCGACGCACTTCCGCCCGGCGCGTTCAAGCTCGCCGGCCAGCGCCAGACGCCCCTCAGCTCGCTCAATTGGCAGATCAACTTCCTCACCCCTGAGCCCGCGACGCAGGACGGCTGGTGGCTGCTCAACGCCGCTGCCGACACCGCGCGCCGCGGGTATAGCAGCCAGCATATGTCGATCTGGAACAGCGCCGGCGAGCCGATCGCCGAAGCCATGCAGGGGGTCGCCATCTTTGGGTGAGGTCGCGACAATTTGCGACAACTTGGCCTTCGCCTGACAAAACCCTGCGACAGGCTGGCGCCAAAAGGCACCCCAGTCGCGGCACGTGCCGCCTGATCTGGAGTTCGTGCCATGAAAAAGATTTTCGCCGCCGCCCTGCTCGCCACCACCCTTCTCGCCGGCAGCGCCACTGCCGCTCCGCAAGACCGCCCCATGCGCGGTGACATGCTCGCCAAGGCCGATGCCAATGGCGACGGGATCGTCACCAAGGCCGAGTTTCTCGCGGACGTCGACGCTCGTTTTGCGAAGCACGACGCCAACAAGGATGGCAAGATCAGCAAGGACGAACGGCCCGGCCACGGCGAAGGCCGCGGCGGCCGGATGATGCACCGCATCGACACCGACAATGACGGCGCGATCTCGCTCGACGAGCAGCGCGCCGCAGCCGCTCGCCGCTTCGACCGCCTCGACGCCAATAGCGACGGCAAGGTCGATCAGGCAGAACGCGACGCCTCGCGCGAGCGGATGCGCCGAATGATGGAGCGTCGCGCCGGCAACGACGCCGACGCCAACTGATCCCTGCCGCTGCCGGGCGGCACCCTCCTCTTGCCGCCCGGCACTTCTTTCCGCCACCGGAGTTGTTACGGTCGCAACATGTCCGAAGCCCCCCATCTCCTTCTCGTCGATGATGAGCGCTCCATCCGCGAGCCGCTCGCCCAGTATCTGACCAAGCAGGGCTTCCGCGTCACCCAGGCGGGCGACGCCGAGGGCGCCCGCGCCCGGATGGCGGCCTATTCCATCGACCTGGTCATCCTCGACATCATGATGCCGGGTGAGGACGGCCTCAGTCTATGTCGTCACATCCGCGAGACCAGCGAGACGCCGGTCATCCTCCTTACCGCGCGCAGCGAAGAGACCGACCGCATCGTCGGGCTCGAAATGGGCGCTGACGACTATGTCGTGAAACCCTTCTCGCCGCGCGAGCTCGCCGCCCGGATCAAGGTCGTGCTGCGCCGCTGGACCGCGGGCGGTGCGAAGCAGCATGCGCCGGAAACCGGCAGCTTTGCTTTTGCCGGCTGGGTGCTCAAGACCGGCGAACGTGCGCTGGTCGACCGCGAGGGCGTGTCGGTCGCGCTGTCGACAGGCGAGTATAATTTGCTTCACGCGCTCGTCACCCGCCCCCGCCAGGTCCTCACGCGCGATCAGCTGCTTGATCTGACCCAAGGCCGCGAGGCAGCGGCCTTCGACCGGGCAATCGATAATCAGGTCAGCCGCCTGCGCAAGAAGATCGAGCCCGACGCGAAGAACCCTACCTTGATCAAGACGGTGTGGGGGGGCGGCTACACCCTCGCCGCAGAAGTGACCCGGCTTTGATGCTGGCGCCGATCCCCACGCGCGCATTTGACGTTGTAGTTCGATGAGCCGCCTTCTGCCGAGGTCGCTCGCCGGCCAGATGGCGCTGCTTATCGCCGTCGCGCTGTTCACCGCGCAGGCAATCAACTTCGCCATCGCGGTGCGCGACCGGGCCCAGTTTCGCCTTGCCCAGGCGACGCGCCCGGCGATCACCCGCATCGTCGACGCGCTCGAGCGCGAACGCACCAGCGGCCGGCCGATTGGCCCCGACCGCGGGCGGGTCCGCCGGGTCGCCGCGGACCCCATCCCGCCTGCCTTCGAACGTCGCAACGAAGTTGCCGAGGAATTGCGCGGCCAGCTCGCCGAGGCCGGTATTCCCTTTGCACGGATCGACACCGGCATTCGCCCGATGACTGCCGAGGAAAATCGCGGCCGGCGAAGACCCGGCACCCTCCTCGTCATTGCAATCGAGCAGCCCGGCCGGGGCTGGCTGACCGTCAACGCACCCTGGTCCCGTCCCGATCGCCGCCTGCTCGCTGCTCTGATCGTCCAGACCCTGATCCTTTACGCTATCATCCTGCTGCCGGTGATCTGGATCGCTCGCCGAATCTCGAAGCCATTGCGTTCGCTCGCGCGCGCCGCGCGCGATTTCCGGCCCGGTGACGGTGTGGCACCCCTCGAGGAACGCGGTCCAAGCGACGTGCGGGCCGTGATCGCCGCTTATAACCTGCTTAGCCTGCGCGTGAATGGGATGCTCGACGAGAAGGACCGCATGCTCGGCGCGATCGGCCATGATTTGCGCACGCCCCTCGCCGCGCTCCGCGTCCGGATCGAATCGGTCGAGGATGAGGACGATCGCAATCGCATGGCGGACACAATCGACGAGATGAACCGGACGCTCGACGACATCCTCTCGCTTGCCCGGCTCGGCCGCCCCAGCGAGCCGCCAACCGATGTCGACCTCTCAGCCTTGATCGATGCCGTCGTCGAGGATTTCCGCGACCTGGACCATCAGGTCGAGTTCGAGGAAGCAGCACGACTGCGCATGCATCTGCGCCCGTCGCTAATGCGCCGCGCGGTACGCAATCTGATCGAGAATGCGGTCAAATATGGTGGCGGCGCCGAGGTTCGCCTGCTCCCCGCCGAACGCAGCGTCGCGATCGAGGTCGCGGATCGCGGGCCGGGCATCCCGCCGGACAAGTTGGCGGCCGTGTTCGCCCCCTTTACCCGCCTCGAAACGTCGCGCAATCGCGACACCGGGGGGATAGGCCTCGGCCTCGCGCTGGCTCGCGCGATCGTCAACGATGCCGGCGGCGATATTGCACTGGCCAATCGCGATGGCGGCGGTCTGACTGCGACGATCACCCTGCCGCGCGTCTGATCGCGGATCATCGCCGCGGTTGAAGGATTTCATCGAGCCGCAGCCTTGCGCCCGGCACCGGCTCGAGGTGCGGATAGCGATGGCCACCGGCATAGTCGACCGACACCGTCCGTTCGCGCTGGCCACTGCGCACGCGCAGTTTCACCGCTGCATCGGTACTCGCCTCCGCCACTGCGCGTTTGAGACGCTCGGCCGACCAGTCCATGCCATTCACCTCCAGCACTTCAGATCCCGCCGTCAGGCCGGCGCGGAACGCCGGCCCTTCCCAAAGCACTTCCTCTATCGACCCGTCATCGCTCGCGGTCAGGCCCAGCGAGAAGTTCAGATTGAGGTTTCCAGCCACTTTCTCGCTGTTCGCCCAATAGTCGGTGGGCGTATTGCGATAGACCAACCTGTACCCCCCGCGTTCGAGTCCTTCCAAAGGCGCGCCTTTGTGCTTGCCTTCCAGTTTGGCAGTGAGGAATCCGCGCCAGTCGAACACCGCCAGACCTTCGAGGCAGGCCACGACATCGTCGAACACATAGGTGTGGGTCATCCAGCTGCCGACCTCCCCCTCGCCGAAGAACTGCCGCGCGAAGTCGTCGAGCGATCGCGCCTCTCCCGAAAGCGCGCGGATCCGTGTGTCGACGTCGAGCCAGACCAGCGCCCCTTCCGAATAATAGTCCTCGCTGCGTTGCCAGCTGGCCCAGGGGAGCGGCGCGCGCGCCGCGATGATCGGATCGCGCGTGGTATCGCTCATCGGCCGCCAGCGGCTTCCGGCGCGCGCCGCGTGCGTTGCCGCAGTCAGCGCCAGCGCGCCGAGCGCGTCCTCGCGTCGCCACAGCCCCGAGCGCGCGCAGAGCACGCGGTCCCAATATTGCGTCTGCCCCTCATAGACCCACATCAGGCTGTTGCGGATCGGGCGATGGAAGCTTGGCGTCCATGAATCGGCGCCGCGCCGGCGCTTGCCGTTCCAGCTGTGCACGAATTCGTGCGGGATGGTGTCGCGCCGCGAGAAGCTGTCGTCCCATTCGGTGAAATAGCCCGGGATCGTCACCGCCTCGCACGAGCGATGATGTTCCACCCCGATACTGCCGATCTCATCGCTCAACGCGAACAGGATCTCGTACCGATCGAAATGCCGCGTCCCGAACAACGCATCGGCCTCGGCGATCAGCGCCCGATGCGGTGCGACTTGTTCGGGCGCAGCGGCGAGCAATTCGGGCGAATCCGCCACCATGTTGAGATGGACTTCGCTGCGGTCGTCGAGTGCTACCCGGCGGAAATGCCGCCCGGCGAACACTGGCGAATCGACCAGGACATCAAGCGCGACCGGCTCAAAATCGGTCGTGCCGCCGCGGCGTTCCGCGACTTCCAGAGCCGAGGCAAGCTGCCAAGCGTCGGGAAGGGTCAGGCTCGCCGCGATTTCGATCTGCCGCGAAAAATGCCCCGACGGATAGAGCAGCACGGTGTTCCACTGCAGATTGAGCAGCGCCGGTCCAAAGGTCACACGCCCCTGCGCGCTGTCGGTCGGCGACAGGAACTGAAACTCCGCCACGACCGCGTCGACGCCCTCCGGCACGTCGAAGCTGAACGCGTGGACGTCGACGGGATGGCGTTTCCACGCCAGATCGCAACCGTTTGCGGTTACTTTCAACCCTGCGAACAGCTCGATCGGCGCTTGCGGTGCATGGTAGCCGGGCAGCCATTTCGGGAATAACAGGGTCATCGAACCCGCTCCCGGCACCGGGATCGTCTCGCGTGCCTTGAGGATGCGGCGATCGACGTCGCGCGCATCGACATGAAGGTGAATGCGTCCGACGAACGGCACATCCTCCGGGGGCGGAACCGGCTCCGGTTCCGCGATCGGCTGCGGTAGATCGGTCATTCGCGTGACGTCAGGTGATCTGGCGCGCAACGTCGGCGAGCAGGATGCGGGCGATCGGCCGCCGGGCCTCGTCCTCGATGTCGAGGCTCCCGTGCAGATCGACGGGTGCGCGCCGCACCCTTTTGTGGATCAGTGCCCGCGCGGCGCAATTGGCCTCGGCAAGCGCAGTTCTGAGGTCGGGAAAACTGCCGCCCTGCGCGGCGAGCGAAGCGTAAGAATCCGGGGTTCTAAGGCTGAAGAAATAGTGCGGCATGCACAAGGAAATGCACTGCATTTCAATTGGTTGCTGCGATCAATCCAGATCAATACGATTTCGAATCGAAGCGTTGCCTCGACGCCCGGCTCCGGCGCACAAAGAAAAAGCGCCGGCAGGGCCTCGCCCCGCCAGCGCTCTCATCCAGGCGTCACCCGCAGGCGACGCGCGGCTCAGCCGACAATCTCTTCCGGCTTGAAGAAATAGGCGATCTCGATGGCCGCATTCTCTTCCGAGTCCGACCCGTGCACCGAGTTGGCTTCGATCGACTCCGCCAGTTCCTTGCGAATCGTGCCGGGCTCGGCATTCGCGGGGTTGGTCGCGCCCATGACGTCACGGTTGCGCTGCACGGCGTTCTCACCCTCGAGCACCTGCACCACGACCGGGCCCGAGATCATGAACTCGACCAGATCGTTGAAGAAGGGGCGTTCCTTGTGAACGGCATAGAAGCCCTCGGCCTGCTCACGGGTCATCTGGATGCGCTTGGAGGCGACGACGCGCAGGCCGGCTTCCTCGAGCATCTTGGTGACCGCACCGGTCAGGTTGCGGCGGGTGGCATCGGGCTTGATGATCGAAAAGGTCCGGGTCGCGGCCATGGCCGTGCGGCTCCTGTATTTAGAGAGTGTGGAAAGATGGCGGCTCCCTAGTCTCGCCCCGTCCAGGATGCAAGCGGACCCGCTTGCAATGTAGGATTTCGTCTGCTTCGCTAACGCTCGCCGGACCGCGCTTTGAAATGCTCGATTCACTCGTGCTCCGGAGAGGGCGACGCGCTCCGGGCGCTTGAAAAGCGGCGTGATGGTGTAAACCTGGTGTCAACTTTGGCTTGGCCGGGCGAGGCTCAGGCCGCCTTTTCCCAGCGCCCCGCCTCGTTCTGCTTCCAATAATTTCGCGTCACGCCTTCACGCTCGGAAAGCCCCTTCCACGCCGCGCGTGCCGCGCCGATCGCCTCCTCATCGAAGAAGTGAAAAGCCCGATCGAACGCCAGCGCCTCCGCGCGCCAGATCCCGTCGACCAGCGCAATATGCCGCGCCTTATTAGCAGCCTCCGGCGTCTCGGCGATCAGCACCGGCTGGCGATCATCTTCTTCACCGCCGGCCAGACCGTGCGGCAGAAAGCTGTCGGGGGCATAGCTCCACAGCAATTGGTCCAGCTTGGCGCGCTGCGCATCATGGCCCGAGACGATCAGCAGCCGCCCACCGGTGGCGAGCACCTTCTCGGCGATCTGCGGCAGCGCCCGCTCGAGCGGGACCTGGGTAAGATGGTAGAAGTCGACCTGCATGGCTCCTGTTAGCGGTTCCGTGCGTTCGGGCCAACGCACGTGACGTTGCGATGCCGCAACCGCTGCGATAGGGCGGACGGCGCCGCGTGCCCGGGAGTGAAGTCAAAGGTGGGAATCGTCGTTACGCGCAAGGTGTTGCTGCTGTCGGCCGCGCTGGGCCTGTGCCTCGCGGCACAGGCGCGGGCGCAGGAGACTGCCGATCCGCGCGAGGCACCGTCGCGCCAGCCGGATCTGGACCAGACTACGGGGGTTCCCAGCCCGGAACTGCAGGATCGCGGTACGACTCCGCCACCGCCGCCCTCGACCGAAGCGACTTCGACCAATCCCGACGAGGTCCAGTTCACTGCCAACCAGCTCGATTACGACTATGAGAACGACGTGGTCACGGCGGCAGGCGACGTCCGCCTGAACCGCCGCAGCGATCGCCTGCGCGCCGACAAGGTCGTCTGGAATCGCAAGACGGGCCAGGTTGTTGCCGAGGGCAACATCGTCATCGTCAATCCCGAAGGGGACGCAGCCTATGGCGATCGCATCGAGCTGACCGACACGCTGAAGGACGGCGCAGTCGAGAATATGCTCGTGGTGCTCGAGGCAGGCGGACGCATCGCCGCGCAGCGGGGTCAGCGCGCCAACGGCGTCATCACCGTGGAAAACGCCGCCTATACGCCTTGCGCGGTTACCGATTCCGAAGGGTGTCCCAAGGAGCCGTCGTGGAAGATCACTGCGCGGCGGGTCGTGTACGATCCGACGAAGAAACGCATCCGTTATACCGGCGCGCGAATTTCGGTGTTCGGCTTCGCCTCGGTGCCGCTGCCCGCCTTTTCGCACCCGGTCGGCGGCACCAGCGACGATGGCTTCCTCACGCCCGACGTTCGCTACGATCGGACCAACGGGTTCCAGATCGCGCTGCCTTATTATTTCAGTTTCGCCCCCAACCGCGACCTCACCGTCACGCCGCGTGTGTTCACCGACACGCTGCCGATGCTGCAGGGCGAATATCGCGCTCTGGAGAGCTTCGGCGCGTACCGGGTCACTGCCTACGGCACCTATAGCCGTCGGGCCGACGATCTGACCGTGCCGCTCACTCCTGCGACTTCCAGCAACGACTTTCGCGGCTATCTCGACGCTGTCGGCCGCTTCCAGCTCTCGCCGAACTGGAGCGCCAGCACCTCTGTCCGGCTTACTACCGACCGCACCTTCCTCCGCCGGTACGATATCTCGCGGGACGATCGCCTGCGAAATAATGTCCGCGTCGAACGAATCGACGCAGACAGCTATTTTTCGATCAACGCGTGGGCGGTGCAGACGCTGCGCGCCGGCGAGCGCCAGGGCATTCAGCCCTTCGTACTCCCCGAACTCGATTATCGCCGGCGCATGGACGACGGGGTGATCGGCGGCCGTTTCGAGTTTCAGATCAACAGCCTCGCACTGGCGCGCTCGGACGGCCAGGATTCGCAGCGCGCATTCGCCAGCGCGCGATGGGATCTGCGCAAGCTGACCAATTGGGGTCAGGAAGTCACCTTCACTGCTTATGGTCGGGCAGACGCCTACAACACGCACGACACGCTTTTGACCAGCGTCGCCAGCTATCGCGGCGACGAGGGCTTCCAGTTCCGAGGCATCGCCGCTGCCGCGATCGACGTGAAATGGCCGCTGGTCGGCGAATTGTTCGGCGGGAGCCAGCGGATCACGCCGCGAGTCCAGGTCGTCGCCGCGCCCAAGCTCGAGAACCTCGCGGTCCCCAATGAGGATGCGCGCGCCGTCGACCTCGAAGATTCGAACCTGTTCGCGCTCAATCGCTTTCCCGGTTACGACCGGTTCGAGGATTCGACCCGTTTCACCTGGGGAGTCGATTACTCGCTCTATCTGCCAGGTTTCAGCGTCGACGCCAATGTCGGCCAGAGCTATCGCCTGTCCTCACGCCCGACCATTTTCCCCGACGGGACCGGGCTGACCGATCGAGTATCGGATATCGTCGGCCGCACCGTCGTCCGCTTCCGCGACTTCGTCAGCTTCACCCACCGCTACCGTCTCGATAAAGACGGGCTCGCTTTCCGCCGCAACGAAATCGATGCGACGGTCGGATCGCGCAGCACCTATTTGCAGCTCGGCTATCTCCGCCTCAACCGCAATATCGGCCCCTCGCTCGAGGATCTGCAGGACCGGGAAGAAGCGCGGATCGGTGCGCGTGTGCAGATCGCGCGTTTCTGGTCCGTCTCGGGAGCAACGCTGCTGGATCTCACCGATCGTGACGAGGACGTGCTCTCCCAATCCGACGGATTCGAGCCGGTCCGGCACCGGCTGGGCGTGACCTATGAAGACGATTGCCTGCGCTTGGGCGTCACCTGGAAGCGCTATTACGAGACGACGGGCGATGCCCGACGCGGCAACAGCTATCTTTTGACGCTGGCCTTCAAGAATCTGGGGCGCTAACCTGACCCCGACGGGGCGTAACCGGATTCCGTCAAGCCTTGGTTCAGGCACAATTGGCGAGTATGCGCCACGATCTCCCGAGATGGATGAGGGTACGGCTCCACGTGAACATGGGTGTTGCAAAGGCGGCTCGCTTCGGCCGCAAGACTATTCTGGCGCTCGGCTTGGCGGGAGTCGCATCGATGGCGCTCGCCCAGACCGTTCCCGATCAGCAAGTGCCGACCACCGGTCTTGATCTTCCTGCAAACTTCCAGTTCTTCGGCAAGGGCGACCCCAACGTCCGCAAACCGACCGCGATCGTCAACGACACGGTGATCACCGGAACCGACGTCGATCAGCGCGTCGCCATGGTCGTGGCGATCAGCAAGCTGAACCTGAAGCCGGAGGAGCGGGATCAGCTTCGCCTGCAGATGCTGCGCCAGCTCATCGATGAGGCGCTCCAGATTCAGGAGGCCAAGGCCAACGAGATCACCGTCGATCCGCGCGAGATCGAGCAGAGCTTCAACCGCGTCTCGAAGAATTTCCAGAAGACGCCCGAGCAGATGCGCGCGTGGCTTAAGGAAGTCGGCGCATCGGAGCGCACGATCCGCCGCCAGATCGAGGCCGACATGGCCTGGAACCGCCTGCTGCGCCGCCGCGTCAATATCAATGTCGGCGAAGCCGAAGTGAAGGCGATGATCGAGCGCATGAAGGCCGCGAAAGGCAGCGACGAATATCACGTCTACGAAATCTACATGAACGCGACGCCCGATCGCGCGCAGGAAGTGCATGCGAGCATGCAGAAGATGATCCAGCAGATGCGCGAAGGCGCGCCTTTTGACTATCTCGCAAAGACCTATTCCGAGGCTTCGACCAAGGCGGTCGGCGGCGATCTAGGTTGGATCCGCCCGGCGATGCTGCCGGACGCTCTCGCCAAGGCGGCGCAGGAGATGCAGCCCGGTCAGGTGGCAGGCCCGATCCAGTTGCCGACCGGCTTCTCGATCCTCTATCTCGCCGAGAAGCGGCAGGTGCTGACCGCCGATCCGCGCGACGCCAAGCTTAGCCTGCGCCAGATCGCGATCACCTTCCCCAAGGGCACGACCGAAGCGCAGGCAACGGCGCGGGCCGGCGAGTTCGCCACCGCGACACGCGCGATCAAGGGCTGCGGCGACGTCGCCAATGTCGCCAAGGCACAGAATGCCGACGTCGTCGACCGTGACGGGATCGCGATCAAGGAACTTCCGCCTGCGCTGCAGAACATGATCATGCCGCTTCAGGTCGGCCAGGTCACCCAGCCTTTCGGCTCGGTCGAGGACGGCGTTCGCGTACTGGTCCTGTGCGGCCGCGACGATCCGACCGAGGCGGCAGAACCCTCGGTCGAGCAGGTCCAGGCGAAGCTGGAAGACGAACGCACCAACCTGCGCGCCCAGCGCATGCTGCGCGACCTGCGCCGGGACGCGCTGGTCGAATATCGCTGAAATGAGCGGCGGGCGGATGCCGGTTCCGCTCGCCGTCTCGATGGGCGATCCGGCAGGGATCGGACCGGAGATCGTCGCCAAGGCATGGAACGCACGTGCGCTGCACTCGTTGCCGCTCTTCTTCGCGGTGGGCGACCCGCGCGCAGTCGAGAAGGTTTGGGACGGACCGATTGCGCGGATCGGCAATCCCGATGAGGCGTCCGCCGCTTTCGGAGAGGCGTTCCCTGTCCTCGTCGTCAGCGACAATCTGGAAATAGTGCCGGGCTCTCCCGACGTGGAGAGTGCGCGCTGCGCTTTGCAGTCGCTCGAGGTCGCCGCGGGGCTGACGCGCTCCGGGGCAGCCAGCGGGCTGGTAACCGGCCCGGTTTCGAAGGCGCAGCTCTATCGCATCGGCTTCACTTATCCCGGGCAGACCGAGTTCGTCGCCGAACGCTGCGGCGTCGCCGACGAGAACACCGTCATGATGCTGGCGGGGCCGACGCTGCGGGTGGTGCCGATCACGGTGCACGTGGCGCTCGCCGATGTGCCATCGCTGATCTCGCAGGAGCTGATCGTCGCCAAGGCGCGCGTCACTGCCCGCGGGCTGCACCGCAATTTCGGGATCGAGAAACCGCGTCTCGCTTTTGCCGGGCTCAACCCGCATGCCGGGGAGAGCGGGGCGATCGGACGGGAGGAGATTGACTTTCTCGCTCCCGCGATCGCTCAGCTTCGCGCCGAGGGGATCGACGCGGTGGGCCCGTTTGCCGCCGATACGATGTTCCATGCACGCGCCCGCGCCGGCTATGACGCGGCGCTGTGCCTCTATCACGATCAGGCGCTCATCCCGATCAAGACCCTGCATTTCGACGACGGCGTGAACACCACGCTGGGCCTGCCGGTCGTGCGCACCTCCCCCGACCACGGCACCGCCTTCGGCATTGCCGGCCGCGACGAGGCCAATCCCGGCGCGATGATCGCGGCCATCCGCATGGCCGCGGCACAGGCCGAACGCCGCGCAGAAGCAATCGCTGGGCAACCGTGACCGAACTGCCGCCGCTTCGCGAAACCATCAAGAAATACGGTCTGAGCGCGAGCAAGGCGCTCGGCCAGAATTTCCTGTTCGATCACCAGCTCCTCGCCCGGATCGCCCGTGTCCCCGGCCCGCTGGACGGCGCCGAGATATTCGAGGTGGGCCCGGGACCCGGCGGCCTGACCCGCGCGCTGCTCGACGCCGGCGCCCAGGTCACTGCCGTCGAGCGCGACCGGCGCTGCATCCCTGCGCTGGAAGAGCTGGGCAGCCATTTCCCCGACAGGCTCCGCGTCATCGAAGGCGACGCGCTTCAGGTCGACGCGCCCGCCTTGTTCGCAGGCCGACCGCACGTGGTGGCCAATCTGCCTTATAATGTCGGCACCGCCTTGCTGGTCGGCTGGCTGTCGGCGAGCTGGACCCCGTGGTGGGCGAGCCTGACCCTGATGTTCCAGAAGGAAGTCGCCGAGCGCATCGTCGCGCCGGCGGGGTCCGACGCCTATGGCCGGCTCGCGGTGCTGGCGCAGTGGCGCTCAACGCCGCGGATCGCGATGACCGTGCACCGCTCGGCCTTCACGCCGCCGCCCAAGGTCATGTCCGCGGTCGTGCATATCGTGCCGGCCGAGGCACCCGCCGGCGTCCGCCTCCCGGTGCTCGAAGCGCTGACCGGCGCGGCATTCGGCCAGCGCCGCAAGATGCTGCGCCAGAGCCTGAAGGCTGTGCCCGGCGCGCTCGCGGCGATGGAGAAGCTCGGGATCGATTCGAGCCGCCGCGCCGAGACGGTGTCGGTCGACGAATATGTCGCGCTGGCGCGGGCGCTGAGCTAGGGCTTGGCGGGCGCCGGCGTGGCAGGATCCGCCTGCGCCGTCGCCGTCACCGGCGGACCCTTGGCGATTACCGCCGCGAGCTGCGCGGCATCGCTGCACTCGCCGCCGCACGCAGTCTTGATCTTGGCGAGGTTTTCCTTCGCCTTGGCGGTCGCGCCCTTGGCGACCAGCGCCTCGCCTTGCCCGCGCAGCGCGACAAGGTCGTTCGGTTCGAGCGCCAACGCCTCGGAATAGAGGCGGATCGCCTTGCCGGGCAGTCCGCGCGCGCGCGCGATGTCGGCGAGGACGAGGAACGCGTCGCGATTGCGCGGGTCGACCGCCAGTGCGCTCTCCAGCGCATCCTGTGCTCCGTCGAGATTGCCCGCGGCCTTCGCGGCGCGGCCCTCCTGCAGCAATGCGAGCGACTTCGGATCGATCTGATCGTCGGGGCGCTGCGCCATCAGCGAAGTCGAAACCGAGAGCACCATCAGCGCGGCTGCCGCCGAAATCGCAGTGATCCGCATGAAAATCTCCGAAACTGAGGGGCGTAGCGCTACCATGGCCGCACCATCTTCGCGACAAAAAAGCCATCGGCCGAGTCTGCCAGCGGCGTGAGCCGAATGCCGGCGCCGCGCGGCCTGCCGGCGCCGAGCGCCAACGCCTCGACCGTCCAGCCGGGGAAGCCATCAAGAAACGCCTGTACCTGGCCCGGGCCTTCGTCGTCGAGCACCGAGCATACGATATAGACGAGGGTCCCGCCGGGCCGCACCAGTTCGGCGGCGACGTTCAGGATGTGGCGCTGGGTCTCGACCAGCTTGTCGAGCCGTTCCTGCGTCAGACGCCAGCGCGCCTCTGGATTTCGCCGCCACGTGCCGGTGCCTGAGCACGGCGCGTCTACCAGCACGATATCGGCGCGTCCCGTCTGATCGCCGAGTTGCTCCGCCTCGCGCGCCGGATCGAGCAGGCGCGTCTCGGCAATCGTCACCCCAGCCCGCTCGGCACGCTCGGGGAGCCGCTGGAGCCGACCCCGATCGATGTCACAGGCGAGGATGCTGCCCTGATTTGCCATTGCGGCTGCGAGCGCGAGCGTCTTGCCGCCGCCGCCCGCGCACAAATCGATGACATGATGCCCGGCCGCTGCACCCGCCGGGAGCGTGACGAGCTGGCTGCCGGCATCCTGCACTTCGAACGCGCCTGAGGCATAAGCGGGAAGCTGGTCGATCCTGGTATCGTGCGGCAGACGCAATCCATCCGGCGCGAATGCGATCGGCTCGGCAGCGGGCAGCTCGGTCGCGACCGCTTCGCGCGTCGCCTTGAGCCGGTTGACCCGCAGATCGAGCGGCGCCCGTTCCAGCAGTGCGGCCTGCTCGTCGATACCGATGTCGGAGGCGCGGAGCTTCTTGATCAGCCAGCCGGGAGCATGCGCCACAGTCGCCACCGGCTCGCCAGGCTCGATTGCCGCGGGCCCGTAAGCTGATCCATCGAACGTTTCGGCGAGTTCCGGCCGCCGTTCGACCAGGGCCAGCATCGCCGCGCGGCCGCTTGCGGGCCGCTCGCCACACAGCCGGATCGCGTCATAGACCAACTCGCGCACCGCGCGCCGATCCTTCGAGCCGGCATAGCGACGTTCGGCGAACCAGCGGGCGATCAGGGTATCGGCGGCCGCACCCTGATCGCGCGCGGCAGCGATGATCCGGTCGAGCAGGTCGATCGCCGCCTGGGTTCGTGCGGCCGGCGTCATGGCTCAGCGCGTCGGATAATTGGGCGCCTCGCGGGTGATCGTCACGTCATGCACGTGACTTTCCTTGAGGCCGGCGTTGGTGATGCGAACGAACCGGGCCTTCTTCTGGAACTCAGGGATGGTCGGCGCGCCGACATAGCCCATCGCCGCCTTCACGCCGCCGACCAGCTGGTGGACGACGTCGCGCGCAGTGCCCTTGTACGGCACCTGCCCTTCGATGCCCTCGGGAACCAGCTTGAGCTGGTCCTTGATGTCCTGCTGGAAATAGCGATCGGCCGAGCCGCGCGCCATCGCGCCGACCGAGCCCATGCCGCGATAGGATTTATAGGCGCGGCCCTGGTACAAAAAGGTCTCGCCGGGCGCCTCTTCGGTGCCGGCGAGCAGCGAGCCGACCATGCAGGTCGAGGCGCCGGCGGCGAGTGCCTTGGCGAGATCGCCCGAGGTCCGCAGTCCGCCATCGGCGATCACCGGCACGCCCGACTTCGACGCTTCGCCCGCGGCATCCATGATCGCCGTGAGCTGCGGCACGCCCACGCCCGCCACCACGCGGGTGGTACAGATCGAACCCGGTCCGATCCCCACCTTGAGGCCGTCTGCGCCCGCGTCGATCAGCGCCTTCGCCGCCTCGGCCGTCGCGATGTTGCCGGCGATGACCTGCACCCGGTTGGACAGCTTCTTCACCCGCTCGACCGCACGGGCGACGTCCTTGTTGTGACCATGCGCGGTATCGATGACGACGAGGTCGACTTCGGCGTCGACCAAGGCCTCGGTCCGCGCAAAGCCCTTGTCGCCCACCGTCGTCGCCGCGGCCACGCACAGGCGGCCGCTGGGATCCTTGGTGGCGTTGGGGAAAGTGACCGCCTTTTCGATGTCCTTGACCGTGATCAGCCCGACGCAGCGATAATCGTCGTCGACGACCAGCAGCTTTTCGATGCGTCGCTGGTGGAGCAGGCGCCGCGCCTCCTCCTTGCCGACGCCCGCGGCAACGGTGGCGAGATTGTCGCGGGTCATCAGCTCGGAGACCGGCTGGTTCGGGTTTTCGGCGAAGCGGACGTCGCGGTTGGTGAGAATGCCGACCAGCTTGCCGCCTGCCTCGACCACCGGGATGCCGCTGATCTTGTGCTGCTGCATCAGGCCACGCGCCTCGGCGAGCGTGCCGTCGGGCGCCATGGTGATCGGATTGACCACCATGCCGCTCTCGTACCGCTTCACCGCGCGTACTGCCTCGACCTGCTCCTCGATATCGAGGTTGCGGTGGAGGACGCCGATGCCGCCCAACTGGGCCATGACGATCGCCATGTCGGCTTCGGTGACGGTGTCCATCGCCGAGGAGAGGATGGGAATGTTGAGCGCCAGCCCGCGCGTCACATGGGTGCGGGTGTCGGCCATGCTCGGCAGCACCTCGGACTCCCCCGGATACAGAAGGACGTCGTCGAAGGTGAGGCCGAGAGGGATATCCATGGGGTGCGCCAATGTCCTGAGTCGGAGGTTGGCGGCCCATGTAACCGCGAGGGTGGAAATGCGCTAGAGGGAGACGCGTGCATCGACAGGCCAGCAGGCGACGCAGTGTTCGGCACGCAGCCACATAGCTGGAGCAGACGAGCACTGAATGTCCAAGGCGGGGTGATTTGCCGCGAAAGTTGACACAAGCTTTACACTGTCAGCGTCTCCCGTCTGGCCGTGTTGCTGCACAGGCAATCCGGACACGTGGACCCGGCAGCGCAACACTTCGGCCTCGGCTTTCGCACGAGCAGGATGATCGGGCGTTACGATGTCAAAGAGCCTGACGAAGCTGTCAGCCGAAATCCTACATTGCAAGCATATCTGCAAACGAGCGGGGAGCGGACCGTCCGGCTTCCCCGAGAGATGTGGGTTAGCGGCTGCTGGAACCCGCGAGGCGCAACCGGGTAGCGCGAATCATCGGCTTACCTGTTACGATGTTTGGAATAACATCTCCCGACAGGAACACGGTCTGCTGGACGAAGCCGGACTCATCGGCAGGTGCCGAATGCACGATGCGGTCATATGCTCGGTCGACGGCATCATTAGCCGTCGCGAACCCCGGGCCGGGACAGCTTCGGCCCGAAACCGATGCTCCACACTCGATGCAGTCATTGCCAGCGTACGCAACGAGGATCGCGGTTCCCTCGACCTTGTCACCCACAGACACAGACCAGCATCGATCCGCAGCTATATGCACCGGCTTCGCAGCACATGCTGCAAGAGCCGCAGAGCTCAGCAACAGAAGGGGCAAAGACCGCATTCGAGCATCGTCACAGGCGCAAGCGATGGCCGCAAGTGGCGAGCGCAGAATCCGCCGCGACGATGCGCGTGGACCGGCAAACTGCGATCCGTCCGGCCCGGCGGCTGGCAAGCCGCTCCCCTTGGACATTCGGAGCATTATCACGAAAAGAGGCAGCGCACGTCGCGAACCCTCGCCTGCTTCTCACGGGCGTTTCCGGAGGGTGCCTACGCTTCCAATAGCGGATAGAGCGCGGCCTTCTCCACCTCGATCTGCGCGCGCATCGAGCGCCGCATCGCCAGCGACGCCTGGCAATAACCCTGCCAGTTCTTGACGATCTCGCGCAGGCTCCACGTGCTGATATGTTCGGAGGATGCCGTCATGGCGGCGGTGTTGATGTCGTGGAGCGCGTTGAGCGGCCCCGCCTCGTCGGCACGAACGGTCCGCTTGTACTCGACGCACAACGTGTCGATCAGCCGGCGGCGGGCACTGCTGGTGCGGGTCAGGCGATAGCGGACGCTGGCCAGCGCGGCCTCGTCGGGCGACGCGCGGCCGGTCAATTCCTCGAGTTCGTCCAGCATTCGCAGGAGCTGGGCGTGCAGATCATGGAGTTCGGACATGGTCTCACCCTGCAGAGCCGTCGTGGCGGCGGCGCATAGCCGCGTCGCTGCCTTTCGACATCGCAGGGGAATCCCGGAGCTTAGCGGCGGTGACGCGCGAGGAGCGCCTGCGCCTGGGCGACGTGCATCGCCTCGATCATGCGGTCGCGGAACCGTTCGGCGCCGCCGGTCGCAGCTGCGACCAATGCCTCGGCGTCGGCGAGCTCGCGATCGCTCGGCCCGAACGCCTGTTCGGCAACCTCGATCTGGTTGGGATGGATCAGCGACTTGCCATCGAACCCGAGAGCGCGGCCATGGCGGCATTCGGCCGACAACCCCGCAAGGTCGTCGAGCGCGTTGAACACCCCGTCGATCGCCCAGACCGCATTCGCCCGCGCCGCCAGCACGATGGTCTGGAGCGACAGCAGCAGTCCCTCCCGCCCCGCGCCGGCCGGAATGCCGAGCGTCGCGCGCAGGTCGTTTGCCCCGGCGATGAGTCCACCCACTCCGGTCACCGCGGCGACATCGGCCGCGGCAAGCACGCCGAGCGGCGTCTCGATCATCGCGAGCAGCGGCTTGCCGACGGCGTCGGCGATGGCTGCCGCATCCGCGGCCGTTTCGACCTTCGGCACCACGACGAAGTCGCAAACCGAGCTCGCCACGACATCGAGATCGGCGGCGTGCTCGCCCGACTCGATGCCGTTGATGCGGATCGCGCACAGGCGGTGACCGAAGCCCTCGGCGACTGCCGCCACGGCTGCCGCCCTCGCCTCCGCCTTGGCGTCGTCGCGCACCGCGTCCTCGAGATCGAGGATCACCATATCGGCACCGAGGCCGCGCGCCTTGGCGATCGCGCGGGGATTCGAGGCGGGAAGGAACAGCGCGGTACGCGGCGCCAGTCGGGCTGTGGTCATGGCCTGCATCTATGCTAGCAAGGTGGAGGAAATGCGAGGGGAGTCGGGGGAATGGATGTGCTGAACGTATTTCTCGTCGTGGTGGTGGCGGTGGTGCTGCTCTACCTCTTCTCCAGTGTGAAGATCGTCACTCAAGGCTATCAATATACGATCGAATATTTCGGCCGATTCACCGCGGTCGCCTCGCCCGGCCTCAATTTCTATCCCGCCTTCTTCTATCGCGTCGGCCGCAAGGTGAACATGATGGAGCAGGTGATCGACATTCCCGGACAGGAGATCATCACCAAGGACAATGCGATGATCTCGACCGACGGGGTCGTGTTCTTCCAGGTCCTCGATGCCGCCAAGGCCGCCTATGAGGTGTCGGACCTCTATGTCGCGCTGCTCCAGCTCACCACGACCAATTTGCGCACCGTGATGGGCTCGATGGACCTCGACGAGACCTTGTCGAAGCGGGACGAGATCAACGCACGGCTGCTCAGCGTCGTGGACCACGCGACCACGCCGTGGGGCGTCAAGATCACCCGCGTCGAGATCAAGGACATCCGCCCGCCCGCCGACATCGTCAACGCCATGGGTCGCCAGATGAAGGCCGAGCGCGAAAAGCGCGCCAACATTTTGGAGGCGGAGGGCACGCGCGCCTCGGAGATCCTGCGCGCCGAGGGCCAGAAGCAGTCCAAGATCCTCGAGGCGGAAGGACGGCGCGAGGCAGCCTTTCGCGACGCAGAAGCGCGCGAGCGTGCCGCCGAGGCCGAAGCCAAGGCGACCGAACTGGTGTCTGACGCGATCGCCAAGGGCTCGAGTCAGGCGATCAACTATTTCGTCGCGCAGAAATATGTTGAGGCAGTCGGCAAGTTCGCCACCTCGCCCAACGCCAAGACGATCCTGTTCCCGGTCGAGGCCACCCAGTTGATCGGCACGCTGGGCGGAATCGGCGAGCTTGCCAAGGACGCGCTCGGCCGTGGACCGCAGCCGCCGGCACCACCTGCCCCGCCAGCGCGCGCCCGCCCGACCCCATTCGGCTCGCAGGAGGGCTGAGCCATGGCCGCGCTGCTCGCCACACCGGGGCTTTCGTGGCTGATCCTCGCGGCGGTGCTCGCGATCGCCGAATTGCTCATGCCCGGCATCTTCCTCGTCTTCGTCGCGGCGGGCGCGGCGGTGACGGGGGTCGTGACGCTGATCATTCCCGACTTCGCGCTGACCTTCCAGGTCGCGGTGTTCGTCGTCGCGAGTTCGGCGGCGGTCGCACTCGGGCGGCGCTGGTACATCAACAATCCGGTGCCGAGCGCCGATCCCCTGCTCAACGACCGCGTCGCCCGGCTGATCGGCGAAGTGGTGACCGTCGTCGAGCCGATCTCGGCGGGAAAGGGCAAGGTCCGGGTCGGCGATGGCGAATGGCTTGCCTCGGGCCCCGACGCTGCCGTCGGCACCCATGTCCGCATTGTCGGCGCGGTCGGAACGTCGCTCACCGTCGAACCTGTGCTTAGCTGAGCTTACGGAGTGATCATGCGTACGACCCGCCGCCGGCTGCTGCTCGGCACCGCCGGAACCCTCGCCGCTGCCGCGCTGCCGCGGCAGGCGAGCGCCTTGTTTGCCGATGCCGATGCGAAGGCCGAGGCACTGCTGACGCGCACCGCCGAGACCTTCCTGACGCTCTATCCCGAGACCGCGACGTCGCTCGGCGTCGACAAGGACGCGCGGGCGCAGCTCAAGCATCAGCTCGCCGATCGCAGCCCGTCGGGACAGGCCCGGATCGCCGCGCATCTGCGCCAGACACTCGCCGATCTCGGCAAGCTCGACGCCGCCGCGCTCAGCCCGGTGATGCGCACCAACGTTGAGGTCGTGCAGGCTTCTTATCGCAATGCGCTCGACGGCTTCGCCTTTCCGTATGGCGACGTCGCGGTCGGCAGCTGGCGCAACACCCCCTATGTCGTGGTCCAGAATGTCGGCGCGTATCTCGACGTGCCGCGGATGCTCGACACCGATCATCAGGTGAACACGCCCGAAGACGCCGAGGCCTATCTCGACCGGCTCGAATCCTATGCCGAGCAGCTCGACGGCGAGACCGAGCGGCTCAAGATCGCCGCCGGTCAGGGCGTGATCGCGCCGGACTTCCTGCTCGACAAGGCGCTCAGGCAGATCAGGCTGGCGCGCAGCGGCAACACCGCCGGCTGGGGGCTGGTCACCTCGCTCGCCAATCGCAGCGCCGGGATGGAAGGCGATTTCGGCAATGGCGCGTGGATGCTGGCGAACGACAAGATCGCGCCTGCGCTCGACCGCCAGATCGCCGAGCTCGAACGCCAGCGCAAGCGCGCCACGTCCGATGCGGGGGTGTGGAAGTTCAAGGATGGCGACGCCTATTACGCCTGGGCATTGCGCGCCGGCACTACCACCACGATGACACCCGACGAGGTCCACCAGATGGGGCTCGACCAGCTCCGCGTGATCCAGGCGGAGATGGACAGTATCCTGAAAAAGCAGGGTTACAGCCAAGGCAGCGTTGGCGCGCGGATGGAGGCATTGGCCAAGGACCCGCGTTTCACCTTCGCCGAGGGCAACCCGGGCCGTGCCGAGATATTGAAGTTCCTCAACGCGCGCATCGCCGACATTCGCGGGCGCATGCCGCAGGCGTTCAACACGCTGGTGAAAGGCAATGTCGAGGTCCGCCGCCTGCCGCCCGAGGAGGAACCCGGCGCACCTGGCGCCTATGGCGGCCCGGGGTCGATCGACGGCACCGTGCCGGGCAAATTCTGGATCAATCTTCGGACCACGAGCCTGCACACCCGATTCAGCCTGCCCGACCTCGCCTATCACGAGGCGATCCCAGGCCATGTCTGGCAGGGCGAATATACCTTCAAGCTGCCGCTGATCCGCAGCCTCCTCCAGTTCAACGCCTATTCCGAGGGCTGGGCGCTCTATGCCGAGCAACTCGCCGACGAGCTCGGCGTGTACGCGGAAAACCCGGCGGAGAAACTCGGCTATCTCCAGTCGCTCGGCTTCCGCGCCTGCCGGCTGGTCGTCGACACCGGACTCCACGCCAAGCGCTGGACGCGCCAGCAGGCGATCGACTGGTTCGTCAAGGCGAATGGCTCGTCGGTCGAGGAAGTCTCGGGCGAGGTCGACCGCTATTGTTCGTGGCCCGGGCAGGCCTGCGGCTACAAGGTAGGGCATAGCGAGATCAATCGGCTCCGCGAGCGTGCCAAAGCCGCGCTCGGCGCGCGCTACGACTTCAAGGCATTCAACGACGCGGTGGTGCTCGGCGGCAACGTACCGATGACGGTGCTCGGCCATGTCGTCGACCGCCATATCGCGGGGAGGAAAGCATGATCTTGCGACGCTGGCGGGGCGTGATCCGCACGCACGAACGCGACGCCTATCGCGACTATATCGCCGCGACCGGGGGCACCGACTATGCCGCGACGCCGGGCAATCGCGGCTTCCAGATGCTGTTCCGCGACCTCGGCGACGGCACCACCGAAGTCACCACGCTGAGCTGGTGGGAAAGCCTCGACGACATCCGCGGCTTCGCCGGTGCCGACATCAGCATCGCGCGCTATTATCCCGACGACGACCGATACCTGCTGGAGCGGCCGGTGCATGTCGAGCATCACGACGTGGTGGCCGGCAGCGCGTCGGGTTGAGGCTGCACCTCCCGCGCTGCGAGCAGGGAGGCCGTTGCCGCGTCAGTTCTCGTTGGCGACCGCCGCGATCGCCTCGGTGACTTCCGCGACGGTCGAGCCGACGACGACTTCGTGTGCCTTGTCGAAGCCGATCACGCCCATCTCGACTCCGGCGAGATCGATCGAGGAGACGGTGCGGACGGCGGTGACGTTGACGAGGATCGGCTCGCCATTGATCGCCTTCAAGGAAATGAACTTCACCTGGTGATCCTACGCAGTTACCCCTCTCTTATAGAGCGGCGGGCAGCGGAGCGCGGTCCGGTTCGACGAAACCACGGCGCGCGGGTACCGAGAAGAGCAGTTCGCGGCTGTAGAAGCCCAGCGGCCAGTCGCGTCGACCGATGGACGAAAGGAGCAATGCATTGACGCGCTCGGCCAGCCCGCCCGTCTGGTGGCTCCGCAGGAACAGCCGTACCCCCGCGACATAGGTGCGGGTGATGGTATCGTGATAGCCCCCCGCATCGTCGTTCACCCCGCCGACACTCTCGTTGAAGCGCGAGATCAGACCGGCGATTTCGGCATCCACGTCCACATCCGTTCGCTCGGCGAGCAAGTACAGACAGGCCGCAAGGTGCGCCTCGTGCGTCCAATCCTCCTTGGCGAGGTCGCACGCGAGCAGTCCCTCGCCGAGGCGGATGATCTCGGCGTCGGAACGGAACAGGCGGGGTGAGAAGTCGGTCATCGATCGGGCTCCTATGCGCCCGATCGATGACCGGGCAAGTCAGGCAGGTAAAGGCGTACGCGGCGCCGATTGCCGTACCCCTTCGTCGACATGGTCGGCGAATTGGGCGAAATTGGCATTGAACAGGTCGACCAGCTTCGCGGCAGTCGCGTCATACAGCGCCTTGTTTGCCCAGCTCTCCCGGGGATCGAGCACCGCCGGGTCGACCCCCGTCACCGCGACGGGCACCTGGAAGCCGAAATTGGGATCCGTCCGGAATTCAGCGTTGCTCAGGCTTCCGTCGAGGGCCGCGTTGAGCAAGGCCCGGGTCAACTTGATCGGCATGCGCTTGATGTCCGGATCGGTGGCCATTCCCCCTGCCCAGCCGGTATTGACCAGCCAGCAATCCACGCCGCCCTTCGCGATCCGCTCCTTGAGCAGATTGCCATATTCGGACGGATGCCGCGGCATGAAGGCGGCGCCGAAGCAGGTCGAGAAGGTCGCCTCGGGTTCGGTCACCCCGATCTCGGTTCCGGCGACCTTGGCGGTATAGCCGGAGAGAAAATGGTACATCGCCTGTTCGGGGGTGAGCCTGGCGATTGGCGGCATGATTCCGAACGCGTCGGCGGTGAGGAAGATGATGTTCTTCGGCACCGGCCCAAGATTGTGCTGCGACGTGTTCGAGATGAAGTCGATCGGATAGGCGCCGCGGCTGTTCTCGGCGAGGCTCGCGTCGTCGAGATCGAGTGCGCGGCTGTCCGGGTCCATCACGACATTCTCGAGCACCGTACCGAAGCGCTTCGTCGTTGCGAAGATCTCGGGTTCGGCTTCCGGAGACAGCCGGATCATCTTGGCGTAGCAGCCGCCTTCGAAATTGAAGACAGCCGTATCCGACCAGCCATGCTCGTCGTCGCCGATCAGCGTGCGGCTGGCGTCGGCCGACAGCGTGGTCTTGCCGGTGCCGGACAGGCCGAAGAACACCGCGGTGTCGCCGTTCGGCCCGATATTGGCCGAGCAGTGCATCGGCATCACACCCCTGGGCGGGAGCAGATAATTGAGAAGTCCGAATACGCTCTTCTTCATCTCGCCCGCATAAGCGGTGCCGCCGATCAGGATCAGCTTTTCGGTGAGATTCACGGCAATGACCGTCTCGCTGCGGGTGCCGTGGCGTTCGGGGTCGGCGCGGAAGCTCGGCAGATCGATGATCGTATATTCGGGCGCGAACCAGTCGAGCTCGCTCGGCTCGGGACGGACCAGCATCGTCCGGATGAACAGGCTGTGCCAGGCGAGTTCGTTGATCACGCGGACGTTGACGCGGTGCTCGGGCTGGGATCCACCATAAAGGTCCTGGACGAACAAGGTCTCGCGCTTCGCCAGTTCGGCGAGGAAATCCGCCTTGAGTGCGGCGAAGTGCTCAGCGCTCATCGGCCTGTTGGTCCTGCCCCACCAGACCGAGGTCTCGGTTTCGGCATCGCGGACGATGAACTTGTCGTTAGCCGAACGGCCAGTGTGCTTGCCGGTGGTGACCACCAGTGGCCCATCCTTGGCGAGCCTGCCTTCGCCGCGGCGAAGCGCGTGCTCCACCAGCGGCGCGGTTTCGAGATTCCAGAATAGCTGGGCCCCGGTCGCGATGCCCTGAGCATCGAGACCGTGGCGCGGGATGCGCGTCGTCACAATTTGCCTCCATCTCCACCCTGCCAAACAGCAGGAAACCCTCACGTTTTCCGCGACGGGTAATATTATTGCGTCGCCTTACGCATGCTGCGGCAAGGGGGTCAATCCGAGTAAACGTTGTCAGCCGATTGAGCGGGCGAGAACTTTGGTCTACCCCTCGCTGTGATGCATTTCAGCAACGCCCGAGCGGCCGCATGACCGCCACGATCGCGCTGGTCGACGACGACCGCAACATCCTGACCTCTGTCTCGATCGCGCTGCAGACCGAGGGGTTTCTCACCCGCGTCTATTCGGATGGCGAGAGCGCCCTGAAGGCGCTGATCGAGAATCCGCCCGATCTTGCCGTGCTCGACATCAAGATGCCGAAGATGGACGGCCTCGAACTGCTGCGGCGGCTCCGCGAGAAGAGCACGATTCCGGTGATCTTCCTCACCAGCAAGGACGACGAACTCGACGAGGCACTCGGGCTCGCAATGGGCGCCGATGATTATATCGCCAAGCCCTTCAGCCAGCGCCTGCTGATCGCGCGGATTCGCGCGATCCTGCGCCGGACCGAGCCTGCCCAGCCGAGCGCGGATGGGGGCACGCAGGAGCCCGCGGAGATCCTTGAGCGCGGCAGGTTGACGATGGACCCCGCGCGTCACCGCGTCACCTGGGGCGGCACCAACGTGACGCTCACCGTCACCGAGTTCCTGATCCTCGAGACGCTCGCCCAGCGCCCGGGGATCGTCAAGACGCGCAACCAGCTGATGGATGCCGCCTATCAGGACGACATCTATGTCGACGACCGGACCATAGACAGCCACATCAAGCGCGTGCGGCGCAAATTCCGGCAGGTCGATCCGGAGTTCGATGCTATCGAAACGCTGTATGGCGCCGGTTATCGCTTCTCGGACGAATAACGAGCGCGACCTCGCGCTCAAATGGTCGAACCGCGTCAGCCTCACGCCGAGGATTCTCGCGGTCAACATTTTCGCGCTGGCGCTGCTTGGCAGCGGCTTCTTCTATCTCGATTCGTATCGCAGCCGGATCGTCGATAGCCGGGTGGCGCAGGCGCGCGGCGAAGTCCGGCTGATCGCGCAGGCAGTCGCCTCGGCGACTCCGGAACGCCGCGACCTGCTCGTGCTGAGTCTCGCACGCGATACGGGCACACGGATCCGGCTGTTCGACGAGAGTGGCAAGCTGATCACCGACAGCCATGATCTGGGGCTGCGCAATCTGGTGCTGCGCGATCCGGACAAGGACCCGCTCAACCAGACGACTGCGCGGTTCCTCGACGCGGTGATCGACACGGTCGCCGGGGCCGACCGCGCGCCGCTCTACCGCGAACGCAAGCGCGACCGCGGACTCGACTGGCCCGACGTGCGTACCGCGCGCGAGACCCACGGCACCCCTGCTACGGTCTGGCGCGCACCGGATCGCACTCCGGTGATCACTGCGGCCGCCCCGATCACGCAACTTGGCGTCGTGATGACCACGGTGAACGCCCGCGACATTACTCAAAGGGTACGGATCGAGCGCTTCCGCCTCAGCGTGGTGCTGGCGGTCGTCAGCATGCTGTCGATCCTGCTTTCGCTGTTCCTTGCGCGGACGATCGTGCGGCCGCTGCGCCGGCTGGCACGCGCCGCGGTGCGGGTCCGGCTGGGACGCGCCCGCGAAGTGGTGGTGCCGCGGCTCCCCGAGCGCAGCGACGAGATCGGGCTGCTCGCCCGGGCCATCTCGGACATGAGCCAGGCATTGCGGGCACGAATCGACGCGACCGAAAGCTTCGCTGCCGACGTGACTCACGAGCTCAAGAACCCCCTCGCCTCGCTGCGCTCGGCAGTCGAGGGTTTGTCGAAAGTCAAAGACCCGGCACTGCAGGAGCAATTGCTCGCCATCGTGCGCGACGATGTGCATCGGCTCGATCGGCTGATCACCGACATATCCGACGCCTCGCGCCTCGACGCGCAGCTCAGCCGCGCGACCTTCGAACCGATCGACATCGGCGCCATGATCGCCGCGTTGCTAGAGCAGCGGAACACCCGTGGACTTCCGAACGACATCAGAATCCTGTTCGATCGTCGGCCGGGTGCATCGCTCATGGTGCTCGGCGAAGGCGCCCGGCTCGAGCGCGTGTTCGAGAACCTGATCGAGAACGCCGTCTCGTTTTCGCCCAAAGGCGGGCTGGTCACCATTTCGGCGGCCGACGACGGCGATATGCTGGTTGTGCGTGTCGAGGACGAAGGACCGGGCGTGCCTGAAGAGGCGCGCGAGGCCGTTTTTCGGCGGTTTCACTCGGTGCGTCCGCAAAGTGAAGCCTTTGGTCAGCATTCGGGGCTAGGTCTTGCCATCGCACGCACCATCGTCGAAGGCCATCAGGGGAGCATTTCAGTGGAAGCACGCGAGGATCGATTGAGCGGCGCGCGGTTTGTCGTGCGCCTGCCGCTGGCGGAGGGCGATTGATGCCCGAGATCCGGCTGCCGGAAGTCTCCTCCGAGACGATGCAGGGCGCCTGCGTGGCGATCGGCGGCCGCGCGGTGCTGATCGAGGGCCGTTCGGGCGAAGGCAAGTCCGACCTGGCGTTGCGCCTGATCGACCGGGGCGCGACTTTGGTCTCCGATGGCCAGGTGATCTGCCAGCGACATCAGGGCGGTCTGATCGCCTGCGCGCCTGCGCACCTCGCCGGACGGATCGAAGTGCGCGGGCTGGGCATTGTCGAGATGCCCAATGTGGAGCGCGTTCCGGTGAGCCTGTTGATCGTCATTCTCGACGCCCCTCCCCGCTTTCCGGAAGATGCCCGGGTGCGGCGGATCGCCGGGGTCGACGTGCCGGTGCTCGCGCTGGCGGCGCTCGAACCGTCGGCACCGATCAAGGTCGAGCTCGCGCTCAAACAGGCGATGCGATGAGCCGGAGGCGCCCCAAACAGATCTTGCTCGTCACCGGCATGTCGGGCGCCGGCAAGTCGACCGTGCTGCGAACGCTCGAGGACCTCGGCTGGGAAACGGTGGACAACCTTCCGCTCCTGTTGCTCCATCGCCTGCTCGACACCCCGCCGGGTGAAGGTGCCGAAGGCGACGACGACCGGCCGCTGGCGCTGGGGATCGGCACCCAGACCCGCGGTTTCGATGCCGAGAGCATCGTCCAACGGGTCAAGAAGCTGAGCGAGCAGGAGGGGCATCAGCTCGGAACGCTCTTTCTCGAATGCGACGAAACGGAGCTCGAGCGCCGCTATTCGGAGACCCGGCGGCGCCATCCCCTGGCGCAGGACCGACCGGCCAGCGACGGCATCGCACGCGAGCGCGAATTGCTGATGCCCTTGCGTCGCTGGTCGAACCGGCTGATCGACACCACCAATCTTTCGTCCAACGAACTGCAGCAGCAGATCCGCGCGACCTTCGCAGTGGACGGGCTTGGCCGTACGGTGCTGACGATCGCCTCGTTCGGCTTTGCCCGCGGGCTTCCGCGCGACGCCGATCTGGTGTTCGACATGCGCTTCCTGCGCAATCCGCACTGGGTCGAAGCACTGCGCCCCGGCACGGGTCAGGATGTCGACGTCTCGGCCTATATCGCCGAGGATCCCGCTTATGGACCGGCGATGGCGCAGATCGAGGCACTGCTGCTGCTGCTGCTCCCCCGCTATCAGGCGGAAGGAAAGGCATATGTCACCGCCGCATTCGGGTGTACGGGGGGCCGCCACCGCTCGGTTCACGTCGCCGAACGGATGGCGCGGCGGTTGCGCGAAGAGGGATTTTCGCCCACGGTGACACACCGCGATTTGCAGACCGCACCACAGGACTCGCTGGAGGGGGCGCCGGTGGCCATATCAGGGGGCGGAGTTTGAAATGATTGGTTTGGTGCTCGTGACGCACGGACGACTCGCCGAAGAGTTCGTGGTCGCGATGGAACATGTGGTGGGCAAGCAGGAGCGGATCGAGCCGATCTCGATCGGCCCCGACGACGATATGGAAGCCCGCCGTGCCGACATCGCCGCCGCGATCGCGCGGGTCGACGAGGGGCGCGGCGTGATCGTGCTCAGCGATCTGTTCGGCGGCACGCCGTCGAACCTCGCCATCTCGCTGATGGAAGCGGGGCGAGTCGAGGTGATTGCCGGGATCAACCTGCCCATGCTGATCCGCCTCGGCAGCGCGCGCAAGGCGATGAAGGTGACCGAGGCAGTCGCCGCGGCGCGGGACGCCGGTCGCAAATATATCACTGTCGCATCCGAAGTTTTGGGAGAGGCCGCCGCGTGAGTCGTGCGACGCGTAACGTGATGATCGAGAATCGCCGCGGCCTGCATGCCCGTGCCAGCATGGCGTTCGTCACCCTCGCCTCGAGCCAGCCGGTCGAGCTCACCGTCGAGAAGGACGGATCGAGCGCGTCGGGCACTTCGATCCTCGACCTGATGATGCTGGGCGCCGCCAAGGGCGACACGATCACGATCAGCGCCGAAGGCGACGGCGCCCATGAGGCCGTGCAGGCGCTGGCCGAGCTGGTCGAGGCGCGCTTCGGCGAGGAATAAGTTCTTCTCCCCTCCCGCTTGCGGGAGGGGCCGGGGGAGGGCATGTGCCGAGCCGTGACCGCACCGAAGTCTAGTTCCAGCCCCTCTCCTAACCCCTCCCGCAAGCGGGAGGGGAATTGATGCCGCGCGAAATCACTGCCTTTTCCAACCCCCTGATCAAGCGCGTCCGGCTGCTGCGCGAGAAGCGGCACCGGCGCGAGGAAGGGCTGTTCCTCGCCGAGGGGCTGCGCATCTTGACCGAAGCACGCGAGGCGGGGCGGCTGCCCAAGTTCCTGTTCTTCGCCCGCGACATGGCCGGCCACCCGCTGGTTCAGGCGCTGGTCGGCGCCACCGAGGCGGCGGGCGGCGAGGCGATCGAGACCAATGCCGACATTCTCTCCAAATTGTCGGGCAAGGACAATCCGGGCGCGGTCGTCGGAGTCTATCCCGAATTCGCGCTGAGCCTGGCCGATCTCGACCGCAGCGCCTCGCCGATCTGGCTGGTCGCCGAGCGGCTGCGCGATCCCGGCAATCTCGGCACGATCCTGCGGACCGGCGATGCTGTCGGCGCAGGCGGGCTGATCCTGATCGACGACTGCGTCGACCCCTTCTCGGTCGAGGCAGTGCGCGCCAGCATGGGGGCGCTGTTCACCGTGCCGGTCGCCAAAGCGAGCTGGGCCGAGTTCGTGCCGTGGCTGCGCGCCGGACCGGGGCAATTGGTCGGCCTGAGCCTCGATACCGAGCATGACTATAAGGCGCCGCTCTATCACGCGCCGACCTTTCTGCTGACCGGCAACGAAGCCCAGGGCATGCCCGACTTCATGGCCGAGGAATGCGACCTGCTGGTCAAGATTCCGATGCTCGGCAAGGCCGACAGCCTCAACGCGGCGGTGGCCACCGCAGTGATGGCCTATGAAGTGCTCAGCAGGATTCGCGGCGCTTAACTTCGCATTTTTCACGCGAATTGGCTACTTTCGTTGCTCATTTGCGTACGATTATGTCGCGCATTTGCCTAGCCGATCGACAATTTCAAAGAGCTGGATGAGGCTGGCACGGCAAATCCAACATTGCCAGCATCCTGAACGAGGGCCGATCGTTACGGCCATGCGCGGTTAAGCCGGGCGGCGGCAGAGTGCGCTCAGAGGAGACAAATCGTGATGAAGCTTGCCGTTGCCGGAATGCTCGCGCTGACCGCACTGCCCGCCCAGGCGCAGTCGAACGCCCAGCCTTATCGCGCGCTCGGCACCGAACCCTTCTGGTCGCTGACCATCGACGGCAGCACGATCCGCTATCAGCCAGCGAGCGGCCGCGTGGTTAGCACCGCCAAGCCTAGGCCGATAATCGGCTTCAACGGCGAACGCTACGAGGCGCGGCGGATGACCGTCGATATCACGCATGTCGAATGCAGCGACGGGATGAGCGACCGGACCTATCATGACACGGTGACGGTGACCCTTGGCGGTCGGACGCTGCGCGGCTGCGGCGGCGACATCCTGTCGGAGCGCCCTGCCCCCGCCTCGCTGCTCGAAGGCGATTGGCGGATCGAATCGATCAACGGCCGACCCGTGGCGCCGCGCACCAATCCGCGCGTCACGTTCCGCGGGCAGCGGATCAGCGGCAATGCCAGCTGCAACAACTTCAACGGCAGCTTCCGCTTCGAGCGGGGCCGGCTGACCGCCGGGCCGCTCGCCTCGACGCGAATGGCATGCGCCTCGCGCGTGCAGAACGTGCAGGAGAGCAGCGTATTGCGGATCCTCGGCGAGCCGCTCAGCGTCAGCCGGAACCGCAACGGCAAACTGGTGCTGACGAACCGGCAGGGCGCGAAGCTTGCGCTGGCGCCGGCCGGGCGCCGCTGACCGGGCTCAGCTCTTCTTCGCGCGCTGCTCGCGCAGATAATCGAGCTCGCTCTTCACCTTCTGGTCGTCGGGAAACAGCTCTAGGCACTTCTTGAACAGCGCTTCGGCCTCGTCGAGCCGCCCGAGCTCGATCAGGTCGAAGCCCATTCCGAACCATGCGCGCCGGAGCGAGCGCTTGCGCTTGTCGCCCTCCTCGAGGGCGGCAGCAGTCGCGGCCCGACTGTAGAGGTCGTAGGAAAGCTGCCACTTTTTCTGGGACTGATAGGCGTAGCCGAGTTCGGAAAGATAATGGGCGTGCGATGGCGACAAGGCGACGGCGCGTTCGAGGAATGGCACCGCCGCGTCGAGTTGCTGCTGATCGATCAGGGCAAAGCCCCGCGCCCACAAGGCGATGCACCAGCCGGGCTCGATCGCGACTGCTTCCTGCTTCGCAGCCGCAGCCTGGCCCATATAAAGCAGGGCCTGTTGCGGATCATGCGCGCAGTAGATCTTGCGCTTCTCGCCCGCGTACAGCTTCTCATAGTCCGCCAGCAGCGGCTTGAGTATCGCCGTTGCCTCTGCCGGTTTCTGCGACTGGATTGCGGCCACCGCTTCGCCGAGCTTCGCGTTGCGCGCGACTTGCTCGGGCGTTTCCTGCTGCGCCGGCGCCTGCGCCACTGCGGGGCTGGCCGAAACCAATGCCAGAGCTACCCAGAATGATCCTCGAATCACGACGAACCTCCCCCTTGTTCGGGCATGAGGCTATCAAGCCTGCGGCAGTGAGTCTCGGAGGCTTCGAAGCTTGATCATCTAGATACGACACATTCGCGGCGCGGCGTTCCTTCAAGCCGTCCTTTCTCGCGCGCTATTCTGCGGCCTCGGCCTGAGGGTCCTCCGTGGCTGCCGCAGAAGGCAGCAGCTCGACCGCGGGCGCCTTCGCGACCACATCGACGCTGTCGATGCTGTCGAGCGCCGAATTTCCCGTATCGACGTTGAGCGCCTGGAAGCGGCGTGCGGAAACGAGGACACGGCCTTCGAAGCTCGCCACGAACTTGTTGTAATTTTCGACCGCGCTGTTGAGACCGCCGCCGACGCGCTTGAGATGGGTCGCCGCGGTGGCGAGGCGTTCGTACATTTCCTTGCCGAGCTTGCCGACCTCGCGGGCATCCTCGGTCAGCTTCTGCTGGCGCCACATCGACGCGACAGTGCGCGCCAGCGGCAGGAACGCCGAAGGGCCGGCGATGATCACCCGATTGCGCGCGGCGCGCTCCCACAATTCCATGTCGACCTCGAGCGCGCTCGACAGGAAATTGTCCCCCGGAATGTACATGATGACGAAATCGGGGGCCTTTTCGAACTGCGCCCAATAGGCCTTTCGCGACAATGCCTCGGCATGGTTGCGAACTGCCCGCGCATGCGCGAGCAACGCGGTCTGGCGGTCCTCGGCGGAGGTCGCTTCGCTAGCCTGCAGATAGGCATCGAGCACACACTTCACATCGACTATGAGCTGTTGATCGCCCGGCAGACGGATGATGAAGTCGGGCCGGAGGGCACCGTCTTCGGTCGCGATCGAGACTTCGGCGGCAAAGTCGACGTGCCCGGAGAGACCAGCGATCTCGATCAGGTTGCGGAACTGCTGCTCGCCCCAGCGGCCGCGCGTCTTGGGTGCGGCGCGTAATGCATTGACCAGCTTGGCGGTCTCGCTGCGCGTCTCGCCGAGCTGGGCCTTCACTTCGGTGATCGCCTCGCGCAGCACACCATAGCTGTCGTTGCGATCCTTCTCGACGCGCTGCAGTCCCTCTTCGTAGCGCCTGAGCGTCGACTCGACCGGCTGCAGCAGCGCCTTCATCTTCGCTTCATTCTGTTCGCCGGATTGGCTGAAGCGCGCCTCGGCGCGTTCGAGGAAAGCCTTCTGGGCCTCGCCGAGCATGGTGGCGGCGACTTCGCGGAACTGGCCCGCCATGGCCTCCCGCGCCGCCTTGAATTCTGCCAGCCGTTCCTCAAACGCATTCTCGCGTGCACGCGCCGCAGTAAGCTCGAGGCGGGCGACATCGCGCTCGTCGCGAAGCGCCGCCAGTTCTTCGCGAAGCGCCGGCAGCTGGCTCGCGCGTTCTTCGGCGAGGACAAGATCCGCGATTGCCGCCTTGAAGTCATTTTCGCGGCGCGCCAGCTCTGCGCGGGCTTGTGCCGCGCCGCGCGCGCCGAGGAACCAGCCGAGCGCGACACCGCCCAGCAGCGCCGCGACGGCAATGATGAGAGCGAGCGAGTCCAAATGCGCCTCCGGGAACAGAAGGCGAACCTAGCGTGTGGGAGACTCCAGAGCAATACTCGTCATCCCGGACTTGTTCCGGGATCCACTATGCCGCGGCGGAAGGGACTGGAGGCTCTGCGGATTCGCCGGGCCGCCTGGTGGCCCCCGGCACAAGGCCGGGGTGACGAAGGTCTGCGCACTCCTGCTTTCGCAGGAGCACGGGTGCGGTGTCAGGCTGCGGCCTTGCGGGCCTTTGCCAGCTTCTTGAGGATCATGTCGCGCTTGAGGCGCGAGAGATGGTCGATGAAGACGATGCCCTGAAGATGGTCCATCTCGTGCTGGATGCAGGTGGCGAGCAGTCCTTCGAACAGCTCGTCATGCGCGGCACCCTGCTCGTCGAGCCATTTGACGCGGCAACGCGCGGGCCGCTCGACATCGGCGAACTGCTCGGGGATCGACAGACAGCCTTCGGTATAGATCGACTGCTCCTCGGCCGGGTCGAGAATCTCCGGGTTGATGAAGACGCGGGGCTGGCGGATCGGCTTGCCTTCCTCGTCCTCCTGCTCCTGCAGGTCCATCACGATCACGCGCTTCGGCACGCCGACCTGAATCGCCGCGAGGCCGATGCCGGGCGCGTCGTACATCGTATCGAACATGTCGGCGATCAGAGTCCGCAGTTCGTCATCGACCTGCTCCACGGGCTGGGAGATCAGGCGGAGGCGCGGGTCCGGAACTTCGACAATCGGTAGAATGGCCATAGGCCCAAAATAGTCGGCTGGCGCTCAGCTCGCAAGCGTCTGTGGCATTTTGGTTTTCGCCCGCGGCTTAGGGCAAGCTGTCACGCCACCGGTCGCCGGGCGCGAAGCGCCTGGGCGAGCGTGCCTTCGTCGAGATAATCGAGCTCGCCACCGACGGGCAGGCCGTGGGCGAGCTGGGTGATGCGCACCGGATAGGCCTCGAGCCGCTCGGCGACGTAATGCGCGGTGGTCTGGCCGTCGAGCGTGGCGTTCATCGCGAGCACGACTTCGTCGATCCCGCCAGCGGCGACCCGGCGAACGAGGCTGTCGATGCGCAAATCCTCGGGTCGGACGCCCTCCAGCGCCGAGAGACGGCCGCCGAGCACGTGGAATTTGCCGGGGAACAGCCGCGCGCGATCGAGCGCCCAGAGGTCGGCGACTTCCTCGACGACGCAAAGCGCGCGCGCGTCGCGACGCGGGTCGGCGCAGATCGCGCAGGGGTTGCTGGTGTCAACATTGCCGCAAACCTCGCAGGTGCTGAGCCGGCGGCTGACCGCGGTGAGCGCGGACAGAAGCGGGTCGAGCGCGGTTTCGCGCTTCTTGAGCAAATGGAGCACCGCGCGGCGCGCCGAGCGCGGGCCGAGGCCGGGCAGACGCGACAGGGCCTGGGTCAGCGCCTCGATTTCGGGGGAAGCCATAGATCGGACATAGGGGCTTGCGCCCGCCCCTGCCAAGCGGCGAGAGGGACCTATGCGGATCATCTTCATGGGAACCCCCGATTTCGCCGTCCCCGTGCTCGACGCACTGGTCGCAGCCGGTCACGACGTCGTAGCGGCATATAGCCAGCCGCCGCGTCGCGGAAATCGCGGCAAGACGGCGCCCTCGCCGGTCCACGCCCGGGCCGAGGTACTCGGCATCCAGGTCCGCACCCCGCTGTCCTTCCGCAAGGCGCCCGAGGCGATCGATGCGTTCGCCGCGCTCGACGCGGATGTTGCCGTTGTCGCGGCTTACGGACTGATCTTGCCGCAGGCTTTGCTCGAGGCGCCGCGGCTCGGCTGCCTCAACGTCCATGGCTCGCTGCTGCCGCGCTGGCGCGGCGCGGCGCCCATCCAGCGAGCGATCCTCGCTGGCGACGCGGAGACCGGCGTGGGGATCATGCAGATGGAGGCGGGGCTCGACACAGGGCCCGTGCGGCTGGAAGGCCGAACGCCGATCGAACGGAAGACCGCGGGAGAACTGACCGCCGAGCTGAGCGCGATGGGCGCGCGGCTGATGGTCGAGGTGCTCGGCGATATCGACGCGTATCCCGCGGTGCCGCAGCCCGAGGAGGGCGTGACCTATGCCGCCAAGATCGACAAGGCCGAAGCGCGGCTGGACTTCACCCAGGCGGCGGCGGCGGTCGAGCGGCAGGTGCGCGCGTTCAATCCGGCGCCGGGGGCCTTCTTCGAGATGGGAGGCGAGCGACTTCGGGTGCACGCGACGGAGATCGTCTCAGCACAGGGGGCGCCCGGCACCGTGCTCGACTCGCAGCTGACGATTGCCTGTGGCGAAGGCGCGATCCGGCCCAGCCTCGTGCAACGCGCCGGGCGTGGCGTCATGACGTCAGCGGAGTTGCTGCGTGGCTTCGCGATCCCCGCAGGGACGCAGCTTTGACGCGGTTCGCGCTGACGGTGGAGTTTGACGGCCGCCCGTTCATGGGCTGGCAGCGGCAGGATCATGGCCCGAGCGTGCAGCAGGCGATCGAGGACGCCGCCTTCGCGGTGACCGGCGAGAAGGCCGTGGTGCACGCGGCCGGGCGGACCGATGCCGGCGTGCACGGGCTCGGCATGCGCGCGCATCTCGACATCGCCCGCGAGATCGGCGCGTTCCGGCTGATGGAGGCGCTGAATGCGCGATTGCGGCCGAATCCGGTGGCGGTGCTCGACTGCGCCGAGGTGCCGGCGGACTGGCATGCGCGCTTTTCGTGCGTCGCCCGTCATTACGAATATCGCATCGTCAACCGGCGCGCGCCGCTGACCTGGGAAAAGGGACTGGCGTGGCGGATCGCGACGGAACTCGATGCCGAGGCGATGCACGCGGCCGCGCAGATGCTGGTCGGGCGGCACGACTTCACCACCTTCCGCTCGGCGCATTGCCAGTCCGAGAGCCCGGTCAAGACGCTCGCCCGGCTCGATGTCGTCCGCGAAGGCGACCGGGTGATGGTGCGCGCCTCGGCGCGGTCTTTCCTGCACCATCAGGTGCGCTCGATGGTCGGCTGTCTCGGGCTGGTCGGCCAAGGCAAATGGCGCGCTGAGGATCTGCGCGCGGCGCTGGAGGCGTGCGACCGGGCGCGGCTCGGGCTCAATGCGCCGCCCGACGGGCTGTTCTTCGTCCGCGCCGATTATCCCTGACGGCTGAACCGCGCCGCCAGCTCGACATGGGTCGACCAGCGGAACTGGCCGACCGGCTGGACCCAATCGAGGCGGTAGCCGGCTTTGGATAAAGTCTCAGCATCTCGCGCGAAGGTGCTGGGGTTACAGGAAACATAGGCGATCAGCGGCACGCCCGATTGCGCGATCTCGCCGGTCTGCTCGCGTGCGCCGGCGCGCGGCGGATCGAGCACCACGGCATCGAAATTGGACAGGTCCTTCGCAGTCACCGGGCGGCGGAACAGGTCGCGATGCTCGGCGAACACCGCGCGACCCGCCGCACCTGCAGCAGCCTTCAGCGCCATGATCGGGTCGCGGGCGGCCTCGGCGGCATAGACCTTGGCCTTGGGGAAAGCGAAAGTGAAGGTACCGAGACCGGCGAACAGATCGGCCACGGCGCGCGCGCTGCCGGCAATCTCCCGCACCGCGGCGACCAGAGCCGCCTCCCCCTCGGGCGTCGCCTGGAGGAAGTTGCCGGGTGGAAACGGCACCGCCACCCCGCCCAGCGTCACCGTGACCGGCTCGGGCTCGTAGCGTGCGCTGGCTCCGAAGCCTTCGTCGATCGACAGGCGGGCGAGATGATGGCGGTGCGAGAAGGCGCTGAGTGCCTCGGCGGCCGCGAGGCCTTCGGCTTCGAGGCCATCGATGAGGACATCCGGTCCCTGATCGGTGAGCGCGAGATGGACGTTGATCCGGCGGGTGCCGGGGATCAGCGCCGCGAGCATCCCACGCAGCGGCGCCACCAGCGCGAACAATTCGGGGTCGAGGATCCAGCATTCCTCGAGATCGATCAGTTCGTGGCTGTTCTGCCGGGTGAAGCCGAGGCGGATCTGCCGGCCGCGGCGCTCGGCGTGGAGCGTGGCGCGGCGGCGGGTGTTGGGCGGCGACAACAGGGGCGCGCGGACATGCGTCTCAAGCCCCTGCGCCGCGAGCCCAGTGACGATCCGGTCCGCGATGAACTGCGACCAGCTGATGTCGTCGAGATGCTGGAGCTGGCAGCCGCCGCATTCGGGGAAATGCCTGCACGGCGGCGTCTGATGGTGCCGGCCCGGGATCAGCTGGCCGTCGACGGTCACGCGGTCGCCGGGCGCCGCAAGGGCGACATGGCGGCCGTCGGCAGTCACGCCATCGCCGCGCGCGGCGACGCGGAGAACTTCGTCGTCGTTCACAGACATTCTGAAATCGCCTCGGGAAGCTGTGCGATCAGTCCATCGGCGATCAGCGCCGGTCCCGCAAGCCGTGCGGCACGCGCATGGAGCCATGCCGCGGCCTCGGCCGGCACGAGTCCCTTGCCGCCTTGCACCACCTGCGCCGCGAGCAGCCCTGCGAGGACGTCACCGGTCCCCGCGGTGGAGAGCCAGGGCGATGCGCCGGCGAGTATCCGCACCTCCCCCTTGGGCGAGGCGATCACGGTATCGGCACCCTTGTGGACGATAGTCGCGCGCGCCTCGGCCGCGGCGGCGAGCGTGCGATCGATCTTGCTGCCCTCGCCGGCGAACATCCGGTCGAATTCGCCCGAATGCGGTGTGATCCAGGTGGGCGCGGCGCGCGTCTGCAGCCAGCGCGCCGCTCCAGCGCCGAGCAGGGTCAGCGCGTCGCCATCGAGAATGAGGGGCTTGGGCGCCGCAAAGGCCGCCCGCAGATAGGCCTCGGCGCGGCGATCGCGGCCCAGCCCGGGGCCGAGCACGATCGCATCGATGCGGTCCCAGCCAAGGAACTCGACCAGATCCTCGGCACTGCGCACCTCGCGGCGGACCAGCGCGTCGGGCCCCTCGCCCCACGGCCGCTCGCCGGCGAGCACCACGTAGCCGGCGCCGCCGGCCATTGCGGCGCGCGCGGCGAGGCGGGCGGCACCCGGCATTGCGCCTTCGATCACGGCGACGAGGCCGCGGCTATATTTGTGGCTGTGCGGGCCGGGAGTCTCGATGTGCGGGCGTGCGACGGTGCGCCAGCGGGTCTGCACCGGAATATCGATGTCGGCGAGCAGCAGCTTGCCGCAGCGCTCGAGACCGGCGTCGAGCAGATGTCCGGGCTTGAGCGCGCCGAGCGCCAGAGTCACGTCGATCCCGCGGGGGGCGCCGAGGTCGGCACCGGTGTCGGTGTCGATTCCCGACGGCAGGTCGATCGACAAAGTGAATTCGGCCTGGTGGCACAGATCGGCGAACACCGCGGCGAGCCCGCGCTCGAGCGGCCGGCTCATGCCGGTACCGAACAGTCCGTCGACGAGTATCGGGCGAGGCCGTGCGGCATAGAGCGAACTCGTCGGTCCGCGCCACAGCGCGTGCATCCGCTCAGCCGCCCCCGGCGCCGGCGCGCCGGTGGCGACGAGACTGACGTCATGGCCATCGCTCTGCAGCAAGCGCGCCGCAACATAGGCGTCGCCGCCATTGTTGCCCGGGCCAGCGAGGATCAGGATCGGGCGGCCCGTTGCGAAGCGCGCCGTCTCTCGGGCGACCGCTGCCCCTGCCCGCTCCATCAGTTCGTCCTGCGAAACACCTGAGGCGAACACTGCCGCCTCGGCAGCCCGCATCTCCGCGGCGGTGACGATCGGGGCGCCTGCGGGGATCATTGCCGAACGATCGCAGGGAGCTGATAGCGCGCGGCGCCGATCTCGACCTCGATACGGTCGCGGCCGAGAGGCGTCACTTTCGCCGGTTCCGCTCCGTCGGCTGCGATCACGCCGCGGCCGTCGCGGGTGATTTGCAGGCGATGGAACGCGCCGTCGGGGTGGCGGAGGGTGAGGATGACGGCGTCCGGCGTTTCGGTGCGGTCGACGGTGCAGGCCGGGGTGAGGTCGGGGTCGCCTGGGGCGGCGCAGGGGATTTTGGGTGCTGCCGCACTTGCCGCCACAGTTGCGCCGGCCTCAGGGGACCTTGGCGAAAGGATCTCGTTGGCAGGCTGCTCTCCGCATCCGGCGAGAAGCAACGATGCAAGCAGCCATCTCCGTTCGCGCTGAGCTTGTCGAAGCGCCGTCCTGCCCCCTCGGCGCGAAGAAGAACGGCCCTTCGACAAGCTCAGGGCGAACGGAAATCTAGAACGCTCCCCCGTCCGGCTAGGCGCATCAAATATCCGCGTAGACATGGCGTTCGGCGCTGGCTCCCGGATGCGTCACTGCACCCTTATAGGCAGGGCCGACGGTTCGGGAATAGCGCCACAGCGCACCCGACTGGTAATCGTTGACACGGGGCTGCCACTTTGCGCGGCGCTCGGCGAGCACGTCCTCGGGCACGTCGAGGTCGATCGTTCCTGCCTCGGCATCGATGCGGATGGTGTCGCCGTTCTCGACCAGCGCGATCGGACCACCTTCGGCCGCTTCGGGGCCGACATGGCCGATGCAGAAGCCGCGGGTGGCGCCCGAGAAGCGGCCGTCGGTGATCAAGGCGACCTTCTCGCCCATGCCGAGGCCGTAGAGTGCGGCCGTGGTCGACAGCATCTCGCGCATGCCCGGCCCGCCCCTGGGGCCTTCGTAGCGAATGATGATGACCTCGCCTTCCTCGATCTTGCGGTGCTCGACCGCTTCGAAAGCGTCCTCCTCGCGGTCGAACACCCGCGCCGGGCCGGTGAACTGGAGCCGGTGCATGCCCGCGACCTTCACGATCGCTCCCTCGGGCGCCAGCGTCCCGCGCAGCCCGACCACGCCGCCGGTGGGCGAAAGCGGCGTCTTGACGTCATAGATGACCTTCTGGTCGGGGTTCCACGTGACCTGATCGATATTCTCGCCCAGGGTCTTGCCGGTCACCGTCTTGCAATTGCCGTCGAGGAAGCCGCCAGCCAGCATCGTCTTCATCAGCATGTAGACGCCGCCCGCCTCGTGCATGTCCTTGGCAACATATTTGCCACCGGGCTTCAGGTCGGCAATGTAAGGTGTTGATTTGAAAGCTTCTGCAACGTCGTGGAGGTCGAAGTCGATGCCCGCTTCGCTGGCCATGGCCGGCAAGTGCAATGCGGCATTGGTCGAGCCGCCGGTCGCGGCGACAACGCGGGCCGCGTTGACGAACGCCTCGCGCGTGCAGATGTCGCGCGGGCGCAGGTTCAGTTCGAGCAGGTTCATGACCTGGTGGCCGGCCGCGACTGCGATCTGTTCGCGCGACTGATAGGGCGCGGGCACCATGTTCGAATTGGGCAGCGACAGGCCGATGGCCTCGCCGACGCACGCCATGGTGTTGGCAGTGAACTGGCCGCCGCAGGCGCCGTGGCCGGGGCATGCAACCTTCTCCAGCGCCGTGAGCTCGTGGAGCGGACAATTTCCGGCGGCGAACTGGCCTACCGCCTCGAACACGTCGACGACCGTCACGTCCTTCTCGTGGAAGCGGCCGGGGAGGATCGAGCCGCCATAGACGAAGATCGACGGCACGTTGAGGCGGAGCATCGCCATCATCATGCCGGGAAGCGACTTGTCGCAGCCGGCAAAGCCGACCAGCGCGTCGTAGCAATGGCCGCGAACGCTCAGTTCGACCGAGTCGGCGATCACCTCTCGGCTGACCAGCGACGACTTCATCCCCTGATGGCCCATCGCGATGCCGTCGGTGACGGTGATCGTGTTGAACCGGCGCGGCATGCCGCCATTGGCGATCACGCCCTCGCGCGCGGCGTCGGCCTGGAAATCGAGCGTAGTGTTGCACGGCGCGCTGTCGTTGCCGGCGCTGGCCACCGCGACGAACGGCTTGGCGATGTCCTCTTCGGGAATGCCCATCGCGTAATAGTAGCTGCGGTGCGGGGCACGCTCGGGGCCGACCGAGACATGGCGGCTGGGCAGGCGGGACTTGTCGAATCGCTGGGTCATGGTGCGCAAGCCTATGTCGCCGCAGCGCGGGTTTGCGCAAGACTATTACCGGGATTTTGTTCGCGGGAGTCAGGAGGCGGGCGCCGTGCCGCCGAGGGCGAGTCTCAGGTGGTCCGCGAGTCTGGCCAGCACGGCTGCCCAGCGCTCTACCCCTTCGGCATCGCGAATCAGATCGTTGCGCACCTCGATCGCGACCGAGGGGATGCCGTTCGCCTCGGCATGGCGATTGAGCGTCGCATTGAGCAGCCGGCCCGAATAGGGCTCGTTGTCGCCAGTCTCGAAGCCCTGGGCGCGCAGAAAGTCGATCGCCGGGCGGGCGGCGCGGGTATCGCGATTGTAGAGGATGCCGACCTGCCAAGGGCGCGGCGTGCCGCCATGTTCGAGGCACGGCGTGAAGCTGTGGATCGACAGAATCAGCCGGGGCCGCTGCGTGCGGACGCGGCGGGAGAGCAGACGGTGGTAGGGCGCGTGGAAGCGCGCGATGCGCGCCGCACAATCGACCCTTTCGTTGCCGGGGATCAGGTGACCGTCGCTGCGATGCGGGATGAGGCCGATATGATCGGGCTCGCGGTGCAGGTCGATCACCAGCCGCGAGACCGTGGCGAGGATCGCCGGCGCCCCGAGGCGGGCGGCGAGGCTGCGGGTGAGCGGACCGGCGCCGATATCGACCGCGATGTGCAGATCACGCAATTCGGGTACGATGCCCAAGTCGATATCGGCAGGCACGGCATTTGAGGCGTGATCGCAGAGTAACAGGATATCTTGCTGATTTACCTCGATGATCTCGGCGATCTCCTTCATCGGTAAAGCGCCTTGCGCCGCTCGCGGAAGGCGGCGAGGCCTTCCGCAAACTCCGCACCGCCAAAGGCATCGTCGAATGCCTCGTCGAGTCCTTCGGCGCCGCGGAGCGTGCGCTTGAGCAGGCGCACCGCTTCGGGCGCGTTCGCGGCGATCGCCGATGCCAGCGCCGTCGCGGTGTCCGCGGCCCGCTTGGCGCGGAGTTCGACAAGGCCGATGCGCTTGGCCTCGTCGGGGGCGAGGCGATCGCCGGTGAACAACATCAGCGAGGCCATTCCCTTCCCGACCTGCGCCGTCAGCCGCGCGACGTCCTGCTGCGGATAGCCGAGCCCGAGCCGCGCAGGCGTGGTGGCGAATTCGGCGTAATTGCCCGCCACGCGAATGTCGGCGGCGAGGATCAACGCGACGGCCGCGCCGAAGCAGCCGCCGTCGACCGCTGCAATCACCGGCACGGGCAACGCAGCGAGCGCCTCGATCGCATCGCGCATCGCCGTGCGGAAGGTCGTGCGCAGCGCCGGATCGGCCTGGAGCGCCTCGAACTCGCGGACGTCGGCGCCCGCCGAGAAGATGCCGGGAACCTCAGACCTGAGGATCACCGCGCGAGCATCGCCCGCATCAGCCGCCGCACCGGCGAGCGCCTGCCATGCCGCAATCGGGAGCGCGTTCTTCGCCTCGGGCCGCGCGAGCGCGATGGTCGCGACCGGGCCGTCGCGGGTGAGATTGATCATGTCCGGCGCTCTGCCCGATCCCCTCGCCGCTGTCACCTCGGGTTGCGGCGGCGCACGTTGCCCGATAGCTCGCCGGCATGACTCGTATCGTCGGCCATGTCGCGGCGCTCAACCGCTATCCCGTCAAGTCGATGGCCGGCGAGCGGCTCGGCGTGGCCGAAGTCGACTGGCAAGGGATCGAGGGCGACCGGCAATATGCCTTCGTACGAAAGGCCAACGGAACGCGCTTCCCGTGGCTGACCGCCCGCGAAGTGCCCGCGATGCTGCTCCACCGCGCCAGCTTCGCCGATCCGGGCGCGCCGAAGACGTCCGCGGTTCTGGTCGAGACGCCCGATGGCGCCGCGGTCCCGCTGCACGATCCCTTGCTCCACGCCCATCTCGAGGCGGCGGCGGGCGAGCCGGTGGGGCTGCTCCAGGTCGCGCGGGGCATCTATGATTCGATGCCGATCTCGCTGGTCACCACCGCGAGCCATGCGCGGGTCGAGGCGGCGCATGGCGGTACGCTCGATCCGCGGCGCTTCCGTGCCAATGTGGTGATCGAGAGCGAGCTCCCGGTCAACGACTGGCAGGGGCTGCGGCTCGCCTTCGGCAATGGCGAGGATGGCGCCGTGGTGCAGATGGCCGACCCGATCCCGCGCTGCGCGATGATCACCATCGACCCCGACACCGCCGCCAAGGACGTGCGGGTGCTGCGTACCGTCGCGCAGCAGTTCGGCAACGCCTACGGGGTCTATGCGACGCCGGCGCGGCCCGGACTGATCCGCGCCGGAGATCCGGTTCGCCTGATCGATTGAGACCTCAGATCTTCAGCAGGGGTGCAGTTCAGGAAAGCAGAACAACGCGCCCGTCGCACACGAACGATCAGCCCAGCGCGTCGAGCGCCTTTTCCACGCCGTCCATCGTGAACGGCTTGGAGAGCACTGGCCGATCGCGATAGGGTTCGGCGATCGAATCCCCTGCCCCGCCGGTAGCGAGGATGAAGGGGATGCCGAGTTCGGCGAGCTTTGCGGCGACCGGCCAGCTCTGCTCGCCGCCGCGCAGATTGACGTCGAGGATCGCGGCCTCGACTCCCCCCGCGTCGATCTGGGCAAGCGCGCCCGCGACATCGTCCGCCGAACCGGCGAGTTCACGATCGAGCGCATCGAGAAAGTCCTCGAGCATCATCGCGATCAAGGGTTCGTCCTCGACGATGAGGATCCGGCGCAGCGTCGGCATGTTCGGCCCTTTGCAGGAAATTTCGCGGTCGCCAAGAACTTATTTCGGGGCTAGAACGTCGCGGGTAGCTTCGGCAAGCTGCTGAACCGAAAAGGGTTTGGGGAGGAAGGCGACATTGTCGATGTCGATCGACTTCCGAAGCTGCTCCTCGGCGTAGCCCGACATGAACAGGATCGGCAGATCGGGATAGCGCGTGCGGATCTGCCGCGCCATGGTCGGGCCGTCCATCGAGGGCATGACCACGTCGCTGATCAGCAGGTCGGGCTTGTCGATCGTGTCGAGCAATTCGAGCGCGACCTCGCCATTCTCGGCGGTGACCACGGTATAGCCCTGCCGGGTGAGTGCGCGCTCGGCGACGGCGCGGACCATGTCCTCGTCCTCGACGAGCAGGATCGTCCCCGAGCCCCAGAGGTCGATCTGCTTCGGCTTGGCGGGAGTCTTGGCGACCACTGCCTCGGGCGCGTTGTGCACCGGCAGATAGATGGTGAACTCGGCCCCGCCGCCGGGGACATTGTCGGCGAAGATGAACCCGCCGGACTGTTTGATGATGCCGTAGACGGTCGACAAGCCGAGGCCGGTGCCCTTCCCCACTTCCTTGGTGGTGAAGAACGGCTCCCAGATCTTTCCGAGGATGTCCGGCGGGATGCCGGTGCCGGTGTCGGTGATGCGAAGCGCGGTATAGTCGCCCACTGGCAGGACGTCGTCGTCCATCTGGCGGACTTCGGCCGCGGCGACGCACGAGGTGGCGATGGTGAGTGTGCCGCCGCCGTTGGGATTGGCGGAAAGCATCGCATCGCGCGCATTGACCGCGAGATTGACCACGACCTGCTCGAGCTGCCCGGGATCAGCGCGGACCGGGCCGAGATTGCGCCCGTGCTTGACCTCGAGCCGGACGGTCTCGCCGAGCAGGCGCTTGAGCAGGTTCGAGACCTCCGAGATCACGTCCGGGAGCTGGAGCACTTGGGGGCGCAGGGTCTGCTGGCGCGAGAAAGCGAGCAACTGCCGGGTCAGCGAGGCCGCGCGGTTCGAATTGGCGCGGATCTGCTGGATGTCGTCATAGTCGCTATCGCCCGGCGAGTGGCGCATCAGCATCAGGTCGCAATGGCCGATGATCGCAGTGAGGATGTTGTTGAAGTCGTGGGCGACGCCGCCGGCGAGCTGCCCGACCGCCTGCATCTTGGTCGCCTGCGCGATCTGGCGCTTGAGCTTGCCCTCTTCGCCCGAATCCTTGAGGCTGATCAGCACCGCGGCATCGCCGAGCCCGCGCGCGCCCGCGATAGTGAGCGCAACCGGCTCCTCGGGCGCGTCGTTGAAGCGCACCGTCATCTCGATCGACTGGGCGGCGCCGCCGGCGAAGCGGCGGACCGCATCGGCGAGCGCGGCCTTGTCCTCACGTACCACGAGGTCGATCGGATAAAGCGGCGGCGCGGCTGCGTTGATCCGGGCGGCCCGGACGAACGCATCGTTCATGCTGACGAAGCGACCGTCGCGGTCGACGAGCGCGAGCCCCGAAGGCAGCATCGCGATCAGCGAGCGGACATGCGCCGACGCGCTCGCGCCGATCGCGGGGCTCGGCAGCGAAAGATTGTCCTCGTCGAGCAAGGCGACGAGCATCGGCGCCTCCTCGCCGTCGAGGAACGGGATCTGAAGCACGCGCAGCGGATTGCCTTCGAGCCCTTCGCGTTCGAAGCGAACGAGGCCCATCGAGTCGGTGATCAGGAAGCGTGCGAAGTCGCGGCCTTCCACCGGCGCCTCGGGCGAGCCCATGGCGCGCGCCCGGAACACCCGATTGGCCGAGCGGACGCGGCCTTCGGGGGTGACCATCACGGCCATGATCCCGGCAGAAGCGAGCCGGTCGCCGGTATGGCCGTGGATCAGCGCCTCGACCTGTGCGGCGAGGTCGAGCGCCTGCACGCCGACGAAGCGCCACACCAGCGAATCGTCCCCGACTCGCTCGATACGGGCCGAGACGGGCGCGCCGTAGACCTGGATATTGTCGACATGCGCCTCGCCGTCGCGCCATGCCGTGCGCGTGGCGATCCCGAGCGCTTCGACGACTGCGTCGCTGACCGGCAAGTTCGGCGGAGTCGGCCAGCCGGCGAAGAGGATCTCGTAACGGGCGTTGGCGCAGACCATCCGGCCGGTGCGATCGGTGACGGCAAGGGCATCGTCTGCCGAGGCGGCGAGTGCCTGCGCCACCGCCCAGTCGGTGCGGGTCTCGACCTCGGCTTCTCGATGAAGAAGCCTGCGCGCGCCGAGCAATATGCCGCCCGCGAGGATGCCCGCGGCGGCGAACCCGAGCGCGACGGCGCGGTCGTTGAGCGTGAGCAGGATCAGGGCGGCGGCGATCAGACCGGCCAGGCTCGCAATGAGCAGCGGCAAGAGGCGGCGCGGAGCTGGTGCAGGAGTCGGCAAGGTCGCCATAGCGTCAGCGATGTTCGCTGCGGCGTGACGGGTCAAGCATTACGGTAAAATCCTCCCCGAGCTGGTCCCGGGGAGGATTTGAGAAACTACCAGATCCGGACGCGCTGCTCCGGCGTCAGGAACAGCTTGTTGCCCGGCGCCGGCGCGAATGCCGAATACCAGGGATCGAGATTGCGCACGACCCAGGTGCGCTGCTCCGACGGGCTGTGCGGGTCGGTCAGCAGCCGCTGGCGCAGATTGGCCTCGCGATAGTTGCGCCGCCAGACCTGCGCCCAGCCCAGATAAAAACGCTGATCGCCCGACATGCCGTCGAGCACCGGCGCCGCCTCGCCGCCGAGCGAATGCTTGTAGGCGTCGTAGGCAACAGTGAGGCCGGCGAGATCGGCGACGTTCTCGCCGAGCGTCAGCGCGCCCTTCACGTGCATCCCCGGCAGCGGCTCATATTGGTCATACTGGGCCACCAGCGCGTCGGTGCGCTTCTTGAACGCGGCGACGTCGGCGGGAGTCCACCAGTCGGTCAGACGGCCCTCGGCGTTGTACTTGGCACCCTGATCGTCGAAATGGTGGCTGAGCTCGTGGCCGATCACCGCGCCGATGCCGCCATAATTGACTGCCGGATCGGCATTGGGGTCGAAGAAGGGCGGCTGGAGAATGGCCGCCGGAAAGACGATCTCGACCATGCCGAAATTGGCATAGGCGTTCACTTCCATCGGCGTCATGCCCCACTCCCAGCGCCGGATCGGCTGGCCGAGCTTCGAGATCTGGTCCTCATGCGCCCAGTTGTTGGCGCGGACATTGTTGCCGAACGCATCGCCGGCCGTGATCTGCAGATTCGAATAATCGTGCCAGCGGTCGGGATAGCCGATCTTGGGGGTAAAGGCGGCGAGCTTGGCATGCGCCTTGACCTTGGTCTCGGGCGCCATCCAGTCGAGCTGGTCGATGCGGCGGTCCATCGCGGCGATGACGTTCTTCACCAAAGTGTCGGCCGCGGCCTTGGTCGCCGGCGGGAAATATTTGGCGACATAGGCCTGGCTGACCTCGTCCGACACCGCATTGGTGGTGAACTCGACCGCGCGCTTCCAGCGGACCTGCTGCTCCGGCGTGCCCGACAGCACGGTGCCGTAAAACGCGAACTGCTCCTTGTCGAAGGACGAGGGAAGGACATCGGCGAAATTGTCGAGGCTGCGGACGAGCAATTGATCCTTGAGCACGGCCAGCGGCGTGGCCTGCACCTGCTTCGCGATGCCGGTGACTGCGCTCGGCTGCGCGACGATCACGCTGTCGACCGACGCGCCGATGCCGCTGAAGAAGCCGCGGAAGTCGAAACCGGGTGCCTTTCGCACCAGCTGCGCCACGGTCATCTTGTTGTAGGTCTTGTTGGCGTCGCGGCTCTCGACACGAGTCCAGTGCGCCTGCGCGATGCGCGTCTCGAGCGCGACGATCGCCTTGGCGCGTGCCGCAGCATTGGGCTCGCCGGCAAGCGTCAGAACGTTGGCGAGATGCTTCTCATACGCCGCCTTGGTCTCGGCGAGCTTGGCATCCTTCGACAGATAATAGTCGCGATCGGGCATGCCGAGGCCGCCCTGCGAGAGATTGAGCGCATAGACTTCGGGGTTCTTGTCGTCCTGCCCGACCCAGGAGCCGAACAGCCCGCCCACCCCGTTGCGATCGGCCTGCGCGTAAAGCGCGGCAAGGCCGGACTTGGCCTTCACTGCCTTGATCTGGTTGAGCCAGGGCTGGATCGGCGCGAGACCCTTGGCGTCGATCGTCGCGGTGTCGAGATAGGTGGCATAGGCCGTACCAATCTTCGAGTTGGATTCGGCCTTGGCGGCCTCGAGGATCTCCTGCGTGCGCTGCTTCGAGAGATCGTCGATGACGTTGAATGCGCCGAAGTTCGACTTGTCCGACGGGATCGGCGTGGTGCGCGCCCAGGTGCCGTTGGCGAAGCCGTAGAAGTCGTCGCCGGGCGCGATCGACTTGTCCATGCCGGCTTCGTCGAAGCCGTAAGTGCCGAGCTGTGGGCGCGGCGCGGTGGCCGGCGCGACCGGGCCGACGGCCGCCTGCGCCACGGTTGCGGTCTGGGCGGCTACGGCCTCGGGCGGCGGCGTCTCGCCGCGGGTGCAGCCGGCGAGCAAGGCAGGCGCTGCGAGGAAGGTGGTGGCAAGAAGTGGAAGACGCATGCGAAGCGACCCTTCGAAAGAGAAAGGCGCTGTCTTAAGCGCCTGCTACGCCGCGTCAATCTGCCGTGCTGCACGCTCGGTTGAACGCTTGCGCCACTTGCGCGCGATCCACATCCGCCAGCCGAACGCAGTGACGACATAGCCGAGGATGCCGCCGATTACGGCGCAGATCGCCATGCCCACAGCAGTGGGCAGGCCGACGTCCGCCGCAAACCAGTGCAGCCAGCCCGTGTCGGAAACCGCAGTCTTCGCCTGCGCCGCGCTGGTGCCGCTCATGTGCAGCGTCCAGCTGCCGATCTTGTAATAGAGGATGAGCAGGAACGGCGTGGTGAACGGGTTGGTGAAGAAGGTCGTCAGCGCGGCCGCCGGGACATTGGCGCGAAGCGGCAGCGCGAGCACCGCCGACGCGGGGATCTGACCCATCGGGATCAGGATACCGGTGAACATGCCGAGCGCGACGCCCCGCGGCACCGAGCGCCGCGTCATCCGCCAGAGCGAGGAATGCAGGATCCGGTGCGCGATCGGGCGCAGCCAGCGGTTCGATTCGAAGCTCTCGCGCGTCGGCAGATTGCGATCGACCCAGGCGCGGAAACGCCCGCCGAGGCTGGGCTCAGCCACGATCGCGGAGGAGCCGGCCTTGCTCGCGCTTCCAGTCCCGTTCCTTGATCGAATCGCGCTTGTCATGCGTCTTCTTGCCCTTCGCGAGCGCGAGCTCGACCTTGGCGCGTCCGCGCCCGTTGAAATAGATCGAGAGCGGGACGAGCGTCATGCCCTCGCGCGCCACCGCACCGTGGAGCTTGTTTATTTCACGCTCGTGAAGGAGCAATTTACGCGGGCGCTTGGGCTCGTGATTGTAGCGATTGCCGTGGCTGAATTCGGGGATGTTCGAATTGACCAGCCAGACGCCGCTGTCGTTGACCTCGGCATAGGCCTCGGCGATCGATCCCTCGCCGAAGCGGAGCGACTTAACCTCGGTGCCGGTGAGGGCTATCCCGGCCTCGTAGGTCTGCTCGATGAAATAGTCGAAGCGCGCGCGCCGGTTCTCGGCGACGGTCTTCACTTTCTCGAAGGTGGCGGGACGCGGACGGGCCATGAGAGGGGCGCATGTAAGAGGGTGAAGCCGCGAAGGGAAGCCACCTGCCCCGCCGCGCAAAAGAAAAGGCCCCGCACGGCGGTGGGGCCGGGCCCTTTACACCCCTCCCTGCAAGGGAGGGGTCAGGGGTGGGTTGCGGCGGACGGGGCTCGATGCCCCGGCCGACGCTTGCGGCGAGGCGAGAGTCTCTGAGGCGCGCAGACGCGCGCACCCACCCCCGGGGCCCCTCCCTGCAAGCAGGGAGGGGAGTTTCAAGTGTCACCGCGTGCGGGTGCTGAACGAGACGCCGATGATGCGCGGGTCGTTGAACACCGCGGCCATGTAATTCTCGATCACGCCCTTGAGGTTCTTCTCATTGGTGATGTTGCGGGCGAACGCGGCAATTTCCCATTCGCCGTTGCCGCCTTCATAGCCGATCTTGAGACCGCCTTCGAAGTTGCCGTTCGAAGTGAACTCCTTCGTGTCGTACAGCACGAAGCTGGTGAAGCCCTGCAGGTTCCAGTCGGTCGAGACGAAGAACTTGCCGTCGTCGCCGGTCGGAATGTCGTACCGCGCCGCGACGTTGAGGTTGTATTCGGGCGCATTCGGCAGGCGATTGCCGTCAATGCGTGCGAAGGTGCCGCGGCCGGGGATTACGACGGTCGGATCGTTGACCGTGCAGACTACCACGCCGCCGAGCACGCAGACCTGAGCGAGCGCGGTCTGATCGTCAATCTCGGTGTGCAGCCAGCTGCCGCCGAGCGACAGCGCGAGGTTCTGCACGGGGTGCAGGTCGAGCTCGGCTTCGACGCCATACGCCTTGGCCTTGTCGCCGTTGAGCAGCACGCCGTTGCCGTTCACGTCGTTGGCGTTCAGCTGGATGTCGTCGACGGTGTAATAGAAGCCGCTCAGGTTGAAGCGCACCCGATTATCGAGCAGCGCACCCTTCACGCCGGCTTCCCACGAGAGGATGGTCTCCGAATCGGCCGTGGTGAAGTCCGAGTTGAACACCGCCGAGCGGCCCTGGATCGTCGGACCCCGGAAGCCCTTGGCGACGCGAGCATAGAGGCTGGTATTGTCATCGAGCTTGTAGAGCGCGCTGACGTCCCAGCTCTCGCGGGTATCCTCGAGCTCGACATAGCGGCGGCCGGTATAGGTGACCGCGCCGGTACCGGTGTCGGCGGTCTTGAGGAGACGAGTCGACTTGCTGTCGTTGGTGATGCGCGCGCCGGCGGTGATCGTCAGGTTGGGAATGACCTCGTAGCTCGCCTGACCGAACGCTGCCCAGCTGGTATTGATGTTGTGCAGCCGCACCCAGTTGTTCGGGTTGTTGCTGTTGGGGTCGGTGCCGCTGAACGGCGTGGTGAGGAAATAGCGGCGCTGATAGAAATCGGTCGTGTCGCGCGAATCGAAATAATAGCCGCCGAATTGCCAGTTGAACCGACCGGTGCCGGGGCTGGCGAGGCGCAGCTCCTGGCTGAACTGGTCGAGATCGCGGACATTGCCCTGCGACTGACCGTAGAAGGGGGTGCCGGCGAACAAGGTTGCCGCGCCGCCGTCGGTGTCGCCGCGGCTGTAGCCCGAGGTGGTTTCCCACGCCGAGATCGAGGTGAGCACGGCCCCGCCGAAATCGTAGCTCGCGCGAAGCGACGCGCCATAGGTGTCATAGGCCTGCGGGTTGTCCATCGCCTCGTCATAGGCGACGCGGTCACGCGGCTCGTTTGCGACGCTGTTCGAGCCCTTCACCAGCGCGCCTCGGTGGAACAGGGTCGAGGTCCCCTTATACCAGCGGCCGTGACCCGACAGATCGAAGGTCAGCCGGTCGCTCGGGGTGAGGCGGAGCTGGAGACGGAGGTTGCGGTCGTCGAAGCCGCCCATCGCATTGAAGCTGCCGCGGGTGCCGTCGAAGCTCGGGCCGGTATAGGTGTTGTCGACCCAGTCGTCGCGGTGCTGGTAAAGACCCGAGACGCGGAACGAGAGCAGATCGTCGACGATCGGGCCGCCGAAGCCGGCATCGATGTTGGTGCTGGCATATTCGCCGACCGAAAGCGATGCCCGGCCCTGGAAGTCGTCGCTCGGGCGGATCGTGTCGAACTTGATAATGCCGGCGGTGGTGTTGCGGCCGAACAGCGAACCCTGCGGACCGCGCAGCACTTCGACGCGGTCAAGGTCATAGACCGGGTTCGACTTGAGCACGACATGCTCGAGCACGACATCGTCCTGGATGATCGACACCGGCTGCGACGCGCCGAGATAGAAGTCGATATTGCCGAGACCGCGAATGTAATAACGCGGGAAAATGCGGCCGGTGGTCGTCTCGGCATAGAGGCCGGGGACGCGCCCGGCGAGCGCGAGCGTATCGTCGCCTGCTGCCTGGAAATCGCGGAGCGAGTCGCCCTGAATCGCGGCGACCGAGAGCGGCACGTCGACGAGACGCTGCTCGCGACGCTGCGCCGTGACGACGATGTCGCCATTGTCAGCCTGCGCGTCGGCCGCGACTTCGGCGTCCTGGGCGAAAGCGGTGCCGGCGTAGAGCAAGGCGGCGATCGCCGCGCTCGAACGAAGGACGCGGCGGACGGATACGAATTTCATCTTTTCCCCAATCTGTTCTGGTCCGCGCACGCACGCAGCCATCGCCCGGCGCAAAGGCGCGCGGGACGGCTGACGGTTCGCGAAAGGGTGTTTTCCCTGCGAGGGCCGCTAGGCGCGGATTGTGATCGGATTGTGACAAATGCTTGCGGTTTACCGCACCGCAAGATGCAGCATTTGCAAGTGGGGGGCTGATTAGCTCCCCTCCGTTGCAGGGAGGGGAAGCACAGACGCTAGATCAGCCCAACATGCGCCAATGCGGCATCGACTGCGGCGCGGCTCGCTTCCGACGCCTCGGTCATCGGCAAACGGAGTTCGCCCGGGAAGCCCGGACGGACTTTGCCCAGAGCGTATTTCACCGGTCCCGGTGAGGCGTCGGTGAACATGGCGATGTGGAGCGGGTAAAGCCGGTCGTGGAGTTCGAGCGCGCGCGCAGTGTCGCCTGCGGCCCATGCGGCCTGGAACTCGGCGCAAAGCCGCGGCGCGACATTGGCGGTGACCGAGATACAGCCGGTGCCGCCCATTGCGTTGAAGGCGAGCGCCGTCTCGTCATTTCCCGAAAGCTGGATGAAGCCCGCACCGCAACCGGCGCGCTGCTCCGACACGCGGCCGAGCTGGCCGGTGGCGTCCTTGACGCCGATGAAGCGGTCGGGGAACGCCGAGACGATCCGCGCCATCGTCCCCGGCTGGATGTCGGTGACGGTGCGGCCGGGCACGTTGTAGAGCACGATCGGCAGATCGGTCGCGTTAGCGACGGCCTCGAAATGGCGGAAGATACCTTCCTGGCTCGGGCGATTGTAATAAGGCGGCACCATCAGCACCGCATCGGCGCCCGACGCCTTGGCGGCATGGACGTTGGCGATCGCCACCTGGGTGTCGTTCGAACCGGCGCCGGCGAGCACCGGCACCCTCCCCTTCGCCTGATCGGCACAGACGCGGACCACTTCGAAATGCTCGTCCTTGGTCAGCGTCGCCGCCTCGCCGGTGGTGCCACACGGGACCAGTGCCAGCGAGCCTTCGGCAATCTGCCATTCAACAAGATCCCGGTAAGCTTTCTCGTCGAAAGTGCCGTTGCGGAATGGCGTGACGAGTGCGGGGATCGAGCCGGAGAACATGGCGTGAAAATCTTCCTGAAATCCCGAGATCGGGACTGGCAGATAGGCGGCGAGTCCGTATGATGTCCAGCATGCTCGGTACGGTTATCAAGAGCGCTGTATTGCTCGCTGGGGTGTCGGGAGTCGCGGTTTCGTCGCAGCTCACGCAGGAACAAATTCGATCGGCGGCAGGCGCGCTGCAAAACGCGATTTCGCCGGTTCCGCCGGCCTACGCGCAGGCCGACCCGCTCGCGCCGGCGCTCGCCGAATGGAAGCGGCTGCAGCAGTCCGACAACTGGCCCTTTTCCGACTACGCCAATTTCATGCTCGCCCATCCCGGCTGGCCCGGCGAGACCAGCCGTCGCGCCGCGGCCGAGACCGCGCTCGACAGCGGCAGCTGGGCACCGGGACTGGTCGTGCGCTTCTTCGAGCGCTTCCCGCCGATCACACCCGCCGGGCATCTCCGCTTCGCCGAGGCACTGGCCGCCTCCGGTCGGCGCGGCGATGCCGACGAGCAGGCGCGCAAGGCGTGGCGCGCGGGCCAGTTGCGCGCGTCGGACGAGAGCAAGTTGATGGCATCGTTCCTGTCGGCGCTCAGCCCGGCAGATCACGACGCGCGGATGGACATGCTGCTGTGGAAAGGCTCGGTGAGTATCGCCCAGCGCCAGCTCGCCTTCGTATCGCCTGCGAAGCGGCCGATCTTCGAGGCGCGGATCGCGTTCCGGAGCAAAGCCCCCGACGCGGCGCTCAAGGGCGTGACCGCCATGGAGCTCGGCCGCAGCGATCCGGGCTATATCGCCGACCGTGCGCGCTGGCTGCGCGACACCGGGCAGAGCCCGGCGATGCGATCCTATCTGGCGCAGCGGCCGCGGCTGACAGCCTGGCCCGGCGATGCCGAGGCGTGGTACGAAGTATTGCTGATGGCGGCACGCGGCGCTTCGGCCGACGGGCAGCACAGCCTCGCGTATCAGATCGCCAGCCAGGTCGACGACGCTTTTCCGGCGACCACAGTGATTGCCGACCTCCCGCTCGGCGAGCGCGACGATTATACCAGCCTGACCTGGCTTGCCGGCACCACCGCTTATTACAATCTCGGCCGGCCGCGCGACGCGGTCGGCATGTTCGAGCGCTATTCGAAGGGCTCGAAGACGCCGACGACGCAGTCGAAGGGGCTGTATTGGGCAGGGCGCGCGGCAGAGGCAGCCGGCGATCAGGTCTCGGCGCAGAGCTATTTCGCGCGTGCCGCGGGGTTTGCCGATCTTTATTACGGCCAGCTCGCCGCGGAGCGGATTGGCCGCCCACTGAAGGGACCGCCGCCGCTCGACACCCGCATCGCCGATCCGGTGACGCGCGACGCCTTTTATCGGCGCGAAACCGTGCGCGTGGCGCAATTGCTCGGCACGATGGGCGACCGGGTGTCGCAAGGTATGTTCATCCGCCAGATCGCACGCGACGCGACCACCGACAGCGATCACGTCCTTGCCGCCGAACTCAGTCGCACGATCGGACGGCCCGACCTCGGCGTGATGGTCGGGCGCAGTGCGCTCGAGAACGGCCTGTCGGATTACACCGCCGCCGGGTTCCCCTCGGTTCGCGTGCCTGAATCGCAACGCGATTACTGGACGATCGTCCACGCCATCGCGCGGCAGGAGAGCCAGTTCGACCGGGCCGCGGTGAGTCATGCCGGCGCACGCGGGCTGATGCAGCTGATGCCCGGCACTGCCGCCGAGACGGCTGGCAAATTGGGACTGAGCTACGATCGGGAGTCGCTGACCACCGACACCGACTACAACATCAAGCTCGGCTCGAGCTATTTCCAGCGCGTGTACAACATCTACGGCAGCTATCCGCTGGCGGTGGCGGCGTACAATGCGGGTCCGGGCAACGTGAACAAGTGGATCCGCGCTTATGGCGATCCGCGGCTCCCCGGCGGCGACATGGTCAAGTGGATCGAGCAGATCCCGATCTTCGAGACCAAGAATTATGTCCAGCGCGTGCTGGAGAATGCGGTGGTCTACGACCTGCTCAATCCGCAATATGCCCGCTCGCGCGGTCCGGCGAACATGAGCTGGTATCTGGGCAAGAACCGGCCGGGCTAGCGGCACCTGCGCTCCCCTTCCGCCTACGGGAGGGGTCGGGGAGGATCTGACGTGCTTGAGTCGGATGGAATCTCCACGTCGCACCCTCCCCTAACCCCTCCCGCAAGCGGGAGGGGAATGTTAGTTGCAAGCTGATGGACCGCCCGAACTACATCACCCCCGCCGGATACGCCGCGCTCAAGGCCGAATATGATGCGCTGTTCGCGACCGAGCGGCCCGCCCTGGTGGAGACGATCGCCTGGGCCGCGGGCAATGGCGATCGTTCGGAGAACGGCGACTATATCTACGGCCGCAAGCGGCTGCGCGAGATCGACCGGCGGCTGGGCTTCCTGTCGCGACGGATGAAGGCGGCAAGGGTAGTCGATCCGGCGAAGCAGGAAGAGCGCGGCAAGGTGTTCTTCGGCGCCACCGTGACCATCGCCGACGAGGACGACAATCACCGCACGGTCACCCTCGTCGGAGACGACGAGGCGGATGCCGGCAAAGGGCTGATCGGCTGGAACGCACCGCTCGCGCGGGCGCTGCGCGGCGCCGCCATCGGCGACCTGCGCCGCGTCACCCTGCCCGGCGGCGAGCGAGAATATGAAGTGATTGCCGTAGCCTACCCCGATCCGCGGGCTTGAATCGTGCCCCGGATGCGGTGAACCGAATCGCGGCCCCGCTCCGCTTTGGATGCGCCGTGCTAGACTGATGCCGGGGAGCCCCATTCGGGTCCGGGTCGAGTTCAGGTATATGGTAACACAGCGCATTTTGGTTTCCGGCCGCGTTCAGGGCGTCGGCTATCGTGACTGGGTAGTGCGCACCGCGCAGCGCACCGGCCTGACAGGCTGGGTGCGCAACGTCCGCGACGGGCGCGTCGAAATTCTCGTCTCGGGCGACGACGACAAGGTGGCGAAGCTGATCGAGGGCTGTCACGAAGGAACCCCGCTTGCCCGCGTCGAGCATGTCGAGGCCTTTTCCGCCGAGAGCGAAAAGCAGACCAAGGGCTTCACCAAACGCTTTACCGCCTGACGCGGAACAGCCGCCCCTCCCCCGACATTATTCGGGAGAGGAGAAGGCACATGGAAAATCCCCGCACCGAATCCGCGCGCGAACACGACGACAGCGAGCTGATCGAGAATATCGAGCCTGCGCCCGGCTTCAGCACCAGCAGCGGCACGCCGATGGCACGCGACATCGCGTCGGAAGCCGAGCTGACCGAAGTGTCCGACCCCGACGCCAGCACGCGCGTTCGCAAGGATCACGCGATCGAACACGGGCAGGAAGTACGGCCGGATCGGGCGCGCGCGGCCGACTGAACGGAAACGCATAGTTTACTCCCAGCCGATTGATTCGCGGCCACGGGCGTGAAAGGTTCCGCATTCGAAACGGCGCGACGGCGTGCCGGTGACGAGGAGGAACGCATGCCCATTCCCGCGAGCTGGTCCGGCCCCCTGTTGAGCTTGCTGCGCATCGTCGCGGCGCTGACGTTCCTCCATCACGGCACATCGAAATTTTTCGGTCTGCCGCCGTTCCCGATGCCGGCGCCGCTGCCCCCGATCCTGCTCGCCGCAGGAGTGATCGAACTGGTCGGCGGCGCGCTGTTGCTGATCGGCTTCTTCACCCGGCCCGTGGCGTTCATCGCTTCGGGAATGTGCGCGGTAGGCTATTTCATGATGCACGCGCCGAAAGGCTTCTTCCCCTCGGTCAACGGCGGCGAGGCGATCCTGCTCTACAGCTTCATCTTCCTGTATCTCGCCGCGGCCGGTGCGGGGCCGTGGAGCGTCGATGCGGCAAGGAACCGTGGGATCTCGTGACACAGGATCTACCGACCGGGAACGTCGCGTTGCTGATCGACGCGGATAATGTGCCGGCCAGTGCTATCGATCCCGTTCTCACGGCGCTTGCCGATCTCGGTTCGGTCAACATCCGGCGGATCTACGGCAACTGGAGCAAGCCGGCACTGCGTCCGTGGGCCGACGTCGCGCTACGATTTGCGCTCGAGCCGCAGCAGCAATTCGATCTGACCAAGGGCAAGAATGCCACCGACATGAAGATGACCATCGACGCGATGGATCTTCTTGCCAGCGGTCGCGTCACCGGGTTCGGAATCATGTCGTCGGACAGCGATTTCATGCCGTTGGTGACGCGGATCCGACAGGACGGATTGACAGTATACGGCTTCGGCAAGTCGAGCGCGGCGGAAGGGTTCCGCTCCGCCTGCAACCGCTTCATCGACATAAAAACGCTGATGGACACAGTGCCGGCCGGGGCAGAACAACCCACAATAGACTCCGCCGCCGCAAAGGCCGTCGTGGATGCGGAGGTCGTGCGGCTCCTGACCGATGCATGGGAGGCGTCGCGCCGCGACGGCCGAGGCTTTGCGCGTTTGAGCGAAGTAGGTCAGCGCGCAGCGAACCGGTCCAGCTTCGACACCCGCAATTATGGCTTCGCGCGGCTCTCGGACCTTCTGGAGAAGGTGCCCGGCTTCGTGGTCGAGCGTCGCGACGACGGGGCGTTCGTCAAGCGGACGCGTCCGGGCCAGCAATGACCTTGCGCTGAATTACGACCGGGATGCCGCGCGCGTCGGTCTCGAAGCCTGCAATGTGGAAGCCATGGCGGAGGTTGAGCAGGATCATCGGATTGTTCGCGGCGCGTGTGCGGGTCTCGACGCAGCGATAGCCGAGCGCCGCGGCAGCTTCATGCTGAAGCCGCATCAGTTCCGATGCGACGCCCTTGCCGCGTAGCTCGGGCGCGACGCCGCCCAGCCAGCTGTAGAGAAGCGCATCGCCGCGGCGATAGGCGAGTTTGAAACCCTTCCAGGCGCCGCCCTCCACCGCGAGCCACAGCATAGGATCGGCCAGCCGCGGCAACCGATCGAGCAGATAGGCCTCGGCGAAATCCGGAAAGACCGACCGGCAGAGCGCTAGCAGCGGCTCGGCGGCATCCGTCACCGAGCCCTGCCAACGCTCATATCCGATCGGCATCGCCGTCAGCGGGTCAGCTTCTTGTACGCCAGCGCGGTCGGGCGATCGGCGGCGTCGCCGAGGCGGCGGCGCTTGTCTTCCTCATAGGCTTCGAAATTGCCCTCGAACCATTCGACATGGCTGTTGCCTTCGAATGCGAGGATGTGCGTCGCGAGGCGATCGAGGAAAAAGCGGTCGTGGCTGATCACCACCGCGCAGCCCGCGAAATTCTCGATCGCTTCCTCGAGCGCGCCGAGCGTCTCGACGTCGAGATCGTTGGTCGGCTCGTCGAGCAGCAGCACGTTGCCGCCGCGTTTGAGCATCTTGGCGATGTTGACGCGATTGCGCTCGCCGCCCGAGAGCTTGCCGACATTCTTCTGCTGGTCGGCACCTTTGAAGTTGAACGCGCCGACATAAGCGCGGGTCGACTGGTCGTGGCCGTTGACCTTCATGTAATCGAGTCCGTCCGAGATCTCCTCCCAGACGTTCTTCGACGGATCGAGATGGTCGCGGCTCTGGTCGACATAGCCGAGACGCACCGTCGATCCGATTTCGATCGTGCCGGTGTCGGGCTGTTCCTGCCCGGTGATCAGCTTGAACAAGGTCGACTTGCCGGCGCCGTTGGGCCCGATCACGCCGACGATGCCGCCGGCGGGGAGCATGAACGAGAGATTCTCGAACAGCAATTTGTCGCCATAGGCCTTGGAAATGTTCTCGACTTCGATGACCTTGCCGCCGAGGCGCTCGGGCACCTGGATGACGATCTGCGCCTTGCCCGGCGTGCGGTTCTGCTGCGCCTCGACGAGCTGGTCGAACTTGGCGATACGCGCCTTCGACTTGGTCTGGCGGCCCTTCGGCCCCTGCCGGATCCATTCGAGCTCGTCCTTGATCGCCTTCTGGCGCCCGGATTCCTCGCGCTCCTCCTGCTCGAGCCGCTTCGACTTCTTCTCGAGATAGGTCGAGTAATTGCCTTCGTACGGGAAGTACTTGCCGCGGTCGATCTCGAGGATCCAGCCGACGACATTGTCGAGGAAATAGCGGTCGTGGGTGATCATCAGCACCGCGCCGGGATATTCCTTGAGGTGGTTCTCGAGCCACTCGACGCTTTCGGCGTCGAGATGGTTGGTCGGTTCGTCGAGCAGCAGGATCGAGGGCTTCTGGATCAGCAGCCGGGTCAGCGCGACGCGGCGCTTCTCACCGCCCGACAGATTCTCGACGGGCCAGTCCGAAGGCGGGCAGCGCAGCGCTTCCATCGCGATCTCGAGCTGGTTGTCGAGGGTCCAGCCGTCGACTGCGTCGATCTTGGCCTGGAGCTCGCCCATCTCCTCCATCAGCGCATCGAAATCGGTGTCGTCCTTCGGGTCGCCCATCTCGGCCGAGATCGCGTTAAAGCGCTCGACGAGGTCGGCGGTCTCGCGGGCGCCGTCCTTGACGTTCTCGAGCACGGTCTTGGTCGGGTCGAGCTGGGGCTCCTGCTCGAGATAGCCGACGGTGATGTTCTCGCCGGGCCACGCCTCGCCGGTGAAATCCTTGTCGACCCCGGCCATGATCTTCATCAGCGTCGACTTGCCGGCGCCGTTCGGGCCGACGATGCCGATCTTGGCGCCCTGATAGAATTGCAGGTTGATGTTCGACAGCACCGGCTTGGGTGCGCCGGGGAAGGTCTTGGTCATGTCCTTCATGACGAAGGCGTATTGGGCGGCCACGATGCGGTCTCCGATGGGATCTGGGAATGCTGGAAGTTTGGCGGCGATGTAGCGACCGGAGCGCCAAATGGCAACGCAGCCGTCGCCGAAACAAAACGGAAACGGGGAGGCTTGGCAAACGTTACGGCGGTGGTTAGCAACGCCGGCATGACCAAGCGCATCCTGCTCGCGGCCGTCGCCGCCCTCACCCTTCCCCTCCCCGCGTTCGCGCAGATCGTACCCGACGTGGCGACGTTGCGCGACGCGGCGCTGAAGGACGAGGTGGCATGGGACATCACCGAGGGGCTGACCACCGAGGTCGGCCAGCGGCTCGCCGCAACCGAGGCGGAGGCGCGGGCACGTACCTGGGCGGTCAGGAAACTCACCGAACTCGGCTTCAGGAACGTCCATGTCGAGACGTACAAGATGCCTGTCTGGGTTCGCGGAGAGGAGACGGCGGAAGTGGTCGGCGCGTCGGCGCAGAAGCTGGCGATCGCCGCGCTGGGCAATTCGGGCTCGACCGGGCCGAAGGGCGTGCAGGCGGACGTGGTCTATTTTCCCACGCTCGCCGACCTGCAGGCGGCCCCGGCGGAGAGCGTCAAGGGCAAGATCGTGTTCGTCAGCCACAGCATGACGCCGACGCAGGACGGGTCGCAATATGGCGCGTTCGGCGGTGCCCGGCGGCAAGGCCCGGCGATCGCCGCAAGCAAGGGCGCGGCGGCGATCCTGATCCGCTCGATCGGCACCGACCATCACCGTAACCCGCACACCGGCGTCACCAACTGGCCCGAGGGCACCAAACCGATCGCCGCCGCGGCGCTGTCGCTGCCGGATGCCGAGCAGCTCGAGCGGCTGCTCAAGCGTGGACCGGTGCGGCTGAAGCTGCTGGTCACCCCGCAATTCAAGGGCGAGGCGGAATCGGGCAACGTCGTCGCAGACGTGCCAGGCACCGACCCGGACGCCGGCATCGTGCTGATCGGCGGCCATCTCGACAGCTGGGATCTCGGCACCGGGGCGATCGACGACGCCTCGGGCGTGGCGATCACCGCTGCCGCTGCGAAGCGCATCATGGATGCCGGCCAGCCGCGCCGGACGATCCGTGTGGTCTGGTTCGGCGCGGAGGAAGTCGGCGGGTTCGGCGGCGAGGCCTATGCCAAGGCGCATGCAGGCGAGCGCCACGTCTTCGCCTCGGAATCGGATTTCGGCGCGGATCGGGTGTGGAAGTTCGAGACCAACCTGCCCGATTCGGCCAAGGCGATCGGCGACAGGCTGGCAACCGCGCTGGCACCGCTCGGCATCTCGCGCGGTCGCGGCGTCGCCGGCGGCGGTACCGATGTCGGCCCGGTACTACGGACCGGCGTACCGGGCATCGACCTCGATCAATCCGGGTTGCGCTATTTCGACTATCACCACACGCCTGACGACACGCTCGACAAGATCGATCCCGAGCAATTGCGCCAGAACGTGGCTGCGTGGACCGCGTTGCTGGCGATCGTGGCGAACGCCCCCGAGGATATCGGCAAGGTTCAGCCTGCGGCGCACTGATCGAGCTCAAGGCGCCGCGATGTCCTAATTTGGGCAGAAAAATGGCAGAATTTTTGCGTCTCGTCGCATTTGCGATTGACGCAAGCGCAACGACCGCTATTTCAGCGGTTCGCGTCGGGCATACGGGCCGGGTGCGAAACGTTTAATGTTCCATGGGAGCAACCCACATGAAGAAGATCCTCATTGTTGCTGCGACCGCCGGCCTGATGTCGCTCGCGGCTTGCAACGGCGGCACCACCAACACCACTGCCGAGAACGTCGCCGAGAGCCATGAGGCGAACGCTGCGATCTACGAGGAAGCCGCCGACAACACCTCGAACGCCGTCGCCGAGAACGTGCTCGAGAACGCTGCCGACGTCGAAGAGAACAAGGCCGACGCCGCGCACGACAACGCGACCGCGCATTGATCTCTTTTTCCGGCCCGAACGGGCCGGAGCTGAAGTTCAGGAAGGGCGCTCCCGGAAGGGGGCGCCCTTTTCCGTTTGTGGTACGTTGATCGTGACCGGCATCGAACCGGTCTGGCTGCGAAGGGAAGGATGATGGGGCCTGGCGTGACCGCCGAAGGGCAGAAGCGGCCGTTCTGGCGCCTGCTCTATTTCTGGGTACTGGTCGGGATCATCGCCGGCGTATCCGTGGGTTATCTCTTCCCCGCCTTCGGTGCGAGCCTGCAGCCGCTCGGCGAGGGCTTCATCAATCTGGTCAAGATGATCATCCCGCCGGTGATCTTCCTCACCGTCGTTACCGGAATTGCCGGCTCGCACCAGTTGGCGGCGCTCGGCCGCGTGGTGGTCAAGGCTTTCGCCTATTTCCTGTTCTTCTCGACCTTGGCGCTGATCGTCGGGCTCATCGTGGCGCACGTCGTTCAGCCCGGTGCCGGGATGCACGTCGATCCGTCGACGCTCAATGCCGCAGCGGTGCACGGTTATGAGGAAAAAGCGCACGAGACGTCCGTCACCGGCTTTCTGCTCTCGGTGATCCCGACAACGCTGGTCTCGGCGTTCACCAGCGGCTCGATCCTCCAGATCCTGTTCGTGGCGGTATTGTTCGGCGTGTCGCTGACCCTGGTTGGCGAGGCCGCACGACCGGTCACCGACATGCTCGAGCGGATTGCGCTGGTCGTGTTCCGGCTGGTGACGATCGTGATGTGGGCGGCTCCCGTGGGCGCGTTCGGCGCGATGGCGTTCACGATCGGCAAATATGGCCTCGCCAGCTTGCTCAGCCTCGGCGCGCTGGTCGGCACCTTCTATCTTACCGCGCTGATCTTCGTATTGGTGATCCTCGGCAGCGTGGCGGCGCTCAATGGCTTCTCGATCCTGAAGCTGATCCGGTATCTCAGGGCCGAGCTGCTGCTCGTCCTCGGCACGTCGTCGTCCGAGGCCGCCCTGCCCGCCTTGATCCAGAAGATGCAGCGCGCCGGCTGCGACAAGGAAGTGGTCGGGGTGGTGGTCCCCACCGGCTATTCGTTCAATCTCGACGGCACCAACATCTACATGACGCTCGCCGCGCTGTTCATCGCGCAGGCGACCGGCGTCGAGCTGACATTGGGCGAACAGCTCGCCTTGCTCGGCGTGGCGATGTTGAGTTCGAAAGGCGCGGCCGGGGTTACCGGATCGGGGTTCATCACGCTCGCAGCAACACTGGCGATCGTTCCCAAGGTGCCGATCGCGGGTATGGCGCTGATCCTCGGCGTCGACCGGTTCATGAGCGAGTGCCGCAGCCTCACCAACTTCATCGGCAACGCCGTCGCAACGATCGTGGTGGCGCGGTGGGAAGGCGCGCTCGACCGCGAGCAACTCGCGCGGGCGCTGGACGGCAGGACCGAGCCGGCAGAAGTCGACAGCAGACCCGACTGATCCAAGGTGCCCCGTGCGGCGTCGCGCAGGCGGCCGTCTGATCGTCTCGCAGTGAAGGCCGCCCCCCGGAAGCCATCCGGGGGGCGGGTCAGGTCTTCAGTTAAAGCCGAAGCGAAATGCCCGCGACGATCTGACGGCCGAGCAGGTCGTAGCCCATGATCGTGTTGCCACGCAGCAGCCCGATGCGCGCGCGGCTATCGGGAACGAGCGGCGGATCGCGATCGAAGATGTTGTTCGCGGCAAGCCGGAACGTCATCTGCTTGTTGATGTCGAAGCTGAGCGCGAGATCGAACCAGTCATAGGCCTTGATACCAGGATACTGGTCACGCCGGTCGCTGTCGGGCAGCGCCGGGATGCCGGTATCGGCCGGGGCATAGACCGTCAGCGGCATGCCGCTGCGATGCCGCCAGTTCAGCGACACGCTGGCGACACGGTCAGCCGTGGTCCAGGTGGTGCGGAACTGATGCGCCCAGGTGGGCATGCTCTCGCCGCAGCCGCTGCCGAAGTAACCGGTGCAGTCGCGTGGTTCCACCGTGGGTGCGCCCTGGCTGCCCACGCGGGTAGTCAGCGTTCCGTTGAAGCCCATATCGAGCCAACCGGCGCTGCCGAGGCCAACATTATACTGGCCCTGGAAATCCCAGCCGTGCGACTGCGACTTGTACCCGTTGACCGAGCCGCGCGAGACCCAGCCGCTCGCCGGGCGTGTAGCCGGCGAGCTCGACAGCGTGCCATTGGGCGCGCGTACGATGCCGCGACAGAAATAGTCGTTCCCGGTGGTGAGGCACTCGTTGATCCAGTCCGACGGATTGAGGAACGTCAGCTGGTCCTCGAGATCGATCAGCCAGCGGTCGACCGAGACGGTCAGGCCGGGGATGAACCGGGGACGAAACACCACGCCGATGGTCGTCGTGAACGCGCTTTCCGGCGCCAGGTCGAAGCCGCCTTCCCGCACGGTGCAGCGGTCATCCGGGCAGATCAAAGTCGTGCTGCCGTACAGATTGTCGGGCAGGCCGGTGTTACGGCACTGCTGGAGCGTGGCGCTCGGAGGAAGGCGCGGACCACCCGGGTTTGCCGGGTTGATCTGCGGCGCGCAGGGATCGGCGTAGAAGCCCTGGTTCCAGAAGATGTTCGCGGCCCCTGCCGCTGCGCCGACGCCCGGCGCGGCTTGCGACTTGTTGTACGACCCACGGAAGCTGATGTCCGACACCGGCGACCAAATGCCTTCCACCTTCCAGGTGCTGAACTTGCCTTCGAGGCGATTATACTTCGACAGGCGATAGCCGGCGTTCAGCTGGAGCAGCTTGGTCCAGGACTGGTTCTCGACCAGCGGCGCCTGCAGCTCGAAATTACCTTCGAGGATGCTCTGCGTGAAGCGCTGGTTCTCGCCGCCGTTGTTCTGCTGGTAGATTTCGTTGACGATCGTGCGTTCCATCTCCTCGCGATATTCGCCGCCCAGTGCGATCGCGAGACCCTGCTCGGCGAAGGGCGAGGTGATGCCGTATTTGCCGAGATCGCCGCTGACGGTGCCGATGAACTGCAGCAGCCGCGGAATGCGGGTGCTGATGCCGCCGGTCGCGCCGCCGTACAGATAGTTGTTGAGCGCTTCGTCTTGGTTGAACGGCGCAAAGGCGTTGAACGGCACGCAGCTCGGATCGGTGCCGTTGACCACCGAGCGGCAGGTCGGCCGGCCGCCGACGTTGACGACATCGAGCGAGCGGTTGATCTTGTCGAACTGCGCGAACGGCACGTCGATCGTGTCGAGGCGCGCGCGCGAGATCATGCCGGCCAGGTCATAGGACCAGACATCGTCGAGCACCCGGCCGCGCAGGCCGGCGACGATACGATAGCCCTCGTTGGTGAATTCCTGCTGGACCAGCGGCAGGCCGTCGAAGCGGTAACGCACGTCGAGCGGGGCAAATTGCCCGGCAACGCCGGCATTGGCGCCGCACAGCGTCTGTGCCTGCGAAGCCGACAGGAAAGGATTGTCGCAATTCACCCGGAACGGATCGCTGCCATAGACCGAGTAGGAGTAGGTGCGGTTGAGCTGGGTGTTGTACGACTTGTCGCGATAGAACAGCGCGGTGCTGTAGAATTCGACATGGTCGCTGATCTGCGCGGTCAGGAAGCCGCCCGCATTGATGCGGTTGAACGGGCGCTGGAAGGCCCAGTCGTCATACGGATTCGCCGAGCTGCCAACAGGTCCGCTGTTGATCGGAATGAAGGTGCCGTCGCCGTTCGGGTTGTTGACGAGCACCTGTCCGGCGCGAGGCCCCGACTGCGGGATGATCGTGCCGGCCGGCGTGTAGCTGGCGCGCGAGCAGGACAAAACCGCGGTATTGCTCGGCTGCACCACTTCGCACTGCGAGAAGGAACGATCGCGCAGCTTGACCAGGTCCGAATGGCGATAGTCGACGAAGCCGCTGATGTTGACCTTGCCGCCGAACAGATTGACGCCCGCTGCCAGGCTGATGTCGGCGCGACCGCCGTCATTGGCCATGCCCGTCGCCGAGTTGAACCCGGCGCGCCGGACGGCGTCGGTCACGTCGTTCGCGCGATTGTCGTGGTTGAAGAAACTGTAATTGGCGTCGATGCGGACGCCTTCGAAATTCTTCTTCAGGATGAAGTTGACCACGCCCGACACCGCGTCGGAGCCGTAGACGGACGAGGCCCCGCCGGTCAGCACGTCGATGCGATCGACCAATGCCGTAGGGATGATGCCTACGTCGACCGTGTTAGGCAGACCGATGCGCAATCCGTCGATGAGCATCAGCGTGCGCTCATAGCCGAGGCTGCGCAGCTTGATGCGCTGGCGCCCCTCGGAGTCGCTGAAATTCTGCTCCGAATTCACCTGCACCTGCGGCAGGCGATTGAGCACTTCCTCGACGGTGTTCGCGCCCTGCGCGGCGATTTCGGCCGAGGTGGTGGTGACGATCGGCGCGGCCGAATGGTTGTTCGGCCGCACGATGCGCGTGCCGGTCACAATGATGTCGCCGCCCTCCGTGGCGCCATCATTGTCGTCCGCTGCCAGTGTGGCCGAACCGACGGGATCGCCTGTGGCCGGCGCTTCCTGCACCTGCGCAAACGCAGGCGATGCAATCAATGCGGCCACGCAACAGCTCGTGGCCAACAGTCCCCTGAACACCATATATTTCCTCTTTCGCTCCCTGATGCGTCGAGTGGATCGGCGTGGCTCAACCGCGTTCGCGCGCCGCGCCGTCTCCCCCAACGTCGGCAATGCTGCTGTCACAGAGCCTTCAGCCGGACAACAATAATTTTCACATTTGATTTACGAATTCACGCTGCTGTGTTTAGAAAACTGCACCTGGGGGTGCGGCCACGTTGCAATCTGGGCGGCCTCCAGGCCCCAGATGATCCCGATGAACGGCAGCGATGACGGGCATTGCCGACCGGCGGTTGACGCTGCTTCAACGCGGCGGCTCTTGGGCCGTTTGCGGACAGGCAGGTTTCAGGTTGCCCCGCTGGAATAGCTGCCTTCCCGGAATGTACGCGCGATCGGCGCTTCCGACACACCTCGAACGGTGTAGCCGGGTCTCAGCTTCTCACGGACGTGGGGGACCGGCAGCTGCAAATCGGGAAGATGGCCGTTCCTGCCCCCAGGAGGTTCAGGTCACAATCCGTTGCTCGCCGCCTTCGCTGCCCAATGGCGTGATCCCCGCGGACAAGGCGATCTGAAGAAGCTCGGTCAGGCTGCTCGCGTTCAGCCGGTTCATCACCTGGGCTCGGTGCAGTTCTACCGTGCGGGGACTGATGCCAAGCTTCTGACCGATGACCTTGTTGGTCCCGCCGTCGACCAACCCGACCAGCACCTCGCGTTCGCGTGGCGTCAGTCGTTCGATCCGGGCGCTTGCGTTTTCGTCGCGCGTTGTCGAACGCGTCGACCCCTGACACTCGGCAATGGCCGCGGCGAGGCTGGCGCGCATCGCGCCTTCGTCTCCGGCAAGGATATAGTCAACCGCGCCAGCCTTCATGGCTGCGACCGCGAACATCGCGTTGCCACCCGCTGCGTCGAGCGCGATGGTGGGTATCGTGATCGACCGCGCCCTTAGTTCGCGCGGCACCGACAACCCCTCGTCGCGGCCCTTGCGCAGGTCGAGGAGCACGCAGCCGGGCGAGAGCACAGGGGCCAGATCGAGAAAGGCGGAACTACTTTCGAATGTCCGCGCGTGATAGCCGAGCGTGCGGACCAAGGCGCTCAGTTTGCGTGTCTCGGCAGCCTTGCCACTCACGATATAGACGTGACGGACGTCGTCTTGGGTGAGGTCTTCGGTGATTCCGCCGATCCGGGTTACCGCGCCTGCCTCGTCGAAGATCGGGAAGCTCGTGTCCCGAAGCCAGCGGGTGGTGCCGTCGCGCGGCCGCACGATGCGGTATTCGAACTGCACGACCTCTCCGGCTTTTACGGCGGCGAGGGCGTGATTGACTTGTCCGCGGTCATCGGGGTGAACGTCCTTCGTCCATTCGGCGAAGGCGCTCGCCGCCTCGTGGCAGGGCACGCCCCAGATCCGCTCGTACGCGGCGCTTCGATAGACGATCGTGTCGGCTGTGGGGTCGCCGATCCAGATCAGGTTGCTGCTGTGCGCAGCGAAGCTGCGGAACTGCGCCTCGCTTGCGCGAATCGCGGCTTCTGCCTGCCGCTGCGCCGTCACGTCGATGGCGGCACCGATGAATCGCACTGCGCGCCCGTCGGCGAAACTTGTACGGCCGGAAGTGGCGATGCGGCGGGTGATGCGGTCTTCTTTCCCGACGACGCGATATTCGACATTGTAGCTACCGTCGCCCGCAGGATCGATGCAGCGCGCGATTGCTTCGCGCACCCGCTGGAGATCCTCCGGATGAATGCCAGCCTCGAACGCCGTCATGTCGACCGATGCGTCGGCAGGCAGGCCCCACATCGCCCGCAGCTGCTCGTCCCATTCGAGAGCGCCGGTGACCGGATCCCAGGCGTAGATACCGATGCCGACCAGCTCGGTTGCCGCCCGCAACCGAGCCTCGCTATTGCGCAAGGCGTCCTCGAACGCGCGCCGCTCGCTGGTATCGCGCGAGACGCCGACCACCAGTTCGATTGAACCATTCTCGTCGCGAACGGGGCCCCAGAGATAGGCGAAATAAGCTGCGTGTCCGCTGGGACTATGGAAGAACACCTCGTTCTGGACGGTCACGCCCTCCGCGAAAATCTGATCGATGTGATCATTGAGGAGGCTTGCCAGATCCGGCGGGTAATTCAGGTCCGCGAAGGACTTGCCGAGCATCTCGTCGGCGGAAAGGCCGAACAGGGCGAGCATCGCCGGGTTGGCATAGGCAAAACGTCGCTGCCGGTCGAATGCGTACACATAATCGGGGATCGACGACAGGTTCGCTTCGAGGAATTGCACCTGGCGCGCCAGCACTGCCTCGGCGGAGAAAACCGTGAGGCCATCGCTCGACGCAGCCGCTCGTAATACTTTTTTCGCTACGGCGCCGGCTCTCCTCAAGTCTTGCCGGTGCAGGCGGCAACCGCCGGCTGCCGGGTAAGGTTCCCTAGGTATCGCCCCTATGGGTATGGAGCGCGGCGAAACCTAGGTCGGCGCCTCCAACCGAGGAGACCGGCATGAAGGCCCTAGTCTGGCACGGCAAGGAAGACATCCGATACGACACGGTGTCCGACCCTGCGATCGAAGACCCCCGCGACGCCATAATAAAGGTTACGAGTTGCGCGATTTGCGGCTCAGATCTTCATCTTTTCCACAATCTCGTTCCCGCTCTGCTGCCCGGCGACATCCTCGGGCATGAGACGATGGGCGAGGTCGTCGAGGTGGGCAGCGGTGCGAAGGGATCGCTCAAGAAAGGCGATCGTGTCGTCATTCCCTTCACCATCCAGTGCGGCGAGTGCGACCAGTGCCGGCGCGGCAATTTCTCGGTCTGTCAGCGAACGAACCGCAAGGGCGAACTGGGCGACAAGGCTTTCGGGCACAGAACCGCGGGGCTCTTCGGCTACACGCACCTGACCGGCGGCTACCCGGGCGGCCAGGCCGAGTATCTGCGCGTTCCCTTCGCCGACACCACGCATATCAAGGTGCCCGACGGCATCGATGACGAAAAGCTCCTCTTCCTCTCCGACATTCTGCCGACGGGATGGCAAGCCGCGGTGCAGGCGGACATCCAGCCCGGCGACACGGTCGCAGTCTGGGGCTGCGGCCCGGTCGGCCAGATGACGATCCGCTCGGCAATCCTGCTCGGTGCCGAGCAGGTGATCGCGATCGACCACTTGCCCGAGCGTCTCTCCATGGCCGCGGCCGCCGGCGCGATCACGATCAACTTCCTGGAGGAGAGCGTGGTCGAACGGCTCAACGAGCTCACCGGTGGAGAGGGACCGCACAAGTGCATCGATGCGGTCGGCACGGAGAGTCACATCACGCCCACCCAGCCCGACACGCTGCTCGACCGCGCCAAGCAGATGCTCATGCAGGAGAATGACCGCCCGCACGTGCTCCGCGAGATGATCTATGTCTGCCGCCCCGGTGGCGTCATCTCGATCATCGGCGTCTATCTCGGCCTCGTCGACAAGATCCCGATGGGCCAGGCGATGAACAAGGGCCTGACCTTCCGCATGGCGCAGGCGCACGTTCCGCGCTGGACGGGCGATCTTCTCCGCCGGATCGAGGAAGGTCAGATCGATCCCTCTTTCGTGATCACCCACAAGGTCGATCTTTCCCAAGGTCCCGAGATGTACACGACGTTCCGCGACAAGGCGGACGGATGCATCAAGGTCATGCTCCAGCCCTGAAGGAAGCCTCCATGCCACTCACCAATCTTACCGGTATCGCGCGTTCCGAGGGCGACCCTCGCGTCGAGCAAAAGGGTCCGAGCTCGCTGAGCAGTGCCGATCGTCTGGCCCGCGCGCTCGGCTGGTTCTCGATCGGCCTCGGCATCACCGAACTGGTGGCGCCGGGACGCATCGCCCGCACCCTCGGCCTCGACGACAAGGAAGGCCTGATCCGGGCCTATGGGGCGCGCGAGCTCGCCAGCGCGATCCCAACCCTGTCCGTAGACAAGCCGATCGGGCTCGCCGCCCGGATCGGCGGCGACGCGCTCGATCTCGGCACCCTCGCGACTGCGTTGCATCGCGACAATCCCCAGCGGCGCAACGCGGCGATCGCGACCGCAATGGTGGCAGGAATCACCCTGCTCGACATTGTCGCCTATGCCGGCGTCAAAGCTGCGCACCGCCGCGACCCCAGCAGTTCGGATCGCGACTATTCGGATCGCTCGGGTCTGCCGAAGGGTGCGCAGGCGTCCCGCGGCCTCGCCCGGAAGGACTTCGACATCCCTCCGGATTATCGAGCCGAGGGCCAGGTGGCGGACGCCGTCCCGGCGCTGGCCTCGGCATAAGTTCGTCGGGAACCGGCTGCCACCCTGCCCCGGCAGCCGATCCCGGCGTCCCCCCGGATGCAGGAGAAGAGTCATGGATCGAACCGGCAAAATCCTCGTCGTCGTCACCAACGTCGATCAATATGAGACCGTCGGCTTCAGGACCGGGCTTTGGCTGGGCGAGCTCACCCATTTCTGGGACGCAGTCGAGGAGCAAGGCTTCGAGAGCGAGATCGCGAGCCCGTCGGGCGGCTGGGTGCCGCTCGATCCCCAAGGGCTGATGATGCCCGAAATGGGGCACAACAGCCGCCTCGGCGGCGATGTCACCAACCACTATCGCGACAAGCAGTTCATGGACCGGCTCAACCAGACGCTGCCGCTCGCCGAGGTTCGCGTGGCGGACTATGACGCCATTTATCTGGCGGGCGGTCATGGGACGATGTGGGACTTCCGCTCGCCCGAGCTCGGCCGGCTCCTCGCCGAATTCCACGAGAACGGGAAGATCGTCTCCTCCGTATGCCACGGCCCGGTGGGTTTCATGGAGGCAAGGCTGAGCGACGGCAGCTGGCTCGTGCACGACAAGGAACTGACGGCCTTCTCCTGGGCCGAGGAACAGGCCGACAATCGCGACGACATCGTGCCGTTCAACCTTGAGGAGGAATTGAAGACGCGCGGTGCGCGCTACACGAAGGCGCTCCTTCCCTTAGGCAAGCACGTCGTCGAGGACGGGCGGCTGATCACCGGCCAAAATCCCGCCAGCGCCCGCGGCGTCGGCGAAGCGGTCGCCCGGGCGCTGCGGGAAGCTGCGACGCAGGTTCGCGAGGATGCCGCGGCGGTGTAGCCGCCGAGGATTCCGGAAGCTCATCGCGCGCTCAGCGATCGCGCCTGTCGGGGTAGGACATGATCATCGAACAGATATTGGGCGCAGCGCTGATGCTGCTGTTACTAGCCGACATCTTCCTGACCGTGCTTTACGCCCGCGCGGGCACCGGGCTGCTCGCGCCCCGCTGGAACCGGGCGATATGGGCGTTGCTTCATGCCGTCGCGAAGCTTTTCGGCAAGCGGCGCAGCACCGTGCTCTCCCTGGCCGGTCCGCTCATCGTCGTCTCGCTGATCGGATTCTGGGCGATCGGGCTGACGGTCGGCGCGGCGCTGGTCATCCAGCCCGAGCTCGGCACCACGATCCGCCCGTCGAGCGGCGACACGCCGACCGACTTCGTCACGTCGCTCCTCGTCGCGGGCAACAGCCTGTCGATCGTCGGCGGCGGCGACTATTCGCCGCATACGACCGGCACGCGGCTGCTCTTCCTCCTCAACTCGCTGATCGGCGCGTCGGTGCTCTCGTTGGTGCTGAGCTACCTTGTCCAGGTCTATTCGGGGCTGCGCGAGCGCAACGCGCTGGCGCTCGCCGTCGATTTGATGACCGACGGCACCGGCGACGCGGCGGTGATGCTGACCAGGCTCATGCCCGATGGCGAGGCGAGCGAAGCGACGAGCGAGCTCGGCAATCTCATCCGCTCGCTCGCCGCGACCAAGGAGGCGCACCATTTCTATCCCCTGCTCTTCTACTTCCGCTTCGAGGAGCCGCTCTACGCGGTGTCGCGCTTCACCTTCGTCCTGCTCGACGCCACCACGCTGATCGACACCGCGCTCGATCGCGACCGCTATGGCACCCTCGCCGCCAGCGCCCCCGTCGCCGCGATCCGCCGCGGCGCCCGGATGCTGCTCGAGACGCTGGACGCCAATTTCCCCACCGCCGGCGATCGCGCCAATGATGCTGCCGAGGCCTGGGGCCTTCGCCAAAGCTATTTGTCCGCCACGCGCACCCTGGAAAGCGCCGGGGTCGCGGCGCGAACCGACGGCGTTGAAGCCTATGTCGCCGCACGCGAGGAATGGGAACCGCTCGTCCGCCGCGTCGCTCCTACCTTGGGCTACACAATGTCTGAGATCGACCGTCGATCAACCGCAATGCAGACAGCCGGCGGGAATTGAACGCTTTCGGAACATCGTAAATCGCTTGAGAGGAGCTGACCTATGGTCGACCAACAAAATGCGTCGGTAGTGAAATCGCTGTTCGTCCGTCTTGTCGCCAAGGACGGGAAGGGCGACGAGGTCGAAGCCTTTCTTCGCGATGGCCTGGCAGCGGTGCTGGAGGAACCGGACACCACCACCTGGTACGCGCTGCGCTTCGGCGATCACGACTTCGCTATATTCGACACCTTTCCGGACAATGCGGGGCGTCTCGCCCATCTCGCAGGCAAGGTCGGTCGCGCACTGGTCCTGCGCACGCCCGAGCTGTTCGAGGGCATGCCCCAGATCGAGCACGGCCACGTCCTGGCCTACAAGCTGCCCGGTGACAGCGGCCAGGTGCCCGAGTGACGAGGATGGTAGGATCGAAAATGTGCCCAAGCGTGAGGAGCCGCAAGCCCGCTGACATCCCTGCCCTCCACCAAGGGGAGACCCGGCTTCTTGCATGCAGGCAGTTACGGCAGGAGGACACAAAGTGAGCGCGGCATCCGGTCCCGGCGCAGCAAAGGATCGTCCTGCGCAAGATTCCCCGACAATGGAGTTGCGCCCGTTTGGTCCGGCGCCGCGCGAAGTTGCGGTGATCGGCCAAGGCACCTGGTACATAGACGAGGCGCACCGGGCCACGGCGGTGGCAGCGCTTCGCCGAGGCCTCGATCTCGGCATGACGCATATCGACACTGCCGAGATGTACGGCGATGCCGAGCTTGTGGTCGGCGAGGCCATAGCCGACAGGCGAGATGAGGTTTTCCTCGTTTCGAAGGTGCTCCCCGGTAACGCCTCCGGCAGGGGGACGGTTGCCGCGTGCGAGCGTTCGCTCGCCCGACTCCGCACCGATCGGCTCGACTGCTACCTGCTGCATTGGCCCGGTTCGCATCCTCTCGAGGAGACCTTCGCCGGATTCGAGCAGCTGCGTGAACAGGGCAAGATCCTGTCCTGGGGCGTCAGCAACTTCGACGTGCCCGATCTCGATGCCGCATGGAAAGCCGGCGGCGAGGGCCGAATCGCCTGTAACCAGGTGCTCTACAATTTGGACGAGCGTGCGATCGAGCACGCCGTGCTGCCCTGGTGCGCGGAACACGACGTTGCCGTAGTTGCCTATAGTCCGTTCGGCCATGGCGACTTCCCCGGCCCGCACACGTCAGGGGGCCGGGTGCTGGAGGAAATTGCCGCAGACCATCAAGCGACGGCGCGCGAAGTCGCGTTGCGCTTCCTGGTGCGGGACCCAAATCTGTTCGCGATTCCGAAGGCGTCCAGCCCTGATCACGCCGCCGAAAATGCCGGCGCCGGAGCGCTGCAATTGACGCAAGCCGAGTTGTCCCGGATCGACGCTGCGTTCCCGCTCGGGCCAAGACCGTCGCGGCTCCCGATGTTGTAGGCTTACGCCGTCATGTCGCTCGTTGGAGCCGTTACTGGCAAGCTATTGCGGATAGCGCGGGCGCGCCCGTCAAGCTGAGTCGAACAGCCAATTTTGATCAGACCGGCGCCAGCAACGAAGTACACCCGTCAACCCCCGCGATCCGCGAGACGGTTCGTTCCGGTCGGAGGCTTGGAAATGGCTGCTTAACGCCTTGAAAATGGTCGGGGAGACACGATTGCCAAGCCGCGCCTACCCCATTGTTATCTCGCGGTATTTTCTGCAGAGGAGCGCTACTATACCACCAACCGGCCGGTTTCTGGCCTAGGCTGCAGTGGCATTTGATGGGACTTTTCCGCTGTTTCGATGAAAGGTTCTGTCACTGCGCCGAACGGTAGCGTCAGAGAAGTGAACTAGTTAGCAGGTCCGGTCACGCCCTGTCTCCCGGTCTAGCGAGGAGACAGCTGCCCGCCTCACTCGCGCCTCCCGACTCTGATCGACGATCTTTCTTCAGCGGCATCTTCTAGCTACCCACAGCTCAAACGTTAGACCGACGGCGCAGCCCAAGAGCCCCAGACATTTGCCGCTTTAGATGAGAAACCTGCCAGGCGGCTTACGCCCCAAAGTCGGTCATTTATGTCGGCGCACGTATTGCCCGAAAGCGACTTGGAGGCGGACGTCAGCCGATCAGTGGGACGGCGCCTCACCTGCCGGTCCCTTTGTCGGAAGGTCGTTGGAGCAAGTTATGATACCGTCGTTGCGAATGTCTGCTGCCACTCACCTCGCCAATCGTAGAGCGCCGCCGTTGTAGCATACTCACGTAGATACGAGAGTTTGCCATCGCGCAGTGTGGCGATCGTTGCGCCGTCAAACCGCATTTCCTCACCACGCCACCTGTAGTGGAAAGCCCATTCGGCAGTTTCACCCTCAGCTGAGGTTCGTAGATCGCGGATCGTCCAGTCGATCACGCAGCCGTCATCAGCCAGCCATGTCGATACCCACTGCGCTACACAATCGTGCCCGCGATAGATCGGTCCGAAGCTCTCAATGACGACGCAATCCGGAACAAGCGTCGCGAGTATCGCCGTCACGTCGTGCGCCCGCCAGCCAGCGATATACTGCTCAAGTTGCATCATCGATGTGATCTCCTTCTTGTGGGTCTCTGCCAACGGCAATTTCTGCTCCCTTGCGAGGGGGGGCGTTTGCCCGACTGCCCAGCTGCATCTTAATCAGACACTCTCGTCCCACATCACATCGGAAGCCAGATGCCACTATGGTGCGGAGATCAGGTCGAGGGTAGAAGCGGCTCGAAGTACCGGCGATCCCAAGAGCGAATGCACCCGGTTTCTTCTTTGAAGCGGTCCGCAGCTAGCGCACCGACGTGAGACTTGGCCTCTAAGCGGTAAACTTCGTAATCAGCCAATGATGAAAATGAAAATAGACCTAGGGCCACGTCGCTGTTACCCTCGCCAGGCAAAAAGTAGCCGTGATGAACTCCACCGAATTCGGAATAATTTGGAGCCACATCTGACACCAGCGTTCAAATTGTCCTAATTTTCTCCGCTTGATTTTGTACTCCAGTACACAGGTTATCATATTTTTCCTCGATCCTTGGTTCGAGTTGCGGATTGGGTTTTAGTCAACATGCAATCACGATTGCACGACGTCGGCTAGACAATCTGCCGGGGTTGTGTGCCTTCGAACACCATTTTATGTCCGCTGTACGTGTCCATATACTCGCGTATGCGCCGAACCTTCCCGTCCACCATCTCGAAGATGAAGACATAATCGTTCATGTAAGCGGTCCCGTTCGCGAGGATAGCTGTGTGTGTCTGTTCGAAGACGATGCGATTGCCTTCTGCCGTGACCGAAATTGGCTCGATCTTGAGGCCGTTGGAGAACAGCCGCCGCATGTCATTGAGCAGGAACGACGAGATCGCCTCCTTACCTATCATGTGGTCAGTGACACCGAGAGCAACGGCCGTCGAATTCCCCTTTGGAGCTATCCATTCGACATCATCGGTCAGCACCTCGTGAATTGCCGCAGCGTCGCGCGATGCGAAAGCGCTCCACACGTCGGCTGCCGTCCGTTTAATATCCATGACTTTCCTGCCTCCAACTACGCCCTGGATCAGTTCCAGTCCCTAGCCATGAAGCGCTCCTTTGCGCCGCTGAGGACACGAATTGCGCGCTCGACATTTCTTGCCCTTGCCGCTTCAGATTTCAGGTTGGCGAGGTATCGCAGCACCTCCTTTCGCAGGCCGGGCGCGAGCGCTTCCCATCGGGCATTGATCTCCGGACTGCTCTCGAGGCGGGCTGCGAACGCGGGATGAATTGCGTGTTGGGGACCATTTCTGTAGTCAGGATCGAAGCTGATCCGAACCGCGACCGTGTCGCCGATATCGGCCCCTGCCCGTTTGCGAAGACCGCCGTCGAGATACAGGAAGAAGCTTCCGTTACCGCCAGGCATCATGTTGATGCGCCACGCCGGGTCGGGCTTGCCGTTTAGTTGGGCCAGCACCGGCATCGGCTTGCGCCAGCCGGCGTGGATTTCCTGCGCACGCCCGGCGTTCACCAGAACGAAGGGATTGATACCCCGGATCTCGATCAAGCCTTCGAACTGCACTGACACCACCCCTCCGCGCTGACGCTTACCCGCGCTCAAATTCAATTGACCTCAGAAAGGGCCGGATCAGATCTGCCACTTCATAAAGGTGTGTCTCCAGCAGCCAATGTCCGCCATCGAGCAGGTGCAATTCTGCGTCCGGGAGATCACGCAGGTAGGCCCTGGCCGCGCCTTCTGGCATGTAGCCGTCGCGCGGTCCCCAGACGATCAGCGTCGGCGGTCGATGCTCGCGCAGATAGGCCTGATAGCGCGGGAACCACGCCAGATTTTCCTTCAAGCCTGCGATTACACCCACCGCGATTTCCCTGCGCCGCGGGGTCATCAGAGCCCAGTGGAGTTCCCAGAGGTCTGGCGGAACGCGCCCCGCGAGTTCGTCGGTCACTTCGTTCAGGAACTCATCCCTGAAGCCGTCCTTCGTGACCGCATCGCCAAGCTTCTCTTTCGCCTCCGGAGTCGGGTCGCTGAAATAAGCTTGGAGAGGAGCATACTTGGGACCGAGCTGGTCCTCGTAGATGTCACCGTTCTGGACGATCAGCCCGGTGATGCGACCTGGATCTCGGATCGCGAGGCGCAGCCCGATCTGTGATCCGAAGTCGTGGAGGTAAATGGCGAAGCGGTCGACACCCAATGACTCGCAAAGGCGCTCCAGGAAGGCGGCATAGCCGGTAAAGCTATAGTCAAAGTTGGCAGGCGTATCGCTGTAGCCGCAGCCGGGAAAATCCGGCGCTATCAGCCGCCACTGATCGGCGAGCAGCGGCATAAGATTCCGAAACTCGTAGGACGAGCAAGGATAGCCATGCGGCAAGAGGAGCACCGGGGCATCCTCCGAGCCGCACTCGCGATAGAAAACGGTAAAACCATCCACGTTCAAGTGACGATGGCGCACGCCGGTAGAAGCGACCCCTGAAATCATCATCAGCTTCTTCTCTCTTTCCGTTGCTCTCAGCTGCAGGCAATCGCTTCGATCTCGAGGAGCCACTCTTCCTCAAAGATTCCGACAATCACAACGGTGATCGCGGGCGCAGCCGACCCCAGCAAAGCGGCCCGTATGCGGGTGTTTTCTTCGCGGAACCGCCGGTGACTCAGGTAGATCGTGACCTTGGCTAGATTGGCGAAGTCCATGTCCGCACGGCGGAGCTGCGCCAGAACATTCGCCCATGCGAGACGCGCTTGCGCCGCAAAGCTCTTCGGAACGTTCCCCTCCGCGTCAGTCGGCGTCTGCCCGCTGACGAACAATATTCTTGAGGCACCCTCGATCAGCCAGGCTTGCGCATAGCTGGTAGTGCTGGGCTCTATCGGCTGCCCCGTTTGGGCCCGCGCCGCCGCGCATCCTCCCAGGGACAGGATTGCGGTTGCCGCGGAACGCCGGGACATCTCAACCATCATTAGACCCCGCGCCGCATGACGGCGGCCAGGATCGCGACCGCTGTGCGGTCAGGTGGGAGAGGAATATCTCGCCCGATTGGGTGCCATAGGCCTGCGCGAAGAGGAGGGAGCCCGCATCGGGCGAGAGCAGTGGTCCGACTTGAAAGACATTGCTGTGGGCCGAGAGCCGGCCCGATTCCTTCCACCCGCTCTTTGTCATCTGGAATCGGTACAGGTGTGATCGGTCACCCCGGTCCGCCACGAGAATCAAGGTTCGACCGTCCTGAGAGATCTCCGCTTCATACTCGTTCTGGGCAGTGTTGACGGGAGTGCCGATGTTGCGGGCGGTCCAGCTGCCGGCACGGTTTCGCTCTGCCACATAGATGTCGCTCTCGCCATGACCGCTGGGGCGGCTCGATCCGAAGTAAAGGCGACCGGACAAATCCGTCCGCGGCAGAAGCTCGGCGTGGGGAGAATTGACTGGCGCCGGCAGACGTTCAGGATTGCCCCACCGTCCCCCGGACTTTCGCGCCACGTACCAGATGTCGAAATCCTCATTCGCCGGATCATGCCGGGCTGATACGAAATAGAGGCCCTTGCCGTCGGGCGTGTAGCCAGGATCGGCCTCGATGGTCGGCGCAGGCGCGGCGAAGGGCGGCGGAGCAGCTGGCGTCCATCGCCCATGTTCACAATGCGACATGAGCAGCCGCCATTTCGTGAAGTGCCTGTCGGCAGACATGTAGATCAGTTCCCGTCCATCGGGCGAGAAGGTCGGCGTAGCCTCGTAAGCGGCAGTCGACAGCTGCGCCGGGGTCCAGATTTCCGGGCCCGGTTTGCTGCTGGCGAGTGCGTGAGCAGCTGCTGCCGAGAAGATCCCAGACAGCGCCATCGCTAACCGCCCCCTCATTTCGAAGCCCGCAAATTGGCGAACCCGCGTGCCAGGCACGCCACAATCCCGCGCGCATATGCGCCGTCTGGATCCAGTTCGGGATCGTATATTGCAACATCAGCGCCGATCACGCGCCGCCCCGCGACGAGTCCGTCAATCAATGCCCCCAATTGCGGGAACGCCAGACCAGGTGATCCAGGCGAATCTACCGCCGGCATCACACGCTGGTCGAGGACATCGAGATCCACGTGAAGCCACATCGGCCGGCGCTCGCCGTCCACGGGCGACAGGGCGTCGCGAACCGTGCCTTCTATACCATGCTTCAGAATCCTTCTGATGGGCAATCGCCGGATCTGGGTTCGAACGATGTCGCCATAATCGACGCCAGGGCGGAGCCTTTCGCGCTCACCGATCTGGACGACAAAGCGATCCTCCACGAGGGAGCCAGCATTCCAGAGCGCCAGCAACGGCTCGCCCCGCCCCGTCGCCAGGGCGAGGTCCATGCCGGCGACGCTGCCAAGCCGTTCCTCGCTGTCATAGTTGCCGGGATGGTAGAAGTCGCTGTGTCCGTCGACGTGAAAGAGACCGATTCTCCCAAGAGCGCGCGCGCCAAGCAGGCAGCCAAGCAGAATGCTGCAGTCGCCCCCAATGACCAGCGGGAAGGCTCCGACCTTGAGCACAGTGGCGACGTGGGCGCCAAGCATCTCGCTGAACGCGCGAATGCCATGGCCATTCCTGATACGGGTGCCTGCCTCCTCGTCGAACCGATAGGAAGGCCGGTCCATCTGTATTATCTGGCTCGCCCGAACGGCTGGCGCCAACCCCGCCGCGCGCAAGACTTCCGGTGCTCGCCAGGCCCCGGGTTGTGTGTGCGCTTTGAGCGGGCGCAGACCGAGATTGGTAGGCGCCATGATGAGACGGAGATCATCCTCCGGGGCGAATGCCGCTGCCGCCCCAAGCGCAGGAACGGCCGCAAGAATGGTGCGGCGGGTCAGGGCAGGCGCTCGGGCTCTCATCGGCTCCCCGTTTAGGCGCGCCCTCGACATGGCCATAACGATGATATTGGCTGGCATTTCAATCTGCGCTTAAGATGAGTGAATGCGCTTTCGATTACCTCCCCTGGAGACACTTCGCGTTTTCGAGGCGTGCGGCCGGCATGAAAGTTACACGCGTGCCGCAGCCGAATTGGGGATCAGCCCAGCCGCGGTGAGCCAGCGGATGCGGAACCTTCAAGTTGAGCTCCGCACTGCCCTGTTTCAACGAAGCGGCCCTCGAGTCGCCTTGACCGAGGCGGGCCAACGGCTTGCCGACAGGGTGGGTGAAGCGTTGGCGCAACTTGCCGCCGCCGTGGCGGATTGCGCCAACCCGGACGTCATTCGCATCAGCGCCGCACCCACCTTCGCGTCACGCTGGCTTGCACCTCGATTGACGAACTTCACCGAAGCACACGGTTTGGGCGTCGCACTCGATTCCGCTATCGATCTGCGCCCGGCCGGCAGCTTCGACGTCGCAGTCCGCAGCGGCACAGGGAACTGGAAGGGCTTCTCGGCGACCAAGTTGTTTCCGGTCGAGCGGACACCCCTGTACAATCCGAAGCGCTATAGGCCGGAGAGGATGGAGGAACCGGTCGATCTGCTGAACTGTCGACTGATTGAGAGCGACGACTGGCCGTTATGGTTCAACGCCATCGGATTGCGGTCTCCGACGGTTGGTTCGAGTGGATCGGGAGCGCGATACCCGACTCAGGATTTGGCTGGCACAGCAGCGATAGAGGGCGGCGGTCTGGCCTTGCTTTCACCGCGATTGTTCGAGAATTGCCTCCTCGCAGGCGAACTCATCCAGCCCTTTGACATTGTCGTGAGGGGGCCTGAAGCGTACTGGTTGCTGGTTGCAGAACAAGAAGCGAGGCCGTCGATCCTTGCCTTCCGAGATTGGCTGGTGCGGGCTTGCGCGGCAAGCCGCTCGGGTGATCGGACGGGAGGTTCTTAGGTCGGGATCAATCTCGAACCGGCGGCGGAAGGGCACACCTTTGCGCGCCTCCTTCCTCAGCGCTGACGTTCCCGTCCCGCATCTATGAGACAGCTTGGGCAGCTATGGTACAGGAGACAAGATAGCCACCAGACTCCTAAGCAGTTGACATCTCGGTATGTTCTCTCACCTTGGGCGTTGCTCTACCAAGAAAAGGGCCACTTTTGACGTGGGCTGCAGTGGCATTTTGCGGGATGTTTGCGGAACTCGACAGGGCGTTTCAAAACTACGACAGGCTTACGAGCCGTGATCATTTCGCCGTCCTGGTGGCCGCCCAAGGCACTGTCTCGCCATCGCAATCGAGCCGCTGTCCTGGGGCAGCATGCGCATCGAGACCGCTAGTCCCGTTCGCCGCGATCACTCCTAAGATAGCGCAAAGCGGTCTCGACCCGCACAAGTGGCGGCCCCTGAAGGATCAGATAAGACAGTTCGACGCGATCGAGCCGATTACGGTACCAGTCATTCTGGCGGGCTCGAAATGCGTCGTCTTGGCGCGTCCCATCCTGAACGAATGGAAAATCGGCAGCGCACAGAATCGTCTCGTCATATCTGCGTTCAGCCAATCTACGCAGCTCCGGATCGACCCGCGCGAACATCGCCTCGCTATAGAACATCGTGACAAGCGGACTTGTATCGCAAATGAGCCAGCCAGTTGCGTTATTGAGCGCAGCATCTTCACGCGCGATCTGCTCTCGAGCTATTGTTAGCAAGTCGTCGAAGCGGAGTTCGCCGCGGCGCAGCTCCCATAGTTCGCGGCCATATTCAGGCACCCAAATGGTTTTGAGATGCTGAGCCAGCGCAGCGGCCAGCGTCGTCTTGCCAGTCGATTCCCCTCCAATGAGGGCAACGCGGCGCACGAGATCTCGACGTATCGTGGAAGTAAGAAAGGAGCGGCCTAACGCGGGTTCGGCGCGGAGCCTCGTGGCGGAGATCGGGACGCGCTCGCGCGGATGATCGAACATCCGGTGCTCGACCACATGATCGAAATGCCGTGCAAGGGAGGCTGCAAATCCGTCGCCATAGGCTTCGCTGGTGAACACGCGGTCGACGGTGAGGCCGAGCATCGCGCGGCACACCCAGGCAACGAAGCTGCGGTGCGCCTCGTCGGGCGCGTCGTTATGGGGGAGGATGCGCGGCGCCTCACCGGTGCGGGCGGCGAAGGTCGCGAGCGCAGCATCGTCGAGCACCAACCGCAATGCATCTGGATAGAGCGCGGCGAGCCAAGCGGCGCGGCGCTCGGGCGGGCAGCCGGGGCGCTCGGGTTTCGAGTAGCTCAGGATCACGAGCCGGTCGCACTGCGCCTGCGCGAATGCGATCAGCGCCTCGTGTCCCTTGTGCAGCGGCGCAAACTTGCCCACGACCAGCCCTGTCAGCACGAGACGATCTCACGACGCCAGCGCCACCAGCCATACCAGGCGTTGCACCAATATACGGCATAGAGGAGCGCCGTCAGTGTCAGCCCGCGCGACGCGTAGAGCGGCACGGCGAGGGTGTTTACGGCGATCCACACCGGCCAGGTCTCGACCTGACGGCGGACGAGCAGCAACTGGGCGAGCAGGCTGAGCGTCAGCACGAACGAGTCGATGAAGGGCGCATAGGCGTCGGTGAAATGGTGCAGCAGCGCCCCATAGCCGAGCGCCGCGCCGATGCCGACCGCGCCGAACAGCGCGAGCCACGCGCGCGGCGCATGGGTGACCGGCGCAGGTGCGCCTTGCGCGCCCCGCACCCACCACCGCCAGCCAACTGCGCTGGTGACGATGAACGCGAGCTGCAGCGTGACGTCGGCATAGAGCTGCGTCTCGAAGAACAGCCAGGCGAACAGTCCACAGCCAATGATGCCGGTCCACCAGGTGTGAACCGAATTGCGCCCGGCGAGCACGATCGAGACGGTGGCGAACCCGTTGGCGGCGATCTCCAGCGGGGTCATTCGGCGGTACTGCCTGCCAAGTCAGAGCCATATTGGAGCACCTTGTCGTCGCTCGCGATTGGTTCGACGCGGATCGGGACGTCGCCGAGCAGCCGCGTCAACGCGGCCAACGCCACCGGGGCGTCGTCGAGCGCCTCGGGCGACAGCGCGAGCGCGACCGCGCCGTCCGCATCCTGGTGCAACGCGAATTGCGCGGCGGACAGGGCGGCAAGTGCGTGGCTGACGTCGATATTGTTGACCCAAGCCCCATGCGCGGTGCGGAATCGGATCGCGCGACGGCCGCTGAAATCGGCGAGCATCGGCACGTCGCCTGCCATCGCCAGCCGCGCAGTGTCGCCGGTGCGGTAGCGGACGAGCGGCAGGCAGAAGTTGAACCCGCCGGTGACGCACACTTCGCCGCGCTCGCCGGGCGTCAGCGCGCGGCCAGCGGAGTCGACGATCTCGACATAGAGGCGCGGCTGGAGCAGCACGCGGCCGCCCGCCGCGCGATCGGCGACCGCGATCGGGCCGACCTCGTTCATCGAATAGAGATCGAGCACCGGGCACCCGAACCGCGCCTCGAGCCGGTCGCGCAAGCCATCGGTGAGCATCATCGCCACCGACAGCAACGCCCGCGGCCGGGTCGTGACCGGCAGTGCGAGCAGGCTGGCGAACGAGATCGGATCGCCGGCGATCACTTCGGGATCGAGCGAGTCGAGATAGCGCGCGCGATCGTCGGGATCGCGCCAGTCGTCGGGATGGAGATTGATCTTGGCGAGCCCCGCCTCGCCCATCGACGGCGTGACCGAAACATAGGTGAAGCAGCGTTTCTGGTGCCCGAGCAGCACGACGCCGACATCGCCGGCACCCGCGCGCAAGGTGATCCCGAACCGCGCCAGCGCGCGCTTGTGGAAGGCGAGATAGCGCGCCGCGACGACGGGGTGCGAGGCGATCAGTAGCGGGTGGCCGGTTGTGCCCGTGGTGCGGAAGTTGATCAGCCGATCGACCGGCACGTCATCGGGCACGAACGCGGCGATATCGTGCGCGAGATCGCCGCGCGCGGTGGTCGGCACGTCGGCGAGGTCGCGCCGCGGCGCGCCGCGCGCGCGGAAATGCGGCACCTTGGCATAGGCTTCGGCTAGGAACGGCGCGATCCAATCGGGCGGCGTGCCGGGCCTCCAGCCGATCGGCGCGGCCAGCGTCTCCGCCTCGAACGCGGCGAGCCCGGGCAGGTCCTCGGCGAGCAGTCGATTACCGCTCCGGTTGCGATAGGCGGGCGCGGCCGGATGCTCGGTCATCCGGGTCAGCATCGCCCGGCCCGCATCGCTCAGCGTCGGGAAGCGCTCGGCGTCGGTCGGCTCGGTCATTCGCGGGTATATTTGTCGGCCGATTCCTCGGCCGCCTTGCGGATCAGCGCTTCACGCACCGCACGCGCGCGCTCCTCGGCTTCCTGGCTGGCGCGAAGCAGGCGCCGGCGCTCGACCACGCTGACCGCCGAGAGCCGGTCGGCGGCCTGCGCCTCGCTCTCGCCCGCGGGCACCAGCCCGAGCGCGGCGATCAGCGTGCGCGCCAATTCCTCACGCCGGTCGACATCGCCGACGAACTGATCGACGCGTCCGGAAGCGGCGAGATCGCCGATCCGCTCGCCCAGCAACGCGGCGAGCGTCGCGCGATCGGGCGCCGCCGCTGCGACCCACTCGTCGGCGAGCAGCCACACCGCCACTGCGGTCAGTTGCAGCCGGTTGCGATCCTGGCCGATCGGCGGGGCGTCGGCCGGGGCGTGGCCGAGCGCGTGGAACAGATCGCCGACCAGGGCGGCGGTGACCACGTCGCCGGTATCGCCGATGCGCGGCTCGGCGAGGAAATCGTCGGGCGTCTCGGCGAGCCGGCGCATGACGCGTTCGAGCGGCGGCCCAGGCGTCATGCGGCGAACTTCGCGAAGGTCTGGGTCGAGGGGCAATCGTCGCACGTCGCCAATCGCTGCGCGGCGCGCGCGGCGACGAAGCGAGCCGGCAGCGCGTCGAGATCGGCGATTGTGCGGAGCGCGGCGAGCGGCACGCCGTACGCCGCGCCGCTGAAGCTGCAGGGTGCGGCGACGCCGTGCTCGTCGACGAACAGGAAAGAGCGGCCGGGACGGCAATCGTCGACCGCCAGCGCCTCGCCCAACGCACTCGCGCGCAGCCGGTCGAGATAGCGGGCATCGCCGCACAGGGTGACACCGCGTGCCGCAAGGCGCCGGCGCAGCGCCGGGACCAGCGCGGCCAGTGCGGCGACATCCGCGGCGTGCAGCCGTTGCGCGGGGAAGAATGCGGGCCGATCGCGCCCGCCCAATTGGTTGAAGGTGATCTCGTCCACGCCCCACTCGGCGAGCGCCGCGCAGAGATCGGCGAAATGCCCGATCGTCTCGCGCATCAGCACGATGTTCGCGCGCAGCTTGAGCCGCGCGCTCCCGCGCTCGGCGGCAAGCGCACGCAGCCCGCCGCGCACCTTGTCCCACGCCCCTGCCCGCCCACGCAAGCGATCATGAACCGGCGCAGGGCCATCGATACTCACGGTCAGTTCGGCGAAATGCGCGACGATGCCGGCGCGTACCTCGGGCCTATGCAGCGTGCTGCCATTGGTCGTCGCGCTGATCGCCAGCCCCTGGCCGGCGAGTGCGGCGGAGAGTTCCCATATCGGCCGCCACAGCAGCGGCTCGCCGCCGAGCCAGCTGAGCAGCACCGGCGTCGTCCATGCGCGCGACCAGTCGGCGAGCAACGCGCCGAAGCGCAGCGCCTCCGCCGCGCCGACTTCGCCGTGCGCGATATCGAGCCGGCGGTCATAGGCGCAGAAGCCGCAGGCATAGTTGCACCGCGTGGTAGTGCGCCACAGCACGATCATGCCGCGCGCTCCCGTACTGCCGCGGCGCCGCCATAGCGCCGCCGGCTGAACGCCTGGGCGAAGGCGACGAGATCCGGCATCTCGGCAATCGAATGGATATCCCAGCCCTGCTCGTCGCGCGCGCGGGCCAGCTGCTGGCCGATCGCGCCGTCCGATCGGAACCAGCTGCCGAGGTTGAGCGCCATCGTGCCGCCCGCGCGTCCCTTGGCGAGCGCCGTGGCGGAGACGTCCCAGCCGCTGTTGCCGCGCTCGTCCTGGTCGAACATCGTGGTGATGCCGTCGTCCGAGATCATCAGGATATGCACCGGCCGGTCGCGCGGGGTGCGCTTGGCGAAGGTGTCGCGCAGCTGATGGGTCGGAAACGCCGTGGCTCCGCCATAATAGCCGACCAGGATGTCGAGGATCGCGGTCTCGTCGCGAACGAAGCCCGGCGTCGCCATCCATTGCTGCTTGCCGCTCCACAAGGTCGCCTGCACCCGCGCGCCGGCCTTGAGTGCCGAAAGCGCAATCACCGCGCCGGCCAGCGTCAGGAACGACGTGAAGCGGCGCGGATCGGGCATCGACCCGGAGCTGTCGACATAGAGATCGAGGTCGATCGGCTCGGGCTTGCGCGCGGCACCGGGCTCGCGGCCATAGACGCGGCGCACCGTGGTGATGCCGGGGATTACGACCGGCGATAGCGCGACGGTCTGCAGCCAGTCGATCTCATCGAGCGAATCGCCGAGCGCCCAAGGCTCGAGCCCCTCGAGCTGCGGCTCTTCCGACGCGGGCGCGGGCTGCACCGGGAACGGCACGAGCAGGGGCAGCGCGCGCTCGCGATAATAGTGGATCGCGATTTCCCCGTCGGTCAGCTTCAGCCCGGCGGCGCGGAGGATCTCGCCATATTCGAACGGCTCGCGCGCCTGGCCGGCGCCGGGACGGCCGGGCGCGGCGTCGGGCTTGGCGGGCGGCTCGATGGTCGTCGACTCCTCGCCGGTCACCAGCGGATCGCGCGACGGGTGGACGACGCCGTCGGCCTCGTCGGCCTCGATCGTCTGCGCACCACTGGGTTCGGCGCCGGCAGCGGCATCGCGCGTGTCGTGCAGCCGGCGCAGCGCGGCATCCTTCTCGGCATCTTCGGCGAGATAGGGCAGGACGAGCGCGGCGAAGCGCCCCGCGGCATGCATCCAGTCGCGCGCATAGACGCGGATCAGCCGCGCGCCGAGCCAGGCGTCGCCCTCCATCGCCGGATCGCCCGAAGGACCGCCGAGGCTGCCCTTTTCGAGCCCCCAGAGCGACTCGTACATGCCCATATAGAGCGTCCACAGCCGGCTGCGCGCGCCGGGCTCGCGCACGGTCATCCGGTCGTACACGCCGGCGATGTCGAGCCCGGCCTGGCGCTGGAGCCGATCGTTGATCAGCAGATCGGTGTAGAGATTGGCGATCATCGGCGCATGCCGCTCGAAGGTCGGCAGCGCGGGGCGGAGCCGTGCGATCAGCCGGAAGCTCTCGGTGGCGCTTGCCGGCGCGAGCACGTGGTGGCCGATCTCGTGCGCCAGGATCACCGCGGCGTGATCGTCGAGATCCAGCCGTCCGATCGCTTCGAGATCGATCACTACGCTCTTGTCGACCAGCCGGATCATCGCGAACGCGCCTTGCAGGCCTTCCTTCGCCGCCCCAACGGTGCTCTCGCAAAGCCGCGGATCGTGGAGACGAGTGAAGCGGCTCCAGGCTGCGAGCGCCTCGGGCCAGGCGGCCTGCCACAAGGCGACGCGCTCGGCGGCACTCAACTGCGCCATGGCTGGACCTCGACGAAATGGCTGCGCGGCGACGCGAAGACGATCGTGTCGGCGGTGATCGCGGCGCGGAGGTCGTCGGCGGGCAGGCCGGGCGGAATGGAGGGGGCTCGCGAGGCCGGGCGCGCGGCATCGAATTCGTGCGCGCTTGCCGGGTGCAACGTCGCGCCCCAGGCATCGGCAACGAGCAGGCCGGTGCGCGTGCCCGACCGGACAAACACCCCCTCGGTGCCGGCGCGAACCTCGGGCGGTGCGGCGAACGGGCCACCGAAGCCGGTGAACCCGCCGAAGCGGGTGCCCTCCGCCATGCCTTCGGGTGTCCACCAGCGGTCGGCGGCGAGTGCGGCGCGGACTTCGATCCAGCTATCCTCGGCGCCAATCGCGGCGAGCGCGAGCGCTTCGGGAAGCGCATCGGCGGCGGCAAGCGCGCCATCGCGGTAATGCGCCATGCCCGCGCGCCACGCCGCGACCTGCCCCGCCCCCGCGAGCGTATCGGCATCGAGCAGCGACGCGAGGCCGGCCATCCGTGCCATCCATTCGTCGACGCGCGCGCCGGGCGTGGCGGCCAGCGTGAGTGCGGCATTGGTAAGCATGGCCAGCGCCGGCTCGGGCCGCTCGGCGACCACCGCCGCGAGTGGCACCGCTACCTCACGCCAGACGCGATCGACCAGCACCCGGCGATCGCCCGACAATGCGTGATCGACCAAGGTGACGGTCAGCGCGAACCCTGCGTCGACCACCGAAGCGGTGCGATCGGGCGCGACTGCCTCCACTGCCATTGCCAGCGGATCGAGCCGCGTGCCCACCGCATCGGCCAGCGCCGCGGTATCGAACCCGCTACGCGCACGCCGCGCCGTCGCGACAAGGGCATTGAAGCGCGGCCGCGCCGCCGCGAGTTCGCGGACGAGCACCGCCGAAAGCGTCATCGCCGGCCGCCGAGCCAGGCCAAATAATTGGTATAGCGCTGGTGGAGATATTTGAGGTGGAGCAGTTCGTCGTGCAGCGGGCCGTAGAGCTTGCGGCCCTGCACGCGCTCGGCGACCAGCCGTTCGATCCGTGTCAGCCGCGCGCGAACCTCGCGCTCGCCGAGGCCGTCGAGCCCGGCGGCGAACTCGTCGGCCAGCGCACGCACCGGATCGTCGCGATCGAGATCGAGCCGGTCATATTCCTCGCACGACAGATCGAACAAATGCCGCAGCCAAGCGATGGCATCGGTGCGATAGGCGGCGTTCTCGGGCAGGCCGAAGAACGGCGCGTCGGGATCGGGGTGCAATTTGTCGCGCAGCACGAACGGCAGCACCTGGCGCACATCGTCGAGCGACACTGCGTCGCCGCCGTGGAAGAACGCCATCGCCTTTGCGAAGCCGATCAAGGTCATCAAATTGCGCACCGATAGGCCGTTGGTGGTCTGCGTGCCGATGTCCTTCAACCGGTCGCGCCCGCCATCGGCGGCGGTGACCTGGACCCAGTCGACCCCGGAGAGCCGCACGGTATCCTTGCTCATATGCTCGAAGATCGCGCCGGCCGGCTCCATCAGCTCGAACTGGCTGGCGAAGAATTCGATGCGGCGGCGGATCTCGGGGGGCAGCGGCATCGCGCGCACCGCGGCAACGAGATGGTCGACCTCGGCCTCATCGAACAGGATTTCCTTGGGAATGACGTCCTCGGGACGGACATTCTCTTCGATGCGGACAATCAGGTCGTCGAGGAAGCGCGGATTGAACGACAGCGCTTGGACGACGACGTCGATGCGATCGCGCAGCGCCTCGATCACCTGATAGGTGCCGCCGCCGGCATCGTCGTTGGCGGTCAGATACCACGCCGCGGACGGGCATTCGTAGATCTGGCCGAGCACCTCGGCGTAATTGTCCCCCATCACCGTCAGCAGCGCGCTCTGGGTGCGGGTCGGGATGCGGTTATATTCGTCGACGATCTTGACGCGCATGCCGAGCCACGGCCGCCAGGCGATGCGGATCGCGTCGACGCTCTGCGCGGCGACGAGGTCGGCGGGAAGCGGATTGCCGAGCAGGTCGGCGATGGTCATCTGCGGATGGCCGTGCTGCATCGCGCGGCGCACCTCGCGCACCGGATAGCCGGCGAGCACCCCCATCAGCAGCGCGCTCGCGGTCTTGCCGCGCCCGGGGCCGCCGACGAACAGGCATTTCGAACGCGTCGCGAACGCCAGCAGCGGCAACAAGACATAGCTCGAATAGCTCTGCGCCGAGGGCAAGGTGAGCAGCCGCCGACTGTCGCCCACGCGATATTCGGGCGACGGCCCGTTCTGATATTCGATGTCGTAATGCGGGCTGATGATCGCGGTGTTGACGATCCAGAAATAGGCCTGGCGCAGCTTCTCGTCGAGCCTTACCTCTCCGGGCTCGGCAGGCAACGCAGCGGCAAGCGGACCCTCGTAAAGTTCGGCGACGTCGAAGTTTCGCGCAACGGGAGCTGGTTTAGGCGCGGTCGGAGCAGCGGAAACACGTTGGAAGAATGGAAATCGGGCCACGTCCAAGTGGTATCCAGTCTTGGAACCCCTGTGAAGGCTTAGACCAGATTCTGTGCTTCGAGGCACTCCCCTCGCCGCCGAGCAAGGTCAATGTGAGACACCTTGGGCCGTAGTGGTACAGCAGACAAGATAGTCAGGCGCCATCTACACCATTGTTATATCGAGATAGTTTCCATCAATCGGCACCCCAATACCACCGAACCAGTCGCTTCTGGCGTAGGCTGCAGTGGCATTTTACGGGACTTTTCCTCGCTTTCGGCGAGAGGTTCTTTTGCCGCGCCAAACGGATCGGTTGGGAGGCAAGGTGATCCGATCACCTAGGTGGTGAACTCATAAACGGCCGCTTTCGGCGTGAGGGCTGAACGTCCGAGATCGGGTGGGTAGCGGTTTGCGACAGTAGCGGCGCTGCGGCATTTGTTAGCTATGAAGCTGGTTGGACCTGTCGCGGCTGTGCTTGGCGCAAGCGCTTTGGCCGGATGTGCGACGACGCTAGCACCGTTCAACGTACTTGTTCGGGGCCCCGCGACATCATGCTCTGTTGAAGTTCAGGGTCGGTCGGTTACCACCGAAGAGCTACTCGCAATTGCCCGCGAGGAAGCAAAAACGAGGCGCGCCGCCGATGTCGATTTCGACGGGGCCGCGCCGTATCGCTGTATCGGCGGCGCAATCTATATCCTACAAATGGCGGGCTTCAAGAAAGTCGGATTTGTCTCCGAGCCGCGTAAACGCCGACCGTAAGGTATGTCCGCAATCGGGGCGTTAGCCGCCCGGCAGGTTCCCGCTCCAAAGCGGACCGGCAGGTTGTGGCGACCGCGTCGGCCGGAATGTCCGAGATCGGGTGGCTTCTTGACGGTCCGCTTTCCGCACTGAGCCAGCTCTAATCGGACGTCCGAGGAAGTGTATGCTGGTGGCCCTTGACTGTTTAGCTGGTCACAGTGAAATTCGCACACATGACGAAGCACATTCTTACCGGCGCCATCGTCTTCGCCTTAGCCCTTGGCGGATGGGCAGCTGGGATGCTGTTACAGCGTGCTTTCACCTTGGTGAGACGCAGACGAGCTGATCGAAAGGCCCAAACCACGAAGCTTTAGATCTCATCGAGCCAGCGAGCTGCCGGTGCTTCAGCGGATGGAGATGTCAGGTTTCGGAATCAATGGAAAGAGCTGAGAATGTCCACAATTGGGGCGTTAGCCGACCGGCAGGTCCCCGCCCGAAAGCGGACCGGCGGCTTCTGGCAGCGAGGTCGCCCGGAACGTCCGAGATCGGGTGGAAAGCAGACCAAGGAAGTGCCAAACTCGGGCGATGAAGTTGTTCGCTAGGACATCCCGCCGCCCCTCCTCAACTACGCTGCTCGAAGCGGAGGGGCAGCCGCCTACCCAGAATCCATCAGTGGAGGAGGTTCGTGCGTTAGTCCTCAGCCTACACGTGGGCAAAACGTCCTTTGCTACACTGACTGATGAGGTAGGAGACTACATTCAAGTGGCAGGCAGCCGTCCATGGTGCGTTATGGAGCGTCGGCAGCTTAGGCCTTTTCGGCACGAAAGAGCATTTCAGCAGACGTCCACGCCGAAGTACAAGGATGGCGCCAAACTTCGCACGGGCGCTGGTGATATCTCCCTGAGGCATGACGAGTGGTTCTTGCTTAAGGACGCGGCTGAGGTCTTGGCTGCCTTCCTTCAGAAAGATACATTTCCAGCGCACGTTAAGTGGCGCGATATGACTGATACACTAGGCTACGGTTGAAATAGGCAACCCGATGCAGGGTACCTCGCCCGGTCGCGGGGGAATGTCCGCTATCGGGGCGTTAGCCGATCGGCAGGTTCCCGCTCCAAAGCAGACCGGCAGGTTGTGGCAACCGCTTCGGCCGGAACGTCCGAGATCGGGTGGGAAGCGGAACGGCAGCTTTCGAGCGCAGGGCGCTGATTAGCTGCCGTAAGGCATCAATTGCACCCAGATAGTCGGCACATTGTATTTTGCTGCCCATCGCTCCGCGGCAGCCAGCGCCGCGTCCAAAGTGCCGTCGTCTTCAGCCAGCGAGCGATATCCCACCCACGCGCCGCATGCCTTGAAGGAGCCGCCCGTCCCCAAAAACCTGCCATCATCAGACGCCTCGACCGTGAGCCAACGCTACCAAGAAACTGGCTAAAAGTTGCATGGGCTGCAAGTCCAGCCCCTGGAACCCAGCGAGACGCTAAGCCTTTGATTGTATTAGATATTGACTAGGCGTTTAGGACGCTCTGAGAGCTCCTGGAACGCCCTCGGAAAACGGTAATGGTCGGGGAGACAGGATTCGAACCTGCGACATCCTGCTCCCAAAGCAGGCGCGCTACCGGACTGCGCCACTCCCCGACGCGGGATGCCGCCTAGGCGTTTGCGATCAAACGCACAAGAGCCGCTGCTGGTGGGCCCGGCAGGACTCGAACCCGCAACCTAGCCGTTATGAGCGGCCAGCTCTAACCATTGAGCTACAGGCCCCCAGCGCCCGCGGCACTAGCGGAGGATGGGGCTGTGCCGCAAGCGGCGTCGAGGATCTCCGCAAGCGAGGCCGGCGCGGCGCCGAGCTGCGCCAATGTTCCGAACATCGCATCCCACCAGCGCCAGAATGCAGCCAGGTCAGCAGCGTCGCGAACATAAGGCGTGTGGCCGGGCGCGACCGACGGCGAGTGGAAGCTGAAGTTGAGCAGCCGCACGCCCTCGCCGACAGCGACGCGCACCGCTTCGCGTGCCTCACCCAGCGGCATGTCTTCGGGAGTGAGCGCGACGCGCGAAAGCAACCGCAACCGCGCCGCCACCCCGCGGCCGCGCGGCACCCGCCCCAGCGCGCGATGAAGATGCGCCCCGCCACGGCGCAGCGCTCCGGTGAAAACGGTAGTAAGCGGGAGTTCGACTATCGACTCCGCCGGTCCGGTGCGGAACGCGTGATTCGCGACAAGCGAGAAATTGGGGCCGCCCTCCTGCGAGTAATCATAGGCCACGCGCATCGAGCTGTCCGCGCGGTAGCCGAGCCGGGCCAAGGTCGCGAAAGTGTCCGGGCCGACGCCGTAGCGCCCTGCCCGGTAGATCGCCGGCCGAACGCCGAAGGCCGCGACGATCACCTCGGTCAGGGTCGTCAGCTTACGTTCCTCGAGGGCGCCGGGAAGATTGCCCGCAAAACTGTTGCGCGTAGAGATTTCCTCCTCGAACGGAGGGTTCACCCAGGGGTGGAGCTGCGTGCCGATCGACGAACGCCCGTCACCGATCAGCCCGCGCAGGATTTCGACCGCCCTCGGGCAGGTCGCGATCGGATAATCGACCAGCCATGTCAGTGGGACGCCATGTGCCGCGAATCGCGCATGTGCTTGCGGCATCGCTGTCATATGACTGGTGCCGCCGGCGTCGCGGCTGAACGGGGCACCCCAGTCGAACTCCTCTTCAGTATCGACGAAGAGGGTGAAGCGCGTACCGAAGCTGTCCGGCCATTGTACCAACGCGCCCGACGTGGCTGCCGGAGGCAAATAGCTCCCGCCGGAATCCCGCGTCCCCACGCTCAGCTCAGATCGCCTGCCCCATATGGCCGGTTACGGCGGCGGGGAGCCGCAAAGTCAAGCGCGTCGGACCAATCACGAGGCTACCGCCGAGTTCGCGCGCCAGATTGCGCGACAGGCGCAGCGCGAATCCAGTGCCGAGCAGAGTCGCATCCTCGCGTTCATCGTCGATGCCGAGCACCGAGTCGCCAGGGTAGTCGGCGAGAGCCTTCGGCCGGTCGATTGCCACCGCGGCGCGATGCTCGCTCTCGAGCGTCATGCTCACGCCGATCCGCTCGCCCGGGCCGCTGGCGGAAACCAGCGTGGCCATCAGGCGCGACAGCAGCCGCTCGACCGCACGGCGATCGGCGGCAACAACCATGTCGTCGACCGGCAGGGCGATCGTCGAGCCGCGTAATTCGAGCAACGGCGCGAGATCGTCGGCGATGCCGGCGAGCAAAGGTCGTAGCGCCACCCGGTCGAGGCTGAGCGCCAGCGCGGCACTGTCGATTCGCGCGGCAAGGTCGAGATCGTCGATCGCGCCGAGCAGCTCGCGTGCTTCGGTCCGGATCACATGCGCGCGTGCACGATACACATCGGCGACGGGACCCAGCATCTGGGTCTCGATCATTTCGGCGAACCCGGCGATCGCGTTGGTCGGGGTGCGGAGTTCGTGAACCAGCTGCCGCAGCGATTCGGCAGGCGAGCCGGCAGGCGTGCGCAGCGGCTCGGCGCGCTCGTCGGTCCGCGGGCGGCGCGCGGTCCCGCGATAGCCGGTGAACCGTCCATTGGCCGGATCGAACACCGGGACCGCCGAGATCAGCCAGTCCCCCGCGGCATCGGAAGCCCCTTCGATCACCATTCGCGCAGTCGAGAAGCCCGCCCGACGGCGAAACGCGCCGGCGGCGACACCGTCGACCTGCGAATTCTCGCTTTCGCTCGCAAGATCGAGCGAAAGGCCGATCACCGGGGCGCGGCTGACCCCGTCAACCCAGCGGATCATGCCTTTTTCGTCTGTCTCGAAGCGGAACTCGTCGGCGCGGGGCGGTGCCGGCGGCGCGGCCGGTCCGGCCTCTTCGCGATGCCGCCAGAACGCGTCGATCCGAGCGACGACCTCGGCGATTTCGAACGGCCCCGCTTCCTCGCCATCGACGGGCGGCGCGACGGGCCGCGGCGGCGTCGCGGCAGAAGCCGCGGCCGAGATCCTGTCGCTTTGATCCATGTCCGGGTTGTGCGCGTCGGGCAGCGGTTCCGCAATCGAGCCGGCCGATCTATCCACAACTTCCGTCGCCGCCGCGTCGCCGTTGGTCGCAATGGCGGGAAGGACAAGGTCTACCGGCCCGAAACTCTCGAGCGCGCGCTGCACCTCCGGGCCAAGGTCGCGGCGATTACGAAGCACGCTCCGCGCCGTCGGAGTCAGGTCGGGAAGCAGCTGGATCCATTCGGACGACGTCAGCCGCGCACTGCGCAGCACCGGAATCGCGATCGGAACATCGTCCCGGGCGAACAGGCGAACCAGCGCGGCCGGCGGGTCGGCGAACTCCAGCGCACGGGCGCTCGCGGCGCGCACCGGCGGCGGCACGTCGGCACGAATCGCGCGCAACGTAGCCATCGCCCGCGTCGCTGGCGGCACGCGGCGGCGCCCGATCAGATCGACCAGCTGGCGCCATACCGACTGGACGCCGTACGGCGTGCCCAGATCGGCTGCGAGCACCGTTTCCAGAGTGTCGTCGAACCGCACGCGCCTGCATTTTCCCCGCGACGCGGAAGCGCGTCATCAAGAATTTATTAACGATTGAAGACGCTGGTCGAAACATGCCATTTCGGCACGTCGCATTGTGGGACAATTGCGTTGCTTTGTAATTATCTTATAGTCTAGCAACCGCACAATGCAACGAATCAACAATGAGAGAGAGGATCCCATGCGTTTCGACGAGATCGACGTGCGGATTCTCGGACTGCTGCAAGATAATGGCCGGATGACGAATGTGGAGCTCGCCGAACGGGTCGGGCTTACCGCCCCGCCGTGCCTCCGCCGCGTCCGCGCGCTCGAACAGCAGGGTGCCATCAGCGGCTATCATGCCGCGCTCGATCCGGCTGCGCTCGGCTACAACCTGACCGTCTTCGCGATGGTCAGCCTCAAGAGCCAGGCCGAGAGCGACCTGCGCGCCTTCGAGCAATTGGTGGCAGGTATTCCCGAAGTGCGCGAATGCCACATGCTCAACGGCGAGATCGACTTCATTCTCAAGATCGTTGCGCCCGATCTGCAGAGCTTTCAGCAGATCCTGACCACCCAGCTGACCACCGCGCCCAATGTCGAGCACGTCAAGACCTCGCTGACGATCCGCACCTCCAAGGCGCTGCCGGGCGTACCGGTTCCCGAAATGTGAAAAGGGGCGGCCTGGCGGCCGCCCCTCCTCGTCTTCTCATTGCCGTCGAGATCAGGCCAGCGGCGGGAAGTCCACCGAAGTCTGCCAGAGCAAGGCGGTATTGGCATAGGCGCCCTTGACCGCCTGGAATGCCGTGCGCGCCTCGTCCTTGCGGCCGAGCGCGCGCAGCGCCACGCCGCGGTTGAGATTCACTTCGTCGGCATCCACGCCGCCCTTCTGCAGCGACAGATCGTAGAGCTCGAGCGCCCGGGTATAATTGCCCGACGCGAGGAACGCGTCCGCAGTCTGCTGTGCCGTGCGGCCATCCTTGGCAGCCGTCGACTGCTTGGCGAGCGCGTCGAGCGAGCCCTCCGATTTCACCGCCGCCTGCGAGGCGGTGTAGGTGCGCCCGACATCGGCGTCGCCGGCCGGGATCTTGCCCGACTTGCGGCCCTCGTCGATCACCGCGACTGCCTCCCAGGGGAGACCCGATTGCTGTGCGGCGAAGGCGTAATCGGCATAGTCGCCGCGATCGGCGAGCGCATTGGTCGCACGCATCAGGCGATAGAGATTGAGCCTGTCGGTCTTGCCGCTGGTCGCCCCGGCGCCCTGACGGAACACCTGGATCGCCCAGCGCCAGTTCTGCACTGTCGGATATTCCGCAATGAACCGCTTGAGCCACTCGGCCGTCGCGGCGCGGTCTCCGCTCGCATTCGCGCGCGGGATGACGAACTTGTACCAGTCGGCCGGCGGCTTGCGGCCAGCCGCCTTGCTGGCCTCGATCGCGCGGTTCACTTCGGCGATTGACTCGGCATTCTTGCCGGTAGCCGCATAGGCGTTGGCGAGCAGCACCGGCAGATCGGCCTCGGTCGAGCCGAGCTGACGTGCCTTGAGCAGCGCCGGAATGGCCTCGGCGGGCTTCTTCTGATTGATCAGCTCGGCGCCCAGCATGTAATTGTAAAGACCGCCATAGACGTTGACGCGGTCGGCCGGCGTCTTGGGATTGCTCGCGAGCAGACCCAGCGCCTTCATCTGCCCTGCCTGGTTCTTGCGCTCGAGCTCGAGGAGCAGCCGCAGATAGGCGGAATAATATTTCTCGTCGTCGTTCTTGGCGACCGCCTCCGCAGCGGTGATCTGGGTCTCGGCAGTCGCCAGATCCTTGGCCTTGAGCGCGGCGTCGGCGGCAGAGGCAGGCGTGCGGAATTCGTTGCTGACCTTGAGCTCAGGCCCGGCAGCCTTGTCGGCCTTCTGTGCCAGCGCCGGCGCAGCCCCCACGGAGGCGCCCAGCGTCAGCGCGGCAGCCAGCGCGAGCTTCGAAACGAACGTCATGTACAACTCTCCTCGTGGGAAGGCGATTTTGCCGGTCCTCTAAATGCCCGCCGCGCGCCGTTCAAGCGGACGCGTTCGACTTCGCGATGGCAAGAACGTCCTGAACGACGATTGAACGCGCTTGTCGTTCCGCGGCCGGTTCGGCCCACGCGACATGGGTCGCAAGGTCATCCTGAGGACATGCTCTGGCCGTCTCCGCCACCGTCTCAGTACTTCCAAAGTAGGATTTGCTGTGAGACGTTGATCGCCGCTCTTTGACACTCGTGAATGACACAAGTGGAGTTGCGCAAGATCGTTACCAGGACGCGCAACGAAATTGCCCATTCCGCGTGAAAAATGTGAATCTAGGCCCGGCGAATCCAACATCTCCCCGCCGGCGAATTCGTTGCCCAATGTCCTTCACGCGCGCGTACGCGCGAGCGCGCGGGGTTGGCAGGTGGTATCGGGCGCGCTAGAGCCATCCCAGCGTAACAAACTCCGAAAGCGTGATCCTTTGACCGACGAGACCGTCCTCGCCGACCCTTCCGATATTACTCCGATCTCGATCGTCGACGAGATGAAGACCTCGTACCTCGATTACGCGATGAGCGTGATCGTGGCGCGCGCCCTGCCCGACGTCCGTGACGGCCTGAAGCCCGTCCACCGCCGCATCCTCTACGCCGCGCAGGAAGGCGGCTATGTCGCCGGGCGGCCCTATCGCAAATCGGCCCGCCTCGTCGGCGACGTGATGGGCAAATACCACCCGCACGGCGACAGCTCGATCTACGACGCGATGGCCCGCATGGCCCAGGACTGGGCGATGCGCGTGCCGCTTATCGACGGCCAGGGCAATTTCGGCTCGATGGATCCCGATCCGCCCGCGGCGATGCGCTACACCGAGGCGCGGCTCGCCCGCGTCGCTTCGGCGCTGCTCGACGACATCGACAAGGACACGGTCGACTTCCAGGACAATTATGACGGCTCCGAGAGCGAGCCCTCGGTCCTCCCGGCCCGCTACCCGAACCTGTTGGTCAATGGTGCCGGCGGCATCGCGGTCGGCATGGCGACCAACATCCCGCCGCACAATCTCGGCGAAGTCGTCGACGCCTGCCTCGCTTATATCGCGAACGGCGCAATCACGACCGAAGAACTGACCGAGATCGTTCCAGGCCCTGATTTCCCGACCGGCGCGATCATCCTCGGCCGTTCGGGCTGCCGCTCGGCCTATCAGACCGGGCGCGGCTCGATCATCGTGCGCAGCCGCCACACCTTCGAGCAGCGCGGCGAGCGCCGGTCGATCGTGCTCACCGAGATCCCGTATCAGCAGGGCAAGAACGCGCTGGTCGAGAAGATCGCCGAGGCCGCCAAGGAAAAGCGGATCGAAGGCGTCAGCGACATCCGCGACGAATCGAGCCGCGAAGGCGTTCGCATCGTCATCGACCTGAAGCGCGACGCGACTCCCGAGGTCGTGCTCAACCAGCTCTGGCGCAACACCCCGGCGCAGTCGTCCTTCCCGGCGAACATGCTCGCGATCCGCGGCGGCCGTCCCGAACTGCTCAACCTGCGCGACATCATCGAGGCGTTCGTCAAGTTCCGCGAGGAAGTGATCACGCGGCGCTCGAAGTTCGAGCTCGCCAAGGCGCGCGATCGTGCGCACATCTTGCTCGGGCTCGTCATCGCGGTGACCAACCTCGACGAGGTGGTGCAGATCATCCGCAGCTCGCCGAGCCCCGCCGTGGCGCGCGACCGGTTGCTCACCCGCGAATGGCCGATCGCCGAGATCGCGCCGTATATTCGCCTGGTCGAGGCAGTCGACACCGAGGTCACCGGCGACAGCTACCGGCTGAGCGACGTTCAGGTCCGTGCGATCCTCGATCTGCGCCTGCACCGCCTCACCGCGCTCGGCCGCGACGAGATCGGCGACGAGCTTGCCAAACTCGCCGAGTCGATCGCCGAACTGCTCGAGATCCTCGGCAACCGCGCCAAGCTCTACGAAGTCATCGTCGAGGAACTGACCGCGGTTCGCGACCAGTATGCCACGCCGCGCCGCACCGAGATCGCCGCCGCTGCCGACGGCATCGAGGACGAGGACCTGATCGAGCGCGAGGACATGGTCGTCACCGTCACGGTGCAGGGCTATATCAAGCGCACCAGCCTCGACACCTTCCGCGCGCAGAATCGCGGCGGCAAGGGCCGGGCCGGCATGGCGACCAAGGAAGAGGATGCCGTCACCGAGCTGTTCGTCACGTCGACGCACACGCCGGTTTTGTTCTTCTCGACCTTGGGCAAGGTCTACCGGATGAAGGTCTGGCGCCTTCCCGAGGGTGGCCCGGCGACGCGCGGACGTCCGATGATCAATTTGCTGCCGCTCGCCGAGGGCGAGACGATCTCGACCGTGCTGCCGCTGCCCGAGGACGAGAATGAGTGGGGCAAGCTCCACGTCATGTTCGCGACGTGTAAGGGCAACGTCCGCCGCAACTCGATGGATGCGTTCACCAACGTGCCGTCGAACGGCAAGATCGCGATGAAGTTCGAAGGCGAGGACGCCGACGACCGGCTGATCGGCGTGGCGTTGCTCGATGAGGGCGACGACGTGCTGCTCGCCACGCGTCAGGGCAAGGCGATCCGCTTCGCCGCCGATGACGTCCGCGAATTCCAGAGCCGCGCCTCGACCGGCGTGCGCGGCATGCGGCTGGCCGAGGGCGACCAGGTCATCTCGCTGTCGATACTCCACCGCGTCGGCACCACGTCCGAGGAGCGCGAGGCCTATCTCCGTTTCGCGCCGTGGAAGGCCGAGAAGGAAGGCGAGCCCGATCTGCCCGCCGACCGCTTCGAGGAGCTCAAGGCGCGCGAGCAGTTCATCCTGACTGTCTGCTCCAACGGCTATGGCAAGTTGAGCTCGGCGTATGAATATCGCCGCACCGGACGCGGCGGCCAGGGGATCACCAACATCGACAACATCGCCCGCAACGGGCCGGTGGTGGCGAGCTTCCCGGCGAGCAAGGGCCATCAGCTGATGCTGGTCACCGATCAGGCCAAGATGATCCGCATGTCGCTGGGCGACCTGCGCGTCATCGGCCGCGGCTCGGCGGGCGTGCGGCTGTTCAATGTCGGCGCCAACGAGCATGTCGTCTCGGCCGCGCGGATCGAGGAGAGCGAGGACGAGGCCGAGATGAACCTCGGGGATGGCGGCACGGTGACCGAACCGACGCCGGATGGCACGACCAGTGAGGATCTCGCCGCGGGACCCGAGAACGGCCAATAGTCCCGTCCGTCACCCCGGCCTTGTGCCGGGGTCCACCGGGCGCCGAGGACCGGAGCTGATAGAGAAGGCACCGGCTGCCGATTGGTAGCCCCCGGAACAAGTCGGGGGTGACAGGGTAATACCAAGCGGCCGGCGAAGATCTGGGAGAAGCGGATGCCCGATTCCACTGCGTACAAGGTGCTCACCGCGGAGCAGATGGCGTCCCTCGAGCGCGACGGCAACTTTGCCGGGGCACCAGTGGACCTGCAGGACGGGTACATCCATCTCTCGACTGCCGCGCAGCTGCAGGAGACGATCGACAAACACTTCGCCGGACAGAGCGATCTCTGGCTCGTCGCGGTCGACCTCGACGCACTCGCGGACACGGTGAAATGGGAGCCGTCGCGGGGCGGTCAGCTTTTCCCGCACATTTATGGCGAACTCCCCCTCGACGCCGTCATCGCCTATAGCGAACTCCATTACGAACCCGACGGCAGCTTGCGCCTGCCGGTGACCGGCTAGCTTGGTCAAATTGTCCGCTTGTCCTGCCCGCCTGCTTCGGTAAGGGCCGGCGCGTGATGAGAGCGGCAGACAAGCGAACCGCGTGGCAGCGCCTGGCGCTGCTGCTGGTCGGCTGCGCCTTGCTGCTGCGCATCGTCGTTCCGGCAGGCTGGATGCCCGAGACCGGCGCTGGTCAGGTCACGCTCTCGTGGTGCGCCGATATCGGCTATGGCGGGCCCGCCGCGCTAAGCGAAGCCAAAGCGTTGCTCACCAGAGCCGTCGGCAAGTCGACTCCCGCCGAGCACCAGAAGAGCCCCGACCAGCCCTGCGCCTTCGCCATGGCCGCACAGCCGCTCGCGCCCGCCGATCCGCTCGTCCTGCCAGCGCCGCTGCCCGCAGTCGAACCGATCCGGGCGGTCCGGTTCGAGACCTCGCCCGGTGCCGGGCTTGCCGCCCCTCCCCCGCTAGCTACCGGGCCCCCTCTCCTCGGCTGATGTCGCCGGCGCGCGCGCGCCCATGCCTGTCCCAGCCGAGGATTCATTATGTCCCAATTCGTTCGCGCGCTCATGGGCGCGCCTGTGCTGTTCGCCGCTTCGCCTGCCTTTGCGCAAGAAGCCCCTTCCCGTCGCGACGAGATCGTCGTCACTGCCGAAAAGTTGGTCGCCGAAGCCATCCAGCGCGTCGGCGAGACTCCGGGAGGTGCCGATGTCGTCCCGGCCGAGACGTTTGACGAGAGGCTGGCGGTTTCGCTCCGCGATGCGCTCGCTTTCTCTCCCGGCGTCTATGCCCAACCCCGGTTCGGGCAGGAGGTGCGGCTGTCGATCCGCGGCTCCGGCATCAGCCGCGGCTACCATATGCGCGGCCTGACACTGCTGCAGGACGGCATCCCGATCAATCTCGCAGACGACAATGGCGACTTCCAGGAACTCGATCCGACCTTCCTGCAGCATGTCGAAGTGTTCCGCGGCGCCAACGCGCTGCGCTTCGGCGCCTCGACTCTCGGCGGCGCGATCAACGGCGTTACCCCCACCGGCCGCTCGTCGAACGGCGTGCACCTGCGCCTCGACGGCGGCAGCTTCGACACCTTGCGCGCGTTCGCCAGCGCCGGTTTTGCCGACGAACGTGGCGACGCGTGGCTGGCGGTCGCCGGCGACCGCTCCGACGGGGATCGCGATCACGCCCGTCGCAAGGCTCTCCGCGCCAACGGCAATGTCGGGCTGCGATTGGCCGGGGGCGTCGAGACCCGTTTCTACGCGAGCGCGCAGACGATCCGCCAGGAATTGCCCGGCGCGCTGACCTATCCGGTAGCGCGCGCTACGCCGCAGAGCGGCAACTTCGCCGGCGATCAGGCGCGCGACATCGACTCGCTTCGCCTGCAGAATCGCACCAGCATCGCGCTGGGCGCTGGCACGCTGGACATGGGCATGTTCCTCAATGCCAAGCAGCTCCATCACCCGATCTACGAGCTGGTCGACCAGAAATCGCTCGACTCGGGCAGCTATGCCCGGCTCGATCAGGATTTCGGCAGGTTCGGCTTCACCGCGGGTGTCACGGCACGCTTCGGCTCGGTCGCCTCACGGCGCTTCCGCAATCTGGACGGAGCGCGGGGCGCGAAGACGTTCGAAGCGGATCAGACCGCGCGCACGATCGACGCCTATGCCGAAACGCGGCTGCGGCCGATCGAGCAGCTGACGCTGATCGCCGGGGCGGTCTACACGTCGGGGCTACGGAGACAGGACCAGCTTTACCCGCAGCGCTTGAATAATCGCGCCCGTTTCGATCAGCTCTCGCCCAAGTTCGGCTTGCTGTTCGCGCCGACCCGTGACGTGCAACTCTACGCCAATCTCACCCGCAGCCACGAATTGCCAGGGTTCATCGAACTCGCCCAGCTCTCGACCTTCGTGCCGCTCGAGCCGCAGCGCGGCTGGACCGCCGAGGTCGGCGGCCGTGGCAGGATTGGCCCGCTGCGCTTCGACCTCAGCCTCTATCACGCCGACCTCGATGGCGAGCTGCTCCAGTACGACATCGGCGTCGGGATCCCTGCCTCCACGTTCAACGCCGGGCGGACGCGGCATCAGGGCGTCGAGCTCGGGCTCGACCTCGACCTCGCTGCCTGGGCGCGACTCCGCCAAGTCTGGCAGCTGAACGACTTCCGCTTCCGTGACGACCCGGCGTACGGCGACAATCGGCTGCCGGTGATTCCCGAGCAACTCTACCGCGCTGAGCTCCGGCTCGGCAGAGACGCGCTGCATGTCGCGCCCAATGTCGAGTGGGTGCCGCGCGGCGCCTGGGCCGATTACACCAACAGCTTTCGAGCGCGCGGCTATGCGTTGTTCGGTGCGACCGCCGAAGCCGAGGTCCGGCCGGGCGTGACGCTGTTCGCAGATGCGCGCAACGTAACCGGGAGAAAGGCGGTTGGCGATATCTCCGCGGTCGTGGGCTACGTGCGCGACGATCCCGCCACCCCGGCCGACGAGAACAGCAGGATCTTCACTCCGGTCGAGCGACGCAGCGTCTTCGCCGGCGTGCGGGCGGCGTTCTGATGGCTGCGACACCCGGCACGCGCTGGTACAATGCAGTCTGGCGCTGGCACTTCTACGCCGGGCTGTTCTGCATGCCGTTCGTGCTGTGGCTCGCCGCCACCGGCACAATCTATCTGTGGAAACCGCAGATCGAGGCATGGCTCGAACGGCCGTATGACACGCTTACACCCGCGGGACCGCGCGCCAGTGCTGAAGTGCAGGTGAAGGTCGCGCTGGCAGCGGTCCCCGGCGCCACGCTGCACAAATACCAGCTCCCGCAGAAGCCGACCGAAGCCGCACGGATTATCGTCGGCAGGCATGGCATCGAGACTCGGATCTATGTCGATCCGTATCGGTTGCGTGTGCTGCACAGCGAGACCGAGAGCGAACGCCCGATGCGGGTGATCTCCGACCTGCACGGCACCTTCCGCGCCGGCAATCCCGGCAGCTATCTGGTCGAGATCGCCGCCTGCTGGACGGTGACGATGCTGCTCACCGGGCTCTATCTTTGGTGGCCCCGCCGCGCGCGTGGGCTGGCCGGCGTGCTCTATCCGCGATTGCGGAGCGGCCGACGGTTGTTCTGGCGCGATCTGCATGCCGTGGCCGGCATCTGGGTCGCCGTGCTGGCCTTGTTCCTGATCACGACCGGACTGCCTTGGGCGAAATTCTGGGGCAGTTACTTCAAGGAAGTGCGAAGCGTGACCCGCACCCTCGATGGCCCGCAAGACTGGCCCACCGGTGCCCGCAGCGCGATGCTGGGCGACCATGTCGAGCATGGCGGCATGCCGATGTCCCATGCCGCGCCGACAGGCGCCGATCTCGACAGGGTCGTCGCCGCTGCCTACCCGCTCGGCCTCGCCGCCCCGGTGCTCGTCGCCCCGCCCGTACAAGGGACGGAATGGACGGTAACCTCGGACTCCGCCAATCGCCCGCGGCGCACCAGCATCACTGTCGACGCCCACACCGGTGCCCTTACCTCACGCCGCGACTTCGCCGAGCGCCACTGGGTCGACCGGGCCGTGGGCTATGGAATCGCCGCGCACGAAGGCGCGCTGTTCGGTCTCGCCAATCAACTGCTCGGTACACTGACCGCGGTACTGCTCATGCTGCTGTCGATATCGGGCGCTGTGATGTGGTGGCGCAGGCGCCCGCAGGGGCTCCTCGGTGCACCGATCCCGTTATCGCGGCCCCGTCATGGTCCGCTGCTGCTCGGCGCGTTGCTATTGCTCGTGATCGCCATGCCGCTGTTCGGTGCAACGTTTCTGTCGGTCGCGGTCGCCGAGCGTCTCCTGCTTCGACGCTGGCCGCGGGCGTGTCGTTGGCTCGGTCTCGTGCGGATACGCGCTTGACGGGTCGGTCGACGCCCCCTAAGTGCCCGCCTTCCGCAGCACGGCCCCTTCGTCTAGCGGTCTAGGACGTCGCCCTCTCACGGCGAAAACACGGGTTCGAGTCCCGTAGGGGTCACCAGCGATTTCGATCGCTTCGCCGGATTTGCGTAGGCGGACCGAGAACTCTACCCACATATATTTCACAGATCCTCTTTGAAGATCATTGGATCGATTTGTCTGTGGGTCGGTGGATGCGGTCGGTAACGCACTGCCGGGCGCTCGCTCAGGTGCCGCACGGCCAAGGCCTCAAGAACGCCGGCGATCGACAAAGCGACGAAGGCTCGCCCCGACAACTTCTGCCGACCTTGGACGATGTCGAACTCTCCGCGGCCCAAATCGGCTGCGGGTCATTTCCGCACAAGCAGCACGCCGGCCAGAATGCACAAGACGCCAATCACGCGCGGCAAGGTGATGGTCACCCGGTCGAGGCCCATCAACCCGAAATGATCGAAAACCACCGCGGCGATGAGCTGAGCGGTGATAGTAAGCGTCAAGGTGAGCGCCAGGCCAAGCCTCGGCGCGGCGAAGGCGACCGCCGCGACGAAAAATGCACCGTAGAGGCCGCCGACCCACGCCCATGGCGGCGCCTGCCGGACAGTCACCAGCGGTGTCCGGTCGATGAGCGCCCATGCCGCAATCACGAATGCCGTCCCGCCGGTGAATGAAACCGATGCGGCGAGCCAGAGGGAGCCGGTACTGCGCGCCAGCATCGCGTTGGTCGGTGTCTGCGTAGCGACGCAGAGGCCCGCAATCAGGGTCAGGATGACTGGAAGCACAGCTTGCATGAAGGATCGATCCCGTTGGAGCACCGTGATGGCGCCTTACCTGCAATGATGCCATCTGCTCCATTCCTGTTGGTCATTCATCGGCACTGGCCACCGAGCGCCGTGGGCAACCCGACCCTTGCTCCGGCGACTACGCCGCTGCCGGCCTCGAGGATGTCATAGCTGGCGTTGCACCGGCCTGTGCGGTGAGCACGAGCTCGGCGGCGAGCAGCGCGCCGTCCTGGTCCTGCGCAGTCGAGGTGCGTTCGACCAGGTCGGTCACAAACTGCGGTCCGAATGGAAGCGGGACCTTGGAGCAGTCGAGGTAGCGCGTACCCTTGCGGTCGGCGATGAACAGGTGGTTGCCGCCGGGCCGCCCCGCGACGTCGACATATTTGCGCAGCTCGATAAATCCCTCGGTGCCGAGAATGAAGAGCCGGCCATCGCCCCAGGTGGGCAGACCATCCGGCGTAAACCAGTCCACCCGGACATAGCCGGCGCCGCCGTCGCCGCTCAGCATCATGTCTCCGAAATCCTGGAATCCCGGATGCTCGGGATGTGCGAAATTCCCGGTCTGCGATGCCACGACGCGGGCGCGTTTGCTGCCGGTCAGATAGACGAACTGGTCGGCCTGATGGCTGCCCACGTCGGTGAGGATGCCGCCGTTTCGGGCCGGGTCCCAGAACCATTCCGGCCGGGTGGGTGCCGCGAGCCGGTGCGGCGCGAGATTGACGGTTTGCAGCACCCGGCCGATAGCGCCGTCATGAACGAGTTGGCCCGCCATCACCGCGGCGGGCACCTCGAGCCGTTCCGAATACATGATTCCGTATTTGCGTCCGGTCTCCTTGATCGCGCGGCGTACCTCGGCGAGTTGCTTGAGCGTCGTCACGGCGGCCTTGTCGCTCAGATAATCCTTGCCTGCGCGCATCACCCGAATCCCGAGTGGGGCGCGAAGCGATGGAATCGCCGCGCTGCAGACCAGCTTGATGTTCCGGTCGTCGATGATCTCTTCCTGCGAGCGAGCCAGCTTCACGCCGGGATAGCGCTTCTGGAACATCGCAATCTGTTTGGGATCGGTGGCGTGGAAACTGGTCAGCACGCCGCCACCGCGGATCACTGCGTCGGTGATGCCGTAAATATGGTTGTGGTCGAGCCCGATCACGCCGAAAGGCAGACGATATTTGGCTTCGGGTGCGGGCCTAGCCTGCGCGCCTTCTGTCGGCGCGTCGCCGCGGGTGGCGGACTGGGCAAGCGCGTCGGCAGTAAAGCCCGCGGCTGCGCCGGCGGAGAGCAGGCCGAGAAGCTGGCGGCGGCTGGTGTCGATCACGCGTAACTCCTTCTTGAGTGGCAGGTCGGGCGATCAGACCGTGGCCAAGTCCGTTGGCCAAGGCATGGCCGCGCCGCGGTCCATCGCCTGCTCGCCGAGTAGCGAGGCGACGCTCGCCTGATAGGCTTGCGCCAGCATCCCCGGCAGCGGCTTGCCCGCGCGGACCGCCTCGCCGAAGCCCTCGAACTGGAGCATCGTCTCGTCATATTCGCCCCAGCCGAGCGACTCCCCGGGAGTCGTCACCGGCAGCTCCGGGAACCACGTCGCGCCGCCGATCGGAACGGTGCGCTTGTGGCCGCGCTTGACGTCCTCCTGCATCCGCTGGAGCGCCAGCACCTTGGGCGGTACTTCCTGATAGATGCGGCCGAGCTCGGGCTCGATCGTGCCCTTGCTGCCCTGGATCTGCTCCTCGCAGCCATAGCGCGCATTGTTGAGCAGCGAGGTATAGACGAATTTGCGGCCGCCCGGATATTCATAGACCAGAGCGACATGGTCGTAGACCTCGCGCCCGTCCTTCCAGAAGCAGATGCTGCCCGATCCGATCACCCGGGTCGGCACTGCGTCCAAAAACCAGTTGCCGATCTGCAGCTGGTGCGTCGCCAGTTCAGTCATCAGCCCCGCAGAGGCTTCGCGATACAGCCGCCAGTTGATCTTGCGGTCGTTGCTCCCCGGCGGAATCGGGCGCCGCCAGCTGGTATTGCGATGCCAGCTCGCGCGGATCTGGGTTATCTCGCCGATCTCGCCGGCCTTGGCGCGCCGAAGGGCGTTGAGATAGGTCGGGTGGAACATGCGCTGGTGGCCGATCTGGAGCACCTTCTTGCTGTCCTGCGAGCGCTTCACCATCGCGCTGCAATCGGCGATCGTGCGCGCCATCGCCTTCTCGCACCAGACATGCAGCCCCGCACCGAACGCGTCGAGCGTGTGCCGCGCGTGCATGTCGAGCGGGGTGGCGACCACGACCGCATCGATCCCCCGCGCATCGAGCATCGCGCGATGATCGGCGAAGGCAGGCGTATTGCCCGGCACCAGCGCCCGCGCCTTTGCCAGATGCGGCTCGAAATTGTCGCAGACCGCCGCGACGGTACAATTGCGGGTCTTGAGGATGTTGCGGATCAAGGTCCGTCCGCGATCGCCCGTCCCGATCACGCCCAGGCGCACGCGATCGCTCTGGAGCGGCTCGGCCATCGCGGCGGAAACCGCCCAGGGCGCCGCGGCGCTCATCCCCGCCCCCGCCGTCGCCTTCAGCACGCCGTCGAGGAACGCGCGTCGGGTCAGGTCGAAATCCTTGTCGGTCATTGCAATGCCACCTCATACGCGTGAGCCGGCTGTGCCCGCTCGAGACTGAAATCGAACCGAAAACGGCGCTCCGGGGCGCGGTCCAGCAGATCCCGGGCCTGGGCATCATCGGCGACGAGCAATGCCGTGCTCATCACTTCCGCACGCGCACCACGGCGATCGACCGCCACTGTCGTGCGCGCGGCAGAAACAGGCGTGCCATCGGCTGGCCGGATCATCGGCGCACGCGCCGGCGCGTTCGCGCCCGCGCCCACCGTCGAAGAAATCGACAGCGCCGCGTCGCGCAGCTCGAGATCCAGCAAAACGCGCTCGGGTTCGAGCGGATGCGGGATCGCAACCGGCCAGCCGCCCCCGAGCGGATGCTCGCCGACGACCGCTATCGAGCTCTCGCCCGCACATAGAAAGGCCGAGGTGACCCCGCATGCGCGCAGCGAGTCGCACGCGCGGTCCAGCGCAAAGCCCTTGCCGAACCCGCCAAAGTCGAAGGCCAAAGGTTGCGAGGCCTCGATGTCCCCCTGGCGCTCGTCAAAGCGGACCGCCTCCCATCCGGCGCCGGGACGTGCCATGTCGGCAGCCGGATCGAACAGACCGTGCGCCGCGCCGTAGGCGGCCTCGATCTCCACGAGCGCATCGAGCAGTATCGGATCATCGACCCGGCAAGGGAGCCCCGCCATCAGGCGTTGATTGAGCGCAGTCGTCGCCGAGGGTCGGTGGATGGTGAGGGCATCGTCGACTGCCTCGATCGCGCGCCGCGCAGAGTCGACGGCGGCACGATCGAGTTTCCCGAACAGATGCAGCTCGATGCGCGTCCCCATCGCGGCAAACCGTTCGGCACACGGGGTGACGACAGCGGTCAGGCTTTGACCTCCCAGCCGGGTTGATAGTCCACCGCCCAGAGCTTCATCGCTTCGGGGTTCTTGGGCTTGCCCGTAGCCGTGTCCAGCGACAGCGTCGACCTGCTGCGCCAGGCGATGTTGCCGAGGTGACAAAGCGTCGTGCTGATGTGCCCCTCGCGGATCGGCGAGGCGAGCGCCGGCGCGCGGCCGCGGATCACATCGACGAGGTTGCCGGCATGATAGACGTCGAGCGCGCCCTCTCCGACGGTACCGGTCGTCTCCGAGGTCGCCGGAGCCTTGACCTCGCGCAGCGGTTTGCCGGCGAGATCGAACAGCTCATAGCCATTGCGATCGACCACCGCCGACCCTTTCGTGCCGAGCAGCAGCACGCCGCGTCCGCGGCCGTAGCGCAGCATGCCGTTGCAGCTGTTGCCGTCCCAGCGGATCGTCCGCCCGTCCGCGTAAACGAGGTCCATCGAGAGCGTGTCGTACATCTCCCAATCGTCGTCCCGATAGAACTGGCGCGAACCGCGCGCGGTAACTGTCTCGGGAAACGTCAGCCCCATTGCCCAGCGCGCTACGTCGAGTTCGTGCATCGCGTTGTTGCAGGTCTCGCCGGTGCCGTATTTCCAGAACCAGTGCCAGTTATAGGGCACGAGATTGGAGCGATACGGCCCGCGGGGACGCGGCCCCTGCCACAGCTCCCAGTCGAGATGCGGCGGCGGCGCAGTCTCGTGCCCGCGGCCGATCGAGGCGCGGTTGTTGGCATACCAGGTCTGCGCCTCGTAGACGGTGCCGAGCTCGCCCGCCTTGACCAAGGCGACGAGCTGCTGCGTCTCGGCGCTCGAGCGCTGCTGGTTGCCGACCTGGAGCTTTCGCCCGGTCCGCTGCTGCGCCGCGATCAGCGCCTCCCCCTCGGCAGGCGCGAGACCTATCGGCTTTTCCAGATAGACATCATGGCCCGAATCCATGGCGTCGATGCCGAGCTTGGCATGCCAGTGATCGGGAGTCGCCACCGTGACGATGTCGACTGCTCCCTTGCGCGCGAACAGCCGGCGATAGTCGTGCTCGGTCTGCGGCGCGGCATGGCCTTTGGCGGTGAACTCCGCCGCGCGCTTTGCCAGGATCTGCGAATCGACGTCGACCAGATGGCTGACCTCGACATTCGGCAGCTTGGAGAAAGCGCTCATATGCGCCTGGCCGCGGCCATTGACCCCGACCACCGCCACGCGCAGCCTGTCATTCGCGCCCTTGATCCGGGCATAGCTTTTGGCGCTCATCGCGAGGCCAAGCGTCGCGCCCGCGCCTTTGATCACCGTTCGACGGTTCGGCATCGGCCCTCTCCCTTTTCAGAATTCGCGCAGCTTGATCGAGCGGAAGTCGACATGGTTGCCATGATCCTGCAACAGGATCGGCCCCGCATCCCCCTCGCCGAAATTCGGCCATTTCGCATATTTGCTCCGCGCTACGAGCGCGCGAAATTCGGGCGATCCGCGCTCATACTCGACGACCTTGTAGCCGTTGAGCCAATGCTCGACGTGGCGGCCGCGCGACACGATGACGGCGCGATTCCACTCCCCCGGCGGGTTGAACCTTTTGTTCGTGCTGTCGGGATCCGAAAGATTGCGGGCCGTGATCAGATCGTAGAGCGACCCGAGGGTCCGGTTGCCGTCGCGCCCCATTTTGGCATCAGGATGTCGCGCATCGTCGAGCAGCTGGAACTCGAGGCCGATCGCCGAACCCTCGCCCTTGAGCAAATCGGTATCGACGAAATATTTGATCCCGCTGTTCGCGCCCGGAGTCAGGCGGAAATCCACCGACACTTCGAAGTTGCGATAGTTGCGCGTCGTGATGATGTCGCCGCCATTGGCCGATTCCGCACCGTCCGTGCCGTTGACGGACAGCACGCCGTCGCTGATCGACCAGCCCTTTTTCGGGAAATCGCCGCTTCTGGCGCTCCGCCACCCGGTGGTCGTCTTGCCATCCCACAGCAGCTTCCAGCCGGCGCGCTTCTCGACATCGGTCAGCTGGTTGGCCAGCCATCCCTGCTGTTCGAGCGGCGCCGGCTTCGATGCGAAACGCGATGGCGCATCCGTGATGATCCGGACATTGCGGAAGCGCACCTCGGGCTGCCTGCTCGCTTCCGCGTCGGAAATTGCGTGCACCTGAAACGCGATGAACCCGCGCGCGTCGGTATTGTCGGCAATGTCGGCCGCCGGAACACCATTGAGCCAGGTGCGCAGCCGATTGCCGATCGCCTCCACCCGGTAATGGTTCCAGTCGCCCGGCCGGAAGGCCTTGCGCGCGGCATCGTTGCGGCCGAGCGTGTAGAGCCATTGTCTGCGCTGCTCGTCATAGATGCCCCCGCTCCAGCCCCGCGCGGACGGATCGATCTCGGCCTGGTATCCGTGGACCACCCCGTTGCGATAGTCCGGCCGGCTTTGCCCGCGGATCATCACCCCTGAGTTGAGCTTGGGATCGGTCCTGGCGTCGAATTCGAGGATGAAGTCGCCATAGCCGGTGTCCGACACCAGCCAGCTGTTCGTCGATCCGGGCGCGGCACGGCCGACGAGCTCGCCCTTGTCGACTTCGAACTTCGCATTCCCGCCGGTGACGTGCCACCCCGCGAGGCCCTGCGACGGCGTCAGGTCACGCCAGGGGGCCGCCTCCTGCGCAGCTGCAGCATTTGTCGCGAGTGCGGCGCCCAGCAAGGCGCACGCGATGATGCAGGCCTTTTTTCGGATGCCCGGTCGCAAATCTGATCGCTGCGCTAATCCTGACGCCATCTTTCATCCTCGCCTTCTGTCACGCGCATCGCTCGTGCGTCGTTGCTTTTGGTCAGGCCACTTACTGCCAAGACAGGAGCCTGTCGGCCCGCGCTCTCCTTTGTCGAACGGTCTGACCACGTTGTCCAGTCATGAATGGCGCGATTGCCAATGTGGCCTGACCATGATAGCGACTCGGGCATAAAGCAAACCAAAAACAGTATTGTCGACAAACACCTCCCGGGCTGCGGATCACTCACGGCTCGGGGTAATGGGAGAGGGGAATGAGTCGCAATCGCTTCACGATGTCGGCGCTGCTCGCGTCGGCGAGCTTCGCATGCCTCGCGGCCGCCAGCTCGGCGCATGGGCAGACCTCACCCGCCGCCCCCAATGACACGCAGGTCTCGGAACCCTCCGCGTCAGAGCCGCAGGGGGAGGAACAGGAGATTGTCGTCCAGGGCTTCCGCGCCTCGCTCGACAGTGCTCTCAATCTGAAGCGTGAGGAGACTGCTGCCGTCGATTCGATCGTCGCGGAGGACATTGGCAAGTTCCCCGACAGCAATCTCGCCGAATCGATGCAGCGCATCCCCGGCGTCGCGCTGTCACGCGGCGACGGCGGCGAGGGCCGCAACATCTCGGTCCGAGGCCTCGGCGCACAGTTCACGCGGGTTCGCGTTAACGGCATGGAAGGCGTATCGCAGGTCAGCGGCACCGACATCCGCGGTGGCGTTGCCACCGGCCGCTCGTTCGACTTCGTGACCTTCCCGACCGAGATTTTCTCTTCGCTCGCCGTCCGCAAAACTCTGTCAGCCGATGTCGAGGAGGGCTCGCTGGGCGCGACTGTCGATCTGCGCGCGCCCAAGCCGTTCGATCAACGGCAGGACTTTGTCTTTTCGGGAACGGCGAGAGGCATTTACAACGACATCAGCAAGAAGGCGGATCCGCGCCTGTCCGCGCTGATCTCGAAAAAGTTCGGAGACACGTTCGGCGTACTCGGCAGCATCGCCTATTCGAAGCGCCACATCGAGGAATATGCCTATTCGGCAGTCGACGTGGTTCCGACCACCGTATACGGCCTCGCGCAGCCGGCGGGCACTGCCAATGCCGGCGTGATCTTCCCGTTCTGCACTCCCGTCGGCTACGTCTATAAGGGCGCACCGGTGTCGAGTCCCGTCCCCGGCTACACGCAACCGAACGGCACGCCGATCGGTTCGGACGCCAATAATTGCAGCACCGGCAATCCACGCACCAGCACGCAGGCGGCCTATGACTACATCATGAGCCGCACCGGCGTGAACGGCCGTCCGGGTGGCGGCGTGTTCCTGCCGCGCCTGCCGCGGCCGGTGAAGAGCACCCAGGATCAGGAGCGCCTCGCCGGCACACTGACGCTGCAGTGGAAGCCAAGCGACGCTACCGACATTTCGATCGACGGCCTCTATTCGCGCTTCAAGGTCAACCGGCTCGATCAGATGTTCGACGCGCGCTCGTTCGGCCGTGCGATCTCGAACAATGGACAACCGCTGACGTCGGTCCGCGAGATCGAGGTCGACGACAACGGGTCGCTGATCCACGGCTTGTTCGATGGTGTCGATCTGCGTTCGGAAATGCAGGATGAACGATTCACCTCGACCTATCGGCAGGTGAACCTCAATCTGGATCACCGCTTCTCCGACAGCTTCCGCGTCTTCGGCCTGGCCGGCATCAACGAATCGAAGCTCGACGTGAACCGTCTCCAGGTGGCGATCGACTCGAACGACAGCCGCAACTTCTCGATCGATTTCCGCGACAATCCAAACATCCCCAAGATCGGCTACGGGATCGACACCACCAACGCCGCCCTGTTCCAATATGGCCCGCCTCTTCCCAACGGCGACCAGCGCGGGCAGCTGTCGAACTTCATCCGCAGCAACACGATCGTCAGCAAGACCTTCGAGCTGAACACCGAATGGAAGGCCGCTCCCGGCTTCACGATCCAGACCGGCGGCCAATATCGCACCAACAAATACACTGCCCGCGAGCGCCAGCTCGCCACCGGCACGCCGCTTGCCCTGCCCGCCGGCGTCTCGCTGTCCAGCTTCACCACGGTAACCAGCGGGGTAGGCAAGAATCTCGACGGGCAATTGCAGGATTTCGTCTCGGTCGACCCCGACAAGTTCCGCAGCGCCGTCGATCTCGACAGCTACGTCTATTGCAACCTCGAATGTGCGAAGGGCACCTATGGCGGCGTCGAGGAGAAATACTGGTCGGGCTACTGGATGTTCAAGTTCAACACCGCCGAGACCATGCCGTTCTCGCTGCGCGGTGATGCCGGCGTGCGCTATGTCCACACCCGGCTGGACACCTATGGTCCGATCACCTCCGCCGCGTCGGCGGGATCGACCTACCCTTCCCGCTTTGTCATTTCGGAGGTCGGCCGCAGCTACGAGGACTGGCTGCCGTCGGCCAACCTCGCGCTGGACATAACGCCCAATCTCATCGCACGCGCGTCCGCCGCTCGCGTGATGTCGCGGCCGTCCTACGGCCAACTGATACCGGCAGGGTCGGCCAACCTTGTCATTCAGACGGCTTCGTTCAGCAATCCGTTTCTCGAGCCGATCCGCGCCAATACGTTCGACGCGTCCCTCGAATGGTATTTTGCCCCGGGTTCGCTGATCTCGGTCGCCTATTTCTACAAGAACATCGAAACCTACATCCAGACGACGAGTCAGCAGGTCGCGTTCCAGGACATCGGTTTGCCCCTGTCGCTGCTCAGCGGCACGCAGCTGCGCCCGACCGACCAATTCACTGTCCAGCGCAGCAACAACACGCCGGGCGGGCCGTTGCGCGGGTTCGAGCTTAACGTGCAGCTGCCGTTCCGCTTTTTGCCGGGAGCGCTCAGCAATTTCGGTGCGCTGGCCAACTTCACGCGCGTCCGCTCGAACATCAATTACGTCATCTCGCCGACGCTTTCCCGAACGGCACCACTGGTGGGGCTGTCGCCGGAGACTGCAAGCGGAACGCTCTATTACGAAGACAAGAAGTTCAGCATCCGCTCGACGGTCAATTACCGGGCAGCGTTTCTCACCGCGGTGCCGAGCGGATCGGTCGACGCCGACTCGACCTCGAACGCGAGTTCAGTCTTCATCGACGCCTCCGCTTCGTACAACGTCAGCGAGAACATAAAGCTGATCGCCGAAGTGTCGAACATCACCAACGAGACCAATCGCCTGACCGTCGATACGGTGCGGCAGGACCCGTTGTACACCGCCTATTTCGGGCGCACCTTTGCACTGGCGGTGAATTTCCAGTTTTAGCGCCCAGCCCCCGGCGCGTCGGCGCAGCATGTCCGGCGTGCCACATTTCCCCCCTTTTGCGTGAGGTTTGTAGCGCTGGACAAGTCAACGGTGATGGCAGGCGGGCTGTTGGTACGGACCTGATGAGCGACTCCGGGAGCGGAACCTGTCGTTGCTCTGCATCCGGTACGAACCGCAGGTCTCCGGCATCCCCCGCGAATGCGCCCGATGGTCGCTATCGGTGCGATGCTGCCGCTACCTTCCTCCGAGCTTTGTCAGAACGAATGCGAGAAGGAAGCCGGCGACGGCAATGAGCCCGGAGAATTCGTTTGTCTCTTCGGTCGCCTCGGGGATCATCGTGTCCACCAGCATGGCGAGGATCGCGCCAGCAGCGACCGCGGTGGTCCCCTCGACGAGGTCGGGGCCGGCACCAGCCGGCGCGACATAGCCGGCCGCGGCGGCAAGCGCTGAGGCAATTGCAATCGCACCCCACACCCCGAAGATGTAGGCTGGGCCACGCCCCGCCTTCTTCATACCAGCGGCGCTCGACAGGCCTTCGGGAACGTTTGAGAGGAACACGGCTGCAACCGTCACACCGCTGACGCCGGTCCCATGAAGCAGGCTGACGCCGATCACGATTGATTCAGGGATACCGTCGGGCAACGCGCCCACGGCGATGGCGAGGCCGGAGCTGTCGTCGGCAGAGGCCTGACTCTGGTGGGGATTGGAGCCGGACCGCTTGCGGTGTTCGGCGCCGGAGCGCGACACCACGATATTGGCCAAGGTATAGACCACCGCTCCAGCCAGGAACCCGAACGCGGTGGAATCGAACCCGCCGCGCGCATAAGCCTCATCCATCAAATCGAAGGCGACGGCGGAGATCAGCACCCCTGCTTCGATCGCCATCACGGCGATCACCCGCTGCGGCAGATGGACCGCATACGCTATCGCCGCTCCGATGAGGAGCGCCGAACCGCCCACCAATCCCCAGAACCCAGCTTCAGTCGCGCCCGGCATCGGGCAACTCCCTTGCGCCACAACCGCGAAGGCACAGGATCGATCCGCCTCGGCAGCCTCGCCGTCATGTTCCGAAGCCGCGCCTCGCAACTTCGTGATCAAAATTGGATGGACGGCTTTGCAGTTGATTCCGGAGCTTTCTTTTCGCTTGCCGCGGCTCCGATGGCCCCGAGGCTGGTAGCGGTATCAGAGCCACGCTAGGTTCCTCCAAACTGGAGGGGAAAAGTCGATGAAATCTCGGGATGAGATTGAACCCGTGGAAGGGGTGACTCGTCGATTTCTCCTCGGTGGGTCCGCGGCAATGGCGGCAGGTCTTTCCGTGTCCGCGCCGGCCGTAGCTGCCGGGGGGGCCGACAGGGACGCGCATCGTTTATGGTATCGACAGCCCGCCGACAAATGGACCGAGGCCCTGCCGATAGGGAATGGCCGCATGGGCGCAATGGTGTTCGGCGGCGTCGCGCGCGAGCGGCTGCAGCTCAATGAAGACACGCTTTGGACCGGCGGGCCGTACAACCCGGTCAATCCGGAAGCACACGCTGCGCTTCCCGAGGTGCGGCGCCTGATCTTCGCCGGTCGTTATGCCGAGGCGCAGGCATCGGCCGACGCCAAGCTTATGGCCAGGCCGCTCCAGCAGATGGCCTATCAGACCGCCGGTGATCTCTTCATCGACATGCCCCATCTCGGCGGAGCCGAGGTCCAGGAATATCGGCGCGAACTCGACCTCGATGCCGCTCTTGCCGCCACGGAGTTCGTGGCGGACGGTACACGCTTCCGGCGAGAGGTCGTCGCCTGCCCGCTTCGGCAGATCATCGCGGTCAGGCTCTCGGCGGATGGCCCTGGCGCCATCCGCTGTGAGGTCGGACTCACGTCGCCCCTTCAGCGCGCCATCGCTGTCGAGGAGGACACAATCGTGCTGTCGGGTCGCAACGGCGACAAGGGTGGCATCTCCGGTGCGCTCCGGTTCGAAGTTCGTGCGCATGTCGTAGTGCGGGGGGGCAGCATCGCAGTGAGGGACGGAAGGATTTCGGTTCGCGCCGCGGATGAGGCAACGCTGCTGATCGCGATGGCGACGAGCTTCCGGCGCTTCGACGCTACAGACGCCGACCCTGCGGCAATCACGCGCGCGCGCCTTAACGCAGTGCGGTCGCATCGCTTTCCTGAAATCGCCGCAGACGTCGCAGCCGAGCATCGCCGACTCTATCGGAGCGTCCGGCTCGATCTCGGCCGCACGGCTGCCGCCGCTCAGCCGACCGACGTCCGCATCCGCACGAGCGCACAGGCGAATGATCCGGCGCTCGCCACGCTCTACTTCAATTATGCCCGTTATCTGCTGATCAGCGCCTCGCGTCCGGGAAGCCAGCCGGCCAACCTCCAGGGCATCTGGAATGACAGCCTCGATCCGCCCTGGGGCTCGAAATACACGATCAACATCAACACCGAGATGAATTACTGGCCGGCCGAAGTCACCGGAGTTGCGGAATGTACGGTGCCGCTGATCGGGATGATCCGCGAGCTTGCCGAGAGCGGTGCGCGTACGGCGCGTGAGATGTATGGTGCGCGTGGCTGGGTGGCGCATCACAATACCGATCTGTGGCGCGCGACCGCTCCGATCGACGGCGCGCAATGGGGTCTCTGGCCCACCGGCGGCGCGTGGCTGTGCACGCATTTGTGGACCCGCTACGATTATGGACGCGACGTCAAATGGCTGGCCACCGTGTACCCGTTGATGCGCGGTGCCGCCGAGTTCTTCGTCGATGTGCTCCAGCGCGATCCTTCGACCGGGTTTCTCGTCACCAACCCGTCGCTGTCGCCCGAAAATCGGCACCCATATGGCGCTTCGCTGTGCGCGGGACCTGCGATGGACATGCAGATTCTGCGCGACCTGTTCGAGCAGACCGCCGCCGCAGCCGATGTGCTCTCGGTAGACGCGCCATTTGCAGCACAGCTCCGAACGCTGCGTGCGCAACTCGCACCCGACAAGATCGGTGCGCTCGGGCAGTTACAGGAATGGCAGGAAGACTGGGATGCGACCGCTCCGGAGCGGGATCACCGGCATGTCTCGCATCTCTACGGACTCTATCCCTCCCACCAGATCAACCTTGACGACACCCCTGCGCTCGCCGCTGCGGCCCGCCGCTCTTTGGAGCTGCGCGGCGATGAATCGACGGGTTGGGCAACCGCGTGGCGAGCAAATCTCTGGGCCCGGCTCGGCGATGGCGAACACGCCCACCGGATCCTCAAGTTCCTGCTCGGCCCGGAACGGACGTACCCCAACATGTTCGACGCGCATCCGCCCTTCCAGATCGACGGGAATTTCGGCGGCGCGGCGGCTATCGCCGAGATGTTGCTGCAGAGCCGGAATGACGAGATCCTACTTCTGCCCGCACTCCCCCAAGCCTGGCCAACTGGATCCGTCCGCGGCTTGCGCGCACGAGGTGCCTGTACCGTCGACCTCGAATGGCGCGCACATCGGCTGACCCGGGCGATCCTGGTGAGCGCCACGGGCGGCGCTTACCGGGTTCGCCTCGGCATACGATCCATAAAAGTGGCGCTCAAACCCGGACATGCGTTCCACCTTTCCGGCGCGCGACTGCGGTCGGGTCCGGACACATGATCGGCTGCGTCACTTTGGAAGCGAGGCTTCCTTGCCGACCGAGAAGCCGGCGGTATGGACCGGCACGCCGGTTCCCGGCTGGCCGGAGCCGACGCTGACGCGATAGTCGCCCGCCAGTACCTTGCGAACGCCCTCAACGGTGACGGCGCTGAGATCGCGGGGCGAAAGGTCGAAACAAATGGCCCGGGATTCTCCCGGTTTCAACGTCACGCGCTGGAAACCGCGCAGCGCGATGCGTGGCGCCCCGGGGTCATCCGGGAAGTCGAGATAAAGCTGCGACACTTCGTCGCCTGCGCGTGCGCCAGTATTGCGCACCACGGTTGTCACACGGATACCCTTTGCCGCGTCGCCTCCGACAGGCGCCACGGTGAGTGGTCCATAAGCGAACGAGGTGTAGCTGAGCCCATAACCGAAGGGATAGACGGGTGTGCCGGTGAAATAGCGATAGGTCCGGCCTGCCATCGAATAGTCCCCGAACGGAGGCAGGTCGTCGAGACTCCGATAGAAGGTCAGCGGGAGCCGTCCGGACGGATTGGTGCGGCCGGCAAGAATATTGCCGATGGCGAGACCGCCCGCCTGCCCCGGATACCAGGCTTCGACGATTGCCGCGGCATTGTCCTTCGCCCAGGACAGGTCGAGCGGGCTGCCGTTCATCGCGACGAGCACGATCGGCTTGCCCGTCGCCTTGGCCTGTACGAGCATCGCCTGCTGATCGGGCGGCAAGCCCAGTGCCGTCTTGTCGCCCCCCTCGAACCCCGGGATCTTGACCGGCGATTCCTCGGCCTCGAGATCCGATGTCAGACCGACGACTGCGACCAGTACATCAGCCTGCGCCACGGCTGCCTTGAGATCGCGTTCCGGCGCGGTCGAGATGCGCTTCCAGACCAGCCCCACCCCGGTCGTCCCGGTATGCGCATCGCCCGTAACCGTGATCGGATAACGCCGTCCTTTCTCGAGCCGCACCGTCTTCATCGTGGGGAGGCTGCCCCACGGCGCATCCTTGAGATCGACGAAGGGTTTGCCCTCGAACCGTAGGGAGCCGCTCATGAAGCCGGAAAGGCCAAGCCGGTAGCTGCCGGTCTCGGGCGGCACGATAAAGCCGGTCCAGACGACGCGGTGATGATCCGAGACCTGTGCCAGATCGAGGCTGCGGCCGTTGACGCTGGTTTCGACGCGCGTAACCACCGGTGTTTCGGAGAACCGCGCCTTCGCCACATAGGCCTGGAATGCGCCCGGATCGAAACGCGCCGGCGGTGTTCCGAGCACGTTGTAGTAATCGGCCAGCAGACCGGGGCGCCCGTCCGGCGTGCGTAGCGCGGTGGTGGGCACCGGATCGCCATCGGTATAGGTCTCCCCGAACGGCACATAGTCGATCCGCGCACCGGGAAGCGCGCGACGCAGCCCTTCGAGCACCGAGACCGGCGTTCCCGACAGCGGCGAGGAATAATTGCCCCGCAGCACGCGGGTGGCGTCACCCAGGGGGCCGATCACCGCCACCCGCAGTCCCGCCCGCAACGGCAGGACGCCGTCGTTCTTGAGCAGGACGAGGCTCTTCTCGGCCGCGGCAAGCGCGGTGGCGCCATTTTCCGACGCACCCACGGCCGCGACCTTGCCGTCAGGCGCGCGCAAGCCCGGCAAGTCGCCGACGCGATAGCGCGCCGAGAACAGGCGGATGAGGGCGCGATCCACATCGGCTTCGGTGATCAACCCGCGGCCCAGCGCTTCGCGATAGCGATCACCGAGACCCGTGGTGTCGGAGAGCGTCGCGCCATTGCACTCGCTGTCGACGCCGACGCGCAGCGCCGCCGCCACCGCCGCGGCGGCGTCGGGGGCGTAATGATGATTGTCGCTGATGTCCTTGACCGCATCGCAGTCCGAAACGACATACCCGCTGAACCCCCAGGCGCCTCGAAGATAGTCGCCGAGCAACATGTCGCTGGCGCAGGCGGGCTGGCCATCGATGCGGTTATAGGCGCACATTACGGAGCCCGCCTTCCCCTCGACAATGGCGGCACGGAACGCCGGCAAATAGGTGTCCTCGAGGTCGTGGCGCGAAACGAAGACATTGGCGCTGTGGCGAGTCGATTCCGGACCGCTGTGCACGGCGAAGTGCTTGGGCGTGGCGATCACCTTGGGCAGCGCGGGATCGGGACCCTGCATGCCGGTGACGTAGGCGACGCCCATCCTCGCGGTGAGGAACGGATCCTCGCCATAGGTCTCCTGCCCCCTGCCCCAGCGCGGATCACGGAAGATGTTGATGTTGGGCGACCAGGTGTCGAGCCCGGTACCGATCCGGCCCATCCGCCCGGTCTGCCGCGCGAGTGCGTGGAGCCCCTGCACCTCGCTGCCGATCGCGCCAGCGACCTGCTTGACGAGCGGCGCGTCGAACGTCGCGGCAAGCCCGATCGGTTCGGGGAAATTGGTCGTCGGAAGCGAGCCGAGAGCGCCGTGGAGCGATTCCGTCCACCAATTATAAGCAGGCACGCCCAGTCGCGGGATCGCCGGCGCGGTATTGAGGAGCTGATCGAACTTCTCCTCGAGCGTGAGCTTGCCCACCAGCTCCGCCGCCAGCCGATCGGCGAGTGCTCGTGTATCCCCGGCCCCCACGCGCTGGCCAGACGCTGCCGGGACAGCGCAGACACCCGCGAGGAGGAGCGCGGCGAAAGCGGCCGGAATTGATCTCATGTCATGCCTTTCTTGTGCCGGCGTGAGGACAGCTCAAACCGGCTGCAAGCCGTGTTCGTGAATCTTGCGGATCAGATCGCGGTGCCGCGGCAGGCCGACGCGCAGCCGCTCGGTCTGAACGGCATTCTCCCGCATCGCGCGCTCGGCGAGCCTGGCTTCGCCGGCGATCGCGCCAGGGTCGACTTCGCTGCGAAAGCCCATGCCGTAGAGGACATATTGATAGCTCGCCGGTGGGAAGACTTCCTCCACCCGGTCGAACTCGTCGTGGAACCAGGGCGGCTGGTATTTCCACAGAAGCAGGAGTTCCCGGAGCCGCTCCGGGATCGTCTCCGGGCGCACATTGTCGCGCCAGAAGTCGCTGTCGGTCCGCTTGGTGAGAACATAATGGAGCTTCAGGAAATCGATGATCCGGCCCCAGCGATATTGGGTGGTCGCGTTGAAGCGGGAGGCGACGACATCCATCACTTCGCGACACACCGGCATCTGCTCGGCGATGAGCTTTGCCGAGAGTTCGATCAGCACGATCGCGGAGGATTCGAGCGGCTCGAGGAAGCCGGCGGCGAGCCCTACCGCGACGCAATTGCGCTTCCAGAACGTCTCGCGATGTCCGGAGCGGATCTTGATCTTGCGGACCGACAGATCCTTTGCCGCGTCGCCGAGATAGGCGCGCAGCTCGCGCTCGGCCTCGTCATCGGAAATATGGTGGCTTGAAAAGACATGGCCGGTGCCCCGCCGGGTCGGAAGGCCGATGTCCCAGATCCAGCCCGCGGATTGCGCCGTGGAGGTGGTGTGCGACGCGATCGGGCTGTCGTCGCGCTCATAGGGCACCTGCACCGCCAGCGCCGTGTCGCAGAACAGGACATCGCCGCACTCCCTGAACGGCACGCCGAGTGCGTCGCCGAGCAGCAGCGCCCGGAAACCGGTGCAGTCGACGAAGATATCGCCCGCAATCTCGCCGGCCTGTTCGGTTTCGATGCTCTTGATGTCGCCGTCTTCGGCGAGGTGGACGCGCCGGACGTCCGCCAGGACGTGTCGTACGCCGAGCTTCTCGCAACAATGACGTTGCAGGAACGGCGCGAATTTGCCCGCGTCGAGATGATAGGCATAGTTGGCGGCGGCATCATATTCGGGCGTCGCGATCGTCTTGGGTGCGAGCCCCGCATCGCAGATCCGCCCTTGCGGCGTAACCGCGTCGCAGAAACTCCCCGATATTGCCCCCGCCAGCCAGTGCGGCACGAGATTGAGTTGGTGGAAGCTCTGCGGAAGCATGAGCGGATGGTAATAGGCGTCGTCCGGTTCGCCCGTCGTCCAGCGCGCGAAGCTGGCCCCCTGCTTGAACGCCGCATCGCATTCCCGAAACAGATCCGTCTCGGAAACCCCGATCTTGGAAAGCGTCGTGCGCAGCGTCGGCCACGTCCCCTCGCCCACACCGATGATCGGGACATTGGGGGATTCGACCAAGGTGACGGCGAAGCCGCCGGCCATGCGGCCCCGGTGCTTCGCCGCGATGATTCCGGCGGTCAGCCATCCGGCGGTTCCGCCACCGACGATTACGATGTTCTTTATCGGACGCATGCACGCATCTTCAGCGACAAGGCCGGGGGTGTCAAAGACACCCCCGGAGAGGGGAGGGTCAGAGCTTGATGCGCAGACCCGCAGTAAACCGCCGCCCATAGCCATAGACGTCGAGCAGCTGGTTATTGTACCGGCCGTGCGTGCTCATCGTCTCGTTGGTGATGTTCAGTGCCTCGCCGAAGATATTGATATTCGGCGTGATCTGATAACTGGCACTGAGGTCGATCTGGGTGCTCGCGTTGACGAACGTCGGTTCGGCACCGAACGCGCCGGTGTTCTGCACCTGGCCGAACTGCAGCAGATATTCGTCACGCCAGTTGACCGCCGCGCGGAACTCGAACCCGTATTTGTCGAAGAATCCGACGAAATTGGCCGAATTGGCGAGACCGGTCACGGCGAACCCGCTCTGGCTGATGTCGCTGCGGTCGTAGGGCTTGTTGGTCTCGACGAACGTGCCGTTGGCGATGAACCCGAAGCCCGTATCCCCGAACGTGTGCTGCAATGCCAGTTCCACGCCGCGAACGGTGGCGTCGGGCCCGTTGACCCGTCGTGATACGCTGAACTGCGCCGCCTGCCCCGTCGAGGGGTCGACAACCCCGTTGATCGACTGCCGCTCGGTCCCCTGAACGATGAAGTTCGAGACATTCTTGAGGAAGAAGTTCACCGCCGCATAGGAATTGCGCTGATAATACCATTCCACCGCAGCGTCGAAATTGTCGGCGAGATAAGGCTGCAGGCCCGGATTACCGCCATCGGCAGTGAGCGCTCCGACGCGCTGACCGGAGCCGATATTGAGCACCGGCGTCAGCAGGTTGAGCGTCGGCCGCGTCAGCGTCCGCGAAGCGTCGAAACGGAGCACGAGCTTGGGGGTGAGCTCGAGCTTCATGTCCACGGCGGGCAGCAAATAGCTGTAGCTGTTCCGCGTGGTCACTTCCTGTGACGGGCCAAAGTTCACGGTGAGCAATGTCGGGTCGGTCGTGCTCGGCGTGATCGAGGTCGGCAACCGGCCGACGCCGGTGGAGGCAAGCTTGGTGGATTCCTCACGCACGCCGGCATTGAAGTGGAACGGCATGCCGGCGATCTGGGTGGTGTACTTCGCAGACAGGAAGAGCGACCATGTCTTCTCGTTGATGTTGCGGTAGCTGCCGACGTCATTCGCGACATCGAACGTGCCGGTGAAGGCAGTGCCGCAACATCCGTAATTATAGCCCGGGATCGTCCTGGCCTGCGGGTTGCCCAAGCCGGTCAGGAAGTTCTGGTACGCAATCGCCGAGAAATCGATCAGCGTCGGCGGAAGCGTGCCGCTGAACCCGGGAATGAAATTCGCGGTGCTGACCGTGCCGTTATAAAGGCTCGTCGGAATGGCGACGCCACCGGTGGTTCCGGACGCCGGACCGTAACCCGAATAGGCCTGCCAGAAATTGTTGGCGAAGGTGTTGGCGCTGCGGAACTTGAACGTATCGTCGAGATAGGAGCCACCGATCGTCAGGGTGAGATCGTCCTGCGTCCATTTGGCGCGCAGGCGGCCCTGCTTGATCGTGTCAGTGTTCTTGTTCGCGATGTTGACGGTGACGTGCGAACCGATCGCCGATGTGTCGTCCCAGCGGGCGGCGTTGCCGTTGACGCCATAACCGTGAAGCGAAGGGATCACCTCGTCGCTGTCGCCGGTGATCGCTATACCGAGCGCCGGCCCGATCGCAAATCCGTAGCCGACATCGGCGCCCCTTGAATTGACCCGACCGTCTGGATTCAGCCAGCTGTGCGAAAGGCTTGCGTCGGCCTCGACCTCAAGATTCTGGGTCGCGTCCCATTTGACATTGAAGCCGGTCTGGTTGGTCCGCCGCCAGTTGCTGTCGGTTCCCGCGGTGAAGTCGGTCTGCGAGCCCGACTGGGTGAAGTCGAGCGGCACGCCGTTCTCGTCGAGCGTCACATTGCGCAGCGATCCCTGGTTGAACCAGATGCCGAAACCGAACGTGTCCGCGTTGACGCGCTGATCGGAATAATTGTCATCGATCGTCAGCAGCAGATCGTCGGAAGGCTGCCACTGCACGGCGATCCGTCCGTCGATACGCTCGTCCTTGGTATAGGATTGCTGCGCGCCATATTGCTGTTCGAAGAAGCCGACGATCGTCTGCCGCTGCGAAGCCGGAGCGGTGGCGTCGCTGGTCGGATTGCAGGTCGCGGCCGTGCTGCCCGCGAGCTGGCACGGCGCGTAGCGCCCGCCCGGAAAGCCGTGGACGTAGACATTGTTCGTACGCGTGTCGTGCCGCGTATAGATTACGCTCGCGAGGATCCCGAAGCTGTCATCGGCGAAGCTGTCGCTGATCAGCAGCCCGCCCGAAGGCACGATGCGCTTCGAATAATTCTGGATCGAGCCTGAAGCGGAGGCTGCGAGGCGGAAGCCCGGGTGGTCGAGCGGCTTAGGATAGGCGATGTCGATGGTCGCACCGATCGAGTTCGCCGCCACCGCCACATCGGGGGTCTTGTACACGGTGAGCGCGCCGATGAAATCCGAGCCGACGGTGCTGAAGTCGATTGACCGTCCACCCGTGGCGGTGGCGAGGCGTCGCCCGTCGACCAGGGTCTCGTTGAAGTCGCCGCCGAAGCCGCGGATCGTCACGCCGTTCGCCTCACCACGCATGCCGTCCCGTTGGATCGAGACGCCGGGGAGGCGCTGCAGCGAGGCCGCGACGTTGGAATCGGGGAATTTGCCAATGTCCTCGGACGAAATGACGTCCACAACGCCCGAAGCTTCGCGCTTCGCGTCAAGGTTGCGCTGAAGCGAGCCGCGAATGCCGGTGACGACAATTTCGTCCTGCTGGGCTTCGGTAAGACCGGTAGGCTGACTGTCCGCCGCCTGATCCTGGGTGGCGCTCGCCGGAGCGTCGGGGCTCGCCGCATCAGATGCAGTCCGCTCCTTGGTCGCAACAGGAGCCGCAATTACCGGAACCGCTACTGTTAGCGCTACCAGACTTGAAGCACAAAAAAGCGCAAGTCGGGCCGCCGAAGCCGCGCCCGGCACTTTAGTCTGTCTAATTATGCCTTTCATGCCGATACCCCCTCCTTAAGGTACAGACTGGTTGCACGCCGGTCGTCGGCGCGGACTCGCACGGAAGCGGTTCAAAAGCCGCATTATTTGTCGAGACAAGTGTCATCAACGCCGCGCTCAACCGCGACGGGCATGGCCATCCTCCCCGATTCATCTTCTGCGAATCTACGCCGACATTAGCCAACGAAGTTAGCGCTATCAACAACAATTTGTAGGTGTATATAACGATCGTACAGGTTGTTGACCTTGCTTGGCTTTCCGCATGAAAGTTCGAGTACCGGTCAGCATCAGGAGGGGTAATGCCGAGAGAACTCGAGTTGCTGGACAGCGACACCCATCGCGATCTTCGCATTGCGCAGGATCGGGAAGCCGCGCCGCATTTCGTGCAGATCGTCACCTCGGAATTCGCGCCGGCTGCGACATGCTGCCCGATCCTGCTGACCAAGTCGCCCGAGACCGGCGCTTTCTATGCCGGCGCCATGTACGGATTCAAACCCGGCGAGAACCTGTTGGACGATATGGCCGAAGAGGCGCCGCCTTATTATCCGCTCGATCTCGAGCGTCAGGGTTTCTTCATCTCCGCCGACAGCATTGCGATCGACCCCGGCCATGCAAGGTTCGGTGCGCCCGATGGCGACGCGCTGTTCGATGCGAGTGGCGCTCCAAGCCAGCGGCTGCGCCGCATTCAGCAAGCGCTGACGAAGTTGAAGACCGGCGTCGAGGACACCGACAAGTTCATCCGGGCGCTGCTGACGCACCGCCTCATCGATCCGGTCGACATCAGCCTGCGCTTCGATGACGGCGAAACCCTCGCGCTTCAGGGCCTCTACACGGTCAGTCTCGACAGCGTGCACGAGCTTGACGACGCAGCGGTGCTCGAACTGTTTCGGCAAGGCTATCTCCAGCTTGCCTATTGCATGGCGCAGTCGCTCAAACAGATTCCCGCACTCGCCCACCGGCGCAACCGGCGGCTGGCGACGGCACCGGTGTGACGGGCATGCGCGAGATTCCCTCCGGCGGAAAGTTCGACTCCGACAGCTTCAGACGCGAAGTCGCCGAAGACTGCGCCCCGGTGGTTCTTCGCGCTCTCGGGCGAGGCTGGCCCCTCGTGGCCGCCGGGCAAGAGTCCAGGGATGCACTGATCGCCTATCTGCAGCGGTTCGATATCGGGCGGACGGCGCAGGCGTTTGTCGGCCCGCCAGCGATCGCCGGGCGCTATCATTATGGTACCGGCCCCGACGGCTTCAACTTCGCGCGCGAGACGCTGTCGCTTGCCGAAACCCTGCGCCGCATTGCGGCCGCGGCCGATCGGCCCGAGTTGCCCTCGATCTACATGGGCTCGGTCCCTGCGGACATACATTTGCCGGGCCTGGCGGACGAGAATGGCGTGGGCTTCCTGCCGTCGGCGGTTCGCCCTCGCATCTGGATCGGCAACGCGTCGCGCGTTGCCTGCCATTACGACACCTACGACAATCTCGCACTTGTCGCGGCCGGGCATCGGCGCTTCACGCTCTATCCGCCCGACGCCATTGCCGATCTCTATGTCGGTCCGATTGATCACACGATGGCCGGTCAGCCGGTCAGTCTTGCGGCGGAATGCGCTGAGGCAGATCCGCGCTTCCCCCGGTTCGAGGCAACCCGTCCCCGGGCGCTGGAGGTGGAGCTCGAGGCCGGCGACGCGCTCTACATTCCTAAGCTGTGGTGGCATCAGGTCGAGGCCTCAGGCTCCGTGAACGTCCTCGTCAATTATTGGTGGGACGCGTTCAGCGCCGGGCCCGATGCGCCTTATACGACGATGATGCTGGCGATGATCGCCATCGCCGAACGCCCCGCCGCCGAGCGCGCGGCCTGGCGCGCCTTTTTCGATCACTACGTCTTTCGCCCCGACGGTCACCCCCTCGCCCATCTGCCCGAGGAGCGGCACGGCATATTGGGCCCGCTGCGCAGCAATTACGGACGGATCCGCGCGATGGTGATGCAGGCCCTGCGCGGCGGATGAGCGCCGCCGCGCAGGCTCCGCGAGTCATCGCGCGATCGGATATTCGAAGATCGTCACGGAAATCGGATCGACCGCAAGCGTGCGACCGAGCGCCGGCACGCGCTTCTCGCTGATCGTGACGCCGGCCGGCTTGCCGACCTTGTTCTCGGCATCGATCGATTTGCCGCTGAGCAGCCATCGCGTGCCCGCCCCGCCGACCTTCAGTCCTTGCGGCGAGATCAGCAGGCGCTGCGGCTTGTAGGTCGCGTTGACCACGGCGATGCGCAGCCGGCTGCCGTCGGGACTGAGGCCGGCGATCACATCGAGCGGCCAGGTCGCACTCCCGGCCTTCACCTGCGGGTGCGCGAAGCCGACCGGATAGCGGGGTTCGGGCTGGGGAACATTGCCGTCGACCGCGAGCGGGATCGTGCCCGCACCGAAATGCTCGCCGTACAATTTGAACACCGCGCCCGTCGTGTTGAGCGTCGCTGCAGTCGGCGTGATGTCCATCGTCGAGGCACCGGTGGTGAAGGCGCTCATGGTCAGGAAATCGGTGTGCCGGAGCATTTCCTGCATCACCATTGCGTAGGCGAGCGCGTTCTTGAGCGTCGGCTTGCCGAAATAGGCATATTCGTCGATCGACAGGAAGATCTTGCGGTCACGGATCGCGGGGAAGCGCCGCTCGTAGATCTTCCACTCCTCTGCCTTCATCCGCACATGGTTCGAAGGCGAACGGGCATATTCGATCAGTTCGGCGTCGGTGGGCGCCGCGGGTCGCTCTTCCGGGCGATCATACCAATGTTCGCTGATACCGTCGAACGTGCCCATGGCCTTGGCGAAGAAGCCGCCGGTCCAGTCCTCCTCGGTTCCGAACTTGTGCTGGATGCTCTCGAGCGACGCATTCTCCTTGAAGTCGCGCGGATGGAGCTGATCGGGCATCGCACCCGAGGCGATGAGCACGATCGACGGGTCGACCTTGCGCATCCGCTCGGCGAAGGCACGATGCTTGATCATGTAATAATCGAGGCTGGTCTTGCCGATCTGCCACCAGCCATAGGGTTCGTTGCCGATGTTCCAGAATCGCACGCCATAGGGCTCGGGGTGCCCGTTGGCGGCACGCTTGGCGCCCCATTCGCTCGTTGCCGGGCCGTTCAGATACTCGACTTCCTCGGCCGCCGAGTTGGCGTCGCCGAGGCCGGCGTCCACCGTGACATAGGGATCCACGTTCAGGATGCGGGTGAGATGCATCCATTCGTCCATGCCGATGTCGTTGGGCTGCATCGCGCTCCATGCATGATCGAACATCGGCGCGCGGCGATCGCGCGGCCCGAGGGCGCCGTGCCAATCCCAGTTGGACAGGAAGTTGCCGCCGGGCAGCCGCCAAAAGCCCGAGTTCAGGGATTTCGCGATAGCCGTAGTGTCGGCGCGCCAGCCGTCGATATTGTTCGACGGCATGAGTGATACCGCCGCAATACGAAAACGGCCGGTGCCGGTACCCGTGATCTCGAGCCGCGCGTCGACGGCATCAGCGCGCGGCGTGAAGGCGAAGGCGACGCGTTGCCAGGCGGGCCCGGGGGCCTGCAGGGCAACGACCTCGCGGTCGCCCGGGCCGTCGCCCCAGACCAACGCCACCTGCACCTTCGCACCGGCATCGCCCGACAGCCACAACGATCCGTCATACCGCATGTTGGCCGCCAACCCGATGCCCGACTGCCCCAGCCCTCGCGGCGTTTCGCCGACGACGACGCTTGGGCTGTGCGGACCCACGAACGGATCTTTCGTGTCCATCGCCACGACGTCGTCGCCGCCGATCGGACGCCACTTTCGATACGTCACGCCCGGCCTGCCCTCGGCATTCACTGGCGGCGCGACGTCACGCGCCTCGGGCACGACCGGATAATAGAATTTTCGATCGTCGAGCATCTCTGCCCACAGGGTCCGCGCCACCAGCCCGCCGATCGGCTCGATGAACATGCCATAGGCGTAGCGCGTGACCGATGCCGCGCGCTTCGAACCGTCGATCGTGACCCGGATATTCTGCGCCGCCAGCGGCGCCATGCCGCTCCCCGCAACCAACGCAAGCATCGCCGCTTTCGCTGCCAGCCTCATCCATCCCTCCATTGTGTTATTCACTATTACCGTTATGCCTAACGGTAGCGCTAACATCATGCCAGCCCTTTGCGGCGATTTGTCGGAGCGATGTAGCGCAAAGCATGAGGAACGGGCGGGATCGGCAACGGACGAGCCGCCCCAAGGGAGAGAGACTGGCATGACGAACAGGCGTAGCTATGTCCTGGGTATGGCCTTGGCATTGATGGCAGCCGGACCGGCCGCAGCACAGGTGACGACCCGGGTTCCAGCGCCGGTGCCCGGCGCACCTTCGGTCACGGTGGAGCGGATCAAGGTTCATTCGCCGGCGATCGAAGGCAATCTTGAGGGCGAATCCGCCGATCGCGACGTGCTGGTCGTGCTGCCGCCCGGTTACGCCAGCAGCCCGAAAAAGCGTTATCCGGTGCTCTATGCGCTGCACGGCTATTCGATCGGTGCCGAGCAATGGATCAAGGAGATCCACGTCCCGCAGACGATCGAGGGCGCCTTCGCCAAGGGTGCGAGGCAAATGATCGTCGTGCTCCCCGACAGCAAGACGGTCCATAACGGCTCGATGTATTCGAGTTCGGTCACCACCGGCGACTTCGAGACCTTCGTCTCGCGCGATCTCGTGCAGTACATTGACGGACACTATCGCACGCTCGCGGCGCGCGAGAGCCGCGGACTGGCGGGCCATTCGATGGGCGGCTACGGTACCACCCGGATCGGGATGAAGCACGCCGACACATTCGGCGCGATCTACATGATGAGCCCCTGCTGCCTTTCGCCGCGCGATCCTGCCCAGTTCGATCCTGCGACCGGCGCGAAGCTCGCCGAGGTGAAATCGATTGAAGAGGCTGGCAAGCTCGGCTGGGGCGAGCGCGCGCAACTAGCGACCGCGGCGGCATGGTCGCCCAATCCACAGAACCCGCCGCTCTACCTCGACCTGCCGACGAGGGACGGCGCCGTTCGGCCCGAGATCGTGGCGAAATGGGCCGCCAATGCCCCCCTCGCCTTTATCGACCAATATGTCGGCAATCTTCGCCGCTATCGCGCCATCGCCATCGACGTCGGCGACCGGGACGGACTCAAGGACGACGCCCGCAAACTGCACGAGGCGCTCGATCGCTACGGGATCGTCAACAGCTTCGAAATCTATCCTGGCGATCACACGAGCGACGTCGCGGCGCGCTTCCAGGAGCAGGTGATTCCGTTCTTCAGCAAGTATCTGGCGTTCGCGAAGGCGCGTTGAGGCGTCACATCGAGGAACGCGTATCCTCGAGCGCGAGTTGAACGAGGGTTCGCATCGCCTCGCTCGCCGCCTCCGGATCGCCGGTGGCGATGGCGTCGAACACACGCGCGTGATCAGGCAGCGGGTCGCGAGGTAGCGCGCGCGTCCGCTGCTTGAACTGCGTCGTCCAGTTGACTGCGGCGCCGATGCTGGCGCTGAGCGCAATCAGCGCGTTGTTGTGCGTGGACTGGAGCAGCGCGGCGTGAAAGTCGCGGTCGGCCACGCGACCCGCCTCGGTCGCGAGGGTGTGGCGGCGCATTCTGGCCAGCGCATCCTTCATCGCCTTGATGTCGGCTTTCTCGCGGCGGCCAGCGGCGATCCTCGCCGCGGCGGGTTCGACGATCGCGCGTAGCTCGAACAGATCGCGGACGAATTCAAGGTCAGGCTCGCCCGAGAATGCCCAGGCGAGAACCACGGGATCGAGCACATTCCAGCGACTGCGCGGCAGGACCCGGGTGCCGGCCTTGGTGCGACTTTCGACAAGCCCTTTCGCAGCGAGCACCTGCACTGCCTCGCGATACGCTCCGCGGGAGACATCCAGCGCTTCTGAATTGGCGACCTCGCCGGTCAGCCGTTCCCCTGGGGCAATGCGCCCGGAAACGATGGCAGTGCCAAGATAATGCGCCACTGCGCCGCGCAACCGCCGACCGGAGCCCTTTGCGGACGCGGTAAGGGGCGCGACGGCAGAAGCTGCACGCGTCGAAGCGTCTTCATTATCCGCTGCCATGGGCCCTCCCTGAAACCGGGTACGTTATCTGCAGCAGTGGGCGCCAGCGCAAGGCTGGCAATAGTCTGAGTACAGTCCCATACCGCAGCGTCAGTGCATCAACGTGATCGACCCGATCCGCTTGCATCATTGCCGCGTCGCAAGAGCAAGATCATGTGCCGGACGGACTGCGGGTCCGCAGGCAGGACAGGCAACGTTACCAGCGCTCCGACAGATGTCAGGGCGCCGCCACCGCCGCCCGCACCCGCCGCGTCATCCGTTTCACAGGCAGTACCGGCGTAGCGTCGCACCCCCCCATCCTGTTCTCAGTCATCTATCCGCAATATCGCCACCGACTTGCTCGGCAGTTCGACCTGAACACGCCCGTTTGCCACCCTTCCCGCCAACGGGCGCGGCACGACATTGGACGGTGCATCGAAACTGTTGTGGGAATCCACCCGCGGCGCCGTGAGCACCTCGCCCTGGGCCGCGCGCGCCTGCAGGCCGGCGATGCTGGTGTCGATCGGCACGGAGCGGTTCGGATCGAGATTGACCAGCGCGAGCCAGAGCTTGCCCGCCTTATCGCGCACCGCAACGGCGTCAACGCGCGGCAGCTTGACGTCTCCATGGGCGTAGGTCCCGGCGTCGAAGCGCACAGGGATCAGCGTCGCATCCTGGAACGGAAGGTACATCTTGAAGACGTGATAGGTCGGCGTCAGGACCATTTTGGGGCCGTCGGTGAGGATCATCGCCTGAAGGACGTTCGCCATCTGCGCGATGTTGGTCATCCGCACCCGATCGGCGTGCCGCGCGAAGATGTTGAGGTTGAGCGCCGCGATGATCGCGTCGCGCATCGAATTCTGCTGCCGCAGAAACCCCGGATTGGTTCCCGGATCGGGCGCGAGCCACACGCCCCACTCGTCCACCGCCAGCGGGACCTTCTTCTCGGGATCGTACTTGTCCATGATCGCGGCGTGCTTGGCGATAAAGGCATCCATGCCGAGGGTCTCCTTGACCAGCCGCGCATAGCCGCCCTCGTCAAAGCCGGTGCTGGGATAGGATGGTGGCCAGCCGCCTACCGTATAGCGATGGAGCGACAAGCCCTCGATATTCCAGCTCCAGTCGTGCGCCTTCCACGCCTTCATCACCGCTTCGGTATATGCCGGGTCTTCATCGCCGGGGCCGACGGCAATGCGCTGCATAGCCTCGGCGCCGGTCTGCGCGGGATTGTAGTTCCGGACGAAGCGCGCGAACGGCTTCATCAAGTCGGTATAGTGTTCGGGAGACATCGCGCCGCCGCAGGACCAGCTCTCGTTGCCCAGCCCGAGAAACTTGACCCTGTACGGCGCTTTTCGGCCGTTCCTGGCGCGCTCCTTCCCCGCCGTCGTGGCCGGATCGGCAGTCATATATTCGATCCACTCTGCCGCCTCCGCGACAGTCCCGGATCCCACATTTACCGAGACATACGCTTCGCTGCCGATCTGGTCGACGAAGTCCATGAACTCGTCGGTGCCGAAACTGTTGGGCTCGGTCGCGCCACCCCAGTTCGAATTGATCGTCACGCGCCGGTCCTTCGCCGGCCCGATGCCATGGCGCCAATGATATTCGTCGGCAAAGCAGCCGCCGGGCCAGCGGACGTTGGGGACGTGGATTGCGCGAAGTGCTGCGACCACGTCCTTGCGGATGCCGCGCACGTTCGGAATCGGCGAGTTTTCGCCGACCCAGACGCCGCCATAGATGCCGGTGCCGAGATGCTCGGCAAATTGCCCGAAGATGTTCCGGTCGATCTTGCTGCCCGGCTTCGACGGGTCGACCGCGACCACGACGCTGCTTTGGGCCAGCGCCGCAGGCACGGGCGCCAGAATGAGCGATAGCGCGGCACCTGCGCGAACGAAGTGAAACATCTTTCCTCCCGACATCATCTCGTCTCTGCGGCTGAACCTAGTGCGCCCGCTCCAGCATGCCGTGCATGCCGAGCCAGCGCACGAAGGAATCGAACCAGCCCGTGCTCGTGGTCTTCTTCGGATACATGCCGAAGCCATGCCCGCCTTGCTCGAACAGGTGGAATTCGGCCGGCCGCTTGGCCGCGCGCCAGCTGTCGATCAGCCCGATGCCGCCGTTCGCGAAGAAGGGATCGTCGGCGGCGAGGGCCGCGAACAAGGGCGGCGCGTCGGCGGGCACGGTGACCGCGGCGAGCGGGCCGTAGATGTTGCCGATGAACGCGGGCTTTGCATCCTCACCCGCCAAGGTGGTCGCGAGCGTCAGCATCGCGCCGGCGGAGAAGCCGACCATCCCGATGCGGTCACGATCCACATGCCACTCGCCGGCGCGGCGACGGATCAGCGCAAATGCCGCACGGGCATCCGCGATCTGGGGAGCCAGCCCCTTCATCGCTTCCGCAGGGTCCATCCGCGGCGGTCGGCTTGCGGTCGCGGAGAACATCTCCTGCATCGAGCGCTCGAACCCCGCCATGTCCGCGGGCGTCTGATTGAGCCGATATTTCAGCACGAAGGCGGCGACGCCTTTGGCGGCCAGCGCTTTCGCGACGTCCCAGCCCTCATTCTCCATCGAGAGCGTCCGGAACCCGCCCCCCGGAGCCACCACCACGGCCGCGCCGGTGGCGCGAGCGGGATCCGGCAGGAACGGTGTAAGCGTCGCGACCGTAACGTTGCGGGCGAAGACGCTGCCATATTGGCTGTGCCACGACTCCGCCGCCGTCGCGCCGGGGAGCGGACCGGTGTCGAGCTGGATCGCGTTTGGCTGGGCCGGTATTGCGATCGGTGTCATCTTGTCCTTCTGGGCATATGCCGCCGGGGAGAGCGTGCAGCTCAATACGGCGGCGGCCGCCAGAAGGCGGTACGATGGCCAAGGAATTCCGGTGAACTTCACAGCTATTCCCTCCTTCAAATATCCGGATGCCCCGGACGGGCGGGCAAACTCAGGCTAAAGATCGAGAAGAGGCAGTGAGCGCATACAGGCGCACGGCTCAGCCGAGCGGAGGACGGCTGCCCAACACTGCGGGCTCGCAAGATGGTCAGGTGAATGCCGCATGGCCTGCATCCTCTCTCCGTGCCGCGAGCGGCATCTCGTTAGCGCTAACAAACTATATTAGTCAGACATTTTCAAGCGAAGATTTCCGACTTTGGAAAACGGGCCGGCTACCCTCCCGGATAGCCGGCCAGTGTGCGCCAGAGGGGGTGGAGACCATGGCGGATCTCCGTTCGGCGCGATCAGAATTTGAACCGCACGCCCGCGCGATAGATGCGGCCGACAATGTCGTACAATGCCGGGTTCGCATTGAACGGCGACTTCGCAGGATCATGGTCGAAGACGTTGTCGACCTTGAAATAGGCAGTGACCTGGTCGGAGAAATTATAGGTTCCGCCGACGTCGAGATAGAAAGCGCCGGGCATGAAGTTGCGGTCAATCGTCGGCGCGATCGTCGTCGACACCGGGCAGCTGCCGGGGGCACAGACGACATATTGATTGCCGTAATTGCCGTCGGTGAACCAGCGTTCCTGCACGGTAAGGCTGAGCCGATCATTGGCGTAGCTCTGCACGGCCAGCACCTTCCAGTGCGGCGTGGCACCCGTGTTGACGCCTGCGGTATCGGTCGGGACGGTACCCGGCAGGCCCGTATCGGTGATGAACTCGCGAATATGCGTAGCCAGCCCGCGCAGCGTGAAGCTGCCCGGCAGGCCCAGCGGATTGCGCCATTGGTAGCTCGCCTCGATGTCGAAACCGCTGGTCTTGATCGACGCGAGATTGAACGACTGGACGTTGATGAAATTGGGGCCGTTCGGGTTGTTGAGATTATAGGCGCTGCAGGTTTCGGGCAGGATGTTGCGGAAGCAGAGGTCGACGATCTGGGCCGCACCGAGGCTCGAGATGACGTCGGTCACCTTGATCTTGTAATAATCGACCGAGACGCTGAAGCCCGGCAGCCACGAAGGGTTGGCATAGACCGCGCCGATCGTGGTGTTACGGCCGATCTCCGGTGTCAGGTTAGGATTTCCCACCACGCTCTGAATGGCGACGACGTTCACGTTGCGCACCGGATCGAGGAAGTTGGGCAAGGTGGTCGTGACCGGGGCGGCGAACAATTCGGAGAGGTTCGGTGCGCGCACGTCGCGCGAGGTCACGCCGCGGATGCGCAGCCCGTCGAGCGGCGTGTCCCAGGTGCCGCCGACCTTCCACGCCCAGATCGTGCCGGACGTGCTGTATTCGGTGACGCGGGCGGCGGGGTTGATGTTGGCCCGGCCGAGCGCGTCGCTGTTGAACAACGGCACGTTGAGCTCGACGAACGCCTCCTTGACGCTGTATTTGCCGTTGCCGTTCTTGTAATTGCCCGCATACCAGTTGTTGCCGGTGGGCGAGAGCAACGGATCAGCCGGATAATCGGGACTGTTCGGGCTGATCGGCGCGACGCCGGCGCCATAAGGGTCGGCGTGAACCTCGTAGAATTCCTTGCGATATTCGGCGCCGAACGCGAGCGAGACGGGCCCCGCCCCCCAATCGAACAGCGAACCCGAAAAGTTCAGGCTCGCAACGTCCTGGGTCATGCGCAGCCGCTGGAACGGGCCGTTCTCGGGCATGATATAGGCACGTGCGGCGGCGGACGGCTCGGCCCCGCCGAGGATGTTGATCGGCTGGCAGCCATTGGCCCGCGCGACCGGATCGGCGCAGACGATCGCGCCGTTGAGCAGCACCGCGTTGATCGCCTGATTGTAACGCGGGTTGAGCATGATGTCCTCGACATCAACCGCGGTGTGATTGATCCCGCGCTCGTAATAGGCGTCGTAGGTCCAGTCCGAGCCGATGAGCTTGAACTTGCCCTTGAGCCCGCCGACGAAGCGATATTGGCGGCGGTCAGTGCGAACCCTGGTGTTCGGCAGCAAGGCGTTGGCGGTGCCGAAGGTGAAGCTGGTGACACCCGCGGTCGCGCACCGTGCCTGCACCGAGGCCGGGACGAACGGGTTGGCACATTGGATCGTCAGCCCGGTGCGGTTTTGCCCGTTGGTGGGCTGGTTATGCGTCTTCACCTGGCCGACATTGTAGGTGAAGTAGATCTCGTTATCCTCGGCGAAGTCGTAGCCGACGCGGCCATAGCCGGTCAGCCGCTGGATGCCCGACTGCAAGGTACGCCCGGTGTCGGTATTTCCCGAAAGGTCGCCACCAACGCAGAACCCCGGAAAGCAGCCATTGACGGTGCCCGCCGCATTGCGCGCGGGCGTGCCGTTCGAGCCATAGTTGAACTGGAACGGTCGGCCGTTCTGGTCGAACGCGATGCCCTGGAGCGGCCCAGCGCTGATCAACCCGTATTTGGTGAAGTTATAGGGCTGCGCAAAGTCGCGCATTACATATTGCGGCGATCCGTCATTGGTGACGTTGCGGTTGATCATCGTGGTCTGCTTGAACCAGTCGCGATCGCCGGCGAGGTCGAGGCCGAAATCGCCCGGACCGACGCCCGCCTCCTTTGCGAACTCGCCGCTTGCCACGACGTGCAGCCGGTCTCCGAAGAAGCTGCGGCCGGCGGCGAGCTGGATCAGCCCCTGCTCGTCGTCGCCATAGGTGGTGATGCCGCCTTGGATATTGCCCTTGATCCCGGTGAAGCGCGTATCGGTGATGAAGTTGACCACGCCGCCCACCGCATCCGAGCCATAGGAAGCGGAGGCGCCGCCATTCACCACGTCGACCCTGCGCACGAGCAGCTGCGGGAAGAGGCTGACGTCGGTGACGCCGGTATAATAGGCCCCGACGACCCGCTGGCCGTCGATCAGGGTGAGCGTACGGATGGTGCCGAGCCCGCGCAGCGAGAAGGAGCTCAGGCCCTGCTGGCCGCTCGAGGTGCTGAAGGTGTTGGTCGTCGACCCGCTCGATCCCTGCAGAGACGGCAGTTGGGTAATCGTCGCAAAGATGTTCGGCTGCGCATTGGCCTGGATCTGCTCTTCGCCGACCATGGTCGTAGGCGTCGGCGCCGCGAAACCGGTGGCCTGAATGCGCGAGCCGGTGACGATGATCTCGGCTTCAGTTGCTTCGCTCGCCTGGGTTTCGGGTTCCTGCGCTTCCGTACCGGGCCTCTGCGTTGCAGCAGCAGTGGCCGGATCCGCCGCGGCATCTTGCGCCATCGCAGGCCGGGCGATCAACGCCGTGGCGGCGAAGATGCTGGCAGACAAGAGCGCTTTCGCGCGCAAGCTGCCGGGCGACGACGAAAATTGCGGAGGGCCCTCGACGGGCCGCGAGATCACTGAGCCAGGCGCAGCCATGCAAGGACGGCCGTACGGCATCTCGACGGTGAAGTGAGACAAAACAGATTCATGCTGCGGGCGCGTTGCTTCGGGCATCATCATCCTCCTCCGGGTCGGCCTCTTCGGACCATCGCACTCATCCGCAGCCCTTCTGCCGCGTACGGTAGCGTTACCATCGATGTGGTAAATTGCGCGGATGGGCGAGTCAATGCTCCGACAAATATCGCGCGGCGCTGCTGACTTTCGGCAACGGCGCGGTGAGCTGCAACAATGATTTGTATCACATTATGAGAAAATCGCCGGATCGCACCCCTCTGACCCGGTTCATCACTTCAGATAACGCTAACGCAAGATCGGCTGCCGGAACGCGTGAGTGCCGCGCACCAGGCGACGTCCGGTGGCTGGCGGGCAGCCCGCCGCTACCCCAAGGAAAGAGAGCATATTCGCCTCGATGCGCCACCAGCAGGGCAAGGGCAGCAGCTTCGCGGCGACTGGCGTCGGGACACTCCTGCGGTTACTGCAGGACGACAACGTAGAGTGCGCCTGCGGCGGCGCAGCCGGCAAGGACGTGCAATACGCCTGCCTTGAAGCGGAACACCGCTACCGCCGCCAGAATGGCAAGCACCACCGCCGGCACATTGACCGAAGCGAGTACCGGCACGTCGAAGCTGCCGGCGGCAAAAGGCACCTCGCGCACCCTGCCGAACAGCGTGTGGATCGCAAACCAGATCGCGAGGTTCAGAATGACTCCGACCACCGCCGCCGTGATCGCCGAGAGCGACGCGGACAGTGCCCGGTTGCCGCGCAGGCGCTCGACGAACGGTGCGCCCGCGAAAATCCACAGAAAGCAGGGCACGAAGGTCACCCAGGTGGTGAGGATCGCCCCCAGCGTCGCCGCGATCAGCGGCGTGAGCCCGCCAGCGTCGCGATACGCGGCGAGAAAACCGACGAACTGGGTCACCATGATCAGCGGCCCGGGCGTGGTCTCCGCCATCCCGAGACCGTCGAGCATTTCTCCGGGCTTGAGCCAGCCATAGGTGTCGACCGCCTCCTGCGCGACATAAGCGAGCACTGCATAGGCGCCGCCGAAGGTCACCACTGCCATCTGGCTGAAGAAGGTGGCGATCCGGCTGAACACGTCGCCCGGTCCAAGAGCCAGCACCAGCGCAAGCACGGGCGCGAGCCAGAGCGCGAGCAGCGCGCCCGAGATACGCAGCGACCAGGAGAGGTTTGGCCGCGCATGGGCGGGAAGTTCCTCGCCCAGCGCCGTATCCCGATCATGAACCACCCCGCCCTTCCCACTGCCGTGCCCGCCGCCGCCGGTGAAAGCGGCCGAGCCGGCCCGCGCGGCGAAGAAACCGATCAGCGCTGCCGCGAGGACAATCAGCGGGAACGGCGCGTCGAGGAAGAAGATCGCGCAGAACGCGATCGCCGCCATGCCGCGCATGACATTATTCCTGAGCGCGCGCGATCCCACGCGCACCACCGCCTGAACCACAACGGCCAGCACCGCCGCCTTCAGTCCGAAGAACAGTCCTTCGACGAGCGGCAATTTGCCCAAAAGCACGTAGACATAGCTCAGGCCGAGGATCGCGATGAAACCGGGGAGCACGAACAAGGCCCCTGCGACCAAGCCGCCTTTGGTCTTGTGCAGCAGCCAGCCGATATAGACTGCGAGCTGCTGCGCCTCGGGGCCCGGCAGCAGCATGCAGTAGTTGAGGGCATGCAGGAAACGCGCCTCGCCGATCCATTTCTTTTCCTCGACGAGGATGCGGTGCATCACCGCGATCTGGCCCGCAGGACCACCGAAGCTCAGCGCCGCGATCCGCGCCCAGACGCGAACCGCCTCGGAAAAGGGTATGTTATGCTCGCGGGAGCGGGTCGCCGCTTCGGGCGTCGCAGTCACGCTGGTCATCGGTTGCTCTTCCGGCTGCTGAAAAAGACGTAAAATTGGTCGAGGGCATCGCTCGCGCGTGCGATCCGCTCGAGATCCTCGTCGGTCGAGGCGCAAACCCCCGAAAGCATCGCACCGACGCCCGCCGTTTCGGGACGGGCAAATTTGCCGTCGCCGATGTCCAGTTCGTGGATGATCTCGCCGAGTGCACTGAGGCCGGCATCTCCGGTCAAATGCGCGCGCAACAGCAGCGTCTCGAAGCTGCAGCGGTCCTCTTCATGCGTGAATTCGGCGTCGGCCATGTCGAAGCGCAACTCGCCCGGCGCAGGAACATGCGACTTCGCATCGACGAAGCGGAATTGCGCCTTCGGGTCGATGAACCGACGGATCAGCCAGGCACATGCGATCCGATCGACATGCACGCCGCGGCGGGTGACCCAGGTCCTGCCGGTGAGCTGTTCGGGCTGGACCGCCTCCGCCGGCGTGCTGCGGCTGACGTCCGGATGGGCATAACGCTGGCGGTCGAGCTCGGCGAGCGCAGCCTCTGCGTCCTGGCGGCCGTGCGCGCCGAAGAAGTCGATCCTGCCGACTTCCTCGAGCCGCTTCTGCAGCCGCGCGATTTCCTGACCGCTCGCCGGGCCGGTCTCGAGCAGGCGGCGCGCCGCGTCGGCAATCTCGGCATAGTCGGCGTCACGCGCGGCATCGAACAGGCTGCGCACTTCGGCGTCGGTCTGGCCGGCGAGGAGCTCGGTCCCCAGCAACGTCGCCTCCCCGCCACCGCTCACAATCTCTTCGGCCAGGGCGCGGAACAGCGCTTCCGCTTCGGTGCTCCGCGGCAGGACATGCGCAGCGTTCTTGAGCGGCACTGCGCCCACCGCCTGGAGCCGCCGCCAGATCTTGACCCGCTGATAGGGCGGTCTCGCAGGCAATTGATGCAGCAAAGTCAGCCAACGGGTTGCGGGCGCATTGTCCATGATGCATATGTATCACTTACATAAGGCTGTTGGAATAGATATATCATGCGTCGATCTGGGATCGCGTTGTTGGCTTGTCTGCCTCCGGGGGTCATTGTGGCGGCCCCGGCGCATGGTCAGACGCAGCAGCAAGCGGACGGACTGTCTGTCAGCGGCAGCATCCGGCTACGCTATGAGGGCATCGAGGGCCAGGCACGGGCCGGTTTCGATAGCAGCGATGCCTTGTTCAACATCCGCAGCCAGATCCTCGCTGAATATCGGAGCGACGACATCCGCGTCGGTGCCGAGCTGTTCGACAGCCGCGCGTACGGCGCTGACCCCGGCACGCCGATCTCGACGAACGAAGTGAACACGTTCGAGCTGGTCCAGGCCTATGTCGGCGGCGATATTGCCGAGCCGTTCGGCAGGGGTAGCAAAATGACGCTGACCGCAGGACGGATGACGCTCAATCTCGGCTCGCGCCGGCTGGTCGCTGCGGACGATTATCGCAACACGACCAACGGCTATACCGGCGTCCGGGCCGACCTGACGGCGCGAGGCGGCGTAAAAGCGACCCTGATCTACGTGCTGCCGCAGATCCGTCTGCCCGACGGTCCGCAGGAGGTTCGCGACCACAAGGTGCAGGTCGACCGCGAGAGCTTCGATCTGGTGCTGTGGGGCGGCGTCGTCAGCAGGGCGAAGCTGATCGGACAAGCCATGGGCGAGCTGTCCTATTTCCATCTCGGCGAACGCGACTCGCCGGGCCGGCCGACCCGCGACCGGTCGCTCGATACCTTCGGGGCACGGATCATCGCGGACCCGCGGCCCGAGCAGTTCGACTATGAAGTCGAGGCCATTTACCAGACCGGCGAGATCAGCGCCTCGGCTGCTTTAACCGCGGCCACCCAAAAGGTCAGCGCCAGTTTCGTCCACGCGGATATCGGCTACACCTTCGCCGGCGCGTGGAAGCCGCGCCTGTCGCTGGAATTCGATCGTGCGAGCGGTGACAAGCGGGGCGGCCGCTACAGCCGCTTCGATACGCTCTTCGGCATGCGTCGTGCCGATCTCGCACCGGCCGGCCTCTACAATGCGGTGGCGCGGGCCAACATCGTCACGCCGGGCGTGCGGATCGAGGCGACACCAAGCAAGCGGCTCGACTGGTTCGCAGCCTGGCGGCCGATGTGGCTGGCGTCGGACGAAGACAGTTTCTCGACCACGGGGGTCCGCGATGCCACCGGCCGGTCGGGCGACTTTGCCGGTCACCAAATGGAGGCGCGGCTGCGCTACTGGCTCATACCCGCGCGGCTGCGGTTCGAGGCGGATGGCGTGCTTCTGGCGAAAGGCCGCTTCCTGCGCAGGGCGCCCAATGCGCCGCCGGGCCGGATGACGCGCTACGCCTCGCTGAATGTCACCGCGAGCTTCTAGCTCTTCCGGCGACCGCCGGGGTTCAGCTACTTCCCTGACCCAGTATCAGCAGGCGTTCCGCATGGCTGCCTAGCAAGCGATCGGACAGCCGCGACGCGCGGGCGGCATGCTCGGCTCGCCGGCGAACATCGCTCACCGATGCCGCAAGATCCCGCTCAAACGCTGCCCGGCAGCGAATGCGCCGCTCCGTCTCGAACAGAAAGCTCAGCGTTCCTCTCCCGCAACCCGGAACATGCAGAACGCATCAACGCGCAAAAGGAGCCGGGCTGACCAGCGAATCGCCGCGTGCCACCCCGGCGCCGCTGCTAGGCAATTTTTGCCTGGTCCGGCCGCTCGGCACGAACCGCCTCTATAATGCCTGTGTGGCACGGCTTCCGTCTCGGGACGGCGGAAGGAGGTGCGACCCGCAACACCGAAGCTGGGACTCGCGTGAAGATACTCTTTTATCTGCCGGTGATCACACCCTGGTGGCTCGATCACGTGGTGGAACCCCTGATCCGCTGTCTGGCCGCCGGGCATGAGGTCCATGTGCTCGCACCGACGCCGTGGCGGGGTACCGGCATCGGCCAGCGCGAACTCGCAGCGTGTGCGCATCTGCCGCAGGTCAACTGGCACATCGTCGACGACGAAAACCATCCCACGATGCGCACGAACGCCGCCGAGCGCGCCGGCATCGTCGAATTTGTCAACGCTCTTGCCCCCGATTACGTCCTGTGCCGCGCCGCGGACTGCGACACCGTGCGCGAATTTCCCGGCACGGTCCGATATCTGATGGAGGGCGGCGCGGCACCGCTCGACATTCCCGGGAACTGGATCATCCTGCAGGAGCAGCCCTTCGATCATGGCGTGCTGCCGCCGCTGGAGGCGGATGCGCGTGCCGAGCTGGATCGCCTGATCGCCCCCACCTGGGAAGCACTGCTCCGCCTTGCCCAGCCGACACGGCAGGCCCGCAAGGCGTTCCGCGCCTGGGCGGGCATTCCGGACGACCGCCCCGTGCTCGCACTGCCGCTCGAATATGAGCACGAAGAGAATTTCTTCCCGATGCACCGCGTTGGGGCCGCGCCGAACCATCGGCTGATCGCGGAGCTCGCGGGAAGCATCGGCGAAAGCTTCTTCCTCGCGATCACCAATCACCCGTTGAACGAAAAGCATGTCGACAATACCGCGCTCGAGGCGGAGATCGCCGCGCACGGTGCCCGGATGTGCCTGGTCCCCGGGACCACGCCCGACGGCGAGAACAGCACGCTGCTGCTGGCACGCGAAGCCGACGGCATGCTGGTCGGCGATTCCAAGGTCTATTCGCTCGCCGGGTTCTTCGGCACGCCGATACTGCGGCGCTCGCGGTTCGAGACCGGCGCATGGCTGAATGCCTATACGGAAATCGACGACTTTGTGTCCGCGGTTGCGGAAGGAAACGCAGTCGCCCCGGATCGCGACGAAGCGCGGATCTGGTTCGCATTCCACATCGCCAACAATCTGCTCGATCCCACCGATCGCGATCTCACTGCGGCAGAGCTGCTGTCGCGCATGGACCGGCCCGTTGATCGGGCACGGTGGGCTCAAAGCTTTGCGCGCTTCGATGCGCGTCCCCGGGGGAATTGATGAACGCACTCACTGCCATTTCGCCGGCCTCGGATCTCGCCACCGCATGGTTCTGCAACGTGATTGCGGCCGAGCGGAACGCCTTGTCGACCTTCCTGCGGCAGCCGCTGGCGGCGGTGTCCGATGCCGTCGGACTGATCGCGCGTCAGACGCGCCCGATCGTGCTGATCGGAGTTGGCAAGTCCGGCCATGTCGCCGCGAAATTGGCGGCGACCTTCTCGAGCCTCGGCACGGCCGCATTGTTCGTCAACGCAGCCGAAGCGGCCCACGGCGATCTCGGCGCGGTCGAGGCGGGTAGCGTCGTCATACTCCTTTCGAACAGCGGCGCGACCGACGAGATCGTCCGGATCCTGCCGCTCCTCAAAGCCCGTGGCTGCACTTTGGTGGGCATCATCGGGCGCGCCGATTCGCCGCTCGCCCGCGCCGTCGATCATCTCATCGCCGCCGAAGTCGAGCGCGAAGCCGATCATATCGGCATGGCGCCGACCTCGAGTACGACCTTGCACCTCGCGATCGGCGACGCGCTCGCCGTCGCGGTCAGCCGCACCCGGGGCTTCACGCGCGCGGACTTCCTGCGGCACCATCCCGCGGGTCTGCTCGGGCGCCAGATGATCCCGGTCGCCAGCTTCATGCGCCAGGGCGAGGACCTCCCCAAGGTCACGCCCGAGACTTCGCTGGTCGACCTGCTCTCGGTGATGTCGAGCAAACGGATGGGCGCCGCCTGCGTCGTCGATGCCGAGGATCGCCTGCTCGGGCTGATCGTCGACGGCGATGTCCGCCGCCACCTCCAGGCACAGGGCGGCTTCGAAACCGCCTCCGCCGGCGCGATCATGCAGGCGGATCCGCAGGTGATCGGAACCGAAGCCAATGTGGGCGACGTTCTGTTGATGCGTAGCAACGGTTCCGGCAACTGGCTGGTCCTCCCGATCGTCGATGCGTCGGGCAGGCTCCACGGCATGCTCCACGCCAATGATCTGATGCAAGGCTGACCCATGAAAATCGTCGCGTTCGTACCCGCCAAGGGCCATAGCGAGCGGGTTCCCGACAAGAACCTCGCGGTGCTCGACGGCGAGCATCTGTTCAAGCGCAAGCTGCGCCAGGCACTCGACTGTCCGGCGATCACCGAGGTCTGCCTCGATACCGAATCCGACGCGCTCGCCGATCTCGCGACCGATCTCCAGGTCACCCGGCTGACACGCCCGACAACGCTCGCCAGCAACGCCACCGACGGCCACGAGATGTTCGCGTGGGAATGCAGCCAGCGCCCTGACGCCGACATCTGGATCCAGCTGCTCTGCACTGCGCCCTTCGTCTCCGCGGCCACCATATCCCGCGCGATCGAGGCATTGCTCGCCGATCCGGAAGCCGACAGCCTCGTCGCGGTCAGCCGGGCCAAGCAATATTGCTGGGACGGCGACACGCCCGCCTATGGTACCGGCCGCATTCCCAATAGCGTCGACCTGCCGGCGACCATCGTCGAGGCGATGAGCCTGTACATTGTCCGCCGCCCGGCGTCGGGCGAAGTGCCGACGCGGCGCTACGGCACGCGCCCGATCCTGTTCGATCTCGATCCGATCGAGCAGATCGACATCAATCGGGGGTCGGACCTGGTAATCGCGGAAACGGTCGCCGCCGGTCAGCGCGCCGCTGAAGTCACGCGCTTCCGCGCAATGATCTCGCATCTCTCCTCGACCGTGCTCGCCGATATCTGCAAGGACAAGGGCATCGCCGTGGTCCTGCCGCCGAGCCTGCGCCCGACCAGCGGCGGCAAATTGCTCGGCCGTGCCAAGACGCTGGAGCTGCGCCGGCTCGGCCCGAACGATCCGCCCGACGCGTGGAAGGGCATCTACACCGCGCTCGAATCGTACAGGTTCGTTCGCCCCGGCGACGTGATCATGGTCGCGACTGATGTTCCCGAACGCGCCTATTTCGGCGACCTCAACGCCAATCTGGCGATCCGCTCCGGCGCAGTCGGCGCGGTGATCGACGGCACGACCCGCGACACCGCCGATGTCCGCGCCCTGGGCTTTCCCGTCTATGCGCGGGTTACCAACTGCAACGACATCAAGCTGGACGGCACGGTGCATGCAATGAACCGCCCGATCGAGATGGGCGGCATCCGCATCTGCAACGACGATGTGGTGTTCGCCGACGAGGACGGCGTCATCGTCGTCCCGCGGGCACGCTGGGACGAAGTCGAGGCCGCGGCCTGGGACGTGATGAGCAACGAAGCGCGGATCCGCATGTATGCGGCGCGCGGGCGCGACGTCGGCGAGATTCTCGCCGAATGCGGCGCTTTCTGAGGAATATGGCAATGAAGACCGTGACCGTAGGCGACCTCCAGATCGCCAATGACAAACCCTTCGTCCTGATCGCAGGCCCCTGCGCGATGGAGAGCCGCGATCATGCGCTCGAGACCGCCGCGGCGCTCCACGAGATCTGCGGCAAGCTCGGCCTCGGCCTCATCTACAAATCGTCGTTCGACAAAGGCAATCGCACCTCGATCGGCTCGCCGCGCGGGATCGGCCTCGACAGCGCGCTCGCGATCTTCGCCGAGATCCGCGCGCAGTTCGGTTGCCCGGTGATCACCGACGTCCATGACGCGAGCCAGTGCGCCCCCGTCGCCGAAGTGGTCGACGTGCTCCAGATTCCCGCCTTTCTCTGCCGCCAGACCGACCTGCTCGTCGCCGCGGCCGAGACCGGCCGCGCGATCAACGTCAAGAAGGGCCAGTTCCTCGCCCCTTGGGACATGAAGAACGTTGCGGCCAAGCTCGTCGCCAGCGGTAACGAACGGGTGATGCTGTGCGAGCGCGGCGCAAGCTTCGGCTACAACACCCTCGTCAGCGACATGCGCTCGATGCCGATCATGGCCCAGACCGGCTTCCCGGTCGTGTTCGATGCGACTCACTCGGTGCAGCAGCCGGGCGGTCAGGGCGAGACCTCGGGCGGCCAGCGCGAGTTCGTCCCCGTCCTTGCACGCGCCGCAGTCGCGGTCGGCGTCGCCGCGGTGTTCATCGAGACGCACGAGAATCCCGCAGTCGCGCCCAGCGACGGCCCCAACATGGTCCCGCTCAAGGAGATGCCGGCACTGCTCGCGCAGCTTCAGGCGTTCGATCGGCTCGCCAAGGGCTAGGGTCAGGCGGCGAGGACCGCCGCCACTTCATCCCAGATCACGGAATTGCGGGCGAGAAGGATGGGGCCGCCGCCGTCGGTGACGCGGTAGCGGCTGCCATCCAGCCGCGCCGCCACGCCGCCCGCTTCTTCGAGGAACAGCACGCCAGGCGCATGGTCCCAGACGAGGCTGCGCCAATAGAGCGCGAAATGCCGCGCGCCGGTTGCGACCAGCGGATATTCATCGCCGGCACAGCGCCGCGTCGCCACGACCTCCCCTGCCCGCTCCGCCAGCGCGGCGACCTTGGGCTCCGCCGCCTGCGGACGCGAAAAGCTGCTCACGATGCCGCTCAGCGCCCCGATCCCGGGCGACGCGCTCGCCGGGTGGACGCGATTTCCGTCGAGCCACGCCCCCGCGCCGCGTTCGGCCGCGGCCAGCCGTCCGTCCACGGGATCGAGGATGCACGACGCTACCGTCTCGCCATTCTCGATCAGCGCGGCCATCAGCGCGAAGGGCCGCCGCCCCGCCGCGAAATTGGCGGTGCCGTCGATCGGATCGACGATCCACACTGTGCCGCTGCCGAGATCGTCGAGCAGCGAGGGATCACGCGCGCACGCCTCCTCGCCGACGAAGCGCGCGTCGGGCCGGATCGCGGCGAGGCCCTCGGCGATCACCGCCTCGGCCTCGCGGTCCGCGATCGTCACCAGATCGCCGGGGGACTTTTCTTCGATTTCCGCAGCCGCGAGGCGCTGGAAACGGGGCATCACGACCGAGGCTGCAGCGTGGCGGAGAACAGCGGCGATGGCTTCGGGAAGCGGCGTCATAGCGCCGCCCGTATCACGCGGCATCGTCGTATGCGATCCTCCAGAGATGCGGCGCGACTGGAGCGGAGTGCGTCTCGAAACGGCGCCGGTCAGGCAATCGCCGGCAGCCGCTCGAGATGCTTCTCCAGGGTGATCGGATAGTCGCGCACGCGTACGCCGGTAGCATTGTATACCGCATTGGCCACCGCCGCGCCGACGCCGCAGAGGCCGAGCTCGCCAATCCCCTTGGCCTTCATCGGCGATGCAGTGGCGTCGGCTTCGTCGAGGAAGATCACTTCCTGATGCGGGATGTCGGCATGGACGGGCACTTCGTATCCGGCGAGGTCGTGGTTGACGAAGAAGCCGAACCTCTTGTCGACCGCAAGCTCCTCCATCAGCGCTCCGCCGACGCCCATCGTCATCGCCCCGATCACCTGGCTGCGCGCCGACTTGGGGTTGAGGATGCGGCCGGCCGCGCAGACCGCCAGCATCCGGCGGACGCGCACCACGCCGGTATAGGAATCCACGCCGACCTCGGCAAAATGCGCGCCGAAGGTCGATTGCTGGTATTTCTTGCCTAGATCGCCGAACTCGATCTTGTCCTCGCCCGAAAGCTCTCCTTCCTTCGCGACCTCGGTCAGTGCGGCCGAGCGGTTGCCGGCGCGCACGCGCCCGTCCTCGAACACCGTCGCCGCCGGGTCATAGCCGAGACGTTGCGCGATCGCTTCGCGCAACTTCAGGCATGCCGCATAGACACCACTCGTCGAATTGGGCGCGCCGAACTGGCCGCCCGACCCCGCGGAGACCGGGAAGCGTGAATCCCCCAGTTTGACCGCCACGGCCTCGATCGGCACCCCCATCATCTCGGCGGCAGTCTGCGCGATGATCGTGTAGCTGCCGGTGCCGATGTCGGTCATGTCGGTCTCGACCGTCACCGTGCCGTTGCGTTCGAGCCGGACCCGGGCGCCCGAGGGCATGTTGATGTGGTTGCGGAACGCCGCGGCCATGCCGATGCCGATCAGCCAGCGTCCGTTGCGCAGCTGCGCCGGCCGCGGATTGCGTTTCGACCAGCCGAAGCGCTCCGCCCCTTCCTCCATGCAGCGGATGAGGTTGCGCTCCGAGAAGCGCCGCTCGGGCTTCTCGGGATCGACCTGCGTGTCGTTCTTCACGCGAAAGGCGATCGGGTCCATGCCGAGCTTCTCGGCCATTTCGTCCATCGCGATCTCGAGCGCCATCATCCCCGGCGCCTCGCCCGGCGCGCGCATCGCATTGCCTTCGGGCAGGTCGAGCACCGCGAGCCGCATCGCAATCAGCCGGTTGGCCCCGGCGTAGAGCAACTTGGTCTGGTTGACCGCCGTCTCCGGGCTTCCTTCCGGCTGATCGCCCGAACCGCTCTCGTGCCCGATCGCGGTGATCGTGCCATCCTGCATCGCGGCGATGCGGATCCGCTGCCGGGTTGCCGGCCGATGCGTGGTGTTGTTGATCATCAGCGGCCGCTGAAGCGCGACCTTGACCGGCTTGCCGGCCGCTTTGGCGCCGAGCGCCGCCATCAGCGCATCCGCCCGCAGGAACAGCTTTCCGCCAAACCCGCCGCCGACATAAGGCGACACCAGACGGACCTTGTCCTTCGGCATGTTAAGCGTTTTCGCCAGATCGCCGCGTCCCCATGCCACCATCTGGTTCGAGGTCCACACGGTCAGCGCGTCGCCGTCCCACGCCGCGATCGTCGCATGCGGCTCCATCATCGCGTGCGTCTGATCCGGCGTCGTGTAGGTCGCGTCGAGCTTGACCGGCGCAGTGGCAAACGCGCGCTCGAACGCGCCGACCCGATCGACCGCCGGCGCAGCGCTGCCCTCCCCGGAAGACCCCGGGGTCAGCGGCGCCGTCTTCAGCTCCTCCTCGAGGTGGAACCGTCCCCTGGTCCGAGCATAATCGACTCGCACGAGGTTCGCGGCGGCGCGCGCCTGCTCGAACGTCTCCGCGACGACCACCGCGATCGCCTGATGGTAATGGTCAACGTCCGGCCCGCCGAGCAGCTTGACCGTATTGAAATTGCCTTTGCCGAGCTTGCCGGCATTGTCCGCGGTGACGATCGCCAGCACGCCCGGCGCTGCCTTGGCCTCCGCCAGATCGATCGAGCGGATCCGGCCCTTGGCGATCGCGGCGCCGACGATATAGCCATAGGCGGCGTTGGCCGGCTCGCGGTGATGCTCATAGGCGTAGGGCGCCGTGCCCGTCGTCTTGAGCGGCCCGTCGATGCGGTCGAGCGGCTTGCCGACCACCTTCATCCGGTCGATCGGATTGTTGCCCGCAGGCGTATCGAACTTCATGCCGCCCTCGCTTCGCGCATCACCGCAGCCAATGTCCGTTCGACCAACGGCACCTTGAAAGCATTGTCCTCGGTCGGTCGGGCGCCGGCGAGCAGTTGCGTTGCCACTGCCCTGGCGCCTGTCGGCATCGCCGCTTCGGCTGCCTCAACCCGCCACGGCTTGTGCGCCACGCCGCCCAGCGCCACGCGCCCGGTCCCGTCCTTCTGGACGACCGCCGCGACCGAGACGAGCGCAAAAGCATAGGAGGCGCGGTCGCGCACCTTCTCGTAGAGATGCACGCCACCAAGCGGTTTGGGCAAAGTCACTGCAGTGATCAGCTCGCCGGGTGCGAGCACCGTCTCGATATGCGGCGTCGTTCCGGGCAGCCGGTGGAACTCGGCGATGGGGATCGCGCGGTTCTGCCCCGATGCGTTCACCGTCTCCACGTTCGCATCGAGGACGCGCAGCGCCACCGCCATGTCGGACGGATGGGTGGCAATGCACGCCTCGCTCGAGCCGAGGATCGCCAGCTGGCGGCTATAGCCGCCGATCGCCGCGCAGCCGCTGCCCGGCTTGCGCTTGTTGCACGGCTGATTCGTGTCGTAGAAATAGGGGCAGCGGGTCCGCTGGAGCAGGTTGCCCGCGGTCGTCGCCTTGTTGCGCAGCTGCCCGGAAGCGCCCGCCAGCAGCGCGCGGCTGAGCACGCCGTAATTCTTGCGCACGCGCATGTCGGCGGCGAGATTGGTGTTGCTGACCAGCGCCCCGATGCGCAGCCCGCCCTCCTTCGTCTTCTCGATCTTGTCGAAGCCGAGCCCGTTGACGTCGATCAGGTGAGTCGGCGTCTCGATCTCCAGCTTCATCAGATCGAGCAGATTGGTCCCGCCCGCGATGAACCGCGCACCCTGCAGCGATGCCGCCTTGGCCGCCGCGTCGGCAGCCGAAGTCGCGCGCTCGTAGGTGAATGGCCTCATGCCTTCTCTCCCGCGACTTCCGCCATGGCTTCGGCGATGTTGGAATAGGCGCCGCAGCGGCAGATATTGCCGCTCATCCGCTCGCGCATCTCGATGTTGGTGACGCGCGGCCGCGCGGTCAGGTTCGCGGAGGCGTGGCTCGGAATGCCGCGCCTGATCTCGTCGAGGACCGCAACCGCCGAGCAGATCTGCCCCGGCGTGCAATAGCCGCACTGATAGCCGTCATGCTTGACGAACGCCGCCTGCATCGGATGCAGCCGATCAGGCGTGCCGAGGCCCTCGATCGTGGTGATCCTGTCGCCTTCGTGCATCACCGCGAGGCTGAGGCAGGAATTGATCCTGACCCCGTCGACCAGCACCGTGCAGGCGCCGCATTGGCCGTGATCGCACCCCTTCTTGGTGCCGGTCAGGTGCAGATGCTCGCGCAGCGCGTCGAGCAACGTCGTGCGCGGGTCGAGCGACAGCTGCCTCGGCGCGCCGTTGACCTCGAATCGGACCGGCATCGCCGCGGGCGCATCCGGCGCGGCTGCCGCGGGCGCAGGCGCGGCTACCACGACGGCCGACGCCGCACTGACTGCAAGCATCTCGCGTCGGGAAACTGCAAATTCCGGCGAGCTGGACATGATCTGATCCTTTCCGCGAACCCTGCGCCGCGCCCTCGTCTCCGCGTCACGAACGTCTCCCTGCACTTCTCCGCGCAGGTCGGTCGATCGGCGCGAGGAACCTAACGCTTATCAAGTCCAATCGGCACCCCGACATTGTTTCACACAGTCTTGAGTTCGGCTCATCAATGATCAGGCTGAACGGTTCGCCCGATCGATGAAGGCAGCACCGTCCCGCCGCGCCGCGTCTGCCGCCTCGACGATCCAGTCGCGAAACGCCGCGATCTTGCGGCTGCGCTGCCGCGAGACCGGATAGACCAGCCAGAACGAACGTCCGGCGGCGGCGACCATGTCGTGCGCCGGCACCAGCCGTCCCGCCGCGATTTCGGCGCCGAACAGGATCGGCGACGCAATCACGATGCCGTGCCCGGCCAGCGCGGCGGCGACGTCGAGATGCTCGGCCGATAAGGTGGTGCCGAAATTCGCGGCAGGCAGGCCGCCCGGCAGCCCCAGCTTCGCGTACCACATCCCCCACCAGTCCTGCCGCCCGAGCAGCGGCGCCGGCAGCACGGCGCGCGGTCTGCCGAGCTGCGCCGCGGCATCCCTGAGTTCCGGCACGCACAGCGGCATGAAGATGCTCGGAAACAATTCTATGGTCCGCAGCCCCGGCCATTGGCCGTCGCCGTTCCGCACCGCGGCGTCGAACCGCCCCGCGCTCAGATCCTCGGCGGCCTCGGACACGTCGAGCTCGACCGCGATATCCGGATGGCGGCCGCGGAAATGCCCGAGCCGCGGCGCCAGCCAGCTCGTGCCGAAAGTCGGCAGCGTCGTCAGCGACAGCCGCCCCTCCTCGAGATCGACTGCCCGCGCGAAGCTCGCGCGCAGCCCGTCGAACGCCCGCACCGTCTCGGCAGCGACCAGCGCACCCGCCTCGCTCAGTTCGACCCGATGCGGATGGCGGCGGAACAAGGTGACGCCCAGCTGCGCCTCCAGCCGGCGCACATGATAGCTCACCGACGCCGAGGACGTCCCCAGTTCCTCGCCCGCCCGGGTGAAGCTGCCCAGCCGTGCCGCCGCCTCGAAGGCGCGGATCGCAATCAGCGACGGAAAGCTTCGGCCGAGCACAAATGTGACTTACCCTCTCCCGCCAAGCTTTGCATAGCCATGCAGGCAAAGACTGCCATCCTGTCCACGCACATCGGCGGGAGACGGAGATGCAAGTCGGACGGAGAGAGATGCTGCTGGGCGCCGGCACCATCGGTGCCTTGGGCGCGATCGGCCCCGCGCGGGCGCTCGCTGGCCACGACAGCGCCGCGCACGCGCATGACTGGGACTGGCTGATCGGCAGCTGGGACGTGTGGCACCGCAGGCTCAAGGAACGACTGGCGGGCAGCACCGAGTGGGAGCAATTCCCCGGCAAGAGCGTGCTCTGGCTCGCGCTGGACGGCCTCGCGACGATCGACGACAACATCGTCGACTTGCCCGCCGGCAGCTATCGCGGACTGACTGTCCGCACCTTCGATCCGGCAAGCGGCAAATGGTCGATCTGGTGGCTCGACGGGCGCAATCCGACGGTGATCGATGCGCCGGTGCGCGGCGGCTTCACCGGCGACAGCGGCGTGTTCGCGGGTCCGGACACGTTCAAGGGCAAGCCGATCATCATGCGCTTCCGCTGGCTCGACATTCACAGCCGCCGGCCACATTGGGAGCAGGCGTTCAGCCCCGACGGCGGCGCCAGCTGGGAAGTGAATTGGGAGAATTTCTTCACCCGCACCGCGGCCATAGCGACGCCGCTGCCGAGCTTCGCCGATCATCCCCGCGACTTCGACTTCCTGCACGGCAGCTGGACCGTCCGCCACCGCCGGCGGAAGGCGCGCCTCACCGGCAATGAGGAGTGGGAGACCTTCTCCGGGACGCTGGACAATCGCCCGGTGCTCGGCGGCCATGGCAATATCGGCGACAACCTCTTCGCACTCCCCTCAGGCATGCAGCGCGGGATCGGTCTGCGCGCCTATGACCCCACGCGCGGCGAATGGCTGAGCTGGTGGCTCGACGGCCGCGCGCCTGCAAGCTTCGCCCCCCCGCTGCGCGGGCGGTTCGCCGGCGGCATCGGCACCTTCGAGGGCGAGGAGCTGCTCGACGGCCGGCCGGTGCGCACCCGCGTCCTGTGGTCGCGGATCACGCCCCGCTCAGCACGCTGGGAACAGGCCATGTCCGGCGACGGCGGCACCACCTGGGAAACAAACTGGATCAGCGACTTCGTTCGCCGAAGCTGAAGCGCCCCGCTTTACGGCACCTCGGGTCCGCCGCGTTCGAAGAAGCGCATCATCCGCCCGAGCGGTCCGCGCAGATAGGCGAATGCCTCATAGGTGCGCAGCGACAGCCTTGCCCACCCCAGATACAGGCGATGCCAGCCGGTGGCGCGCGCCAGCGCGAAGATGCGGTGGCTGCTCGCGCTGATCCAGCGTCGGCTGCGATACACGAGTTTGCGCCGGAACGGCAGGTCGCGGCCGCCGGGTGCGACGCGTTTCCGCAGCGGCAGCCGCGGCGGCGCGATCCGCAGCCGATAGGCCAGGCCCTCACGGCGCTGGCGAAAACCCGCCGCCTGCGTGTTGGCGATGAACGCCGCGTCGACCGGTTCTAGCGCGAGGCGCCCCTCCGCGATCGCCGCGCTGACGAGTTGCTGGACCTCGGGCCTGCGCACGATCACCACGTTGGTACCGCGCCCGTCCGACGAATAGGGCTCTACCCACGCGTCGCCGAACGCGACATCGGCAGTCTCGGCGACCACGTCGTCGCAGTAATTGCATGCGGAATTCTGGAAGAAGCCGGCGCCCCAATCGCCGTCGACGAGGTGCCACCAGTCCTGCCACCGCGCGCTGCCGTCGGCGAGACTGAGGTGCGCCGTGTACCAGTTGGCGGGCCGCTCCGGATCCTTCCGCCGATATTCGACTGCGCGAACCTGCCCCATCGGCGCGTCGAGCTGCCACGCGAAGCTCTCGACCAGCCGCGCGCTCTTCATATGTCCGCAGAACAGCCCGAGCGTGAACGCAATGCGTTCGCGCAGGACGGGATCTTCGCCGCGCAGCAGATGCACCGCCTTGATGAAGCAAGGGACGCCCACCACGGCATATCGGCCCGGGGTGGTGCGGATCTCCTCGATCACCCGCGACATCTCCACCGGATAATAGCGCGACCGGGCGCCGCCATGGATTTCGTCGACGCTGCGCGACACGCGATAGCCGAAGAACTTGCCGTCCCCCACCGGATCGGCAGGCGCGACATGCGCGACCCCGTCGACCAGTCCCTGCCGGAGCAATTCGGCTGCTACCCAGCTCACCATCCCGCCCGAGCTGCCGCCGGCGCGGAAGCCGTCTTCGGCGACATGGCCGACGTAATTGGCCTCGAAGCTGCCGATCAGCGGATCGCGTTGCGGCGCCGAGGGAAACCGCTCGGCCGCGATCGCGTCTTCGTTACGGGCGTCAGGCGAGAAGGGGCAAATCTGCGCGAAGCTCTCGAACGGCTCCGCGGCCCAGGCCCCCTGCGGCTTGCGCTGCCCAAACCGGTCCCAGCCGACCTCTCCCCTGCCCGCCGCGCACGCGCCGCAGCCGATACACAGCCCGGCGGCAGCGACGTCCTTGGGTGCGAGGCGTGCTTCAGCCAAGCGCCGTCGCCAGATACGCGCCGGACTGCACGCGCATTGCCGCGATCCGTTCGCCGATCGCAGGATCTAGGGGCGCGCCGAGCAAATCGGCATAGCGCTCCGCCGGCGTCTGCTCGGTCACCACGTGGCGCTCGGCGGCGAGCGCCTGCGCCAGGTCGCGGACCTTGTTGAAGCGGTAGGCCGAAGGCGCGCTGACGAACGGCCGCTGATGATGCAGTGCGAATACGCAACCATGGAAGAAATTGGTCGCGACTGCGTCGGCACTGGCGATCAGCGCGGAGAATTCCTCGGGTCCGGCTTCGATCCTTTGTTCGTCTGCCCAGTCGTTGCGGTAGCCGATACTCAGGATCGTCCGGCCGCTCGCTTGCGCCCAATCCCGGATGTGCGCGGCGAACCAGTCGGGGAAGTTGTGTCCATAGAGCGCGAGATAGGGTGCCCGTTCCTCGACCGGACCAGTGGCGTTCGGCGGGAATTGCAGGCACGGATCCAGCACGAGCGCCGGCTCCCGATTGAGCCCTTGGCGAACCAGTCTACGGCTGTTCTCGTCCCGCACGGAAATCGCGTCGAATCGCTCGAGCTTCTCCGCCCACGCAGGATCGATGCCATGCTCGGCGTCGTGGTTGCCGAAGCTCGCGGCATAGGATGCCAGCCGGCGGGTCCGGAGCCGTTCGCCGAAGAAGATCGGCTTCGAACCGTACCATGGATGCCGGAAATTCCACACTTCGTCGCTGCCGATCACGACGGCGTCATATTCTCCAGCCTCCTGCGGCTGATCGAGCGCGAAGCGCGGCGACTGCGGCAGGCGCTCGAACGCATCGAGAAACTTGCGCGCCTTCGCCGCATAACGCGGCAAATCGGCGCGCGGCGTGCGCGCCGGCAGCGACGGCTGGAACGCGCACCGCCACTCCGCGCTGCGCACCTGCCGGTCGTCATGATCGAGCAGCTCGGCATCGTGCCCCTGCGCGCGCAGCCCCTCGACGAGGCAGCGCGCCTGCCAGTACGATCCGTAATTGATGCAGCGGTGAAAGGTGAGGACGCCGACCTTCACTGGCTCACCTCCCGTAGATCCGGTCGAGCACTTCGGCCGAACGCACGAACTGCAGTGCGGCCCGATCGAACGCCGGCGAACGCGCGAGTTGCTCCGCCCATGCCGCCGCCGCGCGACCGCCCCATTCGTCGGGCGGACCCGCGAGGCGCTCGGCGCCGGTACCATCGAAGCGTTCGGCAGTGAAATCGTAGAAGGACCCGCCGACGTTGCGCAGCGCAGCGCCGCCTTCGGTGCCGTAGAACGCCGCCTCGATCACGGCATCGCGCCCGGCATGCAGCCGCCACGAACAGGCGAGCCGGACCTGCGCATCGCCCGCCGCGAACTGGGCGATCGCATAATCCTCGACCTGTCCGGCCTCCAGCGGCTCGCCCCCCTTGAGCAGCCGTGCCTCGACCTGATCGACGCGCGGAAAGCCGAGCACCCAGAGCGCAAGGTCGACCAGATGCACGCCGAGATCGACGACGCAGCCGCCCCCCGACTGGACCGGGTCGTAGAACCACGGCTTGTCCGGGCCATAGGCATTGTGGAAGGTCAGATCGACGGCGAAGACCCGCCCCAGCGCGCCACCGTGCACGAGTTCGGCAATGTGCCGCATTCCATCGGTGTGCCGGTAGGACAGATCGACGCCGAGCAGCCGGTCGGCAGCGCGGGCGGCATCGACCACGGCCTGGGTCTCGGCAGCGGTGCGGCCGAGCGGCTTCTGGCAGAACACCGCCTTCCCCGCCTCGAACGCCTGAATCGACTGTTCGGCATGCAGCGCGCTGGGAGTCGCGATCACCACGCCGTCCACGTCGAGCGCGAGCATCTCAGCGAGCGAGCCGACCTGCTGCACGCCCGGCGCAAGCTTCGCCGCTTCCGCGACGCATTCGGCCGACGGATCGCATACCGCCACAGCCTCGACCCTCCCGGTCGCGAGCATCGCTTCCATGCGGTGACGCCCGATCCAGCCGGTGCCAAGAAATCCGATACGGGGTTTCATCGGACTGCCCCCTCCCCCGTTCGTGCTGAGCTTGCCGAAGCACCGTTCTTCTTCTGCGAGTCGCGGGCGAAAGAGGGAGAACCGCCCTCCGACAGGCCCAGGGCGAACGGAGATTGTGTCACCGGATCTCTCACTGGAACATCACCAGTGCCTTGACGAACCCCTCGGGCTTGTCGCGCGTCGCGGCGATCGCCTCGCCGACCTGTTCCAGCGGGAAGCGATGCGTGTAGAGCGGCGCCGGATCCAGCCGCCCGCTCGCCACCGCTTCCGCCGCATCGCGAAGCCCCTGCATCTGCACCTCGGGGTCGCGCTCATGCGCGTTGATCACGTCGATACCCTTCCAGTTCCAGTTCTGCATGTTGACTTGCCGCGGCCCGTCCTGGTGATAGCCCGCGACGACGAGCTTGCCGCCGAACCCGATCAGCTCGCCGGCCAGATCGAGCGGCCATTGCTTGCCCACGGCCTCGATCACGCGCTCGCACATCGCCTCGCCGGTCAGCCTTTTCACTTCCTCGATGATCGCCCAATGATCGTGCATCGGGATCGTTTCCGCCGCGCCGTAGTGCCGCGCCAGATCGAGTGATTCCCGCCGCCGCGAGATCGCGATCACGCGTGCCCCCGCCTCGCTGGCGAGCCGGGTGAGCACTGCTCCGAGGAAGCCGATACCGATGATCGCCACGGTCTGACCCGCACGGATGTCGCTCCGCCGGAAGATGTTGAAGGCGCACCCCAGCGGCTCGCCGGGAAAGGGCTTGCCAGCCAGCGCGTCGGGCAGCTTGAGCACCCGGTCCGCGCCAACCACGTCATATTGCGCGAAGCTCCGCTCGCTCAGCGCCGCGACGCGATCGCCCTCCGCAAGGCCGCTTACGCCCGGCCCCGCCGCATCGACCACGCCCCAGCCTTCATGGCCGAGGCCGCCCGGCGCACCGGGAAAGGTCGACCAGGGCAAGCCTTCCCAAGGCTCGATATTAGACGCGCAGACGCCGCACCCCTCCAGCCGGATGCGAACCTCGCCCTCCCCCGGTTCGGGAAGCGCCACGTCGTCGATCCGAAACGTTCCTGGTCCTTCGAGCACTGCCGCGCGCATCATGTCTCCTTTTCCTGCAACCATTTGACCCGCGGGCGATTGCCGCCGGTATGAATTCGACCCCGCAAATGGCCGCGACGCTGCGCGACAACATCGCCGAGCTCACCGCCCGCCAACGCGCCGAGGCGCAAAGCGCACCGTTGAGCGATCGCATCGCCGACCGGATCACCGGCTTCACCGGCTCGATGCTGTTCGTCGCGCTCCACCTTCTCGTCTTCGGCCTGTGGATCGCCATCAACCTCGGGGCGGTGCCCGTAGTACCGCGCTTCGACCCCAGCTTCGTCGTGCTCGCGATGGTCGCGTCGGTCGAGGCGATTTTCCTGTCGACCTTCGTGCTGATCAGCCAGAACCGGATGGCGGCCGCGGCCGACCGGCGCGCCGACCTCGATCTGCACGTCAATCTGCTCGCCGAACACGAACTGACCAAGCTCGCCGAGCTCGTCGAGCGGATCGCAGTGCGTCTCGACGTGCCGGTCGACGATCCGCAATTCAGCGAGATCCGCAAGGACATCGAACCGACGCAAGTGCTCGACGCGCTCGACGAGCGCCGTCGGGAGGAAGGGCTGGAGCATTAACCGGCGCGGTCGATAAAGGCTTCGAGCGCGGCGTGCGCCGCGTCGTCGGGCATCTGCACCGGCGGATGCTTGCAGAACCAAGCCGCCGCCGGAAGCACCGGACCCGCCATGCCGCGGTCCTTGGCCAGCTTGGCGCAGCGGATCATGTCGATCGCCACGCCGGCGCTGTTCGGACTGTCCTCCACCGACAGACGCAGCTCGATTTCCATCGGCACGCCGCCGAACATCCGGCCTTCCATCCGCAGGAAGCAGATCTTGTTGTCGTTCTGCCACGGCACATAGTCGCTCGGGCCGACATGGATGTTCTCGTCGGCGAGCCGGGCCTCGGCGACCGACTGCACCGCCTCGGTCTTCGATTCCTTCTTCGAGGCGAGCCGGGTGCGATTGAGCATGTTGAGGAAGTCGGTATTGCCGCCGGTGTTGAGCTGGTAGGTCCGTTCGAGCGTCACGCCGCGCTTCCTGAACAGATCGGTGAGCACGCGGTGGACGATCGTCGCGCCGAGCTGCGCCTTGATGTCGTCTCCGATAATCGGCACGCCCGCTTCCTCGAAGCGCGCCGCCCATTCGGGATTGCTCGCGATGAACACGGGGATGTTGTTGACGAACGCCACGCCGGCCTCGAGCGCGCATTCGGCGTAGAATTCGCTCGCTTTCTGGCTGCCCACGGGCAGGTAGTTCATCAGCACGTCTGCTTTGGTGTCGCGCAGCACCGCGACCACCTCAGCCTTGTCGGGCTCCCCCGCGTCGGCGATCACGAAGGTGCGATCCTCGGGATATTCAGCCATATGGTCGGCGACGCCGTCGAGCACGCGGCCCATCCGCACCGCGGCGCCGGTCGCCTCGACGGTGTCACAGAATACCGTGGTGCAGTTCGGCCTCGCGAAGATCGCCTCGGCGACGTCTTTGCCGACCTTGCGGCGATCCACATCCCAAGCCGCGACCACGCGAATGTCGCTCGGCTCGTAACCGCCCAGCTCGCGATGCATCAGCCCGACCGTGTCGTTGGCGCCGGCGCGATAATGTTCGATCCCCTGCACCAGCGAACTCGCGCAATTGCCGATGCCGACGATCGCGATGCGGATCTCGCGGCGGTCGGGAGAAAGCATCAGGCGGCGCTCCGCTCGGCGGCGAGGCGTTCGTCGCGGTCGAAGTTGAGCGGTGTGAGCTCCGGCACGCGTACGTCGGCCGGCGCTGCAGGCGCGGCGATCCCCAGCCGCCCCCGCTGCGCCGGCGCATAGCGGTCGATCATCCACGCGCAGAAATCGGCGAATGCCTGCGGGTCGCGCGCCGGACTGGTATGGTGCGGCGCCACGCCGAGATGCTCGGGCGTGAAGCAGAAGGTCACGGTCACGTCGAAATCCGCGAGCGCTTCCATCTGCCGGTCGAACCAGTCGACCGCGTTGGGGCGGAAGCTGTCGGCCCAGCTCAGCCCGGTGCGGATCCGACGCGTGCCCAGCCGCTTCATCCACTGCACCGCCTCGTCGAGCCGGGGATCGTGGAAGTGGAACCACTGCATCAGCCCGACCTCGGCGGCGTGCTCGGCATAGGTGTCGAGCGCCGGCTTGGGCGTGCCGTCCTCGCGGATCAGCCCGAGATAGAAATGCCTATAGTAAGACGAGCCCTCCGCCTCGCGGTGCCGCGTCTCCGCGCCCCAGCTCTGCGGCAGATCGAACAGCGAATACCAGAAGACCCGCTCGGCCTTGCCCTTGAGCAGTTCGGCGGTGCGCTGCAGCCCGAAGACCTGGACCTCCTCGGCGCCGAACGAGCTCACCCCGACTTCGGTCACCCAGACCGGCTTGTCGGTCACGGCCTTGATCTCGGCGATCTTCTCCGGCCAGGCGGCGAGCGGCCACAGATTCCAGTCGAGCGGAAAGCCGTGCACCGCAACCACGTCGACCGCATCGAGCGCGCCGTGCCCCTCCATCCGCCGCAGCCAGTGCGGGTCGATCGGCGACATCCCGCCGAGCACCCGCGTCATCGCCGGATTGACGTCGCGGATCGCATTGCCCGCGGCAATGACATGCTCGGCGAACAGCGCCCATTCGGGGTCGAGCGTCGGATCCCAGTGCGACTTGTTGTTGGGCTCGTTCCAGAGCATCGCCGCTTCGATCAACGCTTTTCCCCCTTGGCTGGATAGACTGCCGCGGGCCCGTATTTGGCATAGGGCACCGGTGCGACGCGGCAGAGATAGACATCGGACTCCGGATGCGCCTCGATCGTGAAGCCGGCGGCGCGCAGCATCGCCTGGCTGCACGCGGCATTCGGCGCCCACCAGTTGGTCCAGTCATGCGCGAACTCGCGCTCGATGAAGTGCATCTTCGGATAGGCCGGGTTGTCGAAATAGCCCGGCGGCTGGCTCGTCCCCGGCACGAAGAACGGATGGTCCTCGGGCACCTGCAGCACGTCGTTCGAACCCTGCTGCATCGTCTGGAACAGCATCAGATCGCCCGCGACATGTTCGCGGATAAGGTCCAACGCGAGCAGCGGGTGCCGGAGGTGATAGAGCACCCCCATGAAGATCACGAGGTCGAACGTCTCCCCGATCGAGGCGACGTCGTAGACCGAGCAATTGGCGAACTCGATCCCGTCGAACCCGAGCGCTTCGCTCGCCAGCCGCGCCTGCGCCAGATAGCGATCGTCGCTGTCGATGCCAAGCACGCGCGTCGCGCCGCGGCGCTTCATTTCGACCGAATAGAAACCGGCATTGCACCCGATGTCGAGCACGGTCTTGCCGCTCAGGTCCTCGGGAACGACATGCGCGAAGGTCTTGAACTTGAAGCTCGGATAGTCGCCGAGGAAATGTTCGGGCGCCGTCGTCACACCGCCGCCCAGATCGATATTGTGGAACCACGGGCCGAGTGCGTCGATCCGCTCCCGCAACTGAACGTTGTCTAGCCCGGGTGCACTGTGTTTTGCCAGTTGATGCAATTCGTCACCTCTCGGCGCCCGGAAAGACGAAGCAGGAATGCTGTCGAACGCCGGACCGGCCACATTGAATATCGTTACGCCAACGAACAGGGGTGCGGCCTGTTCCCAAAGCAACAACAAAGCTCTGCTTGACTAACGTATGTGAATATTGGCGGCTTTTTGGCTTGCCTCCGGGAACTACAAAGCGCCTGCGATATTGCGTTGCCCCATGGCGGATCGAATGCGCGACTGGACGGCGGCAATGCGGGCAGGTGCGTATGAGACCGCCTGGGCGCTCGCCGCGAAGACTCTCGCCGAGCGCGATCCTGCCACACGCGACGACCCCACCCTTCCCTATCATTTGCGATGGGTATGGGACGGCCGCGAACTGGACGGTCGCGACGTGCTGGTCCGCTGCTATCACGGGCTCGGCGACACGATCCAGTTCGCCCGTTTCCTGCCGCTGCTGGCCGCGCGCGCCGCCTCCGTCACGGTGGAAGTGCAGCCCCGGCTCGTCGATCTGATCGCCACCGTCACGTCCGCCGTCAGGCTGGTTCCGTTCGACCCTGCGCATCCGTTGCCGCCGGCAGACGTCGATGTGGAGATCACCGAACTCGATTTCGCGTTGCGGGCCGCTCCGGGCGCGGCGTCGCCGCCTTATATCAGCGCACCGCGCGCCGTGCTTCCGGCAGGCACGATCGCCTTATGCTATGGCGCGGGCGATTGGGATCCGGAGCGCTGCATCCCGCCCGCGCTGCTGGGCGCACTGTGCCGCCAGGCGCCGTGCATCACGCTGATGCCCGAAAGCACCGATCTCGAGGTGCTCAATCCCGAGGGCTGCCCGCTGGATATGGGGGCCACGGCGGCTTTGGTCGCAGGGTCGGCGCTGGTGATTACCGTCGATACGATGATCGCGCACCTCGCCGGTGCCATGGGCAAGCCGACCTGGCTGCTGCTCAAGGCAGAGCCCGACTGGCGCTGGCCGCCCGACCAGCCGGGCAGCGCCTGGTACCCCTCAATGCGGCTCTACGCCCAGCCGCGCGCGGGCGATTGGGACGCGGTCGTGGCACGCGTCGAACGCGACCTCACGGCACACCCCCTCCTCGCAGCGGAAAGGTAATTCATGCAGCATTTCGCGATTCCCTCGGTCCCCGTCTCCTGGGGCGAGCTGCTCGACAAGATCACCATTCTCGAGATCAAGCGCGAGCGGATGGACCGGCCCGACGCGCTCGCCAATGTCGAGAAGGAGCACCGCGTGCTCAGCGAGGCTGCCGCCCACGTGCTTCAGATCGACGGGGTCCCCCCGCTGCTGCAGCGGCTCAAGCGCATCAACGAGACTTTGTGGGAAGTCGAGGACGCCATTCGCGAGCAGGAAGCCGATGCCCGGTTCGGCCCCCGCTTTGTCGCCCTCGCCCGTTCGGTCTACAAGACCAATGACGAGCGCGCCGCAATCAAGCGAGCCATCAATGCCCTGCTCAACTCCGAGCTGATCGAGGAGAAGAGCTACGCCGGCAGCGATGCCGCCCGCGTCTCCCAGCCTCGTCTCATCGCCGAGCCCGCTGATTGAGCGAGACGATCCGGGCTCCCGCCCCGCTCAGTTCGAGCGTGGTGATTGAGGCGGGATCGCAATCGAACTGGAAAATCCGGTCGAAGGACAGCCCTAGCGCCTGCGCGACCACGCCGCGGATCACGTCGCAATGGCTTACGCACAAAGCGGGTGACTGGTCGGAAGGAATACCGCGCAGATAGGCCGCCGCGCGAACCGCGGCCTCCGCCATCGTCTCGCCTCCGGGGCAGCGCGCCTCATTGCGCTCGGCGTTCCACTTCTGCCACGCCGGGTCGCCGTCCAGTTCGGCGAAGCTCCTCCCGGTGAACCCGCCGAAGTCCACTTCATCGAGTGCCGGCGTAATGTGAACGTCGAGGCCCAGCCGGGCCGCCAGGGGTGCGATCGTCTCGCGCGCACGACGGCGCGGACTGGTGTGCAACGATCGGATCGGCAGCCCGCTCACAACGTCCACGAGCGCCTGCACCTCCCCGCAACCACGGGTATCGAGCGCGATCTCCGATCGCCCGCTCAGCACCCGCCCGACCTCGGCGTGCGTGCCATGCCGCACGAGATGGATCGTTACGGTCACGACGAAGATCTACTTTGAAGGAGCAACATAGATGAAGCCGGAACAAGGCAGGCGGCTCCTCAGTTCCGTACGTATCCGAACCAATCGAGTAATTAACATAGGTTTATATTGGGCCGTTTCGGGAACAAGATGAAGAAGAAGGTGTTCAAACCTGCAACGGAACCGAAACGTCTGCCGATTTCCAACTAATTTCAGCAAGTCTGCAGATTAACTTAAGTAAATGTGCGGGGACTCGAACATGACGGAACACGTACTCGTAACCGGCGGAGCAGGCTTTATCGGGCGGCAAGTAACCGCCGAATTGCTGCGTCGCGGCAACCGGGTACGTGTGCTCGATTGTCTGCTCGAGCAGGTCCATGGCGGAAGCGCCCGCCCCGAAGGTCTTCCGGATGACGTCGAACTGATCGTCGCCGACATTCGCGACGGCGATGCCGTTGCCGGCGCGCTCAAGGGCGTCGACAGCGTCGTCCATCTCGCCGCCGAAGTCGGCGTCGGCCAGTCCATGTACGAGGTCGAGCGCTACACCTCGGCGAACGACGTCGGCACCGCCGTGCTGTTCGAGCGGCTGATCGACAATCCGGTCCGCCGCGTCGTCACCGCTTCCTCGATGAGCATCTACGGCGAGGGTCTCTACCGCGATGCCGACGGCAATCTCGTCGAGAATGCCGAGCGCGGCATCGTCCGCGATGGCCAGAAGATCTGGGACCCGCTCGACGCGCAGGGCCGTCCGCTGACCCCGGTGGCCACCCCCGAGACCAAGCGCCCGAGCCTCGCCTCGATCTACGCGCTCAACAAATATGTCCAGGAGCGGACCACCCACATCATGGGCGCGCCGTACGGCATCGAAAGCGTCTGCCTGCGGCTGTTCAACGTCTACGGCCCCGGCCAGGCGCTCTCCAATCCCTATACCGGCGTGCTCGCGATCTTCGCGTCGCGCTTTCTCAATGGCCAGCGCCCGATGATCTTCGAGGATGGCGAGCAGCGTCGCGACTTCGTCCATGTCAGCGACGTGGCGCGCGCCTTTGCCGATGCGCTCGTCCTGCCTGAGGCCGTCGGGCAGACCTTCAACATCGGCTCGGGCGAGGATCGCTCTGTCACCCAGGTGGCGCAGGCGCTTGCCCAGGCTATGGGTAAGAACGATCTCGAGCCCGAGATCGTCGGCAAGGCGCGGATCGGCGACATCCGCCACTGCTTCTGCGACACCGCCCTCGCGGCCGAGAAGCTCGGCTTCCGCGCGCGGCAGGACTTTGTCGAAGGCTTGGCCGAGCTCGCCGAATGGGTCCAGCAGCAGACCGCCGAGGATCGGGTCAGCCAGGCGCGCGCCGAGCTCGAAGCGCGGGGGCTGGTGGCATGAGGGGCTCCGGCGAACGTCCGATCCTGATTACCGGCGGCGCCGGCTTCATCGGCTCCAATCTCGCCGACCGGCTCGCGGGCCAGGGCAATGACGTGATCGTCTACGACGCGCTCTCGCGCCCGGGCGTCGAGCGCAACCTCGCCTGGCTCAAGAGCCGGCACGGCAGTCATATCCAGTCGGTCGTCGCCGACATTCGCGATGCCGCCTTGCTCGCCGACGCGGTGCGCGGCGCGCGCGCGGTGTTCCACATGGCGGCGCAGGTCGCGGTCACCACCAGCCTCGCCGATCCGCGTGAGGATTTCGAAATCAACATCGGCGGGACGTTCAACCTGCTCGAGGCCGTGCGCCGCTGCGAAACGCCGCCGCCGGTGATCTTCGCCTCGACCAACAAGGTCTATGGCGACCTCGCCGATCTCGCTTTCACCTCGACCGGCGAAGGCTATCTCCCGGTCAATTCGACCATTCGCGCCCATGGCATCGGCGAGCAGCGCCCGCTGGATTTCCACACGCCTTATGGCTGCTCCAAGGGCGCCGCCGACCAATATGTCCTCGATTATGCCCGCAGCTACGGCGTTCCCGCCGCGGTGTTGCGGATGAGCTGCATCTATGGCGAGCGCCAGATGGGCACCGAGGATCAGGGCTGGGTCGCCCACTTCCTGATCCGCGCGCTCGAAGGGCGCCAGATCACGCTCTACGGCGACGGCCATCAGGTCCGCGACATTCTCGAGGTCGGCAATGCGATCGACGCCTATGTCGCCGCGTGGCAGCGGATCGATCAGGTCGCCGGCCGCGCCTTCAATCTCGGCGGCGGCCCCGCCAACGCAGTCAGCCTGCGCACCCTGATCGATCATATCGGCGAACTGATCGGCAGCGATCTGCAGGTGACGTTCGACGACTGGCGCGCAGGCGACCAGCGCTATTTCGTCGCCGACACGCGCGCGGCGCAATCGGCGCTCGGTCTCGAGACTCCGATGCCGTGGCGCGCCGGCGTCGCGCGGCTGGCGCGCTGGCTGGCGAGCGAGCGCGGGCTCGACGTCAAGCTCGGCGGTCCGCGTCCCGTAGCGATCCCCGCACAGGCCGCTGCGCTGTGAGCCACGAAGGTCTGCGGGTCCTGCTCACGGTCGATGCGGTTGGCGGCGTCTGGCAATATGGACTCGATCTCGCGCGCGGCCTCGGCGCGAAGGGCGTCCAGACCGTGCTGGCGCTGCTCGGTCCGGCACCCGATGTCGGGCAGCGCGCCGAAGCGAAGGCGATCGCCGGCGCGACGCTGATTGAGACCGGACTCCCGCTCGACTGGCTGTGCGATTCCCCCGCCCCGGTTCTCGCCGCCGGCGGTGCGATCGCCAGGCTCGGCGACGACCTGCGCGTCGATCTCGTCCAGCTCAACATGCCGACGCTCGCCGCGGCGGCGCCCCCGCGCGTGCCGGTGATCGCCGCAACCCATGGCTGCGTCGCGACCTGGTGGCAGGCGGCGAAACCCGGCGAGCCGCTCGACCCGGCCTATCGCTGGCACCGCCAGTTGATGAACGAAGGCCTGCGCGCCGCCAACCGTCTCGTTGCCCCGACCGCGAGCTATGCGCGGACCGTCGCCCGCCATTACGGCCTGCCGCGCACGCCGCAGGTCGTTCATAACGGCCGCACCCCGCTCGTCACCGCCGCCTCGGCCCCACTTCACGACCGCGTGCTCACCGTCGGGCGGCTTTGGGACAAGGTCAAACGCGCCGAATTGCTCGACCGCGTCGCCGCACGACTCAGCGTGCCCTTCGCCGCCGCCGGCGCCGCGACCGGGCCGCACGGCGAACGCATCGCGCTCGACCACCTCCATCTGCTCGGGCAGATCGACGCGGACGCGCTCGGCCGTGAGCTTGCCGCGCGGCCGGTATTCGTCTCCGCGGCTTCGTTCGAGCCGTTCGGTCTCGCAGTGCTCGAGGCGGCGAGCGCCGGCTGCGCGCTCGTGCTCTCCGACATCGCCGGCTTCCGCGAGCTATGGGACGGCGCAGCCTTGTTCGTGCCCGAAGACGATGAGGCAGGGTATGTCGAGGCGATCCAGTCGCTGATCGGCGATGCCGAGCTGCGCCTGCGGCTCGGCGAAGCCGCCCGCGAGCGCGCCCGCCGCTACACGCCGGAGGCGATGGCCGCCGGAATGCTCGCGCTCTATGCCGAGACGCTCGGCGAGCATGCCCCCGGCAGAAGGGTCGCCGCATGAAGATCGCCTATTTCACCCATTCGCTGGCCTCGTGCTGGAACCATGGCAATGCGCATTTCCTCCGCGGTGTGCTCAGCGAACTGATCGCGCGCGGGCACGAGGTCCAGGTCTGGGAGCCGGACGGGGCGTGGAGCCTCGCCAATCTGCTCGCCGATCATGGCGACAGCGGGCTCGATGCGTACCGCGCCGCCTATCCCGAACTCGCCTCCTCGACCTACACTCCGATGTGCCAGCTCGAGCGGATGGTCGAGGGCGCGGATCTGGTGATCGTGCACGAGTGGAACGAGCCGTATCTCGTCGCCAAGCTCGGCCAGATCCGCGCGCTCGGCGGCAAGTTCACCTTGCTGTTCCACGACACGCATCACCGTGCGGTGAGCGACCCCGAGGCGATGCGCGCTTTCGATCTTTCCAACTATGACGGCGTGCTCGCCTTCGGCGAAACGCTGTCCGAGGTCTATCGTGGCTGGGGCTGGGAAGGCCGGGTGTGGACGTGGCACGAGGCGGCCGACCTCCGCCGCTTCCATCCGCCCGTCGAGGAAGGCGATCGCGAGGGCATCGTCTGGATCGGAAATTGGGGCGACGGCGAGCGGACGGAGGAGCTCGGCGAGTTCCTGTTCCGCCCCGCGCGCGACGCGGGAATGCCGCTCGACATCTACGGCGTGCGCTATCCCGACGAAGCCAGGTCGATGCTCGCCCGCTACGGCGCCCGCTATCATGGCTGGGCACCCAATGCCCGCGCGCCCGAGATCTTCGCGCGCCATCTCGCGACGGTGCACGTGCCCCGCCGCTATTATTCGACGATCCTCCCCGGCATCCCGACGATCCGCGTGTTCGAGGCGCTCGCCTGCGGCATCCCGCTGATCTCCGCGCCGTGGAGCGATTCCGAGAATCTGTTCCGTCCAGGGCAGGATTATCTCGTCGCTCGTAACGGCGCCGAAATGACTTCGCACCTTCGCCATGTGCGCGAGGATCGCGAACTTCGCGAGGAACTGGTCCGCAACGGTCTCGAGACGATCCGCGCCCGCCACAGCTGCGCCCACCGGGTCGACGAGCTGCTCGCGATCGTCGCCAACCTCGCGCCCGCCCCCGCTCCTTCTCTCGCCAGGGACGCCGCATGAAAATCGCCTTCTACGGATCGAGCCTGTTGTCGTCCTACTGGAATGGCGCGGCGACCTATTATCGCGGCATCCTCAAGGCGCTTGCCAGCCACGGCTACGACATCACCTTCTACGAGCCCGACGCCTTCGATCGGCAGCAGCATCGCGATATCGACCCGCCCGAATGGGCACGCTCCGTCGTCTATCCGGCAACCGAGGAAGGCCTTCGTTCGGTGCTCGCCGAGGCGAAAAACGCCGAGGTGGTCGTCAAGGCCAACGGCGTCGGCGTGTTCGACCGCGAGCTGCTGGAGGGGGTGATTGCGCAGAGCCGGCCGGATGCATTGCGGATCTTCTGGGACGTCGACGCCGCCGCGACCCTCGACGAGATGCGCGGTGACGACTCCCACCCGGTGCTAAAGGCCCTGCCCGACCTCGACATGGTGCTGACCTATGGCGGCGGCCCGCCGGTGATCAATGCCTATGAGGGCTTCGGCGCGGCGCGCTGCGTGCCGGTCTACAACGCGCTCGACCCCGAGACACACCACCCGACCCGCCCCGACGCCCGTTTCTCCGCGGATCTCGGGCTGCTCGCGAACCGGCTCCCGGACCGCGAGGCGCGGATCGAGGAATTCTTCCTCCGTCCCGCCGCCGATCTTGTCGGCTACAGCTTCCTGCTCGGCGGCAATGGCTGGCACGACAAGCCCATCTCGCCCAATGTCCGCGCAATTGGTCATGTCGGCACCGCCGACCACAATGCGTTCAACTGCACCCCCCGCGCGGTGCTCAACGTCGCACGGGATTCGATGGCGCATATCGGCTTCTCGCCGGCCACGCGCGTCTTCGAGGCGGCGGGTGCCGCCGCCTGCCTGATCACCGATGCGTGGGAAGGGATCGAGCAGTTCCTGACGCCCGACGAGGAAGTGCTCGTCGCCCGCGACGGTCAGGATGTCGGCGAGCATCTCGAAGCGCTCACCGAGGAGCGCGCCCGCCAGATCGGCGAGGCGGCCCTGCGCCGCGTGCTCGCCGAGCACACCTATGCGCTACGCGGCGAGCAGGTCCACCGCATCTTCCAGGAACATCACCAGCGTCTGACGGAGGCCGCATGAAGCTCGTCGTTCTCGGTCTCAGCCTCGGCTCCTCCTGGGGCAACGGCCACGCCACCACGTTCCGTGCCCTGCTCAAGGCATTCGCGGCGCGGGGGCACGACATCCTGTTCCTCGAACGCGAGGTCCCCTGGTATTCGGGAGCCCACCGCGACCTGATCGATCCCGATTTCTGCGAGCTGGTCTATTATCGCGACCTCGCCGACCTCGATCGCTGGCGCGGCAAGATCGAGAAGGCCGACGCGGTGATCGTCGGCTCGTACGTCCCCGATGGCGTCGATGTCGCGCGTTTCGTCCAGACGGCGGCACAGGGCGTCACGGCTTTCTACGACATCGACACCCCGGTGACGCTCGCCAAGCTGGAGCGCGGCGACTTCGAGTATCTCTCCCCCGAAGTGATCCCCGGCTACGACGTCTATCTGTCGTTCACCGGCGGGCCGACGCTTCGGCGGATCGAAACGCAGTACGGCTCGCCCGCGGCACGACCGCTATATTGCTCGGTCGATCCCGACGCCTATCGCCCGCTCGACGTGCCGAAGCGCTGGGACCTGAGCTATCTCGGCACCTACAGCCCGGATCGTCAGCCGACGCTCGAAAAGCTGCTGCTCGAACCCGCGCGGCGCTGCCCCGAACTGCGCTTCGCGGTTGCCGGGCCGCAATATCCTGCCGACATCGACTGGCCGGCGAACGTTGACCGGATCGAGCATCTGCCGCCCGCCGACCATGCAGAATTTTACAGCGCGTCGCGGATGACGCTCAACGTCACGCGCGCCGACATGATCGAGGCGGGCTGGTCGCCCTCGGTCCGCCTGTTCGAAGCCGGCGCGTGCGGCACCCCGATCCTGTCGGATCGATGGGACGGCATCGACAGCCTGTTCACCCCCGGCACCGAAATCATCCTTGCCGACACCACCGAGGACGCGATTGCGGCTCTTTCGCATCGCGCGTCTGGGATCGGTGCTGCAGCGCGGAAACGCGTGCTCGACGCCCACACGGCAGCGCACCGGGCGAGCGAACTCGAAGACCATCTGATTGAAGCGAAGGCGCGGATCTCCGCCGCGCCCAAGGAGAGGAGCGCCACCGTGCCTCACAATAATAACAACAAGCCCCTCACCCTCGTCGCCGGCGGCGCCGGGTTCATCGGATCGCATCTCTGCGCGGAGTTGCTTGCGCGAGGACACCATGTCGTCTGCCTCGACAATCTGCAGACCGCACGTCCCTCGAACCTGCGGTTGCTCGAGAACCACCCCAATTTCGAATTCATCGAGGCCGACATCGTCAATCCGCTGCCGCGCGAGGTCCTCTATCGGACCGGCCGCATCGAGCGGATCTACAATCTCGCCTGCGCCGCCTCGCCGCCGCAATATCAGGCCGATCCGGAGCACACGATGCTGACCTGCGTGGTCGGCACGAGCAATCTGCTCCGCCTTGCCGAAGCCGCGGGCGCGCGCTTCCTGCTCACCTCGACCAGCGAGGTCTATGGCGATCCCGAAGTCCACCCGCAGCGCGAGGATTATCGCGGCTGGGTGAACTGCACCGGCCCGCGTGCCTGTTACGATGAAGGCAAACGCGCTGCCGAGGCGATTGCATTCGACTACGCCCGCATGAACCGCGCCGAGATCCGCGTTGCGCGAATCTTCAACACCTACGGCCCACACATGCACCCCGACGATGGACGTGTGGTGTCCAACCTGATCTGCCAGGCGCTGTCGGGGCGTGAGGTGACGATCTACGGCGACGGCAGCCAGACCCGCAGCTTCTGCTACGTCTCCGATATGGTCGACGGTCTGATCCGGTTGATGGAGAGCGACATCGACGGACTCGAGCCGATCAATCTCGGCAATCCGGAGGAGCGCACCGTCAACGAGCTGCTCGATGCGATCCTCGCTCTCGTAGATCGTCCGGTGTCGGTCACCAACCTGCCGCTACCCGTCGACGATCCCCGGCGCCGCCGCCCCGACATCTCACGCGCCGAGTCCAGACTGGGCTGGCGTCCGCGCATGCCTCTCAGCGAGGGCCTTGCGCGGACCTGCGCCTGGTTCGCCGAGGAGATCGGCGCAAGCGAACTCGAAGAGGAGACGCTGACCGCGATTCAGGTCGCGGCCGAGTAATCGGCTAGACGCCACGATACCGCAGCCCCTCGACGATCTTCGCAAAGGCCGGCGTGGGCTGCCGCCGGCTCGGATAATAAAGGTGGTAGCCGGCGAAGGGTGGCGAGAAGCGCGTGAGCACGGCTTCCAGCGCGCCGCTGTCGAGATGCCGCTGGACCAGCGTCTGCGGCAGATAGCCGATGCCGAACCCGTCGATCGCCGCCTGGAGGATCGGGAATACCGACGAGTAGGTCAGCTGTCCGTCGACCCGTACCCGCCGCTCGCGCCCTTGCTGCTCGAACTCCCACGCGTAGAGGCCGCCATAGGTCGGCAGCCGCAGATTGATGCAGGCATGTTCGGTGAGCGCCTCCAGCGTCTGCGGCCGGCCCCGTTCGGCGAAATAGGTCGGCGAGCCCACCGCCAGCATCCGGGCATCGGGGCCGATCGGCACTGCGATCATGTCCTTCGCGACGATATCGCCGAAGCGCACGCCGGCGTCGAAGCGTTCGGCGACGATATCCGTTAAGGTATAGTCGGTGACGATCTCGACGCGAATGTCCGGATAGTCGCGCAGGACCGGACGGAGCGCCGGCCACAACACCATGCGCATCGAATGCTCGTCGGCGCTGATCCGCACCAGGCCGGCAGGCTTGTCGCGTAACGCACTCAACCCGGCGAGCTCGGCATCGATTTCGTCGAAGCGCGGCCCGATCGAAAGCATCAGCCTTTCCCCGGCCTCTGTGGGCGTCACGCTTCGTGTCGTACGGTTTAACAACCGGACGCCCAGTCGCTCTTCCAGCGCGCGCATGCTGTGGCTCACTGCCGACGGCGTCACCCCGAGTTGCGCCGCTGCGCGGGTGAAGCTGCGCGCACGCGCAACGGTGAGAAAGGCCGAGAGCTCCGCCAGCTGCTGTCGGTTCATTGATGAATCCTGTTCACGACTTCATGGAGATCATAGCCGCTAATCGATTTTGCCAGCCACGCCTATCTGGCGGCCTTGCAGGATCCGAGGCACCCCCGATGAAAATTCTACGCAGTGGCTCCCAACCTTCGCAGCAGGACCCAGCAGGGACCTAGCGACCGCTGCACGACTGCCCCTTCAACCAGTACGAGGAAACGAAATGGCAACTATCGCCTACGGCGCCTATGCCGCCGACAAGCCGCTCGAACCGATCGAGATCGAGCGTCGCGCCCCCGGCGCACACGACGTCCAGATCGACATCGCCTTTTGCGGCGTCTGCCACTCGGATCTGCATCAGGTCCGCTCGGAATGGAACGGCACCATCTATCCGTGCATACCCGGCCACGAGATCGTCGGCACGGTGAGCGCGGTGGGCGACGCAGTGAACAAATTCGCCGTGGGCGACGTGGTCGGCGTCGGGTGCATGGTCGACAGCTGCCAGCATTGCGCCTCGTGTGGCGAAGGGCTCGAGCAATATTGCGAGAACGGCTTCACCGGCACGTACAACGCTCCGACCTCGGACGCACCCGGACACACTCTCGGCGGCTATTCACAGCGGATCGTCGTCACCGAGAAGTTCGTCCTCAAGGTTACGCACGACGCCGGGCAGCTCGCCGCAGTGGCGCCGCTGCTCTGCGCCGGAATCACCACCTGGTCGCCGCTGCGCCACTGGAAGGTCGGGCCGGGCAAGAAGGTCGGGATCGTCGGCATCGGCGGGCTCGGCCATATGGGCGTCAAGCTCGCCCATGCGCTGGGCGCGCACGTCGTCGCCTTCACCACGTCGGAGAGCAAGCGCGACGACGCCCGCGCACTCGGCGCCGACGAAGTGGTCGTCTCGCGCAATGCCGACGAGATGGCCGCGCACGCGAACAGCTTCGACTTCATCCTCGATACCGTCGCGGCGTCGCACAATCTCGATGCGTTCACGGCTTTGCTCAAGCGCGACGGCACGCTGACGCTCGCCGGCGTTCCCGAGCACGCCCATCCCTCGCCCGATGTCTCGGCGCTGATCTTCCGGCGTCGTGCGATCGCCGGCTCGCTGATCGGCGGCATCGCCGAGACGCAGGAGATGCTCGATTTCTGCGCCGAACACGGCATCGTCGCCGATATCGAGATGATCCGCGCCCAGCAGATCGACGAGGCTTACGAGCGGATGCTGCGCAGCGACGTGAAGTACCGCTTCGTCATCGACATCGCGACGATGGCGGACTGAACGCTAGCGGAGGCGCCGGAAACGGATTGCGGCGCCTCCGCCCGCGGCGAGGGCCAGGTCGAGCACGTCGTCGCGCGTCACCACGCGCCGCTCGATCCGATAGCTTTGCGGGTTGGTGCGATAATCGGCCTGCGGTCCGTCGGCATAGATCTGCGCCTCATAGCGCACGCCGGGCGGGAGGAAGCTCAGCGGCTGGCGCAGCGTCCGCGCGCTCTCGTCGGTGATCGCGCCGAGATACCAGTCCTCCCCGCCCCTTTCCTGCCGCGCAACGACGACATAGTCGCCGATCTCGCCCTGCAACGTGCGCGACTGCTCCCAGTCGGTCGGCACGTCCTTGATGAACTGGAAAGCGTCGGGCCGCGCCTCGTAATTTTCGGGCAGATCGGCGGCCATCTGCACCGGCGAATAGAGCACGACATATTCGGCGAGCTGCGTCGCGAGGGTCGACTGGACGCGCCGGGTCAGCTCGGTCTGGCCGTGCGCGAGGTCGAAGATGCCCGGCGTGAAATCCATCGGCCCGGCCAGCATCCGGGTGAACGGCAATATGGTGAGATGCTCGGGCGGATTGGTCGGCACGCCCCATGCATTGAACTCCTGTCCCCGCGCGCCTTCGCGACTGATCATGTTCGGCCAGGTACGGCGCAGCCCGGTGTCCTTGACCGGCTCATGCGCGTCGATCGCAATGCGGTGCTTCGCCGCGACCTGGGCGACGCGGAGATGGTGCCGAACCATATATTGGCCGGCGAACCATTGCTTGCCCCCCGCCGCGTCGACGATCTCGCCGCTGTGGCGGACATAGCCGGTCTTGACCACGCCCACCCCGAGGCGCGCGTACATCGCCATCGCATCCTCGAGCTGGGCCTCGTAATTCTCGACGGCACCGGCGGTCTCGTTGTGCCCGATCAACTGGACGCCCTTGCGCTTCGCGTAGGCGGAGAGGCCCGGCGCATCGAAATCAGGATAGGCCTTCGTGAAGCTGAACTTCTCGCCATTGGCGATCCAGTCGCCGTCCCAGCCCTGGTTCCAGCCCTCGACGAGCACCCCGCCAAAGCCGTTCTTCGCGGCAAAGTCGATATAGCGCTTCACATTGGCGGTGTTGGCGCCGTGCCGATAGCCGCTGCCCCAGGTCGAGTGGTTGAGATGCATCTCCCACCACACGCCGACATATTTGCCCGGCCTGAACCACGAGACGTCACCCAGCTTGTTGGGTTCGTTGAGGTTGAGCTCGATCCGGCTGTCGGCCAGCGCCGCAGGGGAATCGCCGATCAGCACGGTGCGCCACGGTGTGGTGAAGGGCCCGGTTTTCTCCGCCGCGGTCCCGTCGGGCGCCGGCATCAGCGACGCCGTCAGCTTGCCGGTCCCATTGCCGGCGAGCAGCATGCTCGGAAAGTCGACCAGCGCCGCCTCATGGAAGGAGAGATAGACGCCGTTGTCGCCCTTCAACGTCAGCGGCGTCTCGGCGAGCGTGATCCGGCGCGCGTCGGTCTGCGTATAGAGATATTCGTCCCGCTCCTGCCCGAGTGCCTGATACCACCACGCCTGATTGCGGCCGACCGGGCGGAACTGGGTGCGGTCGGCGGTCACCTTGACCCGCTGTCCGGCGGGGATGCCGGCGTAGGAATAACGAAAGCCAACGCCGTCGTCGAACACCCGGAAGGTCACGTCCACGGCACGATTGAGCGGCGTGTCGCCAGCCAGCGTCACGATCAGCTCGGTATGGCGGTCGCGGATCAGCCGCTGCTCGCCCCATGGCTGTTCCCAGCTGGTGTCGACCGAAGCGCGCCGCGGATTGGACAGCGCAGCGAACCGCGCGGTCTGCTCGCCGACGAAGCTGAGCCCCAGCTCGCCCGGCGCGAGCACCGGCATTCCCCGGCGGCTGACTTCGTAGACCGCCCGGCCGTCCTGCACGTCGACACATAATTCGAGCACCTTGCCGGGCGATAGGGCGCACTCGCGCGCCTCGGCAGCGGCGATGCCCTGCGCAAGAACGGCGAGCGAAACGGCGGCGAGGCGAAGACGCATGGAAATTCCTTTGCGAAGGTCCGGAAAAAGGCCGCGCCGCCGCCAGATATTGCGGCGGCGCGAAGTTGGGACCTCAGAACTTGAAGCGGGCGCCGAACTGGAACCGGCGATCGACGCGGCTCCACGCGGAGTCGAGATAGACAGGCCGCGCACCCGGGGTTGCCGGGGAGTCGCCGAAGATCTGCTGCTGGTACACGCTCTTCGTGTTGAGCAGGTTCGACGCGTCGACCGACAATTCGAGGAAGCGATTGACCGACAGACGCAGCGACCCGTCGAGATAGCCCGCGGCCTTCTGGAAGACCGGCAGACCGATGCAGCAATCGAGATTCTGCGTCAGGTAGCGCGAGCGCCAGTTATAGGCGAGGCGGAAGCCGACCGGCCCCTTCTCGTACAGCGCGACTGCGTTGAACGTGTGCTTCGAGATGCCCGCCAGCTGATGCGAGTCGATCACCGATCCGGCGCCGCCCAAAGCGGGCTGCCCTGCCCCAACCGCGCCGACATTGGCACTCGACGAGGCATTGAGCAGGTTCGAGTTGGTGATGTCGGACTGGTGGACATAGGTGTAGTTGAGCTGGGTGCCGAGCCCGCTGAGCGGTCCGGGCAGGAAGTCGAAGAAGGTCTGGAAACCGGCCTCGACGCCCATCAGCTTGCCGCCCTCGCCCGAATTGGCAGGGCCGAGGATCTGCACCGTCTGACTCGAGCCATTGTTGGTGAAGGTTCGGGCGAACTGGCCGAAGCTGATGCTGTTGTTGAGCTTCTTGTAGAAGCCGGTCAGCGTGATCGAGCTGCTGCGGCCCATATAATGCTCGAACGACAGGTCGAACTGGTCGGCGGTGATCGGCTTCAGCGCGGCATTGCCGGCATTGGCCTGGAACACGAAATTATAGCCGGTGACGTTTGCCGCGGTGTGCGCCGCGGTCGGCGAGTTGTAGACGATGTAGGGCGAATCCGGCGTGGTGTTGAGGATCGGCGCGTTGATCGCCACGGTGTTGCGCAGGAAGCCGATATCGGGACGCGACATCGCCCGCGAATAGGCGAAGCGGATGAAGCTCTTGTCGTCGAGCCCGAACCGCACGTTGAAGCTCGGCAGCCATTCGGTGCTCGACGCCTTGTAAGTGTCGGGCGTGAAGCCGCCATTGGCGAAGGCGCGGACCGTCGGGGTCAGATAGCAGCTCGGATTGACAATGCTGTTGCCGCTGAGCGGCGTCCCGCAGGCCGGCAAATTGTCGAAGATGTTCGCGGCGGGAAAGGCGATACTGCCGTCGCTGGTCTCGCGCGTCCGCACCACGCGGACGCCGACATTGCCGACCACGCTCACGCCGCCGATCGTCTTGTCGTCGCCGCCGAAGCGCAGCATCAGATAGGCAGCTTCGGTCTGTTCGCGGACCTTGAGCACTTCGCCCGGCGTGAAGCAGTCGTCGACCGTCGCCTCGGCACGGTCGCAGATCGCGGTGTAGCCGCTCCCGATCGGGGAATTGGTCGCCGCTCCGCCCAGCGCGCCGATCAGCTTGTTGAAGTCCCGGAGCGTATCGCGGTTGAGGAACACGAGCGGTCCGTTCGGGAAGACGTTCCCGTCGTACAACTCGCCCATCGAATAGGATTCCCAGATCCCTGCCCCATAACCCTTGAAGTCGGGGTGCCCTGCATTGCCGGCGCAATTGCCGCTATTGGTCGGATAGGCGCCGCCCGTGGTGTTGTCGGCGTTGAAGCCGGGTCCGTTGCAGTTCCAGTTCGCAGCGATCGGCGTCCAGTTGAACGTCGAATAGCGGACATTCTGCTTGCGATCGGCATAGCGCACGCCGGCCTTGATCGAGTCGAACCAGCCGCCGTCGCCGAACTCGTATTCGAGGTCGCCACGCAGTGCGAGCTCGTTGGCATCATTGTCCTCGACATGGCCCTGGATGAACGGGATCCAGTAATTGTGCGGGTTGGCGAGTCCGCCCGACGCATAATTCACGTTCGAGCCCGGCAGCAGTGCGACCTGGGGGGTTCCGTCCTTGTTGGTGCTGTACTGGAAATTCGCCATCGATCCGGCGGCGACGAGGATATCGTTATTGTAGGTCGACGCGTCGATATATTGGACGTCGAAATTGGCGTGCAGCTGATCAGACACGTCCCATTTCAGGTTGCCGGAGAAGTCGCGCGTCCCTTCGCGGTGACCGAAATTGCGCGCCTCGTTCTGGAGGTAGAGGCCGTCGCGGAGCGTGGTGCATATTGACGGCGCGGCGCAGTTGTTGACGAAGGGCACGCCCGGGATCGCCGAACCGGCGTTGATCGCCGCCTGCGTGCTCTCCCAGGTGCCGCTGAAGCTGCCATGCCCCTGCGTCAGCACGCCTGACTGGAGCATGCCGTTCGATCCGAACACGAGCGCGCCGGTGCCGTCCGCCGGCCCCAGCGTCGTCGAAGTCCGCGGATTGAAGGCCGGCGTGCCGAAATAATTGCCTTCGAGGATCGTGTGGCTGGCGCGCTCGAACCATGCATTGCGATAGTGCGAGTCGACATATTGCAGCGTCGCGCGGACGCTGCCGCTATTATTCTCATATTGCGCGGCGAGCGCGATGCCGCGGCGCTTGCGGTCGTAATCGACTTCCGAATAGCGGATGCCGTCGGGTGCGTAGCGAAAGCCGGTGCCGCCGAACGGGTTGGTGGCGCAGGCGACGCTCCCATCCGAATTGACCGTGCCTGCCGCCGCCGTGCCGAAGCCGGTGGTGCAATAGGTGTCGATCTTGTCCATGATCACGCTCTCGGTACGCGTGACCACCTTGCTCTCGGCATAGCTGGCGAGCAGGCCGAAGCGGCCGATCGGCGTCTCGAAAACCTTGCTGATCAGCCCGGAGAATTCAGGCGTCCAGCGATCCGAGCGATCGCCATAGTTCATCCGGAAGTTGCCGGTGACGAGCAGCCCCTTCTGATCGAACGGCAGCCGCGTGCGCAGGTTGACCGTGCCGGCAATGCCGCCCTCGATCATCTCGGCGGTCTGGTTCTTGTAGGCGTCCACGCCGGCGAGCAGCTCGGGCGAGACGTCGTTGAACTGGAGCCCGCGCGCCGAATCCGCCGAGAAGCTGTCGCGGCCGTTGAACTCGGTGCGCACCTGCGTCAGTCCGCGGATCAGCACGCCGGTGGGCTCGCCCGAGGGATGGGTGCTGTCGTCGGCCGACTGGAGCCGGCTGACGGTGATGCCGGGTACGCGCTGCAGCGCCTCGGCGGCGGATTTGTCGGGAAAGGCGCCGATATCGGTCGCAGTGATCGAGTCGACGAAGGTGTCGGAGTTCTTCTTGATGTTCTGCGAAGTGTCGAGCGCGGCGCGCACGCCGACGACGACGATGTCCGGGCCGCTATCCTGCGCGGCGTCGCCCTCGCCGCCCGTGGAGCCCTGCTCGCTCTGCACCGCGGCGTCTGCCGTCTGCGCGTTCGCCGCCGGCGCGAGGCCGAAGGCGATCAGCGCGCAAAGCGAGACGCCGCCCTGCAGCGCGCGGAACCGACGCGTCGAATGATTGTCTGTCATGCAAACCTCCCCATCTGCTCCGCTTTTCGCGGATGCGGCTCGGCACGGCTGACCGCCGCGCCTCTTAGTTGCATTCAATTGCGTAATTTTGCACAAGTTGCAAGCAGGTTTTTCGTCGAGCGTCCGCCACACAATGCTTCGCTATGGCAGAATGATAATGCAAACTTGCATTAGCTTGCCGGTGCCTTGGGAATGGTCAGTGCCAGACAGGATCCGATCGCCAATGCGACAGCAGCGCTGATCATCGCGCCGGCCGGGGCGCCGGCGAACGGAATGCGGACCATAGCGCCCAACGTCGCCGCGGCGACGAGCTGGGGCAGCACGATGAAGATGTTGTGGATGCCCATATACACGCCCATCTTGCGCGCCGGCACGCCATCCGAGAGCATTGCATAAGGCAGCGACAGGATCGCCGCCCACGCCACGCCGATCCCGACCGCCGGCAGCCAAAGATCCGCGGCCTTGGCAAAAGTGGCGAAGCCGAGCAGCCCGAGCGCGCCGAAGGCGAGGCAAATCGCGTGACACGCCCGCCGCCCGACCCGGGATGCGATCGCTGGAAGCACCAGTGCGACCAGCGCGGCCACCGCATTATATTCGGCGAACAGCATGCCCACCCAGTCAGCGCTCCGGCCATAGCCGGGGGATGCCGGATCCCGGCTCATGGGGTCGAGCGCCGCGACTGCGGGAATCGCGTAGACCCAGAGCGCGAACATGCCGAACCAGGTGAAGAACTGCACCAGCGCCAGCCGCTTCAGCACCGGCGGCATGTGGAGGATGTCCTCGACGATCACGACCATTCCGATCGACGTCCGTCCGCCCCGGCGCAACGCCACCGCCGCGAGCTGGAGCAGGCCGAACACCGCCGCGATACCGGCGATCAGGTAGAGTTCGCGCGGGGCCTGCAGCGCGTCGGTCAGCACGGCGACCGATGCGCCGCCGATAGTCCAGCCGATACCGCTGAGCGCAAGCGCGACCGCACCGCGCGCCGTCGGAACTTCGGGGTGGGCGACATCGGCGGGGCCGATGGCGAGAGCTTCGGGCGGGCGCTCGGGCGTCGTGGCCACCGACCAGCCCACCGTGACCAGCAACATCACCGCGCCGACGGCGTAGGCCGCCGACACCGTCTCTGCCCCGCCCCCGACGCCGAACCAGTTGGTCAGCATCCATGGCAGTGCCGAAGCGAACACCGCGCCCGCCCCGATGAAGAACACCTGCAGCGCGAAGGCCGAGGTGCGCTGCGGTTCAGGCAAGGTGTCCGCGACCAGCGCCCGGAACGGCTCCATCGCTATGTTGATCGAGGCAGTGAGCACCCAGAGCATCAGGCAGGCCGACCACAAGGTCGTCACCCCGGGCATCGCGAGCAATGCCAGCGCGGTGAACAGCCCGCCCGCCAGGATATAGGGCCGCCGGCGCCCCAGCCGCCCCCAGGTCCGGTCGCTCAGATGGCCCACCACCGGCTGGACCAGCAGCCCGGTGATCGGCGCCGCGATCCACAGCAAGGCGAGTTCGTCGACATCGGCGCCGAGCGTCTGGAAGATGCGGCTGGTGTTGACGTTCTGCAGGCCCCAGACGATCTGGACGCCGAACAGGCCGAGGCACATGTTCCACAAATGCAGGGCGGCGTGGGGCGGGCTGGCAGCGCTATCCGAAAGCCCGGAACGGGGCGCCCGCTTCCTGATCGCTTGCAAAGTCCCCCTCACGATGCGCTACTAGGCCGTCTTCGGCATTGCCGTCAGTCTGGGTCCGATGGGTAGCAATAGCAACAACAATACCACCCTCCAGGATCTCGCGACGCTGGCCGGCGTCTCGGTGTCGACGGTGTCGCGCGCGCTCAACGATCATCCGCTGATCAGCACGCGCACCAAGCAGCGCGTCTGGGCGCTGGCGCGCGATCATGATTATCCGTTCAAGCCGACGATGCCGTCGGGGCCGATCGGCGCGGTCGGATCGATTGCGATCGTCACGCCGGTGATGCGCGGCCGGCCGCTGCCGCTGTCGCATCCCTTCTTCCTCGAATTGCTCGCCAATATCGGCGAGGCGGCGCGCGAGCGCGACTGCGACTTCACCGTCAGCCACACCGCGCCGGTCAGCTTCGACGATCTGATCGTCGCGACGACGACCAGCCGCGCCGACGGCGTGATCTTTCTCGGCCAGTCGATGCTCCACGAAGAGTTCAACCGCCTCGCCGACACCAATGCCCGCTTCGTGGTGTGGGGCGCGCAGCTTCCCGGCCAGCGTTATTGCTCGATCGGGTCGGACAATCTGCTCGGCGGCCGGCGCGCGACGCGGCATCTGGCGCGGCTCGGGCGGCAGCGGATCCTGTTTTTGGGCGGCAGCGATCCCGAAGCGATGCAGCGCCGCCGCGGCTATGCCGACGCACTGGTCGAAAGCGGCCTCGAATCCGATCCCGAGCTGATCGTCGCCGTCGAGTTTGAGCTCGAATCAGCGGATACGGCGGTCAGCGGTCTGCTTCGTCGCGGCGTGCCCTTCGACGGAATCGTCGCGGCAAGCGACCTGATTGCCCTCGGCGCCATCCAGGCACTGCGTCGCGGCGGCAAATCGGTGCCGCAGGACGTGTCGGTAGTAGGCTACGACGATATGCTGCTCAGCCGGCTGAGCACGCCGACGCTCAGCACGGTCCGGCAGGACACGTTCGCCGCCGGGAGATTGCTGGTGTCGCGCATCATGGACAAGGACGATCATCAGGAAAGCAAGCGATTGCCGACCGAATTGATCATTCGCGAATCTTGCGGCGGATGAGGGAAACACGAGCGTGATCGAGGAAACTTCCCCCGACGCACCGCCCGAACGCGCCGGCAGCCAGACCCTGTTGCGGGGCCTGGACATCATCGAGCAGGTGACCGGCGAACCCCTGCGCATCGCGGAAGTATCCGACCGGCTGGAGCTGACCTTCCCCACCACCCAGCGACTCGCCACTGCGCTGATCGACCGCGGCTTCCTCAAGAAACTGCCCAGAGGGCAGCTCGCGCTCGGCCCCAAGCTCGTCCAGCTCGGCTTCATTGCGCGCGAGCAGATCGACATGCTCGATATCGCGCGCGCCGGCGCGGACAGCCTGTGCGAAGCGATCGGCCTTTGCGTCTTCGTCGGCGCGCGCGACGGCGACATGGCGCTCCACCTTCACCGCTCGATGGGCCGCCAGCGGATCGAGGTTGCGACGCGGCCGGGCACCCGACGCGGCCTTGCGGACACCGGCCTCGGCAAGGCGCTGATGTTCGACGACACCCCGGCCGCCTGGGCGCGGCTGTTCATGCTCGCCCGGCCCGAGCAGGATGACGGCGCGGCAGCGATCGCGGAGATGCGCAAGCATGTCGCGGCAGGGGTAGTGCTCCACCAAAGCACCAGCGACGACACGATCCGCTCGGTCGCCGCGCCAATCCGCGATGCGACAGGCGCAATCGTCGCGGCGCTGAGCGTCGCGAGCCCGGTCCAGTATCTCGACAATGATCGGATGCGCGAGATCGGGCCGCAGGTCCTGCATACAGTGCAGGAAATCAGCGCCGGTTTGGGTTGGCGCGGGCAATGATGGCCAGGCTTATTCGCTGAAGCAGGAACTCAGGGTCGGCGTGGCGGCTTGCTTCCGGAACCGCCGCCTCCTGGACCCCGCTTCGGCCCCGGCCCGCCGCTGCGCGGAGGCCGGCGCTCGCCGCCTGCTCCACCACGCGGACGATGCGTCGGTGCCGACGCGGCCGGCGGGGCACGCCGCGGCTCGCTTCCCTGCGGTGCGACCGAATAGCCTTCCTTGAGCAGCCGCGTGAACGCGGAGCGCACATTGGTGGCGATCGCGCCCTGCACTTCCTTCGGCAGATCGGCGAAGGTCGTATTCGGGTGAATGCTGTTGAGTTCGCGCAGCAATGGGTTCGGGAGCCCGTTCGACGCGTCCTTCAACGCCACGATCGAATCGAGGACAGTGGAGAACAGGATCTCCTGCATCAGGTCGGTCGCGGATTTTGCCATAACCTCGCCTCAACGCCCGTCCGGAGCGCCGGTGTCAAGCGATGACTTGCCGCTCGCGCCCGATCTGGTGCGACATGGTCCAAATCTGCGTTAATGCGCAATGCTGCAACCGGGACGAAGATGTCTGGATGGAACCGCAGGATGACAGCTATCTTCACGACCGCGCCGAAGCCGAACTGAAGCGTGCGCAGCAGGCCGAACACCCTGCTGCAGTCAAAGCCCATTATATGCTGGCCGGCTATTATCTCGATCGCCTGTACGGCGGGCCGGACGAGACGCCCCTGGTTCCCGACTGACGCCTACACCGTCTCCAGCTGGGTGAACTGTACCGGCATCACTTCGCGAACCGTCAGCTCGTCGCCATTACGTACGCCACGCACCAGTCGCTGCGCACCCGGTTCGCCGAGCGGGAGCACGATACGGCCGCCTTCCGGCTTGAGCTGCGCAACCAACGCTTCCGGCAGCGACCTTGCCGCCGCGCAGACGATGATGGCGTCGAATGGCGCCGCTTCCGCCCACCCGCGCGATCCGTCGCCGATGCGGATCGCCACATTCTCATGGCCCAGTTCGATCAGGCGCGCATCGGCTATGCCGGCGAATTCCTCGACGATTTCGACGCTCCACACCCGCGCTGCGAGCCGCGCGAGGATCGCGGTCTGATAGCCGAGCCCCGTCCCGACCTCGAGAACGCTGTCGCCCTCCTCGACATCAAGCAATTCGGTCATCAGCGCGGCAATGAAGGGCTGCGAGATTGTCTTGTCGAAGCCGATCGGCAACGGGCTATCCTGATACGCCATGGCGGCGAATTGCGACGGCACGAACAAATGCCTTGGCACCGCCAGGAAAGCATCCCGCACGCGCGCACCCGGTCCCGGACGCCCGATCTCGTCGCGCAGCAGGTCGAATTCGATGTCGATCACCTCGACCATGTGACGGCGGAGAATGGCCAGATGCGCTTCGGTGAGCGGCTTCATGATCGTCTGCCCTGAAGTTCAAAACATCTGAACGCGCAACCTGCCGTAGCGTAACATCGCCCGCAATTTACTCCACCTACTCGCCTGGCAATTGCTACCGATAGGTACGAATCTGCTTGCAACCTCGGCTAACCACGTTACTTGCTGCACTGCAGAAAGGGGATGTTTGTGAGGCTTGCGCTCGCGCTTCTGGGATTGTCGTTGCTTGCCGGATGCGGCGGAGAACAGGCCCCGCCTGCCCCGCCCCCGCCCCAGGTGACCGTCGCGACTCCGCTCCAGCGCGAAGTCGTCGACTGGGACGATTACACCGGCCGGTTCGTCGCGCCGCAGGACGTGGAGATCCGTCCCCGCGTCAACGGCGTCGTCACCGCGATCCATTTCCGCGACGGCCAGGACGTGCGTCAGGGCCAGCCGCTCTTCACCATCGATCCCCGCCCCTATCGTGCTGCGCTCGCCCAGGCGCAGGCACAGGCGACGCGCGCCAACGCGGCGCTGTCGAACGCGCGGCAGGTCACGGCGCGCAGCCGCCGGCTTGCCACCGCGCAGGCAGTGAGCACCGAGGAGCTCGAGGCGAACATCGCCGCCGAGCGTACCGCTGCCGCCGATCTCGCCGCCGCCCGCGCCGCGATCACCAATGCCGAGCTCAACCTCAGCTTCACCACCGTGCGCGCGCCGTTCAGCGGCCGCATCTCGGACCGCAAGGTGAGCATCGGCGACTCGGTTGCCGATGGGCAAACCGTGCTCACCCGCATCGTCTCGCTCGACCCGATCTGGTTCGAGTTCGAAGGGGCCGAGGCCTTCTATCTCAAGAATCTCCGCCAGGATCAGCGCGGCGAGCGCGGATCGTCGCGCACCACTGCCAACCCGGTCCAGATCCAGCTCGCCGACGAGAGCGAATATCGCTGGAACGGCAGGATGGAATTCCTCGACAACGCCGTCGATCCCAGCTCGGGCACGATCCGCGCGCACGCCGTGGTGCAGAACCCCACACGGTTCCTGACGCCCGGCATGTTCGGGCGCGCCCGTCTGCTCGGCTCGGGCACCTACAAGGCGATGCTGATCCCCGACGAAGCGATCGTTACCGATCAGACCCGCCGGCTCGTCTATGTCGTCGGCAACGACAACAAGGCGACGCCGCGGCCGGTGGAAGTCGGCGCGATGGTGGAAGGACTGCGCATCGTCCGCGACGGTCTCGCGCCGACCGATCGGGTGATCATCACCGGGATCGGTCGGCTGCAGCCCGGCGCGCCGGTCCAGCCGGTCAAGGGCGTGATCAAGGCCGATCCGACCAAGCAGGCGGCGCCCACGGCGCCGACGCAGGAGCCGGCTTCGGGCCAGGCCACGGTCCGCTAGGCCGCCGCGATGAAATTCCCGCACTTTTTCATCGATCGCCCGATCTTCGCGGCGGTGCTCTCGATCCTGATCGTGATCGTCGGCGCGATCGCCTATCCGTCGCTGCCGATCGCGCAATATCCGAGCATCGCACCGCCGACCGTGGTGGTCACCGCCACCTATCCGGGCGCGAGCGCCGAGACGCTGGCCGAAACCGTCGCCGCGCCGATCGAACAGGCGATCAACGGCGTCGAGAACATGATCTACATGACCTCGTCGTCGACCGGAAACGGCCAGACGCAGATCACGATCGCGTTCAAACAGGGCACCGACGTCGACCAGGCGCAGGTGCTGGTCCAGAACCGCGTCTCGCAGGCCGAGCCGCGTCTGCCCGAGGACGTTCGCCGTCTCGGCATTACGGTGAACAAGAACTCGCCCGACTTCCTGATGGTGGTGTTCTTCACCTCGCCCGACAACAGCCTCGAGATTCCGTACATCTCGAACTATGTCACCTTGCAGGTGCTCGACCGGATCGCCCGCGTGCCCGGCGTGGGTCAGGCGCAGGCCTTCGGCGGCCGCGATTACAATATGCGGGTGTGGATCGATCCCGGCCTCGCCGCCGCGCGCGACATGACCGTCGACGAGGTCGTCAATGCCATCCGCGGCCAGAATCTCCAGGTCGCGGCCGGCGCGGTTGGTCAGCCGCCATACGGCAAGGCCAGCCCCGCCTTCGAGCTCGGCGTCCAGGCCAAGGGCCGCCTGACCTCGCCGGAGGAATTCGGCAAGGTCGTGGTCAAGCGCGACGCCGAAGGGCGCCTGACCTATTTGCGTGATGTCGCGCGGATCGAGCTCGGCGCGCAGGACTATAGCTTCAACGGCTATCTCGGCGGCAAGCGCGCGGTCGGCATGGGTATCTTCCAGATGCCCGGCTCGAACGCGCTCGCCACTGCCGACGCGGTCAAGGCCGAGCTCGCCACGCTGTCGCAGAGCTTCCCCGCGGGAATGAAATATTCGATCGACTATAATCCGACCGAATATATCTCCGAGTCGATCAGCGAGGTGCAGCGCACCCTGTTCGAGGCGCTGATCCTCGTCGTGCTGGTGGTGCTCGTCTTCCTGCAGAGCTGGCGGACCGCGATCATCCCGATCATCGCGATCCCCGTGTCGCTGGTCGGCGCCTTCGCGGTGCTGCTCGCCTTCGGCTATTCGCTCAACACGTTGTCACTGTTCGGGCTCGTGCTCGCGATCGGCATCGTCGTCGACGACGCAATCGTCGTGGTCGAGAATGTCGAACGCCTGATGGAAGAGGAAGACATCGGTCCGCGCGAGGCGGCGCACAAGACGATGGACGAAGTGTCGGGCGCGATCGTCGCGATCTCGCTGGTGCTCGTCGGCGTGTTCATTCCGACGATGTTCATCCCCGGCATTTCGGGCGCCTTCTACCAGCAGTTCGCGATCACCATCGCCTCGGCAACGATCATCTCGGCCTTCGTGTCGCTGACGCTGTCGCCGGCGCTCTGCGCGCTGGTGCTCAAGAAGCCCGAACATGGCAAACCGCCGCGCTCGGGCCTGCTCGGGCTGCCCGGACGCGCGGGCAGGAAGTTCAACGCCGGCTTCACGTGGCTGTCCGGGAAATATAGCCGCCTGACCGCACGACTGGTGCGCATGCTGGTGATCATCGGCGTCGTCTATGTCGCCCTGATCCTCGTCGTCGGCTGGCGCTTCAGCGCCACGCCGAGCGGGTTCATTCCACCGCAGGATCAGGGTTATCTGATCGGCGTGGTCTCGCTGCCGCCGGGCTCGTCGCTTCAGCGCACCGATGCGGTCGTCCGCGAGACGATCGCGGCATCGATGAAGCTCGACGGCGTCCAGACCTCGATCGGCTTCGCCGGCCTCGACGGCGCCAGCTTCTCGACCGCACCCAATGCGGGCGTGGTGTTCTTCGCGCTCAAGCCGCACGCCGATCGCAAGCAGAGTGCCGACGAGATCCAGCAGGCGCTCTATCCCGCCCTTGCCGGGATCAAGGGCGGCGACATCATGGTCATTGCGCCGCCGCCGGTCCCCGGCATCGGCACCGGCGGCGGCTTCAAGATGATGATCCAGGACCGCAGCGGTCAGGGCTATAATGCGCTCGCCCAGGCATCGTTCGCGATGATGATGGGGGCGAACCAGGCCGAGGGCGTCGCCGGCGCCTTCTCGCTGTTCAACACCGGGACCCCGCGCCTCACCGCCGATGTCGACCGCGATCGGGCCGAGCGGATGGGCGTGCCGGTGCAGAATGTCTACTCGACGCTCGGCGCCTATCTCGGCTCGGCCTATGTCAACGACTTCAACTATCTCGGCCGCACCTTCCGGGTGACCGCCCAGGCCGACGCCGCCTATCGCGACGACGCGTCGGACATCCAGACGCTCAAGACCCGTTCGGCTTCGGGCAAGATGGTGCCGATGAGCGCAGTGATGGCGCTCAAGAACGATGCCGGCCCCTATCGCGTGGTGCGCTACAACCTCTATCCCGCCGCCGAGCTGATGGGCGACACCAAGCCCGGCTACTCGACCGGCCAGTCGCTCGATTCGATGGAGGCGCTTGCCGCCAAGACCCTGCCCAAGGGCATGGGCTTCGAATGGACCGAACTCGCCTTCGAGCAGCGTCAGGCCGGCAATACCGGCGTGATCGCCTTCGGCCTCGCCGTGGTCTTCGTCTTCCTGCTGCTCGCGGCGCTCTACGAGAGCCTCGTGCTGCCGTTGGCGGTCATCCTGATCGTGCCGATGTGCCTGCTCGCGGCGATCCTCGGCGTAAATGCGATGGGGATGGACAACAACATCCTGACCCAGATCGGGCTCGTCGTGCTGATCGGACTCGCCGCCAAGAATGCAATCCTGATCGTCGAATTCGCCCGTCAGGGTGAGGAAGAGCAAGGGCTCGAGCCGCGCGCGGCGGCCGAGCAGGCGGCGCATCAGCGCATGCGCCCGATCATCATGACGTCGATCGCATTCATCCTCGGCGTGCTGCCGCTGGTGATCGCCACCGGCGCGGCGGCCGAGCTTCGTCAGGCCCTTGGTGTCGCGGTGTTCTTCGGGATGATCGGCGTGACCTTCTTCGGCCTGCTGTTCACGCCGGCCTTCTACGTCATGGTCCGCAAGCTCGCGCGCTGGGCAGAGCGGCAGCGGGCTCGCTTCTCGCACAAGAAGCCTGACGCGCCGCATGCGCCGGAAGCGGAGGCCACGGCATGAAGCGTCTGACGATCCTCGCCGCCGGCCTGCTTTCGGCCTGCGCCGTCGGACCGAATTATGAGCGTCCGGCCACGCCGCAGGCCGCTGCCGGCAGCTTCGTCGATCCGGGGGTGACCAAGGTGTCGACCGGCCCCGTCGAGGGCGAATGGTGGCACCTGTTCCGCGATCCGGTGCTCGACCGCCTCGTCGTCGATGCTTTGGCGCACAATACCGACATCCGCGTCGCGGCGGCCAATCTCCGCCGCGTCCGCGCAGTGCTGTCGGAAGCGCGCAACCAGCGGCTGCCGACCACCGATCTCAGCGCATCCTACACGCGCCAGCGTGTCGGCGCAGGAAGCAGCCAGATCCCCGGTGCCCAGAGCGCCGAGTTCGATTTCTTCCAGGTCGGGCTGGACGCCGGCTATCAGGTCGATCTGTTTGGAGGCGTCTCGCGCTCGATCGAGGCCGCCCGGGGCGATGTCGCTGCCGCGCAGGCCGGGCTCGACGCCGCCCGCATCGCGATCGCCGCCGAGACCGCGCGGACCTACGCCCAGGCGTGCAGCTTCGCGGCGCAGGCGGCGGTAGCGCGTGAGACCGCGGCATTGCAGGAGCAGACCCTCGGCCTCACCCGCCGGCTGCTCGAGGCCGGACGCGGCACCCAGCGCGACGTCGATCAGACGCTGGTCCTCGCCGAGAACGCGCGCGCGCAGGTGCCTTTGTTCGAGGCCGAGCGCCGGGCCGCGCTCTACGCCCTCGCCACGCTGACCGGCCGTCCGCCCGAAGAGACCGACGCTGCCGCGACGCAGTGCACGACGCCGCCGCAGGTCACCGGCCTGATCCCGGTCGGCGACGGCACCGCCTTGCTCGCCCGGCGCCCCGACGTCCGCCAGGCGGAACGCCGGCTCGCCGCGGACACGGCGCGGGTCGGCGTCGCCACCGCGGCGCTCTATCCGTCGATCAGGCTGCTCGGTTCCGTCTCGCTCGGCGCGCAGGACATCGGCGACCTCGCCAAGTCCGACTCGTTCAGCTTCTCGCTCGGACCGCTGATCAGCTGGAGCTTCCCGAACATGGGCCAGGCCCGTTCGCGGCTGCGCCAGGCAGAGGCGACCGCAGAGGGGTCGCTCGCGACCTTCGACGGCACCGTGCTGACGGCGCTGCGCGAAGTGGAGCAGGCGCTCGCCCGCTATTCGGGCGAGATCGAGCGCAACGTCGCGCTGCGCCGGGCCGAGACCGCGGCCAGCAACGCCGCCCGGATCGCAGGACTGCGCTTCACGGCGGGCCGCGACACCTTGCTCCAGCGCATCGATGCCGAGCGTGACCGCGCCAGCGCACGCGCGGCGCTCGCCCAGTCGAATGCGGCGCTTGCCGAAGCGCAGGTCGCCTTGTTCAACGCGCTGGGCGGCGGCTGGGAAAATGCGCCCGCGCCGGTGCGGCGCGAGTCTGCGGCAACCGACTGAGGCTCAGGCCAGCGCCGCCACCACCGCCGCCTCGGCATGCAATGCGGTCGTGTCGAACACCGGCACCGGGCTGTCGTCGGGCCCGATCAGCAGCATGATCTCGGTGCAACCGAGGATCACTGCCTCGGCGCCGGCGGCGACCAGCCGCTCGATCACGTCGCGAAAGGCCTGCCGCGATTCGGGCAGAACCTTCCCCGCCACCAGCTCGTCATAGATGATCCGGTGCACCCTTGCCCGGTCCTCCGCTTCCGGCACCAGCACGTCGAGGCCATGCACGTCGCGCAGCCGGCCCTTGTAGAAATCCTGCTCCATTGTGAAGGCGGTCCCGAGCAGCGCCACGCGGTGCAGCCCCGCCGCCTTGATCGCCTCTGCCGTCGGATCCACGATGTGCAGCAAGCGCACCGACACCGCCGCCTGCACCGCATCTGCCATCAAATGCATCGTATTGGTGCAGATCAGCAGCATCTCGGCACCCGCGACCTCGAGCCGGCGCGCGGCGTCCGTCATCCGCTCGGTCAGTGCCGTCCAGTTGCCGGCGTGCTGCAGCGCCTCGATCTCTGCGAAGTCGAACGACCAGAGCAGGCACCGCGCCGACGCTGTGGGTCCCCGCCGGTCGCGTACCCCCTGATTGAGGATGCGATAATATTCGGCCGAGCTCTCCCAGCTCATGCCCCCGATCAGCCCGATAGTCCGCATGCGCATCTGCCTGGAGGATCCGCCGGCTGTGGGCAAGGCGCTCAGGGGCGGCGAAGGGTTATTACGCGACCGTCATAAACGAAGCGCTGCGCCGACACGGCAAAATCCGGCGCGACGGCGCCCCCCGGCGTATAAAAGCGCACCGAAATCGTGCGCCTGTTCCCCATGCCATCGAAGCTCCCCTCGCGCGCGCCGATCGTCAGCGTGGCGCTGCGCTCGTCCCACATAATCGGCACGCGCGCGAACTTGCCCCGCTTGTAGGCCGGGCTGACGCCGTCGTCCTCGTAGAGTGAGAAGCTGCCATCGGCGCCTGTGAAGACGTGGAGCAGGATCGGGCCGTCCGGCTGCTCGCCGACATGGCTGATCGCCGCGCCGGTCGGCACGATCGAACCTGCCCGGACGAACAAGGGCATGCGCTCGCGCGGTGCGTCGGCCTTCACTCTCTGCCCGCCTTTGAGGAAAGCCCCCGTGGCGAAGTCGTACCAGCCGCTTCCCGCCGGCAGATAGACGTCGCGCGCGCGGGCACCGAATTCGGTCACCGGCGCGACGAGGAATGCCGGCCCGAACATATATTGGTCATCGACACTCCATGTCTTGCGGTCGCCGGGGAAGTCCATCACCAGCCCGCGCATCATCGTACCGTCCTTGTGCCAGGTGTCGGCCGCGATGGTGTAGATGTACGGCATCAACCGGTAGCGCAGCCGATCGTACCAGACCATCGCGTCGTACATCGCAGCATCGCCCGCAGCGATTTCGAAGATCTCGCGCTTCGGCGCCTCGCCATGGCTGCGGAACAGCGGCGAGAAAGCACCGAACTGGAACCAGCGCAGATTGAGCTCGCGCCACTCGGCGACATGCTCGGGCTCTTGGTTGGTGTAGCGTTCCTCGGGCGCGAACCCGCCAATGTCGTGCGTCCAGTTGGGAATGCCCGACATCGACAGGTTCACGCCGGCCGAGATCTGGTCGCGCAGATCGTCCCAGCGCGACGCGACGTCGCCTGACCATAAGGCCGCGCTCGCCCGCTGGAGCCCCCCGAAACCCGACCGGGTGAGGATGAACGGCCTTCTGTCGGGAAGCGCCTCGCGCAGCCCGTCGGCGACGCCCTCCGCATGCACGAGGGGAAAGCTGTTGAACAGCGACGCGGCGGGCCCCGCCGCGGTCGGCCCCATGCGCTCGATCCTTTGCTCGATCGACAGGTTCGAATGGATGTCGGGCTCGGTCGCGTCCATCCACCAGGCGTCGAACCCCTTGTCGACCAGCCCCTCCTTCATTTGCCGGAAATAAATCTCGCGCGCCTCGGGGGCGTAAGGGTCGTAATCGGTATTCTCATAGCCCGGTCCGACCCAGTCTTTCTCCTTCGCCTCGAGGTTGCCTGGGTAGAGATAGCCCTTGGCCATCAGCTCCTGCGCGTTCTTTGTGTTCGGGTAGAATTTGGGCCAGACCGAGATCATCGCCCGCGCGTTCAGCGCATGGACTTCGTTGACCATGCCGACCGGGTCGGGAAAGCGCTTCGCATCGAAGCAATGGCAGCCCCATTGATCCTCGGGCCAGTAGAACCAGTCCTGCACGATATTGTCGATCGGGATCGCGCGCTTGCGATATTCCCGCACCACCGAGAGCAATTGCGCCTGCGTCTCGTAGCGCTGGCGGCTCTGCCAGAAGCCATAGGCCCAGGCGGGCATCAGCTCGGCCTTGCCGGTCAGCCGGCGATAGCCGGCGATCACTTCGTCCATGCTGCGCCCGCCGACATAATAATAGTCGATAGCCCGGCCCACATCGGACGATAGCCACAGCGAGTTGCGATCCGGTTTGGGCAGCGGGTCCGAATGGAACAGCGCGAGATAGCCCGCATTGGGCTCCCATTCGACTCGCAGGGCGACCGGCTTGCCCGCCGCCATGTCGAGCTCGAAATTGTGGAACCACGGATTCCAGTTCTGCCGCCACCGCGACAGGACTTCCTTGCCGTCGGCGAATACCTTCACATAGCTCGACGAGTAGAGGCGGAACTTGTGCCTGCCGGTCTTGTCGGGCAGCACGCTGCCGCTCCACACCACCGTCTGCTTGCCGACCACCACGCCCGCGGTGTTCTGGCCGCTCTGCGGCGAGGCGACGGTCTGTGCCTTCGCCGCCTCCGGCCAGTTCTTCTGATCCTTGATGAACTGATAGTCGATGAACGGCTCCTGCCGGCGCACCGCCAGCTTGCCGCCGAGGAAATAGTCCGCCGTCCAGCCCGGCTTGCCGCCGCTCGTCACCTTCAGCCCCTGCCCGACATGCGCATAGGGCACCGGGTTGCCGAACCGGGTGATCGAAGCATTGTCCCAGAGCAGTCCGTAATTGCGCGTCGACACCACGAACGGGATTGCAATGTCCATATTGTGCTGGGCGAGTTCGACGTCCTCGCCATTATAATTCATCTGGCGGTTCTGGTGCTGGCCGAGGCCGTAGAAACCTTCGTCAGTACTTTGGTTGAACTGCTGCTCCGTGGCGAGGAAGGGCTTGCCGTCGGCAGTCGTCGCAGTGAAGCGTCGGCGGGTCTCATCGAGCACCAATTTGCCTGTAGCATCGCGGAACTGCACATGTCCGTCCGACAGGCGGATCTCCGCCGTCGCTTTCGGCAGCTTCAGCGTCACCAGCCCCTTGCCCTCGGTAATCAAGGGATCACCAGCCGCATCTGCCGTAACCATCAGACTTTTCGGCAGATCGAGGTCGTCCGCCGGCACCGCCGTGACCCGAAAGGCAGCGTCGCCATAAGCGATCACCCGCACGCGCTTCGCGTCGACGCGATCAGGCGTGACGATCACGCCATGGGCGACGCGCTCGACCTCCGAGGCAATCGCACTCGTTGACAGCAGCATCGCGACCAGCGCCGCGCCGCCCAGCAAGTTCCTCAATCCCCGTCTCCTGTCTTTTCAGGTACGCTATTCGGTTTAGCGCGAGATCGTGAACCCATAATCGTCCATATTCACTGCGAAGCTGGACAGCAGGATCAGGTAAGGTTTCGGCGACGCGTGGGGGCTGCCGCCCGTCTGCGGACATGCTTGCAATGTAGGATTTCGCCTGACAACCTCATCAGGTTCTTTGACATCGTGACGCCCCGCTCCAGCTGCTCGTGCGAAAGCAGGACCAGGGCGCTGCGTCGACTAAGGCATATAAGTCATACCCGATTGCCTTCGGGAACGCGTCCGGCCAGGAACGCTGACAGTGTAAAGCTGGTGTCAACTTTCGCGGCTGCCCACGTATTGTCAGACCCGGGTGAGCGGCCAAACCTTGCTGCAATGCGGCGATCCGCAGAATCCCGGCATTGATGCGTTAACCTCCTGCCGCTAACCAAGGTGAAGGGGATCCAGATCGGGGTGGGTTGAGGATGATGGCCGAGTTTTTCATCTCTGTTTACGCGATGCTGGCGATGTTCGTCCTGTTCGCAATGCAGCGCAACCAGCGCGAGCAGCGGCCGAATCCGCAGATGGTGACGCTCGTCGGCTGGGGCCTGTTCTCGCTTTCCTCGACTCTCGCGATCCTGCTCGGCGCCGTCGGCCTCGCCTTCCTGCTGGGCCTGCACATGCCGATCCCTGCCGGCTTCGACACGCCGCTGTTCTGACGGCGTGCCGCTCTTCGCACTGGGCGGCCGGCAGCCACAAATAGCTCCTGATGCCTGGGTTGCGCCGAGCGCCGACCTGATCGGCGACGTGCATCTTGCCGCGCTCGCCAGCGTGTGGTTCGGCGCCGTCATTCGCGCCGACAACACCCCGATCCGGATCGGCGCGCGCACCAACGTTCAGGATGGCGCGGTCCTGCATTCGGATCCCGGCGCGCCATGCACGCTCGGCGAGGACGTTACCATCGGCCATCGCGCGATCCTCCACGGCTGCACGATCGGCGACCGTGTGCTGGTCGGCATGGGCGCCGTGATCCTCAACCGCGCCGTCATCGCCGAGGATTGCCTGATCGGCGCCGGCGCGCTGATCACCGAAGGCAAGACTTTCCCGCCGGGCCATCTGATCGTCGGTTCCCCGGCCAAGGCGATCCGCCCGCTCGACGAGTCGCAGAAGGCGATGCTGAGGGCGTCCGCGGCGCTCTACGCGGCCAAACAGCGCGATTATGCGCAGGGTCTCGGCCGAGTCGGCTGAGGCCGCTCCGCCGTGCCGTAGCGTCGCCGCCACCGGGATAGACAGGCATTCCGGTTGCGCTACAAAACCGATCCATGGCCCTTCCCTCGCTGTTCGATCGCCTCCGGCTTCCCGTCATCGGCTCGCCGCTGTTCATCATCTCGGTGCCCGATCTGGTGATCGCCCAATGCAAGGCGGGGATCGTCGGCTCGTTCCCGGCACTCAATGCCCGGCCGCAGAGCCTGCTCGACGAATGGCTGCACCGGATCACCGAGGAACTCGCCGAATGGGACCGCGCCAATCCCGATGCACCGGCCGCGCCGTTCGCCGTCAACCAGATCGTCCACCGCTCGAACGACCGGCTGGAGGCAGACCTCCACACCTGCGCCAAATGGAAAGTGCCGATCGTGATCACCTCGCTCGGCGCCCGGCCCGAACTCAATGACGCAGTGCACGGCTGGGGCGGCATCACCCTGCACGACGTGATCGACGACCGTTTCGCGCACAAGGCCGTCGAGAAAGGCGCCGACGGGTTGATCCTCGTCGCTACCGGCGCTGGCGGGCACGCGGGCAGGCTCAACCCCTTCGCCTTCGTCCAGGAAGTGCGCGAATGGTTCGACGGGCCGCTGATCCTATCCGGCGCAATCGCCACTGGTAGGGCAGTGCTCGCTGCCCAGGTCCTCGGCGCCGACCTCGCTTATATCGGCTCTCCCTTTATCGCCACCGACGAGGCCAACGCCGTCGACGCCTACAAGCAAGGCATCGTCGAGGGCCGGGCTGCGGACATCGTCTATTCGAACCTGTTCACCGGCGTGCACGGCAATTACCTGCGCAGTTCCGTCGTGGCGGCCGGACTCGACCCGGACAAATTGCCGGAGAGCGATCCCAGTGCGATGAACTTCGGCGGCGCCAAGGCGTGGAAGGATATATGGGGTTCGGGTCAAGGGATCGGCGCGGTGACTGCGGTCGAGCCCGCTGCGGTAAAGATCGAACGGCTCAAGCGGGAATATGCGACGGCGAAGGCCGCGCTGCGGGACTAGCGCCGGCTCACGCGAACAGGGCGGGCAGCGCCAGCCGCAGCCGCGCGATGCCGGCCTCCCAGCGCCCGCTGTCGACCGGCCGTTCCATATGGGTCAGGATCTGCTCGGGATTGATATCCGCGGCGCGCGGATCGAAGACATTGTTCGCCATGTAAAAGGCGAACCACAGCCGGGCATCCTCTTCGGAAGGGGCCTGTGCCTCGCGCCCAGCGACTGCGGACAGGAAGCGGTCCAGATCGGAATAGCTTCTGAGCCATGCGCCGCTCTCGAACCGGGTCTGCCGTAACATCGGCGTGCCGAAGAACGCACCGAGGGCAAAGGTCTTGGAATCGCCGAGGATCATGCCGTCGACATGCTTCGCCAGCGCGAGCGTTGCGGGCTCGCCCCCGAGAACCGGCGGCGCCAGCACCACGTTTTCGAGGTCTGCGACAGTCGCAAGCAGGGGCCCGGCATCGACGTGCACATCGTTGATCGGATGGTTGGTGACCACGAGCGTGAAATCCGGACCCGCCCGCTCCGCCAATTCCGCCACCAGTCGAGGGTTCGGCCGCGCCCGCACGCTGTGCATGCGGAAGAAATTATCCTCCGTTTCCGCTTCGAGCGGCACGAGCAATGTCGGCCGGTCGTCGGGAATGCCACACCGGCCGACCACGCTTTCGCGCTGGCCGGGCCGCTTTGCATGGCGCTCCTGCAAGCGCTCCCAAGCCGGTCCGATCAACTTAACCAGCGCGTCGCGCTCGGCGCCAGACAGTTCTGGCAACATGCCCTGATCGAGCGGGCGGTCCTCGAAGACAATCCAGTGTGGCGGCGGCGCGAACGGCTCCAGCCGCCCTTCCATCAACAGCTTCACTGTCCCGGGAAATGCCTGGACGGTCTCGTAATCGGCGGTGCGGCACAGCACATAATCGGGTGCGAGGTCACGCACCCACGCGGTGATGTCGTCCCTCGATTCGGGAAGCGTGCGCGTGCTCGGATGATCGGGGCCCTCCATGATGCACCAATGTATCTGAGGCAGATCCATGCATTGCTGCAGTTCACGCGCGCCGATCCCGGTGCCGCACCACGGAGCAGGCGCCAGCACATAAATCTCGCATTGGCCGGCGAGCGTCCGGATCAGCGGCTCGACCACATGGTCGAACCACCAGGACGTGACCATCGGAAGGTAGAAGAGGACCTTCACCAGGCGCAGCCGGTTGCCGGTCGCTGGTGGACAGAAGGACAAGGCAGAAGCGGCAAGGGAAGTCCGTACGTCGAGGATGCTAACTTAATGTAGGACGCGCGACTTGCAGGACCAACTCTCTGCCAAGGTTCTGCGAACGCTCCTGAGCCGAAAACTCCCCGGCAGCCGAGGCAATCTAGAAAGAAGCCGAAAGCCGCTCGATCATCCGTCGCGCCGGGCTTTCGTCCGGCGCCGGGTCGTCCAGCGACGCGTCGAGCCGCGCCACGCGGCGATGCAGTTCGATGCTCGTCGCGATGATCCCGCGGGCCTGCGTCGGCATGGCTTCCAGCGTCGCCGGATCGGTCTCCGGCGCCCCACCCAGCCGCCGCGCCGGCGACAGGGCATCCCCCGGGGTCAGCTCGCCCGCCTCGACTGCCCGCTGGGTCAGCAGCCACGCAATGATGTGCATCAGCCGGGTGGTAACCTTGAGCGACTCGCACGAGAAAGTGACCCGGTTCAGCGCCTCGAGCGACTCGCGCTCGGCGCGGCCGACCACGTCGAAATAGGCGCGCGCCTCGTCGGCCAGCAGCATCGCCTCGACGTAGAGCGAGTCGACGAGCCTGCGATGAATCGCCGAAGGTGCCTGCTCGGTCATCCGCCACAGGAGTGGCATATCGGGCGCGGCAGTTGAATGCTTAATATTACTGGATTTTCGTCCCGGCCCGGGAGATCAGGCGATGATGTCGGGAAGCAGCTCATCCTCGAGCGCAACGATCTCGTCGCGCAGCCGCAGCTTGCGCTTCTTGAGCCGGGCGAGCTGGAGCTGGTCCGCCGAACCGGTCGCGCCCAGCGCCTCGATCGCTACGTCGAGATCGCGATGCTCGGACCTGAGCGCTTCGAGCCGCCGCTGGATCTCGCTTTCGTCCATCCCCACCCCCCTTTTACGCGCACAGGCCAAAACGAACCATCGCGCCTTTTCCGCGGGCTGTCGATTGCGCCGAATACGGGGGGCGACAAGTGGTTCAAAAGGTGATTTATTGGCTTCCCCCGGCGCTCACCGAAGGAGGAATGCTTCCATGCAGAACGCGCATCTTGCGGCACTCAACGCCAAGCACTCGACCCTGGATCGACGGATCGCAGCCGAGTCGCAACGGCCGCTTCCCGATCATCTGCTGATTGCCGAATTGAAGAAGCAGAAGCTGCGCGTCAAGGAGGAGCTCAGCCGCTAGCGCGGCCATCCACAGCTTTGTTACGGGAAGGTGCGGTCTGCCGGCCGCACCTCTTCCAACACCAGAAGACCTTAAGCGTTAGCGGCGCGTGAGCACGGGCTTTGCGTAGGTCGCACCCGGCGCGCCTTTGCCAACCGGCTTGCGCGCGAGCATCGGATCGATCTCGATATCGAACGCCACACCGACTCGTCCATCGGTCGCCCAGGCGATTCGCCCCTTCACCCAGCCCACGCCGCGCACCTCGATCTCAACCGGCGTGCGGATTTCAACCGGTGCGGCATATTCCGCCATCAACCCGCCAGACGAGAGATTGCGCACCCGCACCTGCGCGGTCCTGTCGTCTCCCGCGACGCGAAACTGCGCCGTCAGCATCAGGCTGTCGCGCGAGCCATTGCGTTGGCCTGCGAAATCGGCGGCGGAAAGCGCGTTCACCGTGTCCGTAGAGAACTGATCGTCCATCGAAGCTGCTCTAACGCCAAAATTGATATCGGGCAGTTAGAGCAGCAATCCCTGACGAAAGCGTAAATTTGGCGGGCCGCACCCTAAAAATCGCGCGCCCAGATACCGCTATTCGTCGCGCGAGACCTTCTCGTTGCGCTCGTGACGCTCCTGCGCCTCGACCGTCATCGTCGCGATCGGCCGTGCCTCGAGCCGGGCGAGCGAAATCGGCTCGCCGGTCACTTCGCAATAGCCATATTCGCCCTCGTCGATCCGGCGTAGCGCCGCGTCGATCTTGGCGATCAGCTTACGCTGGCGATCGCGGGTGCGAAGTTCGATCGACCAGTCGGTCTCGCTCGACGCGCGATCGGTGAGGTCGGCCTCGCGCAGCGAGTCGGTCTGCAGTTGATTGAGCGTCCCCGCGGCCTCGCGATAAATCGCGTCTTTCCAGGCCAGCAGCTTCTCGCGGAAATATTCCTGCTGCCGCGCATTCATGAAGGGTTCGTCGTTATGCGGCCGATAGCCATCGCCGCCGTCATTCGCCGCGGCGGGAAAAGGTTTCCCGGGTTCCTCGGACCGATCCAAAACAGTAGCCATCCCCACTCTCCACACCGGTCGCCCAAGTGGCCAGGCCGCTGGACGACTGCCTCATTGCCCGCACGCCCTATACTTGCGCGCGGAGGCATTAACAAGCGCGCTATTATGGCAGGCGCTCTGTCTAATTCCCGATAACATGGAGGAAATTAGCGACGGCTGAACAAGAGTCGTTACGGCCGACGTATTAACCACGTTGTTTGACAAGTAACCGCCCAGTGCTCCGCCGAACCGTACCGAAACCGCACATTAACCATAAGCTCTGCGCCGGCGCAGCGAAAAACAGTCCGAGAACAAGGTAAATGGCGCTCGTTTCGCTTGCGCTTAATAGTTTGTTTTGCGTTTCTTGCGCATTGAGGGCGCAGAAGCTGCTGACGGTCCCGTGGGGAGCGAGGCGCCAGCAACAGGAAGAGTGGGACATCATGTCGGTTCGCATGGCCTTGGCGAAACTCTGCGCATGTGCCTGTGGCGGCGCAGTCATCGGCGGCGGCGGCGTCTATGCCGTCGAGCGCGCGACCCAGCCCAGCGTGGTGAAGCAATATACGGTCGCGAAGAAGCGCGTGGTCCGCAAGGGCCCCGTCGCCGGCGTCGTCCGCAAGAAGCTCGTCCGCCGCGTGACCACCACGACGACCCAGGCCCAGCCGCAGGTCGTCGTCGTGACGACTCAGGGCGCGCCGATCCCGCTTCCGCCCCGCGAAATGCCGGCAGTGGCGGCGAGCAGCGCTGCGGCGGCCGGGGTGGTCGGCGGTTCGGGCGGCTATGGCGGCTTCGGCGGCGGCTTCTTCGCCGGCGGCTTCTTCGGCAGCTCGGGAAGCAGCTCGGGCAGCAGCGGCATCAACATCGAGATTTCGAGCGGCGGCTCGTCGACCAGCAGCTCGACGGGCGGCTCGTCCACCTCGACCGGCGGGTCGTCGACGTCCACCTCCACCGGCGGATCGTCGACCTCCACTTCCACCGGCGGCTCGTCCAGCTCGACCTCGAGCTCGAGCGGCGTCAGCTCGTCGACGTCTTCGTCGACCTCGTCGTCGACTTCCTCCTCCACCTCGTCCTCGACCTCGTCGAGCACCTCCTCGAGCGGTAACTGGAGCACCTCAAGCGGCTGGAGCACCTCGAGCAGCTGGGGCTGCAAATGGGGCCAGCATTGCGGGGGATCGAGTGGGCATCACGGATCGAGCGGCTCATCGGGCGGCCCGCCCGAGCCGGTCCCTGCTCCGCCGATGATCCTGCTATTCGGCGGCGCGGCAGCGGCACTGGTCGCGCGCAAGCGGTTCGGCAAGAAGAAGGCCGAAGTCACGGCCTAAACCCCGTGCTCCTGCGAAAGCAGGAGCCAGGATCGCAAGCTGCAGCCCGTGGCTCTGGCTCCTGCTTTCGCAGGAGCACTGACCCGCTGAAGGCCGAGTCTACTCCGCCTTGAGCAACGCCTCCTCGATCTGCGGCACGGTATGCCCCGTCAGATCCTTGCTGATCTCGCCTTTCAGCCGGTCGCTCACTTCCTTGTGATAATGCTTGCGCAACTCGCCGAGGGTCTTGGGCGGCGCGATGATGATCAGCGACTCATATTCGTTGTTGAGCGCGCGCTTCTTGAGCATCTCGGCAGTCTCGGCGGCGAACCTGTCTTCCTCGAGCTGGTGATAATCGGTCTCGCCCATCGTCCCGCCCGAAGGCGCGAACTGTGCACCGCCGCCCATCGCATGCATCGATCCGCCCTGCGCAACCGCAGGTGCGCCAGGACCAGACTGAGTCGACGAAGACTGGCCTGCGAGGTCGGTCTTCTGGTCCGAATCCTTCGGGTTTGGGTGGATCTCCTTGTGCTCGACCTGCAGGTTCGGGAACGCGCCATCGCCCTCGTTCCGCAGGAACAGCATCTTGCGCCCGTCGGCGACCAGAACGACTGCGTCATGGGGAACCTGCATAACCTGTCTCCTCGTTTCGGCTGTGCACCCTTGAACGCAGCGGCCCGGCGCAGGGTTGCGCGGCCCGGCGCGTGCAGTCATACGCCCGGCCATGCACGACATCCGCTTCATCCGCGAAAACCCCGAAGCTTTCGACGCCGGCCTGGCGAAGCGCGGGCTGGAGCCGCAATCGGCAGCGCTCATCGGACTCGACGAGAAGCGCCGCGCGCTGATCACCGAGCTCCAGGCCGGCCAGGCGCGTCGCAACGAGGCATCGAAGGCGATCGGCGCGGCCAAGGCGCAGAAGGACGAGGCCACCGCCGCCGCGCTGATGACCGAGGTCGCCACGCTCAAGGAACGCCTGCCCGCACTCGAAGCCGAGGAGAAAGCGCTCGGCGAGGACCTCGACGCCCGCCTCGCCGCGATCCCCAACCTGCCCCTCGCCGATGTTCCCGAGGGCGCCGACGAGAATCACAATGCGCTCGTTCACGAACGCGGCACCCCGCCCGTCTTCGCCTTTGCGGCGGCCGAGCACGACGCGATCGGCCCGGCGCTCGGGCTCGACTTCGAGACCGGCGCCCTGCTCGCCGGCTCGCGCTTCACCTTCCTCCGCGGCAGCGCGGCGCGCCTCCATCGTGCGCTCGGCCAGTTCATGCTCGACACGCTCACCCGCGAGCACGGCTATGAAGAGACGGTGGTGCCGTTGCTCGTCCGCGGCGAGGCAATGTTCGGCACCGGCCAGCTGCCCAAATTCGCCGAGGACAGCTTCAGGACGACCGACGATCGCTGGCTGATCCCCACCTCGGAAGTCAGCCTGACCAACAGCGTGCGCGAGCAGATTCTCGTGCAGGAGGTGCTGCCGCTGCGCTTCACGGCGCTCTCCCCCTGCTTCCGCTCCGAAGCCGGTTCGGCGGGCCGCGACACCCGCGGCTATATTCGCCAGCACCAGTTCGAGAAGGTCGAGATGGTCTCGATCACCACGCCGGACCAGTCCGAAGCCGAGCACGAGCGGATGACCGCGTGCGCCGAGGACATCCTGACCAAGCTCGGGCTCGCTTTCCGCCGGATGAAGCTGTGCACCGGCGACATGGGCTTCTCCGCCGCCCGCACCTACGATCTCGAAGTATGGCTGCCCGGTCAGGCGCGCTATCGCGAGATCTCGAGCTGCTCGACCTGCACCGACTTCCAGGCCCGCCGCATGAACGCGCGCTATCGTCCCGAAGGCGAGAAGGCGACGCGCTTCGTTCATACCCTGAACGGTTCGGGTCTTGCGATCGGCCGGACGCTGGTCGCAGTGGTCGAGAATTACCAGCAGGCGGACGGGTCCGTTGCCGTGCCGGAGGTGCTCCAGTCCTATCTCGGCGGCCTCAACCGGCTGGAGCCGCGGGACTGATTCCGTTCGGCCCCGGATCCGCTCCGGGGCTGTCGAAGCCCTGTTCTTCTCCCGCGAACAAGTACGGCCCTTCGACAAGCTCAGGGCGAACGGAGTGATGGAATGCGCATCCTGCTCACCAACGACGACGGCATCAACGCGCGCGGCCTCGCCGCGCTCGAGCGGATCGCACGGACGATCTCCGACGATATCACCGTGGTCGCGCCGGCCGAGGAGCAATCGGGCAAGAGCCGCGCACTGACCCTCACCGAGCCGTTCCGCGTCCGCCGCATCGCCGACGATCGCTACGCAGTACGCGGCACGCCAACCGATTGCGTGATGTTCGCGCTCGCCGAGGCGATGAAGGATTCGCCGCCCGATCTCGTCCTCTCCGGCGTCAATCGCGGCGGCAATCTCGGCGAGGACGTCAGCTATTCGGGCACCGTGTCCGCGGCGATGGAAGGGGCGCTCGCCGGTATCCGCTCGGTCGCGCTCAGCCAGCGCTACGAACGCACCGGCATGGGCGATCAGGTCCCGTTCGACACTGCCGAGGCCTGGGGCGAACGCGCGCTGCGACCGCTGCTCGACGCCCCCTGGGCGCCGCGCACGCTGATCAACATTAACTTTCCGCCGGTCCCTGCCGATGCGGTCAAGGGCATCAAGCCGGTGGCGCAGGGCCTGCGCGACTATGGCCGCGCCGGGCTCGACAAGCGCGTCGATCCGCGCGGCTTTCCTTATTACTGGCTTGCGATGAGCCGGCTGCCGCACACTCCCGATCCCGACACCGACCTCGAGGCGATCGAACAGGGCTGGATCACGGTGACGCCGCTCCACCTCGACCTCACCCACCGCAACTCGCTGGAAGCGCTCAAGTCGGTCTATTGTTAACCAACTCCGTTTACCTTATTAAATTTCGAAGGGGTAAGGGGGTTCGCAATGCGCCGTATGGGGGCATCGCTGTTCGGCGTCATTCTGATTTCGGGCTGCATACCGGCGGAAGCCGGACGGGGTCCGCGCGCCTGGGAAGCGCCGGAGCAAAATCGCGAACAGGAGCAGTTCGAGCGCCGCTCGCTCGATCAGGACGTGCGCACCTTGCCCGCGCCGCCGCCCGCCTGGGAAGCGCGCCGGGTCACCGCCGATGCCAAGCTCGTGTCGAGCTCGACTTATGTCGTCCAGGCCGGTGACTCGCTTCGTTCGATCGCGACAAAGACCGGCGCCGGCTCCGAGGCGATCGCGCGCGCCAACAACCTGATCGCGCCTTTCGTCATCCAGCCCGGCCAGCGACTCACCATCCCCGGCGGCCGCTATCATCTCGTCCGCGCAGGCGAGACGGGGATCGCGATCGCCCGCGCCTATGGCGTCGAATGGTCGCGGGTCGTCGCCAGCAACGCACTCGCCGAGCCCTATATCCTGCGCACCGGCCAGCGGCTGCTGATCCCGAGCAGCCGGCCCGAGACGATCGAGGAGCGCGCCGCGCGCTTCCACCTCGACATCGACGACATCCTCACCGGCGGCGAGCCGGCGCTGGCCGCCAATGCGAAGCCCGCGAAGCCGACGCCGTCGCCGAAGCGCGTGCTGCCGGCGACCACGCCGGTCGCGGCACCCGCCACCCGCGTCGCGGGGCAATTCGCGTGGCCGGTCAGAGGCACGATCGTGAAGCGCTTCGGCCCTGGCAGGAGCGGCGAGCGCAACGACGGCATCAAGATCGCGGTGCCCCTCGACACGCCGGTGCTCGCCGCCGCGGATGGCGTCGTGGCCTATGTCGGCAGCGACGTGCCCGCTTTGGGCGGCCTCGTCATCGTCAAGCACGGCAACGCCACCACGACGGTTTATGGCCATGCCGGGCAATTGCTCGTCCAGCGCGGCCAATCGGTCAAAAAGGGCCAGATGATCGCGCTCTCCGGCAATTCGGGATTCGCCGACCGGCCCGAGCTGCATTTCGAGATCCGTCAGGGCCGGACGCCGGTCGATCCGCTGACCAGGCTGAGTGCGCGGTGACATCAATCCTCCCCCGCAAGGGGGAGGTGCCGCCAAGGGTGGCGGAGGGGGAGGTAAGCGACCGCCTCGCCGCAGTGCTTCCTCCCCCTCCGTCAGCTGCGCTGACACCTCCCCCTGGCAGGGGAGGATTTGAGAACGCCCCTTGCCCCTCCCCGATCGGGAGCGGATAGAAGCGAAGAATGCCCGCCCGTCCCGCCGCAACCCTCAAACGCAAGTCGAGCCTGCCGGTCTGGGTTTCGATCGGCTGGCGCGTGCTGGCGGTGCTGGGCCTGCTCGCGCTCGCGGTCGGCGTTCACTGGCTCGAGCGCGACGGGCTCAAGGACACCGCCGACGGCCATGTCAGCTTCCTCGACATCCTCTATTTCACGTCGATCTCGGTGACCACCACCGGCTATGGCGACATCGTGCCGGTGAGCGATTCGGCGCGGATGTTCGACGCCTTCGTGGTCACGCCGATCCGCGTCTTCGTGGTGCTGCTCTTCCTCGGCACCGCCTATAATTTCGTGCTCAAGCGCACCTGGGACAAATGGCGTATGGCGGTTATCCAGCAGACTCTTTCGGGGCATATCATCGTCGCCGGATACGGCACCACCGGCTCCGAGACCGTCGACGAACTGATCGCGCGCGGTACCGATCGCGGCAAGATCGTCGTGGTCGATCCCGACGAGAGCCATGTCGCCCGCGCCAAGGAGTGCGGCTGCACCGTGCTCCAGGCCGACGCGACGCGCGATCAGGTGCTCAAGGACGTGCGGATCGAGAACGCAGAATCGATGATCGTCTGCGCCGGCCGCGACGATACCTCGATCCTGATCACCCTCACCGCGCGCCATCTGGCACCCGCGCTGCCAATCAGCGTGATTGTCCGCAACGAGGATAACGAGCTGCCCGCGCGCGCTGCCGGCGCGACCACGGTGGTCAATCCGGTCAGCTTCGCCGGGCTGCTGCTCGCGGGCTCGTGCAAGGGCCCGCATTTGTCGGGCTATCTGATGGACCTCGCCTCCTATCATGGCGAAGTCGAACTCGCCGAACGGCCGGTAAAGCCCGACGAAGTCGGGAAGCCGCTCGCCGCGATCGAAACCGGCCTCGGCGTCCGCATTTATCGGGGCGAAGCGCATTACGGCCACAAGGCGCCCGAGGCGCAGGAGCTGCAGGCAGGCGACCTGATCGTCGAGATCACCGGCTGAGCGCGAGGCTCTCCCGGGCTTCGTCGCATTCCTCACATCCCTCGCCCGGTTCGTGCAGGAAGATCAGCGGGTCCGCCTCTATCCGCGGCACTGCAACCCGGATCAGATCCTCGGCCGAGAACAGCCGTGCTTCGGCATTCCCTACGCGTCCCTCGCGCTGGAGCCCCTCCGCGCGGAGCCAGGCGTCGGCGAGGGCGAACTTCTCGCAGCAGTTGTCATTCTCGCCATAATGCACCTCGCGGCCGTCGGCGTCGGTATAGTGGAAGTCGCTGCGATAGGGTGCACCGCCCAGCAATTCGGCGAGGTGCAGCATGGTGTTGGCATCGTGCCCGACGCCAAGCAGCAGGATCTGTCCCTGCGCCTCGCGGATCCGGTCGATTGCGCTGCCCGGCGCGGCCGGCGGCAAAACAAACGGCCCGCCGGTGATCCACCCGGCTTTTGGCCCGACCGCCGCCACCGCATCGAAATGCGTGCTGCGCACCACGCCCGGCTGCTGCCAGAACAGCGACGGCACGATGCCGAGATCGTCGCGGTTTGGCGTCACCGCGGGGTCGAACGGCGCATCGTCGTCGCCGGTCGCCGACGGCATGGCCAGCGTCCCTTCGGGCCCGAGCGTAGCACGCAGCGCGGCGATCAACCCGAGCGGTCCGCCCTCCACCGGCCGCACCGCCCGAAAGCTCGAATGGACCAGCAGCACGCCACCCTCGCGCACCCCGAGCGCGCGGAGCTGTGCGACCAATTCGTCGTGCGTCACCGCTTTCATGCTTGACCCTTCGTCCCCGTCCATGATGGTCGCTTCATGCCTGCCACATTCCTCGCCCGCGCGCTGCCGATCCTGTTGCTGATCGGCTCGAACATCCTGATGACCTTCGCCTGGTACGGCCATCTCAAGTTCAAGGACAAGCCGCTGCTCGCGGTGATCCTCGTCAGCTGGGGCATTGCCTTCTTCGAATATTGCCTCGCCGTCCCGGCGAACCGCTGGGGCAGCAATGTCTATTCGGCGGCGCAGCTCAAGGGCATGCAGGAAGTGATCACCCTCGCGGTGTTCGCGGTCTTCTCAATTCTCTATCTCGGCCAGAAGATCACGCTGAACCACCTGATCGGCTTCGCGCTGATCGCGTCTGGGGCGTTCTTCCTGTTCAAGGCTCCGGTACCGGCCTGAGCTAGCATTTTCCGCAAAAAAGCCTATGTCGCCCGCCAATCATGGCAACCAAACTCCCAGAGGCCCCTCGCGTAGGGATGGTGTCGCTCGGCTGTCCGAAGAACCTCGTCGACAGCGAACGCATCCTCACCAAGCTCCGCAGCGACGGCTATGCGATGTCCCCCGACTATCAGGGCGCCGACGTTGTATTGGTCAACACCTGCGGCTTTCTCGATTCCGCCAAGGAGGAATCGCTCGAGGCGATTGGCGAGGCGATCGCCGAGAATGGCCGCGTCATCGTCACGGGCTGCATGGGCAAGGAAGCCGAAGTCATTCGCGCGCGCTTCCCCAACGTGCTCGCAGTCACCGGCGCGCATCAATATGAGGAAGTCGTCGGCGCGGTTCACGAAGCGGCGCCGATGCCGCCCTCGCCTTTCGTCAATCTCGTCCCCGATGCGGGGCTCAAGCTTACGCCGCGCCACTACAGCTATCTGAAGATCTCCGAAGGCTGCAACCATCGCTGCGCCTTCTGCATCATCCCGAGCCTGCGCGGCGATCTCGTCAGCCGCCGCCCCGACGCGATCCTCCGCGAAGCCGAAAAGCTGGTCGAGGCCGGGACGAAGGAATTGCTGGTGATCAGCCAGGACACTTCGGCGTACGGCGTCGACATCCGCAAGGAGCCGCGGATTTGGAAGGGGCAGGAAGTCGTCCCCCACATGACCGATCTCGCCCGCGAACTCGGCAAGATCGCGCCGTGGGTGCGGCTCCATTATGTCTACCCCTACCCGCATGTCGACCAGGTCATCCCGCTGATGGCCGAGGGGCTGATCCTCCCCTATCTCGACATTCCGTTCCAGCACGCCTCGCCCAATGTCCTTCGCCGCATGCGCCGCCCCGCCAATGAAGCGAAGGTGCTCGAGCGGCTGCGCGGCTGGCGCGCGATCGCGCCGGACATCACGATCCGCTCGACCTTCGTCGTCGGCTTTCCCGGCGAGACCGAGGAGGACTTCCAATATCTCCTCGACTGGCTCGACGAGGCCCAGCTCGATCGCGTCGGCGCGTTCCGGTTCGAGCCGGTCGAAGGCGCGTCGGCCAATCTCCTCCCCGATCCGGTGCCGGAAGAAGTCAAGGAAGAGCGCTACGCCCGCGTTATGGAGAAGACCGCGGCGATCTCCGCCGCCAAGCTCGCCGCGAAGGTCGGCCGCACGCTCGAAGTGATCATTGACGAAGTCGGCGAGGACGGCGCCACCGGCCGCAGCCAGGCCGACGCGCCGGAGATCGACGGCGAGGTCTTCCTCCGCGACGCAGGGCACCTCAGCCAGGGCGACATCGTCCAGGTCCAGATCGAGGACGCCGACGAGCACGACCTTTACGGCGTGCCCCTCGCTAGGGCCTGAAGGCGGCGCTCCCCACGGAGCGCCACCCCCGGGTTCAGCGCGCCTTCGCGCTCAGGCCCGCCACCGATTCGACGATCGTCGCTGCCGCCAGACCGCCGAAAAAGGCGGTAAGGCCAGTCAACAACAGTCCCTGGTCGCGCAGCAGCGGTTCGAACACCGTAGCCGCTGCGATACCACCCGCTGCGCCGATCAGACCGTCGACCAGCCGCCACCAAGGCTCGGGATCCGGATGCGGCGGACGCGGCCAGCGCCACCAGCCCGGCCATTTGGTCCCGCACCAACCCATCATCGCTGCGAATGCAAATAGCATCGGAGTCCTCCCCTGATCAGCTCTGCCGTGAGTAGCCCCCCGCGACTTCAGCTGAACTCGCAAGTTAACATACGTGAGCTTTATCGTACAGGCGGACCATGCCAGCTCGACATACATCTTTCTTGAGCTTGATTTCAGACATATTATCAAGATCGCACGAACAGATCTTCAGACGCCCTGCCCGACCGTCGCGCGCAAAGCGAGCGTTTGGCGGGGTATAACTGCGGCACAAGCCCGGGGTGACGCGGCGCGGCGGCGCGCATATGGTCAAGGCACCTTCAGGAGGCACCATGTCCGTCACCGCGCTGGCTATAGGCCCGTTTTCCGACACCGCCGCCGGTGACCTGTTCGCCAGCCGCGTCTTCCAGCCGCGTTGATCCGCACTGCATTCCTATCCGGCCTTTGGCTGACACTTGCCAGTGCAAGCACCGGCGAGCCGGGCACGCACGTGACGCGGGTCGATCCGCTCACGGTGCAGGACGACGATTTCGCCCGCCACCGCGATCCAGCCGAGTGGCACGGTCTGAGCGTCAGTCGCATCGAGTTTCGCGAGGAGCGCGCGGCGTGGCGGTTGTGGCGGATCGCCAATGTCCGGCACCACCGCGGCCCCTTGTGGTTCGTGCCGCACGACAATGAGAATGCCGGCTTCGAAGCAGGGCTCGAGGCGGTGCGCACCTATGGCGGGACGCTGATCGCAGTCGATGCCGGCATTGCCGGCGACGGTCTGCGCATGAACCAGGCAGTCGATTATGGACGCCCGGTCGACCCCAATCGTAATTTCGACAGTGCGCTGCCCGGCTATGCCCGCCGCATCCTCGCCGATCTGCCGCCGGACATGCCGATCATCGCGCTACACACCAACGCGCGCGGCTTCGACACAAGTGAGTCGCGGTGCAACCAGTCCGACCCGTCCGGCCAAGGCGTGATCTCGATCCGCTATTGCGACGACGTGCTGACCCCCAGTCCGTCGCAGAGCCGCGCATGGCCCTGGGATGACGACGACACCGTCGCCTTCACGACCTATCGCACGAAGGACGGCCCGCGTGCGGCCTTCTGCCGCGATGCTATGATCGCCGCCGATTTCAACGTCGTCCAGGAACGCGTCGTCACCAGCGACCGCTCGCTATCAAACTACGCGGTGCTGCACGACCTCCGCTATCTCAACTTCGAGACGCTCGACCGCGGCGACGACCCCGCGGGACTCGCCGAGGGACGCAGGCGACTGCTCCACATCATCGACCGCGCGCTTGCGATGTGTGCGCCCAAGGTACGAAGGGTGCCTAGGACGGACTGAACGTAGACTGGTAAAAGCGGACGGCACCCAGCGCCCGTTCCAAGCCGTTGAGCGCGCGTCCGCGATAATCATGGAGCAGCCATTTGTTCGTCCTGCGAGTGGCCCCGGCGTTGACCGCGATGCGTCGGTGGAGCAGTCCTATCGGGTGATTACCAGCTCTGCGCTCTTGTCCTCCGAACTGCTCACAGTGCTGGGGACGATAGGTGCCAAGCTGCGGGCAGGAGACGATGCCGCAGCCTCGTTGAGCGTTGCGCTTGAGCTGCTCGCGAAGCTGGACCCGGGCCATGTTGCAAGAGCAGATGGGGAGATTGCGGCCGCAGCGGGTCTATATCGTCAAACGCCGCAGTCGTCGTTGAGCAAGATCTTCTCGCCGCACCCGAGTGGAGCTTCGCAGTTGCTCGGGACACCCGGACTTGAATACCTTTTCGTTTTCCACCGTGATGGCCGCTTGAGGGAAGCCGCCCTGCTAAAGATCACGGGAGGCCTACCCAGCCCATTCCTCTTTGCCGCGATCCTTTGGCGGCTAAATGACTGGGCGGCTCCGGTTCGCCGAGCCGCGGCACGTTGCGCGAACCGTTCATTTCCAGTGACAAGTCCAGTCGTCGTCGCGCGAACAGCCGCAGAGCTCCTTGTTCGGCAGGCGACGTGGCGCAGATGGCGCAACGAGCGCTCTATGCTCGAGAAGGCGTTCAGCCGCGAGGATGTGGCAGAAGAACTGGCCAACCTGATGTCTGCCGCAACAACAGGCCCACAAGCGTCAACCTTGCGCCACGCCCTTCGCTCACCAGCGCTCGATCAACATCTGGAGCGACTCGCCTTCAGCGCGACGCAGCCGTCGGTCCGCGCGGTAGCGCTGGGAACCCTGATCGACGGCAGGGCTGAGTGGCCTTCCCGAACTGAATTGCGTTGGATCGACAAGTCTATGGGACTGCGTCGCCATGAGACGGTGTTCGATCATCGCCTATTGGAGAAAACTCCGTCCAGGTACGCTCTCATCAAGCGAGGCCTGAGTGACAAGTCACCCGTAGTTCGCAGGGTGGCGCTCGCCGGGATCATCCGACACATGCTCGATACGGCGCAGGCTCGCACTTTGGCGGCACCGCTCGTGTCGGACCGATCATCATCTGTTCGAGAGAAAGCGGTGTTTATCCTTCGACGCAAGTCAGCTTAGCTTGCTTCGCATTCGTCCCCGCAGGGTCAGCAAGACGCCTGTTCCGGGCGTCAGTTGGGATAGCTCGCTTCCAAACCTGCCGATGTCGAAACCACTCGATCGCCGTCGTTTGGCCGGGGGTCGGAAGCGATCGTCATGGGGTTCACGACCTAGATTGCTCACGAAGGCAATGCATACGCCACCACCTCGTCGCTCACCGGGGTCTCCATGAAATGGTGCCCGCCGGCATAGATCACCAGATATTCCCGGCCGCCCGTTTCGTAGACCATCGGCGTCGCCTGCCCACCGCCCGGCAACACGTCCTTCCACACCGTCTTGCCGGTCCGCAGGTCGATCGCCCGGATCAGATTGTCGGTCGCCGCTGCCACGAACACCAGCCCGCTCGCCGTCACCACCGCGCCGCCATTGTTCGGCGTTCCGATCGTGATCGGCAGCATCGAGGGGATCCCAAACGGACCGTTGGTTCGCGCCTCGCCGAACGCGCGGTCCCAGATCGTCTTGCCGGTCGCCATGTCGATCGCGCGGATCCCGCCGTACGGGGGTTGCTTGCAGAGCATGCCGGTGAACGGCAGACGCCAGCCGGCATTGACGTCGATTGCGTAAGGCGTGTTCGCCTGCGGATCGCCAGCGCCCTCGGCGCCGCCGATATTGCCCCGCGCCTGGTCGCGCGGCGCCCAGCCCTTCTTGTCGGCCTCGGCCCGCGGCACCAGCCGCACATAGTTCGGCATGTCGTTGTAATTGGCGACGATGACGCCGCGCGCCGGATCGACCGCGATCCCGCCCCAGTCGGTGCCGCCATTATAGCCGGGATATTCGATCGAATGCCGGCTCGCTTCGGGCGGCGTGAAGAAGCCCTTGTAGCTCGCCCGACGGAACTGGATCCGGCAGATCATCTGGTCGATCGGCGACATCCCCCACATGTCGCGCTCGGTAAGATCCGGCTTGCGCAGCGTGTGCCAGAGCGACACCGGCTGGGTCGCGGCGCGCTGCCCAGGTTCGACGCCGCCGCCCGGCACGCGCATCTCACCGATCGGGGTCAGCGGGCGGCCAGTACGGCGGTCGAGCACATAGATGTCGCCCTGTTTCGACGGCAGCACCAAAGCCGGCGCCCCCTTGTAATCGACCAGAGTCGCCTGCGCGCCGAAGTCATAGTCCCAAACGTCCTTGCGCACTGCCTGGAAGCGCCAGCGCGGCTTGCCGGTGGTCACGTCGACCGCCACCAATGACGTAGCGAATTCGTTCTCCTGCGGGCGGCGGAGCGACGAATAATAGTCCGCCGCGGCATTGCCCATCGGCAGATAGACCAGCCCAAGCTGCTCGTCGCCCGAGGCGATCGTCCACATGTTCGGGGTGCCGCGAGTCCATTCCTGCCCGGCGGGCGGCATGCCGTTCCATTCGGGGTGCATCATGTCCCACGCCCAGCGCAATTGCCCGGTCCGCGCGTCGAACCCTTGGATCACGCCCGAAGGCGCCCAGCGATCCTGCCCGTCGAGCACCTGATGGCCGGTGACGAGGATCCCGCGCACGAGCGTGGGCGGCGAGTTGATCGAGACGAAGCCGGCAGGCACCTTGCCCATGCCGATCTTCGCATCCGCCTGGCCGTTGGTGCCGAAATCGGCGCACAGCCGTCCCGACCGTGCGTCGACCGCGATCAGCCGCGCATCGAGCGTGCCCTCGATCACGCGCGTCGCGCAGGGCTGGTCCGCCGCCATGCCGGGCACCGCATAATAGACTACGCCGCGGCACGCTGCCGTGTACGGGATTGCGGTATCCGGCACCTTGGGATCGTAGCGCCAGCGCTCCTTGCCGGTCGCCGGGTCGAACGAAATCATGATGTTCTTCGGCGTGCAGATGTACAGGCTGTCGCCGACCTTGAGCGGCGTGTTCTCGGCGCCATAGGTCTTGCGGATCTGCGCCGAGGAGGGAAGATCGCCGGTATGGATCTGCCATGCCCGCTCAAGCTTGCCGACATTCTGCGCGTTGATCTGGGTGAGCGGCGAATAGCGCCGTGCACTGGTGGTGCCGCCATAAACCGGCCAGTCGGCGCCGACCTGCTGCCCGGAAGGGTCACTCATCCCCGGAGCCGCTGCCGCAGGGAGCGCGCCTTGCACGGGATTCGGCGCATTCGCCGCCGCTGCCCAGAAGTCGACGCTGGTGAGCACCAAAGCCAGTGCGCCACCCCCCAGTGCGAAACGCCAGCGCTCGCGCCGCAGGCTCAAGGTCGCCATTGCCGCGATCACCGCGAGCAGCAGCACGACCGGCGCGATCACCCGTGGCACCTGCGCCCACGCATTCGCCCCGACTTCCCACCACGCCCAGACCATGCTCGCGACGACGATCGCGAGATACAGCCAGCCGCCGGTCATCCGGCCGCGGATCAGCAGCACGCCGGCCGCGATCATCGCCACGCCGGTGAGCAGATAGTAGAGCGAGCCGCCGAGCACGGCGAGCCACGCGCCGCCGAGCGCGAGCACCAGCCCGATCAGCGCGACGATCGCGCCGACCAGCATCGACACCCAATTGCCCCAGCGCCGCGTTCGAGAGCCGGCCAGCGCAGGTCCGTTGTCGGAATAGGCACGGCTATCGGTCACGGTCGCTCTCCCCGCAGACGCGCCGCTCCGACAGCTTCGGAGATCAGGCACGAGGACAGGGCGCCAACCGAGCCGGCAGGGGTCCGGTTCCGAAATGAACAAAATTTCATCTTCCCGACAGGGACTAGGCGGAGCGGCCTCGCGCCCCTAGATCAGCACGCATGCCTGATCTTTCTTCGCTGATTCAGCCCGATCGCGGCCAGCCCGCGCGTCCCATCCACCTGATCGACGCCAAGGGGTTCGACGCTTGGCTCGCGGCGCAGCCGCCGCGCCACCGCACCGCGGCACAGGCGCAAAAGCTCGCCGCATCCGCCTATTCCAGCGCAATCCTGCCTGGCGACGGACCTGAGGACTGGTCGGTGGTCACGGTGGTCGCCAATGTCGAGCGGCTTACCCCCTGGTGCCTTGCCAAGCTCGCCGAGACGCTTCCCGAAGGCACCTATCGCGTCGACGGCCGCGAACCGGGCAAGGCGCTCTATGGCTGGCTCTCGGCGCAGTACAAGTTCGACCGGTACAAGAAGAAGGACGACAAGCCGCAGGGCCCCCGCGTCCTGCTCACTGGCGATCCCGCCAAGATGGAAGAGGCGCTGCGCCTCGCGGGCGTGACCTTCAAGCTGCGCGACCGGATCAACACCGGCGCCAACGACATGGGCCCCGCCGATCTCGAGGCTGCCGCTGCCGAGCTCGCCAAAGACTATGGCGCGACGCTCAGCGTCGTGAAGGGCAAGGAAGTCGAGAAGGGCTATGGCATGCTCTGGGCGGTCGGCAAGGCTGCCGGCGAGGGCCGCGAGCCGCGGCTGATCGAGCTCGAATGGGGCAATCCCGAGCATCCGCGCATCGCGATCATCGGCAAGGGCGTGTGCTTCGACACCGGCGGGCTCGACATCAAGCCCGCCGCAGGCATGCGGCTGATGAAGAAGGACATGGGCGGTGCCGCGCACGCGCTCGCGCTTGCCGAGCTGGTCATGCAGCACCGCCTGCCGGTCCGGCTCCATTTGCTGGTTCCGGCCGTGGAGAATTCGATCAACGGCGAGGCCACCCGCCCCGGCGACGTGATGATCTCGCGCAAGGGTCTGTCGGTCGAGAACAGCAACACCGATGCCGAGGGCCGGCTGATCCTCGGCGACGCGCTGACCAAGGCCGCCGAGAACAACCCTGAACTGGTCTTCGACTTCGCGACCTTGACCGGCGCGGCGCGCGTCGCGCTGGGTGCGGACCTCCAGGCGCTGTTCGCCAATGACGACACGCTCGCCGCCGAACTGCTCGCCGCGGCGGAGACCGAGGCCGATCCGATGTGGCGGATGCCGCTTTACGATCCGTACAAGGATCTGCTCAAGTCGGACGTCGCCGATCTGGTCAACGCCGCCGAGGGTCCGTTCGGCGGCGCGATCACCGCCGCCCTGTTCCTCAAGGAATTCGCGCCCGAAAAGGCGCAATGGGCGCATTTCGACATCTTCTGCTGGAACGGCTCGGCCAAGCCCGGCCGCCCCAAGGGCGCGGAAGCGGTCAGCCTGCGCGCGACGTGGAAAGTGCTGAAGGACCGCTACGCGGGCTGAGCCGCGCCGGCCTGTCCCGCGATCTGCGCCATCGGCAGCGGGTGTCCGTAATGGAACCCCTGCCCCATCGCGCAGCCGAGCCCGGCGAGGGTCCGCGCGGTGGAAGCCGATTCGATCCCTTCGGCTACGACCGGAAGGTCCTGCGTGCTGGCGAGGGTAATGATCGCATGCACCAGCCGCAGGGCCTGCGGATCGTCCTCCATCGAAGTCACGAACGAACGGTCGATCTTGAGCCGGTCGAACGGAAGCATCTGGAGGTGCTGGAGCGATGAATAGCCGGTGCCGAAATCGTCGAGCGCGAGCTGGATGCCCTGGTTCTTGAGCGATGCGATCGTCTGCTGCGCGCTGTCGGCATCGACGATCAGGGCATTCTCGGTAATCTCGATCGTCAGCCGCTGCGGCGGGAAACGCTCGCGGGTCAGCACCGCCAGTACCTTCTGGCTGAACCACGGATCCTTGAGCTGGGTCGGCGAAACGTTGATCGAGATGCCCGTGTCCCAGTCGCGCGTCTCGCGGCAGGCGCGGCGCAGCAATCTGAGCATGAGCGTGTTGATCAGCCCGCACTCTTCGGCGATCGGAATGAACAATTCGGGTCCGATCTCCGCCCCATCCTTGCGCTCCCACCGGGCTAGCAATTCGTGACCGACCACCGCACCGGTAGCGAGGGCGACGATCGGCTGGTAGTGCGGAGCGAGCGCGTCGCTTTCCATCGCCTCGCGCAATTCGCGCTCGATTTCGGCACGCCGGCGGATCTCGGCATCGAGCAGCGGCTCGAATGCGCAAAGCTGGCTGCGCCCCGACTGCTTGGCCTTGTACAAAGCGATGTCGGCGCGGCGCATCAGCGTCTCGCGGTCGGGCGCGTCGTTGGGATAGAGCGATATCCCCACGCTGGCCCCGATATGGTGCACCAGATGGTCAGGCGCGGCGAACGGTTTGCGCATCGCCTGAACGATTGCGTGCGCGATCCGGCGAGCGCCTTCGCCATCGCTATCGACGATTACTGCGAACTCGTCTCCGCCGAGCCGATAGCTGATCCCGTGCGTGTCGACGACCGCGCTCAGCCGCGCCGCCACATCGCGCAACAATTGGTCACCGGCGGGATGACCGTGCACATCGTTGATTGACTTGAACCGGTCGAGATCGATGACCAGCAGTCCGAGCGGCGCGGCACTGTTCGTCCGGAGCTCCAACGCTTCGGCAAGCGCGCGGCGATTGGGCAGCCCGGTCAGCGGATCATGGTAGGCGAGCTGATGCGCGCGCTGCTCGGCGCCCTGCGCCCGCCGCTGCTCGGTGGCCATGTCCGCGCGCGAGGTGAGCACTTCGATGAAGCCGGCATGGCTCGCGTGCAGCATGCGCAGGATCACCGTGGTGACTACGACTATGTTGACCCCGACGCCGCGCAGGAACCAGTCCTCCGAGAAGATCAGGCAGAGCGTGACGGGTGCGGCACCGCACAGCAGCACTGCATGTCCCGCGCGCGGCAGGGACTGCAGGCAGTAGCAGCAGCTGATTGCGCCGATGAAGATATAGAGTGCGATGCAGGCGCGCCGCACCAGATCGGCCTGAACATACAGCACCAGCCCCCACCCGCCGAAGCCGAGGCTGAGCAGCACCGCCACGACGATCGTTCCGGTTAGATAGCGCGGAATCTTGGCCGGATCGGGAACAACATTTCGCCGTCGCAACCAAAATCCCGCGCGAATGCCGCCGAGCACTCCAAGCCCCACTGGCATGGCGAGGCTCCACCAAGCGCTGACCCTGCCTTGCGACGCGAAGCTGAGGAACACCGAGTCTACGACCATCAGCGCGTACATCAGCGGCACTTGCTGGCGCAGCGCGCGGAACTGCTCGACCAGAATCGCCTGATCCTGCTCGGAGCGATTGATGACGGCCGTGGCAGCGCGCCTGAACATAATCAAATATAGCGCGGACCAGGGTTCCGATTGCGTTTTCTGCAACGATTCAGAAGCTTGACTGCGTAGCGTGGAGCCATGCGCGACCGCTCCCTCCGGAGAAGCAATCCTGCTAGCGTGTGGCAATGTCCGCTGCCCATCCGAGGCTCACCCTCGTCGCCTGCATTCTTGCCTCCAGCCTCGCCTTCATCGATGGCTCGGTCACCAATGTCGCGCTGCCTGCGATCGGCGCGGATCTCGGCGCCACCCCGGCCGAGCTGCAATGGACGATCAATGCCTATTTGCTGCCGTTGTCGGCACTGCTGCTGATCGGCGGCGCAGCGGGCGATCATTTCGGCCGGCGCAAGCTGCTCGTCATCGGCATCGCAATCTTCGCGCTCGCCTCGATCGCCTGCGCACTGGCCGCGGACCTGACGCTGCTGCTTGCTGCCCGCGCCGCGCAGGGCATCGGGGCCGCGATCCTGCTCCCCAACAGCCTCGCGACGCTGAGCCATGCCTTTACCGGCGAGGCCCGCGGCAAGGCGATCGGCACCTGGGCCGGCGTCGGCGCGATCGCCGGCGCCGTTGGTCCGCCGCTCGGCGGCTGGCTAGTCGATGCAATCGGCTGGCGCGCGATCTTCTACGTCAATGTGCCGATAGCGGCGGCGGCGATCGGCATTGCCCTGCTCTATGTCGAGGAAAGCGCCGAAGGCGAATTGCCCCTCGATTTGCCCGGCGCCTTCTCCGCCACCGCCGCGCTCGGCGCGCTGACCTGGGGCCTGACGCTCTGGTCGAGCCACCGGGCCTTCGACCCAGCCGTCGCAATCGGCCTCGCCGCCGGGCTGCTCGCCACCGCCTTGTTCCTGTGGATCGAGCATCGCCGCGGAAGCCGCGCCATGATGCCCTTCGCGATGTTCGGCTCGCGCGCCTTTGCCGGGCTGACCCTGCTCACCTTCCTGCTCTACGGCGCGCTGGGCGGCGTGTTGCTGCTGCTCCCCTATGTGCTGATCCAGGCCGCCGGCTATTCGGCGCTCGAAGCCGGGCTGGCCCTGCTGCCGATGCCGCTTGGCATGGGGGTCGCGTCGCGCGTGATGGGGCGATTGACTGCGAAGATCGGTCCGCGTTGGCCGCTGACGATCGGCGCGGGCGTTGTCGCGATCGGCTTCGCCTCGCTCGTGCTCGTCGACGACGGTGCGCCTTATTGGACCTCGGTGTTTCCCGGCTGCCTTCTCATTGCCATCGGCATGTCGAGCGTGGCCGCACCGCTCACCACGGCGGTGCTGGCCTCTGTCGACGATACCCACGCCGGCACTGCATCAGGCTTCAACAGCGCGATCGCCCGCACCGGCGGGCTAATCGCCACGGCAATCGCCGGCGCGGTGATTTCGAGTGCCGGACCCGGGCTGATCGCAGCCTTCCACGGCGGTGCGCTGGTCGGCGCGGCGCTCGCCGCCGCATCGAGCGTCACTGCTTTGCTTACGCTGGGTCAAACCCGCGCGCCACGATCTGAACGGTCCCCCGCCTTGCAAGGGAGGGGCTAGAGGTAACGTCATCGGAAAATCCTCCCCCGCAAGGGGGAGGTGGCATGCGCAGCATGACGGAGGGGGAGGACTCACTGAGTGTAGTGAGTCCTCCCCCTCCGTCGCCTGCGGCGACACCTCCCCCTGGCGGGGGAGGATAACACGAGATCAGGAAAGCGACGCGGCAGCCTCGATGATCGGCACGAACTTTTCGGCGGCCAGGCTCGCGCCGCCGACCAATGCGCCGTCGACATTGTCGACCGCCAGGATATCGGCTGCATTCGCCCCGGTCACCGACCCGCCATAGAGAATACGGATTCCGTCGGCCGCCGCCCCGACCATCATCCGCAGCTTCGCCCGCGCGATCGCGTGGATCGCAGCGATGTCCTCGAGTGTCGGGGTCTTGCCGGTGCCGATCGCCCAGCGCGGCTCATAGGCTAATGTCAGCCACTCGGGGGACGCGCCGTCGGGCAAGGACTTCTCGATCTGCGACTGGACGATCCGCTCGGCCCTGCCGGCATCGCGTTCGGCTTCGGTCTCGCCGCAACACAGGATCACCTGAAGCCCGTGCCGCCGCGCAGCGGCCGCCTTGGCCCACGCATCGTGGCTGGTCTCATGCTGGTCGGCGCGGCGCTCCGAATGGCCGACGATCGTCAGCGTGGCGCCGCACTCGCGCAGCATCGCGCCCGAAATGCAGCCGGTATGCGCGCCCTTGTCCGCCTCGTGCAGGTCCTGCGCGCCGATCGGCAGCGCCCCTGCGACGGCTACCGCAGGCGCGATCAAGGTGAAGGGAACGCACAAGGCGACATCGACCGCGGGGTTGGCCGCCGCGGCCGATGCGATCGCCTCGACTTCGCCGAGTTGGGCCTTGAGGCCATGCATCTTCCAGTTTCCGGCGACCAGCTTGCGGCGCATGTCCCACTCCTTCTGTTCGCGCCAGCCGATACCAAGCCTCGCGCGCTGCACAAGCTTGAAGGCAGCGACACAGCGCCCTAAAGCACCCCAAATTCCTCTTTCGAACGGCCCTTCATGCTCAACTTCTTCCGCCGGTTCACCAAGTCGCGCTTCGGCCTGATCGCGGTGTTCGTGTTCCTTGCCGTGATCGCGCTCGCCTTCGCCGCAGGGGACATCACCGGCGTCCGCTCCAACATCACCGGCAGCGCTGGCGGCGTCGTGGCCAAGGTGGGAAGTCGCAAGATCACCGACCGCGAAGTGCGCGAGCGCATCGACATCTTCCTGCGCAACCTCCAGCGCGACGGGCAGAACGTCACGATGGAGCAATTCCTCGCACAGGGCGGGCTCGAACTCGCCATCGACGAGATGATCAACGGCGCCGCCGTGGTCGAGTTCGCGCGGGAGTCGGGCATGCAGGTCAGCAAGAAGCTGATCGACGGCGAGATCGCGAGCACGCCGGCGTTCCTCGGCCTCGACGGCAAGTTCGATCAGAAGAAGTTCGAGGGTCTGCTCGCGGAGAACCGCATCTCGCCGGTCAGCTTCCGCGAGCAGGTCACCAATGAGCGTTATGCCACCTGGCTGGTCAACCGTGCCACCATGGGCAGCCAGATCCCGGATGGCGTGATCCTGCCCTACGCCTCGCTGATGCTCGAGCGCCGCGCCGGCGTGGTCGGACTCGTCTCGACGATCGCGATGGATCCGGGCGCCGACCCCCACGACAAGACCCTGACTGCCTGGTACAACAGCAAGCGCACCCGCTACATGGTGCCCGAGCGCCGGATCGTCCGCTACGCGATGGTCAAGCCGGACACCCTCAAGGCCCGCACTGCCGCGACAGACGCCGAGATCGCCGACGCCTACAAGAAGGCAGGCAACCGCTTCGCCGCCACCGAGAAGCGCACGGTTCGCCAGCTCGTCGTGCTCGATCAGGCGACCGCCAACCGCATTGCCGGCGAAGTGAAGGGCGGCAAGGCGCTCGCCGCCGCCGCCGCCGCCGCCGGTCTCGAACCGACCAGCTTCGAAGGTGTCGAAAAGCCGGCACTGGCGCGCCAGACTGCGCAGTCGGTGGCCGATGCCGCCTTCGCCGCTGCACAGGGCGGCGTCGCCGGTCCGGTGCGCTCGCCGCTCGGCTGGCATGTGCTTCAGGTCGAGAAGATCGAGAAGGTCGCGGCAAAGTCGCTCGACCAGGCCCGGGCCGAGCTCGCCACGGAGATCGGCGCGCGCAAGCTCGCACAGGCGCTGGCCGATCTGCGCCAGTCGCTCGACGACGGCATCGGCGACGGCAAGACCTTCGACGAGGCGATTGCCGATGCGAAGCTCACCGCCGAGCGCACCCCCGCCCTCACTGCCGCCGGCGCCAATCCCGATGATCCAGCGTTCAAGCCCGATCCGGCAATCGCCGCAGTGATGCGCGCCGGCTTCGCCGTCGAACAGGCCGGCGACGAGCCACAGGTCGTTCAGGTCGCCGCCGACGGCAGCTTCGCAGTGGTCGGACTCGAGCGCATCGTCCCCGCGGCGCCGCGCCCGCTCGCGCAGATCCGCGACCAGGTGGTGAAGGACTATGTAGTCGATCAGAAGCTCATCAAGGCGCGCGCGGTCGCCACGGCGATGATTGCCAAGCTCCAGAAGGGCGTGCCGATGCAGCAGGCGCTGGCCGAGGCCGGCATCACTGGCGGCGAGGCACCAAAACCATTCGACTTCAAGCGCGCCGACGTTCTCGGCCCGAACATGGCGCCCTATTTGCAGATGGCGCTCAGCATGAAGCCTAAGACGGCCAAGTTCATCGAGGGTCCTAACCGCGAGGGCTTCTACGTCGTCTATCTCGACAGGATCGAGGAGCACAGCGCCGCGAGCGACCCGGCCGCGATCCAGCGCGTGCGCGGCGAGCTCGCGCCGCAGATCGCCCCCGAATTCCAGCGCCAGTTCATTGCCGCGATCCGCAACCACATCAAGGTGACGCGCAACGAGAAGGCGATCGCCGATCTGCGCGCCGAACTGGCGCGCACGGGCTCGGCGCGCTGAAGTGAGCGAAGGCCAGGAAGCCGCGCGGGCGGCACTCGCCGCTGGCCGGTCGGCCTTGCTGTGGCGCCGCCAGGTCGCCGACACGGAGACCCCGGTCGCGGCGGCACTCAAGCTGATCGAGCCCGGTCGCGGCGACTTCCTGCTCGAATCGGTCGAGGGCGGATCGGTGCGCGGCCGCCACAGCCTGATTGGCCTCGCCCCCGACCTCGTCTTCCGCGCAACCGGTTCTGAGGCCGCGATCAATCCCCACTGGCTGACCGATCGCAACGCCTTCACGTCCTGCGACGAACCCGCGCTCGAGGCGTTGCGCAGCCTCGTCCAGAGCTGCCGGATGGACGTGCCCACGGAACTGCCGCGCGCGCTCGCCTGTCTCGTCGGCTATTTCAGCTACGAGACTGTCGGCCTCGTCGAGAAGCTGCCGCGTCCGCCGGCCAACCCGGTCGGCGTGCCCGACATGATGTTCGTCCGCCCGACGGTGATCCTGATCTTCGACCGTCTGGCCGACACCCTGTTCCTCGTCGCGCCGGTCTGGCCCGATGCCGCGCGGGAGCCGGATGCGCTGATCGAGGCCGCCGCCGAGCGCATCGATGCGACTGCCGCGCGTCTCGTCGCGGCCCCCTTGCCCGCCCCCGTTCGCGCCGACCCGGGCGAAGTCGCGCTGACGCCGGTGCTCGCACCCGGCCGCTACGGCGACATGGTTGCCCGCGCCAAGGACTATATCGCCGCGGGCGACATATTTCAGGTCGTGCTCGCCCAGCGCTTCACCACGCCCTTCGCGCTACCGCCCTTCGAGCTTTACCGCGCATTGCGCCGGGTGAACCCCTCGCCGTTCCTCTATCACCTCGACCTGCCGGGCTTCGCGCTCACCGGATCGAGCCCCGAGATCCTCGTCCGCGCCCGCGACGGCGAGATCACCATCCGCCCGATCGCCGGCACCCGCCCCCGGGGCAAGACCGCCGCCGAGGACGAGGCCAATCGAACCAGCCTGCTCGCCGACCCGAAGGAGCGCGCCGAGCATCTGATGCTGCTCGATCTCGGGCGCAACGATGTCGGCCGCGCCGCCGACGCAGGCAGCGTCCGCGTCACCGACAGCTACACCGTCGAATTCTACAGTCACGTCATGCACATCGTCTCGAACGTGGTCGGCACGCTTCGCCCCGGCAGCGACGCCCTCGACGCCTTGTTCGCCGGCTTTCCGGCAGGGACGGTCAGCGGCGCCCCCAAGGTCCGCGCCTGCCAGATCATCGCCGAGCTCGAGCCCGAGACCCGCGGCCCCTATGCTGGCGGCGTCGGCTATTTCTCGCCCGACGGATCGATGGACAGCTGCATCGTGCTGCGCACCGCGCTGGTCAAGGACGGCGTGATGCACGTCCAGGCCGGCGCCGGCATCGTCGCCGACTCGGACCCAGCCTATGAGCAGCGCGAATGCGAAGCCAAGGCCGGCGCCCTATTCGCCGCCGCGCGCGAGGCCGTGGCGCGCGCCGGCGAAGCCGGATTCGGCCAATAGAGTCAGTCCGCCGGAGCCGTCGTCCGCGCGGCCTTCGCCTTCTGGTCGAGCTTTTCCTGATACCATTGCCGGATCGCGGCGCGAGTGCAGCCGGTCTGGCCGCCCGTCCCCACCGGCGAGCAGCTGTTGGGCAGCCCGGCGCGATTGAACTCCTCGACGCTTTCGACCCGGTTGGTCCACGCTTGGGCCGCCGCGCCCTCGTCGGGCTGGTTCCGGAAGCGCTTGGGAATGCGGTACGGCGATTCGCCGGCGTTGGCGCACACCACGATTTCGTCGGGGTTCTGCGCCTTGGGGCATTTCTCGTCGCCATAGAGCAGGATCGAGCGCACGCGCTTCGGCGGTCCGTCCTGCGGGCCGGCGTCCTGCGGCGCGGCGGGAGCAGTCCACAGGGCGGTGAGCAACAAGGTGGCAAGCATGAAAACTCCTTTGAACGCGATCAACGCCTCTGCACCATCCCCGTTGCCGCCCCATCATGGCCGCGCCAAGGCAATTGTGGGATCGCGCGAAACGCCTTAACCGCAGCTGCATGATCCTCGTTCTCGACAATTATGACAGCTTCACCTGGAACCTCGTCCATTATCTGATGGAGCTCGGCGCCGAGGTGCAGGTCGTCCGCAACGATGCCCTGACGGCACGCGACGCGATTGCCAGCAACGCCCAGGCCTTTCTGATCTCGCCCGGCCCGTGCACGCCCAACGAGGCGGGAATCAGCCTCGACCTCGTCGCCGCCTGCGCCGATCTCGGAAAGCCGTTGCTCGGCGTCTGCCTCGGCCATCAGGCGATCGGCCAGCATTTCGGCGGCCGGGTCGTGCGCGGCGGATTGATGCACGGCAAGACCTGCCCGGTCGCGCATGACGGCACCGGGCTGTTCGAAGGCCTCCCCTCCCCCTTCACCGCCACCCGCTATCATTCGCTGATCGTCACCGACGTTCCCGAGGACCTCGTCGTCAACGCCACTGCCGACGATGCCTCGGTGATGGGCTTCCGCCACAAGGAGCTACCGATCCACGGCGTCCAGTTCCACCCCGAGAGCATCGCCACCGAACACGGCCATGCGATGCTCGCCAATTTCCTGCGGCTTGCGGGGATCGAGGCGAAAGCGCTCGCCTGACGCGATTCACCCGGTGCGGGTCCCGTCGTAGCTGCCACGGCTCAGCCACGCGCAGAATGTCGACGTCGCGATCAGCGCGAAGCCGACATGCGCTGCCGGAGCGAACAACCAGACGAGCGCGCCCCCGGTCAGCCCGCCGGCAAGGGCCCAAGCTGTCCTGGTCAGCGCCGGCGGCCACCCGCCGCCCAGCGCCATCATTGCCAGCGCACCGATCCCGTTGATCGGCGCTGCCACGATCGTGCCGAATACCGTCGCGGGAACGCACAGCCCGATGAGCAACCATACCGATTGTGCGTCGACGACGATCGGCGCCGGGACCCGCAGATATAGATCGGCCAATCCGGCGGTGAGCAGGAAGACCGGACCGGCGAGCACCGAGGCCAGGACGATCCCCAACCGGTGATTTGCAGTTTCGGACATCTTGCAATCTCCCGATTTGGAGGGCGCGGCCGCCTGCACGGCCGCGCTCGATCCTTCACGCCGCAATCATCCGTGCGTGCTGATCGCCCAGCCAGCCATTCACCTTGCGGCCGAAATGCGCGATCGCACCCATGTTGAAGAAGTGCATCGCGCCGAGCACGACCACCGCGAGGCCGACCTTGCTGCTGAGGAAGCGGATCGCATCGGGGATGGTGTGCGGTTCGGCGCCGAGGCTCAGCGTCAGCGTGATGAAGCCGATATTGACGAGATAGAAGCCCACCACGAGCAGATGGTTGGTCGATTTGGCGAGCCGCTCGTCGTGCCCGAAGCATTCGATGAGAAACACCTCGCCGTTTCTGGAGAGCGTCCGCGCAACCCAGATGGTGATCGCCAGCGTGATCGCGAGATAGAGTGCATAGGCAGTCTCAACCATGATCCGTCCCTTCTTTCGATAATTTCTGTAATTTCAGAAAATGACATGTGCGCGAAATTGCTACGGCATGGCGACCTCCTTCTATTGGCTGTTGCGTGATTTGCCCGGTGTGACGAAGCGGGCGACCTTGCCCCCGAGCTTCATCAGGGTAATCAAGGTCGGCTTGGGCAGCCCGCGCACCTGATCGTACCAGTTGCTCAGGGTCGAGATAAACTCGTGCATCCGCATGATCCGCTCACGCACATGCGCCGGGGCACTGGAGTCGTTCGCCAGCTGCCCGGCAAGCTCGGCAAGTAACGCGACCGTAGGATCGATCTCGCGCCGCTTGCGCTCGGCGGAAATGCGCATCAGCATCTCCCATAGATCGGTCTCGGCAACGAAATGGTCGCGCCGATCCCCTTCGACATGCACGCGCCGGACGATGCCGTAGCCATGCAGTTCCTTGAGCGCAGTCGAGACGTTCGATCGCGCGAGCACCAGCTGGTCGACGATGTCGTCAGCCGGCATCGGGCGATCGCTCAGGTACAGCAGCGCATGGACCTGCGCGACCGAACGGTTGACTCCCCATTGCGTACCCATCTCCCCCCAGTGGAGGATAAAGGCCTTTGCGGCGGGAAGATCGGTCAGTGCCATGTCGATTATTTCTGTAATTTCAGAAATAACAGTATTCCGAAGCGCGTGCAATCCTTTCCTTGCTCGTCAAGCGTGTTTGCCGGATGCGAGGACGGCAGCGCACCGCCGGAGAACCGCGCCGCCGGTCCCCGCCGCGCAGCCTGCCACGTCGCCGGCAGCAGTTTCGCAAAACTAATCCTTGGGAGCACGCGACCCGAGTGCACCCAACCCGAAGCGCCCGGTCATCTATCGTGCCCTGGAGGGAAGCCGACCCTCGGCCACAACCTGATGCACGCGTAGAATGGCGTCGGCAAAGGCGCGGGGATTCTCCTGCGGAAGATTATGGCCCGAAGCTATCGTGCGATGCTCGTGGGGGCCCGTGAACATCCCGGCATGATCCGCCGTTCCTCCGGGCTTCAGGGGATCGTCGGCGCCGTCCAGCGTGACCGCAGGAACCACGATCTTCGGCCTGGCCTGCAGCGTTCGCTCGAGTTCGTCGAAAGCCGGGTCGCCCGCGGCGAGCCCGAAGTCGAACCGGTAGGAATGGATTACGACATCCACGAAGTCTGGATTGTCGAAGGAGGATGCGGTGCGCTCGAACGTCGCGTCGTCGAAGGGCCAGTTCGGCGACCATTGCCGCCACAGCAACTCGCAGAGCGTCCGGCGGTCCGAGGCAAGGCATTCTCGCCCGCGCTCCGTCTGAAAGAGGTGCTGATACCACATCACCGCCTCGAGCGCGGGCGCGAAAGGGTGCCGCATTCGCTCGACATCGATGACGTCATACCCGGCAAGCGACACCAGACCCTCGACGCGCTCCGGCCACAGCGCCGTCGCGACGCACGACGCCAGGCCACCCCAGTCATAGCCCGCGAGAATGGCGCGCTCGATCCGCAATGCGTCCAGCAGCCCGATCAGGTCGGAGCCGAGGGCGGCTTGCTGGCCGGAGCGCATGGTTGCGGCATCGCGAAACTGCGTGGGTCCGAAGCCGCGGAGATAAGGCGTCAGCACCCTTGCCCCGGCGACGGCAAGCATCGGCGCGACTTCGTCGTAAGCATGGATATCGTACGGAAAGCCGTGCGACAAAATGACCGGCCAGCCGTCAGCCGGGCCCAGCTCTGCATAGGCAATCAGGAGCGCGTCGGTCTGGGCAACCTTCATCCGATATATCCTTGCCGATAACGATATCGCGCCGGCTAGTTGGTGCTGAACGCTGTCAGGATCAACGGTCGCGATGACGCTGCTGCCGCCGTTCGCACGCCGCTGGAAAAGCAGGATTTGTTCTGCTTACGTTCGCGCATGATCGCGCCTACCGGAATGCCCCCCTCCCTTGCGTCACGTTGGCGTAGCGAAGGCGCGCGCGGTCGTCCGTCACCGTCGCGTGGCCTTCGCGTGGGCGGCGCGTCACCGTCGCCTGACCGGCGCGTGGCCGTCGCGTCACCGGCGCGTTGGGGCAGTTCACAGAAGGAGACTCGACATTTTCGAAGCAAACGCCGGATTCGAGTCAAGCTGGTCAACCCGGTCAACCGGGTTTCGCAGTCGGACATACCCTAGCGGATGCCGCGCAGCGGCGCTTGGGCCGCCCCCAACAGGATTTGCTCGACTCAAGCCCGGCGGCTCGGGATAGAGGCGAGGTGACTGTCTCGACACTCCTCCCCGATCCTTCCTCGCCGCTCGCCCGCGAGAGCGCGGCGCAGGCCTTTGCCGACATCCTCGACGGCACCGTGCCCGAGGAAGCGATCGAACATTTCCTGGTCGCGCTCAGCATCCGCGGCGAGACCAGCATCGAGATAGCCGAGGCTGCCCGGGCGATGCGCAACCGGCTGGTCCCGATCACTGCGCCGGAGGGCGCAATCGACGTGTGCGGCACCGGCGGCGACGGCCACCACACGCTCAACGTCTCGACGGCGGTCAGCCTCGTCGTCGCTGCCTGCGGCGTGCCGGTCGCCAAGCACGGCAACCGCGCCGCCTCGTCCAAGGCGGGCGCTGCCGACACGCTCGAGGCGCTCGGCCTCGATCTCGACCGTGCCGCCGCGCGCGCCGAGGAAAGCCTGCACGAGCTCGGCATCGCCTTTCTGTTCGCCCAGCACCACCACCCGGCAATGGCGCGGATCGGTCCTCTGCGTCGCCGCATCGGCCGACGCACGATCTTCAACCTGATGGGGCCGCTCGCCAATCCGGCGCACGTCACGCGCCAGCTGATCGGGATCGCGCGCCCCGATTACGCGCCGATCTACGCAGAGGCGCTGCTTCAGCTCGGCTCGGAAGCCGCCGCCGTCGTCTCGGGTGAGGAGGGCCTCGACGAGCTGTCCACCGAGGGCGCGAGCATCATCGTCAATGTCGGCAGCGCCAGCCTGCCGACGCGGATCACGCCCGAAGACGCCGGTCTGCCGCGCCACCCGCTCACCGCGATCCGTGGCGGCGATCCGGCGTACAACGCGCTTGCGCTCCGCCGCCTGCTGCTGGGCGATACCGGCGCCTATCGCGACGCCGTGCTGCTCAACGCCGCCGCCGCGCTGATGGTCGCCGGTCGCGCCGCCAATCTGCTCGACGGCGTCGAGGAAGCCGCCGAGGCGATCGATGGCGGACTTGCCAATGCGCTGCTCGATTGCTGGATCGCCCTCGCATGAGCACGATTCTCGACAAGATCCTCGCCACCAAGCGCAGCGAAGTCGCCGCGCGCCGCGCTGCACCGGTAACCGGCCCCGAGCCCACGCCGCCGCGCGGGTTCAAGGCGGCGCTCGACGCGAAGATCGCGGCGGGCGGCTACGGCCTCATCGCCGAGATCAAGAAGGCCAGCCCGTCCAAGGGCCTGATCCGCGCCGATTTCGATCCGCCGGCGCACGCCCGTGCCTATCAGGCAGGCGGCGCCGCATGCCTGTCGGTGCTCACCGACCAGGAATATTTCCAAGGCCATGAGGACTATCTGATCGCCGCCCGCGCCGCCTGCGATTTGCCGGTGATCCGCAAGGATTTCATGGTCGATCCATGGCAGGTCGGCGAATCCCGCGGGATCGGTGCCGACGCGATCCTGATCATCGTCGCCGCCCTTGAGGACGGCCAGATGGCGGAGATCGAGGCAGCGGCGATCGAACTCGGCATGGACGTGCTTGTCGAGGTCCACGATGCCGACGAACTGGAACGCGCGCTCCGGCTGAAGTCGCGCCTCATCGGAGTGAACAATCGTAACCTCAAAACCTTCGAGGTCGACCTTCAGAAAACCTACGAACTCGTCCGCCACGCGCCGAAGGATTGCACCTTCGTTGCCGAATCGGGTCTCACCAGCCGCGCCGATCTCGATGCGATGGCCGAGCACAACATTCGCTGCTTCCTGATCGGCGAATCGCTGATGCGCCAGCCCGATGTCGAGGCGGCGACGCGGGCATTGGTCGGATGAGCGGGCTCACTCATCTCGACGAATCCGGCGCCGCGCACATGGTCGATGTCGGCGGCAAACCAGTCACCGCTCGCGAGGCGGTCGCTGCCGGCCGCATCACCATGTCCGCCGACGCCGCTGCCGCGATCCAGGCCGGCGCGGTCAAGAAGGGCGACGTCCTCGCCACGGCCCGCATCGCCGGCATCATGGCGGCAAAGAAGACCGCCGAGTTGATCCCGCTCTGTCACCCGCTGCCGCTGACTCGGGTGGCAGTGGATCTCGCGCCGGACGAGACCGGCGTCACCGTCACCGCGACTGCTGCGACCGAGGGCAAGACCGGTGTCGAGATGGAAGCGCTGACCGCGGCCAGCGTCGCGCTGCTGACACTCTACGACATGGCGAAGGCGCTCGATAAATCTATGATAATCGGTGAAATTCGCCTGCTGTCCAAGAAAGGCGGCAAGTCGGGCGACTGGTCCGGCTGACGCGCGGAACGCGGCCGCCCCGCTGTCGTTGTCTGTCATGAAATTGTCATGAAGGACATGACCTTGCGCCATGTGTCGGCATTGAAGGGGCGCGGCTATCTCACCTCGACGTTCAGCGTCGTGCTGCTCGGGATTGTCTCGCTGAAATCGGCCTCGGAGAGCCCGCTGCTGCTCGCATGCCTGTTGCTGGGGATGGCGTCGTCGGTAGCGGGCATGCTGATGCGCTGGCGCTCGCATCGGCTCGAACAGCGTCGGAAGGATGAGGAGCGTACCCATTCCTCGACGCCGCTGACGGCCCGAGGAGAGCGATTAGGGATTCTACAACCGCGTAAATTAACCCCGCTTTCAGCCTGGTTAAGCAAGGTCGCTCTACGGCCGGGTGGGAAAAACAGGATGAATCAAGCACTCAGGTCCGCAACAATTTTTTCGCTGTCCGCCGAGCGCCCCCGCGCTGTGCAGCAGCAGCCGGACGCCCACGCCGCATTCGATGCCGCCTTCCTCGTGGGCGAGACCGCACGCTTCGCCTGTTCGCTTCAGCGGCTCTCGTCCGCCGGCGCCACGCTCCAGGCCGTGGCGCAATTCGGCGAAGCCGAGCCGCTCCATCTGGAGATGGCGAGCGGGCAGACGATTGCCGGCAAAGTGGACTGGTCTGCCGAGGGCGAGGTCGGGTTCATCTTCGACGAGCCAGTCGACATCATCAGCACCTTGGCCCGTACCTTGGCGAACCTCCCCGCCGAGCGCCGCTCGATGCCGCGCGTCGAGATCAACCAGCTCGTCTCGGTCCGCTTGGGGACCCGGGTAGAACACGCCCGCACCCGCAACATCTCGCAGGGCGGCGTAGGCATCGAGACCCGGCTCGATCTCGCCGTTGGGGATGCGGTCCAGCTCACCTTCGACGGATTGCGTCCGCTCGAGGGCAGTGTGCGCTGGGTCCAGGATGGCCATGTCGGCATCGCCTTCAACGAAGAGCTTGGCTGGCAGACGCTAATGCCATGGCTTCGTCATGCCCAGCGCATGCAGGCAACCGCCACGCCGCCCGCCGTGCCGACACCGCTCAACCCGGAGAGCCAGGGCATGATCCCTGACAAGCACGCAATCCGGCTCGATGCGCCGGCCAGCGTCCGCGAAGGCGTCCGCTGGTGGAATGCGCGCGTCCGCGGCCTGACCACGCATCTCGTCGAACTCGAAACGCGCGCCACATTCGCACCCGGTGCCCAGCTCTGGGTGTCGCTCCCCGAAATCGGCGGCGGGCCTGCCAATGTCATCGAGGCGGCGCATAACCGGATCCTTTGCGAGTTCCGCCTGCCGCTCCGGCAGCGCGAACTGAGCCTCGTCTCGGGAGGCCAGCCGCCGCGCTGACCCCTTGCGCCGGCAGCGCTTCCCGGCACAAGGGGCCGAATGGCTGCTCTCCTCCCCCTCGCCGAAGCCTGGTCGCGCCTGCGTGCGCTCGCGCCGCCGCTGCCGGCCGAGCAGGTTGCCCTCACCGCGGCGGCGGGGCGTTGGGCCGCGGCCGACATCCACGCCCTGCGGACCCAGCCGAGCGCCGACCTTTCGGCGATGGACGGCTATGCGATCCGCTTCGCCGATCTGCCGGGGCCATTGCGGGTCATCGGCGAGAGCGCCGCCGGCCGGGCGTTCGCCGGAGAAGCACAGGCCGGCGAGGCCGTGCGCATCTTTACCGGCGCGCCGCTCCCCCACGGCACGGATACCGTTCTGGTGCAGGAAGAAGCCGGACGCGAAGGCGACACCCTGCGCCTAACCGGCGAAGGCCCGGCGAGGGTCGGCCGCAACGTTCGCCGCCGCGGCCTCGACTTCTCGGAGGCCGATTTGCTCATTCGTGCGGGAGAGCGCCTCACGCCCGCGCGCCTTGCACTGGCCGGGACTGCGGGACATGGCACAATCGCCGTGGGCCGCAAGGTTCGTGTCGCGATCGCCGCGACCGGCGACGAGCTGGTTCGTCCCGGCGCACCCGTGGGTGAAGCGCAGCTTCCCGAGACCAATCGTCTGATGCTGGCGGCGCAGCTCGCCGACCTCCCGGTCGACCTGGTCGATCTGGGTATTCTGCCCGACCGTCGGGACGTACTCGAGCACGCCTTTCGCACAATCGACGCCGACCTCCTCGTCACCAGCGGTGGTGCGTCGGTCGGCGATCATGATCTCGTCCGTCCCGCGATCGAGGCGGCCGGCGCGACGATCGACTTCTGGCGGATCGCGTTACGCCCGGGCAAGCCGATGATGGCCGGCCGGTTGGGCGACGCAATCGTGCTCGGGCTGCCGGGAAATCCGGTATCCGCCTTCGTGACCGCGCTGCTTTTCGTCCGCCCGCTCATCGCCCATCTTGCCGGTGCCGCCGATCCCCTGCCACGCACGCGCAGCGCGCGGCTCGGAGAGGCGCTTCCGCAGAATGGTGAACGTACCGATTACCTGCGCGCCGAGACCCGCGACGGCCGCATCTTCGTATCCCTGCTGCAGGACAGTTCGATGCTTCAGACGCTGGCCCGCGCCACCTGTCTCGTCCTCCGCGAACCGCATGCTCCAGCCGCCAAGATCGGCGACTCGGTGGAAATCCTCGACCTCGCTTGACAAGCCGCCGGAACATTGCATAAACGTTCCGTGTCTGTTCTGGACAGGAGGATTGCGATGCTCACGCGCAAGCAGCACGAGCTCATCTGCTTCATTGCCGATCGTTTGGCCGAGACGGGCGTTTCGCCGTCGTTCGAGGAGATGAAGGAGGCGCTCGATCTCAAGTCCAAGTCGGGCGTGCACCGATTGATCAGTGCGCTCGAGGAGCGCGAGTTCATCCGCCGCCTGCCCAATCGGGCGCGTGCACTCGAGGTCCTGCGTGTTCCCGAGCGGAGCGGCGAGGCGAAGAAGCCGGCGAGGAACGAAGCGCCAAAGGCAACAACTTCGTCGAAGATCTCTCCACCGGCGCCAGCCAATGACGTCGTCGAGATCCCGCTCCACGGCCGCATCGCTGCGGGCACACCGATCGAGGCGCTCGAAGGATCGAGCATGCTCCCCGTGCCCGCTGCGTTGCTCGGCTCCGGTGAGCATTACGCGCTTGAGGTTGCTGGCGATTCAATGGTCGAGGCGGGGATTCTCGACGGCGATTATGCGCTGATCCGGCGCACGGAGACGGCACGCGACGGCGAGATCGTAGTCGCGTTGATCGAAGACGCCGAGGCGACGCTGAAATATTTTCGCAAGGAAGGTGCGATGATCCGCCTCGACCCGGCGAATCGCGATTACAGCGCCCAGCGCTATCGCCCGGATCAGGTGCGCGTACAGGGTCGACTGGCGGGGCTGCTGCGGCGCTATTGAACCTGCAGCTACGCCTGCTGGAGCCGCAAGGCTTTGGCAGCACGCCACATCATGGACGAGACCGGCGCTCGTTCGTCCGAGGTGCAGTGAATGGCGGCTGTACCGTTAGCGGATTGAGCCAAGGGTGCGATCCGCCACCGCGGACGGTTCTCACTTCGGTATTGGCGAAGTTGATCGCCACGCCACCAGTTTTCGCCAACGCCTCGCGATCGAGCTTCAGCCAGCGCGGGGTGCAGCCCGGCGGCAGGCGACGCTCGCTCACGACGATGTCCGCCGTCCGGCACGCCCCAAGCATCTCCGACCATGGCACCAGATAAGCGCTTCGCGTTGCCAGGATTCGCCAGCGGCGCCCACCGGCTGGCACCTCGACGAGACATAGGTCGGGACTGCATCGCGCCCCCGGCGCATCGGAGAGCAAGGAGAGCTCGGCCTCTTCGGCGCCGCTATTCTCGCCCAGCGTCGAGCGGGTATAGTCGCCTGGGCGATCACGTAGCAGCGCCATCTCCCCATCCTCCATCCGGATCGCGAGATGTCGGCCGTCCCCGGTGACGAGCAGGTCCGGCGGTGGCGTCAATAATGCCCAGCCTATCCCGAGCGTAAATGGCAATGCGCCCGCCCATCGTGCTTGCGTCCGCCACAAAGCGACCCACAGCGCGCCCGGTACGATCAATGCATAGGCCCCGCCAGGCATTACCGGCAGCGCCGCGACGGCACCCGGAGCCGATGCGGTGGTGTGCGCCAGCCAAAGCAGCAGATCGAGCGCGCGTGCAGTCAGCCACCAAACCGGTGCACCAATACCGGCGAGGTCAAGCGTTAGTGCCAATGCCTCCAGCGGCATGATCACGAAGGTGGTCAGTGGGATCGCGATGATGTTGGCAAGCGCGCCGTAAATTCCGGCCTTGTGGAAGTGAAACAGTCCAATCGGCATCAACGCGAGCTCGACCGCGACGCCGGTGAGCAGCAACGAGCCAAGCCCGCGCAGCAATCGCCGCCCCCGCCCTTCCTCGCGCGGCTTGAACCAGCCCCGCACCTTGGGGCTCTCGTGAAGCGCGACGATCGCCGTCACTGCGGCAAAGCTCAGCTGGAAGCTCGGCCCCGCCAGCGCTTCAGGCCAGAGCAGCAGGACCAGAACGGCGCCCGCTGCGACGAGGCGTAGCGTGATGGCCTCGCGGCCAAGGGTGAGCGCGAGCAGAACGAGCAGCGCGGCCACGCAGGAACGGATCGTCGGCACTTCCGCCCCGGTCAGCAAGGTATATCCCACTGCTGCCAACGCTCCCGCACCCGCGGCAATCAGCGGCAGGCGCCAACGCAGCGCCAATGTCGGGCTGAGGGCGAGCAGCCGGAGCACCAGCAGCATCGCCGCCGCAGTGACGGCAGTGACGTGGAGCCCGCTCACCGACAGCAGATGTGCGAGCCCGGAACGCCGCATCGCATCCGAATCCGCTTCCGCAATCGCGCCTTGATCGCCGGTGGCGAGCGCACTCGCGATTCCGCCGCCGCTTCCCGCGATGCGCGACTGAATATGCGCCGAGAGCCGCGCCCGCAGGTCGGCTCCCGTCGCCGCGCCCGGCTGCAGGATCTTGACCGGTGCGAAGCCCTTTCCAGTCGCTCCCAGCCCTGCGAACCATGCGACCCGCGCGAAATCATAGGCGCCGGGCACCGCCGCCGACGGCGGCGGCATCAATCGGGCCCGAAGCCGGATCACTGCGCCACGCGCAATCCCCACGCCCGCGTCGACTCGCTCGAGATTGAGCCGGATGCGTGGCGGAAGATCCGCGTGACCGATCGGTGCCAGCGTAACGCGTGTCAATTCTCGCGCGGGCAGTTGCTCGACGCGCTCGACGCGCGCGGTCACCAACACCACGGCGGGTCGGGCGAGGACGGGCGCTGCAACCCTCTCGCTGCGCCACCAGATCAACGCGCATCCCGCTGCCAGCGTAGCCCCGGCAATAGCCAGCGCCCGTGGCGCCCTGCCTCCGCCTGGCAGAGCCGCCGCGACCAGCCCGAGTGCAAGCCCGCCGAAGATGAAGCCGAGCCAGCGCGACGCATCCGGTAGCAGGAACCACGCCGTGATTCCTCCTCCCAGCAACACCGGCAGCCAAAGCACCAACTGCTCACGTTCGGCCTCGAACCACGCCTCGATCCGGCAATTGCACTGGCGAAGCCGCTCCCTCACCCCCATTTGAAGGGAGGCGAACCCCGTGCTAGGGGCCTCGGCGGCTGAGCTGGCCATCTATTTTCAACTCTGGGAGCACGCGCGGTTGAGCGCAACATCTGATACTGGCGCCGGCAAGGCTGTCGTCACGCGCTTCGCGCCGTCGCCGACCGGGTTCCTTCACATTGGCGGTGCGCGCACTGCCCTGTTCAACCTGCTGTTCGCGCGCCACCATGGCGGCAAATTCCTGCTGCGTATCGAAGACACCGACCGTGCACGCTCGACTGAGCCGGCGATTGCCGCGATCCTCGACGGGTTGCGTTGGCTCGGTCTCGACTGGGACGGCGATGAAGTCTACCAGTTCGCGCGAGCAGCGCGTCACGTCGAAGTCGCGCACGAAATGCTCGCCAGCGGGCATGCCTATAAATGCTTCGCCACCGCCGAGGAACTCGAGGCGATGCGCGCCGAGCAGCGCGCCAACAAGCAGCCGCTCCGCTACGACGGTCGCTGGCGCGATCGGGCGGAGAGCGAGGCACCAGAGGGGGCTCCCTTTGTCATTCGCCTCAAGGCGCCTCGCGAAGGCAGCGTCACGATCGAGGATCAGGTCCAGGGCCCGGTCACCGTCAACAATAGCGAGCTCGACGACATGGTCCTGCTCCGCTCGGACGGCACGCCAACCTACATGCTCGCGGTGGTGGTCGACGATCACGATATGGGCGTCACCCACATTATTCGCGGCGACGACCATCTCAACAATGCGTTCCGGCAATTGCCGATCTACCGCGCCATGGGCTGGGAAGAGCCGGTCTATGCGCACATCCCGTTGATCTTCAATCCCGACGGCACCAAGATGTCGAAGCGAAAGAACGCTGTCGCGGTTGACGAATATCGGGATCAGCTTGGCCTGCTTCCGGAGGCGGTATCGAACTACCTGCTCCGACTCGGCTGGGGGCACGGCGATGACGAGATCATCAGCCGCGAACAGGCGATCGAATGGTTCGATCTCGCCGGAGTCGGCAAGAGCCCGTCGCGTTTCGATCTGAAGAAGCTCGAAAATCTCAACGGCCATTATATTCGCGCCAGCGACGACTCGCGACTCGCCGAACTGGTGGCGCAACGCCTGCCGTTCGAAGTTTCGGAATCGCAACGCACCCTGCTCACGGCGGCAATGCCGTCGCTCAAGCCGCGCGCTGCGAATCTCAACGAAATCGCCGAGGGTGCGATGTTCCTTTTCCGGACACGCCCACTCGATCTCGACGACGGCGCGAAGGCTTTGCTGGAGGGCGATGCTCCGGCGCTTCTTGCTGCGGTGCACACCGCGCTTGACGCGGCCGGAAGCTGGGATACGGAAGCACTCGAAGCGGCGGTACGGACCGTCGCCGACGACGCGGGGGTCAAGCTCGGCGCCGTCGCGCAGCCTTTGCGCGCGGCGCTCGTTGGGCGACGAACCTCTCCAGGGATCTTCGACGTTCTGGCATTGCTGGGGCGGGAGGAAAGCCTGGCCCGCATCGCCGATCAAATGACCAAGCCCGCCTGATCCGGGCCAGACAAGGACGACGTTTATGAGCGACACCGCGAAGCTTCAGGTTCCGGGTAAGGAAGTCGAATACCCGATCCTCACGGGAAGCGTCGGCCCGGACGTCGTCGACATCCGCAAGCTCTACGCCCAGACCGGCAAGTTCACCTACGACCCCGGCTTCACGTCGACGGCTTCCTGCGAATCGGGCCTGACCTATATCGACGGCGACGAGGGCGTGCTGCTTCACCGCGGCTACCCGATCGGCCAACTGGCCGAGCAGTCGAGCTTCATGGAGGTGGCCTACCTCCTGCTCAACGGCGAACTCCCGAGCGTGGACGAACTCGCGAAGTTCAACAACACGATCACGCGCCACACCATGCTGCACGAGCAGCTCGCGACCTTCTATCGCGGCTTCCGTCGCGATGCGCACCCGATGGCGGTGATGTGCGGCGTCGCCGGCGCGCTTTCCGCATTCTACCACGATTCGACCGACATCACCGATCCCAAGCAGCGCATGATCGCGTCGCACCGGCTGATCGCCAAGATGCCGACGATCGCGGCGATGGCGTACAAGTACAGCGTCGGGCAACCCTTCCTCTATCCCGACAACAGCCTGTCCTACACCGGCAACTTCCTGCGCATGACCTTTGGCGTTCCCGCCGAGGAATATGTCGTCAACCCGGTGGTCGAAAAGGCGCTCGACCGCATCTTCATTCTCCACGCCGACCACGAGCAGAATGCCTCGACGTCGACTGTGCGACTCGCCGGCTCGTCGGGCGCGAACCCCTTCGCGTGCATCGCAGCCGGCATCGCCTGCTTGTGGGGTCCGGCGCATGGCGGCGCGAACGAGGCAGCGCTCAATATGCTTCACGAGATCGGCCGGCCGGAGCGCATTCCTGAGTTCATCGCGCGCGCGAAGGACAAGAACGATCCGTTTCGCCTGATGGGCTTCGGCCATCGCGTCTACAAGAACTACGACCCGCGCGCCACGGTGATGCAGAAGACAGTGCGCGAGGTGTTCAAGGAACTGAACGTCTCCGATCCGGTGTTCGAGGTCGCACTCCAGCTCGAGGAAATGGCGCTCAAGGACGATTATTTCGTCGAGAAGAAGCTGTTCCCCAACGTCGATTTCTATTCGGGCGTGATCCTCTCGGCGATCGGCTTCCCGACGACCATGTTCACCGCATTGTTCGCTCTCGCCCGCACTGTCGGCTGGGTCGCGCAGTGGAACGAGATGATCTCGGATCCGGAGCAGAAGATTGGCCGGCCGCGCCAGCTCTATACCGGCCCAACCCAGCGCAACTACGTGCCTGTCGACCAACGCTAAGCAGCCTTTCGCAGCCATGATCGTTTCGCCTCCATAAGGAGGCGAGCGCATGGGCGATTGGGACGGTACGTCGGGAACCGGCAACCGGCGCAAGTGGGTCGCGCTTGCCGCGCTCGCGCTGGCGCTGTGGATCGCCCGCGATTTCTTGACGTCGCTGCTCTGGGCGCTCGTCCTCGCGGTTGCGCTCTGGCCGCTCGTCCGCAGAGTCGGCGTAGATAGCGATGGCGCCGCACCCGTCTGGGCAGCGTTGGGGCTTACCGTCACGGTCGGCCTCGCCCTGCTGTTGCCCCTCGTCGTCGCCGGAGCCGAGGCAGCGCAGGAGAGCGGCGTTGCGATCGCGTGGCTGCAACAGGCGCAGGCGCACGGCATCCAGCCGCCGCCGTGGCTCGCCGCCATCCCGCTGATCGGGTCGCGGATTCACTCGATGTGGCACCAATATCTCGCCACGCCAGGCAGTTCGACGGAATTGCTGGCGCAACTCGATGCCGCCACGATCCTCAACTGGATCAAAGCCGCGGCACTTGCCATGGCGCAGGACATCCTCCTGCTCTTCGTCACTCTCGTCGCGCTTTTCACCCTGCTCCGCCATGGCGGGTCGCTCGGCGGGCACGGCCTGCGCCTGATCGCCCGCAGCGTGGGTCCAGGCGGCGACGCCTTTGCCGAGCGGCTGGTCGACGCCGTCCGGGTCACCGTGGTCGGTACGGTATTCGTGGCGCTTGGTGAGGGGGCGCTGATCGGGGTCGGCTATGCGATTGCCGGCGTGCCAAAGCCGGTGCTGTTCGCGCTTTTGACCGCAACCTTCGCCATGCTGCCCTTCGGAGCGTGGCTGGTGTTCAGCGTCGCCAGCGCGACGCTGCTGCTCGACGGCGCCTCGGTGGCCGCCGCGCTGCTATTCGCTTATGGCGCAGCGGTGATGCTGGTCGGCGATAATGTCGTACAGCCCGCCCTGATCGGTCGCCGCGCGGAACTTCCGTTTCTGCTAGCGCTGATCGGTATCTTCGGCGGGATCGCGAGCATGGGTCTGGTGGGCCTGTTCGTCGGGCCGGTGATCATGACCGCGGTGCGCATCGCGACCCATGAATGGCTCGCCTGAACCTCAGGCGCTGATGATCCACTCGTAAAACGCGAGCATCGCCGGGCTCGGCACGCGCGACTTGAGCCAGGTCAGCCAATAACGCCCCGTCCCCACCTCGAGCGCGAAGGGTCGGACGAGCGTGCCATCGTCGAGGGCACGGCTCAGCATCGACGCCGGCGCGAGAGCGACGCCGGCGCCCTGCATCGCGGCTTCGGCCATCGCGAGCGAGGAGTCGAACATCGGCCCCTTGAGGGTGGGCGCCGGCATCCCCGCCGCCTCGAACCAGCGAAGCCATTCATCGGCCCGATAAGATCGAAGCAGCGGCACCGCTGCCAGGTCGCGCGGCTCCGCGAGGCTACGAGCCAGTGCCGGCGTGCAAAGCGGCGTAAGCGGCGCCTCGACGAGAGGGATTGCGTCGGTCGCGTGCCACGCGCCGTCGCCGAAGCGGATCGCGTAATCCAGCCCCTCGCCTGCAAGGTCGACGCGGTTGTTGTTGGTGAACAATCGCAAGTCGATTCGCGGATTGGCTGCACGAAACATCGGCAGGCGCGGCAGCAGCCAGCCCGTGGCGAACGTTCCCACCGCCGCTACCGACAGCAATTGCGTCGGCTCGCCGCTGGCGATCCCTTCGACCAGCTCGGCGATGCGATCGAAGCTCTCGGCCAGCGCCGGCTGCAGCACCAGGCCCTCGTCGGTCAAGGCGAGCCCGCGCGGCAGCCGGCGAAACAGCTGGACGCCCAGCCGCGTCTCGAGCGCCTTGATCTGGTGACTCACCGCGGCTTGCGTCACGCAAAGCTCGATCGCCGCGCGCGTAAAGGAAAGGTGGCGCGCCGAAGCCTCGAAGGCGCGTAGCGCGTTGAGCGGCAGATGCGGTCGGACCATCGGCCAGTGATAAGCTGCTCCAATGGCGCGAGCCAGCCTGCGCCATGCAGCCATCCGATCCTGTACGTCAGACTACAACTCGATTCAGCAACGCGAAGCCTTGCCGCGCGTATTCTTCTCACACTGCGGGACAAAAGAGAGGAGCCCACGATGAGGATTGCCAAGATCATCGCCGCCGCCGCGCTTGCCGTCACCGGCGTCGCCGGCACCACCACGGCCAGCGCCGCGCCGGTCACCGTCATGAGCGCGGCCGCCATTCAGGATTATGGCTACGGCTATGGCGATCGGGACGGCTATCGCTATCGCGACCGCGATCGCTGGGACCGCCGCGATCGCTGGGACCGCCGTGATCGCCGCCACTGGGAGCGCGGGCGCGGCTATGACCGGGGCCGCTATTATCGCGGTTATCGCTCGCACCGCGTTTGCTGGAACGAATGGCGTCACGGCGACCGGGTAACGGTCTGCCGCCGCCGCTAACGAATCACGGGGCGCCTGCCGATGACGGCGGGCGCCTCGTTCATTTCTGCAATGGAAGCCAGAACAGGAAGCGCGCACCCATTCCGGGTGCGCTGTCGACGGTAAGGTCGCCGCCCATCGCCCGCGCCAGCCGTCGCGCGATATAGAGGCCGAGGCCCGAGCCGCCCGGCTCGTTGTCGTCGACCCGACCGAACTTCTCGAAGATTCGTGCCTGATCCTCGGGAGCGATCCCCTTGCCCTGGTCGGCGACGATCACGCAGCCCTTGTCACCATCGCGCTCGAGCCGGATCCACACCATCGCTCCCGGCGGTGAATAGCGCACGGCATTGCCGATCAGGTTGACGAGCACCTGCAGCGCCCGACGAAACTCCCCGCTTACGGGCAAGCTCTCGTCCAGCGCCGGCTTGTCGATCCGCACGTCGGACTGGGCAGCGCGCACGCCGAGCAGCCCCGAGGCGCGCCGCGCCACGTCGGCGAGATCGATCGGCTCGATTGCGATCGTGAAATCGTCGCGCTCGATTGCCTGCAGGTCGACCAGATCCTCGACCAGGCCGAGCAAGTGCCGCCCGGCATTGGCAATGTCGCTCGCATATTCGGCGTAATCGGGCTTGAGCGGGCCATCGAGCTGCGCGCTGATGCTGTCGGCGTTGGCGATGATCTTGCCGAGCGGGCCGCGCAATGCACGGTCGAGCCTTTGACTGAACGAATCGGGGAAGCCGCCGAAGGCCGCTGCCGGCGCCGGTAGCGGCGCATCCGGACTCGGCCCGGCAGGCAGCGGCGCATCGAGCATATGCGTCGCGCCGACAAACCCCGCAAAGCGGCCGCCCGGATCGCTGCGCGGCGTTGCAGCGAGCCGCGCCATCCGTCCGGTGCCGCGGATCTCGGCTTTCTGGCCGTCGAACTGCGCCTGCGCGGCGACCGCGTCGAGGATCGGCAGATTGCCGCTTTCGTCCTGCTCGAGCCGGAACAATCGCGTGAGCGGCTGCCCCAGCATGTCGCTCGAATCGAAGCCGTAGCGCTCGCCGGCCTCGATCGAGAGGAAGGTGATCCGCAGCGACGCATCGGTCTCCCAAAGCCAGTCGGCTGCAGAACGGAAGAAGTCGCCTTCGCGCTCGAACTCGCTTGCAGTGGCGCGCCACGCGGGGCGCTGCCGCCAACCGCTGACTTCGAGCCGCACGCCGCCCTCGTCCGGCTCGGCGCGGACCCACAGATCGAGATCGTCGTCGCCGTCCGCCGCCACGACATTCCGTGAAATCGCGATGCCCAGCCGCTGCGCGAGCCGCGCCAGCGTGGCGATCTGCGGCACGGCCAGCGGCAGGCCGGGCTCCCCGCCGGCGCGCTGGTTGAGTTCGGCGAGCCGCGGCTCGGCATCGACCAGCCGTCCCTCGCGGTCGAGCCGTCCGCATGCGATCGGGATTGCGCGGTCGATCGCGTTCATGCCGCGGCCCTCGTGCCGGACAGCGCCAGCAACGCGGCGCGATAATCGGGATCGAGACGCAGCGGCGCGATCGCTGCCCGCGCATCGTCGACCGGTACGGCAAGGATCGAATCGAGCCGGTCGGCAAAGCGTTCGACGTCGCGGCGGGGATCGGCCTCGCATAGCGCAAAGCCGATCCGCGCGACCGTCTCGCGGCTCAGATCGAGCGCGCGCAGTGCCAGCCAAAGCCGATCGGCGGCCGAATCCAGCACGATCTCGCGCGCGACGGGATAACCGACGCCAAGTCCGTGCGCGAACAGCGCGATGAACAATACGATGCGTCGGTCGCCGAGCGCCTCGACCAGCAACCGCGGCAGCTCCTCGGCCGGTGCGTCGATGGCCACGGCAAAGCGCATCGCCGCGGCCTCGAGCCGGCCGCCTTCGTCATACGCTCCGAGACTGCGCTGCGCCGCATCGGAAAGCGCACGGTCGAGCACTGGCAGCGCGCCGTCGGTCACGTCGCCGATCCGCTCGCGAAGCGCAGCTGCGACCCACCAGACCAGCCGGTGGTGCAGTTCGGCCGGCAAATCGGTGTAGGTGAGTTGAGCCGCATCGGCACCGCGGCGTCGGCTTTCGGCCACCAGCACCGCCATTGCGCCGCTGGCGAGCGCCCGATCCGGATGCTGTACGAACCGGTTGACGAGGCTCGGCCGTCGCGGATCGTCGGGCGCGTTCATCGGCAAGGCGGCGGCGATTGCATCCTGACGCACCCGCGCGATCAATTCGGTCATCAGCGCGGGGTCACGCAGGAGCCCTGAATCGAACAGCCGCTCGAACACCCCTGCCTCCGTGCGCAGCACGGCCGCGGCCAATCGGCTTTCACCCCGCGAGGCCAGCAGTTGCGCGCCATGCTCGCGAAGGTCGCCGTCGACCGCATCGATCAGCGCCCGCAACAGCAGCGCCAGCGCCGTTCGCGTCCGCTCGTCGAGTCGCGCCTCGTCAGGAAGGAAGAAATCGGTGATCGCCACCGCCAGTCCGCGCCGGGCGCGCGTCTCCGCAGCCGTCGCCGAGGCAAGCAGCGGGGTGGCGCCACCTTTGGCGCCGGGGTTTATGTCGACGGGGTTATCCGACATCGGCCCCTGATAAGCGGAATGTGATTAAAGCGAAGCTAAGCTTTTTCGCGAGTGCCCTCAACCGCCGCGGCAAGCGTGCCGAATGCGTACAATGTCGTAGCCGCCAGTCCGAACTCGATGATGCCCGATAGCGCGAACGGCGTCAGCAGCAGCAGGTGTGCCGATGGGCTCGCCCACCAGCGCCGATGCCGCGACGGTGCCCGCTCGACCAGCAATTGCGCCGCCACCGCCACAAGCGCGAGCACCAACGGCGTCGTGGTGTCGAGCTGCGCCCGCTCCATCCAGCCGCAGCCAAGAGCGACTCCGCCGAACAGTGCGAGCAGCGCCCATTCGATTGCCCGCGCCCGCCGGTCCTCACCGCGCAGAGCCGCCATTGCCCCGCCCGTGGCCAGCGCCGCGGCGGAAAGCAAAGAGGCGATCAGCCCGGTGCCCTCCCAATCGTAGCCGATCGCGACGAACGACAGCAATGCGAGCACGCTGCCAATGGCCATCAGCCCCCAGGCAGGGAAGTTGCGCGACACCAGTTCGGGCAGTGCCATCCGCGCGATCCGGGTGAACACCCAGCGGTCCGCCCAGTCGACCCGACGTTCGGTCAGGGCGGCGAGCACGCCGGTGTTGCGCGCGGCCAGACCTTCGGCGCTATGCTCGACGGCATGCCCGCCGCGCAGCCAGCTCGCGGTGAGCGGGATGTGCTCGGCGCCCGATTGCGCCGCGACGCGCAGCAAGGCCGACTGAAAGTCGTAATCCTCGGGCATTTGCGCGATCTGCCCGAGCTGGCCCACCGATATGCGCGCAACGCCGGCCCAGCAGTCGCGCATGTCGAGCCGCTCGATCGCGGCGGGCGAAGCGGGGTCATCGGTGACCAGCAGCGCCTCGGGGCCTTCGTGCCCCATCCGGTCCATCACCGGATCGGTGGTGACCAGCCCGTCGGCCATCACCAGCACCCGCGCACCTTCGTCGATCTTCTCGGCGGCTTCTTCGGCCGAACGCACGATCTCGACGCGAACCTCGCGTCGTCCGGCGCGGTTCACTGCGGCGAGCAGCGCAGGCGTCATCCGCCCGACCGCCACCAATATCTGCTCCGCGCCGGCCCCGACCAGCAGCCGCACCTGATATTCAAGCAAGGTCATGCCGCCGAACGGCAGAGTCGCAACGAGCGTCCCGGGACGGTCGTTCGCCTCCTCGATTGCAAAAATGAGCCCCGCCAGCATGTTCGGGTCGTTAAGGCCTCGGACTGTCTTGTGCAATCAGTACAGCAGGAAAGGACGCCGGGCCTCGGCCCAGGCCGATTCGTCCGGGAGGGTGATCGCGTCGAGGTCGCCCGCTTCGGCACCCGTGTCGTCGACCCATTCACGCAATCCCGGCCCGCCGTTGATCACGTCGATCGCAAGCTTGTCGAAGACATATTCGTAGGGAAAGTCCCGCCACAGCGGATAGTCGCCGTACAGCTGCCGGACCGCCTTGAAGCCCAGCGCCTGCAACCGCCACGGCCGGAACGCCGAATGGTCATAGGCCGGCCCCTCGGCGTGGAAAAACACGCCGGAGCAGAGCTGCCCGACATGCTTGTGGAACGTCGGCTGGAACCAGAAGTCGCGCAAGGTGCATCCCGCCAGCCAATCGGGGGCAAACCGGCGCATCTCGGCAATGACTACCTTCGCGTCGATGTCTGGCGCGCCGAACAATTCCAGCGGCCGCGTCGTTCCCCGCCCTTCCGAAAGCGTAGTCCCCTCGAGCATCACCGTGCCGGCATAGGCCCGCGCCATATTGACGTTGGCAGCATTGGGGCTGGGATTGATCCACGGCCGCTCGGCCGGCCAGCCGAAACCCGGCGCTTCCTCAGGCGCCCAGCCCTCCATCGGGATGACCCGGTAGCCGACATCGAGCTTGAAATGATCGATGAACCACGCGCCCATCTCGCCCAAGGTCATGCCGTGCCGCATCGGCATCGGTCCGGCCCCGACGAAGCTCTCCCAGCCGGGCAGCAAGGTCAGCCCTTCGATCGGCCGCCCGGCCGGATTAGGCCGATCAAGCACCCACACTTCCTTGCCGTGCGCCGCCGCGGCCTCGAGCACGTAGAGCAAGGTGGTGACGAAGGTGTAGATCCGGCAGCCGACGTCCTGCAGGTCGACGAGCATCACGTCGAACGTGCCCATCGATTGACCGGTCGGCCGCCGCACTTCGCCGTACAGGCTGAACACCGGCACGCCATAGGTCGGATCGGTGAAGTCGGGCGACTCCATCATATTGTCCTGCAGGTCGCCGCGGACGCCGTGCTGCGGGCCGAACACCGCCGAGACGTTGAGCCTGCTCGCGACCAGCGCGTCGAGCGAATGGGTCAGGTCGGCGGTTACCGACGCGGGATGCGCGAGCAATGCAATGCGCTTGCCCTGAAGAGGTTTGCGCAATTCCGGGTCTGCGAGCAGCCGATCGATACCGAATTTCATGGAGAAGCGAGGTGCCGGGACTTGCGGCCGGACGCAAGCCGGATCATCGCGGCGCCTCGTCGGTTGAACCCGCTCACCACTTGGGAGCTGCGCAGATGATCCGATCGATCCTCATGGGAATAGTCGCGGGATCGCGGTCGATGCTGCCGCTCGCGATGGTCGCCAATGCGGCGCGTGCCGGGCAACTGCCGGCGGATAACGGCGCCCCGCGCTTCCTCGCGCACCCCTTGGTGTCGCTCGGCACCACCGCGCTCGCGACCTATGAACTCGTCGGCGACAAGCAGAAGAGCGCGCCCGACCGGATCATCCCGCCGGCGGTGGTGATCCGCAGTCTCAACGCTGCCTTTGCCGGCATGGCGCTCGCTCCGCGCAGCCAGCGCTTCGCCACCGCAGCGTTGACCGGCGCGACCGCAGTGATCGCCTCCTATCTCAGCTTCGCTGCGCGCAAACGGGCGATCCGCGATCATGGCCGGGTCTCGACCGGGTTCGTCGAGGATGCGCTCGTCGCATCGGCGGCAATCGCTGCGATACGGACGTAAACCCGTCACCGCGCCGCCGCCGGCACCTCCAGCGCGAAGTTCGCCTCGTGGTGGAAGTCTGGCTTTCCCGGCGGATGCGCGAGTGACCAGAAGCTGCGCTTGCCGCCGGTCTCCTCGATCACGGCAGTGACCCCGACACACCAGTCGCCGTCGGGAAGCCCTGACAGGTCCACCGCGGCGCGCATTTCGCCGCCCCACCACTCGATCGCAGGCGGTCCCAGCGGCAGATCGCTCATCCCGTCGCGATAGCCGGTGAAGCGATAGGCCGCCCATTCGCCGGAGGGCGCAAAATTGAATTCGTAATAGCCGTCACCCCCGTCGGGCCGGATGAACAATTCGAAACAGCTGTGCTTCCACAGCTCGTTTGCACGGCGGGGAGCGGCGCGGCCGGGCGTGATCAGGTCCTCCACGCCGTCGACCCGATATTCGATCAACCAGCGCCCGTCGCCACCGCAAGCGAGCATCACCTCGATGCCGCGCACCGATACCGGCGCGAATTCGGGATGCGGCATCAGCTTCCCATTGCCCAATCCTCTCCCCAAGGCACTTCCTCCATGCTAGGCGGCGCGGCATCATGACCGAATACCAGTCCGACCTCCTCCGCCTGCTCTCTTCGCGCGGCTATATCCATCAGGTCACCGACCCACAGGGGCTGGATGCCCTTGCCGCGCGCCAGATCGTTCCTGGCTATATCGGTTTCGATCCGACCGCGCCGTCGCTCCATGTCGGCAGCCTCGTGCAGATCATGCTGCTCCGCCGGCTCCAGCAGGCGGGCCACAAGCCCATCGTCCTGATGGGCGGCGGCACCGGCAAGGTCGGCGATCCCAGCTTCAAGGACGAAGCCCGCAAGCTGCTGACCGAAGAGACAATTGCCAGCAACATAGCCTCTATCAAGACGGTGTTCGAGAACTTCCTCACCTTCGGCGACGGCCCCACCGACGCGGTGATGCTGGACAATGCCGAATGGCTCGATTCGCTCGAATATCTCCCCTTCCTGCGCGATTACGGCCAGCATTTCTCGGTCAATCGCATGCTGAGCTTCGATTCGGTCAAGCTGCGGCTCGATCGCGAGCAATCGCTGTCGTTCCTCGAGTTCAACTACATGATCCTCCAGGCCTATGACTTTCTCGAGCTGTCGCGCCGCCTGGCCTGCCGGCTGCAGATGGGCGGCTCGGACCAATGGGGGAACATCGTCAACGGCATCGAACTGTCCCGTCGCGTCGACGGCACGGAAGTGTACGGCGTCACCACCCCGCTGATCACCACGGCGGACGGCGGCAAGATGGGCAAGACCATGTCCGGCGCGGTATGGCTCAACCCCGACCAGCTCTCGCATTACGATTACTGGCAGTTCTGGCGGAACACCGACGATCGCGACGTCGGCCGCTTCCTGCGGCTGTTCACCGATCTTCCGCTCGACGAGGTCGCCCGGCTCGAGGCGCTCGAGGGCGCCGAGATCAACGAGGCCAAGAAGATCCTCGCCAACGAAGCGACCGCGATGTGCCGTGGCGCCGCGGCGGCAGCCGAGGCGGCCGAAACCGCGCGCCGTACCTTCGAGGAAGGTGCCGCCGGCGAGGCACTGCCCAGCTTCGCAGTGACGGGCGGCAGCATCAATATCGTCGATGCGCTGATCGCGCTTGGCCTTTGCCCGTCCAAGGGCGAGGCGCGGCGCAAGATCGCAGAGGGCGCGATCCGCGTCGACGACCAGCCGGTCGGCGATCCCGCCCAGACGGTCCCTGTCGCAGGACAGGTCAAGATCAGCTTCGGCAAGAAGAAGCACGGCCTGCTCGTCCCCGCCTGAGCCTCGCGCGTAAACCGCCGTTAAGCAGCTTCGTTCGAACGGAATTCACCCGCGCCGTCTATCGCGGCAAACGTACCTCTAGGTTCAGCGAGGCGCGTGTGGGTTTCAGCATCGGCAATCTGGCCTTGGCCGACGACCGGCAGGAGATGCGCGACGACGTGCATTATCGTGCGCGCGCCTTCGGCCCTGACGCGCGGCAGCTCACCTTTCTCGTCGTGAACATCTCACCGCACGGACTGATGGCGCGCTGCGACACGCCGTTCGAGACCGGTGATCGCTTGCGCATCGTATTGCCGATCGCCGGTACAGTGGTGGCGGAAGTCCGCTGGTGGTTGGGCGGACGGCTCGGCTGCCAGTTCGACCCGGCGATCGATCTGGCGACCTATTACGAGCTCATCGCAGTGCTGCTGAAGGGTAAGTAACGGGCGGGCGTTCCGGTGAAGGCCGGGATCCTGCCGGTCGAAAGTTGACACTGCCTTGACACTGTCGCGCACGGCGCCTGGAGGCGATACACGCCCCGGGTTTTGGGCAGAACCGACGATGTCAAATAGCAGCCGACACTGCGGGCCGCCTGAGACAAGCAGACGAAATCCTACATTGCAAGGCGACCGCGGCCGCGGCTTCGGGCGCGACGTTCGGCCTGGCCGCAGCTGTAGGACAGGTAATGAGTAGTGCTCCTGCGAAAGCAGGAGCCCAGGGCGGCAAACGATGCGCCTGCGACTCTGGGCTCCTGCTTTCGCAGGAGCACTGACAGCTAGCCCGCCCGCAGCAGCGTCACCGCGGCATCGCGCTCGAACAGATACAGCGCCGTCCGCGCCGCCTGCCCCCGCGCGGTCTGCAGGCCGCGATCCTGATCCACGAGCAGCCGCGCATCGGCATTCGCCGCCACCATCAGTGCCTGCATCATCTCGGGCGTCGCCAGCCGGAACGTCTGTTCGCCCGATTGCCGCGTGCCGAGCAATTCGCCGCCGCCGCGCAGCTCGAGGTCGCGTTCGGCGATCACGAAGCCGTCATTGGTGTCGCGCATCAGCGCCAGCCGCGCCCGCGACGTCTCGCTCAGTCCCCCGCCGCGCAGCAGCACGCAATGCGACTTGCCCCCGCCCCGTCCGACGCGCCCGCGCAGCTGGTGGAGCTGCGCCAGTCCGAAGCGGTCGGCATGCTCGATCACGATCAGGGTCGCGTTGGGCACGTCGACACCGACCTCGATCACCGTCGTCGCCACCAGCACGCCGATCTCGCCACGCGCAAACCGCGCCATCACTGCGTCCTTCTCGGGCCCCTTCATTCGCCCATGGACCACGCCGACCTTGTCGCCGAACCGCGCCTGTAGCTCCGCCGCACGTGCCTCGGCAGCGGCGAGATCGACCTTCTCGCTTTCCTCGACCAACGGGCACACCCAATAAGCCTGCTTTCCCGAGCCGAGATGGCGCCCCAGCGCCTCGACGATCTCGCCCAGCCGATCCTCCGAGATCACGCTCGTCTCGATCGGTTCGCGGCCCGGCGGCATTTCGTCGAGGCGGCTGACATCCATTTCGCCATGGGTCGCGAGCTGGAGCGTGCGCGGAATCGGCGTCGCAGTCATCACCAGCAGATGCGGCGGCACCTGCGCCTTGCTCTGCAGCATCAGCCGCTCGGCGACGCCGAAGCGATGCTGTTCGTCGACCACCACCAGCCCGAGATCCTTGTAGCGCACGCCCTCCTGAAAGATCGCGTGCGTACCGACGAGGATGTCAATCGATCCATCGGCGAGCCCCATCAGCGTCGCCTCCCGCGCGCGCCCCTTGTCGCGTCCGGTGAGGATCGCAACTCTTACATCCAAACCGGAGAGAAGTCGCGTAAGTGTCTCGAAATGTTGGCGTGCCAATATCTCGGTCGGTGCCAGCATCGCGCCCTGTGCGCCCGCTTCGGCGGCGATCAGCAGTGCCATCGTGGCGACGAGGGTCTTGCCCGATCCGACATCGCCCTGGAGCAGCCGCAGCATCGGCTGGCTCTGCGCCATATCGCCCTCGATCTCGCGGATCGTCCGCGCCTGCGCACCGGTGGGTGCATAAGGCAGCTTGAGCCGGTCGCGCAGCCGCCCATCCCCGGCGAGCGGCCGCCCACGCTTGGCGCGTGCCTCACCGCGCACCAGCAGCAGGGCAAGCTGATTGGCGAATATCTCGTCATAGGCCAGCCGCTCGCGGGCCTTGGCGTCGGCGGGATCGGCGTGAATCGCTTCGAGAGCCTGCTTCCACGCCGGCCAGCCATGTTGCGCCTTCAGGCTGGGCTCGATCCATTCGAGCAAGTCCGGCGCGCGCTCGAGCGCCTGCGCCGCCAGTGCCGCGATCCGTTTCGAGGTGATCCCTTCGGAGCAGGGATACACCGCCTCGCGGCCGACCGACTGCGCTTCCTCGAGCGGCAGCACCAGATCGGGATGGACGATCTGCAATTCCTGGCCATAGGTCTCGAGCTTGCCCGAGACGAAGCGCGGCTCGTTCAGCGGCAGCAGCTTCTTCGCCCAGCCCGAATTGCCGCCGAAGAAGACGAGGCTGACATAATTGCCCCTGCCGTCGACCGCCTGCACGCGTGCCGGGGCCCGTGCGCTGCCGCCGAACCGATAGTTCACTGCCGTCAAGGTGATCGCGATGATCCGGCCGGCATCGGCTGCGTCGAGTTCCTCGCGCGGCAGCCGATCGATGAACCCGGTGGGCAGATGGAAGGCGACGTCCACCGCACGCGCCAGTCCCAGCCGCTCCAAGGGTTTGGCGAGCCCCGGGCCGATGCCCTTCAACGCGGTTACTTCCGCGAACAGTGGATTGAGAATGTCCGGCCGCATGTCTATCTCCGCCCTACACCGAAGCCGACGGTCGCTCAAAGCGCCGCCGGCCGATTTGCGTTGGAGATCCTGTGGACCGCGAACACCGCCTCAAGCGCCTGCGCTTCCGCGCCTGGCACCGCGGCGTCAAGGAGGCCGATCTGCTGATCGGCGGCTTCTTCGACGCGCATGCCGAGCGCTGGGACGAGGCTGAGATCGCCCTGTTCGAGACTTTGCTCGAGGAACAGGATGTCGACATCATGGCATGGGCAATGGGAACCGCCGCCGTACCGGAACGCTACCACGGCACGATAATGACCGCGCTCAAGGCTTTGAATTACGTACCGATTTCGAACTAAATCTCCCTCTCCCCGCTTGCGGGGAGAGGGTCGGGGAGAGGGGCATATCCGTATGCCCGATCCCCTGACACCCTGCCCCTCTCCCCAGCCCTCTCCCCTGAAGGGGAGAGGGAGCAGAGACAAGAATGCCCGACCTCAAGACGATCCTCACCGCCACCCGTCCCCTCACCCTGTCGGGGGCCCCGGCCGGCTTCCTGCCGTGGATGCTGGCCGATCTCGCGCGCGCGGGCGGCACCGCGGTGTTCGTTGCGCCCGACGAGGCGGCGATGCGCGCGATCGCGTCGACTGCGCCGTTCTTCGCGCCCGAGCTCGACATCCTGAGCTATCCGGCATGGGACTGCCTCCCCTATGACCGCGCGAGCCCGACCCTCCGGGTCATGTCCGAGCGTCTCGCCACGCTGCACGCGCTTCAGACGAAGTCCGACAAGCCGCGCCTGCTGATCACCACCGTGAACGCCGCCACCCAGCGCGCCCTCACGCCGTTCCGCATCCGCCAGCTCGTCGCCCGCCTCGCCCCTGGCGAACGCATCGGGCTCGACAAGCTTTCCGCCCTGCTTCAGGCGAATGGGTACGTTCGTGTCGACACCGTCAACGATGCCGGCGAGTTCGCAGTGCGCGGCGGGCTCGTCGATCTGTTCCCGAGCGGCGCCGACCAGGCGCTCCGCCTCGACTTTTTCGGCGACGAGATCGAGAGCGTCCGTACCTTTTCGCCCGAGGACCAGCGAACCACCGGGCGAGTCGACGGCTTCACGCTCCTCCCCGCCTCCGAGGCTTTGCTCGACGAGGAGTCGATCAAGCGCTTCCGCAGCCGCTATCGCGAGAAGTTCGGCGCGAACGCGACCGGCGACCCGCTCTACCAGGCGATCAGCGACGGCCGTCGGCTCGCCGGCATGGAGCATTGGCTGCCGCTGTTCGAGGAGCGGCTCGATACCCTGTTCGCGCATCTTGCCGACGACGCCGTGATCGTCCGCGATACGGCGACCTCGGGCGCGGCCGAGCAGCGCTTCGAGGCGATCGCCGACTATCAGCAGAACCGCGTCCGCGCCGAATCGACCGCGCCGGGCAGCTATCGCCCCCTCGCCGCCGACGCGCTCTACCTTTCGCCGGATGAATGGGCGAAGGCGCTCGACCACGGCCCGGTGCATACCGCGACGCCCTTCCACGAGCCCGAAAGCGCCACGGTGCTCGACTTCCTCGTCGATGGGCCGCGCGATTTCGCGCCGGAGCGCGCCGCCGGCACCAATGTCTACGAGGCAGTGGTCGATCACCTCGCCAAGGTCCGGAAGGGCGGGAAGAAGCCGATCCTCGCCAGCTATTCGAACGGCGCACGCGAACGTCTCGCCGGTCTGCTCGGCGATCACGGGCTGAAGGGCGCGCGCAATGCCGGAAGCTGGCAGGAGGCGCTCGGTGTGGCCGACAAGGGCATCGCCCTGATCGTCCTGCCGCTCGATCATGGTTTCACCGCACCCGACATCGCCCTGCTCACCGAGCAGGACATGCTGGGCGACCGCCTCGTCCGCCGCTCGAAGCGCCGGAAGAATACCGACGCATTCCTTCAGGAGCTCGCCACGCTCTCGCCGGGCGACCTCGTCGTCCATATCGAGCACGGCATCGGGCGCTATGAGGGCCTGACCCAGATTCCGGTCCAGAAGGCGCCGCACGATTGCGTCGCGCTCGAATATGCCGGCGGCGACAAGCTCTACGTGCCCGTCGAGAATCTCGAGGTGCTGAGCCGTTACGGATCGGGCGAGGAAGGCGCGAGCCTCGACAAGCTCGGCGGCGAGGCATGGCAGCGCCGCAAGTCGCGGATGAAGGAGCGGATCCGCGAGATTGCGGGCGAGCTCATCGCCACCGCCGCCAAGCGCGCGACGCGTCCCGCCGAAGTCGCCGAGCCCGACCATGGCGGCTACCCGGCCTTTGTCGATCGCTTCCCTTATGAGGAGACCGACGACCAGGACCGCGCGATCAATGACGTCCTCGAGGATCTTGCCGCCGGCCGGCCGATGGACCGGCTGATCGTGGGCGATGTCGGGTTCGGCAAGACCGAGGTGGCGCTGCGCGCCGCCTTTGTCGCGGCGATGGCCGGGATGCAGGTCGCGGTGGTCTGCCCGACCACCCTGCTCGCCCGCCAGCACCACCGCAATTTCGTCGAGCGCTTCCAGGGCTTCCCGATCGAGATCGGCCGCCTGTCGCGTCTCGTGCCCGCCGCCGAGGCCAGGGCCGTCAAGGAAGGCCTGGCCGAGGGCAAGATCGACGTGGTGATCGGCACCCACGCGATCCTCGCCAAGACTGTCGATTTCAAGCGTCTCGGTCTCGTCATCGTCGACGAGGAGCAGCGGTTCGGCGTCACCCACAAGGAACGGCTGAAGGCGATGAAGGCGGACGTTCACGTCCTCACGCTCACCGCTACGCCGATTCCGCGGACGCTGCAGATGGCGATGTCGGGGCTGCGCGAGCTTTCGGTGATCCAGACGCCGCCGGTCGACCGCCTCGCGGTGCGTACCTATGTCATGCCGTGGGACCCTGTCGTCCTGCGCGAGGCATTGCTGCGCGAGCATTATCGCGGTGGCCAGGCCTATTTCGTCACCCCGCGCATCTCGGATCTGCCGGACATCGAGGAATTCCTGCGCAACGACGTGCCCGAGATCAGCTATGTCGTCGCGCACGGCCAGATGGCGCCGACCGAGGTTGAGGAGCGGATGTCGGCCTTCTACGACCGCCGCTACGATCTGCTCGTCTCGACGACGATCATCGAATCGGGCCTCGACATCCCCAGCGCCAACACGCTGATCGTCAACCGCGCCGACAAGTTCGGCCTAGCCCAGCTCTACCAGATCCGCGGCCGCGTCGGGCGCTCCAAGACCCGTGCCTATGCCTATATGACCACGCCGCCCGAGCGGCAGATGACCGAGGCGGCGAGCAAGCGCCTCAAGGTCCTGTCCGATCTCGAATCCCTAGGCGCCGGTTTCCAGCTCGCCAGCCATGACCTCGACATTCGCGGCGCGGGCAATCTTCTCGGCGACGAGCAATCGGGCCATATCAAGGAAGTCGGCTACGAACTCTACCAGTCGATGCTCGAGGAGGCGATCCTCGACGCCAAGGCCGGCGGGCTGCGCGACGACATCCGGCCGAAGGACCTGTCGCCGTCGATCACCGTCGACGCACCGATCATGATCCCCGAGGACTATGTCCCCGACCTCGACCTGCGCATGGGGCTGTACCGCCGCCTCAATGAAGTCGAGGACCGCCAGGGCATCGACGCGTTCGCCGCGGAGATGATCGACCGCTTCGGCAAGCTCCCGGAGCCCACCGCGAACTTGATCACGCTGATCGAGGCCAAGCTCAACGCCAAGAAGGCGTGCATCGCCAAGATCGACGTTGGCCCCAAGGGCGCGCTCGTCACCTTCCACGAGGACAAGTTCCCCAACGTTCCAGGCTTGCTCGCTTATGTCGACAAGCTTGGCGAAACCGCCCGGCTGCGTCCGGACATGAAGCTCGTCATCAACCGCGCCTGGGCCAATCCTGCGGCGCGGCTGCACGGCGCGCTGCAATTGTCGCGGGGGCTGGCGAAGGCGGCGGGGTGAGCCCTGCTTCCTTCCGGTCCGGTAAACTACCTAACCCGCACGAAATGCGAGTCTCCTAGAATGAGCCCGAGGCGAAAGAGCTGCGCTCTTCGCCGCCCACGGTTACAGGAGCCTGCTTTGTCCGACGATATCCGCGCGCGTCTGGAGTTCATGGAGATGGATTCCGCCCAGCGGGAGCAGCTTCGGGCAGCGCGGCCGGCAATCGCCGCCGTCATCGGCAAGGCGCTCGACCGCTTCTATGCGCGTGCGCAGCGCACGCCGCAGACCGCAAGCTTCTTCGAGAACAGCCAGCACATGGCCCGCGCCAAGGCCGCGCAGGAAAAGCATTGGGATCACATCGCCCGCGGCGAGTTCGACGATGTCTATTATCAAAGCACCCGCCGGATCGGCGCCACCCACGCGAGGATCGGTCTCGATCCGCGCTGGTATGTCGGCAGCTACGCGATTGTCGTCGAGGAACTGGTTCGCGGCGTGGCCGAGCGCGCGCCGTTCTGGAAGCGCCTCGCTGCTGCGTTCCGACCCGCGGCTGCACATGAGACCACCGTCGCCCTCGTCAAGGCGGCGCTGCTCGACATGGAATTGTCGCTGTCGGTCTATTTCGAGGAGGCGCAGGCTTCGCGGAACGTGGCCGTCGCCCAGCTGGAGGAGGCATTGACTGCCCTCGCCGACGGCGACCTCACGCGCCAGCTATCGGGGATGCCCGGGAGCTTCATCGCGCTCGAGCGGAGCTACAACGCCACGCTTTCCAAGATCCGCAGCATGATCGCCGCCGTGGCCGAGGGTACCGGGCGGATCAATGCAGGCGTGAGTGAAATCGCGCAGGCATCGGAAGATCTCGCCCGGCGCACCGAGAGCAACGCCGCAAGCCTCGAACAGACCTCCGCCGCGATCACCCAGATGGACGGCCGGCTGAAGACCGGCGCGAGCGCCGCCCGCTCGACCGTGACTCGCGCCGATCAGGCGATCGCCACCGTTTCCGACGGGCGCGCGATCACCGACGAAGCCGTTCAGGCGATGACTCGCGTGTCGGAGAGCGCCAAGGGCATCGACAGCGTGATCGAAGGCCTCGACAAGATCGCCTTCCAGACCCGCGTGCTCGCGATGAACGCGGCCGTCGAAGCGGGTCGCGCTGGCGAGGCAGGCCGCGGCTTCGCGGTCGTCGCCGACCTCGTCTCGGCGCTCGCGATGCGTGCCGAAGAGGAGGCCGGCCGCGCCCGCGACCAGCTCACCGCCACCCAGACCGACATCGTCGCCGCAGTGGAAATGGTCCAGCGAGTGGACGGCGCGCTGGCCAACATCTCCGACGATGTCAGCCAGGTGCATATGCTGCTCGGCAACATGGCGACCGACAACAGCGCCCAATCGGCTGCGATCGGCGAAATTTCCTCGGCGATCGGCACGATGGACCAGTCGACCCAGCAAAATGCCGCGATGGTCGAGCAGACCTCCGCCGCCGCGCGCAATCTCACGCATGAAGTCGGCACGCTCGCCGAACTCACCGGCGCGTTCCGGATCGACGGTGGCGGCGACCGCCGGCCGGCGTCTGCCCCGACGAAGCTCTCGGCGGCGGCACGCGCGCGCCTCCACTAGGCGGTTCTGCCCGCCGGCGGGCGGATTTCTGCCTGGAGATGTACCTCGCTACCCTCGTGCTCCTGCTGGCACAGGAAGCCCATGGGATGTCAGCGGTCGTTCGTGACGACCTGAGACATGGTCTGGGCGGGTCCCGCGTTGCCAGCTCAGGCGGAACGCCCGATCACGATCTCGGCTTCTTCCTCGTCCTCGAGCGCCTCGGCGTCGAACTTCTTGCGAGTCATGTCGAACGCGCCGGTCAGTCCCTCGACGGTCCAGCGCCCCATCACCAAGGTCCCGTCCGCGTCGACCATCCCTGAATAGCGGACCGCATGGGTCCAGCCGCCGCTGCCGTCATATTGCTTGGTGAAGCGCAAGCTGGCGCCGTCGCGCCGGCCGGCGACGGTCGCGCGGCGGATCTGTCGGCTGGCCTCGTCCGGCTCGGTGATCGTGCCCGTCACCGTTCCGGAAATCTCCTCGATCAGCGCAATGAAGCCGTTGTCTTCATAGCCGTGGTCGGCCGAATAGCGTCCGTACCAGACGCCGCTCACATCCTGCGGATCGCTCACCCCTGCACCAGGTTGGCGAGCGCGGGCACATCGAGCGGTTCGGCGCAGAGATAGCCCTGGAAATACTGGCAGCCCTCCTTGGCGAGCAAGTCGAGTTGCGCGTCGGTCTCAACGCCCTCGGCAACGACCGCGAGCCCGAGTGAGCGGGCCATGTCGATCACCCCGCGTACCACCACCCGATCGCGGTGCGCGCCAGTGATGTCGTGGCTGAGGCGCTTGTCGATCTTGAGATAATCGAGCGGCAGCGCCTTCAGATAAGCGAGGCTCGAATAGCCGGTGCCGAAATCGTCGATCGCCACCCGGCAGCCGGCCGCGCGCAGCTGCGACAGCAGTCGCGCCGCCTCGGTCAGATCGGCCATGATCCCGCTCTCGGTGATCTCAACCGTCAGCCGCGACCGCGGAAACCCGCTGGCATCGACTCGCCCGAGCAGACTGTCGGCGAAGCCGGCGCGCGCGACGTCGCTCGCCGTCACGTTGATCGACAGTCGCAGCCGCGCCAGTTTCGAGGGCCATTGCGCGGCACCCGTGAGGGCACGCCGCTGGACATGATCGCTGAGCTGGGTCTCGAGGCCGGCGCGTTGCGCCGCGAGGAACAAGGTCTCGGCGCCGATCTCGCCCAAATCCGGGTGATGCCAGCGCGCCAGCGCCTCGACGCCGACGATTTGTCCCGACGCGATCGCAACCTGCGGCTGGAAGCGTACCCCGATTTCGCTGCGTTCGAGCGCGCGATGCAGATCATTGGCCAATTCCTCGACCGGCGGCGCATTGGGTTCGGCCGGTACGGCATCGCCAAGCAAGGCCTCGCTCGCGCGCCGTAACAGGCTGGCCGCCGAATCGCCGGCGGTGCTCGCAACGCTCGCCATTTTCGCGCCGAGGTGGGCGATCTCCCCTCCCGCCACGAACGGCCGGCCGATCGCCTCCTCGAGCCGCGCCTCGGCCGCGCCGAGCTGCGCGCGCGTCGCGCCCGGGCTCGCGACGAGGAATTCGGACCCGCCGATTCGCGCGACGATCGCATCACGGCCCAACAACTCGCGCGCCACTTCCGCGACCCGCCGGGAGACGCCGCGCAGCAATGCGTCGCCGGCCTCGCGGCCGTAAGCGGTGTTCACCGTCTCGAACCGGCTCAGTCCGATCAGGATCGTGCCGATGGTCTGCCCCTCGGCCAGCTGCCGGTCGATCCAGCGCCGCGCGCTGGTGGCGTCGCGCGCGCCGGTCAGCGCGTCGCGCACGGCGACGCTGGCATCCGGCGCGACCCCCAAAGCCTCGACCAGTGCGTGCAGCGAACCGCTGTGCGGATCATATTGCAGATGCTGCACCACCCGCCCCACCCCGGCGAGATCGTGCGCGAACGCAGTCGAGCCATGATCCTTGCCGAGTCGGCGAAGTGCGGTTCTGACGAGGGTGCGGTCGTCCGGATCCAGCCGCCGCATCACCGAAAGCAAACCCGGCGCCTCGCTCAGCCCGAGCAGATTGGCCAAGCCCGGGGTCAGCTGTAGCGACCGCATCTCGGCGTCGAATCGCCAGCCGAGCGGTTCGGCCGCGCCGCCGGTTGCCCCCCGCGCCTGTGCCAGCCGCTCGACATGGCGATGGGCGAAGCGAATGGCGTGCGCCATCGCCGCCGACGACATCGGGCTGCCGAGAAAATGCGTCGCCCCGGCATCGTAGAAATGGCGCATGTGCACCGTGTCGCTTTGAGAGACGAGGATCAGGATCGCCCCGCCATGCGCTTCCACCGCGGCGGCCAGCGCACGCGTCGCGTCGAGGCCTTCGCTCATCGCCCCGCGCGCATCGATCACCGCCACGCTGGCTCCGCTGGCGAGAAAGCGCTGCTCGAGCCCGTCGGGACGCCGTGCCGCCACCACGCGCCAGCCCCCGCCTGCCGCCGCCGCGGCCACTTCGTCGCGCTGACGGAAGGACAGCACGAACACCGGAATGTCGGTTGCCGCAGTGGCGTCGGCGATCATGAAATTGTCATCCATCGCCCCATCGATAGCGAGAAGCGGCGCGCGCCGCCATCCGGAGGGTTGTTTGAGCGCCCACAAGGCCGTACCTCGGCGACATGGCCAGCGTCCCCGTTCCGAGCGCCGACAAACTGGTGGACCGTCACGGCCGGGCGATCAGCTATCTGCGCATCTCGGTGACCGACCGCTGCGATTTGCGCTGCCGCTATTGCATGGCCGAGCAGATGACCTTCCTGCCCCGCGCGGAACTGCTCAGCCTCGAGGAGATCGCACTGATCGCCGAGCGCTTCGTCGCCCGCGGGGTGCGCAAAATCCGCCTCACCGGCGGCGAACCCCTGGTCCGCCGCGACATGCTCGATCTCGCGTGGCGGCTGGGCCGGCAGATCGGCACAGGACTAGACGAACTCACACTCACGACCAACGGCACCCGGCTCGCCGCGCACGCGGACGAACTGTTCGCCGCGGGCCTGCGCAGGATCAACGTCAGCCTCGACAGCCGCGACCCTGAGACCTTTCGCTACATCACCCGCCACGGCGACGTGACGAAGGTGCTGGAAGGCATCGCCGCAGCCAGGGTTGCGGGGCTGCGGATCAAGATCAACATGGTCGCGCTAAAGGGGCTGAACGAGCGGGAGATCGCGCCGATGTTCGCCTGGGCAGCGGACGAGGGCCATGATCTCACGCTGATCGAGACGATGCCGCTCGGCCAGATCGACGAGGACCGCGCCGACCGCTTTCTGCCGCTTCCGAAGGTGCTTGCCCAGCTTCGCGATACGTTCGATCTCGTGCCCGACGACCACCAGACCGGCGGCCCGGCGCGTTACTGGCGGCTCGCCGGCACCGGGACCCGCCTCGGCCTGATTTCGCCGCTCACCGGCAATTTCTGCGCGACCTGCAATCGCGTCCGCCTCTCCACCGACGGCAAGCTCCATATGTGCCTCGGCCACGAGGACTCGGTCGACCTGCGCGAGGCGATCCGCACCGGCGGACTTGCCGAAGTCGACGCGCGGATCAGCCGCGCGCTTGACCTGAAGCCCGCCGCGCACGATTTCCGAATCGAAGCCGGGGCGAAGCCGGCGGTTGCGCGCCACATGAGCGTCACCGGCGGATGACTCTTCGCGCGCTGGTCGCTTCGCCGACGCCTCCCGCGCAAGTCGCGGCCGAGGAACTGCGCGGCGCCTATGAATGGGTGCCGCTCGAGCAGGCCGAAGAGGTCGTCGCTTTGGGTGGCGACGGGTTCATGCTCCAGACGCTCCACGCGATGCTCGAGCGCCGCCGGATCGTTCCGGTGTTCGGGATGAATCTCGGCACGATCGGCTTCCTGATGAACGATTGGCGGCTGGAGCGGCTCGAGGAGCGGCTGGCCCGCGCCAAACCCTTCCGCGTCTCGCCGCTCAGCATGACCGCGACGACGATCAGCGGCGAACAATGCGTGCTGCCGGCGATCAACGAAGTCTCGCTGCTGCGCGAGACGCGCCAGACCGCCAAACTCGAAGTCACGGTGAACGACCGTGTCGTGCTCGAGGAATTGGTCGCCGACGGCATGCTCGTAGCGACTCCCGCGGGGTCGACCGCGTACAATCTCTCCGCCAACGGCCCGATTCTCCCGCTCGGCTCGGCATTGCTCGCGCTCACCCCGATCAGTCCGTTTCGGCCGCGGCGCTGGCGCGGCGCGATCCTGCCCGAAAAGACCCGCATCGGCATTCGCGTGCTCGAGGCCGACAAGCGCCCGGTCAGCGCGGTCGCCGACCAGCGTGAGATCCGCGAAGTCGCGCACGTCCAGGTGGCGATCGACCATCTACGCGACCTCACCTTGCTGTTCGATCCCGAACACGCGCTGGACGACCGGATAACGATGGAACAATTCATCGCCTGACCCCCTTGCCATGTCCGAAAATCCGCTGCTATAGGCGCGCCTCCGAAGCGGCCCAGCGCCGCAGAAGACGGCATTCCCCGGTAGCTCAGCGGTAGAGCAATCGACTGTTAATCGATCGGTCGCCTGTTCGAATCAGGCCCGGGGAGCCACTTCCTTCCGATGCGACAAGCAACGCACGTCCTGAGCTTCCAGACCGACGGCCAGGGCCTGGTCGAGATCACCCGCGACGTGGTGCGCTGGGTCACTGATCAAGGATTGGATCAGGGCCTGCTCACCCTGTTCTGCCGGCACACCTCGGCCTCTTTGCTGATCCAGGAAAATGCCGCCACCGAGGTACGCACCGATCTGGAGGCGTGGATCGCGCGCCTCGCGCCCGAAAGCGCCGGCTATGCGCATGACGACGAAGGTCCCGACGACATGCCCGCGCATCTGCGCGCCACGCTCACCGGCATCCACCTCTCGATACCGCTGATCGGCGGTCGCCTCGCGCTCGGCACGTGGCAGGGCATCTATCTGTTCGAGCATCGCCGCAGGCCGCACCGCCGCGAGATCGCGTTGCACCTAATCGGAGCCTGAGGCGCGCCTTCGATGCTCCGTGAAGGCGAAATGATCGCGGATATGCCGATTGAAATAGCTGCCCTTCGAAAAGGCCTCGCGCATCGCCTGTGCGACTGCCGGCGGCACGTCATGATAGCTGTACACGCGGCCGCTGACGAACGTGACCTCGAGCCGATGTTCGGCCTCGTCATAGTCCCAGCGGCGGATCACGCTCGACGGCATGCGGGGTCAACGCACCGCGGCGCGCCGCGCTCCCGCTTGCGACTCTCCCCCGCCCCTGCGATGCTTGCCCGATGAGCGACCTCGACGCCTTCATCGCCGGCCTGCCCAAGGCCGAACTCCACCTCCATATCGAAGGCAGCCTCGAGCCCGAGCAGATGTTCGCCTTTGCCCGGCGGAATAATGTGACGATCCCCTATGCCTCGGTCGAGGAAGTCCGCGCAGCCTATGACTTCTCGAACCTGCAGGACTTTCTCGACATCTATTATGCCGGTGCCGACGTGCTGCGCACCGAGGAGGATTTCCGCGATCTCGCGCTCGCCTATTTCGATCGCGCCGCGGCCGACGGGGTGGTGCATGCCGAGATCTTCTTCGATCCCCAAACGCATACGCACCGCGGCATTCCGTTCGGCGTCGTCGCCAACGGGCTTCTTGCGGGCATGGCCGATGCCGAGGCGAAGCATGGGCTCACCTCGAAGCTGATCCTCTGCTTCCTGCGCCATCTCGACGAGGAGGACGCCTTTCGCACCCTCGAACAGGCCCAGCCCTGGATCGACCGGATTGATGCGATCGGACTCGATTCGTCCGAAGTCGGCCATCCGCCCGCCAAGTTTGAGCGCGTCTTCGCCGCGGCGGCCGCGATGGGGCTCAGGCGCGTCGCCCATGCGGGCGAGGAAGGCCCGCCCGAATATGTCCGCGAGGCGCTCGACCTGCTCCATGTCGACCGGCTCGATCACGGCAATCGCAGCCTCGAGGACCCGGCTTTGGTCGCCCGGCTCGCGCGCTCGGGGATGACCCTGACCGTGTGTCCGCTGTCCAACGTCAAATTGTGCAACGTTGCCTCGATCGATGTGCACCCGATTGACCGGATGCTGCGTCTCGGCCTCCGCGCGACGATCAACTCGGACGATCCGGCTTATTTCGGCGGCTATGTCGGCGACAATTTCCGCGCCGTCGCGCAGGGCCGAACGCTCGACCGCGACGATCTCGTCACGCTCGCGCGCAACAGCTTTCTAGGCTCGTTCCTGCCCGATGATGCGGTGGCGGCGCACCTCGCCCGGCTCGACGCCTATGTCGAGGCGCAGGCGTGAGCGAGATCGTCTTCACGCCCTATACGCACGAAGAGATGGTCGCCGGTGTCGAGGCGCTTGCCGGCACGATGGAGGCCGAGGGCTGGCGCCCGTCGCTGCTCGTCGGGGTGGGGCGCGGCGGGCTGGCGCCTGCGGTCTATCTGTCGCATCGCATGGACCTGCCACTGGTCTCGATCGACCATTCGGCGCGGATAGCCTCGTTCGGGCCGGCATTGATCGCCGTGCTCGCCGAACGCGCGCGGGCCGGAGACCATCTGCTCTTCGTCGAGGACATCAACGACAGCGGCAAGACGATCGGCGAGATTCGCGCGGCACTGGCCGCATTGGGCGCGGTCGACAGCAACATCCGCTTCGCCGTGCTGCTCGACAACAGCCGCTCGTCGCAGCGCGTCGATTATCGCGCGCGGACGATCGACCGCAGCGTCGACAAGGACTGGTTCGTCTTCCCGTGGGAGGCAATGGCACCCCGCGCCAAGCTGGTCGAGGAAGCGATGGAAGTACCGGAGCGGATCGCCTGACCGGCGTTCAGCATCCGTCAATCGTCCAAGGCGCACGATTCATCGCGTCACCGTGCGGAGCCTTTCCTGTCCCGCGCGCGTTCGGACTGACGATCGGCACCCCCGCCCCTCGCCATAACTGTCGGAGGAACCATGCTAAAAATGTTACGGCGGCATAGGCGCAGCTTTGCGCTGGCCGCAGCGCTGGTCGGGAGCACCGCGCTCGCGGGCTGCATGACCGCCACCCCCTACCAGCCTGCGACGGCATCGTCGCGCGCGGGCTATTGGGACGAACAGATCGAGAGCAACCGCTTCCGCGTCAGCTTCTCGGGCAACAGCCTCACCGCGCGTGAGACGGTCGAGCGCTATCTGCTCTATCGCGCCGCAGAACTGACCGTGCAGCGCGGCTTCGATCACTTTATCCTCGTCACCCGCGATACCGAGACCCGCACCGACACCTATCGCACGCCGGGCGCCTTCGGCGGATGGTATGGCGGCGGGCCGTGGGGTTATTGGAGTCCGTCCTGGCGCTTCTACCGGGGTTCGCGCTGGGGCTGGCGAAGCTACGATCCGTTCTGGGACGACCCCTTCTGGCGCGATCGTGACTGGGACTATCGGACGGTCCGCCAATATGAGGCGACCGCCGAGATCGTGACCGGCCGAGGCCCCAAGCCGACCGACAATGTCCGCGCCTTCGACGCGCGCGAAGTGCTCGACCGGCTCGGTCCGCAGATCCGCATGCCCGAGACGCGGTGATCTGAACAGATCCTCCCTCGCAAAGCGGGGGAGGTGGCATGCGCAGCATGACGGAGGGGGCCTCTCCACGAGCCACACGCCCGTGGAGAGGCCCCCTCCACCACTTCGTGGTCCCCCTCCCCGCTTCGCGGGGAGGATCTGTTTCGCCTTACGCCGTCAACGCACCGTGGCAGTGTTTGTACTTGCGCCCGGAGCCGCAGGGGCATGGCGCGTTGCGGCTGACCAGCCCTTCCCACTGCGCCGGATCGGTGCCGAGATCCTCACCCGAGGGCTGCGGAATTCCCATCTGGGGCAGCTGATTGAACACCAGCCCCATGGCGCCGGCATCGTAATCCCCACTGTCGTCATTGCCGGTCAGCGGATCGATGTGCGTAGTCAGGAAGTCGGGCAATTCCGGCAGTTCGGGCGGCGGCGACATGCGGAACTGTGCGAACGCCAGGGTTCGCGTCACGTCCTCGCGGATGTTCGCCAGCATCCGCTCGAACATCGCGAACGCCTCGTGCTTATACTCGTTGATCGGCGTCTTCTGGGCATAGGCACGCAGGTGGACGACCTGGCGCAGCGCATCGAGCATCGCGAGATGCTCCTTCCAGTGATGGTCGAGATTCTGCAGCAGAATCGACTTTTCGATCTGGGTCCAGGTCTCGGGCTCGAGCTCGGCGGCCTTCGAATTGACCAGTTCGTCGGCCATCTGGCGGATGCGTTCCTCGACCTGCTCGGGGTCGAGCCCATCCTCGGAAGCGATCCACTCTTCGACCGGCGCCTCGACCGCGAGCGTCGCCTGCACCTTCTCCTTCAGCCCTGCCACGTCCCATTGCTCGGGATAGGAATTGGGCGGGCACGCCTCGCCGACGATCGCATTGACCGTCTCGAGCCGCATGTCGGCGACGACTTCGCCGACGGTGTCGGCATCCATGATGTCGGCGCGCTGCTCGTAGATGACCTTACGCTGGTCGTTCATCACGTCGTCATATTCGACGACCTGCTTGCGGATGTCGTAGTTGCGCGCCTCGACCTTCTTCTGCGCCGTCTCGATCGCCTTGCTCAGCCACTTCGAGCCGATCGCCTCACCGTCCTCGATATTGTTGCGCATCATCTTGGCGAACAGGGTGTTCGAGCCGAAGATGCGCAGCAGATCGTCGTCGAGGCTCAGATAGAAGCGGCTGAGCCCGGGATCGCCCTGACGGCCCGAACGGCCGCGCAGCTGGTTGTCGATGCGGCGGCTCTCGTGGCGCTCGGTACCGAGCACGAACAGCCCGCCGGCCTCGCGGACCCGCTCCTTCTCGGCCTGGATCTCGGCCTTGATCTGCTCGACCGCGGCGTCGCGCTCGGGCCCCTCGGGCATGTCGCCGAGCTCGTCATGGACGCGGAACTCGAGATTGCCGCCGAGCTGGATGTCGGTACCACGGCCCGCCATGTTGGTTGCGATCGTCACCGCGCCGAGCCGGCCGGCCTGGGCGACGATCCCCGCCTCCATCTCGTGGTGCCGCGCATTGAGCACCGAATGCTCGACGCCTTCCTTCTTGAGGAATTCGGAGAGCAATTCGCTCTTCTCGATCGAGACGGTGCCGACCAGCACCGGCTGGCCCTTGGCCGAATGCTCGCGGATCTTCTTGGCGATCGCCGCGAACTTCTCCTCGGTGGTCTTGTAGAATTCGTCTTCCTCGTCGATGCGCCGCACCGGCAGGTTCGTCGGAATGGTGACGACGTTCATCTTGTAGATGTCGAAGAATTCGGGCGCCTCGGTCGCGGCGGTGCCGGTCATGCCCGAAAGCTTGGGATACATGCGGAAATAATTCTGGAAGGTGATCGAGGCAAGCGTCTGATTCTCGGGCTCGATCTGCACGCCTTCCTTGGCTTCCACGGCCTGGTGCAGGCCCTCCGACCAGCGCCGGCCGTCCATCATGCGGCCGGTGAACTCGTCGATGATGATGACCTTGCCTTCCTTGACGATGTAATCGATGTCGCGCTTGAACATCACGTTCGCGCGCAGCGCCTGGTTGAGGTGGTGGACCACCTGGGTGTTCTCGAAATCGTAGAGATTGGCGCCGATCAGCAGCCCGGCATTTTCGAGCATCCGCTCGACCTTCTCGGTGCCGTCCTCGGTCAGTACGACGGTGCGCTGCTTCTCGTCCTTTTCGTAATCGATAGGCACGAGCTGCTTCACGATCGCGTCGACACCCATATAGAGCTCGCTGCGGTCGTCGGTCGGACCCGAGATGATCAGCGGGGTACGGGCCTCGTCGATCAGCACCGAATCGACCTCGTCGACGATCGCCATGTTGAACGGCCGCTGGACCATCGAGGCGCGGTCATATTTCATGTTGTCGCGCAGATAGTCGAAACCGAACTCGTTGTTCGTGCCGTAGGTGATGTCGGCATTATACGCGTCGCGGCGCTGCTGGTCGGTGAGGTTGGGGATGATCACCCCGGTGGTCAGGCCGAGAAAGCCATAGACCTGGCTCATCCACTCGGCGTCGCGCTTGGCGAGGTAATCGTTGACGGTGATGACGTGGACGCCTTCGCCCGGCAACGCGTTGAGATAGGTCGCGAGCGTCGCGACCAAGGTCTTGCCCTCGCCGGTGCGCATCTCGGCGATCTCCCCGCGGTGGAGCACGATGCCGCCGATCATCTGGACGTCGTAATGGCGCTGGCCGAGCGTCCGCTTCGCCGCCTCGCGCACGGTGGCGAACGCCTCGGGAAGGATGTTGTCGAGCTTCTCGCCATTCGCCAGCCGCTCCCGGAACAGCACCGTCTGGTTGGCGAGCGTCGCGTCGTCCATCGCCGAGATCGTCGGCTCGAACGCGTTGATCTTCTGGACGATGCTCCCGAGCGACTTGACATAGCGTTCGTTCGAGGAGCCGAAAATGGTCTTGGCAAGGCCGCCGAGCATGGTTGTTTCCCGTGTTTAAGATGGTCGGGCGGACGCAGCACCCATGGCTGCACCCGCATCAAACGAAATTGGAGCAAGAGCGGTCCGTCGGCGGACCGCGCGCGGGCTATTCGAGCCGGCGCTCGAAGCGCTGTTCGGCGCCGGGAAGCGCGGCCGCTTCCGCAACCGCCCAGTGCTGACCGGGTGCGGTATCGGCGTCGGCGACCGGGTGCGCCGGACGCACCGCGCCGGCGCTCTGGCTGACCGCCTCGACCGCCTCGGCGGCACGAACCACGGCTACATCCTGAACGCCGCGCAAGTTGCGATCGGCCGGACCGGTGCCGGTCAGGCTCGCAAGCAACGCAGTCAGGAGAAGCAGCAGGTTCAATTCGGCTCTCTACAAGGCAGAAGGCCCGGACATAGTGACTGCAGTTCCATACGCCAATCGAAATCGCGCCCCGCGTCTCACCGCGCCGTCGAAAACGCCACGGTAAACGTCGCCGAAGTCCGTCGGGGTCTGCCATTCGCATCCGCGAGCGGCCGATAGGGTCCGCGGACTATACTGCAAAGCGCCGGGAGTTTGACGGTCCAGCGCTCCTCACCCGTATCGAGCTTGCGGCAATTCTCGATCGCACCGTCTTTCGACACCTCGAATGCGACCGAAGCGAGTGCGCTCGGCGTCTGGCTCGTCTGATAATATCGAAACGCCGGTCTAGGGGCACCGTCGGCTGCCATCGCCATTTCGATCGTCACGCGCCGCGGCAAGCCCGTGTTCTCCAGCTCATCGAGCATCGGTTGGGGAATCTCGCCCTTGAAATTGACGCACGGGTCGACGAGTCCAGCTGGAGGTCTGCCTGCCTGTTCGTCCACGCACGACAATATGTCTCCTGCCTCGGAAACGTCGATGACCGCTGCGGCATACCAGCTTGTGATCGGCGCCGCTGCCGCATCCGCTTGCGGTGGTGATGCCGTCGACAAGGCCAGCCAAAGGAGCCGGTGCATTTCGAACCCAGCGCCCGTCAACGCCATCCGCTCATTTCGCCTTCGCCGCCTCGAAGCTCACCTGCACCATGCGCGTGTCGGGGATCGCTCCCCAGGCGATGCGATCGGTCGGTGCGGGCGCCTGCGACATCACTTGCGCACACGCCACCTTGTCGATCGCGGCATTACCGCTGCTCGCTTCCACACGGCAGGAATCCGGCTTTCCTGATCGCCCGAAATGCACGCGAGTCAGCGCTGGTCTGGCATAGCCGGCCGGCAGCTGGGCGACCTCCACCACCAGGTCTATCCCCGGCACATCCCGCGCTTTCGCCCCCTCCGGAAGTTCCCACCGGAAGGTGCTGGAAAAAGTCCCCCGAACCGGCTTTCCGGTATCGTCGCGCGCTGGATAAAAGCTGGCGCGCTTGAGGAAGATCGCGCAACTATATTGATCCAGCTCCGCAAACCCTGACGTCCACGTAATGTGACAACCATCCGGTTTCCCGGTGACATCAATCGTCAACGTGAAATGCAGCGTGCCGTACAGGTTTTCGCGAATTGCGTTGGCCGGGTAATCGTTGTTCGTCACCCAATTACCGGGCGGCGTCTTCGGCTTCGGCGGCGCCGCCAAAGAACCTTTGGGCACCTCCGCAGATTGAAGAAACCCGCTGATAAGCAACAACATGGGTATCATATGCGCCCCTCACATCCGCTCGCCATGATGGCCTCGCATTGCGCAGCGAAGCAAGCGCTGTATGGCAGGCTTTATGGAACGCTCTCCCCTCGCCCTCGCCTTTCCCGACCTTCCCGCGATCACCGGCGTCACGCCGCGCATCGCCCGCGCGCATTACAAGAATTGGGACCGCTGCGACCTCACCTTCTTCACGCTCGACCCGGGCACCAGCGTCGCCGGCGTGCTGACCAACAGCAAGTGCCCCTCGCCCGAAGTCGAATGGTGCCGCAAGGCGCTGGTCCTGGGTCGCGCCCGCGCGCTCGTGGTCAACGCCGGCAACTCGAACGCCTTTACCGGCAATCGCGGCCGCGCCGCGGTCGAGGCGATCGCCGCGCGCACCGCTGCGCATCTCGGCTGCGACCCTTCGGACATCTTCGTCGCATCGACAGGGGTGATCGGCGTGCCGCTGCCGATCGACAAGGCGGAAGCCGGGCTCGACGCCGCTTTCACCGCCGCGCCGTGCAGCTGGCAAGACGCCGCCGCGACGATCATGACCACCGACACCTTCGCCAAGGCGGCGGTCACCCAGGCAGTGGTAGACGGCCGCACCGTCAACCTCGTCGGGATCATCAAGGGCTCGGGCATGATCGCGCCGGACATGGCGACGATGCTCGGCTTCGTCTTCACCGATGCCGCGGTCGCGCCCGCCTTCCTCCAGGCCGCACTCGCCGAGGCGAACGCCGGGACCTTCTCGTGCATCACGGTCGACGGCGACACCTCGACCAGCGACACGATCCTCGCCTTCGCCACCGGCAGGGCCGGCAATGCCCCGCTGGAGCGCGACGATGATCCCGGTGCCGACGCCTTCCGGGCGGCGCTCGCCGATCTCTGCCACCAGCTTGCCTTGCTCGTCGTGCGCGACGGCGAAGGCGCGCAGAAGCTGATCGAGATCACCGTCGAAGGCGCCGAGAGCGATCGCAGCGCGCACCGCATCGCGATGTCGATCGCCAATTCGCCGTTGGTCAAGACCGCGATCGCCGGCGAGGACGCCAATTGGGGCCGCGTCGTGATGGCGGTCGGCAAGGCCGGCGAGCCCGCCGATCGCGACAAGCTCGCGATTCGCTTCGGCACCACGCAGGTGGCGCAGGGCGGGCTCGCGGTGGAGGGCTATGACGAGGCGCCGGTCGCGGCACATCTCAAGGGACGCGAGATCGAGATCGGCGTCGATCTCGGCCTAGGCGAGGGCCGCGCCACGGTGTGGACCTGCGATCTCACCCACGGCTATATCTCGATCAACGCGGATTACCGGAGCTGAGCGATGGAAGGCGGCTGCCTGTGCGGCGCGGTGCGCTACCGGCTGGCGTCCGAGCCCTATGACGCGGGCTGGTGCCATTGCCGCACCTGCCAGCTGAACTCGGGCAGCCCGGCAATGGCCTTCGCCACCGTGCCGGTCGACGACTTCGTCTTCACCCGAGGGGCGGAACTGGTGGGGACCGTCGCCTCGAGCGACTTCGGCCATCGCCGCTTCTGCACCCGCTGCGGCACGCCCTTCCTGATGCAGGTCGATCACCAGCCCGAGACGCTGGACTTCAGCATCGCGACGCTGGACGAGCCCGACGCAGTGACGCCGAGCTTCCACATCTTCTACGCCAGCCGCATCGGCTGGGCCGAAGCCGGCGACGACCTCCCGCGCCATGATCGCTTCCGGCCGGAACTATCTTTGTGAAGCTTCTCTAGCGTAATGTGCAGCCGCGATAGCAAAGAAAGCTATTGAACCCGAAATCACAATATCTTTGAAAGTGATTAATTCAGATTGATTAAATTTTTCATATAGAAGCACGAGCGCAACAAACGTCATCGTTATTCTGAATGATGATAAGATAGCTGCACCTACATATCGCATGGGCCGCCTCACTTGCAAGTGCCATCCTCTTGGCGCGCCATATATTCCAAGCGATCCTTTATGGTATCAGCTATATCCTGATAGTATTGCTCCTGACGCTCAAGAGCTAGTTCAGCGCCCGCCAATCCTACAGAGAGAGCTTCTCCGGGAGCATTAAGGAACTTACCAAGAGCTCCGACTATCGCTAATCCAACACGCCCCCCGTACTTCGCATCCCAAGCATTGTCGCGATATGTCATCATGTGAAAGATTAATGCAGATCTACTGTTCCAAGTCCGGTCCATGCTTACCCGTGCGGGCATATTCTTTCTGGCCTTGGCAAGACTCTCGCGATCTCTTTTGCAGGACGGTGTTTCAGGTGTTGTCGGCTTTGGTGTAGTAACGCCAGCACCGCCGCCCGTTGTGCGAGGTCGACTCCCTTCCGTTGGCTTGTTGATGCAAAGCGTGCGAGGACCTCTCGATACGATTTCGTTAGGATCGGTGTTTTCTTCGGAAGGCACATACGAGGTGATCTGATTAGCATTACAGGCTAAGCCCGTCGGATCGACGAAGTTCACAGGATCGTTCCCGACGTAATTGTACATATTCATGCCATCTCCGTACCCGATCGGATCGGTCTGCATGAACCGACCGAGTGTCGGCGAGTACATCCGCGCCTTGTAGTAATACATGCCGAGTTCCGGCAGCCAAGCCTGCCCGGTATACTGGAAGCGGCCGATGTTGGTTGAGGCGGGGATGCCATATTCGTCGTAACGGTTGATCCCGGTGGCATTGCCCGCCGCGTCGCTCACCGCAACCACCGAGCCGCGCTCGTCGGCGTGGAGCCAGCGCCGATCGCCGGTGCCCGAGCCTTCGTACCATACCACCGGCTCGTCAGCGCCTGGGCCGTACACGTAACGGCGCAAGACCGGATAGCTCCCGCTCGGGTAATATTCTGCGGCAAGCTGGCTGCCGTCGTTACCATAATGCGCCACAGCAGCCGAACTGAAGCGCAGGCGATCGAGGGGATCGGTATACAGGCGATGATAGCCTGATATTTCCCAAAGGGCGTTCGTGGCAGTGTATTTGTATGTTTGCGCGCCGGAGGTGGTCAGGTTGCCACGCCCGTCATAGCCGAGGCTTACCGCTCCGGCATTGGTCGCCTGATTGAGACCGTTCGCTCCATAGCTGCGGTCAACGTTATAATGGTCATTCCACGCATATGTATCGTTCGAGCGCGTGGCGGTGGCGATCTGTCCGGCGGGGTTGTACGTAAAGGCATGCGTGAAATCATAAGTGGTGCCGGCCAGGTCCTGGCTTAACGACGACAGACGCGAGATGGCGTCGTAGCCGTAGCCGGTGGTCGTACCGTTGCCGCGCGTGATGCTCAGCGTGCGACCCAGATTATCGTAACCATATGTGGCCAGCACGCCGATCCCTGACGTTGCCCCGTTCTCGCGGATCGCAGTCATCTCTCCAGTGACATTATAGTCATAATCGACATAGAATCCGTCGTTCCATGTGACGCGCGTCCGGCGACCGGCACTGTCATATTGCGAAGCAATGCTGTAAAAGTAATTGCTTTCGCTGGTTTTTCGCCCGAGCGCGTCATAGCTCAAGAGGACCTGATTGATTGTTTGATCCGAGGTAGCAGACACGAGTCGCCCCAGCAGATCATAGGAGTAGCTGCTGTCCTGCTCGGCGACGGACGCATTTGGCAAATCTCTCAAGGTCACCCGGTTAAGATTGTCATAGCCATAGGCGATCACCTGCTTGTCGCGCAGGCGTCGGGTTAGAATGTTGCCGGCGGCGTCGTAACCCAGCTTCTCCGCATCGTAGGTCGACTGGCTTTCGTCGGCCGACGCGCTCGCTCCCGCGCCCACCGTCTTGACCGGGTAACGCGTTGCGGCCAGCCGATCGAAGCCGTCATATTCGTAGCTGGTCTTGTTGTTCTCGCCGTCGATCACATAAGCGAGCTGCCCGTTGGCGGTATAGCCGTTGGTTACCTCGTCCGCCTGTTCGGGGGTCCCGTACGCCGTCTGCACCTTGGCGATGCGCCCGAGCGGATCATAGAGGTTGTGCGTGATCCGGTCGGGTCCTGCAGAGCCCGCAGGCGCCAAGGTGCACGCCCCCGGCAGCGATCCCCAGGTCGCACCGTTCATGCGCAATGCCGTGCAATCGAGCCGGCCGAGACCGTCATAGCTGTATTGCGTCAGCTGATAGGCAGTGCCTGCCGCGGTCACCGTGTCCGCCGTCTTGAAGCCGTTGGCGTCATAGGTCGACGTGGTTTGCTGTGCCGAGGCGAACGCGGCCCAATCCGTGTCGCTCGTGCCGTCGACGTTCCCGAATTCTGAAACGAGTGGCTGGCCGGCGTCATTGTAGCTGGTCTTGATCGCGCGGCGCTTGAGTGCACCGCTACCATCGGGATCGGGTGAGATTGTGCCGACCCGCTCGTTGGCCAAGTTATAGCGGAACGTGGTCGTGTCGTCCGCGCCGGCGAGCGGCCCATCGACGGTGAGGATATTGCCCCTGCTGTCATAGGTCAGCGATTGCGACGCGAGCAGGCTGTTGTCGCCGGCACCCCTGGTCACCGTTTGCGGCAGCAGATTGCTGTTATAGCCGATCGACAGCTTGACCTCGTCAGCGGTACCCGCGCAGCTCGACAGTGTCCGGCAGGCCGATACCGACGTCAGCATCGACACGCCTGCGGTGGCGACATAGCCGTAGCGGATTTGCGGCCGAACCGCGCCGGAGGTGGCAGCGGGGAGCGTCACGCTCGTCACCTGACCGGTGGTCGAGTCGTAGGCGTAATCGGTCTGGTTGAGCCTCGCGTCCTTCGTCCAGTTGGGCTGGTTGCACTTGACGACATTGGCGCAGGTCGCATCGAAATCGGCCGTCGTGACGATATCCGCGCCGCCCACCGATGGCTTGGCCTTGTGCGTGATCGAGGTGCTGTTGCCTCGGGCGTCATAGGTGTAATGAACGATATTGCCTTCGGGATAGGTGATGTCGGTCAGTCGCCCCGAAGTATCATGGGTGTAGGTCGTCACGAGGTTGCCGGTGGCAAGCACGCGCGTGTCTTTGGTCACCCGGGCGATGGACAGGTCGGCAACGACGATCCGCTGATTGGATTGCGCATCGGTGATCGTCGTCGTGGCGGTGTTGCCGCTCACCGTGCGCGAATAGTTGGTGGTGATGCCGTTCTGGGTGATCGCACTCACATAGGCGGGCGATGTGTTCGACATGGTGATCACCGTCGAAGGCGCTGAAGCGCCCGGGCGCTGGATGCTGGTCAGGGGTACGCCGTTCCCGCCAACGAAATGCCAGCTTCGGCCGGCCGGGTCGCTGAAGTCGGGGAAATAGCCATATGGCGCCGAGTATGTGACTGTCGGTGCCGGGCTCGCAGCATTGTTGGCGTTGCTGAATGTGATCGAAGTGCGGCGCGTCCAGTCCGTCACCGGCGCGGAGAAGGTGCCCGGGGCGTTCGTCACGTAGTTGATCGTGAAGCCATAGCCTGCCGAACTGTTGACACCTCCGAGCCGGTAATAGCCCTTGGGACCCACACAGGTCGGTCCCGAGCCGGATGTGCACTTCGCCGAATATGCATAGGTCAGCGTAAAGGTCATGCCGTTGGGCTTGGTGATCGAAACCGGAATGCCGCAGGTTGCCGCATATTCTCCACAGGCATAGCCGACGAGCGGATACCCTTTTGCCAGCCCGGTTCCAGTTGTGTTGAACTGGATCTTGGTTCCATCGGCCGCGGTATACAGATAGCCTTGAAGGTTGGAGGTGAGCGAGGAGCCGTTCGCTTTCACCGGCGTGTAGGTCGATCCGCTGCTCGTGAAAGCGTCGCTTGACGGCCCAAACAGGACATAGGCGGTTGTTACGCTTCCGACGGTGTTCAACAGCAATCCGCCGCTCCAATTGTCGATCCAGGTGGACGCTCCCGATCGTGAACGCGTGTAGGCAACCGCACCTTCGCCGCTGCCGATCGAGCCTTCGGTGATCGAGGTGACGAAATTCCCGCTAACCAGGTCGACGCCATTCTCGTCCACGTCGACGTTGAGCGGCGGCGTCTGCTGCGCCGCAGCAGGCGCTGAAATCGCGATCGCAAGCGCGGCGCACGAAGCCAGATACAGCAGGTGGCTGCGACCGGCGCGGACGCCGTTGCGCTTTTGGTTAGAGGCGAGTGTCGACAACATAATACCCCCGATTCAGAAGGACGCAGGGAAGCAGGCAGCGGAACGCCGGCGTCGGATGTCAGAAAAGCTGAAGAAACCCTGTTTGCGGCTTCATAGTCCGCGCAGGGGCGGCCTCAGGGCGCCGGGTTCGGCGAACCGGTGACCTTCAGATTGCGGCGATTGTCCGCTTTGTCATGCGCATATTCGTATTTGACACCGTTGTTGACGGCGCCCGACCGCTCCACCTTTATCAGCCGCCCTTTGGCGTCATAAGTATAGGTGATGGTCTCGGAGGCAGCTGCCGAAGATGCAGCCGCAAGTGCGACACAGGCCGAAGCCAGCAGAACACAACGCATACCCCCCCTTTTCGGCTTTCGCCGACACGAACTCGGAAGCGAACGCGATCTGCTCTGGACCCCCGGCGAATCGTCTATTGCGCCGTTGTATGAAATCGCATCAACGCCAATTCGGCAAGATGCTTTCTTTAGTCACTGACGCACTTCGTGATTTCTTTTTGTCGCGTGGTTTGAGAGGAGCGCAAGGATCAGCGATCCGCCTGCGCCGCCGCCTTTCGCGCGAGGCTGGCATCCTCCTGCCGCACCGCTTCTCCCACCAAAATCAGCGTAGGCTTGCCTTCAGTCACCGCCTGAACCGCGAGCGGCAGCAGGTCGAGCCGGGTGCGCAGGCAGCGCTCGCTAGTCAGGCTGACGTCGCATGCCACCAGCACCGGCGTCGCCGGATCAAGCCCATGCGCGATCAGGTTGCGACTGATGTCCGCCGCCGCCGACCGCCCCATATAGAAGGCAGTCGTACACCCCCGGTCGGCGAGCCGCGCCCAGTCGAGATCGAGCGGCTCGCCGCTGCGGGCGTGTGCGGTGACGAACTGCACGCGCCGAGCCAGTCCCCGCAGCGACAGCGAAATTCCCACCGAGGCCGCCGCAGCGCTCGCGGCGGTCACGCCGGGGCAGATCCGCGCGCGCACACCAACTTCTGCCAGTGCCGCAACTTCCTCCATCGAACGTCCGAACATCGACGGATCGCCGCCCTTGAGACGGACCACGCGTTCGCCCGCCAGTGCCGCTTCGACGAGCAAGGCGTTGATCGAGTCCTGATCCTTCGAGTGCCGCCCCGAGCGCTTGCCGACCGGGACCTTACGCGCGCCGTCGGCGGTCAGGGCGAGCACATCCGCACTCACCAATGCGTCGTAGAACACCACGCTCGCCGCGCGGAGCAGCCGCTCCGCCTTGCGCGTCAGCAGCTCGGAATCGCCGGGTCCGGCGCCGACCAGCCATACTTCGCCGCGTGCGATAGCCTCATCCATTTGCTGCGCTCCTGTTCTGCTCGATCAGCCTGCGGATCGCCGGGCGACACGAGCCGCAATTGGTCCCTGCCGACAGGGCTGCGCCGACCGCCTCGACGCTGGTGAGTTGCTGCGACGCGACGGCGTGGACGATCGTCTTCAGGCCGACGTCGAAGCACAGACAGACGATCGGGCCGCGGTCGTCGCGCACACCCGGCGGGGCGCCGGCGAGCACCGCAGGGCCCGCGGCCGGGGCGCCGATTTGCCCGATCAGCCAGTCGCGGGCGGGGAGCAGCCCGTCGCGCGTAACGAAAAGTGCCGCGGCGAGTCTGCCCTCCTGCAAAATTGCGACGCGTAGCGATCCGCGGCCGGCGTCAAGCGCCTCGATGCGCTCACCCTTGGGCAACAGGGCGCCCAGCCGGGCCGGATCGCCCCGCCCCGCGAGTTCGCAGAGAACACCGCCCGCGACGCGCACGCGCGTCGCCCACAGGCAATCGGGTTGCGCAACCTCGCCCGCGGAGAGCAGGAAGCCGCGCCAGTCGACTGCGACTGCAGATATCGCAGCGGGAGTCGATTTGAACCCGGGCTGGCCCGAATGTGGATCGACCAGCGGGCGCGGCAGCAGCCCGGTCCGCCCGCCGGTCGCTTGCTGGTCGGTCCAGTGGATCGGCGTGAACAGCTCGCCGCGGCGCTGGCCCGCGCTGAGCGTCACCCGGAACAGGCTCTCTCCCTGCGGCGTCGCGACGCGCGCGAGGTCGCGATCGGCGAGACCGAGGTCGGCGGCATCGTCGGGGTGGATCTCGACCAGCGGCTCGTCGCGGTGCCGTGCGAGCTTCGGGCTGAGCCCGGTGCGCGTCATCGTATGCCAGTGATCGCGATAGCGCCCGGTGTTGAGCGTCATCGACCATTTCGGCAGCGGGTCGTGCAGCACCGTCTGCCGGACCGGCACCAGCCGCCCCTTGCCGTCCGCGGTCTGGAAGCGCCCCTCGGCAAAAGGCTCGCCGCCCCATTGGAACGGCGCGAGCGAGTCATAGTCCTGGTTGCCGATCGCGACGTGCCCGCGCAGGTCGAACAGCCGGGCGCCGTCATTCTGATAGACCGAGAGCCGGGCATGCTCGCGGAAGATCTCCGCAGGCCGGTCATACGGAAAGGCCGTGCGCCACCCCATCCGCCGCGCCACCTGGGTGACGATCCACCAGTCCGGCCTCACCTCGCCGGGCAAGTCGAGCACCGCCCGCTGCCGGCTGATCCGCCGCTCCGAATTGGTGACGGTCCCGTCCTTTTCCCCCCACGCCGCCGCGGGCAGACGGACATGCGCGAAGCGGCTCGTATCGGTTTCCGCGATCACGTCCGACACCACCACGAACGGGCATGTCGCCAGCGCCGCGCGCACGCTGCCCGCATCGGGCATCGATACCGCCGGATTGGTCGCCATCACCCACAAGGCCTTGATCCGCCCCTCGCCGACCGCGCGGAACAGGTCGACGGCCTTGAGTCCCGGCTTGCACGCCATGTTCGGCGCCGCCCAGAACCGCCCCACCCGCGCGACATTCTCGGGCGCGAAGTCCATATGCGCTGCGAGCGTCGAGGCGAGCCCCCCAACCTCGCGCCCGCCCATCGCATTGGGCTGACCGGTGATCGAGAAGGGCGCCGCGCCCGGCTGGCCGATCCGCCCGGTGGCGAGGTGGACGTTCAGAATCGCATTGACCTGATCGGTGCCGCGCAGCGACTGATTTACGCCTTGGCTGAACAGGGTGACCGTGCGCGGATGCGCCGCAAACAATTCGAAGAAGCGCCTGAGATCGGCGGGCGGGACATCGCAGGTCCGCGCCACCGACCACAGGTCGCTCCCCTCTCCAACCTTGTCCCAGAAGTCGTCGGGTACGCTGACGCTGCGGGACAGGTAAGCTTCGTCGACCAGACCCTTGACGCGGCAATGGGCGAGCAGCCCGTTCATCAGCGCAACGTCGCTGCCGGGGCGCAGAGGCAAATGCAGGTCGGCCTCCTCGGCGGTCTCGGTGCGCCGCGGATCGATCACGACCAGCTTCGCACCCGCCTCGCACCGCGCGCGGATCCGCTGATACACCACCGGATGGCACCAGGCGGTGTTCGAGCCGACCAGCACGAACAGATCGGCCGCGTCGAGATCGTCGTACGAGGCCGGCACCACGTCCTCGCCGAACGCGCGCATATGCCCCGCCACCGCGCTCGACATGCACAGCCGCGAATTGGTGTCGATATTGGCCGAGCCGATGAAGCCCTTCATCAATTTGTTGGCGACATAATAATCCTCGGTGAGCAATTGCCCCGAGACGTAGAAAGCGACGCTGTCGGGGCCATGCTCGTCGATCGTCTGCCGGAAGCGCCTGGCGACCAGATCGAGCGCCTTGTCCCAGCTCGCCCGGCGATTGCCGATCATCGGATGCAGCAGCCGCCCCTCGAGCCCCACCGTCTCGCCGAGGTGCGTCCCCTTGGAGCAGAGCCGGCCGTGATTGGCGGGATGGTCGGGATCGCCCTTGATGTCGACCGCGCGCGGCCCGGTGCGCGTGGCGAGAATGCCGCAGCCGACGCCGCAATAGGCGCAGGTGGTGCGGATCATCGCTCCCTCTCCCCTTCAGGGGAGAGGGCCGGGGAGACGGGCAAGTGCAGCGCACCCTCGATAGGCCCCTCTCCCCGACCCTCTCCTCGCAAGCGGGGAGAGGGAGAAGGCAGCAAAATCGTCACGCCGCCGCCTTCAGCGCACCCGCCCGGCAGATCAGCACGCGGCCCGCGTTGACCTTGACCGGGATCACCGGCGTGCAGCCCTTGTCATTGCCCTGCGCCTCGCCGGTCGCCAGCGCGATGTTCCAGTTGTGCAGCGGACAGGCGACGCTGTGCCCATGGACGATCCCCTGGCTGAGCGGTCCACCCTTGTGCGGACAGCGATTGACCAAAGCGAACACCTGATTGTCGCCGGTGCGGAACACCGCGATCTCGTCGCCGCCGTCGACGGGCACGGTACGGCTGCCGCGCACGGGGATTTCGTTCAGCCAGCCGATGTCGAGCCATTCGCCGATCATGCGATTTCCTCCAGACGGGGTTTGAATGCGGCCATGTGCGCATGCTGCTCGCGCGCCTCGCCGGCAGCGCGTTCGGCCCAGGGGTCGTCCTGGCTGAAGCGCTGCGAATACCAGAAGCGGGCGGCGAGCGCGTCGCGCGCTTCGGCATCCTCGACGATGCGATCCTTGAGATATTGCAGCCCGACCCGCTCGATCCACGGCGCGGTGCGCTCAAGATAGCGCGCCTCCTCGCGATAGAGCTGCACGAAGGCGGCGGCATAATGGATCGCCTCCTCTTCGGTCGAGACCTTGACCAGCAGGTCGGTCGCGCGGACATGGATGCCGCCATTGCCGCCGACATGGAGCTCGTAGCCGGAGTCGACGCAGACCACGCCGAAATCCTTGATCGTCGCCTCGGCGCAGTTCCGCGGACAACCGGATACGGCCATCTTGAACTTGTGCGGCATCCAGCTGCCCCAGAAGCCCCGCTCGAGCTTGACGCCCAGGCCGGTCGAATCCTGCGTGCCGAAGCGGCACCATTCGGAGCCGACGCAGGTCTTCACCGTACGCAGCGCCTTGCCGTAGGCGTGCCCCGATACCATCCCGGCCGCATTGAGATCGGCCCAGACCGCGGGCAGATCCTCCTTCTTGATCCCGAAGATGTCGAGCCGCTGGCCGCCAGTCACCTTGACCATCGGCGCGTCATATTTCTCGACCACGTCGGCGATCGCGCGCAGCTCCTGCGGCGTGGTGATCCCGCCCCACATCCTGGGCACGACCGAATAGGTGCCGTCCTTCTGGATGTTGGCGTGCATCCGCTCGTTGACGAAGCGGCTCTGCTGGTCGTCCTGATATTCGCCCGGCAGCGTGCAGAGCAGATAATAGTTCAGCGCCGGCCGGCAGCTCGAGCAGCCGTCCGGCGTCGACCAATGCAGCTTCTGCATAACCTCGGGGATCGAGCGCATGCCCTGCGCGACGATCTCGCGGCGCACGTCGTCGTGCCCGAAGCTGGTGCATTTGCACATCGTCTTCGGTCCGGCCTGGACCGCATCGCCGAGCGTCAGCGCCAGCAAAGTCTCGACCAGCCCGGTGCACGACCCGCAGCTCGCCGAGGCCTTGCAGCCGGCGCGCACGGCGTCGAGGCTGGACGCGCCCTTGTCGATGCAGGCGACCACCTGCCCCTTGGAAACGCCGTTGCAGCCGCAGATCTCGGCATCGTCCGAGAGCGCCGCAACGGCCGCCTTAGGGTCCGAGCGCCAGTCTCCCTGGCCACCTCCGGAGACGAAGGCCTGACCAAAGATCAGCGCGTCCCGGAGCTGCGACACGTCCTCCTGCTTCTTGAGCAAGTCGAAATACCAGCTGCCGTCGGCGGTATCGCCGTAGAGCACGGCGCCGACGATGCGGTCCTGCTTGATCACGACGCGCTTGTAGACGCCGCGCGAGGCGTCGCGCAGGACGATGTCCTCGGCGCCGTCGCCGCCCGAAAAGTCGCCCGCCGAGAACACGTCGATCCCCGACACCTTGAGCTTGGTCGAGGTGACCGAGCCCTTATAGCCGCTATGCCGGTCGACCAGTCCGTCGGCGAGCGCGCGGCACATGTCCCAGAGCGGCGCGACGAGGCCATAGACCTGCCCGGCATGCTCGACGCACTCGCCGACCGCGAGCACATTGGCGTCGCTCGTCACCATATGATCGTCGACCTGGATCCCGCGGCCGACGGCGAGCCCCGCCTCGCGGGCAAGCATCACGTTCGGGCGGATGCCCACCGCCATCACCACGAGGCTCGCCGGAATCTCGCGGCCGTCCTTGAGGCGCACGCCCTCGACCCGATCGCTGCCGAGGATCTCGGCAGTGTCGGCGCCGGTGAGGATCGTCTGGCCCCGCGCCTCGAGCACCGATTTGAGCAGCCATCCCGCCGCCTCGTCGAGCTGGCGCTCCATCAGGGTCGGCATCAGATGCAGCACGGTGACCTTCATGCCCCGGAGGCTGAGCCCGTGCGCCGCCTCGAGCCCGAGCAGTCCGCCGCCGATCACCACCGCCTCGCCGCCGCCATGGGCCTTCCCGGCTTCCGCCGCGGCGAGCATCGCGTCGACATCGCTCATGTCGCGGAAGCTGATCACCCCGGGGAGGTCCTTGCCGGGGACCGGAATGATGAAGGGATCCGATCCGGTCGCGATCAGCAATTTGTCATAGCCGAGCGTACGGCCAGCGCGCGACGTGACGGTGCGCGCCGCGCGGTCGATCGCGACCACCGGATCGCTCGCAATCAGCTCGATCCCGTTGTCGCGATACCAGTCGAGCCCGTTAATCACGATCTCGTCGAACGTCTTCTCGCCCGCGAGCACCGGCGAGAGCATGATCCGGTTATAGTTCACATGCGGCTCGGCGCCGAAGATCGTCACGCGATAGCGGTCCGGATCCCGCGCAAGCAATTCCTCGACGGCACGGCATCCCGCCATGCCGTTGCCGACCACCACCAGATGCTCGCGGCGCATCGGAACATCGGGTGCCCCCTCCGCCGTCTCGCCGGTCCAGCCTTCGCCAATCAGCTCCATGCCCAAGCTCCAGAACGCAAAAAGGCCGCCATGCGGGCCGCTGGAGAGTTCCAGCGCCTGCATGGCGGCCTTGCCAATTCACCCTGACCGACGGTCTGCCGGTCGATGCACCGCCGGTTCCCGACCTTGGGAGCGGCAGCTATGTCCCGTTCGGGCGTCCTTGCCCGATCGCCTGCATGATGCTGATTCGTTTGCGCTTGTTCAAGTGCGAATTTTGCATCGCAGCAAGATCTTCCCCTCGCCCCCTCGAAGGGGGAGAGGGTTGCGCAGACTTAGGCTCGAGGAGCCTTAGTCGGAGCTGGGTGAGGGGGTGCGGCTGCAACGCAGCCGCGCGGAGCTTCGCTCCGCCCTACCCCTCTCCAAGCTGCGCTAGCCAGCAAGCTGGCAAGCTCCGCTATCCTCTCCCCTATCAAAGGGAGAGGAGTATGGGGGCCTGATGACACCGCCTCACAGGGCCCAATCCAGCTGCAGCCAGAGCTTTCGCGTGTCGGTCGCGAACCGGTCCGCCCGATAGTCGGCGTAGCGCACCCCGACCGTCGTCTTGCCGAGCTTCTTCGTCGCCAGCAGATCGAGTTCGTCGCCATAATGCCGCACCAGCCGGTCCGCCCCGAAGCGGTGGTAAACCGCCTGCAATGTCACGCCTTTCCAGCCATATCCGACGCTGCCGTAGAGATCGCGGACCCCGTCGGGCGGGGTGGTCAGGAACTTGTCGGCCCAGCCCTGAAACTTGAAATTGGTGCCGAGGGGGAACTGGAACGAGGTGAGCGCGGCGCCCCTGTCGGCGCCGAGCACTTCATAGCCTGCGCCCGCCTTGAATCCCGACGCTTCGATCCCCGCGTCGAGCAGATAATAGTTCGCGCGATAATCGTTGGGATTGCGGCCATAGTCGCTTTGGGCCGCGTAGCTCGCCTGATAGCTGATTTTGGCGCCCGGCAGCTTCTGCGCTCCGGCCAACCTAACCCCATAGCTCTGGCTCGACAGCCGATAGCCCTGCACCGCCGCCTCATCCTGATCGATCAGATAGGCGAAGCCGCTCAGCGTCCCGACCGGTGTCGCGTAGGAGAGATTGGCGAAGATGTTGTCGCCGCCGATCGCCGGCTGGCGCGTGCCATTGCCCTCGACGCCCCAGATCGTCCGCACGCTCCATGCGTAGCTGATATCGGCCTTGAGCCCCTTGACCGGCGTGAGCTCGAGCCGCGCCGCATCGAAGGTCTGCGCATTCTGCCGGAACGGTCCGTTGCCGACGAACCGCTCGTCATCGAGTGCGATCCGCTGCCGCCCGGCAGTGACGGCGAAGGCCTTTACCTTGTACTGGAGCTGGGCGAGGTAAAGCGCGACATTTTCCGGATCCGCCACAAGCGGCCGCGTCGCGGCGCCGTGCAGCCCGTCATAATAATCGTCGATCACCGCCATCGTGCCCTGCGCCTCGACCAGCGCGGTCCATGGCCCGGTCGAGGCCTGTATCCCGGCGCGCACCCGGACGGTCAGCGCCTCGGCGTCCTGCGCCAGTCCGTCCTGCGTGACATGCTCGTAGCGGGCACGCACCTCGGCGAGCGGCTTGATCTGCTGGGCACAGGCCGGCCCGGCGACGGCGACCCCGGCCGCCGTCAACAATATCGATCGCATGTCGATCCCCCTTTTGCGGAGCGGGAACGCGGAGCCCCCACCCCTCGCGTTCAGATACGCGCGCCGCTGGTCCAGGTCGAGCGCCAGCGCGCCTTGACGAGGATCAGCCCGGCGAATGCGACGAGCGCCAGCCCGGCGAAGATCAGGAAGCCGGCCGAGAAGCTACCGGTGAGCTGCTTGGCGAAGCCGAGCGACGAAGCGAGATAGAAACCGCCGATACCGCCGGCCATGCCGACCAGCCCGGTCATCACCCCGATCTCGGCCTGGAAGCGCTGCGGCACGAGCTGGAACACCGAACCGTTGCCGGTGCCGAGCGCGAGCATCGCGACGACGAACAATGCCAACGCGCTCGCTACGGTCGGCGCCGCGCTGACCCCGGCCAATGCCAGTGCCGCGACGACGAACACGCCCGACAATGCCTTCACCCCGCCGATCCGGTCGGCGAGCGCGCCACCGAGCGGCCGCACCAGCGATCCGGCGAAGACGCAGGCCGCGGTGCAATAGCCCGCCGTGATCGTGCTCAGCCCGAACCGGTCGGTGAAATAGATCGGCAGCGACGCCGCGAGCCCGACGAACCCGCCGAACGTGACGGCGTAAAAGCCCATCAGCCACCACGCGTCGGGCAGCTTGAGCGGCTGGAAATAGGCCGTGAGCTTCTTGGGTGCCGGCGCGTTCGGTGCGTCCTTCGCCATCAGCATATAGGCGACGAACACCGAAGCGAGCGGGATGCAGGCGAGCCCCAGCACCGAATTCCAGCCGAAGATCTTGGCGAGCGTCGGTGCGAACAAGGCGGCGAGCACGGTGCCCGAATTGCCCATGCCCGCGAGCCCCATTGCCTTGCCCTGATGCTCGGGCGGGTACCAGCGGCTGGCGAGCGGCAAGGCGATCGCGAAGCTCGCCCCGGCGAAACCGAGGATCACCCCGAGCGCGAGCGTGCCGGCGAAGCTGTTCACGCCGAGGAGCCAAGCGGTGAACAATCCGGCGATGACGATGATCTGGCTGATCGCACCGGCGCGCTTCGGGCCGATCCGGTCGACGAGCAGTCCGTTGACCACCCGGAGCAGCGCACCGGCGAGCGTCGGTGTCGCGACCATCAGGCCCTTCTGCGCCGCGGTCAGGTGCAGGGTCTTGGCGATCTCGGGCGCCAGCGGCCCGAGCAGCACCCAGACCATGAAAGCCAGATCGAAATAGAGGAACGCCGCAATCAATGTCGGCGTATGTCCCGACTGCCAGAAGCTCGCTTTCGCCTGTACCGGCCGCGGATCGACGTCCGCGCCCCCGCCGGCATAATCGAAGCCTTCGCGCATCAGTTCTGCAATCTTCATCGCCCGAACTCCCCTGTGCCGAAGCACGTGTCAAAGCTGTGCCGCAGGCACGAAAAAAGCCGCCTCCGGCCTCATGCGCATGCAGGGACCGGACAGCGGCTTTGCTGATGATGTGGTGGAGGGCCTTCCCGGCGCTGGGCCGGCCTTCCATGGACGCGCACCGTCGCGCGTTGACTCAAAGCTTCATCAACTCGAAATATTTCGCAAGTGCAAAAAATTCACGCGGGATCATCGCGCGAGTGCGGCAAGGTATCCGGCGATATCGTCCGGGTCGAACACCCGGCCGTCGAAGAAGCGGTCGGGGCCGAGCGTCAGCGCGCCGCGATGCGCGCCGACCGGCAGCGGCGACTGCAGCGCACCCTCCAGTTTCATGCTGGCGCCCGGCATCGGCAGCCCCGCACCGCCCAGCGCGCGGCGGTAGATGTCGGGACGGAAGACGTCGCCTGCCTGGCGCTCGGTCGTCGGGTTGGGCTCGACCATGCTCCAACGCACCAGCTGCGAATAGATCCACAAGGCCTGGCTCCGCCACGGGAAGCCGGCGGCCTCGCGGTGGAAGAGCAGGAAGTCGGGAATGTCGACCGGGGCGTCGCCGCGGCGCAGCACGAGCCTGCCGCTGAGTGCTGCCATGATCCGCTCGGCAGGTTGCCCGACATGCTCGGGCCGTTCGAGGAGCAGCGCCAGTTCCTCGCGATTCGCCGGATCGTCGCACCATGCCGCCGCCTGCGACACCGCGACGAGCAACCGGTCTACGGTCTCCGCGTTGGCCTCCATCCAGTCGGTGCGCATCGCCAGCACCTTCTCGACGCCGCGCCGCCAGATATCGACTCCGGCGGCGACGATCTCGCCGACGCCCTCGGCCACCGCGACGCTGTTCCACGGCTCGCCGGCGATGAATCCGTCGATTTCGCCGAGCCGCAGTGCCTCGACCATGAACGACGGCGGCAGCACGCGCAGCTGGACGTCGCGGTCCGGATCGACTCCGGCATAGCCGAGCCAGTAACGCAGCATCAGCGCATGGCTCGAGAAGCGGTGAACCACGCCGATCACCGGCTTGCGCCGATAGAGGCCGATCGCATTGGCGAAGTCGTGCGCCACCGCCTCGGGATCGCGCACGCGCTTCGCCGGATCGGGATCGAGTGCCTCGGCGAACCCGCTCGCCATCACCAGCGCATTGCCGTTGACGTTCAGTTTGAACGGGGCGGAGAGAGGCGCGGGGTGCTGGCTGAGCCCGAGATTGACCGCGATTGCCAGCGGCGCGAGCATGTGCGCCGCCTGCACTTGGCCATAGACCAGCCGGTCGCGCAGCGTCGCCCATGAGGTGGTCCGCACCAAGCTGAGATCGATTCCCTGCCCCTCGGCGAAGCCCTTGGCTCGTGCCGCAACCAGCGGCGCGCTGTCGGTCAGCGGCAGGAAGGCAATCGATAGCGGCGTCATGGCTGGCCCCCGAGCAGGCTATGGGCGGTGATCAGCGCCTCGGCGACCTCGGCGATCCGCTTGTTCTGGTTCATCGCCGCCGAGCGGAGCAGCGCATAGGCATCGGGCTCGGCTAGCCCGCGGGTCTGCATCAATATCGCCTTGGCGCGATCGATCGTCTTGCGGTCGGCAAGCGCGGTGCGCGCCTCGTCGAGTTCGTTCTGCATCCGCGCAAAGGCATTGAAGCGGCGGATCGCGAGATCGAGAATCGGCTTGACCCGATCCTTCCGCAGCCCGTCGACGACATAAGCGGAAACCCCCGCGTCGATCGCCGCTCCGATCATCGTCTCGTCCGACTGGTCGACGAACATCGCGATCGGCCGCGCCAGCGCACGGCTGACGGCGAGCATCTCCTCGAGCGTGTCGCGGCTCGGGCTGCCGAGGTCCATCAGCACCACGTCGGGCGCCATCCGCTCGATCTTGGCGACGAAGGCGCCCTGCGGCGGAACGACGTGGATGTCGTCATAGCCGGCTTCCCGCAGCCCTTCCTCGAGCACCGTGGCGCGCAAGCCGCTGTCGTCGACGATCACGATCCGCAAGGACGTACTTCCCCCAAGAAGTCCCGCGCCTGATGCAGCGGCGTGGCGGCGCCGGTCAATCGTCGATCGAGCGCTTGTAGGTCTCGGGCAGCAGGAACAGCCCCAGCACGAGGGTCACCACTGCCGCGATCACCGGATACCACAGGCCGTAATAGATATCGCCCGTGGCGGCGACCATCGCGAACGCAGTCGCCGGCAGGAAGCCGCCGAACCAGCCATTGCCGATATGATAAGGCAGCGACATCGAGGTGTAGCGGATCCGGCTGGGGAACAATTCGACCAGCATCGCGGCGATCGGGCCATAAACCATCGTCACCAGCAGCACGAGCAAGGTCAGGACCAGCACGACGACCGGCTCGTTGATCGCGGCCGGGTCGGCCTTGGCGGGATAGCCCGCCTCGGCAAGCGCTGCCTTGGCGGCATCCTGAAAATCGGCGATGCCGATCGTCGCCACGCCGCCTTCGGTCACCACTTCCTTGCGCGGATCGTAAGCGGGAACGCTCTGCGCGCCGATCTTCACCACCGCCGTAGTACCGGCGGGTGCCGCGATGTTGCGATAGGCGATGCCCTGTTTCGCGAGGAACGCCTTGGCGATGTCGCAGCTGGTGCTGTCGAACTTGTTCTTGCCGATCGGATCGAACTGGAACGAACATTCGGCCGGATCGGCGGTGACCGAGACCGGCGCGTTCTTCTGCGCATGCGCCAGCGCCGGATTTGCCGCCTCGGTGAGCAGCCCGAACAAGGGGAAATAGCTAGCCGCGGCGATTGCGCAGCCCGCGAGGATGATTGGCTTGCGGCCGATCCGGTCGCTCAGCCAGCCGAAGAACACGAAAAACGGCGTGCCGATCGCGAGTGCGATTGCGATCAGGATGTTCGTCGTCCAGCCGTCGACCTTGAGCGTCTTCTCGAGGAAGAACAGCGCGTAGAACTGCCCGGTATACCAGACCACCGCCTGCCCCACGACCGCCCCGAACAAGGCGATCAGCACGAGCCGCAGATTGCCCCATTGGCCGAACGCCTCGGTCAGCGGCGCCTTGGAGGTGGTGCCCTCCTCCTTCATCTTCCGGAACACCGGGCTCTCGTTAAGCTGGAGCCGGATCCACATCGACACGCCGAGCAGGACGATCGAGACGAGGAAGGGCACGCGCCAGCCCCAGTCGGCGAACGCCTTTTCGCCGATGGCCCAGCGCGTGCCGATCACCACCAGCAATGCGGCGAACAGACCGAGCGTCGCGGTGGTCTGGATCCAGCTGGTGTAGAGCCCGCGTTTGTCGTTCGGCGCGTGCTCGGCGACATAGGTCGCGGCGCCGCCATATTCGCCGCCGAGCGCCAGACCCTGCGCGAGCCGCAGTACGATCAGCACCACCGGCGCCACGACGCCGATGCTCGCATAGCTCGGCAGCAGCCCGACGGTGAAGGTCGACAGGCCCATGATCGCCATGGTCACGAGGAAGGTGTTCTTGCGGCCGACCAGATCGCCGATCCGGCCAAAGACCAGGGCGCCGAACGGCCGCACCGCGAAACCGGCCGCGAAGGCGGCGAGTGCGAAGATGAACCCCGTCGTCTCGTTCACGCCGGAGAAGAACTTGGCCGAGATGATCGTCGCGAGCAGCCCGTATAGGTAGAAGTCATACCATTCGAAGACTGTGCCGAGCGATGAGGCCGCGATTACCACTTTCTCGTTCTGCGTCGCCTGGTGATGGTCGGGCTGCCCCGCTGCTTCGGCCATGAATCGCTCCCCTCTCGTTACCGCTACCCAACCACATGCCGGCGCGGCTGCAAACCCCTGCGCTTCACAGCGGGAGCGCTTCGGCCTAAGCAGGGCTCATGATCGACCGCTTCTTCCTCGCGCACCCGCGCAGTGTCGGCGAGAGCTATGGCGAGCACGCCGCCACGGCCGCGCGCTTCGGCTTCACGATGATCGTCGGCGGCGCCGCCTGCCTCGTCCACGCGCTGTTGCCCAACCTTTTCGTCCGCACCGCGAGCGACACGGTCAAAAGGCTCTACGGCCAGATGAAGGCGCGCCAGCCGGCCTTCTCGCAGGAGCGCCCGGCGTTCCAGCAGCCCGAGTGGCAGATCGAATACGAAATCTGATCGCGTGATCGAACACGTCGCCATCATCGGCGCGGGGTTTTCGGGAACGCTGCAGGCGATCAACCTGCTCCGTCACGAAGGTCCGCGTGCCACGCTGATCGAGCGCGCGCCGGTCGCGGGCACCGGGCTCGCCTACGGCGCCGCGCATCCGAGCCATGTGCTGAATGTCCGCGCCGGCAATATGAGCGCGTTTCCGGACGATCCCGGCCATTTCGTCCGCTGGCTGCAGGCCCGCGGCGTGCCCGATGCACCCACTGCCTTCATTCCCCGCGTGATCTATGGCGAGTATCTGCGCGAGCTCCTCGAAGCGGCGCTGCGCGATCCGGCCGGCCGGCTCACCCTGATCCGCGACGAGGTTCGCGACGTCACGCTCGACGGCGGCGTCAAGGTCCAGCTCGGCGAGCGCATCCTCGAGGCCGACGCCGCCGTGCTCGCCGTCGGCAACCTGCCGCCGCACGATCCGCCCGGGCTCGATCCGGAGAAGCTGTCGACGCGCCGCTACAAGGGCGATCCGTGGGACGCCTCTGTCCCCGAGGATCTCGGCGACGACGATACCGTGCTCGTCATCGGCACCGGACTCACGATGGTCGACGTCGTGCTGTTGCTGGACGCGCGCGGCTTTCGCGGCAAGATCGTCGCGCTTTCCCGGCGCGGGCTGCTGCCGCGTCCGCATGGCCCCGCCGGCGACTGGCAGAAGATCGACGAACGCCCTGCCACGACGGCCTCGCGGCTGCTCCAGTCGGTCCGGAGCCGCGGCGACGCGGTTGGCTGGCGCAACGCAGTCGACGAGCTCCGCCCCTTCACCCAGGCGATGTGGGGCAATGCCAGCGAGGCCGAGCGCGCACGCTTCCTGCGCCACCTGCGTCCGTGGTGGGACGTGCACCGCCATCGCCTCGCGCCCGAAGTCCATGCCCGGTTGATGGCAGTGATCGGGCGCGGTCAACTCGAGGTGATCGCCGGCAAGACACTCGGCTTCGACGAGCGATCCGACGGCATCGAAATCGGCTTCCGCCGTCGCGGCAATGACGCGCCGGAAACTTTGCTCGCGCAGCGGATCGTCAATTGTACCGGTCCTCTCGGCGACCTCGCCCGCACGCAGGAACCTTTGCTCCAGAAGCTCGCCGCACGCGGGCTGATCCGCCCCGACGCCGCGCATCTCGGCATTGACGTCGACAATCAGGGCCAGACGATCGCCGCCGACGGCCGCGCCAATCCGGACCTCTACGCGCTCGGTCCGATGACCCGCGGCGCGTTCTGGGAGATCGTCGCAGTGCCCGACATCCGCATCCAGACCTGGAACGTCGCTCGCCGCCTCTCCAATGCGCATTGGGTCGGCGGCGAGGGACTTTAGCTAGTCGATCGCCGTCACGAACTTGAGCTGCCAGCCGCGCGGCACGTTGATGCGATATTGGATATTGTTGGCCCCGCCGGAGACTCGCACCCACTGGCCGTTGGGCAGCGGACTCCAGGTGCTCCCGCTCGTCGTGGAGACCTCGGCCAGCGTCAGCGACGTGCTTTGCGACGGCGACACGTAAAAGGTCGCCGTGTTTGAATTGACCAGGCCTTCGAGGAAACCCTCGACCTGGGGCCCGATCTGAAACTGCCAACCCGGCGGCGCGTCTACCTCCTCGAATTCCATCGATCGTCCTCCCTTGCCTCAACTGAGGTGGGCATGTCGTACCAGCCTCCGCCAAGCCGCGGGCGCAGAGTCTCCTCGCAATCGGAGCATTTACTATCCCCGGTGGTGCCGGAGCACTGGCGAACTAGTATCAATTGACACTATTGCCGCAAACGCGGTAAACGCCGGCCATGACCGATCCAGCCAATCCGCTCGGCCTCAACGGCTTCGAGTTCGTCGAATTCACCTCGCCCGATCCGGACGCGATGGCGGCCCAGTTCGAGCAGATGGGGTTTGTCGCCAGCCACCGGCACCCGCGCAAGAACATCACCCGCTACAAGCAGGGCCGCATCAACCTGATGCTCAACCGCGACGAGACCGGCCGGGTCGCCGAGTTCCGCGCTGCGCACGGGCCCTCGGCCAGCGCCATGGCATTCCGCGTCGCCGACCCCGTCAAGGCGCTCGAATGGGCGCTCTCGCATGGCGGCGAGGCTACTCAGGAAGACGACACCTGCATCCAGGGCATCGGCGGATCGTACCTCTATTTCATCAAGGACGGCGAGGATCTCTACGCCGACTGGGAGGAAGTTCCGGGCTGGCAGCAGGCCGAGGCCGAGAACAATGTAGGGCTCGATCTGCTCGACCACCTCACGCACAATGTCCGCCGCGGCCAGATGCGGGTGTGGAGCGAATTCTACCGCACGCTCTTCGGCTTCGAGGAGCAGAAATATTTCGACATCAAGGGCCAGGCGACCGGACTGTTCAGTCAGGCGATGATCGCGCCCGACAAGGCGATCCGCATCCCGCTGAACGAGAGCCAGGACGACAAGAGCCAGATCGAGGAATTCATCCGCGAATATCATGGGGAAGGCATCCAGCACCTCGCGCTGACCACCGACGATATTTACGACACCGTCGAGCGTCTCCGCGCGCGCGGGGTCAAGCTGCAGGACACGATCGAGACCTATTACGAGCTGGTCGACAAGCGCGTCCCAGGACACGGCGAGGATCTCGAGCGGCTGCGCCGCAACCGGATCCTGATCGACGGCTCGGTCGAGAACGACGAAGGCATCCTGCTCCAGATCTTCACCGAGAACATGTTCGGGCCGATCTTCTTCGAAATTATCCAGCGCAAGGGCAACGAAGGCTTCGGCAACGGCAATTTCCAGGCGCTGTTCGAATCAATCGAGCTCGACCAGATCCGCCGCGGCGTGATCAAGGTCGACGCCTGAGCTGCCCACCGATACCTTCCTTCTCTTCCCCTCCCTGCAAGGGAGGGGTTAGGGGTGGGTCTAGCGGAAGGCGGGCTCGATGCCCGGCTTTCACTCCCGCCCCGAGGCGCAGAGGGCTCGCTGCGCTCGCCACCCACCCCCAGCCCCTCCCTTGCAGGGAGGGGAGCAAGGCAGGGCAATGACCGAATATTTCCCGGGCTTCGGTAACCATGTCTCGACCGAGGCGGTAGGCGGCGCGCTCCCGATCGGGCGCAACAGTCCGCAGCGGCCCGCCTTCGGCCTCTATGCCGAGCAGCTTTCGGGCACCGCCTTCACGGCCCCGCGCCACGAGAACCGGCGTTCGTGGCTCTACCGGCTGCGACCGACCGCCGAACATCCGCCCTTCGTCCGCTATGAAGGCGCGAAGAACTTCGCGCCCGGTACCGTACAGGGCCCCCTGCCCCCCAACCGGCTGCGCTGGAATCCGATCCCCGGTCCGGACGGACCCACCGACCTGATTGACGGCATCACCACGATGCTCGCCAACCGCGACCCCGCCGATCTCGAGGGCGTCGCGGTGCATGTCTATGCGGCCAACAAGGACATGGACGCGCGGGTGTTCACCAACGCCGACGGGGAGTTCCTCTTCATTCCGCAGGCCGGCCGGCTCCAGCTGCTCACCGAGCTGGGCCGGATCGACGTCGGCCCCGGCCAGATCGGCCTCGTCCCGCGGGGCGTGAAGTTCCGCGCCCTCCTCCCGGACGGCGAAGCGCGCGGCTATATCGCCGAGAATCACGGCGCGCTGTTCCGCCTGCCCGACCTCGGCCCGATCGGTGCCAACGGTCTCGCCAACCCCCGCGACTTCGAGACGCCGGCGGCGTGGTTCGAGGATGGCGACGCGCCGTTCGAGATTGTGCAAAAGTCGTTGGGAAGTCTGTGGACAACCACGCTCGATCATAGCCCGCTCGACGTGGTCGCGTGGCACGGCAATCTCGCGCCGTGGCGCTACGATCTTGCGCGATTCAACACGATCAACACCGTCAGCTTCGACCATCCGGATCCGTCGATCTTCACCGTGCTGACCAGCCCCAGCGACGTGCCGGGCCGTGCCAATGCCGATTTCGTGATCTTCCCGCCACGCTGGATGGTCGCCGAGGGCACGTTCCGCCCGCCCTGGTTCCATCGCAACGTGATGAGCGAGGCGATGGGACTGATCACCGGCGCCTATGACGCCAAGGCCGAGGGCTTCGCCCCCGGCGGGCTCTCGCTGCACAACCTGATGTCGGGTCATGGGCCCGACGTGGCCAGCTGGGAAGGCGCGAGCAACGCCGAGCTCAGGCCGCACAAGATCGAGGGCACGATGGCGTTCATGGTCGAGACTTGCTGGCCCTACCGGCCAACGCAATACGCCCTCGATCGCGCCCAGCCGGATTATGACGCGGCGTGGCAGGGCTTCCCCAAGGCGCAGCTGCCGAAGTGAAACGCTCCCGGCCCGTTCGTGCTGAGCTTGTCGAAGCACCGTCTTGCCTTCGCCGGTGCGAGAGAGAAGAAGGACAGGCCTTCGACAAGCTCAGGGCGAACGCTTGTGGCTGAACGCCTGTTCGCCACGCCCCCGAACGTCACGCTGGGCCCGCTCGACATCGTGGTCGACGGGCGCGCCCGGGGGTTCGTGATCGAAATGCGCGCCGGGCGCTTTCACGGCTTCGTCGTGCGCCGGGGCGAGGAGGTGCATGGCTATGTCGACCGCTGCCCGCATATGGGGCTGCCGCTCGCCCGCGACCTCGACGAATATGTCACGCCGAACGGCGAGCTGTTGATGTGCTCCTGGCACGGCGCGATGTTCCGCATCGAGGACGGGGTCTGCGTCGGCGGCCCCTGCGGCGGCGCGGCGCTCCAGCCTTGGCCGGTGGCAGTGAAGGACGGCAAGATCGTCACCGCCTGAAGGCTTGCGCACACTCTTCGGATCGGCGAAAAGCGCGGCAAATAGGACAGCAGTGCTGACACGTCCTCAAGGAGAGGCAAATGGAACCCACGCTTGATTTCGGCCTCGGCGAGACCGCCGACATGATCCGCGACACCACGGCGCGTTTCGCAAAGGAGCGGATCGAACCGCTCGCCGCACGGATCGACGCCGAGGACTGGTTCCCGCGAGAGCTGTGGCCGGCGATGGGCGAACTCGGCCTGCACGGCATCACTGTCGAGGAGGCGCAAGGCGGCCTCGGTCTCGGCTATCTCGAGCATGTCATCGCCTGCGAGGAAGTCAGCCGCGCCTCGGCCTCGATCGGCCTCTCCTACGGCGCGCACTCCAATCTGTGCATCAATCAGATCCGGCGCTGGGCGAACGAGGAGCAGAAGGCGAAATATCTGCCGAAACTGATCTCGGGCGAGCATGTCGGCAGTCTCGCAATGTCCGAGGCGGGCGCCGGCTCGGACGTGGTGTCGATGAAGCTCCGGGCGGAGAAGACCGATCGCGGCTATGTGCTCAACGGCACCAAGTTCTGGATCACCAACGCGGCTTATGCCGACACGCTCGTCGTCTATGCCAAGACCGGCGAAGGCAGCCGCGGCATCACCACCTTCCTGATCGAGAAGGACATGCCCGGCTTCTCGATCGGCCAGAAGATCGACAAGATGGGCATGCGCGGCTCGCCGACTGCCGAGCTCGTGTTCAACGACTGCGAAGTTCCCGAAGAGAATGTCATGGGCCCGCTCAACGGCGGCGTCGGGGTGCTGATGTCGGGGCTCGATTACGAACGTACCGTGCTCGCCGGAATCCAGCTCGGCATCATGCAGGCCTGCCTCGACGTCGTCCTGCCCTATCTGCGTGAGCGGAAACAGTTCGGCCAGCCGATCGGACATTTCCAGCTGATGCAGGCCAAGGTGGCCGACATGTATGTCGCGCTCAATTCGGCGCGGGCCTATGTCTACACGGTGGCGAAGAATTGCGACGCCGGTCGCACCACCCGCTTCGATGCGGCCGGGGCGATCCTGCTCGCCTCGGAAAATGCGGTGCGCGTCTCACTCGAGGCGATCCAGGCGCTCGGCGGTGCCGGCTACACCAAGGATTGGCCGGTCGAGCGCTTCGCCCGCGACGCCAAGCTGCTTGACATCGGCGCGGGCACCAATGAGATTCGCAGGATGCTGATCGGGCGGGAATTGATTGGTGGCTGAACGGCAAATGCCGTTCGCGACGCGCTCCGCTGCGGCACTGCAACCGTGACGGATCCGGGAAGCCCGACGGCACTTGTACGTTCCCTCGTCGCCGCACTCTCGCCGCCCACGGAACAAGGCCTGTCCCAAGCGGATATCCTCGCAGCAATCCAGAGCCACGTCCAAATCGAAACAATGGCACGCGCGATCCTTGGCGTGCCATGGAAGTCCGCCACCGCCGCGCAGCGCGCTCGGCTGTGCGCGGCGCTGTTGCCCATGGTGGCAAGAGCCATGGCTGGACCTTTCGCCGAAACGCACAAAGTCGTCCTTCAGCCCCAACGCCTTAGCCATGCGGGCGCGAGATCCGAAGTATCAGCCATGCTTTTCCATCCAAACGGCGCAGCGGTGAAATTGTCATGGCGCATCGAACTCACGCGCGATGGTGTGCGAATCTATGACGCGTCGATCGACGGCGTCTCGATCCTCGATTCGATGCGTTCGCAGTTTAGCGAGATGTCGGTGCGCGACGGAATCGACGCGCTGTCAGCACGGCTGGAAGCGTCCCACGGCGGACACTGACCCACTCCGGTCAGGGCAGAGGCGCGCGCAAGATCGCAATGGACATCCACGAGCAGTGGCTGGCGAATAGTCGACCTCCCCTCGCCGCAGCGCCGGGCAATTCAAATCACCAGACCTTCACGCGCTGCTCGGGCGTCAGGAACAGCTTCTGCCCCGCCTGCACCCCGAACGCCGGATACCATGCGTCGAGGTTGCGGACCGTCTGGGCACGCCAGCGCGCCGGCGCATGCGCGTCGGTGGCGATCCGCGCACGCAGCGCCTGCTCGCGCGACTTGTCGCGCCACGCCTGCGCATAGGCGAGGAAGAAGCGCTGGTCGCCGGTCAGCCCCCCGATCACCGGCGGCTCCTTGCCGCCCAGCGACGCGCGATAGGCCTCATAAGCGGCGGTCAAGCCCGCGACGTCGGCGATGTTCTCGCTCAAGGTCTGCTGGCCCTTGAGGTGCAGCCCGGGCAGCGCCTCATAGGCATCATATTGCGCCGCCAATGCCTTGCCGCTCGCCTTGAACCGCGCGAGGTCCTCCGGCGTCCACCAGTTGCGCAGCCGCCCGCTGGCATCGAAGTTCGCGCCGAGATCGTCGAAGCCGTGGCTGATCTCGTGCCCGATCACTGCGCCGATCGCCCCGTAATTGGCGGCAGCGTCGGCGCCCGGATCGTAGAACGGCGCCTGCAGGATCGCGGCGGGGAAGTTGAGTGCGTTCTGCAGCGGCAGATTGACGGCGTTGACCGTCTGCGGCGTCATCCACCATTCGCCGCGATCGACCGGCTTGCCGATCTTGGCGAGCTGGTGGCGATATTCGAACAGCTGGGCGCGGCGGAGATTGCCGACCGGATCGTCCGCCTTCACTTCGAGATCCGCATAGCTCCGCCAAGTGTCGGGATAGCCGATCCCGACCCGCATGCCGGCGATCTTCTTGCGCGCCTCGGCTTTGGTCGCCGGCGCCATCCACGGCAGTGCCGCGACGCGCTTGTCGAACGCGGCGAGGATCCCCTTCACCATGTTCTGGATGTCGGCTCTGGACGAGGCGGGGAAATAGTCCTTCACATAAAGCTGGCCGACCGCATCGCCGAGCCACGCATTGACCGATCCGATCGCGCGCTTGTCACGCGGCCGCGGCCTGGGCTGGCCGTTGAGCGTGTGGCTGTAGAATTCGAAATGCGCCTGATCGAACGCCGTCGGGAGCACCTCGCTGACTTCGTCGATGCGGTGGAAAGTCAGCCAGTCCTGCCACGCCTGGAGCGGCTCGCTGGCGACCAGCTTCGCCATCGCCGCCACGGTCTGCGGATGCCAGACGATGAAATCCTGCTGCCCGCCCAGTCCCGCCGCATTCCAGAAGGCGTCCCAGTCGATCCCCGGCGCCTTGCGCGCAAAATCGGCCTTCTTCCACGGGTTGTTGGCCTTGTGGATGTCCTGGCTGGTGACGATGTCGGTATGCGCCCGTGCGATCTTGCTCTCGAGCTCGAACACCCGCTGCGCCCGCGCATCGGGCTCGGTGATGTTCGCGAGGCTGAGCAGCTTGCCGATATAGGCGCGATATTGGTCGCGAATCGTCGCCATCTCGGGCTTGTCGGAGAGATAATAATCGCGCTCGGGCAGCCCGAGTCCGCCCTGCAGCAGATAGGGCACGTTGGTGTCCGGCCGGTCGAGCGCCTGGCTGATGAACAGCCCGAACAGATTGCTCGTCTCGAAATTGGTCGCGTTGAGCGGATCGACATCGGCGCGGATATTGGCACCGAGCATCGTCGAAAGCGCCTTCTTGTCCTTCAGCGCGGTGATCGCGTCCATCTCCGCGCTGAGCGGCGCCAGCCCGCGCGCGTCGATCGCGGCGGTGTCGGTATAGGCATTGTACCAGTCGGCGATACGCCGCTGATCGGTGCCCGGTGCGGCATTGGCCTTGAGCGCGGCCTGGACGATCGCGGCGTTGTTCGCCTCGGCCTTGTTGAACACTTCGAAGAAGGCGCCAGTGCTCGACCGGTCGGCCGGGATTTCGGTCTTCGCGCGCCAGCCGCCATTGGCATATTCGTCGAAATCGTCGCCCGGCTTCACTTGCTTGTTCAGCCCGACCACGTCGACCCCAATCCCGGCGCCCGCCTCCGCCGCCCCATTGCCGACGGTGCCTCCGCCGGGCGTGCATGCCGCGGTTGCGAGAAGCAGTGCAAACAAGGCCGCGCGAGTCGTCACCTTCGGGCTCTCCTGGTCCAGTCCAACGCCGTGGGTGCTACTCCGCCAACGCCGCGCGCGCCAGTCTTCCCAAGTGCGGACGCGCGGTGTAGGCAGGGCAAAACTAGGACAGGAAGGATGCCCTAATGAGCGCTCCGGTGCTCGACTCCAAGGTGTCGCCCGAGGGAGAGGAATTCCGCGCCCGCGCCGCGCATAACCGCGCGCTGGTGGAGCGGCTGCGTGCCGATGTCGCCAGGGCGGCGCTCGGCGGTTCCGAGGCCGCGCGCGAACGCCACACCAGCCGGGGCAAATTGCTTCCCCGCGAACGCGTCGAACGGTTGCTCGATCCGGGCAGTCCGTTTCTCGAGATCGGCCAGCTCGCCGCCTGCGACATGTACGAAGGCGAGGTTCCCGGTGCGGGAATGATCGCCGGCATTGGTCGCGTCTCGGGCCGGACCTGTATGATCGTGTGCAACGATGCGACGGTGAAGGGCGGCACTTATTATCCGATGACGGTCAAGAAGCATCTCCGCGCGCAGGAGATCGCCGAGGCCAATCGCCTGCCCTGCATCTATCTCGTCGATTCGGGCGGCGCCAACCTTCCCCACCAGGCCGAGGTCTTCCCCGACCGCGACCATTTCGGGCGGATCTTCTTCAACCAGGCAAACATGTCGGCGCTTTGCATTCCGCAGATCGCCTGCGTGATGGGCAGTTGCACCGCGGGCGGCGCCTATGTCCCTGCAATGAGCGACGAGAGCGTGATCGTCCGCAACCAGGGCACAATCTTCCTCGCGGGCCCGCCACTGGTGAAGGCGGCGACCGGCGAGGAGATCAGCGCCGAGGATCTGGGCGGCGGCGATCTGCACGGGCGGAAGTCGGGCGTTGTCGACCACGTCGCCGAAAATGACGAGCATGCGCTGACGATCGTCCGCGATATCGTCAGCCATTTGCCCGCCGACCGCTCGCCTGATGTCGCGCGGCTCGATCCGCGCCCGCCGAAATACGCCGCCGAGGAGCTCTACGGCATCGTCCCCGAGGACGTCCGGGCACCGTACGACGTGCACGAGGTCATCGCCCGCATCGTCGACGGGAGCGAGTTCCACGAGTTCAAGGCGCTGTATGGCAGCTCGCTGGTCTGCGGCTTCGCGCATATATGGGGCATGCCGGTCGGCATTATCGCCAATAACGGCATCCTGTTCTCGGAGAGCGCGCAAAAGGGCGCCCATTTCATCGAGCTCGCCTGTCAGCGGCGGATCCCGCTGCTGTTCCTCCAGAACATCTCGGGGTTCATGGTCGGCGGCAAATATGAAGCCGAGGGCATAGCCAAGCACGGCGCCAAATTGGTGACGGCGGTCGCCACCGCGACGGTGCCCAAGATCACCATATTGATCGGGGGCAGCTTCGGCGCCGGCAATTACGGCATGTGCGGGCGCGCTTATTCGCCGCGCTTCCTGTTCTCCTGGCCGAACAGCCGGATCTCGGTGATGGGCGGCGAGCAGGCGGCGAGCGTGCTCGCCACCGTTCACCGCGATGCCGACAAATGGTCGCCCGAGGAAGCGGAGGCGTTCAAGGCGCCGATCCGCCAGCGCTACGAGGACGAAGGCAATCCGTGGCACGCCACTGCACGGCTGTGGGACGACGGCATCATCGATCCGGCGCAGACCCGCGACGTCCTAGGCCTTGCCTTCGCCGCGACGCTGAACGCGCCGATCCCCGAACGGCCGGCGTTCGGCGTGTTCCGGATGTGATGGCGTCGAGCGACGCCACCTTATTCCTCCCCGAGCTTGTCTCGGGGAGGGGGACCGCCCGGCGCAGCCGGGTGGTGGAGGGGCAGCCGCGAACGCGCCTGCGCCACGATCCCGCGCACGACCCCGTCGAGATTTCGCAGCACCTCCACCGCGGGAACTCGCAGCGTCGCTACCCCGCAAGCCGCGAGCCAAGCATCGCGTCGCAAGTCCCGCTGAGGTCGATCCCCGCGTTCATGCGCTTCGCTGTCGACCTCGATCGCGAGCCGCGCATCGCTGCAGTAGAAATCGAGACTGAACTCGCCGGTCGGATGCTCGTGTCTGAACTTGAGGCCGTGGGGGCGTTTCCGCAGCACCTGCCACAGCAGCACCTCCGGCAAACTCATATCTCGACGACGCGCTCGCGCCCGTCGCACCGCGCGCCCGCTTCCTCTCGGCGCTCGATCCTGGAACATCGCGCCTGCCCCTCCACCATGCTTCGCATGGTCCCCCTCCCCGAGACAAGCTCGGGGAGGAATTGAAAGGTCCGCCATGAAGCTTGTTGTCGCAACGACGCTCGCGCTCCTCGCCCCCCTCCCGGGGCTCGCCCAGACCACCCCCGTCGCCCCGATCGTCAAGGGCACCGCGCTTCCCCCGCCCGGCACCGAGGAAGCCGCCGTGCTCGCCCCGATCAACGCACTATTCGCGGCTCTCGCCAGGCGCGACGGCGCGGCCATGGCGGGCACGCTGTACGGCGATGGCGGGATCACCGTGGCGGTCGACCGGCCGGACGGCACCAAAGGCATCCGCCAGCAGAAATTCGCCGACTGGACCGCCGGCATCAAGCCGGGGCCCGAGCGTTACGAGGAACGCATGCCCGCCCCCGCGATCGAGATAGATGGTGACCTCGCCATGGTCTGGGGCGACTATGTCTTCCTGCTCGACGGCAAGCTCAGCCATTGCGGAGTCGATCATTTCAGCCTCGTCCGCGTCGATGGCCAGTGGAAGATCGCCGGCCTCGCCTGGACGTCGCGCACGACGGGCTGCCCGGCGCAATGACCCGCGACACGCTCTTTCTGCTCGAGCATGATTTCGCCGATCCGGCCTTCGGCGGCGAGCGCATCTTCTACTGCAAGGACTGCATGACCATCGAAGGCCTGCTCGCGGTCTTTCCCGAGTGTGCCGCGAATATTGACGTGGTTCGTGTCGCCTGGCCGCGCCCCCGAGCCGCGGTGGTCGCGGCGATCGGCGCCGAGAACCAGAACCTGCCCGCTTTGGTCTGGCGGGAGCCTGACGGCAGCTTCGGCTTCGCCAACGAGATCGAGGCCTTGCTCGCGGCTCTTGCCGCCCGCCACGGCTTTCCGGAGCGCCATCCATGATCACTTCGCTGCTCATCGCCAATCGCGGCGAGATCGCCTGCCGTATCATCCGCACCGCGCGCGCAATGGGGATCCGCACCGTCGCGGTCTATTCGGACGCGGACGCAAACGCGTTGCACGTCCGCCAGGCGGACGAGGCGGTGCATATCGGCCCGTCCCCGGCGCGCGAGAGCTATCTCGTCGGCGACAAGATCATCGCCGCGGCGCACGCGACAGGCGCGGAGGCGATCCATCCCGGCTATGGCTTCCTTTCCGAGAATGCCGACTTCGCGCAGGCGGTGATCGACGCCGGGCTGATCTGGGTCGGACCGAAGCCCGACAGCATCCGCGCAATGGGCCTCAAGGATGCCGCCAAGGCGCGGATGATCGCCGCCGGCGTGCCGGTCACCCCCGGCTATCTCGGCGAGGACCAGTCCGCCGAACGCCTCCAGGCCGAGGCCGATGCGATCGGCTATCCGGTGCTGATCAAGGCAGTCGCGGGCGGCGGCGGCAAGGGTATGCGCCGCGTCGATGCTGCGCAGCAATTTGCCGAGATGCTGCAATCGTGCAAGCGCGAGGCGGCCTCCTCGTTCGGCGACGACCACGTGCTGCTCGAGAAATACATCCTCTCGCCGCGCCACATCGAAGTGCAGGTGTTCGGCGACAGCCACGGCAATGTCGTCCACCTGTTCGAGCGCGACTGTTCGCTCCAGCGCCGCCACCAGAAGGTGATCGAGGAAGCCCCAGCCCCGGGGATGGACGAAGCGACGCGCGAGGCGATCTGCGCCGCGGCGGTGCGCGCCGCCAAGGCCGTCGACTATGTCGGCGCGGGCACGATCGAGTTCATCGCCGATGCCAGCCAAGGGCTGCGCGCCGACCGCATCTGGTTCATGGAGATGAACACCCGGCTCCAGGTCGAGCATCCGGTCACCGAAGAGATCACCGGGCAGGATCTGGTCGAGTGGCAGCTCCGCGTGGCGAGCGGCGAGCCGCTGCCGATGCAGCAGGAGGAGCTCAGCATCAACGGTTGGGCACTGGAAGCGCGGCTTTATGCCGAGGAACCGGCTTCCGGTTTCCTGCCGAGCACCGGCCGTCTTAATTTGCTCGAGCTGCCCGAGGACGTGCTGCGGGTCGAGACCGGAGTCGAGCAAGGAGACGCGGTCACGCCCTTCTACGATCCGATGATCGCCAAGCTGGTCGCTTCGGGCGAAGATCGCGACGAAGCTATGCTAACGCTCGCGACCGGGTTGTTCGCGCTCCGGGTCTGGCCGGTGAAGACCAATGCCGCGTTCCTGCTCGCCTGCCTCAACGACGCCGATTTCAGGGGCGGCTCCGCTACGACGGGACTGATTGCCGCACGGGGTGAGGCGCTGAGCGCCATCAGCGGACCAGGCGAGAACGAATGGAAAGTTGCGGCAATGGCCTTGTTTGCGCCGTACTACGCAACGGGCGAAACCGCAGGCGCGAGCCCTTGGGCAGCCGCATTCGGCTTCCGGCTCAACGCCGACCCAGGCCCGCGCATCACCGTTCAGCACGGCAGTGAACGACGGGCCATGCTGCTCGAGACGTGTGTCGACGCCACCGGCTTCGCCACCCCGGTAGAAGGCGGCGTGCTGGCCTATCGCGATGCGCAACCCTTTCTCTTCACCGTTCCCGCCTTCACCGCGGGTCAGTCGGCGGTCGCGGATGGCGCCCTCCTCGCGCCAATGCCAGGCCGCATCACCTCAGTCGAGGTCACGGCCGGCAGCGCGGTGGTCAAAGGACAACGCCTCATCACGCTTGAGGCCATGAAGATGGAACATGGGCTCGTCGCGCCGTTCGACGGGGAAATCGCCGAACTGCACGCCCAAACGGGCGCACACGTCTCGGAAGGGAGTCTGCTCGTGCGGGTCGAGAAGGGCGAATGAGCGCGCTCGTCATCCGCGAAGCGGTCCTCGTGGACTTGCCCGCGATCCTCGCCATGCTCGCCGAGGACACCCTCCCCGCCGATCGCGAGACCGACCCGGCCGATCCACGCTACCGCGCCGCGTTCGATGCGATCGCCGCTGATCCCAATCAGCTGCTCGTCGCCGCCGAGCTCGACGGGCGCGTCGTCGGCACGCTCCAGCTCAGCTTCCTGCCCGGCCTGTCGTTCCGCGGCGCGTGGCGCGGGCAGATCGAGGCGGTGCGCATCGCCAGCGACCTGCGCGGGCGCCGCTATGGCGAGCAGCTGATCAACTGGGCGGTCGAGCGCTGTCGGGAGCGCGACTGCTTCCTCGTCCAGCTCACTTCCTCCAACGCCCGCACCGACGCGCACCGCTTCTACGAGCGGCTCGGCTGGACGAAGAGCCATGTCGGATTCAAGCTCAAGCTGAAGGAGCCGCAGTGATGGCGGGCCGCTATTTCGACGAATGGCAGATCGGCGACCGGATCGAGCACAGCCTGCGCCGAACGGTCACCGAGACGGACAATCTCCTCTTCTCCACGCTCACGCACAACACCCAGCCGCTCCATATCGATGCCGAGGCGGCGCGGGCGAGCGAGTTCGGCCAGATCCTCGTCAACGGCACCTTCACGTTCAGCCTGATGGTCGGTATCACCGTTGGCGACACCACGGCGGGAACGCTCGTCGCCAATCTCGGCTATGACAAACTGGTGATGCCGAAACCGGTTTTCCTCGGCGACACCTTGCGCGCCTCGTCCGAGGTGGTCGAGCTGCGCCCTAGCAAATCGCGGCCCGGACAGGGGATCGTCACGTGGCGGCATCAGATGCACAATCAACGCGACGAGCTGGTCTGCGAATGCCTTCGTTCGGCATTGCTGCGGAGCCGGGCGGCCTGAGGCGCGTTGGCAGGTCGAGGAGAAATCGCATGACCGAACCGAACCGCGCGCCGCTGAACGACACGCCGGAGCCTCGCGAGGAAGCAACCGCCGCATATCAGCTCACCGCCGACGAGCCTTTGCAGGACGGCGCCGCCGGCGGAGGCATGGGCGGGCGCAGTGCCGCCGACAGCGCGCCGAACGCCGTGCGCCCCGAGCAGGCCGCTACGCCGTCAAACCCGGACAGCCCCGCAATTGCCGGCGACGCCGCCTCGCTTCGGGCGGAAAAGGAAGCGCAGCATCTGTCCGTCGCGGGTGAGGCTCCCGAGCCTAAGCCGCTGCCAAACCAGTGAACCACGTCGAAGTCGCAGTCATCGGCGGCGGCGCCGCCGGCATCGCCGCAGCACGCACCCTGAACGACGCCGGCGTCGAGACACTGATCCTCGAGGCAAGCAATCGTCTCGGCGGCCGTGCGCACACGATCCATATCGACCGCGTGCCGCTCGATCTCGGCGCCGGCTGGCTGCACTCGGCACAGCATAATCCGTGGGTCGCGGTTGCCGAGGCAAGCGGCTTCACGGTGGATCGGACCCTGCCCCGCTGGCGTGAGCAGTGGCGCGAACTCGGCTTCTCGAAGGCCGAGCAGCAGGCAGCGGGCGCGGCGTTCGAGTCGTTCGTAGAGCGCATGCGGGCGGACCCGCCGCCCACTGACCGCGCCGCCGATGCGCTGCTGCCTGGGTGCGAATGGAACGGCTATCTCGACGCGCTGAGCGGCTATATCAACGGTGCCGGCAATGCCGAGGTCTCGATCACGGACTATCTGGCCTATGACGATGCCGCGACCAACACCGATTGGCGTGTGCGCGAGGGCTATGGCACGCTGGTGGCGGCACATGGAGCGGGATTGCGCATGGCGCTCGCCACGCCGGTGACGGCAATCCATGGGAGTGCCGCGCGACTTCGGATCGATACGCCCGGCGGCACGATCGAAGCCGACGCTGCAATCATCACCGTCTCGACCAATGTGCTCGCCAGCGGCGTGATCCGTTTCGACGCAGCGCTCGATCCGGTGCTGCACGCGGCGGCGCGGCTGCCGCTCGGGCTCGCCGACAAACTGTTCTTGGCCTTGGACGGCGCCGAGGACGTGCCGCCGAACGCGCACCTGCTTGGCAATCCGCGCGAGGCGATCACCGCCACCTACACGCTGCGCCCGCTGGGTCGCCCGGTGATCGAAGCGATGTTCGGCGGCGAGGGCGCGCGGGCGATGGAGGCCGAAGGGCTGGATGGCGCCGCGGCCTTTGCAATCGATGAGCTCTGCGCGTTGCTGGGTAATGACTGGCGCAAACGGTTGCGGCTGATCGCCGGCACGGCGTGGGGACGCGAGGATTTCATCCGCGGCGGCTACAGCCACGCCCTGCCCGGCGAGGCGGACGCACGGCGGATGCTCACAACACCGGTCGATCCGCGGATCCACTTCGCCGGCGAGGCATGTTCGCCTGACGCCTTCTCGACTGCACACGGCGCCTATCAAACGGGCGTGGATGCCGCGCGCGCACTTATGAAGTCGCGCTAGAGACCGAACGGCCAGGTCTCGTCGTCGCCGGCTTTCTCCGGTCCGGGCAGCGGCGACACTGCCTCGGTCTCGTCGAACCAGATGAAGGCATCGAACTGTTCCGGCAGCACTGCGCTCGAATAATGGCTCCAGCGTTCGGTGTCGGGGCGATAGATCACGCCGATGAAGCGCTCGAGCCGCGGCTGCAGCAGCGCCTCGCGCACCTCGCGCTCCGGCTGCAGATCGAGGAAGAAGCCCGGCAAGCCTGCGTCATGGCAGATCCGCTCATAGCTGTCCGGCCGCGACGGATTGACGCGCTTGATCTTCATCGGCGCGTCCCAATCGTCGGCCGCTGCGACGGTGCCGGTGTGCGTACCGAACCCGATCAGCCGTGCGGCATCGCCATATTTCTCCCGCGCGAGCTGGCCGAGATTGAGCTCGTCGCGCTCCATCCCCATTTCGGTGACCCGGGCATCGCCGATATGCGAATTGTGCGCCCAGACCACCGCCTTTACGCCCCCTTTTGTACGCAGCATCAGATCGAGCGTGTCGAACATGTGCTCGTCGCGCAAATTCCAGCTGTCGGCCGAGCTGTAATACATCGCGCGGTAATAGGCCTCGGCATTGGCGACGAGACGGGCATTCTGGGTGGCGTCGAGGAAATCGTCGCCGTCCGCAGCGATCAGCTCGGTTTGCCGCGCGAGCAAGTCGCGCAGCATCCCAACGACTGCTTTCTGGCAGCGCGCAAAGCCCTCGCTGATCGCCAGCCGTCCATAGCCTTCGGGCGCGTCGCGCCACGGCGCGAGACAGCCGTAACGCTCGCGGGCAATCGCCGCTGCTTCCGGATCGGTGCGATCGAGATAGTCGATCACCGCGCGGATCGAGCCGTTGAGACTGTAGAGATCGAGCCCGTGGAAGCTGACCCGCCCGGGCATCGGCAGCGCCGCATTGTGCGCGTGGAGCCAGTCCACGAAATCGTAGAACTCGCGGTTGCGCCACATCCATGTCGGGAAGCGCTGGAACGCCGGTTCGGCGTCGATCGCCGGCCGCTGCCGCACATGGCGGTCGATCACCGCAGCATCGGGCCAGTCGGCCTCGACTGCCACCATATTGAAGCCATGCCGCTCGATCAGCCGGCGCGTGATCGCGGCACGGGCACGATAGAATTCGGAAGTGCCGTGGCTCGCCTCGCCGAGCAGCACGATCCGCGCGTCGCCGAAGCGATCGATCGCCTCGGCAAAGGCGGGGTGGTCGATTTCCGGCAAAGGCTCGGCCGCGCCCCGAACCAGCCCGGCCAGATCCTGCTCGGCCAAGGTTTCCATGCGGCACCAACGACCCTCGGCACCGATGGTTCTGCACGCAGGCGCACTCTGCTACGATGGCGGTGCCGTTAACACGCGGCCTCGGGAGAGCCGACATGCGTTGCATCCGCCACGGTGTTCGCCTGATCGCAATGCTGCTCGCTGCCTGCTCCGCCGCCGCGGCGCCGGAGCAGGCCCCGCCACGCGCCAATCCGTTCGCGCGCTTCTTCGGCGACTGGACACTCAAGGACGACCGGTTCCAGCAAGTGTGGGACGGCAAGACGGTCGAGACGCTCAAGATCCCTCGCCACCATACGCGATGCGCCGCGGTGAATACCGCGGGCAGCGTGCTCTGCGTCGTCACCAGCCCCGATCTCGCCGGGCACATCCTGTGGAGCTGGGACGACACCCACAAGCAGGTGCATCACCTCTCGCACTTCGGCACCGCGCGAAACGGCATCGGCGTCGGCAGCCTAGACGATGGCGCCGACCTGCACCTTCGGATTCGCTTCTCGGACGAACCCGAAGGAAGCTACCGCATTTACGAATACAAATGGGTGTCGGACGACGAATATACGATGCTATCGCGGCAGTTCGACCGCCACGGCAAAGCCACCGGCAATTGGTATGGCGGATCGTTCGTGCGGCGAAAGCCGGACGCGCACTGACCGTCAGGCGGCGCGCTGCGCCTTCGGCTCGGGATTGGAGAATTCCATCTCCTGGTCGATCCCGCCATATTTGAGCGCCATCAGATCGAGCGTGTAATTCTGGTGCACCCGCCACGGCTTGCGCATGCCCTGACGCGGCAATTGCCCGGCTGCGCGCTGGACGTAGCCCGAGGTGAATTCGAGGAACGGCGCCTCCTCGACGGGTGCCGCCAGCCGCGGCGTCACCTGCCGCATCCCGCGCTTCTTCATCGCGTTGAGCAGCCGCGTGACATAGTTCGCCGTGAGGTCGGCCTTCAGCGTCCAGCTGGCATTGGTATAGCCGAACGAGATCGCGAAATTGGGCACGTCGGAGAACATCATGCCCTTATAGGTCAGGTGCTTCGCAGGTTCGAACCGCTTGCCGTCTACCGTCACCGGAACCCCACCCAGCAGCTGGATCTCGAGTCCGGTGGCGGTGACCACCAGATCCGCCTCGAGCTCCGCGCCCGAGGCCATGCGGATCCCTGTCCGAGTAAAGCGCTCGATGGTGTCGGTGACGATTTCCGCCTTGCCCTCGCGAATCGAGGCGAACAAATCGGCATCGGGAACGAGGCAAAGCCGCTGGTCCCACGGATTGTAGCGCGGCGTGAAATGGGTATCGACGTCGTGCTCCGGCAGTTCCTTGCGGACCATGTCGACCAGCGCCTTCTTGGCCTTGTCCGGGTGCTTGCGCATCGCCCGGAAAAAATATTGCTGGAGCAGCACGTTCTTCCAGCGAGTAAGGCCATAGGCGGTCTTCGCCGGCAGCTTGCGCCGCAGCCAGTTGGCGATGCCATCCTCCGACGGCCGCGCGACGATATAGGTCGGCGAGCGCTGGAGCATTGTCACCGACGCCGCCTGCTTCGCGAGTTCAGGGACGAGCGTCACCGCCGTCGCACCACTTCCGATCACCACGACGCGCTTGCCGGCATAATCGACATCTTCGCTCCAGAATTGCGGATGGACGATCCGGCCGGCAAAGTCCTCGACGCCGGCGAAATCGGGGGTGTAGCCCTGCGCGTAATTGTAATAGCCGCTGCACATGAACAGGAAGGCGCAGGTGAAGGTGACTTCCTCCCCGTCACGGTCCGCGACTACCGTCCAGCGCGCGTCTTCGCTCGACCAGTCCGCGCGCTTGACGCCATGGCGATAGCGGATGTGCCGGTCGACGCCATATTCGCGGGCGGTCTCATCGAGATAGCGCAGGATCGAGGGTCCGTCGGCGATCGCCTTGGCTTCGGTCCACGGCTTGAACGAGAAACCGAGTGTGTACATGTCGGAATCCGAGCGAATGCCGGGGTAGCGAAACAGGTCCCAGGTGCCTCCTAGCCGATCGCGGCGCTCAAGGATCACATAGCTCCGGTCGGGACTGTTCGCCTGCAGATGATATCCCGCACCGATGCCGGAAATTCCGGCTCCCACCACCACGACGTCGAAATGCTCGCTCATCAGGTCCCTCCTGAAAAGCTGCTTACAGCAATGTAAATAAGCCGGCCAGCCCTCAATAATCCCGCGAATAGCGCAGACTGACGCTCGAGCCGCCGAACGATCCGGTCTGCGAGAGCAGACTGAGCGCGCGGGTGAGCGCGATCTCGAGCTGGGTGGCGGTGAAGCCGCGCGCGTCGGTGATGATCTCGATATAGATATCGTCGGTGATGTACTTGCCCGCGGCGAGCGAAGTCCCGCGACCGCTGGCATCGTCGGCACCCAGGATGCGGAGGCGGTCGATCCCCGTCGCCGATTTGAGCTTGCCGAGCGGATTGAGCCCGCCGCCCGAGCCGCTGAGCGAGTTGACCGCCGCCGCCAGCTGGATCGCCTCGGTCGCCGACAAATTGGTCACGTTCGTCCCGAAGAACAGCCGCGCCAGCACTTCCTCCTGTGGCAGGCTCGGGTTCGAGGTGAAGGCGATCTGCGGACGCTGGGCGGTGCCGGACACGTTGAGGATCGCGGTGATTCCTTCCGCTGTCGTGCTCGCCGCAATGTCGATCGTCGGATTCGAAATCTGGCTCCCCTGGAAGCGGATCGTGCCGCGGGTGATCTCGAAGCGGCGGCTGGCGAAGCTGTAGGTGCCGCGCTCGATTTCCATTGCGCCGCGCACCTGCGGCGCTGCGGTCGTGCCGCCCACCACTATGCGCGCGCTCCACTCCGATTCGAGTCCCATGCCCGAGACGAAGATCCGGTTGTCGGCAACGAGGCGCAGATCGAGATCGAACACGCCGCTCGCCCGCGCCGGCGCCTTGGGCGCGGTCTGGTCATTGCCGACGAGCTGGCTCTTGCGGCGGATGCCGGTCAGCTCGGGAATCTCCGCGGCTCCCTGACGAATGATCTGATATCTGGCCTCCGGGATCGTCAACCGGCCCTCGATCTTCGAGACCTGCGGGTTCTTTGTGATCGTGATCTTGCCGGTAGCCGTCGCGCCGAGTGCGTCGCTGCGTGCGAGCCGGGCATTGTTGAAATCGGCGGTCAGGTTCATCGGGTAGCCGTTGACCGCTGAAAGCCCGATCCGCCCTTGAGCGGTAACGGTGCCGTCCCCTGCACGACCGGCAGCCGAGTCGAGAATCAGTTCGTTGTTGGAGAAGCGGCCGTCGATCTTCAGATTGGTGATCTGGGTCCCGTAGGTCTCGTTGCCATAAGTGAGATTCTCCCCGCGAACCAGGCCGACGAGCCGCGGATCGTTGACCCGGCCCGAGAAATCGGCGGCGATTCCGATCGGGCCGGTCAGATGCTGATTCGACAGGCCGGCAAGCGAGAAAGGCACTGCCGCCGGACCGTTGTAGCGAATGCCTCCGGAGAGCGGCGCTTCGCTCAACCGCGTCGTCCACGCGCCCGCGCCGGGCCCGAGCGGACGCATCGTCGCAACGACGCGGCCGATCGTCGTCGTCCCACGCTTGATCAGCGCACGAACGTCGCCACCGTCGGGCAGCAATTTGCCGACGAAGCTCACGTCCACCGGCGTCGACACCGTCGCGAGGCTCGACCGAGTGAAATCGTCGATCTCGAGCCGGGCGTCGGCGCTCGGGAAGGCGCCTGAATTGGGCTGCGCAAAATCGAGGCTGCCGCTTGCCGTCCCGCCGACGCCGATCCCCGGCATGAAGCCGTTGATCACGGCGAGATCGAGCCGGTCGAGCCGCGCCTGCAGCGCAATACCCTTGCCGTAGCTGCCGGCGAGCCGGGCGCTCCCCTGATCGAAATCGATCTGGGTCGGCTGGAGGCGGTACAGGCCCTTGGCGACGTCGATCCGCGCCGGGTTGACGGTATGGAAGCGGATGCCGCTTCCCTGCCCCTGCAGCGCTACGAGCCATTGCTTCGGCGACATCCGCGCATTGGCCGCGATCTGGAAGGGAACGCCCGACGAACCCGTCGCCACCGCCTGTGCAGTGCCGCTGCCGCCCTGATAGTCGACCTTGGCTCGAGCGGTCTTGAGCACGAACTGGCCACTGCGCATGTTCGCCAGCTGGACGTCGGCGAGGATCTGCGGCGTCTCGGTCAGCACCACGCTCGCCGAGACAAGGCCGCGGCCGATGGTGAGTCCGGCATCGCCGGGAACCACGGCATTGAGTGCCCGCGCCCGCAAATCGGCTCTTTGATACTTGCCTTGCGCAGCCAGCTCCGCGCTGCCGATGATCCCGGATCCTTCGAAGCGCAGATTTCCGGCGAAGGGGCCGGCGCGGGTCTGCTGGAGCTTGCCGGCGATGTCCATGCCCGCGAAGCGTGCGGCGTTGATGTCGATCGCCATGGTCGCGCCGTTGCGGACGAGCACGTCGGCAGTGAACGGCCCATAATCGGTGCCGCCGCTCGCCAGGATCGCATAGGCATTGCCGCGCCCGCGCACCCGCGCCTCCAGATTCACGAGGCCCACGCCCAGCCCCGGTCGCGCAGCCCGCAACAGTACTTGCGGCGCATTCATCGTGCCGGTCACGCGTGCGCTGAGCGGTCCGTAAACCGTCGAAACCGCGTCAGCGTTGATGAGGATCGGTCCGGCGGGATCGTAACGTCCGGAGCCGCGCAGGATGCGGAATTGCGGCGCGCGCATGCGGATGTCGTTCACCGCGATGATGCCCTTGGGATCGAGCGTGACCCGTGCCGACGCTGCCGCATTGCCACCCAGAAAATCGCGAACGCTCTCGTTGCTCAGCTTGCGCGTCTCTGCGGCGACATGGCCGCGAATACCCCAGCCGCCGCCCGGTGCGGCGAACAATTCCGCATCGGTCTTGAGGTCGACAATGCCGACCCCGTTTATCGCATAGTCGTTGATCCGCCCCTTGATCGCGCCGGTGTAGCGGCCGGTGCTCATATCGGCCGCGACGATCGCCGTGGCGTCGACCCGATCCGAGCGCAGCCGCAGATTGTCCGACAGGATCTGACTGCCCGAGATCGCGAGATCGCCGGCAACGGTCAGATTGGTGACCAGCCCGCCCGCGGCGGCGTTGAGCCCCGACACGCGTGCCGCCCGGGCGCGGACCGGCACGAGAATCCGGTCCGCATCCACGCGTGCGCGGCCCTCGGCATAAAGTTGTTCGACCACCGTCTCGCCGAAGCCGAGCGATGCGGCGCGGATCTTGTAATCGACCACCGGGGCGTTGAACGCGCCGTCGAGCGCCAGCGAGGCCCGTACCGAGCGGCCGTTCAAATTGGGCGCGATCGCGCCCGGCGTGAGCAGGATGGCGTCGACGTTGAGATTGCCGAAGCGATTATGCCCGAGGTCAACGATGCCCTTGGCTTCGACCGACAGCGCCTTCGAGTGCAGCTTGATCTGACCGTCCGCGGCGCGATCACGCCATACCGCGTCGGCCTCGATGTCGAGCTGCGGCGAGGCCAGCCGCTCAACCGGCCCCTGCATGTACACGCCCGGCCATGTCGGTCCGCGCACCTGGAAGCGGCCATTCTGCGCCGCCACGGCGAGATCGGCGAGCGGGCGTCCACCGAGCGTGCCGGTCGCCTTGCCGCGCCAGTTCGCCCAACTGCCGCGGCCGTCGACATTGACCGCGAGCGGCCGGTCGAGTCCGGCAAGCCCGGTGACGAAACCCTTGACCGGGGCATTGAGCCGCAGGTCGATGTCGAGCTTGTTCGCCTCCGGCACCGCATCGAGCTTGAGCACCAGCGCGTCGCCGCCGGCGACACCCGGCGCCGAGATCGTCCCGCCGTCCAATGCGAGCTGTGCCCGGCCGCCGGCGATATGCGCGCTGCCTTTCAGCCTGCCGATGTGCCGCTGTCCGTCGATCGCCGGCGCGATGTCGATTGTCGCTACGTCCAGCCGCGCGATGTCGATATCGAGATCGGGCAGCAACGGCCCCTTGGGATCGGTCGACGGCTTGAGCGCCGGCAGGCGGAGCAACCGCACCTCGGGGCTGGTCAGGCTGCGAATGTCGACATGGTTGCGCAAATAGGCGAACGGCCGCCAGTCGAGCGCGATCTCCTTCGACGTCGCAAACGTGCCCTTGGTGTCGCGGACTTCGACGTCGCGCAGCACCAGCGCGCCATAGAGCGAGCCTTCGATCCGTCCCACCCGGAAATTCAGCCCGGAGGCGAGCGTCAGCTTGCTCAATTGCTGCGCGACGAAGTTGCGCCCGGGTTGGGTGTTGATTCCGACGACGAGCAGTCCGGCAAGCAGCGCCAGCGAGCCGATCGCGATCGCGCCCCATTTGACCACACGCTGCCACATCGGCGCGCGGGCAACCACGACCTGCTCGGCTGCAGGCTCGGCCTCAGGCACCTCAGGCGGGAGCGGTTCCTCGGCCATCAGAAGGCCTGCCCGATCGAGATGTAGAGGGCGATCTTCGATTCACCCGGCTTGCGCGCGATCGGCGTCGCGACATCGACCCGCAGCGGTCCGAAATTGGTGTAGAGCCGCCCACCGATGCCGGCACCGAAGCGCATATTCTGCCCGGTTGGGTAGAGTCCTTCGTAGACCTGCCCCGCATCGACGAACGGCACGATCCCGAAATTGCCGAAGCGGTAGCGCGCCTCAAGCGCGAACTCGTTGAGGCTGCGCCCGCCCACCGGCCGCCCGTCGGGCGAGCGCGGCCCGAGCTCCTGATAGCCGAAGCCGCGCACGGACCCGCCGCCGCCGGCATAATAACGCCGCGAGGGCGGCAGGTCGTTGCGCGCGATGCCGGGGATCGAACCGACGCGCGCGCGGCCGGCGATGACGATGCTCGACGACACCGGATAATAAGCCGTACCCTCGAGCATCAGCCGCGCATAGGGCCGCGCTGCGCCGCGCACCGAAGTCTCGGGGCTGGCATTGGCCTTGATCCGGAAGCCGCGGGTCGGGTTGAGCAGATTGTCCGACGTGTCATAGCCGAGGAAGGTCGGCAGCGCGGCGATCAGCCATGTGCCGCGGTCACGGGCGCCCTTGCTGAAATTATACTGGTCCTCGTTCGAGCCGACCAGCTCCGCGCCGTAGAAATAGGTCCAGCGCTTCTGCCAGATCGGCGTCGAATCGCGCGACCAACGCACCGCCAGGGTACCGGTATAGGATTCGAACGCGGCATAATCCGAATGGTTGATCGCAGCCTGGATCTGGAAGGTGCGATCGCGCTGGCCCGCATTCGAGCGCCGGAAAGTGCCCGACACCCCCTGTTCCTGTGTGCCGAGCACCGCGCTAGCGATCAGTGCACCTTCGGGCGGGAACAGGTTGCGGTGCGTCCATGTGCCCTCGGCGCGAAAGCCCTGACCGGTGCTGTAGCCGACTTCGCCGGCGAGCGTGCGCGGCCGCCCGCGATTCTGGGTAACGCGCAGGTCGACCACTTCCGTGCCCTCCGGCCCCGGCTTGCCGGTGCGCACCGGCTCGACTGCGACGGTCGAGAACAGGCTGGTGGCGATCAGTGCCTCGCGAAGATCGTCGACCTTGCGGCTGTCGTAGATCTGGCCCGGCTTGTAGCGCCGCAGGATGTTGATGTGGTCCACACCGAACACCGGACGACGCCCCTCGGTGACGATCTCGCCGAACACCGAACGCGGACCAAGGTCGACAGGCAATGTATAGTCGCCGAGATGGCTTTCCTCATCGAGCAGAATGTCGCGGTCACCGAGCTTGATGAACGGATAGCCCTGCTGCAGCAGCCGCAGGCTGACATTGGCCTCCGCGCCTTGGACGCGCTCGGCCTGGATCGGGTCGCCGGGATTGAGGTTGAGTTCCTTGTCGAGCAATCCGGCCGGCACCGTCGGGTCACCAACGATCTTCACTTGGCCCAGACGATAGAGATTGCCGGGGGTGGCGGTGATCGTTGCGCGGAGATTGCCCGAATTTTTCGGGTTCTGCTCGACGGTCGAGACGGCGGTGCCGTCATAATAGCCGAGCGATTGCATCAGCCGCACCGCGAGCTTCTCGTCCTCCCGCGCCCGCGCCGCGACCATCGTCGCATTCGCCGCCTTGCCGTCGCCGTCCTCGAGCGCCGACAGGTCGCGGAACCGGTCGTCGAGTCCGATCTTGTCGAGGCCCTCGACCACCGTGGTGTAGCGAATCGACGCGACCTTCTCGTCGTCGACCCCTTCGATCTTGACCGGCTCGACCTTGAACTGGGCGAGCGGCACCAGCGGCTCGGCGAATTCGGGCGCCTCGGCCGCAGGCGGCGGGAAATTCTCGATCTGACTGGTCACTGCACCCGGAGGCGCCGGCTGGGAGACCGGCGGCTTCTTGCCGAAGTCCTGCATGGACTCGAGCGGCGCGTTGATGTCGTCGCTGAGCTTGGGCAACGCCGCCTCGAACTCGGCATCGGGAACGATCGTCTCATCCTGCGGCGCAGTCTGCGCCGGCTCGGGGTTGGGCAGCGACGCCGGTGCGCCCTGCCCCGACTTCGGATCGGACACCTGCGCATGCACCGCGCCCGGCAGGAACGCAGTCCCCGCCAGCGCGGCAATCCAGACCGCTTTCACCCCTTTGCGCACGCGCCTCCTCGGAGCCGCGAAGCCCGGCCCTCTCGCTTCCGTAACGACCTAGTTGCGCTTTGGCTCCCCTCGCCGGCGATTCGCTAGCAAATTCAGCGGCTAGCCGCGCTTGGCGCGCGCCCGGAAGCGATGCAGCAGCGGTTCGGTATAGCCATTGGGCTGCTCCACGCCCTCGAAGATCAGCGCACGCGCCGCCTGAAACGCGACGCTTTCCGCCTCCCGCCCCGCCATCGGCCGGTAGAGCGGGTCGCCCGCGTTCTGCGCATCGACCTTCGCCGCCATTCGCCGCAAGGCCGCGTCGACATCCGCCGCGCTCGCCACTCCGTGGAACAGCCAGTTCGCAATATGCTGCGAGGAAATTCGCAAGGTCGCGCGGTCCTCCATCAGGCCGATATCGTGGATGTCGGGCACTTTCGAGCAGCCGACTCCCTGGTCGATCCAGCGCACCACATAGCCGAGAATGCCCTGGGCATTATTGTCGAGTTCGCGGGCGACTTCGTCGGGCTGCCAGTTGCGCCCCGCGGCGACCGGAATCGTCAGCAGCGGCGCAAGGGCCGGCACCGGCTCGGCGGCGATCGCCCGCTGGCGGGCGAACACATCGGTGCGGTGATAATGGAGCGCATGCAACGTAGCGGCCGTAGGCGACGGAACCCAGGCAGTGTTCGCCCCCGCCGCCGGATGCGCGCCTTTCTGCGCGAGCATGTCCGCCAGCCGGTCCGGCGCCGCCCACATGCCCTTGCCGATCTGCGCCTTGCCCGACAGCCCACAGGCGAGCCCGATCCGGACATTGCGGTCCTCATAGGCATGGATCCAGCTCGACGCCTTCATCTCGGCCTTGGGAACCATCGGCCCGGCACGCATGCTGGTATGGATCTCGTCGCCGGTGCGATCGAGAAAGCCGGTGTTGATGAAGGCGATGCGGTCCTTCACGGCGTGGATGCACGCCGCGAGATTGGCCGAGGTGCGCCGCTCCTCGTCCATCACGCCGACCTTGATCGTGTGCCGCGCCAGCCCGAGCAGATCCTCGACTGCGTTGAACAGCCGGTCGGTGAAGCCGCATTCCTCCGGGCCGTGCATCTTGGGTTTGACGATATAGATCGATCCCGCACGGCTGTTGCGATAGCGGCCCAGCCCCCACAGGTCGTGGAGCGCGATCAGGCTGGTGACGATGGCATCGAGAATGCCTTCCGGCGCCTCTTCCCCATTGCCGAGCAACACCGCCGGCGTCGTCATCAGATGGCCGACATTGCGGACGAACAGCAACGATCGGCCGGGCAGATCGCGGCGATCGGGGTTAAGTGCCCGGGTGACGGTCCGGCCATTCTTTTCGAACCGCTCCTCCAGATCGCCGCGCATCAGCCCCAGCCAATTGGCATAGGCCGCCACCTTGTCGTCGGCGTCGACCGCGGCGATCGAATCCTCGAGATCGACGATCGTCGTCAACGCCGCCTCGAGCAGCACGTCGGCGATGCCGGCCGGGTCTTCGCGGCCGATCGGATGCGTGCGGTCGACTACGATCTCGATGTGCAGGCCGTTGTGCCGGTACAGCCACGGCGCGACCTGCTGCGCGGGATCGCGGAGCACCGGATCGCCGGCAAGATCGGCCCAGCTTCCGGAAGCGAGCGGCACCGTCTCGTCGAGAAACGCCTTGGCGCGGGCAATGACCAGCGCCCCGCGCTCACGGTCATAGCCGCCCGGCGTTGCGGCGCCCGGCAGCACATCGGTCCCGTAGAGCGCGTCGTACAGGCTCCCCCAGCGCGCGTTGGCCGCGTTGAGCACGAAGCGGGCGTTGAGGGCCGGCACAACCAGCTGCGGCCCCGCCATACGCGCGATCTCGTCATCGACGTTGCGCGTGCCGATGGTGAACGGCGCCGGCTCGGGGACCAGATAGCCGATCTCGCGCAGGAAGCGCTCCTGCGCCACAGGATCCATCGCGCGGCGAGGATCGTCGGCCGACCATTGGTCGATCTGCGCCTGCAGCGCGTCGCGCTTCGCCAACAGGGCACGATTCTCCGGGGCAAAGCGATCGAATATAGCAGCCGCGCCGGTCCAGAATGCCTCCGCCTCGATCGCAAGCTCCGGCAGCACTCGCGTCTCGACGAAGCTCGCGAGCACTTCCGCGACCCTGAGGCCGGCGCGATCGAGGTAGACGGACATGCAAACTCCTCCTGGCAACATCACCAAATTGCCTGGGGAGGGCATGCGCGACCTATCGGGCGCAGCGCCGCTAATCAACCCCGCGATCGAGCGCCGCCGCTGCAGCCTCGATCCGCTCGAGCATCGCGCGCAATTGATCGCGCTCCGCGTCGGAAAGCGTTTCGAAGATCCGCCGCTCGAATTCGAGCGCCTTGGGCGCGACCTGCTCGTACAGCGCCCAGCCCTCCTGCGACAAGGTCAGCAGATGCGAGCGCTGGTCATCGGGATTGGCGCCGCGCTGGATCAGCCCGCGCTCGGCGAGCGCGATGGCGGCGCGGCTCACCGTGACCTTGTCCATCCGCGTCCGCCCGCACAGCGCCTGCTGGCTCATCGCGCCGCCCTCGGCGAGCACCGCGACCAGCCGCCATTCTGGAATCCGCAGCCCGAACAACGTCCGATAGGCACTCGCCACTGCATCCGACACCGTGTTCGAAGCGATGGATAGCCGATAGGGCAGGAATTCGTCGAGCTTCAGCGTCTTCGCCATGTCGGTCACCGTGCTGCCAACATGCTGCGCACGCAAGTGACAACGCTGTACGATTGCATTTTCTGCAATGATACCGTTATCATTTCGCACTTGCGGAAAGTTCCGCTGCGGTGCAGAAAGATCGGGCCTTTCAGGCATCCTCTCCTAAAACTTTCAAATGGCCGCCCCTCGGGACGGCCTTTTTTTTACTTGTCGTGTCGCCGGAGGAGCAAGCGCCAAAGCGCACCCAGCTTTGAGCTCAACGCGCGCTCGATGAGGCCGATAATGACCATCAGCAGAACCAGGACGAGGACGACCTCCCAAGGAAACGGCCCGGCGGGACGCCCGAGATGCGACAGGATGTACCCGGTCATTTCATCTGCCGTCTGATCGTCGCTTGCGTTGCTTTCCCGTAAGGCGGCTTCATTCCGGCCAGCTTCGCCACGTCGAGCCGCGGCTGTTTGTAGATGCTGCGCGCATGGCTGAACGTCCGGAAGCCCGCTTCGCCATGATAGGCCCCGGTTCCCGACGGGCCGATGCCGCCGAACGGCAATTCCTCCTGGCTGACATGGAAGATCACGTCGTCGAGCGTGACGCCGCCCGATATCGTCCGGTCGAGCACGTGGCGGCGCTCGGCCGCGTCGTTGCCGAAATAATAAAGCGCGAGCGGCCGGTCGCGCCGGTTCACTTCGGCGATGGCCTCGTCGATGTGCCGGTAGCTCCGCACGGGCAGCACCGGTCCGAAAATCTCCTCCTGCATCACGGTCATTTCGTCGGTCGCTCCGCGGATGATGTGAAGCGGCAGCTTGCGCGAATTGGAGGCGGCGAAATCCTCACCCGCCGGATTGACCGCAATCACTTCCGCGCCCTTGGCACGCGCATCGTCGATCCAGTCGTTGAGCCGCGAATGATGCCGGTCGTTGATCACTGCGGTGTAGTCGGGATTGGCGAGCAGGCTTGGATACATTGCAGACGCAGCGCGGGTCAGCCCCTCCACGATCTCCCGCTCTTTCTCCTCCGGCACCAGCATGTAATCGGGCGCGAGGCAGATCTGCCCGGCGTTGAGCATCTTGCCCATCGCCACGCGCTCGGTCGCCTGCGCGACATCGGCCGAACGCCCGACCACCACCGGCGATTTGCCGCCAAGCTCGAGCGTGACTGGCGTCAGATTGTCCGCGGCGGCATGGAGGATGTGCTTCGCGATACCCGTCGCGCCAGTGAATAGGAGATGGTCGAACGGCAGCGCGGCGAACGCCTTGCCGATCTCGGGGCCGCCGCTGACGAACGCCAGTTCCTCCACTGCGAAATAGCGTGGCGTCAGTTCCTCGAACAACGCCGCAACGACGGGCGTGAACTCGCTGGTCTTGACCATCGCGCGATTACCAGCGGCGAATACTCCGGCGAGCGGGCTCATTACGAGATTCACCGGAAAATTCCACGGCGCGATGATGCCAGCCACGCCCTTGGGCTGATATTCGATCCAGCCGCGACCGCCGAGCAATCCGAGCGGAAACATCACCGGCTTGCGCTCGCTCCGCGCCCAGCGGCCAACATGCTTGAGCGCGTGTCGCAGCGGCCCCACCGACGCGGCGATGTCGGCGATCATCGACTGCTCGCGGCTGCGATGGCCAAAATCCTGGCTCAGTGCGTCGCAGAAGCGATCGGCATTGTCAGCGACTAGTGCGATGGCCCGCTTGAGCCGGTCCTTGCGCACATCCAGCGGTACCGGCAGCTCCGCCATGAATGCGGCGCGCTGGCGATCGAGCAGTTCGCGCATCATCGGATCTCCACAAAGGATGTGATGGCGACAATGTCGTCCTGCGCGGGCGGAGGCGTCAATGTCTGGCCGATCCACACCGTGAACGCCGCTGCTGCGAGCATGACGCCGAATGGCAGACGATCGGTCGCGCCGATCTTGCGGCCGCCCATGTACAATCCCAGCACCGCGGCCAGTCCGATCAGCGCCGCGGCGAGCAGCACCAATGGCAACGCCTGCCAGCCGAGCCAGCAGCCGATCGCGCCGAACAGCTTCGGGTCCCCGCCGCCCAGCCCCTGTCGCCCGCGCAGCAGCCGGTAGCCGGCGGCCACCGCCGCCAGTGCAGCGAAGCCGCCGACTCCGCCGATCAACCGCGCATCTATCGGGGGCGGCAGCCCGACCAGTCCAAACCCCAATCCCGCCATCGCCAGCGCACCGGTGAGCAGATTGGGCAGCCAGAACGCCGTCAGGTCGAGCGCGGCGAGCATAAGCAGCAGCCAGCCGAACACCGCGCCTGCGAGCCCAGCGACACCCGGCAACGCCAGCCCCGCCGCGACGCCAATCGCCAGCCCAAGTACCTCGGTCAGCGGATGTCCGAGAGAGATCGGAGCGCTGCACCCCCGGCACCTGCCGCGCTGCATTAGAAAGCTCGCCAGTGGTACCAGCTCGCGCGCGGTCAGGGGCTTGCCGCAGCTGTCGCAAGCGGAACGGCCGCGCAGTGGTGACCTGCCCTGCGGCCAGCGGATCGCCACCGTCGCAATGAAGCTTCCAAAAACGAGACCGAGCGCTCCGAGCAGCACCGGCCACAACCATGCGTCAATCAACATCGCGCGGCGGCCGTTTGCGAATCAGATAACGATACACCCCGAACACGTTGATGCAGAACAGCACGAGATTCTGCGTCCACAACGGCTCGTCGTCGGACAGGAAGGCGCCGCTGATCCAGCAGATGCTCGACGCGACGAATAATGCAAATCCCCATCCGGTCAGCCGCCGTCCGAGGTCGAGCGAGACCATGAACGCCGCGATCATCCCGCTGATCGAGGCTGCCCATTTGAGAATGTCGACGAGCGCCATGCATTGCTTCCTTGGGGCTGGGCGGCGGCTTTTGCAAACCGTGCCGGGGATCACTAGATCGCCCCCAACAATCGAGAGGAAAACAATGTCCGCCGACGAGATCGTCATCGCATCCTATGCCCGAACGCCGATGGGCGGCTTCCAGGGGTGCCTCACCGACGCCAGCGCCACCGATCTGGGCGCCACTGCCGTCGGGGCCGCAGTCGAGCGTGCCGGACTCAAGGGCGACGCGATCGAGCGCATCTATATGGGCTGCGTGCTACCGGCCGGCCTCGGCCAGGCACCGGCGCGTCAAGCCGCGCTCGGCGCCGGCCTTCCGAATCATATCGAGGCTACGACGATCAACAAGATGTGCGGCTCGGGGATGCAGGCGGCGATCATGGCCGCCGATGCGCTCGCCGCAGGCTCGGTCGACCTGCTCGTCGCCGGCGGCATGGAGAGCATGACCAATGCGCCCTATCTCTCGACCCGCCACCGTTCGGGCGCGCGTATCGGTCATGACGTGCTCAAGGACCACATGTATCTCGACGGGCTCGAGGACGCCTATGAGCCCGGCCGCCTGATGGGCAGCTTCGCCGAGGAGACCGCGCAGGAATATCAGTTCACTCGTCAGGCGCAGGACGAATATGCCATCGAATCGCTGCAGCGCGCGCAGAAGGCGCAGCGCTCGGGGGCGTTCGACCGCGAGATCGTCCCGGTCGAGGTGAAGGGCCGCAAGGGCACCACCACGATCACCTTCGACGAGCAGCCGGCCAAGGGCGATCTCTCGAAGATCCCGACACTCAAGCCTGCGTTCGCAAAGGACGGGACGATCACCGCGGCCAATGCCTCGTCGATCTCGGATGGCGCCGCGGCTTTGGTGATGACGCGGATGAGCGTTGCCGACAAACTCGGTCTCACCCCCGTCGCACGGATCGTGTCGCACGCCGCACACGCCCATGCGCCGGCCCGCTTCACCACCGCGCCGGTCTTCGCGATGCGCAAGGCGCTGGAGAAAGCGGGTTGGCAGATTGGCGACGTCGATCTGTTCGAAGTCAACGAAGCGTTTGCCTGCGTCGCGATGATCGCGATGCGCGACCTGAGCATCAGCCATGACGTGCTCAACGTGCATGGCGGCGCCTGCGCGCTCGGCCATCCGATCGGCGCCAGCGGTGCGCGGGTGCTGGCGACCCTGCTCTCGGCACTCGAAACCAATGGTCAGAAGCGCGGTCTGGCGTCGCTGTGCATCGGCGGGGGCGAGGCGACCGCGATGGCGGTGGAGCTGCTCGATTGACCAGGCTCCTGCCGCGGCGTGTGCTCGTCGCCGCCGCAATGTGCACCGCCGCACCCGCGTCCGCCGGTCCGGCCGGCTGGCCCGAACTCACCCCGATCCGCCTCCATGCCGGCACCAACCCGGTCGCCGACATCGCCGGTGACGGCAAGCCGGGCAGCATCACCCTCGACTGGTTCGATAACGGCAATGCGTGGAGCTACGACATCTTCACGGTGAAGGTGAACGGCGCGACTGCTACGGTCGACGGCAAAACCAGCTTCACCGACAGCCCGCACACCGGCGAGGACGTGATCGCCTCGGTCCGCTTCGCGCGCGGCGCGCATCGTGGCCGGACCACGACTTTCGCGCTTGTGGCGCACCGCGAGGTGGTGGAAAGCGTTCCCGAACCCGCGGTGACGACGATCACGCTCTATGCGCTCGAGCAGAACCAAGGTCCGGGCGCCCGTTACGTCTTCACCAGCGTCAATCGAATGACAGCGGAGCGACGCTATTGCCATGCCGATATGGCGCTGAAGACCGAAATCGGTTTCCCGCTGACCGGAAGCTATGATGGACTGCCGTCGATCGACGGCTGCTAGTCGACAATCTCGCCCGGCTCCACGCCCCAGATATGCGACTGCTCGATATAGCCCGCGCGCCCGCCGACGTCGAAGCGGCACCAGTTGCTCGCGCATTTGCTGATTCGCCCGACCACGCCGGGCTCGACCCGCCAGTTGATCCGCGCGTCGAGCTGCGGTGCCGAGCGGAGTTCGGTGACGCCGCCGACGACGATCGCGGTGCGGCGCTCGTCGAGGAAATTGCGCAGCATCCAGCCCTGGGTGCCGCCGGGATCCTCGACCTTGCGCCACTCGCCATAAACATCGACGACTTTCAGCGGCAGGTCGCGGCGCTTGTAGAGCCAGCTCGCCGGATAATTGCGCCCCGGGCCGGTGCGCAGGTGCGCCTTGTCGACATCGATCGACACCCAATAAGGCGGCTTGCGCTGCGCGAGCACGGGCGCGGCGAGCCCCAACGCCACGATCCCGAGCATCATCCAGCCAGCGCGCATTTCGACCCCTTTCATCGTTTCCGCTGATACTGCGGCGATTGCCTGCGCTTCAACCCGTTGACTGCGGCCTTCGCGACCGCCAATCCGCCCTGAATGGCACAGCCCGCGCGCCCTTCCCGCCCCCGCGTCCTCGTCAGCCGGACGCTGCCCGAGGCGATCGAGGCGCGGATGACCGAGTTGTTCGACGCGGTGCTCAATGTCGACGACCGGGCGCTGGACCGCACGGCGCTCGCCGCGGCGATGGCGGATTGCGACGTGTTCGTGCCTACCGTAACCGACCGGATCGATGCAGAATTGATCGCTGCGGCGCCCGACCGCCTCCGCCTGATCGCCAATTACGGCGCCGGCGTCGGCCATATCGACCTCAAGGCAGCACGCGAACGCGGCATCACCGTCACCAACACGCCCGGTGTGCTCACCGAAGATACGGCAGACATGGCGATGGCGCTGATCCTCGCCGCACCGCGCCGGCTGATCGAGGGTGACAAACTGGTGCGCGCCGGCGCGTGGACCGGCTGGCGCCCGATCGGCATGCGGGGGCACCGCATCGGCGGGAAGAAGCTCGGCATTCTCGGAATGGGGCGCATCGGCCAGGCCGTGGCGCAGCGCGCCCGCGCCTTTGGATTGCAGATCCACTATCACAATCGCCACCGCATCCCCGAAGTCGCCGAGGCCCAGCTCGGCGCGACCTTTCACGCCGATCTCGACGCAATGCTCGAGGCGGTGGACATCCTGACCATCCACACCCCGCACACCGCAACGACGGGCGGGCTGATCGACGCACGGCGCCTCGACCTGCTCGGCCCCACCGGCTGGCTGATCAACACCGCGCGGGGCGAGATCGTCGATGCCGAAGCGTTGGTCGCGGCGCTCACCGAAGGCCGGATCGCGGGGGCCGGGCTCGACGTCTATGTCAACGAGCCCGCAGTCGATCCGCGGCTGATCGCGCTCGACAATGTCGTTTTGCTGCCGCACCTCGGCTCCGCGACCTTCGAGGGCCGCGAGGCGATGGGGCAGAAGGTCATCGCCAATATCCGCTCCTGGGTCGACGGTCACCGACCGCCCGATCAGGTGCTCGACGGCTGGCTCTGACGCCCGTTACGTTTCCGGAACCGTGTTCCTCGGCAAGCGGTTTGACCCGCAAAGGAGGAACGATCATGAGAAAATACGGCTATGCGTGGCTGACGCTGGGCTTTTTCCTCGTCTCGCTGGCGCTGCACTGGCTGTTCGGCTGGAAGGCCTTTGCCGACGAGGCGCAGCAGCATGGGCAGGTCCCCGAAATGGCGGGCTATCTCAACGAGATGCTGCGCGACACGTTCGAGAACTGGCAGTCCGAATTCCTCCAGTTGCTGTGGCAGGTCGTCGGCCTCGCTTACTTCCTCTATGTCGGCTCGCCCTCGTCCAAGGAGAATGACGACCGCATGGAAGCCAAGGTGGATGCGCTGCTTCGCCTCCAGGCCGGCGTCGACCGTGGCCAGGAAATCATCGACGAACTCGACGATCGCTATCTGCGCACCCACGGCCACGCCAAGCCGCACGCCCACGGGATGAACCCGGTCGTCGGCGGCGGACGCGAATAGTAGCGATTCGCCGACAGTGGCTCCCCTCCCTTCCAGGGAGGGGAAGCGACAGCTCAGTCTCCCGTGAGAATCCGATCGACCAGCTGCTTCACGGTCGGCACGAACCCGTTCGAATAGAACGGATCCCGCTTGAAGTTGTACGCGCCATGCCCGGCGAACATCAGATTCTCGTGCACTGGCCCGCCATGCGCGATGTCCTGCAGCGTCTTCTGGATACAGAAGCTGCGTGGATCGGCGAGGCGGCCGGTGGAGTTGGTCTCGGTGTCTGCCCAGGACGAGAACTGGCACTGGCTCAGGCAGCCCATGCAGTCCGCCTGATCCTTGCGGATGATCGCCTTCTCTTCCTCGGTGACGAAGACGAGCGTGTTGTCCGGCGTCTTCAGCGCCGAGGTATAGCCGAGACCGAACCACTCGCGCGCGCGCAGCAGGTCGTTGCGCGTCACCCAGAAATTCTTGCCCTTCACGCCGACATCGAGCTGGAAGGTGTGGTCACCGGCATGCTCGGTCGAATAGGCGATCTGGCGCTCCGAACGCGCCTCGAGATTGCGCAGGAAGGGATTGCGCACCGCCGACGAATAAAAGCCGGTCGGTGAGAAGCGGTGAAGCAGGATGTCGCCCTCCTCCAGCGTCATCAGCTCGTTCTTCCACTCTTCGGGGATCGGGCTTTCCTTGGTGAGCAGCGGCCGCGTCCCGAACTGGAAGGCGATCTTGCCGAGCTCGGGGTTGTCGATCCAGTCGTTCCAGTCGCGCAGATACCAGACGCCCCCGGCCATCACGATCGGCACGTCGTCCGAAATGCCGCCCTCGCGCATCGTCGCACGCAAGTCGCGGACGCGCGGATAGGGATCCTGCGGCACCAGAGGGTCTTCGGCGTTGGACAGGCCGTTATGGCCCCCGGCGAGCCACGGATCTTCGTAAACCACCGCCGCCAGCCATTCCGCAGCTTTCGAATAAGCCCGCTTCCACAAGGCACGGAAGGCGCGGCCCGAGCTGACGATCGGCAGATAGGACACGTTGTACGAAGCGGCGATCTCGCTGAGCTTGTACGGCATCCCCGCGCCGCAGGTCACGCCGGCGACCATGCCCCTGGTGCGCTCGAGCACGCCGTGCAGGACGCGCTGGGCGCCGCCCATTTCCCAGAGCACGTTGATGTTGACCGCGCCCTTGCCGCCGGCGATCTCGAAGGCCTTCTTGACCTGGGTGACGGCGCCTTCGATCGCATACTGGACGAGCTCCTCATGCCGCTCGCGACGGGTCAGCGCGCGATAGATTTGCGGGATGATCTTGCCCTCGGCGTCATAGCTGTCGGCATTCACCGCACTGACAGTGCCGATCCCGCCCGCCGCCGCCCAGGCGCCTGCGCTCGCATGGTTCGTTGCCGCGACCCCCTTGCCACCCTCAACCAGCGGCCAGACTTCACGACCGTTATAATTGATGGGAGTCAGACCCTTGAACAAATTGACCTCCGGTTAGAAATTTCGCGGGACGCTATACGCAACTGCGGGCTTACGCGAGCGGCAATCACTCCCCTAACACACCTGGCCGTCCCATCGCCGCTCCGTACAAACGCGCATACTCGGCGATCATCCGCGTCTCGTCGAACAACGCACGGGCGCGCTCCCGGTTCTGTGCACCGATGTAACGCATCGAATCCGGGTTGCGCGCGAGCGTGTCGATCCGGTCACGCAAGTCGACTTCGTGGTGCCGCGGCGCGAGGAATGGCTCATTCTCAGGGGAAACCATCGCCGGAATGTCGCCGACCCGGGTCGAGACCACGGGCAGCCCCGCCGCCATCGCCTCGATCACCGAAATCGGCGCCTGCTCGCTCTTCGACGACATCGCATAGATGTCGAACAGCCCCATATAGCGATGCGGCTCGGGCAGGAATCCGGGAAGAATCACCTGATCCTCGATCGCCATCGCCTCGGCCTGATCCAGAATATTCTGCCGCTCGGGCCCCTCGCCGAGGATCACGAGCTTGAACCGCGCATTCACGCCGGCGACGGCGCGGATCAGCATCGGCAGGTCCTTGACGGGCCTCAGGCCGGCAACGCAGCCGATGAACACCTCGCCGTCGCGCCGGTTCTTGAGTTGCGGGATCAGCGACGCATCAGGCTTGTTCGCATAGAGCGCCGTCGGTACGCCATTGGCGATACGGTGCACCCGCTCCACCGGCTGGTGCCAATGCTTCAGCGCCACGCGCTCGAGCACCTGGCTCGGCACCACCAGCGCATTCGCCGCAGGCAGCGCGATCCGACGATACATGTTCCGCACCGGACTGAGCCGTTCAGCCTCGTCCTGGTTGAAGCCGTCCTCGTGATGGACGATCGGCGGCAGCCCTTTGCCGAAAACCCGCGCCGCCATTACCCCGTCGATCGCGCCCCAGTTGTAGGTCAGCACCAGATCGAAGCGCCGCATGAACCGCGCGATCTCTTCGTAGCGCTTGACCGAAGGCTTGCCGGTGAGCGGCGGCGGGTTCTGCGCGATCTCGTACTTGATCCCCTTGGCGATCGCGTCGCGCGCGCCGAGCTGATCGGGCATCGCCGACACGATCGTGTGCCGCGCCCGGTCGCCGAACGCGTTCATCAGCCGGACAGCGCGCGCTTCCTTGCCGCCGTAATTGAAGGTCGAATGGAGGTGGAGGATGTGAACGGCCATCGTGAGGAGGCGATAGGAAAATCAGACGCTCTTGTCTTCCCCAACTCTATTGAAGCGGCAGCAAGTACAGCGGAAGTGCGATAATCGGCGAGCCGATCAGGAGCGTGTCGATGCCCGACAGAGGCCGGCGCCATCGACAAGCGAGGCCGACCAGCACGGGAATGATGACCATTGCAGGCAGGATGAGATAAAAGCGGAGTTGCTCGGCACTCTCATACCATGAGACGGAAGCCAGAAGTCGCGCATTCAGGTCCGCAGCCACATATATCCACAGCAGCAGCAATAGTGCTGCGACGAGGTTACGGGCCCGGCGGCCCGTCACGCCTTCGCCTTTGTCTCGATTGCCGACGCCTTCGCCAGTAACCGCTCAATCCCGGCGGCCACTTCGGGCTCGTCGAGCGTCGGGGCGTGCCCCACGCCGGGCACCGTCACCAGCTCGCCGTGCGGCAATCGTGCAGCCATCTTCTGCGCCGTCGCCGCGCTCAAAATGTCGGATCGCTCGCCCCGCACGATCAGCACCGGCTTGTCCTTCAGCGCGTCGATCGTCGGCCACATGTCGGGACCAGCCTCGTTGCCCGGCACGCGGAACGGCTCGGCGATCTTCATGTCATAGTCGAGCACGATTCGCCCCGAGCTGTTCACCCGGTACAGCCGCTTTGCCATCCTCAGCCAGTCCTCGATGCCGTATTCCGGATAGACGTCGGCGTTGCCCTCGGCGACTGCGCGCGCGGCGTGCATCCAGGTCGGATGCCATACTGCCTTGCCGACATAGGAACGGATCCGCGCCAGCCCGCCCGGCTCGAGCTCGGGACCCACATCGTTGAGCACCGCGCCGGCCAGTCGCGCGCCGTCGGTCGCGGCGAGCAGCATCGTCACGATTCCCCCGAGCGAGGTGCCGACCGCGACGAATCGCGCGATCGCCAGCTCGGCCAGCAGTGCCTCGACGTCCTGCAGATACGTCAGCGGAACATAGGACATCGGGTCTTTTGCATAGGCGCTCTCGCCACGCCCGCGGAACTCGACGAGGAGCACGCGCCGCGCACCTGCAAGCCGCGTTGCCAATCCTTCATAGTCTCGCGCGTTGCGGGTGAGCCCGGGAAAGCAGATCACCGGCGGCTGATCGTCTGCACCGGCATAATCGCGGTAATGCAGCCTCAGGCCGTCTTTCGACCACCAATACCCATCGCTGTAGTTGCGCCGCTCGCCCATCGCTCCCCATATCGCCGCATGGCTTTCACTCCGCAACAGGCGATCCTCGAACTCGGCGACGCCTTCTACGATCCGGTCACCGCCGCCCGCTTTCCCAAAACGATCCTGCGCTTCCGCAACGATCGCGCGGCGGCGGAGCTTGGGCTCGACGGGCTCAGCGGCGAACAATGGCTCGCGCATTTCGGCCGGTTCGAGCCGCTGCAGGGCAGCCTGGAGCAGCCGCTGGCGCTGCGCTATCACGGTCACCAGTTCCGCGTGTACAATCCCGAGATCGGCGATGGCCGCGGCTTTCTGTTCGCCCAGCTGACCGATGACCGCGGGCGTCTTATGGACCTCGGCACCAAGGGTTCCGGGCAGACGCCGTACAGCCGCTTCGGCGACGGCCGCCTTACCCTGAAAGGCGGCGTCCGGGAGATCCTCGCAACCGAGATGCTCGAGGCGCTCGGCGTCGAGACCTCGCGCACTTTCTCGCTGATCGAGACCGGCGAGGAGCTCCAGCGCGGCGACGAGCCCTCCCCCACCCGCTCGGCGGTGCTCGTCCGGCTCAATCACGGTCATATCCGCATCGGCACCTTCCAGCGGCTGGCTTATTTTCAGGACACTGAGAATATCGGGAAGCTCACCGACTATGTGCTGCGGCATTATTATGGCGAAGGGCCCGCCGACGATGCGCCGCAACGGCTGCTCGCCCATGTCGCCGCGCGCACGGCACGGATGGCCGCGCGCTTCATGGCGGCAGGTTTCGTCCACGGCGTGCTCAACAGCGACAATATCAACGTCACCGGCGAAAGCTTCGACTATGGTCCGTGGCGTTTCGCGCCGAGCTGGGCACCCGGCTTCACTGCCGCCTATTTCGACCAGTCCGGCCTTTACGCCTTCGGCCGCCAGCCCGAGGCGATCTATTGGGACGTGATGCAGCTCGCCAGTTCGCTCCGCCTGATCGCTGACGAAGAACCGCTTATCGAGGCGATGGAGACATTCCCCGAGATCTTCCAGCGAGAGGTGGCGGAGGCGATGCTGTGGCGGCTGGGGCTGACCCCGCGCGGTCCCGAACATGACCGCCCGCTGGTCGGCGCGATCGAACGCGTGCTGGTCGAGACCGGCACGCCGATCGACCTGTTCTTCTTCGACGGGTTCGGCGGAAAGCTGCCCGACAGCTATGGCGAAGCCTTTGCCGAACTCCGCGCCCAGCTGTCGCACTACCAGCCGCGCAAGCCGCGCGACCACGCGTATTGGTCGGGCGAGGCGCCCTGCTCGATGCTGATCGGCGAAGTCGAGGAAATCTGGGCGCGGATCGACCAAGGCGACGACTGGGCACCACTCACCGCCAAGGTCGCCGCGATCCGCAGAATGGGCGAGGCGCTCGCCTGATCAATCCTCCCGCGGAGGGGAGGATTTAACGCCGCAGGGGTTGGCAACCCTTCCCCGTTTCGGGCAAGAGCTAGCCATCATTCCGGGGATCCAGACAACATAATGCCGGGAACGGAAATTATCTCGACCGAGCCGGCGACGGGCGCCGTGCTCTGGCGCCAGAAGATCGGCGACGTCGATGCCGAGGTCGCGCATGCGCGGCGCAGCTGGGCCGAATGGGCCGCGCGCCCGTTGACCTACCGCATCGAGGCGCTGCGCCGCTTCGCCAATGTCGTCCGCCAGAAAGCCGATGCCTTCACTGACCTTCTCGCCCGCGAGACCGGCAAGCCGCTCTGGGAAGCGCGCACCGAAGTCGAGACGGTGATCGGCAAGGTCGACATTTCGATCACCGCTTATTCGGAGCGCACCGGCCAGCGCCGGATCGAGGCGCCGATGAACACGCGGCTGGCGCTGCGCCACAAGCCGCACGGCGTGCTCGCGGTGCTCGGACCGTATAATTTCCCTGCCCATTTGCCGAACGGCCACATCGTCCCAGCATTGCTCGCCGGCAATGCCGTGGTGTTCAAACCGTCCGAGAAGACTCCCGCATCGGGCGCTTTCCTCGTCGATTGCTTCCATGCCGCGGGCATTCCGGAGGGCTGTATCCGCCTGCTGATCGGCGGACCCGAACAGGGCAAAGCGCTTGCCGGCCATCCTGATATCGACGGACTGCTGTTCACCGGTTCGGCGAACACCGGCATCGCGCTCAACCGCCAGTTCGCCACCCGACCCGAGAAAATCCTCGCGCTTGAGATGGGCGGCAATAATCCGATCGTGGTGTGGGACACGCCCGATCTCTATTCGGCCGCGGTGCTCGTCATCCAGTCGGCCTTCACCACGGCGGGCCAGCGCTGCACCGCCGCGCGTCGGCTGATCGTCGACCAGAATCTTTACGATCCGCTGATCGAGGAAGTGAACAAGCTGATCGGCCGGCTGATCATCGGCGAGCCGCACGCCGATCCCGCCCCGTTCATGGGACCGGTGATCGACAACGACACCGCCGACATGCTCACCGAAAGCTTCCTCGCGCTCTCGACCATGGGCGGCCGCCCGCTGCGCCACATGGAGCGCCCGATCGAAGGCCGCCCGTTCATCACGCCGGGCCTGATCGACATGACGCAGGCCAATGACAAGCCCGATGTCGAATTGTTCGGCCCGGTGCTCCAGATCTACCGCAAGGCGACCTTCGAGGAGGCGATCGCCGAGGCCAACGACACGCGTTACGGCCTCTCGGCCTCCTTGGTCAGCCAGAATCCCCGGCTCTACGACCAGTTCTGGGCCAATATCCGCGCCGGCATCGTCAACTGGAACCGCCCAACCAACGGCGCGTCCTCGGCAGCGCCGTTCGGCGGCGTCGGCTGGTCGGGCAATCACCGTCCGAGCGCCTATTATGCGGCGGACTATTGCGCCTATCCGGTTGTCTCTTCCGAATCCGAGCAGGCGCGCGCGGCGATCGGGCTGGGCCTGCGCGACGCCTGAGCCAAAAGCCGCAGCCACGGCGCGGCGTGCACGAGGCTCATCAGCAGATACATGGCCGCCATGCCGCCGACCCTCGCACCGCCGCAGAGCATCGCGGCCGGGCTATGGTCGAGCGCGGCCAGCAGCGCCATCAGCGCGAACGCCGGCGCCGCCGCCAGCGTCAGCCAGTCGGCGGCGCGGCTCCCGTTCATGCCGGGGTGTTGCGGAAAGCGGCCTCGCCGGCGTCGGATATCTCGACCCATTTCGGATCGGGCGCGGCCTCGGCAGCGTAATTGTCGTGCCAGTTCCACCATTTGTAGGTCGGCGTCTGCGGATAGCCCTCCGGTGAATCCTCCCACAGCTCCTGACGGCCGAGCGGCGTGAGATCGAGATAGCTCCACACCGTGCCCATCGCCTCGTCGCCGCGATTATTGATGAAATAGCTGCGGAACACGCGGTCGGCGTCGTCACGGATGAAGACATTGTGGCCGTGCCACTCGTCGACGCCGAAGTCCTTGTCGAAGCTATCGGTGATCGTCACCCACGGCATGTCCCAGCCCATCCGCGCCTTGAGCCGCGCGATGTCCGCCTGCGCCGCGCGTGAGGCATAAACCAAGCTGGTATCGCGCGCGTGGAGATGGGCGAGGTGCGACACCTGATCGGCCCCCAGCGAGCAGCCGCGGCAGGCATGATCCGGCCAGCCGAACACGCCGGGCTCGAAAAAGGCGCGATAGACGATCAGCTGGCGCCGCCCGCCAAACAGGTCGATCAAGCGCACCGGGCCATCCGGCCCCTCGAAGACATATTCCTTGTCGACCGCCATCCATGGCATCCGGCGCCGCTCGGCCGCGAGGGCGTCGCGGGCGCGGGTATGCGCCTTTTCCTTGACCAGCAGTTCGGCCCGTGCGGCTTCCCACGCCTCGGCGGAGACGATCGGCGGGTGGCTCTCCGGCAACGGCTGCGCGGTCATTCTGCTTGCTCCCCGGCGACCACGCCGAGCCGTGCGACCACCTTGGTCCAGCCGCCGCTCATATTGGTATAGGCGGTCTCGTTGCGTGGCAGTTCGAAGCCCGAATGGACGACGCGCAGCCGCGTGCCGCCCGCTACATCCTCGAGCGTAAAGGTGACAATCGTGTCGAGCGCCGAGCCATAGCCGGTATTGCCCGCATGGCCTCCCTTCCACGAATAGGCGAACCGCCGGTTGGCAACCGCCTCGAGCACCTCGCACTCGATCGTACCGTCCCATTCGCCGGCCGGTGTCGTCCGATAGGTGAAGCGGCTCCCCGGCACCGGCTCGAATCCGGTCGGCACCATGCCGAGCCAGCGGCCCATCAACTCGACCGAAGTAAGCGCGCGCCAGATCGTGGCGGGCGCGTGCGGGAAGACCTCGTCGACCACGATCTCGCGGCTACGGGTCTGCAATGCGGCTTCGTTCATGGATCGATCTCCTTCAACAGAGTGCGCAGATTGGCGAAGCGGTCGCGCCAGAAGGCGTCGTAATGACTCATCCAGTCGAACAGCGGCGCGAGCCCCTCGGGGCGGGCGCGGTAGAAGACCTGACGGCCCTGCGCGCGTTCGGCGACCAGCCCCGCCAGCCTGAGCGACTTCAGATGCTGCGAGACCGCGCCTTGCGTCACGCCGCTCGTGCGGGTCAGCTCGGACACGCTGGCCTCTTCGGATCGGGCGAGCCGCTCGAACACGGCACGCCGGGTCGGGTCGGAAAGCGCGCGGAGCACGGTGTCGACGGGAACGGCATCAAGCATGAAGATCAATTAGCAGTCGCTAATGAATTAGTCAACGCTAATAGCTTGTACGGCATTGCCTGGGTGCGTAGCCGCTGGACAGCGCAGCGCCCGCCTCGCTATCGGCGCCGCATGCCTGTTATTGCCACCATCATGAATTCCACCACCGGCCAGCCGATCCAGAAGATGACCTTCGGCCGCATGCCCAAGCCTTGGGCGTCGTTCACCCTTGAAAGCGGCGAACTCGTCACCGCCGACCGGGTCGAGGTCGGCAAGCCTGCGCCGGGCAAGGTCGTAGTGCCGGTGTCGGTCTGGGTTTCGCCGAAGAAAACCGTGGACCAGCCCTGAACTTCCTTACCGGGAGGAGTATGCGGAGAGCGACGCGGGTCTGCCCTCGCCGTTTCAGCAACACTTCGTTACAATTGCACCACCTCATCGGCATTGAATCATCAACCCCGCACCCCTAGATTCAGTTCTGCGGGACCGGGCCCCTCTGGCGGCGGCTTCACCTGAAGCCCCGTGATGTCGGACCGCATCGAGCTAGCTCGGTGCAGGTTTGGCGGCTGTCCGTCACCTTCCCCACCGAGACCGGCTCGATCGATGCAACATCGATTGGAGTGGCAGATGAACAACCTTGTCGAGCGGCTGATCGCCGCGCACCGCGTCCTCAATCGCGAAATCCGCCGCGAGCTTGCGCGGCGCTTCCCCGACCCGCTGCGCCTGACCCGGCTCAAGAAGGAGCGGCTCGCGATCAAGGACCGGCTGTTCCGTCACATTCCCGATGCGGCCGAGATGCGCCGCATCGCGCGCGGCACGATCCGCCGCGTCCGTCACGCCTAAGGAGATCCCTCAGTGGACAATCTTTCCGCCTTCAACCGCAGCGCCGCCACTGCCGCGCAGGTCCGCTACGATGAGGGCCTGCGCCGGCACATGCTCGGCATCTATCGCAACATGGGGATTGGCCTCGCCATCACCGGGCTGGTCGCGCTGCTCGTTGCCAGCTCGCCGCCGCTGGTCGCCTTGATCTTCGGCACGCCGCTCAAATGGGTGGCGATGTTCGCGCCGCTCGCCTTCATATTCTTCTTCACCTTCCGGGTCGAGCGGATGACCACCGCCGGCGCGCGCATGGCCTTCTTCGCCTTCGCGGCGGTGATGGGCGTGTCGATGGCGAGCATCTTCCTCGTCTTCACCGGCACCAGCATCGCGATGGCGTTCTTCACTGCCGCGGCTATGTTCGCCGGGCTCAGCCTGTGGGGTTACACCACCAGGCGCGACCTCACCGGCATGGGGACCTTCCTGTTCGTCGGCCTGATCGCGGTGATCGGCGCGAGCCTCGTCAACCTGTTCCTGGGCTCGAGCCTGCTCCAGATGGCGCTCTCCGTCGTCGGCGTGGTCGTGTTCGCCGGCCTCACCGCATGGGACACGCAGCGTCTCAAGAGCGAGTATCTGGTCTATGGCAACAGCCAGGCCGCCGAGAAGCTCGCGGTGATGGGTGCGCTGTCGCTCTATCTCAACCTGATCAACATGTTCCAGCTGCTGCTGGGGCTGATGGGCGAGCGCGAATGACCGGCACCTTCGCCTGCCCGGTGGACGGCACGAAACTGGTGCCGATCGAGCGCTCGGGAATCGAGATCGATCATTGCCCGAGCTGCCGCGGCGTGTGGCTCGATCGCGGCGAGCTCGACAAGATCATCGAGCGCAACGCTGTGTCGGCTCCTCCGATGGCGCCGCAGCAGAACCAGCCCGCCGCGCCTTGGCCCGAACCTTCCCGGCCGCATTATGACGATCGCCACAAGCATCACGGCGGCCACCATGGCCACAAGCGCCGCAAGTCGTTCCTCGAGGAACTGTTCGACTAGTCCCCCCCTCACTCCCCGAACAGTTTCCAACCTGCCCGTCGCCGATCGCTCGGCGGCGGGCTTTTCTTTGACGATCCACGCTTCGAACCCCGCTCGGCCTGAGCCTGTCGAAGGCCGGCCTTCCGCGAGCAGGACGTCGGTTGAGAGCAGCCCTTCGACAAGCTCAGGGCGAACGGAAGAGGTGATTCCCGCCCTCCCCGCTTTGCTCTAGTCTGCACTGATCGGATCGAGGGAAACAAACCACATGGTCACACGCAGATCGTTCATCGCTGGCACGACGACGCTCGCAGCAACGCTGACCCTTCCCTTCCCCGCAATGGCCGCCAGCGACTTTGTCCGACGTGAGGGCACGCGGCTGACGCTCGGCGGTCGCCCCTATCGCTTCGCCGGCGCCAATCTCTGGTACGGCGCATGGCTCGGCGCCGCCGCACCCTATGGCGACCGTGCGCGGCTGGTTCGCGAGCTCGACGCGCTCGCCGCCACCGGCGTCACCAATTTGCGCATCGCCGCCTCGGCCGAGGATTCGCCGCTCAAGAATTCGGTCAAACCTGCCTTTCACGGCGCCGCGCCCGATTCCGCCGACCCGGCGCTGCTCGGCGGCCTCGATTTCTGCCTCGCCGAAATGGGCAAGCGCGGAATGAAGGCAGTCCTCTATCTGACCAATTTCTGGGAATGGTCGGGCGGGATGATGACCTATCTCTATTACGTCACCGGCAAGTACATCGACGTCAACGATCCCGCGCACCCGTGGCCCGCGTTTCCCAACGCCGTCGGGCAATTCTACGCCAACCGGAAGGCAGTCGCGCTCAATCACGATTGGGTGCGCAGGATCGTCAGCCGCACCAATGGAGTCACCGGCACCGCCTATCACGACGATCCGACGATCATGGCGTGGCAGCTCGCCAACGAGCCGCGCCCCGCCGGCGATCTCGCCACCGCGACGCCCTTGCTTCCGGCCTATTATGCATGGATCCGCGAAACCGCCCGGCTGATCAAATCGCTCGCCCCGCACCACCTCGTCTCGACCGGCAGCGAAGGCCTGATGGGCAGCGTGGAGAGCGCCGACATCTTCCGCAGGGCGCACAGCGTTCCCGAAATAGACTATCTCACCGCGCATATCTGGCCGCTCAACTGGAGCTGGGTCGACGCCAAGGACATTGCCGGCACCCATGCGGCCGCCACTGCCAAGGTCGCCGAATATCTCCGGCAGCATCAGGCGCTCGCAAGGGAGATCGGCAAGCCGCTGGTGGTCGAGGAATTCGGCTACCCCCGCGACGGCGGCGGCTACGATCCCGAGGCAAGCACGAAGTTCAAGGATCTGTATTACCAGCAAATCTACGACGCCGTTCTGACCAGCGCGCGCACCAATGGGCCGATCGCCGGCTCGAACTTCTGGGCATGGAACGGCGAAGGCCGCGCGCTGCATGGCGACCATCGCGTCCGCCCCGGCGACACCGCCTGGCTCGGCGACCCGCCGCACGAACCGCAAGGCTGGTACGGCGTGTTCGACAGCGACGCGAGCACGCGCGCGGTGATCAAGGCACACGCGCAAGCACTGGCCAGCGCGGAGGAGCCAATCGCTGCCTGATCAATCCTCCCCCGCAAGGGGGAGGTGTCGCTGAAAGCGACGGAGGGGGAGGAAGCACATCGCCATGTTTGTGCTTCCTCCCCCTCCGTCAGGCTTCGCCTGCCACCTCCCCCTTGCGGGGGAGGATTGCGCCAACACCCCGCCAATAGCTTCCCTACTCGCGCCCCAAACAACCCTCCGTTGCCCACGATACCCCACGCGCCCATCTCCCGACCCATGGCATCCCTGCTCGATCCTTCCGCGCGCGGCCGCGTGATTCTCGTCGGCGCCGGCCCCGGCGACCCCGGCCTGCTGACCATCCGCGCGGTCGAGGCACTCAAGTCGGCCGACGTTCTCGTCCATGACGGCCTCGTCGACCCGAGGGTGCTCGATCTCGCGCCGCAGGCGCACCGCATTTCGGTCGCCAAGCAGCGCGCGCGGCACACGCTGTCGCAGGACGCGATCAACGCTCTGATCGTCGCGCACGTGAAGACCGGCGCGATTGTCGTCCGCCTCAAGGGCGGCGACCCGTTCATCTTCGGCCGCGGCGGCGAGGAAGTCGAAGCCGTGCGCGAAGCCGGTCTTCCGGTCGAGGTCATTCCCGGCGTCTCCGCCGCCCTCGGCGCCGCCGCCGAAGCGATGCTTCCGCTCACCCATCGCGACTGGTCGAGCGCGGTGAGCTTCGTCGCCGGCCAGTGCAAGGGTCTTTCCGATCAGGACTGGTCGGGGCTCGCCGGCAAGGGCCGCACCCTCGTCATCTATATGGGCGTCGCCAACTGCCCGGCGATCGCCGACAAATTGATGGCCGATGGCGTCGCCCCGGACATGCCCGTCGCAGTGCTCGAACGCGCCACGCTCGATGGTCATCGCGCGATCCGCACCCTGCTCGCCGATCTCGGCGACCTCGTCGAGCGCGAGAAGGTCAAGAGCCCGGCGATCATCGTCGTCGGCGAAGTCGTTCGCCTCTCGGATGCCGAGGACAAGCTCGAGGCTTGGGCCAAAGCAGCGGAGGCGCTGGCATGAAGATACTCACCGGCAACGATCTCCGCACCGGCGCCGTGATCTGGTGGACCGGCGAGGGCTGGTCGCTCCATGTCGAGGATGCAGTCGACGTCGGCGAACGCGGCGAGGCGATCCTGACCGAGGAGACCGGCGCCCGACGGGTCAATGGCGGCGTGATCATCGACGGCACCATGACGCCGCAGGGCCCCCGCCCCGCCCACATCAAGGACCGCATCCGCGCGCTCGGCCCGACCGTCCGCCCCGACCTCACGCTCAAACCCGCCGACCCGAATGCGGGAAGCTGGGTGATATGAGGACCGCCCTATCCCCGTTCGCGCTGAGCTTGTCGAAGCGCCGTCCCCCTTCTCGCACTGAAGCCGAAGGCCAGAACCGCCCTTCGACAAGCTCAGGGCGAACGGTTGTGGAAATTCGCTGATGTACCGCTACGACAAATACGATCAGGCCATCGTCGACGCCCGGGTCGAGGAATTCCGCGATCAGGTCGCCCGCCGCATTTCGGGTGCGATGAACGACGACCAGTTCAAGCCGCTCCGGCTCAAGAACGGGCTCTATCTCCAGCTCCACGCGTACATGCTGCGCGTCGCCATCCCCTATGGCACGCTCGACGGGCGCCAGATGCGCATGCTCGGCCATATCGCGCGCAAATACGACCGTGGTTACGGCCACATCACCACCCGCCAGAATATCCAGTATAACTGGATCAAGCTCGACGAGGCGCCCGACATCCTTGCCGAGCTCGCCACGGTCGAGATGCACGCGATCCAGACCAGCGGCGAGAGCATCCGCAACCTCTCGGCCGATCAATATGCCGGCGCCGCCGCCGACGAGATCTGCGATCCGCGCCCCTGGGCCGAACTGCTCCGCCAGGCGACGACCTTCCATCCTGAGTTCAGCTACCTGCCCCGGAAGTTCAAGATCGCGGTGATCGCCTCGCAGGAGGATCGCGCGGCGCTGCGCTGGCACGATTTCGCGCTGCGCATTGTCCGCAACGACGCCGGCGAGCAGGGCTTCGAAGTCTATGCCGGCGGCGGCATGGGCCGCACGCCGATCATCGCCTACAAGATCCGCGAGTTCCTGCCGGCTGCACAGATCTTCTCCTACCTCCAGGCGGTGCTGCGCGTGTGGAACCTCCACGCCCGCCGCGACAACATCCACAAGCAGCGGATGAAGATCCTCGTCCACGAGCTCGGCGAGGAGGAATTCCGGCGCCAGGTCGAGGAAGAGTTCCAGCATTTCCTGACCCTCGGCACCGATTTCCCGCAGGCCGAATACGACCGGATCGCAGCGTACTTCGCGCCGCCGCCGTTCGAGGCCGGGCTCAGCGACGCAATAGACCGCAGCGATCCCGAATTCGCGCTCTGGGTCGATCGTCAGACCGTCCGCCACAAGGCGCCGGGCTACGCGATCGTCAATGTCAGCCTCAAGCCGATCGGCGGCATCCCTGGCGACATCTCGGCCGACCAGATGGACGTCGTTGCCGATCTCGCCGAGCGCTACAGCTTCGACGAGATCCGTGCGACCCACGCCCAGAACCTCGTCTTGCCGCATGTCCGCAAGCAGGACCTCCATGCGGTCTGGCAGGCGCTGACCGCGGCGGGCCTCGCCGACGTCAATCTCGACCTGGTGACTGACATCATCGCCTGCCCGGGTCTCGATTATTGCAGCCTCGCCAATGCCCGCTCGATCCCGCTCGCGCAGAAGATCGCGACGCGCTTCGCCGACAGGGACCGCCAGCGCGAACTGGGCGAGCTCAAGATCAAGATCAGCGGCTGCATCAATGCCTGCGGCCACCACCACGCCGGCCACATCGGCATCCTCGGCGTCGACCGCAAGGGCACCGAGAATTACCAGCTGCTGCTCGGCGGCTCGGGCGCGGAGGACACGTCGCAAGCCAAGATCACCGGCCCGGGCTTCGACGAGGACGGCGTCGTCGATGCCGTCGAAAAGGCCACCGATGTCTATCTGCGCGAACGCGCCGAGGGCGAGCGCTTCCTCGACACTTATCGCCGGATCGGCATGGATCCGTTCAAGGAGGCGATCTATGGTTGAGCCACAAGCCACGCCGTTCGCCCTGAGCTTGTCGAAGGGCTGCTCTCCTCACGGACTGGTGCTTGCATCAGGCCGGCGCTTCGACAGGCTCAGCGCGAACGGAACTACGGCATGAGCGACAATCTCCTCCGCTTCCGCGACGATCCCGAGCATGAGGAACCCGCGGTCTCGATCGACGCGTTCCTCGGCCAGTCCAACGCCACTGCGGTGCGTATCGAGGCGGGCGAGGACGCCCGCCAGCTGATCCCCTATCTCGATCGTCTCGCTTTGGTCGAGATCGACTTCCCGCGCTTCCGCGACGGCCGCGGCTATTCCTCGGCGCGGATCCTCCGCGAGGCCGGCTACAAGGGCGAGATCCGTGCCTCGGGCGACGTGCTCGTCGACCAGATGCTGTTCATGCGCCGCTGCGGCTTCGACAGCTTCGCGCCGGCCGCACCGATCGACCCTGTTGCGCTCGACGGCGCGCTCAACCGCTTCGACTATTTTTACCAGCACGCCGCCGATGACGCCGTGCCGGTCTGGAAACTTCGCCATGGCTAATGTCGCGGCGCGGAAGGTGGATCGTCTCGATCTGGCGCCGCGCTTCACCGAGCAGGACGCGATCCGGCTCAACAATCTGTTTCGCGGCAGCTCGACCGAAGAGATGCTGCGCAACGTGCTCGCCGACCATCTCGTCGGCGACGTCGCGATCGTGTCGTCCTTCGGCGCCGAGTCCGCCGCCTTGCTCCACCTCGTCGCCTCGATCGACCCGGGCGTGCCGGTGCTGTTCCTCGAGACCGGCCGGCATTTCCCCGAGACGCTCGCCTATCGCGACGCGCTCGTCGCGCGGCTCGGCCTGACCGGCTTTCGCAATCTCGAGCCCGACCCCGAAGTGCTCGCCGCCCGCGACGCCAATCAGTTGCGCTGGTCGTTCGACCCCGACGGCTGCTGCGAGATCCGCAAGGTCGTGCCACTGGCAAAGGCGCTCGCCGGGTTCGACGCGACGATCACCGGCCGCAAGGCGTTTCAGGCGAAGACCCGGAGCGCCCTGCCCCGCTTCGAGATCGACACGTCGGACGCCGCCGGCCGGCTCAAGATCAATCCGCTCGCCGACTGGACCAAGGCCGATCTCGACGCCTATTTCGCCAGGCACGATCTGCCCGCGCATCCGCTGATCGCGCAAGGTTATCTCTCGATCGGTTGCGCACCTTGCACCAGCGTGGTCAAGCCCGGCGAAGACCCCCGCGCAGGCCGCTGGCGCGGCTGGGACAAGACCGAATGCGGCATCCACACGCCGATTCCCGACGGCGACCCCAACCAGCCGAGCTTCTGACCGTCGCGACGGCGACCGAAACGGCAAAGCCGGGGCCGCCAATGGCGACCCCGGTCCTCTCCTGCTGACGACCCTCAGAACTGTGCCGAAAACCGCGGCGCGACATGACCTCGCAGGCTTTCGCCGCCCCGCATATCGGCGGCAAAGCTCGCAAGCGCCGCCCCGCCCAGGAATGCGCCGAGCAGAAAGCCGAGGCTCGCCAGCGTCTCGCCCGCCGAAGAATCCGGCCCGTACAATTCCCCGGGTTTGGTGAGATTGAGATCGGCCTGCGTCGCCACTTGCCCGGTCAGCCCGGAGCGCCAGCCCGCGCCGCTCGCATTCTCGTGGAGCACGAACCCGTCGCCGTTCGCCCGGTCAAGCGCGCGACCGTTGCTCCCCATCGTGATCGAAAGGTCACCGAGCTCCTGCTGGCTCAGCCCCTTCACTTCGATCGCCTGATCGCCCTTGGTGATCGCCACCGAGCTGGCGAAATAGACATTGGGGTTATCTTTGCCTTGCTCGGTATTGATCGTGATCTTGGTGCCGTTGGCGAGCGTGAAGGTCGTGGTGCCCCAGAAGTCATAGGCGTGCTTGCCGTTCACATCGACATGCGGATCGCCCCAGATCCGCGTCGTTTCGCCGGTCTGGGCATTGGTGATCGTCATCTCGCTGTTGTTCTCGTTGAGCTGCAGGCTGTAGCCGTCGCCGAGATCGATCGAGGCCTTGCCCTCGGCGCCGGTCTTGACCGTCCAGCTCGCCTGGGTTTCGCCGCCGCAGCGTGCGTCGACGTTCCAGCCCTTCGGAAAGCAGCTCGACGCGAATGGACCGGCGCCGAGCGGATTGAGCATCTTGCCCATGATCCCCGCGGCGAGCACGAAGTTGGCCGAAGCAGAGCCCGAAGTGAGCGCCTGGAATGCGCCCAGGGAAGCAGTGCTGTTCGCAGCGATGGTCGTCATCTCGTGTCCCCTGTGGTGGTGAACGACCGGACCTTAGGCGCTCTTGCCGACAGGGGCGCTCCGCGTTCCGACTAGGCGCGCTAGTCGCTTCGACTAGTCGTGCGTCCGCCCCGGCCCACCGCGCAGACGATCAAGCGGCCCAGGCCGAGATGTCGTCTTCCTGCGCCACCATCGCGAGGCCATGCGCGATCGAGGTCAGCTCGCCGCCTGCGCCGATCCGCGCCTCGCCGAACCGCCGCACGAAGATCTCGCGAACCGCGGGAATTAACGACGAGCCTCCGGTCAGGAACACCCGATCGATTGCTCCTTCGCTGACCCCGGAAACGGCCAGTGCCCGATCCACCGTCGCCTCGATCCGCGCCAGATCGGGTGCGATCCACGCCTCGAACTCGTCGCGCCGTACCTGGGTCGCCAGTTTGACGCCGCCGCCCTCGAACCGGAACTCGGCCTGCGCCACCCGCGACAGCGCGCGCTTCAACGTGCCGACGGCATCGTACAGGCGGTAGCCGAGCTCGTTCTCGATGATCGCGATCATCCGGCCGATTGCCGCCGGGTCCTCCGCCGAGCGCTGGAGCTTGTGCAGCGCCTCCAACGTGCGCCGGTTGCGCATCAGCGCCAGCCGCGACCAGTCGCCGAAATCGGCGAAATAGCCGCCGGGGATCTCGAGCAATTTGTCGAACGATCGATAGAAGCCGCCTTTGCCGAGCAACGGCAGCACGAGCTGGTCGATGATCCGATAGTCGAAGCGGTCGCCGGCGATGCCGATCCCGGCATGGCCGAGGGCGGTGCAGCGCCGCGCCGCGCCCGGCGCCTCGACCCGCACCACCGAAAAGTCGCTGGTACCGCCGCCGAAATCGGCGACGAGGAGCGTCGTAGCCTCGCTCAGCCGCCGGGCGAAGCTGAACGCCGCGCCGATCGGCTCGTAGACATAATGGACCTCCGCGCCGAGCCCGGCGAACATCGCATCATAGCGCTCGCGCGCCAGCTTCGGATCGGGCCGGCTGCCGGCATATTCGATCGGCCGCCCGACCACGATCCGCGCCGGTCGCTGGTCGAGCCTGCCGCCGGCATGCGCCACCAATTTGTCGAGAAAGGTGCGTCCGAGATCCTCGAAGCGCAGTCTTTTGTCGAACACCGATGCATGCTCGAACGCGCTGCTCGCCGCCACCGACTTGAATGACTGGAGGAAGCGGCTGCCCTCAGGATATTCGAGATATTCGGCGATCGCCCACGGCCCCGCCTCGACCTGCACCCCGGCATCTTCCCAGAAGCACAAGGCCGAACGAAACACCGCGCTGACATCCTCGGGCCCGGCAAATTCGACCATCTCGGGCGCCTCGCCCGCACCCGCGAGCGCGACCACGCTGTTGGTCGTCCCGAAATCGAGCCCGAGGGCAGTGGCGGTCACGCGGAATCCAGTCTGAAACGGAGCGGACGGCGCCTATGGCCGGGCAAAGCCGGAGTCGGCAAGGCCTACAGGGTCCTCAGCCGCTGATGAACGGCCATAATCCTCCCCCGCCAGGGGGAGGTGGCGCCGAAGGCGACGGAGGGGGAGGTGAGCGACTCACAAGCCTGCGTGCTTCCTCCCCCTCCGTCAGCTTCGCTGACACCTCCCCCTGGCGGGGGAGGATCAAAAACCGGCTATCACAAGCCGTCACCCCTGCCTTGTGCCGGGGTCCACCAGGCCGCAGGCGAATGCGCCTCGCGTCAACCCGCTTCACTCGGGCATAGTGCGCCCTTGTCACGGGTCCCCACGAAAGCACGGTCGTCACGCGCCGCAGAAATCGCCACCACCCTTGCCCTGGCCTCGTGTCTGCAACATAGGACCTATCTACTACCTTTATGGAACCGAAAGGGATTCTGATGCGCGTGCTGCGTTCACTCGGCCATTTGTCGCTACCCGCGGTCGCGCTCATGCTCAGCACTCCCGCCGCCGCGCAGACGCTCCCCGCCATCTTCCCCGCCCCGGTTTCGGCAAAGCTCACCGGCGGCACGCTCCCGCTCGGCAAGTCGGTGACGCTGGTGCAAGCTGGACCGCGGGACCCCGAGACCGAGGCGCTGGTCCGCCGCATCCTCATCGCCGCCGGCGTACAGCAGATCCGCACCGCCACGCGCCTCCCCGCCCGGCTGGACGCCACCTATGTCGTGCTCGGCACCGGCGACGCACCTGGGGTGCAAAGCGCTCTTGCACGCACCGGCGCGACGCTCCCGACCCAGGCCGAAGGCTATGCGCTCGCCAGTACCGCACAGGACGGCGGCACGCTGATCGTCCTCGCCGGCAAGGACGCCGACGGCCTCTATCACGCCGCGCACACGCTGCGGCAGATCGCCACCGGCCCGACGATCGCCGCCGTCACCGTCGCCGACTACCCGGCGATGCCCGTGCGCGGCACGATCGAGGGCTTTTACGGCAAGCATTGGTCGATGGCCGAGCGCGCTTCGCATATCGGATTTCTCGCCGGGCTGAAGGCGAACACCTATATCTACAGCCCCAAGGACGAGCCGTTCGCGCGCGATCGCTGGCGCGAGGATTATCCCGCGGAAACGCTCAAGGCGCTCGGCGGACTGGTCGAGACGGCGAACCGCCAGCACGTCAATTTCGTCTATGCGATCTCGCCCGGCCCTTCGATCTGCTATTCGAGCCCCGCCGATCTCGAGGCGATCCGCCGCAAGTTCAACGCAATGCGCGGTATCGGCGTACGCAGCTTCTACGTCGCGCTCGACGATATCGAATATACCAAATGGAACTGCCCCGGCGACGAGGCCATGTTCGGCGCCCCCGGCCAGAAGGCCGCGGCAAGCGCGCAGGCGAAACTGCTCAACGCCGTCCAGGCCGATCTGGTCGCCGCCGGGGATCGCGGCTCGCTGATCATGGTGCCGACCGAATATTACAACGCCACCGAATCGCCGTACAAGGCGACCCTGCGCAAGGAACTCGATCCCCGGGTGGTGGTGCAGTGGACCGGCACCGATGTCGTGCCGCCGTCAATCTCGGTGAACGACGCGCGCAATGCGACCAAGGCGTTCGGACGCAAGACGTTGCTGTGGGACAATTACCCGGTCAACGACTTCCGCGAATCGGCTGGCCGCCTGCTGCTCGCGCCCTATGCGCGGCGCGAAGCAGGTCTCTCGGCAGAGCTGAGCGGGATCGTCTCGAACCCGATGAACCAGGAAGCCGCCAGCCGCCCGGCGGTGATGGGACTCGTCGCCTTCGCGTGGAACGATCGCGGCTATGATGCCGATCGCACCTGGACCGCCGCGGCGCGCTATCTGGCGGGCAACGATCCGCAGGTTACGGCGGCCTTGCTCGCCTTCTTCGACACCCAGCATCTCGCCCCGACCTTCGGCAGCCACCCCTGGCAGCCCCAGGCGCCGCGGCTCAAGGCGCTGATCGACCAAACCCGCGACGCGCTCGCCGTCGGCGACGCCGCCGCGCAAGCCGCTGCGCTCTCAACCCTCGGCGCCGCTGCCGACGAACTGGCCGCGGCACCCGACCTGATCCGCGCCGGCGTGGTGGTGCCCGGCTTCGTCGCCGAAGCCCGGCCGTGGCTGGAAGCGGCCGAGCTCTGGGGCCGCGCGCTGAAGCTGACGGTCAGCGGCCTCACCGCGGCGCTCGGGGCCAGTCCGGGCAGCGGCGACGCGGCGTCAGGCCTGTTCATCGAGGCACAGCGGCTCGCCAAACAGGCCGAGGCGATCAACTCGATCCCCGGCGCCGTCCGCTTCGACGGACCGATCAAGATCGCCGATGGCGTGCTCGACACCTTCGTCGCCGACGCACCGACCCTCGTCCATGTCGCTGGACCCGCACGCCCAGGCAGCGGCGACCGTTGAAGACCCGTGCTCCTGCGAAAGCAGGAGCCCAGAGTCACAATCGAGTCGATTGCGAAAGAGCGGGTACCGGCCCTCTCAGCCGGCCCGTTGCAATGTAGGATTTCGCCTGCTTCCCTTTCGGCGAACGGCGCGCCGTTCCGCTCTTTGACCCCGTCGATCCCGCAATTCGATAGCGCAAGTAAGTTTCAAACCGGTGTAACTTCATTACCAATTGTACGTGAAAAATGCGAAGTTAAGCCCGAGAAGTCCTACAAGCCGGCTACCGCGACTCGCCTCAATATTCCTCGTGCGCGAGGTCGCTGAACTTGGTGAACTGGCGGTCGAAGCGCATGTGCACCGATCCCGTCGCGCCGTGGCGCTGCTTGGCGATGATCACCGTCGCCTTGTTCGCCACTTCCAGCTGCTTGGCCTGCCAATTCTCATAGGCGATCCGCTCCTCGGCGGTCTCGGTGCCGTCGGGCACCTTGGTCGGCGCCTTGAAGTCGTGATAATATTCGTCGCGGTAGACGAACAGCACGATGTCCGCGTCCTGCTCGATCGACCCCGATTCGCGAAGGTCCGAGAGCTGCGGCCTCTTGTCCTCGCGGCTCTCCACCGCGCGGCTCAGCTGCGACAGCGCCAGTACCGGCACGTTGAGTTCCTTGGCGAGCGTCTTCAGGCCGCGGCTGATCTCCGAGATTTCCTGCACGCGGCCGTCGCCCGATGCCTTGGCGCTGCCGGTCAGCAGCTGGAGATAGTCGACGATCACCATGCCGATCTTGTGCTGGCGCTTCATTCGGCGCGCGCGGGTGCGCAGCGCCGCGATCGTCAGGCCCGGCGTATCGTCGATGAACAAGGGCAGCCGCTCGAGATCGCCCGCGGCGCGGGCGAATTTCTGGAACTCGGCATGGCTGATCTGCCCGGTGCGGAGCTTCTCCGATACCACTTCGGCCTGCTCGGACAGGATACGCATCGCCAGCTGGTCGGCCGACATTTCGAGGCTGAAGAACGCGACGGGCGCGCCGATCGACTTCTCCTCGGGGATGCCAGCCTCGATATCGTCGGCCCAGCGTTTCGCAGCGTTGAACGCGATGTTGGTCGCGAGCGAGGTCTTGCCCATGCCCGGGCGTCCGGCGAGGATCAGAAGGTCCGAGCGGTTGAACCCGCCGGTCGACGCATTTAGGTCGGTCAGCCCGGTGGTGACGCCCGAAATGCCGCCGCCCGAATTCATTGCCTTCTCGGCCTGCCGCACCGCCAGCGTCGCGGCACGCGTGAACGATTTGAGGCCCGCGTCCGATTCGCCCTTCTCGGCGACTTCGTAGAGCTTCATTTCGGCCTGCTCGATCTGCTTGGCCGGATTGATGTCCTGGCTCGTATCGAGCGCGCCGTCGACGAGGTCGCGCCCGACGCTGACCAGCGCCCGCAGCATCGCGAGGTCGTAAATCTGGTCGGCGAACGAGCGCGCGCCGATCAGGCTGGCCGGATTGCCGGTGAGCTGCGCCAGATAGGCCGGACCGCCCAGCTCCTTCATCGCCGGATCGCTGGCGAAGAGCGGGCGCAGCGTCACCGGCGTCGCCAGCCGGTTGTCGCCGACCATCGTCGCGATCGTGTCGTAGATGCGGGCGTGCAGCGGCTCGAAGAAATGCTCGGGGCGCAGTTTCTGGAGCACGTCCTCGGCGACGCGATTGTCGATCATCATCGCGCCGAGCAACGCCGCCTCGGCCTCGACATTGGCGGGCAGGCTGATGCCTTCGGCGGGCTCGGGGGCAGGAAAAGGAATGGGTTGCGCCATGCATCCCTCTTCGCCGATGCGCGGGTTCCCGGCAATGCCGCCGCTTGTGGAAAACGGGAATTCACCGCAAAGCGTAGCCGCAATGGCCGATCCGCGCATCATCGACGTCAAGCTCGACGAGCGTACGATCCTGTGGCGCTCGGCCGATGTCGAGCAGGAGCGCCGCATCGCGATCTTCGACCTGCTCGAGGAGAATCATTTCGCCCCGCAGCGCAAGCATGCCGACGGCTATGCCGGGCCGTACAAGCTCCATTTGCGAGTCGAGGAAGGCCGCTTGGCGCTCGAAATCCACCGCGCCGACGATTCGCACCTCGAAACGCTCGTTCTCGGCCTTGCCCGGTTCCGCCGCCCGATCCGCGACTATTTCGCGATCTGCGACAGCTATTACCAGGCGATCCGTAACGCCTCCCCCCAGCAGATCGAGACGATCGACATGGCCCGGCGCGGCGTCCACAACCAGGCCGCCGAGCTGCTGATGGAGCGGCTCGAAGGCAAGATCGAAGTGGATTTCGACACCGCCCGGCGCCTGTTCACGCTGATCTGCGTGCTCCACATCAAGGGATAGACATGACCGACCCACGCGCCTTGATCGAGATGGCCCGAGCCGCAGCGAAAAACGCCTATGCGCCTTATTCGAACTTCGCCGTCGGCGCGGCGGTCCTGCTCGACGATGGCAGCGTGGTCACCGGCGCCAATTTCGAGAATGCTAGCTACGGCCTCTCGCTCTGCGCCGAGACGGTGGCGCTCGCGACGGTGAACGCCCAGGGCCGCTTCCGCGACGTGGTCGCCATTGGCGTGATCGGCGGACGGATCGGCCATGCCGACACCGCTCCGGTGAGCCCCTGCGGACGCTGCCGGCAGATCATCAACGAGGCCGCGCAAGTCGGCGGCCGCGACCTGCCGGTCTATTGCAGCGGTGCCGAGGGAGACGAGATCGCCAGCTACACGCTATCCGAACTCCTCCCCCACGCTTTCGGACCTGCCGATCTCGGCCTCGTCGCGCACCGTTCCTGACCCGTAAAACAGTCGGAGAATCGCATGACCGTTCGGAAATTTTCGATAACTGATGCAGCGTTTGAGCGCTCGCCGGGATACGATGGCGAGATATTCGCCGGCAATGTTGTCGACCAGCGCCACGGGGCCCCGATCACCATCGGCTTCGGCCGCTATGGGCCCGACGAGGCCTTGGAAGAAACAATGGCCGTAGACGACGTGATGGTGGTGCTGGAGGGACGATTGTCGGTCTCGAGCCGCGTCGGCACGGTCACCGCCGGACCGGGAGAGATCGTGCATATGCCCAAGGGTGAGGCGGTCACCATCCGCTCGCACGAACAAGGCGCGATCACCGCCTATGTCACTTATCCGCATTGGCAGGAGGCGTTGGGTTGAGCCGAGCCCCGCTGGTCCGGTAGCGCGTCGGCAACAGGCGCTTGCCATCAGCGCCTCCGCTCTGCTTTGGTAGCGCTAACGGAGGAGATGCCATGAAGATGCCGTACCGGAGCGCGCTCGCGCTGCCGTCCCTGCTCGTTGCCCCTGCATGGGCGCAAGACGCGCCGCCGCTGCTCCATCCGATGTTCCAGGATCATGCCGTACTTCAGCGTGATCGCCCCATTGCGGTGTGGGGCGACGCTGCGGCCGGCGAAACCGTGCAGGTCACGCTCGGCACCCGCAAGACGCGCGTTCGTGCGGATGCGGATGGACACTGGCGTGCCGACCTTCCTGGCTTGCCAGCGGGCGGCCCCTATACGCTCACCGTAACCGCCAAGAGCGGCAGGAGCCAGCGCGCAGACGATGTGCTGGTCGGCGATGTGTGGCTCTGCTCCGGCCAATCGAATATGGAATATCCGGTCAGCGGGGTGCTCGGCGCCATGGGGGAAATCGCAAAAGCGAACGATCCCGAAATGCGGCTGATGACGGTCGAGAAGAAGACCAGTCTGAATCCCGAGCGCCAGTTCCCGGCGCCCGTCCAGTGGCAGCCGGTCACGCCCGAAACGGTGCGGGACTTCTCCGCCGCCTGCTATTTCATGGCGCGCGATCTTCGCGCCTCGCAGAAGGTGCCGATGGGGCTGATCGACGCCAGCTGGGGCGGCACCGCAATCGATGCCTGGCGCCCCGAAACGGCAATGGCCAAGGATCCCGCCGCGCGCGAAAACGTCGCTTTGCTGCGCACCTATCGCACCGGACCTGCCGAGGCGAGCAAGCAGTTCGGCCAACGCTGGATGGATTGGTATCGCAGCAAGTCCGGCGACGCCGCGGGAACGGAGCCATGGCAAATGGACGCACCAGGCGACTGGCACCCCCTTCCCTCGTTCGACTCTTGGGAGAAATGGAACGTCGCCGAGCTTGCGCAATATAACGGCATGCTCTGGTACCGCACCGAAGTGACGCTTACGCCCGAGCAGGCAGCCAAGAGCGCGACACTCGCGCTGGGGCCTGCGGATGACATGGACGCCAGCTTCGTCAACGGCGTGCCGGTTGGTGTCACTTTTGCCTGGGGTGAGCCGCGGGCGTATGTGCTCGCACCCGGTACGCTCAAGCCGGGCAGAAACGTCATCGCGGTAGGCGTGCTGGATACCTGGGCCGAGGGCGGCTTGCTCGGCACCGCGGATCAGCGCGCGATCCGCTTCGCAGATGGCAGCAGCGTGCCGCTCGCCGGGCCCGAGGGCTGGCGCTGGCGCAAGGCGCCGGCGGGCGTCGTTGATCCGCCGCATGCACCATGGGAAGCGATCGCCGGCTATTCGGGCATCTACAATGCGATGATCGCTCCGATCGGGCCGTACGGCTTGCGCGGTGCGGCATGGTATCAGGGCGAGGCCAATGCCGGGGCTCCCGATGGCTATGCCGAGAAGCTCGCCAGCATGATGACGGCGTGGCGCGGTCAGTTCGGCAAGGCCGACCTGCCCTTCCTGATCGCCCAGCTGTCGAGCTGGGGACCGCGTGTCGCAAAGCCGGTCGAAAGCGGTTTCTCGCAGATTCGCGACGAGCAGCGCAAAGCGGTTGCTGCCGACGCCCATGCGGCGCTCGCTGTGACGATCGACCTCGGCGACGTGGTGGACATCCATCCGGCAAACAAGCTCGACGTCGGCCACCGCCTCGCCCGCGGGGCCGAGGCGCTGACCTATGGCGGCAAAGCCTCGCCCTCCGGGCCTTGGCCCATCGAAGCACGCGCGGAAGGCAAGGTGATTCGGGTCCGCTTCACCGGCGCTGACAAAGGATTGGTGACGTACAGCGCTACGCAGCCGATCGGCTTTGAGCTGTGCGGCGCGGCCAAAGCCAGCTGCCGCTTCGCCACGGCGACTCTCGACGGCAACGACGTGCTGGTCGCAGCCGGAGCCGTACCAGCAGAGCGCGTCCGCTTCTGCTGGGGCGACAGTCCGATCTGCAATCTCTATGACGGAACGGGCCTACCTGCGACGCCCTTCGAGTTGCCGGTCCGTTAGGTCTTGCGGAGCGTCGCGCTTCCCGCGAAACGAGGTGCCCCACTCGTCCGGAGCTCCGAATGATCCTTTCCGACCGCTGGATTCGCGAACAGGCCCTCGCCACCGGCATGATCGAGCCGTTCGTCGAGGCGCAGCGCCGGGAGGGCTGTATCAGCTACGGGCTGTCCTCCTACGGCTATGACGCGCGCGTCGCCGACGAGTTCAAGATCTTTACCAATGTCGACAGCGCGGTCGTCGACCCGAAGGATTTCGCCGCGAACAGCTTTGTCGATCGCAAGACCGACGTCTGCATCATCCCCCCCAACAGCTTCGCGCTGGCCCGGACAGTCGAATATTTCCGCATTCCGCGCGACGTGCTGGTGATCTGTCTCGGCAAGTCGACCTATGCGCGCTGCGGGATCATCGTCAACGTGACCCCGCTCGAGCCCGAATGGGAGGGCCATGTCACGCTCGAATTCTCGAACACCACGCCCTTGCCTGCCAAGATCTACGCCAATGAAGGCGCCTGCCAGTTCCTTTTCCTGAAGGGCGATCAGCCCTGCGAGACGAGCTATGCCGACCGGGCTGGCAAATATATGGGTCAGCGCGGCGTGACGCTGCCGCGACTCTGAAGGCATGACCATGGCGAGCAGCGATGATCTCCGCGCCGAGTATCTGCTGCTCCAGAACATGTACGAAGACTATGACAAGCGGGCCCTGTCGCTAAAGGCGATCGCGGGTCCGCTGCTTGGGGCCGGTGTCGCGGCGGGGCTGAAGGAAGCCAGCGCGGCGATCCTGATCGCGTCGATTGCGGTCGCGCTATCGCTCTGGCTGCTCGAGGCGATCTGGAAGAGCTTCCAATACTGCCTAGTCGCCAGAATCGAGCGGCTCGAGGCGTGGTTTCGCGGCGAAACGGCGGGCGACATCGCCCCATTTCAGATTTACACCGCGTGGGGCGAGTCGTGGCCCCTGTACCGCCGGTCCGGCAACGTCGCACGCATAGCGATGCAGCCGTTCGTCGCGCTGCCTTATGTCGTGCTCGTCAGCGTAGCCGCTTTGGGTATCGCTCTGGCTTGAGCAAGTTCAGCGCGCGCTGAACTGCACCATGTCCAGACGGCGCAAGCCACGCTGCGCAAGCGCGTGCGAACCCACCGCCTGCTCGGTGCGCAGGTCCATCAGCACGTCGTCCTTGCTCAGGACCTTGGTGTAGAGGCTCCGCGCCTCGCTGGCACGGCCCGTCTTGGCATAGACAGCCGCGAGGTTGAGGAGCAGTTCGGGCCGCCCGGGATGAATCCGCAACTCGGTCAGCAGCGCGGACTCGGCCTGCGAATAATCGCCCTGCACGATCTGCTCGCTGGCAACGGTGCTGTCTTGCGCCTGCACAGGGAGCGCTGCGACGAACGGGGCGGCGGCGAGAAGAACGAGACCAATACGCATGGCACCCTCCAGGAATCATTGCACCACGGTTACCGTTCCGTGACATCTTGATGACTCTTGTGTGACACTTTCGTTGCATATCGGCAAGTCGATTTGACGCAAAAAGAAAGGCGGCCCCAAAGGACCGCCTTTCCGAAGTTCGTGAGAGCATCGCCGAAGCGCGCTCCCCTCTGACGCCAAGGTCAGAAGTCGTTGCGATATTGTTCGTTGCCGACGAAACCGAGCTTGGTCACGTTCGCGCGCTTCACGATCGCGAGCACCCGGTCGACCACGTCGTAGCGTGCGTTCGGATCGGGCTGGAAGTGCAGCTCGGGCTCCGGATCCTGCTGGAGCGACGCGTCGAGATACTGGCGCAGCCTGACGTCGTCGATCTGCTGGCTGTTCCAGAACACGTTGCCGTTCGCGTCGATGTACAGCTTGTTCTTCTGGGGCTCCACGACGGGTGCCGGATTGTTGCTGTTCTGCGGAAGATCGACCTTCACCGCGTGCGTCTGGATGGGGATGGTGATGATGAACATGATGAGGAGCACGAGCATGACGTCGATCAACGGCGTCGTGTTCATTTCCATCATCGGTTCGCCGTCGTCGCGGCCACCGCTCATTGCCATTGCTGTAACTCCTTAAACGGTGCGCGTCACTAGCGGGTGGTCACGGCACCCGCGGGGGGTTCCGAAATGAAGCCGACCTTGACGAACCCGGCCATCTGCATCGTGTAGATCGTACCGCCGATGCAGCGATACGGCGTGTTCGAATCGCCACGAATGTGCACTTCGGGAAGCTCGAGTCCGGCGGCATTCGGGCCGCCCTGACGATCGATTTCCGCCTTCAGCTTCGCCACGCCGCGGTCGAGCAGTTCCTGGTGACCGACCGGAGTCATGCCCCAGTAGATCTGGCACTGGCCGCCGGCCCCGGTGACCGAAAGCGCCACATTCTCGGGCTTGGTCTGGGTTGGCTCGAAAGTTACTTTGGGCAGGTCGAGCTTGATCGTCTGGATCACCACCGGAATGGCGATCAGGAAGATGATCAGAAGCACCAGCATCACGTCCACGAGGGGCGTGGTGTTGATGTCCGACATCGGTGTATCGTCGCCGCCGTCGCCTACGCTCATCGCCATTGGGCGTTATCCTATCCTTCTATCGGCCGCCGGCCTCCGCCTGCGGCCAAGGGCCGCGCGCCGAAGCGCACGGCCCCATTCTGTCAGCTTATGCGCGGGTCTGGACGCCACCGGCCTGGCCGGCGGTCGTGGTCGTGCCAGCCGGCTTGGTGCCTGCGGTCGCAGCCACGCCGGTCTTCTTGGCGGTCTCCGGACGGACGCGGCCGTCCGATGCGAGATAACCGAGCACGTCGTTCGAGAACGCGTTCAGATTCTCCGCGATCGCCTTGTTGCGGCGCTGCAGGAAGTTGTACGCGAGCACCGCGGGAACCGCGACGACGAGACCGAGCGCGGTCATGATCAGCGCCTCGCCGACCGGACCGGCGACCTTGTCGATCGACGCCTGGCCTGCCGCGCCGATCTTGATCAGTGCGCGGTAGATGCCGATCACGGTACCGAACAGACCAATGAACGGTGCCGTCGCGCCCGTGGTCGCGAGGAACGCGAGGCCGCCGGCGAGCGCCGAGTTGATCGTGCCTTCCGAACGGGCGAGCGAGCCATGCAGCCAGTCATGCGCCTCGACCGGATCGGTGAGTTCCTTGTACTGCTCCTGCGCCTGAATGCCGTCGTCGACGATCTGGCGATAGGCCGAGTTCTTCTCGAGCTTCGCGGCGCCCTCACGCAGGCTGTTCGAGGTCCAGAAGCTGGCGCGGACGCGCTTCGCCTGGTTGATGATCTTCTGCTGCTCGAACAGCTTGGTGAACAGGATGTAGAGCGAGACGAAGAGCATGAGCACCAGGATGGCGAACACGGTCTGCGAGATCAGGCCGCCTTCCTTGAGCGCCTGCATCAGGCCGTACGGATTCTCCGCCTCGGGCGCCGTCGCAGCGGCGAGAATGGTGGTGAGCATTGTCGGTTCTTTCCTCTAAATAGATAGCGCTTTTTCCACACTCCGGCGCGCCGGGTGGCGGCGCGCCGGCCACTCAATCAGTTCTTCGGCAGCTCCCAGCGGAAGCGGCTCGGATACACGGCGGGAATCTTGTTTCCGCTGGCATCCTCTGCAGGCGTGAAGCGCGCGCGGCGCCGCAGCAGCGAGCAGGCAGTGCTGTCGAGAATCGATGAACCGCTCGACGACGTGACCTGGCAGTCCGTGACCTTGCCGGTTGCGTCGACCGAGAGACGGAAACCGGTGGTTCCCTGCTGCTCGGCGCGAATCGCGGCTGCCGGATAGTCCTCGTTCGTCACCCAGCTGCCCGGAGGCGATTTGGGCTTGAGCGGCTTGGCGACACGCGGCGGTGCCGGTGGCGGTGGCGGAGCCACAGGCGCTGGCGGAGCCGGCGGCGTGATCGGCGGCGGGGGTGGAATGATCGCGGTGGTCTGCATCGGCGGCGACGGCACCTGGACCTGCACCTGAGCCGGCGGCGTCACGACCTGTGTCGGCGGCGGCGGTACGGGGCTGTCAGGCGGCGGCGGCGGCGGCGGAACCTCCTCGGGCGGGGGCGGCGGCTCTTCGACCTCGAAGGTCTTCAGCTCTTCCGCCTTCTTTTTGATATATTGGTATGCCAAGCCCGTGACGAAGGCATAACCCATGCCAGCCACGATGATTGCGACTATGATAATCGCAACGAACCGGCTGCCACTTACATTCCGGTCAGCGTAAGCCATTCGGCAACGTCACTCCTCTAATCTTGTGCGACCCTGGGCGCCGGAATGCTCCGCGCACAAGCTCGTCCGCCGTTCGCTTGCTTGCGTCGGTGCGGCAGAGCGCGAGTCTGTATCGTGGGCTCTCGGGGTACGCAAACGCTTTGTCGGACAAACTGTCCCTACCGGTCGCCCATGACGGAATTATTTCTGTATAAGAAGGGTGCGATCCGGTAACGCAACCGCATGATCCGCGTACCCATGATAGCCTTTTGTTGCGTAGCGTCGTTAACCGTGTCTGCGCAGACCGCCCCGCAAACCGCGCAAAACCAAGCTTCTCCGGCAGCTGTATTACCCAGCTACGCCACTGTGGCCAGACAAGTTCTTGGTGCTCCGCTGATCCTCGATGCGCGCATTCGCAGCGCGGTCAGAATAAAAGGCGCGGAGGCCGCGAATGTCGCGCCGGGCCGTGCCCGATTCTATGTCGAGGCTGACGTATCGGCCCTGATTCGCGGCTCGAACGCGGTGTCGGCGAGAATCGGGTACGTGGCCGATCTGCCGCTGACCGATCGTGGACGCGAGCCCAAGCTCAAGAAGCAGCGTGTGCTGTTGTTCGCCCGTGCCGTCCCGAACCGTGCCGATCAGGTCCAGCTGACCGGATATGACAGTCAGCGGGCCTGGAGCCCTGAACTCGATGCGCTGGTCCGGGGGATCGTGCGCGAAGTCGTCGCCAGCGATGCCCCGCCAGCAGTCACCGGCGTCAGCAATGCCTTCCATGTCCCCGGATCGCTTCCCGGAGAAGGTGAGACGCAGGTCTTTCTCCAGACTGCGAACGGCGCCCCGGTCTCGCTCCAGATCCTGCGGCGTCCGGGCGAGCAATCGCGCTGGTCGGTCTCCCTGGGCGATATCGTTGACGAATCGGCCGGGCCGCCCAAGCCGAACACGCTGCTCTGGTATCGCCTCGCCTGCGGATTGCCGCGAGCGCTCCCGCCGGAAAGCCTCGAATCGGTGGAGCCCGCCAATGCGGCGCTCGCCCGTGAAGACTATGCGCTGGTGCTCCGGGCCCTCGGCCCCTGCGTTTGATCCGAAGGCGCCCCTCCCTGCAAGGGAGGGGCATTAAACCACCGCCTAGCGCCGGTGACGCACCATCGTGATCCCGATCGATTCGTCATTCTCGGCGATGGCCAGCTTGACGATGCGGACCTCCACCCGCTGCACGCGCTTGTCCGAGACGAACAGGGTCTCGCAGACATGCTCCGCGACTGCTTCGATCAGCGTGAAATGCACGTCCTTGGGCAAGCCCGTCGTGGCCGCATGCTTGAGATCGATATAGCTCTTCGAAGCGCTCAACGGCGTATCCGGCGCAAAGCGCTCGGGCATGTCGATGTCGGCCGTCACCGAGATTCGCAGCGGCTGCGGTAAATGCGTCTCTTCGGAATAGATCCCGGTCAGCACCTCGACTTCGAGATCGTGCACCTGAAGCTGGAGCAAATCGCGCAACTAATCGCCTTTCATGAAATTGCGGCCCCCTTAGCAGAAGCCGCAGGAGTGGGAAGTGCGCGGCGCGTTCCCCCATTAATCCTTGCGTCGGGACACATCGGCGCTAAAGCGCGCGCCCCGGCACCCCGCCGGACGTTTGCGAGGATATGGAACAGGTGATCGCGTTGGTGCCGCTGTCTGTCGTCGACCCCGAGGCTGTGGAGGCGCTGCTCGACCGCGCCTTCGGCCCGGAACGACGCACGCGCACGGCCTATCGCATCCGCGGCGGCGCCCTCCCCATCCCCGAACTGAGCTTCGCCGCGCTCGACGAGGACGAGAGCTTGCTCGGGACCATCCAGTGCTGGCCGGTCGAACTCGCCTGCGATCGCGGCGAGACGGTGCCGCTGGTGATGGTCGGCCCCGTCGCGGTCGAGCCGGGACACCAGCAAGGCGGCATCGGTCGTGCGTTGATGGCGAGGATGCTCGATGCAGTTCCCGATTGCACGGCCCCCGGCTGCGCCGCGTTGATGCTGATCGGCGATCCCGAATATTATGGCCGTTTCTTCAGCTTCACTGCCGATCGGACGGGGGGCTGGCGCCTGCCGGGTCCCTTCGAACCCCGTCGTCTGCTCGCACGCGGCGAGGCTGTACCCGATTGCGCAGGGATGCTCGGCCCGCGCGTACGGCAGCCGGCTTGAGAGCGCGCGTGCGCTCGCCTAACGAGTCCTGATGCCTGCGCCGTCGCCCCCCGATCTCGCCAGCCTGTCGCTTGCGGAGATCGCGCGCCTCGTCGAGGAGGACCGGCTCCCGCCCGTGGAAAGCTGGAATCCGGCACATTGCGGCGACAGCGAAATGCGAATCGCCCGTGACGGCACCTGGTATCACCAGGGCTCGCCGATCGGCCGCGCGCCGATGGTACGGCTGTTCTCGACGATTCTGCGGCGTGAGCCCAACGGTCGCTTCGTTCTCGTCACCCCGGTCGAGAAGCTCGACATCGAAGTCGAGGATGCGCCTTTCACGGCGGTGGAGATGAAGGCCGAGGGCGAAGGCGAATCAATGAAGCTCGCCTTCCGTCTCAACACCGGCGACCTGCTCACCGCCGGACCGGGGCATGCATTGCGCTTCGAACAGCGCGAGGACGGCCCTCGTCCCTATCTCCATGTCCGCCGCGGCCTTGAGGCGCTGATCGCCCGGCCGGTCTATTACGAGCTGGCCGGGATCGCGCTTGCCAATGGCAGCACGCCGCCGGGCGTGTGGAGCAACGGCGCCTTCTTCGCGCTCGAACCGCAGTCATGAACCTCGCCGAACGACTCCGCAGGGCGCTCGACGTTGCGCACCCGCACGAGCCCATCCTGCTCGCGGGTGACCATTTCGACTTTGACCCGTCGGTTGCGGGCAATCCCGCCGCCGTCCTTGTCGCGGTCACGGACCGCGCCGAACCGGGAGTGATTCTCACCCAGCGCACCGAGACGCTGCGCCGGCACCCGGGACAGGTCGCTTTTCCCGGCGGGCGGATCGATCCCGACGATGACGGCCCTGTCGGCGCCGCCTTGCGCGAGGCGCATGAGGAGATCGCACTGCCGCCCGCCTCTGTCGAAGTGGTCGGCACCGCCGATCGTTATCGCACCGTCACCGGCTATGAAGTGACTCCGGTCGTCGGCGTCGTCCCGCCCGATCTGGCGCTGGTCCCGGCCGAAGCCGAAGTGGCGGCGGTGTTCGAAGTGCCCCTCGCCTTCCTGCTCGACAGCGCGAACCATGTCGAAGCCAAGGCGCAATATCAGGGGCAGGAACGGCGCTATTACGAGATTCTATGGGGCGAGCGCCGCATCTGGGGCGCCACCGCCGCGATGATCGTCAACCTTTCCCGGAGGCTGCGTTGGACGGCCTGATCCTGCCTGCGGCCGAATGGCGTCAGCGCGAGAGCCTCGATCGTCTGGTCGAGGTGCTCGGCGATGCGCGCTTTGTCGGCGGGTCCGTGCGCGATACCTTGCTCGGCATTCCCGTGTCGGACATCGATCTGGCGACGCCCCTGCCGCCGCAGCGGGTCATCGAATTGCTGCGCGCGGCAGAGATCAGGGCCGTGCCGACCGGGATCGACCACGGCACGGTCACCGCCGTTCTGGCGAGTGGCCCCGTCGAAGTCACCACCTTGCGGCGCGATGTTTCCACCGATGGTCGCCGCGCTACCGTCGCATTCACCGACGACTGGCGTGAGGACGCGGCACGGCGCGACTTTACGATCAACGCGCTCTACGCCGACCCGAGGACCGGCGCCATCTTCGATTATTTCGGCGGCATCCCCGACCTTGATGCACGCCACGTCCGTTTCATCGGCGACCCGCTGCAGCGAATCGCCGAGGATCACCTGCGTATCCTCCGCTTCTTTCGCTTCCTCGCGCGATTCGGTGATCGCGCCGATCCGCAAGGACTCGACGCCTGCACAGCCCGCGCGCGTGACCTGATGGCGTTGTCGCGTGAGCGGATCCGCGACGAAGTGCTCAAGCTGCTGGTCGCGCGCGACGCGGTTCGGGTCGTCGAGCTGATGCTCGCGCGCGGCATCTTCGAGCCCGTGCTCCCCGAAATCCGGTCCGCGGGTGGCCTCGCCCGCCTCGTCACACGCGAATCCGCGGCCGGCGTGCCGCCGCACCCGATTCGCCGGCTCGCCGCCTTGCTTCCGCAGGACCCTGCCATTGCCGATCAGGTCGGCGCCCGGCTCAAACTGTCCAACGCCGAGCGCAAGCGTCTCGTGACGGCAGTGTCGCCGCCGGATCGCGCGGCGAAGCCGCTCGCCTATCGGCTGGGAGTCGAGAGCGCAGTCGACCAGCTGCTCCTCTCCGGGCGGCCGATCGAAGACGTTTCGGAAATTGCCGCCTGGCAGCCGCCGCGGCTGCCGCTCACCGGAGGCGCGCTGGTGCAGCGTGGTCTGGCCAAAGGACCGGAGGTCGCGCGTGCGCTTCGTGCGGTCGAGGATCGCTGGGTCTCGGAAGGGTTCCCCGGCGAGGCACGCGTCCTTGCCCTGGCCGACGAAGTCGTTGCTCAGGCGTTGCGCGCCGCCAGCAGGGCGTAGGCCTCGGCCTCGACCAGCGGCCGGGCATAGAGATAGCCCTGCCCATAGGTGCACCCCAGCGCGGCGAGCGTCTGGGCGAGCTCGTTGGTCTCGATCCCCTCGGCGGTGGTCTGCATTCCCAAAGCCTGCGCGAGGCTGAGCACCGCGCGCACGATGGCGATCTTGTCGCGGTCGGCGAGCATGCCCGAGATGAAGCTGCGGTCGATCTTGAGCAGGTCGATCGGCAGCTTCTGGAGATAGGCCAGGTTCGAATAGCCCGTGCCGAAATCGTCCATCGCCAGGGTCGCGCCGAGATCCTTCAGGGCCATCATCGTCCGGCTGATCCGGTCGGGATCGCTGACGATCGCGCTTTCGGTCAATTCGAGCGTCAGCCGCGAGCCGGCGATGCCGGCCTGCTCGAGTGCGGACTGGACCATCTCGGGGACCCGGTCGCGCTGCAGCTGGATCGCCGACAAGTTGACAGCGATCTTGACACCGCAATCCCCCCCCGCGATCCGGTCCCAGTTCGCGAGAGTCTTCGCCGCTTCCTCCATCGCCCAGCGCCCGAGCGGCACGATCAGCCCCGATTCCTCGGCCACCGGAATGAAGTCGTTGGGCGAAAGTGCGACGCCTTGCTCGTTGGTCCACCGCGCCAGTGCCTCGAACGAGACGATCCGGCCTGAACCCAGGTCCCAGATCGGCTGGTAGCTCAGCGTCATGTCGCCATTCTCGATCGCCCGACGCAGCTCGGTTTCGACGCTGAACTGCTCGCGGGCGATGTCGAAGGCGCGGCTATGATAAAGCTCGGTGCGCCCGCTGGTTTTGGCGCGCTTCACGGCGAATTGCGCATGGCGGATCAGATCCTCGGGCTCGCCGAGTTCGTCGGAGCCCAGCGCGATTCCGATCGAGCAGTCGACGCGGATTTCGAAATCGGACAGGCGGAACGGCGTGGCGAGTGCCGCCTGGACGCGCTTGGCGACGTGCAGCGCGTCGCCCGCCCCGTCGTCGAGCGTCAGCAGCACGCCGAATTCGTCGCCGCCCATCCGCGCGAGGATGTCACGACCGCGCAGCGCTCCCTTGAGCCGACGCGCCACCGAGATCAGCAATTCGTCGCCGGCAAGCCCGCCCATACAGGCATTGACCCGGCTGAACCGGTCGAGATTGACCACCAGCACTGCGTAGCGCTCGGCATTTTCCGCGTCGATCAGCGCTTCGAGTTGATCGCTGAAGCCTGCACGATTGGGCAGCCCGGTGAGACTGTCGGTCGCCATTTCGCGACGCAGGCTGTGCTCGGTGCGCAGTTCAGACGTCTGGTCGACGAGAGTCACGAGGCAGCGCCCGGTGCCGCGCTGCGATTCGCGTCGCGCGAAAGTGACCCGAAAATAGCGGCAATCGACTTCTTCGCCGAACTGCCACGCGATCTCGTGATGCGTCTCGTCCGATTCGAGGAAGCGACGCAGCTGGCTGCCGAGCAGCCGCACCAAAGGCGATTCGGTGGCGGCGGTGCCGAGCCCTGCCAGTCGGAACGGCCGATTGAGGGCGCGGAAATGAAACTTGCCATCCTCGAGTGCGACGGAGACTGCAGGCACAGGCAGCAGGTCGAGCATCAGTCCGGTCTCGAACGGATCGGGCGCGCAGCTACCCGCGCCTCGCGGCGCAAGTTCCGCGACCGCGGCCGAGCTGGACCTGAGCTTCCCGAATGCCATTGCTGCCTCAGGTTAAGCGCAAATGGTTAAACCCCACTGAAGCAGCGACATGTCCCGGAATCGATTGTCAGAATCGATTGTCCCGCGGGAAGCCCGTCGGCGGCATCCTGCCCGCCGCGCCGCGCGCTGCGCGCCATGGCGACAGGTCGGTCTCGCTGCGCGTCCGCCCGGTCTCGCCACCCATCGTCCAGCTCAGCCCTTCGGCCATCCTGAAGGTCCGCGCGTCGGACAGCCCGCCGTCGCGGTAGCGCTGGAGCTGCACCCCCTGGCCGCGCGCCAGCTCGGCGACTTCGGCGAGCGGGAAGACCAGAAGCTTGCGATTGTCGCCGATCACCGCAACCGCGTCGTCCTCCGCCGCGATCGGCCGGACCAGCTTGAGTTGCGCGCCGGGGCGCGGCGTCACCACCTGCTTGCCCTTGCGCGTCTCGGCGATCACGTCGGCGACATTGACCACGAAGCCGCGCCCGTCGCTGGCCGCAACCAACAATTTGCTCGCCGCGCTCGCCGGCAGCAAGGCGACGATCTGCCGCTCGCCCTCGAGATCGACCATCAATCGCACCGGCTCGCCGAACCCGCGTCCACCGGGGAGCTTGTCGCCGCCCAAGGTGTAGAAACGCCCGTTATCGGCGGCGAGCAGCAATTTGTCGGTGGTCTGCGCGTGGAATGCGAACAGCGGCCCGTCGCCTTCCTTGAACTTGAGCGTCTCCGCCGAGGCGAGCTCGACATGGCCGCGCATCGCCCGGATCCAGCCGCGCTGCGACAGGATCACCGTGATCGGCTCGCGCTCGATCATCGCCTCGAGCGGGATCTCGCGCGCAGGCGCCGCTTCCTCGATTCGCGTCCGCCGCGCGCCAAGCGGCGTGTCCAACCCGTAGCGCTCGATCATCTTGCCGAGATCGCGCTTCATCCGCGTCCGCTGCCGGGCGTCGGACGAGAGCAATGTCTCGAGTTCCGCCTTTTCCTTGTTCAGCGCGTCCTGCTCGCGCTTCAGCTCCATTTCCTCGAGCCGCCGCAGGCTGCGCAACCGCATGTTGAGGATCGCCTCGGCCTGGCGGTCGGTCAGCCCGAACTCGGCCATCATCACGGGCTTGGGCTCGTCCTCGGTGCGGATGATCTCAATCACCCGGTCGAGATTGAGGAAGGCGATGATATAACCGCCGACCAGTTCGAGCCGGTCGGCGATCTTGCCCAGCCGGTGCTCCGACCGCCGCCGCAAAACCACGAACTGGTGCTCGACCCATGCCGCGATCGCCTCGCTCAGGCTCATCACCCGCGGCGTCCGGTTCTTGTCGAGCACGTTGAGGTTGAGCGGCACGCGCACTTCGAGGTCCGACAGCCGGTACAGGCTGTGGATCAGATCGTCCGAGCTTACCGTCCGGCTGCGCGGCTCGAGCACGATGCGGATGTCCTCCGCCGATTCGTCGCGCACGTCGCCGAGGATCGGCAGCTTCTTCTCGTTGATCAGCTCGGCGATGCCCTCGATCAACTTGCCCTTCTGGACGCCGTACGGAATCTCGGTGACGACGAGGTGCCAGCCCCCGCCCTTCTCGTTGACCCGCTCGATCTTCGCCCGCACCCGGAAGCTGCCGCGCCCGGTGGCATAGCTCTCGGCGATCGCCGCGGGGGTGTCGACCACCACCCCCCCGGTCGGGAAATCGGGCCCGCTGACATAATCGAGCACGTTCGCCTGCGGATTGTCGATCAGCGCGACCGCGGCGTTCATCAGCTCGGCGGCGTTGTGCGGCGGGATGCTCGTCGCCATGCCCACCGCGATGCCCGCGGCGCCGTTGGCAAGGAGATTGGGGAACAGCCCGGGAAACAGCTCGGGCTCTTCCTCCTCGCCATTATAGGTCGCGCGGAAATCGACGGCATTCTCGTCGAGCCCGGCCATCAGGTCGATCGCGACCTGGGTCAGCCGCGCCTCGGTGTAGCGATAGGCGGCGGCGTTATCGCCGTCGATATTGCCGAAATTGCCTTGCCCGTCGACGAGCGGATAGCGCAGCGCAAAGGTCTGGGCGAGGCGGACCATCGCGTCATAGACCGATTGGTCGCCATGCGGATGGTATTTGCCGATCACGTCGCCGACGACGCGTGCGCATTTCTTGTAGCCCGAAGCGGGATCGAGCCGAAGTAGTCGCATCGCCCAGAGCAGCCGCCGATGCACCGGCTTCAGCCCGTCGCGAACATCAGGAAGCGAGCGCGCGGTGATCGTCGACAGCGCATAGACGAGGTAGCGCTCGGAAAGCGCGCTGTCGAAAGGAACGTCGGTAGGGCCGGAGGGATCGACGGAGTCGGTATCGAGAGTCATCGGACAAACGGATAGCAGGCGGAACCCGGCAACGCCAAGCCGGTGTTCACAAGGCGTTCCTGCCGGTCAGTCAAGCTGCGGCGCGACGAACGCGCCGAGCCGATCCTCGCGCGCCGCCGCGGCGACTTCGCCGAGCAGCCAGTCGCGGAAGAACCGGATCTTGGGCAGATTGCGCTTGCTCTCCGGGTACATCAGCCAGAAGCTGTTGCGGTACATGGCCGCCTGCGGAAGCGGCTGGACGAGCAGTCCGGCATCGATCGCGGGCTGCCACATCGGCGGACTGAGGATCGCGACGCCGTGACCGGCGATCGCCGCATTGCCGTCGAGCACCTGTGAATCGAAGCGAATTCCCGACGCCTGGGCGCGATCGACTCCGTCCTCGAGTGCGCAGCAGAACCACAAATCCCACCAATCGTCCTCCGGCGAGATCCGCGGCACCCGCAGCAGGTCGGCGGGAGTTTCGATCGGCGGGTGCTTCGCCAAAAACGCCGGGTTGGCGAGCGGCGTGACCGGCATCCGCATCAGGAAATGCGCGCACAGCCCTGGCATCGGGCCCGCCGCTCCGCGTAATGCGATATCGGCGTCTCCGGCGGCCAGATCGACCATTTCGTCGCTGACGAGCAGGCGCACGGCGAGCTCGGGGCGGAGCAACTGGAACGAGCCCAGCCGTGCCGCCAGCCAATTCGTCGCCAGCGTTCGTGGCGCCGAAATCGTGATCACGCTCTCGGATTCGATCCGCACCGAAGCAAATGCCTCGCCAAGGGTATCGAAGGCACCGGTGATTTGCGGCGCGATCCGGCGCCCCAATTCGGTGAGCACAACCGCCCGGCCATTGCGCGCGAACAAGGCGGCGCCGAGCCGCTCTTCCAACAGCTTGATCTGATAGCTGACCGCTGCCTGGGTCATTCCGAGCTCGTCGGCGGCCCGCGTGAAATTGCCGTGGCGCGCGGCGGCTTCGAACACGCGGACGGCAGCGAGCGGCGGGATCTGGCGCATGCCTTATCTATAAGCGCTGCTTATTACTCAAGTCCAACGATTTGTTGGCGTGGGGAGGAGCAAAGGCGCACATGAAAGGGGCTGCCGCAGATGGCACGACACAAGGAACCGAGCCATGCTGAACTCTCTGACTTTCCTCGCTCTTCTCGCCGCTTCCGCCCCGCAGGCGGTCCCTGCCGGCGCTCCCGCGACTCGTCACGTCCGTACTGCCGACCTCGACCTTTCCCGGCCTTCCGGGCGCGCCGAGCTCGATCGCAGGCTCGCCCGCGCGGTGGAACGCGTCTGCCCGACCAGGCAGATCGGCGAGAGCACCCGCTCTCTCGCCGGACTGCGCTGCCGCGCCGAAACCCAGGAACGCATCGCCGCCCAGCGCAGCCGCGTCCTCGCGCAGGCCACCGCTTCGACCCAGCTGTCGAGCAGCGATCGCTGATTGCACCGAAACCCCGCCGGCTCCCGATAACCTCGTTCGGCGGTGCCTGCGAGCGGCACGATGCCGCTCGCCCTTTTCACAAGCCAGCCTGATCAATTCCACAAGCCTTGCTGATGAGGCACCGCATTTTCGTCAAGGAGAAGCGACCATGTCCCACGACTATGAAAGCGCTGACTGGGCAGATCACCACAAGAATGTGAGCACCGGCCTCGCGCGGCTGTTCGAGATGCTTTCGCAGGTGTTCGAACGCCTCGCCGCGATCGAATATGACGCGCCTTGGGAGCGGATCTGCCGCCAACCAATCGAGTGCAAAGCATAAATGCCATTCGCCACAATTTTGCCCAGATTATGGCGAAATTGTGGCTTGACGTATTCCCACCCATGTGATGGCATATCATCCTCATCGCAGGAGATATGCACATGCGTGTCATTGCCCCTCGGACACTGGCCCTCGCCGCCGTCACCGCATCGCTTGCCGCTTGCTCCCCCAACGAAGCTGGAGACGGTGGAAGGGGCGGACAGACCGACGCCGCCGCACCCGAAATCGCCACCGAGGCCGTAGCCCCGGCGACGGGGCCTGCTTCGCAAAAAGCGGGTCCCAGCGAGTCCGCCCGTTCAGCCGACACCCCGCCCAAGCTCCCGGTGTCGCTGCCCAAACTCACCTACGCCTATGCCCTCTCTTACCTCCTCCCCGGCGACAAGATCGCCGCGGCGCAGGACGCGCACCGCGACATGTGCGAGGAAATGGGCCCGGCGCGCTGCCAGTTGCTCGGGCTCGAGCGCGGCGTCGGCGAAGAACAGTCGAACAACGCGAAGCTCCGCCTCCGCGTCGCCACGGGCGAGGCACGCCGTTTCCAGATCCTGCTCGATCATGAAGTGAGCGAGGTCGGCGGCCGCGCCGAAAACGCCAAAATCGCCACCGACGAGGTCTCGAAGCAGATGGTCGATACCGAAGCCCGTATCCGTCAGCGCGAGCTGCTCGTCGCCCGCCTCACCGAGATGCTGCGCAAGCGGACCGGCCGCACCTCCGATCTGCTCGAGGCCGAGCGCAGCGTCACCCAGGCGCAGGAGGAGCTCGATCAGGCGCGCAGCTGGCTCGGCGAGCTCAGGGGCCGCGTGGCGATGTCCGAATTCGAAATCCACTATGCCGCCATCGCCCCGAGCGCATCATCGCAGAGTCTCGGCGCCTATCTCGGCGAAGCCGCACAAGGGTCGGGTGCGATTTTCCAGACCGGGCTGCGCAGCCTGTTGTCGCTCGCAATCTATCTTTTGCCCTGGTTCATTCTCCTCGGCCTGCCGGTGCTGGCGCTACGCGCTCTCCGCAAACGCCGCACCGCCATCGAACCGGCCTGAAGCGGCATTGACCTCCGCGGCCCCGAAGCCGCGGAGGCTCGCCGCGGCCGGACCGATTTGCACATTAGCTTTCCTGTCGCCGGTCAGGAACGCAGCGATCCTCCCTTGCGTCGCCAGGGCGATCGCTGCCGAGGGCGGCAGGGCGGCCGAAACCACCATTACGGCAGACGACGTGTCGAAAGATGTCGTCGATACCGAAGCCCGCATTCGCCAGCGCGAGATTCTCGTCACCCGACTCACCGACATGCTGCGCAATCGCCAGGGCCGGGTATCCGAACTGGCTGAGGCCGAACGCAGCGTCGCGGTCGCGCAGGAGGAACTCGATCAGGCCAAAGGCTGGCGGCGCGAATGCGCACCCGGGTCGCCTTGTCGCGCTTCACGATCAATTATGTCCCCGCGATTGTGGTCGAGCCGTCCCCGCGTGCGCAATCGGGTCGTTTGGGAGATGCAGTCGTCGCATCGGCGGCAATGGTCTATGCGTTCACGCGCAACCTGCTGATCGTACTCATTTCCCTGGCGCCCTAGGCATTGATCGGGGTCGCCGGATGGCTCGCTGTCCGGCGCTGGTACAAGCCCCGCCTCGCCCCCGTCGTGGAAGCGTGATTGCACCGCAACACGGCGTGCTTTATAGCGCCGGGCTCTTCCAGAGCCCCGGCTGTCCTGCGGACCGTTCCGCGCCGCCGGGGCGACGCTTTTCAGGGGTAAGAGCCAAGATGGCACGCCGCCGGCAGATCTACGAAGGCAAGGCAAAGATCCTCTACGAGGGTCCCGAGCCGGGCACGCTGATCCAGTATTTCAAGGACGACGCCACTGCGTTCAACGCGCAGAAAAAGGGCACGATCAGCGGCAAGGGCGTGCTCAACAACCGTATTTCGGAGCATGTGTTCACGCTGCTCGGCGGGATCGGCATCCCGACCCACTTCATCCGCCGCCTCAACATGCGCGAGCAATTGATCCGCCAGGTCGAGATCGTGCCGATCGAAGTCGTGGTCCGCAACGTCGTCGCCGGCAGCCTCGCCAAGCGGCTCGGCATCGAGGAAGGCACCCCGCTGCCGCGCACCGTAGTCGAATATTATTATAAGGACGATGCGCTCGGCGACCCGATGGTCACCGACGAGCACATTCTCGCTTTCGGCTGGGCGGCGCAGGAAGAGCTGCACGACATGGCCGACATGGCGATCCGGGTGAACGACTTTCTCTCGGGGCTGTTCGCAGGCATCGGTATCCGGCTCGTCGACTTCAAGCTCGAGTTCGGCCGGATCTGGGACAATGACTATGCCCGGATCATCCTCGCCGACGAAATCAGCCCCGACGGCTGCCGTCTGTGGGACATTGCCACCAACGAGAAGCTCGACAAGGACCGTTTCCGTCGCGATCTGGGCGGTGAGGTCGAAGCCTATCAGGAAGTCGCGCGCCGTCTCGGGCTGTTCCCCGAAGGTGCCGATTCGGCCGTCCTCGACCTCGAAAGTCATCGCAAGCGCCGAGGCAAATAATCCGACCGGCGCACGCGCAGCGCCGATCCCTTAAACGCTAAACAGCTTCTTAACCATGGCTGCCTTAATCCTCCGGTCAGTTCCGGTCAGGGGGATTACCGATGCGTTCGTTCCGTACCTATCTCGCGCTCACGGGCGCCGTCACGCTCGCAGCCTGCGGCGGCGATACAGGCCCCCAGACGGTCGGCAGCAATCCGCCCCCGGTCGGTGGCAGCACGCCGACGCCGACGCCGGCCAACCTGCTCGACGTGACCAGCACGGTCACTTATGACACGGTAGGCGCGTTTCAGGCGCTCGACACGACCACGACCCAGACCACTCCCAAGGCGGATCCGTCGCAGGCGACGCTCGGCGTTCAGTCGCTCTACACCGCGAACGCGGCAACGGTGAACGCCCCCAACGGCTCGATCACCTACAGCCCGCGCGATGGCGTTTTCACCGTCAAGATCGCCGATTCCAAAGCCGCCGTGACGCGCGACTATAATTTTCAGGATCCCGCCCATCGCACGCAGTTCTCGGGCTCCGACTTCGCTCGGTTCCAGATTCCCGATCTCGCAACCTTCAACTATCTGCAGGTGCTCGACGGCAATGCACAGCCGGTGTTCTTCTACCAGCGGCCCGGAGCGAAGACGACCTTCGTCTCGCTCGCCGGCTTTTCGCGCGTGGTCGAGAATCGGACCACCAGCAGCACAGCGACCGACGATATCGTGACCACCACGTTCGACGGCGAGCGCGGCGCGTTCGTCTTTGGCCAGAAGACGCCCAACGGCCAGGTCCCCGTCTCCGGCGAAGGCAGCTATAACGGCGACTTCCTCGCCTCGATGGTGATGGACCCTACCGGCGGCGGCCGCTCGACTCTGCAGTGGCTCACCGGAACCAGCGCGGTGAAGATCAATTTCGCCACCGGCAAGGCCGATCTCGCCCTCAGCGGCACGGTCGGCGAGGCCTATGTGCTGGGCACCCGAGTGGCGGCTCCGATCGACGCCGGCTCCACCTTTTCTGCTAAGGGCACCGCGCAAGTCGATCTGATCCGCAGCGGCGGCTTCACCGGTGCTTTCACCCAGAACACCACCGGCGCAAACAATGTCGGCTTCACCACCGGCGGAATATTCACCGGGATCGATTTCGCCAGCGCCGCGGCCGGTGGCAGCACTGCGGGCGCGAGCTCGATCGACGGCGCCTTTTTTGGCCCGAACGCAGTCAACATCGGTGGCAACTTCCGCATCGTCGGCGGCATTCCCAACCAGCGCGTCGACATCCTCGGCGCGTTCAGCGGCGCCAAGTAACTCACCCCCGACCGGAGCCGCGCCGTGCGCCTCGCCCTGATCGCCGCCCTGCTCCTTACCGGAGCGGGATCGGCGGCCCATGCCCAGATCGCCCCGTGCGACGCAGCCAGCTGCGAACTGCGGCTCACCCCGGCGCAGCTGCTCGCCAGCGCCGAGCGCCTCGTCGCGCTGCGCCGCTTCGACGAGGCGCGCCCCCTGATCGAGGCGCTCAAGCTCGCCCCCGGCTACAAGCTCCAGATCCGCTTTCTCACCGGCCTGATCGCCGCCGAGAGCGGCGACTTTCACGCCGCGGCCAATCAGTACAAGGCGATCCTCACCGACGATCCGAATCAGACCCGCGTACGGCTCGAGCTGGCCAAGGCGATGATGGCGATGGGCAAGCCGCAGAGCGCCGACAAGCAATTCCGCCTTGCGGGCCAGGACCGCGAGCTCCCGCCCGAGCTCGCCAAGGCTATCCGCGGCGTTCGCGCGGTGATCCGTCAGCAGCGCGCATGGCGGCTCGACGTGGATTTCGGCATCGCCCCGGACAGCAACATCAACAACGCCACCGCCGTCGATCAGGTCACGGTCAATCTCGGCGGCTACCAGCTTCCGCTCGAACTCAACGACGCGGCCAAGGCCCGGTCGGGCACGGGGCAAACCGCGACGATCTCGGCCGGCCTGCGCCTCCCCGTCGCCGCCAACCTGTCGATGCTCGTCGATATGGACGGTAATGGCAGCAACTATGCAGGCAGCGATTACGACGACTATCTCGTCCAGTTCGCCGCCGGTCCCGAGCTCCGCCTCTCGCAGACGGCGAGTGTCTCGGCCGAGGCCGTGGGAGCGCAGCGTTGGTATGGCGGGCGCCTCATCACCCGCCAGGCGGGGGTCAAGGCCGGGGCCCAGACGGTGCTCGGGTCCAGCGACCGCGTCGGCGTCCAGCTCGACGCGCGCCGTACCGATGCGCTGTTCGACTCCGGCTATAGCGGCTGGCAGGCCGGACTGTACGGCACGTTCGAGCATGCGCTGTCGCGCAGTCTCATCGCCTCGGTCGGCATCTTCGGGCGGCGCGACTGGCTCGACGAGGCCGCCTGGTCGAACAAGGAAGCCGGCGCGAGCCTCGCCATCGGCGGCGAGCTGCCGCACGGGATCAACTTCAGCCTCAGCGGCACGGCGTCGCGCGCGATCTACGATGCACCGATCCAGTTCTTCTCGAACGACGTCCGCCGCGACTGGCGCTGGAGCACACGCGCGACGCTCGGCAATCGCAGCATCCGCGTGTTCGGCTTCTCGCCCGAACTAAGCCTCGCTTATGCGCGTACCGATTCAAACATCGCCTTCTACAGTACCGATCGCCTTCGCTTCCGCTTCGCGCTCGCCCGCTATTTCTGATTGCGGGACTCGGCCGTCCGGGCCATAGGCGCGGCCATGAAGCTCCGCATCATCGTGACGCTCAAGAACGGCGTCCTCGACCCTCAGGGCAAGGCCATCCAGCACGCGCTCGGCGGCCTCGGTTTCGACGGCGTTCAGGACGTCCGCGCTGGCAAGATCTTCGAGCTCGAGCTCGCCGACGGCACCAGCGACGAAGCCGTCGACGAGATGTGCCGCAAGTTGCTCGCCAACACCGTAATCGAAAATTACCGGATCGAGCGTCAATGAAGACCGCGGTCATCGTCTTCCCCGGCTCCAACTGCGATCGCGACATCGCGACCGCGCTGGAAGATGTGACCGGCAAAGCCCCCGAAATGGTGTGGCACGGCGAAAGCGCGCTCCCATCGGGCATCGGCCTCGTCGCCCTGCCTGGCGGCTTCTCCTATGGCGACTATCTGCGCTGCGGCGCGATCTCCGCGCGGTCGCCGATCGTTCGCGCCGTGGTCGAGGCGGCCGAGCGCGGCCTGCCCGTCATCGGCATCTGCAACGGCTTCCAGATCCTCACTGAGGCAGGGTTGCTCCCCGGCGCGCTGATGCGCAATTCCGGCCTCAACTTCGTCTGCCGCAACGTCGCGCTGACCGTCGACAACAGCCAGTCGATCTTCACCAGCGGCTACGATACCGGCGAAACGATCACCGTCCCGGTCGCACATCACGACGGCAATTACTTTGCCGATGCCGAGACGCTCGACCGAATCGAAGGCGAAGGCCGTGTCGCCTTCCGCTATGCCGAGGACGTTAACGGCTCGGCGCGCAACATCGCCGGCCTGCTTAACAAGGCCGGCAACGTGCTCGGCATGATGCCGCACCCCGAACGCCGCATCGAGGCAGCCCATGGCGGCACCGACGGCCGCCGCCTGTTCGAAGGCCTGCTCGAAGCCGTCGCCTGAGCAGGCAGTCCTCGAACCGGCGAACAGCCGCTGCTGGCGCCCGCCAGCCTTGAGCGGTTCCTCCCCGCTCCTGCGAAAGCAGGCGCCCAGCGCGATGAAACACTTAGCAATTCTGAACTACTGCTTTCGCAGGAGCACATGGGCAGCAAACGGGCGTTAGGGGACGTCAAACAGGTCTGGTGAGATCCATCATGGTCGCCAGTAACTAGCCATCCTTGTCGCAAAGGGCCTCAAGCATGCGGCGAGTCGCTATCTCGTAGACGACATTTACCTGCTCACAGCCCGCCCAAAGCCGTCGAGGCATGTCACCAGCACTGTCATACCACCGCCTCGCACCTGCATGGAGCTGCGCGCCTTCATCGGCCGCGATCTCTTCGGCGCTGCACGGACGAGACGTGTTCCCCGGCATTACCACTGTACACGGTCCGCTCTTCGAAACGACTGGAATGGAATAGGAGCCGAGGACCCGATCTTTACCTTCAAAAGCATAGCTTCGGCCATAAGCGTTCAGCGGCTCGGCGCCCTTCGGCAGCACGACTTTCTGCTCAATGCTGTCCATCAGGGCCTCGTGACGCGTATCTCCTTCCTGCATCGCGCAGGCGGCGAGTGAGAACAGACCAAAGCCCTTCAACGTCCAGATTGACACTCTGACCTTCTCTTTCATGTGCGCTCCTCGGCGCGCCTCCGTCGATAACGTAAGGCGTGTCAACGTATCAGACGAACGGGTGTCGGCAATGCGACGACCCTCCGCGCACTCCGACCGCAGAAATGCAGCGGCCGTTTCCTGGCGGCAATCGCCCGGAATCGCAGCGTTTCGGGCACCCCATACCTCGCGCTTCGGTGACGCACACAGCGCAGCGTTGCATCCGCGGGCGACGCTCCACGCGGCGCTTGAAATGTAGGATTGCGCCTGCTTGCCTCGGGCGGCCGTCCGTGCCGGCCGCTCTTTCGCATTGTCGAATTATTCGACGCGAGTCTCTCCTTCAATCGCCGTGGCGCTGCCGGCGCATCAGTGACGCGTGGGCGTGGCATAAGCGTCGCGTGGGCGGCGCGTAGGCGTGGCGTCGGCGTCGCGTTGGTGTGGCCCGAACGTCGCGTGGGCGCCGCGTGACCGTCGCCTCACTACCGATATGTTTCGCAAAACCGTGGTTTCGCGTTGCTGCGGGCAACAAAAACGGGGATTCGAGTCAATCCGGGTCAAGCAGTCAACCGCGCCACGTCCGCCTCCGCTCCCACGCCCTCTCCGATCCGCGCCTCCAGCCACGTCTTGATGTCTGCCATCACTTGCTCCTTGCCGAAATCGGCGAGCAGGTCGTGATAATGGTCCTCGTACAGCTTGAGTGTCTTGTCGCTCGATCCCGCGGTTTCGAAGAAGAACTCGCTCCCCTTGCAGACGGTCGCCTTGTCGGCGGTGCCGTGCAGGATGAGCAGCGGCAAGGTGATGGTCGGGAAATCCTCGCGAAGCCGTTCGTCCGCCCGGACCAGCGCCGCCACCGTCGCCGCCGGCTGGGTCTCGTTCTCGATCAACGGATCGGCGTTGAGCGCGGCGACAACTTCGGGATCGCGCGAGAAATCCTCGTTCCTGAGCTTGAGCACGCCGAGATGCGGCGCGATGTGGCTGAGCCCCTTGATCGCGGCGAGCGCAAAGCCGGGCGCCGGCACCTGAAAGGCGAAGCTCTCGCAGATGAATCCGTCGATCTCGGCCTGGTGATCGAGCACATAACTCGCCGAAGTCACGCCGCCGGCGCTATGGCCCAGCAGGAACAGCTTGAGTCCCGGATAGCCCGCTTTGGCAATGGCGATCGTGCCGGCGACGTCGGCGACATAATCGGCGATGTCCTCGACATAGAAGCGCTCACCCTCCGACAGCCCCCGCCCGCGCAGATCGAGCGCGAACACTGCATAGCCGCTCTCGACGAGCCGGTCCGCCGCCCAGAGATATTGCCCGCCGTGTGAATTGACGCCGTGGCAGATCACCACGACCGCGCGGGGCTCGCCTGCCGGCTGCCACGCGCGGTAGAAGATCCGCACGCCACCCTTGCTCGTGAATGTCGCTTCCTCGGCAGCCATCGGACACTCCTCCCGGCTCTTCGCGTCGAGATTGTTCCGATGCTGCAACTTTATGCAAGTGCGCAAATTGCACGCTCACCGCGTGCGCGAAGAGCGCCCGAAAAGCGCCGTGGTGCGCGCCAGCAGCACGAACAGGCTGGGCCAGAGCATCGTATTCCACACGTCGTGCCAGTTCGCCCAAAGCGCGATCCGGGTGTGATAGACGAGGCTGTCGCGCAGGTCCCACGCCTCGCCGAGAAGCGCCCCGCCGAGCGCGACTGTCCATGGCTTCCAGCTACGGGTCGGCCAGCGGAAAAGCAGCGCGCTTCCGACGAACAGCAGCAGCCCGACATGAACGTGCAGCGCATCCTTGGCGAGGCCGACATGCCCGACCAGCCAGAATTTGACCGACTGGAGCGGGCTCATCAGACCTTGGTGGCGAAGGGGGTGAAGTCGGTGCCCTCGTCATAGACGTCGACGCCTTCGCGCCGCTTGAGGAAGCCGACCACGGCATAGGTGAACGGCGTCAGCAGCACTTCCCAGCTCACCTTGAGCGCCCATTGGGTGAACAGCACCTGCAGCACGAGTTCGTTGGTCCAGCCCGCCGCACCGAGAAAGGCGAGCGGGTAGAAGATCAGGCTGTCGATCGCCTGGCCAGCAAAGGTCGATCCGATCGTGCGGGTCCAGAGCAGCCGGCCTTGGGTCCACAGCTTCATCCGGGCGAGCACATAGGAATTGACGAATTCGCCGGCCCAGAAGGCGCAGACCGACGCGAGCACGATTCGCGGCACCTGTCCGAAAATCACTTCATAGGCGCCCTGATTGCCCCAGCTCGGCGCCGGCGGCAGCAGCACCACCACCCAGGACATGAAAGCCATGAACAGCACCGCGGCGGTTCCTGCCCAGATCACCCGGCGCGCCCGCGCATAGCCATAGACCTCGGTGAGCACGTCGCCGATCACATAGGACAACGGAAAGAACAGGATGCCGGCGCCGAACGGCCAATAGCCGACTCCCGGCAGCCAGACCTGTGCGACCTTGCCCGCGCCGATCACGTTCGACAGCAGCAGGATGGCGACGAATGCCGCCATGACGAAGTCGTAGTAGCGGAAATGTCCGCCGCTCACGTCGCGTGCGGCGACCTGCGCCGGCTGTGCCCCCTCGCTCATGGCATGTTTATGATGCCGGTTCCGCCGCGACGCAATCCGCGCTAGGGGAGCCCGGCGCGCGCCCGTAGCTCAGCTGGATAGAGCACATGCCTTCTAAGCCTGTGGTCGTTGGTTCGAATCCAACCGGGCGCGCCAACATCGATGCAAGGAAATGCCCGCCAGCCGGCGCATCGGATCGGTCCTGAGGCAAGATACGGACAATTTGAATTGAGGATCTGATCGGAGAGATCGATTCAGCGGCGGCCTACGTCGCACGGGCCCGGGCCGGGAGCCGGGTTATCCGTCATTCAGTCGGAAGTCCGACCGGATAACCCGGCTTTGAAGTGGTGGGCGCGGCAAGGATTGAACTTGCGACCCCTGCGGTGTGAACACAGTGCTCTACCACTGAGCTACGCGCCCATTCGCCTTTCGGCGGAAACGGGAAGCGGGCCTTTAGGCGGTGCGGGGTGCGCTTGTCCAGCCCCCAGGCCCGCTTTCGATCAGATCAGTTGACCGAATCCTTCAGGCCCTTGCCGGCTTTGAATTTTGGTTGGTTCGACGCCTTGATCGTCATTTCCTCGCCAGTGCGGGGATTGCGGCCGGTCGAAGCCTTGCGCTTGCTGACCGAGAAGGTTCCGAAGCCAACCAGACGCACTTCGTCGCCTTTCTTGAGCGCGGCCGAGATCGCGTCGAACACGGCCTCAACCGCCTTGGTAGCATCGCCTTTGCCGAGGCCGGACGTATCCGCGACCGTCCCGATCAGCTCTTGCTTGTTCATGCTGGTGGATTCCCCCTGATTGAGTGCGTCGAAATTGAGTCGGCGGCAGGCCGAGTAAGCCAGTCAGCACGCGTCCGCCACCGCTGTCAAACCCTCCACGGCGGTTTTCGCCGCAAAAGTTACGCTTCCTCAATGGTGAACAGCGTCTCCAATCCCGGGCACATGCACGGGCGGCTGCGCCGCCAATTCGTCAGCATCGGTCCAGTCGATCGCCGTCAAAGGCTCGGTGAGCGCGAGCCGGAGCACTTCGTCGACATGGCTTACCGGCACGATCTCGAGCCCCTCGCGGATATTGGCGGGGATTTCCGCCAGATCCTTCTCGTTCTCCTGCGGGATCAGCACGGTCTTGATGCCGCCGCGCAGCGCGGCGAGGAGCTTCTCCTTCAGTCCGCCGATGGGCAGCACCCTGCCGCGCAACGTGACCTCACCGGTCATCGCCACGTCCTTGCGCACTGCGACGCCCGCCAGTGTGGAGACGATCGACGTGACCAGCCCGATGCCGGCAGACGGACCGTCCTTGGGAACGGCGCCTTCCGGCAAGTGGACGTGGATGTCCTTGCGCGCGAACAGGCTCGGCTTGATCCCGTAGCTCGGGCTGCGCGCCTTAACGAAGCTGAACGCCGCCTCGACCGATTCCTTCATCACGTCGCCGAGCTTGCCTGTCGTCTTGATCGCACCCTTGCCGGGCACGGTGACGCTCTCGATCGTCAACAGCTCGCCGCCAACCTCGGTCCAGGCGAGCCCGGTGACCGCGCCGATCTGATGCTCCTCCTCACCAAGGCCGTGGCGATATTTCTGCACCCCGGCATATTCGTGGAGGTTCTCCGGCGTTATCGTGACGCTGGTCTCCTTGCCCTCGAGAATCTTCCGCAGCGCCTTGCGCGCGAGTTTGGCGATCTCACGCTCGAGCGTACGCACACCGGCCTCGCGGGTGTAGCGCTGGATCAATGCACGCAGACCCCCGGGTGTCAGCGTGAACTCGCCCTCCTTGAGGCCATGCGCCTCAATCTGCTTCTGGATCAGGTGCCGCTCGGCAATTTCGACCTTCTCGTCCTCGGTATAACCCTCGAGGCGGATGATCTCCATGCGGTCGAGCAACGGCTGCGGCAGGTTGAGCGAGTTCGCTGTGCACACGAACATCACGTCCGACAGATCGATGTCGATCTCGAGATAATGGTCGTTGAACTTGTTGTTCTGCTCGGGGTCGAGCACCTCGAGCAGTGCGCTCGCGGGATCTCCGCGGAAATCCTGCCCGAGCTTGTCGATCTCGTCGAGCAAGAACAGCGGGTTGCTTGCTCCCGCCTTGCGGAGGTTAGTGACGATCTTGCCTGGCAGCGAGCCGATATAGGTGCGGCGGTGGCCCCGAATTTCGGCTTCGTCCCGCACGCCGCCCAGCGACTGGCGGATGAACTCGCGCCCGGTCGCCTTGGCGATCGACTTGCCGAGGCTGGTCTTGCCGACGCCGGGCGGCCCGACGAGGCACAAGATCGGCCCCTTCAACTTGTTGGTGCGCGCCTGGACCGCGAGATACTCGACGATCCGGTCCTTGACCTTCTCGAGGGCATAATGGTCTTCGTCGAGCACCGCCTGCGCTTCGGCGATATCCTTCTTGAGCTTCGACTTCTTGCCCCACGGCAGGCCGAGCAGTACGTCGAGGTAATTACGCACCACTGTAGCTTCAGCCGACATGGGCGCCATCGTCTTGAGCTTCTTGAGCTCCGACGTCGCCTTGGTGCGCGCTTCCTTGCTGAGCTTGAGCGTCGCGATCTTCTGGGTGAGCTCGGCAACCTCGTCGCCATCACCTTCGTCGCCCTCGTTGCCGAGCTCGCGCTGGATCGCCTTCAGCTGCTCGTTGAGGTAATATTCGCGCTGGGTCTTCTCCATCTGGCGCTTGACCCGGCTGCGGATCTTCTTCTCGACCTGCAGCACGCCAAGCTCGCCCTCCATGAAGGCGAACACCATCTCGAGCCGCTTGCGCGGGTCCTTCTCAACCAGCAGCGACTGCTTGTCGGACACCTTGACTGCGATGTTGGCGGCAACGGCGTCGGCCAAGCGCGACGGATCGTCGAGTTCAGCGAGCTGCACAGCTGTCTCGGCCGGGAGCTTGCGATTGAGCTTGGCGTAATTCTCGAACTGATCCACCACCGAGCGCATCAGCGCCTGGAGCTCAGGGCTCAAACTTTCGGGGGTGATCTTGCTCACCTTCTCGCCCAGTTGCTCACTGGCGCTTTCGAGCCGCCCGTCTTCTTCGTCGACCGGGCTCACCTGCGCCGTAAGAAATGCGCCCGATTCGTCGACTGATTCGAGCACGCCCCGCTCCTTGCCGGCGACAAGCACGCGCACGGTCCCGTCGGGCAGCTTGAGCAGCTGGAGCACCTCGGCCGAGACGCCCGTATCGTACAGATCCTCGCGGCCGGGATCGTCCTCGGCCGGATCGAGCTGCGCGACGAGGAAAATCTCCTTGTCGTCGGCCATCGCTGCCTCGAGCGCGGCGACCGACTTGTCGCGGCCGACGAACAGCGGCACGATCATGTGCGGGAAGACGACGATGTCGCGAAGCGGCAGGACGGGGTAGGACTGCTTCATGTATACTCCTGGGCCCGAGCGGCCCCTGTTCTCCACTATATATGGGGCGCGCGCCAGCCGCATCAATCGTCAAGGATTGATTGGTTGTGGACTGGCGTTGCCCGCATGACCAAGACGTTGGCCGTCGCCCGCCTGATGGAGGTTCTTATCACCACCCGTTTGCTGCTCGCCGCCTCGACGCTCGTCTTGGGCGTTATCCCTGCCCACGCACAGGTCAAACCCGGCGAGCCACCGATTACGGCGACGACTGAGGCCTCGGGCGGTCCGATCGATTCCGAGCGCGCGGCGCTGCGGCTCGAGCATGTCGATCTGGCGATCGAGATCTTTCCGGAGACGCAAAGGCTCGCAGGCGTGGCGACGCTCACCCTCGCCACCGTAGCAGCACAGCAGCGACTCCTCGTAGACCTGGACAAAAACCTGCCCGTGAGTGCGATCAGCGTGGATGGCAAGCCGCTGCCGCGGGCGAGCTGGTCGAACCCGGAAGGGCGGCTGGCGATCACCCTCCCTGCCCCGCTCGCCGCCGGCGGCCGGTCGGCGGTGAAGATCACCTATAGCGGCACGCCACATGTGGCCGTGCGTGCGCCGTGGGACGATGGCATGGTCTGGAGCAAGACACCCGACGGCAAACCGTGGATCGCGACCACTGCCGAGGGTTATGGCTGCGACCTTTTCTGGCCGTGCCTCGATTTCCCGGCGGGAGAGCCAGCCAGGGTCGACCTGCACATCACCGTGCCCAAGGGGTTGTCGGCACCGTCAAATGGCGTGCTGCAGAAAGTCGACACGCTCGCGGACGGCCGTACGACGTGGCACTGGAAGGCACGTAGCCCGAACCCCTATTCGGTGGTGCTCAACATCGCGCCGTACGTCGAGATGAAGGGCAGCTACAGCAGCCGGTTCGGCAACACCATCCCGCTATATTACTGGCACATCCCCGGCCGGGAGGCGGGCGCAAACGGCCTGTTTGCGGAATTCGCCCCAACCCTGGATTTCTTCGAGGCTAACGTCGGTCCGTATCCTTGGGGCGACGAGAAGCTCGGCGTGGTTGAGACACCGCATCTGGGCATGGAGCACCAGACGATCAACGCTTACGGCAACAACTACCGCAAGACTCCCGACGGCTTCGACTGGCTGTTCCAGCACGAGCTCGCGCACGAATGGTTCGGCAACCAGATGTCTGCGGCAAACTGGGACGATTACTGGCTCCATGAAGGCTACGGCCAGTACATGCAGCCGCTCTACGGCCGCTGGCGCGAGGGCGAGGCGCGCTATGCCAGCATGATGGAGGTGTTCCGCAACCAGATCCGGAACAAAGCGCCGATCGTCTCCGGGCGCATCATGACCGAGGAAGAGGTCTATGAGGAAGAGAAAGGCGGCCCCGGCGGGGACATCTACGTCAAGGGCGCATGGGTGCTCCACACGCTGCGCAACCTGATCGGCGACAAGGCCTTCTGGGAGGTCACACGCCGGCTGGTTTATGGCCGGCCGGACCCCAAGCCCGGCAACTTCCAACCGCGCTTCGCAACCACGCCCGAATATGTCCGGATCGTCAATCAGGTCACCAGCAAGGATTTGACCTGGTTCTTCGATGTCTATCTTCGCGAGGCCGCATTGCCGGAACTGCTCCAGAGTCGCGAACACGGGCGGCTGACGCTCAACTGGAAGGCGCCAGGCAACAAACCCTTTCCGCTTCCAGTCGAAGTGCAGGTCGATGGGCAGGTCGAAACTGTCGCCATGACGGGCGGCACCGGCAGCATCGCGGTACCCGCGAGTGCGCATGTGGTCGTGGATCCGGCATCGCGGATTCTGAAGCGCTCCGAGGCCGTCGAAGCTGCGCAACGCGATTCGCGCGGAAACGAATGATGCGGCCGCTCGTGTTCGTCGCCCTTGCGATACTGGCAGTTCCCGGCGCGGCGGTCGCGCAACTCTATGAGGGCAAGGCGGGCACGGCGCCGATCGTTTTGCAACTCGACGAAGAACGGGGCGCCCCGAGCGGACGGTATTTTTATCAGAACACCCGCCTCGATATCGCACTGGAAGGGGAACGCGAGGCAGAGCAAGTGAAGCTTCACGCCCGCGCCACCGGCGACGAGCTGGTACTGAAACGCAGTGGCGCCGGCTGGGCTGGAACGCTGACCACAGCCAAGGGCAGGAGCCTGCCGGTTTCGCTCGCCACCGCAGCGCCGCCGGCGGTGCCCGCAGGCGCTCCAGCCGATCTGTCCGGCTACGATCGCCTGCAACTCGCAGGACTGCGGCTCGAACTTGACACGGCCGAACGGATCGGCACTCGCACCATCCGCTGGCACAGCGAACGGCTGACCGGCATCCGCCTGTTCCGGATCGAAAGCGGCTATGAGGCCGCGGCGCTGCGCACGATCAACGCAGCGCTTACCGCCACCCAATGGGAGCATGTTCGCAACTGGCTCGGCTGCCCGGGCTATGACGGCGGCGCAGGAGTGGATTCGGACGAAGCGGGCTCGATCTACCTTGGTGACCATTTCGTCAGTTATGCGTGGCGCGCGAGCTGGGGCTGCGCAGGTGCGGCGCACCCGGACTTCGGAGTGCAGGGCGTGATATACGACGCGCGTAACGGCGAGGAGCTACGCCTCGACGACCTGCTCCGCTTCGGCAAGGCGCCGCCGCCGCACGAACGCTCGAGCGCTTGGTACAGCTACCGCAGCGGCACGTTCGCCCCAGGGCTGGTGGCGCTGCTGAAGCGCTACCATCCCGATGAGATGACCAAGGGAGACGATGGCTGTAGCTATGACGATCCCGAAGTGTGGAGCTTCCCCCAGGCGTATCTCACCGCGGAGGGCCTGTTCGTCGGCGCCTACTTCGCTCGGGTCGCCCGCAACTGCGATACGCCAGATTGGGCGGTCATTCCGTGGAAGGCGCTGAACGGTCCAGCCGCGCGGCGGCGCGGCTAGCTCGCTCCTTCGCTCTCTTGATGCTCCTGCCTTCGCAGGAGCACGCACTCAGCTCAGCGGTCGCAGCACACGGGCCAGCACATAGGCGAACGCGATCTGCCACGGCGTGTAGATCTTGAGCGGCTGGACGATGTCGCTTGCGAACGAGTCGCCGGAGGCGCCAGTCGTCAGGTACAGGTAGAGGCAGAAACTGCCGACGGCGCCGAGCAGGACCGTGCCGAACGCCTCGAAGGTCAGGCTCGACCCCTTGCGCAGCAGTCCGAAGATCGCGCAGAGCAGCAGGCTCCCGCCGCCGCCGATGGCACCGCCGACAAAGCCGCGGAGGAACCCGACCTCGTCGCCGCTGATCCCCTGGACGGTCTTGAGCGCCACATAATGCATCAGCGTAAAGCCAAGGAGGAACACGAGGGCCTTGACGCCGGCACGGTGGTGACGCTCATGCCAGACGAACGGCAGGCCGAACAGCGGCGTAATCCACACCGAACCGTTAGGAATGTGGAAGTAGAGCACCACGGCGAGTCCGACCACGTACAAGACGTGGCCAAGTACCAACCATTTGAAGGTTTCCAACGCGGCAGGGTTGAGCGCCAGGTCGAACGGCGAATGATATTCACGCTCGTCGTCGTCGAGGATGGCAATATCGGACATACGTCACCTCTCCATCTCGTCTTTACTGCCGGAGAGCGTGCGCCCGACCGCCGAGTCGGTCCAAACAAAAACGGCCGGAAAGAGATCTTTCCGGCCGCTTGTGCAGTATTTGGGCAACAGAAGGTCAGGCGGCGCTGCCGGTCTTTTCCTTCTTGGCATAGATGCGGACCGGATCCTTGCGGCCCTCGACCACGTCCTTGTCGATCATCACCTCGTCGACGCCGTCCATGCTGGGCAGATCGAACATCGTGTCGAGCAGGATCGCCTCGAGGATCGAGCGGAGCCCGCGGGCGCCGGTCTTGCGCTCGATCGCCTTCTTCGAGATCGCGGTCAGCGCGTCGTCGTTGAAGCTGAGCTTGACGCCCTCCATGTCGAACAGCTTCTGATACTGCTTGACCAGGGCGTTCTTGGGCTCGGTCAGGATCTTGATCAGCGCGTCGACGTCGAGATCCTCGAGCGTCGCGATCACCGGCAGGCGGCCGACGAATTCGGGGATCAGGCCGAACTTGAGCAGATCCTCCGGCTCGGTCTGGCGCAGCACCTCGCCGGTGCGGCGCTCCTCCGGCGCGGCGACATAGGCGCCGAAGCCGATCGACTTGCCCTGCAGACGATCGCCGATGATCTTCTCAAGGCCCGAGAAGGCACCGCCGCAGATGAACAGGATGTTGGTCGTGTCGACCTGGAGGAACTCCTGCTGCGGATGCTTGCGGCCACCCTGCGGCGGAACCGACGCGGTCGTGCCTTCCATCAGCTTGAGCAGCGCCTGCTGGACCCCCTCGCCCGACACGTCGCGCGTGATCGACGGATTCTCGGCCTTGCGGCTGATCTTGTCGATCTCGTCGATATAGACGATCCCGCGCTGCGCCCGCTCGACATTATAATCCGAGGCCTGGAGCAGCTTGAGGATGATGTTCTCGACGTCCTCGCCGACATAGCCGGCTTCGGTCAGCGTCGTCGCATCGGCCATGGTGAACGGCACGTCGAGGATGCGTGCCAGGGTCTGGGCGAGCAGGGTCTTGCCGCAGCCGGTAGGGCCGACGAGCAGGATGTTCGACTTGGCGAGCTCGACATCGGCACCCTTGGCGCCGTGGTTGAGCCGCTTGTAGTGGTTGTGCACCGCGACCGAGAGCACGCGCTTGGCCTGCTTCTGGCCAATCACGTAATCGTCGAGCACATCGCAGATTTCCTGCGGCGTGGGAACGCCGCCGTCCTTCTTGCTGACGAGCGCCGACTTGGTCTCTTCGCGGATGATGTCGTTGCAGAGCTCGACGCACTCGTCGCAGATGAACACGGTCGGTCCGGCGATGAGCTTGCGCACCTCATGCTGCGACTTGCCGCAGAACGAGCAATAAAGCGTGCTCTTGGAGTCGCCGCCGCTGAGCTTGGTCATTCAATCCATCCTTTACGCGCCGGACGCGTAGCCATTACCCGCCATCCTACACGCGGGTTCCCGTCCGGCAATCCAAAATCCGCTCGCAGCAAGCGGATTTGCGCCGCCCGCAGCAGTCGCCACGGACGGCTATAATCCAATAATCTTAAGCAGCTGCTGCGTCTTCGGTGGGCTGCGGCCGCTTTTCGTACACTTCGTCGACGATGCCGAATTCCTTCGCCTCGTTCGCTTCGAGGAAGGTATCGCGGTCCATCGCGCGCTCGATCCTCTCAAGCGGCTGACCGGTATATTTGGCATACAGGTCATTCATGCGCTGGCGAATACGGAGAATCTCCTTAGCCTGGATCTCGATGTCCGAGGCCATGCCCTGCGCACCGCCCGAGGGCTGGTGGACCATGATGCGGGCATTGGTCAGCGCAACGCGCAGGCCCGGCTCGCCCGAGGCCAGCAGGAAGCTGCCCATCGACGCCGCCTGACCGATGCACACCGTGCCGACGCGCGGACGGATATATTGCATCGTGTCGTGGATCGCCATGCCGGCAGTGACCACGCCACCCGGCGAATTGATGTACATCCAGATGTCCTTCTTCGGGTTCTCGGACTCGAGGAAGAGCAACTGGGCGGTGATCAGCGAGGCCATCTGGTCCTCGACGCCGCCGGTGACGAAGACGATGCGCTCGCGCAGCAGCCGCGAGAAGATGTCGAAGCTGCGCTCGCCGCGGCTCGACTGCTCAATGACGATCGGAACGAGACCGCCGGTAACGGGATCAATGGTCATTTGACCGGAAAGCGGATGCATGCGGGATTTTCTCTTGGATGGTTGCCCAGGCCCCCAACATCGGCGCTCGGCTCGCGCGGCGCAAGGGGGGACGCAGCCGAGGTTGACTGTATGCCGGTTGACTCGCTTGACTCGAATCGGGGTTTTTGAAGTCAATTTACTCACTCCCCCTCCTGCAAGCCGACGGAACGCGCCGCTGACGCACCGGTGACGCGCCGGTGACGCGACGTCCACGTGCCGATGACGCGGCGGGCACGCGACGCTGACGCGACACCCAAGCGACGCCGACGCCACGCACACGCGAAACCGACGCCACGCCCAGGCGACGACCACGCGTGTGAGGGGCGCCGAGAGGGGTGACCGGCCTATCGTGGGTGGATGGTGCGCCTACGCGCGCTTCGAGACTCTTCGGCCGGCATCATAGCGGCGAGCACGGCATCGAGCCCTGCTCGCCGCTACCCACCCCTTGCCCCTCCCTCCCGGGGAGGGGCATTGCTGTGCCGTAGCGTCCACGCGTCATCGCATCATTTGAAATCCTACATTGCAAGCAGCCGGTCTCGCGCCCACATCGTTTCGCATGAGCAAGGTTCTCGTCACCGGCGGCTCCGGCTTCGTCGGCAGCCATGTGATCCTCCAGCTGCTCGCGGCCGGGCACGACGTGCGCACCACCGTACGCAACCTCTCCCGCGAGGCCGAGCTGCGCGCCACGCTCGCCGCCGCGGGCGCCGAAGCCATGGATGGCCTGACTTTCTTCGCCGCCGATCTGGAGAAGGACGAGGGCTGGGCCGAAGCGGTGGCGGGCTGCGACTATGTCCAGCACGTCGCCTCTCCTTTTCCGCCTGCACAACCGAGGGACGAACAGGAGCTGATCCGACCCGCCCGGGAAGGCACCTTGCGCGTGCTGCATGCCGCGCGCGACGCCGGAGTGAAGCGAATCGTCGTCACCTCCTCCTTCGCGGCGATCGGTTACGGCCACGGGCAGCGCGAGGCCCCTTACACCGAGGCAGACTGGACCAACCCCGAAGGTCCCGCCGTTCAGCCCTACATGAAATCCAAGACGCTGGCCGAGCGCGCCGCCTGGGACTTTATCGCCCGCGAGGGGAACGGAATGGAGCTGGCGGTGGTCAATCCGGTCGGGATCTTCGGCCCGGCGCTGAACGGCGACCTGTCGACCTCGATCTTCCTCATCCAGTCGATGCTGGAGGGCAAGATGCCGGGCACGCCGCGGCTCTATCTCGGCGTCGTCGACGTGCGCGACGTGGCCGCGCTGCAATTGCGCGCGATGACCGATCCCGCCGCGGCGGGCGAACGCTTCCTTGCCGTCGCCGGCGAGGCAATGTCGTTCCATGAGATGGCGACGGTGCTGCGCGAACGGCTCGGCTCCGCCGCGGCGAAGGTGCCGAAGCGCGAGCTTCCGGACTGGGTGGTCCGCCTGTTCGCCCTGTTCAACCCGTTGGCGCGCCAGGCAGTGCCGCGGCTGGGGATCAAGGCCAATGCGAGCAACGAGAAAGCGCGGCGCGTGCTCGGCTGGAGCCCGCGGCCGAACGAAGAAGCGATCGTGGCGAGTGCGGAGAGCTTGCTCCGGCTGGGGCTGGTGAAGGCGTAGTTCCAAAGCCACTCGGGTTACTGCAGGGTGCGGGTAGTGGCGGATCGACATTCAGAAATCCTCCCCCGCCAGGGGGAGGTGGCACGCGTAGCGTGACGGAGGGGGAGAAAGCACGCCCGCCAGCGATGTGCTTCCTCCCCCTCCGTCGCCTTCGGCGACACCTCCCCCTGGCGGGGGAGGATGAAAGATTGTCGGTGCAGGCGCCTTTCAGGCTCGGTTCTCGCGGCTGCCGCCTATTCCGAAAACGGCCCCGGCTGCGCCAGATAGGCCAGCCGCCGCATCTCGCGCCGTCCGCGCACCACGGTGTCGAGGATCAGGCCGGTGAACAGGTTGAGGAAGGCGAGGATCATCAGCCCGGTGGCAAGGATCGCGGTCGGGAACCGCGGCACCAGCCCGGTCTCCAGATAGGTCACGACCAGCGGTATCGCGAGCAGCACCGCCATCATTGCGAACACCGTGGCGATGAACCCGAAGAACAGCATCGGCCGCTCGATCCGGTAGAGCACGGCGATGGTCCTGGCGATCCGGAAGCCGTCGCGATACGTGTTGAGCTTGGATGCGGAGCCCTCGGGACGGGCGAAATAGCGAGTCTCGACCTCGCCGACCGGCATCTTGAGCTCGAGCGCATGGACGCTGATCTCGGTCTCGATCTCGAACCCCGAGGAGAGCACCGGGAAGCTCTTGACGAAACGCCGCGAGAAAACGCGGTAGCCCGAGAAGATGTCGGTAAAGCTGCGTCCGAACAATTGCGCGAGCAGGCCGGTCATCGCGCGATTGCCGAGCACGTGACCGCGACGATAGGCGTCCGCAGCCTCGTGGACGCGGGTGCCGACGATCATGTCGAGGCCTTCATGGACGAGCCGGTCGACCATCAGCGGCGCAACGCTGGCGTCATAGGTCGCATCGCCGTCGGCCATCACATAGATGTCTGCGTCGACGTCGGCGAACATCCGGCGGACGACATTGCCCTTGCCCTGCATTCGCTCGCTGCGGACGATCGCGCCGGCCGCCCGCGCAACCTCGATCGTGCGGTCGCGGCTGTTATTGTCGTAGACGTGGATCGCCGCACCGGGGAACGCCGCGCGGAAGCCGGCGACGGTCTGCGCGATCGCGGCTTCCTCGTTGTAGCAGGGCAACAGCACTGCGATGCGCGGGTTAGCGCCAACCATATATCCCACCCCGTTCAGGCTGAGCCTGTCGAAGCCCCCGCCCTTCCTCTTCAACCGACGTTAGAGAGAAAGAACGGCCCTTCGACAAGCTCAGGGCGAACGGAAATCTGGCTCAGCCCTCGGCCTTCTTCTTGGCCGGTGCCTTCTTCGGCTTGGCGGGCGCCTCTTCCGCACCAACCTCGGCCTTCTTCGCCGGCGCCTTCTTCGTCGCGGCCTTCTTCACCGGCTCGGCCTCGACGAGTTCGTCGCCGGGTGCTGCGGGCTCGATATCGGCCTTCTCGACCTTCTTCGGCTTGGCCGCCTTCTTGGCAGGCGCCTCGGCCGGAGCTTCGTCCGCCGCAGCCTCAGCCTTGGCCGGCTTCTTGGCAGCGGCCTTCTTCGCCTTGGGCTTGTGATTGTCGTGGTCGTGATGGTGGGTGCCGGTGTCGAAGCCCTCGTCGGACTCGATCGCCGCCTCGAGCTCCTCGCGCGTCACTTCGCGGTCGGTGATCTCGGCCTTGTCGAACAGGAAGTCGACGACCTTGTCCTCGAACAGGGGCGCGCGCAGCTGTGCGGCCGCCATCGGCTCCTGCTGGACATACTGGATGAAGCGCTGGCGATCCTCGGGGCCATATTGCTGCGCGGCCTGCGCGATAAGCCGGCTCATTTCCTGCTGCGAAACTTCGACGCCGTTGGCGGTGCCGATCTCCGAGAGCAGCAGGCCCAGACGGACGCGGCGCTCGGCGATCTTGCGGTAATCGTCGCGCTCGGCCTCAAGCTCGGCTTTCGCCGCGGCGGGATCGGCCTCGTGCTCGGTCTCGTGGAGGAGCTGGTGCCAGATCTGGTCGAACTCGGCCTCGACCATCGACGGCGGCACCGGGAAGTCATGGCCGGCGGCGAGCTGGTCGAGCAGCTTGCGCTTCATATAGGTGCGGGTGAGGCCATTCAGCTGCTGCTCGATCTGGCCCTTGAGCAGACCCTTGAGCTGCTCGAGATCCTGCAGGCCGAGCTGCTTGGCGAAAGCGTCGTCGATTTTCGTCTCGCCGGCGGTCTTCACCGCGGTGATCTTGAGGTCGAAGGTCGCGGGCTTGCCGGCCAGATCCTTCGAGCCGTAATCCTCCGGGAAAGTCACGCTGATCTGCTTCTCGTCGCCGACCTTGACGCCGACCAGCTGGTCCTCGAAGCCCGGGATCAGACGGCCCGAGCCGATCTCGACGGCCATGCCCTCGCCGGTGCCGCCCTCGAAAGCGACGCCGTCAGCGGTCTTGCCGACGAAATCCATCGTGACCTGGTCGCCGGTCGCGGCTTCATGACCCTCGGGGGCATCGTCCCAGCCCTTCTGGTTGCTGGCGAGCTGCTGGAGCTGCTCGTCGACCGCGGCGTCGTCGGCCGGAACGGTCAGACGCTCGAGCTTGAGGCCCTCGATCGACGGAGTCGGAACTTCGGGAAGGACTTCGAGCTCGACCTTGATCTCGGCGTCCTTGCCGGGCGCGTAATCGCCTTCGAGGCTGACCGCCGGCTGCATAGCCGGGCGCAGCTTGTGCTCGACGAGCAGCTTCTGCACGCCTTCCTGGATCGAGTTGTTGAGCGCGTCCTGGGCGAGCGCCTCGCCGTGCATTTTCCGCACAAGATTGGCGGGCACCTTGCCGGGACGGAAGCCGGGCATGCGGACCTGCGGCGCGACCCGCTTCACTTCGGCCTCGACCTTCGAGTCGATGTCCTTGGCGGTGATCTTGAGCGTGTAGGCCCGCTTGAGGCCTTCGTTCAACGTCTCGACAGTCTGCATTCTTCAGGCTTCCAACTAGAATGGGATCGCGGCGCCGGGACGCTGATCGAAGAGCGGCGGTGCTGGTGCGGGCGAAGGGACTCGAACCCCCACACCTTTCGATACCAGAACCTAAATCTGGCGCGTCTACCAGTTCCGCCACGCCCGCAGGGGCACCGCCGGTCGGCGGGCTCTATAGCAGGCATGGGTTGCGGGGCAAGCGGCGAAGCAACTTGCGGGCCCCGCGCGGCGTTCAGGACGAAACGAGGAGACCCCTGATGCCCGTCGAACCGCCCATTCCCGCCACACCCGAACCGGCACCGTCGGAGAATCCCGGCGCCCCGCAGCCGGGCCAGCCGTCGACGCCGCCGCCGGAATATTATCCCCCTGCCCCCGACATCGACGTTCCCGCGCCGAATCCGGGTGGCGATCCGGCGACCAGCCCGGGGCAGCCGACTGCCTGAGCGCGTATTCAGAAGACCAGGAGAGAGACATGGCCGACACCAGGAGCGATGCCGAATTGCGCGGGCCGATCACCGGAGACGCGGACGATCCGCGTTCGGATCTCGAGCAGGCGGTGCAGTCGCGCGCCGACGAGGCGAAGGCCGCGGGCGGCGGCGACGTGCTCCCGGCGCGCGATCCCGCCGGAATGGACGACGGCGTCAGCGGCACTGCCGGCGAAGTGAAGAACCAGGACCGCAACCAGCAATAACGCCCGGTTCGCGACGCGTGAAGGATTGCCCGGCCATTAACGTGGATCAGTTGCGCTCGCTTCGCGGTTTGGCGATGCGGTATCGCGGCGGCTGGATGGCTGGCTGACGACCTTGGAGGGCGCATGATCGAAAAGCACCTGATGAAGCTGCGCGCCCGCGACGACATCAGCGCGGAGGAAGAGCGCGCGCTTCGTGACGCCATCGGCGAGGTGATCGATTATCCCGCCGATCACACCTTCATCACGGCCGGGCGCGAGCTCCACGCCTCGACCTTGCTCGTCGACGGATTCCTCTGCCGCTACAAGGATCTGAGCGGCGGCCAGCGCCAGATCACCGAAATCCATACCCCCGGCGACTTCGCCGATCTGCACAGCTTCACGCTCAAATATCTCGATCACAATGTCATGGCGCTGACCCCGAGCAGGGTCGTCCAGGTGCCGCATGACAAGCTCGCCGCGATCACTGAAAACCATCCCCACCTCGCCCGGCTGCTCTGGTTCATGACCAATCTCGACGCGGCGATCCACCGCGAATGGGAAGTCTCGCTCGGCCGGCGCAGCGCGATCGAGCGCACCGCGCATCTGTTCTGCGAACTCCAGGTCCGGCTCGGCGTGGTCGGTCTCGCCAGCGCGCGCGACTATGCCCTGCCGATCACCCAGAGCGAACTCGCCGAATGCCTCGGCCTGACGTCGGTGCACGTCAACCGCGTGCTTCGCGAATTGCGCGAGCGGGAGCTGGTCGAGTTCCGCAGCGGGCGGGTGATGATCGCCGATCTTGCCGGGCTCAAGCGGGTCGCGGAGTTCGATCCGGCCTATCTCTATCTCGACAAGCGCGCCCGCTAGCCTGCGACCCGCCGAACGTTCAGCACCTTGACCGGGGCTTCGGGGATCTCGCCCTTGAAGCTGCCCTGGATCGTCCTGGTCGGCGAGACCGGCGCGTCGAGGATCTTGACCACCACGTCCATTCCCTCGACCACCCGGGCGAACGCGGCATAGCCGAGATTGTCGCCCGGCTTCGTCGCATCGGCATCGAACGAAGGCTGATCGCCGACCATGATCGTGAACTCGCCGCGCGCGCTGCCGGGCGCCAGCCGCGGCATCGACAGCGTGCCGTCGAGATGCTTGATGCCGGTGACGCTGGTCGGCTCGTGTTTGATCGGCGGGAACATCTTCGCCGGTGCGTTCTGGACGCCGAGCTGGACGAAACCGAAATGGTCGGCGACTTTCACCGTGCGGTAGAAAGTGATGCCATCGAGCCGTTTTGCATCGACATAGCGCAGGAAGTTTTTCGCGCTGATCGGCGCCTTGTCGGCATAGACCTCGACCACGAAGCGGCCGACCGAGGTCTCGAACGCGACGCGCGGATTGGCGGCCGGAGCCGGCGCGGCAGTCTGGGCAACTGCGGTGAATGGCACAAGGCAGAGCGCAAGCAGGAACAATCTGCGGATCATCGACTTCTCCAACAACGGCCGGCGAATCACGCCGACGCTTCGCATCAAACGTGGAAATCAATCGCCACGGCCGGCATCTTGCCGTGATCGTCCAGCAGCTTCACCACCGGATAGATGCCATCGCCGTAACCGGAGCGGAAGGCCGCAACGACGTCGTTGCTATCGGGCACGGTAAACCGGATCCACTTCGGGCGCGTGTCCCGCAGCGCCTTGACGAGCAGATAATCGCCTTCGGCGCTTCCCCCGCTCGCCGTGGCGAGACTGCGGGCGGCCGTCGACGACGCGAAGGCGGCAAGGCCGCCATCGACTCCGAGAGAGATCGGCTCGCCCCTCGCCGACTGTATCGGCTCGACTTCGACCGCAGTGCCGCGCGAGATCGCAAGAAAGGCATGGGATATCCGTTCGTCGTTCGAGCAACGTGTCACCGAGACCCACACTTCATGATCCCCCGGGGGCACGGATATCTGATGCGCGTGCGCCAGCGATCCCGGTTCGCCGACCAGCACACGTCCATCGACCAGATTCAGCGAGCCGATGCTCTTGCGATAACCTCCCCCGAGATCGCCGTTCCAGCGATCGAGCAGGCGCTGCTCCCAGTCCGGCTCCGGCTCATCGTCAATATGATCGACGGGCATACCCAGCGACCTTAGCGCATGGACCAGTGGGCCGCGCGCGGCCTCGCCGCGCAAATCCGTCGCAGCCTTGGCGACCGCGATGTCGAGCGCAAACGCAATTGCAACCGACGCTGCCAGAAACGCAAGTGCCACTCCGTACCCGATCAGGCCGAGAACCGGCATCAACAGCAGCACCGGAGCGATCGTCGACACCCATAGCCGCAACCGGGCGGGTTTTACGATCGTGCCGTTGGTAACGTTTAGCGCCAGCAAGGGCTCTTTGCGAAACGACAAGACAGCCGTGATCAGCGTGATGCGGTCCCCGGCCTCGAACGCATCGCCCAAGCCCGGCAACAGCCACCGGGTGAGCCAGTCGACCGAAAGGCTCCCCTTGTTCATCACGATCGTGGCGGGCGACACGACGGGCCGCTCCACTCGCACCACCACACCCCGGCGCCATTTCAGCAGCATTCGTCCCCCCGCCTTTTCCTGGCCGGAGGATAGCGCCAGCGCTTCAGCCCGCCAGCGCCTTCTTGAGCAGCTCGTTGACCACAGCCGGATTGGCCTTGCCCTGCATCGCTTTCATCGTCTGGCCGACGAAGAAGCCGAACAGGGCCTCCTTGCCGCCGCGATACTGTTCGAGCTGGTTCGGGTTCTTCGCCAGCACCTCGGCGATCACCGCCTCGATCGCGCCGGTGTCGCTGGTCTGCTTGAGGCCGCGATCTTCGACGATCTTCGGCGCGCCGTCGCCGGTTTCGAGCATGATCTCGAACACCTGCTTGGCGAGGCTGCCCGAGATCGTGCCGTCGGCCACCAGCGCGAGCAATTCGGCACCCTGCACGGGGCTGACCGGGCTCTCGTCGAGGTCCTTGCCGAGGCGATTCAGCGCGCCGTACAGATCGGAGATCAGCCAGTTCGCTGCGGCGCGCGCGACTTCCTGCTCGCCCTTGGCCTGAATCCGCGCCGATTCGGCCAGCAGCGCCTCGAACCAGCGCGCGGTCTCCGCATCGGCCGTCAGCACCGCGGCATTGTACGCGCTGAGGCCGAGGCTGCTTTCATAGCGGCGGCGCTTGGCGTCGGGCAATTCGGGCAGGCTCGCCTGACATTCGTCGAGGAATGCGTCGTCGAGCACCAAAGGCAGCAGATCGGGATCGGGGAAATAGCGATAATCGTGCGCGTCTTCCTTCGAGCGCATCGAGCGCGTCTCGCCGCGATCGGGATCGAACAGCCGCGTTTCCTGGACGATCCGTCCGCCGCTTTCGAGCACTTCGACCTGACGGCGCGCCTCATATTCGATCGCCGCCATCACGAACCGCACCGAATTGACGTTCTTGGTCTCGGTCCGCGTGCCGAATTCCTCGCCGGGCTTGCGAACGCTGACATTCACGTCGGCGCGCATCGAGCCTTCTTCCATGTTGCCGTCGCACGAGCCGACGTACCTCAGAATCGAGCGGAGCTTCTTGACGTACGCCCCTGCCTCCGCAGGCGAACGCATGTCCGGACGGCTGACAATCTCCATCAGCGCAACGCCGGCGCGGTTGAGGTCGACATAGGAGCGCGTCGGATGCTGGTCGTGCATCAATTTGCCGGCGTCCTGCTCGACATGGATGCGCTCGATCCCGATCTCCTTGGTGAAGGCCTCGGGATCCTTTTCGTCGAGACTGATCTCGATCCGCCCCTCGCCGACGATCGGATGGTAGAGCTGGCTGATCTGATAGCCCTGCGGCAGATCGGCGTAGAAATAGTTCTTCCGATCGAACCGCGAATATTTGTTGATCACCGCGCCGAGCGCCATCCCGGTGCGCACCGCCTGGCGGATGCACTCCTTGTTTGGCACGGGCAGCATGCCCGGCATCGCCGCGTCGATCAGCGACACCTGGCTGTTGGGCTCGGCGCCGAACGCGGTCGCTGCGCCCGAGAAGAGCTTGGCGTTCGAAGTCACCTGCGCATGGACCTCGAGGCCGATGACGACCTCCCATTCGCCGGTGTCGCCGTGGATGCGGTATTCGGTCATCGCTTCATTTCCGTTCGGGCTGAGCTTGTCGAAGCCCTGCCCTTCTTCTGAGAACAAGTACGGCCCTTCGACAAGCTCAGGGCGAACGGGGCGGGCGCTACCACCAGCTCTCCGGCCGCGCAGTGAACCCGGCGCGCTGCTCGATCGCCAGACTGGCGTCGAGCACGCCCTGCTCGTCGAGCGGCTTGCCGATGATCTGCAGCCCGAGCGGCAGCCCGCCCTTGTCGAGCCCGCCCGGCACCGACATCGCGGGCAGGCCCGCAAGCGAGCTCGGCACGGTGAAGACGTCGTTCATGTACATCGCCAGCGGATCGCCCTTCTCGCCCAACGCGAACGCGGCACTCGGCGCGGTCGGGGTGAGCAGCAGGTCGCATTCCAGCCACGCATTCTCGAAGTCGCGGGCGATCAGCGTCCGCACCTTCTGCGCCTGGGTGTAATAAGCGTCGTAGAAGCCCGCGGAGAGCACGTACGTGCCGATCAGGATACGGCGCTTGACCTCATCGCCGAAGCCGGCGGCGCGGGTCGCGGCGTACATGTCCTGGAGGTTCTGGCCCTCGGCCAGCTCGCGCAGGCCGTAGCGCACGCCGTCATAGCGGGCGAGATTCGACGAGGCCTCGGCCGGGGCGATGATGTAATAGGCCGGCAGCGCATATCTGGTGTGCGGCAGGCTCACCTCGACCACGTCGGCGCCGGCGTCCTTCACCCAATCGATCCCGCGCTGCCAGAGTGCCTCGATCTCCTCGGGCATGCCCTCGACACGGTATTCCTTCGGGATGCCGATCTTCTTCCCGCGCAGGTCGCCCGAAAGGTTGTGCTCCCATTTCGGGACCGGCAGCTCGAGCGAAGTCGAATCCTTCGGATCGAACCCGGCCATGCTCTCGAGCAGGATCGCGCAGTCGCGCACGTCGCGCGCCATCGGCCCCGCCTGGTCGAGCGACGAGGCGAACGCCACGACGCCCCAGCGCGAGCAGCGGCCATAGGTCGGCTTGATCCCCGATATGCCGGTGAATGCCGCAGGCTGGCGGATCGAGCCGCCGGTGTCGGTACCGGTCGCCCCGGGGACGATCCGCGCCGCGATCGCCGCGGACGAACCGCCGGACGAGCCGCCCGGTGCCAGCGGCGCATTGTCCCCGCCGCCGCGCCGCCACGGCGAGATCACGTTGCCGAAATACGAGGTCTCGTTGGACGAGCCCATCGCGAACTGGTCCATGTTGAGCTTGCCGAGCATGCCCGCGCCTGCATCCCACAGGCGCTGCGACACGGTCGACTCGTAGACCGGCTTGAAGCCTTCGAGGATGTGGCTGGCCGCCGTAGTCTGCACGCCCTTGGTGCAAAACAGGTCCTTCATGCCGATCGGCACGCCGGCGAGCGGCCTGAGCGTCTCGCCCGCGGCGCGCGCCGCATCGGCTTCCTTCGCCGCGGCAATGGCATGATCGGGGGTCTCGACGATGAACGCGTTGAGCGCCTTCGCCTTGCTCACCTTGACCACGAACGCATCGGCGACTTCGCGCGCCGAAAAGGTGCCGGCACGGATGCCGTCGCGGAGTTCGGCGATGCCGAGATCGGTAATGTCGGTCACTTGAGATTTCCGTTCGTGCTGAGCTTGTCGAAGCACAGCGCGCCGCAAGCTTCAGTGCCGGTGGAGAGGCGCCCTTCGACAAGCTCAGGGCGAACGGAGGGGCTTGGGATGATCATCATTCGACCACCTTCGGCACGGTGAAGAAGCCGTGCTCGCCCTGCGGCGCATTCTGGAGGACGGCGTCGCGCTGCTGGCCCTCGGTAACCACATCCTCGCGCAGGCGAAGCGTGTTGGGGATCACGGCAGTGGTTGGCTCGACGTTCGAAGTGTCGACCTCGCCGAGCTGTTCGATCCAGCCGAGGATGTTGTTGAGCTCTGGCGCGAGGCGCTCGGCATCGGCATCGCTGATCGCGATCCGGGCGAGGCTGGCCACCTTCTTCACGGTTGCAGTGTCTACGGACATGAGGGCGCGACTAACAGCCGCGCCCCTGCCCTTCAAGCATTGCTATTCGAACGAGTCGCCAACCGGCACCCCGCCGACAAAGACCTGGCGCCGCGGCACGGTGCGGATCTCGATATTGCCTGCGGCATAGCCGGCCGTAATCCTCCGGGTCTCGTCCGGGGTGACCGTGCGATTGGCCGACCCCTGCTCCCATTTGCCGTCCTCGTAGCGATATCGGATTCCGGCCTGGCAGGCGATGGAGAGCGGCGGTAGCGGCGTTTTGGCAGCGCTCGGTTTCTGCTCCGCAAAGCAGTTGTCGTCGAACACCAGCGCATTGCGGTCCCCAAGCAGCAACACCGCGCACTTCTGCTGACGCACGCATGCATAGCCCTGCGCCATCCGGTCCCGCAGACCCTCGGGGAGCCGGGCACCCGGCTGCAGCATCCGCACGTTGGCGCCCACTTCGGCGCGTTTCCTTGCTTCTTCGCCGATATCCTTCACATCCCAGCGCATCTCGGCCTTCGCGACCTCAGTTGCGCGTGCCTTGATGACCGGATCGGCGGAGGCCTGCAGTTTTTTGAGCGCGTTGCGGCCGGGCTGGCCGAAGTCGAACGCCAATGCGCGCCAGTCGAACTGTTCGGGCGTGACCTTGCCCGATTCGAGGCGTGCGAGCTGGTCGCGAGTCGAGATCGCATTGAAGCTCACCAAAGGTGTCGCCAGCACCAGCGCGACGCCGCACACGACGAACGCGAGGACAAGGTTCAGCGGCCGCACCCGCGTAGCCCAGTCGCGCCGCCCCCGCACCAACGCAACGAGATAGGCGGCGCCCCACAGGCAGGCGATCGCGACGAACACCACCGCCCAGAGCCGTTCGGGAGTGAAGCCATATTGGCCGATCCGCAGCCCGGTCGCGATCGCGGCGAGCACTGCCAGCGGCAGCATGACGGCCGCCAGCCCCATCGCGCCGTAGCGCAGCAGCGGGAAACGCCGCTCCTCGGAAGGTGCGTTGCCGATCACCGCATTGGCGAGGATCAGCGCGCCGACGACGCAGAACAGCAGGATTGGCGTGGTCGCCTTGGTCGCCTCCCACAAGGCGTCGAGCCCGGTGAACGGCAGAGCCAGCACGAACAGGATCAGTCCGACCGCGAGCACCGGCGCCAGCACCGCGAGCACCATCGCCACCACCCGCTGGAGCAGCCGGACCACGCCGTCATGCTCGCGCAGCAGCCCCAGAGCCGCGCCGAAAGCGAGGCCGATCAGGCTGCGCCAGAACCAGTCCTTCTCGAGCAGCTCCTTGAGGAACGTGATCTTGATCAGGTCGAACAGCATCGCGAGCAGCCATGCCAGCGCGAACACGATCGCGACGAACACCCAGCACGCCGCGAACAGCACGACATTGGTCCAGGCGTGATCGTGCACCGCGGGATAGGGAAAGCGGCGAGCGCCCTCGTCGCGCGCGGCCTGGAACAAAGGCGCCGCGATCGCCACTACGAGGAGCAGGCTGACCATCCGCCAGCCTTCGCCGACGCTCCAGTCCTCGGGCGAGCCGTTCCACGCGACGACCAGTGCACCGACGAGCGCAACCGACAGCGAGAAAGCGATTGATGCCCACCAGAGCCGCCGTTCGAGCGTAAATCCGGTGAGGCCGGCGGCGAGAGTCACACCGGTCAAGGTTGCCGCCTCGACCGTAGAAAGATTGCTGCGAAAGCCTGAGCCGAGGACCGAATGCACACACAGTCCGGCGGCGAGCCCGATCGCCGCGAGGATCAGCGGTCGCGCTGCCCATGCTGCAGCCGTGCCCGCTTGTTCGGTGTCGTCGCTTTGCATCTGGCCTCCTGCGAGCGGTGAATAGAGTGCCGCGGTTTGTCGGAAATCCACGTGCGCGGCATGAGCAAAGGCTGAGCTTTTCGTGAGCCCGTGCATTTTCCCCTCGGCGAGCATCGTGCGGCGGGATCAACGCGTCAACGCAGTTGCATCCGCGGCAAGCGTGCGCCACGGAAAACGCGATTGCATCGCTGCTATGCTGCATCGCACAATGGAGTCGGGGCTTGGCGCGGAAATTCCTGTATGCGGTTGTCGTACTGATCGTGCTCGTGGTCGCCGCCGCCTTCGCCTATCGCTTCTACGGCGTGCAGCTGATGCGCCAGTTCATGGTGCCCGGCGGCGAAGCGGTCGCCCTGCCCCCTGCGGATGCACGGGCCTATGCCAGGCCCGACATGTGGATCGCGCGCCCGGACAGGCCCGGCAATCCGGCGCTGTGGACGCCGCAGGACTTCAAACCAGCGAACGACCCCCGGGCCGCGGTGTTCTTCATCCACCCTACCTCGTTCCTCGACACCAGGACGTGGAACGCCCCGCTCGACAATGCCGATGCCAATAACCGCGCCGCCTTGTTCCTGCGCGGCCAGGCCAGCGCGTTCAATTCGGTCGGCGCGATCTGGGCGCCGCGCTATCGCCAGGCGACGTTCGGCGCATTCCTGACCAGCAAGGCAAGTGCGAAACAGGCACTCGAATTCGCCTATCGCGACGTGCGCGCTGCCTTCGACCAGTTCGTCACCGAGGCGGGCGACCGGCCGATCATCCTTGCGGGCCACAGCCAGGGCGCGCTGCACCTCTCGCGGCTGCTCGTCGACCGGGTCGCCGGCAAGCCGATCGCGAAGCGGATCGTTGCGGCCTATGTCGTCGGCTGGCCGGTCTCGGTCACCGCCGACCTTCCCCAAATGGGGCTTCCCGCGTGCGCGCAAGCGGACCAGGCGGGCTGCATCCTGTCATGGCAGAGCTTCTCCGAGCCCGCCGATCCGTCGCTGATCGTCGACACCTTCGACGCGACCACCGGATTCACGGGCAAGCCGCGCGCGAGCACGCCGATGGTCTGCACCAATCCGCTCACCGGCAAGCCGAACGATTCGGCGCCGGCCGACGCCAATCTCGGGACCTTGATCCCGGATGCGAACTTCCAGTCGGCCACGCTCGTAACCAAGCGGGTGCCTGCGCGCTGCGAGGGCCGCGGGTTCCTGACGATCGGCCGGGATCCGCCGCCCTTCGGTCAATATGTGCTCCCGGGCAACAACTACCATGTGTTCGACTACAGTCTGTTCTGGGCGAACGTCCGCAAGGATGCCGAGCGCCGGCTGGCGGCGTACCGGCCGTGATCACCACGGCTCCCGCCGACTTCCGTGCGGAGCTTCCCGCAGGCGGACGCCTTCTCGGACTCGATGTCGGCACCAAGACGATCGGCACGGCTTTGTGCGATGCCGGCTGGAGCTTCGCCAGCCCCGCCTCGCTGATCCGGCGCAGCAAGTTCACCAAGGACAAGGCCGCGCTCGCGGACCTGATCGCGAAACAGCAGGTGAAGGGCCTCGTCGTCGGACTGCCGCTCAATCTCGACGGCAGCGACAGCCCCCGCACCCAGTCGACCCGCGCCTTCGCGCGAAACCTGGATGACATGGGGCTGCCGCTGCTACTGTGGGACGAGCGCTGGTCGACCGTGGCGGTCGAACGCACGCTGATCGAACAGGATTTCAGCCGCGCCCGCCGCGCCGAGATGATCGACAACATGGCGGCGGCGCATATCCTTCAGGCCGCGATCGACGCGCTGGTCAACGCCTGACGGCCGCTGTCAGGCGGCCGCCGCGTCCTGACGCTCGAGGAGACTCCGCGCATGATCGGCGACGCGATAGCGCTCGATCAAGTCGGCGAATTCCTGCGCGGTCATCTTGCGGAAGCGCCTTGAGGCAATCTCGATCCTGCGCTTTTTGCGATTGATCTTCACGCGCCGTCCGCCCTTGGCAGGGCCGGGGAGCGCAGCGTCAGGCGTGAGAAAGACGCTGAACCGCAGCCCGCCGCTGTTCGCGCCGCCGCCGACGGCATGATAGGCCACCTGCTCGATTTCGCTCCATGCCAGTGGGCGATCGAGGCCGTCGAGCAATATCGCGTCCAGGTGGAGCGTGACGAACGGCTTCTCGCCACGGACCAGCAACGCGCCCCCGATGACGAGGAACATGAGCGCGATACCGGCGACGACCCACATCAGCGACACGACATCGGACGGGAGCTGCGCCTCCGCGACCTTGATGCCGATTGCGACGACAGCAAAGAGCAAACCGACCACAAGAAGCACCCATCCGCCGGCGCGGGTGCTGTCCTGCACCACCACGGTCTCGGTCTCGACTGCCCCCGCCGCCGTCTCGAGCGACTCGCGATATGCGCGCCGCGTCTCGTGAGCCCGGCCGATGAAAGCGGCGCTCAGGTCGCGGAAGAGCTGGTCCGGCGCCGCGAACAAAGCCGAGATCCGGCCCAAGGCGTCCTCCGCAGGAAGCGTCGTAACTTCGGCGAGGAGCGCCGGACCCGGCGTTACGCCCAAAGCGGCGAGCCGCTGGTGCCGTGGTGGATGGGTGTCAGTCGGGTGCGGCTGCTGCTGCTCGACGGTTTCCATCGGGTCGTCCAGACCGGCCTCGCGGGCCCAATCGACGGTCGCCGCGACGAGATCGGCAGGCGCGTTCTCGGGATGCTCGAATGCCGCACCGAGCGTCTCGGCGATCCGCCGTTCCACAGCGTCGGTACGAAGCAGCGCCCGCGCCTGCGCTTCGGGGGAGGTGATGCGGGCACCGGCTTCGTCGGCGGCGAATTCGCGAATCCGGCTCCAGTGCATCACCGCGCGATCGAACCGGTCCATCACGAAGATGCCGAGCTCGATTGCCGGGCGCGTGATCCAGCCGTCGGAGCCGTCGGCGCCGCGCCCCGCAAGCACCATCGCCGCGAGCGAGCGATTCACGCCGGCATAGATCGGCAGGAAGCGCAGACTATACTCGGTATCGCCGCCGGTGAAATGGCCGAGCTCGTGGCCTATGATCGCCTCGGCCTCGTCCTGCCGGAGCAGCGGCAGATAGGGCAAGGGAAGGTAGAGCGTGCGCCCCTCGAACCGCTCTCCGCCCGGCAGCAGCAATTTGGGTCCGGAGGTGACGAAGAAACCGCGCGTCAGCCCGACGACGATCTGGTCAGGGCGCAGAGCGCCGAGACGGTCGGCAATGCCATCGATCCACTGCCAGAGGCCGGGTGCTTCGGCACGCGAGACGCTGCGTCCCTCGATTTCGAGCGGGTCGGGCTCGAACAGCGCCAGCGTGTGGCGCAGATTGAGCACTGCCTTGCCCGCCGTCCACAGCGAAAACCCCATCACCAGTATCGCGATCAACACGAGCTTCATGTCGCGCGTGCCCAGCTTCTCGGCTTCGGCCAGCGGCGAAACTTCGAACGCGACAGCCGCAACGATCGCGAGGGCAGTCGCCACCACCTGCACGCCCAGCAGCACGGGCAGCGCGCGCCGGACGAAACTGAAGCCGCGCTCCAGAGCGTCGCGTGATTGGCGCCCTGCCCAGCCCAAAGCCGTCGAGCCGAGCAGCATCAGCAGCGAAATCGCGAATACGAGCGCCGCACAGGCGATCACCACGGGCGGCAGATAGCCGCGGATGCGCTCGACCCGATCTGCGCGGTCGAGCCGGTTCAATTCATCACGCACGACGCCGACGGCGGCTTCGCCGACCAGAACGCGTCCGTCGATGCGGAGCTGCGCGTCGAACGCGATCTTCCCTTCGGCGGCAGCGGCTTTGGTCTTGCCTTCGAGATCGGCGAGGATCGCCGCCACTTCCGCGCGCGTGGCCGCATTCTCCGCCTGATTCGCCGGTACGCGTTGCTGCTCCCAGATCCCGAGCGCCAGCACCGCGAGCGGCAGGATCAACGTCATAAGAACGAGAGTCAGAGCATCACGAACCCGGCTCGACATCATCTACCCCTTCTCAGTCCTCGCGACGGCGCCCGTAGCGGATGCAAAACCGTGTCGGCAACCGGAGACGTTGCGGTTGTGAAACTTCGCTGTCGAAGGGTGTTGCTGCTCTTGCCCGCGCCTTCGCGCGCCGCTACGCCGCAGCTTTAATGCACGCTTCCGATCATAGCCCCGCGGCGCAGCTTCCCGGCCGCGCCGCCTTTCCGCACCGGCATCTGACCGGCATTGCCGGGCTCCAGCCGCACGAGATCGTCTTCCTGCTCGACGAGGCCGAGCAATGGGTCGAGGCGAACCGCACGCGCGCCAAGAGTGACAAAAGGCTCGAAGGCCTGACCCAGATCAATGCCTTTTTCGAGAATTCGACGCGCACCCTGCTGTCGTTCGAAATCGCCGGGAAGCGGCTCGGCGCCGACGTCGTCAACATGCACGCGGCGCAATCGAGCGTGAAGAAAGGCGAGACGCTGATCGACACGGCGGTGACGCTCAACGCAATGCGCGCCGATGTGATCGTCATTCGCCACATGAGCTCGGGCGCCGTCGACCTGATCGCACAGAAGGTCGACTGTCCGGTGCTCAACGCCGGCGATGGCTGGCACGAGCATCCCACCCAGGCGTTGCTCGACGCCCTCACGATTCGCCGACGCCGCGGCAGCATCGCCGGCCAGCGCGTGGTGATCTGCGGCGACATTCTCCACAGCCGCGTCGCGCGCTCGAACATGCTCGCGCTCACAGCGCTCGCCGCCGAGGTTCGCGTTGTGGCGCCGTCGACGCTGATGCCCGCCGCGATCGAACGGATGTACGTCCAGCCTTTCACCGATTTCGACGCCGCGCTCGAAGGCGCCGACGTGGTGATGATGCTCCGCGTCCAGAACGAGCGCATGGCCGGCGGCTACATTCCCTCCACGCGCGAATTCCACATGCGCTACGGACTCACGCCGGAGCGCCTCGCCCGCGCGAAGCCCGACGCGCTGGTCATGCATCCCGGCCCGATGAACCGCGGCGTGGAAATCGAGTCGAGCGTCGCCGATCACCCGACCCGCAGCGCGATCACCGAACAGGTCGAGATGGGAGTGGCGGTCCGGATGGCGTGTCTAGACGTGCTGACAAGGGCCGAGCGCGGGGTGGAGGGTTGGGCATGAGCCCTCTGCGTCTTCGTGCCCCAGCGAAAGCAGGAGCCCAGAGTCTCCAGCGTGGACCTGTTTGGCCTTGGGCCCCCGCTTTCGCAGGGGCACGCCGAGGGAGTCGGCGATGACAATTCTCTTCCGCAATGCCCGGCTGGTCTGTCCCGTCCGCGGCGTCACCAGCGGTGACCTGCTCATCGACGGCGAGACGATCGCCGCGGTGGGCAATTTCGAAGTGCCCGGCGACGCACGAATCGTCGACCTCGCCGGCAGGACCCTCGCGCCTGCCCTGATCGATCTCGGTGTCTTCGCCGTCGACCGGGCCGCGTGCCGCGCCGGGGGAATCGCCCGGGTCGGGCTGATGCCCGACCAGTCGCCGGTGCTCGACGATCCTGGCATCGTCCGCCGTGCCGCATTGTCGGGCAAACCCGCGCTTTGGGTTCATCCGCTAGCCGCTGCGACCCACGGCCTCGAGGGTGTGGACCTCGCCGAAATGGCGATCAACGCCTCGGCAGGCGCACGTGCCGTCGCCACGGGGCGCCGCTGGATCGCGTCCTCGGGTACGATGCGCAAGCTGCTGGCTTATGCCTGCGATTGCGGGCTCGTCGTCGTCGCGCACGCCGAAGATGGCGGCCTCACCGACGGAACGGTGGCGACCGAAGGCGAGACCGCGACTCGCCACGGACTCCCTGCTGCACCGGCAATGGCCGAGGCGCTCGCCGTCGCCCGCGATCTGATGCTTGCCGAAGAGACCGGCGCGCGGATCCACTTCCGCCAGGTCACCACCGCTGCCGCGTTCGAGCTGATCCGCGCCGCCAAACGCCGCGGCGTGGCAGTCACATGCGGTATCACGCCGGCGCATCTGCTACTGTCGGACATCGCGATCAGCGATTTCCGGACCTTTGCCCGGCTGTCGCCGCCGCTGCGCGACGAAAGCGATCGTCAGGCGGCGCTCGCAGCGGTCAAGGACGGCACGATCGACGTGATCGCCTCGGGTCATGATCCGCGCGGCCCCGAAGCGAAGCGCCTGCCCTTCACCGATGCCGAGCCGGGTATGTCGGGTGCGGAAACCTTGCTCGCTTTGTCGCTGGGGCTGGTGCGCGACGGGCTGATCCCGATCGAGCGGCTGTTCGCGCTGCTCGCTGCGAATCCGGCGAAGATTCTCGGCCTCGACACCGGCACGCTCGCGCCCGGCAGCCCGGCCGATCTCGTCGTGCTCGATCCCGGCGCTCCCTGGCAGATCGAAGCCGAAAAGATGGTAGCCCGCGCTGGCAATACGCCGTTCGACCGGCTGCCGGTGCAGGGCAAGGTGCTGGCGCTCTACAAAGGCGGCACGCCCATCGAGTAGCGATCAGGTCCCAACGAAAAAGGCCGGAGCGCGAGCCCCGGCCTTTCCCGTGACGAACTCAGACATGCCTCAGCGTGCGGCGACCTGGGTGCGGCCGCCGGGCTTGACCCAGGTGGCGACGCTGTCGCCGGCGCCAACGCGCACGAAGCACGAATTGCCGCCGGCACGGACCTGCTGGCAGAGCGCCGCGGCGTCTGCACGGGCAAAGCCGCCGACCGACAGGCGATAGAATTTGCCGGCGCCGGTGGCGAACTGCGCGCCCTGCGGGGTTTCCTGACGAAGCGCCGGAACGCGACGGGTGTGCCGCGCCCAGGCGTCGCGCGCCACCGCTGCGTTCTCATAGGCGCCGAGCTGGACATAGTAATTGCCGGGCTTGGCCTTGGCGGCAGCGGCAGTGGCGACCGGAGCAGCGGCAGCACGGACCGGAGCCTTTGCCGGCATGGCGCGCGGCGAAGCTACGGTCGCGGTACGGACCTGCTGGACCACTTCGGCGCGCGGGCCGAACACCACTTGCGGACCGGTGCCGGCGACCTGCTGCAGCACCGGCTGCGGCTCGGGCTGGGCTTCGGCCTGCGGCGCGGCGGCGACTTCGACGCCGGCATCCGCGGCGACCTGCGCAGCCTGCTGCGGCACGCCGGGCATATAGGCATCGACCGGATCGGCGACAGGCGCTGGAGCGGCTGCGGCGACCGCGACATTCGGCTGCTGCGCGAGCGCGAGCGCGACGGGCTGGCCGCCGTCCTGCACGGCCTGCACGCCGAGCAGCGACGCAACCTGGTCATAGGCATTGGTCGGCCGGGCGAAGCTGGCCCACTCGGTCAGCCGCGCCTGAAGCTGATCGGGCGAGACATCCATCGCGGCGACCTTGCTGGCTTCGGCCCAGCGCCCGGCGAGGGCGAGGCTCAGCGCGTAATTCTGGCGAGTCTTGGCGGTCGCGGTCGCGTCCCGCACGGCGGGAGCGAGAATGTCGATCCCCGTGACCGGATCGCCGGCCAGTGCGAAGGCGAGCCCGCGGTCGCTCGCCGGAATGCGGTCGGCATTGGCCTGCAGCGTCGTGCGCGCGCCCGCCCAGTCGCCCTGCGCCACCTTGGCGAGGGCTAGGTTGAGCGCGACGCGGCCATCCTGCGGATTGAGCGTGAGCGCGTCGTTCAGCGCCTGCGATGCCGAAGTGAAGCGGCCTGCGAGCAGATAGGCCTGGCCGAGCAGCGCACGATATTCGGCGCTGGTCGGGTCGTTGGCCACCGCTGCCTCGGCGTGCTGCACGGCGGCACCGGCCTTGCGCTTCGCAATTGCCTTGCGCGCATCCTTCGCTTCCGAGGCGGCCTTCCTGGCATTCGCGCCGGCAGTGGCGAAAGCGGCGCTGGTGAAGCCCTGCGTCGCTATGCCCGTGACGGCGACGCCGCCCAGCACGAGTGCCGAGAGGCCGAACTTGATCATCTTGCGGCTGTTCATCGTCATGTCCTTCACCCCCGAAGCTTCGCGGGATCGATCTGGCTGGCGAGCGCGTCGATTCCGTCGAGCGATTCGAGGAACTGATCGAGCGCTTCGGTTACGAGCTGCTGTGCCGAGCGACCGGTCACCGCCGAGGCAAGACGAAGCCACAAATGGCGTTCCTGATCGAGGCGCAAGGTGAATGCGGCCTTGGCCTTCTTCGCGGAGACTTCGCGGGCGACGCGGGCGAGCGTGCCCGGCGTCACCGCCGGGGCGTGCTCGAGCACCGGCTTGCGCTTCATCGGCCGCGCGACGACCAACGGGGCCTCAGGCTCGGCGGGCTCGGGCTCGGCGATCTGCGGCACCGGGGCCGCGAGTTGCTCGTCAAGCGCCTCGATCTGCCGCAGCACTTCGGGCTTGGGTGCCTCGAAGGCGTGGTCGACTGGAGCAGGATACGGCGTGGCGGCCACAGGCGCAGGATGGAATTCCTCGCCCATGTCGTTCCAGCCGAGATCTTCCTGCGGAACGGTGTTCATCTGCAGGAAGCCCTGCGGACGCATCGCCGGGCGCGCCTGGCCCTTGCGGGCGAGCAGGCTGGAGGAAAGCGAAGCAAGCGGTTTCGACGTGCCGATCATCGCTGCCACCTCAGCTCATCACGCGGCGGCCGAAGCCGCCGGCGGGCCGTGCCTGGCCGAACTGGTTGACCGGCTGCGCCGGCGCGGCGAACACGGTACGGCGGAAATTCTTCTCGAGCCGGTCGTAAATATAGGCCCAGAGCCCTGCGACCTCGCCGGAGGATTTGCCGTTGGGGTCGGTTTCCATGACCGTGCGGCCGTCGATCATCGACGCGGCGAAATCGGTACGGTGGTGGAGCGTGATCGGCGCGACGGTGCCGTGCTGCGACAGTGCCACGGCGGCCTCGGAAGTGATCCGCGCCTTGGGCGTGGCAGCATTGACCACGAAGATCAGCGGCTTGCCGGCGCGCTCGCACAGATCGACGGTGGCGCCGACGGCGCGCAGGTCGTGCGGGCTCGGGCGGGTCGGAATGACGATCAGTTCGGCGACCTGGATCACACTCTGGATCGCCATGGTGATGGCGGGCGGTGTGTCGATCACGGCAAGGCGGAAGCCCTGCTGACGCAGAACCTCGAGATCGGCCTGGAGCCGCGCGACCGTGGTCTGCGCGAATGCCGGATACTCCGTGTCGCGCTCGTTCCACCAGTCGGAGAGCGAACCCTGCGGGTCGATATCGATGAGAACGACGGGACCGTGGCCAGCCAGCTGTGCCTGCACCGCAAGGTGCCCGGACAGCGTGGTCTTGCCAGACCCACCCTTCTGCGATGCCATCGCCAGAACGCGCATGAACCCCCTCGGAACTTCGATAAGTGCAGGCTTCCTGATGGCATGCGGGTAGATAAGAAGGAGTTAACGCGTTTCGCCGCGGGACGCGTTTTGGTTTCCGGCAAAGTAAGGATATGTTTGCCTCTTAAGGATTAAGTGGCATCCCTTATGTCGCGGGGGCGGTGGAGCGTGGGAATGAAGTCTTTGTGGATGGTCAGCCTTGCGAGCCTGCTGCTCGTGGCGCCTGCTGCTGCCCAGCGCAGCACGCCCCGTGCCGCGCAGGACGATCCGGTGAAAGCCGGGGTCGAGGCCTATGAGCGCGGCGATTATCGCACTGCGATCGAGAAATGGCGGCCCGCCGCCGATCAGGGCAATGCCGACGCGCAGTTCAACATGGGTCAGGCGTACAAGCTCGGCCGCGGCGTTCCCGCCGATCCGAAACAGGCCGAAGCCTGGTACCGCAAGGCCGCGCTGCAGGGCCATGAGCAGGCGGAGGGCTATTACGGGCTCGCATTGTTCGAGAACGGCAAGCGCAGCGAGGCCGTGCAATGGCTCCAGCGCGCCGTCAGCCGCGACGATGCCCGCGCGCAATACATCCTGGGCATCATGCTGTTCAACGGCGACGGCGTGCAGAAGGACTGGGTCCGGGCTTATGCACTGATGGTCCGCGCCTCTTCGACCGGGCTCGATCCCGCGATCAAGGCGCGCGCGCAGATGGACCAGTTCATGCCGCTCGACGATCGCCAGAAGGGCCTCGCCCTTTCGCGCAAATATGAAGAAGAATATCGCAACGGCGGACGGCCGCTGCCGCCGGTCGAGGTTGCGGAGAATAGCCGCCCGGCGGCGCCGCCGCCGGTAGTGACACGTCCCGCCGAGGTGCCCGCGCCGCGGCCGCGACCGCGACCCGTCGACCAGGCTCCTGCCCCCGCAGTGGCGGCGCCCATCCGCGACGGCGGCTGGCGAATTCAGCTCGGCGCTTTCGGCGACCCTGCCAATGCGCGCAAGCTCTGGGCGCAGGTCGGCGGGCGCTTCCCCGGCCGCCAGCCTTATTTTGTCAAGGCAGGCACGCTGACCAAATTGCTTGTCGGCCCCTATGCATCGCGTGCCGCCGCCGCCGGCGCATGCGGCAGCGTCAAGCCGTGCGTGCCTGTCGCACGCTGAACCTGCGGCTTTTCGGTACCTTCAGAAACAAATCGCTTCGCGCCCGCAACAAAAGCGAAAAGGGCGCGTTTCGCGCCTCATGAACAAAGCACTTCTGGCTGCGGCCGCCCTCCCCGCCCTCTTTCTTGCGACCGGTGCGGCCGCGCAGGACGAGAATTCCGACGCCCAACCGCGCCGCTTCCGGGTTGCGCTCGGCCCGCAATTGACGCCGAGCTATCCCGGCGCAGACAAGGTCATCGTCACGCCGCTCGTCGAGGTCTCGACGACGACGCGCGACGAATTTCGCTACAAATCGGGCGACCAGAGCTCGGGGATCGCAGTGATCAACACGCCGGGCTTTGCGTTCGGTCCGGCCTTCAACATCGAAGGCAGCCGCCGGCGCAAGGAAACCGACTTGCCCGTCGATGAAGTGGGCATCTCGGTCGAGGCCGGCGGGTTCGCCGACATCTGGCTCGGCTCGTCGATCCGGGCGCGCGGCGAGCTGCGCAAGGGCATCACCGGGCACAAGGCGCTGGTCGGCAATGTCAGCCTCGATTACGTCGCGCGCGACGGCGACAAATGGCTGTTCTCGGTCGGCCCGCGCATCACCCTGTCCGACAGCAAATATCAGCGTGCCTATTTCGGCGTGAACACTGCGGCGGCCGCGCGCACCGGCCTCCCCGTCTATTCGCCGGACGGCGGGCTCCACGCCGCCGGCGCCGCCGCGACCGCACTCTATCAGTTCGATGACCGCTGGGGCGTCTACGGCTATGCCAAATATGACCGGCTGGTCGGCGACGCAGCCGATTCGCCGATTGTCCGCACGATCGGCTCGCGCAACCAGTTCTCCGGCGGTGCAGCGCTCACCTTCACCTTTGGCGGGCGGCGCTGACCCTTCAGGACAGGTTCAGCCGGGCTGTGATAGGAGAATGAAATGACCAAGATCCTCAACGCCCTCGTCCTCGGCGCGGCCCTTGTCGCCGCGCCGGCCACCGCTGCGCCGCGCGACACGCCGGAGCAGCAACTCCAGAAGCTGCTCGCCGGTCGAACCCCGGGCAAGCCGGTGGATTGCATTCCACTCACGGGATCGAATTCGAGCCAGATTATCGAAGGCAAGGCCATTGTCTATCGCGTCGGCGGCAAGCTCTACGTCAACGAGCCGCGCTCGGGGGCGGAGTCGCTGAACGATGACGACATTCTCGTGACCAAGGTGTTCGGCTCGCAGCTGTGCAGCATTGATACGGTCAACCTCGTCGATCGTTCGAGCAACTTCCAGCGCGGTTTCGTGGTGCTAGGCAAATTCGTGCCGTGGACGAAAGTGAAGACGGCGGCGAAGTAATCACCATCCTCCCCCGCAAGGGGGAGGATCAGGGACGTCGTGGTATCCGTTCTGGACTACGCGTCCGCCCAATCGTGCCGCGCGATCCCCTGCGCATAGAGCAGCGTCGTCAGATCGCCATGATCGATCCGCGCCCCGGCCGCGGCGGCGACGATGGGCTTGGCATGGTACGCGACACCCAGTCCCGCCTTCCGGATCATCGCGAGATCATTCGCGCCGTCGCCGACCGCCATCGATTCGGCAGCGTCGATTCCCAGTTCATCGAGCGCGCCGAGCAAAGTCGTCTCCTTGATACTGCTGTCGACGATCGGCTTCGCCACCGTGCCGGTCAGCCTGGCGTCGGCGATCTCCAGCACATTGGCGATCACCCGATCGAAGCCGATCTCGGCGCCGACCGGCTCGGCGAAGCGGGTGAAACCGCCCGAAACGAGGATCGTGGTCGCGCCGCGCGCGCGCATCGTTTGCACCAGCGTCTTCGCACCGGGCATCAGCTTCACCCGCTCGGCGAGGCATCGATCGATCGCGCTTTCCTCGAGGTCCTTGAGCAGCGCGACGCGGGCGTCGAGTGCCGCGCCGAAGTCGAGTTCGCCGCGCATCGCGCGTTCGGTGACTTCGGCGATCTGTGCCTTGATCCCGGCATAATCGGCGAGCTCGTCGATGCACTCGACTGTGATCATCGTCGAATCCATGTCCGCGACGAGAAGCTTCTTTTCGCGACCTGCCTCCGATTGAACGATGATGTCGAGGTCCGGGAAATCGGCTTCGAGAACGGCGCGCGCGTTGCCAGGATCGGACAAGAAGTCGATGTCTGCAGCTTGTCCCTGTTCGACCCACCGCCAGCCGACGTGGTTGCCGTTGCGAACGCCGCATGAAGTTTGGGTGTCCAGCAGGTCTACGGCGCACTCCACCTGCTCTTCTCTCAGGCCGTCTGCTACAAGCGTCGCGATGAACACGGCATACCTCTTCTTCAACGAACGGGACCAACCCCTCCCCGTTCGTGCTGAGCTTGTCGAAGCACCGTTCTTTTCTCGCGAGCTGGCAGAGACGAACGGCCCTTCGACAAGCTCAGGGCGAACGGAGTTGGGGAAGTGACCGACCTCCCAAGCGTGGCGCTCATCGCAGGGCCGACGGCAAGCGGCAAGTCCGCGCTCGCGCTCGCGCTGGCCGAGAAGCATCGGGGAACGGTGATCAACGCCGACTCGATGCAGGTCTATGCCGATCTGCGCATCCTCACCGCGCGTCCATCCCAGGAGGAAGAATCGCGCGTGCAGCATCGGCTGTTCGGCCATGTCGACGGCGCCGATTCCTACTCCGCTGCGCGCTGGGCCGTCGAGGCACGCGCGGCAATCGCCGAAGCGCACGCAGCCGACCGCCTGCCGATTCTCGTCGGCGGCACCGGCATGTATCTGCGCACCCTGATCGAGGGCATTGCGCCGGTGCCCGAAATCGACTCCGTAATACGAAGCGAGGTTCGCCGGCTCGATGTCACCGAGAGCCACGCCCAACTTGCCGTCGCCGATCCCGAGGCAGCCGCGCGGCTGCATCCGACAGACACCACGCGCGTGGCGCGCGCGCTCGAAGTGGTCCGCTCGACCGGCAAGCCGCTCGCGTATTGGCATCAGCAACGCGTCGGGGGAATTGGCGACGAGATCCGTCTCGTCCCGCTGATCCTCCTCCCCGACCGCGACTGGCTCGGCGAACGGATCGATCGACGCTTTGCCGGGATGCTCGAGGCCGGCCGCGCGGAGGTCCAGGCATTGCTCGCGCGCACCGACATCCCCGCCGACGCGCCGGTGCTGCGGGCGATCGGGGTGCCCGAGCTGCGCGCATTATTTGCGGGCGAGACCGATGTGGTGCAGGCTACAGCTGCCGGTGCGCTCGCGACCCGGCAATATGCCAAGCGGCAATACACCTGGTTTCGACGGCAGCCGCCGAAGGACTGGGAACGTACGGACAAGACAGAAACAAACGACTTGACCGGTTTGATTGAAAGAAAATTACGCATATAGTACTTGACGTGCCATTTTCTTGCCGTTAGCAGCGCCATCCCGGCGTTGTGCGGCAATGCAGCATAAGGAGGCAGACGTGACCGAGAAGAGCGGAGCAGACATCCTGATCGAGGCGTTGACCGACCTCGGTGTGGAGGTCATCTTCGGCTATCCCGGTGGCGCCGTGCTTCCGATTTACGACGCGATCTTCAAACAGGATCGAATTCGCCACATTCTGGTGCGCCATGAGCAAGCCGCCACGCATGCCGCCGAGGGCTATGCCCGCTCGACCGGCAAGCCCGGGGTCGTGCTCGTCACCTCGGGTCCCGGCGCGACCAATGCCGTCACCGGGATCACCGATGCGCTGATGGATTCGATCCCAATGGTGGTGATCACCGGGCAGGTTCCGACCGCTTTGATCGGGACCGATGCGTTCCAGGAGGCCGACACCGTCGGCATCACCCGGCACTGCACCAAGCATAATTACCTCGTGAAGGCGCCCGAGACGCTCGGCAGCATCATCCACGAGGCCTTCCACATCGCTACTTCGGGCCGTCCGGGACCGGTGGTGGTCGACATCCCCAAGGACGTCCAGGTCGCTACTGCGCGCTACGAGGCGCCGGGTCCGATCCAGCACAAGACCTATCGCCCGCAGACCAAGCCGGATGCCGCGAAGATTCAGGAAGCGGTCGACATGCTCGCCGCCGCCGAGCGACCGGTCTTCTACACCGGCGGCGGGATCATCAATTCGGGTCCCGATGCGTCCGAAGCACTGCGCGAGCTCGCCGCGCTGACTGGTGCACCGGTCACTTCGACCTTGATGGGGCTCGGCGCGCTGCCGGCCTCGTCCGACCAATGGCTCGGCATGCTCGGCATGCACGGCACCTACGAAGCCAATTGGGCGATGAACAAGGCCGATCTGATCATCGCCTTCGGCGCGCGGTTCGACGACCGCGTCACCGGCAGGCTCGACGCCTTCGCGCCGAACTCGCGGAAAGTGCACATCGACATCGACCGGTCGAGCATCAACAAGAATGTCCGTGTCGACCTGCCGATCATCGGCGATGTCGGCATTGCGCTGCGCGAAATGATCGACTGCTGGAAAGCACGCCAGCATCCGAAGCCCGACCTCTCCGAATGGTGGAGCCGGATCGACGGCTGGCGCCAGGCGGCCTGCCTCGAGTTCGAGGAGAAGGGCGACACGATCATGCCGCAGCGTGCAATCCGGGCGCTGTACGAGGCGACCAAGGCGCGCGCACCGATCATCACCACCGAAGTCGGCCAGCACCAGATGTGGGCCGCGCAGCATTTTGGCTTCGAATCGCCGAACAAATGGCTGACGAGCGGTGGCCTCGGGACGATGGGCTATGGCCTGCCCGCCGCGATCGGCGCACAACTTGGCGACCCGGATGCGCTGGTCATCGACATTGCCGGCGAGGCCTCGATCCAGATGAACATTCAGGAGCTGGCCACTGCCGTCCAATACCGGCTGCCGGTCAAGATCTTCATCCTCAACAACGAATATATGGGGATGGTGCGCCAGTGGCAGGAACTGACCTACCAGTCGCGTTATTCCGAGAGCTATTCGGACGCGCTTCCCGATTTCGTCAAGCTCGCCGAAGCCTATGGCTGGAAGGGTATCCGGATCGAGGGCCGGCAGGAGCTCGAACCCGGGATTAGCGAGATGCTCAGCTATGACGGGCCGGTGCTCGTCGATTGCCGGGTGGCCAAGCTCGCCAATTGCTTCCCGATGATCCCGTCGGGCGCCGCCCATACCGAAATGCTGCTCCAGGCCGCCGAAGTCTCCGGCGAAATGGACGACGAAGCCAAGGCACTGGTCTGATCCCATGCACATCAAGGAAGAGCAAAAGGCGCGGCACACGCTTGCCGTGATCGTCGACAACGAGCCCGGCATCCTCGCCCGGATCGCCGGCCTGTTCACCGCGCGCGGCTACAATATCGAAAGCCTGACCGTCTCGGAGATCACCGAGGACAATCGAATTAGTCGCATCACCATCGTGACGTCGGCCTCGGACGCGGTGATGGAGCAGATCATCGCCCAGCTCGAGCGCCTCGTGCCGGTCCACAAGGTGACCGACCTCACTGCCTTCGGCCCGCATGTCGAGCGCGAGCTGGCGCTGGTGAAGGTGGCGGGCACCGGCGACCACCGCATCGAGGCACTCCGCCTCGCCGAGGTGTATCGCGCCCGGGTCGTGGACGCGACGATTTCGAGCTTCGTGTTCGAAGTGACCGGCGGCTCGGAGAAGATCGACAAGTTCGTCGAGCTGATGCGCGAGCTGGGGCTGGTCGAGGTCGCCCGCACCGGCGTCGTCGCCATTTCGCGCGGCAAGGAAGCCGCCTGAATTTTTATCACCTGCTCCTGCGCAAGCAGGAGCCCAGGGCCGAGTAACCCTGGCCCCCTGCTTGCGCGGGGGCACATTCCAGAAAGGGACTGAACATGCGTGTCTATTACGATCGCGACGCCGATCTGAACCTGATCACCGGCAAGAACATCGCCATCCTCGGCTATGGCTCGCAGGGCCACGCCCATGCGCAGAATCTGCGCGACAGCGGCGTGAAGAATGTCGCGATCGCGCTGCGCCCGGGCTCGGCTTCCGCGAAGAAGGCCGAAGATGCCGGCTTCAAGGTGCTGAGCAACAAGGAAGCCGCCGGCTGGGCCGACATCCTGATGATCCTCGCGCCCGACGAGCATCAGGCGGCGATCTACGAGGCCGACCTGAAGGGCAATCTCAAGCCCGGCGCGGCGCTCGCCTTCGCGCACGGCCTCAATGTTCATTTCGGCCTGATCGAGCCGCCGGCGGACATCGACGTGATCATGATCGCGCCCAAGGGTCCGGGGCACACCGTGCGCTCGGAATATGTTCGCGGCGGCGGCGTGCCCTGCCTGATCGCGATCCATCAGGACGCATCGGGCAATGCGCATGACGTCGCGCTGGCTTATGCCTCGGGCGTCGGCGGCGGCCGTTCGGGAATCATCGAGACCAATTTCCGCGAGGAATGCGAGACCGATCTGTTCGGCGAGCAAGCCGTGCTCTGCGGCGGCGCCACTGCGCTGGTCCAGGCGGGTTTCGAGACGCTGGTCGAGGCCGGCTATGCGCCGGAAATGGCCTATTTCGAGTGCCTTCACGAGCTCAAGCTGATTGTCGACCTGATGTACGAGGGCGGCATCGCCAATATGCGCTACTCGATCTCGAACACCGCCGAATATGGTGACATCAAGACCGGCCCGCGGATCATCACCGAAGAGACCAAGAAGGAAATGAAGCGCGTCCTCGCCGACATCCAGTCGGGCCGCTTCGTCAAGGACTTCGTCCTCGACAATCGCGCGGGCCAGCCCGAACTCAAGGCCAGCCGCATCGCCGCGAAGCGCCACCAGATCGAGCAGGTCGGCAGCGAGCTGCGCGCGATGATGCCGTGGATCGGCGCCAACAAGCTGGTCGACAAGGACAAGAACTGATCGAGCGGATCAGGCAAGGGGGCGCGGGGGCACACCCTCCGCGGCTCTTCGCCGCTGCGGAAACCGTCGGTTTCCATCTTCTCGTTTGACGCCCGTCCCAAATCGCCGGACAGGTGCGAGCCTCAACAGGAGGCTTCCCCATGCGCATTCGCACCATCGCCCTCGCCGCCACGCTGATCGTCGCCACCCCGCTGGTTGCGCAGCAGGCGATGCAGGTCCCCGGCTCGAAAAACCCGGCGCTCGTCACAGCGGGCAGCTATACGCTCGACCCGAAGCATAGCCTGATCGAATGGACCGTCGATCATTTCGGCTTTTCGCCCTATTTCGGATTGTTCGGCGCTCCTACCGGTACGCTGACGCTCGATCCGAAGAACCCTGCCGCCGCCAAGGTCGACGTGGCGATACCGGTATCCAGGGTCCTGACCGCGAATCCCGACCTCACTGCCCATCTGCTGCGTGCCCCCAAGGAAGCCGGCGGCAAGCCTGACTTCTTCGGCCCCACCCCAGCCGACGCCCGCTTCGTGTCGACGAAGGTCGTCGCGAAGGGCCAGACCGCCAGCGTCACTGGCAACCTCACGCTCAATGGCGTCACCAGGCCCGTGACTCTGCAGGTCTCGTTCTACGGCGCCGGCAAGAGCGCGCCGCAAATGGGCGGCAAGGAAAATCTCGGCTTCGAGGCGGTCGGCACGATCAGGCGCAGCGAATTCGGCCTCAGCTTCCTCGTGCCGGTGGTGTCCGACGAAGTGAAGCTGAAGATCGCCGCGGCGTTCACCAAGGACTGAGTGCCAGATCCTCCGCTCGGAAACCGGGGGAGGCATTTCGCAGACAGTGCTCCTGCTTTCGCAGGAGCACACGCTTTGACTCGGCATCGGCATTGTCCTTCATTGCCTCCGAGTAATGAGGGACCCATGACCGAACCATCTGAAGGCCGCGCCGGCGTCGCCCGCGTCGAGGCCTATTCCGACGCCGTGATTGCCATCGTCGTGACGATCATGGTCCTCGAGATGCACGCGCCCGAGCAACCCGGCTGGAGCCATCTTCTCCATCTCTGGCCGGTGTTCGTGTCCTACGCGCTCAGCTTCGCCTATGTCTCGATCTACTGGGTCAACCACCACCGGCTGTTCCACCACGCGACCCGGGTTACCAATGCCCTGCTCTGGTCGAACATCCTGCTGATCTTCACGCTGTCGCTGATTCCGTTCGGCACTGCCTATCTCGGCGAGCAGATCTTCAGCCGCGACGCGACGCTCGTGTACATGGGGATCATGCTGCTGCCGTCCTTCGCCTATATGTGGCTGCAGCGGACGATCCGCCGCGCCGGCAGCCAATCCGCGGAAGCGCAGGCCTATCACCGCGTCGCGCTGCGCAAGGGCGCGGCGGCAAGCGCGGTCTACGCGTCGGGGATCGCGCTCACCTTTGTCTCGCCGGCGCTCGGGCTAGCCTGCGCTGCGCTGGTCGCGCTCTTCTGGTTCTTGCCGTCTAGTGCGCTCGATCATCTTTTCGAGAGCTGAACGCGAACCGTCTGCCGCCTTCCCCCTCTCCCTTCGGGGAGAGGGCCGGGGAGAGGGGCCCTGTGTCTTGATGCGAGAGCGGCGTACCTGAACCTGTCGTCCTGCCCCTCTCCCAACCCTCTCCCCGGAGGGGAGAGGGCTTTAGAGGCCGCTTATCAGAAGCCGACCCGCACACGTCCTCCGAAGAAGCGCGGCATGCCCGGATAGCCGGCATAATTGCCGGTCTGCTCGGGCACCGCGAAGCCGGTGATGTAGTAGAATTGATTGGTCAGGTTCTCGACGAAGAATTCCGCCTTCCACTTGCCGTTCGCCGCCTGCACGCCAACCGCGGCGCTGATCAGCCCATAGCCTTCATTATTGATCGGGGTACGGCCGGTGACCGGGTTCGGATTGCCCGACGGGATGGTGACTTCGCTGTTGTAGCGCATGTCGACATGAAGCAGCCCGTTGACGCCGCTGGTGAGCTGGGGAGTCCAGGTCGCCGCCGCCGTGACCGTATGCTCGGGCTGGTTGTTGAACTGCCGGCCCTCCTGCCCCTGGAGCGGCGTTCCGGTGAAGTCGTTGCCCTCGTCATATTTGGCGCTGATCCAGCTATAGCCGAGCTGGAAAGTGAGATCGCGCGTCGGCCGGATCGTCGACTCGATTTCGAGCCCCTTGCTGACGCTCTTCGCGACATTCTGGACGACGAAATTGTTGCCCGAGAAGACGAGCGACTGGAGGTTGTAGAAGTTCATGTAGAACGCCGCGACGTTCAGCGAGAATTCGCGGCTCGGGCTCGCCTTGAAGCCGATCTCATAGGCGTCGTTGGTCTCCGCGCCGAACTGCAGGTCCGAGCCCTGCGCGCCGTTGCCGCCGAGCAGCACCGAATCGAAGGTCGCCTGGTCGAGATTATAGCCGCCCGACTTGTAGCCGTGATCGAAGCTGGCATAGGCCAGCAGCCGGTCCGAGAATTTGAACGCCAGCTTGGCGGTGCCGGTGATTTCGTCGTCGCTGAAATCGTCCTGATAGTTGCCGTTGAACTCGGTATTCACCGCCGGATTGCAACTGAGCAGGAACAGGTTGTTGAACAGCCCCGGCACCTGACGCAGCACATTGGCATAGGCTGTCGCCGCCGGATCGCCCGCACGCACCCTGTTGAAGAAGGTGCAGCTGCCCAGATTATTGTTGATCGAGGCAGTCATGTCCTTGGTTTCGTGGTTCCAGCGTGCACCGAGCGTCACCGACAGATTGTCGGTCACGTTGATGATGTTGTGCGTGAACAGCGCGAAGGCGTTGGTCTTGACGCGGAAATCGTCGGGGCTGTTGCCCTGCCCGGCTACGGCCCCCGGGAGCGGGCTCGCAGCCAGCGCGGCAAGGCCGGGGATCGGGGTCCGCGGATAATTGGGGATCACGCAAGTCGCGGCCGGCGCGGTGCCGGCCTGCGCACGGAAACAACCGACCAGAGGCGCCAGCGCGCCATAAGCCGCCGTCAGCGCCGGCAAGGTGTTGGGAACCGCCGGATTGAGCAATGCCGCGCCGAGCGTCGGCACCGTCGGTCCGAGGGAGCCGAAGAATTGCAGCGGCGTCCCGAAGCCGGCGCGGAGCTGGCCGGCGAAGACCGTGTCGACATAGCGATTGCCGTCGTTGCCGATCGTCACCACGTCGCGCAGCTTGTTGGTTTCATTCAGGTAGAAACCGCCGACCAGCCAGTCGAGCTTCCCGCCAAAGGCCGACCCCTGAAGGCGCAGTTCCTGGGTGAAGTCGTTGAGCTCGTTGCGATAGCCGTTGCGATAGGCGCGATCGACGCCCGAGAAGTCGATGTCCTGGTTCCGGAGCACGCGCCAGTTGCGATAGGCCGTGATCGAAGTGAGCTTGGCGCCGCCGAGATCCCAGTTGAGCTCGCCCGAGAAGCCCCAGTCCTTGATCTTCTCGGCATAGTCGCGATTGGGCGACATTGCCTGGATGCGATCGCTCGGATCCCCGGTATAGAGTCCGACGAGGCCCTGCGCCGCCGCGATGCTCTGAAGCGCTGGCGCCAGCGGACCGCGCACCACCGAGACCGCGCCGCAGCATTGCTCGTCGGTCTGATAATAGTCGCCGATCAGCCGGAAGGTGATGTCGCCGGTGTCGAGCAAGGCCTGGCCGCGCACGTTCCAGCGATCCACGTCATTGATCGCGCGGTCGCTATTGGCGTCGCGGATATAGCCGTCGCGCTTGCGATAACCGGCATCGAGGCGCAGCGCGAGCGACTTGCTGACCGGTCCGGTGATCGCGCCTTTCACGCCGTATGCGTTGTAGTTGCCGATCATCCCCTCGACATAGCCGTGCGTCTCGAATTGCGGCTGGGCCGTGTAGATGCTGAGCGCACCGGCCGAGGTGTTGCGGCCAAACAGGGTGCCTTGCGGGCCGCGCAGCACTTCGACGCGCTCGAGTTCGGGCAATTCGGAGATCGCGACGCCGGCGCGGGCGCGGAACACGCCGTCGATGAACACGCCGACCGCAGGCTCGAAGCCGGGATTGTCGCCGCCGGTAGTGATGCCGCGAAGATAGATGGTAGTACCCGTGGCCGAAGACTGGCCGGTCGAGCTCTGCAGCGACGGCGCGAGCTGCTCGAGGTCGCGGACATTGTCGACCCCGGCATTCTCGAGCAATTCGGGCCCGATAGCGGTGATCGCGATGGGCACATCCTGCACGGTCTCGTTGCGCCGCGTTGCGGTCACGACGATGTCGTTGGCGCTTTGATATTCCTGCGTCTGGCTGTCGTCGGTGGTCGGCGTCGCGCCGGTAGCCGTATCCTGCGCGAACGCCGGGGTGGCCAGCAGCAGGCCGAGCGCCGTTGCCGCGAGCAAATCGAGCTTCTTCATGGGATGTGCCCCTCTCCTGTCGCCGGCTGTGTAACGGATGCCGGCGTTGCTTTTATTACGGGCGAAACTAACGCTGCATTTTTGAAGCCGTCAACGGGAATGCGGTGCGGAACTCCGTGGTTTCCGGCCGTTTTTCACGGGGCGGTACGGATGCGCAACAGTATGCGTCGGCGAAATGCCGCATGCCGTAGCGTAAACGCGATCTGGACGAGGAAGGACGGGCAATGGCGGAAATTCACGATCCTGCGGAAGACGGCGATCTCGTCGCCGGTCCGCCCAAGATCGCCGTGCCCGAGGAGGTCGCCGAGGCGATCCGCACGCTCATTCGCTGGTCGGGCGACGATCCCACACGCGAGGGGCTGATCGACACGCCGCAGCGCGTCGCGCGCGCGTGGAAGGAATATTGCCAGGGCTATGACGAGGATCCGGCACACCATCTCAACCGCGTGTTCGAGGAAGTCGGCGGCTATGACAATATCGTCCTGCTCACCGGCATTCCGTTCCAGTCGCATTGCGAGCATCATATGGCGCCGATCACCGGCAAGGCATCGATCGCCTATCTTCCCAAGGACCGGGTCGTCGGCATCTCCAAGCTGGCCCGCGTGCTCCACGGTTTCGCGCGCCGGCTTCAGGTGCAGGAGCGGCTGACCGCCCAGGTCGCCGACTGCATCTGGGAGCGGCTCCAGCCGCAGGGAGTCGCGGTGGTGATCGAGGCCCAGCACGGCTGCATGACCGCGCGCGGGGTGCGCACCCCCGGCGTCGGCATGGTCACCAGCCGGATGCTCGGCGTGTTCCGGGAGGACGAGCGCAGCCGGCAGGAAGTGCTCAAGCTGATGGGGTATTGAGGGTGGTTTCCGCTTGTCTTCTATCCTCCCCCGCAAGGGGGAGGTGGCGGCCGAAGGCTGACGGAGGGGGAGGAAGCACTGCGTTCAGTGACTCCTCCCCCTCCGGCGCTGCGCGCCACCTCCCCCTTGCGGGGGAGGATCGTTGGGGCGACAAGCCGTCGCCCCGGAGGAAGATCTAGTGCGCGTCCTCGTCACCGGCGGCGCGAAACGGATCGGCGCGGCGATCGCGCGGCGGCTGGCGCTGCGCGGCCATGCCGTGGCGATCCATCACCATCATGCGCCCGACGACGCTGCCGCATTGCGCGATGCGATCGCCGCCGCGGGCGGGCGTGCCTGCGTGGTCTCGGGCGAACTCGCCGACCCGGCTACCGCTCCGGCGCTGATCGCCGCCGCCCGCGACGGGCTCGGCGGACCGATCGACGGTCTCGTCAACAATGCCTCGCAATTCGCCTTCGACGCACTCCCGATCACCGATTTCGCGCTGCTCGACCAGCATATGCGCATCAATCTCGGGGCGCCGGTGGCTCTCGCCTCCGCCTTGGCGCAGCAGGAAGATCTCGACGGCGGCGCCGTGGTCAACCTGCTCGACCAGAAGGTCGCCAATCTCAATCCCGACTTCTTCACCTACACCTGCAGCAAGGCCGCACTCGCCGCCGCCACCGAGATGATGGCGCGCGCGCTCGCGCCGCATATCCGCGTCAATGCCGTCTCTCCCGGGCTCACCTTGCCCAGTCTCGACCAGACCCCCGAAGAATTCGCCGGCCATTCGCGGCAGAACCTGCTCCAGCAGCCGGTCGCGCTCGACGACATCGCCGCGACGGTGGAGCATCTGCTCATCGCGCGCAGCACCACCGGCCAGAATGTCTTCGTCGATTGCGGCCAGCGTTTCCTGCCGCGCGACGGCGACGTGATGTTCGAAGGTCGCGAGCCCCGCAATGGTTGAGTACACGATTCTGCTCGAGGGGCTCGAGGTCCGGGTCGGGCTCGGCATTCATCCGGAGGAACGCGCGGCGCCGCAACGGGTGACTCTCGACGTCGCGATGACCTGTGCCTATCCGGCCGCGCCCGAGGACCGGATCGAGGCGGTGGTCGACTATGACTTCCTGCGCGAGCGCATCCACGCACTGGCGGCGAGCCGCCATATCGAGCTGCAGGAGACGCTGTGCGAGGAAGTCGCCGCACTGGCGCTTGCCGATCCGCGCGTGATGCGCGTTCGGGTGCGTTCGATGAAGCTCGATATCTATCCGGACGCGCGGATCGGCTGCGAGATCACCCGCAGCCGCTGAGACTGTAAGCCTGTTACGGACGGCACCAGTGCAGCGCCGCCCGTCATTTCCTCAGGCGGCTTTCTTGAGATGCCGCCGGCCGAGCAGTTCGGCGATCTGCACCGCGTTGAGCGCGGCGCCCTTGCGGAGATTGTCGCTGACGCACCAGAGCGACAGACCATTGTCGACAGTCGAATCCTCGCGGACGCGGCTGACATAGGTCGCATATTCGCCGACGCATTCGATCGGGGTGACGTATCCGCCGTCCTCATGCTTGTCGACGAGCATCACACCCGGCGCCTCGCGGAGAATGCTCTTGGCCTTCGCCGCCGAGATCTCGTCCTCGAACTCGATGTTGATCGCTTCCGAATGGCCGACGAAGACGGGCACGCGGACGCAGGTCGCAGTGACCTTGATCTTCGGATCGAGGATCTTCTTGGTCTCGACCACCATCTTCCACTCTTCCTTGGTCGAGCCGTCGTCGAGGAAGCTGTCGATGTGCGGGATCACGTTGAAGGCGATCTGCTTGGTGAACTTCTTCGGCTCGGCCTGGTCGCCGACGAAGATGTTGCGGCTCTGCTCGAACAGCTCGTCCATGCCCGCCTTGCCCGCACCCGAGACCGATTGATAGGTCGCGACGACGACGCGCTTGATCTTCGCGGCGTCGTGCAGCGGCTTGAGCGCCACCACCATCTGCGCGGTCGAGCAGTTCGGATTGGCGATGATGTTGCGCTTCGTATAGCCGTCGATCGCCTCGGGATTCACTTCGGGGACGATCAGCGGAATGTCCGGGTCCATCCGATAGAGCGAGGCATTGTCGATCACGGTGCACCCTGCTGCGGCGAAGCGCGGCGCGTGCAGCTTCGAGCCCTCCGAGCCGATCGCGAACAGCGCCATGTCCCAACCTTTGGGGTCGAAATGCTCGATGTTCTGGACCTTGAGCTTCTTGCCGGTCTCGCCGAAATCGATCTCGTCGCCCTGGCTGCGCGCGGAGGCGAGCACGGCGATCTCGTCGATCGGGAATTCCCGCTCGGCGAGGATGTTCAGCATTTCACGCCCGACATTGCCGGTGGCGCCAGCGACCACGACACGGTAGCCCATTTTCGTCCTTCCATCAGGGTCGTCGCGCGTCCGGCGACGAAGGGTTCATTGGTGGTAGATGTGGCGGAATGCCAGCGCATTCCAGTTGCTTCGAAGCAAAGCTATGCTTTGCGCGCCTGACGTTCAGGCGCGTTTGCTAATTCGCGTGGTAGTTCGCGGTTTTCGAAGCATGGCGCGCCTCTAGCAGATCGAAAGCTGCGTGGCGAGCGCCGATCGTGGAAAAATCTGTCGGGCGAGGCAAGCCTCGCCCGTAGCTTACTTGCCTTCCTTGCGGTTGCCGCGCCAGAACAGCAGCCCCGCCACGATCGCTGCCGAGCCGACTCCCACTGCCGCGCCGATGCCGAGCTGGCGCGAGCTGGGCCCCGCGCGGCGCTGCTTTGCTGCAGCCATCTCGCGCACAACTGCCACGGTCTCATTGTCATGGCTGTGATCGTGCGGCGGCTCCTCGATCGGATAAGGAGACTGGTTCTCGGCGGGTACAGGCGGCTTCTTGCTCATGGTCTTCCTTACAGATGCGCCACGGTTCAACGAGCCGCTAATGCGGCGGTTGCGTGGTTGGTTGCAAGTCGGCACAAACCGCGCATGAATCCGCTCTACGCGCAGATGGGCACGACGATCTTCGAGGCGATGTCGGCGCGTGCGCGGGAGACCGGCGCGATCAATCTCGGTCAGGGCTTTGCCGACGGGCTCGGCCCCAAGGCTGTTCTCGAGGCAGCATCGCGCGCGTTGCTCGAGAAATCGAACCAATATCCGCCGTCGGCGGGCGTGCCCGAACTCCGCAAGGCCGTCGCCGATCATTATGTGCGCCATCAGGGGATCGACCTTGCGCCGGAGGAAGTGATCGTCACCTCGGGCGCCACGGAGGCGCTCGCCGCAGCATTGTTCGCGCTGATCGAACCGGGCGACGAAGTGCTGCTCTTCCAGCCGCTCTACGATGCCTATGTGCCGCTGGTCCGTCAGGCGGGCGGTGTGCCACGTTTCGTGCGACTGGAGCCGCCGCATTGGCGGATAGACGCCGCGGCGCTCGAGGCAGCCGTTACGCCACGCACGAAGCTGCTCGTGCTCAACAATCCGCTCAATCCGGCCGCGACGATGTGCAGCGCCGAAGAACTCGCCACGCTTGCCCGGTTCTGCGTCGCGCATGATCTGGTCGCAGTCTGCGACGAGGTCTGGGAACATGTGACGTTCGATGGCACCCGCCATCTGCCGCTGATCGGCTTTCCGGGTATGCGCGAACGCACCGTCAAGATCGGCAGCGCCGGCAAGATTTTCGCGCTTACCGGGTTCAAGGTCGGCTGGATGTGCGCCGCGCCGCCGATCACGCGCGTGCTCGCCCGCGCGCACCAGTTCCTCACCTTCACCACGCCGCCCAACTTGCAGTGGGCAGTCGCTGAGGGGCTCGCGACGGAAGACGACTGGGTCCAGGAAGCGCGACACCGATTCCAGCACGGGCGCGACCGGCTCGCCACGGGACTGGCCTCTGCCGGCCTGACCGTGCTGCCGAGCGCCGCCACCTATTTCCTGTCGGTCGACCTCGCCGCGTCGGGCATCAGGCTCGACGATGCGGCTTTCTGTAACCGGCTGATCGACGCCGGCGTGGTCGCCATCCCGGTTTCCGCATTCTATCAGGAAGCGCCGGTGCGCCACGTCGTGCGCTTCTGCTTCGCCAAGGAAGACACGACGCTCGACGCAGCGGTCGCATGCATCAGCGCCGCTCGCGACACGCTTCATCGATAGTTTCGCTCGCCTCGGCGCCGCCAGAGCAACCCTAATTAGCCCGAGTCCGTTCGCCGCGCGGGGCAACGAGGAGTTGCAAACATGCGAAACTATAAAACCATCCTGCAGGGTATCGGCGTAGCGGCGCTGCTGGCCACGACGCCGTCGCTGGCGCAGAGCCGGATCGATCGCGCCCGCACCGCCGTGGCCGAAGCCACCGCCAAGGTAGATGCCGCGGAGAAGGCCGGGGCGTCGACTTACGCTTCGGAACCGATGGCCCGTGCGCAGGAAGCGCTGCGCGTCGCGCGCGACCAGCTCGCCCGCGATCACCGCGATTCGACGATCAACGAGGCACGCCGTGCGTCGCAGCTAGCCGACGAGGCACTGACCACCGCGGAGCGCAACAAGACCCAAGCCGCTGCGGCGGAACGGGATGCGCGTCTTGCCGCCGAGGCACAGGCAAGCGCCGAAGCGTCGCAGCGCGCGGCCGCCCAGGAAACCGCCGCGGCAGCCGAGGCGCGTGCAGCACAGGCGCAACAGGCCGCGAGCAGCGCCGCTGCCGCGGCCGAGGCCGCCGCAGCGCGTGCGGCCGCTGCACAGCAGGCGAGCGCTACGGTGACCACGGTGGAGCAGACTACCACCGCGCCGGCCCGCACCTATTCGAGCCCGCGCAAGAAGACGGTCGTGCGCAAGACCACGCGCAAGGCCGCCACGCGCCCGACGGCGACCACGACGACTACGACCACGGTAGAGACCGGGCCTGCTAACTGACGCTGGTGAGCACCCCGCGCTCGGTGATGTAGCCCGTCACCAGCCGCGCGGGGGTAATGTCGAAGGCCGGGTTGGCCGCAGGCGAGTCGGTGACCTTGACGGTCGCCAACCCGTCTTCGGCCGGCCCGGTCAGCCGTGTCAGCTCTTCCGCATTCCGCTCCTCGATCGGGACATCGGCGCCGGTCGGCGTGGCGGGATCGAAAGTCGTGTACGGCAGCGCGACATAGAAGGGCACGCCATTGTCCGACGCAGCCAAGGCTTTGAGATACGTCCCGATCTTGTTGCACACGTCGCCATTCGCGGTGACACGGTCGGTCCCGACGATCACCGCGTCGACCTTGCCCTGCATCATCAGCAACCCGCCGGCATTGTCGGCGATCACCGTGTGCGGCACGCCATGATTGGCGAGTTCGAAGGCCGTGAGCAGCGCCCCCTGATTACGTGGCCGGGTTTCGTCGACCCAGACATGGACCGGAATCCCCGCGTCGTGTGCGAGGTAGATCGGCGCGGTCGCCGTCCCGTAATCGACGGTCGCCAGCCATCCGGCGTTGCAATGGGTGAGGATATTGAGCGGACGGTCCGGAAGCTCGGCGTGCAGCGCTCGCAATAGCGCCAGCCCATGTTCGCCAATGGCGCGGCACAATGTCGCGTCCTCCTCGCAGATCGCATCGGCGCGCGCGAACGCCGCCTCGGCACGGTGCGCTTCCGGCAGCCCCGCCACTGCCGTGCGCACCTGATCGAGCGCCCAGCGCAGATTGACTGCAGTGGGCCGGGTGGCGCGCAAACTCTCGAAGGCGTGCGCAAGGGCGGCATCGCTTGGGTCGACCGCGAGCGCCATCGCGAACCCGTAAGCGGCCGTGGCGCCGATCATCGGCGCACCGCGCGCCCACATTTCGCGGATCGCCGTCGCCGCAGCCTCGGCGCTGCGCAGCTCCACCCAGCGCACTTCCCACGGCAACAGCCGCTGATCGAGGATGCACACGCCCTTTCCGTCCGACGTGCGCGCGATCGAGCGCCGGTGCTCGCCGGCGAGGATCATGCCAGCACCTGCGCCAGATTCTGCACGTCGCCCCCGCCCTCGCGCGCGATCAGCAGCGCCTCCACCCCCGCCAGTCGGGCTGCATCGACCTCGGTCTGCGCGTCCGAGACGAATAATATGGCCGAAGGTACCAGCCCGATTGCAGCAGCGATCCGCACATAGGACTGAGGCTCGCGCTTGGGTCCGCTGGTCGTGTCGAAATAGCCTTGGATCAGCGGCGTGAGATCGCCCTCGATCGAATGGCGGAACAGCAGTTCCTGCGCCGCGATCGATCCCGAGGAATAGATGTACACCGCTATCCCGGCCGCTCGCCAGCGCCGCAGTGCCGCCGGCGTGTCGGGATAGACATGTCCCTTGAGGCTCCCGTCGGCATAGCCTTCGGCCCAGATCATCCCTTGCAGGGTCTTGAGCGGAGTCGCCTTTCGATCCTCGTCCATCCATGCGAGCAATGTCGCCACCTTGTCATCGCCGGGTATGTCGGCGAGGGTCGGGGCCAGCTGCTCACGCTGCGAAGCCACGAAGTCCGGCAGACGCGTGCGGGCATAGGGAAACAGTTCGTCTGCCACGAAGGAGATGCTGCTGGTCGTCCCTTCGATGTCGAGCAGGACGGCTTTAGGTTCCGCCATCAGGCCTGCTCGTGCCGCGGAAACCGGTCCGCAATCGCATCGCCGGTGAAATTCGCCACCCAGCCCGCCGGATCGACGAACAGGCGGATCGCCGTGAACCGGGGGCTCGGGCCCATGTCGAACCAATGCCGCATTCCCGCCGGCACCGAGATCAGATCGCCGGCCCGGCAAAGCACCGCATGCACCTGTTCTTCGCCGCGCAGGGTGAACAGCCCCTCGCCTTCGACGAAGAAGCGAACCTCGTCCTCGGAATGCCGGTGCTCCGAGAGAAATTTGGTCCGCAGCGCACCCCGCTCCGGATGATCCGGCGTCATCCGGATCACGTCGACCGAGCGGTAGCCGTTCTCGGCCTTCAGCCGCTCGACCTCGGGCGCGAAGGCCGCCAGCACCGCTTCATGGTCGGCATCGCCCGGGACCGGGCGCGATGGCCATTGCTCGAAGCGGACTCCGATCAGGGCAAGCGCCTCGGCGATCCGCACCGGATCCTCCGTCGCCAGCACGGGATCACGCTCCAGCGAATAGACGGTGAGTTGCGTCATCGCGCCAACATCCTTCTGAAATCCTGCTCGGCGCGCTCGGCGGCGATCAGCCATTCAGTGGCTTCCAGGACGCGTTCGGCCTCGTCGAGAGTCGCGCCCCAGGCATAAAGCCCATGGCCGCGGATCAGATAGGCCGGAGCGATGCCGGGCGTCCCCAGCACCGGGCCGACTGCCGCCTCGACTTCGGTCATGTCCTGACTGTTGTCGACGATCGGCAGCCTGATCTCGGCTTCGTGCGACGAGACGCCGGGGAACGCCTTGAGCATCTCGTGCCCGCTAAAAACCCATTGGTCCGCCTTCGCGGCACGGCTGAGGCCGACCGCCTGCGGCGAATGGCTGTGGAGCACCGCTCCGGCACCGGGGAACAGCCGATAGAGCGCGAGGTGCAGCGTAGTCTCGGCGGACGGCCTGCCCGGCGTCAGCCCCTGCCCTGCGGCATCGACTCGCATGATCCCGTCAGCGTCGAGCCGCCCCTTGTGCGTGCCCGACACGGTCACGGCGAAACTGCCGTCGTCGAGCCTCGCCGAATAATTGCCCGATGTCGCCGGTGCCCAGCCGCGCGCATCGAGCCGGCGGCCGATCTCGATCAGCGCCGGAACGGCTTCGGCGAAGGGAATGCCCGTCATTCCGTCTGCCTAGCGCAGGACTGTGACGGATTGCAGAAGCTTTTGCTTTAGCGCGAGCCGCGCGTGAGCGGCGTCTGTCCTGCTTCGGGTGCCGGACCTGTGACCCACGAGGACGTGCGCTTACGCGACGGTGCCGGCGATTCTCCGCCCATCGTGAGCACGTCATAGGCGCCGCCCCCGAGCCCGTCCGTCTCGGCAGCGAGCAGCGGCGGCGGCGGCGTATAGCTGGTCACCGCCGTCCGCAATCGGCGCGTATCCGCCATCAGCACCGGCTCAAGCGGTAGGTACAGCGGCGCGTCGGCGACGTCGTCGACCACGAGCACAGTGCCTCCCATCGTCGTGAGGTCGAACAACTGGCGGGCAAAGGCCTTTGGCAGCCGGATACAGCCGTGCGACGCGGGGTAACCCGGCAGCTCGCCGGCGTGGAGCGCCACCCCGCCCCAGGTGAGCCGCTGCATATAGGGCATCGGCGCATTGCTGTAGAGATTCGAGCGATGGAACAGCTTCTTCTCGAGAATGGTGAACTCGCCCAGCGGAGTCTCATAGCCCGGAGAGCCGGTCGAGACCGTGGTGACGCCGGCCAGCCGGTTCCCGCGATAGACCAGCGCCTGTTGCTGGCGGATCGCGACGACGATGCGCAACGGAGCGCCCTCCCCGGTGCTGGCCCTCAGCATCTCGGGAGTCTCAAACCATACCGACTGCCCCGGCTTGAGCGGCGGGATCGCGCGTTCGGCCAAGGCCGGGCGCGTCTCTGCCCGGGCCCCGGTCATCGGCACTACGGCCATGACCGCCATCACCAACAGCGCGCGCGCACCACCGATCATCGTCTCTGCCCTCACATCCCTGGGAGCCCCGCACCCGATCTTAAGACATTATTAACCCACTTCGCCGCCGACGGCGAATCGCTGCGGGCGGGTGCGCGCGACGTAAGATTTAGTTCCCGATTCCGTGGCGAACTCGGTGAAATGGGTAGCGATTGCGGCGAGTTGCCGGGAATAAGCGGCGCGTTCACCCCATATCAAAGCTAAGCTTGGTACAAAGACCGGGCACAAAATAGCGGGTAGCGGGTAACCAGTGACGGACACTCTCGATTCGGTGCAGACGCGCCGCGCGCTGATGAAGTCGGCGCTTGTAATGGCCAGCGGCGCAGTGGTCTCGGCCTGCGCGACGCGGACCCTCAATCTTGCGAGCGCACCTGCGCCGATCGTGCCGGTCCCCAAGCCCGTGCCGATTCCCGCCGCCCCGCGCGTGGCAAAGGCTGCGCCCAAGGCACCCGGCAACATCCGCCCCGAACTGTTCAAGCGCGCGGTCGCCGCGCTCGATCGGCACTCGATCCGCGTGCCTTCGCATGACCGCATCGCGATCGCCGACTTCGCGACCCCCTCGTCGCGGCCGCGCTTTCACATCGTGAATCTCGGCAGCGGCGAAGTGCAGAGCTTTCTCGTTGCACACGGCGTCGGGTCTGATCCCGAACATACCGGGCTGCTCCACAGCTTCTCGAATGCGATCAATTCGGAGGCGACCAGCGAGGGGGCGTTCCTGACCGCCGATTATTACGTTGGCAAGCACGGCGATTCGCAGCGCCTGCTCGGCCTCGATCCGACCAACAACAATGCCTATAACCGCGCCATCGTCGTCCACTCGGCCTGGTATTCGAATGCGGACATGATCGCCAAGCATGGCAAGCTCGGCCGCAGCCAGGGCTGCTTCGCGGTCGGCGAAAACGAACTCGCCAAGGTGTTCGAACGCCTCGGGCCGGGCCGGATGATCTATTCCGCGAAGGTCTGAGCGGATCGAATTGCGGTCCGCGGGGTTGGCACTCGACCGTGCCTCCGACTAGGACCATTGCATGACCGAAACGCTTTCGCCGGTCCTCCCCGATGAGGTCGACGCTGCCGCGCGCAGGTTGCTCGAACGCGCTTGCGACAAGGATCTGGCGATCGCCACCGCCGAAAGCTGCACTGGCGGGTTGCTCGCGTCGCTGTTCACCGATGTCGAGGGCGCGAGCCACGCCTTCGAACGCGGCTTCGTCGTCTACACCAACGAGGCCAAGGCCGAGATGCTCGGCGTTCCCCCCGAATTGATCGAATCCGAAGGCGCGGTCAGCGAACCCGTGGCGCGCAGCATGGCCGAGGGTGCGCTGCGCTTCAGCAAGGCACAGGTCGCACTGGCGGTGACCGGCTTCGCCGGTGCCGGCGCGCCCGGCGATGAAGCCGGGCTGGTGCACTTCGCCTGCGCACGCGCCGGGCGGCCGACGAATCATCGCGAAGAACATTTCGGTGATATTGGTCGCGGGCCGGTGCGGATCGAATGCCTGCGCGTAGGACTGGAAATGCTGTCGGAGGCGCTGTGATGGCCAAAGGCCACTCGTTTTTCTCGCTTCACCGCCAAGGCATGATCCGTGCCGGCGTGTGCACCCCGGCAGTGACCGTCGCGGATCCCGCGGCCAATGCCGCGGCCACGATCGCACTGGCGCAGAAGGGGGATGCCGAGGGAGCGGACCTGCTCGTCTTCCCCGAGCTGAATGTCACGAGCTATGCCATCGACGATTTGCATTTGCAGGACGCGATCCTCGACGCGACGGAAGCGGGTATCGCCGCGATCGTGGAAGCCAGCGCGAAGCTGAAGCCGGTGCTGCTGATCGGCGCGGCGCTGCGCCGCAACGGGCGATTGTACAATTGCGCGCTGGCGATCGCGCGCGGGCGGATCCTTGGCGTGGTTCCCAAGCAGTTCCTGCCCAATTATCGCGAATATTACGAAAAGCGCTGGTTTGCCTCGGGGCTCGGATTGGCCGGGCTCGACATCACCGTCGCCGGCCAGACGGCGCCGTTCGGATCGGATTTGATCTTTGCCGCGTCCGATCTCGAGGATTTCGTCTTCCACATCGAGATCTGCGAAGACTATTGGGCGCCCACCCCGCCCTCCACCGACGGCGCGTTGGCCGGTGCGCTGGTGCTGTGCAATCTCTCGGCCTCGAACATCGTCATCGGCAAGGGCCGCGAGCGCGAATTGCTTTGCGCCTCGCAATCGGCACGGACGCTTTCGGCCTATCTCTATTCGGCTTCGGGACCCGGCGAGAGCACCACCGATCTCGCCTGGGACGGCCAAGGGCTGATCTACGAATTCGGCGAATTGCTCGCCCGTTCCGAGCGGTTCGAGCTCACCACCGGCGTGGTCTATGCCGATCTCGATCTCGAGCGGCTGCGGCTCGAACGGATGCGTGACGGGACGTTCAACGACAGCACGCGCTATGCCGGTCAGCCGGAGATGCGCTTCCGCCGGATTGCCTTCGCGCATCGGCCGGACATGGCGGATCGCGGCCTGGTCCGCCCGCTCCGTCGCTTCCCGTTCGTTCCCAACACCCCCGCACGCCTCGAAGAGGATTGCTACGAGGCGTTCAACATCCAGGTCGAAGGATTGCGCAAGCGGCTCGAGTCGACGGGGAGCAAGCATCTCGTGATCGGCGTGTCGGGCGGCCTTGATTCAACGCATGCGCTGATCGTCGCGTGCAAGGCAATGGACCGGCTGGGCCGGCCACGCTCGGACATTCTCGGCTTCACCATGCCCGGCTTCGCCACGGGGGACGCGACCAAATCGAACGCCTGGGCGCTGATGCGGGCGCTGGGCGTCACCGGCGAGGAGATCGACATCCGCCCGACCGCGCGGCAGATGCTGGCCGATCTCGGCCATCCGTTCGCTGAGGGGCAACCGGTCTACGACGTGACGTTCGAGAACGTCCAGGCCGGGCTACGTACCGATTATCTGTTCCGCCTCGCCAATCAGCGGCAGGGCTTCGTCGTCGGCACGGGCGATCTGTCCGAGCTGGCGCTCGGCTGGTGCACCTATGGCGTCGGCGACCAGATGAGCCACTATACGGTCAACTCGGGCGTGCCGAAGACGCTGATCCAGTATCTCATTCGCTGGACGGTGAGCAGCGCCCAGTTCACCGGCGACGCAGCGCAGGTGCTGACCGCAATCCTCGACACCGAGATCTCGCCCGAGCTGGTCCCGCCCGATGCCGAGGGGAAGATTCAGAGCACGCAGGACCGCATCGGCCCCTATGAGCTCCACGACTTTTTCCTGCATTATGTCGTGCGCCACGGCCTGCGGCCATCGAAGATCGCCTTCCTCGCCTGGCACGCGTGGCGCGACCGTAATGCCGGGCTTTGGCCGATCGGCTTCCCCGAAGCAGGCCGCAGCGAATATGATCTCGAGACCATCGCCAAATGGCTCGAGACCTTTCTCTTCCGATTCTTCCAGACCAGCCAGTTCAAGCGCTCCGCGCTTCCCAATGGTCCCAAGGTCTCCCCCGGCGGGGCGCTCAGTCCGAGGGGCGACTGGCGGGCACCGTCGGACAGCGTCGCGACGACATGGATCGAGGAATTGCGCCGGGCGCTGCCCTAGCGGCGGAGCAACCCGGCGACCTTGCGCAGCAATTCCTGCGCCTCGAAGGGCTTCCAGAGCACCGCCACGCCGGTGCCCATGACTGCGTCGAGTTTGTTGGTGTCGGCAAATCCGGTGACGATTACGACCGGCAAGTCCGGATGATCGCCGCGCACTTGCTGGACGACATCGGCGCCCGTCATTCCCGGCATGGCGAAATCGACCACGAGCAGATCCGGCAATTCGCTTCTGACGAGCGCGATTCCGGCATTGCCGTCGGCCGCCTCACGCACAGTCGCGCCGGCCGAAGTCAGCGTATCGACAAGCGTGCCGCGAACCTGCGCGTCATCGTCGACGAGCGCAATGGTGCAGCCCGAAAGGTCGATGCGGACGTCGGCGCGAGCGTCGTCGCCAACCACCCGGCGCGGCTGACCTGACGCCACGCGAAGGAACAACGTGATCGTCGTGCCCTGCCCTTCCTCGCTTTCGATCGTGAGCGATCCGCCCGCACGCCGCGCAACGCCAACCGCCATCGACAAGCCCATGCCGGTACCTTTGCCGGCGCCCTTGGTGGTGAAGAAGGGCTCGGCTGCGCGCGCACGCACCTCCGGCGACATGCCCGTCCCGGTATCGGAGAGAGTCAGCGCGACATAGTCACCCGCCGGCAGATCGGGCGCGACGATGCCACTGCGGCGCTCGGCAGCGATCGTCAGCACGCCCCCTTCTGGCATCGCGTCGCGGGCGTTGAAGGCAAGGTTCAACAGCGCCAGTTCGAGCTGGAGCGAGTCGACCTCGACATTGAGAGCCGGATCGACCCGCTCGACCCGTACCTGACCGAGCGGCGCCACCGCGCGCTCGATCAGATCCTTCGCCCCGGCGATCAGTTCGACGAGGCGTACCGAGTCGAGATCTGCCTGCTGCTTGGTGGAGAAAGCGAGGAGCTGGCCGGTGAGCAATCGGCCGCGTTCGACGGCGTTGAGCGCACTGGCGCTCCACCCCACCACCCGGTCGAGATCATCGGGCTTGCGCGCGATCAGCTCGAGATTGCCGGCGATCGCCTGCAGCAGATTGTTGAAGTCATGCGCAATCCCGCCGGTCAGCTGTCCGATCGCCTCGAGCTTCTGCGACTGGAGCAGGGCCGCTTCCAGCTCGCGCCGGTGCGCGATCTGCTCGCGCAACTCGGCGAGCGCCGCATCGCGCTCCTCGACCATCGCTTCGAGTTCCGAATTTGCAGCACTGAGCTGCGCGCGCGAGGGCATCGAAATCACCTTCGAGACGAGAGGCCATAGCGCAATTGCCGTCGCGATCGAGGCGGCAGCAGTTACGGCCTTAATGATGGCCTGCAAGCCATAGAAAGGCTGCCACAAAGTGACAATGCTTATCACGTGCACGACACCGTCCGCGGCGAGGAAGATCGCGAAGCACCAGAACATCCAGCCGAAGGCGAAATCGCGACGGCGGCGGATCAGCAGCGCGAGACCGAGGGCGATCGAGAAGTACGCCAGCGCCAGAATCGCGTCGGCAGCGACATTCGCCCAGAGCAGATCGGCACGCCATGCCATGGCCGCGCCATGCGGCGCGTAGCTGCCGTTCGACAACGCAGCCAGAAGGCTAAGCATCCAAAATCCCTAAACCTGCGAACGATTCGCGAAACAGCCCGATATAGTTCTTTCGAAGCCCCTGCCCACCTAAGGGAAATGACCGAGGCTGCTCGTATCAGAACGGTAACGACCGTCCCTCGTGCGCGCTTTGGCGTGCCAGCTCGATGATCCGGAGCACTGCCAATGCATCGCCTGGCGAGACTGGGGGCGGCTCCGAGCCGGCGATCGCCCGGGCCACTCCCGAATAGAAGTGCCGATAGTCCCCGCGCTCTGAGGCCACAGTCTGTTTCGAGCCGTCGCTCAGGGTCAGCGTACCCTGCTGTGCCGGATCTTCGACGCCGTGGCCGGGATCGTCGGCGCGGCCGCCCGCGCGCAGCTGCATTTCCTGCGGATCCAGGCCGTGCTTGACGAAGCTTCCTCCGGTGCCGTGCACCGCAAAGCGCGGCCGGGGCGCGGGGACGATCGCGGCCGAGGAGAGCACAGCGCGCATCCGCCCGTAGCGCAAGGTGAGCTCGAAATAGTCGTCAACCAGCGAACCCTCGCGCTGGGCAATGATATCCGCGGTGACCCGCTCGGGGGAGCCGAACAAGGCGAGCGCCTGATCGATCAGGTGCGGTCCGAGATCGATCAGCACGCCCCCGCCGGGTCCGGCATTCTCATGCCAGCTGTCGCGCAATGCCGGACGGAAGCGGTCCCACCGGGCTTCGTAGAGCGTAACGTCGCCAAGGCGTTGCGCCCCCAGCAGCTTGCGCAGCGTCAGGAAATCGCTGTCCCAGCGGCGATTATGGAAAACCGTGAGCATCCGGCCCCGCGCCTCCGCGAGGGCGACCAGCGCCTCCGCTTCGGCAACCGTGTTGGCAAAGGGCTTGTCGATCACGACGTGCTTGCCAGCCTTGAGCGCCGCCTCGGCCAAGGGGAAATGGGTGTCGTTGGGAGTGGATACCACGACCAGCGTGATGTCGGGATCGGCGAGCAAGGTCCCGACATCGGCGATCACCTGCACTTGCGGATACCGTTCGTGGACCGAAGCCGCTCGCGAGGTGACGATAGCGGCGAGTTCGAGTTCGGGCACGGCGTCGATCAGCGGCGCGTGGAACGCCATGCCGCCGAGGCCATAGCCGATCAGTCCGGTGCGGATCATCGGAGTTCCTTTGGGCCGGTTTACACCGGCCCGCTGTACAGCACGAAATGCGGAACGCTAGATCGCGTACTTCGACCGTTGCGGCCGGCTGAGCATCGCATTCGCTTCGTCATCCCCGATGAAGCGCTCCGCTTTCGGGTCCCATCTGAGGCGGCGCCCGGTCTTCATCGCAGTCCAGTGGAGCAGACAGGTTGACAATGCGCGATGACCGACCTCCGCCGGCGCGCTGACCGGCACGCGGGTGCGGATCGCGTCGAGCCAGTTGCGATGCTGCTCGGGCACCTTCAGCAGATGCACTTCGTTCGGGCCAATCACGCTGGTCAGGATCTTCGGATCGCTGGCCTGCAGCGGAACGATCTGCGGCCCGCCCGGATCGCTCGGGGTCACAGCGCCGCTGCGGGTGACGAAGATCCAGCCCTTGTCGCCGATGAACTTGACGCCGTTCGGTAAAGCGCCGGACACGGTCATCGTCACGCCATTGGCATACCGTGCATGCGTCTCGAACGCGCCGTGCACGTTCCACAGACCGCTCTTCGGGAACTCGGCCTTGCCCCAGACCTCGACCGGGCCGGAATGCTCCATGTCCATGCCCCAATGGGCAGTGTCGATATGGTGCGAGCCCCAGCCGGTGATCATGCCTGCACCGAACTGCTCGACGCGCAGCCAGCCGGGGCGACCCTCGAACGAATCCTGCGGATGGACGCCGATCTCGGTGTACGGGATTTCGGGCGTGGTGCCGAGCCACGCATCATAATCGAGATTGCGGGGTATCGGCATCGGCGGCGCTTCCGGGCCGGCGGGATCTCCCGGCAGACCGACCTCGACATGGCGCAGCTTGCCGATCCGACCGTTGCGAACGAGTTCGCAGGCGCGGTGGAATTGCGGCCATGGCTCCTGCCCGCGCTGCTGCGAGCCGATCTGGAGGACCTTGCCGCTCGCCTTGACCGCGTCGGCCATCTTGCGGCCTTCGGCAATGGTCAGCGCCGCGGGTTTCTGGAGATAGACATGCTTGCCGGCGCGAACCGCGTGTACTGCCTGCGGCGCATGCTGGTGGTCGGGCGTGGAGATCAGAACCGCGTCGATCTCCTTGTTGGCGAGCAGCTCGCGATAGTCCTGATACATGCGCGTGCCCGACCAGGGCTTGCCCGTGCTCGCGGTGTAGCGCGCATCGACGAGCTCCTTGCCAGCGCCGAGCCGCACCGTGTCGACATCGCACACGGCGACGATCTGGGCGTCCTTGTGCTTGTGGATTTCCTTCATGTCGTGTCCGCGCGAGATGCGCCCCACGCCGATCGCGCCGATTACGATGCGGTTCGAGGGCGCGTTCTGGCCGAACACGGTCGACGGTACGATCATCGGGGCCGCGACAGCAGCGCCGGCCCTGACAATGCCGCGACGGGTCAGTTCGAGAGCCATTGCATATTCTCCTGCCGCACCGTCACCCCAGCTTCGCCCGCGTCGCGTTCTTCTGCGCGGTCAGCACCAGCTCGGCGGCGAGCAGCGCCTGGTCCTGATCCTGTGCCACCGACGAGCGCTCGACAACGTCGGTGACGAATTGCGGGCCGAACGGCAGCGCGACCTTCGAACAGTCGATGTACCGAACGCCCTTTTTGTCGGTGATGAACAAATGGTTGCCGCCCGGACGACCCGCGATATCGACATATTTGCGAAGCTCGATCGAGCCTTCGGTGCCGACGAGGAACAGCCGGCCGTCGCCCCAGGTCGGCAGCCCGTCCGGGGTGAACCAGTCGACCCGAATATAGCCCGTTCCCCCGTTGCCGGTGGCGATCATGTCCCCGAAATCCTCGAACTTCGGCTTGTCCGGCCAGTGGAAATTGCCGGTCTGCGATGCGACGACCTGCGCCGAAGTCGAGCCGGTATAGAAGAGGAACTGATCGGCCTGATGGCTGCCGATATCGGTGAGGATGCCGCCATACCGCGCCTTGTCCCAGAACCAGTCGGGGCGACTCGGCGCGCTCACCCGGTGGGGCGCGAGGTTGACGGTCTGGATCACCTTGCCGATCGCGCCCTGCCGGACCAATTCGCCGGCATGGACCGCGGCGCGCACTTCGAGCCGTTCCGAATACATGATCGCGAATTTACGGCCGGTCTCCCTGATCGCGCGACGCACGTCGGCGAGCTGCGCAAGGCTGGTGATCGACGGCTTGTCGCCGAGAAAGTCCTTGCCGGCGCGCATCGCCCGGATACCGAGCGGCGCGCGCAGATCGGGGATCGGCGCACCGATGATCAGCTGGATGCCCTTGTCGCCGAGGATCTCGTCCTCGCTGCCGGCGAGCCGGACGCCGTTGCCATAGCGCTGCTGGAACGTCGCAACCTGCTTCGGATCCGTGGCGAAGAACGCGACCGGCGTGCCGCCACCGCGGATCATCGCGTCTGTCATGCCATAGATATGCGCGTGGTCGAGCCCGATCACGCCAAAGTTGATGCGATGCTTTGCGGTCGACTCAGGCCCTGCGGGTGCGGCATCGGCCGAGACGGCATTGCCCTGGCTCTGCGACTGCGCCAGCAATTCGGCGGGAAGCGCGGCGGTGATCCCGGCCAGTCCCGCGCCGGTCAGCATCGTGCGGCGGTGCATCTCGTCTCCTCAGTTCGCGGGCGTTTGCGCCGTCTTCCAGTTGATCACGTGATAGGTCGCGGGTGTGTCTCCGACATTGCGCAGCGCATGCAGCGAATTGGAGGCATTGAAGATCACCGAGCCGGGCCCAAGCCGCTTCCACGTGCCGCCGTTCAGCACCTCGACCGTGCCGTCGCGGACGATCACCAGCTCCTCATTCGGATGGGTGTGCGGCGGATGCGAGGCGAGGCCGGGATTGAGCGTGGTGACGTGCATCTCGAGTTCGTCGAGCGTGGCGGTCGGCTGGCGGACGAGATTGCGGATCGCGCCGACGTCGGTCGCCTTCACCTCCATCTTCGCCCAGTCGAATACGGCCGGGCCAAGCTTAGCCGGGGTGGTGTGGGCAACGGCGACGAGTGCGCAGGTGGCCAGCATCGTAGCGGTGGCGACGACCGCATCCCTCATCGAAAGCCGCATCACCCTCTCCTTCCGGTGCTCCTGCGAAAGCAGGAGCCCAGAGCGCAGACCGGTTCGCTTATGACCTGGGCTCCTGCTTTCGCAGGAGCACGAATCCGGTTGTGGCTCAGCTTACCCAAAATCCGTCGTGTGGGAACCTATTGTCCGAGAATATTGCCACGGCACAGGGCGCTGGCATCTTCTCGCGGCAGGGGGAATACGGTCGAGGGCACGCCTTCCTGCCGCATTCGCGACCTTGGGCTCAAATCTTCCGCGCTCTCAGGAACGGCTCGATCACCGTCGCCATCAGGTCATAGCCCTGATCGGTCGGATGTACGCCGTCCGCCGCGAGGCCGGGTTTCATCGCGCCTTTTTCGTCGGCGAGCACCGGCCAATAATCGATCCATGTCGCGCCCACGGTCTTCGCATAGGCTTTGAGCCACTGGTTGATCGCACGGATCGGCTTCACCGTCTCGAGTCCCGGGCGCCACGGGAAATGATCGGCCGGCGGGACCGAGGCGAGCAGCACCTGGATTCGGTTCGCCTGCGCGATCGCGACCATCATCCGGAAATTGTCGAAGGTCTGGGCGAGCGTCATTGGCCCGGTATTGCCGGCGACATCGTTGGTCGCCGCCATGATGTGGAGGTAGCGCGGCTTCAACGCGACGACGTCGCTCATCATCCGCAACACCATTTGCGGCGTGGTCTGGCCGCCGATCCCGCGCCCCACCCGGCCGGGCCTGAAAAAGTCTGGACGCTGCCGCCGCCAGCCTTCGGTGATCGAATCACCCATGAAGAGGATGTTGGTCTTAACGCCCGAGGCGAGCAGCTTACGATTTTCTTCGGCATAGCGACCGAGCCACGGCCAGTCCTCGCGCAGCTGGCGCTGACGCTTCTCCTCGCCGCTCTCCTGCACCCGGGCTTGGGCAGCAAGCGGAAGCGCGAGCGCGCCTGCAAGAAAGCCGCGGCGAACAATGCGGGACATGCGCTCTCCTGTATCGGCGGGAAGGCTCACTCCCGCATGCGGCGAGCTTAACGACTGAAAGAAAGCCCGCAAGCCGGGGCCGTGCCTGCCGTTCTCCGGAACGAGCCCGAACGGGCGCGGGTCCGGGCTCCTGTGCGGACAGCAGCCGCGCGCCCCGGTTTTGACCCGCGGCCGGCATATCTCGGCCGCGGGTCAATAGTTACTCGCACTTGCACCCGAACTTCGCTTATTAGCACGCCGATTCAGTCGTGTCGGTGTTTGGCGCGGCCGGGGCAGGAGTATTGAGTGTGATATCGCGAGCGACCTTGGGACGATCCGTACGGCTGGGAACTGCGATGGCGACGATCGCCGCGCTGGTGAGCGCGCCGGGCCTCGCCCAGCAGACGCCCGCCGCCGCACCGACCGTGCAGGCTGTCCCGCCGGTCGTGCCAGTCCAGGTGGTGCCGCTGCCGACGCTCAGCGCCACCCAGATCGCGCAGCTGAGCCAGCTGCTTGCAGACGCCGGCTTCGCACACGGGCTGCGCCACGACGGCACGCCGGCAGCGCGCCCCGAGAGCGGCGAGGCAGTGGTCCGCGCCGCGCTCGATTATGCCCGCGCGGTGCATTCGGGCCGGCTCGACGAGAGCGATTTCCAGCAGGATTGGGGGCTGCGGCCCACCGCCTATGATCCGACCCCTGCCTTTGCCGACGCCGTGAAGCGCGACCGCATCGCGGCATGGTTCCGCGCCCTGCCGCCGCCTTATGCCGGCTATGACGGCCTGCAAAAGGGCCTCGCCAATTATCGGAAGATCGAGGCGAAAGGCGGCTGGGCGACGCTCGCCGCAGGACCCGATCTCACCGTCGGATCGAGCGGTCCGCGCGTGGCGGCGCTGCGCAAGCGGCTGGCGGTCGAGGACAGCGACGTCGTCGCCACGGGCGACAAGTTCGATGCCGAACTGAAGGATGCGGTGATCCGCGCCCAGCGGCGCTACGGGCTCAATCCGACCGGCGTCGTGTCGAAGGGTACGCTCGGCGCGCTCAACGTCCCCGCCGCCGATCGGGTGCGGCAGATCATGGCGAACATGGAGCGCTGGCGCTGGCTGCCGCAGGAACTCCCCGCCAAGCGCATCCAGGTCAATATTGCCGCGGCAGTGTTGACCGTGTTCGAGGGCGATGCGCCGATCGCATCGATGAAGGCAGTGACCGGCCGTCCGGGCAACGAGACGCCGATGCTGCAGTCGAAGATTCACTCGATCGTGCTTAATCCGCCGTGGAACGTGCCGGCGGGGATCGCGGCTAAGGAGCTGTTTCCGAAGGGTGCAGCCTATCTCGCCCGCAACAATTACAAGATCATCGGCACCGGCCCCAATCGCCGCATCCAGCAGCAGCCCGGACCGAAGAGCGCGCTCGGGCTCTACAAGTTCGACTTCGCCAATCCCTATGCGGTGTATCTCCACGACACCCCCGCCCAGGCCAAGTTCGCCAGCTTCGACCGGCTCGACAGCCATGGCTGCGTGCGGCTGGAGAAGCCGGGCCCGCTCGCGGAATTGCTGCTGCGCAACGACCCTAACTGGCAGCCCGACCAGATCAGCGCGGCGCTGGCGACCGGCAAGACGCAGCGCGTCCAGCTCCAGCCGCAGGACCAGGTGCACGTCTATCTGCTCTACTGGACCGCGTTCGCGAGCGCGAACGGGACGATGAACTTCCGCGGCGATCCCTATGGCTGGGACAAGACGCTCGCGGCGAAGATCGAGAGGCGCTCGGCAATCACCGCCGTCGCCGCACGTTGAAAAGGGAGATTGGGATGAAGCTCAAGCGGTTCGCAATGCTCGGCACGGTAGCGGGCGCGCTGGCGCTCAGTGCTTGCGGCGGCAAGGACGAGGCCGATGCGCCGGTCGCCAATGCCGGCAGCATGACGCCGATCGATGTACAGAACGACGCCGTCAACACGACGGTGCCGACCGAAGCCCCCGCAGCACCGCGGATCGACAATGCCACCACCGAGGCGGCGCCCGAGACCGCGCCTGCGCTCAGCCAGGACGAGCAGACGCAGGACGACGCCGACGCCACCGGCATGACCGCGCGGGTGTCGCGTGACGAGGGCGGCAACGAAGCCCAGCCGGCAAACTAGGCTGGAGACTGATATTCTTACCGTAACCCCGGCCCTGAGCCGGGGTCCCGCTGCCTTGCCCTCAAAGAAGAAGAAGCGGGATCCCGGCGCAAGGCCGGGATGACGGTAATTGGATCAACGGCTTGTTTGCGTTCTCACCGGGCTCGGGCCTCGCCGGTCCAGTTCTCGAACGAGCTATCGAGTTTGAACGTCGCCTGCGCGTCGCGCATGAAGGTCGCTTCGTTGATCCCGAGTAGCTGGTGGAAGCGACGCGCAAAGGGATCGTAGACTCGCCCACCCGCACCGTGCCGATCTCGTCGGATTCGAACAGGCGATGTCGAGCATCAGGCGGAGCTGCTTGCCCAAACCCGTCGCGCCGATCCAGCCGGCCGTGCCGCCGCCGGCGATCACTACTCGTTCGACACGTTGTTCGGTCATCGATTGAGCTTGCTGAGGAGTTGTGCCCGCAGCCGCCGGGCCTTGCTTTCGTCGAGCGTACCGAGCGGGCCGCGGGCGGCTTCAGGCAAATGCGCGCCGGCGCGATCTGCCGGGCCGAAGACATAATAATCGAACAACGCCTGCCAGCCGCGTTTCTCGGAGTCGGGCCGATCGCGCAGGCTGAGCAGCGCGTGCAGCAACGTGTTGTGCGGCGTGTCCATGAAGGCCGGCGACGTGTTCCACCAGTAATTGATCAGTATGTTGAAGCGGTCGCGCGCGTCGACCTGATGCCACCACAAGGCCGGATAGAAGAGCACGTCGCCGGGCTCCAGCTCGGCGATCTCGGCCGCCGCCAGTGCCTCACGGAAGCGCGGATACCGCTCAAAGTCCGGGTTGCGGAAATCGACCATGGTCAGGGCCTGTCCGCCGGGGGTCGGCTCGAGCGGACCGGGATAGAGATTGGCGACCTGATCGGGCGGGAACAACGTGAAGCGCCGCCGCCCCACGACACACACCGCGAGGTTGTTCGACATGTCGTAATGCGCCGCGGCAGTGGTGCGGTTGCCGATCCAGATACTCGCGATCGGCGGGTTGGCCACGAACATCGGGTCGTTCAGCACCAGATCGTTTTCCGCCCGCAGGCCGGGGAGATAGGTGTCGAGATCGGTCGAGCCGATATAGAAAGACGGCGGCGCGGAGTCGTCGAGATGCGCGCGGATCCGCTCGAGGAAGCTGCGCAGCGGCTGCCGGTCTCCGGCGAAGTTGAACGCGGTTACGCCTTCGTCATAGGCAAAGCGCCCGCCGATCTCGGGCGGGCCCGTAAATCCCACCACGGGGCGGCCGGCATCGAAACCCTCCAGATAGGCCATGGCCGCGGCAGGCGACTCCAGCCCGCGTCGGACCAGCGGCCAATCGCGCGCGACGCTCTTGAGAATTGCCGGGCGCTGCGCCTCCAGCAATTCGGCATAAGGGATGGCGTCCGGCGCGACGCCCTCGATCACCTGCGTGCGCGGCACGGTGGCGAAGACGTCGCTCATGCCATGGATCGGAGGAGCTTGCGGTCGATCAGCTGGCTGACATTGCCGAGCGACGCCGAAGCGAGCACTGCCGGACGCAGATAGCCGTCGCGGCTGAGCTGCTCGAGCTCGGCGCCGTTCAGATCGGCGAGGGTCTCGGCAGTGATGCCGGAATAATCGGCGATCGCATAGCGGCGCTCCTCGTCCAGCTCGACGTCGAGCTCCAGCGGCTGAAGCAGCCCGAGGCTTTCGAAAGCGGCATACATGTGCCGCGCCGCCTCGACATTGCTGCGCAGCAATTCGAGCACGCGGGTGACATGATCGAGATAGCGGCCATTGCCGCCCTGCGGCAGGAATAGCGGCTGGCCGTCGGCGGCGCCGACGCGCGGGTCATCGAGATCGACGTGCAGCACCGGCTCGGCGAGGGGACTGCCCCCGGGGCCGACAGCTAGCGAGAAAGGACCCCGCTGCTGGACCAGCGGGATGTGCCGGCTGGTCCATTTGTCGCCATCGAGGAAAAGGTTTTCGTCGCGGTCGAGGCCGAGCAGCACGACCGCCTGCAACTCGCCTTCGGCATCGCGGCGGAACAGGATCGGAAAATCACGCTGCGCTTCCTCGAACTCGACGGGGAAGATCGGCAGCTGATTGACGGCGTCGCCATAGGCCGCGCCGTAGCGCAATGCGACCTTGAGGTCGCGATGATCGACATTGTCCAACAGGACCCGATTGGTCATCCCAGCATCATCCCGCCGCCCGGACGCGCACCATGGCGCAAACCGCCGGGCTGCTCAATCGGCGAGAAAAGGGCCACTGCATCGCAGCGGCCCCTCTCCCCCTTTAGCAGTCGTTCGCGCTCAGAACTTGAAGCGCGCGCCGAGCAGGAAGCGGCGATCGAGCTCCTGCGCGTACCACAGTTCCTTCTCGTCGCGGGCGTAGGTCCGGACGGCCTCCTCGGTGAGGTTGATGCCTTCGAGGGTGATCGCGATGTTCGGCGTGATCTCGTAGCTGATCGTCGCGTCGAGCTGGCCGAACGGCGCCGTGAACTCCGGATTGCGCGAGTCCTGGCGGTTGATCCCCGAGAGGAACTTGTCGCGCCAGTTGTAGGCGACGCGCGCCGAGAGGCCGTTCTTCTCGTAGATCAGCGTGCCGCTGATCGTGTCGCTAAGACCGAGCAGCGCGAACTGGTCCTCCGACGGGCTTGCACCGATGTTGAACCCGACATCCCCCCGCACCAGCGTGTACTGCGCCGCGATGCCGAAGCCGGTGTCACCAAGGAAATACTGGCCGGCAAGTTCGAGGCCGTAAATCTCGGCATCCTTGTTGTTGATCGGCTGCGTGACCTGGAAGTTGTAGAATGGATCCTGCGCATTCGCCGCCACGTCGAGCGTGTTGTTGATCTGCTGGACATAGGCGTCGTTGAGCTGGCGCGTCGCCGGATTGTAATTGGCACTGAAGTTCGCCGTGGCAGTCGCCACCGAGCCGGTCGACTGGATCAGCGCGGTCATCACGAACAGATTGGCGTCGCTGAGGTCCGCACCCAGCCCCTGAAGCGCCGTCTTGGCCTGACCCGAGCGGCTTCCCGGCGCGCCCGAACTCGGATCGCGCAGGCCGAACAGTTCGGAGTTGAACTGGCCGTTGCCGATGAAGTTGTGAACGCGCTTGTCGAAGAAGGCGACCGAGACATAGCTGTCAGGCTTGAAGTACCATTCGAGCGATGCGTCGAAATTGTCCGACAGCAGCGGCCGCAACCGGGCATTGCCGGTGGTACCGGTCGGAACACCGCCATTGTTGATCGGACGCGACGGACCGCCGACCGTGGTCGAGGTGTAGAGGTTGTTGTAGTTCGGACGCGCGATCGTCTTGCTGTACGACAGGCGGCCGATCAGGTTCGGCGCCATCTCTACCTGGAAGTCGACTGCCGGCAGGATGTTGTCATAGCTGCCGCCGTCGCTGACGAAGCGGGTCTGGTTCGAGATCGAGACCGTGAAGTCGTTGTCCGAAACCCAGGTGATCGCACCGGGGATCGCCTCGAGCGACGTCGTGTTCGACTTGGTCTTCTCGTAACGAACACCGGCAACGAGGCGCGCCGGCGCGCCGCCGAGCTCGCCCTTCCAGGTCAACTGACCATAAGCCGCCCAGATCTCTTCCTTGACCCGATTGTCCTGATTGGCAGTGGTGCCCACCGCGTTGCCGCGGCCGGCATAATAAGGCGACAGGATCGAGTAGATGTCCGACGCGACGCCGCGGAAGGCGACCTGCGATTCAGGATCCCCGCCGGGATTGAACTTGTCGAACTTGCACTCGAGGCAGAAGGCCTGGAGCGCGCCGGGGGCGAGCCGCTCGACGTCGCCCGGGCTGGTGATGCCCCAGTCGCCCAGCGTCTGCTGCGTGGCGAGGAAGGTCTGGTGCATGTCGGTCTTGCGGTAATTGCCGCCGAAGTCGAAGCGGCTGCCTTCGCCGAGATCCCAGCCGAAATCGGCGCGGACTTCCTTGACGGTCTGCTCCTGCGTCGAGCGGAAGGTACGGCCGACCTGCGAACCGACGTCGTTGACGTCGAGCGGACCGCTCGGGCCGAACGTGATGTCCTGCTGCGGGATGCCGTGGGTGTAATCGACCGAATGCTGCGCAACCACGTTGGCGCCCATGCCGACGAGCGTCGACGTGACGCCGTTGGGGTTGTCCGGACGGCTGGACGACTTCGAATAGTGCCCGTCGAGGTTGAGCGAGAAGTTGCTGGCCAGCTCCCACTGCGCGTTGAGGCCGTAATCCTGCAGCTGCCCCTTCTGCGCGCGCGACTGCGCTTCGAAGCCCTCGTCCTTCTGCCCGTTGATCGTCTCGCGCAGATATTGCGCGGTCGCGACCGTCGGATTGCCGTCGAAGGTCACGATGTCGAACGGCCGGCTGAACCAGTTCGAGAGGTCCGAACGCGTCTCGCGCTGCTTGTTCTGCGCGTAGAGAGCGTCGGCCGTCAGCGTCAGCGAGTCGGTGGGCTTGAACTGGATCACCGCTTGGCCGTTGATGCGCTCGCGCGTGCCCTCGGCATAGTGGTAGCGGCTGTCGTTCGGGATCGCGACGAGCTGGTTGGGATCGCTCGGCGCGTTGTTGACGACCGTGCAGGTCGGCGTCGGAGTCGTGGTTCCTGCCGGGCAGGCACCGGCCGAACGCGCGAAGCCGCCGGTCAGGAAGGTGCTGTACGGGATGATGTTCCAGTTGTTCGACGTGGCTGCGATCGAAGTGTAATTGCGCTTCTGATAGCTGCCGAACAGCGAGACGCCGAAGCGGCGCTCCGGATCGCTCCAGCTCAGCACGCCCGAGACTTCCGGAGTCACCTTCGAGCCGCAGTCGATGCAGTCGTTGACGCTGGTGTCGTAGACCGCCTTGGCGCCGATGCTGCCGTTGAGGCCGTCATTGTTGCCGTCGAGCGGACGCCGCGTGACGACGTTGATCGTCGCGCCGATGCCGCCCGAGGGGATCGCGGCGCGGCCGGTCTTGTAGACCTCGAGCGTGCGGACGCCTTCCGTCGCGAGGTTCGAGAAGTCGAACGAGCGGTTGGTGCCCTGCGCACCGTCGGCATTCTGGTCGCCGCCGACCACCCCGACCACCGAGCTGGCGAGCTGGCGGCCGTTGAGGGTCACCAGATTGTAGGTCGGGCCGAAGCCGCGGACGGTGACCAGCGAGCCTTCGCCGTTGGTGCGGTTGATCGACACGCCCGGAATGCGCTGGAGCGACTCGGCGAGGTTGGTGTCGGGGAACTTGCCGATGTCTTCGGCCGAGATCGCGTCGACGACGCCGGAAGATTCGCGCTTGATCGCGATCGACCGCTCGAGACTGGCGCGGATGCCGGTGACGACGATGTCCTCGCCGGCAGGCTCGTCCTGCGATGCGGGCGTCGCGGCCTCAGGCGCGGCGCTGCCGGCATCTTGCGCGAACGCAGCCGCAGGCATCAGGAAGCTCGCCGCAATGGCGAGAGCGGAAGCCGAGCGCGTGAGCGCGGGCGATAGCCGAATGCTGTTCATCTGTCCCCTCCTCGTCAGCGCGCCTGGCGCGCCGCATGGTTTCTTATGTGAGCCGGTGGTCACCGCTCGATGTTAACGCTATCAAATTGTCTCACGTTGTCAATTGGCGACGCGCGTGTTTCCCATGCAGCCAAGTTCTAGCGTTATTCATTATTTTTCAGGCTCTTGGATTGCCGCCTCGGCTCCAGGGGCAGCAAAACTTTGCCGCTGCGACAAAAATGACACAGCACGCGAAGCGCGTAGTTGCGGCGAGGTGTTGACGGTGCGCGATCAACCGAGTCTCCCATTTACCGTTGGCATCCGCCCGCACAACGCGCATCGTGGCACTCGCCGAAGCCAGCTCGACAGAGGGTTCCATCTTATGGCACAGCATATCAGACAATGAGACGAGCAGCTTCGACCCTGGATTATCGCGCGCTGGCGCGTCGCCGGCTGCCGCACTTCCTGTTCGAATATATCGACGGCGGCTCCTATGCCGAAGTGACGCTCAAGCGGAACGTCGAGGATCTTGCCGCGATCGCGCTCCGCCAGCGCATCCTGCGAGACGTATCGACGCTCGATCTGTCGGCAAGCCTGTTCGGCCAGACACTGGACATGCCGGTCGCGCTCGCACCGATCGGGCTTGCAGGCATGAATGCGCGGCGCGGCGAGGTCCAGGCGGCACGTGCCGCCGAGAAGGCCGGCATTCCCTTCTGCCTTTCGACCGTCTCCGCCTGCCCGCTGAGCGAGGTCGCACGCGGCACCGGCGCGCCCTTCTGGTTCCAGCTCTACATGATCCGCGACCGCGGCTTCATGCGCGAACTGCTCGATCAGGCGAGCGCCGCCGGTTGCAACGCGCTGGTCTTCACCGTCGACATGCCGGTTCCCGGGTCGCGCTACCGCGACTATCGCTCGGGGCTCGCCGGGGCGAGCGGCACCGCCGGTGGGCTGCGCCGGATGTGGCAGGCGATCAAGCGGCCCGGTTGGGCATGGGATGTCGGGCTTCACGGCCGCCCGCACCAGCTCGGCAACGTCGCCCCGGTGCTCGGCAAGAATACCGGCCTCGAGGACTTCTTCGCGTGGATGCGCAATAATTTCGACCCGACGGTGAGCTGGCGCGACCTCGACTTCATCCGCGAGCGCTGGACCGGGCCGCTGATCATCAAGGGAATCCTCGATGCCGAGGATGCGCAGGCAGCCGCCGAACTCGGCGCCGACGGCATCGTCGTCTCGAACCATGGTGGCCGCCAGCTCGACGGCGTCCCCTCGACTGCGCGCGCGCTGCCGGCGATCTCCGACGCCGTCGGCGACAGGCTCACCGTGCTCGCCGACGGCGGCGTCCGCTCGGGCCTCGACGTCGTCCGGATGCTCGCGCTCGGCGCCAGGGGCGTGCTCCTCGGCCGCGCCTGGGCCTATGCCCTTGCCGCGCGCGGCGAAGCTGGGGTCAGCCATATGCTCAAGCTGGTCGAGGCCGAGATGCGCGTCGCGATGGCGCTCACCGGCTGCACCACCATCGACAGGATTACGCGAGACGCTCTGGTGGACACCGGTTACCGTTGAGCTAGAAAGCAAATAACGGGCACAAAGCTCGATACTCAGGGGAAAGAGGATGGATCGACCGGAGGGACCCGCTGTCGGGCGACGTGACGTGCTCGGTGGCCTGGCGGCAGGCACCGCGCTTGCGGCCGCGGTCGACGTCGGCCCTGCACTCGCGACTTCCGCGGACGAGCGCAAACGCTATGTCTCGGTAGGCGTCGGCAGCCGCAATCGAATGTATCAGGAAGCGCTGTGGGGCCCGCACAAGGCGCATGGCGAACTGGTGGCGGTGTGCGACACCAACCCCGGCCGGATGGCCTATGTCGGCGCGCGCGCGGCCAAGGTGGGCGCCACGGCGCCGAAGCCCTATCTGGCGGCGGACTTCGACAAGATGCTGAGCGAGCAGAGACCCGACGCCGTAATCGTCACGACGCCCGACGCGTTCCACGACGACTATGTCGTTCGCGCGCTCGATAGCGGCGTCGACGTCATCACCGAAAAGCCGATGACCACCACCGCCGCCAAGGCGCAGCGCATCCTCGACGCGGTCAAACGGAGCGGCCGGCATATCCGCGTCACCTTCAACTATCGCTATTCGCCGTTCCGCAGCCAGGTGAAGGAACTGCTGATGTCCGGGGCGATCGGCGATGTGCTGTCGGTCGATTTCCACTGGCTGCTCAACACCGTGCACGGCGCGGACTATTTTCGCCGGTGGCACTCGAACAAGGCGATCTCGGGCGGGCTGATGGTGCACAAGGCGACGCACCATTTCGATCTCGTCAACTGGTGGCTGTCGGACATGCCGGTAAGCGTCAACGCGACTGGCAAGCGGGGATTCTATACGCCGGAGATGGCGCGCCGCTTCGGGCTGCAGGGCCCGCACCAGCGCTGCCATACCTGCCCCGAAAGGGACAAATGCACCTTCTTCCTCGATCTCGCCGCGGATCCGGGATTGAAGGCGCTCTATCTCGATGCCGAGAAATATGACGGCTATTTCCGCGACCAATGCGTGTGGCGGCCCGAAATCAGCATCGAGGACACGATGAACGTGATCGTCGGCTATGCCGGCGGCACCACGCTCAGCTACAGTCTCAACGCCTTCAATGCGTGGGAGGGCTATCATGTCGCATTCAACGGCACCAGGGGCCGGCTCGAGCATAGCGTGATCGAGCAAGGTGCCACCGCCGGCGCGAGCAACGAGCGCGACGAGGACCGCATCAGAACGCGGATCATTCCGATGCGCGGCGAAGCCCAGGATCTGAAGCCGGACACCGGCGCCGGCTCGCACGGCGGCGGCGACGCGGTGATGCTCGCCGACATCTTCGATCCGAACGCTCCGAAGGATCCGCTGATGCGCGCCGCCGACGAGCGCGGCGGGGCCGCCTCGATCCTGATCGGAGTCGCTGCCAACCGCTGCTTCGAGACCGGCGAGCCGGTGACGATCGGCGAACTGGTGACCGGGCTCGATTGGCCTGACTACCCCAAAATGCCCGGTCACAGGGATCGCGTGCCGATGCCCATGCGGCAGGGCTGAGCCTTCGGCGCGCTGAAGGGATCGAGCCGCGCGGTGAGCTGTCCCATCCACGGTGTTTTTCCGTACTGTTCGCCGGACCTATTCAGGAGTATGAAGGTTATGCTCCGCAGGGTTCCCCCTAAGGGGTACGGCCGGGCGGCGTTTAACTCCCTTTTCCGCCGTCCGGCCGTCCGCTCTACGGCAGCCGATATATCCGCTGCGCGTTGGTGCCGAATATCGCAGCGTGGTGCTGGTCCGATATCAGTGCGCGCGCATTTTTCAGCCAATCTTCATAGCTTGCGGCCAGCGTGAGCACCGGCCAGTCACTTCCCCAGATCAGCCTGTGCTGCCCGAAAGCGCGCCAGAGCACGTCGACCACCTTCGCAATGGGTGCGGTCTCGGTGACCAGCCCCGACAGCTTGAGATGGACATTCGGGCAACGCGCCGCCGATTCGATTGCGCGCTGCCACGCGTGGAATCCGTCCAATCGGGGCTTGGCGGCGTGGTCGATGACGATCGTCAGATCGGGATGTCGCCGCGCCAGCCTTGTCAGCGAGTCGAGGTGGCGCGGGCGGATCAGTGCTTCGAGCACCAGCCGCGCCTCCGCCATCGCTGCAAGAGCGGAATCATTCGTGTGGTCGTACCAGTCGGCCGCCAGATCCTGCACCATCGGTCGCAACCCGCACAACCGTGGATGCGCGGCCAACGCAGTCACCTGCTCCGCCGCGTCCGGCATAGTGACATCGGCCCAGCCGACTACGCCTGCGATCAGCGGATCGACCAGCCCCAGCAGCCACTCGGTGTCTGCGGCCTCGGGCTGGCTCTGAACGAGAAGCACGCCGCGCACATCCTCTCCGGCGACTTTCCGATACTCGTCGAGGTCGAAGTCGCGATGGATCGCCGGGAGATCGGCGCTCGGCCAGGTACAGCCGTTACGGCCGATCTGCCAGACATGGACATGCGCATCGATCAAGCCGGCCGACCCTTCGCCTGAACCGCGAATGCGAGGATGACGAGAAAGCAGCCGGCGGGCACCAGCATTGCCGACAGGATCGATCCGCTCGCATCCGAGACATAGCCCATCAGCGCCGTCAGCACCGCGCCGCCGATGATCGCCATCACCAGCAGGGCCGCGGCCGATTTGGTGCGCGCCCCGAGCCCGGCGACTGACTCCGCGAAGATTGTCGGATACATGATCGACATGAAGAAGCTTGTCGCGACGAGGGCGGCGATGCCGAGCGCACCGCCGAGGAACGCAGCCACGAGGCACAGCAGGGCGGAAATGCCGGCAAAGCCCGCCAGCAGCGGCAGTGCCGCGACGCGGCCCATCAGCGCTGCGCCGGCGAAGCGGCCGACCATGAACAATGCCAGCGAGAGCGTGAGCCAGCCGGCCGCCTGGTGCTCGCTTGTGCCCGGCAGCGCGACCTGGGCATAGCGGATCAGATAGCTCCACACGCCGACCTGTGCGCCGACATAGAAGAATTGCGCGATCACGCCGAGGATCAGGCGCCGGGCGCGCAGCAATGCCCGAAAATCGTCGAACGCCCCTACCCCTTCGTCGACTTCGCTTTCTGTGGCGACCGGTGGGAAGCGTGTCAGCCGGATCAGCACCGCCCAGCCGAGCACGACCAGGGCGATCAGCAGATAAGGGAATTGCACCGAGGCCGCCTCGCCTGCCCGCCACGCGGCAAGTGCCTCGGGGCGCATGGCGGCCTGCTGCGCCGGCGAGAACGCGACGCCCGAGAGAATGAACTGGCTGCCAAGCGCCACGCCGGTGATTGATCCGAGCGGATTGAAGGCTTGGGCGAGGTTGAGGCGGCGCGCCGCTGTCTCCTCCGGCCCGAGCCGAGCGATCAGCGGGTTGGCCGACGTCTCTAGAAAGGCAAGTCCCCCGGCGATCACGAACAAGGCGGCAAGGAAGAAGGGATAGCTCTGCGCGCCTGCCGCGGGCCAGAACAGCAGCGCTCCCGAGCCGTAGAGTCCAAGCCCGGCCAACACGGCCGCGCGATAGCCGTAAGCGCGCATGAACAAGGCGGCGGGGATCGCGAGGCAGAAATAGCCGAGATAGAAAGCCGACTGGACGAGTCCGGCCTGCAGATCGCTCAGCGTGAACAGCTTCTTGAAGTGCGCGATCAGCACGTCGTTGAGGTTGTTCGCCATGCCCCACAGGAAGAACAAGGCGACGATCAGCACCACTGGCAGCATCACCGCACGCGCAGTGCCCGCCAGTCCCTCGGGTGCCGCTGTCCGGGCTTCCATGCTCACTCTCCCGTGGAGCCCTTCGCGGCTCTTGCGGATATAAAAACACCGTTCAAATACGAATGCAACAAGTCCGCCGAGCCTCTTGCCGTCCCGTCTTCATTCCGGGCCAAGCAACAGATACACGGTGCTGGCCAGAACGCCATGAGGGGGTGACGTGAAGAAAGCCGCTGAAGAAAAGAGCGAGTTCGATTTGCGCTACCGCGCACCGGCCCTGGAGAAGGGTCTCGACATTCTCGAGCTGCTGGCGATCGAGGCGCGGCCGATGACGCTGACGGCAATCGTCAACCGGCTTGAGCGCTCGCATGGCGAGCTGTTCCGTATGGTCCAGGTGCTCGAATTCCGCGGCTATATCGAGCAGGACCCCTCCAACGAAGGATATCGCCTCACCGACCGGCTATTCTCGCTCGGCATGCAGCAGCCGCGCACGCGCAACCTGATCGAGGCGGCGCTGCCGGTGATGCGCGAACTCGCGTCGAGCGTCGGCCAGTCCTGCCACCTCGCCTTGCACACCCAGGGCGAAATGGTCGTCGTCGCGCGGATGGAATCGAGCGAGCAACTCGGTTTCTCGGTCCGCGTCGGCTATCGACGCCCGCTGGTGCAGGCGGCATCGGGGGTGGTGCTCTACGCCTTCCAGCCGGAGGATGTGCGCCGCCGCTGGGAGAAACTGCTCGACCCGCAGCTGAGCGATGAGGAACTCGCTGCGTTCCGCAAACACGCCGACGAGATCCGCGAGCGCCGGGTAGAGCTGACGCCGAGCAAGTTCGTGGCAGGCGTGACCGACATCTCCGCGCCGGTGATGCGCGGCGGAATGGCGGCAGCCGCGCTCACCGTGCCCTATCTCAAGAAGCTTCAGCCGTCGGTCTCCCCCAGGGAGACCAGCGACCTCGTCCAGCAGGCAGCGGCGCAGATTTCCGACCAGCTGGTCGAGGGCGACAGCCGAATCTGACCGTCAGACGGTCCAGCCGCCGTCGATGACGTGGATCTGGCCAGTGGTGAAGGCGGATTCGTCCGAGCCGAGATAGAGCGCAAGCGCAGCGATTTCGGCGACTGTCCCAAGGCGCCCCATCGGCTGCCGCGCGTTGAAGTTGCGCAATGCCGTCTCGTAGTCGCCGGTGGCGCGCAGACGCTGGTGGAGCGCCGGGGTGTCGACCGTGCCGGGGCAGATCGCATTGCAGCGGATGCCCTGTGCGACGAAATCGGCGGCGACCGATTTGGTCAGGCCGATCACCGCCGCCTTGGACGCGCCATAGGCAAAGCGGTTGGGCACGCCCGTGATCGAGCTGGCGACCGATGCCATGTTGACGATCGAGCCGCCACCGTTCGCGAGCATCGCCGGCAGCGCAGCGCGGATCATCCGGTACATCGCCGTGACGTTGAGGTCGAATGACGCCTGCCAATCGGCTTCGCCGCAGTCGAGGATCGTCCCTGCGGCAACGATGCCGGCGCAATTGAACAGGACATCGAGCGGTGGCGCGCCGGCGATCAGCGCCTCGATCGCCGCGGCGTCGCAGATGTCGACCTGATGCGCCAAGCAACCGTCCAAAGTCGCGAGCGCCTCCGCGTCGCGATCCACGGCCCAGACCGTAGCGCCTTCGGAGAGGTAGAGTTCCGCAGTCGCGCGGCCGATGCCATGCGCGGCCCCGGTGATCAGCGCGGTCTTTCCGGACAGCCTTCCCGTCATTTCGTATGGATCTCCAGGGGCTCGACCGGCGCATCGCTGCGCAGCAGGCCGACATGTTTGAGTTCGGTCCAGAGCTGGGCGGGGATCGGGGCGGAATAGCGGGCGAGCGTCTCGGCGACCTCGCCCGCGTTCGCCACCCCGGGGACGACGCTGACCACAGCAGGATGCGCGAGCACGAACTGCAGCGCGGCCGCGCCGAGCGCGACGCCGTGACGCTCGCAAACCGCCCCAATCGCACGCGCCCGCTCGACTACCGGCGCCGGCGCCGCGGCATAGTCGTAGCGCACGCCGGCACCACTCCCCTGCCCCGCCAGAATGCCGCTGTTATAAGGACCACCGATCACCACGCCGGTGCCCGTCTCGGCGCAGCGTGGCAGCAGCGCATCCATCGCGCCTTGCTCGAGCAAGGTGTAGCGGCCGGCGAGGAGGATCAGGTCGAGCGGGACGCGATCGAGCAATTCGAGTGCGACCTCGCATTCGTTCACGCCGATGCCGAACGCCGTGATCGCGCCTTCGCTGCGCAGCTTTTCGAGCGCGCGCAGGCCTCCGTCGAGTTCGACGAGACGTCCGGTGTGCCGATCGCCGTGCGTCAGCCGGCCGATGTCGTGGACGAGCAGGATATCGATGCGGTCGATACCAAGTCGGGCGAGGCTCGCCTCGTGCGAGCGCAGCACTCCGTCATAGGAATAGTCGTAGACGGGCTCGAACGGCTCGGCCGAGCGGAAGCCATGGCGCTCCGCGGCAAGCGGTCCTTCAACCGGCTCAAGAAGCCGTCCGACCTTGGTCGAGATGACCGCACCCGCGCCGCTTGCGCGCAGTGCTGCCCCCAATCGCTTCTCGGCGAGGCCGAAGCCGTAATAAGGCGCGGTGTCCGCGTAGAGCATACCCCCGGCAAAGCCGGTGGCGAGCGCCGCTGCGGCGTCTTCGTCGGAGACGCTGCGGTATAGATTGCCGAGCGGTGCAGTGCCGAACCCCAGCTCCGGAAGCGCAAGATCGCGGCCGGGCAGCCGGCGCGTGGGGATCACGCGTCTTCCCCAAACAAGAAAATGCGCTGCATCGGCACCCATTTCTCGCCGGGCGCGGCGTGCGGCAGCGCGCGCTGGTATCGCCACATCAACGCCTCCCACTCGGCAATCTCCGCCGGCGGCTCGACGGCGCGCGGATAGTCTTCCGCGACTTCGGTGATCATCACCATGCGATCGCCGGTCCGCCAGATCTCCATCGTCTCGACGCCCTGCGCGCGGATGTGATCGAGTACCGCCGGCCAGACCGCGCCGGGAGCGTGCCGCGCTTCATAATCGGCGATGAGCGCGGCGTCGTCGACGAGATCGAGCGCGTAACAGTGCCGGCGTGCCATCATATCCCTTCTTCGCGTCGCATGTAGTATGCGCGTGATCGGCAGCCGCCCTTAGCACAACAGGAAACTTGCGCCACAATCATTTCGCACCTATGAAAACCATAATCATCTACGAACATGCAGTGGCGAGCCCGGACAAATTGCGGCGTGCCTGGAGGGGAGCAGCAGGACCGATGATCGATAGCGCAAGCGGGATAAGCCGGCAGGCCAATCGGGAGCCGGTCTCCGCGCAATGACGACGATCAGCAAATTGCGCGTGCTCGACGTCCGCTTTCCGACGTCGCAGTTTCTCGACGGGTCCGATGCGATGAACCCCGATCCGGACTATTCGGCGGCCTATTGCATTCTCGAGACCAGCGATCCCGCACTCACTGGCCATGGCCTGACCTTCACCATCGGGCGCGGCAACGATATCGTCTGCGCTGCGATCGAGGCGCTCGCCCCGTTGATCGAGGGCCTCGATCTCGCCTGGATCCGCGAAGACGGCGCACGCTTCTGGCGGCACGTCACCGGCGACAGCCAGCTGCGCTGGATCGGCCCCGAAAAGGGCGTGATCCACCTCGCCACCGGCGCAGTGGTCAACGCTGTCTGGGATTTGCTTGCCAAGGCAGCCGGCAAGCCGCTGTGGCAGTTGATTGGCGAGATGTCGCCCGCGGAGCTGATCGGGCTGATCGACTTCCGCTACATCACCGACTGCATCACCCCCGACGAAGGGCTGGCGCTGCTCGAGGCGCGCGCCGCGGGCAAGGCCGAGCGCGTGGCCACGCTGCTCGACAAGGGCTATCCGGCCTACACCACGTCAGCGGGCTGGCTCGGCTATTCGGACGATAAGCTCGAACGCCTGTGCCGCGAAGCGATCGCACTGGGTTTCAACCATGTGAAACTGAAGGTCGGTCGTTCGATCGACGAAGACGTACGCCGCGTTGGCATTGCGCGCGACGTGCTCGGCCCAGACCGCAAGCTGATGATCGACGCCAATCAGGTATGGGAAGTCGACGAGGCGATCACGCACCTGCGCGCCCTCGCCTTTGCCGATGCGTGGTTCATCGAAGAGCCGACCAGTCCGGACGATGTCGAGGCGCATCGCCGGATCCGCGAAGCCGTGGCGCCGCTGCAGGTCGCGACGGGCGAGATGTGCCAGAACCGGGTGGTGTTCAAGCAGTTCATCATGCGCGGCGCGATCGACGTGGTGCAGATCGATGCCTGCCGGCTGGGCGGCGTCAACGAAGTGCTCGCGGTGCTGCTGATGGCGGCCAAATACGATCTGCCGGTATGCCCGCACGCCGGTGGGGTCGGGCTGTGCGAATATGTCCAGCATCTCGCGATGATCGACTATCTCTGCTTTGCCGGGACGATGGACGGGCGGGTGATCGAATATGTCGACCATCTCCACGAGCATTTCGTTGACCCGTGCGAAGTGCGAGACGGCGCCTATCGTGCGCCCACCCTGCCGGGCTTCTCGATCGAGATGAAGCCGGAGAGCCTCGCGACCTACAGCTATCGCAAGGATGCGCGGGTGCTTGCGACGGACGCGGCCGAATAGTCTGAGGCTGGCACCCGCGCGGCGGTGATGAATTCGCCGCAGAAGCATCTACCGGGCCATGCAGAAGGGCTATGGCGTGACGTTTTGGGCGGACTGTACGGACCGGGCCCCTGCCGCCATAGCTATGGACAACAAGTCGCTGATCCGAGGTGCCCGATGAAGAAGCTCGTTCTGCTTGCCCTGCTCGCCGCCACTGCTTCGGCTGCCACCTATGCTGCTCCGGGCGACGACGCCACGGACCTGCACAAGCGGCTGCTGACGCTCGACACGCACCTCGACACGCCGATCCATTTCAGCCGCCCCGGCTGGAATTTCGGCGAGCGGCACGATCATGCGACCGACCCGGTGCAAGTCGATCTGGGGCGGATGGACGCAGGCAATCTCGATGGCGGCTTCTTCGTGATCTACACGGCGTCGGGCCCGTTGACGCCGGAAGGCTATGCCGCCGCCAAGGCGTTCGCGCTCCACCGTTCGGACGAAATCCATGCGACGCTGGCGAAATTCTCCGGACGGATCGGATTGGCCACGAAGGCGAGCGACGCCGCGCGGCTCGACAAGGCCGGCAAACGCTTCGGCTTCATCAGCATCGAGAACAGCTATCCGCTCGGTGAGGACCTGTCGCTGCTCGGCGAGTTCTACAAGCGCGGCGTGCGGATGGCTTCGCCGGTGCACTTCAAGAACAACCAGTTCGCCGACTCGGCGACCGATACGCCGAAATGGAACGGCCTGAGTCCGTTGGGCAAGAGATGGGTCGCCGAGATGAACCGGCTGGGCATGGTGCTCGACGCCAGCCACGCTTCGGACGCGGTGCTCGACCAGATGATCGAATTGTCGAAAACGCCGGTGATCCTGTCGCACTCCGGCTCGAAGGCGATCTTCGATCATGCCCGCAACCTCGATGATGCGCGGCTGCGCAAGCTCGCCGCCTCGGGCGGAGCGATCTGCGCCAATGCCGCCTATCTAGGCAAGTCGAACCCGAATGCCGAGCGTTCGGAAATATCGGACAAGCTCGAGGATGCCGGCAAACTCGGGCTGTCGGCCGAGCAAGTCGCGACGCTGACCCGGCGGCTGCGGGAGATCGAGGCGACCGCCCCCTCGCAACAGGCCGATTTCGAAACCTATATGCGGCTGGTGCTGCATTTGATCGACGTGGCCGGTGTCGATCATGTCTGCTTCGGTGCCGACTGGGACGGCGGCGGCGGCGTTCCCGGCTTCGAAGACATCGACGCGCTGCCCAAGGTCACTGCCCGGCTGCGCCAGGCAGGCTATTCGGCGACCGACATCGAGAAGATGTGGAGCGGCAACGTGCTGCGCCTCCTGCGCATCGCCGAGCAGCGCAAGGGGCGGTAGGCGTATACTCCCCTCCCTGCTTGCAGGGAGAGGTTGGGGGTGGGTGCGCGCGTCTGGGCGCCAGGAGATTCACCACACCGGACGGGCAGAGCGGCGAACGAGGCATCGAGCCTCGCCCGCCGCTACCCACCCCCTGACCCCTCCCTTGCAGGGAGGGGGAAATCGGCTCAGGTCCGCTGCCAGCCGCCGCCGAGCGCCTTGAACAGATCCACCTGCGCATCGGCGATCTGGGCATCTGCCGCCGCCAGTGCCGCCTCGGCATCGGCGAAGGTGCGTTCGGCGTCGAGCAGGGCCAGCGAGTCGATATCGCCTTCGCGCTGACGGGCGCGGGCGATGTTGACCGCCGCCTGCGCCTCGTTCCACGCCGCCTGCAGCGCGGCGCGGCGTTCGAGGGCATGCGCATAGGATGACAGCGCAGTCTCGGTTTCCTGCAGCGCGCTGAGCACCACACCGTCGAACGTGGCGAGCGCAGCTTGGGTGTCGGCTTCCGCCGCCGCCACGCGCGCGCGCGCCGGCTCGGGATTGACGGCCCAGTTGATCAGCCCGCCGAGCAGCCAGCGCAGCGGACCGCCGGTGAAGATCTCGCCGATATCGTTGCCGGTCGAGCCGACCGACCCGCCGAGCGTGATCCGCGGATAGAGGTCGGCGGTCGCGACGCCGATCCGCGCGGTGTTGGCGGCGAGGCGGCGCTCGGCGGCACGCACGTCAGGGCGGCGGGCAAGCAAGGCGGCGCCGTCGCCGACCGGGATCGGCTGGTTGAGGCGCAGCGTCTCGGTACGAACCTTCGCTTGCTGCGGCAGGTCCGCGGGAGCCCGGCCGGTGAGCGTGGCGAGGCGGAACAATGCCGCGTCGCGCTCGGCGGCGAGTGCGGGCACTTCGGCCTGGCGCTGGTTGCGCAACGCGGCGATGCGCGCGCTGTCGAGCCGCGTCGCGAGGCCGACATTGCGGCGGCGCTCGGTCAGATCGATCGACTGATCGAGCAATTTGACGATGCGCTCGGCGACAGCAAGCCGCTCGGCGGTGGAGGCCGCGTCGGCATAGGCGCGCGCCGTCTCGGCGGCCACGATCACGCGGACCGCGTCGGCATCTGCCTCGGCGGCGGCCAGATCGCCCCGGCTCGCCTCGACGTTCCGCGAGACGCGGCCGAACAGGTCGACTTCGTAGGAGACGTCGAGCCCGGCATCGATCTGCCAATCCTCGCGCGGGGCACCGGCGGGGCGCTGGCTCTCGGGAACGCGGCCATAATTGGCGCCGGCGCTCACCCCCGCCTGGGGCAAACGGTCGGCACGCGCGCCGCGCAGCACGGCGCGGGCACGGGCGATACGGGCAACGGCGACTCGAACGTCGGTATTCGCCGCGAGTGCGTCCGCGACCAGCTGGTCGAGCACCGGATCATTATACAGGCGCCACCAGTCGCCCTTGACCGGCTCGGGCGTGACCGCGGGACTTGCTGCGACGAAGTTGCCGGCGGCAGCCTGCGGGTGGACGGGAGCGACATAGTCGGGACCAGCGGCACAGGCGGCGAGCGCCAGTGCCGAGGCGGTGACGAAGAGCGTACGAACAGTCATTGCATTTCCTCCTCCCGTCGTCCCGGCATGAGCCGGGATCTCGGGCGATGGCGGTTGATGCCGCCTGAGATCCCGGCCCCGCCGGGTTGACGGTTATTCGGCGGGCTGGAGCTCGGCGGCAGGCGCCTCGCCCGATCCACGCCGCCTGCGCGCGAGACGCTGTCCAAGCCCGCGGCAGACGACGTAGAAGGTTGGTGTGAACAGCAGGCCGAACGCCGTCACGCCCATCATCCCGAAGAACACCGCAGTACCGAGCGCCTGACGGAGCTCCGCCCCTGCCCCGCTCGCGATCAGCAGCGGCACTGCGCCGAGGATGAAGGCGAACGAGGTCATCAGGATCGGCCGCAGACGATCGCGGGCAGCGCGCACCGCGGCCTCGACCGGAGAGAGCCCGTCATTGTCCTCGGCCTGCTTGGCGAACTCGACCACGAGAATCGCGTTCTTGGCGGCGAGCGCGATCAGCACGACGAGGCCGATCTGGGTGAGGACGTTATTGTCCATACCCCGCAGGTTCACCCCGGCCATTGCCGCGAGCAGACACATCGGCACGATCAGGATGATCGACAGCGGCAGCGTCAAGCTCTCATATTGCGCGGCCAGCACGAGGAAGACGAACACCACAGCCAGCGCGAAGACGAGCCCCGCGGTGCTGCCCGCCATTTCCTGCTGGAAGGCGATGCCGGTCCATTCGTGGCCATAGCCGGCCGGCAGCGTCTCGTCGGCGACCTTCTCCATCGCCAGCAGCGACTGACCCGACGAATAGCCCGGCGCTGTGTCGCCGTCGATTTCGACCGCGGGGAACAGGTTGTAGCGGACCACGCGATACGGACCGGTCTTGTCCTGGAAGGTCGAGACCGAGCCGATCGGCACCATCTCGCCGGTGTTCGAACGAGTCTTCAGGTTGGCGATGTCCGCCTCGGTCGCCCGGAACGGCGCATCGGCTTGCGCAGTCACCCGATAGGTGCGGCCGAGCAGATTGAAGTCGTTGACGAAGGCGGAGCCGAGATAGACGTTGAGCGCCTCGAACACCCGCTCCGGCGGCACGCCGAGCAGATCGGCCTTTTGCCGGTCGATGTCGGCGAAGACACGCGGAGTCATCGTGTTGAACAGCGTGTAGACCTGCTTCAGCCCCGGCGTCTGATTGGCCTTGCCGATCACCGCCTGTGCTTCCTTGCCCATCTCGGCATAGCCGTGACCGGCCCGGTCCTGGATCATCATCCGATACCCGCCCGCATTGCCGATGCCCTGGATCAGCGGCGGCGGGACGACGAGCAGCATCGCTTCGTTGATGTCCGCGGTGCGTTTGCGCGCCTCGTCCATGATCTGCGCATAGGTGACGCCGAGTTCCTTGCGCTTCTCGAAGCTCTCGAGCGGGACATAGGCAGCCGCTGCGTTCGGGGCGAGCGTCTGCGACGCACCGTCGAAGCCGGCGAGCATCACCGAGCCCTTGACCCCCGGGATCGGCAGGATCCGGGCGACGACCTTGCGCATCACTTCATCGGTACGCTCGAGCGACGAGCCCGGCGGAAGCTGGATCACGGTGAGGAAATATCCCTGGTCCTGCGCCGGGATGAATCCGGTCGGGGTGGCCCAGAACAGACCGACGGTGGCTGCGATCAGTCCCGCATAGGTCACCATCATCATCCGCGGGCGGACGACGAGCCGGCGGGTGAGGCTGGCATAGCCGTTGCTCAACCGCTCGAAGCCGCGATTGAATGCGTCGCCGGCGCGGCGGAGGAAACGGACTACCGGGTTGGTTGCATGATGCGATTCATGCGCACGCAACAGGATCGCGGCGAGCGCCGGCGACAGAGTCAGCGACAGGATCAGCGAGATCACCGTCGCCGCCGAGATGGTCAGCGCGAACTGGCGGTAGAAGGCGCCCGACAGACCGTTGAGGAAGAAGGTCGGGATGAACACCGCGCAGAGCACGAGCACGATCGCGATCAGCGCCACCGACACTTCGTCCATCGAGGTGCGCGCCGCCTCGAGCGGCGTGAGGCCCCGCTCCAGATTGCGCTCGACATTCTCGACGACGACGATCGCGTCGTCGACGACGATGCCGATGGCGAGCACCAGCCCGAACAGCGAGAGATTGTTGATCGAGTAGCCGAAGGCGGCGAGCACCGCCATCGTGCCGACGAGCGACACCGGGATGGCGACGACGGGGATGATCGCGGCGCGCCATTTCTGGAGGAAGACGAGGATCACCAGCACGACGAGGACGATCGCTTCGGCGAGCGTGTGCATCACCGCGTCGATCGACTGGGCGATGAACTCGGTCGGGTTGTAGATGATCCGGTATTCGAGGCCCTTGGGGAAGTTCTTCGACATGGTCTTGAGTTCGGCGCGGATCGCCTCCGCCGCAGCGAGCGCATTCGAGCCGGGACGTTGGAAGACGCCGAGGATCACCGTCGGCTCGTTCGAGAGATAGGTGTTGGAGGAATAGTCCGCCGCACCGAGCTCGACCCGCGCCACGTCGGAGACGCGGACCTGGTGCCCGTCGGCATCGGTGCGGATGATGACGTTGGAGAATTCCTCGGGGGTCTTGAGGCGGCCTTGGGTCTCGACGCTGAGCTGATAGGCCTGCCCGGTGGCACCCGCAGCCGGCTGGCCGAGCGCGCCCGAGGCGACCTGGACGTTCTGCGCCCTGAGCGCATTGACGATCTCGCCCGCGGTCAGGTTGAGCGCGGCGGCGCGGCCGGGATCGATCCATACGCGCATCGCGTAATCGCGTGCGCCGAACATGCGGACGTCGCCGACGCCGTCGATACGCGCCAGCCGGTCCTTGACCTGCGTGAGTGCGTAATTCGAGATGTAGCCGCGATCGAGCGACTTGTCGGGCGAGATCAGGTTGACGACCATCAGGAAGTCCGGGCTGGTCTTGCGCGTGACGACGCCGAGCCGCTGCACTTCGTTGGGCAGTCGCGGCAATGCGATCGCGACGCGGTTCTGGACGAGCACCTGCGCGGCATCCAGATCGGTGCCGGCCTTGAACGTGACGGTGATCGTCAGATTGCCGTCGCCGGTCGATTGCGACGAGATGTAGAGCATGTCGTCGACGCCGTTGATTTCCTGCTCGATCGGCGCGGCAACGGTTTCGGCGACGGTCTCCGCCGAGGCGCCGGGATAGGCGGCGGACACAGTTACGGTCGGCGGGACGATGTCGGGATATTGCGACACCGGCAGGCCCAGATAGGCGAGCGCGCCGACGATGGCGATCACGACCGATAGGACACCCGCGAAGATCGGGCGCGTGATGAAGAAACGCGAGAGGCGCATGGGCCCACTCCTCGTTGGAGGGATTACGCCATCCGTTCGCCCTGAGCCTGCCGAAGGGCGCGTCCTACAAGCGGGTCGCGCGCGGCCAAAGGGCCTTCGATAAGCTCAGGCCGAACGAATGGTGGAAAGGGTCCTGCCGCCGGGCCTTGGGGACCGCCCGACGGCAGGTCGGTCAGCGGGCGAAAGTAGCTCCACCCGTGACCGGAGCACTGATGACCGGAGTCTCGGGTGCGGCGAGCGGCGTGATCTTGCCGGGCTTCACCTGCACCTTGGCACCGGGCTGGGCCATCATGGCGCCGGCGATGATCACCCGGTCCTCGCGCGCGAGTCCCGAGCGAACCACGCGCAGCCCGTTGAGCACCGGCCCGGCTTCGATCGGCTTGGGCTGGACCGTCCCGTCCTTGCCCACGGTCATCACGATCTTGCGTGCCTGGTCCGAGATCACCGCGGCATCGGGCACCAGCAGAGCGGTGGTCGTACCGCCGGCGGCCAGCCGCATGTTGCCGAACATGCCGGGGGTAAGGAACAACCCTGGGTTCGCCAACACCGCACGGCCGCGGATCGTGCCCGACTTCGGATCGAGCCCGTTGTCGGTGAAGTCGAGCCGGCCCTTCCAGCGATAGTCGGTCTCGTCCTGCAGCCGGACCTCGACCGGGGAAGCTGCCGCCCCGGCTGCCTGCGCGCGCTTGGCCTTGAGGAACAGCGCTTCAGAGCCGCTGAAGGTGAAATAGATCGGATCCAGCGCATTGATCGTGGTCAGCAGCGAACCGCCCTGCCCCTCGCCCGCCGCGACGAGATTTCCCGGATCGACCTTGCGATCCGAGACCCGGCCGGAGATCGGCGCGCGGACCTGGGTGAACTCGACATCGAGGGAACGAGCACGCACCCGCGCCTGCGCCGCTGCCACGGCAGCCCTGGCCGCCCGAACGCGAGCCTGGAGTCGCTCGACGTCGCTCTTCGACACTGCCTCAGCCGCCACCAGCCGCTCGGCACGGCTCAGATCGGACTGGGCCAGCGCGAGATCGCTCTGGGCGCTGGCAAGCCCGGCGCGGGCTTCGGCGAGCGCCGCAGTGAACGGACGCGCGTCGATGGTGAAGAGCAATTGGCCCTTCTGAACGATCGCGCCGTCGGTGAAGTGGATGCCGGTGACCTGTCCGGACACGCGCGGACGTACCTCGACGCTGCGGCTCGCCTCGAAGCGACCAACATAATCGTCCCATTCGTTCACTTCACGGACGAGCGGCTCGGCGACGGTGACAGTGGGCGGCGGCGGCGCAGCGATCGCCGGCGATTCGCGATTGAAGAAGCTGACGCCACCCGCAACGAGCAGCACCGGCAAAGCGACGAAAGCACCCTTTTGCCAGAGCGGAAGACGCTTTCGGCCGAGCCGACCCGGTTCGGTCGCATTGGGCTCGACCGGGTCGATACGCGTGATCATGTTCATGCACGATTTCCCTGATTGAGGGCTGCCCGGCCCCGGCTGATGCTGGCGAGCAGCGTTTCATATTGTTCGATGGTGAAGCCGGCCTCGTGGAAGGCGCGGATCGCGGCGCGCGGCACCGAATAGCCGCGATGCCAGGCGTGGACGGCGAGACGACGCAGCGCCTCGAGGCGGGAGTCGGCGAGCGCGGGATTGGGCCGCTGACCGCCGAAGATCATGGCGAGCGCGGTCGCCAATTTGCCGGGTTTCTCGAGCGACGAGAGCCGGTCGTGCTGGGCGATCGCGACGACTTGCCATTCGAGCGCGGAAAATCCGGTGTGCGTGCGCGGTGCCACCGCGACATCGGTCGGGGTTGCGACGGGGCTGCCCTGCAGCGAGGCGAAATTCAGATAGGCCATGATTTTTCTCCCTTCCTGCCGGCGGCGGACGCACCGCTCCCCTGCCCGCAGTCTCAAGCCTGCGGGATCACCGGCGATTTATTGTCGCGAAGGCGCGCGCCTCCCGCGCCCGAGCAAAGCTCGCGCGGCAGAATAGCCCGGCCTCGGATATGGATCGGCGCGACGGCGCCGATGGTTCAGGCCGTTGCCCGATCTCTCTGGTTGCAAGGCTGACGCATAGGCAGCTCCTTCGTCTGGTCCCGGTTGCGAAGGTGACGGATCACTTCCATACCGACTGGTATAGAAATCGCGCTGCGGTGCGTCAAGGGCTTTCTATACTGGCCGGTATTTTTATTGTCGAGAGGGCGGCGGACATAAAAAACCCCTCCGTGTGAAGGAGGGGTAGAAAGGCATCGCACGAAATTGGTTCTCAGGGTGTGGGCCACACCGCGAGGCTGGTTTCGACCAGCCGCTCGAGCTCCTCGCGACTGGCCCCTGCCCCGGCCTGCAGTGCGAGCCCCTGAAGCAACGCGACCAGATAACCCGAAAGCGCCTCGGCATTCATATGCTCGGGAAGCTCGCCCTCGGCCTCGGCGCGTTCGAAGCGCTTGATCAGCGCGTCCGCCGAGGACTTGCGCCGGGCGATGACTTCCTCGCGGATCGACTCGGCTTCGACCCCGCACGCGACGGAGCTGATAACACGCAGGCAGCCGCGTGGTTCGGCATCGCTCGCCTGCATTTCGAGCGCCCCGCGCAGCAGCCGCTCGGCAACGCCGCGCGCCGTCGGCGCATCGAGTGCTTGCGACATATAGCAGAGCTTTTCGCGCTCGTAGAGGTCGAGCGCCTTGCGGAACAACGCCTCCTTGTTGCCGAACGCGGCATAGAGGCTCGGGCGGGTTATCCCCATCGCGTCGGTCAGATCGGTGAGCGACGCGCCTTCGTAGCCCTTGCTCCAGAAGACGCGAAGCGCCTGGGCGAGCGCCTCGTCGACGCAGAATTCGCGTGGGCGCCCTTTGGCGGCAGTGCAGGTGGCAGTTTCCATAATGATCGGTACATAATCGCAAAGTGTGGAAAAAACACTAGTATTAACGCGTAGCCGGTCAATCGGGTGCAAGCCACTGACGCACAAAGGGCTTGCCGCGCGAAAGATGCAAGCATATGCACTTTTCGTTCGAACGAACGAAGGTGCAGATGGTCTCGGCGACTCTCCTCGACACGGCGATCGACCAATTCGGCAGACATGGGTTCGAAGGCGCGAGCACGCGCGAGATCGCGCGCGGCTCCGGCACTGCAATGTCTTCGATCACCTATCATTTCGGCGGAAAGCAGGGGCTGTACCTCGCCGCGGCCGAGCATATCGCCGCCTCCATCCGCCAATTGCAGGGCGAGGCAGTGGCGCGGGCAGTGGCTGCGGGACGCGAATCGAGCGCCGCGGCGACCGAGTCGCTGGCGGCAATTCTCGACAGCCTCGCGCAGATGATGCTGCGGCCCGAGACCGAGGCCTGGTCGCGCTTCATCATCCGCGAGCAGCAATTCCCCACCGAGGCCTTCGACATACTGTTCGCCAAGGCGATGCAACCCATCCTCGATGCCTTTGTGGAACTGATCGGTCGCGTACGGTCGGATCTCGCCGAACGGGATGTCGTCGCGATGGCGATCCTGCTGTTCGGACAGGCGATGGTGCTGCGCGCGGGGCGCGCCGCAGTGTGCCGGGCGCTCCACGTCGAGCAGATCGACGATGCGACCGCCGCCCTGCTCCGCGCCCGGCTGCGCGCCAATGTGCTCTGCATCCTTTCGGAGAAGCCGCAATGAATCGACGTCGCCTGATCATTCTCGCCGTCGTCGCGGCGCTCGTCCTTGCCGGGATTTTCACGCGCGGCTTCGGGCTGATCCCGGCACGCCCCGAGACCGAGCTCAGCCTCTACGGCAATGTCGACATCCGCGAAGTCGATCTGGGGTTTCGCGTCGGCGGGCGGATCGCGGCGATCGGCGTCGACGAAGGCGCCAAGGTGACTCAGGGCCAATTGCTGGCGACGCTCGACACTGCGACGCTCGACAGCCGCATCGCGGAAGCGGACGCGCGCGTGGCGCAGGCACAAGCCAATCTCGACAAGGCGCGTAACGGCGCGCGGGCGCAGGATGTGGCGCAGGCAAGGTCGCGGGTGGCCGCGGCCCAGGCAGTCTATGACAACGCCCAGCGCGATTACGCGCGGCGCCAGACGCTCGTCGAGCCAGGCGCGATCAGCCGCGATGTCTGGGAGCAGACCCGCAGCGACCGGGACCGCGCCGCCGCACAGCTCGCCGAGGCGCGACAGGCATTGTCGCTGCTGCAGGCCGGCACCCGGCGTGAAGATGTCGCGGCCGCCGCCGCCGAACTCCGCTCGGCCCAGGCGTCGAGAGCAAGCGTCGCCACCGATCGCTCGGACACCCGGCTGATCGCGTCGACCGCCGGCACCATCGTCACCCGGTCGCGCGAGCCGGGCGCCATCGTCCAGCCGGGCGAGACCGTGTTGACCGTATCGATCGACCGGCCGATGCGAGTCCGCGCCTATGTCGCGGAGACCGATCTGGGGCGGATCTCTCCGGGAATGAAAGTGCAGGTCAGCGCAGACGGCAACGCCAGGCTATATCGCGGAACGATCGGCTATATCGCCCCGCGCGCGGAGTTCACGCCCAAGTCGGTCGAGACCGAAAATCTGCGCACCGATCTCGTCTATCAGGTTCGCGTGATCGTCGACGATCCCGACGACGCGCTGCGGCAGGGCCAGCCGGTGACGGTGCGTGTAGTCGGCGCGCGGGCACGACATGAGGATTGAGGCCCGCTTCCTCCCCTCCCTGCAAGGGAGGGGCCGGCGGTGGGTGCCGACGCGTCAGCGTCGGCCCATCCCGCCATTGCGGTCGGCTCGCTTCGCTCGCACCCACCCCCATCCCCTCCCTTGCAGGGAGGGGCGTGCCTGATGGAAAGCGTCGCCTCCACCACCGATCTCGTCAAACGCTTCGACGCGCTCACCGCGCTCGACGGCGTCAGCATGGCGATCGAACCCGGCAAGGTTACCGGTCTCGTCGGGCCCGACGGTGCGGGCAAGACCACCTTGATCCGCATCCTGGCGGGGTTGATGGCGCCGACCGACGGCAAGGTCGAGGTGCTCGGCAGCCCCGCGGGACAGAAGCTCGACGATCTCGGCTATATGCCGCAGCGCTTCGGGCTCTACGAAGACCTCTCGGTGATCGAGAACCTCACGCTTTATGCCGAGGTGCGTGGGCTACCCAGGGCCGAACACAAGGAGAGCTTCGACCGGTTGCTCGCTTTCACCGACCTCGCGCGCTTCCAGGATCGGCTGGCGGGCAAGCTGTCGGGCGGCATGAAGCAGAAGCTCGGGCTCGCTTGCGCCCTCGTCAAGACGCCGAGGCTGCTGCTGCTCGACGAGCCCGGAGTCGGCGTCGATCCGATCTCGCGACGCGAACTCTGGGCGATGGTCGGCGACCTCACCGATCAGGGGATCGGCGTTCTGTGGTCGACTGCCTATCTCGACGAGGCGGAGAAATGCGACAGCGTCTATCTGCTCAACGAAGGCAGATTGCTGTTCGACGGGCCGCCGGACGAGCTGACCGGCAAAGTCGCCGACCGCGTGTTCCGCGTCACCGGCTTCGAGGATCGCCGCCGCCATTTCCTCACCCGCACTCTCGATCGCGACGAAGTGATCGACGGAACGATCCAGAGTCGATCGGTCCGACTGCTGATGGCCGAGGGTGCCGCCGCCCCGTCGCCGGAATCGCTCGATGCCGGCAGTGGCGCGGTCGAACCTGCCCCGCCCCGCTTCGAGGATGGCTTCATCGAGCGGCTGGGCGGCGGGCCCAAGGGCAGCAGCGCGCTCGCCGAACGCTACCGCACCATCCCCGAAAACAGCGAATGCGCGATCGAGGCGAAGGGCCTGACCAAGAGGTTCGGCGATTTCGTCGCGGCGAGCGACATGAACTTTGCCATTCCCCGCGGGCAGATCTTCGGGCTGCTCGGGCCCAATGGCGCGGGCAAGTCGACCACGTTCAAGATGCTTTGCGGATTGCTTACGCCGACGAGTGGCAGCGGCGCGGTGGCGGGGCATGACTTGCGGCGCTCGCGTGCCGATGCGCGCGCGTCGCTCGGCTATATGGCGCAGAAATTCTCGCTCTATGGCGATTTGAGCGTCCGCCAGAATCTCGATTTCTTCGCCGGCGCCTATGATCTCGACCGCAAGAGCGCCGAACGTGCGATCGAGGCGATGATCGAGATCTTCGAGCTGCAGGAAAAGCTCGACGTCAATGCCGGTACGCTCCCGCTCGGCTTCAAGCAGCGGCTCGCGCTCGCCTGTGCCGTGATGCACGAGCCGCCGGTCCTCTTCCTCGACGAGCCGACTTCGGGCGTCGATCCGGTGACGCGGCGCGAATTCTGGACCCATATCAACGGGCTGGTCGAAAAGGGCGTCACCGTTCTCGTCACGACGCACTTCATGGACGAGGCCGAATATTGCGACCGCGTCACCCTGATCTACCGCGCCGAGCAGATCGCCACCGGCACCCCGGACGAATTGAAGGCGCAGGCGGGCGCACTGACCGGCCTCGACGATCCGACGATGGAGGACGCGTTCATCGCGCTGATCGAGGAATTCGATCGCCAGCGCGAAGGGAGAGAGGCGGCGTGATGGGCCGTGTCAGCACCGTGCTCCTGCGAAAGCAGGAGCCCAGGGCGGCGGGCATGTCGCTTGAAACTCTGGGCTCCTGCTTTCGCAGGAGCACAAGAGAGGCATCGCAATGAGCCAGCATTTCTCCCCCCGCCGCCTCGCCGCGCTGGTTCGCAAGGAGGGCGCGCAGATCCTGCGCGATCCTTCGACCTTCCTGATTGCCTTCGTGCTGCCGATGATCCTGCTGTTCCTGTTCGGCTATGCTGTGTCGCTCGACTCTACGAGGACGCGGATCGGCGTGGTGCTGCAGGATTCGAGCGCACCCGCCTTGCGGCTTGCGCAAGCCTATCAGTCCTCGCGCTATTTCGAAGTCACCATGGCGCGAACGGTCCAGCCGGTGCGCGACGCGATGGTCGACGGCGACTTGCGCGCGATCATCGTCATCCCCCAAAATTTCGGCGAGGGCGTCAAACGCGGCCGCATGCCGGCGATCCAGATCATCACCGATGGATCGCAGCCCAACACCGCCAATTTCGCCGCGGCCTATGGCGAAGGCGTGCGCGCGCAATGGGCCGCCGCCGAAGGGCTCGAGCGCAATCCGGCCGGTTCCGACCCGCCGGTCAGCCTGTCGGCGCGCTTCTGGTACAATCCCGAGCTCAAGAGCCGCTATTTCCTCGTCCCCGGATCGATCGCCAATGTCATGACGATGATCGGCACCCTGCTCACCGCGCTCGTCGTCGCGCGCGAATGGGAGCGCGGGACGATGGAGGCGATGATGGCCACGCCGATCTCGATGGCCGAGTTCATCGCGAGCAAGGTCGTGCCCTATTATCTTCTCGCGCTCGCCTCGATGGCATTGTGCACGGTGATCGGCGTTTTCGTCTTCGGCGTGCCGTTCCGCGGCTCGGTTTTCGCGCTGTTCGTCGTCGGATCGGCGTTCCTGATGCCCGCGCTCGGGCTCGGCCTGTTCATCTCGTCGGCGACCAAGAACCAGTTCGTCGCCAGCCAGATCGCCTTGCTTTCGGCATTCCTGCCGACCTTCCTGCTCTCGGGTTTCATCTACGAGATCAGCTCGATGCCGTGGCCGATCCAGGCACTGACCTATCTGGTGCCGGCCCGCTACCTGATCCCGTCGCTCGAGTCCGTCTTCCTCGCCGGCGATCAATGGGCGCTGCTGCTCCCCAATATCGGCATCATGCTCGGCTTCGGCGCGGTCTTCTTTCTGCTGTCGTTCCGCGTCACGCGTCGGAGCCTCGACTGATGCGCCGGCTCTGGGCCATGATCGTCAAGGAGATGTGGGCGGTGCTGCGCGATCCCAAGTCGCGCATCGTTTTGTTCGTACCCCCGCTGATGCAGCTGTTCATCTTCACCTTCGCCACCACGCTCGACGTCAAGAATGTCGATGTAGCGATCCTCGATCGAAGCTCGGGCGCCCATTCGGCGGAGATCGTCAGCCGCATCGCCGGCAGCCCCAATTTCCGCAAGATCGTGCCGCTCGCGAGCCCACACGAATTGCGCGACGCGATCGACAATCAGAAGGTGATCGCTGCGCTGGTGATCGACGAGGATTTCGACCGCCGGGTTGCTGCAAACAGGCCCGCGACGGTGGGGGTCGTCCTCGACGGCCGCCGGTCGAACGCGGCGCAGATCGTCAATGGCTATCTGACCCAGATCGTCGGCAGCGTCGGCGCAGATCTCGTCGCGCGGCCGGGGCCGCAGCCACCTGCGGGAAGCGTGATCACCAACTGGTACAATCCCGCGCTCGACTACATCTGGTTCACGCTTCCCTCGCTGGTGGCGATCATCACTTCGGTGGCGGGCCTCGCGATCACGTCGCAATCGGTGGCACGCGAGCGCGAGCTGGGTACCTTCGACCAGTTGATGGTCTCGCCCTTGCGCGTGCACGAAATCCTGATCGGCAAGATGGTCCCGCCCTTCATCATCGGGATGATCAACGGCAGCGTCTATCTGGTCGTCGCGCCTTTGATCTTCGGCGTGCCGTTTACCGGCTCGATCCTGCTCTTCTACCTGAGCCTCGCGATGTACATGCTCGCGCTGATCGGGCTCGGCATGCTGGTCTCGGCAATGGCGAAGACGCAGCAGCAGGCGTTTCTCGGCGTGTTCCTGATCACCACGCCGCTGATCCTGCTCTCGGGCTATGCCAGCCCGATCGACAACATGCCCGGCTGGTTGCAGGTCGTGACCTATCTCGACCCCGCGCGCTACTTCCTCGTCATCGTCCAGGGATTGTTCCTCAAAGCGATACCCGCCGCCGCCGTGTTCCACCAGCTTTGGCCGCTCGCGTTGATCGCCTGTGCGACGCTCTCCGCCTCGGCCTGGCTGTTCCGCGCGCGCATGGAGTGACTCTGATGCCCCGCCTGCCTCTTCTCGCCCTCGTCGCTCTGGCCGGCTGCACCGTCGGGCCGAATTACCAGCGTCCGGCGCCGACCGCGGCGGCGCAGGCGCCTTGGCTCGAGCCCGGGACTCCGGGCGCAGTCGATCTCGCCTGGTGGGACAGCTTTGGCGATCCGCAGCTCTCGGCGCTGGTGAACCGCGCGATAGCCAATGCGCCGGACCTCAGGGAAGCAGAGGCACGGCTCGCCGAGGCACGCGCCAATCGCGACGCAGTGGCGGGCGGGCGGTTGCCGGCGATCGAAGCCAAGGGGTCGGCCACCGAGAACCGGTTGAGCGAGAATGGCCAGCTGCCGATCGGCAACATTCCCGGGGTCGACCGCGAGTTCCGCCTCTTCGATCTCGGCTTCGATGCGAGCTGGGAACTCGATTTCTGGGGTCGCCGCACCCGCCAGACCGAGGCTGCAAATGCCCGCGCCGAGGCAGCGTTTTACGGCCAGCGCGACGTGATGCTCACGCTGATCGGCGAAGTCGCGCGCAGCTATTTCGACCTGCGCGCCGCACAGACCGACACGGCAAGTGCACGGGCCCTCGCCGCGTCCGACGCCGAACTGGCGCGCCTCACCCGGCTGCGCTTCGACGCTGGGGAGGCTTCGCGGCTCGAACTCGAACGCGCCGACGCGGCGGCCCGGACCAGCGCGGCCGCGGTGAGCGACCCCGAGGTGCGCGCCGCCGCCGCAGCCTATCGGATTGCAGCGCTCATCGGCGCGGCGCCGGAGGAAATCGCGCCCAGGCTGCGCGAGACGGCACCTCTGCCCGCCAGTCCGGACCGGATCCTGGTTGGCATTCGCTCCGAACTGCTCGAGCGGCGCCCCGACATTCGCCGCGCGGAACGCGAACTTGCCGCCGCCACCGCCGATATCGGCGTCGCCACGGCCGATCTGTTCCCGCGTTTCAGCCTGTTCGGCAGCATCGGCCAGCAGGCGCGGACGCCGGGCGACCTGTTCTCGGGCGACAGCACCCGGCTGCAGATCGGCCCGAGCTTTTCCTGGCCGATCTTCTCCGGCGGCACGATCCGCGCGCAGATCCGCGCCGCCGACGCGCGCGCGCAAGCCGCTGCGGCGCGATACGAAAAGGCCGTGCTCGGCGCGCTTGCCGACAGCGAGACCGCGATCAACCGCTTCCTCAATGCGCGTACCGCAGAAGCCGAGGCTCAGGCAGCCCTCGAGCGCGAACGCGCCGCCTATGCGTTGGCGGAGAAGCGCGCGTCTAGCGGCGAGGATGACCGGCTGGCGCTGGCCCGCGCGCGCCAGTCGCTGCTGGCTGCGGAACGGCGCGCCGATCAGGCGAAGGCGGCGAAAGACCAGGCGGCGGTGGCGCTTTACAAGGCGCTCGGCGGCGGCTGGCGGTGAAGCTAGGGCATCAGCCGCTTCCGCCCCTGCGAAAGATGCCAGCGCATCGCCAACGCGGCGGCATCGGCGTCCTGCGCCCGGATCGCCTCGACGACCATTTCATGCTCGGTGATCATCGCCTCGATCGCCTCGGGCGGTCGCGCGCGCGAGATGTCGACCCCGGCCCGCAGGATCCGGTAGATGCCTTCCTCGAGATGATCGAACGCTGCGACGAAGGCGGGGTTGGCGGTGGCTTCGAAGATTGACCTGTGCAGTGTCCAATCCTCTTCGTGCGCGGGTCCGTTCGAGTGCAATGCGTCGCGAAGTGCGTCCATTGCGCGCTGAATCGCGTCCATTTGCTCGGGCGAGCGCCGCATCGCCGCCAGCCGGCACGCCTCGGCCTCGAGCACGAAACGGACCTCATAGGTGCCCAGGGTCGCCGAGAGTTCGGCCATCGGCATGTGCGCACCGAGCCGTTCGGACGGCCGCCGCATGACATAGGATCCGGCCCCGCGCCGCGCCTCCGTGATCCCGTCGGCGGCGAGCCGGACCAAAGCCTCGCGCACCACCGTCCGCGAGATGCCGAACATCTCCGCCAGCCGCGGCTCGGACGGCAGGCGGTCGCCGATCTGGAGATCGCCGCCGTTGATGATCTCGACGATTTGCGAATAGGCGCGATCGGCAAGCCGCCCCTCACCCTGCGCAATGCCCTGTGCCAATCGGCCCCTCCCCATCCTCGCCGGGAAACTAACTTCAGGCCTCAGGCATGCCAAGCCCATGTCCGACTTATTGGTTAGACAGATTATACGATTTCCCAATCAGATTAGTGCATTGACGCGCAACAAAGGTGCGGCATACTTCCAATCTGTCCAACCGATTCAGCACGTGGTCAAAGAAGCCGCGGCCGGTGGGAAAAACGGGACCAGGAGGGGTTATGGACACGATCTACGGCCACGCCGCCGCGACTCTGCCGCCGATGAACGCCTTTGCCGAAGTCTATGTGGACCGGCCCTCCGCGCGCGGCGGCCCGGTCGCAGCGCTGTTCGGCCCGTTCGGTGATTGTGCCTTCGTGCTCGTGCGTCAGGGCGGTTATGGCGACGCCGAATGCTGGATCGAGAGCGCGACCGGCCGCGTGTCCTATGCCGACGTCGTCGAGGCCGATCGCGCCGGGCTGATCCAGCGCGCTACCTGACCGGCTGAAGCGCCTGCGCCAGCGCAGCGGTCGCACCGCCGGCGATCAGATGCACCGGGCGCGCCGTGTCCTCGGGCACCATCGTCGCGAGGATTCCGCCGCGCGCCAGTCCCGCGCGATCGATCTTTGACACGTCCGCCAGCTCGACGAGCAGCCGGGTACCCCGCGCCCGGACGGCGCGGATATTCCCTTCGCCGAGCGCACGCGCCACGGTTTCCGCGTCGAAGGCTTGCGCCGCCAGCGCGGCCGGTGCCGCCTTGACAGCCACCGGCGCAGCCCCGGCGGGCAGCGGCGCAACGGCCACGGTTCCGGCAGCCATCGCCGCGCGGACCTCGCCGGCGACCTGGTCCGCGATCGGCCCGAACACGACCTGGAGCGCGCCATTGTCGAGCTTGAGAACGCCGCGGGCGCCGAGCGCACGTAGCGCATTCTCGTCGAGCGCAGCAAAGTCGGCGACCACCAGGCGCAACCGGGTGGTGCAGGCATCGACGCTGCGGACATTGGCATTGCCGCCCAGCGCCGTGAGCACGGCCGGCCCGCGCGCGCCGGTAGCCGCTTCCTGCGCAGCCGCGGTCACTTCGACATCGCGGCCGGGCGTCTTGAGGTCCCAGCGCCGGATGCACCAGCTGAACGCAGCATAATAGATCCAGAAATAGGCAGCGCCGATCGGCAGCAGCAGCAGCGGCCGCGTCGCGAGGCCGTAATTGAGCACATAGTCGATCAGACCGGCCGAGAAGCCGAAGCCGAGCTTCACGCCGAGCGCATCCATCAGCACCATCGCTATGCCGGTGAGCACCGCGTGCACCACGTAGAGCACGGGCGCGAGGAACATGAAGGTGAATTCGATCGGCTCGGTGACGCCGGTGAGGAACGAGGTGAGCGCGAGGCTGAGCAGCAGCCCGCCGACTGCCTTGCGCCGTCCGGGCAGCGCGTTGCGATACATCGCCAGGCATGCCGCCGGCAGCCCGAACATCATCACCGGGAAGAAGCCGGCCATGAACGACCCCGCGGTCGGATCGCCGGCGAAGAAGCGCTTGATGTCGCCGGTCGCGCCGTTGAAGTCGCCGAGGATGAACCACGGGATGTTGTTGAGGATGTGGTGCAGTCCGGTGACCAGCAGCAGCCGGTTGAGCAGCCCGAACAGGAACAGCCCGATCGGCCCCGCGCCGAGCACCCAGCGGGTGAGCGTGTCGATCCCCGCCTCGAACCAGGGGAAACCGAGACCGAACAGCGCCGCGCCGACAAGCCCGGCCAGGCCGGCAACGATCGGCACGAACCGCCGCCCCGCGAAGAATGCGAGATAGTCGGGCAGCTTGATGTTCGAAAAGCGATTGTAGAGCACGCCGGCGGTGATCCCCGCAAGGATACCCGCGGCAACGCTGAGCTTGGCGATTTCCTTGGCCCGCCACGCCGTCTGTTCGAGCGCAGGCGCAGAGGCGATGTCGGGCGGAAGGTGCAACAACACTTTCGCGCCTTCCACGGCCACGAGATAGGCAACCACACCGGCAAGCGAGGCGGCGCCATGATTCTCGCGCGCAAGGCCGACGGCGACCCCGGCCGCGAACAACAATCCGAGATTGGAGAAGATCGCTTCACCCGCGGCCGCGATGAAGGGCACGCCCAGCATATCGCCCTGCCCAAGCCGAAGCAGCAACGCCGCGATCGGCAGCACCGCGATCGGCAGCATCAGCGCGCGGCCGAGCGGCTGCGCCTTGGCAAGCAGGGTTGCGGGACGGAAACTCATGCCAGTGCCTCACGGGCAAGCGCACGCACTTCGGCGGGGGACACGACGTCGCACGCCCTGTACGCGAGTGCGGCGCAATTGTTGAGATCGAGCTTGCGGACGACTGCCTTGAGCCCGGGAATGGCCGCCGACGTCGCCGAGAGCTCGGTAATTCCGAGGCCGATCAAGATCGGCGCGGCAAGCGGGTCGGACGCGAGCCCGCCACACACGCCGGCCCAGCGGCCCGCCTCCTTTGCCCCCCTGCCGACTTCACGGATCAGGCGGAGCACGGCAGGGTGCAGCGCGTCGATCCGTTGCGACACCGCGGCGTTTCCGCGATCGGCGGCGAGCGCATATTGCGTGAGATCGTTGGTGCCGATCGAAAGAAAGTCGGCTTCACAGGCAATCTGGCCGGCGAGCATCGCGGCAGCGGGCGTCTCGATCATCACCCCGAGCTGCACGGCGTCGGCAATGCCGAGCTCGGCCTGCACTTCGGCGAGCAGCGCCCGCACCGGCCGATAGTCGCCGAGGTCGGCGACCATCGGCAGCATGATCCGGCATTGCGCCGCAGGAACCCCGCGCAGGATCGCCCGGAGCTGGAGCCGCATCAGATCGGGCCGGGCGAGGCTGAGCCGCACGCCCCGCAGACCGAGCGCCGGATTTTCCTCACCTGCCATCGGCAGATACGGCACCGGCTTGTCGCCGCCGATGTCGAGTGTGCGGACGATCAGCGGACGATCGCCGAGAGTCGACGCGATACGCGAATAGGTATCGCGCTGCTCCTCCTCGTCGGGCGCGGTCTCGCGCTCGAGGAACAGGAATTCGGTGCGGAGCAGCCCGCACCCTTCGGCGCCTGCCGCAACCGCAGCCGCGGCGTCGGTGACCGAGCCGAGATTGGCGAAGATTTCGATCCGGGTGCCGTCGGCCATCCGGCACGGCGCGTGCGCTTCGGCCGCGTCGCGCGCCTGCCGCTCGCGCGCGGCGAACAGCCTTTCGCTCGCCTCGGATAGCGCCTCGGGATCCGGATCCACGACGATCGCGGCGGCGTCCGCATCGAGGATAACCGGCGTGCCGTCCGCTATCGTCAACACGCCCGCGCCCGCCGCGACCAGCATCGGAATGCCGGCCGACGCAGCGAGGATCGCGACGTGCGAGGTAGGCCCACCAGCCGCCGTGCAGATCCCGGCGAGATTGGCGGTGTCGAGCGCAAGGAATTGCGACGGCAGCAGATCCTCGGCGATCAGGATCGTACAAGGGCGCAGCGCGGGGACCACCGCGACGGATGTGCCGAGCAAGACCGCGATCACCTGACGCTCGAGGTCCTTGAGGTCGGCAACGCGCTCGATCAGCAGCGGGTCACCGGTGGCGCGAATGGCCTCGGCGGCCTGCGTCGCCGCAACGCGCCACGCATAAGCGGCGCTGCGCCCGCCGCCGATCTGATCGGCGGCGATGCGGATGAGTTCCGGATCATCGAGCAGGGCGCGGTGCGCCTCGGCAATCTCGGCGGCCGCGCCGCGCGCGTCGGCAAGCCGGCCGGTGATTTCACCAAGCGCGGCGTCCAGCGCGGCACGCTCGGCGAGCGGATTTGCACCATTTTCCGGCACGTCCGGATCTGCAGCGGTCAGCTGCAATGCCTGGCCGATCGCGAGCCCCGGCGATGCGCACACCGGTCCATGCGAGCGGACGGCAGCCACGGCGGGCGCGGCAGGCGCCGCAGAACCTTCCTCGCCCAATCCGGACAGAATCAACTCGGCCACCGCGTCCACTGCCGCACGCGCGTCGGCCCCTACGCCGGTCACCCGTACGGCAGCGTCGCGACCGACGCCGAGCCCGAGCAGCGCCACCGTGCTGCGGGCATTCGCGCTTTTCTCGCCGGCGACCAGCGCCACCTCCGCCACGAACGGCCGCAGTGCGGCGGCAATGCGGGCGGCCGGGCGGGCATGGATGCCGTGCGCGGCGGCGACGATCAACTCGCGTTCGAACCGTTCCTCGGCGTCGCCGCTCTGCGTCGCCTCGCGCGCTGCCACGCGCCCGATCCGGGCGACGCTGGCGCGGGCCTCGACGAAACGATCGGTCGCTTCCAGCGTCAGAACGTAACCCTCGCTGGCGAGTACCACCGGCGTGATCAGCGCCTTCGCCGCCTCCGCGACGGCATCGAGGTCGAATTCGATCAGCGGATCGCCCGCGGAAACGCGCTGCCCGGCTGCCACCTTGGCAGTGAAGCCCCTGCCACCCAGTGCGACCGTCTCAAGGCCGATGTGCAGCAGCAGCTCGGCGCCATTGTGGAGCCGCAGCGTCACGGCATGGGCGCTCGCGGGCACCGAGAGCACTTCGCCGGCGGCGGGCGCACGCAGCACCCCTTCTACAGGATCGATGGCGAACCCGTCGCCCATCATCCGCTCGGCGAACACTGCATCGGGAACCGCCTCCAGCGGCGCCAGCCAGCCGGCGAAGGGGGCAACCAGCGTAACCACGTCACTCATCATGCCACTCACGGAATCAACTCGACTGCGTCGACCGCCCAGATCGGCTCGACGCCTTTGGCGGTATAGCGAATGCACAAGGTCTCGCTGCCGGAACGCGGCGCAAGCGCACCCACGAGGCGCGTCAGCCCCGGATTGCCGACCGCCGGCGCGAGCGGCAGCACCGCCACGCGCGGCCCCTCGCAGGTTCCGGCGCGCACCTCGAACTCGCCCTCGGGCGTCGCCGGAGGGGCGAACTTGATACTGTCGATGTCCTTGCCGACCTGGAAGTTGAACGGGATCTGCCCGACGGTGATCGCGATTTGCCGCGCGCCGCCGACCGGCGCCGTCTCCCATTGCCAGCACGGATTGAACAGGTCGGTGAGGAATACCGCGCGCTTGCCGACCGCGGGGTAATCATCTTCCAGCGCGAGCACGACGCGATTGGTGCAGGTCTTGAGCATCTCGTCGCTGCGCCAGCGCATCCGCTGCGCCGTCACCGTCTCCGAAATCCCGCCCGGCAACTGGCGACCGCGGCTGTACGCGACGGCGTTCAGTTTGGCGGGAAACTTCACTGCCACCGGCCCGCTATACACCGGCGAATTGGCGCGAACCGGGCTGCCGTCAACGGTGTAGCGGATCTCCAAACCGGACTGGTTGGCGAGACTGACCGTCGCGCCGGCGCTGCCGGGTTCATAGGCATAATTGGGGGTGATCGCGAAGGCGCTCGACGCGGGGCGAAGCCCCAGCTTGCCCATCCGGTCGAGCTGCGGAACCAGTCGGTCGACGAATGCGCCATAGTCGCGCGGCGCCTTGGCCGACCAGCCGACCTCCGCGATCGCCGCGGCGCGCGGGAACAGCATCCATGTCGCGCGGTCCTCGGTGCGGACATGCTCGGTCCACAGATTGGCCTGCAGGCCGAGGATGTGGTACTGTTGCGCCGCCGGCACTTCGCCGGGGATCGGCTCGAAATTGTAGATGGTCCGCAAGTCCATCACGTCCATGCGGCCGGGAGGCTCGCTGTCGCCGGAGCCTTGGCGGTGATCGAAATACAAGGTCGGCGACGGGCTGAGCACCGCGTCATGCCCGGCCCTGGCGGCCGTGATCGCGCCTTCGACTCCGCGCCACGAAGTGATCGTCGCATCGGGCGGCACTTCGCCGCCCTCGAGGATCTCGTCCCAGCCGATCAGCTTGCGGCCGCGCTTCGTGAGGTGCTCGCCGATCCGGTGCATGAACGCGGCCTGCAGCGCATTCTCGTCCTTGAGGCCGAGCGCCTTGATCTGCGCCTGGATTACGGGCGAGCCCTTCCATTGCTCCTTGGTCGCCTCGTCGCCGCCGACATGGATGTAGCGCGAGGGGAAGAGGGCGATCACTTCGTCGAGCACGTCCTGAAGGAAGCCGAAGGTCTTGTCGTCGAAATTGTAGAGCCACGGGAACACGCCCCAGTCGCTTTCGGTGCCCGGCGGGATCGGCACGCCGGTGCCGAGCTCGGGATAGGCGCGGATCGCGGCGAGCGCATGGCCCGGCATTTCGATTTCGGGGATAATCGTGATGTTTTGCTGCGCAGCATAAGCGACGATGCTGCGGATCTCGTCCTGCGAATAATAGCCGCCGATCTTGGGCAGCTGCGGCGCGCCGACGGCGGTGGCGGGATGCCGCCAGCCCGAAACCTCCGTGAGCTTCGGATATTTCTTTATCTCGACTCGCCAGCCCTGATCGTCGACCAGGTGCCAGTGCAGCGTGTTGAGTTTGTTGACTGCCATCCAGTCGATCAGCCTGCGGACATAGGCCGGCGACTGGAAGTGGCGCGCGCTGTCGAGCATCAGCCCGCGCCAGCCGAAGCGCGGCGCGTCCGTCACGCCGAACGCCGGGATCGACACCGCGCCCTTGCCCGGCGCCTGGGTCATTGCCTGCCACAGCGTGACCGCGCCGTAGAGCAATCCCGCATCGTCGCCGGCGGTGATCACGGCACCGCGGGGAGTCACTTCGAGCCGGTAGGACTCGGCCTTGCCGGTGTTTGCACGGAAGAAGCGGACGGCGCCTGCGGTGTCGCTCGATGCAATCGAGAGCTTAAGGCCGCGTGACTGGGCGAGCAACGCCGCAAACCGCTCGGCAGCGCTGCGTGCGCCGGCGTCTCCGGCTGGCACAACCAGCTTCGTCCTGCCGCTCACGGCCAAGGCGCCCTGCCCTTCATGCATTTCGGCGGGGAGGGGCAACAGCCTCGGCACCTGCGCTGCGGCCGGTGCCGCAAGGAGAACCGGGGCGAGCGCCAGCAGCGTTCGAGAAAAGTGAGTCAAGCGCGGCTCCCGGCGATGATGAACGACCAGCTTAGGCGGTTTTGCGGCCGGCTCAATCGACCAGCCAGAGTTTGAACCCGACAGAAAAACGAGCGGCGGAGAGACGATCGCTCGAATCTCCGCCACCCGGTCATGCGTTTTGCCGGCAGATCAGAAGTTGACGTTGACAGAGGCAAGCGCCCTTCGGCCGGTGCGATACACGCCGCGCGGCAGTCGCGGGGTGTTGGCATACGCATAATATTCGCTGTCGGTCAGGTTCATGCCCGAGATCGTCAGGCCGATATTCTCGGTGATGTTGTAGGTCGCCGAGACGTCGACATTGGCGGTGTCACGAACATACATCTGGTCGCCGCGATCGATGCCGGTGAAGTATTTCGACCTCCACGTATAGGTGCCGCGGATCGAGATCGGGCCGGTTTCGAAGAACGGGCTGAGGCTCACCTGATGTCGCGAGTTATACGGCAGATCCGCGCCATTCTGCCCTTCACCATCCGAATAGGTGTAGTTGGCGAGAACGCCGAAGCCATAGGGCAGGCTCTGTTGATAGGCGACCGCAAAGCCCTTCACCTTGGCCGAGCCGGCATTGAACGGCCGGCTGATGTCGTAATTCGTAACCACGCCGCGCGAGGTGTTGAAGTGCGCTTCGGACACGGTGCGGGTGAGGATGTAGTTGGAGATGTTCTTGTAGAAGAGCTCGCCGGAGAGGATCGCGCGGGGGGCGAGATACCATTCGAGCGACGCGTTGAAATTGTCCGACTCATACGGGTCGAGATCGGGATTGCCGCCGCCGCCGGTGCCGATCGAATCCGCCAGCCAGAACGAATTGGTCATGTCGGCATAGTTCGGCCGCGCGATCACCTGAGTCGCCGCAGCGCGGAAGATCAGGTCCTGCTTGAGGTCGATCGCGATGTTGATCGACGGCAGCAGGTTCTCATAGGTCTTGCTCGTGGTCTGCCACGTCCAGTTCGCCGCGGCGGCACAGGTGCCCGAGGTGCAGACGAAGCCGCCGCTCTCGCTCGCGGTATGGACATAACGCGCGCCGATGTTGCCGTGCAGCGCCCCCTGCGAGAAATTGATCTGCGCGTAGGCGGCGTGGATGTCTTCCTTCACGTCCCAGTTGCCGGCGGCAAACTCGACCGCCGCGAATTGCGACGGCGTCGGCACCGCCCCGCCGTTCGGCACCCAGCTGCCGCCCTCGACATAATCCACCATTGAATTGCCGTCGATCTTGAAGCGGCCGGTCATCTGGTCGTTCACGCCGTTGAAGCCGCGCAGATAATTGCCGTTCACCTGGCTCGGATCGAACAACGTGGCGGCGGCATTGACACCCGCAACGGTGACGCCGGCATAACGCTGCCCGGTCTCATGGCGGCGATACTTGTAGCCGAGCTGCACGCTCTTGAGGCTTCCGTCGAACTTGAAGGTCAGATCGGCCTGACCATAGCGCTCCTTGTCACTGGTCGGCTTCTCGACAAGGTTACCGCTCCAGCCCGGATCGGTCGCGAACGCCGCCGGATTGCCGAGCACGTTGCTCGTGTAGCTGATCGTGCCGGGGCTCTTGGGCGCACCGCTGATGTCGACCGTATAGTTCGCCCAGTTGAGGAACTCGAGGAACACCTGCTTCTTGGTGCCGCCGTCCGCGTCGGACATGCCGCCCTCGACATTGAGGTTCCAGTTGACCCCTTCCCAGCCGACCTGACCGTGCCACGTCTCGGAATGCATCTCGGCAGTGCGATATTGCGCGTCGAGCACCGAGAGCGCGTTGTTGAAGGTCGCCCCGGTGACGATCCCGTCCTGCACCGTGAGCCCGGTCAGACGGCCGGCGCTGTTCCACGTGTTGCCGGGAAAGGCGTACATCGACTGGTTGAGATTGTCATAGGTCGCGTCGATACGGAGATAGTCGACGCCGACGGTCAGCTCTGGCACTGGCCGCCACTGCGCCGCCGCCGAATAGGTCAGCCGCTCGCGGCCTTGCTCGAAATAGGAAGTCCCGAATGCGTTGGGGAACACTGCCTTCGGATTGGCAGTGAGCGTCGTCGCGCAAGTGCCGGTGCACTGGCCGGTCGTGATCGAGCTGGTGCCCGCATCGTTGCGGCCATTCCAGAAGTCGGCAGTGATGGTGCCATAGGCCTCGAGGCCGTCGCGACGGAGCTGATCCTTTGCGCGCTGGAACGAGGCGAGAAGGCCGATCGTGCCGGCCTCATTGCGCCAGCTGACCAGCGCCGAGCCCTGCACATCGCCCTTCTTCGAGCGGTCGTTGTAGAGATAGCCCAGCGTACCGGCGACCGTGAACGGCTTGAGGTCGAGCGGCTTGCGGGTGACGACGTTGACCGTGCCGCCGATCGAGCCCTCGTCGATCCGCGCCTCGGGCGACTTGAACACGTCGACGCGGTTGACCAACTGCGGCGCGAGCAGCGCATAGTTGAACGTGCGACCGGGCGAATCGAGGATGAACCAGTCCGCCGATGCGACCGTCTGGCCATTGAGCAAGGTACGGTTGAGCGCCGGATCGGTGCCGAGGATCGAGACCTTCTCGCCCTGGCCGAACTGGCGATCGACAGTTACGCCCGGAACCAGTGTCAGCGCTTCGGCGACGTTGGTGTTGGGAAATTTGCCAACGTCTTCGGCCGAGACCGAGTCGACGATCGCATTGGCATTGCGCTTGGTTTCGATCGCTGCGGCGAGCGATGCCCGATAGCCGGTGACGACGATCTCCTCGCCGTCCTGCGCCTCGGCGGCGGCCGGCGTTTGGTCAGTGGTTTGTGCGTGTGCGGCACCGGAAAGCAGCGCGACTGCGCTGGCGGTGCCGATCAGAAGAGCGCGAATCCGCATATCTCATCCCCTTTGATGATCCCCAGAATGGCATGTCTTTTTTATACCAGTTGCATACCACTTTCCGAACCATCCGTCAGACCAATAGACCCGTCAAGAGGGTTTCTTTCACAAATGTGACGAAGCAGTGCATTTTCTGGGTAGCTTGTGGTATGATATTGGTATTAGTATTGCTCTCGACCGCCCTGACGCCCAATGATGGAACCGCAATGCCGCTGCTGGCCGAGAAGATACGACCCCTCGACGGGATTGGTGGCGGCCCGCTGTACCGGCGGCTCGAGGATGCGCTGCGCGATGCGCTGCGCGATCAGGTGCTGAAGCCCAATGAGGCGCTGCCCGCAGAGCGCGATCTTGCTGCAGACCTTTCGGTCTCGCGGATCACGCTGCGCAAGGCGCTCGACACATTGGTCAACGAAGGCCTGCTCGTGCGGCGCCAGGGTGCGGGCACCTTCGTTGCCAGCCGCGTCGAGAAGCAGTTCGCCAAGCTGTCGTCCTTTTCCGAGGATATGGCGGCGCGCGGACGTACGGTCCGCAGCGAATGGATCGGGCGCTCTTCGGGGGCAGTGACTCCGGACGAGGCGCTGACGCTGGGACTAAGCCCCGGAACCGCGGTGTACCGCTTCAATCGCATCCGCTTCGCCGACGAGACGCCGATGGCGATCGAATATTCGACGATTCCCGGCTTCGGCCTCGCCAGCGAGGAAATGGTCGGTGCGTCGCTCTATGCCGCGCTTGAAGTCACCGGCAATCGACCGGTGCGTGCGCTCCAGCGGCTCCGCGCGGTATTGTTCGACGCCGAAAAGGCCCGCTTGCTCGGGATCGAAGCAGGTGCGCCGGGCTTGTACATCGAGCGTCGGGGATTTCTTGCGGACGGCCGGGTGATCGAGGCGACGCAGAGCTGGTATCGCGGCGATGCCTACGATTTCGTCGCCGAACTCGACACGCGAGGCTGATATAGTGACTACGAAGATGTTCCATGAGGCCGGCGAAGCGGCCGCGGTCGTGCGCCGCCAGCTCGCGGCCAATCAGACGGCCCTGACCGCACTCGCCGCGCAGCTGCGCGCCGATCACCCGCGCGGCGTGCTCACCTGCGCACGCGGCAGTTCGGACCATGCCGCGACCTTCGGCAAATATCTGATCGAGACCCGTCTCGGCGTGCTGACCACCTCCGCCGCGCCGTCGATCTCGTCCGTTTACGGCGCGGCCGCCGATCTGACGGGCATGCTCGCGATCGGAATCTCGCAATCGGGCAAAAGCCCGGACATCCTGTCGGCTATGCGCGCCGCCAAACAAGGCGGTGCCCGCACCCTCGCGCTGGCCAACACGGCCGAATCGCCGCTGGCCGAGGAAGCCGACACGTTCCTGCCGCTCCACGCCGGCGCCGAAATCAGCGTCGCGGCGACCAAATCCTATATCGCCAGCCTCGCCGCGTTGCTCCATCTCGTCGGCGAATGGGCCGGCGACGGTGAATTGCTCGAGGCACTGCATGCGGCGCCCGCCCTGCTCGAGCGCGCATGGGAAGCGGACTGGTCGCCGCTGGTCGACCGGCTCGAGCGCGCGCAGGGCCTGTACGTGATCGGCCGCGGTCTTGGCTTCGGCATCGCGCAGGAAGCGGCGCTCAAATTCAAGGAAACCTGCGGACTGCACGCCGAGGCGTTCAGCGCCGCGGAGGTCCGCCACGGTCCGATGGCGCTGGTCGGACCCGATTTCCCGCTGCTCGTCTTCCGTCAGGGCGACGAGACCGCGGATGGCGTCGACGAACTCGTCGCCGAGGTGGTTGCCCGCGGCGGCGACGTGCTGGTCAGCGGCGGCGAGGTGGCCGGCGCGATCCAGCTGCCGCACCCGGCTGCGCATCCGGCGATTGAGCCGATGCTCCAGGTCCAGGCTTTCTACCGCGCGGTCAACGCGCTCTCGCTGCGTCGCGGGTTCGACCCCGACCGCCCTCCCCTGCTCGCCAAGGTTACTGAAACCGTCTGATGCTCACTGCTCTGGTCAATGGCCGCGTGCTCCGCGCGGGCGCGCTCCGCGACGGCGAAGCCGTACTCATCGATGGCGACCGCATCGCCGGCGTCGTTCCAACGAGCGCGATCCCCGCTGACGCAGCCCGGTACGATCTCGACGGCGCGATGCTGCTCCCCGGGTTCATCGACACCCAGGTGAATGGCGGCGGCGGCGTGCTGTTCAACGATTCGCCAACCGTCGAAGGTATCGCCGCCATCGGTGCGGCGCACCGCCGCTTCGGCACCACCGGCTTCCTGCCGACTTTGATCAGCGACGACATAGAAGTGATCCGCGCGGCGGTTGCGGCAGTCGACGCGGCGATCGCTGAGGGCGTTCCCGGCGTGCTGGGCATCCATATCGAGGGTCCTTTCCTCAACGTCGAGCGACGCGGGATCCATCGTCCGGACAAAATCCGCGCCCTCGACGAGGAGGGCGTGGCCGCGCTGACTTCGCTCAAGCGCGGCCGCACGCTGGTGACGCTCGCCCCCGAGCGGACCGATAGCGCGACCATCCGCCGGCTCACCGAGGCCGGCGTGATCGTCGCCGCCGGCCACAGCAACGCCACCTACGAACAGTCGATCGCCGCTGTCGAAGCCGGCGTGACCGGCATCACCCATTTGTTCAATGCTATGTCGCCGCTCACGTCGCGCGCGCCGGGTCTGACCGGCGCGGCGCTCGAGCGCCCGGAGCTGATCTGCGGGATCATCGTCGACGGATATCATGTCAGCCCGACTACGCTCGGTATCGCCCTGCGCTGCAAGCAGCCCGAGCAATTGATGCTGGTGACCGATGCCATGCCGACGGTCGGCAGCAGCTCGGATACCTTCGTGCTGCAAGGCAACCCGATTCGCGTGGTTGACGGGATCTGCCGCGATGCCGGGGGCACGATCGCCGGGTCGCACCTCGACATGGTCTCGGCGCTCGCCAACACCGTGAAGATGCTCGGCACGTCGATCGAGACCGCCGCCCGCATGGCCGCATATGCGCCGGCCGCGTTCCTCGGCCTCGCCGACAGCCTCGGCGAAATCGCGCCGGGGTACCGCGCCAATCTCGTCGCAGTCGATGCGGATTTCGGCGTCGTGGAAACGTGGATTAACGGACAGGCCTGAGCCTCAGCGGATGTAATATCCAGCGACCCTCCACCCGCCACTCTCATGCGCCAGAATGATCGTCTCTACGGTATCTGGCCGATGGGCGAAGTTGGTCTGGAATTGCAGGACCTCATAGTCGCCAGCTGGCGCACCGGGCAGCGATTTCGTTTTCGTCACGTTCTGGAAGCTGCGAGAAGACACTGCCCCGAGCGGCTCCCGAACAGATTGCAGGGTGGCAACCCACTGCGCAGCGGAAATCTGGGACCTGAACAATGTCGCAGCAACGCGCCAGCTTTCCTCCCAGCGATGACCGTCCACCAGCGCTACCCAGTCGCGCGCCGCGGGCAGGCTTGCAGCCGCCGAGGCATTGACAACCGGAGCAGGCGAAGAAGCTGCCTGCTCCCGCGGCGCGCCGGGTGCGGCGCTTCCATGAAGTACCGAGACGGTGATGGCTGTTGCTATGACGAGTGACATTGCGAGCATTCCTCCACTGAGCCAGACGAGCCGCTGACTCATGCTCGGCCGGCGACGCGTCTGCGTGTCAGAAAGCGACTCGCCGGCTTCCTCAGATACCCCTATTTTGTTGTATACGAAGAAATCAGGGTGATCTCGCTCGGTTTCGGCGAGCAGCCGCGCGGCCTCTCGGCTGCTCGCCACTCCGAGCTTCCGGCGCGCGTCCCGCAACCGCTCATTCACCGTATGAACAGAGAGGCCGAGGCGCTGCGCGATCGACTTGGCGTCATAGCCACGAACGAGGAGCCGGAGAGTTTCCTTTTCTCGTTCGGTGAGTGTCAGGAAACCGTCGCGCATGGGGTGTCGTGCTCCAGACTCGTTAATCTACGAGAGGACGCGCGCAGTTTCCACGTTTACTGACTTGCCTCAGCGACGGTCGCGCAGCGCCGCCTTGAGCTGATCGGGTGTGAACGGCTTGGTGAGGTAGCGCACATCCGCGTTCTCGGAGGTGTCGAGATCGGTCTGGGCGTAACCGGTGATGATCAGCGCCGGAAAATCGGCGCGCTCGCCGCGGATCTGGCGCACCAGCTCTGCGCCCGACATGCGCGGCATGGCATAATCGGTGATCAGCAGATCGAAGGCACCGGGCTCGTTCCGAAACAGTTCGAGCGCATGCGCCCCCTCGGTCGCGTGCCGCACGTCGTGGCCGAGATCCTCGAGCAATGCGGCAGTAGTCGCACGGACACCGTCATGGTCGTCGACCAGCAGGATCCGCATCGCCGCGGCCGACACGTCGGCAGGCGCATCAGCGGCCTCCAATACCATCTCGACGCTGAGATCCGGCGCCCGCGGCAGCCAGATCTCGACGCAGGTGCCCTTGCCGAGTTCGCTGTCGACCCGGACCTCGCCGCCAGATTGCTGCGCAAAGCCGTAGACCATGCTGAGGCCGAGGCCGGTGCCTTTGCCGACCGGCTTGGTGGTGAAGAAGGGCTCGAGCACTTGCTCGATCAACTCGGGCGCGATGCCGCAGCCCGTGTCCCCCACACCGATCACGACATAATGGCCGGGCTTGAGGCCGGTGCGGCCGGCCTGCTCGACGATCTCGCGATCCTCGGCGGCGACGGTGACCACTCCGCCCTCGGGCATCGCGTCACGCGCGTTGATGATCAGGTTCATCACGGCGAGTTCGAGCTGGGCGGCGTCGGCATAGACGGGCGACACCTTGTCGGACAGCTTCCATTCGAGCTCGACCATCCCGCCCAGGGTGTGCGCCAGCAGGCTGGTCACCGATTGGGCGAGGCGCGGGATGTGGATCGACGCCGGCTGAAGCTTCTGGCGGCGCGCGAAGGCGAGCAGATGCTTGACCAGTTCGGCGCCCTGTTCGGCCGCATGCCGCGTCATGCCGACGATTCGGGCCTGATCCTCGTTGAGCGGCACCCGCCGCTCGATCATCCCCAGTCCGCCAAGGACCGCGGCGAGCAAATTGTTGAAGTCGTGCGCGATGCCGCCGGTGAGCTGCCCGATCGCGTCCATCTTGCGCGCCTGGGTGAGCTGGCTCTCGAGCTCCTTGCGGTCAGTGACGTCGAGCAGGGTGCCGGCGAACTCGACCGGGTTACCGAAGGAATCGCGCAGCAACACCGCCTGGTCGAGGAAATGCTTGTACTGCCCGTCGGCGCACTGCCAGCGATACTCGACCGACAGCGACTGGCCCTGGCGGCGGGCGTCCAGCGCCTCGACCGCGCGTTCGCGGTCCTCGGGATGCAGCCGCTCGACCCACAGCCTCGGCGCGGCCTGAATGTCCTCGAAGGCATAGCCGGTCAGCGCCTGGAAATTGCCGCTGACGAATTTTGGTATCCGCGGTTCGGCGTGGATTTCCTCGAGATAGAGGATGATCGGCAAGGATTCGATGATCGCGGCCTGGCGCTGCTCGGCAAGGCGCAATTCCTGCTCGACCCGCAGCCGCTCGGCATTGGCGCGCAGATTGGCGTCGAGCAGCGCCTGCTCCTGCCGTGCCTTGCGCTGGATCTCGCGGGTCATCAGGAACAGATCTACGAACACCGCGACTTTCGAGCGAATGACGAGCGGCTCGACCGGCTTGAACACATAGTCCACCGCGCCCATCGAATAACCGCGCAGCAGATGCTCGCTCTCCTTGTTGACCGCGGAGAGGAAGACGATCGGGACGCGCTTGGTCTGCTCGCGCGAGCGGATCATCTGCGCGGTCTCGTATCCGTCCAGCCCGGGCATATAGACGTCGAGCAAGATCACCGCGAACTCGGTCTTCAGCAGCTGGCGCAGCGCCTCCTCGCCCGAACTGGCGATCACCACGTCGGCAACGTCCTCGAGCACGTTGGTGATGGCGAGCAGATTGCGCTCGTCGTCGTCGACGACGAGCACCTTCGCGCGGTCCTCGATGGCTATGGAGTCTTTCACCAGCGGGGCCTCGGCAATCACGGCAGTACGGGTCGGCGGTATCTTTGCGCGCATCCGCACCTCAGTTCCGCTCTGCCACGATGAGCCCGTTGCTCACCGCCGCATCGCGCGACCGGGCTATCCATACCCTGAGCAGCGCCAGCAGCAAGTCGATGTCGACCGGCTTCGCAATATAATCGGAGGCACCCGCGTCGAGGCACTTCTGCCGGTCGCCCTTCATTGCCTTGGCGGTAACCGCGATCAGCGGCAGATCCGCAAGCTCGGAACGTTGGCGGATCTGCTGCATCGTCTCATAACCGTCCATCTCGGGCATCATGATGTCGATCAGGGCGATATCGACGCTGGGGGTCTGCTCGAGGATCGCAATACCTTCCCGGCCGCCTTCGGCATGGAGCACCTCGACGCCGTAGCTCTCGAGCACGCTGGTTAGCGAATAGATGTTGCGGATGTCGTCATCGACGATGAGGATCCGCGTATCGGCGAGCTCGGGCACGCCGCGCGCAGCCTGGACGACCTGATCCGTCTGTTCGGGCACCAGCTCGATCACGGCGGGTACCGTGCTGATCCGCTCGGCCAGATCGCGGAACACCGCGACCAGCGCTTCGCGATCGGCCGGCTTCTCGGTCACGCCGAACGCGCCGAGATCGATTGCCTTGGCCACCTTGTCGGCGCCCGAAATGACGTGGATCGGCACGTGCCGGGTCTGGGGATCGTGCTTGAGCAGGTCGAGCAGCACGAACCCGTCGATATCGGACAGGCCAAGGTCGAGCGTGATCGCATTGGGCTGGAGCTTGCGCACCATCGCCAGCGTGCCCGCACCTGCGCCGGATACCACGCCCTTGAGCCCGGCACCCCGCGCGATGTCGAGCAGGATCGAGGCGAAGGTGGGATCGTCCTCGACGATCAGCACGAAGGGATCGCCGGCGAGATTGTCGCGATCGTCACTCAGATCGAACGGACCCGGCAAGGCGCTCGGCACCGTCGCGCCGCTATTGTCGTAGCGCGCAGGCGTGCCCTGCTGGCCGATCTGCGCCGGCGCGACCGCCTGGAGCGGCACGAACAAGGTGAAGGTCGAGCCCTCGCCCGGCTTCGAGCGGACCTGCAGCTCGCCGCCGAGCAGGCGCGCGATCTCGCGGCTGATCGACAGGCCGAGCCCGGTGCCCCCGTACTTGCGGCTGGTGGTACCATCGGCCTGCTGGAATGCCTCGAAGATCAGCTTCTGCTTGTCCTGCGGGATGCCGATGCCGGTATCGGTGACGGCGATCTCGATCGCAGTATCGACGCCGCGCAGCACCGGATGGTTGGTGCTCCAGCCACTGGTCGCCGGACGCACCGCCAGCGTAACGCTGCCCTGCGCGGTAAATTTGAACGCGTTCGAGAGCAGGTTGAGGACGACCTGCTGAAGGCGCTTTTCGTCGGTGCGGATCGCCGTCGGCAGCCCCGCATCGAATTCGACGTTGAAGTCGAGGCTCTTGTCCGCGGCGAGCTGGCGGAAGGTGCGTTCCATGTGCTGCCTGAGCCCCGCCATCGGCATTTCGCCGATCTCGATCGACACCGTGCCCGACTCGATCTTCGACAGATCGAGAATGTCGTTGATCAGGTTGAGCAGGTCCGAACCGGCGCCGTTGATCGTCCGGGCGAACTCGACCTGCTTGTCGTTGAGATTGCCCTGCGGATTGTCCGACAGCAGCTTCGACAGGATCAGCAGCGAGTTGAGCGGCGTGCGCAGCTCGTGGCTCATATTGGCGAGGAATTCGGACTTGTACTTCGAGGTCAGCGCGAGCTGCTCGGCCTTCTCCTCGAGTGCGCGCCGCGCCATTTCGATTTCGAGGTTCTTGGCCTCGACCTGCTTCTTCTCGTTCTCGAGCAGCTGCGCCTTTTCCTGCAGCTCCTCGTTGGTGTTGTGCAGCTCTTCCTGCTTGGTGGTCAGTTCGGTCTGGCGCGCCTGCAGCTCCTGGGTCAGCAGCTGCGACTGCTTGAGCAGACCCTCGGTACGCATCGTCGCGGCGATCGTATTGAGCACGATGCCGACCGACTCCATCAGCTGATCGAGGAAGCTCTGGTGGGTCTCGTTGAACTCGCCGAACGAGGCGAGTTCGATCACCGCCTTGACGTCGTCTTCGAACAGGGCCGGGAGGATCGCGACGTTCGCCGGCGCGGCATGGCCGAGGCCGGAGCCGATGCGCAGGAAATCGCCGGGGACATTCTCGAGCACGATCGCGCGCTTGTCGGCCGCCGCCTGACCCACCAGCCCCTCGCGCAGCTCGAACTTGGCCTTGAGCGCGTCCTTGTTCTCGGCACCGTAGCTCGCCGCCAGCTCGAGAACCGTGTCGTCGCCTTCGCGCGTCGTAACGTAGAACACGCCATATTGCGCGTTCACCAGCGGCGCGAGCTCGGACATGATCAGGTTCGAGACGGTGGTGAGATCGCGCTCGCCCTGCAGCATGCGGCTGAAGCGCGCGAGGTTGGTCTTGAGCCAATCCTGCTCCGCATTCTTCAAGGTCTGATCCTTGAGGTTGCGGATCATCTCGTTGATGTTGTCCTTGAGCGCGGCCATTTCGCCCGATGCTTCCACCGCGATCGAGCGGGTGAGATCGCCCTTCGTCACCGCAGTGGCCACGTCGGCGATCGAGCGGACCTGGTTGGTCAGGTTCGCCGCGAGCTGGTTCACGTTGTCGGTAAGATCGCGCCACAGACCCGCGGCGCCCGGCACGCGCGCCTGACCGCCGAGCTTGCCCTCGATACCGACCTCGCGGGCCATGTTGGTCACCTGGTCGGCGAAGGTCGCCAGCGTCTCGATCATGAAGTTGATCGTCTCGGCGAGCGCCGCGATCTCGCCCTTGGCGTCCACGGTGAGCTTGCGCTTGAGGTTGCCCTGCGCCACCGCGGTGACGACGTCGGCGATGCCGCGCACCTGGTTGGTCAGGTTGGTCGCCATCAGATTGACGTTGTCGGTGAGGTCCTTCCACGTCCCGCCGACGCCCGGCACCTGCGCCTGACCGCCGAGCTTGCCCTCGGTACCCACTTCGCGCGCCACGCGCGTCACTTCCGATGCGAAGCCGTTGAGCTGGTCCACCATCGTGTTGATGGTGTCCTTGAGCTCGAGGATCTCGCCCTTCACGTCCACGGTGATCTTCTTCGACAAGTCGCCGCGCGCCACGGCGGTCGTCACGTCGGCGATGTTGCGCACCTGACCCGTCAGGTTCGCCGCCATCAGGTTCACATTGTCGGTAAGATCGGCCCAGGTGCCGGCGACGCCGCGGACCTGCGCCTGCCCGCCGAGCTTGCCCTCGGTGCCCACTTCGCGCGCCACGCGCGTCACTTCCGACGCGAAGCCGTTGAGCTGGTCCACCATCGTGTTGATCGTGTTCTTCAGCTCGAGAATCTCGCCCTTCACGTCGACGGTGATCTTCTTCGACAAGTCGCCCAGCGCCACCGCGGTGGTCACGTCGGCGATGTTGCGCACCTGACCGGTGAGGTTCGCGGCCATTGCGTTCACATTGTCGGTGAGGTCCTTCCACGTACCGCCGACGCCCGGCACCTGCGCCTGCCCGCCGAGCTTGCCCTCCGAACCGACTTCACGGGCCACGCGCGTCACTTCCGAGGCGAAGCCGTTGAGCTGATCCACCATCGTGTTGATCGTGTTCTTCAGCTCGAGGATCTCGCCCTTCACGTCGACGGTGATCTTCTTCGACAAGTCGCCGCGCGCCACGGCGGTGGTCACCTCGGCGATGTTGCGGACCTGGCCGGTCAGATTGCCGGCCATCAGGTTCACGTTGTCGGTAAGATCCTTCCACGTGCCGGCGACGCCTTCCACCTGCGCCTGCCCGCCGAGCTTGCCTTCCGAACCCACTTCGCGCGCCACGCGAGTCACTTCCGAGGCGAAGCCGTTGAGCTGGTCCACCATGACGTTGATGGTGTTCTTCAGCTCGAGGATTTCGCCGCGCACCTCGACGGTGATCTTCTTGGAAAGATCCCCCTTCGCCACGGCGGTGGTCACGTCGGCGATGTTGCGGACCTGCCCGGTGAGGTTCGCCGCCATCAGGTTGACGTTGTCGGTAAGGTCCTTCCACGTACCGCCGACGCCCGGCACCTGCGCCTGGCCGCCGAGCTTGCCTTCGGTGCCGACCTCGCGCGCCACGCGGGTCACTTCCGATGCAAAGCCGTTGAGCTGGTCCACCATCACGTTGATGGTGTTCTTGAGCTCGAGGATCTCGCCCTTCACGTCGACGGTGATCTTCTTGGAAAGGTCGCCCGATGCCACCGCGGTGGTCACTTCGGCGATGTTGCGCACCTGACCGGTGAGATTGTCGGCCATCAGGTTGACGTTGTCGGTCAAGTCCTTCCAGGTGCCGGCGACGCCGGGCACCTGCGCCTGCCCGCCGAGCTTGCCCTCGGTGCCGACCTCACGCGCCACGCGCGTCACTTCCGAGGCGAAGCCGTTGAGCTGGTCCACCATGACGTTGATGGTGTTCTTGAGCTCGAGGATCTCGCCCTTCACGTCGACCGTGATCTTCTTCGACAAATCCCCCGAGGCCACCGCGGTCGTCACTTCGGCGATGTTGCGGACCTGGCCGGTGAGATTGTCGGCCATCAGGTTCACGTTGTCGGTCAGATCCTTCCAAGTGCCGGCAACGCCTTCCACCCGCGCCTGGCCGCCGAGCTTGCCTTCGGTGCCCACCTCGCGCGCCACGCGCGTCACTTCCGATGCGAACGAATTGAGCTGGTCCACCATCGTGTTGATGGTGTTCTTGAGTTCGAGAATCTCGCCCTTCACCTCCACGGTGATCTTCTTGGAAAGATCGCCCGAGGCCACTGCGGTCGTCACCTCGGCGATGTTGCGGACCTGTCCGGTCAGGTTGGTGGCCATCGCGTTGACGTTGTCGGTAAGGTCCTTCCACGTGCCGGCGACGCCCTTCACCCGCGCCTGCCCGCCGAGCTTGCCCTCGGTACCCACTTCGCGCGCCACGCGCGTCACTTCCGACGCGAACGAGGCGAGCTGCTCAACCATGGTGTTCACCACCTTGCCGATGCGGAGGAACTCGCCGCGCAGCGGGCGGCCGTCGATCTCGACGGTCATCGACTGTGACAGGTCGCCTTTCGCCACCGCGCCGATGACGCGCGCGACTTCGGCAGTCGGCTGGACCATGTCCTCGATCAGCTCGTTGACCGAGCGGAGCTTGGCCTCCCAGCCGCCGGTGGCGCCCCGGACATGTCCGCGCTGGGTGATCTTGCCTTCCTTGCCGACGACGCGCGACAACCGCTCAATTTCGTGAGTCATCGCCTCTTCCATGGCGACGACGTCGTTGAACAGCGACGCTATCTCGCCATCGGTGCCCGGAAGGTCTTCCGGCAGGCGAACGCTGAAGTCACCGCGGCGAAAGCTGCGGAGTGCGGAGACGAGTTGACGGCGGTCGAGCGCGTCGCGGGTAGGTTCGGCAGTCACCTGGCACTCCTGACAAGAATCCCCCACCCGTTGAATGCACGAAAGGCCCCCCGGCCCGAAACCTGCATAGCAACAGCAGTGCTGTAGGAAAAGTGAACGTCTGCACGCATTTGGGACGAGTTGCGGCATTTTGCCAGAGGGTTATCAACGATCGTGAAACGCGGGGGACACACGGACATGGGAGACGCCGCGCGCGATGCCGGCCAGACAAGAGCTCTCCAGCTTCATTCGCGCGACCTTCCGCTCGGTCTGGGCGCTCGAAACCTTGTGCTTCCTCAAGCGCAATCCCGATCGCGCCTGGGCACAATCCGATCTGGTGGCGGCGCTGCGCGGCAGCGAGCTGGTGGTCTCGCAGAGCGTCGAGTCACTGCTCGCAGCCGGACTGGTCGTCATCGAGCAGGATCATCTGGTGCGCTATCAGCCGATTTCGGACGCCGTGGACCAACTCGCGTGCGCAGCGGAGGCGCTTTACGCCAGCCGGCCCGATACCGTGCGGCGGATGATCGTGGCGCCGGCCTCGCCCGGGCTCGCCAGCTTCGCCGACGCGTTCAAGCTGTGGAGGGACTGAAATGACCGCCTGGTTCCCTCCCATCGTCTACCTGCTGTGCTTCGCCACGAGCACGGCATGCGCACTGCTGCTCGGGCGTTCCTATCGGCGCACCGGCATGCGGCTGCTGCTGTGGAGCGCGCTCTGCTTCGCGCTGCTCGCCGCGAACAATCTGTTCGTCATCGTCGATCTGCTGCTGATCCGCGACGTGGACTTCGGCGTGGTCCGGCTGCTGCTGTCGCTTGGGGCCGTGGCGGTTTTGCTGTTCGGGTTCATCTGGGACATGGAAGAGGCATGATCCTGATCGCCTTCCTGTCCGGTGCGGTAACGCTCGGTTTCGCGATCGCGGGCCTGTTCTTCCTGCGCTTCTGGCGCGACACGCACGACGAACTGTTTCTCGCCTTCGCGGCGGCGTTTCTCCTGCTCGGCGTCGGTCAGGCCATCCTCGCGCTGGGCGGCATCCCCGACGAGCAACGCAGCTGGGTGTATCTGGTGCGGCTCGTGGCGTTCCTCACGATCATCGTCGCGATCCTGCGGAAGAACCGCGCGCGATAGCCGCTATTTTGTGAAACGTACCGCGAAATAGCCCACGGTTCCTCCCGTGGGCGACGATACCATTGCGACGAGCACGCCGCCGCCGTCACGGGCGCGCCAAGCCTGGGCGAGCTTCTTGCCCGGATCGGCACCGGGCAGCGCTACCGACGCCGCGCCGCGCTGCCGGGCAAGATTGTCGATGCGCTTGGCGATCGCCACCCAGGGAACGCTCTTCCCCACGCTGAACAATCGTTCGTCGGTGATCGTCGCGGTGCCGCCCGAGACATCTTTGACCAGCGCGTGCATCGCCTCCCGCTCGGCAGCGCCCGACGCCGCCTGCGCGCCGGCAGGCGCGGGCAACGAGGCGAGATCGAACCCGCGGACGAGGCCGAGAAAGGCTAACAGACTCAAGAGCGCCGCTTTCAGCAAGACATGTCCTTCGCGCCGAGCTTGCCCGCTTTACGCGAGCCGCTCAACCTTGAACGCACCAGCGTCAGCGCGGTGCCGGACCGACGGTGAACGCCTCGGCACCGCCGGTATCGACGAGACTGCGCAGCGGCACTTCCATAGTCGCCGATTCGGTGTCGTGGCCCTCGCCGACATTCATGTTGGTGCTCCACGGATTGCGCGCGCTCACCATCCACTCGCCATCGGCGTTCTGGTGGATGCCCTCGACGATATAGACGTGGTTGTCGACGAGCCCGTCCTGGGTGCCTTCGTTGCCGCGGATCCGGTCCCACAGGCTGCGATTCTCCGGCACCGTCCACAAAGTGACCGCGCGCCCGTTGGACAAAGCCGCGTCGACTTGCCCGGCCATGCGGTCGAGCGCCGAATTCTCGCTTTCGAAAAACCCTTCGGAATAGCGGATCTCGTCGCCGCGATCGCCGGTGATCGCCTGCATCGCGTCCTGGGGCCAGCCGCCATTGGCGATCGCGTTATACCCTTCTGTGAGGCCGTCGGCCGGATTGCTGTCATGCAATTTGGCATAGGCGGTCTCTGCGACAGCGGGCCAGATCGGGCCGTCGAGGCCGGTATTGTCGGCGGTCGAGCCGCCCTGCCGGGCAAGATTGTCCTCGAGCTCGGCCTGGGTCACCTGCACCGACTGCAGATTGCCGTCGCCATCGTGCAGCCGCACCGTGAAATTGCCGGTGCCTGCATCGAAGCTGATCATGTTGCGGATCGCGTCCGGCTGCTGCTGCGCGACCGCGCCGAGCGTCGCGACGAAATAGCAGTCGCCGAGCGCGTCCTGCCGGATGTCCGCCGCCTGCGGTCCTTGCGCGCCATAGAGATCGGTTGCGTCGAAGCGGACCTCAGCCGCCTTGGCGACCGCACCGCCGCCGCCATCGACCGGAATGCGGAACGCCGGGGTGGTGACCGACGTGCCGGCCAGCAGCGAATCCAGATTGAAGCGACTTGCGACGCCTGCGGCCTCGATCATGCCGACTCTCCCATTCTTTCGGGCAGGCTATGCGCCCGTCGCGCGCGCATCGCGATAATCGGATCGATTATGGCGCGCGGCGGCCGATCGCGCCATCTGGAGGGCGTCCGATCGAAGGATGGCGTGATGCAGGTAAACAGGGCAGCCCCAGCTTCTACGGCCTCGACTCCCCCGTCGACGCCTCCTGCATCGTCCAGAGACGCCGACGCGTATCGGTCGGACTGGCAGCCGTCGCGAGTCACGCCGGCGCTGCACTCGGCGCCATCGGTATCCAGTTCCCCCCGAACCGATGGCGCCGACTCCCTCCAGCAGCGCGCGGCCAACGACCGCGATTCCGTAGCCCTCCCCTTCTCACCGGCAGCCGAGAATGTAGTGCCGGCGAAGTTCGCCACGCTGTCTCCGGTCACCGCACCCGGTGCCTCGGCACAGGTGCGCCAGCCTGCCAACGATACGCCCGACCTGCAGCAGGTCCACACCAACGCCTTGCTCGCCAAGGACGTCTATAACGACGTGCCGAGCCCGCCCGCGGGCTACCGCGCGGCGAGCGAGGCTGACCTCGCCAGGCTCGGCCTCACCGCCGACATGCTCGAGCAGCCCGGCGAGAGCAGCTTCCGCGCCCGTGTCTATGTCAGCGGCGAGGCGGGCCAGGAGCATTATACCGTCGTGTTCCGCGGCAGCCAGGCCGGAGACGACTGGAAGAGCAACGCCCAGCAGGGCCTCGGCTTCAACTCGACCCATTATGCCAATGCGCTCGAAATCGGGAAGAAGCTTGCGCGGACCGACGCCGACGTCACGCTCGTCGGCCATTCGCTCGGCGGCGGGCTCGCGGCTGAAGCGGCGATCGCGTCGGGCCGCCCCGCCGATACCTTCAATGCCGCCGGGCTCCACCACAACACGATCGAAAAGGCGCAGGCCGTCGCGCAGGCGAACGATCGCGGCGCATCCTCGATCAACAATTACCGCGTTCCCGGCGAGATCCTGACGACCTTGCAGGAAGGCGGCGACCGCGCGATCGGTGCCGGGCTCGGCAGCCTGATCAGCGGCGGCGGCGCGATCGTCGGCGCTTCGGTCGTCGACCTGCCCGAAGCCTATGGCACGCAGCACAACCTCCCCAACGTCCGCCCCGAAGGCGCGCATTGGTGGGACTCGATCAACCCGGTCGACCGCCACAGCATGGACTGGGTGCTCGCCGGAACCGCGGCACAGGCCCGCCGCTGAGCGGTTGACGCGGCGCCCGCAATAGGCAGAGGGTGCGGCGTGTGCGCAGATTCCTCCCGTTCAGCCCCGCGCTCGCGCTCATGACCATGGGTTGCGAGAGCGATGCCCGTGCCGACTGCTTCGCCCCGGGCACCGAGCTGCCGACTCGCCGCGACACGCTGACCGACCAAAGGCTCGGCGCCGCCGCACGCGACTTCGCCGAAGCCCTGTTCGACGGCGACCTCGATCGCGCCGGTCAGTTGTTGCGCGCCGATCCCGGGCTCGCCCGCCGCCGCGTGGGAACGCATTACGACATGCTCTCCGTCGCCCTCGCGACGTGCCGGGCCGATGCCGTCGATCTGGTCGTCCGCGGCGGCGCACCGCTCGACGGAGTCGAGGACAAGGGCCTGCCGCTCCGCCTCGCGCTTCGGGCGAAAGACCCGGCGTTCGCGCATCGCCTGCTGACCGCGGGTGCCAGCCCCAATCCCGCCGGCGCGCCCAGTGCCCCGCTCCGCACCGCCATCACGCTTAACTCGCTCGGCGCGGTGCGGATGCTGCTCGACTTTCGCGCCGACCCGAACGTGATGGAAGCGACCGGCAATCGCCCGCTCCACACCGCGCTCGACATGGAGCATTTCCGCATCGCCGAATTGCTGCTCGATCGCGGCGCCGATCCCTGGGCAATCGACAGTGGCGGCGCCAATCTCGGCACCGCCGCGACGACGAAGATGCTGACCGATTCCGCGGAGGAAGCCGAAGCGCAGCGCCGCCTGACATCGCGGCTGAACCAGCTGGGCTGGCCGCAACCGGCTCCGTCCTCGCGCGAAGTGCGAAACGCGGCGATCCGCGGCGAATGGCCGCCGGCGAGCGCCAAAGGCGCAAAGCCGGTGCCGCCAGAGGTCCTCGCGCTGATCAAGGCGAACGCCGCTCGCGCGAATTGAGCGACGCGAACCAGCCCGCAAAAGCGGGCTCAGCGATGCTCAGGCAGTCACGGCCTCGGTCGAAAGGCTGCCCAGTGCCACTCCTGCATCGCGCAGCTGCGTCTCGAGTTCGCGCAGCGCGTCGCCATAAGGCGGCGCGCGATCTCCGAGCAGCAGCGATACGTCGAGCGCACCCGCCGCGTTGCGGACCAGCCGCGCGCCGGTCGCGGGCCACGCAGCGTCCCCGAAAGTCACCGTGACTTCCTTGGTCCCCTTGCCGTTCTCGCGCGTCCAGAGATCGGCGAGCATCTGCGCGAATGCGCCGGGATCGACATGCGCCGCCGGCATCGCCGGCATCGCGGTCGCCTGCGGCTGGGCATGGCCGGCAAAGCCGAACAAGCCATCCTGCCGCTCACGTGCCTCGCGCTCCTGACGCAGCGCGGTCTCGCGCCAGTCGCCGAAAGCCTCCCGCTGCTGGACCTGCGCCTCTCCGCGGCGATCCGGCTGCACCAGCCCCTTGAGGCCCTTCTGCTGGATCGCACCGCCCGGCTGCTCCTTAGTCTGCAATCGGGCTTTCGCTGCCCCCAAGGCATCCTGCATCGCCTTGATGTCGGACGGCGCGGGCTGGGCGCGGCCGTGCACCGGCCCCTGCATCGGCTGGCGTGGGGGTTGCGTATTGGGGGAACTGACGCGGGTCATGATCGCCTCCGTGCTTCCATATTGTCGAGCGCAGTGCGCTCTTCCCGTCTCCGCGCCCAGCGGCGCGCCGCCTCGCCCGCATGCTCGGCCAGCCGTTGGTGGCGGGCACGCGCGAGGATCATCGCCTTGCGCCGCTCGGTCTCCGCCTCGCCGCAGAGCCGCTCGGCCTCGCGCGCGTCGTTGAGCGCGCTGCGCGCTACCGATCGCCGGAACTGGCTGCGATCGACGACGGCGAGCAGGCGCTCCGCCTCGGCGGGATCGGTGGTCAAACCCGCGCGCGCCTCCGCCATCGCAGTATCGGCTGCTTCCGCCGCAGCGTCGGCCGCGGCGCGCTCGCGCTCGGCCGCCGCAGTCGCGGCACGTGCCTCGGCGAGCGCCGCCGCGGCGCTCTGCATCCGAACCTCCCGCAGCCGCACCAAGGCTTGGGCCTGCCGCCGCTGGTCGCTCCCGCGCATCAGCCCGCCACTCCGCGCAGCAGCATCAGCGAGGTCTGGAAATCCTCGGGCCGATTGGCATCCTGCCGCAGCAAGGAGTCGATTTCGGGCTTGGCTGCGATCGCCCGGTCGGCGAGCGGATCGGCGCCGGCGCGATACTCGCCGACCTGGACGAGGAATTCGATCTCGGCATGCTTGGCGAGCAAGGCCCGCACCCGCGTCGCTGCGTCGCGATGTGCCGGCTCGGCCAGCCGCGGGAACAATCGACTGAGGCTGCCGAGTATGTCGATCGCGGGATAATGCCCGGTGGCGCCGAGCTTGCGCGACAGGATGACATGGCCGTCGAGGATCGAGCGGACTTCCTCGCCGATCGGATCGTCACCTTCCTCGTCCTCGATCAGCACCGTGTAGATGCCGGTGATCGAACCCGTCGCATCGTTGCCAGCGCGCTCGAACAGGCGTGGCAGCTCGGCGAACACCGACGGCGGAAAGCCGCGGCGGACCGGCGGCTCGCCCGCGGCCAACCCGATCTCACGCAGCGCCCGGGCGAAACGAGTCACCGAATCCATCAGCAGCAGCACATTGCGGCCTTCGCTGCGGAATCCCTCGGCGACTGCCGTCGCGTGATGCGCGGCGCGCACCCGTTCCATCGCCGCGCGATCCGAGGTGGCGCAAACGATCACCGAGCGGGCGAGGCCGTCCTCGCCGAGCGCATCCTCGATGAACTCGCGCACTTCGCGGCCGCGTTCGCCGATCAGCGCGATGACGATGACGTCCGCCTGCGCGAACCGGGCCAGCATGCCGAGCAAAGTCGATTTGCCGCCGCCGGCCATCGCGAAGACACCGAGGCGCTGCCCCTGCCCGACCGTCAGCAATGTATCGATCGCGCGCACGCCCGTCGGCAGCGGCGCATTGATCAGCGCGCGCTCCATCGGCTGCGGTGCCGGGGCGTGGAGCGGTCGCCGCTTGAGGTCGGCGGGAAGATCGCCTTTGCCGTCGATCGGCCGCCCGCGACCGTCGAGCACCCGGCCGAGCAACCCGTCGCCCCATGGCACCGATTCCTCGCCGCTGCGCACGATCACTTCGGCATCGACCGACAGGCCGCGCACATCGGCAAGCGGCGTGAGAATCGTCGCCTGCCCGGCGATCCCGACGACCTCGACCGGCACCGCCCGCCCGGTCGACGGCTCGATCACTTCGCAGGCGTCGCCGATGCGGGGCGCGATACCGGTGACCTTGAGCGTCGTACCAAGCACCTCGACCAGCCGTCCGCGGCGCTCGACCGTCGGGCTGCGCTGGAGCCCGGCGAGCAATTGGTCGACGGTGCTGGCAGGCCCGTCAGCCATTGAGCGTCTCGCCCCACATCCGTTCGATCTGGGCAAGCTGGGTGTCGAGCCCGGCATGCGTGCGCCCGAGCGCCGTCTCGATCACGCAATCCTGTCCCTGCAGCACAGGATCGGCTTCGACGGTCAGGCCGGGACGCCCGTCCAGCCTGGCGCGCACCGCCTCGACCGCAGCCGGTGCGACGCGGACCACCGCCGCGCTGTCGGGCGCCAGCTGGGCCGCCGCGCGTTCGGCGAGTCCAGCGACCATCGCGCCGTCGTCGATCTCGCCGGCGATGCGCCGGACCACCTCGAGCGCCAGCCGGGCAATGTCCTTCTGCCGTTCGCGCTGCAATTCGCTGTCGCGCAACGCGATGCGGAAGAGCTCGGCCTGACGCTCGGTCTCGGCCGCGGCCAGCCCCTGTTCGCGCCCCGTGGCGAAACCTTCGGCGCGCGCCGCCTCACGCGCTGCGTCAATCGCGTCCTGCGCCCCGCGGCGCAGATCGCCTGCCTCGGCGAGCAGCGCGAGTGCGTCCTGGACCCGCCCGACATCGGCGGCCGGCACCAAAGGGTCGTCGGCGAGCGCCGTCGCCAGCCGGTCCGCGTGAAGCAGGAGGAAGCTCATTGGCGTGCTGCGCCCACTGCCGCGGCCACAAAAGCGTCGAGTGCCTCGCGCGGGCAGGACAAAGCGAGATGATCCGCCCGCCACGGCAGATAGCCGCGCAGCGCCATCGGCAATTGCTCGCGCAGGAGCGAGAAGCCATAAATTTCGAGCTCCGCCGGCTCGAGCTTGCGCGCAGGCGCGGCAGGCATGGTGGGAATCGTCTCGATCGCCCAGTCGAGCAGATCCTCCCCGGCGATTTCGGCGAGGCCGCCCAGCCATGCGCCATCGATTGAGCCGGTGAGTTCTTCCCCCATCCACAGCAAGGCGACGCGAAGCGCGAGCTTGTGCTGTGCGGCAGCCGGGAGCCGCAGCCACGCCGGCGCCTGCGGCAGATCGGTGAAGCACGCGCTCGGCTCCTCGCATCCGTTCAGATGCCGAAGCAGCAACGCCGCGCGGCGGTATCCCGGACCGCCCTCGACCGCGACGAGATCGTTGCCTATCGCAGCGAGCGTCGCGCGTTGCTCGGCCGCGTTCATACGCTGCCCTCCCGCCGCGCGATCGCGGAGCGCCGCTGCTGCCACCGGCGCAGGCCCGGATAGCCCAGCGCCGCGATCAGGATCAGCAGCCCCGCTATCGCCACGCCGATCAGATTGCCGTTGAGCATGCTCTCGCCGCTCTTGGGCGCGACCGTCGGCAGCGGCTGGGCGGGGAAGGTCTCGACCGAGACATTCTCGTATTTGAGGCCCTGCACCGAGTTGACGATCAATGCCTTTACCTTGCCGATCTGGGTCTCGATATTGGTGCCCGGACGATATTTGATGAACACCGACGCCGATGCCGGCTGGCCGGTCTCCGCGAGCGGCTGATTGTCGGGCAGCACGAGATGGACGCGTGCCTGCACCACCCCGTCGATCTCCGAGATGGTGTGCGACAGTTCCTGGCTCATGCCATAGACCAGCCGCGCCTTTTCCTCGGTCGGCGAGGAGACGAGCCCCTCGCGCTTGAACACCGTGCCGAGCGACGCATAGTCCTCGCGCGGATAGCCTTGCGCATGGAGCACCTCCACCGCCCGGCCGAAATCGCCCTTGTCGGTGAGCAACGTCCAGCCCGCCTCGCCATTCTCCTTTTTGGTCGCGTTGATCCCTGCGCTCTGCAGCACGGCGATCATTTCGTTGACCTGCGTCTCGGTGAGCTTCGAATAGAGCTCCTCCTCGCCGCACGCGGCGAGGAGCAGGCACAATCCGATCAGCGCCGGGCGCGCTCTTCTGGCAAGCGGGCCCATCTCAATTCTCCTGCGGTCCGGGCAATGCAGACCTCACGATTGCTGCCGGAACAGCTGCTGGATGCCATCCGACGTACGGTTGGCGATGTTGGAGGTCAGCTGGCAGTGGAACATGAACTCGTGGCACTTCATCGTGAGATCCACGACTTCCCCGGGGGTCATCTCCGAACCGCTGGCCTGCGCCGCCTTGGCATATTCGGACACGCTCTTGGCCTCGCCGTTGACGCGCTCGATCTGCGAGAACATCGCCTGCATCGCCGGGCCGAGTGCGTCGGCGCCGCTGGTACCCGCTGCGGAGAGCGAGCCCTGGAAGCTGGTGATGTCGGAGACAGACGCGTTCGGCCCCGCCTGAATGACATTCGGCGGGGTCGGGGTGAAGGTGGCACTGGCGGCCGCCCCCGCAATGGCTTCGATCGACATGATCGCCTCCGTCAGTTCTTGCGGGCCATCGTCTCGAGCGCCTTGCCGACGCTGTCGATCGAGCTCGACGAGCTGTTCGCCATGAACGACATCCGCATCGATTCGGCGGTCAGCTTGGTGATCTGCGAGGGATTGTCGGTGCCTTCGCCGATCGAGTCGGACATCGTCTCGATCCGCGTCGCCTGCTGATCGAGGGTCTGCCCCCATGCGTCGGCGAGGGCCTCGAACCAGGTGCCGGGCGCCGAACCCTTGGTCATGCGGTTGTTGGACATCGGCGTCAGCGCGATATTGGTAAGCCCGGTGGTGATGTTGTTCGACATGATCCTGCTCCTTCACGCTTACAAAATGATCAGAACTTCAATTGCGTCTCGCGGCCGTTCTTCTCGAAGAACACCGTGTCTCCCTGAATGGCGATAAGGCGGTGGCCGCTCGGCATGATCGCGCCGGCGAAATAGCGGGCACCGTCGACCGTCTGGATATATGCCGGGTCGCCCGCCACGACCGTCGACACTTTCTTGGTAGCGTCGGCGACGGTGCGCAGCGGCGTATCGTCCTTCGGCGGCAGATCGTCGCGGAAGACCAGCCGGCCTAGCTGCTTGACGTCGGTACGAATCGCCTGGGCGAGCTTGCCGCGCTCGTCGTCGGTCATCCGCGTGACGCGGAGCTCGACACCGGTGCGCGAGATCGGTCGCCCCATTGCCTGGAGACCATGGATCCGCGCGACTTCGGCCGCGGCCTGGGCGAGTTCGGTGCTGGTCTGGACGTTGATCGTCGCGTCGATACCGTGATCGCGCAGCGCCTCCTGCGCTTTCAGGCGTTCGGCGTCGTTCGAGACCACGCCGCTGACGATCACGCCGCCCGTCGCGGCGTCGTTGGCAGTGGTCAGCGGCGCAAGCCCGACCCCCTCCAGCACGTGATCCGCACGCGCGGCAGAATCGCCGCGCAAGCCGAGCGCGTCCATTGTCGGCACCGCCAGCGCCGCGCCGGCCACCAGCGTGGCGATTCCGCCGATCGCGATCGCCCGTTTGCGGGTGACCCAGCCGCTGACCTGCTCGCCGGCCTTGCCGAGCAGCGCCATCGCCTCGTCCTGCGGTGAGGGCGGCGGCAGCGAGGGCGCCGGGGTGCTACCGGCGATCTCGCTCGCCTCGGTCCAGCGCGCGCTTTCCGGGTCGCCCCAGGCGAGCGCCACACCGCCGATCGAGAAAGGAACGTACGCAGGGAGGATCGCGGTTTGCCCTTCGCTCACCTGCGAGCCGAGCAACAGCGCCTCCCCGGTCAGCACCGTGATTCGCGCCCCGACCTCACCGTCGACCTGCAAGTCGACGGCGATGCCCTTGGTCGCAGGATCGCGGATGACGACATCCTGCCAGAACTGATGACCGATCGACACGGTTCCGCTCGTCGGCAATTGCTTCTCGGTGCCGGCGAGCCGGCCGTTGAGCACGCGAAGAACGGAAGTGCCGGTCATTGGTTCTGGTTCCCGCTGGCCGGAACCGGGATCTTGGCGGGCGGCTGGTTCGCGGCCGGGACCGGGGCGCCCGGCGCCAATGCCGTGGCACGCGAGGCGAGCGGCACGAGCCGCGGCGTGATCAGGAACAGCCGTTCGGTATGGCCGCGCTGCTTGGTGCGGAACTTGAACAATTCGCCGAGCAGCGGGATATCGCCGAGCAGCGGCACCTTGGTCTCGTCGTTGAGGTCCGCGTCGATGGTCATGCCGCCGAGCAGCAGGCTCTCGCCGTCGAGCACCATGCCCTGCGTCGCGACGCTGGCGCGATCGACGATCGGGATGTTCTCCACCGCCGAATTGGGGCTGATACTGCCGTCCTCGATATTGACCAGCACGCGGATGCGGGTCTGGTCATGGTCGCGGAACACGTGCGGATTGACGCGCATCACCGTGCCGGCGGTGACGTTGAACAGATCGACTTCCTCGCGGCCGGCGACCCGGACGTAGAAGGTGCGCGTCCGGTCGAACACCGCCTCGACGTTCGACAAGGTCATGATCTGCGGACGCGAGACGATGCGAGCGGCGCCCTTGTTCTCGAGCGCGGTCACCCGGCCCAGAAACTCGCGCTGGCTGCCGATGATCGTCGAGATCGTACCGCCCTGCCCCGAAGGCGTGATGTTGGTGACATTGTCGCGACGGCTCGATCCGGGGATCGGCAGCAGCCGCGTATCGTCGGACGTGCCGTTGCCGAACAGCGCACCGAAGCCGCCGCTGCCGAAGCGCCAGTTGATGCCGAGCTTCTGGAGCCGGTCGACATTGATGTCGATGATCGTCGCCTCGATCTCGACGATCTGCGGCTCGACGTCGAGCGCGCGGATCAGCGAGTCATAGGCCGCCATACGCTCGGGCACGTCGCGGACGATGATCGCATTGAGGTACGAGCTCGGCTCGATGCGGACCACGTCCTGGGTCAGCGGCGCGGCGAGGCCGAGACCATCGCCGCCGCCCAGCACTTCGGTCGCGGCATAGGCCCCGCCCTGCGAAGCATCGGGCGGCACGGCATCGAGCCCCTGCCCCTTCAGCCGCGGCTGGCTCTGCCGCACCAGCCGGGCACCGAGCGACGGCGTGATCGCACTGCCGCCGGGCTTCTGGTCGAGCACGAGATTCTGCAGGATCGTCGCCAGCCCCGGCACGCGCGTCTCGCGGCCGCCGGCAGTGACGATGGTATCCTCGGCGCGGGCATAGCGCAGATAGAAGACGCGGAACTCGACCGGCTGGCTCGCCGGAGCACGCGGCGCGTCATAATAGCCGCCGCCACGCCCGCCGCCGCCCGGCGCGCTTCCCGGCGCGGCCGGTGCGCCATCGGCGAGCCCCTCGCCGCGCGCCATTCCCGAAACCTGCTCGATGAAGCGCGGCGTGCCGCTGACGACGAGGCCGTCGGTGGTCACGCGCAGCAGATTGCGCCGGTCGGGCAGCCGCTGCGCCCGCGCCTGCCGCGCGACGCGCTCGGCAGCGGCGCGATCGAGCTGCAGCGTCTGCACGCCGAGCTCGTTGGGCGCGTACACATAGACGGCGGCGCCGTCATAATAGGACACCAGATTGAAGGCCTTGGCGATGTCGCTGTAGATCTTCTCGACCGAGCCCTGGAACACGCCGTTGACGGTTCCGGTCAGCTTGCTGCTCGGCACAACCGGGCGCCCGACCCGGCCGAACAGATCGCGCAGAAAGGCTGCGATCGGCTGGTCGCGCGCGACGATCGACACCTGATTGCCATTCTGTGCCGGCGGCGTCTGCGCATCCGCGGCGAGCGGCACCGGCAGCGCGGCCGCAAAGGCCAACAGCAACGACATGTTCTTGTTCAGCTTCAAACAGCCCTCCGTTGATTATTCGGCCGCGAGCGCGGCATGCGAGTCTTCCGCCAAAGCCCCTGGCGGCAGACCGATCTGGCCGACCATTTCGACAGGCGTGGTCGGCGAGAGTTCGTTGAAAGCGAGCACCGGCAGCTCGAACAGATCGGGCTCGATCAGCTTGCGGATCGAGCGCCGCACCTCGAACGACGTGACCAGCGCGTTGGCGCCGGTCTCCGCCGCGGTCCGGCCGATCGTCGCGACCAGCTCGCGCGCCACCTCCGGCTTGACCGCAAGGCGTTCGACGCCATCCACCAGCCGCGTGGCTTCGCGCACCAGCGTTTCCAGCTCGGGGGTCACCACCAGCGCGCGGAGTCCCGCCCCCTGCCCGACCGCATCGAGAAGATAGCGCTTGAGCGAAATCCGGGTGAGATCCGCGATCCGCGCGATTTCGCGTTCCTGATTGGCCGCTTCGGTGAGTCCCTCGAGCACGTCACGCATGTTGCGCAGCGGCACCTCTTCCTCCGCCAGTCGGCGCAGCACGTCGGCGATCCTTGCCGCCGGGACCGCGCGCACCGCTTCCTTGACCACTTCGGGATAGTCGTCGCCGACGCGGTTGAGCAGCCCCACTGCCTCCTGCACGCCGAGGAAGCGCGGCAGATTGCGCCGGATCAGCGCCTCGACTCCGGCGATCACCGTTTCGGGGTCGCTGCCTTCGCCAGCGCCCACCGACAGCTCGAAAGCGAGCAGCCGCCACGCCGGCGGTCCGTCGGGCGCGAGGAAGTGGATCGCCAGCCGCGGCAGCGGCACGCCACTGCGATATTGCAGCCGCTCGAGCATCGCCGTGAGCCCGGCCGAAAGTTCGGCCTCTTCGTCGACCGGCGGCTGCGGCCCCGAAATCTGCAGCAACAGCGGCACCACTGCCTTGGGCGCCTCGGGCTGGGCAAGCAAGGTCACCGGCCGCGGCGCCTCGCGTCCGCCCGTCAGCAGTTTGCGCATCGGCCCCGAATGGCGAACAATGTGCGGCTTGAGCCGCGGATGCATCGCCGCGCCGGAGAACATCGACACGAAGCCGAGCACGATGAACACCGCGGCAGGGAAGCCCGGGATCAGCGCCATCAGGAAGGCGATCCCGCCCACCGCGAGCAGCACGCGCGGATTAGCGACGAGCTGGCGGTGCATCGCCTGCCCGAGATTGGTGTCGGTCTCCTCGTCGGTCGAGCGGGTGACCATCAGGCCTGCGGCCATCGCCCCGAGCAGCGCCGGGATCTGCGCGACCAGACCTTCGCCGATCGTCAGGATCGAATATTTCGAAGTCGCGGCGCCGATCTCCATGCCTTGTTGCATCACGCCGATGGCAAGGCCGCCGATCAGATTGACGATGACGATCACGACCGAAGCGATCGCGTCGCCCTTCACGAACTTCATCGCGCCGTCGAGGCTGCCATGGAGCTTGCTCTCGAGTTCGAGCGTGCGGCGGCGGCGGCGAGCCTCGTCCTTGTCGATCAGCCCCGAGCGCAGGTCGCTGTCGATCGACAATTGCTTGCCCGGCATCGAATCGAGGCTGAACCGCGCCGCGACCTCGGCGACGCGCTCGGCGCCCTTGGCGATGACGATGAACTGGACGATCGTGATGATCAGGAACACCACGAGTCCGACCACGATGTTGCCGCCGGCAACCATCGAGCCGAAGGTCTGGATGATGTGCCCGGCGTGCCCCTCGACGAGGATCATCCGCGTCGTCGCGATCGACAGCGCCAGCCGGAACAAGGTTGAGACGAGCAGGATCGACGGGAAGGACGAGAAATCGAGCGGCCCGCGAATGTAGAGCGTGGTCAGCAGCAGCATCACGCCGAAGGTGATGTTCACCCCCACCAGCATGTCGATGATCAGCGTCGGCAGCGGCAGGATCATCAGCCCGACGATCGCGACCACACCCGCGACGAGGAACAGATCCGCAATGCGCGCGGCTAGCGGCAGCGGCTTGGCTGCATTGCTGCTGGCAAGATAACGCTCGACGCTCATCGGGCGCTCAGCGTGCCCGGCCGAATTGCGCGGCCTGATAGCGGCCGACGACCTTCTTCACATAGGCTTGGGTCTCGCGGTAACGCGGCACCTTGCGCCCCGCCTTGATCACTGCGCCCGGCCCCGCATTATAGGCGGCGACCACCAGCGGCACGTTATTGCCGAGCTGCCCCTGCAGCTGCTTGAGATATTTGGCGCCGGTGTGCATCGCCAGCACCGGATCATCGAGCAGCGCCCGCGGATCGCGTACGCCCAGCCCGCGTGCTGTTGCCGGCATCACTTGCATCAGCCCGAGCGCACCCTTGTTCGAGACCGCGCGCTGGCGCCCCGCGGACTCGGCGTTGACCATCGACGCGAGCAGATGCGGGTTGATCCGATAGCGATAGGCCACCGACGCGATCAGCGCGTCGTTGCCACCACCACCGCGCGCGCGCACGGCTCGCGTCGCCTGCGCCAGCCGCTTCTGAAAGCCGGGCATGCTCACGCTGACCGAACTGCGTTCGGGAAGTTCGACCGGCTCGACCTTCACCGGGGCGGCGGCGGCTTGCGTTCCGCAGAAACGCAGCGCCTCGACATAACGCGTGCCGATCGCCGCGCCGTCGCAATTGCCCGCTTGTGCGGGGATTGCCGCCACGGCTGCGGCCCCGAAGGCGGCGAGCTTCCATGCGAAGCCGCACGACGGAACAGAGCTTGAAAAGCGCATACACGATCTCCCTGCAAGCTCTTGAACGAGCTTTGCTGACGATCGTTTGGCTCGCAATTGGGTCCTGCGATCCGGACTCTGATCCGGCCAAATAAATCTACTCCGGCGACGAACTACGTAACACCCCTTAGTTTCGTCAGATCGTCGTGGTTTTTGACCGACTTATCCCGGCCACCCTGCAACTCACCGCACCCATTCATACTGTATCGGTTGCGAAACAATCCGCGGCGGTCCGTATTGATCCGCGTGATTCGCGCAGGTTTAATTACCAAATTACTTCGCTTTAGTGACGATAGTGGACAAGCGGCACGAGTTGACCCGCGCAGTGCCTTTTGAGAAAAGGGCGGCGTTTGGTACGCAACAGGGTCCTGCGCTCCAATCTTGAACGCATCGCTGCCACGCCTCGCCCGGCGGGGCCGGCGAACGCATCCGGCGCTCTCCTCTCGTCCGTTGTTCGGGCGAGGCATGAGTATGGCTGGAGGCGCGATTGGCCGGGAAGAACGAAGGCGGCGACAAGACAGAAAAGCCGACACCCAAGCGGCTGGCCGACGCGCGCAAGAAGGGCGACGTCGCCAAGTCGCGCGACATCACCGCCACCGCTACCCTGTTCGTCTGGCTGCTCGTGCTGATGTTCGGCGCCGGCTATGCAGGTAACAAGATCATCGCGCTGTTCGACGAGGGCTTTGTACTGATCGGAGGCAATGCGCCGTTCCAAACTGCCTTGTCGCAACTCGGCTGGGGCGCGCTCTGGGCCTTGCTCGGCATCACGGCGGTCGCGCTGATCCCCGCTGCGATCACCGGCGTACTCTCCGAATTTCTTCAGGCGGGCGGCGTGTTCACCACCGAGAAGATGAAGCCGACGCTCGACAAGATGAACCCGGTCGAGGGTTTCAAGCGGATGTTCAGCATGGACAACCTTGTCGAGCTTGCCAAGACGCTCGGCAAGGTGGCGCTGATCGTCTTCGTCATCTGGCTCGTGCTGCGCGGGTCGCTCGCCGAGATCATCGAGCGTACCGGACCGGTGCTGCTCCCGGTCGCCGACACCGACGGCCGCTCCGCCGCGGCCTCGGTCCTGCTCTACACCGGTTCGCTGGTCCGGACGGCCCTGCTGTGGACCTTCGGCGTCTTCCTGCTCGTCGCCGTGCTCGACATGGCGTGGCAGAAACACAGCTACATCAAGAAGCTTCGTATGAGCATGCGCGACATTCGCGAGGAGCATAAGGAGAATGAGGGCAACCCCCTCATCAAATCGAGCCGCCGCCAGCTCCACGAGGAATGGGCGAGCCAGAACGCCATCGGCGCAACGCGCGATGCGAACGTGCTGGTCGTCAATCCGACGCATATCGCGATTGCACTGGCCTATGACCCGGACAGCTGCCCGGTGCCGATGATGACCGCCAAGGGTGAAGGTCCGCTCGCCGCCGCGATGCGCGCTGCCGCGGAGGAAGCCGGCATCCCGATCATCCGCCACGTCCAGGTCGCGCGGAAGCTCTACGAGGACGGTGCCCCGGACGATCTGATCCCGCGCGACATGTTCGACGCGATCGCCCAGATCATCCTCTGGGCAAAGCGCGTCCGCGACGGGCAGACGGCGCCCGATCTTACCGAACCCGAACTCACGAGGTCCCATTGATGGATTCGACGATCGGCGCGGCACTGTCCGGCCTGCTCGGCACGATCATCGCGCTCGCGGTGGTGCTCGGGCTCGCCTGGATCAGCCTGCGCGCGCTGCGGAAATGGCAGGATCGCGGGCTTGGCGGACGCGACGGCGCGGCAGAGCGCCAGATCCGCTTCATCCGCGCGCTCCCGGTCGGCCAGCGCGAGCGGCTCGTGCTGGTCGAGGCCGAAGGCGAACTGATGCTCGTCGGGGTGACTTCGGGATCGATCTCGCTGCTCCGCAACTGGGGCAGCGGCGCGGCTGCCGAAGCAGAGACCGCCTTGTCCACGGAGACGATCCAGTGAACGCGCGTCCCGAGCAACTCCGCAACAATCTCCGCGCGATCGATCAGAATCGCGCGCAGCTTCAGACCACGCTGATCGGTGCGCTCAACCGCCGCCTGATCGACGATCTGCAGACCGGCGTCCGCGTCGCCACCGAACGCGACCGGCGGGCGGCGATTGCCTGGATCCAGTTCCGCAGCGGTGAACATCTCGTCCAGATCGCGCCATTGCTGGTGGACGGCGCCCTTGCCCGCGTCTCGGGTGCGCAGGGCAGTGTCGATGCCGCCGCGGCCGCTGCGACACTGGGCCGGATCGAGCCACTGGTTGGCGCGCTCGAACTGGTGCTCGGCTGCGAGCTCCAGCCGGCCGGGCTGCACAAGAGCTATGCCGGCGACCCGGTGTTGCTGCGGCTTGATGCGACCACTGCCAACGGCGTCATCCAGCACCGCCTGTTGCTGGCGATTCCGGCCGAAATGGCAGTCGAGCCGCTCGCTGAAATCGAGCTCGCCGTGACCGCGATCGGCGGGCTCAGGCTCCGCTGGACCGCGCGGTTCGACGGGCCCGCGGTGCGTGCCGCGAGCATCGCCGCGATCACGCGCGGAGACCTGCTGCTCTTGGGAACCGGCGCCGCGGTCGCGAAGTTGTCATTGCCGGGCCGCAACGATGCGCCGCGCGCACGAATCGCGTTCAAGGATGGGGTGCTCGTTTTGCAAGATGATGCCGTGATCGACGGAGCGCATGAGCCTTCGGCGCCTGCCCTGATGGGCGGCGATCCGGGATGGAGCGACGTCCGATTGCCGACGACGATCGAGATCATCGGCTCGGGGATGACCGCCGCCGAGCTCGCCACGCTGGGCAAGGGCAGCGTGCTCCCGCTGCCGGTCACCGGCGGGACGCTGCCGGTGCGCGTCATCGCCGGCGAGCAATGCGTCGCGGAGGGCGAACTCGTCGCAGTCGGCGAAGGCTTCGGCGTGCTGATCACCGGGGTTTCGGCCGACGGGGAAGATTGATGGAGCTCTCAAGCTTTACCCCCGGCTCGGCGCTGATCGTCGTCGTCGCGCTGGCGCTGGCGCCGTTCGTCGCGGTGATGGTCACGTCATTCACCAAGATCGTCGTGACGCTCAGCCTGCTGCGCAATGCGCTCGGGCTTCAGCAGGTCCCGCCGAACATCGTCCTCAACGGCCTGTCGCTGATCCTGACGATCTACGTCATGTACCCGGTCGGCCAGCAGATGCAGGACGCGATCGCCGCGCGCCAGATGCAGGGCAGCGTGATGGAATCGACCAGTTCGATCAGCAATGCGATCGACGCCGGCAAGGAGCCGCTCCGCGACTTCCTGATCAAGCACAGCGACGCCAACGAGCGCGCCTTCTTCCTGCGTACCGCGCAGCGCGTCGGCGATCCGGCGCACGCGAAGGAAATGACCGATCGCGACCTGATCATCGTCATCCCCGCCTTCGTGGTGAAGGAATTGAGCCTCGCCTTCCAGATCGGCTTCCTCATATTCCTGCCGTTCCTCGTCATCGACCTGGTGATTTCGAACATATTGCTCGCAATGGGCATGATGATGTTGTCGCCGACGACGATATCCTTGCCGTTCAAGCTGTTGCTGTTCGTCCTTGTCGACGGCTGGGTGAAGCTCAGCCACGGGCTGGTGCTGTCCTATGCCTGAGGGAGTAGCCTTATGAACGGCGACTTCATCAGCCTCACCAACGACGCGCTGTGGCTCGTGCTGATCCTGTCGGCGCCGCCGATCATCGTCGCGTCGGTGGCGGGGCTGCTCGTCGCGATCGTCCAGGCGGCGACCCAGATCCAGGAACAGACGCTGCAATATACCGCGAAGTTCTTCGCGATCGTGTTGACACTGTTCGTGACAGCCTCGCTGATCGGCGCCTCGCTGTACCGCTATAGCGACCGCATCTTCAGCGAATTTCCCGCGATGATCCGGCGGTGACCGGCTGGAGCGATCCGATGCTCCTGCTCGGCGTCGCGACTGCGCGGATCGCAGTCGCGTTCATGCTGATGCCGATCTTCTCGCCCGATCTGATCCCGGCGATGGTGCGCAACTCGATCCTCGTCTCGCTCGGCATCATCTCGCTCGCACTCCAGCCGAGCCTCGACGTGTCGATGCTCGGTCCGGGCCAATGGGCGACGATGTTCGCCAAGGAGGTGTTCGTCGGGCTGGTGATCGGCTTCTTCTTCGGCTCGGTGCTCTGGGCGCTCGAGGCGGCGGGGCAGATCATCGACACCAAGGTCGGCGCGACCATGGCGCAGATCGTCGACCCGCTTTCCGGCCACCAGACCTCGCTCAACGGCGCGTTCCTCGGCCGGCTGGCAGGAATAGTTTTCATCTTCTCGGGCGGGCTCTCGCTGCTCGTCCATGTTCTGATGGAGAGCTACGCCCTCTGGCCGGTCGCCGCGCCGATGCCGACGCTCGACGCGCGCGGACTCGGGCTGTTCGAGGCCGAGTTCGGCCGGCTGATGGTGCTCGCGACCTTGTTCGCCGCGCCGGTGCTGACCGTGCTCTTTCTGATCGATCTCGGGCTCGGGTTGATCAATCGCTTTGCGCAGCAGCTCAACGTCTTCACCTTGTCGATGTCGATCAAGGCGTTCGCCGCCACCGCGATCATCCTGCTGCTGGTCGGATCGTTCATCGAGGCGATCACCCGCGACATCGTCAGCCGCCCGGACATGATCCTCAACATCCTGCGGGGGCTCGCGCATTGAACGCCGCCGCCCCCGCTCCCGCCCCCGCGGCCATGACCGAAGACGAGCGCCTCGCCGCGATCGCCGAGCTGCTGCGCAAGGCCGACGCGATGCCCGGCGCTCCCGAACGCGTCGCGCTGGGCGAGCACATGATCGAGGCGGCGCGCGTGCCGAAGCGTCACCGCGAGGCGCTGCTGCGCCTGACCCCGACCGAGATCACCTGCATCCGCTTCCTCGGCTGGGGCCGCTCGAACGGCGACATCGCCACGTTGCTGCTGATGGCCGAGAACACCGTCCGCGTGCATCTCTCCAACGTCGCGCGCAAGCTCGAGCTCGACGGGATGCGCGAGCTCGCGGCGCTGGCGGGGCTGCTCTTCTACCCGGCCGACTGAGCGCAGGCAGAGAGGTGGTTCCGCTCGCCAGGAGCGGTCCACCCCAGTGCCCGCATCCACAGCTCAGCTGAGGCCGTTCGGCCCCAGTCGCATCCTGGTCACGTCGAAGCCGAACGCCCCGCGCGCGCCCTTCGCAATGGCGGCCTTGATCGACGGCATCGCGGAAGGCTGTTTTTGCGCCGCCTGCACTGCCTGGTCGACGAGCAGCGCCTGGACGAGCATCGACTCGGCGATCTCCTGCTTCAGCGCGTCGCTGGCGTTGGCGAAGCCGGGCGTGGTGCTGATCGCCCTGGCCATTTGGGCGCTCACTGCCTTGTAATCGGCGGGCTTGCTGTCGACCGAGCCGCGCACGCCATACCAGGCCGCGACCAGATACATCGCCATCGCGTCCGCGACATTGTTCGGGTTGAGCCCGACCGGGCGCATCGCCCCGCCGATCTCCGCGACCACGTCGCGGCGCGCGAAGGTGCGCTGCAGATCCGCCGCGCTTTTGGGGTCGACGCGGCGGAGCCGCGTCACGAAACCCTGCATGTTGCGCTGACGCACCGCAGAGCTCGGCTGATAGGTTATCGCGGCGCGATTGACCGCCGCCGAGCGCGGCGCACGCGCCAACGAGCGGAATACGCTGCTGGTGCTCGCCCTTGCGCTCTCGGACTGGGTGCTGCCGCCCTGCGACAGGGTGTTGGTCAGCATTCCCATGTTGAACGCGCCTTGGGCCGCGGCGGTGCCCGGCACCAGCATCGCAGCCGCAGGAAGGCAGAGCAGGAAGCGAAGCAGCATCTTACGCATGGCTATACTCCGTTGGTTTGGCCTCGATTGCGTGCAACGCACAAAGGGGCCGGCGGGAGCCAGCCCCTTTGCTTTGAAGCGTGTCGGGAAAGAGATCAGCCCTTGCGCGCCGAGTTGGCAAGGCCTTCGCCGACGGTCTTGATGGCGTTGGTGGTGGCGTTCATCAGGATGCCGAATTCCTGCGACTTGGCACCGAATTTCGCCGTGAGCGACGGCGTCTTGTCGGTGATCTGGTCGGCCATCTTCGACATTTCCGCAGCCTGCTTGTCGAGCTTCTTGCCGAGCGCTTCGGCCAGCGCCATCAGCCAGCTCTGCCCGCTGGTTCCCTTGGCGCCCTTGCCGCCGGCACGCGCGGCCTTGGCGTCTTCACCGTCGGCCATGCCCGAGACCATGCGGTTGATCGCATCGTCGACTTCGCGATTTGCCTCGCCCTGCTCCGCCGGCGAAGCATTGAACTGTTCGGCGAACCCGCCGATCGCTTCCTGCACGTTCTGGCGAACGCCGGCCTTGTCGCCCATCGAAGCGCAGAAGGCGCCCTGCGCCATATCGATCGTCGATTGCGGCAGACCGAGCTTTTCGCCGAGTTGCTGGATTACCTGCTGCCCGATCGCCGACATCAGGGTACGTGCGGCCAGCGAGGCCCAACCTGCGGGACCCATTGCGAGCTGAGCAACCGAAAGCGGGTTCGTGGCAATGCCACCGAGTGAACTGAGAATCGACATTGTCTTACCTCCTGGTTCATGAGCATCAGAGCTCTGGTCACGTGCCGGTCGGCCGCCCGGCCACCGTCGCAGCCTTTCAAGCACAACCCGGCGCGCGGCGCCCTCCGCGTTTCGATTAGTTGGCTAGTCAAAAGGATTAGCCGCAGCAGATCGCATCGGATCGGCCGCGACTTCCCCCTCGCGCGGTGCGGCCGTAATCGGAGCGACTATGGAACTTCCTCCGGCCGCTTGCGATACCGACGAGTGATTCACTGAACCAGGAGCAGGCCCATGGTTTCTATTGCAGTCGGAGGGTCGATTGCCGGCAAGCAGGGCCGAGCCCTTGACGTCGATATAGCGACTCCATCCGAGCGTAGCACCGACGACGCATGCGCCGCGCAGGACAGTGCCACCGAAACGCTCTCGCAGGGTCTTGCCCGGCACCGTTCAGGACCTGTCCTCGATCGTGACGGCCCGCTCGACCGTCTCGCGCAAACGCCCAGCCCTCTCGACAGGCTGACAAAGGGCTCCTGATGTTGCGACGTCGCAGCGGGTCGGTAGCGCTGCACCAGTGGCACGCTGCGCGCGGTACTGATCGGTGCAATCGTCAATCTTGCGGAGGCAAGCTCCCCGACGGCGTCCGCTTGCCGACATGGTCCGCAGTGGAAGCCCGCGCCCATCGCGACGGCTAATCGTTGCGACTATGGTGCCCGAGGCCTCGCGAGACCAGATAGACACCGAAGATGGAGTGACATGCCGCCGGTTTTGCCGGAGGCCAGCCACGGAAACAGGATCATGACCAGTATCGACCGCATCTCCGGCGCCTCGCCCCTCTCCCCCACCGGTCTCGGTGCGTCGAACGACGCACGCAGCGCCGCGGCAGAGACGATGGGCGAGATCGGCCACCGTGTCCTCGCCTGGGTCGACTCCGCCAGCCGCGGCAATGGCAGCGGCACACAGGCATGGAGCCAGACCGCCGGTAACGGCAGCGGCTTCGCGCCCGATATGGGCGAACTCGCCCGCCGCGGCGATGTTTATGGGCTTGGCGAACTGACCACCCAGCTGTCGGCGCGCTTCGGGGCGAGCCCCGCGCAGGAGGGCGCGCTGCGCCGCGCGCTCGACGATTTCACGCGCCAGGCGGTTGTCCAGATCGCCGGCCTGTCAGGGGCGAGCGGCGACCAGCAGGTGAGCGGTGTCCGCGCCGCGCTTGAGGGCGCGTCGCGCGCCGATGCACCGGCGGGCATCGATGGCGTGATCGCGCGGTTCGAGGCTGCGACTGCAGACCTTTCCACACAAAATCGCAGTTAAGGCGGGAACCCCGCGCGGTCTCGCGCGTGCTAGCGCCGTGCACTCCCGCTCCTGAGAGGTTCTCGATGCCAAGGCCGTTGATGCTGCTCGCCGCTCCCTTGTTGCTGTCGGCGGGCGGGGCCGCGCATGCCGCAGACCAGAAAGCCACAGTAATCTCGGCCGGCAGCGAGCAGGCGATCAAGATCGGCAAGACCGTGATTTCGCGCCCGTTCGGTGCCGAACTCGTCGATCACCTCTCGGTCGTCGGCAGCTATTCGCTGCAGGGCGCGCGGCTGCACCTCATTCGCGGCAAGGCCGGTTCGCAATGCCCTGCCCGCTATGCGGTGATCGTGGCACGCGCGGGCCAGGAACCGCTCATCACCGAATCGTTCGGCACGTGCAGCACTGCGGCACGTCCGCAATTGCGTCGCGGCGTGTTCACCGTCGCAATGCCCGCCTCGCCCGCCGGTGGCCCGCTCGTCCGGTTCCATTATGCCAATGGCCGCATGCACGCGCCGGCGGCGGCACTCACCCAGGGCGCCGGGATGATCGGACCTGCCACCCCCGCATCTTCGCCGTGCAAATCGGCGAGCGCAGTCGATCCGGCGGACCAGGCACGCACGCTCGACGCGTTCGAGCGGGGCTGGCCGAAGGCATATCGCCGCACCGGAACACTCAAGAAAGTCGAACTCGGCCAAAGCGAGATGCGGCGCGTGGTGACCGATCTCGCCTGCATGGCGAGCTGGCCGATCGGCGAGCGCCGGGTGCCCGAACTGGCGACACCGCTGTTCCGCAGCGAGCGTCACCGCACTGCTGCCTTCGCTGCCCTGGACTCCATCCAGCGCGACCCCGACGTCGACGCCAATCTCAAGGCGGTCGCGCGCAGCTTTTCCGCCGAGATGCGTTACCGCATCGCGCTCGACCCTCCGCTCTAAGCGTTCCGATTAGCGACCCGCCCGCGTCGCTCAGCTATCAGGCTGAGGCACAAACGACTCTCGCGGAGTAAGGGCCATGACGGGCGTCTCTTCGGTTCAGCAGACCCAGACCAATTCGGCCGGCGGCGGCGGCGATCGCGGCTATTTCGTCAAGACCGGCGATACGATGAGCGCGATCGCGCGCGAGAAGGGCGTTTCGCTGAGCGCCCTGATCCAGGCCAATCCGCAGATCCTCCACCCCGATCTCATTCGCCCCGGCCAGCATCTGAACATCCCCGCGCCCGGCGGCGCGAACGAGGCACCACGCGAATATCGAGTCGCCGTCGGCGACACGCTCTCTGCGATCGCCGAACGCTATGGTACGACGTGGCAGGCGCTGGCGCAGGCCAACAACATCGCCAATCCCAATCTCATCTTCCCCAACCAGATGCTGACCATTCCGCACGGCACCGGCGGAACCGGTGGCGGCGGCGCAGTCGAGGGCGGCGCGCCGGTCGGCGGCAGCGTCGGCAGCGGCTCGAGCGACGTCGCCCGCATCGCAGAGAAATATCTCGGTCAGAACGCCTCGTCGCTCAAGGTCAACCGCAACGACAATCTGCCGATGAACGCGGGCGTTCCCTCGAACATCTGCTGCGCGAACTTCGTCTCGGCGGTGCTGACCGAAGCCGGCAAGCTGCCGGCCAATCTCCACACCGATTCGGTCGCCCAGCTCAACACCACCCTGCGCAGCCGCGGCTGGACTCCCGTCCCCGCCTCCGAGGCGAAGCCGGGCGACGTCGTGATCATCCAGGGCGGCGGCGTCTCGCATACAGAGATCGTGTCGGGTCCCGGCCAGATGATCGGCTCGAACAACGTCAATGCCGACGGCACCCAGAAGATCTCGCACAACAATCTCAGCTGGGCGCTGAGCCATGGCGGCGTCATCCTCCGCGCGCCGGGCGGGGACGGCGGGGGCCAGACCAGCGGCGCGCAAGGCACCGGCTCGGTCGTCCCGACAGGCCAGGGCGGTCAGCAGGCGCGGATCGATCAGGCGATCAGCTATTTCCAGAGCCAGGGCTGGAGCCGCGCCCAGGCAATCGGCATCGTCGCCAATCTCGATGCCGAGAGCAACATGGAGCCCGGCATCCGCCAGCATGGCGGCGGCCCCGGCTACGGCCTCGCGCAATGGGAGGGCCCGCGCCAGCGCGATTTCGCAGCCTGGGCCGGCCACGACATTCATGGCTCGTCCTTCGCCGAGCAGCTCCGTTTCGTCCAATATGAGCTGACTCACAGCGAAGCCGGTGCGGGTCGGGCGCTCCGCGGCGCCACCGACGCGCGCTCGGCCGCCGAGATCGTCACCCGGCTCTACGAGCGTCCGGCCGACACCGCGGGCGAGGCGGTCCGCCGCGGCAACCATGCCGCGGCAATGGCGCGGTGACTGGGGAACGCGGGATCGGCAACCGCGTTCGAGCGGACATGCGTACCATGATCCTGCTCCCGCTCGCCGCAGTCGCTCTGCTTCCCGTCCCTGCCGTCGCGCAGTCGCGCGAGACGGTGCGCTGCTCGTTCAATGACGGACCGGAGCGTGCCTGTGTGTTTACCGATCAGGCGAGTCGCGGCGGCGCGCACCGGATGACCTTCACCGGCCCGGGAATCCGCGTGACCTTTGTCGGACGGGCGAATAGCGGCTGGTGGGCCGGTCAGCTCAACGGCAAGCCGGCAATGGGGTTCGAGCGCAACCGCGGCAACACCGTGTTCAGCTCGACCGATCTCGGCACCCGCTTCGCCTGGTGGTATCCGCGCAACGCCCACGGCAGTTATTGAGCCTGATCCTCCCCCGCCAGGGGGAGGTGGCATGCGAAGCATGACGGAGGGGGAGGAAGCACGCCGGTCAGCGATGTGCTTCCTCCCCCTCCGTCGCCTTCGGCGCCACCTCCCCCTTGCAGGGGAGGATCGAAATGCTTACGGCACCGGTCAGGCGGCTTGAGCCGCATCTCCCGCCACGACATGCTCGACCCAGCAATCGACTTGCCCGGCGATCTTCTGGAGCAGCCCGGCATGATAATGGGTGACGTCGGCCATCTCGTCGTCGCGCTCGATCAGATGGGCGAGGTCGAGCACCCAGACATGCTCGGGATTTTCCCGCGCCGCCTTGCGCCATGACGCATTGAAGCGCCGCGCGCGCTCGGGCGTATGGTTGAGCCCGACGCGCCATTTGCCCTCCGGCGCCTCTTCGGGCGGCAGCACCACCAGCATCCGCAGCCCCCGCTCGATCAGGAAGATGCAGGTGCGGATCACGCAGGTGTCGTACAGGCCGATGTCGATCAGATGCCATTGATCCGGCCAGCGCACATCGAGATAGTCGACCGTCGCGCCATAGACGAGCAGCGGCGGGAAATGCTGATCAGCATGGCTGCCGTCGGTCATCATCCGGAGCGAGAACAGCCGCGGATAATTGTCGAACTCGGTCAGCGCCCGAAAGCGGCTGAAATGCGCGATGCCGCCCGACTGGCAATCGAACATGATCCGGATCGCCGGCTCGGGCGCAGCGGCAGGCACATGCTCGGCAAGCAACCGCGTGCGGACAGCGGGATCGTGGAAGCTGCGATCGGCGATCCAGTCGGGCGCAACGCGGCTGAAGCGGCCTTCCCAGGCGCTGGTGTCGATCTCCGGCCATGCCGCGCGCACCTTGCCGAGGGCATATTCTTCCATTCCCATGTGCATCACGCGGCACGAGAAAGTGAAATGGACGAGGCGCCCCGCCTTACGATCCACCATGACGAAGCCGACCAGCCCGTATTCGCCGTAATTATCCCACGCGAAGATCGACCAGCTGTCGAAGCCGACCAGATCGATGATGTCGCGCTCGAGCGCCGCCTGTTCGACGCGCGATCCGGTGTAGTTCAGCTGGTTCGAACGATTGATCAGCTCGGCAATGCGCGCCACGAAATCGAGATTGTCCATCTGATAAGGCGTGCACGCCTCGATCCCGCACGACCGCAAGAAGTCCTCGTTCGAAAGCGAAGTCGCCGCGGCGCGGTCGCGCCGCTTGCGCTCGAGCATCCGATATTCCTCGACACGACTGCGCGTGCCGGTCTGCAAGGCGAGCAGCCCCGCGAGCTGGTCGTCGGCGTCGGCACGGGTGATGTCGAGCGTCTGTATGTCGGGCAGGCAGTGACGCACTTCGGCGAGATTCAACGGATTGTCGTCGACGAACAGCACGTTGGCGGCGCGCAGCTGCATGTCCTCGATGATCGCCTGAATCGCCGCCGGCTTGGGCGTGAATGCGATGTGCGGGAAAACGAACTCATCCCACAGCCCGAACCCGGCCAGTGCGACCCTCGCCTCCTCGAAATCGTTCTTCGAGCAGATCGATGAAACCACCCCCTTCGCATTGAATGCGCGGATCAGCTCGGCCCGGTGCGCATGCAGCGTCACCGCGTCGCCATCGGCGAGCGTGCCCTGCCACAGGGTGTCGTCGAGATCCCAGACGATGAGCTTGATCGGTGCGGTCCACATCTCCTCATTGTAGGACGGCGCACGCGCTGGCGGCATCTGGCGCAACCGGTTAGGAGCCTGGCATGCTTCGCCTTTCCGGACTCACCCTGCCGCTCGACCATCCGCCCGAGGCACTGCCCGCGGCGATCGCCCGGCGGCTCGGCGTCGAACCCGCGGATCTGAAGGACTTCTCGATCTATCGCCGCGGCAACGACGCGCGCCGCCGCAACGCCATTCAATTGGTCTACACCGTCGATGTCGCGCTGACCGACGAGGCGGGCGTGCTCGCCCGCTTTCCCGGCGACAAGGATCTCAGGCCGACCCCGGACATGACCTACAGGTTCGTCGCCGAGGCGCCGAAGGACTGGAGCGGCCAGCGCCCGGTCGTGATCGGCGCCGGCCCCTGCGGGCTGTTCGCCGGGCTGATCCTCGCGCAGATGGGGTTCCGCCCGATCATCCTCGATCGCGGCAAGGTGGTCCGCCAGCGCACGAAGGACACCTGGGGCCTGTGGCGCCGGGCCGAGCTCAACCCGGACTCGAACGTCCAGTTCGGCGAGGGCGGCGCCGGCACCTTCTCCGACGGCAAGCTTTATTGCCGGGTCAAGGATCCGCGCTTCCTCGGGCGCAAGGTGCTCGAGGAATTCGTCAAGGCCGGCGCGCCCGACGACATCCTCTGGGAAGCGCATCCGCATATCGGCACCTTCCGTCTCGTCACCATGGTCGAGAGCATGCGCCGCACGATCGAGGAACTCGGCGGCGAATATCGCTGGGAGACGCGCGTCGACGATTTGGAACTCGAGCGCCTTCCCGACGGCAAGCAGCGCCTGCGCGGCCTCCATCTCCACGACGGCAGCTTCCTCGAGGCCGATCATGTCGTGCTCGCGGTTGGCCATAGCGCCCGCCCCACCTTCGAGATGCTCCACCGCCGCGGCGTCCATCTTGAGGCCAAGCCCTTCTCGATCGGCGTGCGGATCGAGCATCCGCAAAGCTGGATCGATCGCGCGCGGTTCGGCAAATGCGCGGGGCATCCCGATCTCGGCGCCGCCGCCTATAGTCTCGCCCACCACTGCGTGAACGGCCGGACGGTCTACAGCTTCTGCATGTGCCCGGGCGGCCGTGTCGTCGCGGCGACCTCGGAAGAAGGCCGCGTCGTCACCAACGGCATGAGCCAATATTCGCGCGCCGAGTTCAATGCCAACTCCGGGCTGGTCGTGGCGATCGATCCCGCCCGCGACTATCCGGACGGCCCGCTGGCGGGAATCGCGCTCCAGCGGCATTGGGAGGATCTCGCCTTTATCGCCGGCGGCTCCAATTATCACGCACCCGGCCAGAAGGTCGGCGACCTGCTCGCCGGCCGCGCCTCGACCGAACTGGGCGAAGTGATCCCCTCGTACAAGCCGGGCGTGAAGATGACCGATCTGGCAGCGTGTCTCCCCGCTTTCGTCATCGAGGCGTTCCGCGAGGCGCTGCCCGTGTTCGGCCGCCAGATCGCCAATTACAATCATCCCGACGCAGTGATGACCGGCGTCGAGACCCGCACCTCCTCACCGGTCCGAATAACGCGCGGCGCCGACTTCCAGAGCCTCAACGTCGAGCGGCTGTTTCCCGCCGGCGAAGGCGCCGGCTATGCGGGCGGCATCCTCTCCGCCGCGATCGACGGGATCAAGACCGCCGAGGCCGTGGCGCGGAGCATCGTGGCGATTTAGCGCGTCGGATCGCCGTTCCCGCCACGCCAACTCGGGCTCCTGCGAAAGCAGGAGCCCAGGATCGCGAAGGACCAGATCACCCTAGGCTCCTGCTTTCGCAGGAGCACGGAAAAACTCGGCAGCGTCTGAGCCTAATCGCCCGCCCGGCGAGCGGCATATTCGATCCGTGCCTTGTCCATCCGTGCCGAATTGGCGATCACCCATTCGGCGAGCGTCTGCACCGGCTGGAGGAAGTCGCGGCCGAGATCGGTCAGCGCATATTCGACCTGCGGCGGCGTCACCGGCGTCACCGTGCGCGAGACGAAGCCGTTCTCCTCGAGCTCGCGCAAGGTCGATGCGAGCACCTTCTGGCTGATCTCGCCGACCTCGCGGCGCAGCGCATTGAAGCGGCACGGCCCGCGCCCGAGCACCCGCACCACCAGCATGCTCCACTTGTCGCTGATCCGCGCGAGCATCCGGCTGATATGCTCGCAGCGGGCGGTATCCTCATGGTTATCTGGTATCGACAAGGTGCCTCCTTGTTGGCGCGTGGAGACCTTCTGTAATCAGGTTACCTCAGGAAACCAACACACATGAGGTTACCAATGACTGCCAAGCCCCGCATCGCGATCATCGTCGGTTCGACCCGTCCTACCCGATATGCCGATGCCCCGACACAGTGGATATTGAAGCAGGCGCAGGCCCGCGGCGACATGGACGTGGAGATAGTCGACCTGCGCGACCACCCGCTGCCCTTTTTCGACGAGGTCGCGTCCAATCTCTGGCTGCCGAGCCAAAATCCCGAGGCGGTGCGCTGGCAGGAGACGATCGGCCGGTTCGACGGCTATATCTTCATCGTCGCCGAATATAATCACTCGATCACCGGCGCGCTCAAGAACGCGCTCGATCAGGCCTATAAGGAGTGGGTCCGCAAGCCCTTCACCGCGATCGGCTATGGCGGCACCGGCGCGGTGCGCGCGGTCGAGCATCTGCGGATGATCGGCATCGAGCTGCAGATGGTCTCGACCCATGCCAGCATTCATATCGGCGGCGGCGACTTCATGGCCGTGCACCCCGCCTTCGGCAACAAGCCGATCGAGGAGATCGAAGCGAGCCTGCTGCCGTCGACCCAGACCGCGCTCGACGAGCTGGTCTGGTGGGCGAAGGCGACGATCGCCGCCAAGGCCGCCGACGCCTGACGGGTTCAGAACCGGACGTGCAGCATCCCCGCTGCACGTCCGGACTCAAAGCAGACCCTGCTCGCGATACCAGGCCGCGGTGGCGGCAAGGCCGGCTTCTGTCTCTACCTGCGGCGTCCAGAGGTCCGCCGGTGGCCGGCGGGCGGGATTGATCACCCAGTCTTCGTGGCAGAAATAGGCGACGCGGTCGGGCGTCAGCTTGGCGCCCTTGCCGCGCACCAGCCGGTCGAGATGCGCGCCCGCCATCATCAGCGGCCGCGGCAATGCGATCGGCGCGACGCGCTTGCCGACTGCGATGCCGATCGCCAGGCCGAATTCCTTGTGGGTCCAACCACCGGGACGACCATCGTCGCAATCGAACGAGTGGCCGCCATTATTGCCTCCGGCAAGCGCGAGCAGCAGCCGCCCGAGATCGCCGACCTCGATCACCGACAGCCGACCGCCGGGCGGCAGCAGCGCGATCCCCTTCTTCGCCAGCCGAAACAGTTCCAGCATCTCGAGATCGCCGGGTCCGTAGATCGCAGGCGGCCGCACCACGATCGTGTCGAGCAGCGAATGCTCGACCAATTGTTCGGCTTCGGCCTTGGACCAGCCATAGTCCGACATGCCGGGCTCGCGCGCCGCCAGCGACGAGACATGGACGAAGCGCTGCACTCCGGCGCCCTCGGCGGCGGTCAGGATGTTGCGCGTCCCTTCGATATTGCCGGTGACGAAGCCGGTGCGATCGGGCGCGTTGACCACGCCGGCCACGTGGATCACCGCGTCCGCGCGCTGACAGAGCTGCGCGAGCGCCGCCGTATCGCCAAGGTCACCGCGAACCCATGCGATATGCTCTCGTGGCGCCTGGTCGCGCCGGGTAAGCGCCCGCACCTGATGTCCCGCGGCGGCGGCGAGCCCGATCAGCCGCGTGCCGACAAAACCGGTGCCGCCCGTGATGGCGAGTGTGGCCATCAACCCTCCCCGTTCGTGCTGAGCTTATCGAAGCACTGTTCTTTTTGCGCTGGACGAAGGCAGGAAAGCCCTTCGACAAGCTCAGGGCGAACGGGCAGATATGGCATCACAGCAACGCCATATGGCTGCGATGCACCAGCGCCGAACGCGGCGCATAGCCGAGGATCTCGGCATGCTCGTCACTGCGCCGGCCGACCAGTCGCGCCGCATCCTCGGCCGGATATTCGGCAAGGCCGCGCGCCAGGGTCCGGCCGTCGGGCCCGGCGATGGCGACCAGATCGCCGCGCGCGAAATCGCCCTCCACCCGCGCCGCACCAGCGGCCAGCAGGCTCTTGCCCATCGCAAGCGCCCTGGCCGCTCCCGCATCGACATGGATCGTCCCCTTGGCGGTCAGGCCTCCGGCAAGCCACGCCTTGCGCGCCGGCGCCGCTTTCTCGGCGACGAACAATGTGTGTCTGGCATCGGCCGACAGCGGCCGCTCCACCCGCCCCGACGCGATCGCGAGATGGGCACCGGCCGCATTGGCGATCCGCGCCGCCTGGATCTTCGAGACCATCCCGCCCGAGCCCATGCCAGAGGCCGACCCGCTATCCGCCATTGCCTCGATTGCGGCATCGATCCGCTCGACCCGGGCGATATGCTGCGCGCCGGGTAGCGCGGGATTGCGGTCATAGAGCCCGTCGACGTCGGACAGCAGCACAACGCCCAGCGCCCCGGCCGCCTGCGCCACGCGTGCCGCGAGCCGGTCATTGTCGCCGAAACGGATTTCTTCGGTGGCGACGCTGTCATTCTCGTTGAGTACCGGCACCACCCCGAGCCCGAGCAACCGATCGAGCGTCGCCGCCGCGTTGAGATAGCGGCGGCGATGTTCGAGATCGTCGAGTGTCACCAGCATCTGCGCCGCAGTGAGCCCCTCGGCCCCGAGCGTCTCAGCCCAGACCTGCGACAGGGCGATTTGCCCGGTCGCCGCCGCCGCTTGGGCGTCTTCGAGACAAGCGCGGCCCCCTTTGGGCAGCTTCAGGCGCCGCGCTCCGAGGGCGATCGCCCCCGACGAGACCACCGCGACCTGCTGGCCGGCCCGGACTCGTCCGGCGATGTCGGCCACGACGCTGTCGAGCCAGCCGCGCCGCACGCCGCCTTCCGGATCGACGAGCAACGCCGACCCGATCTTCACGACGATGCGCGGGCAGGAGGCGGGCGGGAAGAGCGACATCGGCGCGGGGCTTAGCGCGGCGACAGGCTTACGCCAATCAGTCGCGCGCGAAGATTTCGTCGTGGGGTATGGTCACACCCAGTGAAGGGAGCGAGAGGTCGACGGGCTGGTCGTAGGTCTGCTCGCTCCATCCGCCGGGCCCGGTACGCTGGACGATGCGGAGCCGTTCGCTGACATATCAACGAACGCGATCGTTTCGACGCTGGGCAGGGCGGTGTATTCGGGCAGCTTGACGCGGAGATCGGTGCGTGCGGTTCCTGCCGAGAGCACTTCGAAGATGACCCGCGGATCGTTGAAAGCTTTGGCCTCATCGTCCTCGACATCGTCGCGCCCGCAATAGACAGTCACGCCCGGATAGCGAATCGAACGATCATGCGTTTCGACACCCATGTCCGGGCCGTAGGGCGTACAGCCCGTTCCGCGCAGGCGAGACCCGAGGGCGAGAATTAGATTGAACTGGACGCGCGCATGTCGCGCAGTTCCCCCCGCCATCATCCTGATCACGCCATTGTCCAGCTCGGCCTTGTGCTCCCCGAACTCAATCTCGAGGAACTCCCTGGCGGTCAGCAGCGGATATTCGGTTTGCGTTGCCATGCGGCGACTATACGCACTCGCAGACTATCCCGAAAGCGCCCGTCAGAGCGGCGACCACTCGATCGCATCCTCGCCCTCATCGTCCTCGCTCACCGCGCTGGCCTCGGGCCCGATCGCCTCGAGCAACTTGTCGAGCACCCAGTCGACCCCGACTCCGCTAGCGCCCGAGATCGGGATCACCTCGGCGCCGCTGGCCTCCTCCAGCTCGGCGGAGAGCGCCGCGATCAGCTCGTCGTCGAGCGTGTCGATCTTGTTGAGCGCGACGATCACCTGCTTCTCGTCGAGGCCTGCACCATAGGCTTCGAGTTCGTCGCGGACGATTCGGTAGCTCTCGGCGACATCCTCGTCATTGGCGTCGACGAGATGGAGCAGCACCTGGCAACGCTCGATATGGCCAAGGAAACGGTCGCCGATCCCGGCGCCTTCCGCCGCGCCCTCGATCAGCCCGGGAATGTCCGCGACGACGAATTCGCGCTGCTTGTGGCGGACGACGCCAAGCTGCGGCCGCGTCGTGGTGAAGGCATAGGCGCCGACCTTGGCCTGGGCGTTGGTCACCTGGTTGATGAAGGTCGACTTGCCGGCATTGGGCAGCCCGACCAGCCCGGCGTCGGCGAGCAGCTTGAGGCGCAGCCACACCCATGCCTCTTCGCTCGGCCAGCCGGTGCCGTGCTGGCGCGGCGCGCGGTTGGTCGAGGTCTTGTAGCTGGCATTGCCGCGTCCGCCGTCGCCGCCACGCAGGAACACGATCCGCTCGCCTACCCTGGTCAGGTCCGCCAGCAGGGTCCGCTCCTCGTCGTCGGCGAGGATCTGGGTGCCGACCGGCACCTTGATCACGAGGTCGTCGCCGCCGGCCCCGGTGCGGTTCGACCCCGATCCGCCGTGACCGCGCGGGGCCCGGAAATGCTGGGTGTAGCGGAAGTCGATCAGCGTATTGAGACCCGCCACCGCCTCGAAGATGATGTCGCCGCCCTTGCCGCCATTGCCGCCGTCGGGGCCGCCATATTCGATGAACTTCTCGCGCCGGAAGCTGACCGCGCCGGGGCCGCCGGCGCCCGAGCGCACGAAAATCTTCGCCTGATCCAGAAAATGCATGGAGCGTCATATAGACGTTGCCGCCCATCCGTCACCCCATGACGGGCGATCCGTCGTTTCGGGGTGGCGCAGGGCGGAACCGCGAGTATAGGCTCTTTCTTTAGCTGAGCGGCGCGCTTCGCGTCGGCAAGGACAGGACGAGGCGACCGCCGCACCGCATGAAATCGATCGATCGCTACATGGCGCGGCTGATCGCGGTGCCGCTCATCTCGACGCTGATCATCTCGGCAATGCTGCTGGTGCTCGACCGCATGCTGCGCCTGTTCGACTTCGTCGCGACCGAGGGCGGCCCGGTCAGCGTGGTCTGGCGGATGCTCGCCAACCTGCTTCCCGAATATCTCGGCCTTGGCATTCCGATTGGGCTGATGCTCGGCTGCCTGCTCGCCTTCCGCCGGCTCGCCACCTCGTCCGAGCTCGACGTGCTGCGCGCAGTCGGCATCGGCTACACGCGGCTGCTGCGCGTGCCCTTCCTGTACGCAATCGCGCTCGCAATCCTCAACCTGATGATCGTCGGCTATGTCCAGCCGCGCGCGCGCTACAATTACGAGCAGCTCCGCTTCGAACTGCGCTCGGGCGCGCTCGGCGCTTCGATCAAGGTCGGCGAGTTCACCAGTTTCGGCAGCCAGATGACCTTGCGGATCGAAAGCAGCGCCAACGAGGGACGCGATCTCTCGGGCATTTTCGTCCGGATGATGACGAAGGAGGGCCCGCTCGCAGTCACTGCGGAAAAGGGCCAGTTCCTCCGCTCCGACGATCCCGACACGATCATCTTCCGGCTGACCAAGGGCACTTTGGTCCACACCGCGCAAGGCTCCGCCGTCCCGCGGGTGCTCACCTTCGACACCCACAATCTGCCGATCCCGCTCCCCAAATATGAGCAGTTCCGCAAGCGCGGCGACAAGAATCTCGAGCTGACCCTCCCCGAGCTGGCGGTGATCGGCAAGAGCCAGCAGGCGAGCGAGACCCAGCGCGACACCAGCCGCGCCGCCTTCCACTTCCGCCTCGCCGAAGTGGTGTCGATGTTCCTGCTGCCGATGCTCGCCGCCGCGCTCGGCATTCCGCCCAAGCGCTCGACCTCGGCGCTCGGCGTGTTCCTGTCGATCGTGATGATCGTCACCTATCACAAGGTGAACGAATACGCCCAGGCGATCGGCAGCCTCGGGCGGATCGACCCGATCATCGCCCTGTGGGTGCCGTTCGCGATCTTCGCCGGGCTGGTGATGTGGATGTACTACACCGTCGCCTATGTCCCCGGCGGGCAACCGATCGGCGCACTCGAGAAGGTGTTCGCCAAGGCATGGAGCGCGGTCCGCCGGCGCCTGCCCGGCCGCCGCCGCAAGACCACGGAGATCCCGGCGTGAACTGGGTCAATTTCTTCCCGTCGCGCACGATGTCGCTCTACATGGGCAAGATGTTTCTGGTGCGCACCTTCGCCATATTGGCGGCTTTGGTGCTCGTCCTCCAGGCGCTCGACCTGCTGAGCGAGTCGGGCAAGATCATGGCCTATGCCGGCAACGGCGAAGCCCAGATCTGGCGCTATGTCGGTCTGCGCACGCCCGAGATCATCGCGCGCTTCCTCCCCTTCTCGGTCCTGCTCGGCACGATCCTCGCGCTGTCGCAGCTCAACCAGAACAGCGAAGTCATTGCGATGAAGGCGTCGGGCCTTTCGGCGCACCAGGTGCTGGCGCCGCTGCTCCTGACGGCGCTGGGTGTCGCCGCTTTGTCCTTCGCGTTCAACGAGCGCATCGTCGCCCGCGCCACCGCCACGCTCGAACAATGGAAGAAGGTCGATTACGGCCCCCTTCCCGTCGACCGCGGCGACCGCTCCAATGTCTGGGTCAAGGACGGCAACAACCTGATCGTGGTCGACCAGATTCGCGGCAAGGGAGACGCGGCCCAGCTCTACAACATCACGGTCTATGAACGCAGCGGCCAATCGCTGCGCTCGATCCTCACCGCAAAGCGCGGCGCCCGCGACGGCAAGGGCTGGCGCGTCGAAGGCGTGCAGCGCTTCGACGTCGCTGCGGGCACGATGGCCTCGCTCCCGCCGCTGCGCATCGCCGACGGCGTGCGGCCGGACCAGTTCACGCTGAGCCACATCAACGCGGACGGCCTTTCGTTCGGCGCGCTCCGCGAAGTCGTCGACGACCTCAAGCTCGCCGGTCGGCCGACCAAGGCGCTCGAAGGGTCGCTGTGGCACAAATTGTCGGGACCGCTGTCGTCGGTGCTGATGCCGCTCCTCGGAGCCGTGGCCGCGTTCGGGATCGCGCGTTCGGGCAAATTGTTCGTGCGAGCGGTGATCGGCATGGCGCTCGGCTTCCTCTATTTCGTCGCAGACAACTTCGCGCTGGCGATGGGCAATCTCGGTGCCTATCCGCCCTTCCTCGCCGCCTGGGCGCCGTTCCTTTTATTCCTCATGATCGGCGAAGCGGTGCTGCTCCGGACCGAGGAATAAGCGCAGCAAGACGGGCGCCGCTCGCGCAGCGCCCGACTCCACGCTGTTGCGGCGCAGGCGATATCCGCACGGCCGCGCGGTTGGTGATCTCAGGCCGGCACCGGCCTGCACATCGCGCAGTCCGCCCGGCACTGCCGGCGCGTTACGCCACTTCGTAATTGCCAGTTAGACGAACGTACGACCAGGCATTCAGGGTCGCGGGATCAACGGGTCCGGCGTTCTTGTTGCCACGCAAGACGATCCGGTTCCCGTCGATATAGCCGCCGAGCACCGTAGAAGCGCCGGGATAGGTCATGCCGCCTTCGTCGACGACCGCCGCCGATCCACCGGACGCCGACCATGGCAAGCCGGTGATGCGCGTTTCGCTGCCGGTCGCGCCGTTGGTCACGCTGCTGATGCGCAAGGCTATGTCGATGAACACGCGCCGGCCGATACGTGTCGCCGTGCCGCTGCGCACGTCGTACACGAAAGCACCGGCCGTGCTCGAGCCGGCAAAGGTCGGCGTGAAAGTCCGCGAGCCTCCTTGCGCCACGCCGTTGAACTGATCGCTCCAGTTTTCGAGCCAGGTCCGGGTTCCGGAATCGGTAAGCTTGTAAAGCGCACAATCGCGGACGACCGTATCTTCCGCGCCGGCATCGATCTGCACAATGGTGTAGGCGCCGGAGTCGGTGGTCGACCCGCATTTCTCGATAATGTTGCGGGCGGCCCCGCTCTTGACGTGAAACGAGGTTGTCGTTCGGGTGAGGTCATAGGCTTCGCAGTTGACGAACACATTGGCGGTCCCGCTGATGTCGAAATCGCCGCCAGCATTGTACTCGCAATAGAACTGATCGAACTGGTTGCGGTACGCGTCCGCGCTGAGGATCACACCGCGGCCGGGTAGCCCTTCCGCGCCGCCACCTTTGAAGATGTTGTTGGTTCCCTTGGCGATATAGAGCCCGGCAAGCGTACCCCGCTCGAGGATACAGTTGCTGAACTGACAGGCGGTAGTGGACGATGCCAGCGTCGTTCCATCGATGTACAAATCATATTCCGGAGCCATCTCATTCGAGAGACCATCGTTCTGCTGATCGGAAACGAGGTTGCTGTAGACCGAGAGAACATCTCCAGTGACATGGAAGGCCTTTCTTGTGACGTTCCGCACACGAATATTTTCGTACACTCCATGCACGACGTTCTGCGTTCTGAGACCCACTTCAGTCCCAACTGGCGTGTTTCCGGAATATTTGCCCACAAGCAGGATGTTGCGAAGGCTGAATTGATAGGCAATGCCGGTGTTGCTCACCGAGACGATGGGCCCGGTCGTGAAATCGGCCTGGATCACGGCCCGCTCCTCGCCACGCACGTGCAGTCGCGGATAGCCGAGTTCGAGCGTCGCACTGATCTTGTACGTCCCCTGAGGGAAGACCAGCGTCTTGCTCGCCGCGATCGCTGCGTCCCGGGCATCCTCGATCGCCGCAAGGCTGTCGGTCGTGCCGGTGGGATCCGCACCATAGCTCGTTACGAGAATCTCACTCATATTTTGCTCCTCTTCCTCGACTCACATCGAATCGGGAGCACCGCACATTCATGGTTTGTTCCGTGTAGGAAAATGGTTTCGGCATCGACGTGTCGCACGATCCACGCCCGAAACGGCAGCCGAAACGAACCAGGCCGGCGCCGCAAGGCACCGGCCTGTTGTCGTGCAAGCCTCAGCGGCTTGCTTTCAGCCGCGCACGCCCATCGTGCTGCGCGCCAGCTGCGCCACCAGACCCGGCAATCCCTTGTAGCTCGCCTTGTGATAGGGCGAGCCCTTCTCGACCATCGCGGTCAGCCGGCGGTGCGCCTCGCCGAGATTGTGATAGGGCACGCTCGGCAGCAGATGGTGGAGCGCGTGATAGCGCAGCCCGACCGGTGCCCACAAAGCCGGGAGCAGCCCGGGCGGCGGCACATTGACGCTGTCGAGATATTGGGCGGTGACGGTCATCGCCTCGCCTTCATTCTCCCAGAGGTGCGCCACCAGCGTACGGACCTGATTGAGCACCGTGATCACGCTGATCACCCCGAGATAGATCAGGAAGGCCTTGAGCGGAATCACCCCGGCAGCCGTCAGCCCGAGCAGTGCGATCGCCCACATGCTGGTCGCCACTTCCTGCGCCAGCCAGCGATTGCGCTCGGCGCCTTCGGCCGGGCGGCGGCGGAACGCCGGATTGATCACCAGCCCCGAATAACGCTCGCGTACGATCCGGCGGAGCGGCGGGACGACGAGTGACAGCGGCGACAGCACCGCATAGCGCAGCAGCAGCCCGATCGGCGCCAGCGCCGAAACGAGCACGAACAACGGCAGCGACCACGGCTTCATCAGCGCGAGCGGCAGATATTCGGGATCCTCGACCGTGCCGTAGCGGGTACGGGCGTGGTGCAGGTTATGGACGCCCTCGTACATGAACGACGGCACCATTAGCGGCACGCCGACCAGCGCGTTCCACGCCAGACGATAGCCCGGCAAGTCGCTGTGCTTGAGATGGCTGATCTCGTGGATGAAGAGCAATGCGCGGTAGAGCGCAAGCACCGCCACCAGCCCGGCGAGAAGGCTCCAGCCGAGCGACGGCGCCAGAATGGCTCCCGCGAGCGCGCCATAGCCGAGAGCAGCCGAGGCGAAAGTGTCGGCCCAGTAGATCACCGGGCGCGCTTTGTGCAGGTCACGCGCGATCTCCGCGGCGGCGCGCAGCATCGCCTTGTCGTCGGCGATGCGCCCCGTCGCGGCCCGTCCGGCAGGCGCCGCGGCTTCGCGCAAATCGAGTGCGATAGTGTTCATGGGCATTTCCATTGCCCTCAGATAATGGCCGGGATGGGGCAATAACAGGGGTATGCCGCGGCGCAGCAGGTTCCGCTTGACAAGCACCGCCCTCTGGCCGGACTTCGGCGCACCCATCGCAAAGGCTGCCTGCATGTCCGCACTCACGATCCGCCCCGTCGTCACCAAGGCGGACACCAACGCTTTCGTCGAACTCGCCTATCGCCTCAACCGCGACGATCCCAACTGGGTCGCGCCGCTCCGCGACGAAGTGAAGGCGACGATCGATCCGAAGAAGAATGGCTGGTTCAGCCATGCGGAGGCGCAGCTCTTCCTCGCTGAGCGGGGCGGCAAGGTGGTCGGGCGCATCTCGGCGCATATCGACCATCTCGCGCTCGAAATGCCGCCTGAACAGGGCTTCGGGCCCGGCACCGGCTTCTGGGGCCTGTTCGAGGCGGAGGATGCCGAGGTCGCGGCCGCCGTGATCGCGCAAGCCGAGCAATGGCTGCGCGACAAGGGCATGACGAAGGCTCTTGGACCCGTCAGCCTGTCGATCTGGGAAGAGCCGGGGCTGCTGGTCAAGGGCCACGATCACCCGCCGACGGTGCTGATGGGCCATCATCCTGTGCATTATCAGGGCTGGATCGAAGCGCTGGGCTATGCGCCCGCAAAGAAGCTGATCACCTACGATCTGGACATCTCACAGGGATTTCCGCCGCTCGTTCAGCGCATCATCGCCGGCGGCGAGAAGAACAGCCGCATCCGGATCCGCAAGGTCAACAAGGCGAAGTTCGACGAGGAAGCCAAGATCATCCTCGCGATCCTCAACGACGCATGGTCCGACAATTGGGGCTTCGTGCCGCTCACCCAGCCCGAGGTCGACGATGTCGGCAAGAAGCTCAAGCCTCTGGTGTTCGAGGATCTGATCATGATCGCCGAGCTCGACGGCGAGCCGGTGGCGTTCATGGTCACCTTGCCCGACCTCAACGAGCCGCTCAAGCCGCTCAAGGGCTCGCTGTTGCCATTTGGTTGGGCCAAGCTGTTGTTGTGGCTGCGCAAACCCAAGGCGCGGACGATGCGCGTGCCGCTGATGGGCGTGGTCAAGCGGCTGCAGAGTTCGCGCATGGCGAGCCAGCTCGCCTTCATGATGATCGAGTTCATTCGCCGCTCGGCAGTTGCCAAATATGGCGCGACCCGAGGCGAGATCGGCTGGATCCTCGACGACAATCAGGGGATGATCGCCATCGCCGACACGATCGAGAGCCGCATCAACCGCGAATATGTGATCTACCAGAAGGCGCTCTGATCAACGGCGCTTTGACAAACAGCCCGCGGCGGGAACGCCGGACGCCGCGGGCTGATCGCTCTTACCTGGCCGGTGCGAGCGGATCAAAACCGTCCCGGGCGATCCAGTCTTCGCGGGTGCGGCAGGTCTTCTTTTGCATCCGGCTGCCGGTGTGCGAGGCGGAGACGCAATAAACCTTGGCCTTCTCCACCTTTGCCGCGCTCGCCGGCTTGGGCGCATCGGTCGTCGGATCGAAGGCAGCGTAAGCGGGCGCGGTCGCGCCGGCGACGAGAACTGCTGCGGCGATCATGGCGGCGGCAACGCTCGAGACGCGGCCAGTATTACGAGTGATCATTCCCTTTACTCCTCTGCTTTCAGACACCAGGCGCTCCCTCGTCCGCCTGCCTCCCATGCATTGCATCGGCCGTGCCAATTCGCAGAGTTGTTGAATTACAATGACTTGCCTGTATGACACTTCCGGGCCACTGCCATAGCGCAGCAATACACGCCAGAAGTTGGGAATTTTTACGGCCCAGTGTCCGGAAAGGGACAATCGCTGCTCGAAACCGGGCGGCTGACGCGCCAGACCCGCGCCTCAGCGCAAGCTCACCCAGGTCGGCGCGTGATCGCTGGCCTTCTCCCGACCGCGATAATCCTTGTCGACGCCGGCACCGGTCAGCCGGTCGGCCGCCTGCGGGCTGAGCAGCAGGTGATCGATCCGGAAGCCGGCATCGCGCTGCCAGCATCCGGCCTGATAGTCCCAGAAGGTCCAGATGCCGCCGCCGGGAAAGCGCGTGCGGAGCGCGTCGGTCCAGCCCTGCGCGAGGAGGCTGCGATAGCGCTGCCGCGATTCCGGCTGCATCAGCGCGTCGCTCGCCATTGCGCGCACCGAGAAGGTGTCATGGTCGTTCGGGATGACATTATAGTCGCCGGCAAGCACCACCGGCCGTTCCTCGGCAAGCAGCGCGCGCGCGCGATCGGCGAGCCGCTCCATCCATTTGAGCTTATAATCGAACTTGGGCCCGGGCTGCGGATTGCCGTTGGGCAGATAGATCGACGCGATCACCAGATCGCCGATCTCGGCCTCGATATAGCGGCTGTGCGCATCTTCGGGATCGCCGGCGAGGCCGCGCTGGCGCTCTACCGGTTGCTGGCCGCGCGCGAGCACCGCAACGCCGTTGAAGCCCTTCTGCCCATGCCACACGGCACCGTAGCCCGCTTTCTCGATCTCGCCGACCGGCAGCGTCTCGTCGGCGCCCTTGAGTTCCTGCAGGCAGACCACATCGGGTTTCTGCTCGTCGAGATATTCGAGCAGGCGCTCCATGCGCGCCTTGATGCCGTTGACGTTGTAGCTGACGATCTTCATGCCCGCTGGTTAGCCGGGCATGCCGCGCAGCGCCAGTCGCGGCGCTATCCGGTCAGACCGAAAAGCTGGTGCCGCAGCCGCAGCCTGAAGCGGCGTTCGGATTGGTCACTGCGAAATGTGCGCCGCCGAGATTGTCCACGAAATCGACCTGCGCGCCGCGAACCAGATCGAGGCTGATCGAATCCACCACCAGCCGGACTCCATCGGTTTCGGCGATGCTGTCATCGGCCTCGACCGCTTCGGCCATGCCGAACTTGTACTGGAAACCCGAACAGCCGCCGCCTTCGACCGAGAGGCGCAGGATCGCCGGCTTGCCCTGCTTGGCCGCGATCACCGCAACGCGCGCCGCTGCGGCAGGGGTCAGTGAGATGTCGGGCGTAAGGACGGTGGCCATGCGCAAGAGATAGTAGGCGACAGTCGAGAGAGCAATGCAGCGTCTGAACGACCAGTGCTCCTGCGAAAGCAGGAGCCCAGGATCACATAGGACAGCGCTCGCGACTCTGCGCTCCTGCTTTCGCAGGAGCACTGGCACCGGGCAATGCGGGAATAATCAGAGGCGCGGGTGGGGGCCGCCTCGCGGACGGCCCCTCTCCTCTCCTGCCTCTTACTTCGCGGGGCCGCCTACACCGCCTTGGGCGGGGGCCTGGGCCGCGGTCAGATATTCGCCGGTCTGGAGGAACGGGATCGGATTGACCGCCTTCCCGTCGACGCGGACTTCGTAATGGAGGTGGCTGCCGGTCGAACGGCCGGTCGAGCCCATCAGGCCGATCATCTGCCCGCGGCGGACACGGGTGTTATCGGCGACCAGGATCTTCGAGAGATGGCCGTAGCGGGTCTCAATGCCGCGGCCATGATTGATCTGGACGAGGTTGCCATAGCCGCCCTGACGGCCGGCATGGCTGACGATGCCGTCGGCAGTGGCGTAGATCGGCGTGCCGATCGTGCCGGGAATGTCGACACCGGCGTGCATCGCGGCAGTGCCACGGAATGGATCCGAGCGAACGCCGAAGCTCGAGGTGAACAGCAGCTTGTCGACCGGCTGCATCGACGGGATCGAAATCACCGTCTGCTCGAGCGCGTCGAGCTTCTTCCAGGTCAGGAACAATGCGCGGAACTGTGCATCGGCGCTCTCGGCCGAATCCGAGCCGGCGGCAGCGCCGTCATTATTGTCGTCCATCGGCTCATAGGGGCCGCCCATGCCGCCCTGAACCTGCGCGAATCGCTCCGGCGCGAGGCCGAGACGACGGAATTTGCTGGCGGTCTGCTGGTAGCGCGCCTCGCCGGCGAGCCGCGCCTTGCCGATCATTGCCACCTGACGCTGTTCGACCTGGCGGAGCGGCGCGAGCACTTCATTGGCAACGGCGCTGGTCTGCGGCTCGACCTCGGCGACGGCGCTGTCGAGCGACGCAGGAGCGCGCTCGCCCGAAAGCACTGCGGAGATCAGCGCCTGACGCTGCTCGACGCGGGCGGCGTGGATCCTGGCGGCTTCCTTGGCAGCGGCGACATCGGCCTGCATCTGCGCGACCTGCGCGCGCATCTTCGCAACCTGCGCCTCGGGCGATCCGGGAACCGCGCTCACGCCGCTGACCGCGATCACGCCGGCCATCGCTTGCGAAACGCCATAGCCCGAAAACAGCACGGTGATCGCAGCGGCACCGGCGAGAAGCGCCTGGGTGCGGCCGGCGATGCTGAACCGGCGCAAATCGCGGCCGTCATGGAAAATAAAATCGCGGGTGGTGAAAAACTTGCGGAACCGAGTGCCAAGGTTCGCATTGTTGAGCTTCGTAGCGTTGGCCATGAGTCCCCGGCAGTTCAGGCAAGCGCAGCCACCGATGCGACCCGGTGAATCGGCTTACGAAAAATTCCCAAGTTCCAGCAGCAGCCCCTCCGCTTCTGGACGCAGCGGGGTTTGGCCTGAGAAATCAGGGAACCGCAAGGGCTTGATAGTAACCACGCGTCAGACCGGCAGACTCGCGCGCCGAGTCGTTGAATGGAGGTTTAATCAGGCCGCGAAAGTGGGCGCGGACAAGTTCGTGCCAGGTCGTTTCGGGGTTAATATTTAGTTGCGAACAACGTGATTCGAACCAACGCGTGCCGGCTCGAACATGCGAAACTTCATCGGCCAGGATACGTGTGAGGATCTTCGCCGTGGCGGTGTCGCCTACCCCCTCGAACCGCTCGATCGTCGCCGGCGTGACGTCGAGTCCCCGCGCCTCGAGCACCATGGGCACCACTGCCAGCCGCGCCAGCGGATCGTGTGCCGTCGCCGCCGCCGCGTCCCACAAGCCGTCATGCGCCGGCATTGCGCCGTAGAAGCTGCCGAGCTGCTTCAATCGCCGGTCGAGCAATGCGAAATGCATCGCCTCATCGGCGCCCACCTGCATCCAGTCGTCGGTAAAGCCTGGCGGAAATTCGGCGCCGAACCTCCCCACCACGTCGAACGCGAGATCGATCGCGCCGAACTCGATATGGGCCAGCGCGTGGATCAGCGCGACTCGGCCGCGCTCCGAGCCGCCCTTGCCGCGCTTGGGCATGCGGTTGGGCGGCAGCAATTCGGGCCGTTCGGGACGCGCCGGCCGGTCAGGCATCGCCCTGTCGAAACGATGCTCGAGCCGGCCGAGACGCCAGTCGCGCGCGGCCGCACGCGCCGCCTTGACCTTGGCCAGCGGCTCGCCTGCATCGAGCACCGCCCGCGCCGCCTCGGCAACGCTGCGCCTCACCGGCCGAGCATCTCCCGAGCGGCGGCGAGAACCGCCTCGGCATGTCCCGGGACGCGAACCTTGCGCCACGCGCGAAACAGCTTGCCCTCGGCGTCGAACAGGAAAGTCGATCGATCGATTCCCATGTAGCGGCGGCCATAAAGCTGCTTCTCGACCCACACACCGAACGCCTCCATCACCGTCCCGTCGTCGGTGGCAAGCGGCACAGTGAGATCGTATTTTTCGGTGAATTTGCGGTGCTTTGCCGCATTATCCTTCGAAACGCCGAGAACATCCGCACCCAGCGCCTCGAACTCGGGCAGCAGCGCCGAAAAATCCTGCGCCTCACGCGTGCAACCGGCCGTGTCGTCCTTGGGATAGAAATAGAGCACCAGCGGCCGCCCGCGCGCGGCCAGCGCCAACGGGCCATCGCTGCCTTCCAGCGTCACGGCCGGAAGCGAATCTCCGGGTTCGATCATGTTCGTCTCCGTCAGGTGCCGGCGCGGATCCCGGTCCAGCAATCGGCCACCTCCTGCCGGGTCCGCTCGAGCGAGGCAACCACCTCGTCCCACGCGCCGAGCCCCACAGCGCGCGCGATCAGCGCCTGGGTCGTCGCACCCGGCGGCTGCGCGTCCGGCGCGACCAGCCGCAGCGTCACCAGCAGCCGCGAGAGCAGATCGTAGGCGCCCAGCATCGTCGCAGGCAGCAATCCCTCGCCGACCAGCAGCCCGATCGCCTCGCGCAGCTGCGGCGCGAATGCCGTCTTGTGACGCAACTGGAGCACGTGCACCGCGAACTCAAGGTCGACGAGCCCGCCGGGCAGCAATTTGGCGTCGAGCGGCCCGGCCGGCGGCTTGTGCGCGGCCATGTCGTCGCGCATCTTCGCCGCGTCGGCGACGATATCGCGCTGTGGTCGCGCGCCATGCAGCACGTCGTCGACGATCTGCTGCACCGCCGCCCGCGCCCCGGCCGATCCGAACACCGGCCGCGCCCGGGTCAGCGCCATATGTTCCCAGGTCCATGCATCTTCGCGCTGATAGCGGGCGAAGCCATCAAGCGACACCGCGAGCGGCCCCTGCGCTCCCGACGGCCGCAGCCGCGTGTCGACTTCGTAGAGCGGCCCCGCAGCGGTTGCCACCGACAGCGCACCGGTCACCCGCTGGGCCAGGCGGTTGTAATACATCACCGCCCCCAGCGGCTTGGGCCCATCGGATTCGGCGGCATAGTCCCCCGTGAACAGATAGATCAGGTCGAGGTCAGAGGCATGGGTGAGCGCCTTCCCGCCCATCCGGCCGAGCGCGAGGATCACCAGTTCGCTGTCGGGCACCCGGCCGTGCGCGCGGACGAACTCGTCTACCGTGGCCGCGGCGAGCACCTCGATCGCCGCCTCGGCGATCCGCGCATAGCCGTGCGCAACGTCGAGCGGGTCGCTCGCCCCGGCCACGATCTGCGCGCCGAGCGCGAAGCGCTTTTCGCCGACCAGGCGGCGGACATGTTCGAGCTGCCACTGATAATCGGCGCCCCGTTCCCGCGCCGCCATCTCGCCGATCAGCGCGGGAATGTCCGCCACCGGCTCGAGTGCGCTTGCGTCGATCAGCCCGTCAAGCAGTTCGGCTCGCCGCCCCAGTTGCTCCGCCAAAGTCGGCGCATGGCAGAGGATCGTGCTCAGCAGCCGGGTGAGCGCCGGCTGGGCTTCAAGAAGCCGGAAGAAGTTGATCGCGCTCGGCAGGCGCGAGAGCATCGCATCGAATCGGGTGAGCGCATGCGTGCTGTCGGGCGCCTGCGCGAAGGCCGCGATCAGCCCCGGCAGCAGCGCCTCGAGCGCTTCGCGTGCCTGTGGGCTGCGTAGCGCCGGATAGCCACCGCCGCGCCACCCTTCGATGATCCGCAACGCGCCCGCGGGGTTATCGAACCCCGCCTCTCCCAAGCGCGTCTCCAGTGTCTCACGATCGCTCGGCAGGCGCGGCTCTTCTGTGCCGGCCAACGCGTCATAGACTCGCCCCACCCGCGCGACATGCGGCCGAAGCCGCTCGATCAGCGCGGCGCCATCCGCCAGCCCGTGCAAGGCCGCGACATTGTCGAGCGCTTCCCGCCCCGCCGGCAAAGTGTGCGTCTGAAGATCGTCGACCATCTGCAGCCGATGCTCGACGGTGCGGAACTCGGTGTAGGCGGCGATCAGTGCCTCGGCATCACCCGCGTCGATCCTTCCGTCCGCCGCGAGGGCGGCCAGCGCATCGCGCGTGGCGGGCACGCGCAGCGCCGAATCACGCCCGCCATGGATGAGCTGGTGGATTTGCGCGAAAAACTCGATCTCGCGGATGCCGCCGCGACCGCGTTTGAGATCATAGCCCGGGCCGAATGCCTGCGCCTGGGCATAATGGTCGCGGATGCGGCGCGAAATGTCGCGGATCTCGCGAATCGTCCCGTAATCGACTGCGCGCCGCCACACGAATGGCCGGATCGCCTCGAGAAAATGCCGCCCCAGCGCGAGGTCGCCCGCGCACGCCCGGGCCCGAATGAACGCCGCACGCTCCCATGGAAGCGCCTGCGATTCGTAATAGGAGATCGCCGCCTCCACCGGCAGTGCGATCGGCGTGACCTCGGGCGACGGCCGCAGCCGTAAATCCACCCGCATCACATAGCCGTCGCCGTCGCGCGACTGGAGCAGCTCGACAACGCGCCGGCCGATCCGCACCGCCGCTTCCTCAGGAACCTCCCGCGGGCGGCACGGCAGGGTCCTCGGATCGAACACCAATATCGGGTCGATGTCCGACGAATAATTGAGCTCGCGGCTGCCCTGTTTGCCCAGCGCGATTGCCGCGAAGCCTTGCGGCTCGGCGTCGGGGGTCCGCTCGCGGATCGCAGTGCGGATCGCCCGGTCGAGCGCATCGTCGGCAAAGTCGCTGAGCAACTGTGTGACCCGGGTCAGATCGAAACGGCCCGATAAGTCGCCCAAGGCGACGAGCAGCGCCAATCGCCGCCGCTCGATCCGCAATCGGCGCGATTCGGGCATCTCCCCGTCGAGCGCCCGTGCAGTCTTTAGCGGATCGTCCAGGGCCCGATCGAGGTCATCGACCAGTTCCGACTCGCGGCTGAGAAGCATCGCGAGGAACGGCGCATGTGATCGGGCAAGGTCAACGGCGCGCTGCAAGTCCCCTGAATTCACACGTCAACCTCTTGTCGATACGCACCGGGAACAACACATTTCACAATGTCAAGCAACAAATGTGTAGTAAGGACGTTTTTGTCTCGTGACCCGCACGGCATCCCTTTCCGCCCCAGAGGCCCAGCTCCGCGCTTATAGCGTCGAGCCACCGCGCGCCAGCGACGCGATCGCTGTTTCGCTGCGCGATGCGTTCGAGCGCGAGGCAGGACTGCCCGACGACATGATCATGCTGCTGCGCCGCCTCAACGGCTTCGAAGCACCGACCTCGCACTGAGGCCGGATCGCGCCTGAAAAGAGGGGAAGGGCGAAACTGAAGTCCCTCGCAGGACTTCAGTGCATCGGAGAGTCGCTCAGCGCTCGCGGCTGAGGTCGTCGACTTCGCCCATGATCGTATCGAGCGCGCTCTTGCCGTCGGGATTGGGCAGGCTCTCGCGCCGCGACGGCAATTGCCCCTCGCTGAGCAGATTCTCGAGCGCGACGCGGCCGCGCGCCACGCGGCTCTTGATCGTGCCGACCGCGACGTTGCAGATCTCGGCAGCCTCTTCATAGGCGAAGCCGCCGGCGCCGACGAGGATCAACGCCTCGCGCTGCGGCTGCGGCAAATGCAGCAGCGCACGCTGCATGTCGTTAAGCTCGACGTGCCGGTCCTGACTCGCCGGCGCGGCGAGCAGGCGGTCAGCCACCAGATCGTCCCACTCGCCTTTGAAGCGCGCGCGGCGCATTTGCGAGAGATACAGGTTGCGCAGGATGATGAAGGTCCAGGCGCGCATGTTGGTGCCGGCCTGGAAGCGCTGACGCGCCGCCCATGCCTTGAGCAGGGTTTCCTGCACGAGATCGTCCGCGAGATCGCGGCTGCCCGACAGCGAGCGCCCGAAGGCGCGCAGATGCGGGATCACCGTCGCGAGTTGCTTCTTGAACTCGGGATCGGAGAGCGCGACGTGCTCACGCGGCGGCTCTGCTGCCGCGTCTTCGCGTTCGTCGGGCAGTTCGGACTCAGTCATTCGATCCCGTTCAGTTGCGCGTGCCGTGTTGCGGCGCAGATTGGAGATAGGCGCCGTTGGCGTGATTGCCAGCATTTTCGAGAATGCCCCCGTGCGGTTCAGGACCAGACGATGATCGCGAAGGCGATGATCACCAATGCCAGGCCGAAGCCCAGCACATATCGCGTCATGTGCGGCGTGGAACCGGCGCGGGCGCGGTTGGTGGAGACATGGATCGGTTCTTCGTTCTCAGCCATGTCCCCTCAACCCACCAAAACCGTTTTGGGTCCGTATCATGTGGAACCCGCGGCGATTTTTCAGGCGGCAGCGGGCACCGTCGCCTGATCGAAGAACAGGGCCTGGCTGATCGTCGTCTTCACCGTTTCGCGCTGGAACGGCTTGGTGATCAGGAAGGTCGGCTCCGGGCGCTCGCCGGTCAGCAGCCGCTCGGGGAAGGCGGTGATGAAGATCACCGGCACGCTGAACTCGGCCAGGATGTCCTTGACGGCGTCGATGCCCGAGCTGTCGTCGGCGAGCTGGATGTCGGCGAGCACGAGGCCCGGACGATCCTCCATCGCCAGCGCCACCGCCTCGTCGCGGGTGACAGCGACGCCGGTGACTTCGTGACCGAGATCGCGAACGATCTGCTCGAGATCCATCGCGATCAGCGGCTCGTCCTCGATGATCATCACGCGGGTGCGAGTCTGGCGTTCGATCTCGGCAACCGCCTCGGCGACCAGCGTCGAGACCTGCGCCGGGTCTTCCTCGATCAGATAGCCGGCATCCTCGATGCTGAACCCCTCGACGGTGGTAAGCAGCAGCGCCTGGCGCGACAGCGGAGTCAGCCGGGCGAGCCGCTTGCGGGCGATCGACTCGGCTTCGTTCGAGCTGTCCTCGACGACATCTTCTTCCTCGAGATGAGTCGACTGCCAGATCGCCTGGAAGGTGCGATAGAGACCCAGCCGCGGATCGACTTCACGCGGAAACTGGTCGGGTGCCGCCACGATGGCTTCGAGTGCGGCGCGCACATAGCGATCCCCCTCTGCCTGGGTGCCGGTGAGTGCGCGCGCATAGCGGCGAAGCAAAGGAAGGTGCGGCGCGAGTTGCTGTCCAAGCGACATAAGGGAAGTGTTCTCCATCGAGTGCGCGGGCCGCTTTTCGCGCCCCGACGCCTGCATTGCAATCGTTTCTGCTGTCCGAAGGAGCCCCTCCCCGGATTTCGCATCGGCTGTGGAACAATCGACGCGCTATTTGGTTTCATCGCCCAGACCATGTGGTGCGGTTGTCACCACAGGAGCGCTTGCGCTCTGGCGTCATGGCGTTAATCGGGCACCAGGTGCTCATGCGTATTTCACAGTCCGGGTCCCGGACAATCGGGTCCTCACGGGGGGAATTGGTGCGTTCCGCTAAAAGTGAAACAAGAAAGCCGCTAAAGTCGGGCGGAACGGAAGGCAGCAAACCCAGCCGCAATGTTGGGGACGCGCTTCGGCAGGCATATGATGATGCCGTGCGAGAGGCCGTGCCCGACGATCTGCTCGACCTGCTGAAGAAGCTCGACTAGCCATAGTCACATGAACAGTCCGGATCTGGAGTCGCGCGCCAGAGGGCCTGCGGCGGCGCTGGCGCGCATGCCTACGGGCGCCAAGGTTTTCCTGATCCTCGTCGGCGCGCTCCTGCCCCTCGCGCTGATCGCATTGTTCACGACAATCCAGACGACCCGCACGGCCGACACCGAAGCGCGCGCGCGATTAAACGCCATCGCCGACGAGAGTTCCGGCGTGGTCGAGAATGCCCTCACCAACGAGGCCGGCCAGATGGCCGAGACGCTCGCCGCGCTGGAGCGAAATCCGCGCGACGCCGACAGCTGCGTGCGTCTCGCCAACAGCTTTGCCACGCATGGCAGCGTGCGCTTCGCGATCGCCGATGCGCAGGGGCGCGTGCTTTGCGGTCAGCGCTTCATACTGCCGCCGGTGACCAAGGTTCGCTCCGGCGAAACGCGCGCTTCCCTGCTGGCCGACGGCCTCGTCGTGCGCATCGGCGGCAATGCCGGCCTGACCGCGACTTCCTGGTATCCGGTCTCCGTGCTCTCGGCCCTCGCGCGCCCGGGCGGCTTCGTCCCCGATTACAGCGCGGCGCTGGTCCGCAAAGGCGAGCGGCTCGCGCTGCGCGATTTGAACGCCGCCGGCCCCCTCGGGCGTCGCGAAACCGCGCGCAGCGACCTGTCGCTCGATGGCCTCGCACTCGAGATGGTGGTTCCCGGGCCGCCGATCACCTCGCCGCTGATCATTGCGACTGTCCTGCTCGTGCTGATGTGGATCGCGGCTGCGGCGATCGGCTGGTTCGTCGTCGACATCCTGCTGATCCGTCCGCTGCGCAGGCTGCGCACCAGCGTCGGTCGCTATCAGCCGGGCGAAGTGCTCGACATGAAGCGGTTCGGCGCCGTGCCGGCGCAGGAGATCCGCGAGCTCGGCGAAACCTTCCAGCAGATCACCCGCACGGTCCAGCTCCACGAGAGCGATCTCGCCGACGGGCTGGTGCGCCAGACCAAGCTCACCCGCGAGGTCCATCACCGGGTGAAGAACAATCTCCAGGTGATTTCCAGCCTGATCAACTTCCATGCCCGCGGCGCGAAGAGCGTCGAGGCGACCGAGGCCTATGCCTCGATCCAGCGGCGGGTCGATGCGCTCGCCGTGGTCCATCGCCATCACTATGCCGAGCTTGAGGAGAATCGCGGCCTCGATCTGCGCTCGATCATCGGCGAGCTCGCCGCCAATATCCGCGCGACAGCGCCCGAACGCGCCGCCGGCCTCGGCATCACGCTCCAGATCGAGCCGCTGCTGGTCAATCAGGACGTCGGGATCGCAGTGGCGTTCCTGATCACCGAACTCGTCGAGCTGGCGGTGAACCGCAACCCGGCCGCGCAGGTGCGCATCTCGATCAAGGGCGCCGAGGAAGCCGACAAGGCAGTCCTGAGAGTCAATTCGCCGGCACTGGTGGAGAGCGCCGAGCTCGAGGCGCTGCTGGAGAATCGCTACGGCAGGGTCATTGCGGGCCTCGCGCGCCAGCTGCGCACCCGCCTGCACCATGACCCGCTCGTCGGCGCGTTCGAGGCGGCGATCGCGATCACCGGGCGGCCCTGATTTCTCGCGCGAATTTTTTTTCGAAAAAAGTGCAACCGGCTCGGAACCCGCCCCCGCAATGCACGTTCTACACTTCGGATAGTGACCTTTTGCCCCCCCGCTCTCGCTATCCAAGACATGGGCCCGGAAGCGTCAACCCTCCCCCCCCCGGTGACGCTTCCGGGCCTAACACTTTCTCCCGACATCGAAATCTCTGAGCCGCCGCCAGCCGCTTCGTGCCTGCGGCGGAACGATTTCGCCTGTCCGGGCATTTCTTCCCCGCCACAAGCTGGAGAGTTTCAATGCGCAAGATCCTGACCTGTGCCGCACTTGCCGGCGCGATCCTCGTTTCGGCCTGCAACACTGTCGAAGGCGTCGGCCGCGACGTTTCGTCGGCGGGCGACACTGTCGCCAAGACGGCCGACGACGCCAAGTAAGCCGAACGGCCGATCTGGTTCGGAAAGCCCCTCCCTCGCGGGAGGGGTTTTTCGTATCAGGCGACGGTTTCGGTATCCGCGGCGCGCTCGCGCCGGCGCCGGGTGAACCAGATCGCCACCAGCGCGAGGAAATAGAGCCCGACCAGCGGGATCGCGAGCAGCAGCTGCGAGCCGACATCGGGCGGGGTGAGCACGGCGGAGAGCGCGAACGCCCCGACCACGGCATAGCGCCACGCGCCCTTCAACTGCTCGAAGGTGACGATGCCGGCATGTTCGAGCAGCATCAGCAGCACCGGCAGCAGGAACGAAATCCCGAAGCCGAAAATGAACTGCATCACGAATTTCAGATAATCGTTCACATCCGGCAGCGCCTGCTGGTTCACGCCGGTGTCGCCGAGCTGGCCCTGAAAGCTCAGCAGGAATTTGAGCGCGACGGGGATCGCGACGAAATAGGCCATGCACGCGCCGGCGATGAACAGCACCGGCGTCGCGAGCAGGAACGGCAGCAGCGCCTTCTTTTCCTTGCGATACAGGCCGGGCGCGACGAACTGCCACAATTGGTTGGCGATCACCGGAAAGGCGATCATCAGCGCAGCGAAGAACGCGATCTTGATCTCGACGAGGAAGCCGCCGAACACCTGGGTGTTGATGATCGTGTGCTGTCCGGCTGCCTTGAGCGGCGCGACCAGCCACGCGAAGATCGCGCGAGCGAAATAGAGGCAGCCGCCGAACGCCACCACGAGGGCGGCCAGCGACCAGAGGAGTCGGCGCCGGAGCTCGATCAGATGGTCGAGCAAGGGCGCCTGGGTGTCGTCGATCTCGTTCACGATTGCGGCTCGTCCGGGCTCGCTGCCTTGGGTTTACGCGTCCGCTTCGGCTTGGGCGCAGGCGCCTCCGCCGGCTCGGAGAACAGCGCCGGCTGCTCGACCATCACCGGCGCGGCATCGGCCGTGTCGCCCGTTGTGAATTGCTCCGGCTCGGACTCGGGTGCCGGAAGCGACGGCGCCGGCGGATGCTCGCGCATGATCCGCTCATTCTCCGCCGCCCATTGCTTTTCCAGCTCGGCGAGCTCGGATTCGCGGACCATCGCGTCGAAGCCCGAGCGGAACTGGCGCGCCACGCCGCGCGCCTTGCCGACCCATTTTCCGACGAAGCGCATTGCCCGCGGCAGGTCCTTCGGTCCGATCACTAACAGCGCCACCACGGCCACAAGCAGCAACTCGGTCGGCGCGACGTCTAACATTCGGTACTGCCTCGGGTGCGCCGCACGCGGCGCAGATCAACATGGACGGAAAGGAAGAGCTCAGCGCTCTTCGCGATTGCGCTCGGCTTCGGTCTGGAAGCTCGCATCCGGAGTCGGCGCAGGCTTGCCCTCGATCCGCGTCGGGGGGACCGGCTTCTCGTCATCGTCCTCGGCCATGCCCTTCTTGAACTGCTTGATGCCCTTGGCCACGTCTCCCATCATGTTGGAGAAACGGCTGCCGCCGAACAACAAAATGACCAGCACACCGACGATCAGCCAGTGCATCAGGCTCATGCTACCCATGGGAACTCTCCTCGTATCGGGGTCTATCTAGGCGCGGTCCGCGCCGGGGGCAACGGCTAGCAGGGCTGCCCCGCGAATCGGTTGGCGAGCCCTATTCGGCTTCCGTGACAGTTTCGCTCGCCCCGTCGCTGGTCTCGTCCTCGAATGCCGCCTCGAAGGCGAGGTCGACCGGGTCGAGCAACCCTGCGGCCTTGAGGTCGTCGATCCCCGGCAGGTCGCGGCGGCTGGCCAGCCCGAACTGGCTGAGAAACCCCGCGGTCGTTGCATAAGTCAGTGGCCGTCCCGGGACCTCGCGGCGCCCGGCCGGACGCACCCACCCCGCCTCCATCAGCACGTCGATCGTGCCTTTCGAGATCTGCACGCCGCGGATCGCCTCGATCTCGGCGCGAGTCACCGGCTCGTGATAGGCAATGATCGCCAGCGTCTCGATCCCCGCCCGGCTGAGTTTGCGCGCTTCCTCGCGATCGCGGCGGAGCAGGTGGGCGAGATCGGCCGCGGTCTGGAAATGCCAGCGGTCGCCGCGCCGGACCAGTTCGATCCCCCTGCCGGCGTAAAGCGCCTCCAGCGCCGCCAGCGCGCCGCGAACATCGGCCGCCGCGCCGACATGCGCCTTGATCTCGTCAATGGTCATCGGCTGCTCGGAAGCGAACAGCACTGCCTCGACGGCGCGGCCGAGATCGTCCTGCGGCGTCATGCGCTCGCCTTGAGGTAGAGCGGCGCGAACGCCGATTGCTGGCGCAGCTCGAGCCGCCCCTGCCGTGCCAGTTCGAGCGCCGCGACGAACGAGGAGGCCAGCGCCGACTTGCGATAGGTGCCGCTGGCGCCTTCCGGCAGGAAGGTCTCGATCGCGCTCCACTCGATCCGCGCCCCGATCAGCGCCGAGACCCGGTCGATCGCTTCTTCCAGCGTCATCACATCGCGCTGGGCGACGACGTGCATCACCGGCCGCGTCCGCGCGCTGATCCGGCCATATGCCGCGATCAGGTCGTAAATCTCGACTTCGTAGCGCCCTTTGCGCACGACTCGCAGCCCTTCGGGGCTCCCCCGCAGGAACACGTCGCGCCCCAGCCGGTCGCGGGCGATCAGCCGCGCCCCGGCTTCGCGCATTGCGTTCAGGCGTTCGAGCCGCAGCTGCAGCCGCAGCGCGAGTTCCTCGGGGCTGGGCGTCTCCTCGGGATTGCGCGGCAGCAGCAGCGCCGATTTGAGATAAGCGAGCCACGCCGCCATCACCAGATAATCGGCTGCCAGCTCGAGCCGCAGCGCGCGCGCCTCGTTCACATATGCGAGATATTGCTCGACCAGTTCGAGGATCGAGATCTGGCGCAGATCGACCTTCTGGTTGCGCGCGAGCGCGAGCAGCAGGTCGAGCGGGCCCTCCCACCCTTCGAGCTCGATCTTGAGAATGTCGGTGTCGGCGTCGCTCATCCGCGGCGAGTTAAGCAGCCTATGATCCTCCCCCGCAAGGGGGAGGTGGCAGGCGCAGCCTGACGGAGGGGGAGGAAGCACACCGCCATGTTCGTGCTTCCTCCCCCTCCGTCGCTTTCAGCGACACCTCCCCCTTGCGGGGGAGGATGAGGATCAAGCCAGCGCCAGCAATTCGTCACGCTTGGCGATCAAGGCTCCGAAATCCGCTTGCTGCGTCCCATCCGCGACCGTCGCCATCGCCCGCTCCAGCCGAGCCAAGCACTCCGGCGTCGCGTCGCCGATCCGCCCCGCGATCTCGACCATCTCATCCATCCGCGCCCAGCAATCGAGCACCACGTCGCACCCGGCGGCGAGAGCCTGCGCCGCTTTCTCGCCCGCCGTGCCCGACAAGGCCTTCATGTCGATGTCGTCGGTCATCAGCAGCCCGTCGAAACCGATGCGGCCGCGGATGATCTCTGCGATCACTTTCGGCGAGAGCGTCGCCGGGCGCTCGACATCCCAGGCCTCGAACACGACATGGCACGTCATCCCCATCGGCGCGTCATTGAGCCGGGTGAACGGCTCCAGATCCACTTCCAGCGCTTCGGCATCCGCCTTGACGTGCGGCAGGTCGTAGTGGCTGTCGACCAGCGCCCGGCCATGCCCCGGCATGTGCTTGACCACGCCGACCACGCCGCCGCGGCGCATGCCATCGAGCGTCGCCTGACCGAGCGCGGCCACGCGCATCGGGTCGCCGCCGAACGCGCGGTCGCCGATCGCGGGAGTCACATCGGCCTGGCGCACGTCGAGCAAAGGCGCGCAGTTCACGTTCACGCCGACTTCCGCCAGCATCATCGCCAGCGCCTGCGCATTGGCGCGCGCCGCCTCGATCGCCGAAATCGGCGCAAGCTCGTAGAGCGCGTCGAATGCCGCCCCGGCGGGAAAAGCAGGCCACTCGGGCGGCACCATCCGGGCGACCCGTCCGCCCTCCTGATCGATCAGAATCGGCAGGTCGGCGCGCCCGGAGAGATCGCGCAGGCTGTCGGTCAGTGCCCGCATCTGCGCGACGTCGCCGCAATTGCGCTTGAACAGGATGTAGCCGAGCGGATCGGCGTCCCTGAAGAAGGCGCGCTCGTCGGGGGTGAGTTCATGGCCGGCGATGCCGAAGATGACGGGTTTCATCGCGCCGGTCTAGCCGAACCTCCCGCGCAGCGGAAAGGCCCCGCAAATCAATTCGCGATGAAGCAGTTCTCGCCCGCGACCTTCAGCCGTCCGCACAATTCGCGCGCCTGCGGGTTGCTGCCGGCATTGACCCGCAGCCGCCACACTGTATTGCCGTTCGCCGCCTCGCCGCGCTCGACCGATTTGCCGAGCGGCGCGAGATAGCCGAACCGCTTCGACAGCCGCGCCCAGGCGACATTGGCGCCGGCCTCGTTCGGGAAGGCGCCGAGTTGGATCAGCGAGCCCGAACCGGCGCGCGCGGTTGCCGGCCGCGCGCCGGCAGCCGGCGCGGCCGTGCCCGCCGTCGATGCGCTCGGGATCGCCAGTTTGACTGTCTTGGTCCCCGGCGCCGTGCTGCCCGGTGCCGCCGCGCGCGTGCCCTGCACCGGCGCTTCGGGAACCGCGCCGACGTTGATGCTCGAATTGCTCGCGGCGCCCTGGCTGGTGGCGAAGACGCTGTCGCCCTCGCCTTCCACCTTCATCCCGCCCGGTTCCTCCGGCTTGACCTTGTAATCGCCGGCCGGCGCCTTGATCAGTTCGCCATTGCCCTCGGTGACGCCCTGCGCGCGCTGATACCAGAGGAAGCCGACCGCGACGAAGCCGATCACGGCGAGCGCCAGCACCGCCAGCAGCATGAACCGGGCGACCGAATGGTCCTGCGGATATTCCTCCTCGGCCGTTTCCAGCCAGGGAAGACGATCATGCTCCTCGTAATCGCCCGTCCGCGCGTTCATTCAGTGCATCTCCTGCACGGCCTCGACACCCATGAGACCTAACCCATTACGGATAATCTGTCCCACCCCGCGCGCCAAGAACAGCCGTGCGCAGGTCAGCGCGGGCTGATCGGGCAGCAGGAAGCGCCGCTCGGGACGGTCGTTGCCGACATTCCACAGAGCGTGGAGAGCGGCTGCCAAATCATAGAGATAAAAGGCAATTCGATGCGGCTCGCGGGCCAGGGCCGCGCCCTCGACCACACGAGGAAACTGCGCCGCGAGCTTCACCAGCGCGAGCTCTTCCGTATCAAGCAGGGACAGGTCGGCGCTCGGGCATTCGATCCCCGCCTCCGACGCCTTGCGGTGCAGCGAAGCGATCCGGGCATGCGCGTAGTTCACATAGAAGACCGGATTGTCCTTTGACGCCTCGACCACCTTGGCGAAGTCGAAGTCCATCTGGGCGTCGGCCTTGCGGGTCAGCATGGTGAATCGGACGACATCCTTGCCGACTTCATTCACGACGTCAGCAAGCGTCACGAAGTTGCCAGAACGCTTGGACATTTTCACCGGCTCGCCGGCGCGGAGCAGCCGCACCATCTGCACCAATTTGACGTCGAAGCGCGTCTTGCCCCCGGTCAGCGCCTGCACCGCCGCGACGATCCGTTTGACCGTGCCGGCGTGATCGGCACCCCAGATGTCGATCAGCTGGTCGGCCGATTGCGCCTTCTGAAAGTGATAGGCGAGGTCGGCGCCGAAATAGGTCCATTGCCCGTTCGACTTCTTGATCGGGCGGTCCTGATCGTCGCCGAATTGCGTCGAGCGGAACAGCGGCAGCTCGACGGGCTCCCAATCCTCGGGCGTCTCGCCCTTCGGCGCCTCGAGCACGCCGTCATAGACGAGGCCGCGCTCGCGCAGCCACGCCTCGGCCGCCTCGGGCTTGCCGGCCGCCTGCAACTCGGCTTCGGACGAGAACAGGTCGTGGTGGATGCCGAGCAAGGCGAGGTCGGCCTTGATCATGACCAGCATCGACGCGACCGCTTCCTTGCGGAACAGTGCGAGCCATTCCGCCTCGGGCTTGCCGACGAATTTGTCGCCATATTCGGCAGCGAGCTTCTCGCCGACCGGCTTCAGATATTCGCCCGGATACAGCCCTTCCGGAATCTCGATCGTCTCGCCGAGCGCCTCGCGGTAGCGCAGGTGCGCCGAGCGGGCGAGCACGTCAACCTGCCCGCCGGCGTCGTTGACATAATATTCGCGCACGACCTTGTGCCCGGCGAATTCGAGAAGGCTGGCGAGCGCGTCGCCGACCACCGCGCCGCGGCAATGCCCCATGTGCATCGGACCGGTAGGATTGGCCGAGACATATTCGACATTGACCGTCGCGCCCGCGCCGATCGTCGAGCGGCCGTAATCGCCTTCGCTCTTGAGGATCTCGTCGAGCTCGGCGCGCCAGGTGTCGTCGGTGAGCGTCAGGTTGATGAAGCCGGGTCCTGCCACCGACACCGCCGAGACTTCGTCGAGCTTCTCCAGCTCGGCCGCGATCTTCTCGGCCAATGCGCGGGGATTGGTGCCCGCGGGCTTGGCGAGCACCATCGCCGCATTGGTCGCGAGATCGCCATGGCTGGCGTCGCGCGGCGGCTCGACCGTGACCGCGCGTCGCTCGAGCCCGGCAGGCAAGTCGCCGGCGGCGACGAGCGCGTCGAGAGCGGCATCCAGATGCGCGGCAAAACGGGCGTAGAGAGTCATCGGGCTTCCAACAGTGAACGGAAGCGCGCGCCTTAGCGGATGGGGCGCGCGGGGACAATTGGCGCGTCGCACCCACGAAGCGCTGCGGCTCCAGGTCCGCAACCGGGGCAGTCCGCCTTGACCGTTGCACCGCCGCTTCCTGGTTCGCGACGCCCGGACGGGCAGCGAGCGCCCCACCGCGGCCGGGCAAGACCATCGCGCCCTAGGTAAAGCTCCGGGCTCGCCGCCGCTGTAGAATCTGCGCAGATTGAAGCCACGTCCTCGGGTCGCACTCGCAGGGCCTGGCCGGGCGGCGTGTCTCCCTTTTCCGCTGCCCGGCCACCGTATCCATCCGGCGCGACCCGCAGATCGGCTTCATCTGTCCTCTGGCGCACCCGCAGCCGTCGACCCGCCGTCGAATCGCCAATAGGTATCGCTCGCCAGCTCGGCGCATCCCAGGCCCGCGCATGCCACTGCGCGGTGGAGGTGCCGCGTGCAGTGCAATGCGGCTTCTGCGGCGGCGGTTGCGTGCCGGGAAGGCGCGTTCAGACGGCTCAGCGTCCGCAACGTCAGCGGGGGATTCTCAGCCACGACTCTGCCCTCCGCGCGCATTTTACCTCAATCGCACCGCGCCGATCCACGGCAATCGTCGCATGTCGCCATATGCCGCGGCGCGAGCCGGCTTATAGCCGCTCGTCGGGAGCGGGCACGCGCCGCTCGCGCACGCCGCCATCCGAAGACCGCGGGGGAGAGGAAATTCGAGGGGGTGGCGGCGATGCACGCGGCTCTGGCGGCGACGACGCGCGCGGCGGGCTCGCCGGAGGGGGCGCGGTCCGCTCGGGCCGCGTCCACACCCCCTCGGGCCGGACCCTGCCCGCCGGAGGCCGCGGCGTCGGCGCAACACCGCCTGACTCGTCGCCACGGGGGCGGAACCAGCCGCGGCGCGGTCCCTCCGGGCGCGGCGCAGGCGTGGCGCCAGGCTGATCGACCAGCGGTGCCGCTTGCGGCCGTCCCGGTCCGCCGCGCTCGCCATCGGTGCGCTCGGGACGCGGCCGTCCACCCCAGCCGGGCCGGCGCGTCACGCCCGCGCCCGGCACCGGCGCCGGAGTGGCGCCCGGCACATCGGGCGCGCCCGCCGCCGGCGGCGTGGGAGGATTCGGCCGCCAGCCGCCGCGCCACGGCCGCGACCCGGGCTGACCGGCACCGGGCCAACGCGGACGTTCGGGCTGCGCACCCGGCGGGCGGCCATGCTGTCCCGGCTGGCGCGGCCGATCGGTGCCGGGCGGGCCGCCCGGCGAGCCCGGCCGATGCGGCCGGCCCGCGCCGGATCCATGGCCCTCGCCCGGCCGGTGGAAACGCCCCGGCGGCGGCCCCTGGAAACCGCCTTCGCGCCAGCGGCGGAATTGCTCTGCCAATGCCTCGCGGCGCAGCCGTTCGGCCGCGAGCCGCTGGCGCCAGGCGGCGTCGCGCGCGGAGTCGCGATGATGCCCCCAGCCGGGGTGCCGCCGCCGGCCCTCGTCCCACAAGGCGACGCTGCCCCAGAGGATCGGGCCGGTGTCGATCCACGCCTGGCTGTCGACCTCGCGCCATTGCTTCTGCAGCATCGCGCGCAGCAACGCCCGGCCGCGCGCATAGAGCGCCGCGCCTTCGCCGAGATGCTCGGCCCCCGCCTCGCGCGGCATCGCACCGCCGTCGGGACCGTAGACCACCGCGACCGTCTCGCCTTCGAACCCGAAGCTCATCCCCGGCCGCACCGCGAGGAACGGCCCTGCCGCGTCGGGCGCGAAATAATAGCTCTGGATGCCGTCGGGCGTCTCCTCGACGACGATGCGCTGGCCGTCCTGCAGCTCCCACGCCCAGGGCTCGGCGCCCTCGAACGCAAAGGCGTAATCGGGCGGCGCATTGCCGATCGCCTCCCACATCGAGTCCGCCCGATCGATGAACGCATAGAGATCGGGGCTCTCGACCGCGCTGTACGCCGGCGGCGGCGGCGCCTCATAGCCGCCGTCATACGGCATCATGCAGGCCGACAGTGCGAGGAGGCTCGCCATCGTCGCCAGCTGCTTCACGCGCCCGATTTGCATGCCTGCTCCCCCCTAATGTTCGTCGGGGCCCAGCTTCCGCCGAAATCGCTGAACCGAAGATGACTGCGGTTACAACAGAGTAGCGGCAGCTATTGGCCCGCCGCCGGCATCCCGGGCAAGAGCCGGCTTCGACGCCCCTGCCTCGACGACAGGGGTTCCGCAGCTCCGGCTCCCGCGGCGGCGCCGCAGGAGCCGGTCCGATCAGAAGCCGATGCTCGCCGCCACGCGGAAGCTGCTGTCGTCGCCCTTGCTGCCGATGCGGCCGTTATAGCCGGACACGATCCGCACGTTCGCCGAAGGCGACCAGACGAGGTCGAGCCCCATCGCCGCGGCGTCGCGCGAAAGCGGCACCCCGGCAACATCGAACGTCGCGGCGGCGCCGGCAAAGCTGGCGCGCAGGCTCGGCGCGTCGCCATGGACGCGGTGGAGCCAGGCCGTATTGACCCGCGCGCTCAGCCCTTCGACGATCGGCGTCTCGGCACGCAACCCTGCCTTGGCGAACGCGAAGCTTTCGCTGCGCTCGCTGCCGCGCAGCGCGGCCGATCCGCCGGTCTCGGCGAACGCGTCGGTCTTCACGCGATAGCTCTCATAGCCGAGCAGCGGCTCGACCGAACCGCCTCCGACTGCGAAGGCATGCCCCAGCTCGAGGAAGCTGTGGAAGATGCTGCCGTCATAATCGGCCGCCAGCGTTTCGCGCACGCCCGTGAACGCGACGGTGCGGTTCACCGACGTGTCCGTCCAGGCATAGCCGAGGCCTGCGCGCAGCGTCACCGGTCCGATCGCGCCGCCGCCATAGCCGAGCAGGTGGATGCTTTCGGTCCGGCCGTCGCTGCGGCGGGCGTCGACATTGAAGTTGGTGCGGGTATAGCCGCCGGCCAGCCCGATCCGGGCATCATCGATCGCCACGTCGAAGCCGCCCACCGTACCGAAGGTCGAGCGACGCAGATCGGCGCTGCCGTCGGCGCCGTCGTCGGTGCCGCGGTTGCCGACCATCGTTCCCCAGATTCCGGCGCCGGAATCTTGCGCCAGCGTCCGCGTCAGCACGGCGTCCTCGACGATCCGCGCGTCTTGCATCATCGCCGCGGCGGCCGATGCGTGCACTTCGCCCGACAGCTGATCGAGCCCTGCGCGCGCGAGGCCCGCATCGGCCTCGAGCGTCAACGCGGCATAGGCCGTGTTGCTGGCCGGCAGCCCGGCAAGGCCGAGCGCCGTCGCGCGCTGATTGTCGCTGGTCGAAAGGCGCGCAAGCCCGGCGACGCTGCGCGCGACATCGGCGAACACGCTGCTCGCCGAGTAGACGAGCCGCAGCTGGAAGTCGCCGCCTGGCTGTTCGACCACGCTGTAGCTACCGGTAAGCCCGCCGGCGGCGGAGAGCAGCGTATAGCGCGTGCCGATGCCGCCGACCGTTCCGGTGAGCACCAGTCGCGAGCCCTGCGCCAGCGTCGCGATGCCGCCCACGAGGATCTGGTCGGATTGGCCGCTGGCGGTGAGGGTGGCGATATAAGTCGAGCCCGCCGTCTGCGCGAAGTCGCCCGAGACGTTGAGCGTTCCGATCGCGCCATCTGCCGGCGTCACGGTGCCGCCCGCGCCGACCTTCAGGCCGCCGATCGTGCCGGTGCCGGCCAGCGTGCCGCCGACGACCTCGAGACGGGCGGCGGAGCGGCCGTTCATCAACAAGCGGCCGCCCAGGATCGCGGTCGTGCCGGTAAAGCCGAGCTGGTCGCCCATGGTGACGCTGCCCGTGCCCGCCTTGACCAGCGCGCCACCGCCGATCAGCGCGCCGCCGAAGCTGCCGTCGAAATTCTGCTCGATGCGCAGCGTGCCGTTATCGGTGATTGTCCCGCCCACCGTCGCGGTGGTGCCGATCAGCGTCGCTCCGCTGGCGATAGCGGTTTCGGGTACCGGCACCGCGTTGGCGAGAGTCCAGCTCCCGGACGCGACCTCGAGCTGCTCGAAGCCGGTGACGTTTCCGCTGAACTGGCCCTGCCCCGTGGTCGAAAGCACGATCCGGTCAAAGCCGCCGCCGCCGATGATGCTGCCGGTCACGCCGGTGGTTGCGCCGCTCTGGACGAAGCTGTCGTCCGCGTTCCCGAAGATCAGGTCGCCGGTCAGCGTCCCGCCATCGGCGACATAGCGGCTGCCGGGCGCTGCGGCCACCGCCGTCGTCGTGATGCCGGCGCTGGCGACGACGGGGAATGTGGGCGGCCAGCTGCCGCTGAGATCGACGTCGCCGACGATCCGGCCGCGATTGATCACGTCGCCGAGAATGCCCCGTACCGCGACCTCGGTCGCACGGATCGTGCCGCTCGCCTCGTTGACGAGACTGCCCTCGTAGCCGAGCAGGACCGCAACGTCCGTGCGGCTCTCGATCGTGCCGCTGTTGGTGATGTCACCGGAGTAGAAAGAGTTGTCGATGGCCGACAAGTCGGTGACGATGGTGCCGGCGTTGACCACCGTTTGGACCCCGGCGATCCCTCGGCCGTTCGATCCGGCAACGTCCGTCAAGGTGCCGCGATTGACGGCCATGTCGCTTCCGGCGATGCCGTATCCGCCCTCGATCCGGATCGTCCCGCTATTGGTTACGCTCCCGCCGGCGCAGATCGCCGTCGGCGAATAGAAGGACCCGCTGCTGGTCGTGATCGCGCCTGCGTTCTCGAATGCCCCACCCGCAACCGACACCCCGCAATAAGCGCCGGAGGAGGCGCTTCCGGCGAACGAGAGCGTGCCGCGGCTGATGACGGTCAACCCGGGATTTGCCGTGTATTCGGCATTCCAGGGGCGGTCGCCGGCGAGGATCTCGTCGACGGTCGCGCCGCTCAAGTCGATCCCGGTTCCCTCTGTGGACAGGTTCGCCGACAGGTCGATCGTCCCGCTGCCGGTGAAGCCGATAGGCGCAATGAGCGAATTCGCCGACGTCAGTGTCAGCTTTGCGCCGTTCTGCACCTCATAGGCCACGGCCTCGAAGCTCGCCGGCAAGGCGATCGCAGCGCTCTGGTTGGTCGCTGCGACGAAGCGGATGGTGTCCACGCCATCGCCCATGTCGACCCCGCCCGTGACGCCAGCGAGCGGACGGCTCGCATCTCCCCCCAGCGACGCCACGAGAAGGTCATTGCCGCCGCCCATCGACAGCGCGCCGTCGAGCACGCCCCCGGCATCGATGAAAACGTCCGGCGTATAGTCGTAGCTGCCGGTCCTCGCGAGATCGACGTTGCCGGTGATCGTTCCGGCATTGCGGATGGTCGAACCGCCGCCGGAATTGTTGCGGCCGTCGATGGCCATGCTGCCGCCGGTGATCACGCCGCTCGCCAGATTGTCGAGCCGCAGCCAGTCGGCGACGATGCCCGTCGTCCCCCCGCTGATCGTGCCGCTGTTCACCAGCTGAACCGAATAGGCGTTCAGCCCCGTGGTCGCGCCCGAGATGGTGCCGCTGTTGATCGATGCGCCGGTGCCGTCGTCGCGGAACAGCAACACGCCGGTGCCCGTGCTCGACTGGATCGAGCCGCTATTGATCAACCGCGCATAGCGGACTTCGGCGCCGGTCGAAGTTGCGGAGATCGTGCCGCTATTGGTCAACGAAGTTACGTTCGAGCCGTCGACGCTCACGCCGACACCGCCAACGGAGGTAACCGATCCGCTGTTGGTGAAGCTGCCCGGATAGATCCGGACCGCGGCGAGATAGGGCGAGGCGAGCGCAGCGGTGATCGCACCGCGGTTTTCGACATCGAGCACCTGGCCGTAGCTCGACCATGTAGTGGCGATCGCCGTACCCGTCGTCGTCAGCGTCGCGGTATTGATCAGCCGCCCTGCACCGCTCGCGGTGATACCGTTGGCGGTGCCGTTCGCGGCGGCGATCGTGACCACTGCCTTATTGGCCAGCTGGAGCGAGAGCTGCTCGAAATTGAGCGGCATGTTGTCGTGTCCCAGCGAAGCGTCGGCGGTAATCGCGAGCTGGAGCTGATCCATTCCGGCACCACCGTCCACCGTGCCGCTGATCCCCGCGATCCGTCCGGTAGCGGAGTCGAACCGCGCCTTGAGCACGTCGTTGCTGCTGCCGAACACCACGCTGCCGTTGATCGTGCCGGCAACGTTGTCGATCATGCTGCCGGAATAGGGACCTGCCCCGGCGCGAACCGATCCGTCGATCGTCCCCGCGTTGACGAGCGTGAGCTGACCGCCCGAGCGAATCGCGACTGCGCCGGCCGTTCCGATCGTGCCGCCGGCGAGATTGGTGACGCTCAGCGTATCGGCCGACTGGATTGCCGCGCCGGTGCCATTGTTGCGGATCGTGCCGCTGTTCGAGACGCTGACCGTGCCGCCGTGGATCGTGCCGCTCACACTGGCCGAGGTGATCTGGCCGCTGTTGCTCACCGATGCCTGCCCCGACGTTCCGACCGCGCTGATCGTGCTGCCGACGATCACGCCGGCATTGGAGAGGTTCCCGACAAGGCCAGTGATGCCGTTGATGGTGCCGGTGGCGCGATTGTCGATGCGCGTGAAGCTGGTGCCGGTGCTCGCGATCAGCGCTGATGTTCCGGTGCCGGTCAGCGAGCCCGAATTGTCGATCGACGCCGAAACGCTCCCCTGGTTGTCGCTCCGCCGCTGCAGCCGCACCGCGGTGAAGCCGCTAATCGCTGCGCCCTGACCGACGGTGATCGCCGCCGAGCCGCCCGGGTAGCTCCATTCATAAGGGTTTGGACAATAGCGCACGGCTGCACCGGCATAGGGATCGCACGGCACCCACCGCGGATCGCCGCTGCTCAGCAGCAGGCCGAATTGACTGGTATCGCCAACAACCGCCCCGTCGATCTGATAGCTATCGTTGCCGCCGGATCCGAAGATCGCCGCGCTGGCCATCCCCGCTTGCACCTGCGCACCCGAAGCGACGACGACGCGCGTGTTGTCGGTCGCAACGACCAGCCCGTTGCTGTCCGTGCCCGCGCAATTGGTCGTGCCGCCGGCGGTCGTCGGATCGGGCGCACATTGCGCCGCCGCGGGGCTGGCCAGCCCCATTGCCAGCGCAAAGACGCTTGCGCCAAGCGCCAGCGCGCAGGCCTGATTACGCGCGATACGCGACGCCGAACCGATCAACATTGAAATTCCCCCTTGGACGAAAGCTAAGCGACTTTCGCAGCTTGCCCTCTATATTTGCGAAGCCCGACGCGTCCAGCGGAAGTTTGGCGATGCATCGGCGCCTTTGTTTCGAAGCGGCGCAGGCGGTGGCAAAGGCGTCGCACGCTTCCTACATCCCCCTCTGGAACTCCTTTCAGAACAAAGCTAGAACCACCGGCATGGCACTTACCACCATCTCCGTCCGCGGCGCGCGTGAGCACAATCTCAAGGGCGTGGACGTCGACATTCCCCGCGACACGCTGACGGTGATCACCGGCCTGTCCGGCTCGGGCAAGTCGAGCCTCGCCTTCGACACCATCTATGCCGAGGGCCAACGCCGCTATGTCGAGTCGCTGTCGGCCTATGCCCGCCAGTTCCTCGAGATGATGCAGAAGCCCGATGTCGATCATATCGAGGGCCTCTCCCCCGCCATTTCGATCGAGCAGAAGACCACCAGCCGCAATCCGCGCTCGACGGTCGCCACGGTCACCGAGATCTACGATTATATGCGTCTGCTCTGGGCGCGCGTCGGCATTCCCTATTCGCCGGAGACCGGGCTGCCGATCGCCGCGCAGACGGTGAGCCAGATGGTCGACCGCGTCCTCGCGCTTCCCGAGGGCACCCGCCTGCTCCTCCTCGCGCCCGTAGTTCGCGGCCGCAAGGGCGAGTATCGCAAGGAGCTCGCCGAGTGGCAGAAGGCCGGCTTCCAGCGCGTCCGCATCGACGGCGAGACCTATTTGATCGAGGACGCGCCGGCGCTCGACAAGAAGTACAAGCACGACATCGAAGTGGTGGTCGACCGCCTCGTCGTCGGCGGCGACATCGCCACCCGCCTCGCCGAGTCCTTCGAGACCGCGCTCAAGCTCGCCGAGGGGCTGGCTTATGTCGACCTCGTCGACACGACGGTCGCCCAGGCCACAAACACCGTTCGCCCTGAGCCTGTCGAAGGGCGCCTTTCCACGAGCGATACGCCCGCGGATGACCGTGCTTCGACAAGCTCAGCACGAACGGGGGGAATGAAGAACACCGGGATTCCGGAAAACCGCATCGTCTTCAGCGAAAAATTCGCCTGCCCGGTCTCCGGCTTCACCATCGCCGAGATCGAGCCGCGCCTGTTCTCGTTCAACGCCCCGCAGGGCGCCTGCCCGGCCTGCGACGGCCTCGGCGAGAAGCTCGAGTTCGACGAGGACCTCGTCGTCCCCAATCACGACCTCACGATCAAAAAGGGCGCGATCGTCCCCTGGGCCAAGTCCAACCCGCCCAGCCCCTATTATATGCAGGTCCTCGGCAGCCTCGCCCGCGAGCTCGGCTTCAGCCTCGACACGCGCTGGGCCGACCTGCCCGAGCAGCACCGCGACGCGATCCTTCACGGCACCAGGGGCAAGCCGGTCACCCTCACCTTCGTCGACGGCAAGAAGTCGTACGACGTGCGCAAACCGTTCGAGGGCGTGATCGGCAACCTCAACCGCCGCATGCTCCAGACCGAGTCCGCCTGGATGCGCGAGGAGCTCGCAAAGTACCAGGCGTCGCATCCCTGCGAGACCTGCCACGGCGCCCGCCTCAAGCCCGAGGCGCTCGCGGTCAAGGTCGCGATGCGCGACATCTCGAGCGTCACCCACCTCAGCGTGGTCGACGCCCTCGCCTTCTTCGCGTCCCTCCCCGACCAGCTCACCCCGCAGTCGCGCGAGATCGCCCGCGCGATCCTCAAGGAGATCGACGAGCGGCTCGGCTTCCTCAACAATGTCGGCCTCGATTACCTCAATCTCGACCGCACCAGCGGCACCCTCTCGGGCGGCGAATCCCAGCGCATCCGCCTCGCCAGCCAGATCGGCTCCGGCCTCTCCGGCGTGCTCTACGTCCTCGACGAGCCGAGCATCGGCCTCCACCAGCGCGACAACGACATGCTGCTCGCCACCCTCCGCCGGCTGCGCGACCTCGGCAACACCGTGCTCGTCGTCGAGCATGACGAGGACGCGATCCGCACCGCCGATTACGTCATCGACATGGGCCCCGGCGCCGGCGTCCATGGCGGCGAGGTCGTCGCGCACGGCACCCTGGAGCAGGTCCTCGCCACCCCCGGCAGCGTCACCGCCGACTATCTCAACGGCACCCGCGAGGTCCCGCTTCCCGCAAAGCGCCGCAAGGGCAACGGCAAGAAGCTCACCGTCCACAACGCCACCGCCAACAACCTCACCGGCGTCACCGCGAGCATCCCGCTCGGCACCTTCACCTGCATCACCGGCGTCTCGGGCTCGGGCAAGTCGAGCTTCACGATCGACACGCTCTACGCCGCCGCCGCGCGCCAGCTGAACGGCGCGCGCATCCTCGCCGGCAAGCACGACAAGATCACCGGGCTCGAGCATCTCGACAAGGTGATCGACATCGACCAGTCGCCGATTGGCCGCACCCCGCGCTCGAACCCGGCCACCTATACCGGCGCCTTCACCCAGATCCGCGACTGGTTCGCCGGCCTCCCCGAGGCGCAGGCGCGCGGCTACAAGCCCGGCCGCTTCAGCTTCAACGTCAAGGGCGGCCGCTGCGAGGCGTGCACCGGCGACGGGCTGCTCAAGATCGAGATGCACTTCCTCCCCGACGTCTACGTCACCTGCGACGTCTGCCACGGCCAGCGCTACAATCGCGAGACCCTGGAAGTGAAGTTCAAGGGCAAGAGCATCGCCGACGTGCTCGACATGACCGTCGAGGACGCGCACGAATTCTTCAAGGCGGTCCCCCCGATCCGCGACCGCATGGCGATGCTCGCCGAAGTCGGCCTGGGATACGTTAAGGTCGGCCAGCAGGCGACGACGCTCTCGGGCGGCGAGGCGCAGCGCGTCAAGCTCGCCAAGGAACTCGCCCGCCGCGCCACCGGCCAGACGCTCTACATCCTCGACGAGCCCACCACCGGCCTGCATTTCGAGGACGTGCGGAAACTGCTCGAAGTGCTCCACGCATTGGTCGAGCAGGGCAACACCGTGGTGGTGATCGAGCATAATCTCGACGTCATCAAGACCGCCGACTGGATCCTCGACCTCGGCCCCGAGGGCGGCGTCAAGGGCGGCGAGATCGTCGCCGAGGGCACGCCGGAGCAAGTCGCGAAGGAGCCGCGGAGCTTTACGGGCAAGTATCTCCAGCCGTTGCTGGAGCGCGGGAAGGGCGCGACGCGGGCGGTGGCGGCGGAGTGATTGGCGATGACCCGCTAAGTCTACGTCCCAGGTCATTGAAGGTAATTAAAATTTGATTTAGCCTACCATGCGAAAAAGATCGGATGGTGTATGGTCTACTCACCTACTAGCTTGAGATACCCGGAACTCGTATTCGGCATCGCCGGCCCGATCGGAATCGAGATCGATGTTATAATCCGAACCCTGGTAGAGGCGCTACGAGCTGTGGGCTATCTTAGCGCAACAATTAAGATCACCGATGAGATTGATAAGCTGCCGTCGTCTGCACAATATCCCTCGATAGAATCTTTCTACAATTTGATGCGATATAAAATGGCGCATGCCAGCGCGCTTTGCAAGAAAGAGCGTGACGCGAGTTACCTCATGAGAATTGCGATAGCAGCAATCCAGCGTGAACGCGAAATACTTAGAGAGCAAGACCCGCTCCCTTTTGACGAATACTCCGACTCAGAAGCGAAATCTAGCGAGGACGTCAAAGATATAGCATTTCACGAGTTAACCGGAGAAAATGTTCCTGCATTTAGATCTGCCTTTGTTATTCGTCAAATAAAAAGACCGGAGGAGGTATCTCTCCTGAGATTCGTGTACGGAGATCAGTTCATATTGTTGTCCGGTTACGGAACTCAAGCAGATCGTCAGAAAATACTTCAAGAGAAAATCAGATTTAACGAAAGTGGTGATAGCAAACAATCTCGCGAAGTATATCTTGCTAATCAACTTATGGAATTAGATGCAAGTGAGGATAATGACGAGTATGGACAACACTTGCGTGAAGTATTTCACTTAGCAGATGTGGTTGTTGATGGAATTTCTCATTCTAAAATGAGAACTGACATTGAACGATTTATTAATGCTCTTTTCGGATTGAACGAAACAGCTCCGACGAAGCAGGAGTACGGTATGTATTCCGCGCATTCAGCTTCATTGCGCTCAACGGACTTATCGAGACAAGTCGGCGCTGCTATTTTTTCACGTGAAGGAGTCGTTTTAGCGCAAGGATGCAATGAAGTTCCCAAGGCCTTCGGCGGAACATATTGGGATGGTGAAGAGCCGGATTATCGCGACATCAAACTAGGGAAAGACTCTAATGATGTTTTGAAGATGGATGTCCTTAAAGACCTCATCGAGCGCATGAAGAAGAACGGCATTCTATCTGACAAAGTCGTAAAAGCAGGGTCACCCACTCAGATAGCTAATTTTTTAATTGGCCGCACAAAGGGACCGAATGAATTTGAAGATCTCAGGGGATCCTTGAAGAATTCTAAGATTCTTGATCTTACTGAATATGGTAGAGTGGTCCATGCAGAGATGAACTCCATCTGCGATGCCGCTAGGACGGGAATTCCGCTTGCGGGTAGCACGCTATATACTACTACATTTCCGTGTCATAATTGCGCTAAACATATAATTGCCGCTGGGATTCATGAAGTAGTCTTTTTGGAGCCGTATCCTAAGAGCAAGGCTAAAGACCTTCACGCCAATGAAATAGAGATCGAGGGTGACGCTCCAGAAAAGGTTATGTTCAACTTTTTCTCGGGGATTACACCAGCGCGATACGAGAAGATATTTTACAAATCTAAACGAAAGAAGAACGGTATAGCTGTCCGATGGCAGTACGACGTTCCAACGCCGATGGTAAATGTTACCAGTCCTACCTATATGTCATTAGAAGGCCTTGTTGCTGTAAACGTTGACCCTCCCGTCATTGAGAATGGGGCATAAGCGGCTTACTGAATTGTGACTGGGTTATCGCGGTTTGGGCGTAATATGGAGGTTATTCCACCCGGGCCCGTGCATACCCCCTCACCCATGATACTCCCGATACAGCGCCCGCAGCGTCGCCTCGCGTTTGCCGCATCGTCGGCAGCGCAGCCGCTTCTCGGCCTCTTTCAGCCCGAGCAAAGGCGAGAACATCCGGTTGACGCTGTCGGGCGGCACGATCACGTGCCAGCCGCACGCGCGGCAGCGTATGTCCGCGTGCTGGCGCTTGCTCTTGAAGTCGAGGATGACGCGCACGGTGGTATCGGCCATCCGTAGCCGAGAACATAAAGCGAACGATTGCGGAAGCCTCCGCCGCCGCTCGTCCACGGGATTCACAGCGTCCGCGCCCCTTCCTTCCCGCCGCCAGCCATGCGCGCTATATTCCCCGCATGGCCAAGCTCTCGCCCATCGAGTCCGAATTCGCGACGACCGAAGAGGCCGAGGCCTATGACGCGTGGGTCCGGGCCAAAGTCGAGAAGGCGATGGCCTCGACGGAGCCGGGCATTCCCCACGATCAGGTGATGGCCGAGATGAGGGCGATCATCGAACGTCGCAAGCAGAAGTGACGCCTCCTGGCGCGTGAGCGCCTCCGCGCCTCTGCGCGAACCTCTCTTCTTCTCCGCGTCTTCGCGCCTCCGCGTGAACCCCTTTTCTTCTTCGTCACCCCGGACTTGTTCCGGGGTCCACCGTGCCGCCAGCGAAGCGCCACCGCCTCCAGCCCCACCACCAAGCCGCCCGGTGGATCCCGGCACAAGGCCGGGATGACGTATGGGGCGGCCACCCCCGCCTCCACCCCCACCAGAACAAACCAGCAACAAACCGCTTTCCTACAGCCCCCGCTCCGGCATATCTGGTCAGTCCTCCGAGTCGAACCACAGGAGGATTCCGCGATGACCGCCCAGACCGATATTCCGTCCTACGATCCCTCGACCTTCGATCACGCCGCATTCCACGGCTTCTCCCCGCCGCCCGGCTACACCCGCCATCACGGCTGGACGCCCGACAAGCAGCGCCGCTTCCTCGAGGCGCTGTCCGAGGGCCGCAACGTCGTGCAGGCCTGCGCGATCGTCGGCCTGTCCAAGCAATCGGCCTATGCCCTGCGCACCTCGCCCCGCGGCCATGCCTTCGCGCTCGGCTGGGACGCGGCTTTGCTCAAGGCGCGCGACGTGCTCGCCGACGAATTGATGGACCGCGCGTTCAACGGCGTCCGCGACACGATCACCCGCGACGACGGCAGCATCGTCACCCGCCACCGCCACGACAATCGCCTCGGCACGACGATGCTCGCCCGCCTCGATCGCCTCGCCGAAGCCGCCAAGGGCCCGGCCACCGTTGCGCAGCTGATCGCCGCCGACTTCGTCCAGTATCTCGACCTGATCGAGCGCGACGCCGGCCCGGCGCGTGCCGGAATCTTCCTCGGCGCCCGCGTCGCCCCCGCCGGCGAGGAAGCGCTCGCCCCGCTCCGCGCGCTCGCCCGCGCCGACAAATGGCTGCGGACCCATACCGACCTCGCCGAGCCGCTCGCCACGGCCGATCTCGATCCCGCGGAGCGCGCCGGCTGGACCGCCGAACAATGGCTCCGCGCCGAGGCGGTGGGGCTGGTCGTGCTCGCCCCCGAGCCGGTCAAACACCCCGATTCGAGTCAAGCGAGTCAAGCAGCGAGTCAACCGGTCACCCTCGCCGAACTGCTCGATGAAGCCGAGACGCCGGTCTGGTGGGACGACATCGCCGAGGAATGGCGGACCTGGTTCCCGCCGCCCCCGGACTTCGACGGCGAGGAGGAAGGCAGCTATGGCGACGACGATTACGAGCGCACGCTGACCGAAGCGGAGCAAGCATATTGCGACGCCTGCGCCCGCGAGCAGGCCGAAGCCGACGCCGCGCAGGAGGCCCGCAAACGCGACCGCTATTTCGGCTTCGCCCCGTCCGCCGAAACGCCCGCACCCGCCGACGCACCCCCATCCGACGAGCCGCCCGCCGCGTCCGACATCCGCCCGCCCCGCTCGCGCGCCGCAAGGCGCAATGCCGCGGCTTCGTGCGTTGAGCCGGCGCAACCCGAACCAGGAGAGACAGGGATGAGCATTTTCGGCAGCATCAAGAACGCGATCTTCGGCCACAAGGCCGCCGCCCCGGCGCAACAGGCGCCGCAGCCCTCCGCCCAGGCCCCGGCCCAGAATCCGGCCCAGACCCCGGCCATGCCCCAGATGCAGCAGCCCGCCGCCCCCGCCGAGCCGGTCGATGTCGAGAATGTGCTGATGGTGTTCGAGACCGAGCGCGGCACCGCCGATCTCAACTGGCGCACCTCGATCGTCGACCTGATGAAGCTGCTCGGCCTCGATTCGAGCCTCGAGAACCGCAAGCAGCTCGCCACCGAGCTCGGTTATGCTGGCGCCAAGGACGGCAGCGCGGAAATGAACATCTGGCTGCACAAGGCGGTGATGCAGGAGCTCGAAAAGAGCGGCGGCAAGGTGCCGGCAAGTCTGAAGGATTAAGAGGAGAAGAGCAGTTCACGCGGAGGCGCGGAGACGCGGAGGAAGCAATGAGGCCCGCGCAGCGTTTACATTTTCAGGCGCCAACTACCTGCCGCTGCCGCGGCACAAGGACGGCGCCGCGAAATCCAAATCTCCGCGTCTCCGCGTCTCCGCGTGAACCCCTTCCTTTTTCTTTTTCGGACACGCGCAGGGCCAAAGAAAAGCCCCGCCCGGAACCGAGTCCGGACGGGGCACCAGGGTCGATCGACAAGCTCAGCCCGCGACGTGGCTTCCCGCCAAAGCCGCGAGCAGCAGCAAAGCGACGATGTTGGTGATCTTGATCATCGGGTTCACCGCGGGTCCGGCGGTGTCCTTGTACGGATCGCCGACGGTGTCGCCGGTCACCGCGGCCTTGTGCGCCTCGGATCCCTTGCCGCCGTGATTGCCGTCCTCGATATACTTCTTGGCATTGTCCCAGGCGCCGCCGCCCGAGGTCATCGAGATCGCGACGAACAGGCCCGAGACGATCACGCCGAGCAGCATCGCGCCGAGGGCGGCGAAGCCCTCATGCTGGCCGGCGACCGCGGCGATGATGAAATAGACCGCGATCGGGCTGAGCACCGGCAGCAGCGACGGGACGATCATCTCCTTGATCGCGGCGCGGGTGACGATGTCGACGGTGCGGCCGTAATTCGGCCGGCTGGTGCCCTGCATGATGCCGGGATTGTCGCGGAACTGGTCGCGGACGTCCTGCACCACCGATCCGGCGGCCCGGCCGACCGCGGTCATGCCGAACGCGCCGAACAGATAGGGCAGTAGCGCGCCCAGGAGGAGACCGACGATGACGTAGGGATTGCTCAGGCTGAAATCGACATCGACGTTCGGGAAGAACTCGTGGAGGTCGGTGGTGTACGCCCCGAACAGCACGAGTGCGGCGAGCGCGGCCGAGCCGATGGCATAGCCCTTGGTGACGGCCTTGGTGGTGTTGCCCACCGCGTCGAGCGCGTCGGTCTTGTGGCGGACCTCGTCCTCGAGCCCGGCCATTTCGGCGATGCCGCCAGCATTGTCGGTGACGGGGCCGTAAGCGTCGAGCGCGACGACCATGCCGGCGAGCGCGAGCAGCGAGGTCGCCGCGAAGGCGACGCCGATGACCCCGGCGATCTGGTAGGCGGCGATCACCGCCACGACGATGACGAGGGTGGGCAAAGCGGTCGATTCAAGGCTGATCGCGAGGCCCTGGATGACGTTGGTGCCGTGGCCGGTCTCGGAGGCCTTGGCGATCGACTTGACCGGGCGGTAGTTGGTGCCGGTGTAGTACTCGGTGATCCACACCAGCAGCCCGGTGACGGCGAGGCCGATCAGCATGCAGATCACGAGGTCCCAGCCGGTGAAGCTGGGGCCGGTGGCGGTGCCGAGATTGACCTGGTCGGCAGTGCCGGTCGAGCTTTCGAGGAAGGCCGACGGGTCGCCGAGGCCGCCGATCACGGTGTCGAGGCCGCCCAGAGTGTAATGCGTGACGCCGATAATGGCGGGGATGGAGAGGAGGACGGTGACCCAGAAGCCCTTGTAGAGCGCGCCCATGATCGACTGGCCCTTGCCGAGCCGGACGAAATAGGTGCCGATGATCGAGGTGATGATGCAGACGCCGCCGACGATCAGCGGCAGGGTCATCAGGGCGAGCAACTGGTCCGGGGCGAGGCCGCGCATCAGCAATGCGATCGTCACCATGGTGATGCCGAGCGTGACGACATAGGTCTCGAACAGATCGGCGGCCATGCCGGCGCAGTCGCCGACATTGTCGCCGACGTTATCGGCGATGACCGCGGGGTTGCGGGGGTCGTCCTCGGGGATGCCGGCCTCGACCTTGCCGACGAGGTCGGCGCCGACGTCGGCGGCCTTGGTGAAGATGCCGCCGCCGAGCCGGGCGAAGATCGAGATGAGCGAGGCGCCGAAGGCGAGTCCGGTGAGCGTCTCGATCACGGCGCGGGAATTGGGGGCGAGGTCGGCGCCCTCGACGAGCCAGGCGAAGATGCCGGCGATGGCGAGCAGGCCCAGTCCGGCGACGAGCATGCCGGTGATGGCGCCGGAGCGGAAGGCGAGGGTGAGGCCCGACTGAAGCGACTGACGGGCGGCCTCGGCGGTGCGGACATTGGCGCGGACCGAGATGTTCATGCCGATGAACCCGGCGAGGCCCGAGAGTACGGCGCCGATGACGAAGCCGGCGGTCGGCAGCCCGCCGAGGGTGAAGTACATCACGACGGCGACGAGGACGCCGACGATCGCGATGGTCCGGTATTGCCGGCCGAGATAGGCCTTGGCCCCCTCCTGGATCGCGGCGGCGATGTCCTGCATCTTTTCGTTGCCGGGCGAGGCCCTGAGCACTTGCTGGCTCGTCAAAAAGCCATAGGCCACCGCCAGCAAACCGCAGGCGATGGCGAGATACACAATCGTCATCAGGCGAAGTCCTTCCCTAGAACTGAGACCCCAGCCGGTCTTGTGCCGGTCTTGGGGAGCGCGGAAGGTATCGGGCAGCTAGTGCAGGCGCAACCCGCCTCAGCGGTGCTCGTAGCCGAGCTTTTCAGGCGGCGACTTGCCGTCGAGCAGAAGTGGTTCGCCGCCGCCGGGGAGCATCGTGCCGATCCGCGTCACCGGCACCGGCAGCGCAAGACCCTCGGGCGCCGCGAACAGCAGTTCGTAATCGTCCCCCCAGCTTGCCGCCGCCAGCCGGTCGCCCACCCCTTCGGCAAACGGAATGGCGTCGAGCGTGATTGCCGCGGTACACCCGCTCGCCTCCGCCATCCGCCGCGCATCGAGCAGCAATCCGTCCGACACGTCCATCATCGCATGCACATGGCCCCCGAGCGCCAGCCCCTCGGCGAGCCGCGGCCTCGGCCGCAGATAGGCCGCACCATTCTCTGCCTCGAACCCGAGCATCGCCGCGCCGATCGTCCCGGTGACGTAGAGCGCGTCCCCTGCCCGCGCCCCGCTCCGCGCCGGCACCGGCCGCACCGTCGCCCGTCCCACGGCGGTGCAGCCGAACGTTGCCGGGCCGTTCCGGGCAATGGTGTCCCCGCCGAGCAGCGCGACACCATAGGTATCGAGCACGGCACCCAACCCTTTGACGAACCGCTCGCTGCCTTCGACGAGAGTCGCTCCGATCAGCACTCCGATCGGCGCCGCCGCCTTGGCCGCGAGGTCGGACAGGTTCACCGCTACCAGCTTCCACGCAATGTCGGCCGGATCGGTGCCGGCGCGGTAATGCAGGCCCTCGGCGATCGCGTCGTGTGTCAGCACCAGCGCCTCGCCGCCGAGCTCGATCACCGCAACATCGTCGCGCAGATCCTGCGCTCCCGGATGGAGCGGCAGCGACCGGAGCGCTGCGATGAAGTCGCGTTCACGCATCGCTTCCTCCCCCGGGCGGGAGGGTCAAATTCAACCCCGCGCTTCCTTCGCTACCGCGTCGAGAATGCCGTTGACGAACCCCTTCTCGCGCCGGTCGTAGAAGGCATCGGTCACGTCGAGATATTCGCTGATCACCGCCCCCACCGGCACATCGTGGCGCGCCATCAGCTCGTAGGTGCCGGCGCGCAGGATCTGCCGCATCGGCTTGTCGAGCCGGTCGAGTGACCAGTCGGCCGCCAGCTTGGCCGAGATCACCCGGTCGATCTCCTCGCGCCGCGCGTCGACGCCCTTCACCACATCATCGAAGAAGGCGACATCGGCATCGGCATATTCGACGTCCTCGATCGTCGCGCCGAGCCGGTGCTGGTGGAATTCGGTGAGCAGGACGGGCAGCTTCGTCCCCTCCATTTCCTGCTGGTACAGCGCCTGCACGGCAGCGAGCCGCGCGGCGGCGCGGGCCTTGGAACGGGTGCGGGCTTTGGGACTGGGCATAATAATCTTATCTCTCAACCCGTTCGTGCCGGCTTGTCGAAGCACTGTTCTTCTCACTTGGTGCAGAAGAAGAACAGCCCTTCGACAAGCTCAGGGCGAACGGTCAGGGTTTCAAACGGATCGCGACCGATTTCGCGTGCGCGGGCAGCCCTTCAGCATTGGCCAGCGCAACCGCGGCCGGCCCGATAGCAGCAAGCCCGCCCTCGTCCAAGGCCAGGAAGCTGGTCCGCTTCATGAAATCGAGCACCGACAGCCCCGACGCGAAGCGCGCGCGCCGCCCCGTCGGCAGCACGTGGTTCGGTCCGGCGACATAGTCGCCCACCGCCTCGGGCGTGTGCCGGCCGAGGAACACCGAGCCAGCATGATGCACCATGTCGAACAAGGCTTCGGCCTCGTCGCAGGCGAGCTCGAGATGCTCGGGCGCCAGCCGGTCGCAGAGCGGAATCGCCTCGGCGAGGCTCGGCACCACGATGATCGCCCCATTGGCATCCCAGCTCGCCCGCGCCGTCGCCGCGGTGGAAAGCGTCGCGATCTGTGCGTCGACTGCCAAGGCGACCCGGTCGGCGAACGCCGCATCATCGGTGAACAGGATCGACTGACTGGTCGGGTCGTGCTCGGCCTGGCTGAGCAGGTCGGCGGCGATCCATTCGGGATCGTTCCTGCCGTCGGCGACGACGACGATCTCGCTCGGCCCCGCGACCATGTCGATCCCGACCACGCCGTAAAGCTGCCGCTTGGCCTCGGCGACCCACGCGTTGCCGGGGCCGGTGACCACGTCGACCGGCGCGATCCGATCGGTGCCGTAGGCCAGGGCCGCCACCGCCTGCGCCCCGCCGACGCGCCACAATTCGTCCACCCCGGCGATGTGCGCCGCGGCGAGCACCAGCGGATTGACCTCGCCGTTCGGGGTAGGCGTCACCATCACCAGCCGCCGCACCCCCGCCGCCTTCGCGGGGATCGCATTCATCAGCACCGAGCTCGGATAGGCCGCGCGTCCGCCGGGCACATAGACCCCCGCCGAATCCACTGCCCGCCAGCGCGCGCCGAGCCGGACGCCCGCCGCATCGATTTCGTCGCGATCGTCGGGCTTCTGCTTCGCATGGTACACTGCGATCCGCTCCGCCGCGAGCTCGAGCGCGTCGCGCAGCTCTCGGCTCAGCCCCTCCCACGCCGCGAGACAATCGGCGCGATCGATCTGCCAGCCGCTTTGGTCGAGATCATGCTTGTCGAACAGCCGCGTCAGGTCCTTGAGCGCGGCATCGCCCTCGTCGCGCACCCGCTTGATGATGTGGGTGACGTTGCGCGCGACATCCTCGTCCGCCTCGCGGCGGGCATTGACCAGCGCGGTGAAGCGCGCGGCGAAATCGGCTGCGGATGCATCGAGACGGATCACGCCACAGCCCTCCGGAAACCATCCACCAGCGGCACCACTTCCTCCGCGCGCATCTTGAACGCCGCCCGGTTGACCACCAGCCGCGAGGTCACCTCGGCGATCACCTCGACCTCTACCAGCCCGTTCTCCTTGAGCGTCTTGCCCGACGAGACGAGGTCGACGATCCGCGGCGCCAGCCCGAGCACCGGCGCCAGCTCCATCGCGCCGTTCAGCTTGACGCATTCGGCCTGCACCCCGCGCGCCGCGAAATGCGCACGCGTGATGTGCGGATATTTGGTCGCGATCCGCACATGGCTCCAGCCGCGCGGATCGTCCTTCTCGGCCATGGCCGCCGGCTCGGCCACCGAGATCCGGCAATGCCCGATGCCGAGGTCGACGGGGGCGTAAAGCTCCGAATAATCGAACTCGGCGAGCACGTCCGATCCGACCACCCCGAGCTGCGCCGCGCCGTGCGCGACGAAGGTGGCGACGTCGAACGCGCGCACCCGGATCAGGTCGATCGCGGGATTGTCGGTCCTGAAGCGCAATGCGCGGCTGTCCGGATCGGAAAAGGCCGGCTCGGGCACGATGCCGACCGCGGCGAGCAGCGGCAGCGCCTCGTCGAGGATCCGGCCCTTGGGCACGGCGAGGATGAGCGGTTCTTGCATGAGTGCCGGGGCTTTACTTGGGGCGCCGGGCGGGCGCAACAGAGCCTTCGCAAAGGGAGGGATCATGGCCGACGAGCAGACCAACCGCGACAGCTTCCGTATCCAGGCCGGCTATTGCACTGCGATGGCGGCGCCGATCACCGCCCGCGTCGCCACTGCGCTCGGCAAGCACCTCACCCGCGACAGCGAGACCGGCCGCCGCGTGCTCGACTGGCCGGGTGAGCCGGTCGCCGACGCGCTGGTGCTGAGGCTGATCGGCGGCCTGCATGCCTTGCACCGCCGCGGCGTTTCCGAGCTCGCCTCGGTGTTCACCGGCACCGTCACCAACGAAGCGGAGGCTGGTGCTATCCTCAATGCCGTGTTCGTCGCCCATGACACCGAGCTGCTGCCATGGCTCGACGGCCCGCCCCAGACCAACGAAGCCGGCCGCTCGGCCGGGCTGATGACCGGCATCCTCCATCTCGCGAAACGCTACGGCCCGAAGTTCGAAGTGCTCGAGATCGGCTCCAGCGCCGGCCTCAACCTGCTGATCGGCCGCTACCGCTTCGACCTCGCCGGCTTCCGCTTCGGCCCGACCGACTCTCCGATCGAGATCAAGCCCGGGTGGCGCGGCCCTCCGCCCCCGCAGGCGCCGGTCGAGATCGTTTCCGCCCGCGGCGTCGACATCCAGCCGCTCGATCTGTCCACCGATCGCGACGCCGAGCGGCTGCAGGCCTATTGCTGGGTCGAGAATACCGAACGTCAGGCCCGGCTGGAAAAGACGATCGCAATGGTCCGCGCCGAAGGCGTCGACCTCGTCCAGGGCGATGCCGCCGACTGGGTCGAGGCGCGTCTCGCCGAACCCCAGGCGCAAGGCGTCACCCGCGTCCTGATGCACTCGGTCGTCTGGCAGTACCTGCCCGATGCCACCCAGCAGCGCATCGCCGAGGCGATGACCGCCGCCGGCGACCGCGCAACGCCGGAGCGCCCGCTCGGCTGGGTGATGATGGAGCCCAACCGCGATCTCAATCGCCACGAGGTCCGCGTCCGCGGCTGGCCCGGCGACACGCCGATGGAGCTGGTCGCGCACACCCACGCCCATGGCGCATGGATCGAAGCGCTGGCGCCGCCGTACGAGACGCGGCCGTACATCATGCGGCGCGGCTCCGGCGATTGAAATGTAGGATTTCGTCTGCTTCACCCGGGCGTCGGCCAATCGCCTACCGCTCTTTGACCTTGTCGATCACGACGAAATAAAATTGCGAGATCGCGCGCGTTACCGCCAAAAGAGTCAAGCTAAGCTGGCCCGGTTCCCGTGCAGGCAAGAACATCGGGCGCGTTGCGGCAGGGCTGGCGGCAGTGAACCATCCATCCGGAACGGCTGACTTGCGGGAACGCAGCGGTTGTGGACGCAGGTCTTCCTCCTTCGTCACCCCGGCCTTGTGCCGGGGTCCACCAGGAGGCAGGGCGAAGAGCAAGAATGGAGAGCACTGCCCTCATGGCGCGGTGGACCCCGGAACAAGTCCGGGGTGACACGTGGGAGGGGTGGCAGTTTTCCACCCGATTGCGGCCGTTCCATATCAAGCACCCGTTGAGTATGGCCGCTGACGAAGCAAACGCAGAGACAATCGTCGGGAAGGTCGGCGCGAAAGCCGAAATCTAAACGTCGCGCGCATCTGCCGCGTGCATGTCCCTCCGCCGCCGCGCAAAAACCCCGATTCGAGTCAAGCGAGTCAACCAGTCAGCGCCGCGCCATCGCGGGATCAGGCGTGCACCAGATCCTTGAGCACGCCCGCACTCTTCATGTCAGGAAACAGCCTCTGCGCGGTGCGGGCGGGCTGGAGCTCGAAATGCGCCGTCACGGCGCTGTGCAGCAAGGTATCCAGCCCGGTGGTCGGCCGAAGATCGCGGCCTTCATAGAGCGCGGCATCGCGCAGTCCCGGCCAGTCCGCCACCACCCGCCCGCCGTTCACCGCCCCTCCGACCAGCATCGCCAGCGCGCCGGTGCCGTGATCGGTGCCCTGCGTGCCGTTGACTCTCACCGTCCGCCCGAACTCGGTCGCGACCACGACCATCGTATCGGCCCAGAGCGGTTCGAGCCCCTCGCGGATCGCGCCGATCATCGCATCGAGCCCCTTGAGTTGCCCGGCGAGGCGGCCGCGTTGCTGGGCGTGGGTGTCCCAGCCGCCGGTCTCGATCATCGCAATCCTTGCGCCGCCCTCCGCGCTCAGCAATTTGGCGGCAAGCGCCCCCGTCGCTGCGGCGTTGCGGCCATTGTCGCCGGCAAGGTCGCTGGTCAGCATTCGCGTCGCGGTCGCCTGCTCCCAGATCGCGTGGAGCTGCGGGTCCTCGCGGTACATCGCCGAGACGCGCGCAAGCAAATCGTCCGAAGCATCAGGCAGCGCCGAAGGCGCATAGCTGCCGACCTCGACCTGCCCGCGCAGCGCCATCGGGATCGTCGCGGCGAGCGCGATCGCCTTATCGTCGGCCGGGAGCAGCGACAGCAGCCGGTTGAGCCAGCCATCCTTGAGCGCATAGGCGCTGCTGCCGCCGGTCTCGAGCACGTTCTGCCCGTCGAAATGCGAGCGCTCGCGATAGGGCGAGGCGACCGCATGGACGAACAGGGCCTGCTTCGTTGCGTAGAGCCCGCGCAGATTGGTCATCGCCGGGTGAAGCGTAAACAGGGAGTCGAGCTTCGGCGCCGTCGCGAAATCCTCGGCGAGCACGCCGCGCTGCGACACGAATGCCGGATCGCCGACCGGAGCGAGCGTTCCCAGCCCGTCGGCGGCGCCGCGCTGGATGATGAAGACGAAGCGGCGCTCGGTGGCCGCGCGGGCAAGTGCCATTCGCGTGCCAAAGCCGGAGGCCAGAACCGCCGAGGCACCGAGTGCCACGAAGCTGCGACGCGTGAACATGGCCTATCTCCGCATGAATTCGGGGGCTATGAGCATCAGCGCGACGCCCTGCCCCGGGCTTTCGGCGCGCGCGATCGACTGGGCGCTGTTCTCGCTGAGGCTGTCGGGAAGCAATTCGGCCGCCCGCTTGCGCGCGTCCACGGTGTCGCGGGTGCGCTGCGCCAACCGTTCGGCCGCCTCGACCCGGCGCATCACGGCGTCGGGGCCGGCCCAGCTCGCCGCAACATCGTCCCACCCCGCCGGCGACCCGGGCTTCCACACCGGCTGGCCAAGCTGGGTCATCAGCCCGTTCATCGCCATCGGCGGCAATTGCTCCGCGCCCAGCCCGCGCAGCGCCGAGATCGTCCACTCCCAAGGCGACTTGAACTTGACCGGCTGCGCGACCCAGCATTCCGGCGCCTCCACCAGCGCGCGATACACCGTCGGCAAGTCGCCGCCCGAGCGCAGGAACGCCGCCTCGAGCTTGCCGACCAGCGCCGGCGGCGGTTCATCGCCGGCGAAATGCCGCGCGAGCTTGGTGGCGATATGGCGCGCAGTCGCAGGATGCGTAGAGAGCAGATCGAGCACTGCGGCGGCCTGCGCCTCGCCCTCTTGCGGCCAGCTTCTACCGAGAATGTTGCGCGTACCCGGCTCGTGCAGGCGCGGCGCGAACACGAAATTGCCGGCCTCGCCTGCCTCCGCATAGGCAGGTCCCCGCCCCCGCCCGAGCCCGGCCACGGTCCGCCCGGTCATCGCCTTGGCGAATTCGGTGACATCGGCCTGGCTGTAGCCGGTGCGCACGCCCAAGGTGTGCAGTTCGAGAATTTCGCGCGCGAGATTCTCGTTCAGCCCGGCTTTCTGCCCGCGCCTGCCGCCCATCTGGCCGAACGCGCTGTTCGGCCCCACCGACTGCGCCTGGTCGAGATAGACCAGCATCGCCGGATGGCGCTCGACCGCGTGGAGCATGTCGCCGAATTTGCCGAGGACATGCGGCCGCACCGTCTCGAACTCGAGGCTGCCGGCGAGCCCGACCATGGTCAATTTGTCCGCCGACACCGCGAAGTGATTGGCCCAGAAATGCACCAGCCGCTCGACAAATGGTGCCGGTGCATTGAGCGCAACCAGCGCCCGCGCCGAAACTGCGCGTGCATAATGATCGCGACCCTGTTGCCGCGCGCGGCGGCGTGCCTGCGCGACCGGATCGTCGCTTTTGTCTTCCGTGTCCGGCATCGGCTGCATCGGCGAGCCCCGCATTGCCGGCTCGATCTCCATCGCGGGCTCAGCCGCGGACCGCCTGCGCCTGGCCCGCTGGAGCACACGCACCTGGCGCAGATATTCGGTCAGCTCGCTGGCGATCTGGCCGCTCGGCGGCAGTGCGGCGATCGCCTGCGGCCGCGCTTCAAAGCGATCGAACTGCGAAAGCAGCCACCGCGCGGGATCGCTCCCGGGTGCATCTCCCGGTCTGGCCCCGAGGCCGAACCGATTGAGCGCGATACTTGCCTTGCCCATGCGACCACCTCTGCCTGCCACAGCCTCTGTAGCCACGGCTTGTCGCAGAAGTTTGTCAGCGCTTCGCTTCACCGCGATTCTTGCACGGATTGCAACTGCACCCGACGTGCTTTGCGATTGCTGGCCTTGTTGCAGTGCAGCATTCTTGTTGCGAGAACAGAACAAGACACCAAAGGGATGCCGGTCTGGCTCTTTCGAGCATTTGAAGGAGACAAGATCGTGACTCGTTTTCTGATTGCGGCTGCTGCCGCCACCGTTGCTTTCGCCACGCCCGCTCTCGCGAAGGAGCGCGTGTTCACGCATGAGGGCGTGACCTACGCCTATACCTCGACGCCGAGCCCCGCCGGTCTCGTTCTCGAGGGTAAGGCCTCGACAGGCGCCAAATTCCGCTTCGTGGTCAAGGGTGACTGGGTGAGCGGCTATGCCGGCGGCGGACGCGTATCGTTCCGTGCGCCGAAGCGCGATGATGCGGTTCAGGTCGCCCAGCGCTGAGTGTTTCAAGGGGCCTCCGCATGCGGGGGCCCCCTTTCGCATCAAAAACCTTCGGGCAAGGTGATCGGCCCGACGACCTCGCGGTAGCGCGCGACCGCATAGCGATCGGTCATGCCGGCGATGAAATCGGCGATATGCCGGCTGCGCCACGGCTCCTCCGCCGGCAGCGCCTCGCGCCACTCGGCCGGCATTTGGGCCGGGTCCGCCGCATAGGCCGCGAACAATCCCGCCACCACGCCGTGCGCCGCCTCCGCCGCCGCGAGCTGGCCCGGATGATGGTAGAGATTGGCGTACATGAAGCGCTTGAGCCCGCGTTCGGCCTCGCGCATCGGTTCGGAAAAACAGGCGAGGCAGCGCGCCGCCGCGCGGACGTCCTCGACGGTCTCCACCCCCGCTTCGGCAAGCTGCGCCCGGGTCGAGCCGATCAGGTCGTTGACCATTTCGCCGATCTGCGAGCGGATCAGCTCGCCGACCAGCCGTCTCGCCGGCACGCCGGGGAACTTGCCCTCGACGCGCCGCCACCCCTCGGCGATCATCGGCACCTGCATCAGCTGGTCTAGGCTGAGCAGCCCGGCGCGCAAGCCATCGTCGATGTCGTGATTGTCATAGGCGATATCGTCCGCCAGCGCGGCGACCTGCGCCTCCAGCGACGGCCAGCGATCGAGTTCGAGATCGAACTGCGCATCCGCGGCGGCGAGCGCCCATTCCGGCGCCGCGACCGGACCATTGTGCTTGGCGAGCCCTTCAAGGGTCTCCCAGGTCAGGTTCAGCCCGTTCCACCTGGGGTAGGGCCGGTCGAGTTCGGTCAGCGTACGCAGCGTGTGGCCATTGTGATCGAATCCGCCCTGCCCCGTCAGCGCCGCCTCGAGTGCGTCCTCGCCGGCATGGCCGAAGGGCGGATGGCCGATGTCATGAGCGAGGCACAGCGCTTCGGTCAGGTCCTCGTTCAGCCCCAGCGCGCGCGCAATCGTCCGCCCGATCTGTGCGACCTCGAGGCTATGGGTGAGCCGCACGCGGAAATGATCCCCGTCGGGCGCCATGAAGACCTGGGTCTTGTGGCGGAGCCGCCGGAAACTGATCGAGTGGATGATCCGGTCGCGGTCGCGCTGAAACGCGTCGCGTGGGCCGCGGACAGTCCCGCTTTGTTCCTCATGGCGGCGACCGCGGCTTCGTTCCGGTGTACTTGCCCAGGGAGAAGTCGCTTTCACCCGGCTGCCCCTAGCCCGTCGCGGCACGCTTGTCGAAGTCTTCCCTTGTGCAGGGTGCGCAACGCGCCCCTTGTATGGTCGTCAGGGTCGGATCTGCAGCGCCTGTCCTTTGCCACATTCAGGATTCGACGGGGTGGGATGCAGCCCGTATCCCCCGCTGATGTACCAATCGAGGAGCGGATTTGTGATGCGAGTCGGTCTGGCAACGGCGGCGCTGTTGGTTGCGGCACCTGCGGCGGCACAGTCGCTGTCGCCCTCGGAAAAGGCCATGGTGCGATCCGTCGACGCCGGGTTCGAGACATTCGTGGCGTTGCTTCGGAAGCTGGTCGACCAGAACAGCGGAACGCTTAACCTCGATGGCGTTACCAAGGTGGGTGCGATGATGCGCGCCGAACTCGAGGCGCTTGGCTTCACGGTCACGTGGAAGCCGATGGCGGAGGTCGGACGCGCTGGTCACCTGATCGCAGTTCACCGTGGCGCACCTGGCCGCAAGCGCATCCTGCTGATCGGACATCTCGACACCGTGTTCGAGGCGAACTCGCCGTTTCAGAGGTTCGTCCGCAAGGGCAATCTGGCCGAAGGGCCCGGCGTCGGCGACGACAAGGGCGGGATGGTCGTGATCATCGCAGCGCTGCAGGCGATGAAGGCCGCGGGGACGTTGAAGAACGCCAATATCGAGGTCCATCTGACTGGTGACGAGGAGGATGCCGGCAGCCCCGCGAGCATCGCACGCGCCGACCTGATCGCCGCGGGCAAGCGCGCCGATGTCGCGCTCGATTTCGAGGGGCTGGTCCAGCAGGACGGCCGCGACATGGGCTCGATCGCGCGGCGCTCGGTTACCGATTGGCGGATCACCGCCAACGGCACGACCGGACATTCTTCGCTGATCTTCACGCAGCAATATGGCGATGGGGCGATCAACGAACTCGCGCGCATTCTCGCTGCCTTTCGCAAGGAGCTTCCCGAGCCCAACCTGACCTTCAATCCCGGCGTAATCGCCGGCGGCGCGCGCGGCGCAATCGACGACAGCGGCGAAGCGCAAGCAGCGGGCAAGACCAACATCATAGCCGAGACGGCGACGGCGATCGGCGATTTCCGAACGCTCAGCGAGGAACAGACGCGCAGAGTGCGGGCAAAGATGGAAGCCATCGTCGCTGCGCATGCGCCGGGTACCGACGCGAAAATCAGCTTCGGCGAGGGCTATCCTGCAATGGCGCCGACCGAGGGCAACAAGGCGCTGCTCGCCAGGCTTAACGCGGTCAATCGCGATCTCGGCCTCGCCGAGATGGCGCCGCTTGACCCGCTCAAACGCGGTGCCGGTGACATATCGTTCGTCGCAGCGACCGTCGACAGCCTCGCCGGGCTGGGCACCTACAGCACCGGCGATCACGCGCCGGGCGAGACGGTCGACCTCGACAGCATTCGCCGCCAGGCCAAGCGTGCAGCGATCCTGATCAGCCGGATGTGTGCGGAGCGCGAAGGCCGCCGGTAGGCATTCGGGCGATTGTCGCCCATTCAGTGCCCCCGCTGCCGAGAGGCCCCGCTATCGACGCTGATGGATCGGCTCCGAACCAAACGACCGGCACCTTCGCTGGGATGACCGTGGCGACAGGATTGTAACGGACTTGCAAGAAGACTTGCGGCACTGTCGGCGGAATATGGCTGGATACGAGCAGGAGCTGGACAGAGGGGTGATCGACCATGGTTCGGCTGGCGTCGCCGCCTCCCTCGCCATGCGCGCCGCGGCCGTCGCCATAGCCGTTCTTGCTGCCGCCGCCGCCTTGGCCTGGCTGCTCGCGCCTGGCCGGGCGAGCGATTTCGGACTGACCCGTCACCTTTTCGTGCATCAGGACATCGGGTTTGTAGCTGGCTTCATATTCCTGCTTTTACTCTGGAGACATTGGCTCTCGCGCCGGCGCGAGCCGGAAGTTCTCGCGCTTCACCCCGGTCACATCGTGCTTCTGGCGTTCGCTCTGCTGCTGATCTGCCGCGTCGGAAGTCATCTGGCATTTTCCGGCTTCGATCTAAGTCGCGACGAACAACTCGCGGACTTCGACGCGGCGGTTTATGCGCATGGCGCTGCGTTCGCCCGGTTTCCCGAGGCGTGGCGGCCCTGGTTCGCTGCGCTCAACGACACGTTCCTCGTAACCATCGGCGATCGTGAAGGCTGGATCTCGTCTTATCTGCCGATGAATGCCGTGGCCCGCGCGCTGGTGGGGAGGATTGTCGAGCCGGCCTGGACCTCTCCCCTGTTCGTCGCGATCGGCGCAGTCGCGTTGTGGCGCATCGCGCGACGGCTATGGCCCGCATCGGCCGGCGCGCAGATCGCCGTCCTGCTGCTCTATGCCGGATCGTCCCAGTTGCTCGTCGCCGGCATGACCGCCTATGCCATGAGCGGGCACCTCGCGCTCAATCTCGTCTGGTTGGCGCTGTTTCTCCGGGGTGGGCGGCTCGGCCACGGCGGCGCGCTGGCCGTAGCCCTTGTCGCGACAGGGCTGCATCAGCCGCTGTTTCATCCCCTGTTCGCGCTGCCCTTTGTGGATCTGTTGTACCGCCGCAAACAATGGCGCCTGTTTGCACTATATGCAGGGGGCTATGCCGCGATCGGCCTGTTCTGGCTGGCCTGGCCGCTCTGGGTCGCGAGCCATGGCGTTGCCCCTGCCCAGCTCAACCCCGAAGGGGTCGGCTATTTCGAGCGAATCCGACATTTGCTGCCGGGCCGTTCGCTCGCTGACATCGGGCTGATGAGCGCGAACCTGGTGCGCTTCCTCACCTGGCAGCATCTGCTTGCAACCCCGCTCGCCATTCTCGGCGTCATCGTCTGCTGGAGAAGCGATCCGTTCGCCCGGGCGCTCGCAATGGGCATTATTCTCACCCTCGTCGCCATGTCCCTGTTGATGCCCTATCAGGGCCATGGCTGGGGCTACCGCTATCTCCACGGGCTGATCGGGAATTTCGTGCTGCTCGGCGGCTATGGCTGGCATTATTGCGAGACGCGCGGGCTGCGGCTGCCGATCCGCATGGCGACGGTTCTGAGCCTTTGCGTGCTGTTTCCGGTTCACGCATTGCTCGCGCACCGCCAGGCCGCTCCCTACATCGATGCTAGCCGCGTGATCGGGCGCAGCGCTGCCGACATCGTGGTCGTCGACGACGAGGCAGCATCATATGCGGCGGATCTCGTGATCAACCGTCCGGACCTGTCGAACCGTCCGCTCAGAATGCGGGCGAGCAGGATCGATCCGGCAACGGTCCGCCAACTATGCAGGCGCGGCACCCTCGCCTTTGTCGACGCTGCCCAGCTGCAGGCCCTGAACATCTATTTCGGCTTGCCCCTCGGTCAACCGACCCGCTGGCAACAAACTATCGAAAATGCCGCCGGCCAGGCTGGCTGCGTCGTCACGCCCCTCTGAGCACGGAGGCGATCCGCTCCGCCATCGCGCGCCAGTCATACGTACGCGCGGCATAAGCACGCATTCGTTCCACCTCGGCCGCGCCGATGTCGAGCGCTTCGATGGCAGTCACGACGCGGGCTGCGGTGGCGTCCGGATCGGCCAGCGCGATTTCCACACCGCGCAGCCACGCCGCCGCATCGGGGTCGGCGGTTGCCGTCTCGGCACCGCATATTACCGGCAGCCCGCAAGCCATCGCTTCCTGCACGACGAGGGGATAGCCCTCGCCGACACTCGGAAGCAGGAGCAAGTCCGCGGCGCGATAGAGTGCCGCCAGCGACGCGCCGGATCGACCTTCGACAAGGGTCACATTGGCTAATCCCCAGCTTCGCGGATCGATCAGGCCGCGGCCAGCGAGCACGAAGCGCCACGCCGGGCGAAGTCGCGCTACCCGCTCGAGCACGGCCAACCCCTTTTTTTCCACAAAGCGCCCGACGAACAGGATGATCTTCTCGTCGTGCGCGAACCCCAGCTCGCTGCGCGCGTCATGCCCGCCGGCATGAAAGATGCTCGTATCGACGCCATTGAACAGCAAAAGCGGAGCGTCCCGGCGCCGAACGCCGGCGAATGCGCGCCGCGTCGTATCGCTGATGAAGACCAGATGATCCGCCGCGCGCAACATCGGCCGCGTGACCAGCCGGTTGGCCAGCGCCATCACCCGCTGAAGCAACTTGCTCGAAAAGGGGATGTCGGCGATGTGCTGGATCAGCAGCACGGGCTTCCGCGCCCGGCGTGCGAGCAGCATCGCCGCGATCGAACTGACATATAGCGCGTCGTGCACCACCACCGCATCGCTCTCGCGGATGGCGCGATCGAGGCGTCGCAGTCCGGCGAAGCCGGGGATCGGCATGGGCAGTCCGGTGATCCGTTCGATCAGGTTCCAGCACGGCAGCGGCACCGGCGCTGCCGTGTTTGAGTCCGGTAAAACATCCTCGTCGCTTGCTGCCCACAGGGTCTCGTGCCCGAGTGCGGAAAACTCACGATTGAGCCGGCCGGCAACGCGCTCGATTCCGCCGCCATGTGCCTCGTAGAAGTGGGTGACGGTGAGCAGCTTCACGCCGGCCCGCCCCCGAACGCCCGCCCCGATATCGCCCAGCGGCTGCCAAGGTAGTTCACGAGTACCATCGCCAGCGTGGCGGCCGGCGCGGCGACGGTCATGGGCGCGCCGAAGGGACCGTAAAAGAGCCAGACCAGCCCCGTAGATAGCGGAAAGTTTGCGGCCATCGCACCGGAATAGCGAAAGAAACCTGTCCAGCTTCGCGGCTGATCGAATACAAAGGCGGACAGCAACACATAGCCGATCACGATCATGGTGCCGAAAGACAGGCTCGCGGCCTGCCACAGCTGCAGGCCGGACCAATCCGCCAGGATCATGATCGCGTTGTGCAGCAGCAGGCAGCAACCGGCGACGACGCCATAACGTAACGATGTCGGGATCGGCGGAACCCGCAGGTCAGGCACGCCGGCCCTCGATCAACAGGCACGACGCCTGCTCGATATCGGTCCATTCAGGTTCGCAGAGATCGACATCCACCCCGGCGCGCATCACGCGCGCGAGCGGCGCCGCGAATATGGCTGGAAGGCGCCCGGCGTTCTGCATCGAGCGGATGCCGAGCTTACGCTGGATCTCGATCGGTCGGGAAGTCTGGCCGAACACACTGTAGAGCAGACCGCCGGTCATCCTCGAAAGCGTTTCCCACCGGCGCGTCTCGGTTCGGTCGAGATAGCCCAGACAGCTATCGAGCGACAGGCCGTGGCGGCCGAGCATCGCCGCCCAGTCATCGCGAGACAGATAGTGGAAATGCGCCAGTCGCCTGTCGAGTTCTTCGAGATAGGCGCTGCGATCGCTCCCCGGCAGCAGTCCGCCCCGGAGATTGTCGTGAAAGCCCGGTCCGGGCACCGTGAAGAAGAAGCGGCCACCGGGCTTCAGCAGCCGCCCGACCTCGCTGATGGTCCCTTCGAGCGGCGGGACGTGTTCCAGCACGGAATTGGAGATGACGAAGTCGAAGCTTCCGTCCGGCTCCCCTATCGCGTCGGCCGAACAGGTCAGAACGCGTTCGTAAAAGGGAAAACGCCGGGCGGCCTCGGTTTCCAACGGGTCCAGATCGATCCCGACCAGCCGGCGCGGGCCGATCCTTTCGAGCAGGATGTGAGTCAGCAATCCGTCGCCGCATCCGAGGTCGAGCCCCAGTCCTTGCGGAATGTTGCGGCTGGCAAGCGCGCCGATCTCGATCGCACGCCAGAACGCGGTTGCGGGCTGCGCCGGATAGGCGGCGGTGAAGGTGGTGAAAAGGTCGTGCTTGCTCATCGATAGATCGCTTCCGCATTGTCGATTACTGCGTGCTGCAGGGTCAGCACCGCCTGCGCCGCCGCACCGCTGATCGGGTCCATCGCCGACACGTCGCCAGCGCAGCCGCGTGCGAAGCGATCGAACAATTCGGCATTGCCGTAGCTCAGTCGTCCGGTGAGGTGCGGCAGCCCGCTGGTGACGTGCTGGAACCAGTGCTGGAGGGTGGCGGCCCGACTGGTACGCAGCACATCGAGTGTCGCATGGCGCCCGTCGTTCGGCAGCAGGACGAAAATGTCGCGAAAGATGTCTACGATCGCGAGGCCCTTGTCGCCCGCCACCATCAGATACCATTCGCTGACCGGGCTCTCGAAATTGCACGCCATGCGAACCGGGCAGTCCAGATCGGTGCCGCGGAACCAGGCCTCGATCCGGGAGGGTGTGCTCTGACCCATGCTGCTCGCAACCACGAACGATCGTTCGAGCGACAGCGCCCCCGCCACCGCCCGCATCAGGTAAAGAAGATGCGGGCTCTCGTCATAGAACAGTCCGAACGGCAGTTCCTCGCACCAGGTCGGCAGCCGCCGCCGCGGATTCCCGAACTGAACGGCATCGACACCCCGGATCGTGCCGAGCTTCCCTGCGGCAATCTCTGCAAACAGCTTTCGGGTCGAGCGGGCGAACTGGAAATTGTGTACGATCGCCAGACGCCGATCCGCTGCCGACGCGGCTTCGAGCAGCTGGGCACCTTCGTCGACCCGCATCGTAAAGGGCTTTTCGGTCAGCACATGCTTTCCGCGTGCGAGCGCCTCGCTGACGAGCGCGAAATGCGCCATCGGCGCAGTCGCAACGGTGACCGCGTCGACTTCATCGAGCCAATCGACACCCGACAGGCTCGCCGCTTCGCCATGATGGCGGTAGCCACGCCGTTTCGCGATTTCAGCCGCGCGACCGGGTGTCCGGTCGACGACGCCGACGACGTCGAACCGTTTCGACCGATCCATCGCCGGCAAGTGGCGATGCTGGCAAACCCAGCCCAGCCCGATGGCCGCTACACGGAGCCGCGAACTCATCGCACTCGATCCGCAGCCGGGATGAAGGTCGCGCTGTGACCTCCGACAATTGCCATTACGAGGCCGCCGAATACCGTTTGAAGACCGATCGCCCCGAGGCTTGACGCGATCACGAGCGGCAGAACGCTTGCCGGCGCTGCGAAATCATCGGCACGCCAGTTCCACGCGATCGCGCACAGCATGGCCAATGCCGAGACAATCAGCATCAACCCGGCGCCGAGCATCGTCTCGAGCGTCAGCAGATGCCGCAGCCGCGCGATCGACGGGCGCAGCAGCCGGTAGCCTTCGCGAACCCCCGCAACATGTGCAGCAACCGCCATCAACGCCGCAAAATGACCCGTGGTGAGGAGGAAGCCCGCGACAATCATCCAGCTCGCGCCGAATGGGCCCTTGCCGGCAAGCAGCCCGACATGATGGCCGGTTGCCACTGCCAGAATTGCGCTGCCGGCAATCAGCGCCAGCAACGCGGGCGCGCCGAACGCCCAGGTCGGGCTGAGCATCACGAGGTAACGCAGATGCCGCCAGCCGTCCCGCCAGGGGCGCAGATGCGGCGCACGGTCCCGCAGGTCGACCGACAACGTCGCCGCCGTCTGGGCGATCCGCATCCGGCGCAGGCTCGCCTTGACCACCATCTCGCTTGCGAATTCCATCCCCTCGCCGCGGAGGCCGAGCGAGAGGAAAGCGTCGCGGGTGATCGCACGAAGTCCGCAATGCGCGTCGTCTATCCCGCTGCGGAAAAACAGATTGAGCAAGCCGGTGAGCAACGGATTCCCGATATGCCGGTTCTTCCACGGCATCGCGCCGGGCGCGATGCCGCCGAGGAAGCGCGAGCCCATACAGAGGTCGACGCCGTCGAGCAGTTTGCCGATCATCGCCACGCCATCGGTGAAGTCATAGCTGCCGTCTGCGTCCCCGATCAGCAGCAGGCCCCCCAACGCAGCCTCGGCACCGCCGATGATCGCCGCGCCATAGCCGCGACGCGCAACAGGCACGACGCGCGCGCCGAGCGCGGTGGCAATTACCTGGCTTCCGTCCGTTGAACCGTTATCCGCAATCACGATCTCGCCTGCGATCGCGTACCGCGCGGCGATGCGGGCGAGCGCATCCTGCGCATTCGCAATACAATGCGGCAGGCTCACCGCCTCGTTGAGGCACGGCATGATGATCGTGACGTTCAGCGGCATCGCTGTGCACGGTGAGACTGAGGTCTGTTCGAACAAGGTCAACTCCGGCAGCGTATGTCCGCTACGTCCGGGTAAACGGTGGTGGTTAACAATCCTTTGGGATCGGACGATCTGGACTAATCTGTCGTCGCATATTTCTGGTGCCGCGCGGTTATTGCTGCAGGGGCGTGCTGTTGATCGAGCTGCTGCGCTGATGGTTGCGACGACAGGCGGCCCCGCCCGATCAGGATACGGAGCCGCCGATCACGTCCGGAGGGGACCAGATCAGCCGAGCCTGATGGAAAGCTCGACCTCATCGCTGAATGGCATCGACATATAGCCGTTGGCATCGTTGCCGACCCGCTCGAGATATTCTGGACAATGATCGGCATTGTCGGCGATGAGGATCGCGCCCGGTCGAAGCCTGCTCTCCAACCGATCGAGAATGTCCGAATAGAGCGCCTTGGCGCCGTCCAGCAGCACGAGGTCGATCGTCTCGGGCAAGTCGGTTGCAAGTGTGTCCAGCGCATCGCCTTGGCGAAACTCGACGAGATCGGACAGCCCGGCTTCCGCGAGATTGGCCTGCGCCCGAACAAGCTTGGTCGGCTCGAACTCGCTGGTGATCAGCCGCCCGCCGCCATTGTCACGGAGAGCTGCCGCCAGGTGAATCGTCGACAGGCCGAAGGATGTGCCGAACTCGACGATCGAACGGGCGTGGGTCGCGCGCGCCAGCATGTAGAGCAGGCCGCCGACCTCAGGAGATACGGGCAGCGCGAAGTCGCTGAGGCTGGCGTAAAAGTCGCGATATTCGGTCTTGCTGCGCATCATCCTGCGATGGTCGTCGCTGGTCATGCCGGCGAAGATCGGGCTTTGTGCCGGCGGGTTTGCGTCCGCCTCGGCAAACAGGCGCGCGAGAAGGGGCGCCACGGGGGCGCTGGAAAGCGTGGTCATTCGGGATTCTCCAATGGGCAAGCCATGATTTGCTTGCCGGCCCGGAAAATACGACTAGTTCGTCAGCTTTGACTATTCGCATTGGCAGGAGATCCGCATGTCGGCCACGCGCAACGCGGGTATCGCCTCGCGAAAGAGCCCCAAACAGACGCGTTCGAACCAGTTGGTCGAGGCAGTGCTCGACGCCGCTGTTCAGGTTTTGACGAAGGAAGGCGCGCAGCGATTCACGACCGCGCGAGTCGCCGAGCGGGCCGGAGTGAGCGTCGGCTCGCTTTATCAATATTTCCCGAACAAGGCCGCGATTCTGTTCCGGCTGCAGAGCGACGAGTGGCGGCGCACCTCTGCCCTGCTGCGGAGCATTCTCGAAGATCGATCCACCCCGCCGGCCACGCGGCTTCGCCGCCTGATCCATGCCTTCATCCAGTCGGAATGCGACGAAGCCGCGATTCGAACCGCGCTCAGCGACGCGGCACCGCTCTACCGTGATGCGCCCGAGGCAGTCGAAGCGAAAAAGGAAAATGCACACATCTTCCGAAACTTCTTGCGTGAGGCGCTACCGGACGCGCCGGATCATAAGCGGGTGCTCGCCGGCGACCTGATCAAGACGACGCTCAGCACGGTGGGCAGCAGCTTCTCCGAAACAGCGCGCTCGGAGACCGAAATCGGCGATTGGTCGAACGCACTGGCCGACATGCTCTGCGGCTATCTCGAACGCCTGAATACCCAAGCGCCTCCATCGAAAGAAAATGCTGCGGCGTGACCGGGTGATCCGCCGTGGCGAAAGTTACTGCCTCACCGTGTACAGATACGCGGCCGCGTCCCTCGCCTCGCCTTCTGTCAGCCCCTGTTCGGGCATGCCGTTGCCTGGAAGAACCTGCTGCGGATGTTGGAGCCAGCGGACGAGATTGTCGGGGTTGTTGACCAGCAAGCCGGCGATTTGCGCGCGCACAGCGATGCCACCCAGCGCGGGTCCGACCTGGCCTGTCGCGCCGGCGATGCCGGGAATGCGGTGGCAGGCGCCGCAATTGTAGCGGGCGATCACGTCTCTGCCCGCATCGGCGCTGCCACCGGTCATCGCTTCGGCATGGGTGCGCGCCTGGGCGGCGTCCTGCCGATAGATGCCGAACACCGAAGCGGCCCCCGCAAGCGCAGCCAGCGCGGACAGGATCAGAACGAAGCGGAGCTCAGAGGGCATCGGCGGTTCTCTGCGGCGCGAGCAAGGTGCGGAAGAGAACGAGCGCAACGACCAGATGGACCAACCCTCCGGGCACCCACATGATCAGCCCGGCGATCTGCTGGTCCTCGGCCGGGCTGAGCCCGAAGGGTGCGAGCGCGAGCCGGGAATAACCGGCGTACCAGGGCGATTGAGCAAAGGCCATCAGCGCGCCCAACGCACCGGTGACGAAGGAGGTCACCAGCAGGCAGAAGGCGGCGAGCGCGCGATCGCCGGGTGACCCGGCGCCCGCACCGCGGCGGCCGAGCATCGCGGTCCAGAACAGCAAGGCGCTGAGGAGGAAGCAGAGATGCTGCGCCGCGTGCCAGGCCTCGCTGGCGAGCGCGAGGTCGAACAGCGACGGCATGTGCCAGATCCACAGCACCCCCGCCTGGAACAGGGTCGCAAAGACCGCGCCGGTGGTCCAGGCGAACAGGACGGAGACCGGCCGGCTCGCGCCGATCGCGCCGAGAGTTCGGCGGGCAGCAGACGGAAATGCCCAGAGCGTCGCGGAAAGCGGCTCGGCCATCACCAGCAGCGGCGCGGCGAGCAACATCAGGAGTTCATGCTCGATCATGTGGGCGGCGAACGAGCGCTCGCCCGCTGCGTGCAGCGGCGACACCAGGGCGCCCGCCAGCGTCAGCCAGCCAGCGGCAAACAGCCATGCGCGCGTCCGCAGCCGCGCCCGACCGGCGTTCGAGCGCGCATATAGACGTCGCGAGCCCAGCGCGAACAGCAATGCGGCGAGCAGCAACGGCAGCGTCATCCACGGATCCCATGTCCAGCCCGGCGGCGCCTCGTGATTATGGCCGGCATGGGCCCAGGCTGGCGCAGCGCCTGCTATGACGGCGAGCGCTGCCGGGCGGATCAGTTTACGCATGGCGGCACGATCAGCACGCTCAGCGTCTGGAAGGCGATCGCCAGCGCGAAGATGGCAGCGAGCAGCAGCGCCACCCGCGAGAGCCACGCCCGCGGCGGGGTCTGGTCGCCCGCCGGGCGCGCGCAGGGCCAGGCGATCGCCATCGCTGCCCCGCACGCCGCCAGGCTTGCGATCCCCCATGCGAGCCCGACCCAGTCGCCCACTGGCTGGCAGTGCACCTTGAGCACGCTGCCCAATCCGACTTCGAAGACATACCATGCCGTGGGAGGCAGGAAGAGCGCGATCCACGGACGCACCCGGGCGCCTCGGCTGAGCGGAGCCGCATCGTTCATGCGAGCCTCGGCGCAAGATAGATCAGCGCGCCCACCGGCAGCCAGCTGAACACGACGAAGGTCCAATAATTGGCATTGTCCTCTACATCGGCGAACTGATCGTCGCCGACCTCATGCGTGTAGAGCCACAAGGACTGGACCGCAGTGTCGCCGATATCGGTGACGAGATGGCTGGTGTGGAGGATCATCAGCATCCACACCAGCGAGCCATAGGCATTGTCGTGCCACGTCACGTTGAGGTGGGCGAAGGCGAAGCCGCGCGGGATCAGCAGCAGCAGCCCGAGGATCGTCATCGCCAGGGTGCCGATCCGCACCCCCTTCTCGTCCTTGGCGACTGCCTTGCGGCGCACCCACAGATTGGGGATCTCGCTCAACAGCAGCCCCGTGGTCAGGATCGCCGGCCAGAACAGGTCGGGCGGACGGATGCCGGCGGGCGGCCAGCCGGGCGTCTGACTCATCAGATAGAGGTAACAGCCCATCGCGAGCGCAAAGACCGTGCCCTCGATCGCCATGAAGCCGATATTGCCCCACCAGACGAGGTGGCGCGGGCCCATCGCGCTCTCGGGCAAATGCGCAAGATCGCCGATGGCGCGGGTCGGGACCGCGTCGCTCATCGGCTGCGCACCCGCAAAGGCCCGGTGTGCGCGCGCTCGCGCTGCGGCCAGAACCAGACGGTAAGGGCAATTCCCACCGGCACCGACCCCCAGACCAGGGCCCAGGGCGTATAGATGCTGCCGACGAACAGGATCGTCACAGCGATCGCCGCGAAGAACGGCGCGATCGACGGCTTGGGGCTCTTCTGGCGATATTCGGGTTCTGCCTCGACCACGGACGTCACCAGCACTTCGCGGCGATCGACGGCGAGCCCGGTCATCACCGCCAGACCGTCTTTTTGCGTCCAGAGCGGCGTCAGGCTGTCGACCACCGGCATGTGGTCGAAATTGTGCTGAGGCGGCGGCGACGGCACCGCCCATTCGAGCGTCGAGCCACCCCATGGATCCGATCCGGCCAGCTTGCCCCGATAGAAGCTCCAGAAGGCATTGGCGACGAACAGCAGCCCGCCCGCCACTGCGATCGCCGACCCGATCGTCGCGACCATGTTGAGCGGCCCCCAGCCCATGCCCTCGCTATAGGTGTAGATCCGCCGCGGCATGCCCTCGAGACCGAGAATGTGCATCGGGAAGAAGCCGAGATTGAACCCGCCGACGATGAGCCAGAAGCTCAATTTGCCCCAGAACTCCGACATCATCCGCCCCGTCGCCTTGGGGTACCAATAGGCGAAGGCGCCGAACAACGGGAACATCGCGCCGCCGATCAGCACGTAATGGAAATGCGCGACGATGAAATAGGTGTCGGTCAGCTGCTGGTCGAGCGGGGCGGAGGCGGCCATGACGCCCGACAGGCCGCCGATCACGAATGTGACGATGAAGGCGACGACCCAGAGCAGCGGGGTGTCGAAGCGTGGCCGGCCGGTGAACAGCGTGCCGATCCAGCAGAAGATCTGCACCCCGGCGGGCAGCGCCACCGCCATGCTCGCCGCGGTGTAGAAGTCGTTGCCGAGCCGCGGCAGGCCCACGGCGAACATGTGATGCACCCACAGCCCGAAGGCGAGTGCGGCGATCGCCAGCATCGACAGCACCACCGCGACATGCCCGAACAAGGTGCGGCGCGAAAACACCTCGACGATCGCCGAAACGAAACCGGCGGCGGGCACGAAGATGATGTAGACCTCGGGGTGGCCGAACCACCAGAACAGATGCTGGAACAGCACCGGATCGCCGCCCGCGGCGGCCGCGAAGAATTGCGTCGAGACCATCCGGTCGGCGATCAGCATGCTGGTCACCAGCATCACCGCAGGCAGTGCGAAGATCGTCATCAGCGAGGCGATGAACATCGCCCATACGAAGATCGGGATCCGCGCCAGCGTCATCCCCGGCGGCCGCATCTTGAGCACCGTCGCGACCACGTTTACCGATGCCGCCAGCGCCGCGACTTCGGTGAAGGTGATCATCTGCGCCCAGATGTCGGCGCGGTGCCCCGGCGAATAGGCAGGGCCGGAAAGCGGCGGATATTCGAACCAGCCCAGATCAGGCGTGACGCCGAGCGCATGCGGCACCCACAGCATCATCACGCCGCCGAGATACAGCCAGTAGCTGAACGCCGCCAGCCGGGGAAAAGCGAGCGCGCGTTGCCCGAGCATCAGCGGCACCAGCCAGATTCCCATCGCCTCCATCACCGGGACCGAAACGAGAAACAGCATCGTCGAGCCATGCAGCGAGAAGCTCTCATTGTAGAGCTGCGGCGTCATCCGCTCCATGTCGGGGGCGGCGAGCTGGAGCCGCATGTCGAGCGCGAGCATTCCCGCGAGGAACATCAGCGCGACGACGGTGAAGATGTAACGCGCGGCGATGCGCTTGTGATCGACGGTGGTCAAAAATCCCCAGATGCCCGGCGCATCGCGCCACGAGACGGCGAGTTGTTCGGGTGGCGCCGGAGGCCGCGCGTTCGGATCGATCATCGAAGCCCCATCAGATAGCGTGATGCGGCATCGCTGTCGGCGGGCGACAGCGCGACGGGCGGCATCATCGTGCCTGGTTTGAGCGCCTGCGGCTGTGCGATCCAGCCCTGGATCGCGCCGCGGCTCATCGTCAGTGTGCCGGCGGCAATCGAGCGACGGGAACCGAAATGGGTGAGGTCCGGGCCAGCCTTGCCGACCGCGGACGTGCCGCGGATCGCGTGGCACATCGCGCATTGGCCGCCGGTCACGACAGCAAGCCCGCGCGAAGCGGCGGGATCGGCGGGCGCGCTTGCCGGTCGGGCCTGCGCGGCGAGCCAGCCGTCGAATTCTTGTGGTGTGTCCACCTTCACGTCGAACGCCATGTGCGCGTGCTGCGCCCCGCAGAACTCGGCGCATTGCCCGCGGAACCAGCCCGCGCGGGTGGGCGTGAGGTCGAGCAGGTTGATCCGGCCCGGGATCAGGTCGAGCTTCTGCGCGATGTTCGGCACCCAGAAGCTGTGGATCACATCGGCCGAGCCCAGTGACACGCGCGTGGTGCGTCCCAGCGGCAGATGGAGTTCGTTGGCCGTCTCGATCCACCCGCCGGTCGCGGGATCGCGATACTGTATCCGCCACCACCATTGATGCCCGGTGACCCGCACCTCGAGCGCATCGCGCGCCCGAGCCTGCGCGATCGTCCGGTCGACGAGGAAGCTGCCGACGATCAGGGTCGTCAGCCCGATCAGGATCAGCCCGCACCAGAAGACGAGCGTGCGGCTGAGCCCGTGATCGGCGGGGTTGATGCTGGGCTCCGCGGTCTCGCCGCGACGGCGCCACGCCCGCCAAAGGCTCAGGCCCAGCGCGCCGAGAACGAGCAGATACATGAACCCGCACACTGCGATCGTCAGCCAGAACAGCGAATTGATGCTCGAGGCCTGCTCGCCCGCGGGCGCGATCGGCGACTGGAAGCCGCCGCATCCGCCGAGCGTCAGCATGGGTAATAGAGCGAGAAGGCACCGGTTCATTGCACCGGCCCCGTCCATTTCGCACCCTGCGGTTCGCCGATCTGGTCCATATCCTGGCGGCGGCGCTTTTCCGGCGTCAGCTGCGGCAGCGTGCGCACATACGCGGTGATCTGCCAGAGCTGCTCGGCAGGTATCCGCTCGCCATACTGCGCCAGTGCTCCTGCATGACCGCCGGCAATATAGCCATAGACCTGGTCGAAATTGCTGCCGTGGACCCAGATCTTGTCGTTCAGGTTCAGCGCGCCGCCCGCATCGCTGCCATGGCAGCCACCGCAGCCATACCAGGTGAAATAGCGGCCGCCCTGCGACACCTGATAGACATTACGTTCATATTTTGCCGCGCGCGGATCCTGCGAACCCTTGGGCGCGGTCTGCGGGAGATCGGCAGCGAGCGTTCGCGACTCCTCGCTGCAGCTCGCCAGGAGAAGCGCGCAAGCTCCGAGGAGGGACAAACGAAGCTTGCACAGCACTCGACATCGCTCGCCAACTGCCTGCCGATGGTCAACAACACAGGTTAATAACGCGGCGTGTCGGCGAATAGCGCTCGAGCCTCGGTCGCAAGAAATTACGCCTTTCGCGGCACGCGTCTGCCATTCCCATCCGTGAGGACCAAAGGAGAACGACGCGTCAATTTCCGCCGAGCCTGGTCACCTTCTGACCCGCCTCGCTGGTAAATACGAAAGCTGGCACGTCCGCCTTTCGCAGCGAATTGACGAAAGCCTGCGCCTCCGCAGCGCTCTTGAATGGACCGGCCAATACGCGATTGGTCGCCCGCAACGGAGTCCACCAGCCGGATTTGCCCTTGAATGCCGCCGGCGCCTTGGCGGTCACCGATTTCCAGGCCTGTGGCAGGTTCGTCACGTTTGCGCCGCCGGCGACCTGCACCCACACGCGCGCCGGCTCACCCTTGGGCTCGGGCTTCTTCGCCTTCGGATCCGGCTTGGCAGGCTCGCCCTTTTTCGCCTTCGGATCGGGCTTGGGCGTATCGACTTTCTTCGCGTCCTTGCCTTTGGCGGGCTCGGCCTTGGGCAGCTCCGGCTTCGGCTTGGGTTTCGGCGCAATTGGCCTGGCTGTCTCAGCCCTGGACGTCGGGCGAGCGGCCTCGGGTGCGGCGGCGACCTGCGTCGGCTCGGGCACCGGGTCCACCGGAACCGCGGTGACGACCTGCAACTCCTCTGCCGGAATGGTGATGCCGGCCACGATCGAGGCGAGCACCGAATCCTCCTGGCCGACACGTGCAGGCCCCGGCGGAGTCGGCTCCGATCGGTTCGCGACGGCGTTTTCAGAAGTTGGGCTCGCGCCCTGCTGGGTCGGGCGCGCGGCATCGGGGAGCGTCTCGACTGCTCCCGGTGCAGGTGCGGCGGCGACATTGGCGGGAGCTGGCGCTCGGACCACCGGCGAGGGTGCAACGGCGGGCGTGGCGTCCGCGCGGGCAGTATCGCCGGCAGAGGCGGCGGCCGGACTCCCCTGTCCCGGCGCAGCGATGGCGGCCCGCTCGGGTCGCGGTGTTTCGCGTCGGGCGACCTCTGTCGGTGCGGCAGCGTCGCGGACCGGCGCGTCGATCTCCTCGGCACGCGGCGCCGGCAAAGGCTGCACCAGCGGCGTCTGTTCGCGGGGAAGGCTCGGCGGAACCGGCAGGGGAGCCGCCGCTGCGGTCTGCACCGGGGCATTCTGCTCCGGAGACGTTCGACGGGCGGGAGGCGCGACGTCGCGCGCCTCCCGCTCGCGCTCGCGGCGCGAACGGCGGTCGCGCTGCGCGCTTGCAGCAGCGCGCGCGGTCTGGGGTTGCGCCTGCGCGACCTGCACGGCCCGAGTGGGTGCGATATAGCGGGGCAATGGCGGCGCCTGCCGTGCGTCGGCGAGCCGCGCCGCGGTGGGCGACAGCTGGCCGAAATGCACCGCGAAGGCGCGATCGGCAGGTGCGAGGTTGGCGAGGCGACGGAAGAAGGGTGCGAGCGAGTGGCCCATATTGCCGGGCATCATGCTCGCCGCGATCCGCTCGGCGCCCGGCATGTCGCCGTTCATGGCGAGCACGAAGGCGCGCGCGCGCCACGCCGCCCGATCGCTCTTGCGCAGCAGCGGATCAAGCTGGCGCATCGATTCATCGACATTGCCCGAAATCCCGAGCGACAGCGCATAGCGCCGTATGGTCTCGTCGTCGGATCCGTTTTGCAGCGCCAGCTTGTAATCGGCCTGGGCGAGTCCGGGCTGGCCCAGCAGATCATAAGCGAAGCCGCGATCGCCGGCATATTCGCGCACCGGCAGCCCCCGGGCTTCGGCGGCCTGAAACAGCCGCAGCGCCTCTCCTGGCCGCTCCATCCGCACCAGCGCCGCGCCCCGACCGGCCAGAATCCCGGGATTGGTGGGATCGGCAGCTTCGGCGCGCGCGAAGAATGCAAGTGCCGCCGCGGTGTCGCCCAGCCGCGCGCTCGAATTGCCGGCCTCGAGCAGCGCCCGCACGTCCCGCGGATCGGCAGCGAGCACGCGCATTTCCTGCGCCAGCCGATCGGCTTCGGGATTGGGCGCTGGAACCAGTCCGGCCTGCCCGTAAGCAGGCAAAGATCCCGCGCCCGCGGAAATGGCGAGTGCCAGCGCGATCGGCCGCAGGAATCGGATATGCTTCATCAAGCGATCAGCCAGACACGCCATCGGCTGAACCGCCAATGACGCATCGCCGGCGTCTCGCTGAAACGAGAGACGCCGGCGACGAATGCCTATTGGTTGTTCTGGCTACGCAGGAAGCGCGGGATGTCGAGCGGATCCTTGTCATCCTCGTCAGCGGCCTTGGACGCGCCGCGCGATGCCATCCGCTCGAACAAGGTGCCCCCGGCGCGACGTCCTGCTGGCTTGGCTTCGGGCGCCGGCTCATCGTCGGCACCGCCGGTCAGCCAGCGGCGGCGGCTGGTGAGCTCGGGTGCCGGCGCGGGCGCGGGTTCGGGCTCTGCCAGCGGCATCGCGCTGCCCTCGCCGAGCAGCAGCTCGTCGGAATCGCCCGCATCGTCATAGCTCGCCGCCGGTTCCGCCACGGGCTCGGGCTCGATCGCATCGGGCGCCTGCAGCTCGAGCGCTTCGGCTTCGGGCTCCGGCGCTTCCTCTGCCGCGTAGCTCGGCTCCGAGAAGCCCGGCGCGGCGACCGGCGCCGCCGGCTCGGCAGCGGCAGACGCAGCGCTGCGGCGCGGCGTCGCGAACGAAAAGACGCGCGGCTGCTCGGCCGCCGGCGCGATCCGCGCCTGGGCATCGGCGTCGATGCCCGTCGCGACCACCGAGACGCGGATCTTGCCCTCGAGGTCCGGGTTGAACGCCGAGCCCCAGATGATGTTCGCGTCGGGATCGACCAGCTCGCGAATGTGGTTCGCCGCTTCGTCGACCTCGAGCAGGCGCATGTCCTCGCCGCCGGTGATCGAGACGATCACGCCCTTGGCGCCGTTCATGCTGACGCCGTCGAGCAGCGGGTTGGCGATCGCCTTCTGCGCCGCGATCAGCGCGCGGTCGTCGCCGTCCGCCTCGCCGGTGCCCATCATCGCCTTGCCCATCTCCTGCATCACCGAACGGACGTCGGCGAAGTCGAGGTTGATCAGGCCCGGCATGACCATCAGGTCGGTGATGCCGCGCACGCCCTGCTGGAGCACTTCGTCCGCCATTTCGAACGCCTGCTTGAAGGTCGTGTTGGCGTTGGCGATCAGGAACAGGTTCTGGTTGGGGATGACGATGAGCGTATCGACGTACTTCTGCAGCTCCTCGATGCCCGAATCCGCCGATTGCGCGCGGCGGCGGCCCTCGAAGGCGAAGGGTTTGGTGACGACGCCGACGGTCAGGATGCCCATGTCGCGGGCGGCCTTGGCGATGACCGGCGCCGCGCCCGTGCCGGTGCCGCCGCCCATGCCCGCGGCGATGAAGCACATATGCGCGCCCTCGAGCGCCTTCTGGACCTGATCGATCGTCTCTTCGGCGGCGGCGCGGCCGATCTCCGGCCGCGAACCGGCGCCGAGGCCCTGCGTGATCTTCGCACCGAGCTGGATGCGGTGCCCGGCCGACGACTGCTTGAGCGCCTGCGCATCGGTGTTGGCGACGAGGAACTCGACTCCCTGCACATCGGCACGGATCATGTTCGCGATCGCGTTGCCGCCGGCGCCGCCGACGCCGATCACCGTGATCTTTGGCGTCAGCTCGTCAACGTCCGCCGGAAGAAATTCGATGCTCATTCATAATCTCCCACGGCGCCGCCATCGCGCTGGAGCGGCACCCATTGTCCCTGTGATGCACCAAGGGCTTGTGTGACTCTAGTGGAAACAGCCCCGCCGGTCGTATTTCTTTAATAATTCGACCGGAACGCCGCCATCAAGCGCTGAAGAACCGCGCCCGGGCTCGCCTTGGTGACGATCTGGTGGCTCGATGGCTCGAGCGCGCGCAGGTCGATCGGATCGGCCGCAGCGAAGCGCGCGAGACCGGCAAGCGTCGCAAATGCCGGTCCGGCATGCGCCTCGGGCAATGCGATGAGGCCTTTCGGACGCCCGACGCGCACGGCATTGCCGAGCGACTGTTGGGCGTAATCGGCGATGCCCTTCAGCTCGGCGCCGCCCCCGGTGAGGACGATCTGGCGGCCGATCGGATCCTGGAAGCCGAGCTTCTTCAGCTCCTTCTGGATCTCGGCCATCAGCCGCTCGAGCCGCTGGCGGATCGTCGCGTTGAGCTGCGCCTTGGTGATGCGGGGGCCTTCTGCGCCGTCATCAGGGATCGCGAGCTGCACGTCGATCATCTCGTGATTGTCGCGCGGGCTGAGATTGGCCGAGCCGTGGAAGCACTTGGTCCGCTCGGCCCAGGTCCGCGCGGTACCGAATGCCGAGGCAATGTCGTCCGTGATGTCGGCCGAGCCCATCGGGATCGACGCCAGCCCGGCGAGCACACCGCCGGCGAACACCGAGACGTTCGTCACCCCCGCACCGATCTCGACCAGCGCCACGCCGAGCTCGCGCTCCTCGTCGGTGAGGCAGGCAAGCCCCGTCGCCACCGGCGCGGCGATGATCGAGCGGACCTCGAGATGCGCCGAGCGCACGCACAGATCGAGATTGCGCACCGGCGAGCCCTCGGTCGAGACGACATGAATGTCGATCCCGAGCCGGTCGGCGTGCAGCCCGAGCGGCCGCTTGACTCCGGCGAGCCCGTCGATCGTGTAGCAGGTCGGCTGGGCGTGGAGGACCATCTTGCCCTGCGGATCGATCGCGTCGCGGCCCGCCTTGAGCAATTCGTCGATATCGGCCTGCTCGACGCGGTGTCCGCCTAGATCGGCCTCGAGCTTGACCACGTCGGAAAGCAGTCCGCCGGCCGAGAAGCTGACCCAGACGTCCTCGATATTGGTGCCGGCGATGCGCTCGGCCTGTTCCACCGCCTCGCGGATCGCGAGCTCGGTAGCATGCATGTCGGCGACATAGCCGCGCTTGACGCCCCGGCTCTCGCGCTGGCCGGTGCCGAGTACGACGAGGCGGCCGTCATCGGTCCGCTGCGCGATCAGCGCCGAGACTTTCGACGACCCGACGTCGAGCGCCGTGATCAATCCCTCGGGTACTGCCTTGGCCATCGTCTATTCCCCTGTCTCAACGCTGGTCGGCGCCGCCTGCCCCTGCGGCCGCTGGATCACCATATTTCCCGGCACGCGCATGTCGAAGCGTATCGTGCCCTTACGTAGCAGACCCTGCGCCGCATCCAACTCTGCGAATTTGCGTAAGGACTTGGCCGCCTCTTCCTCGCCTTCCGGAAGCTGCAGCTTCTCGCCGGTGGTGAAGGTCAGGTCCCAGCGGCGATTGCCGATCCACGTCGCCGCCTTGACCAGCGGCTTGATCGCCGGCGCCCCGTCGAGCAGCTTGCGCCGCGCCGGCTCCTGCGCATTCGCACCGTCGCCGATCAGCAGCGGCAGATCGGGCATCGCGTCGGTCGAGACCGGTTCGAGCGGAACGCCGGTGGGATCGACGAGCATGAGCTGCCCGTGGCTCTGCCAGATCGCCGCCGGCTCGCGCTCGACGATGAAGATGCGCAAGGTATTGGGCAGTCGGCGCGATACCCGCGCATCCTTGACCCACGGATATTTGAGCAGCCGCGCCCGGACGAGGTCGAGGTCGACCAGCGGCATTGCGCGCGAGTCCTGGTCGAGCGCCTGGGTAAGCACCGTCATCCGGTCCATGCGCTTGATGCCGTCGATCTGGATCTCGTCAACCTTGAGCCCGGCATCGCCGACCACGCTGGCGATCGCCCCGCCGGCCATTGCGGGCACGCCGAACCACGTCGCCACGCCGAGTGCGATCGCGCCGACGGTCCCGACGATGCTCCACGTCGTGATCCGGGCCAGCGTCGCCTGGCTGAACGGCAGTGCGGCGACTGCCTGATCGAGCAGGCTCGGCCGCTTCGGCCGCCGGGCATTGCCCTTGCGCTTCTTGGGCGCCGCGCCGCGACGGGTGGCGGTGCGCTGGACCGGTCTGCGGCTCAAAGCGCTTCGTCCACGATACGCTGGACCAGTTCGGCATAGGAAATGCCGAGATGCCGCGCCTGTTCGGGCACGAGGCTGAGCGGAGTCATGCCGGGCTGGGTGTTGACCTCGAGCAGGAACAATCCGTCGACGCCCTGGCTGTCGTCCCAGCGGAAGTCCGCGCGTGAACAGCCCTTGCAGCCGAGCAGCCGATGCGCGTCGAGCGCGATCCGCTTGCAGGCGTCGGCCACATCTTCTGGAACATCGGCGGGAAAGACATGCTCGGTCAGCCCGTCGGTGTATTTCGCATCATAATCGTAGAAGCCGCTGCGGACCTTGAGTTCGGTCACCCCCAGCGCCTGATCGCCGAGTACCGCCGTGGTCAGCTCGCGCCCGCGGATGAAGGGCTCGGCGAGCAGTTCGTCAAACTCCTGCCATGGCCCCCGCACGTCGCGGCCGATCGGATTGCCGTAATTGCCCTCGGCGGTGACGATCGCCACGCCCACCGAGGATCCTTCGTTGACCGGCTTCAGCACATAAGGCCGCGGCAGAGGGTCGCGCTCGTACAATTCCGCGCTACGCACCATCCGCCCGCCGGGCATCGGAATGCCGTGCGGCACCAGCGCCTGCTTGGTCAGCTGCTTGTCGATCGCGATCACCGAGGTGACGAGGCCGGAATGGGTGTATTTGATACCCATCAAGTCGAGCGTGCCCTGCACCGTGCCGTCCTCTCCCGGCGTGCCGTGGAGCGCATTGAACACGACGTCCGGCCGCAATTCGGCAAGCCTGACCGCAAGGTCACGATCCATGTCGACCCGGCTGACCCGATGGCCGAGGCCCTCGAGCGCGTCGGCGACGCCGTTGCCGGACATCAGCGAGACCTCGCGCTCGGCGGACCACCCGCCCATCAGCACGGCGATGTGGAGAGCACTGCCGTTCACAAAACAACTCCGTTCGGGCTGAGCTTGTCGAAGCCCTGCACTTCTTCTTGATCAGGCAAAGAGGAGAACAGCCCTTCGACAAGCTCAGGGCGAACGAGAAAAGGTGTCACTTCGTCACCCCGATACGCTGTATTTCCCACTCCAGCTCGACGCCGGACTGTGCCTTCACCTTCGCGCGGACCTCCTCGCCCAGTGCCTCGATGTCGGCCGAGGACGCATTGCCCAGGTTGAGCAGAAAATTGCAGTGCTTCTCGCTGACCTGCGCCTCGCCGCGCCGCAACCCGCGGCAGCCGGCGGCATCGATCAGCGCCCACGCCTTGTGCCCTTCCGGGTTTTTGAAGGTCGAGCCGCCGGTTTTCGAGCGCAGCGGCTGCGACTCCTCGCGGGCGGCGGCGATGCGGTCCATCTCGGCCTGGATCGCAGCGGGCTCGTCGATATGGCCGCGGAAGGTGGCACTGACCACAATCGCGCCGCGCGGCAATTCGCTGTGCCGATAGGTGTAGCCGAGTTCGTCAAGCGGCAGGATTTTGCGCTGGCCCGAGCGCAGCACGACGTCGCAGTCGATCAGGATGTCGCGCGTCTCGCGCCCATAGGCGCCGCCGTTCATCCGCACGAACCCGCCGACCGTCCCCGGGATCGACCGCAAGAATTCGACGCCGCCGATCCCCGCGTCCCGCGCCTTCGACGAAACCAGGATGCCTGACGCGCCGCCACCGCACCTGAGCGTCGTGGCGTCGAGCTGTTCGACGGTCGCAAACGGCTTGCCTAGCCGCACCACGACGCCCGGAACGCCCCCGTCGCGCACGATCATGTTCGAACCCAGCCCAAGGCCCATCACCGGCACGGCAGGATCGAGCGCGTAAAGGAAGTTGGCGAGGTCGTCGCCATCAGCAGGCTCGAACAGCCATTCCGCCGCGCCACCGCTTTTGAACCAGACGAGCGGCGCCAGCGGCGCGCCATGCGTCAGCTTCCCCCGGACGGGAGGCAAGGCGTAGCAGACGGTCACGCGATCCGCTCCCTTGTCGAGGACAGGGTTTCCTCCTCCCCGTTCGTGCCGAGCTTGTCGAAGCACCGTCCCCGCCCTCGCGAGGAGAGGTACGCCCCCTCCCCGTTCGTGCTGAGCCTATCGAAGCACCGTCCTTCTTCGGCACCGTCAGTTGAAGAAGAAAGACGGCCCTTCGACAAGCTCAGGGCGAACGCAGGGAAGGTGGCGCCGTTCACTTCCAGCCCCACAGCTTCGTCCATTGCTGCCAAGCCGCCATGTTCGCTTCGGCGGCCTTCTGTCCCGCCTCCTGCAGCGCATTCATCTGCTTGCCCGCGTCGAGCATCTTCTGCGCCGCGTCGATCTGCGCCTTTTGCGCGCGCAATATCTCGCGCTGCATCTCGACTGCGGTGGAGAACCAGTCGCTCATGCCGCCGCGCCTTGCCGGATCTGCTCGATCGCCGGTGCCAGTCCCGCCGCCCATTTGGTGATGTCGCCCGCACCGAGGCAGACGACCATGTCGCCCGGCACCGTCACGTCGGCGAGCATCCGCGCCAGCGCCTCCGCATCGGTCACCGCCGCCGCCGAGCGGTGCCCGCGCCGGCGGATCCCGTCGACCAGCGCATCGGCATCGACACCCTCGCGCGGCGCCTCCCCGGCCGCATAGACCGGCGTCACGAGCACCATGTCGGCGTCGTTGAACGCCTGTGCGAAGTCGTCCATCAGATTGCCCAGTCGCGAATAGCGATGCGGCTGGACCACCGCGATCACCCTGCCCTGCGCGCTCTCGCGCGCGGCGGCGAGGACCGCGCGGATCTCCACCGGATGGTGTCCGTAATCGTCGATCACGGTGACGCCTTGCGTCTCGCCGACCTTGGTGAAGCGCCGTTTGACTCCCCCGAACTTGGCGAAACCCTGCTGGATCGTCGCATCGGGAATGCCGAGCTCGAGGGCAACGCCGATCGCCGCGAGCGCGTTCTGGACATTGTGGCGGCCCGGCATCGGCAGCTCGATATTCTCGATCGAGCGGGTCGTGCCGTCGCGGTTGCGGATGATCGCCTCGAAGCGGTTGCCGCCCGAATGCGGCGTGACATTTACCCCGCGCACATCGGCGCTGGCCGCGAAGCCGTAGGTGATGATCCGCCGGTCGCGGACGCGCGGGATGATCGCCTGCACCTCGGGATGATCGAGGCAGAGCAAGGCCGCGCCGTAAAAAGGCACGTTCTCGACGAACTCGACATAGGCGTCCTTGGCCCGCTCGAACGAGCCGTAATGGTCGAGATGCTCGGGATCGATATTGGTCACCACCGCGATCGTGCCATCGAGACGCAGGAAGCTGCCGTCGCTCTCGTCGGCCTCGACCACCATCCAGTCGCTGTCGCCGAGCCGGGCGTTCGAGCCGTACTGGTTGATGATCCCGCCGTTGATGACGGTGGGGTCGACGCCGCCCGCATCGAGCAGCGCCGCGATCATCGAGGTGGTCGTGGTCTTGCCATGCGTGCCTGCCACCGCAACGGTCGACTTCAGCCGCATCAGCTCGGCGAGCATCTCGGCGCGGCGCACCACCGGCACGCGATTGGAATAGGCTGCCTCGACCTCGGGGTTGGTTCGCACGATGGCAGTCGACACGACCACCACCGCCGCGTCGCCGATATTCTCGGCCTTGTGCCCGATCGCGATCGGAATGCCGCGGTCGCGCAGACCCTGCACGACATAGCCTTCGGCGACGTCCGAGCCCTGCACCTTGTAGCCGAGATTGTGCATCACTTCGGCGATGCCCGACATGCCGATGCCGCCGATCCCGACGAAATGGATCGTGCCGATGTCGGTTGCGACACCCTTCATGCGTGTGCAAGCCTTCCCTGAATGGCCGCGCGGCGCACCTTGATCGGCGCCGTCGGGGCGTGAATCGATTCGACGAGATCGGCAAGATCGCTCGCCGCGTGTGGCCGTCCGACGCTCTTTGCGCGCGTCGCCGCATTTTCGAGGCCCTGCGTGTCGAGGCCAAGCTTCTGGATCTGCTTGGCGAGCTCCGTCGCCGTGAAGGCACGCTGCGGGATCGTCCGCGCACCGCCCGCATTGGTGATTTCGCGCGCATTGGCGGTCTGGTGATCGTCGGTAGCGGTCGGCAGCGGCACGAGGATCGCCGGGCGCCCCGCCGCGGTCAGTTCGGCAATCGTCGATGCACCGGCGCGCGCGATGACGATATGCGCCCAGGCGAGCGCCTCGGGCATATCGGTGATATAGGTCGAGACGTCGGCCGGAATGCCGTGCGCCTGATACTTCGCCCGAACGGCGTCGATATCCTCGATCCGCGCCTGATGGGTCACCTGCAGCCGGCGCCGGAAATGCACCGGCAGCAAGGCGAGCCCGTCGGGCACCACCTGGCTGAGCACGGTGGCGCCCTGGCTGCCGCCGGTCACCAGCACGCGGAAGATGCCGTCCTCGTCGAGGATCGGATAGGGCCGGTCGCGCAGCGCCAGCACCGCCTCGCGTACCGGATTGCCGATCAGATGCGTCTTGCGCTTCCAGCCCGACTTGAGCCGGTCCACCTCGTCATAGGAGGTGGCGATCGCCGTCACCCGCCCCGCGACGAAACGATTGACTCGCCCCAGCACGGCATTCTGCTCGTGGATCACGGTCGGCACGCCCGCCCGGAACGCCGCGAGCAGCGCCGGCAGCGCCGGATAGCCGCCGAAGCCGATCACCGCCGCCGGACGCAGTTCCTTGAACAACCGCAGCGCCATCGAGCGTCCCGCCATGATACGCCCCGCCGCGCGAAGATAGCCCAGCGGCCCCCCGCCCAGCCGGCCGGACGGGAGCACATGGGTGTCGATTCCGTCGAACAACCCCGGAAAGCGCACCCCGCGATCGTCGCTGATCAGCGAGACCTTGTGCCCCCGGTTCGCCAGCTCGGCCGCGAGCGCGGCGGCGGGGGTCATGTGCCCCCCCGTGCCGCCTGCGGCCAGAACATAGCTGCGCGTCTTCGTCATCCCTTGCTCCACCGACCCGTATATGGCGAGCGCTTCAGATACGGGTTTCGGCGCGTGAAGGCGAGCAGCAACCCATAGCCTATCGAAAGCGCGATCATCGACGATCCGCCATAGCTGATGAACGGCAGGGTCATGCCCTTCGAGGGCGCGATGCCGGTGTTGACCGCCATGTTGATCATCGCCTGCACCCCGAACTGCGCGGCGAGGCCCGAGGCGGCGAGCAGCCTGAACGCGTCCTCCTCGTCGAGCATCTTCATGAACACCCGGATCACGATCGCCGCATAGAGCAGGACGATCACCGCGCACGAGATCAGCCCGAACTCCTCGCCGATCACCGAGAAGATGTAGTCGGTATGCGCCTCCGGCAGCTTGAACTTGACCTGCCCGCTCCCCGGCCCCGCCCCGGTCAGCCCCCCCGCGCTCAGGGTCTGGTGCGCCATGTCGACCTGATAGCGGTCGGCGAGCGCGGCTTCCTTGGTCGGGAACAGGAAATTGTCGATGCGAGTCCGCGCGGTGCTGTAGAACAGATAAGCGGCGACCACGCCGGCGATCGCCGTCCCGATCAGCCCGCCGATCGCCAGCGCCGAAATCCCGGAGATCGTCAGCAGGATCAGCCAGACCGTCCCGAACACGATCGTCTGGCCGAAATCGGGCTGCAGCATCAGCAGGATCGCGATCACCGCGGTGACTCCACCGGTGATGAACAGCACCGGCAGCTCGGGATCCTTGGCGCGGAACGACAGCATCCACGCCGTCGCGACGATGAAGAACGGCTTGAGGAACTCGGAAGGTTGCAGGTCCGAGATGCCGAGATCGAGCCAGCGCCGCGCGCCATTGGTCTCGCTGCCGATGATCGGCACCAATGCGAGCAGCACGAGGAACACCGCCGCCCCGATCAAGGCGAAGCGCCGCGCGACGGTCACCGGCAGCATCGACACGCCGATCAGCACCGGCACCGACAGGCACACCCACATCAGCTGCCGCCAGAAATAATGCATCGCCGGCATGATGTGCGTCGCATCGGAGTAGCGCCGCGCCGTGGCCGGCGAAGCCGCGGCAACGGCGACGAGGCCGATCGCGATCAGCAGCATCGCCAGCAGCAGCAGCATCCGGTCGACTTCCCAGAACCACATGCCGGCACGCGAGGTATTGGCGCGGCCGAGCTGTTTGCTCACCCGACGCTTGACCTCCTTCGCCGGTGTCTCGGCTTCGGCGGCCTCGCTCATCCGAGCATGTCCACGGCATCGCGAAACGCCTGCCCGCGCGCCTCATAATCCTTGAACTGGTCGAACGAGGCGCAAGCCGGCGAGAGCAGAACCGTGTCGCCCGGCCGCGCATTGGCGGCCGCGCTCTTCACCGCCACCTCGAGCGTCCCCGAGCGCTCCACCGGCATCTCGCCTTCGAGCAGGCGGGCGAACAAGTCCCCCGCCTCGCCGATCGTGTATGCCTTGACGACATGGCCGAAGCCCGGCCGGCATGCCTCGAGGCTCTCGGTCTTGGCGCGCCCGCCGAGAATCCAGTGGACGCGCGGATAGGCCGACAAAGCCGGCGTGGTCGAATCGGCGTTGGTCGCCTTGCTGTCGTTGACGAACAGTACGCCGTTCCTGGTGGCGACGCGCTCCATCCGGTGCGGCAGCCCGGGGAAGGTCTCCAGTCCCTTGTCGATCGCGGCACGATCCACGCCCAGCGCCTCGCATGCAGCGATCGCGGCGAGCGCATTCTGCGCGTTGTGCGGCCCCTGCAGCGCTGGCCAGCGCGACTGGTCCATGCACACGCCGGGGGCGATCTTGTGCAAATCCTCGCTGCGGCCGGACGCCGCCACCTGCCGCGCGATTTCGGCGGAAGGCGCGTCCCCGATGCCGATCACGGCCGCATGGCCTCTCGACTGCATGGCGAACAGCCGCGCCTTGGAGGCGGCGTACGCCTCGAACCCGTCATAGCGATCAAGATGGTCAGGCGTGATGTTGAGCAGCACCGCGACATCGCAGTCGAGGCTGCGGGTCAGGTCGATCTGGTAGCTCGACAATTCGAGCACATAGACGCCGCCCTCGGGCAGCGGATCGCGCCCGAGGATCGGCAGCCCGATATTCCCCCCGGCGAGGCTCGGCAGCCCGGCGGTGCGGCAGATATGGTCGATCAGCGCAGTGGTGGTCGATTTGCCGTTGGTGCCGGTGACGCCGACCACTTTGTGCGCCGGCAGTTCGGTCCGGGCCTGCGCGAACAATTCGACATCGCCGATGACGGGGACGCTGAATTTCGCCGCGTGCGCCGCGATCGGGTGCCTGTTGAGCGGAACGCCGGGGGAGACGATGACGCCCGCGAAGCCGGCGAGATTGAGGGAAAGCGGATCGGCAAGCTTCAAGCCCTCTCCCCCTTGGGGAGAGGGTTGGGAGAGGGGCAAGTGGGAAGCGTTATCGATGGGCCCCTCTCCCCGACCCTCTCCCCGGAGGGGAGAGGGAGACAGAGCGTCCCGCGCCGCCTCGCTTGAATCCCACGCCGTCACTTCCGCGCCCGCCGCCAACAATGCGTCGACCGTCGCCAGCCCGGATCGCGCGAGCCCGAGCACCGCGTAGCGTTTACCGCGCCAGTGCTTGCTCGTGATCACGATCCAGTGCTCCTGCGAAAGCAGGAGCCCGGAGCCGCCAGCGGCACCGCATGGGGCCCTGGATCTCCGCTTCCGCGGGAATGCGACGAAACATATGCGAGCACAGGTTTCACCGCAGTTTCAGCGTCGAGAGCCCCGCCAGCGCCAGCACGAACGCGATGATCCAGAAGCGGATCACCACCGTCGGCTCCGACCAGCCGAGCTGTTCGAAATGGTGATGGATCGGCGCCATCTTGAAGACGCGCTTGCCGGTGCGCTTGAAGAAGAACACTTGGATGATCACGCTGAGCGCCTCGACGACGAACAGCCCGCCGATGATTCCGAGCACCAGCTCGTGCTTCGCCGACACGGCAATCGCCCCAAGCGCGCCGCCGAGCGCGAGGCTGCCGGTATCGCCCATGAACACCGCCGCCGGCGGCGCGTTGAACCACAGGAAGGCGAGGCCCGCCCCGACGATCGCGCCGCACATGATCGCGAGGTCGCCCGCCCCCGGCACGTGCGGGATGCCGAGATAGGTCGCGAACAGCTTATTGCCCGCCAGATAGGCGATCAGCATGAACGCCATGCTGGCGATCACCACCGGCATCGTCGCCAGCCCGTCGAGCCCGTCGGTCAGGTTCACTGCATTGCCGAAGGCGACGATCGTGAACGCCGCGAAGACGATGTAGAAATAGCCGAGATCGGGATGGATCCAGCTGAGGAACGGCACGTAGAGCTCGGTCCCGGTCTGGCCGATGATCACCCAGCTGGCCGCTCCGGCGATCAGGAACTCGCCGAGCAGCCGCACCCTGCCCGAAACACCCGCGGTGCTCGCTTTGCGCACCTTGTCGTAATCGTCGAGGAACCCGATCGCGCCGAAACCGAAGGTGACGAACATGCACGCCCACACCAGCGGATTGGCGAGGTTCATCCACAGGAACAGCGAGATCATCAGGCTGGTGAGGATCATCAGCCCGCCCATCGTCGGCGTGCCGCGCTTGGCGAGATGGGTCTGCGGTCCGTCGCTGCGGATCGGCTGCCCCTTGCCCTGCCGAACGCGCAGCCAGCCGATGAACCTCGGGCCGATGATCAGGCCGAGCAGCAGCGCCGTGGCGACGCCGGCGCCGGTCCGGAAAGTCTGATACCGGATGAGGTTGAGCAGTCCGGGGAAGCCCAGTTGTTCTGCGATCCAGTAGAGCATCAGGCCGTCGTCCCTTCCGCCAATGCCGCCACGACCGTCGAGAGACGCACGCCGTTAGAGCCTTTTACGAGAACCGCATCGCCCGGCGCCAGAACGGCATTCAGCCGTTCGCGCGCAGTTGCGGCGTCGGGCACATGGACGAATTCGATCCTGCCCTCAAGCGCATTCGCAAGCGCGCCCATCGCCTCGCCGACCAGAATGGCATAGCTCACCCCTGCCGCCGCGATCGGCTCGGCGAGCGCTGCATGAAATGCGTCCGAATGCGCGCCCAGCTCGCGCATCTCGCCGAGCACCGCGAGCTTGCGCCCGGGCTCGTTCGCCAGCACCGCCAAGGTCGCGCGTATCGACGAAGGATTGGCGTTGTAGCTCTCGTCGATGACCAGCGCCTCGCCGCCCGGCAGCCTGGCCATGAAGCGCGCGCCGCGGCCCGCGAGCCCGCCCATCTCGGCGAGCGCGAGGCCCGCCATCTCGAGATCGCCGCCCACCGCGTCGACCGCGGCGAGGATCGCCATCGCGTTCGATACCCAATGCTCGCCCGGCTGCGCGATGGTAAAGCTCAGCTCGCGCACGTCGAAGCGCGCAGTGACGAAGGTGCCCCCGGTGCGCACGCGCATCCGCTCGACCGCGCGGAAATCGGCCCCGTCGTTAAGCCCGAATGTGACGATCCGGCCGGCGTATGGCGCAGCAGCGGCGATCAGCCGGTCGCGATACGGGCTGTCGAACGGGACGACCGCGGTGCCGCCGGGTTCGAGTCCCTGGAATATCTCGCCCTTGGCGTCGGCGATCGCCTCCTCGCTGGCGAAGAATCCCATGTGCGCCGGCGCGATGGTGGTGACCATCGCGACGTGCGGCCGCACCAGCCGGGTCAGCTGGGCCAGCTCGCCGGCATGGTTCATGCCCATCTCGAACACACCGAAGCGCGCGTCACGCGGCATCCGCGCGAGGCTCAGCGGCACGCCGGTATGGTTGTTGTAGCTCTTGACCGATCGGTGCGCGCAGCCGGGATCGATCCGGTCGAGTGCCGCGAACAGCGCCTCCTTGGTGCCGGTCTTGCCGACCGATCCGGTGACGCCGATCACCTTGCCGGTCATACGCGCACGCGCTGCACGGCCGAGCGCGTCGAGTGCGGCAGTGGTGTCGCCAACGCGGACATGCGGGTGGGCAGTGTCGTCGGAGACCACCGCCCCTGCCGCGCCTTGCGCGAACGCCTGACCGAGGAAGCGATGCCCGTCGGTGGTCTCACCTTTGAGGGCAAGGAACAGGTCACCCGGCCCCACTTCACGGGAGTCGAAGGTCACGCCGGCGACGGCGAAATTGGCCGAGGCAGTGCCACCCGTAGCGGCTGCGATCTCATCGGAGGTCCAGAGCATCGAATTCATCGCCCCCCTCCCGCTTGCGGGAGGGGCCGGGGGAGGGCGTGGCCGCAAGCTCTAGGGAGGGAGCTCATCCCCTCCCCTAACCCCTCCCGCAAGCGGGAGGGGAATGGAAGAACGGGAACGGTCACGCCGCGCACTCCCGGGCAACGCTCACGTCGTCGAAAGGAAGCACGCGATCACCAACGATCTGGCCCTGCTCATGCCCCTTGCCGGCGATCAGCACGATATCCTCGGCGCCCGCCATGCCGATCGCCGCCGCGATCGCCTCGCGCCGCCCGCCGATCTCGGTCGCATCCGGCGCACCTTTGAGGACTTCGGCGCGGATGGCCGCAGAATCCTCGTTCCGGGGATTGTCGTCGGTGACGATCACGACATCCGCCCCTGCGGCAGCCGCCTGCCCCATCGGCTCGCGCTTGCCGGCGTCGCGGTCGCCGCCGGCGCCGAACACGAGGATCAGCCGCCCGCTGGTGTGCGGCTTCAGCGCCGCGATCGCGGCCTCGAGTGCGTCCGGCGTATGCGCATAATCGACATAGACCGGGGCACCGCTGCGCGTGATCACCGCGCGCTCCAGACGTCCGCGCACCGGCTGGAGCCGGGCAAGGTTGGCGATCGTCGTGCTCACGTCGCCGCCGGTGGCGATCACCAGTCCGGCCGCAGTCAGCGCGTTCGCCGCCTGATACGCCCCGATCAGCGGCAGCGTCACTCTGTGGGTCTTGCCCTCGGCCTCGACCGTCAGCCCCTGCCCCAACAAGGTCGGGTCGCGACCGACCAGCTTGAGCGTCTCGCCATGCTCGCCGACCGTGATCAGCTTGTTGCCGCGCATCCGTGCGAGTTCTTCCACCCTCGGCGCGTGCGGATCGTCCGCCCAGACCACTGCCGTGCCGTCGAGGTCGAGCACGTCGGCGAACAGCCGGAGCTTGGCGCAGAAATAAGCGGCCATGTCGCCGTGATAGTCGAGATGATCGCGGCTCAGATTGGTGAACGCCGCCGCCCGCACCGGCAGACCTTCGGTGCGATATTGCGATAGTCCGTGCGAAGATGCCTCGAACGCGACATGCGTGACCCCCTCACGTGCCAGCCCTGCGACGTTCGCGAGGAACGTCACCACGTCCGGCGTGGTCAGTCCGGTCGACACGGTGTCGTCGGATGTGGTCACTCCAAGCGTGCCGATCGACGCCGCATGACGCCCCGACATGCGCCAGAGCTGGCGCGTCATCTCGACCGTGGACGTCTTGCCGTTCGTGCCGGTGACTGCGACCGCATTCTCCGGAAACGGCGCGAAGAATTTTGCTGCCAGCCGCGCGAAACGCTCGCGCGGGTTGACGTCCGCGATGTGGATCGCCCCGTCGACCACTGCCTCCGGCCGCGCGACGACGGCAATCGCGCCTGCTTTCACGGCCGCGGGAATGAAGTCCTCGCCATTGACCCGCGCGCCCTCGAACGCGCCGAAGATGGTCCCGGGGGCGACCTTGCGGTGGTCGATCGCGAAACCGGTAACGACGGCGCCTTGCTCTCCGCCGGTCAGCGCACCCAGCTTCATTCGGCGCCCGGCTTGGGATCGGGGCCCGTCCAGATCAGCGGAAGCAATTCGCGTTCGTCGATGTCGCGGCCGGCGTCGGGCTTCACGCCGAGCAAGGTGCCGGTGCGGCTGACGACGCGGGACACGACGGGCGCTGCGGTCCAGGCGGCGGTGGTGCGATATACCCCGATTGCGGGATTCGCTTTGGGTGAGTCGAGCATGGCGACCATCACATAGCGCGGCGCGTCGATCGGGAAAGCCGCTGCGAAGGTCGAGACGTTGCGATGTTTGTCATAGCCGCCTCCTGATGCCGCTTCCGCCGTCCCCGTCTTGCCGGCGATCCGGAAGCCCGGCGCCTCGCCCTTCCTGCCCGTGCCCTTGAGCACGATCAGCCGCAGCAGTTGGCGCATCCGCGCGCTGGTCGATTCCTTGAGTGCGCGCTCGCCGGCGGGCGCCTTGTTCGGATCGACCTTGAGCAAGGTGGTGGGGCGGAGAATGCCGCCATTGACGAGCGTCGCATAGGCATTGGCCAGATGCAGCGGCGTCACGGCGATGCCATGGCCGTACGCGGTGGTCATGACGGTGATCCGGCCCCAATAGCTCGGCCAGAGCGGCTTCGCGCCGCCGACCTCGATACCGGGCCGGCGATCGAAGCCGAGCCGCCGGAACATGTCCTGCAGCTTGGCCGCACCGAGTTCGTCGGCGATCCGCGCAGTGGCGATGTTCGACGAGTAGATCAGCGTCTCGGGAATGTTGAGCCAGCGAAACTGCTCGTCGCCCGGATCGTCGTGGATCATGAAGCGGCCGATCTGGAGCGGCCGCGTGGCGTCGAAGCGTCGCGCCATGTTGGTGATCGTGCCCGAATCGATGGCCGCCGCGACGGCGATCGGCTTGAAGGTCGAGCCGAGCTCGTAGACGCTCTGGGTGACGTTGTTCGGCGGTGCCGAGCCTTGCAGCGCATTGGGATTGAAGCTGGGCAGCGACGTCATCGCGAGCACTTCGCCGGTGTTGACATCGATGATGACACCCGCAGCCCCCCGCGCCTGCAGATCGGTCATCGCGCGGCCGAGTTCGTTTTCCAGCGCCGCCTGCACGCGCGCGTCGATCGACAGCGCCACCGGAGCGCCACGCCTTGCCGGGTCGGTCAGGCGCCCGTCGAGCACCTTCTCCATTCCCGAAACGCCCCCGCCCGCGGCGTCGAGGAAGCCGAGAATATGCGCGGCCATGGTCGACTGCGGGTAGAGGCGATCCGGTTCGCGCTGGAATTCCATGCCGGGCTCGCCGAGCGCGTTCACTGCGGTAACGAGTTCGGGCATTGCCCGCCGCTTCAGATAGGCGAAGCTGCTGCCCGAATTGAGCACGGCATGATAATGGCTGACGCTCTGCTCGGGCATCAGCTCGGCGAGCTTCTGCGCGAGCGCGGCCTTGTCGCCGATCACCTGATTGGGGTGCACGGCGATCGACCATGCGTCGATGCTGCGCGCGAGCGGCGCACCATTGCGGTCGACGATGTCGCCGCGAGGCGGGATCAGGGAAGCGGCAATATCCCGCGCAGTGGCAGGCTCAGCCCACAAGGCGAGCAGCGCGAGCTTGCCGATCACCACCAGCATGCCCGCACCGAACAGCAGCGCGAGGATCATCAGCCGCACCTGGGCGACGGCGACAAGCGCCTGACGGGCACCGCCCGTACGGCCCTGCCGGGCCGGCGGGGCGACGACAACGATCAACGCAGCGCCAGTTTCTCGCGCTTCGCCAGCTTCTGCAGGTCGTCGATCGTCCCTGCGCTCAATACGCTGCGATCCACCGACGCGATCGCCTGGCGATCTGCCTTCTTCATCAGCTTGCGAAGCTCCCCATCCTGCTGGGCTCCAGTTTTGGCCGGGGCGACGGCTTGCGGCGCCTGCTGCACGGGAGTGGCGGCAGGCACCACAACCTGTGATGCGGCCTGCATCGCCGGGGCGCCGGCCGGCATCACCAGTGCGGCGACCTGAATGTCGGTGGGCTGCCGATCGAGGCTCGCCAGCGCCGTCTCGCTCGCAAGATACTGCTGCGGCGCGGGCGCGGCAAGCGCCAGCACCTCGCCGTTCCAGCGCTCGAGCTGCGCCATGTTGGCGCGGGTGTTGAACTCGGTCTCGAGCCCGCGGATGTCGCGTTGTGCCTGGACAATCGCGAGGCGCGTGGCGTTGAGCTTCGCCTGCTCGGCGGCGCCATGCGAATTGACGAGGTAGCAAGCGGGCGCCACGATGGCGCCGCACAGGAACCATCCCAGTCCCTTAAAGCCGTGCACTCCCATCAGTTCACTCCCTCACTGCCCCACGGTGCCGCAGCCGTCCGACGCGCCACGCGCAGCGTCGCAGACCGGGCGCGCGGGTTACGCGCTATCTCTTCCTCGCCGGGCCGCACGGCCTTGGCGGGGGTCTCGAAACTCGGCTCGGCCCGGGGGCCGGCCATCGGTCGGTGCCGCGAGCCGGCGGGCTCGCTCCCGCTCCGCTCGCGCAGGAACCGCTTGACCATGCGATCCTCGAGCGAGTGGAACGTGACCACCGCCAACCGTCCTCCCGGCTTGAGCACGCGCTCGGCCGCAGCCAGCCCTTCCGCGAGCTCGTCGAGCTCGCGGTTCAGGTGAATGCGGATCGCCTGAAAGGTCCGGGTGGCCGGGTCCTTCTTGTCGTAATGCTTATGGTTTAAGGATTTCCTTACCACGTTGGCGAGTTCGGAAGTCCGCTTAAGGGGTCGTGCGGAGACGATCGCGCGGGCGACTCGCCGTGACTTGGGCTCCTCACCATAATTAAATAAAACGTTAGCGATCTCTTCTTCGTCGGCGGTGTTGAGCCACTCCTCGGCCGTCACGCCTTCCTGGCTCATCCGCATGTCGAGCGGCCCGTCGCTCTGGAAGCTGAACCCGCGCTCGGCCTGGTCGAGCTGCATCGATGAGACGCCGATATCCATCGTCACGCCGTCGACCGGCACCAGCCCGCGCCGCGTCAATTCGCCTTCCATCTGGCTGAACGGCGCCTCGATCAGCACCAGCCGTCCGCCCGCTTTCGCAACGAGGGTTTGGCCGCCTTCGATCGCATGGGGGTCGCGATCGAAAGCGGCCACCTCGGCACCCCGCTCGAGGATGGCGTCGGTGTAGCCGCCCGCACCGAAGGTCGCGTCGACGTGGCGCTCGCCGGGCACGATGGCGAGACCGTCGATCACTTCGTCGAGCAGCACGGGGATGTGCGGGGCGTCGCTCACAGCTTCACCCCTTTGGACTGGCAGAGATATTCGCAGATCTCGCGCAGGCCGGGATCGGCATTCTCGTCGGCGAGCAACACTTCGGGCGCCCAGACGTCGAAGGTCTCGCCGCTGCCGTTGAAGAACGCCCATTTGCCGATCTTCGCCTTCATCCGGAAGAAAGGCGGGATTACGAAGCGCCCGGAATCGTCGAACGGCGCCTTCTCGACCTGGCCGAAGGCGCGGCGCTTGGCCCGGGTATCCGCCTCCTCGCCCCGATCGGCGGCAAGCTGCTCCTTGCGGTCGAGCCGGTCGTATTTCTCCTTCGACCAGCTCAGGTCGTGCGCGGAGAGGCAGGGATCCTCTGGATGGAGGCCCACGACGATCTGGCGGATGTCGGAATTGCGTTCGGCGGCGGCGCGCAGGTCGGCGGGGATGGCGACGCGCCCCTTCGCATCGACCGCCTGGAGCGCAAATCCCTCGAAGAGCTCCCTGTCCGCCACGCCCAAACCCCTTTTGGGCACGCCTTCTCCGTCTCCGGAATCGCGGTTCGCTGCCGCCTCCCGGCATTGCTCTCACGGTGAAAGGGTGTGCCCCTCAAGCATCACCTTTGATCACAAAGCGTGCCGGGACACAACGGAAAATATGGGGATTGAGCGGGAATTAGCCCCACTTTGCCCCTCAGAAAATCGGTTTTCCAGCTATGATCCTCGTATGTTCTCTGCTTGTTTTTACACACGCGGCCAAAGCCGGGCAGGCGAGCCGCCACAGGTGTCCAGAACGGGGTAAGCTGGTGCGCACGTGGAGCCGACCGCCGCAGCGGAGACTGCGACTTGAAGGGCGAATCATCAGGCCCTGCGCGGCTTTCCCCGCTACGCCCGCTTCATCCCGTCAGTTTTTGGAAGCTTGCCCGTCGTCCGGCGCGTCGGTGGAGGAGGTGCTCGGCGCCACACCGAGCTCGGCGAGCGGCTCGTCCTTGCCCTTTTCGGCCGAACTGTTGCCGGGCTCGCCGGTCATGTTGGCGACGACCATCGCGTTGGGGGCGCCCACCGCCTCGACCGGATCGTCGCGATTGGCCGAGGAGAAGATCGCGCTGGCCAATCCGATCAGCACCAGCACCATCGCCAGCCCGGTCATACCGACCCGGACACGCTGCATCGCCTGCTGTGAGTCTTGCGATCCCGACGTCATAGCTGTGGCATAAATGTAACGCTTCGACGCACGCTTGTCGAGGCGTCAGGTCAGGCGGTCTCGCGGCCCTCGGCAACCGGCAGGCCTTTGCTGCGCAGCCACTCGGGATTGTAGAGCGTCGAGAGATAGCGGAAGCCGGTGTCGCACAGGATCGTCGCGATCCTTTTGCCCGGCCCGAGCTGCTTCGCCAGCCGCACCGCGCCCGCGACATTGATGCCCGACGACAGGCCGAGGCAAAGCCCCTCCTCGTCGAGCAATCGCCTTACCCATTCGAGCCCTTCGGCGTCGGAGATGCGGAACTGGGTGTCGACCGGCGCCCCTTCGAGATTGCCGGTGATCCGGCCCTGCCCGATCCCCTCGGCGACCGAGGAGCCCTCGGACTTCAGTTCGCCGCAGGCATAATATTCATAGAGCGCCGCGCCGTACGGGTCGCTCAGCGCGATGCACACCGCCTCGTCCCTGGCCTTGAGCCCGAGGCCCACGCCGGCGAGCGTCCCGCCGGTGCCCACCGCGCAGGTGAACCCGTCGATCCGCCCTTCCATCTGCGCCCAGATCTCCTCGGCGGTACCGACGATGTGCGCCCGCCGATTGGCGATATTGTCGAACTGGTTGGCCCAGATCGCGTTCGGCGTCTCCTCGGCGATCCGGCGCGAGGTGTGCACGAAATGCCCCGGGTTCGAATAAGGCGCCGCCGGCACCAGCACGAGCTCGGCACCGAGCGCACGCAAGGTGTCCATCTTCTCGCGGCTCTGCGTCTCGGGCATCACGATGATCGTCTTGTAGCCCTTGGCATTGGCGACCAGCGCGAGCCCGATCCCGGTATTGCCGGCAGTCCCTTCGACGATCGTCCCGCCCGGCTGGATCGCCCCGCGCTCCTCGGCATCCTGAACGATGAACAAGGCCGCGCGGTCCTTCACCGATGCGCCCGGATTGGCGAACTCGCACTTGCCGAAGATATCGCAGCCGGTCGCCTCGCTCGGCCCCTTCAGCCGGACCAAAGGAGTGTTGCCGATCAGGCCCAGCGTATCGGATGTCACATGCATGAAGGCTAGATAGGGGCGCCCGCCCCCCGACCGCAAGCAAGCGAAACTATGCGGCGACGCCCGCTTGCTTGAGATGCGGCCCCAGCCGCCCGCTCAGCCACAGGAAGAACATGCGATAATCGGAGAAAAGCGACCAGAGCGGATAGGTGAAGGTCGCCGGCCGGTTCTTCTCGACGCCGAAATGCGCGCCCCAGGCGAAGCCGTAGCCGGCGATCGGCACCAGCAGCCACCACCAGCCGCCCTGCACCAGCGCAAGCGCGAGGAACACGAAGGTCAAAGCCGTGCCGATGTAGTGCAGCCGGCGCGTCTCGGGCTTCGCATGCTCGCGCAGATAAAAGGGCCAGAAGTCGGCATAGCGGGTGATCGTGCGCGCCATGTCCCGATGCTACGCTTCTTTAGTGCAAACGCAAGCTATGGTAGAAAGCACTGCCACGGAGGTAGAAATGGGCGTCCAGCTGAACATCAAGAGTGAAGAAGCTCGTCGGCTTGCGGAACGGCTCGCCGAAGCAACGGGCGAGACGATCACGGAAGCCGTGACGGAGGCCCTACGTCGTCGATTGCGCGGAATCGAACGCGATCAGGCGCTCGATACCGATGCCGTGCGCGCGCGCGAAAACGCCTTTTATGAACTGATCCAGGGAAGTCGCGCGCGTTGGCAGGGCGCCATGCTCTCCATCGATCATGCTGACATCCTCTACGACGAGGATGGTTTGCCCCGGTGATCGTCGACACTTCCATCCTCATCGCCTTGATGCGGGAAGAGCCTCAAACCAGCTGGATAGTGCCGATCCTGAGCGGAAATTTCGGCGCATTGAAGATGTCGACGGCAAACTACCTCGAGGCAGCGATCGTCATCGATGCCAATCGGGACGAGGTGTTGAGCGAGCGACTGGAGGCTGTGATTGCCCATTTTGGAATCGATCTGGTGTCTGTCAGCGCGCATCACGTGCGCGTCGCACGAAGCGCCTATCGCACCTACGGCAAGGGCAACCATCGCGCTCGTCTGAACTTCGGCGACTGTTTTGCCTACGCTCTCGCGAAAACGACGGGGGAACCGTTGCTCTTCAAAGGCGATGATTTCCGCCAGACTGACATCATTCCGGCATATGCTCCGTAAGCACAGCTTCCCGGCCGTCGTCGACGCGCGCGCCCGCCTGCTCGTCCTCGGCTCCCTCCCGGGCGAGCGCTCGCTGGCCGAGCGGCGCTATTATGCGCATCCGCAGAACCAGTTCTGGCGGCTGATCTCGCCGGCGGCGGGGCGTGAGCTGGCAGCCCTGCCCTATGAGCAGCGCCTCGAAGCCCTGCTCGCCGCGCATATCGGCCTTTGGGACGTCGTCGCCAGCGCGACGCGCCCCGGCAGCACCGACGCCGCGATGCGCGACATCGAAGGCCATGACATCGCCGCGCTCGCCGCCACCCTCCCCGATCTTCGCGCGATCGCCTTCAATGGCGGCACGGCGCTGCGCCATGGAGTCAAACAGCTCGGCGAAGCCGCGGTGCGCTATGCGATCGTCGCCTTGCCCTCGAGCAGCCCGCTCCACACGATCGGCTTCGACGCCAAGCTCCCCGCCTGGCAGGCGCTGGCGGGCTATCTGACCTGAGCCAGGTCACGGAACCATAAACGACCGCTTTTGGCGCGGGCTGAACGGCCGGGATGGGTGGGAAATCGACTGTCCGCTTTCAGGAGCCGGATGCGCGATAGCTGCGCTTCCAGGCTGTGACCGCGCGAACGACCGTAGTGCTTCGGCGTCGCCTCGTTGTCCCCGGTCGGACGTGCGGTAGAAATCGCACATCCGGCGAGCTACGCAACGGAGATGGTCGCTACAGATGCCCTGTTCCGCATTGCGGACGCCGCAGAAGAAGCGGGTAACTATGATCTGGCGCGTCAGGCGTTCGAGCGTGGCGCGGCACTCGGCGACTCCGACTGCCTCTGTCGCCTGGCTTACCTTTTCGACACCGGACGCGGAGTGAACGTCGACAAGATCACCGCCATGCGGCTCTACCGGCGCGCGTGGCGCAAAGAACGCAGCGCCGTCGCAGGGATGAACATCGCCATTCTCTATCGTGAACGCGGGGACTGGCGCTCGATGTTTCGCTGGTGGGAGCGAGTAGCTGAAGACGGAGATGGGAGCGCGCGTCTTGAGATGGCCAAGTGCTACCTTCGAGGCCGGGGAGTTAGGCGCGATCTGCAAGCGGCACTGCAGTGTTTGGCTGCTGCCGCAAGCTCAGACTGCATAACAGAGCACGAACGAGAATTAGCGCAACGGCTGTTACGGCGGCTTCGGCCTCGCCGAGTCACATAGCGGCGTCACCGGAAGCTTGAATGAACCTGAACCAGCGGCAGGTTCTGGAGGTCGGACGAGTCGGCACGGCAAAGTCCGGGGCGTTAGCCGACCGGCAGGGTACCGCCCCAAAAGCAGACCGGCAGGTTGTGGCAACCGCCTCGCCCGGAATGTCCGAGATCGGGTGGTTAGCTGCCGGTCGCGTTTGTACCGTCAAGATACCTGATCGTGCTAGGAAGGGGCACCGCCGCCCAAGCGACGAGGTCATCGTTCCAACGAAGAGTTGCTTCCATTTCCAGTTCGTCGGGCATGTAGATCGTTACCAGCATGCCCTCTCGCGGCTGCGGGTCCAGTGTTCTTAGATCAGCTTTGGACAAGGGCAGGGTTAGCCAATAGGCGACGCGTGGGTCGCCTTCATTGGTGTCGAAGAAAATCCTCGGTAGGCACGACATGCAAGGAGGATGCACGGATAGACCGAGGTCTGCAATCGGGGCGCTAGCCGACCGGCAGGTTTCCCCGCCGAGAGCGGAACGGCGGGTTGTGGCTGCCGGGTCGGCCGGAACGTCCGAGATCGGGTGGTTTGCTGCCGTCCCTTATTCGTCGGTCCAAACGCTGAATCTGCCCGCGTCGACGGTGTCGATTGTTGATAGGTGCGTGATCGCTCGCGGGTTGAGACCAGACATTTCGACCAGGAACAAATGCAGCGCAGGCATCCCGGTGCAGTCAGGCTGAATCGTATTCGCGGAGATGCCCTCGGTACATGCGACGATCACGCCAGCTGCCGTATTCACCATCAAATTCAGTCGATTTGCCCTGCGCTGGTCGGTGAAAAAGCGGTCGAAGATATCGAACGTGCTGCTAGGGAGAGGGTTCTGGGCTCGAAGTTCCGCAGCGAGCTTCGGCTCCATCGGCGAGCCGTCTGCCATCAGCGTCTTCGTAAACAACGCTCGGAAGGTGACCTGATCGCGTTCCCACCAAGCGTTGAACAGCTTGTGAATCTGTTGGTTCTCCAATCCGGTCGAGCGGGGCGACCTCAGGACGGGGCTGCAAGCCGAGGCTTTGGGGGAAGCGAAGATCGGCAGCGCAGCTGCAAGCGCGAGTAAGTTTCTGCGGTCCATCCCGCTTCAATCGCCGTTATTCTGAATGTCCGCAATCGGGGCGTTAGCCGAATGGCAGGGTTCCGGCCCCAAAGCAGACCGGCAGGTTGTGGCAACCGGGTCGCCTGGAATGTCCGAGATCGGATGGTTAGCTGCCACAAAGCCCAGGCGTCACCCCGGACTTGTTCCGGGGTCCACCGGGGGAAAAAGGCGGTGCTCTCCACTCTTGCGCTTCGCCCAAGCTCCCGGTGGACCCCGGCACGAGGCCGGGGTGACGAAGGAAAAAGACTATGTCTGCAACCGGAGCAGCTATCGACAGTCCGCCTTGGTAACCGGGCCTTACGCGGCGAACAGGCTTGCCGACGGCAACACCTCCGCCGCACCCGAATGCCGCGTCACGGCATAGGTGAAGCCCGGCAGCAGCGCATAGGCACCGACGCGACCATCGGCGCCGAGCGCGAGGAATCCCACCTGCAACCCTTTGATCGCGGCGCCGCGCAGCTGGGCGATATGCTTGACCGCCTCCTCGCACGCCGCCTGCGGCGAAAGGCCGGCGCGCATCGAGGCGACCACCCGCGCCGTGCCGACGATACGGGTGACTTCTTCACCCACGCCCGTCGAGGCTGCACCGCCCACGCCTTTCTCGAGGAACAGCCCGCAACCCGCCTGCGGCGAATCCCCAACGCGCCCGCGCATCTTGAACGCCATGCCGGAAGTGGTGCAGGCGGCCGCCATCGCCCCGTCTAGCCCGCGTGCGACCATGCCGATCGTGTCGTGGTTGCGGCTGGAGCCCGGCGGCCCCGGCAGCTGGTTTTCGATATTGGCGACGGGCCGGTAGCGCGCGGTCTTCAGCCATTCGCGCCACGCCTTCTCTGCCTCGGGCGTCAGCAGCTTGGTGCGCTGCATGCCCTGCTCCAGCGCGAAGCGGGTCGCGCCTTCGCCGACCAGCAAGGTGTGCGGCGTCTTCTCCATCACCAGTCGCGCGACCGAGATGGCGTGGACGACATCTTCGAGCGCGGCGACTGCGCCGACCCTGCCGGCATCGTCCATGATGATCGCATCCAGCGTCACATGGCCGTCGCGATCGGGATAGCCGCCATAGCCGACCGAATGGTTGGTCGGATCCGCCTCGGGCACCTTTGCGCCAGCCTCGACGGCGTCGAGCACGCTGCCGCCGGCCTTCAGCCGCGCGAGCGCCGCTTCATTGGCCGCCCTGCCGAAGTCCCAGGTCGAGACCACGGCGACGGGGTCGTCGGCTGCTGCGGCGCGCCCCGTGCTTGCGGCTATTGTGGCGGCAGCACCCAGCCCGATCGCTCCGCGCCGCGAAATACCCTGATTCATTCTCTATTGCCCCCCTTCGGCGAGCGCTGCACGCAGCGCCGCCACGATTCCCTTGTCCGTTTCGCGCCGCGGTTCCGTCGCGAAGCCGAGGCGTCGCGTCGCAGCGTCGGGTTCGACGCCGCGCCGGCTCGCCGATCCGTGCACTTCACGTACGCCGGTGTCGGCGACCAGCCGGGCGACATTCTCCGGAGTAACGCCGGATCCGGCGATGATCGACAGCCGGTCTCCGGCAGCGTCGACCATCCCGGCCAGCGTGCCCGCCCCTTCGACAGCGGTTCGTGCGCCGCCCGAACTGAGGATCTTGTCATAGCCGAGCGCAGCCGCGGTGCGCACCCCGGCCACCGGGTCGGGCAAGAGATCGATCGCGCGGTGCAACACGATCGTCGCGTCGCGGGCGGCGTCGCGGAAGCGCGCCAATCTGTCGCGATCGAGACTGCCGTCCGCCCCCAGCGCTCCGACGACGATCCCGGCGGCGCCTCGTTCGATCGCGAGCCGTATTTCCGCGATCATCAACGCCGCCTCGTCCTCCTCGACGACGAAGCCGCCCGCCCGCGGACGGATCATCATGTGCACCGGGCAGCCGCTCCGCACTGCCTTGTCGAGCAACGCCGCGGACGGCGTCAGCCCGCCGAGTTCGAGCGCGGAACATAGTTCGATGCGGTCGGCACCGCCCGCCACCGCTGCGTCCAGTCCGGCGGGGTTGTCGACGCAGATTTCGAGGATCGGCCGCATCGCCATCACTGTGCCGCCGCCGCATTGCCGGCAGGCGTTTCCGACGTCCGGCGCGGCAGGTACGGCACCGGCCCGGCGCAGCCGCGGAGCGTCCGTGCGCCGATCCGCGCCTCGGCGGTCAACGGCAAACTCTGCTTGCCCGCGGTGCACGGCTGCGCGGTCAGTGTGATCGTCACCCTTTCGGCCTCGGGCGTTTTGGTCTCGAACACCGCGCGTCCGTCGGCCAGTGCCGGGCCCACCGGATAGAAATCGGTGGGATTCGCCGGGTCGGGCGCGTCGGCATAGACGATCGTCCCCGGCGCGATGTGGATCTCCCAAAAGGGTGCCGCGCCGGACGCCCGCACCGGGCGGTTGAGATCGACGCCGCCGAGCATCGGCTTCGGCGTGGGCTTCGCAACGGGCGCGGCCTTGTTGCCGACGGCTTCCTCGCCGCCGCACCCGGCCAGCGCCAGCAAAAGTCCCATGGTCAGCACGCGTCGCATTCCGTCCTCCGTCGGCCCCGTCCTGCGGAACGCGTGCCGCGCAGGTCAAGCCGATTTCCTACAAACCACCGTTCTGCTATTGTTCCGCGCGTGAGTCGAACGGTCTCCTCTCCGGCCCTCGATGCCCTTCCCCGCGGCGCAACAATCGGTCTCGGACCGGACACTTTTGTTCACGATTCGCGTGAAAAATGCGAAGTTACGCCGGCGCTTTCCAACATGCTCACCTTTCCGCCCCGCCCGCTGCGCTGGCTGTTCCTCGATCTCAACAGCTATTTCGCCAGCGTAGAGCAGCAGCTCGATCCGGCGCTGCGCGGCAAGCCGGTGATCGTCGCCCCGGTCGATGCCGACACCACCGTCGCGATCGCCGCCTCGGTCGAGGCCAAGCGCTACGGCATTTCGACGGGCACGCCGGTATGGGAGGCGAAGCGCAAATGCCGCGACATCCTGATCGCGCCGGCGCGGCACGCGAAATATGTCGAGTTCCACGAAGCGATCATTGCCGAGATCTGGAAGCACATCCCGGTCACCCATGTCTGCAGCATCGACGAAGTCGCGTGCCGGCTGCTCGACAACGAGAATTCTCCCGAGGCGGCGATCGCGCTGGCGAAACGGATCAAGGCGGGGATCCGCAGCAATGTCGGCGAATGCCTGACCAGCTCGGTCGGCATCGCGCCCAATCGGCTGCTCGCCAAGCTCGCCTCGGATCTGCAGAAGCCCGACGGGCTGGTGGTGTTCACCGCCGACCAGCTCCCGCACCGGCTTTACGATCTCAAGCTGCGCGAGATCGCCGGCATTGGCGCCAAGATGGAGCGCCGGCTCGCGCAGGACGGCATTCTCGACATCCGCCAGCTCTGCGAGCGCCGCCCGCGCGATGCCGGTACCGCGTGGGGCGGCACCAATGGCGACCGGCTGTGGTATCTGCTCCACGGCGTCGAGCTGCCCGAGAAGCCGACGCAGAGCCGGACGATCGGACACAGCCATGTGCTTTCGCCGACCAAGCGCGGGCTCGAGCCGACCCGCCTCACCGCGCGCCGGCTCGCGCTCAAGGCGGCGAGCCGGTTGCGCCGCAAGGGCTATCGCAGCCGGCTGCTCGTGCTCCATGGCAAGTTCGAGGACGACAAGTCGAACTGGCGGGCGTCGATCAAGCTGCCGAGCACGCAGGACAGCTTCGTGATCCTCTCGGCGCTCGATTCGCTCTTTCCGCGACTGGCCGAGGCCGGGCGCAAACGCCCCGGCGGATTTCGGCTGCGCATGGTAGGGGTGACTCTGTGCGAGATCGAGACGGTCGATGGCGAGCAGGGCTCGCTCTTCGCAGCGCTCGACCCCGACGATCCGCTCGCCCGCGAGACCCGCACGCTGTCGCTCAGCCGGGCGATGGACCGGATCAACGAGAAGTTCGGCCGGCATGCCGTCAGCGTCGGACCGTTGAATGGCGGCCGGATCGACGCAGTAGGTACCAAGATCGCCTTCGGGAGAATTCCGGATCTGGACGAATTCCACGAATAGGGTTCACATGGGAGAAACAAAGGACGTGTTACGTTGCGTTGCAGCACAATAATGTGACCTTGTATCACGAATCGCTTGACGATTCTTGCCACCTGTTCGAAAGCACGAGCCGCTATGAAGAACCCTCCCCTGATTGCCGCCGCCGCAATTGCGCTCCTGTCGCTTGCTGCATGTGAGAACAAGCCCGAGGAAGTGACGAGCACCGCGCCCGATCCAATGGCGTCGCAGCTCGCCAATGCCGCGCCTGTCGAGCTTCCGCCCGCGATTTCCGAGAGCGTCACGCTGCGCTGCGGCGACAACAGCCTCGTCTATGTCGACTTCTTCCAGGGCAACAAGCAGGTCCAGCTCAAGACCGAGAAGGGCGGTCCCGCCACCATGCTCAAGGCGCCCGAGGCCGGCCAGCCGTTCGAGGCGGCAGGCGGCTACAAGCTTACCGGAACGCCGAAGAACGTCACCGTCACCGTGCCTGGCAAGGCAGCCAAGACCTGCCACGCCTGAGGCGCGGCGCATCGCCAGCTTACAAGGGCTGGCGGGGCTTCCCCGCTGGCCCTTTTTCATGCCAGCCTACGCATCGCGGAGGGACGGATTCGCTTGGCGACGATCGCGATATACAGTCTGAAAGGCGGCGTCGGCAAAACCACGCTCGCCGTCAATCTGGCGTGGATGGGCGCAACCCGCTCGGCACGCCGGACTTTATTGTGGGATCTCGATCCTCAGGCAGCGTCGACCTTCCTGCTCGACGGCCATGCAAGCCGAAACGCGGCGCAGGCGATCTTCACCCGCGACGTCGATCCCGCCAAATGCGCGAAGCCGACTGCGGTGGACCGTCTCCATCTGATCGCGGCCGACACCTCGCTGCGCGCGCTCGATCGGACCTTTCACGATCTCGACAAGAAGAAGCGGCTGGCCAAGCTGCTCGGCGTCCTCGCTGAATCCTATGACCGCATATTGCTCGATTGCCCGCCCGGGCTGACCGAGACCAGCGAGCAGGTGATGCGGGCCGCCGACCTCATCGTCGTACCAGTCATCCCCTCGCCGCTTTCGATGCGCGCCTTTGCCGAGGTAGAGAGCCATCTCGCCGGGCGTGGCGCCAAGGTGCCGCTGATGCCGGTCCACGCGATGGTCGACCGGCGTCGCAAGCTGCATGCCGAAGCCTTGCTTGCGCACCCAGACTGGCCCGTGATCCCGATGGCGAGCATTGTCGAGACAATGACCGTGCAGCGACAGCCCGTAGGGGCCTTGGCGCCGCGAAGCGCTGCGACCCAGGCGTTCGGATTACTTTGGCAGTACATCGAACGCCGGCTGGCTTCCGCGCGTTGAGGCGGACATGAGCCACCCGCTTCGCCCCCAACTGGATCTCGATCCCGATCTCGTGCTGCGCGCTTATGCGATGGGCGTGTTCCCGATGGCCGACCACCGAATGGCTTCGAGCGTCTATTGGGTCGAGCCCAAGCTGCGCGGCATCCTGCCGCTCGACGCGTTTCACCTCTCGCGCTCGCTTCGCAAGACTATCCTCGCCGATCGCTTCACGGTGACCGTGGACTCTGCGTTCGAGCAGATCATCCAGCTTTGTGCGGAATCGGCAGCGGACCGGCCCGATACCTGGATCAACGGGCCGATCGAGCGTGTATTTGTTGAACTCCACCAGCGCGGCTTCGCGCATTCGGTCGAATGCTGGGACGACGACCGGCTTGCCGGTGGTCTCTATGGTCTCGCGCTGGGCCGTGCATTCTTCGGCGAATCCATGGTCACGCGGGTGCGTGACGCTTCCAAGGTGGCCTTCGCCCATCTGGTCGCGCGACTGAAGGCAGGCGGGTTCACGCTGCTAGACTGCCAGTTCCAGACCGAGCATCTCGCGACGCTCGGCGCAGTCGAAGTGCCGCGCGACGACTATGTTGCGTTGCTGGGTGATGCGCTCGGCGACTCGGCAGCCGGGCTCTCGCTCGGCGCACCCTCAGTCGACGGGGACTTCTTCGCGCTCGACCGATCGCCCCCGCCCGAACCAGCGGACGGCGCAGGCACGGTGTCGGGCCCGCTGTCCCGGAAAGTCATTGCACAGCTTTTGGGCCAAACGTCGTAAATCGGGTGCCGTACGACATTGAGCGCCGGACGCTCCTTGTAGAGCCACCCCGAGAAAACCCGGCGCCAGCTTTTGTCCAGCTGCTCTACATCGACCTGCACGAATGCGCCGGTGAGCTGATCCGCCTCCCAGGGGGCGGTCTTGTCGCAGGCGCGCAGACGGACGATGACGTCGCCGATCCGCGCCGCCTGGCCAGGCTTGAGCTTGAATTCGCGAGCGACGCCGTTGCGCTTGTTCAGCAATCCGAGAACCGCCTCGCGCTCGTTCATTGGCGTGGCCGCCGCGTTGAGCACGCTGGTATCGGGGCCGACGGCGACAACTTCCGCGCCGCCCGCGGTGTTGCCCGGCCCTGTGGTAATCACCAGGTCGTCGGTGCTGTTGTTGCCCGTCTCCTCGCCGCCGCTTTTGCAAGCGCTCAGCGCGAGCAGCAGCATTGCAGCCGCGATTGCGGCGCCCCGCCTCATGCGTCGGGAGTCCACGCCTCATAATCGCCGGTGGAGCGGGCCCGCTGGCCGCCGGCTTCGAGCGCGCCGGATGGACGATAGGCCAGTCGGGTGCCCGTCTGGTTCGGCTCCGGAGCCTTCTCCCAGACCTTGGGTGCGGGCAGCGCCTGATCGGGCGCTGCGTCGATCTGATGATGCAGCCAGCTGAACCATTCGGGCGGCACGCGGCTGGCATCGTTCGAACCGTTGTAGATCACCCAGCGGCGCGGGATGCCATTGGGGTCCTTGCCACCTTCCCAATAGACATTGCCGAGCGCGTCCTCGCCGACCTTGGTCTTGCCGCGCAGGCCGAACCATGTGCCGAAGGTAGCGCCGTTCCACCAGGTGAAGGGATTGCGATTCAGGCTCATGGTGGCCGATTAGCTCCGGGTGCGCACCGAGGCAATCGAATCTGCCATTCCGGCAATGCGGATCACTGACTCTGATCCGTCCAGCGCACTTTGTCGCCGGGCGCGATTCCCAGCTCGGCCGACTTTCCGCCGTTGATCTCGAGCACGGCGCTCACGGGCGCGCCTGATCTGGCGGGCGTTTCCGAATAGGGAACCGCATTGGCCGCGATGGATTCGATCGTGCCGTTCGGACGGATGAAGATGATGTCGAGGGGCGTAGGCGTGTTCTTCATCCAGAAGCTGGCCACCCGCGGACCACCGCCTGCCGCGGGATAAGGCGTGAAGATCATCCCGCCATCCGCCGGAATATTGGTGCGGAACATCAGCCCGCGTTCCTGCTGGGCTGTCGTTCGGGCGACCTCGACCTTGAACTGCTTCGGACCGCTTTTGGCCAGGACCGTCACGACGATCCTGGTTGCGGCGCTCTGCGCGGCTGCGCCGCGAGCGTTTGCGTCTTGCTGGTAGACGGTGGGAGCAAGCAAAACCGCGGCGGCGAGCGCCGCGCAAATCCCCGGCCGGAAAATCATCGTCTCAGCTGGTCCTCTCGACCGCCACCGCCAGCGGCCCTTTGTCGCCCTCGACGATGCGCGCCCGCAGCGGCTGACCCGGCTCGACTTCCTCGATCTCGGCGCGGCGCAACGTCTCCATATGGACGAATATATCCGCCGAGTCCGCGTCGCGCACGAGGAATCCGTAGCCCTTGAGACGATTGAACCATTTGACGGTCACCGGCTCGAACGGGCCGGCATCGTCGATGAGGCGCACCCGGTCGACGCGGTCGCCCTGGCGCTTGGGCGGCTCGACGGCTTCGCTCAGGTCAATCGAGCGAATCTGCTTCGCCTGCAGCCCGCGCTGCCTCGGGACCGCGACGCACTCTACCCGTGCGCCTTCGGGAAGGCTCCGCCTGCCATGCTCCTGCAGCACGGTGAAATGGACCAAAATGTCCCCGGCCTCGCTGTCATCGGCGACGAGAAACCCGAACCCCCGGGTCACGTCGAACCATTTGATGACACCGCGATAAACCTGGCCTTCAGACGCCGTTTCCGCCTTCGGAGCCCCATCCTCCGGCGGTGCGATCATATCCTCGCTGGGCGCAAGCTGTTGTTCAGCACGCATTATCCTGTCCCCCAAGCGGCCGTATTTAACACAGCATTTTCTAAATGTGGAATTGCTTTGTTGGGGTCGGCCTTCAGGGTTTAATCATAACCGGTCCCGCTGAGGGACGATCACCATTCGTCCAGCGCATTAACGTCGTCCCCGGGCGCCATTCGGACGATCTTGCGTGCGAGTTCAAAGGGATGGCCGGCGCGTACCATCGCCGCAAGTTGCTTCTCCTGTTGCGGCCGCTCGGCAAGTTGGCGCGCGAAGGGACCGATATGTTTGCGCCGGGCGAAGGCGACGGCGCTGGAGATCATGTTCGCCTCCACTGCCGGCGCGACCGCATCCAGATCCGAATCTTCGACGCCCGCGTGCCGCAGCGCCTGATCCACGCGCCGGGCGCCCAGTCCGCGCCGGCTCATCGCACCCGCCTTTGACTCGGCAAAGAGGCGGTCGTCGACGTAACCCAGATCCGCCATCCGCTGGGCGAGCGCGGCCGTGTCAGGCATCGCCTCTCCATTCCACCCGCGCTCCCGGATCTTCCGCCGCAGATAGTCCGCCAGTCGCCCCCGGGTGGTCGCGTATCGCTCGACATAACGGAGCGCGAGCCGCTCCATATCGGCGGCGTTCAGGGGGGGCAACGGGCGCCTCTGCTGGGTCATGCGCCATGATTGTGCCACAGTGGCAACCGATTTTGAACGCCAGTGCGTAGCAGAGCCGTTCGCATTTGGTATGCGGTGCGGGGCAAAACGGCCTGTCAGCTCACAGGGGCACGAGATAAAGAATGGTATTGGACGAAACGGGATCGCATCAGGGTATCAAGGAGGCGGAAATCGCCCCTACCCCGACCGAGGACAGTCACCCTCGCCGCCTCGCGGATTTCGCCACCCTCGGCGAAGCCCTCGATTATGCGGCTGAGGGTGTTCGCGGGCTCAATTTCCACGACGCGCGCGGCAATCTCACCCGACCTTATCCTTTTTCGGAATTGCGGCGCGATGCGCTGGCGCAGGCGCGTCGCCTGATCGCCGCCGGGGTAAAGCCGGAAGATCGCATTGCGCTGATCGCCGAGACCGGGGCCGAGTTCGCGTCGCTATTCTTCGGCGTGGTCTATGCCGGCGCCTGGCCGGTGCCGCTGCCGCTGCCGACCAGCTTCGGCGGCGCCCAGTCCTATATCGACCAGCTCCGCGTCCAGCTCGAAAGCTGCGATCCGTCGATGCTGATCTATCCGCCCGAGATCGGCGCGATGTGCGCCGAGGCTGCGCGGATCACCAATGTCGAAGCCGTCGACTGGGCGGAGTTCGGCGCGCGGCCGGCGCCCGAGGCGGCGCTTCCCGAGGCCAGCGGCTCCGATATCGCCTATCTGCAATATTCGAGCGGTTCGACCCGTTTCCCGCATGGCGTGGCGATCACCCATCACGCGCTGCTCAACAATCTTTCGGCGCACAGCCACGGCATGCAGCTTCAGGAAAGCGACCGCTGCATCTCCTGGCTGCCCTGGTATCACGACATGGGATTGGTCGGCTGCTTCCTCTCTGTGGTCGCCAATCAGGTCTCGACCGATTATCTGAAGACCGAGGATTTCGCCCGCAGGCCGCTCGCCTGGCTCGACCTGATCAGCCGCAACCAGGGCACCACGCTGTCTTACTCGCCGACGTTCGGCTATGACATCTGCGCGCGTCGTATGTCGTCGCAGACCAAGGCGAGCGAGCGCTTCGACCTGTCGCGCTGGCGCGTCGCAGGCAACGGGGCCGACATGATCCGTCCCGACGTGATGCAGTCGTTCGTCGACGCTTTCGCCGACGCCGGATTCAAGGCGTCGGCCTTCCTGCCGAGCTATGGCCTCGCCGAGGCGACGCTCGCGGTGTCGATCATGCCTCCGGGCGAAGGCATCGTCGTCGAACTCGTCGAGGAAACCCAGCTCTCGGGCGGCGACGTCGCACGTGCCGACCGTCCGCAGCGTTTCCGCGCGATCGTCAATTGCGGCAAGCCGGTGAAGGACATGGAAGTCCAGATCCGCGAAGAGGACGGTACCCCGCTTCCCGAGAAGGCGATCGGCAAGGTCTGGTGCCGCGGTCCGTCGGTGATGGTCGGCTATTTCCGCGACCCCGAATCGACCGCCGCCTGCATGACCGACGGTTGGCTCGACACCGGCGATATGGGCTATATTTCAGACGGTTACGTCTACATCGTTGGCCGCGCCAAGGACATGATCATCGTCAATGGCCGCAACCATTGGCCGCAAGATATCGAATGGGCGGTCGAGCAATTGCCCGGCTTCAAGCAGGGCGACATCGCTGCCTTCGCGATCACGACCCCGGGCGGCGAGGAAACCCCGGCCGTGCTCGTCCAGTGCCGCACCTCCGACGAAAATGAGCGCATTCGCCTGCGCGACGAGATTCGCGAGCGCGTCCGTTCGGTCACCGGCATGAACTGCGTGATCGAGCTCGTGCCGCCGCGTACGCTGCCGCGCACCAGCTCGGGCAAGCTCAGCCGCGCCAAGGCGCGCAATCTCTATCTCAACGGCGAGATCAAGCCCTACGATCTCGCCGCCTGAGGCGCGTGACGGCGGGCCGGCCGCGCCGGTCCGTCCACACGAATTTCGTCCGTTTTCGCGGCGAACCTAACCTCTCGCTAACCTACTCTGGACTATCCCTTTGGGGTGACCAGCCAGACGACTTCCCAATTCGCCAGGCCGCGCATCGACGCGCGTGCGCTGCTTGGACTCTATGATCCGGCCGACACCATCGACTGGGGCCCGATTCGCGCTGCCCAGCTGCACGCCGGCAGTCAGCTCGCCTTGTTCATGCTCGCCGCGAATGTCGTCGGCGCCTCGCTCGTCACGATGCTGCTCGCGCCGCTGGTGCCGCTTTGGCAACTCGCCAGCTGGAGCGCCGTAGTCGCGGCCGTTGCCTGTGCCGTGGCTTTCCGACGCCTGTCGAAACGGCATCGCAGCGCCGTCACCGCGTCGCTCAAGGACGTGCGCGAGACGGTGCTCGACGGTATTTCGCTCGGCGCAATCTGGTCCGTCCCGCCGCTCGCATTCGGTCACGCTGCAGATGCCGATGCCATGCTCGGGCTATGGGTCGTGCTCTCCCTGCTGATGACCGCCTCCGCCGTCGCCATGGCGGCGCTGCCGCTGGCGACGATCGCGTTCGTGTCGATCGTCGGCGCCGCGGTTGCGACCATGCTCGCTTTTGCCGGTCCGCCGATGCTCGCCGCCGCAGCGGCGCTGTTCACCACGCTGCTCGCAATGGCGACGTTTGGGCGCGGGCGTGCGCTGGTCGTCATCCGCGCCAACGAGATGGCGCTTGCCGAGCGCGACGAGACGGTCAGCCTGCTGCTGCGCGAGTTCGAGGATTCGGGATCCGACTGGCTCTGGCAAATCGACGCGCAGCGCCGCGTCGCCCGCGCCAACCCCCGATTTGCGGTTTCGCTCGGCGCCGATCCGAAGACGATCAACGGCACGCCGTTCCTGCAATTGCTCGCCGGGCCCACCTGGGAAGACGGCAATTTCGCTCCAGGTCTGCGCGAGCTCGCCGAGCGGCTGAAGGCGCGCGAGCCGTTCCGCGACCTGCTCCTGCCGGTCTATGTCAATCACGAGGAGCGCTGGTGGGAAATGTCCGCCAGCCCGCGCTATGACGAGCGCGGTGCGTTTATCGGCTTTCGCGGCGTCGGCTCGGACGTCACCGAGGCGCGCAAATCGGCCGACAAGATCAATCAGATGGCGCGCTTCGATACCCTTACCGGGTTGCCGAACCGGTTGCTGATCAACGAAACGCTGGCGCGCGCCATGACCGATGCCGACAAATGGGGCTCGCGCTGCGCCTTCATGATGATCGACCTCGATCGCTTCAAGGCAGTCAACGATACGCTCGGCCATCCGGTGGGCGACCGGCTGCTCGGGCGCGTCTCCGAGCGTCTCAAGCTGCTGATGACCGAGAACGAGATGATCGGGCGACTCGGGGGCGACGAATTCGCAGTAGTGGTGCGCGACGCCACGGACACACACCGGACCGAGCAACTCGCCCAGACGATCATCGATGCGCTCTCGCGGCCCTACGAGGTGGATCAGCACACGCTCTATATCGGCGCATCGGTGGGATTGGCCGTGGGGCCGCGGGACGGGCGCACCGCCGAGATGCTGATCCGTTCGGCCGACCTCGCGCTCTATCGCTCCAAGGACGCCGGGGGCGGCGTGTTCCACGCGTACGAGCCCCAGCTCCATATGGCGGCCGAGGAGCGCCGCGTGCTCGAGATCGCGCTGCGCAGCGCGCTCGAGAATAATGAAATGCATCTGAACTATCAGCCGGTAGTGAACGCGGCGACCGGCCAGCTCACCGGATTCGAGGCGCTGCTGCGCTGGACTCATCCGCAATTCGGCAATGTCTCGCCAGCGAAGTTCGTGCCGCTCGCCGAGGAAGCGCGGCTGATCGCCCCGATCGGCGAGTGGGTGCTCCGCACCGCCTGCGACGAGGCCGCGCGCTGGGACATTCCCGCCCGTATCGCCGTCAACGTCAGCCCGGAGCAGCTCCACAACCCAGCTTTCGTCAGTCTCGTCGCGCAGGCGCTGGCCCAATCGGGTCTGCCCGCCGAGCGCCTCGAGCTCGAAGTTACGGAAAGCGTGTTCATGCGCGAAGGCACGGTCGCGATCGAAGTGCTCGAAAAGATTCTCGACCTCGGCGTCCGCCTCAGCCTCGACGACTTCGGCACCGGCTATTCCTCGCTCGGCTATCTCGCCCATACGCGCTTCAGCTCGATCAAGATCGATCGTAGCTTCGTCCAGGGCGCGTCGAAGGGCACCAAGGAAGCAATCGCGATCATCCGTGCGGTGGTGGCGCTCGCCGACAGCCTCGGCATGGCGACGACCGCAGAGGGCGTCGAGACCGAGGAGGAGCATGAAATGGTACAGCGGCTGGGCTGCACCAAGGTGCAGGGCTATTATTTCGGGCGCCCGCTCCCGGTGCAGGAAGCGAGGGCGCTGGCGATGCGTTCGACGGGAAACAGCGCAGCGGCGTGACGGGCCTTGCCGGAACCGCGTCACCCGGTTAAAGGCGCTGACCGCACAGGGGCGTAGCTCAGCTGGTTAGAGCGTCGGTCTCCAAAACCGAAGGCCCTCGGTTCGAATCCGAGCGCCCCTGCCATTCTTCGCGGCGGAAAACCGCGATTTCTCGCGATCTCGAAAGTTAGAAGCAAGTTCGATGTCCGGGTCAAGGACACAGATACGGACACAACGTGTCCAAAGTGCCTGGCTGTCGGAGAATCGCCGCTGAACTGAGATATTCTGTTCGCCCGCTGCATGTCGCGCCAGCGCTTCGCGTCTGGCCTCATCGGCAGCCGTCTTCAGCTTCATTATCTGCGCCAGCGTCAAGCTGGCGTCCTCACCACAGGCCGCACACGTTCGCGGCTCCTGAATTTGCTCGAAGGGAACCTCTGCGCGTTCACCGCAGTCACAGGTGATGCCGACATTTTGAACGACCACATTCGGCGACGCTTCCGCCCCTCGCTCGATCAGTGAGATGACAGCCCTGCCAACCTTCTTGCCTTCGTTGCTGCCTCGATGATCGTGGTAGAGGCGTCCAATTGAGAGCGCGATGTCGCTATTCTCGGAGACGTGAACTGCGTCGATTCCAGCACGGCGGAACGTTGCCAAAGCAACGCGCGGCGCCTCCTGTGCAGTGCCGGTGACGACGCTCTCGGCATGCACGTTGCCGCTCTGTCGGTAGATGGTGACCCGGTAGGCGCCCGTAGCGAAAAGCGCGAGCATCGTGGGAAGCTGGTCGAGGAACACGGTGCGGTTATCGTTGGGATCGTCCAACCGCCTTTGGCTCTCCTCCGCAACCCAATAGCCGACCGCAAGCATAATGAGGATCAGGGGCCGAAGATGACCCATTCAATCGTCTTCGCGTCCATGCGCCCCTCCCCTCATCGCAGCCGATCACACAACACCCTCACCGCCCACACCAAGGCCGCAGGACCCTCAGCGTGGATGGTTCTTCCATCGCCTTGTGATTTGGCCGGTGAATGCTGCCGTCCCCATCATCACTGCACCCTCCTCAGACATGCCAAACAATGCCTCAGAGATCGCGTAGGCGAGCCCCGCGAGAAGGGTAGGCGTTCCCGCGCCCGTGATCGAACTTATGTCTTGGGACATTCCAAACGCGAACTTCGCCAAACCGCGCTGCCCGACAGCCGTGAAAGGGCAACATCTGCTGTCACGACACCCTCGTCAGGTCCGAATGCGTTACTGCAATGCAGGCAGATGAGCTGCGAGCGCATAAGCTTGCTCGGCTTCCATGACACGACCTCCCTCGACCGCACCTTTCGGCAATGGGAGGGCATGACCCCGCAGTCCTGGAGAAGCCGGCAGACCGCTCCAGCGCCCGCCGATGTTTGGCGGGCGAAAATATTTTGTCAGCAATGATCCCCCCAGAGTCAGCTGTAAGGAAGCCGCGTCCCTCAAATTCGCATCCGTTCGCCTTATCGCTGGCGATATTCAAGCGATGGTCTCGTTCTACGAGATGACGACCGACGCAAACGCCGAGTGGCGGGTCCCGGTCTTTCGCCGAGATCGTGCTGCCTGCGGCTCGCTCGTGACCCGCGTTACGCCTGTGGAGCTGCCAGACTGAGATCTTGAAGCACGTGGGCGAGATGTGCCAGCGCCTCGGCGCTTGGGCCCGGATAGTCCCCGGGCGTCGGCTCGTCGCCGATGAAACCCATGTCCGCCTTGCCCTCGGGAAGGCTGTAGAAGCCGAGCACGAACAGATAGCGCAACGTGTCCATGAACGCGACGGGCTTTGCCATCGCGGAAACAGGCGTTTCGACCACGAGAGCGTCAAGAAGAGAAGTCCGCTGCGCGGCGTTGATCTTGCCGAACGTCGATCCGTGGAGAAGCCGGCTCTGTGCATCGAGCCAGATCAGCCCGCCGAGCACGCGCTCCCGATCCTGCCGCTGGGCGGGATAAGGCGCGCTGATCCATTCGTCGATGAACGCCCCCACTCCCAGCGCGCCCGCGCCCGGCGAGCGCCCGTCCTTGGGAAGGATCAGATCGCCGAGCAGATCCACGGTCGCGCGCTGCGCCTTGCTCAGGGTCAGCATCCAAGGCACTTTCGGTGACATCAGATCCGGATCGCGCCCGTAGCCGGGTGCTGGCGGCGGCGAGGGCAGCAAAGCGGGCCAGTCGGCGACGACGTCAAAGGGCGGAGGCGTGCCCTGCCCTGCTGCCATCGCGGGCGGCGCCCAGCGCACGAGCGGCAGCGCAGCCGCCGCCATCATCCATTGCAACGTATCACGGCGCGACGGGCTCATGCGAAGGCTCCCGACTTGAACCGGGCGGCAAGTCGCTCCGAAGCGCGAAGCGCCAGTGCGAGAATGGTGAGCGTGGGGTTCTTGTGCGCGCCGGACGCGAACACCGCGCCGTCCATCAAAACCAGATTGTCGACGTCCCAGGTTCGGCCGAAGCTGTCGACCACCGAGGATCGCGCGTCGGATCCCATTCTTGCGGTGCCCAGTTCATGGATGATCTCGCCTCCGGCGGTAATGAGCTCCTCAGGGGATCGCTCCGGATCCAGAGGCGTGGCGTTCATCCGTTTGAACACGGAACGTGCGGTCCGCTGCCCGTGCGCAACCTGATTGAGCTCGTGCTGCGACCAGCGAAACGAGAAGCGCAGCACGGGAATGCCGAACCGGTCCTTCACGCCCGGATCGATCTCGCACCAGGTGTCCTTGTTGGGGATCATCTCGCCCCGCAGCACCATCGCAATGGTGGCGCCGGACGCAGCACGGACCGCCTCCTTCAGTCGCGCTCCCCAGACCCGCGGCAGAGCCGCCGCAGGCGGGATGCCGAAGCGGCCGCCGATCTCGAAATGGTAGCCGCGCGCAAAGTCCAGCTCCCCCCGCTTCTGTTCCTCGTAGAGCCAGAAGGGAATATAGACATGCTGCCCGCCGATCCCGTCCTCGTTGTAGCGGGGCCGACCGGCGAGTGCTGGGACGAAGGCCCGGAACGACGCGCCCGTCGAATCAGTGAGGTTGCGTCCAAGCTGGCCCGAGGAGTTGGCGAGGCCCCCGGGCTTGTCGCCGGAGTTCAGCAGCAGCCGCGTCGTCTCGCAGGTTCCCGCCGCCAGCACGATCGCTCGCGCCCTGACCTGGTGGCGCACGCCTGTCTTGCGGTCGACATATTCCACGCCCGCGGCCCGGCCCGCCTCTGCCAGCAGCACTTTCGAGACCATCGCATCGGTGACGATCGTCAACTTGCCGGTGGCCTTGGCCATTGGCAGGAACGACGTCGTGGTCTGAAACATCGCCCCGATCGTGCAGCCGCGGGTGCACGGAGTCGCATTGAAGCAGGCGCTGCGTGGTGCAACCTTGTCGGGCATGTCGCGCGTGATCACCGCAGTGTGCGCGGTCCGCACCGGGATCCCCATGCTCTCACACGTCGCCCTGAGAAGCATTTCCGGGACGCGCGGCCTGGGTGGTGGCATCAGGCAGTTCGGCGGCGAGTCGGGATGATTTTCCAGCTCGATCCGGCCACCATTGACTCCGATCAGACGCTCGACACGGTCGTAGAATGGTGCGACGTCGTCATAGCCGATCGGCCAATCCACCCCTAGCCCGTCGCGTGAGAAGGGCTTGAAATCATACGGACCCCAACGCGGCACGTGGCGGCCCCAGTGATTCGTCCGGCCGCCGAGCATGCGCGAGCGATACCAGCGAAAGTCCGTTCCTTCGTGCATGGTGTAGGGCTCGCCGTCGACCTCCCAGCCGCCACCGACAGTCGCGTCGAAATAGCCGAACGGCTTGTCGGGCGTGCTCGCCCCGCGAAGAGGCGCGTCGCTCTCGGGCGCCATCATGTTGACCTCGGCCTGAGGGTCATAGTCACGCCCGGCCTCGAGCATCAGGCACCGCAGGCCGGCCCTGGTCAGACTCCACGCGGCCATGCCTCCTGCGGCTCCCGAGCCGACGATGATGACGTCCGCCGTCACCGTCGCGGGGTCGAACGCCGACGTCATCGGGCGCTGGCACCAAGCTTGCGGATCTTGACGTTGCGATAGGCTACCGGCTCGCCATGATCCTGCAGCCCGATCAGGCCGCTCGGGAAGGTGCCGAACAAGGGCATTGCGGCGAACTTCGACGCCGCTACGCGCTTGCGCCACGCATCATCGCCGAAGGGCACGTCGGCGGTGAGCGTGCCGTTCAGCCATTGGCGAATGCGACCTTTCTCGACGAGCAGCCGCGCATGGTTCCAGCGCCCGGCGGGGCGCGCCGCGCTGAGCGGCGGCACCGTGATGTCGTAGAGCGAACCGGCACGGTGCGACGGGATCTTCCCGTCGGAATGGCCGGCATTGTCGAGCACCTGCATCTCGATGCCGGTCTCGTAGATGTTGCGGGTGCCGGGCGCGTTGCGGGCAAGGTAGAACACGCCGCTGTTGCCACCGCGTTCCACCTTCCAGTCGAGCGTCAGCTCGAAGGCGCCAAAGCTCTCCTTCGTGACGAGGTCGCCGCCGCTCATTTCGCCGGTTTTCGCGGTCAGAACGAGTGCACCGTCGCGCACGGTCCAGTTCCGCGACGGCGGACCACCGTTGAAAGATCCCCAGCCGCTCAGATCGCGGCCATTGAACAGCAATTGCCAGCCCTCGGCGCGTTCCGCGGCAGAAAGCAGATTGGCTCGCGCCGTCCGCTGGCTCGCCGAGACGGGACCAGCCGCCAGCGCCAGAGCGCATAATCCCGCTATCGCCAATCTATGCATCAGGTCTCTCTCTCCCTCGCCCGGTCATCTCCCTACGGGCGACCGCTTCCACAAGGGCGGCCGAGCCAGGCTTCATCGCGACCGCGCCATGAATCGAGGATGTGACCGCTGTGGGACGAAACTGGCATGAAGACCCGCCTGCGGCAATCATAAAGAAAGTTGCTTTTGCATAGGTTCCCACCCTGCCTTCTTGGCCACCCTCCGGGCGAGCCACCTCCTCGCGGCCACGGCAAGCCATTAACGCGGAACCTTGAAATCGAGAATCTCGCCGGCTGCATATGCGTCCCAGGCCCGCCGCGTGGCGAAACCGCCCTGTCCCTTGTCCCATGCCGAGCCGGAATAATACACGAACGGCTTACCTGGCGTGACACGCAGCAAGACAAGCTGATTGTCCGCATCCGCCCGCACCTCGGCGATCATGCGGGGATCGACGCGGATCGCGACCGCCATTCGCCCATGGTCCCCGTCAGCGGGTCCCCACCATGAAAGCAGGCCCTTCTCGCGATCGACGGTGAGCTCGCCGTTGCCCTGACCCGTGGTCCGCTTACCGATCCCGATGCCCACGACGAGTGGGGCCGAACTGTCCGACGAGATCCTGGAGACCATCCGCGTGAAATGCGTGCCTAGCGGCAGGGTGAAGCGGCGCGTCTCCCAAACTCGACGGCCTACGTCCACTGGCCATGGCGCATAGTCCACCGTGAAGTCTGCTACCTTCCCACTCGCGGACAGGATGCGATGGCGCACATAGTTCCGTGAGGTCCACAGCTTGTTGTCGAACCATATGCCGAGGCCGCCGGCGCCGCGCGTGCTGCCGACATTGTAGAAGTCGAGTCCTTCGCCGCGGTAGCTGTGCTGGTCGCCGCTGCGCAGCTGCCGGTCGGCGAACGGCCACGCCACGTTCTTCCCCCAGGCATCCACTCCCGAACCGGAAGGCGGTTCGGCCGCTTCCAGCGCATGACCGTAAATTCTGTGAGCGGTGCGATCATTCTCCCACAGCAGATCGTCATAGCGATAGTCTGCGAGAACGACGGCGGCCCGCGCCTCGCGATCGGGCGGTGTCGGCAACCGCCCCGCCATCGCCGGCATCGGCGGATCTGCCGACTGCTGCGCGCCGCAGAGCGGAGAGGTCAGGATGGTGAGGCCCAGAACAGATACCTTAAACCAAATATCGACCGAATGGCGCATTCCGCCCTCCCGTTGGATCCGCGAGATGTCGCGGCTGCCGACCACACCACTACAAAACGATTTTATTTAAGTTGTCATATAACTGATAATTGGTAAAGTGGTGCGCGTGGCGCCGATGGGAGAAGCGCAAATGGGGCAGACCGGTGTCGACGCTGATCAGGACGGACGTCCGACTCAACGCAAGCGGCGGCCGTCGCTTGTCGACGCGGCGTGCGAACACATCCGGACCAGCATTCTCTCCGGCACCTATGCCCCCGGCGCGCAGCTGCCAACCGAAGCAGAGTTCGCCGACGTGCTCGCGGTGAGCCGAACCGTAATCCGCGAGGCGGTCGCCCGGCTTGCGGCCGAGGGATTGGTCGCGCCCCGGCAAGGCAAGGGCCTGTTCGTCAGCGAGACAGCGCGATATCAGGCATTCCAGATCACCCGCGACGAGGTCGAGAACCTCAGCGACGTGATCCAGCTGCTTGAGCTCCGGCTTTGCGTAGAAACCGAGATGGCGGCACTGGCCGCCGAGCGACGCAGCGAACTTGACGTGATGAGCATGCGTCAGCAGCTCAAGATCCTCTCGGAGGCGGCAGTCGGCCTCGAGGAATCGGTCAAAGCCGATGTCGAGTTCCACAGCGTCATCGCACGGGCGAGCAAGAATGCCTATTACGCCAAGCTCATCGATTTCCTCGGTGTCCGGCTCGTACCGCCGCGCTCGCTGTATCTTCGGCAAGGCCAGGCATATGCGGACGCCACCTACAAGGCCGTCATCAGCGCGGAACACGAGGCCATTCTCGAAGCGATCATCCGGCGCGATCCGGAACGGGCCCGAATTGCAGCCCGAACGCACATGAGCGGAAGTCTCAAGCGGCACCGCGAGCTGCACGACTTCATGTCCGCCAACAGCCCGAGCGGCTGAGGAATACCGCACAGACCTGATCCTCAAGTCAGGCGCTCGACCGGCACATAACAATCAAAACTGCCGGAACTTGTATGATATCTTACAGGGAGAGGTTCATTGAAGGTCATGCTACACGCGTCCGTGGCGATGATCGCGATCGTCAGCGGCACATCGTTCGCAGCGGCGCAGAACGCGCCCGACTCGGATCCGGCCGGACAGGAAGCCGAATCCGCAACCGACCCGAGCACCGGCCAGGAGACCGAGGACATCGTCGTCACCGGCATCCGTCAGAGCCTCGCGCGCGCGGCCGAGATCAAGCGAGAGTCCCCGGCGGTCGTGGATGCGATCGTGGCGGAGGATATCGGCAAGCTTCCTGACCTGACGACCGCCTCAGCCCTGCAGCGCGTGCCCGGCGTCCAGGTCGTCGTGGGAGGAAACAACGAGATCGTCGGAGCCCGCATTCGCGGTCTCGACGACATCGTCACCACACTCAACGGCCGCGAGATCTTCACCGGCGTCGGTCGCGGATTCTCTTTCCAGGACCTGCCGGCGGAGGCGCTCGCCAGAGTCGACGTATTCAAATCAAGCTCGGCCGACCGGATCGAAGGCGGCGTTGCCGGCGGCGTCGACATGCGGCTGCGCCGCGCACTCGATTTCAAGGAACTGACCGTCGCGGGCAGCGCGCGCGCCACCTACCTCAAGGAGGCGGGCTCGGACGACACGTTAAATCCCGCGGCGAGCCTGCTCGTCGCGGATCGCTGGTCGACGGGGATCGGCGAGATTGGCGCGATGGTCGGCATCTCCTACCAGCGCAACAAATATGCGCGGCCGATCGCGTGGAACGACTGGACGCGTGCGACCAGCGCCGCGCCTGCCGGTTCGCCGCCGAACCTCCAGGCGCCGACCGGCTTTGCGGCCGCCATCGAGTTCGGCCATTACGAGCGCCCGCAGGGTAACTTCTCGCTCGAATGGGCGCCCGATACGACCACCAAGATCTATGTCGAAGGGCTGTTCGCCGGCTATCGCGGCAACGTCTTTCAGGCGCGCCCGACCTTCCGCGGCTTCACCGGCACGTCGTTCGAGGCGACCGCCGGCGACACCTGCGAGGATTTCGCGGTCGGCCCCGACGGCTATTATTCGGGTAACGTGAGAAGCGCGAGCAACCCGACAGGGACCGGCACGATCCGTCAATTGTGCAATGCCACCGGCTACACCGCGCGCAACATCGAATATTACACCGCGACGGTGGCCAACAAGGCGCGCACCGATATCTATGTGCTTGCCACCGGCTTCAACAAGGAGTTCGGCGCGTTCACCTGGAACACCGATGTCTCGTATGAATCTTCGACCAACCGCAACAACAGCTTCCGCGTCGACATAGGCAAGCGGATCGCCGAGCTCGTCCAGGTTCGTGACGTGAACCACGAGGTCCGTGCGACGATGCCGGGCAATCCGATGAACGATCCCGCCGGGCTCGCCTTCGCCAACGGGATGACCGAAGACATCAACCGCAGCCGCGGCACGCTCTGGGCGGTGATGAGCGACATGAAATACGATTTCGACGGCGGCTTCCTCGACTACCTTCAGGGCGGCGTGCGCATCGCACGGCGCAAGGCCGGCTTCGAGCAGTATCTCGGCGGCCCGCCGGCGCCCGGAGGCTCGTTCGTCACGCCGCTGAGCGCAGCCGGCCTGCCTTCCGACATCCTCGTCCAGGCGCCTGGCGTGCCGCAGATGAACGACGGCGCAGCCTTCCTGCAGATCGATCCGAACTATCTTGTCCAGGAGGATGTCAAACGGCAGCTTCGCACCCTCTACCGCATCTCGCCGAACACACCGGCATTCGATCCAACCCGGGACTATGACGCCCAGGAGAAGAGCTATGCTGGCTTCCTCCAGGCCGGATACGACCTGTCGCTGGGAGACACGATTGCGATCGACGGCATGGTAGGTCTCCGCGTCACCCGCACCGACCGCGATATCGCAGGCTCCGGCCGCGTCACCGATCCGGCGACGAGCACCTCGAGCGTCGTTCTGGTACAGCGCTCGACAAGCGACACCGATCTGCTGCCCAACGCAAGCGCACGCATCAAGTTCGGCGGCGGTTTCCAGTCTCGCTTCAACTACTCCAAGACCCTGTCCCGTCCCAGCTTCGGCCAGCTCAATCCCGGCCTCAGCTATGTCGTGTCCTATGTGAACACGATCCAGAACTCGGGCTCAGGCGGGAATCCCGACCTCAAGCCGCAAAAAGCCGACAGCTTCGACGCCTCGCTCGAATATTATTTCGGCCGCAGCAACTATGTGTCGGCGGTCGCCTTCTATCGCAACATCAAGGATCGGATCATCTCGGGCACCGAAGTCCGGACGATCGACGGATTGCAATATGTCATCTCGACGCCACGCAATCTCGGCTCGGCGAAGATCAAGGGAATCGAGGTGGGCGGCCAGTTGTTCCTCGACTTCCTGCCTGAGGGCGTGGACGGCCTGGGTCTGATCGGCAACTTCACCGTCATCGACAGCGAGGTAACTACTCCCGGGGACCGGCTCGAGGGTCTCCCGCTGCTCGGGGTATCCAAATACAATTTCAACGCCGGCCTGATTTACGAGAAATACGGCGTCTCCGCTCGCGCAATCTACACCTATCGCTCGCGTTATTTCGATGCCGACATCACCAACGGCCTTTCGCTGCGGCCGGTCTCGATACCGGTGGGGCTCAATGGCATCCGTGCTGCGGGACGGCTCGACTTCGGCCTGAACTACGACATTACGCCCGACATCACGATCAGCCTCGCGGGCACCAACGTCACTGGCCAGAAAACCCGCAACTTCGAATCCCGCGAGGACTTCGTCCGGGAAGTCCGCAACGACGACACAACCTATTCGCTCGGAATCCGCTTCAATTTCTAGATGGGGCGCCCTTGCTCCTGCCCCGTCGCTTCGCGTGCTTCGGGGCCCGACAAAAAATGACCGCTGCCGCACCGGCGGGAACAGGAGGATGTCTTGAACAAGAAACGCATGTTTGCGGCGCTTCGGCTGGCGACCGCGCTGACCGTCGCCAGCATTGCGGCGGCCGGCACGACCTACGCACAGGTGCCAGCTACCGCCCTGCACCAGCCTGGCCGCGCGCTGCCCGGCGACGTCCGGATGACGCGCACGCAGACTGCGGTGACGCTCGACTGGCCTTCGGCGGCGAACGAGCGCGCGCAGCTGGTTCTCTCCCTCGACCCACGCCAACCCCTGATCAGCGCCGTATCGATCGCAGGAAAGCCGGTGCTCGGCGGTGTCGACCCCGCCGGAGTGATCACCGTCGGCACGCGCGACCTCAAAGAAGGCTGGACCATCTTCTTCGACAATCCCCGCCAGCGGCCCTTCGAAAGCTTCCCGCTCACGCTGACCCGAGGCGACATCACCATCCGCGCGGAAGGCGGCTATACCAGGGTGATCGTCGGTGGCGCGGCGGCCGGGCCGTTTTCCGGCACCTATCAATTCACGATCTATCCCGGCTCGCGGCTCGTCCGCGCGGCGATGGTCCTCTCCACGCAGCGGCCGGCCACCGCTTATACCTTCGACGCCGGTCTGAGCGTCGCGTCGTCTTCGACGCTGCCCTGGCGCTCCATTGCCTATACCGATCTCTCCGACACCGTCGTGCGCCGGGAAGGCGACGCATCGCGCAGGCCTGCGGTGTCACCCAAGGTCCGCGCGCGGATGATCGTGGCTGAAGGACCTTCCGGCGGCGCGCTTGGGATCGTCCCGCCGCCGCACCAGTTCTATTACCCGCTGGACTACGCCAACAATGACAACTCCGCCTGGTATGGCAGCGACTATCGCAATCTGACCGGCCGTGTCGGCTTCGGCGTGCGCCAGACGCTCGAAGGCGACCGGCGCTGGGTGCCCTGGGTCAATGCCCCGCCGGGATCGGTGCAGGACATGGGAGTGTTCCTCCTGCCCGATGCCGGCGATGCTGCGAGCGTCACGCAGGCCGCGCTCAGCTACACCCGCAAAGACAGTTTCAAGCGGCTGCCGGGGTATCACACCTTCACCAGCCACTATCATATCGAGCACACCGAGGCCTTTCTGAACACCGCGCGCTTCCAGCAGTCGACGCAGGTGCCGGAGGGCTTGGAATCTCCCGACTTCGTCAAACGCTTCAAGGACATGAATGTCGACATCGTGCACCTTGCCGAGCTCCATCTCCCCAAGGAGGCGCTGGACCGTGCCGGCGACCGGTTGACCTTGCTAAAGACCATGCACGCGGAAACGAAGCGGCTCTCCGACGACAAACTGCTGCTGCTTCCCGGCGAGGAGCCCAACGTCCACCTCGGCGGACACTGGATCAGCTTCTTCCCCAAGCCGGTCTACTGGACGCTCGATCGCAAGGAGGGGCAGCCATTTGTCGAGAACGATCCGGCGCTCGGCAAGGTCTATCACGTCGGCTCGCAGGACGATGTCCTCAAGCTGATGCAGGCCGAGCACGGGCTGATGTGGACCGCACACCCACGGATCAAGGGTTCACTCGGCTTTCCTGACAAACACAAGGACACAGCCTTCTTCAAAAGCGATCGCTTCCTCGGCGGTGCGTGGAAGAACATGCCGTCCGACTATTCGCTGCCTCGCCTGGGGACCCGCGTTCTCGACACCCTCGACGACATGAACAACTGGGCTGCCACGCCCTCCGAGCGCAAGTTCGCGCCGGGCGAAGTCGACGTGTTCCAGATCGACCGCAACAGCGAACTCTATGCGCACATGAACATCAACTACCTACGGCTGGACGGGCCGCTGCCGCGCTACGCTGACGGCTGGGCGAGCGTTCTGGGCGCGCTGCGCGGCGGCAAGTTCTTCACCACCACCGGGGAGGTCCTCATTCCCGACTTCACCATCAACGGCGCGACGAGCGGCGGGGAAGCGGCGTTCGCCCGCAACGCTACGGTCCGTGCAACGGTCGAATGGACCTTCCCGCTTGCGTACGCCGAAGTGGTGAGCGGCGACGGCAACAAGGTCTATCGCGACCGCATCGACCTCAGCGGCTCGGCACCGTTCGGCACCCGAACGATCGAAAAACAGGTCAATCTCAATGGCCGAAAATGGGCGAGGATCGAAGTTTGGGACGTCGCCACCAACGGTGCCTACACACCGCCCGTCTTCTCCAAAGCAGACTGACCCTTCCCTGCCCCTACAGCCGGCGGCGCCGCGCAGCGCTACGGCGGTATGGGTCCCTTTGCTCACGCGGCACCACCAAAGTGCCGGCGGGACCGTTCCTTCGGAGCAGCCATGTTCGACCGCACCTACTATGCCACACATCCGGACATGATGGCGTGCGCATCCAATGCCGAATTGCGCGACCGCTATCTTATCTCCGACCTGTTCCGCCCCGGCCGCTGCGTGCTCAACTACACCCATGCCGACCGGCTGGTGATCGGCGGCGTGCTGGTTGGGATGGGCGAAGTCCGCCTGCCGGACCAGACCGAACCGGCTTCAGCAGCCGGCCGTCCCTTTCTCGAGCGCCGCGAGCTCGGCGTCGTCAATGTCGGCCGGACCTGCGGCTCCGTAATGGTCGATGGAACCAGATACCCGCTCGGGCCGAAGGACAGCCTCTATGTCGCGATGGGCGCGCGGGATGTCCGCTTCTCCGGTGACGGCGCCCGCTTCTATCTGGCCTCATCACCCGCGCATCGCGCCTTCACGACGCGCAAAATGGCACTCGCCGACGCCAAACAGCTTGAGCGCGGCAGCCACGCCGAGGCCAACGAGCGCACAATCCATCAGCTGATCGTACCAGGAGTCTGTGACAGCGCGCAGCTGGCCATGGGGCTTACCGTGCTCAATAAAGGCAGCGTCTGGAACACCATGCCGCCGCACGTCCACGAACGGCGCAGCGAGATCTATTTCTACTTCGATCTGGCCGATCCTGCGAATGGCAGGGTGATGCACTTCATGGGGCGACGCGACGCCACGCGGCACATCGTTCTGTCGGGCGGTGAGGCAGTCATCTCACCCCCCTGGTCGATCCACATGGGCGTCGGGACCAGCGCCTACGCCTTCATCTGGGTTATGGCCGGCGAAAACCAGGATTACGACGACATGGACAATCTCGACATTTGCCAGCTCGCCTAGCGTAAGCGGCGGCGATACTTGAATGGCCTTGGGGAGGCGGCCATTCTCGCTTCAACTACAGCATCCTGCAATGCGAGGAGAGCGACGCCTTGTGCAGCCATCACCCCAATCGCCGCGAGTTCCTGGGCAGCACTGCCGCGATTGCCATAGCGGCCGCCGGCCGTCCGAGTGCCGCGCAGCCCTCCCCCGCGGCCGTCACGCCGTCCTCCCCGCCGAACCGCGCGCCGCTCGCGCCCCAGCCCTTCTATCCGCTACCGACGGGCGCGGTACGGCCCGCCGGATGGCTGCGGAGGCAATTGCAGATCCAGGCCGACGGCATGGGCGGGCGGATCGACGAGACCTGGCCCGATCTGGGGCCCGAGAGCGGCTGGCTCGGCGGCAAGGGCGAAAGCTGGGAACGCGGCCCCTATTTCCTCGACGGACTGGTCCCTCTGGCGTGGATGCTCGACAGCGCGTCGCTGAAGGCCAAGGCCATGAAGTTCATCGACTGGACGCTGAACAACCCCGCTCCCAATGGGATGATCGGCCCACGCAGCAACGATGACTGGTGGCCGCGGATGGTGATGCTCAAAGTGCTCACCCAATATCATGAACTGACGCAGGATCCCCGTGTCATCCCGGTGATGACCAACTATTTCCATCACCAGCTGGCGGAAATGCCCAAGCGCCCGCTACGCGACTGGGGCCGGTCGCGCTGGCAGGACGAGGTCGTCTCCGTCATCTGGCTCTACAACCGCACCGGCGATGCGACGCTGCTTGAACTGGCCCATCTGCTGAAGCAGCAGGGCTATGACTGGCAGGCGCTGTTCGGACCGAACTATCCCTATCGCAACAAGACGGTGAAGGCGGAGGTCGGCCTCGACAAGACCGGGGCGGAGGGCACCGCCAACGGGCTCGCGGACCACGCGCAGACGCTGCACGGCGTCAACAATGCGCAGGCGCTGAAAGCCTCGCCGGTATGGGCGGTGGTGTCCGGCAGCGACGCAGATCGCAAGGCAATCCACAACCAACTGGCCATCCTCGACCGCTATCACGGCCTGCCGATCGGCATTTATTCCGCGGACGAGCACCTTGCAGGGCGCAGCCCCAGCCAGGGCGTCGAGCTGTGCGCAATCGTCGAAGCGATGTATTCGCTCGAACTCGGCCTCGCCATCACTGGCGATGCCGCGCTGGGCGACCGGATCGAACGGATCGCGTATAACGCGCTGCAGGCGACCTTCACCGATGACATGTGGGCGCATCAATATGATCAGCAACCCAACCAGATCCGCTGCGCCAGGGAAGAAGGTCCCTGGACGACCAACGGACCCGAGTCGAACCTGTTCGGGCTGGAGCCGAATTTCGGCTGCTGCACCGCAAATTTCCACCAAGGCTGGCCCAAGCTGGTCGCGAGCCTGTGGATGGCGACGGCCGATGGTGGGCTGGCCAAGACGATCTACGGCCCCTGCGAGGTCACGACCAGCATTGGCGGCCTGAATGTGAAGCTGCGCGAGGAAACCGATTATCCGTTTCGGGATCAGGTGATGATCCACGTCGATCCGTCACGGCCGACGCGCTTTCCGGTGGCGCTGCGCGTGCCGGGTTGGGCCAAAGCCGTCAGTATCCGGGTCAATGGCAAAGCGGTTTTGGGGACGACCGCCGGAAATTTCGCAAGAATCGATCGTGAATGGACGGCCGGCGACAAGATCGAGCTGAGCTTCAGTGCGGAGGCGCGCCGCGTTGCCTCCCCACACGGCACTTTCGTCGAACAGGGACCTTTGGTGTTCTCGCTGCCGATCACCGAGAAGTGGCAGAAGCTTCGCGATCGCGGACTGACCGCAGACTGGGCGGTGCTGCCTGAAAGCGAATGGCGCTATGCGCTGGCCGAGGATGCGCCGATCGTACGGGTCGAGCGCGCGATAGGCCCGGTGCCCTTCAGCCGTCGCAGCCCGCCCGTTGTCCTGGTAACGCAGGGCTATCGACTGTCGGCAGGAGATTGGGACGAGCAGGACAACGCTGCCGCCCCGCCACCAGTCACCGCCACACCCAGCGGCGCGCCAGAAAAGCTGGTGCTAATGCCCTATGCCGCGCCGAAACTGAGAATAACGAACTTCCCGGTCGCAACGAAACTGCAATCAGCTTCGCGTGCTACGGAGCCGGAAGCTGCATGACCGCCTTAGCGGAGTTTACGTTGCCGGGCACAGACAGACGGGGAAAGCTGCCAGCCCGTTTCCGACGCAAGCGAGGCTTGGGAACGAATTGCTGCTTTTGGGATCAACTGCTGACCCCACGTACGACCGAATCGGGGCGCAAAGCTGCCGCGCCAGAACGCTCCATCGTAGCAGCGCGTGGAAGCGACGGAGGGAGCCCAGAACTATCGTCAACCATCTGATTTCAAGTAATTTATAGGGAGCCCGCTCCTAGCGTCCCCGAATTCCCCCCACACACGTGGCGCGAGATTTCGTAGCGCGGCACGCGATCGGTTGAGACAACGACCTCGAGTCGGAATGTCTGCTTCGCGCCCCAATTGCGATCATTCAGCGTCGCCGCGGTGCTTCCCAATAGCAGACGTACTTTCGGCTCGAGTGCCAATGGCAGCTAACGCCCCATCAACCGCCGTTTGCGAAAGACTTTCGCTCTTGGAGGCTGCTGGCGCAGGTCCGCTTACAGCCACCGAGATCAGTCGTGCGCGAAGCGGCGTTGTTCTTTCCGCGTCGTCGGGTGCACGGTTGTCGGCCACCGCGGGTGCGCCTATTCTGCCGAGCGGACCTCCGGTAGGGATGCCAATGTTCGACAAGATTGCGACGCCTGATCCGTTCGCGGTTCCGTCGCTGATCCCCGTTTCCGCCCGATGAGCGATTTGCCGGATTCGGCCCGCGTCGATCTCGCGCGCGAACGCGACTTCGTCCTCGGCGGCGCCGAGGTGCAGCCTTCGTCGCGCGAGATCCACTTTGACGGCGCGACCGAAACGGTCGAGCCGCGGGTCATGCAGGTGCTCGTCGCGCTGGCCCGGCACCGCGGCAAGGTGGTAAGCCGCGATGCTCTGGTGCACCAGTGCTGGGAAGGTCGGGTGGTTGGCGACGACGCGATCAACCGCTGTCTCGCCAAGGTCCGTCGGCTTACCGAGCGCATGCTTAACGTGACGCTCGAGACCGTGCCGCGCGTGGGATACCGGCTGAGCGAGGAGTCCGTTCCGGCAAGGGTCAAGCGGAAAACGCCTAGCCGACGCACGATGCTGGTCGCGGCGGGCATCACCTTGCTCTTGCTCCTGCTCGGCGCCGTCGGATACGCCGTGGTGAGACAGCAAGATCACACGCCCCTCCGGTTCGCGGTCTTGCCGTTCGGCAGTCTGAACAGTGGCGAGGAAATGCATCTGTTTGGAAAGAGCATTGCCGCCGCCACTGCGGTCGCGATGGACCGCGCGGGCCTATTGCTCGTGTCCACCGCGCCGATCCCGGCCAGAGCCGAGAACAATCCTGCGGATGTTGGTCGGGCGCTCGGCGCTGATTATGTGGTCACCGGTAGCGTTCGGCAGGAGGGGGCTGTGATCCGCGTGTTTGCGCGCGTGGAGCAGGTTCAGGGCGCGACGACGGTCTACATGCGCGTGTTCGAAGTTCCGGCATCGCGGAAGCCGGCGCTTCCCGATCTGGTCGCCAAGGAGATCGCTGGCGCTTTGACCTCAAACGTGGCGGCCTGTCGGAGAGGCAGTCGAGGCGGTGACGAAGGATGCGCCACAATTCCTGAGCATGCGCGTAGCGCGCCGACGATGCTGCGCGAGATTTCGCCGGCGGCGCGCTGAGGAGCAGCGCGAAGGCTGCCCCTCTCCGCGAGCAGGGTTCAGCGCGTGCCTCCGGCGGCGATGCTGCTGCGTCTTTCAGTGGATCGGGATTGCTGGTCGAGCCGCGCAGCGCGCACGCGCGGCGCCCCGAGTCTGGCGATGCTGGCATCCAGCGCCGCCGCCTTACAGCGTTCGTATTCGCGCTTCTTCGCAGCCGCGAGCGGATCCGTCGCGGTAACCACGACGGGCCGTCCGCCGCATGCCCGGGTGGCGGCCTTGTCCAGCCGCGCCAGCATGGCCGTGGCGTCAACCTCGCTGGCCAAGTCTAGATCGCCATGTGGAACGCTGACCTCGGTAACGATCAACGCGTGAGATTTCTGTGCCACAGCCGGGTTTGCTGCGTCCCCGGCGAGGAGTCCGACGGCAATCGCGATTTTCAGCCTGTACATTGGATGTCTCCTGTTTGCGTCTGCACCCGTTACGGATGCGGGCACAGCAAACCCGGGCCGCGCTTCCGTCAGAAAGGACGTCGCCCCGACCGAACGCTGACCGTTCACCGATCTTTTACCGACCATCGCGACGACGGGCTGGCAGCCGCGCTTCTGCAGGGGTGCGGAGACACCGGCGATCGTCCGGCGGCTGACGTTCATTATTGCCTTGACGCGAGCGTCTAACTGACCTGTCGGAGGAAGTTATGGTAACGCTCAATTGGCTTCGGCAAACCGCGCGTTGACAGTATACCTTCGCACTCGCGAACGGCTCTTGATGCCACCTCCGAAATAGCGAACGGCGAACTCCGCATTAAAGGCGGATGGCAGGAGGTGGTCCATGAAAGGCGGAGCGCCGTACGGCCGAACGTGGGCCGGTCGGACCTTCCCCTTTTTGAGCGACGGAGCAGCAAAGCGGACGTCCCGCCGCGATCAGTTGCCACTTCCGGGATCGACCCTCTACGGATTTAGGGCGATGATCCTAGGCCATATCCGTGTAGTGATGGCCAACGGGTGAGTGGAGTGGTGTGAATCGGTAACGGCAGGATCAACGGAGCCCGGGAAGCTGCGCGAACGACCCCGCAGCGGCTCCCACCGAAGTCCGAGCGCGCGCTGATGGCCCGTTGGCCAGCCCTCGAAGGGGTGGAGCAGGGTTAGCAAGAGAGCTACACCCGCAGACCTCGACGCCGATTAGACCGCCGGCAGCCAATGGCCCGATTCCGGCCTGGTTTATGGCACCGCGCCTGGGTGGTACATTTCACCGGATGATGAAAATCTTATCGTCCCATTCCGCGGTGGATCGCGCCAAGGCCGCACCGCGATCTCCGCGCATGCCCGTCCCCGGCCGCGCGTGCGGGAGCTGCACCCTTTGCTGCACGACGATTGCGGTCGAAGAGCTGTCGAAACCCGCCGGCGTTCGGTGCGGCCACGCCCTGGGCTGCCGGGGATGCGCGATTTACCAGCTGCGGCCGGCGAGCTGCCGCGCATTCTATTGCGAATGGATGCTGTCGAACGTGCTGGGACGCGAGTGGAAGCCGGATCGCGCCAAGTTCGCGCTGATGGTCACTGCGACCGGTCATCTTGCCGTCTGCGTCGATCCCGGATTTCCGTCCGCGTGGAGGCGCCCCTCTTACTATCGGACGCTCCAGCGCTGGGCACACGAGCGCGCGGGGGACCCGTGGTCGCGATGGCCGGGGGTAGACGTCTGGATCGGTCGCCGGTGCATCATCATCCTGCCTGATGGCGAGCATGATCTAGGCATCGTAACGCCGAGAGAGGAAGTGCGGATCGAGCGGAGGGCGGCCCCCGACGGCGCCGCCGCCTACCTAGCCGAGAAGTTCAATGCGAGGCCGAATCCGCTTGCATCGAGCTTCGGTAACGCCGCGCCGGACACAAAGTAACGCGCGCGGCACGCACCTCTGGTGCGGCGCCAGACCGAACGCGTCACTCCCTCCGGCGCAGCGGCCGCCGTGCACAGCCTCGCAACGCAATGTGGCCAATCCACCCTTATGGGACATGCCCGGGTCGCCCGCTGGAGCACCGACGGAATGACCGCTAACGGGTGGAAAGCTGCCGCTAGCCGAGCAGTCGATCGAGGGCTTGAACCCCGGCCTTCGAAATCGTCAGCGGCTTCGGTCCGCCACCGACTATGATGCGGTCCGGCAACGAGATCCAGCCCGCGCCGGGGAGGCGCATTTGATATTCATCGCCACGATAATCGTGGCTTAGCTCGGCGACCTTCCGCCCGCCTCGTGATACGTCGAACAGATAGTTCGAGGACGGATCGCTGCTTTCGCGACCGGCATTCGTGACGACGTATGCGCTCATGTCGCGCACCTTAGTGCCGCTGATAACGTCCGCAACCGGGGCATTAGCCGACCGGCGGGTCTCTGCCCGAAAGCGGACCGGCAGGTCTTGGCAGCGGTGGTGCTCGAATGTCCGAGATCGGGTGGGAAGCGGACATTCCCGAGACGCCCGCTTCGTGGCTAGCTAGGGCAGCGCGCGTAGCCGGCAATGCCGATGTAGCGAGCGGACGCCTCTCCCATGCCGCCGCTGGCCCCCGTGATCGCAATTACCGCACCGTCGATCTGCATCATCTTCTTCCTGATAGCTGTTCGAAACCGTGGACTCGTGAACGTCCACCGCGCTCCTACGCGGCACCCGACTGCGAAGCACCGTCCGGAAAGCCGACGCCGGTGAGCTCCTCCGAAATCTGCCAGAGCCGCGCCGCTACCGCCTGATCCAGAGCCTGTGTGGGCATCTTCGCGAGCGTCGGGTGGCCGCGCAGCTCCGCAATGCCATCCGGGCCGTAGTAACCGCCGCCGACCGCATTCGGTGCGGTTGCCGCGTACAGCGTCGGCAACGCCCCTCGGTCTGCCGGCTGGAACAGGAACGGCAGCAGCGTTCTCGCAAGCCCGTGGGCGCTTCGGCGGCCGGGACCGTTGTGCAGCAGGTCCGTTCGCGCGATCCCGGGGTGAGAGGCGATGCTGCGGATCCCCCAACCCGTCGTGTCGCTCCGCCTCTGCAATTCCAGCGCAAACATAAGGCAGGCCAGCTTCGACTGGCTATAAGCTCTCATGGCTGCGTAGCTGTCTGCTGAGTTCAGGTCGTCGAAGTCGATGACGCCGGCGCGCGCGGCGACGCTCGACAGCGAAACGACCCGCGCGCCCTGCCGCAGCAACGGCAGGAGGTGGGCGGTCAAAGCGAAATGGCCCAGGTAGTTGGTGCCGAACTGAAGTTCGAAGCCGTCGGCAGTGACCTCGCGGCGAGGCGGCACCATCACGCCGGCATTGTTGACGAGCACGTCGACGGCTTCATGCCGTTCAGAGATGCGGGCCGCGAATGCCGCGACCGAGGCGAGGCTGGAGAGGTCGAGCGGCTCGAAGCGGACCTGCGCGGACGGAACGGTCGCGCGAATCCTGCCCAAGGCCTCGCTACCCTTGGCGCTGCTCCTGCCCGCAACGACGACGGACGCGCCCGCGCGTGCCAGCGCGAGTGCGTCCTCGAACCCCAGCCCACCCGTCCCCGTCACGATCGCCGTCCGACCGTGCTGTGAGGGGATGTCGGCTTGCGTCCACTTGGTCATATTTGCACCTTTCAACGAACCTGCACTCGGTGTAATATTTTATCTGCACTCAGTGCAACTATTTTGTCGAGGGCTTGTTCGTGGTCGATCTTCCTGATGCTTCCCCGTCGATCGGCGTCCGAGAACGCAAGCGTCGCGAGACGCTCCGCCGCATCACCGACGCCGGCGTGTGCCTGTTCATCGAGAAGGGCTTTGAGGGGGCGACCGTTGAGGAGATCGCGGCCGCGGCAGGGATCTCGCGCCGGAGCTTCTTCCACTACTTCGAGTCGAAGGACGACATCCTGCTCTCGCTGCAGAGCGACGTCGGTGAGCTATTCGCCGCCGAGGTCCGACGCGCGCCGCCGGGCGGTTCGCCCTTCGAGCTCGTGCGCGACGCCGCGCTGAGCGTATGCGCGTCAATCCCGCACGACGACATGCTGGCCATCGATCGCCTCATGCGCGGCAGCGCGTCGGTGCAGGCTCGCAAGCAGGCAAGCTACCGGCAGCAGGAGGAGGCGCTTTTCTCGGCGCTCCGGGAACGCTGGCCGGAGCCCGACCGCGAAACCAGGCTCCGGGTGCTCGCTATGGTCGCGGTCGGCGCCACGCGCCTCGCGTCCGAGACATTCAACAAAGAGGGCGGCGCTCGGCCTTTTGACGAGGTGCTTCGGGGCGCGTTCGACGCGGTCATGGCAGAGTTCAGCGCTACCGCGTAGTGATCAGGCGTGATAGCGAGTCCTCACGGCACGATTTACGCCCGGATTCCAGGATCAGACCACGGCGAAGCTTTCGTGGCCAGGTGCGGTCGTTCTAGTGGTCCTTTACGCTCCCCAATTCAGACATTCCTCCGGGTTGGGGCGGCGGCCGCTTTCGGCGAGCTCTACCGTTTGAATGTCTTTAAGCGGGCGCGTCCTGCCAGCAAGCTTTTTGCAGCCGTGTGTGTGTCCGGAACGTTCGAGAATGGGCGGTTTACGGCCCGTCCGCTTCTCGCCCTCGCGAGCTTCAGGCAGACGGGCCGATCAAATCTCCCTATTGGAGCGAGATCGCGCCTGGATCGCCTGTTCGACCGGAGAACAGTCCCCCTCGTGCCGGCACAGAGAGATGGGCTCACGCGGCAACAGGGGCGGTTGAGCCATGAACCGCGGCGCTGTGCCACGATGCCGTTGCGCAGCGTGCACGAGAAATGGATGGCACAGATACACCGAGCCAGCCTTGCCCAAAGCCAATGCCTCTCTCCGGTGCGCCGAGCCAGCGAACCCGTCAGCGGCAAGCTCGCGAAGGGTTAGGCCAGCCTCGCCCGCGGGCGCGGGTTGCCTTGCGATGTCAGCATGCGAACCGACACGAATGCGGGTGGGAGCATCATCGACACCGACATCCGAAAACAGGAACAGCATCAGCAGGGCTCGTCCATTGCTGCACATTGGCGCGCCACTCCATGAAGTCCGGGTGTTCGTAGCCGAAACTCACATCGATGTGCCAACCATCGTCGCCTGCCGCGTCCTCGGAGGGGAAGCGGACGGGAAAGGCTCCGGGGCTGTCACGAGGACACCAGCGACCAGCACCGACAAGCTGATCGAACGCCGCGCACAGCTTCGGCGTGTTCGCTGCTTCCCGGAATGGGGCCTGGCTAAACTGGTCCAGGCGCACGACCGGCCGGGTCCAGGATGAACGATCATCGGGGTCGCATCGGGCGGCTTCCCACAGGATCGCGCGGGCCTGCTCTGCAACGCGTTCGCTAAAGGCCTCGTCGATACGGACGAAGCCGTCGCGCACGAACGAGGCGATATCATCCGCGCTGAGCGCAGGATCTGATTGGCTTCGCATAAAGCCTAGCAAAAAGGCGTGGGTCATAGGGCGGCAAAAGCCGCCAAGTGAGCCGAAAACCGGCCGCTTAGATCAGCGGGAGGCGTACGCGCGATTGAGAGTGATGAACTTCATGCGCTCAACATAGTGCGATGTGCCCTTGAGGCAACGTGAACGGCTGCTTCCAGGAAGTCACGAAACCGTTTCGTATGTCCGAGATCGGGGCGCAAGCTGCCGTTCAAATGGGCTGGCTGCGAAACGGCAGCTATTCCATCCCCATCACCCTGAACCGGACTGACCGCCGAAGGCCCCTAAGCAGCCACTCCATGCCGCCTCGCTCAAATGGCAGCAAGCGGCCAAGAGCAGACCGGCAACTTCCAGGTAGAACCACGCGATGACCCGCCGTTTGTTCATCCAGAGCGGGCAAGTCCGCGAGGGACGCAGGTGCGAAGTAGCGACCGCGCTGCGAAGTCTTTCTGACGCGATATTTGACCGTTAGAAGTGCAAATCGAACCCGAACCGGACGGTTCTGGGCCGGAGAGGTGTGGTCTGATCGCGATCCCGGATCAGAAAGGGCGAGCCGAGTGCAAAGCGATTGCCGCGGGCGTCGAGCAGATTGGTGACCGCGATGCTCACGCCGCGTCGCTCTTTTCCGATGCGGACCTCAACGCCGGTGTCGAGATAATCGCCCTGCAGTCGCCCGAGGATCGGTCCGATCCCAAGCGTCGATTTGCCGACGTAGCGCGCATAGCCGTTCGCCGTGAATTCGAGATCGCTGGCGAGTGACTCGCTATAGGCGAAGCCCAGCCGCCCGCTGGCGTCGGCGACATTGGGTAGGCGCTCGATCCCGGCGGTAGCAAGCTCCGTCGGCAGAATGACGAATGCGCGTTCGGTGACCTTGCTGTCGTTGAGATAAAGCGCCGCGTCGAGTTCGAGCCCGACGACGGGGCGCCACCGCGAAACCATTCCGAGCGAGAAGACCCGACCGTCGCCGGCATTGGCGGTGGTGGGGAAACCAAAACCATCGATCAGATCCGCCTGGATATTGCTCCAGCGCGTCGCCGATGCACTCACTGCGAGGTCGAGCGACGGACTGCGGTAGCGAGCACCAGTCTCCAGCGTCGAAACCCGGTCCCCTGCGAAACGCTGGATATATTCGCGGCGGACGGCAATGCCGCCGGGCCGAAAACCCTGCTGATAGCGCGCAAACAGGGTCAGCCGATCCGCAGCGCGATATGCCGCAGCGATGGAGGGCAGGAAACGCGTCTCGGACCGCGACGCGCGCGCACCGGGATCGATGCGAAAGGCGACCGTTTCGGCGACATCCTCCGAACTGCCCGACAGCCGCGCATGGGTGAGCCTGCCGCCGAACGTGAGCGTGAAGCGATCGACCGGCTCTATCGTGGCCTCGCCGTAGAGCGTCGCCTCCTCGACCTGATTGTTGACGCCGGTGAGCGGCATGTCGAACGGCGCAACTTCCATGCGGCGATTGGTCTGCGCCCGATTGTGCAACAGGCTCGCGGCGAGCAGCCAGCCGGTGCCGTTGATTCCGTGCCGCGCGAGCCGCACCTCACCGGTCACCATCGAGATCCGATTGGCCTGCGAATAGGCAGCCATCGGCGCGCTCACCAGCGGCTCGGTGCCGGGGCTCGCGGCATCGGCGAGTTTGGGGCCTTCGAAGCGCTCGAAGACATATTGCCCGGCATAGCCGAGCGACGACGTCAGCTCGAGCGATCCCCAGTTCTTGCGCGCGACCAGGTCGACCAACCAATAGTCGTTGCGGAACGGCTGGGCGATGCCGCTCGCCCGGTCGAGTTCGCCGACGCTGCGCTCGGCATATTGGCTGTCGTCGCCGTCGATGCGCTGGCCCACCGCGTTCAGGTCGATCGTCCAGTCATCGCCTGGATCGACGCGGAGCGCCGCCCGGCCGCCGAAGGTACGCACCCTGTTGATGTCTTCGACGCCGCGGGCGACATCGTCGATATAGCCGCCCTCGACCGAGCCGAAGGCGAGCGCGCGAAGGCCGATCACGTCCCCCTTCAACGGCAGATTGAAGATCGCGCCGCCGTCCATGCCGGGCTTGCCGTGCTGGACCGCGAGCACCCCGCCCCACGCCGAGCCCTCGACACTGCGCAAATCCGGAGAGCGCGGCACCACGCGCACCACGCCGCCGAGCGAACCGGCGCCGTACAACGTACCCTGCGGCCCTTCGAGCACTTCGACGCTCTTGACGTCGTAGAGCCGCAAATTGGGGTCGGGCGCGCTGTAGGTGATCCGGCTGTTCCCCCAATATTGGCCTACGGTCGACTGGGTCGGGCCGACGAAGCTCGAATCGGCGATGCCGCGGATGAACAGCTTATTGCGGCCGGGGCCGAGATGGGTAGATGCGACGCTGGCGATCCGCGCCTCGATCGCCTCGGTCCCGCGCAGGCCGTCGGCCGCGCTCAGCGCCTCGCCGTCGACGATCTGCACGCCGCCCGGATAGGCGCCGAGCGGAATGTCGCGCTTGGTGGCGGTGACGACGATTTCGTCTGGCTCAGGCGCCGCTTCCGGGATCGGGCGGAACGAGCGCGAAGGTCGCGGGCGCCCAGCAACGGCGGGCTCGGCGACCTGTTCGAGAAGATAGGTGGCCGGGGCCACCCGTCGGGCGTGGATCTGGCTTCCGAGCAGCATTCGCTCTAGTGCCTGCGAAGCAGTGAAGCGACCCCGAACCGGGCGGGTCCGGGCAGTGGAAAGACCGGAGTCGCGGAAGCCGATGCTCGACCCGGTCTGACGGCTCAGCAGCTTGATCGCGACGTCGAGCCGCGACGCGCCGATGTCGACCTCGGCCGCTCGCTCCTGCGCAAGCGCAGGAGACGCCACCATCAAGGACAATAAGGCGAGCGGGCTAGCGGGGCGGACCATGGGCCGGGGACATCGTCCATCCTTCCCCATCTGGCACGAACTTTACGTCGAGCAGCGGCCCGGCACGCGCCAGCACCTCCTCGGGCGTGCCCCCGAGCAGCAGCGTCCCCGTGAAACGCAGCCGCTCGGTGCCGGCCGTGGTCCGCACCGGCCGGCCGAGGCTGCGCGTCAGATCGCGTGCGACCTGCTCGCGCGAGGGCTTGTCATATTGCAGCGCCCCCGAGGCCCAGCTGCCGATTGTCTGCGGGGGCGCCTTGCCAACCAACGGCTTCGCGCCTTTCGCCTGCCGCTTGAGCGTGTCGCCGGGCTTGAGCCACACCGCATGCGGGCCGGGCTCGTAAATCACTGCACCCTCCGAAACCGCGACCTCCAGCGCGTCGCCGTCCCGCACCACGTTGAACACCGTTCCGGCGTCGACCAGCCGGGTGCCGCCGGACAGCACGATGAAGGGATCGCTCGCGTCATGCCGGATCTCGAACCGCGCCTCACCCTGATCGAGCACGACTTGCCGCGGCAGATCAGGATCGATCGTCACGCGCGTCGATCCGTTCAGCGCGAGCTTCGATCCGTCAGCGAGATCGATGGTGCGATGCTCGCCGGGTGCGGTCGCGATCTGCTGTGCCGGTGCATCGCGATCGAGCATTGCCCAGCCGCCGATCACTGCCATTGCCGCCGCAGCCGCCGCGCTGCCGGCGATCCACCAGCGCCGCCGCAGTTGCGCCTCGCGCGCGATCACGGGAGCTGCAGGTGCCGTTGCGAGCAATTCGACTGCCCAGGCTTCTTCCGCCAGCGCCGCGTCATAGGCCTCAAGATGCGAAGGATCGCTCTCGAGCCACGAAGTGAACCCGTCCCAATCACCGAACGCCGGATCCTGGGCGCGGATCGCCCAGAGGCGCGCAGCCTCCTCAAGCTCCAGATCCTGCGCGCTCATCGCCATAACATCTCTATGACGAAGCCAGGGCGATCATTCCGCATCGAATTTCGCCCTGAGCTGCGCAAGCGCGCGATATGCCTTTTGCAGATCCTTCTCGACCGAGCTCAGGCTGACCCCCAGCTCACGCGCGATGGCGGCCTGACCCAGCCCGTCCAGCCGGCATTTGCGGAACACCAGTTCGACCCGCGGCCCCAACGCCGCAAGCGTCGCCTGCACCTCGCGCAGCCGTTCGCGCGCTATCAGCGCGCGTTCGCCGGTCGGCTCCTCCTCCTGAACGCTGGTCTCGTGCCAGTCATGGTGCCGGCGGTCGCGGCTCACCGTCGAGCGGCGGCGATCGCGAACAAGATTCTCGGCGGCGCGAAACAGATAGGACAAGGGGTCCGCGATCGGCTGCGACGGCGCGGCCGCCACCCGCTGCCACAGATCGTGCAGCACATCCTCCGCATCGTCCGCAAGGCCGCGCGCAGCGAGAAAGCGCAGCAGCCGGCTACGCTCGTTCAGGATAACGCGCTGGAGCCCGCTGATGGCGTTGTCGCCATCCATCACGCGCAACGCAGCACGGGCCGCAGGCGGCCTGAGAGTGTCGGGACGCGAGGACCGATCTGATGCAAACGAGATACCATAGCGGTTCAGAAGGCGCGTTCCTGCGAATGTTCGGACCGCGCACGGGCGAAGGCCGAGATATGGGGCGCCTCCGTCTTGATCCAAGTCATGACCGGCTGCGGCGACGCACCCAGATAGGCAAGCGGATCGACCGCACGCCCGCCGACACGCACTTCGAAATGGAGATGGCTGCCGGTCGAGCGCCCCGTCGAACCCATCAGCGCGACCAGCTGCCCCTGCTCGACGCGGGCCCCGGGGCGAACGAGGATGCGTAAGAGGTGCGCGTAACGCGTGGAAAGCGCGCCGTCGTGATCAATCTCGACCATTTCGCCATAGCTTCCTGCAGCGCCGGCGAAACGCACCACACCCGGCGCGGACGCAAGCACCGGGGTGCCCATACGGCCCGGCATATCAACGCCGTAATGCATAGTAGCGGTGCGCCGGAACGGGTCCCCTCGACGTCCGAACCCGGACGACAGTCTGGGAAGAGTTGCGCGCGCGGCGACCGGAGCCGGGGCTTCTACCACGACCTGCGGCTCCGGGTCGGGAGCCGCAGTCTCGGCAACGCCGCCGCGGAACGCTGCGCGGTTCCCGTCGGGGAGTTCAGTGATGCCCGGCGCCACCGGCCCGCGGTCCGGGGAGGACAAGAGCGACAGAAGCAGGTGGAGGGGTAACAGGCCGGGCATCGTTGTTCTGACGGAGCCGATCGGGGTGACCCGTAAGCCTCGAACGAAAAAATTCCGCCCGCCGAAATGTTGCGGGAACCCTGCCCAGGCTTCGTCTCACTTCCCGCCAGTACATGCTTTTCAGCCAGGGAGGCGAGGATGAATGCCACCGAACGCCGCATGCTCGACATGCTCAAAAAGGGTCGTGACCTTTACGGCGTCGTCGCGGTCAAGGCCGAGTTCGAAGCGGAAGGGACGCGCCCCGACGAGTTCCTGCGCCTGCTCGAGCTCGCGCATCGCGCGGATCTCAAGGTCGCGCTCAAGATCGGCGGCTGCGAGGCGGTTTCGGATCTTCTCGCCTCGAAGCTCTACGGCGTCGATCATGTGATCGCGCCGATGGTCGAGACGCCCTACGCCCTCACCAAGTTCGTCGAGGCCAGGACGAAGACTTATGGCGACAACGCGCCCGACACCCAATTCCTGTTCAACCTCGAGACCGAGGCGACCTTGGGCAATCTCGACGCGATGTTGCCGATCGCCAAGGCGAAGCTGGACGGGATCGTTTTCGGCCGTGTCGATTTCACGCTGTCGCGCGGGCTGCCGCGCAAGGCGATCAACGACCGCCAGATCACCGATGCGGTGCTTCGGGTGGCGCAGGCCTGCGCGACGCATGACCTCACCTTGGTCGTCGGCGGCTCGGTCGCGGTCGAAGCCGGCCCGGCACTGCGCGAAATCCGCGGCATCCGGCTCGACCGATTCGAGACGCGAAAGGTGATCTTCGACGGTTCGGCGGCGGAATCTCCGCTGTTCGAGACAGGCATCGCAAATGCAGTCGCGTTCGAACTCGCCTGGCTCGAGAACAAGCGCGATTATTATCGCGCGATCGCCGACGAGGATCTGTCGCGTATCCGGATGATCCAGGAGCGCAGCGGCGACGCCGTGATCGGACGCCTCGCAAGCGTGGCCGCCTGACTGCCACCGATGCCGCTGAACGAAGAGGTCTCCGCGCTGCTGCGCACCGTCGCCGCGCAGGTGGTGGTGCCGCGGTTTCGCACGCTCGCCGGGCCTGAAGTCGCGATCAAGGCAGCGGGCGAGATCGTCACCGTGGTCGATCGCGAGGCCGAGCTTCGCCTGCACGACGGGCTGGCGAAGCTCGAGCTCGGTGCGCGGATCCTCGGCGAGGAGGCGGTCGAACATGATCCGACGCTGCTCGACGGCGTCGGCGAAGGTCTGGTCTGGTTGATCGACCCGCTCGACGGCACTGCCAACTTCGCCGCGGGGCGCGAACCGTTTGGAATGATGATCGCGCTGATCGAGGATGGCATTCCGCTGGAGGGCTGGATGCTCGATCCGCTGAGCGGGCGGATGTGCCATGCGGCGCAGGGCAAGGGCGCGACTTGCAACGGCACGCCGGTGCATGCCCAGCCTACCAGCGCTCCACGGCCACGCGCGGCGCTCGGCACGCATTTCCTCGCGCCCGACCGCCGCGCCCGGGTGCATGCCGAGGCCAATCTGCACCTTGACGTGGTTCCCGTCCCTCGCTGTGCCGCCGAAAGCTATCCCCGCCTCGTGCTCGGCGAAGATGACGTCGCATTGTTCCAGCGCATCTTGCCCTGGGACCACGCAGCCGGCGCACTGTTCGTCACCGAAGCCGGCGGTCGCATTACCCACTGGGACCGGTCTCCCTACCGGATCGGCGGCAACGGCGTCGGCGTCCTTGTGGCGGCCAGCGAAGATTTGTGGGCCGCGGCTGCCGATGTCCTGCTCAGCCCCGCTGCGGGCCTCATCGAACTGGAATGCCTCGCCTCATGATTGATCGATCGAAGCTTCTCGCCGGCTGCGTACTCGCGCTCGCGCCCGCACAGCTCGCGGCGCAGCTCGCGCCTCCGGTCGCGACGGGTCAGCAGCAGGCCGATCCGCTCGGGCGAGGCGCTGCAGCGGCACAGGTGGCTGTTCCTCCGGCTGAAGTCGTTCCGTATCAGCCGACGGTGATCGAGGCGCCGGCTATTGATCCTCGCGGCGGCCCGGCCGAGCGGCCGCAGGAGACATCGGCGAGGCCGGTGCCACAAACGCGGCCCAGCGAGTTCGAGAACTATGTTTCGGCTGCGGCAGGCACACCTTTGCGGCGTTTCGGGGCCGATCTGCTTGTGCCGGGCGCACGCGATTTCACGGCCGGCCCGAGCGCCACGGTGCCGCCGGACTATCGCCTCAACCCTGGTGACGAACTGCTGCTCGGTCTGACCGGCTCGGTCCAGGCAGCCAATCTCCGGCTGACGATCGACAGCGAAGGCCGGGTCTTCGTGCCGCGGATCGGCGCGATCACCGTCGGCGGCATGCGGTACGGCGATCTGCACGAGGTGATCGCGCGCCGCGTCTCGCGGCAATATCGCGGCTTTCAGCTGGAAGTGAGTGTGGGACGGCTGCACGGCGTGACCGTCTATGTCACCGGCTTTGCCGCATCTCCGGGCTCCTACACTGTCGGCAGCCTGTCGACCCTCGTCAACGCCGTGCTCGCCTCGGGCGGCCCAGCCGCGGGGGGCAGCTTCCGCTCGATCCAGCTGCGCCGCGGCGGCCGCATCATCTCCGATTTCGATCTCTACGATCTGCTGCTCAAGGGCGACCGCAGCGGCGACGCAGTGCTCCAGAACGGCGACGTCCTCTATATCGCACCCGCCGGCGAGCAGATCGCGGTGATCGGCAGCGTCAATCGCGAGGCGATCTTCGAACTCGCCCCTGGCGAGACCCTCAACGATGCGATCGTCTACGCAGGCGGCGTCAACACCGTGGCGGATACGAGCCGGCTAATGGTGTTCGATTCGCTGGGCCGCGGGCGGACCGGCTGGGAAGAACTGAGCGCAGCCGAAGCGGTGACCCGCAAAGCGCGCCGTGGCGACATCGTCCGCGTGCTCTCCAGTGTCGGCATCGCCCGCCCGCTCGATCAGCAGGCGGTGCTGGTCACGATCAGCGGGGAAGTGGCGAAGCCCGGTCGTTATTATTTCAAGCCCGGTACGCGCCTTGCGGACGTGGTGACGCAAGCGGGCGGGCTGACCGCGCAGGCATTCCCCTTTGCCAGCGTGATCACCCGCGAGAGCGTCAAGGCACAGCAGCAGCAGAGCTTCGAGCGTGCGGTCGAGGATGTCGAATTGCTGCTCACTTCGCAGCCGGTGACCTCGGCCAATCGCGCCCAGCTCGTCCAGCCGGCCAATCTCACGCTCGTCCGCTCGATCGTCGATCAGCTGCGGGAGCGGAAGCCCGACGGCCGGCTGGTTTTCGATCTGCCGGTAACCGCGGACGCGCTGCCCGGCGAGCTGATCCTCGAGAATAACGACACCATCTACGTGCCGCCGCGCCCGGTGACGGTCGGCGTGTTCGGCGCAGTGCCGACGCCGGCCTCGTTCGCCTACCGGCCCGGCGCGACGGTGGGCGACTTCGTCCGCTCGGCGGGCGGCGTGCAGAAGCTCGGCGACAAAAGCGAGATCTTCGTCGTCCGCGCCAATGGTACCGTGCTGGCCGATGGCAAGCGCGTGCTCCGCGCGCCCGCTCTGCCCGGCGACCTCGTCTATGTGCCGATCGACGCCAATCGCGGCGAGTTCTGGGCACGGCTGCGCGACATCACCGGAAGCCTGTTCGGCGGGCTGGTCGGCGCCGCCACGATCAAGAGTCTCGGCGAATGAGCCTGATCGCAGACCCGCGCCGGCGGCGCGTCGGCTATGCGCTGCTTGCGGCCTTGCTCGCGTTGTTGTGCCTTTTCCCCCAGCCGTACGTGGCCCGCGCCAAACTGGTGCCGCAGGATAATAACAGCATCGGGCTCGGCTCGATGATGAACGCGCTCGGCGGGCAGCTCCAGGGCTTCGCCGCTCTGTTCGGCGGCGCCAAGCAGCCGATCGACATGTATCTCGCCATCGCGCGCGGCACGGAAGTCACCGACACAGTGATCCGGAAGCTCAAGCTGGCAGGTCCAGGCGGTTACGCGACTCAGGACCGCGCCCGCGTCGCGCTGGCGAAGAGGGCCGACATCCACTCGCTTACCGGCGGGATCGTCGAGGTCGAGGTTCGCATGCATGACGCGGCACAGGCCGAGGCAGTGACCCGCGCATACGTTCAGGCGATCAGCGCCCGCATCATCGCGCTCGGCCGCGACCGTGTCCGCCGCAAGCGCGAGGTGGTGCAGGAGCGCTTCAAGGAAGCAGCCGACCGCGTGGTGAGGAGCGAGGCCGCGCTGAACGACTTCCGGCGCCGCAACCGGCTCGCCGAGCCCGAGGCGCAACTGGGCTCGGCGCTGTCGCTGCGCGCGGGGCTGGAGGCGCAGCTCCAGGCCAAGCTTGTCGAGCTGCAGACGCTCCAGCGCTTTCAGGGCGCGGAAAACCCGCAGCTTCAGGCCGTCCAGTCCGAAGTCGCCTCGCTGCGCGGTCAGATCGCCCGTACCGCCAGCCCCAGCGCCGGGGTCGCCGGTCCCAATGTCGCTGGCCTTTCCGAAGTGTCGGGCGAATATCTCAACCTCTATCGCGACTATCGTTTCGCGCAGGCGCTGTACGAAGTTTATGCGCGCTCGTCCGAGGAAGTCGCTGTCGAGACGCTGGCGGCGGAGACTGCCTCGGACGTTCAGCTGATCGAAGCGCCGCGGCTCGATCCGGATCGCAAATATAACGTGCCGGCAGTCGCGCTGCTGGCGCTGCTGATCGCACTGGCGCTGTTCACCGAGATCTATGCCCCCGCGACCGGGATCGACCTGCGCCTGCGTCCCAAGGCTGCGCAATGACCCCCGAATTGTCGATCGTCATCCCCTGTTTCAACGAGGCAGAGAATGTCCGCGCGATCTGCGCTGCCGTGACGGCCGAGGCGGCGCGGCATGTCCGCTCGCACGAGATTTTGCTGATCGACAACAATTCGACCGACGGGACCCGCGACCTGATGCGCGCGCTGTGCGCCGAAGACCCCCGCATCCGCGCGATCTTCAACAATCGCGATTACGGCCAGATGCGTTCGCCGACCTACGGCATCTACCAGGCCGAAGGCTCAGCGGTGATCGGCATGTGCGCCGATTTCCAGGACCCGCCGGCGATGATCGGCGAGTTCGTTCGCCAGTGGCGCGCCGGGGCGCAGATCGTGCTCGGCCAGCGGCGCTCTGAGCGCGCATCGCCGCTGCTCGGGGCTACTCGCCGGCTCGGCTATGCGTTTCTGCGCCGGTTCGGCGACTATCCGGTGATCCCCGGCGCCACCGGCTTCGGGCTGTTCGATCGTGATGTGGTCGACACACTCGCGGCGTGGAACGAGCCCGAGCCCTTCTTCCGCGGCATGCTCGTCGAGAGCGGCTTTCGGCTGGCGATCGTCCGCTTCGATCGTCCCGAACGCGCTGCCGGCGCCAGCAAAAACGGCTTTGGCGCGCTCGCTTCCTTCGCGCTTTCGGGTTTGGCGGGATCGGCAAAATCGCTGCTGCGCATGCCGATCCTCCTCGCCTTTCCGGTTGCCGCTATCGCGATGCTGACGCTGTTCGCCGCGGCCGCCGCGGCCCTTACCGACGGACCGGGCCTTGCGTTGCTCGGCTTCGCGTTCGGCTTCGGGATGTTCGCGGTGCTGCTGCTATTCCTCGGCCTGATCGGCGAGCAGGTCCGCATGCTGGCCGAGCGCAGCCGCAATGTGCCGCTGGTGATCGAGGCCGAACGGGTCAACTTCCCGGCCGACCGCGCACGTCCTGCCGCGCGCACGCTGATCCGGCGGCCGTGAAGGAGCGCCTGCGCCTCCTCCCCGAGCTCCTGCTCGCGCTCGCCGTGGTGGCGAGTGTGGTTTCGACGGCGCTCGCGTTCAGGGCGACCGGCTATCTGCAGCAGCCCTTTGTGTTCGACACCAACGACACGTTCATGGACTGGTTCAACACCGCCTATTGGGCGAACCGCCCGGGGGCCTATGACGTCTGGCGGAGCATCTACCCACCGCTCTCCTTCGTGTTCCTCGATCTGTTCAGCTTGCCCGGCTGCTACCTTCAGTCGCCATTTTATGCCCGCGATTGCGACTGGCTCGGCACCGCCTCGATCCTCGGTTTCTACGTGCTGGACGGAGTGCTGGTCTGGCTGAGCTTCCGCCGCGCCGATCCGCGCACCGCGCCAATGCGGACGATCGCCTTCGGCTTCGGCCTGCCGCTCCTCTTCACGCTCGAGCGCGGCAATCTCATCCTCGTCGCCTTCGCCTGCTTCGCCCTCGCGCATGGTCCGCTGGTGAGGCGCGGCCCGTGGCGCTGGCTGGCCGAAGCGGCGACAATCAACTTCAAGCCGTATCTGCTGCTGCCGGTGCTCGCTCATGCGGTGAAGCGCGACTGGCGGTCGCTCGAACTGGCAGGGATCGCCACGATCTTCCTCTACCTCGTCACGCTGGCGATCGTCGGTGCCGGCACGCCGGTCGAGCTGGTCGCGAACACTGCCAACTGGGTCGTCTTTCAGAGCGGGCAGGTGTGGAACGAAATCCACTATTCGACAAGTTATGCGCCCTTGCTGCTGGTCCGCGGCTCGCAGATTCCGATACTCCAGTTCGTACCGTCCCGCACCGTCGAGACGATCGAGTTCCTCGTGCCGATCGTGATCCGCGCCAGCCAGGCGATCGCCTTGCTCGCGCTGGCAGGCGCATGGCTCCAGCCCAAGGCGCTGCCGCTCCACCGTGTCTCTACGATCCTGCTCGCCGCCTATCTCGTGACCCAGTCGCCTGGCGGCTACACCCAGACCTTCCTGCTCTTCCTCGTGCTGCTCGAGCCGTGGAAAGGCGTGGGTCCGATCGTCGCGATCGTCTGCGCCTATTTGCTGTGCCTCGTCACCGACTGGCCGCTGTCGACGGTGCTCGACCTGTCGACCAACAGCTGGCTGAGCGGCCAGCCGGTGACGCCGAGCTTCGGCCTCGCCATCGGCCATTTCGTCCGGCCGGGACTGGTGGCGCTGATTCTCTGGGCGCTCGCGCTCGACAGCCTCGTCCGCGTGGTCCGCGCCCACCGCACGTACCCCCCGTCGCTGTGGCTCGCACCGGCATGATCTTCGAACAGGACCTCGAGGCGATCGACCGAACGCTCGCCCCGCTCTGGCCCCGGCTTTCCGGCGCGCGGATCTTCATGACCGGCGGCACGGGTTTCATCGGCCGCTGGATGCTCGAAGCGCTCGCCCGCTCGGACGCCGATGCCGAAGTGACGTTGCTCAGCCGCAACCCCGACAGCTTTGCCGCCCGCGCGCCGCACCTCGCCGCGCGCTTCCGCCTCCTCGCCGGCGACGCGACCAGCTTCACGGCACCCGCCGGCCACTACACCCACGTCGTCCACGCCGCCACCGATGCGAGCGCCGCGCTCAACGCCAACGACCCCCGCCGGATGTTCGACACCATCGTACACGGCACCCGGCGCGCGCTCGATCTCGCCACGGAGCGCCGCGCGCGCTTCCTCTTCCTCAGCTCGGGCGCGGTCTACGGCGCCCAACCGCCCCACGTCGCCCACGTCGCCGAGGACTGGCGTGGCGGCCCGGACCCCTGCGACGCCCTCTCCGCTTATGGCGAAGGCAAGCGCGCCGCGGAAACGCTGTGCGCGATTTACGCCAAGCAATTCGGCCTCGATGTCGTCACCGCGCGAATCTTCGCGTTGCTCGGCCCCCTGCTTTCGCTCGACACCCATTTTGCGGCCGGCAATTTCATCCATGACGCCATGGCCGGACGGACGATTCGAGTCGTCGGATCGGGCGAGGCTGTTCGCTCATACCTCTACGCCGCCGATCTCGCGGTGTGGCTGTGGACGCTGCTGATCGCCGGCGAGCCGGGCATGGTCTGCAACATGGGCTCGGAAGAGGCGGTGTCGATCGCCGAGCTGGCCCGCCGCACGGCCGCGCTGCTTGGAGGGCCGGGCGTCGAGATCCTCGGCAAGCCCGATCCCGGCTGGAACCCCGGCCGATACGTACCCTCGACCGCGCGCATTCGCGCGGAGCTCGGCGTCACCGCGACGGTCAGCCTCGACCACGCGATCCGCCGCACCGCGCGCTCCAACGGATGGAAACCATGACTCAAGTGAAGCTCGCCGAATGGGTAGCCGAACGGCTCGCCGCGCACGGCATAGACCATGTCTTCATGCTCACCGGCGGCGGCGCGATGCACCTCAATCACGCGCTGGGCACCCATCCGAAACTCGCCACGACCTTCACCCATCACGAGCAGGCGCTCGCGATGGCGGCGGAGGCCTATTACCGGCTCACCAACCGGCTCGCCGTGGTCAACGTCACCTCGGGACCCGGCGGCACCAATGCAATCACCGGCGTCTATGGCGCCCATGTCGACTCGATCGGCATGCTGGTGATCTCCGGCCAGGTGAAGACCGAGACTACTGTCCGCGCCAGCGGCCTGCCGCTGCGCCAGTTCGGCGATCAGGAACTCGACATCGAGGAGCTCGTCCGCCCGATCACCAAATATGCGACGATGGTCACGGACCCGCTGAGCATCCGCTATCACCTTGAAAAGGCTCTGCATCTCGCCACTTCTGGCCGCCCTGGCCCGGTCTGGCTGGATATCCCGCTAGACGTGCAGGCGGCCAAGATCGACCCGACGCTGCTCGGCGGCTTTGATCCCGCCGAACTCGAAGAGCCGTGGAGGGCGACCGATCTCGGCGCGGCAGCGACCGCGATCCTCGGAAAGCTCCGGACCGCAGAGCGCCCCGTCGTGTTCGCCGGCAGCGGTGTGCGGCTGAGCGGCGCTCATGCGGACTTCCTCCGCCTGATCGAGAAGCTCGGCGTGCCGGTGGTCACCGGCTGGAATGCACACGACGTTCTGTGGAATGCGCACCCGCTCTATGCCGGCCGGCCCGGTACGGTCGGCGATCGCGGCGGCAACATGGTCACGCAGAGCGCCGATCTGCTGCTGATCCTCGGCAGCCGGCTCAACATCCGGCAGGTCAGCTACAACTGGAAGACCTTCGCGCGCGAGGCTTACAAGATCTGGGTCGACATCGACCCGCTTGAGCTGCGCAAGCCGACCGTATCGCCCGACATGCCCGTGGTCGCGGACCTCGGCGAGTTGATCCCCGCCTTGCTCGAAGCTCCCTATGAAGGGCCGACGCCGGAACATCAGGAGTGGCTCGAATGGTCGCGCGAGCGCGTCCGCCGTTTTCCCGCGATGCTCCCCGAATATCGAGACCACGGTCCCGCCATCCACCCCTATGTCGCGATGGATGCCTTGTTCGCGCAGCTCGGCGAGAACGATGTCGTGGTCACCGGCAACGGCAGTGCCTGCGTGGTCAGCTTCCAGGTCGCGGAGATCAAGCGCGGCCAGCGGCTGTGGACCAACTCGGGCTGCGCGACGATGGGCTATGACTTGCCCGCAGCGATCGGGGTTTGCGCCGCGACCGGAGACAAGCAGCGGGTGATCGCGATCGCCGGCGACGGCAGCATCATGATGAACCTGCAGGAGATGCAGACCATCGCCGGCTATGGCCTGCCGGTGAAGGTCTTCCTGATCAACAACAACGGCTATGTCTCGATCTTCCAGACGCACCGCAATTTCTTCAACGGCGTCGAAGTCGGCGGTGGGCCGAAAAGCAACGTCACCTTCCCCGATTTCTCGAAGGTCGCAGCGGCATTCGGCTTCGGCTATTTCCGGGCGAAATCGCACAACGACCTGCCCGGCGCGATTGCAGATGCGTTGGCCGCCGAAGGACCGGTGGTCTGCGAGATCTTCGTCGACGAACATGTCGCCTTCGCTCCCAAGCTCAGTGCGAAGGCGCATCCCGACGGCCGGATAACTTCGCCGCCGCTGGAGGACCTTTCCCCCTTCCTTTCGCGCGAAGTGTTGCGCGAGAATATGCGCATCGCGCTGCTGGAGGAGGAATGATGGCGCGCGCCGAACGGCCGCTCCGCTTCATGGTCGCGGGCGCGGCGAATACGGCGTTCGGGCTGGCGATTTACCCGCTGCTGCTGTGGAGCGTACCTTTGCTCCACACGCATTACCTGATCGCGCTCGGCATCGCGCAGGCAATCAGCCTGTGCTTCGCCTTTGCCACCTACAAGATCGGCGTGTTCCGCACCCGCGGCAATGTTGCCCGGGAATTCGGCACATTTTCGAGTTACTACCTGTTCAATTATGCCGCCAACTGGGCGGCGCTGCCGCTGCTCGTCGAGCTGGGCCGCGTCCCCCCGATCATCGCACAGCTCGGCTTCACGGCGGTGCTGATCCTCGGCAGCTGGTTCTGGCACAGCCGCGTCACCTTTCGGTCCGCGGGCGGTCTCGCATGAGCGGTTTCATCCAGCGCGTCTGCCCTGCCTGCGGTGCCTCCGATGCGCGCGAAGAGGCACACAGCCCCGTGCGAGCAGAGACGATGACCATAGACGCACTGCGGCCTTATTGGTCGGGGCTGTTCAGCGAAAAGAGGTTCTTCACCTATCATCGCTGCCTCGGCTGCGGGCTGCTGTACAATCGCGCGTTCTTCGACGGGCCGAGGTTGGCCGAACTTTATTCGAGCATGGCGCCGAACATGGAGATCGTCTCCGACGACGCCATCGCCGCAACTCAGCGCGGCTATTTCAGCGCAACCATCGGGCAGGCAGCGCTCGATGGCGGCTATCTCGAGATAGGACCCGACACGGGTCATATTGTCCGCGAGGCAGCTGCACGCGGCAGTTTCGAGCATTTCTGGCTGTTCGAGCCCAACCGCGCGATCCACGATACGCTCCGCGCCTCGGCGGGCAGTCGTCCCGCAACCCTGCTCACCGAGATGGACGACCTCTCCCCGGTGCCCGATGGCTCGATCGGGCTGGCGGTGATGGTGCACGTGCTCGATCACTTGCTCGATCCGCTGGCGATGCTGACGCAGATCCGCGCCAAACTGCGGCCGGGCGGCACGCTGCTGATCGTCACGCATAACGAGAAGTCGCTGCTGCGCCGGCTGATGGGGGCGCGGTGGCCGCCCTTCTGCCTCCAGCATCCGGAGCTCTATAATCCGGCTACGATCACGGCGTTGCTTGGCCGCGCCGGCTTTGCAGGCGTGCAGGTGACCCGCAGCCGCAATTATTTCCCGCTACCGTTCCTTGCGCGGCAGGCAGCATGGACCGTCGGTCTCAAGCTCGATCGGGCGCCCCTGCCGGAGATTTCGCTCGGGCTGCGGCTGGGCAATATGCTCACGCTGGCCACCGCCCCGGCTCAGGCGGCGACGGGCACCGAACCTTGGCTGCGAGCGGCCGAATAGTCGGCGATCTGGGCGAGCGTTACCGCGCGGGCGTCCGCGCCACCGCCGACGGCCTTGTGCCAGTCGACGATCCAGTCGAGCGCCTGCTCCAGATTCAGCGCCGGGCGCCAGCCCAGCGCCGCGCGCGCTTTCGAGCAATCGAGCCGGAGGAGCCCGGCTTCGTGGACGCGCGGACCGTTATCGGGCTGCGATTGCGGCGCACGGCCCCATGCCGCGCGCATCTGCTCGACGATCCAGGAGACCGGTTGCGTGTCGTCGTCGGCCGGTCCAAAATTCCAGGCGTCGGCGAACTGCCGCTCGCCTGCCAGCAGCCGCTCGGCGATCTGCAGATAGCCGCCCAAAGCTTCGAGGACATGCTGCCATGGGCGCACTGCATGCGGCGACCGGATCAGCGGCGCGACGCCTGCCTCGAAAGCGCGGACCAGGTCCGGGACCAGGCGGTCGGTGGCCCAGTCGCCGCCACCGATCACATTGCCGGCGCGCACGGTGGCGAGCGCCGGACCCTGCACGAAGAACGAACCGCGATAGGCGGCCGCGACCAGCTCGGCGCAGCCCTTGCTGCTGCTATACGGGTCGTGCCCGCCCATGGGATCGCTTTCGCGATAGGGCCAGACCCATTCGCGATTCGCATAGCATTTGTCGCTGGTGACGCAGACGATCGCCCTGACGTCGGCGGCGCGACGGGCGGCCTCGAGCAGATGCACCGTTCCCATCACGTTGGTCGCATAGGTTTCGACCGGCTCGTGATAGGACAAGCGTACCAGAGGCTGAGCGGCGAGGTGGAAAATCACTTCGGGGCGCGATGCCTCGACGACGGCGCGTACGGCAGTCAGATCCCGGACATCGCCTTCATGATGCGTGATCAGCTCGTCGATCCGTGTCGCCGCGAACAGGCTCGGCTCGCTCGGCGGCGGCAGTGCGAAGCCGGTAACGTCGGCGCCGAGCGCATGCAGCCACAGGCTCAGCCAGCTGCCCTTGAACCCGGTGTGGCCGGTGACAAGCACCCGCCGGTCGCGCCAGCGGCTCACCAGCGCTTCCACGGCGCGTTGCCCGCCTTCCAGAGCTCATCGAGATAGATCTTGTCGCGCAGCGTATCCATCGGCTGCCAGAAACCCTCATGCCGGTACCCCATCAGCTCGCCGCCGCGCGCGAGCCGTTCCAGCGGGCCCGCTTCCCAGACGGTGTCGGGTCCCTCGATCAGATCGAGCACCGACGGGTCGGCGACGAAGAACCCGCCATTGATCTGGCCGCCATCCCCCGCGGGCTTTTCCTTGAAGTCGACCACCTTGCCCGAATCGAACTCGAGCGCGCCGAAACGCCCCGGCGGCGACACAGACGTTATCGTCGCGCGATGGCCATGCGCATTGTGGAAGTCGACCAGCGCGCCGACATCGATATCGGCAACGCCGTCGCCATAAGTGAAGCAGAACGGCTCGTCGGGATCCAGATAGGGTCGGATCGCCGCGAGCCGGCCGCCGGTCATCGTCGTCGCGCCGGTCTCGACCAGCGTGATCCGCCACGGCTCGCTGCGGGCGTAATGCACTTCCATGCCGTTGCCGCCGCGCAGATCGATCGTCACGTCGGAGGTATGGAGAAAATAGTTCGCGAAGAACTCCTTGATCAGATAGCCTTTATAGCCGAGGCACACGACGAAGTCGTTGAAACCGCTCGACGAATAGATCTTCATGATGTGCCAGAGGATCGGCATCCCGCCGATCTCGACCATCGGCTTCGGCCGGACCGACGTCTCTTCGCCGAGCCGGGTGCCCAGACCGCCGGCCAGGATTACGGTTCGCATCGTCACTCCACGTCATCACTTCAGCACGATGACGTACCCCTGCCCCTCAAGCCGTAAGCCGCCAGCCGGCTCCTGGACGCAGCTTGGCCTGTTGATCCTCATCCTTTTGGTCGCCGCTACGCTGCGGATCCGCGGGATCGGCTTCGGGCTCCCCGCGCTCTATGACCCGGACGAGCCGCTGTTCATGATGACGGCGATCGAGATGCTCCGGAACCACAGCCTGAACCCGGGTTGGTTCGGGCATCCCGGGACGATCACTCTATACGGACTCGCGCTTGTCGATCTCGCCGTCGGTGGTATCGGCATCGCCACCGGCCGCTACTCCGACGCCAGCGCCTTCGTGGGGGCGGTCTATGCGGATCCCGGCATCCTCTTCCTTCCCGCGCGCTTCTTGATTGCCGCCTGTGGGATTATCTGCGTCGGCCTCACCTGGCGCCTGGGCCGCCGGATCGGCGGCGCCACTACTGGATGGCTCGCCGCGGTATTCCTCGCGGTCAACGCGGTCCATATCGAGTATTCCCAGCTCATCCGCACCGACATCCAGGCAGGCGTCTTCACGCTGCTTTGCCTGTCGAAATCGATCTCGATCGCTGAAACGGGCCGTTGGCGCGACTACGTGCTGGCGGGCTTGTTTGCTGGTCTCGGCTGCGCGACCAAATGGCCGGTTGCCGTGATTGCGGTCAGCCCGATCGTCGTCGGCATCTGGCGCATTGGACAGGGACACCCGGAGACGCGAAAGCTGGTCACGTTCGCACTTGCCACGGCCGCGACCTTGATCCTTGTGTCGCCATTTCTCTTGCTGGATTATCCCGTGGTCCTCCACAATCTTGCCGGAGAGGCGCGTAGCGCGCACCCCGGCGCCACGGGCCGCGGGTTTCTGCTCAACCTGCTCTGGTATGTGAAGAATCCGCTGCTCGGCTCCTTGGGCGTGATCGGTCTGTGCCTCGCTGCGATCGGCGCAGTCCTTTTCGTTCGGCGAAACCCCTTCGCAGCAATCGCACTGCTCCCGGGAGTCGCTGCACTCGGTGCGCTGATCTGCCTCCAGGCTCTGCGATGGGAACGATGGCTGGTCCCGCTCCTGCCTTTCATGGCGATAATGACCGGATATGCCATTCACGTGCTCGCGAATTGGCTACGCTCGCGAATGCAGCGACGGCTCCGACTTGTCGAGCCGGTCGCCGCGCTGGTGCTCCTGCTTCCGATGTTGCATGCAACACAACTCCGTGCCGCGGCTCGCGCGAACGACACTCGGCAGATCGCATCTACCTGGATCCGCGCCAACGCCCCTTCCGATGCCACGATCCTCGTTGAGCACGCCGCGATCGATCTCGTCTCCGGCCCTTGGAAATTGCTGTTCCCGCTCGGCAGATCCGGATGCGTTGATGCTCGAGCGATGCTTACCCGGCGCCTCCGCTACACGGAGGTCGAGAGGCTACGCTCCGACAAACCGATCATCGATGTCGCGAGCGTCAACTATTCCCGTCTGGACACCTGTCGCGCCCGGTTCATGGTCCTGACCCATCTGGATCGTTACCGGGAGGAGCGCCGAACCTTCAGCGCTGAATGGCAGCACTATCAGCAGCTGGTCCGGGGAAGTGTCCTCCGCGCCGTCATAGCTCCGCAAGAGGGCCGGAGGGGCGGTCCGACTGTCTATATCTTCGAACGCATGTCCGGCGCCGAATGAGCGGACGCAGCTTTCGGATGCCGGAACCGTCGCCTCGTATCTCCGCGCCGGGGCGTCGCCGGGTGGCGGCCTGGTGATATCGCCCGCCGCTCATCCTGGGCCCTCGGTGCCTGTAGGTCCATGATGACGCCGCACTCGATGCGCTCTCGCCGGTCAGCACTTCCCCCACATCGGCGCGGAGCACCGCCTAGTCGACCAGACATGTGTCACAATACACAGCGACCATCATCGCGCCCCCGGCAGCTTCCGGGCCGCTAGCAGACCGGCAGCTTTCCGGCGCCCAACCACCCGAACCGGACGTTTGCTCGCCGTAATCACGGGTTCGGGAAGCCGCCTGTACTGCGAAGAACATGGTTCTCGATCAGGTGACTTCCTCGGTGAAGTCTCCCGCGGAGCCGTGCAGCGCTGCGACTGCTGCAGACGCAACAGCGCGGCACGCTTCCTGCTGGGTTAGCACCAATCAGCCAAGCGGCCGATGGCTCTGTAGTCGGGTAAAACCTCGTGTCTTTCGCAGCTTACCTGAATGGCATGCCCTTTGCTGTTGCTCCTCCGACCGCGGCGCGCCGCAACGACTCATCGGGGGATCCACCTTGTCCAGCCTGTCCAATCGCACTGCCGCGGCCCTTCTGGCGCGATCGAGCATCGTCGCGCTGACGCTGGTCTGCGCCGTGCCGGCGCTTGCGGGTCACCGGGAGGAAGACGATGCCGCCAAGACGAAGGCCATCGATACCCCCAAGCCCGAGGAGGATGGCGACCGCGCGGGCAACACCGACATCGTCGTCACGGCGCAGCGACGCGAGCAGCGGCTGCAGGAAGTGCCCACCGCGGTGACCGCGCTCAGCTCGGAGCTGTTCAGCGAGGGCGGCATCGGTCGCTCGGCGAACGAAGTGCTCAATCTCGTGCCCAACGCCTCGGCCGGCACCCAGCAACACGGCCGCCCCCGCTGGTGGATCCGCGGAGTCGGCGCCGGCCAGCAGCAGCTCGACCTGGCCAACCCGGTCGGCTTCTATCTCGACGACGTCTATATCAGCAACGCCAGCGCGACCGGCCTGCCGCTGTTCGACATCGAGCGCGTCGAAGTGCTCCGCGGGCCGCAGGGTACGCTGTGGGGCAAGAACACCACCGGCGGCGCGATCAACGTCATCTCGAAGCGTCCCTCGCTCACCGGAGGCGCCGACCAGAATTACGTCAAACTCGAATATGGCAGCTTCGACAACAAGATCGCCGAGGCGGGTGTGGGCGTTGCGGTGGTCCCCGATGCGCTGGCGGTGCGCGTCTCGGCGCGCATCGACGATCGCGAGGGCCGCTTCACCAACCTGTTCACCGGCGAGAAGTCGAACGCGGTCCGCGACAATGTCGTCCGCGGCCAGCTGCTGCTCGCCCCTGCCCCAGGCTTCGAGGCGCTGCTCAGCCTCCATTATCGTGACTATCAGACCGACGGCACCTATTGGACGACGGCCAGCTACCTTTCCAGCGGCGTGTTCCGCAACGGCTACATCCCCTCGACCGACAAGGACGAGATCAGCACCAATGCCGGCGAGTTCAGCCGCACCAAGCAGTTCGGCGGATCGCTGCACCTGGACTGGGACGTCGGCACGCTCTCGCTGACCGCGATCACCGGCTATGAGAGCTTCAAGACGCGCAGCGCGGGCGACGGCGACTATACCCCGCTCGAAATCTCGCGCAGCTACACGCGGGCGCGCAGCCAGCAATGGACCCAGGAGCTGCGGCTCGCCTCACCGCAGGCGGATCGGCTGAACTGGATCCTCGGCCTCTATTACTTCAACGAAAAGATCCTCTCCAACGCCTGGTCGGCTACCCTGCCCGCGGGTTCGGTCCAGGCGCAGCCGGGCAGCACTGCGCCCGCGGCCTACAGCCTGACCCGCTACGACCACCGCGCCGAGAGCGGCGCGGCGTTCGGAAGCGCGACCTTCGACTTTTCCGACGCCGCCAAAATCACGCTCGGCGCGCGCTGGACCCGCGAGACCAAGACGCTCGACTTCGACCGCAGCGCGTCGCCAAACGCCGCCGCCACATCGTGGAGCAACTACATCCATTGGTGGGACAGCTATACCGGCAGCTTCGGCGGCCCCGGTACCTTTTCCAACGATCTCAAACGGACATGGGACGCGTTCACCTATGACGTGACGCCGTCCTGGACGATCGCGCCGGACAATCTGCTCTATTTCAAATATTCGCACGGCGTGAAGTCGGGCGGGTTCAACACCGCGGCGACGCTGCCGGTCGCGCTGGTCGCAGTCGAACCCGAGAAGCTCGACGCGTTCGAGCTCGGCTACAAGTCGCAATGGTTCGATCGCCGGCTGACGTTCAACGCCACGCTGTTCCACTATGATTATCGCGACGTGCAGATCAACGTGGTCGGCCCCAACCCTGGCGCAGTCGGCGGCGCGACGGTCTCGTACCTGCAGAACGCGGCCAAGGCGCGCACCAACGGCGCCGAGATCGAGCTCGAGGCGCGGCCCGTCGAGGGACTGTCGCTCACCGGCGCGGTCGGCATCCTCGACACCAAATATGACGAGCTGCAGGTCGTGAACGGCGGCGCCGACCTTTCGGGCGCGCGCTTCGTGCGGGCGCCAAAGCTGACGCTCAACGGCAGCGCGACCTACACCATCCCGCTCGGCGCCAGCGGCAGCGTCGATCTGGCCGCCGACGCGCGCTACACGTCGCGGCAATTCTACTACATCACGCCGCAGGACACGGTGAACCGCTATCTGCTCACGCAGAAGGGCTATACGATCGCCAACGCGCGGATCAGCTACACCGACGCGAGCGACCGCTACACCGTCTCGGCGTTCGTCAACAACCTGTTCGACACCGACTATCTCAACCACGCCCTCCCTTCCGCCAACCCGGGGCAAGGGATCACCGGCGACACCGTCGCCTGGGGGGATCCGCGCACCTATGGCGTGTCGTTGATCGCCCGCTTCTGACGGATCGAGGCTCGCCCTTCCCGCTTTCGAATGCGAAAAGGCACCGGTGGCCAAACCACCGGCGCCTTTTGCTTTTGCGAGGGTTTTACTCGGCGGCCTGCAGCAGCACGTTTTGTTGGCGGCCGAGCAGCGGCAGGACCTCCTCGCCTACGCGGTACGCCTCTTCGAGATGCGGCGTCCCGGCGAGGATGAAGGCGTCGGTGCCGCGCGCGATCAGTTCGTCGAGCCGGGCGGCGCATTGCTCGTAGCTGCCGACGATGCCGAGCGCCGGCCCACCACGCAGCAGGCTGAACCCGCCCCAGAGATTGGACGCGACGATCAGCTCGTCGTAGCGCGTCGCCTCACTCGGCTTCAGCGCCTGCTGGCGGGCCGCGCCAACCGAGTCGGTCGGGCCGCCGCGCGCCTGCCGGCGACGCTCGGGGCTCAGGCTCTCGAAGCCGGCGCGGACCTCGGCCCAGGCCTCCTCCTCGGTCGGCCGCGCCACCAGATCGACGCGCACCGCGCATTTCTGCTCGCCGCCAAGCGCCGCGGTCCGTTCCTTCACGCGCGCGAACTTGTCGGTGAGCTGGTCGAACGGCTCGAGCCAGGAGAGATAATAATCGGCATGCTTCGCCGCGGACTGTAGCGCCGCGTCGGAAGAGCCGGAAAACCAGATTTCGGGGATCTCCTCCTGCGCGAGCAGCGGCGACAGGCCGCCGTCCTGCACCTGGTAGAAGCGCCCGTCATAGGAGAAGCCTTCGCCCCGCCACACGCCCTTGAATACATCGAGGAACTCGGTGGTGCGGCCATAGCGGTCGTCATGGCTGAAGCTGTCGCCCCACCAGAGCTGCGAAGGACCGCCGCCGCCGGTGATAATGTTGAACACGGTCCGCCCGCCGGTCGCGCGCTGGAGGCTCGCCGACATTCGCGCGGCATGAACCGGGTTGAGGAACCCCGGCTGGAACGCGATCATGAAGCGAAACGCCCTGGTCTCGCGCGCGAGCAAAGGCGAGATCACCCAGGGATCGTCGGTATTAGGGAAGGACGGGATCAGCCCGCCGATGAAACCGACGCTTTCGGCCGCCTTCGCGATCGCGGAGAGATGGTCGACATAGCGGAACCCGTCATCCTCGCCGTTGCGGTCGAGCCCCGGCGCGACGTTGCGCTGGCCGAGCGGCGACCAGTCGCCGCGGTCATAAGCGGTGTCGCGCAGGCTGCCGTGGCAGCCATGGCTGGGTAGGCGCCAATAGAAATCGATGGTCATGCGAGCATCCTTCAAGCAGCAGCAGCCAGGCGCGCGCTCAGCGCGCGGAAACGGGGAAGCACACGCTGGCCGATTCGATATGCCTCTTCGAGCGAAGAGGGTGCGCCCAAGACGAAATGGCGGAAACCCGGCGTGGCGAGATCCGCCAGCCGATCGGCGACTTCGTCATAGCCGCCGACGATCGCACCCGCCGGCAGTCCCGCACGTTCGGCGTCGCGACGCGCGTCATCGGCGTCGTCGCGTGCCAGCACCGGCTGGATCAAGCCGAACTCGACCGTGCGGCCTGCGCGCAGCGCCAGCGTGTCGAGCGTCTCGACGCGGCTGCGGAGATCGGGCAGCGGCGCCGCAGCGAACAAATGGACGTCGGCCGCCTGCGCCGAAAGCGCGAGCGCTTCCTCGCTTTCGCCCTGGAGGAACACCTTCGGGAAGGGCACGCGATTGAGCGGCGCGACAAAGCCGCCGCCCCGCACCTCGAAATGCTTGCCGGCGAAATCGAAGGAATGTTCGGAATGGACGCCGCGGGCGACGGTGAGGAACTCCTCGACGCGGGCGTAGAGATCCTCTTCGGAGACGTGGTCGCCGTCGCGCGCACGCGCCGCCGCGTAGCCGGGGCTTGCGATCGCCCAGCCGAGCCGTTCGTGCGTCTGGCGCTGGAAGCTGACCGCCTGCTTCGCGGCATAGACCGCCGACCCCGCCGACGCGGGAAATTCGGGGATGAGCATGAGCCGTGGCGCCTCGCGCGCGATCGCCGCGGCGACGATCGCCGCGTCGTCGGACTCCGGGCGGTGGGGCAGGAAAAGCCCATCAAAGCCGGTCTGCGCAGCCGCCTGGGCGACCTGCGCATAATAATCGTAGCGATTGAGCGTCGTCGGACGCACGTCGCGGAAAAGCCCCGACAGGCGTGCCCCGCGCTCGGAACGCGCCGGGTCGTCTGCGACATCCAGCTGCCAGTAGGTCCGGATCGTCATGCGGCATTCCTTTCGTCGGCGAAAGCGGGCTCGCCCAGCCGCCCGGCGAACACCGTCTCGGCGATCGGTCGCCGCGTGCTCGGGCTCTCACCGGCGTGAAAATCTGCATGGAGCGTATCGAGAGTGCCCTGGCGTCCCAGCGCGACGATCGTCTCGATCGCGAAATCGTCCGGCACCGCCAGCCGTTCGCGCGCGGCATCGCGGTCGAAACCGCCGATGCCGTGGGTGTGCCAGCCGAGCAGCAGCGCCTGATGTGCGAAATTGGTCCAGGCCGCGCCGGCGTCGAAGCTGTGCGAGACATTGTCGACGATCGCACCGCGACGCTCGAGCTTCAGTTCGGACAGTATGACGATCAGCGCCGAGGCGCGCGACGCCCAGAGCGCGTTCCGCGGCGCGAGCAGCGAGACGAACGTCTCCCAATGCGCATCGCCGTGCCGCGCGATCAGGAAGCGCCATGGTTGCACGTTCGACGCTGAGGGCGCCCAGCGCGCCGCCTCGAACGCGCTCGCCAGCACCGCGTCGGGCACCGATTCACCGGTGAAGCTGCGCGGCGACCAGCGATCGACGAACAAGGGAGCGACGGGATGGTCGGGGGTGCGCGCCATCAGCGCACCTCCCGGCCGGGCAAGTGAATGAGGTTCGACGGTGCGCCGGGCGCGGCAGTGAGTTCGGCCAAAATCTCGTCCTTGAGGCGGTGCAGAAGCGGCGCGGCGCGGTCGCGCGGGTGCGGCAGATCGACTTCGACGATGCGCCTGATGCGACCCGGATCGGGCGCCATCACCACGACCCGGTCGCCGAGATACAGCGCCTCCTCGACATCATGGGTGACCATCAGCATCGTCGAGCGCTGCGCCATCCAGATCCGCTGGAGCTCGTTCTGGACGCGGACCCGGGTAAGCGCGTCGAGCGCGCCGAGCGGCTCGTCGAGCAGGAGCAATTTGGGTTCGGTGACCAGCGCGCGGGCGATCGCGGCGCGTTGCGCCATTCCGCCGGAAAGCTGGTGCGGATAGGCGGTCTCGAAGCCGGTCAGGTTGACCAGCGCGATATGCTCCGCGACGATCTGCGCGCGGCGCGCCTTGGGAACATCGGTGTTGAGCAAAGCCAGCTCGATATTCTGCTCGAGCGTCATCCACGGGAATAGCCGGTGATCCTGGAAGACGATGCCGCGATCGAGGCTGGTGGTGGCGACGCGGTCTCCATCGAGGCGGATCTCGCCGCGATATTCGTCGTCAAGGCCGACGATCAGGCGCAGCAGGGTCGACTTACCGCAGCCCGACGCGCCGACGATGCTGACGAACTCGCCCGGGCGAATGTCGAGATTGATGCCTTCGAGCACCGGGCGCGGGGCGCCGGCGATCGTGAAGCTCTTGTGCAGATCGCGGATCGTCAGCGCGCCGCCCGCAGCGGGGGCGGCATCGGCTGCCGGTCGCGCCAGTGCTTCGTGGATCATGGATACTCTCCTTCTCAGCGCAGCGGCGCCTGCCAGCGCAGCAGATGCTGGCGGAGACGCAGGAACAGGTGATTGATCGCGAAGCCGAGCGCGGCGGTGACGAGGATCGCGACGAGGATGATGTCGAGCCGCTGCTGGGTCTGGGCGAGCTGCATCGTCACGCCGAGCCCGCCGCCAACGCCGAGCAGGATCTCGCTGGCGATCGACGCGATCCACGCAAAGGCCAGCCCTTGGGTGAGCCCGGTCAGGATCAGCGGCAGCGCCGCCGGCAGCAGGATCAGCCGGAAGCGCTGGAGCGGCGTGAAGCCGTAGATCTGCCCGACCTCGACGAAGCGCCGCTCGACATTGGCGACGCCTTCATAGCTGTTGAGCAGGGTCGGGAAGAAGGCCGAGAGGCTGACGACGATCAGCTCGGTGCCCTGCCCCGTGCCGACCCAGAGCCCGAGCAGCGGCAGCCAGCCCATCAGCGGCACCTGCCGGATCGCCTGGAGCAAGGGGTTCAGCAGGCGATCGAGCGGGCGCGCGATCGCCATCGCCACGCCGAGCGCGATCCCGAGCGTGCCGCCGATCGCGAGCCCCGAAAGGCTGCGCGACAGCGTCGCCGCCATGTCCGAGACCAGGCTGCCGCGCACCGCCAGCTCGACGAATGCGGCGCCGACCGACTGGAGCGGCGCGAAGGCGAGCGCATGCGCGCCGCCCGACTGCGCCTGGACCTGCCACCAGAGCAGGAACAGCGCCGGTGCGACCAATCCGATCGCGACGCGCGCCCAGCGGCGCCCGAGCAGGGCCTTCATGCCGCCCTCCAGCGCGACGCGCGGCGTTCGATCGCCTTGGCGCCGCGATCGAGCAGGAAGCCGATCACGCCGCTCACCACCACGCCCGCCAGCACCACGTCGATGCGGAACATCTGGCGACCCATCTCCATCATCTGGCCGATGCCGCTGTCCGCCGCGAGCAACTCGGCGGCGATCAGCACCACCCAGGCGCGGGTGAGCGCGACGCGCAGGCCGGTGACCACTGCCGGCAGCGTCGCGGGAACGAGGATCCGCCAGATAAGGTCGCGCAGCCGAGTGCGATAGACACGCGCGACTTCGAACCACGCCTTGGGCACGCCGCGGATCCCGTCGAACGCCGCGAGCGCTACGGGAAAGAAGGCGGCGAGCACGACGATCGCGACCTTGAACTGCTCGTCGATGCCGAGGAAGATCACCAGCATCGGCACGAAGGCGATCACCGGGACCTGCCATACCGCGAAGAAGAAGGGCGCGAGCGCGGCTTCGGCGAGCCGCGACAATGCGATCGCCGCGCCGAAGGCGAGCCCCGCCAGTGCCCCGACCGCGAAGCCCAGCGCGAGCCGGGTCATGCTCTCGCCGACATGGCGCTGGAGCTCGCCGGTCTCGGCGAGCTGCCAGAGCGTGCGTGCGACTTCGCTCGGCGGCACCAGGACTTGTGGCGGGAAGAGGCCGCTCAGGCAGGCGAGCTGCCACAGCGCCAGCAACGCGACCGGGGCGAGCAGCGACGCGAGCGGGGATTGTCTCGGCGAAGCGTGCCCATGGAGCGCGGGGAGCGCAATGCTGGCCATCACGAGGCCTTGGGCGCGGCGGCCTGCGCCTGGACCGGCTTGGCGGCGGTGGGGCTCCAGAAGCCCTCGAGCTTGGCGTCGCGGAGCGCCGGCCCGAGGAAGCGGCGGTCGATCAACTTGTCGACATCGACCTTGTTGCGCACGAGACCGCGCTGATAGGCATAGTCGGCGACCGAGCGGTAATGGTCGACGAGTTCGGCGGTGAAGGCCGGCGAGAAGCGTTCGCGCCAAGGTATGCCGTCATTGGCATAATCGCGCGCGATGATCTCGACGGGCATCGCGCCGCGCGCCGCGTCGTGGATCACCCGATCGCGATTTGCGTCCTGCGCCGACCAGCCGGCGGCACGGACATAGGCGTCGACCACCAGCTGGGTCAGCTCGGGATTGGCGTCGACAAAGTCGCCGCGGCCGAACAATTCGGCGCGCATCCGCCAGTCGGCCGGCCCCTGCTTGGTCGACCAGATCACGCGGCCGACGCGCTTCTGCTCGAGCAGCAGCCCGTCGGAGAGCAGGAACGCCGCGTCGACATTGCCCGAGGCCAGCGCGGCGGGAGTCGCGGAAGGGTTGATGTTGACGATCTTGAAGTCGCTCTGCTTGAGCCCGTTCGCGTCGAGCAGCTTGGAGAAAGGCAGCTCCCAAGGCCGGCCGCGATGGAGCGCGATGCGCTTGCCCTTGAGATCGGCGATGCTCGTGGCGGCCAGGCCGTTGCGCACGACCAGATAGGAATGCTGCCCCTGCCCCACCGGCGCGACCAATTTGAGCGGGACGCCGCCCGAGACCGCGATGATCGCCGGGAAGTCGCCATAAGAGGCGAAGTCGATCCTTTTGCCCGAGAAGCCCTCGTTGATCAGCGGCGCGCCGACCGCGGTCGGCACCGGAGTCAGTGCCAGCTCGACTCCCCGCTTGGCCAGCTCGGCCTTGAGCCAGCCGTCGCGAAGCACCACGCCGGTAAGGCCGTTATAGACCTGCCGGCCCTCGAACGGGTAGGCGATCCCGGCGATGGTCAGCGTCTTTGGCTTGCCCTCGGCACCACCGCGGAACTGGAAGGCCGCCAGCGCGACCACCGCGAGCAGCACCGCTGCGCTGATTGCCCAGGACTTGATCGATTTGGGTTTCTGGCTCGCCACGCTTCGACACTCCTTTTCCCGGAAGAGAATGCACTTCACGTGCCAAGCGCAGCGCAGGAGAGCGGCGCGATGCGCGCAGCGATTTCCACCGTTTCGACTGCGCAATTCGGAACAGTCCGACGGCGGCGACTGCGCGAAATGCAGCGGGCTGCGGGGCGTCATCGGCCATCCGGCTTGCCCGAGAAGCTGGCATGGGCTTTGCTGAGGCGCTCGCTCCAGAACCACGGGAGACGGAGTTTGATGTCGGCGAACGGACCTGCGCAGCCGGAATGTATCTGGATCACCCGTTGCCCTGTGCCCGCGGCCTCCGGGGTCGCGTGGTCGCTGGGGTGGATGGACGCGGCGTTCGGGCGCGACGGCATCGCGGTGAAGCGCGTCCGCGAGGCCGGCCTGAACCTCGTCGCTTCCGACCCGGAGCGGCAGGCACGCACGCTGTTCCGCGAGGGCGGCAACATCCAGGCGCTCGCCGCACGCGCCGCCGGCGCCCCCACGCGCGTGATCGGTCTCACCTGGATCGACGAGCGCCAGGCGATCATGGTCCGTCCGGATACGCCGATCATGGAGCCGGCGGACCTCAAGGGCCTGCGCTTTGCCCTTCCGGGGTTCGCCCGAACCCGCGGCGAGAGCATCGCGCGGGGCATGGCGCTGCACGGCATCAAGGGTGCGCTCGCACTCGGCGGCCTCGATCTCGACGATGTGCGGATGATCGACCTGCCCGCTCCGCCGGTCGAGCAGCCCACAGCCGCGGGCATGCGCCGATTGTGGCTGGGGCTTGAGTGGCTCGCCCAAGGCCGGGTCGACGCCGTCTATGTGAAAGGTGCTGCGGCAGCCGAGGCGGCAGCGCGGCTCGGGCTCACGATCGGCGTCGATCTCGACGTCTATCCCAGCCACCTCGCGCGGGTGAACAACGGCACGCCGCGTCCGATCACCGTGCACGAACACATGATCGCCGAGCATTTCGAACTGGTGGTGCGCTTTCTCGAACAGACGTTACGCGCCGCCGACTGGGCCTCGACCAACCTGCCCCGCCTCCAGAACATCCTGGCGCAGGAAACGCTTGCGGGAATCGCCGCGGTCGGCGCGACCTATCGCAACGACTTCCATCGCTCGCTGCACCCCGACCTTTCCAGCGATCGCGTCGAGATGCTCCGCAACCAGGCCAACTTCCTGTGGCACCACGGTTTTCTAGAAGAGGCGGTTGATGTTGATCGTTGGATGGACCCGCGCCCGCTCGAGGCGGCGCTGCGCCGTCGGGCCGCGCCGGAAGCCGTTTCACTGGAGCCTGTGTAAAGCTGAGCTAGGCACCGCCACGGATTTCCTACTTATTCAGTGGGAGTTTTGCTGATAGGCTGTGCGCGAACAGATCTGGAGGGATCGGTGGTCGCAGTCCCGCAGCAAGGATCGATCGAGGGCGGCACGGGACGGCGGGCTGCCGTCGCCCGGCCGGTGCTGGCGTTCGACTCGGACAAGCATCACTCGGTGGGCCCGCGTGCGCGCGCCTTCGTCTTTTCGGATCCGCAATCGCGCGCGCTGGTGCCGCTGATCGAGAAGACCGCGCCGAGCGAGGCCAACATCCTCGTCATCGGCGAGACAGGCACCGGCAAGGAGCTGGTCGCGCGCTACGTCCATTCGCTCAGCGATCGCGCGAATGGCCCTTTCATCGCCGTCAATTGCGGGGCCTTTTCCGAATCGCTGATCGAGGGCGAGCTATTCGGCTATGAGAAGGGCGCCTATACCGGCGCGCATCTCGCCCGCCCCGGCTGGTTCGAAGCAGCCAATGGCGGCACCCTGTTCCTAGACGAGATCGGCGAGATGCCGCTGTCGCTGCAGGTCAAATTGCTGCGCGTGCTGCAGGAGCGCGAGGTGGTCCGGCTGGGATCGCGCACGCCGATCCCGCTCGACGTCCGGGTGATCGCCGCAACCAACGTGGATCTCCATCGCTCGGTCGCGGAAGGCAGGTTCCGCCCCGACCTCTATTATCGCCTCCAGGTAGTGACGCTGCCGCTGCTGCCGTTGCGCGAGCGCCGCGCCGACATCCTGCCGCTCGCGCGCCACTTCCTCCAGGTCTATGGCGACAAGATCCAGCCGCGCCGGCTCGACCTCGGCCCGGCCGCCGAAGAAGCGCTGTATCGCCACGACTGGCCGGGCAATATCCGCGAGCTTGAGAACGCGATCTACCGCGCCACGCTGGTCTGCCAGGACGGCGTGATCCAGGTCCAGGACCTGGGGCTTTCGGGGCTGATCCCGAACGACCCGCTGCCGTCACTGGCCGCGATCGACCCGACCTCCGCCGCGCTGGAGGATATTGTGCGCCCGCTGGTCGATACGCTGCTCAGGGGCGAGCATGACGCGCTGCTCGACCGGCTGGTGAGCACCGTGGTCAGCGAAACATTCGAGCGCTGCGCGTCGAACCAGATCAAGACTGCCGCCGCGCTCGGCGTCACGCGCAACGTCGTGCGCACCCACCTCAAGAATTTCGGGCTGATCTGACGCCGCGGGTGGAAAACGCAGCATCGCGCCTGATCAATATCACGCACAATCCGGCCGCGTTCGCCCCGGCCGATGCGGATCTCCCTCCTGACCACGCTCTGGCACGCTCTTTGCTCGTTGTTTCCGCGAGATCCGCCGCACGGGAGCATGGCAATGGCGACGACGCCTCCGACGCTTGACGAACTCTGGTTCACGCGCTGCCCGGTCCCCACCGCGACCGGCATCGCCTGGAAGCTCGGCTGGCTGACCGAGGAATTCGCCGCCGACGGCATTGCGCTGCGCACCCTGCAGGAATCTGGCTCCGAGCTCGGCCGGCATCATTATGATCATCGCCTGCCGACGCTGATCCGGGAAGGCGGCAACATGCTCTCGATCGCCGCACGCGCGCAGGGCGAGCCGACCCGGCTGGTGGGGCTTACCTGGATCGAGGAAAGCCAGCTGATCCTGACGCGCCCGCACAGCGGCATCGCCGAGGCGGCGCATCTCAAGGGGCGCCGGCTCGCCCTGCCCGGCTGGTCGCACAACGATATTCCAAGCCATGTGCGCGGCACCAGCATCGCCCGCGGCATGTCGCTCGCCGGCTATAAGGGCGCGCTCGCTTCGGCGGGCCTCATGCTCGACGATGTCGATCTGGTCGAGGTTCCCGATCGCCTGCGCAACATCGGCGGCAGCGGGCGCGATCTCGCCCCGCGCCGTACCGGGCTCAACCGTCTCTGGCCGATCGAGGCATTGGTTTCGGGGCAGGTCGATGCGATCTACGTCAAGGGCGCCTCGGCGCTCGACGCCGCGCGTGAAGCCGGACTGACGGTCGCCGTCGACCTCGACGCGCTCGACCGCCGCTTCCGCGTGAACAACGGCACGCCGCGCCCGATCACCGTGCACCAGCATCTGCTCGACGAACATTTCGACGTGCTGGTCCGCTTTCTCGCAGTCACCCTCCGCGCCGCCGACTGGATAAAGGCCCAGCCCGAAAAGCTACGCGACATTCTCGAATTCGAGACCGAGGGCAGCGCGCAAGCCGTCGACCAGGCCTATCGCCACTTGCACGAAGGGCTGCATCCGACGCTCGATCCCGAGCGGCTCGCTTTGTTCGCGCAACAGAAGAAGTTCCTGTTCACCCACGGCTTTCTCGACGCCGATTTCGCGCTCGAGGATTGGGCCGACCCTCGCCCGCTCGAAGCCGCCCGCGCGCTCGCCGCGCAGCATTCCATTTCCGAAGCCGCCTGAAGGAGACGCCATCATGTCCGAACATTCCGGTCTTTCGCCCGAAACCATCGCCTTCATCGCCGAGCAGGAAGCCGACGCGCGGCGCGCCTTCCGCCTGCTGCGCGAGACCCGCACGATCTCGGCGAGCGGCACCTTGTTCATCGCCGTGCGCATCCCCGGCGAAGACAAGATCATCACCTTCAACTATCAGGGGCTCTGGGCCGACGATCCCGACGCGCCGCAGACCGCGGTGATCGATTTCGATGGCAACAGCTATTGGCACAACAAGCCGGGCGGCGCCGCGCGCTACGCCAAGCTGTTCCGCACGCACGAGGGCGTACAGGCAGTCAGCCACGTCCACACGCCGCATCTCGGCGCCTATTCGCAGGCGCATTCGGTGCTGCCTTTGCTCTACGTTCCCAATCGCCGCTTCCGCTTCTCGAGCGAGCTGCCGGTCTACATCAACCGCCGCCAGGCCGAGGTCGACTTCATCCTCGACTCGATCGAGCGCGACCGCGAGGTGCCCGGTATCGTCGAGGCGAATGGCGGCGCGACGGTGTGGAGCTGGAAGGGGCTGCGCGACCTCGTCAACAACATCGTCCTGCTCGAGGAGGGCGCCCAGTTCCAGATCCTCGGCACCGCGCTCGGCGGCTCCAAGCCGTTCGGTCCCGGCGTGCTCGAGCAGCAATGGAAGATGGGCAAGCTCGTTCCCCCCGATGCGCGCGTCGAGGACGACGGCACGATCCATTACGCCACCGCCGTCGCGGCCGAGTGACCGGGAGGAATCGATCGTGACTCATCCACGTCGCCAGCTCGCGCTCGGGGTTTTCCTCACGCGCCACGGCCATCATCCCGGCGCGTGGCGCCAGCCCGGCGCCTCGAACAGCGGCAGGCCCGACTTCCGCTATTGGGCGGAACTCGCCAGGACCGCCGAGCGCGGCAAGTTCGATGTCGCCTTCTTCGCCGATTTCGTCGGCCAAGCGGGCGCCAGCACCAGGGGTATCGAGCGGCGCCACGCCTTTCTCGACTTCGAACCGCTGACGCTGTCGGCGGCGCTGGCGGCGGTCACCGAGCGGATCGGCATCGTCGCGACGGTGAACACCAATTTCGACCACCCCTATTCGCTCGCGCGGCGCTTCGCGTCGCTCGATCATATCAGCGGCGGGCGGATCGGCTGGAACATCGTCTCCTCGCTGGCTGACGGCGCGGCGAGCAGCTTCGGGATCGACCAGCCGCCGAGCCATGCCGAGCGCTATCAGCGCGCCGGCGAGTTCGTCGACGTCGCCCGGGCGCTGTGGGACAGCTGGGAGGACGACGCGTTCGACCATGCCGACCGCGAGAGCGGGCTCTATCTCGATCCCGCGGACGTGCACCCGGTTCATCACGACGGGCAATATTTCCACCTGAACAGCGTGCTCGACGTCGCCCGGCCGATCCAGGGCCATCCGGTCTTCGCGCAGGCTGGCAATTCGGAAGTCGGGCGCGAGTTCGCCGCCAAATATGCCGAGATGATCTATGCCGCGGCGCAGTTCCTCGAGGACGCACAGGCCTTCTACACCGATGTGAAGCGGCGGATGGCGCGCTACGGCCGCGATCCCGAGACGCTCAAGGTCATGCCCGGCCTGTCCTTTGCGATCGGCAGCAGCAGGCAGGAGGCGCAGGACAAGTTCGCCGCGCTCGAGTCCGCGGTCGATTTCTCGGGCGAGCTCAATTTGATGGGGCAGGATGTCAGCGGCTATCCGCTCGACGGCCCGCTTCCCGACCTGCCCGAGCCCGAGAACGGCAAGGGCCGCTGGCGCCAGCTCACCGCGCTCGCACGCCGCGAGAACCTTACCATCCGCCAGCTGTTCCTGCGCTTCAACGCCGTGCGCGGACACCGGGTTGTCATCGGCACGCCCAACGACATCGCCGACCAGATCCAGGACTGGTTCGAGCGCGATGCCGCCGACGGGTTCAACCTGATCCCGCCGCTGCTGCCGAGCTCGCTCGACGAATTCGTCGATCTGGTGGTCCCCGAGCTGCAGCGCCGCGGCCTCTTCCGCACTGAATATGCCGGCAGCACCTTGCGCGACCACCTCGCGCTGCCGCGGCCCGCGATCGCCGCCCCGGCTCCCGGTCTCCTTTCTGCCGCCTGACGAAGGAAAATTCCATGTCCCATTCGCTCGACACGCTCTGGTACACGCGCTGCCCGGTGCCCACCGGGCTCGGCATCGCCATCCAGCAAGGCTGGCTCGAAGACGCCTTCCGCGCGCAGGGCACCCGCGTCGAATCGATTCTCGAATCGAACGACTTCGCCACCCGCGAATCCCATTTCAGCCACAAGGTACGCAATTCGGTCCGCCATGGCGGCAACATCCCCGCCATCAGCGCTCGTGCGCTCGGCCGCGACACGCGGCTGCTCGGCCTGTCATGGGCCGACGAGACCCAGTTGATCCTCGCCAGCCCCGAATCGGGGATCGAAAGCGTCCGCGACCTCAAGGGCCGCCGCTTCGGCCTGCCCAACTGGAAGCATGTCGAGATCGACTTCACTCGCGCGCAGGCGCTGCGCGGGCTCGAGAATGCGCTGAGCCTCGAAGGGTTGAGCGTCGGGGACGTCGAGCTGGTCGATCAAGATATCGAGAGCCATTACAGCGATCAGGCGGTCGAGAACGTCAATGGCACGCTCGCCGCGCGCGGTCGCCGTGGCCGCAACAATAATCGCGAAGTGATCGCGCTGCTGCGCGGCGAAGTCGACGCGATCTTCCTCAAGGGCGCGCACGGTGCGCAGGTGGCGAACCAGTTCGGGCTGACCACCGTGATCGACACCGGTGCGCATCCCGAGCCGCTGATCCGCGCCAATAACGGCACGCCGCGCACGCTCGCGGTCGACGGGCATCTGCTCGACCATCATTTCGACGCCGCGGTAACGATCGTCGAGCAGGTGCTGCGCGCCGAGGCCTGGGCTCAGGACCATCCCTCCGAAATCCGCCGCTATCTGGCGCGCGAGACCAATGCGAGCGAATATTGGGTGTCGGTGGCCTATGGCGAGGACGCGCAGAAGCGGCTGCGCACCGATCTGGCCGAGCAGTCGCTCGACGCACTGCAGGATTTCACCGACTTCCTCCATCGCTGGAAGTTCATCCCGAACAGCTTCGACGTCCGGCAATGGGCCGACGCACGTCCGCTCGAGGCCGCGCAGAACGCCCGCATCGCAGTCTGATCCGGGGGCCTCGCGACCCACATGCTGATGCAGACGTCCGCACCGGAGACGGTCGCCTCCGGTGCGCCTTTGCTTCGCTGCCTCGCCATCTACCGCCGTATGCCGGTCCGCTTCGCGCTGACCGCGACGATGCTGGTCGCGGTCAATCTCGCGTTGATCGCGCAGCAGGGGCTGGTCGGGCGCGCAGTGCACGAGGCGGGCGCCGGCACGCTGGTCGTCGCCGGTCCTGAGGGGCTCGATTATGGGCGCGCGTGGTTCTGGGTGGCGGCGCTGCTCGGCCTGTCGGCGGCGCGTGCGGTGATCCAATACGGCGCCGGCCTGCTGTCGCTGGCGATCGGACAGGAATTGCTGACGCATCTGCGCGAGCGGATCTTGGTCCAGGTCCAGCGGCTCGACCTCAGCTATCACTGGCACCACGGCGTCGGCGAGATGGTGACGCGGATGACGCGCGACGCCGACAAGGTCCGCGACGCGCTGATCAACTTCTGGCGGCAGATGTTCGAGACCGGCGTGGTGGTGCTCATCTCGGTGGGGCTGCTCAGCTGGTACGCGCCTTTGCTCGGGATCGTCCCGCTTGCGTTGATGGTGGCGGGGATCGCGATGCTGGCCGCGCAGGCCGACGCGCTGGTGCTGCTCGATCGCAGGATCGGTGCCGCCTATGACGCAGTTACCCAGGACCTCTCCGAAGGCGTCCACGGAGTCCGCGTGATCAAGGTGTTCGGGCTGCAGGCCGCCCGCATCGCCCGCTTCGATGCGCATATCGCCACCTTCCGCCGCGAAACGCGCAAGGCGATCGCGCACGCCGCCCGCAGCGTGCCGCTTCCCCAGACGGTGATCGCGCTCGGCCATGCCTGGGTGCTCGGCTATGGCGCTTGGCTGATCGGGCGAGACCAGCTCGACCTCGGCGCGTTGGTCGCAGCCTTGCTCGTGGTCAACACGCTCGTGTTGCGGATCGAGGGCATCGCCGCCTTGCTCCAGATCGTCGCCGACGCGCGCGCCTCGGCTGCGCGGATCTGGGAAGTGCTCGACGCCGAGCCGGAGATCGTCACGGGCGCGCAGCGCCTGCCCGAGGGACCGCTCGGCTGCCGGCTGGACAAGGTCTCGGTGGCGCCGCTCGGCGGCGGCGCGGCGGTGCTCCACGAGCTTTCGCTCCGCATCGAGCCCGGCGAGACGGTCGCGCTGGTCGGCGGGACCGGCTCTGGAAAGAGCATCCTCACAGCCCTGTTTCCGCGGCTTCTCGACGCGGCGGCGGGGTCGGTCCGGATCGGCTCGGACGCCGCTGGCTGGCACGACGTGCGCGACCTCGACATCACCGAACTCCGCCGCCGCGTCCACGTGTTGCCGCAGGAATGCTTTCTCTTCTCGGACACGCTCGCCGCCAATCTCCGCGTCACCGCGCCGCACGCCAGCGATGCCAAGCTCGAGGCGGCGCTCGAACAGGCCGCGGCCGGGGAATTGCTCGAGCGGCTGCCGGACGGCTTGGAGACCAAGGTCGGCGATCGCGGCGTCACGCTGTCGGGCGGCCAGCGCCAGCGGCTCTGCCTCGCGCGTGCGCTGCTCGCCGATGCCGATCTGCTGATCCTCGACGACGCGACCAGCGCGCTCGATGCTGCGACCGAACGCCACGCGATTGCCAATATCCGCCAGCGGCGCGAGATCGCGACCCGGCCGGTGACGATGCTGATCGTGTCGAGCCGGCTGCAGACCATCCTCGCCGCCGATCGCGTGGTGATGCTCGCCGGGGGGCGGATCGCCGCCCAAGGTACGCATGCCGAACTGGCAGCGAGCAGTTCCGACTATCGCGCGCTGATGGGGCTATGAATGCACTCGCGGGCGATCGCCCGCTCTCCGACCTCGAACTCGAGGAGAGGCTCGCCAAGAAGGCACTCGACCGTGGCATGGTGCATCGCCTGTTGCCGCTGCTGCGCCCGGTTCGCGCGCTCGTCGGCGCGGTCGTCGCGATAGAGCTGGTGCAGGTCCTCGCGATCTTCGCGCGTCCCCTGCTGATCGGCCTGGTGATCGATCGCGCGCTCCGCCCCTTCGACGCCAGGCTCGTCGCGCTTGCCTGCGCCGGCCTCGCCGGCACCTGGGGATTGCGCTTCGCGTTGGGCGGACTCTCGCAATATTGCGCGGGAAGCGCCGCGACGGTGCTGCTCAACGAAATCCGCAGCCGGGTCTTCGCGCATGTCCAGTCGCTCAGCGTCGGCTATTTCGATCGCACCAAGGCCGGCCGGATCATCTCGCGTGCCGATCGCGACGTCGACACACTCGAGCCGATGCTCATCCAATGTCCGCCGCAATTCCTGTCCGCCACGCTTCGGCTCGTGCTCGCAGGGGTGCTGCTCTGGACGATCGCGCCGATGCTGCTTCTCGGACTCGCCGCGGTGGTCCCGGTGCTGCTGCTCGCGACCGTCGCCTTCAAGCGGCTGTCGCAGCGCAGTTGGGGCCGGGTCGCGGAAAATCGCAGCCGCTTTACCGCGCATCTGGTCGAGACCGTCGCCGGCGTGCGGCTGATCAAGCAGGTCGGGCGAGAGCAGGAGAACCTCGCCCGCTATCGCGGCCTGCTGCGCGATTTCAACACCTCGCTGATTGCCGGCAGCGCACGCTCGGGATGGTTCGCGCCCTTCACCGGACTGCTCACCACCGCCGGCCTCGCGCTCACGCTCGTCATCGGCGGACGCGGCATCGCGCTCGGGACACTGACGCTGGGGGAGCTCACCCAGAGCCTGTTCTACGTCTTCCTGTTTCTCGCCCCGCTCCAGGAATTCAGCGACCTGTTCGAACGCTTCGCCAGCGGCTCGGCCTGCGCCCAGCGCATCTTCCTGCTGCTCGATACCGAACCCGAAATTCGCGACCGCCACGCTGCGATCGAGCTTCCCAGACTTCGCGGCGAGATCGCGTTTCGCGATGTCAGCTTCGGCTACCATCCTGCGCGGCCGGTGCTCCGCGACCTCGACCTCACCGTCGACGCAGGCGAGGTCCTCGCGATTGTCGGCCCCACCGGGCATGGCAAGAGCACGCTCGTCCAGTTGCTGACGCGTTTCTACGATGTCGACGCCGGCGCCGTGCTGCTCGACGGCCACGACATCCGTGACGTCTCGGAGGCCAGCCTGCGCCGGCAGGTCGGCGTGGTGCTGCAGGACAATGTTCTGTTCGGCGGCACCGTCCTTGACAATCTCCGTCTCGCCAGGGCCGGGGCGAGCGATGCCGAGCTGATCGACGCGTCCCGGGAGCTCGGGGCGGACGAAGTGCTCCGCGCGCTGCCGCATGGCTACCACACCGCGATAGGTCCGCTCGGCGCCAATCTGAGCCAGGGCCAGCGTCAACTCGTCTGCCTCGTCCGGGCCTATCTCGCCGACCCGGTAATCCTCGTTCTCGACGAGGCGACATCGGCGGTCGACATCAGCACCGAGCGCCGCATCCAGGCGGCGCTGCGCAGGCTCTGCGAGGGTCGCACCGCGCTGATCATCGCGCATCGCCTCGCCACGATCGAAGGCGCCGACCGTATCGTCGTCATCCGCGACGGTACGATCGTCGAGCAGGGCAGCCACGCCCATTTGCTCGACGCTGACGGCACCTATGCCGAACTCTACAGGACGTCGCTGACGGAAAATGGTCCAGCAGCGAGTGAACGCCGCACCGCGCATCGTCAGACTACGCCGCACGGTGAATTTTCACGCTCAAGCCCCGACGTACGTCTGCTTTCGGGAAGGGCTGCGGTGACGCTGAACGGCCGAAAGTAGGCGCGAAGCTGTCGTCGCGAACGGGTGACCTTGGCCCTCGGACATTTCACGACCTGGCGGGCAAAGCCCCTACAAGCCTTAAGCTAAGCAGCCGCCCCGCGATGTCGTCTGCCTCCTCCCAAAAGGAAGTTCGAATATCGTCCACGAAGGCCTGCCATCTCGCACTTCTGGCATTTTTGCCGCCGCGGCTTCGTTCACGGGTTCAGCGCCGAACTTTTCAGCAGTATATCAAAGGGCTTGCGGTAGCTTGCGGCAAGCTTTCCATCCCAAACGAACAGTTCGCGAGGACGCCATACACGGCCGTCTACTCATCCGACTAACTTATCGACCCGGGCGCCGTCGACGCGAGCTATCGAAAGGCGCTTTCAGGTGGCAACGATGGATGGCGGCCGTTCCCCCGAACCCACCCGAAGCGGCAGGTAGCGCCCCGAAATGAGCCATTCCGCCTATTCCGCTCGACGTCCGATTGCGGACGTTCACAGAGCTTGTAAAAGTTCCACGATGAGGGTTCTTCTCCTTGCAGCGCCGTTGGCTGTTCTCTTTAGCCCAGGCGCTTCCGTTTCGTCGCAAGTGGAACGCGTTCCCGTTACGATACGTCTCGTTGGAGACGATGCGCTTACCCAAAGGCTACGGAACGGGCTTGAGAGCGATTTGCAGCGGAACTCCACGCTGCGGCTCGCAAGTTCTGTGGATCGAGATGTTATCTACATCGAGAGTAACAGCAATGTGGATTGGGATGAACTAGGTGGGAGAACCGTGGTGATCTACACGGTCTACGTATTTCGGGGCGACAACCGCGGCGCACCGCACACTGGCATCTGCTATGAACGGGGCATCTCAAAATGCGTTGATGCGATCACGCGATTGGCGCGTATCGAGACTGAACGATTGTAGTTCTCACGCTTGAACGGTTCCAGCGTCCGGTTTGACGTGCTGCGTTCGCAAAGCGGACTCGCATCTAACCATCCGCTGGCGGACACTGAAGCCTCGGGTCGGCCAATGACCCGCTAGCGGAGATCAGAGATCCCGCCAGAACCTCACGCTTGCTTCGTTGAGTTCGGCGGCGACGCGGTCGGCCAAGAGCCGCCCTCGGCTCGCAAAGTCGCGTTCGGCCCGATCTGAGGTGAAAGCTGGATCCGGTGGGTATTCCGGGTTCAGCGTGGCATCGTATTCTCCTGCCCAAGCTCACAAATCGCTCGCAAATGTCTCACTTATGGCAAGGTCTTCCGGATTGATATTACCGGCACGTTCTGACTCGTCCCGCAATGGCGGTGCACAGCCATAGTCAGGCATCACCTCCATCTGGATGAAGCTGACATCGCCCAAGGAAAGCGGCCTTGAAAATGAAATACATGAACGTTAGCTGCCCGCATTCCAGCCTGATCCCGGCTTGATAACTCCGAAAGAGACTGAATGTCTTCGATCAAGCTTGCGCGCTTTGGATACTCAACTCCGAAATGGAGTCAATAACTGTAGGTGGACGCAGCCTGGTGCGGTAGCTTGAAAAGCAATCCCTATGACACGTAGTTCCATGTTCAAAGTGCTTACTGCAAGAAGCTCACCGAGGAGGCATAAATGAAGCGTGGTACAGAAAAGGTATTCGGTCGCGCGGCACGTTTCGCGGTTGTTCCGATCGAGACAGTTCGCGCTTTCAACGTACGCACCGATCAGGAGGTCGCGGAGGCCCAGAAAACGGTCGACGAGGACATGCTCAACGCGCTCGAGGAAATGGTCAACGCGGCCCGTTCGGAGCGGTTGCTGGATCGGGATTCCGTGTTGTCGCTCGGTGCCGTAGCCTGGTGATCGACGGCGAGACTGGCGTGTAGCGAAGCGGGAGCAAGCTACTTGAAAGTAGAGCCACGCGCTCACTCTCATGCGCGCTCGAAAAGAAGGGATGCACATGCATCTCCAGCCACGATCAAACCAATCTCGACGAATATGGATGGTGGGGCGCGCTTCGCGGGAAGTGGAAGACGGCTCGATCCTGCTCGACACTCGTCCGGACGATCATCGCAGCTTTTCCTCCCTTCGCGCTATCCTGAAACAGCTGCTTCCACTGTCGGATCCTCCACTGAGGAAACGGTTGCGGGATATCGAATCTTATCTCGTCGAAACGGGCCAGGTCACCGGTGCGGACGGCGTATCGGAGCACTGGCGGCTGATGGCGGACAATGTGACGCACGCCATCATGCGGCGCATCAGCCGCGAGAGCGTCTACACGGCCAGCGTCATCGACAAGGCCGCGAAGCTCCTGAACGCGGCCATTCCGCACGCCCGCGCGATGCGGGCAATTGTTCGCGACATCGACAGAGTCGACCGCCTGACCTGCAAGGTTCTGATCCGGGCCATGCTTCTTGTCGAGCCAGACTCTCCGCTTGTATGGGAGTGGTACTCGCAGTCGGATCCATCGGAGGACCCCCACGACACGGCGAGTGCCTATGTCGGCGCCCGAGCACGGCTGCTCCAACAGGCTCTGAGCATCGGTCGCCCCACCTTGAAGCGGTGCGGTGACCATCGTCCGATTCAGCCCCCTCCGGTCTCCCACCAAGTGGACATTACGGACCTTAGCGTCGCCCTCGTCCTGCAGAATTACGACGCCTGTCTCCTGTGGGCGCCAAATTTCTTCGACGACGAACGCAACCGCGCCGAAGCCTTCCGGCTGTTAGGCATTACCCTCGTGAACGTCTCGTCCCCGGGCGAGGCGTGCGAAGCCTGGAATCAGGCGTCCCGATTTGCGCCGAACGAAGCCCGCGCCGCGCATCTACATTATCTGCGGGGCCTCGTGGAGGCGAAGCGATCATATGACCTCGCCGCCAGCGACCGGGAGTTTGCTGCCGGCCTGGCGCTGATCGAATCAGGCCCTGCCCACAACCAGGAAGAGCGAGACCTCGAGCGCGCCTGGCTGCTCAACGGACTGGCACTCAACCAAGCGATCCTGTGGCGAAGATCCGGCATCCGGAACTACTTCGCTCAGGCTTTCACACATCTCAGAACGGCTTTCTCCATCGTTTCGGGAGGAGGCAGCGACGCACATACATATCTGCGGTCCAACCTGCTGGCGAATATGGCCTTTCTGATGGAGATGGGCGGCGAGTACGCCAAGGCCGTCGAAGTTTTCGAAAAGGTTTTTCAGGAACGTCTTTCCGGGCTCACGGATCAGACGGGCCGGCTGCGCGGAACTCTGAGTTATCGCGTCGGCCTCCTGAAATGGAAGGCCGGCGATCGGCGCACGGGTTTCGCCATGCTCCAGGAGGCGTTGCAGGCTGAAACGGACTTCGGCCTGTGGTCAATGCAGGAGCATGTGCTCCGCGCCATGGGCGCGCTTCGCCTCGAGGAGGATGCCCTGCCCGAGGCCGCCAAAGCTTTTGAACAGGGCCTGGATATCTCAGTCGCCGAGCGTTGCGCGCATGGAGCCCGGGAACATGCCAGTGGCCTTGTCCAGGTGCTGCTCAGGCGCGGCGACGATGCTGGCGCCAGGAGCGTGTGCGCTTCACTGGAGGAGCAGGAGGGCCTCCGGCTGGCAGCTTGGGGCAGCGCCGAAGCTGGTGACCTGCGTTCGATCGCCCCGAGCGCGCCGGCCTCGAAGCTCCCGGCCTACATTCCGGAGATAGACTTGGAGGGGATTCCGAAGATCGACCTGAACAGCTTCCTTGCCGCAAGAAATGCTGACGCGGTCGAGACTTTCGCGGCATGACAGAGCGGGTGCTGATCGCCGGAGCCGGCCAGGTCGGCGTCTTCGCTGCGAAGGAGTTGGGCGACGCGGGGCACGAGGTGTGGGTCGCCGACAAGGCGCCCGCCCCAGGCTTCTTCGCACGTTATGGGGGGACCTCGCCAGAGCGCCTTTTCAAACTCGACCTTGCGCATTCGACGGCAGTCGCGGCTGCGGCGCGGCAGCACCGCATAGGTACCGCGGTTCTGGCGTTCCGTTCGCCCGCGATGCCAGCGGAACATGGGCAAGGGAATGGAGCGGACGTGTGTCCCGTCACACTGTGCGGACGGGCCCTTATCGCGGCCGGAGTCAGCCGTCTTATCCTCATTAGCAGCTTTGCCGTGTACGGCCGCAATAATCACAGCAGGTTGCGCGAGACCGACGCTCCCGCGCCCGAGACACCCTACGGTCAGGCGAAGCTCCGGGCGGAAGGCTCGCTGATCAGCGAAGCAGGCGACGGCGTGGAGTTGATCATCCTGCGGCCATGCGGGATTTACGGCCCGATCCGGGTCAATGGCGGCAGCCATTCGGCGCGGCTGATCGACATGCTTTTGTTCGCGGCAGCGCGGGACAAGCCGGTCACCCTCGAATGGGCTCCGGGGGACGAAGACGAATACATCTATGTAAAGGATGTCGCGCGGGCCGTGAGGGAATGCGTTGAGCACCGACGCGGCTCGGGGCTAAACATCTACAACGTCGGAGCGGGCGCGAAGGTGAGCGCTCCGATGCTGCGAGAAGCCGTCAGATCGCTATTTCCGGATGCGCCTATCCTTCTGCGCGGGGGCTTGAAGCAGCGCCCGAGGTTGCCGCTTCTCGATAGCTCGAAGATCGCATGTGACCTGGAATTTCGTCCGCAGTTCCCCCTTGTGGAGGGATTGAGGGATCAGGCCAGGCTTACGGGGCTCGTATGACGCTCTGCGGCCAGCGACAGACCGAGCCCGCTTCGGACGAGATCCTCCCCGCCAGCATCACGCGGCCAGCAACCGTGCTGGGCATATGCGCCAGCGCCAAGCCCCCGCTCGGCTCGACGATGCGTTCGGCCGTTCGCGGCTATCTCCTGCACGCGCTGAGACCTCTCGCTCGCTCCTCCCCGCCGGTGCAACTGCTCGATCTGCGCGAGTCGCCACTGCCCTGGTTCGACGGCCGCCGCCCGGAAGCGGTGGACGACCCCAACGTAGCGCTTGCGGTTCATGCAGTGCGCAGCGCGGGCGCCTTGCTTCTGGGACTACCGGGCTACTGGTCCGCGATCGGAGGCGTCTTCAAGAATTTCTGCGAGGTGCTGGCGGGGCCGGCCTACGATCTCGCGGGCGAGCCGACGGTCTTCGCCGGTAAGCGCGTCGGCCTTCTTGTGGTCGGCGCCGACGCGCCCAGCACCTCAGCGGCTGCAAGGCAAGCGTCGGTCATCATGGGCTCCCTCGGCGCCCGGCTGGTGGCGCCGCCGGTGGAGGTGTTGAACCCGCGCGAAATTCGCAGTGAAGAGCAGTTGGAGGCGCTGGAGCGCGCCCTGTTGGGGCTTGCTGCCGCGACGCTCGTGGCAAGTCGGCGCGGAGAAACGGCGTGACCGCGCAACCGTCGCTCGATCCTTCAAAGCGGCAGGAATTGCTGGTGGAAGGCATGCTGCGGCATCTCGCCCTTCTCGACGATGCGAATGCAAGCCGCTTGTCGTGGGCCGCATTTTGGGATCTGCGCACCAAGCTCGCGAAAGCGGAACTCGAGTGGACTACGCTGTCGCTGACGATGTGCCGGCTCCTTTTCGCCCTTTCCTGCTGTCATCAGCCTCGCTCTCTTCTCGTTCTGGGCAGCCACGTGGGGTTCGCGGCGGCATGGCTGCTTCGGGACCGGGCCGACGGGCGCTGCGGCGCGCCGGTCCAGTCGTTCGACGGGGTCGATCCGGACAGGAGCGCCAACGTTCGCGCCCGCCGCAACTGCGAACTTCTTGGGCACGTGGGTTGCACAAGGATCCACGACGAGACGGGCCAGAGCTTTCTTGGGCGCAACCGGGGCGCCTTCGATATCGTGTTGATCGACATCGATGAACCGGTGGCCGGAAAGGCGGCCTACGCCGAGCTGCTGAAGCTGGCGAGCCCGCAACTCTCGCCGGGCGCGCTGGTGCTCGGCCACGACCCGCTCGTGCCGCGCTTCGCCGAGGACATTGCCGCTTTCCACGAGGCCATTGAGACCGATCCTTCTTTCGAGGGACCATGGGTGTTGCCGGTCGACGATTGCGGTCTAACGCTCGCCCGCCGCCGCTGACGAATGATCGACCTTTCCCACGCACACCTCGGCGATTTCGGGAAACCGGACCAGCGTTCCGGTGCCGCGCTCGATTATGGACCACCCGGGGGCGCTGAGCCGCTGCGGGCAGCCGCGGCCGACTGGTATGGCGTTCCGCCGGATCGACTTGCGGTGACGACCGGCGCCTCGCTCGGCCTCACCGCTGCGCTCGCCTCGCTCCAGGGTGGGGTGCGGCTCCTCTGCCCGCGACCTTGTTATCCGCATTATCCGCGGCTCGCCGCTCTGCTCGGGCTCGACATTGCGTACTTCGACCTGATTCCGGAGCGCGGCTGGCAGGCCCGGCCGGAAGATATTCTTTCTCTCGCCGCGGCCGGCCCGGCGGTCCTGCTCGTCAACTGGCCGAGCAATCCCACTGGAGCGCTCCCCTCGGACGATGTGCTGGAGGCGATCGCCGACGCGCGGCGCCGCCACGGAAGCGAGATCATCAGCGACGAGACCTACGGCGACTTCGTCTACGGCGGCAGGCCGCCGTTCGACCTGGCGGGGTTAATCGGCCCAGCCTCGGTGGTTTCGATCAAGAGCGGATCGAAGCTGCTCAATTGTCCCGGCGAACGCCTGGGATTCGCGATTGCCGAGCCAGAGCGCCTGATTCGTCTCTGCCATGCGCATTGGACAATCGCGCTCTCTCCGCCGGCCTTCGCGCAGGCTGTAGGGCTGGCCCGGTTCCGCGGCGACCTTCACCAGGAACTGGCGAGCCTGAGGCAGGCGCTTGAGGCACAGCGCGACCTTCTGGTTGCTCTCCTCGAAGCGTCGCACCTTTTTAGTCTTGTACCGCCGGCGGGCGGCACGTTCCTGTGGGTCAAAAGCAACGCCGCTGATGGCGATGCGCAAGCATTGCTTGCCCGCTCGGCGAAGCGGGGCTTGAAGGTGGCGAGCGGCCAAGGTTTCGGCGACGCTTCGGCGAACTGGTTCCGGATCTCCTTTGCCGCCGATAGCGGTGCGCTGCGGCGTGCGGCCGGCATTCTGATCCAGTCGGCGGAAGATCTTATCGGAAACGACCGCCGGCATGGCTGAAGCGCTCAACCTCGTGCTTATAAGCGGAAGTGTGCGGCCATTCTCCTTCACGCGCGCCTTGACCCTTCACATGATGGCGCAGCTCGAAAACTACGGTGCCTCGTGCGAGCATTGGGATCCGGGGAATGAAACGATCCCGCTCTACGATCCCGAATACCATCATTCGCCCGACAAGAACCCACATCCCTGGGCCCGCCGCTTCTCCGAAGCCGCCGCCAGTGCCGACGGGTTCGTCTTCGCGAGTCCGATCTATCACAATTCCTGTTCGGGCCTGCTCAAGATGATGATCGATCATCTCGCCATCGCGCAGGTGCAGTATAAGCCAGTGGCTCTGATCAGCCATGGCGGCAATCGTTCGACGCAAGCCGTCGACCAGCTTCGAATCGTCGCGCGCGGGCTCCTCGGCATTGCTATTCCGGCCCAGGTTTGCTCGGCCGAGCAAGATTTTTCGATGAAGGTGGGCACAGGCCCTGAACTGGTTGCCACCGACATCATTCAGCGGATCGGGAGGGCGTCCGCTGAACTGATCGCGTTCGCCAAGCTGCTCCGACCGCTGCGTAGCCCGATCCGGTGACCCGAACGCTGCGCGTGTCTCCCGTTCAGCCGGATTTCGAGCAACCCAGCGTGACCAGGCGGATTCCGCCAGGTACGGTTTCACCCGGCGGGAGGAAGACCGGATCGGTGGGACCCAGAGGCGGAAGATTGAGCGCCTTTTCCCATTCGGCGGTGTGCACCCGGCAAAGATCGGCGGCGGACCATGAGCGGGGCACGGCGCGTTGCGCGAGCGTCAGATATGGCCCGCAGGCAATCGCGCAACCATAATATCCGGAGGGGATGAACAGCGCCTTGGCACCCATGTAGATGCGTCCGTAACGCACGCCGTGATTACGTCCACACTCCACGATACTCGAGGCGACGAAGCGCAAGGTGCGCTGGAGAAACGCTTCCATGGCTGCCTCGCCCGTTCCGGCGTCGCCGTATATGCCACCATCTTCATTGAAGAGGTTCGAACCCACGTTGCGATCCTCCAGGATGGCGAGCGCGAGCACCGACCAGACCCAGCCAGGTCCGAATCCCGCGCCGGACTTGTAGGCGGCGACGAGGTGAACACCAGGGTAGGGCGGAAAGCGGCGGGCAGCAGGCGGCCCGAAACGACAGTCACGCGTGCCGACAAGCGCCCGGGTGGCCTCGAGGAGCGGCTCTATGGGGAGCACAGGAATGTCGGAACCGCCCGGCTCCGGCTGCAGGAAAAGGGGCTGGAGTGCCCCCTTCCCGATGCGGGGGGCGACGGCGAGGTCAAGGCCCCACACCACGCCGTCAAGTCCGCTGTACGAGGTCGCGATCAGCAAGTTTGTCTGCCCGATATAGGAGCCCGCCACCCGGCAGCGATCTCCGGAAACGATCCGGCTCGTTCCTTCGTCCAGCGTCCTGGTCGAGGTGATCCCCACGGCCAGCTTGAGGCCAGTGACATAGCCGGTCCCGCTCGCGCCGCGCCCGGCGGTGCCGCCACAGAAATCGGCGTAGGGACCGATCGCCCCCGTCACCACCACGGTCGGATCATATGCACCCGTGCGTTCAACAATCATGCGCGCGCACTCCCCCGCTTGATCTCCCCGACTATCGACACCGGCTCCTTCGCGTAGGCCGCCGCCAATACTCCGTCGCTTATCTCGGAATGGCTCAGCCACCTTGTTCTGCTTCCTACTTTGATGAAGCCGAGCAGCACGAACCTGATCTCGATCGGCCGATATGTTTCGCGCAAGGCGTCGAGCTGTTCATCCAGATGAGTCGGCATCTTGCCCGAGCTTCCCACTACCTGAAGAAGTTCGGCGGGTGCTTTCAGGACACCCGTGAGCGACTGGATCGCCTCGGGTGCGGTGCTGTGCACCCAGCATAGAGCGAAGTCGATTGGACCGAACCGCTCCTGGCTGGACGAAACAGCTGCGACAAGAGCGGCGGAATTGCGATAGTCGATCGGAAGCTCGGACACGCTCGCCCCGATATCGCGGATCCTGGCGGCGACCCGGTGTGGGTGGCGCGAAAGAAGCGACAGGTGATCGGAGTCAGCCGCAATAGCGACCGATGCGTCTGCAAGCATCCCGGTGGCGCCTATTGCCAGGGCATGCCGCCAACGCCTCGCTGAGCCCGACCCTTCCACACTGTCGTATTACCAGCCGAGGCAGTCTGCGTCAGAAGCCGTTGCATCCAAAAAGGAGCGAACCTGGTGACGTCGGCGGTTCCGGCCTCACCGATCGCGAGCGCGCAGTGCTGCGGCTCGCGCAGGACGGCCGCTCGAACAAGGAGGTTGGGCGCGCGCTTGAGTTGTCTCCCGGCACCGTCCGGAACTACCTCTCCGAAGCCGCCGCAAAGCTCGGCGCGTCCAACCGCATCGAAGCCAGCCGCATCGCACGCGAGCAGGGCTGGCTCTGACCGTCGCGCGTAACCACTTACCCGTTGCGTGATCCGCGGCCGGCGTCGTGCTCGATCTGACCTTCCCATTCTGACCATCGGCGGGGGCAGCCTTCGAGGAATCGCCTGAACGCCGCCGACGAACCAGGCATCGGCTCCGAGCGCTTGATAGCAGGCATATTGCCAGCTGTTGGGGCTCGCCGCGCGGGCGTCGCGCCGGTCTTCACGGCCTGGGGTTTCACGATCATGCCCGTCGTCCGATGTTGCGCTGACAAACGTCGGATTGTCATCACGCCGACAACAAGTTGTCCGAGAACGGAATGGGTGCAAGAGCCAGGGTAGAGCAATGAACGGCGCGAAGGGCTTGAAACTGCCTCTGCCGCGCGGCTTCCTCGCGCTTGCGGTCACGGAATATTGGGAGCGCTTCTCGCTCGCGGGATTCAAGTCGGTACTCACACTGGTGCTGATCGATCAGATCCTTGGCAAGGATCGCTCGAAAGTCGTTGGTACAGACTGGAGCCAGCACGTGATCGAGGCGACCTTTGGTCCCCTCACGACAATCGGCCTTGCGTCCCAGATCTACGGCCTCACCAACGCATTGCTCTACCTGTCGGTGCCGCTCGGCGGGCTGCTCGGCGATACAATCGCCGGGCGGCGCGGCGCCGTCTATGTCGGTGGTGGAGCCATGTTCGCGGCTCTCGGCCTGATGATCCAGGAGCGTTATTTCCTGCTCGCGCTACCGCTGTTCGCGTTGGGCGCGGGCACTATCAAAGGCAACCTCTCGGCCTTTGCGGGCGGGCTCTTCAACGATGATGCCGGCAGGCGCCACGGCTTCGCAATCTATCTTGGCTTCCTCAATGCGGGCGTGATCTGCGGACCTTTGCTCTGCGGCGCCCTGGTTCTCCGGGGCGGATGGCGCCTCGGACTTGGCGCAGCGGCGATCGCGATCGCGCTGGGCCTGACCATGTTTCACATCATGACGGCGCGCTCACAGATGTTCGAGCAGCCCGCCCTGCCCGCTTCAACTAAACATCCGGATATTCGACGAGCTGGGGGATCGGGACAGGTCGGGCTGCTCCTGGCGGCCTTGCTTGCGATCTATCTCTGCTTCGCTGCCTACGAGCAGGTCGGCAACATCTTCCTCGTCTGGGCGCGCGGCAGGTCCGCTGTCGATTTTCCGGTGGCGTGGCTCATATCGTTCGACGGGATCTTCACGCTGGCGCTGATTCCGCTGTCACAGCTTGGCCTGCGGACGTTGGCGCGGCATGGAAGAGCGATCGGCGCCTCGTCGCAGATCATGCTTGGCTGCGGCGCCGGCACCCTGGGCAATCTGGTACTCGCGGCCGCGAGCTGGATCTATGCGGATCAGGTGCCTCTCGCGGGCACGCTGGCATATCTGCTGCTCATCGATTGTGCGATCGTGCTGGCATGGCCGGCGGGCCTCAGCCTCATCATGGAAGCCGCGCCTCGCCGCTCGATCGGGTTCTGGGTGGGGCTATTCTATCTCCATGGTTTCTTTGCCAATCTGTGGGTGGGTTTCGGGGGCACCCTGTATGAACGCATGGCGCCCGCGAGTTTCTGGTCGCTTCATGCCGCCCTCGCGGCGGCGGGAGCGCTCGTCGCAGCGGCGAGCATGCTGGTGCCTCGGCGGGGGCACGCGCATCAGGAAGCGATCACTACTTCGGCATGAGCGAATGCGCGGGCATATTCGGCGTCGAGCATTGCCTCGGTGACCAGAATGTCGACATCGGCCAGCCTCGCAGTCTGCATCAGTCCATAGCGGCCGAATTTGGACGAATCGGCGCCGAGCAGCACCTTCTCTGCGGTCGCGTAGGCAATCCGGCTCATCGCAGCCTCTCCCGGATGGAAATCCATCAGTCCCCGATCGGTGCTGATCGCCCCCACCGAGAGGATTGCGAGGTGCGGCGTGAACCCCGCGACATATTGCTGCGCGGTATGGTCAGAAAAGGCGCGATAGTCGTAATCCATCTGTCCGCCCGCGAGGAACAGGCGGTTGTTGTTAATGCCACCAAGGTCGCTGGCGACTTGCAGCGAATTGGTGATCACGGTGAGAGCGCGCCGCTCGACGAGCTGACGCGCCACGAAGCATGAAGTGGTTCCCGAATCGATGAATACGATCGCCCCGTCGGCGACGAATTCCGCTGCCGCGCGTGCGATGCGCAGCTTGGCATCGGCATGCTCCTCCATCCGCTGCGACAGCGGGCCTTCGAACACCTGCGTCGCCAGCCGCGCGCCGCCATGCTCGCGGATGATCGCCCCCTGCTCCTCGAGGGCGCGCAATTCGCGGCGGATCGTCTCGTCGGAAACGTTGAGGTCGGCGGCCAACCCCATCACGGAGAGCGTCATGCCGCCGCGCAGCCGCGTGACGATTTCGCGCTGACGTGCCGATCGCTTGAATATGGTCGTCCTCCCCTGGTCCGTATCGTCCGACGGTGCAATCGCTCGTCCGCCGGGTCAATTGTGTCGCACATGAAAGGCACGGGCCGGCCTACAAAGACCGGCCCATGCTCTCGTAATCAGAAACCGAGGCGGAACTGCAGGCGCACGTAGCGCGGCGACTGGTAGGTCGTCGGCGTACGATAGAGCGGATTGGCCGAACCGTCGCTCAGTTCGCCCGCCTGGTTGTAGACCGTCACTGCCTTCATGTTGAACAGGTTGAACACGTCGAAGCGCAGCGACCCTTCGAGCCCGGCGGGAAGCGGCAGCCGTGCGACCGCGCTCGCATCGATCTGATACAGCCAGTCGCCCTTGAACGCGGTACCCCGCGGGATCAGCGCACCGCGGCAATAATAGCTGTAGCCGTGATAGCCATAGGCAGCCTCGTCTACCGCCTGCGGCACCGTGCCGATGCAGCTGTAATGCTGAGGCGACTGCACCAGCGTGTTGGCACCGAGATCGAGGAATGCGAACGGCCGGTAGCTGCCGAACAGCTTGAGCGTGTGGCGGCGATCGTTGGGCAGATAGCCATAGGACCCGTTGGTGAAGCCGGGTGAGTCGAAATCGGCCGAGCGGTTGACCGCGAGCTGTCCGTTCTCCGAACGAACGCCGCCCTCATAATTGCCCTTGTCCATCGCCCACGTGTACGAGCCCGAAAGCCCCCAGATTCCGTCGAACTTGCGATCGAAGGTGAAGGTCAGCGAATTGTAGTTCCGCTTCGGCGTCGGATAGCGAAGATCCCCGGCGTTGAGGGTCACCACCGGGGTTGTGCCGTCAGGCAGCGGGTTGATCCGCACCACCACGTCGCGGCCCGGATTGGCAATCGTCCAGTTGCTGCCGCCGCGATAGGCCGCCGTGCACTGTGCCTCGGTGAAGCCGGCCTGGGTGCAATAGGCGCGCGCGCCATAGTCAATCGAGATATCCTCGATCGCGTTCTGCAGCGAACGATGGGTGAAATAGGCGCCGACCCGGATGCTGTCGCTGAACTGATGTTCGCCGCCGAGGATGAACTCGCTGACCGACTGCGGCTTGAGGTTGTGTGCGATCGCCCCCGAATAATCGGCGGGCGTGCCGTCGGCCGAGACCTCGCAATTGACGATCTTCGTGTCCGGGCAGGCGCGGAAGTTCGACGGGCCGAGGATCGCCGCGCCCGCCACCGGCGTGTTGTCGGCGGGGTTCAGCCCGTTGAAGCGATTGTACCGGGTATAGGTGACGAGGCCGCCGGCGACGTTGAGGTTGATATCGCCGGCCATTGGCAGCGCGTATTTGCCGAAGAAGCCATAAGCCTTGGTGCGGCCGTCGCCGAGCACGTCGAACGAGGCGCCGATCCGCGGCGCCCATTGATTGCCCGACTCATAATAGGACTTGCCGTCGACGCCCTGGTTGCTGAAGCGATCGTTGCGCAGCCCGAGCTGCAGCTTGAGCCGGTCGTTCAGCAGCGACCAGTCGTCCTCCACATAATAGGCTTCGTTCTTGACCGTCGTCTCGCCATTGTTCCGGTAGACGCGGGTCGTATAATAGTCGCTCCCCACCGGAATGCCCAGCCGCGCCGCGGTCTCGGCATTGGCGGTGAAGATCTTGTAGAAGCCGTCGCCCATCGTCTGGTGGATCTGTGACGACAGGTTGGTCTCGTGGTCGTAGCCGACGCGAAGGTGATGGCCGCCCAATAGCTGGAAATTGAAGTCGAGATCGGCGCGATAGAAATCGCGTTTGTCGTCGGTCTGGCCCCACGCGTCGCTGACCCGGTTGAGGCCGATATCGGTGCCTGCCGGATTCTGGCGATAGTCGAGCACCTTCTCGTTGGTGATGTCGAGCGGCAGCGATCCGTCGCGCAGCTTGTTGACGCCGTATGCCGCCGAGACGGTCAGCCAAGGCGCAAAGGTGCCGGTATAACGGCCGACATAGTTGATGCCGCCCGCGCGCTGGTTGGTGCCGCCCACCACATCGCCGCGTTTCCCGCCGGCGCGGTCATAGTTCAGGCTGCGGGTGCGGGTGTCGTTGGTGCTGTCGAAATAAGTGAATTCGACGTGATGATCGTCGGTGATGTAGCCGTCGACCTTGATGCCCCAGAACGGACTGCGGTTCTTGACCTCGGTGGCGTTGTCCTGATCGGCGTCGGGGGTGAACGAGGTGAAGTCGCGGAAGTCATACAGGCCGTAGAAGAACAGCCGGTCCCTGATGATCGGCCCGCTTGCCTGGAAGACCAGTTCGCGCCGTGTCGCGGTCGCGTCTTCGTTATCGGTCTCGATGGTGCCGGGCGAGGACGAACGCAGGCCGTTGGGCTCCCAGGTGCCGAGCACGCTGGCGTGGAACTGGTTGCTGCCCGATTTGGTGACTGCGTTGATGACACCGCCCGTCGCCCGCCCGAACTCCGCCGCGAAGCCGCCGGTCTTTACTTCGACGGTCTTGTAGAAGTCGTACGGCACTTCGACCGGTGTCAGACCCATGCGGAAATTGGTGATGTTGAGGCCATTCACGAAGAAGGCGTTCTCGGTTATCGCCGAGCCGCTGATCGCCACTGAGTTGGCGAAGGTCCCGTTCCCGGAGGAGCCCCGCACCACGCCGGGCGAGAGCAAAACCACCTCCTGCAGCGAGCGCGCGACCGGCACGCGCTGATCGATCTCGGCGACCTCGATTACTGCTCCGGTAGTGGTGTCGTTGAAGTCGGCGGTGCGCACCCGCGCACCACGCACGACGATCTCCTCGCTGGCGGCCTCGGGAGCGAGGCGGAAGCTGTTGCTCGCCCCTGTGTTCGCGGTCAGATCGACGCGCGCTTCCTCGTACGGCGCGTGGCGTTCGGCGGTGATGCGGAAATCATATGCGCCCGGCGCGAGCTGGGCGATGCTATAGGCGCCGGCTTCGTTGGTCTGCACCGTCCGAGAGACGCCGCGGTCTGACGACGTGATCGTCACCGTAGCGCCCGCGATGGGCGCGCCGGCCTCGTCGGTGACGCGGCCCGAGGCAGTGATGTTGGTATAATCCTGCGCATGCGCGGGGGGAGCGGCCATTGCCGCCGGAATCGCTGCACCTAGCAGCAGCGCGGCACGGATCAGCGCGGCAGGCCGCGCGCGTCGCGAAAAGCACTTCACGATAAGTCCCCTTAGGATCGAATTGAGCCTTGTTCAGGCGAGACCGGGCTTCCGACGGGAGTGGCCTCGCTTCGAGGCGGCGCCTAGTGCCGGCGCGTGGAGGATTTGTGACAGATGGTCAAAACAACCACATTTTATCACAAATTCTAAAAGGCCCTGCAACTGTAACGACAGAGCAACATAAGTCCGCTCATGGTGATGATGTGTGCTTTGTGTTGACTTTGCCTCGGACCGACGCTGGCAAAGAGCGGGGAGTTTACGTGATGAAGAGATGGATTTCGCGCGCGGCCGGACTGATTGCAGCGGCAGTCGTGCTGACGACCATGCCGGCACGAGCACAAGCCGCAGCACCGATCGACACGCCGTGGTTCGCCGGCATCGAGATCATCCGAAAGGGTGCCGCGCACACGGACCGGATCGCCGGCACGGTGTTCGACGATCGCAACCGCAATGGCGAGCTCGACGCGGGTGAGCGTGGCCTGGTCGGAGTGAAGGTCTCGAACGGGCGCGAAGTGGTGAAAACCGACTTCGATGGGCACTACGTGCTACCGGTCCGCAGCGACATGAGCGTTTTCGTGATCCAGCCGAGCGGCTGGCGCGTCCCCACCAACCGCAGCTTCGTTCCCCAGTTCGCCTACACCCACAAGCCCGCCGGCTCGCCCAAAAAGATGCGCTTCGGCGGGCTCCCGCCGACCGGCCCCTTGCCCGCAGCAATCAACTTCCCGCTCGCACCGAGCGAGGTGGGGGGCGATTTCAACTGCGCGGTGCTCGGAGACGTGCAGGTCTATTCGGGCGACGAGATCGGCTATGCGCGCGACTCGCTGGTACGCGAACTCGCCGACCGCGACGGCACTCCACCCGCCTGCTTGTTGGCACTCGGCGATCTGGTCGGTGATGACCTCGGCCTGATCCCGCGGCTCGAGGAAGTGCTCGGAGCGCTCAAGGTTCCGCAATGGTGGGTGCAGGGCAATCATGACTATGATTCGGATGCCGACCGCGATGCCGACAGCTCCGACACCTGGCGCCGCGACTATGGCCCGACCACCTACGCCTTCGAGATCGGCAACGTGCTGTTCATCGGGCTCGACAATGTCTCCTACCCCTGCGGCGAGCAAGACAACCGGAAGGGGACACGCCCTTTCTGCGTCGAATATCCGCAGAAGAGCTATAACGGTCGCTTCACCGACGATCAGATGGCGTTCATGGCCAATCTGGTCGCGGCGACCGACCCGACCAAACTGATCGTGCTCGGTCACCACATCCCGCTCGTCGGCTTCGACAATCGCAAGGAATGGGCGCACCAGACCCAGAACGCGCGCGAGCTCCATTCCATGCTGCGCGGCCGCAAGGCGCTGGACCTGTCGGGACACAGTCACACGCTCGAGAATCTTGCCCCGGGCGATTCATTCGAGGGCTGGAACCAGGCGGTGGGCGTAACCTCTATCCCCTTTCGTCACATCGTGGCCGGCGCGGTTGCAGGCGACTGGTGGGGCGGCGACTATGATGTGAATGGCATTCCGATGAGCCTGCAAGGCGATGGCTCGCCCCGCGGCTATATCGATATGCGCGTCCGCGGCAGCGACTATGCGCTCGACTATCGCGCGATCGGCGAGCGCCCCGGAAAGGCGATGTGGCTGTCAGTCAACACGCCCGCTTTCCGTGATTGGGCCGCCACTTTGCTCGGCTGGCGCAACGCCGATCGCAACACGCGTCCCCCGACCCCGCCACTCAGCGTGCAGGACCTGCCCGACGAGAAGCTCCTCACGCCTGCCGATCTCGCGGCGGGCAGCTTCCTCACCGCCAATGTCTGGCTCGGCGACACGCAAACGGAAGTCAGGGTGGCGATCGACGGGGGTGCGTCCGCCGCGATGATCCGCACGCAGGAAGCCCGGGGAGAACCGAGCCGCGACGGTCCGGAATTCGCCGATCCCTTCGCGCTCCAGCGTCAACTCACGGTGGCGCGCACTGCAATCACCAGCAGGTCGGGGACTCCCGAAACGCAGGGAATGATCCAGGGTCGGCAGGAGCGCCACGTGCCCGGGCCTCCTCAGCCGCAAGGCTCGGTGATGGAGCACAGCTCGCATCTCTGGCGTTATCGCCTGCCGACCACGCTTGCTCCCGGAATCCACCGGGCCACGGTGGCGGTAACGCGCCCGCAGGGCTCGCCATCCCGGGAAACCCTGATCTTCGAAGTGCGGACGGCCCGCCCCGCGCGCACCTTTCGTTTCGACGTCTGGGACGCTTACAAGGACGGCACGCGCGTCCCCGAGGCGGTTGTTGGCCGCCCTCCTACTTCCCCGCGCGGACCGCGCTGATCGTCTTGCCGGTCCACCGGCGGATCGCCCGACGCAGGTTCGCGCTGTCGCTGAAACCCACCTTCCACGCGATGTCGTCCACGCTCATCCGGGTGGTCTGCAAATATTCGATGGCGAGCTTGCGCCGGACGTCATCAACAATGGCTCCGTAGCTCGAATCTTCGGCCGCAAGGCGACGGCGAAGCGTTCGCTCCTGCAGCCCCAATTGTTCGGCGATCGCCGTCATCGACGGGAAGTGGCTCGGCGCGTTAAGCAGCAGCTGGTAAACTTCGCCTGATAGCCCCGAAGAAATGCGCGACTGGCCGATCAGGCGTTCGCAGGTTTCCTCCAGCATCGTCCGGGTCAGCCGATTGCCCAGCTCCGGCGTCTGATCGAGGATGCCGATCGGATAATGGAGTTCGTTCGCCGCTTGCCCGTAAAGACATGCGCAGGAAAGCGCGCGCGCATCCGCTGCGCTGTGTGCGTCCTCGTCGAGCGCAAATAGTGCGCGGACCGGGAGGTTGTCGGCGCCCGCGGTGTCGCGGATATGGGTATAGGTCATCTTCATCTGCTGCCGGACGAGAAACGTGCGCACATCGTTGCTCATCACGTCGCGATAGATTTCCCGGAAATGCCAGATCGCGAAATCGCCTTCCGCGCGCCATTCGAGCCGCACGGTGGGCGTCGCCAGCGGCTGATACCGAACCGCGAAATCGAAAAAATCCCGCATCGTCGGCGAGCACATCAGCGCGTAGCCGTACATGCCATAAGCGGAGAGATGGAGGCGCGAGCCGATGGCGAACGCGTCGTCGAACCCCGCTCCGCCTTTCACGATGTTTTCGCAGGCGATGAGATATTGGCCGATCGAGGTCAGCGTATGGGGATCGCGAACCTCGGCAAGCGTCAGTCCGGTCCGGTCGAGCGCAGCTTCGGGGGTGATGCCGCGGCCGGTCACCGCGTCGATCACCGTCGCCAGCTTGAACGGCGCGAAGATCCGCTGATTGAGCGAGGGAAAACCGGCGCGGCCGTTGCGCGTCGTTGATCCTGTTCCTTCATCGCCACCCGACACCATAGTTCCGACCCCCCGCCGCCTGTCCGCTAAAGACCTATCGATGTCCGTTGATGCGCTTACGCGACGGTCTGTCAGACCATAAGCAAGACATCAAGCCGGCAGAGTCCGGCAGCGGCAATGACCGCATCAAGGATGAAGGGGAGAGGAATATCATGTCGATGGGAGCCGTTCTCGCGGGGAGCCGTGCGCGTCTGCTGTGCCGGTCCGCAATCACGTTGGCGATGCTGGGCCTGCCGGTCGCCGCTCAGGCGCAAACCGTCGATGCGGGCGCGCAAGCCGAAGCCACCGCCACCGAAACCGACGACGAAATCGTCGTCACCGGCACGAGCATTCGCGGCATCCCGCCGACGGGTTCCGGCCTGATCAGCGTCTCGCGCGAAGACGCGAAGTTGGTCGGCGCCGCCAGCACGCCCGAACTGCTCGCGACGGTGCCGCAGCTCAACAGCTTCAACACCGCGCCGCGCACCAGCAACAACGGGCTCGGCTCGTTCGCGCCTGGCCTGCGCGGGCTGCCGGCGGCGGCCACCCTGCCGCTGATGAACGGGCATCGCCTGATCTCCGGAAGCACCCAGCAGACCAATCCCGACTATCCGTTCCTGCCCGAACTGGCGATCGAACGCGTCGAGATCGTCGCTGACGGGGCCTCCGCGATCTACGGTTCGGACGCGGTCGCCGGGGTGGTCAACTTCATCACCCGCAAGCGCGTCTCCGGCGTCGAGGCTATTGTCCGCTATGGCATGGCGGACGATTATCACGCCTTCAACGCAGGCGGCATTTTCGGCGAGGAATGGAAAGGCGGCTCGTTCGTCCTTGCCTATCAATATCTCGAGAACAGCAACATCACCGGGGCCGACCGGCGCTATCGCTCGCTCGATTTCCGCGGGGCCGGCGGGGTGGATACCCGCTCGACCGTATGCCCCGATGCCAATGTGAACCTGTTCGCCGGCACCATATATGCGGCGCCCACCCTCGCGCCGGGGGTCAACACCTGCGATCCGCGCGGTCCGGTCGATCTCCTGCCGCAGAACCGCACGCACAGCGTCTTCGCTTCGGCGCGACAGGAGGTGTCGTCCGCCGTCACCCTTTGGGCGGATGTGCTCTATTCGGATCGCAAGGACGTGGTGCAGGCGGCTTTGCCGGGCCAGACCTTCGTCCTGATCACCGCGGCCAATCCCTTCTTCCGCGCACCGCCGGGGACCGGCTCGCTCTTCGGCTATTTCGACTTCCGTCCCGACAGGCTGGTCGGCGACGATCATTTCGACCAGACCTTCCGGGTGCGTACCGGCAATGCGACTGCCGGCGTGGACATCGCCTTGCCTGGCGATTTTAAGGCGAGCGTCTACGGCACCTATAACTGGTCGCGGAACGACACCTTCCAGCCCGGCATCAATACGACGGCGGTGACCGCAGCCGCCGCCGGAACGACCGCCGCGACCGCGCTTGACCCCTTCGGCTACAGGACTAGCCCGGCCGTGGTCGCCGCGATCCTCGACAACCCTACCGATTTTACCAATCGCCAGAGGACCTATATCGGCGCGGCGAAGATCGACGGGTCGCTGGTCAACCTGCCGGGCGGCGCGGTGAAGGTGGCGCTGGGCGCCGAATATCGGCGCGAAACCTATATGCAGCGCGGCCAGAGCGGCGGAGTCGGTTTCCCGGAAGATCTCGATCGCAACGTCGCGTCGGTCTATGGCGAGCTGTTCGTGCCGCTGTTCGGCGAAGGCAACGCTTCGGCAATGGCGCGCAGCCTCAGCCTGTCGCTGTCGGCACGCTACGACCATTACAGCGATTTCGGGTCGACGACCAATCCCAAGATCGGTCTCACCTGGGAGCCGGTCGACGGCGTGAACCTGAGAGGAAGCTATGGCCGTTCGTTCCGCGCACCCGGCCTCCGCGACCTAGGTTCGACCGTCGGGTCCTATTATTCCGCCGCCGCCCTGGTCGTCGCGTTCGGCGCACGCGATCCGTCGCGCGGCGCGGCGCAGGTCAACACGATCCTGCTCTTCGGCGGCAACCAGTCGCTCAAGCCCGAGACGGCCCGGACCTGGTCACTCGGAGTCGACCTGCACCCGAGATTTGCCCCCAATCTGACCGCGAGCGCCACCTTCTACGACATCAAATATGACGATGTCATCGGCACGCCTTCGGGGCTGGGCGCGCTGCTGTTCAGCGATCCGACCTTCGCCTCGCGCGTCATCCGCAATCCGTCGCCGGCGCAGCTCAGCGCGGCGATCGCGAACACCGTACCCTTCTTCTACACCTTCGCCGCCGTCCCCACGATCGGCAACATCCTCGATCTGCGTCAGGGCAATTTCGGCGTCCGCAAGACCAACGGGATCGATTTCGATGTGCGCTATCGCCAGCCCGTTGGTTTCGGAACGATCTTCGGCGGGGTCGCTGGCAACTATATCCTGAACTACAGCAACCGGCTGTCCCCGACCTCGGTGGAAAGCAACTCGCTCGAAGCCGGCATTCCACGCGTCACGTTGCGCACCACGCTTGGCCTCACGGCGGGGCCGGTCACGCTCGTCAATTTCGTCAATCACCGCAGCGGCGTGACGGCGTCCTATGCGACGCCAACCGGCTCGGCCCTCTACAGCGCGAAGGGGTATACGACGGTGGATCTGCGCCTCTCGGCGCGCCTGCCGGATCTGGCCTTTGCCAAGGGAATTGAGCTCGGCATTCAGGTCAACGATCTGTTCGACGCGACCCCGCCCTTCTTCCCGGGCACCGACGGCATCGGCGGGGCCTATAATCCGATCGGCCGCTACGCCGCGATGAGCCTGCGGACCTCCTTCTGACGCCTTGTCCAGCACATCGCCCCCGACGACCGGAACCAAGCCGAGGTTTGCCACTCGATGACCCGTACCAGTACCAGCGTGGACGCCCCGGCCCCCGTTCCCCAGATCCGGCTGTATCTGGACTGGCTGAAGCAGACGCACGAGCGTGAGTTCGCGACCTATGAGGATCTGCGCCGCTGGTCGGTCGAAGACTTGGACGGCTTTTGGCGCAGCATCTGGGACTATTACGGCATAGAATCGCCGACACCCTTCACGACGGTGCTAGGCAGGGACGAAATGCCCGGCGCGCGCTGGTTCGAAGGCGCCCAGGTGAGTTATGCGCGCCAGGTCTTTCGGCACGCCTCGGCGGCGGAAGCGGCGGGGCAACCGGCGATCATCGCGATGGACGAACGCCGGACCAGCCGCACGCTCAGCTGGGCGGAACTTCAGCGTCAGACCGCATCGCTGGCGCTCGAACTCCGCGCGCGGGGCATTGGACCTGGGGACCGGGTCGCCGCTTATCTTCCGAATATCCCGGCCGCGGTGGTGGGGCTGCTCGCCTGTGCCAGCCTGGGCGCGATCTGGACTTTGTGCTCGCCCGACATGGGGATCAACGCGATACTCGATCGCTGGCGCCAGACCGAGCCCAAGGCGCTGATCGCAGTCGACGGCGTATTCTACGCCGGCAAGGCAATCGATCGCAGCGCCGCGGTCGCCGAACTGTGCGGCCAGCTTCCCGGCATCGAGGCGCTGTTCCTTGTCGCCAGCGGCTGTAGCGGAGGCGAGGTGCCCGGCGCCACCGCCTTTGAACAGGCGATTGGCCGCGACGACCCCGCGGTCGCGGCCTTCGAACCCGAATGGCTCCCCTTCGATCATCCTTTGTGGATCCTCTATTCCAGCGGCACCACCGGTCTGCCGAAACCGATCGTGCACGGCCATGGCGGCGTCCTGCTGGCGACCGCGGCGGGACGGCTGCATTTCGATCTCGGCCCAAGCTATGCCGCGAACAATCTCGGCGACCGTTTCCACTGGTACAGCGCGAGCGGCTGGGTGATGTGGAACATCCAGGTCGGCGGCCTGCTCAGCGGCACCACCATCTGCCTGTTCGACGGCTCGCCGAGCGGGACCAAAGCCGACCCCGACTGGAGCCGGCTGTGGAAATTCGCCGCGTGCAGCGGTGTGACCTGGTTCGGAGCGGGCGCGGCGTTTTTCGCCAGTTGCCGCAAGGCCGGCATCGACCTTTCCCAAATCCATGGCGTCGAGCGCATCCGCGCGCTCGGCAGCACCGGATCGCCGCTGCCGCCGGACGTGCAGCGCTGGGGCTCGGCCCAATTCGCCGAACTCGGCCGGCCGGAGATCTGGTGGTGTAACGTCAGCGGCGGAACCGAGATCGCCGCTGCCTTCATGGCCGGCAATCCTGAACTGCCCGATACGCCCGGTCGCCTTCAGTGCCGTCACCTCGGAGCAGCGATCGAGGCATGGAACGAGGCGGGACAGCCGGTCGTCGACGAGGTCGGCGAGCTGGTGTGCACGCGCCCCTTCCCGAGCATGCCGCTTTATTTCTGGAGCGACGAGGACGGCAGCCGGTACCGGCAATCCTATTTCGAGACTTGGCCGGGCGTCTGGCGGCACGGCGACTGGCTGACGATCGGCACCGACGGCAGCTGCACCATTTCGGGCCGCAGCGACGCGACGATCAACCGCCACGGCGTGCGGATGGGCACGGCGGAGATCTACGCCGCCGTCGAACGCCTGCCGCAGATCGCGGACACGATGATCATCGACCTCGACGGCGAGGAGGGCGAGAGCAAGCTGATGCTGTTCGTCGTTCCGGCCGAAGGCGTCGCGGTGGATGCGGCAATGGAGGCGGCGGTGGCGTCGGCCATCCGCACCAGCCTGTCGCCGCGTTTCGTGCCCGATCTGCTGATCGCCGCGCCGGGCATTCCGCGCACGCTTTCCGGCAAGAAGCAGGAGCTGCCGATCAAGCGGCTGTTCGCAGGGTGGCCCGCCGCCAAGGTGGTCAGCGCCGATGCGACCGCCACGCCCGAAGTCCTGCCCTGGTACATCGAACAGGCACAAAGGTGGCGGCGCGAGGTCGGGGCGTCGAGCGATCCGCGCCCGGGAGAGGTGGCGTGAAGGCGGGGATCGTCGGCGCGGGCCTGATGGGAGCCGAGATCGCCCTGGTGTTCGCGCTGGCCGGGCACGATGTCGTCTTGCACGACCGGAGCACGGAGGCGCTGCTCTCTGCAGTGGACCGGCTGAGCGCGATTCTCGACAAAGGCGTGTCCCGCCAGCTTTACGCGGCGGAGGCGGCGCGCGATGCGCTGGCACGCATCCGCCCGACTGCGGCGCTTGCCGACATGGGGGCGTGCGACTTGGTGACCGAGGCCGTCTTCGAATCGATCGAGGCGAAGTCGGCCGTGCTGGCTGCCCTCGACACGCACTGTCAGCCCGCATGCATCCTTGCGTCGAACACGTCGACCCTGCCCATTTCGACCCTTGCCTCTTTCGTTGCGCCCGAACGCCGCGTCCGCTTTCTCGGCACGCATTATTTCTCGCCGGCATCGCGCATGGCCTTGGTCGAAGTCATCCCCGGTTTCGCCACAGATAGCGCGACGGTCGAGCAGGTCACGGCCGTGCTGCGCGACACCGGCAAGCAGCCGGTCCTGATCAAGGATGTCGCAGGCTTTGCGGTCAACCGGATGCTCCACGCTTTGCTGATCGAGGCGGTCAAGCTCGTCGAGGAGGGTGTCGCAACCCCTGAAGATCTCGACGTGGCGTGTCGTCTCGGGCTTGGCCATCCGATCGGACCATTCGCGATGATGGATATCGTCAGCTCGGATCTATGCCTGCAGGTCCAGCAAATCCTGTACGACGCCTATGGCGAACGCTTCCGTCCGCCTGCCCTGCTCAAGCAGCGGGTGGCGGCGGGTCTCGGCGGCGGAAAGCGCTGGCCGGGCTGGATCCAACATGAAAGGACGGAAGCCAATGGCAACGAGTGAAGCGCCGCTCCGTCGGAGTGTGGTTCAGAGCTCAAACCGCATGCGCGGCTTCACCTTGGCGATGCTCTGCTTCATCTATGTGTTGAACTTCCTCGATCGCCAGCTGGTCTCGATTCTCGCCAAGCCGATCCAGGACGGGCTTCAAATCACCGACAGCCAGCTCGGCTACGTCACCGGCTTTTACTTCGCGCTTTTCTACTGCTTCATCGCCATCCCCGTCGGCTGGCTCGCGGATCGCACCAACCGGGTGAGGGTGCTTTCGCTCGCCTGCGGTCTGTGGAGCGCCGCGACCATCGCCTGCGGCATGGCGGCAAATTACGGCCAGCTCGTCGGCGCCCGAATGGCCGTCGGTATCGGGGAGGCAGGCGGCGTGCCGCCTTCCTATGCGATCATCTCCGACAGCTTCCGGCGCGAACGGCGTGGCACCGCAATGGGCATCTTCAATCTCGGCCCGCCGCTCGGCTCGGCGCTCGGCGTGGCGTTCGGCGCCTCGCTTGCCGCAGCTTATGACTGGCGCCTGCCCTTCTACATCGTCGGCGCGATCGGTGTCGTCACGGCGGTCTTCGTCTACGTTCTCGTCCCTGAGCCCGCCCGCGGCCGGTTCGATCCGACGCCCACGCCCTCGGCACCCGCAGGATCCAGCCAGAGTTTCGGCCGCGCAATCGCCAGCTTCTTCGGCAATCGGGTGCTGGCGCTCGCCGCGCTCGCCAGCGGCGCCGCCAACTTCATCACCTATGGCCTCAGCAACTTCGCCACTTTGTTCCTGATGCGCGAAAAGGGCATGACGCTGGACGAGGTCGCGATCTGGTATGCACTCGCGGTCGGCCTGGGCATGGGCACCGGCATTTTCGTGTCGGGCAAGCTCGTCGATCGCTTCGCCAGCCGCAACAAGGCTGCCTATGCCACGATCCCGGCGGTGTCGCTGGTGCTGGCGCTGCCCTTCTTCCTTGGCTTCGCCGCGGCAGACCGGTGGGAGATCGCACTCGCTTTGCTGTTCGTGCCGCTATTCCTCAATTCCTTCTTCCTCCCCGCCACCGTCACCTTCGTCCAGAGCGAGGTCGATCCCGGCGCGCGGGTGATTTCCGGCGCGCTGCTGCTGCTTGTGATGAATTTGGTCGGGCTCGGCCTCGGCCCGACCTTCGTCGGCATGGCCAGCGACTTCTTCCGTCCGGACTATGGTGCGCATTCGCTGCAGATGGCCTTCTACGCGCTGGCGCCGATGTACCTCGTCGCAGCGATGCTGTTCCTTTGGCTCGCCAGGCTGATCAGGCGGCGCGCGCAATGACCCGCGATCGAACTATCACCATAACTCGGGAGAGGAAGATGAAGCGCAGCCATAGCGTCGCGGCCCTTGCCGCCCTCACGATCGGATGGGCCGCCCCGAACGAAGCACAGGCGTCCGTGCGCACCCCGGCAGGGGATGCCGCTACCCGGTGCAGCGAGCTCACAAAGCTGAAGCTGCGCGACACGACGATCGCAAGCGCCTTGCTCATGCCGGCCAAGCCCACTGAGTCGACGATCACCGGCGAGGTTCCGGGCTATCCCGGCTTTTGCCGCGTCGTGGCCCACGTCCGTTCCGCGCCAGACTCCGATATCGGCGTCGAGATCTGGCTGCCGGTCGAGGGCTGGAGCGGCGTGTTCCACGGCAATGGCAGCGGCGGCTTCGCCGGCACCTTCGCGCTCGGCTATTCAGGCATGGCCGACGGGCTGCGACGCGGCTTTGCCACCGCGACCACCGACACGGGCACCGCGCCGGCCACGCCGCTGCAGGGGGATGCGCTGATCGATCACCCCCGGAAATGGCGCGATTGGGGGCGCCTCTCGACGCACGTCATGACCGAAACCGGCAAGGCGATCACCAAGGCCTTTTACGGACGGGACGCGCAGCGATCCTATTATACCGGCTGCTCGACCGGCGGGCAGCAAGGGCTGATCGAGGCACTGCACTACCCCCGCGACTACGATGGCATCCTCGTCGGCGCACCGGTCATGAATCGCACCTGGGGCCATGCGGCGGTGCTGTGGGACTATGCCGCGGCCAATCGTGCACCGGGCAGCCAGTTGTCGGAAGCGAAGCTCAAGCTGCTCAACAAGGCCGCGATCGCTACGTGCTGGCGCCAGGGACATGGGCTGGCGGGGGACCGGTTCATCTCGGATCCGATGCGCTGCACGTTCGACCCCGTTATCCTCCAGTGCAAGGCCGCAGCCTCGGACAACTGCCTGACCGATCGCGAAGTCGCGACTGCCCGCGCCTTCTATTCAGGACCGACCGACCGGACCGGCAAACCGAGCTATTTCGGCTGGCTGCCGGGAAGCGAAATGCCCGACACCTTCGGCTGGTCCTTTCTGCAAAAGCCGATCGACGGCCAGCCGCCTTTCGGTGCGCTGTTCAAATGGGTGCTCGGCGCCGACTGGGACTGGAAAGGGTTCGATTTCGACCGCGACATGCCGCTGGTCGACGCGCGGCTCGACGCAATCGTCAACGATGCGACGCGCGGCAGTCTGGCCGAATTCGCGGCGCACGGCGGCAAGCTCATCGTCTTCCACGGCCTCGCCGATACGCTGGTCGCGCCGGGTCAGTCGGTTGCCTTTTTCGATCGTCATGCAAGCGAAATGGGGAGTACCGCCGAGCTTGCGGACAGCGCGCGTCTGTTCCTCGCGCCGGGTATGATGCATTGCGGCGGCGGCACCGGCCCGGACGCATTCAACGCCACCCTCGGCATCCCGCCGCGTCCCCCGTCGGACGATGCGAAGCACGATTTGTTCTCCGCCCTGATCGCCTGGCGCGAGAAGGATGAGGCACCCGACCGGATCATCGCGACTCGATTCGCCAGCGACGACGCCGGCAAGATCGAGATGCAGCGGCCGCTTTGTCCCTACCCGCAAACAGCGGTGTATCGAGGGAGCGGCTCGACGCTGTCTGCTGCCAATTTCAGCTGCGAAGCGCCTGCAGGTCGCTGACGCGCGACCGACGCCGCGGGGACTCGCCGTCCCGCTGCGCACATCGCGATCCGGCGACCGTAACGGCTGGCGACGCGGCTATCGTGACGGCTTCCGGCCTGTATTGCGGATACCTGCCAACGCGTCGGTCGGTCTACTACCAGCGTTGGCAGCGCGTTATTGAGACTTCGAGGCGATCCAGCGGTCGATCTTCTGCTCGAGAATGTTCATCGGCAGCGCGCCCGTCATCAGCACCTGCGCGTGAAATTCCTTGAGATCGAACTTGTCGCCGAGTGCCTTTTCGGCCTTGGCGCGCAGTTCGAGGATCTTGAGCTGGCCGATCTTGTAGGCGAGCGCCTGCCCCGGCATGGCGATATAGCGCTCAACCTCGCTGGTCGCGTCGGTGCGCCCCATCGAGCTGTTGTCGAGCATGTACTTGATCGCCTGATCGCGGGTCCAGCCTTTGGCGTGGATTCCTGAATCGACGACCAGCCGCATCGCGCGCAGCATCTCGTCGTTGAGGCCGCCGAAGCGCTGATAGGGGTCGGTCTCCATGCCGAGCTCATCCCACAGCGTTTCGGCGTAGAGCGCCCAGCCCTCGACATAGGCGGTGTTGCCGCCGAACCGCATGAAATTGGGCAGGTCTGCGTTCTCCTGCGCGAGGCTTATCTGGAAATGGTGCCCCGGCGCGCCCTCGTGCAGATAGAGCGTCTCCTGTCCCCAGGTCGAGCGCGACGGCAGGTCATAGGTGTTGTAATAGAATACGCCGGGCCGCGATCCGTCGGGTGCCCCCTGCATGTACGAGCCGCCGGCATCGGTCTTCTCGCGATATTCCGGGACTGGGCGGATCTCGAGCGGGGTTTTGGGCAAAGTCGAGAAGATCGTGCCGACCCGCGCATCGACGCGTTTGCCGATAGCATAATATTCGTCGCGCAATGCCTCCTTGCTCGCCGGCCTGAACTTCGCGTCGGTGCGGAGATATTCGAAAAACGCGGGCAACGTTCCCTTGAACCCGGTCTGCGTCTTGACCGACTCCATCTCCTGATGAATCCGCGCGACCTCGCGGAGGCCGAGATTGTGCACGTCGTCGGCGGAGAGCGGCAATGTCGTATTCTGCTCGATCAGGAAGGCGTACAGCGCAGGTCCGCCTTTCATGTGCACGAGGCCGACGCCCTCGCGGGCGACGGGCAGATATTCCCTGGCTAGAAAGTCGCGGAGCCGCTGATAGGCGGGGCGGATCTCGTCGCGGATCACCGCGGCCGTTTCCGTACGCAGCCGCGCCTGATCAGCCGCCGAAATGCCCCCGGGGAACGCCTTGAGCGGAGCATAGAAGGTCGAGCCTTCGACCCCTTGGGCGAGCTGGAGGTCGAGCTGGTCGATCACGTTCTGCACGACCAGCTTCGGCTGGACGACGCCCGCCTTCATCCCCTGACGAAACCGCATGATCGCCTGGTCCATGTACCAGGCATAGCGATGATGCCGGCTGATGCTGTCCTGATAATCCTTGACCGTCTTGAACGGCGCGGCGCTCTGCCCCGAGGCGAGGTCCGGATAGAAGGTCTGGATGCCGGTGAAATGGTCGATCGGGCGGACCTTGTTGAGCGACAGGATCGCCGGGCTCAGCGACCGCAGCGCCAGCTCGGTCTGCCACTTGAAGATGTCATAGGCGAGCTGGTCGGTGGCCGAAAGCGCGGCACGGTCGATCCGGCGGAGCGCCGCTAGATCCTTCTCGCCCGCCGCGCGCTCGGCAGCGAAATAGGCGTCGGTGATGCTGTCGCCGAGCTGATCGGCATAGCGCAAGTCGCCCCTGAACAGCGCGTTGATGGGATTGCGGCGCAGATTCGCTTCGTCGCTCGACTCAAACAGCGCGTGGAGCGCCGCCGCAGCGGCTCGCTGTTTCGCGGCAGGCACTGCGCGCTGCTGCTCCGCCGCCGGCGAGGCAGGAGTGCTGCTCGCACCGCCGGTCAGGAGAAGCACTGCGGAGACGCTGGCAAGGAGTAGTGTGCGCAAGACGATGCCTCATCGATATAATCGCACCTCGATGCGACGCCCCGCGGCCGCTGACAAGCCCGCGCGTAGCGGCCGTGGACAGACATGCGGTGCTTTTCCGAGGACTGCCACTTGCTGGCCGATCTCCCTCCAGACAAAAAAGTCCCGGCCGCAAGGCCGGGACAAGTTCCCACGGGAGGTGGGTTGCGGCTAGAAGTTGAAGCGAACGCCGACGCGGTAGGTGCGACCGAGCGTGTCGTAGAGCGCCGGATTGACGTCGAGCCCGGTATTGGTCTGCGGCGACGGCTCCGGATCGTGATCGAACAGATTGTCGACCTTGAAATAGGCCTTGATCGCAGTGCTCAAATTAACCGTCCCGCCGACATCGACATAGAAGGCGCCCTTCATGAAGTTGCGGTCGATGGTCGGGTGATTGCCGGTCGACACCGGGCAGCCCGACGAGCAGACGACATATTGGTGGCCGAACACGCCATCCGAGAACCAGCGTTCCTGGACGTTGAAGCTGAAATCGTCATTCTCGTAGCTCTGGATCGCCAGCCACTTCCAGTCGGGCGTGTTGCCGGTATTGGCGCCCGCCTGATCGACCGGGTCGACGCCGGCGATGCCCGCCTTGACGATGAATTCGCGGATATTGGTGCCCAGCGCGCGGAGCGTGAAGCTACCCGGCAGTCCGAGCGGCTGGTTCCAGCGATAGCTCGCCTCGATGTCGAACCCGCTGGTCTTCCACGAGGCGAGATTGAACGGCTGGACGTTGATGAAATTGCCACCCTGCACCGGGCTGTTGAGCACGAAGCCGCCGCAGAACGCCTGATTGCCTTCGAAGCAGAAGCGGACGATCTGGTCGGCGGTGAGCGTGGAGACCACGCCGTCCAGCTTGATCGTGTAATAGTCGACCGACAGGCTGAGCCCGGGCAGCCATGAAGGATTCGCCAGGGCGATACCGACTTCGGTGTTTCGCGCGATTTCGGGTTTCAGATTGGGGTTGCCGATCGTGTTCTGGAACGCCTGCACGGCGCCCGCCGGCGGGAACGGGTTGGCGAAGTTCGGCAATGTCGTCACCGTCGGCGCGGCGAACAGCTCCGACAAATTGGGCGCGCGTACGTCGCGCGACGTGACTGCGCGCAGCCGGAAGCCGTCGAGCGGCGTATCCCACGTGCCGCCGATCTTCCACGCCCAGACCGTCCCCGAGGTGCTGTAGTGCGTCACACGCGCAGCCCCGTTGAGGTTGGCCTTGCCTGCTCCGCCGCCGTTGAACAGCGGCAGGTTGAATTCGGCCGACCCTTCATAAACGTCGTAGGCGCCGGTGCCATTCTTGTAATTGCCGGCCGCCCAGTTGCTGCCAAGCGGCGCGTTGAGCAACGGATCGGCCGGATAGTCCGCACTGTTGGGGCTCAGCGTGCTGACGCCAGCGCCATAAGGATCGGCGTTCACGCGGTAGAATTCGTGGCGATACTCGCCACCGAACGCGAGCGAGAGCGGGCCCGCCCAGAGATCGAACAGATTGCCCGAGAAGTTGATGCTCGCGACGTCCTGGGTCAGCCTCGTGTGCTGGAACGGCCCGTTCTCGGGCGTGACATAGGCCAATGCCGCCGCCGAGGGCGCGAAACCGCCGAAGATGTTGATCGGCTGACACCCGGCCGCCCGCGCGGCCGGGTCGGCGCAGACGATCGCACCGTTCAGGGTGATCGCGTTCGTCGCGGCGACGTAGCGGTTCTGCAGCACGATCTGGTTGACGTCGATGTCCGAGATCGTCGTGCCGTGCTCGTAATAGGCGTCGTAATTCCAGTCCCCGCCGCCGACGCCGAACTGGCCCTTGAGGCCGGCGACGAAGCGATATTGGCGGCGATCGGTGTAGACCCGCGGATCGGGGAACGCGCCGTTGCTCGTGCCGAAATTGAAGCTGGTGATCCCCGCCGCCGCGCAGCGGTCCCGCACCAGTTGCGGCAGGAACGGATTGGCGCACTGCACCGTCAGATTGGGCCGGTTGTAGCCCGGGCTCGGCTGGTTGCTGGTCTTGACCTGCGCAACCCCCACGGTGACGTAGATCTCGTTGTTTTCGGCGAAGTCGTAGCCGATCCGCCCGAAGCCGTTGACGCGCTGGAGCGACGACACCAGCGACGCGCCCGAGCCCGGCGCGCCTGAGAGGTCGCCGCCGACGCAGAAGCTATTGCCGGGATAGCAGTTCGACACGCGGCCATTGCCCAGCGGCGTACCGCCCGATCCGTAGTTGAAATTGTACGGTGCCCCGTTCACGTCGAACGCGATGCCCTGCAGCGGGCCGTTGTTGATCAGGCCGTAGCGGGCATATTGGTAGGGCTGCGCATAATCGCGGTAATTGAACTGCGGCAGCCCGTTATTGGTCACGCCAGTGTTGACCAAGGTGCTGGCACGATACCAGTCGCGCTTGCCGGCGAGATCGGTGCCGAAATCGCCGGGACCGACGCCTTGGTCATGAGCATATTCGCCGCTCAGGATCAGGTGCAGCTTGTCCTCGAACAAGGCGCCGCCCCAGGCCGCCTGGGCGAGTATCTGGGCGTTGTCGCCATAAGTGGTGATGCCGCCCTGGATATTGCCCTTGAACCCCTTAAACCGCGTATCGGTGATGAAGTTGACCACCCCGCCGACTGCGTCGGAGCCGTAGGTTGCCGACGCGCCGCCATTGACCACGTCGACGCGCTTGACCAGCAATTGCGGGAACAGGCTGATGTCGGGAACGCCGGTGACGTTGGCGCCGACCACGCGTTGGCCGTCGAGCAGAGTCAGGGTGCGGATCGGCTGGAGGCCGCGCAGCGAGAAGGAGCTCAGCCCCTGCTGCCCGCTCGACGTGCTGAACGTGCCGGTCGAGGTGCCGGTCGAACCTTGCAGCGATGGCAATTGGGCGATCGTGTTGAACAGGTTCGGCTGCGCGTTGGCGGTGATCTGCTCCTCGCCGATCACCGTCGTCGGGGTCGGCGCGGTGAAGCCGCTGGCGATGATCCGCGAGCCGGTCACGACGATGTCGTCGGTCGTCTGGTCCGCAGGCCCCTCCTGCGGCACCGCCGCCTCTTCTTGCGAAGCGGGCTCAGCCGAGGTCTGCGCATGGGCGCCACCAGACAGCGTCATGGCCGCAACAAGTGCCACAAGGCTCACGCCGTGATGCCGACGCAGTGCGAAAGTCCCCTTCATCAATCCAACCCCTCCGTTTTGTCATTCTTGTCTCGGCGCGTGTTTCGCCGTTGCTCGACGGTATCCCCGCCCCTTCCCGCCCGCACGTACGACAAAGGTCGTAGCGACGGCCCGGTCAGGGCCGTGCGGCGTACAGTGCGTGGTGCGTGAGGATGAACAGCGTGCGGCGATCGGGTCCGCCGAACAGGATCTGGAGCGGACGGTCGGGCACGTCGATCCGCCCGATCTCGCTGCCGTCCGGTGCGTAGACGAACACCTGTCCGTTCGCGACATAGACGCGGCCACGCGCATCGACCGCCACGCTTTCCCCCCCACGATTGGTGAAAGGTTTCAGATCGACCAGGGTGCCGCCGGTGCCGACGGTGCCGCTATAGGTGACGTTCTCCGAACCATTGGTGACGAACAGGCGGTCGCCCTGATTCCCGCTTACCAGCCCGTTGGCATTGAGGCCGTTCGACCAGCGCCACCCGACATGGTCGGTTGGTCCCTGCTGCCACACGCGGAACGCCGGCAGCGCGAGACTGCCGTCGGGGGAAACATATTCCTGCGCCTTCGGCGTGCTCGCCTCGCGCGCGAACATCTCGGCAAGCGTCGTGAATTCGTAGCTTTGATGATCGAGCTGATCGCGGAATTCGCCGTTGTTCCACCAATTGACCGGCAGCAGGGTCCTCGCGCGGGCGCCGGGACGCACCGGCGTCGGCTCGATCCGGGTCAGCTGGTCGGCCGGTGCTGCCGGATCGATCGAATAGACGGCCCCCTTGGGTCCGAGCGAGGACAGCACGAGCAAATGGTCCGAGCCGTCGACCGCGAGATTGACCGGGTCAAGCGCATGATCCCGCACGATCTCAAGTCCCTTGTCCTCGGTCCAGCGGTGGATCCGCTGGAAGCGGCGGTCGATGAAGTAGAGCGCACCTTTCGAATCCACCGCCGCGCCCGAGATCGACCAGAATCCGTCGCCGAGCTTCTCGACTTTCGCCAATCCAGCCTTGGGCGTCGCCACGCGCCGGTCCGCCGGGCCTATGTCGAGACGGGCGAATTCGCGCTCGCGCACGACGAGCTTGCGCGAGACATCCTCGATCGCATTTTCGAACGGGTATTTGCTCGCGCGCAGGAATGTCCCGCACTCCTCGTCGTCGCAGCTGGCATAGCCGCTCTCCGCGTTCACATGCACGTTGCGAAAGCGTATGTCGCTGGAGTTGAACAGCTTCACCGCACTACGCGCCGGCGCATAGCTCCGCGTCACCCGGTAGCCGTGATAATTGGCGAACAGAAGATTGCGCGAATTGCGGATCTCGAGCGACACGGCATTGGGCCCGTCGCCGACTTCCTGCTCGGTCTGCGGCGCGAGGAACTCCCAGTTCTGCACATTGTCGAGCACGAACTCGTTGCGGGCGTGGTGCTCGACCGACATTTCGTAGACATGACCGGGCGTGCTCGTGTTGGTGACGGTGAAGCCGGCGGACGCAAAGGTGTTCGGGCTCCAGACATCGGCGAAGGTGCCGCCACCGCCGTCCGTCACCCAGATGCTCGGATATTGCGCATCCATCCGCCCGTCGGACACGGGATCGCCGCTCCGCGCCGACAGTATGCCGAGCGGCTTGGCGTCCGCCGTCGGCGTGCCCCCGCCGCCCATGATCTTCACGTCTTCGACCAGGCTGTGCTCGCCCGAGCGCCACAGCAGGGCGGACGCCCGCGGATTCACACGGCCGGTGAACAGGCCGAGCCCGGAGAGGATATTGTCGCCGCCGCGCGGGCTCTCGAGTATCGGCAGCACCGCGCCGAGGCCGTCATGGCGCGGATTGCCGTCGGGAATGTAAAGCTGCGTGATCGCCGGGTGCAGCCCGATCAACACCGAGTCGGGGCGCAGCCGCAAACGATCGGTCACCTTGTAGAAGCCGATCGGGAAATAGAGGACGCGGCGCGTATCGATCGCGCGCTGAATCGCCGCGGTATCATCCGTCTTCCCGTCGCCGGTGACGCCCAGCGTCCGCACATTGACCCAGTCGGCCATGGCTGGAAGCGCGCGGATGGCAGGCGCGCGGCGGACCGGGAGCGCGGCAAGCGGCCGGATATCCGCTTCGGTCGCATAGCTGCCCATTTGTCCGAGTTCGGGAACACTCAGGCCGTAAGAGAAAGACGCGACGCGATACGCCCTGCCCTTGCCCGCGACGGTCCGGCCGCTGTCCCGAAACCGGGCGAACACCGGGCTGCCCGACGCCAATGCATTTTCGAAGCCGATTTGCGTGAATACGTTGTTCTCGTTCGAGATCAGGACTGCCGCCTGGCTGACATTCTCGAACCGGACATCCTTGCCCCACAGCGAGTCGCTATAGCCGCGATCGATCTCGATCCCCACCGGCGTGTCGCGGATCGCGACATTGACCATGGTCAAGTCGACTTCGTGCTCACGGATCGCCGCGTCGCGCTGCCCGTCGAAGCTCGAATCGAGCAAGGTGAATTGCCATGCCGGGGACGTTTTCTCGGTGACGATGCCGTAGCGACCGCCCTTGAAATGCACGTTCTCCATGACGTTGCCGGCCTGATAGACTCCGGCGAACGCCGATCCGAGGCGGAACTCCATGTGGCTGAGGAAGGCATGCTGGGCCATGCGAAAGCGCACGCCTGCCGCGGCCGGATTGCCTGGGCCGATCTCGATGTCGACGTTGCTCATCGACGAATAGAAGGTGCCTGAATTGGCGTCGCGCACGATCTTGTCTCGCGGCACTACGGTCGGCACGGGCACCGGTACCTTGCCGACATTATATTGATCGTCGCCCCCGAACACGATCATCGTCGAGACGCCTTGCTGGAAGCCCGGTGTGTCGGCGCCCAGCAGAATAACGGGGCGGCGCCGGCCCACGCCGAACATGCGCACGCCGGCGGGCACGACGAGCGTGCGGGTGATCCGGTATCTTCCCTCGGGGAGGAAGACGAGCCCGTGACCGGTTTCGTCGCGGGCCTGAGTCAGCGCTTTTTGCAGTGCGTCCGTATCGTCTGACCTGCCATCGCCTTTCGCCTTTACAGTGACTGCCCGCGGTTCGGCGGGCGCTACCGGAAAGACCGAAATGCTCTGGGCAAACGCACCCACAGGCGCGACAACAGCTGCCGCGGCGAGCAAGCCAGCGTGAAGGCAATGCGTGTTCATCCAGACCTCCATCGGACACCCGATCCCGACGGCTAGACGCGCGAATGGTCAAAGACACCTGCGACCAAGGTCGTAGTTCCCCGCGGGTGGCCGCCGATCCACAAACGCGCCGGGTCGCTCGCGTGTCGCGGCCGATCGCGTGCCCAGCTGTCGAGGACGTTGAATTTGATGGCTCCCACCCCTCATTCACGCCCGTTCGCAGTGCTCGTCATGGGCGTTACCGGGTGCGGCAAATCGACTCTGGGGGCGTTGCTCGCGCGGGCACTGGATTGCCCGTTTCTCGAAGGTGATGATTTCCACTCCGCCGAGGCGATCGAGAAGATGCGTAATGGTCGGCCACTGACCGACGAGGATCGTGCTCCCTGGCTCGAGCGCGTCGGGGCCGCCACTGCCCGGTCGGTTGCGGAACACGGCGCGGCGGTGACCGCCTGCTCTGCGCTCCGCAAACGCTATCGCGATCGATTGCGTGCAATGATCGCCTGCCCGGTGCAACTCGTCCATCTCGACGTTGGTCGCGAGCGGCTGCTTCAGCGCCTTGCGGCACGCGCCGGACATTTCATGCCGCCCAGCCTGCTCGACAGCCAGCTTGCCACTCTTGAATACCCGCTTGCCGAAGAGCGGGCGCTGACCGTTGAGAGCAACGTGCTCCCGGGTCCGCTGCGCGACTCGATTCTCGCGCAGTTGAAGAGCCGAATGCTCGAGGCCTGAGCCGCGTTTCCAAGGAATCCAACCGAAATGCAGCGCGCCGATCTGTCAGACAGATTTGCCGCTACAATACTGCGAATCCAGCGTCTCTGCTTCGCTTGATCGCATCTCAGCATATTTCCTGCAGAATCGGCTTGAACCTGTCCGACCAATTCCGCTATGGTAACGTTAACGTCCGAAGGTCGGCTTTGCCGCGCGCAGAGCGGTCCCAATGAATGGATCGGGTAAGGGAGAGGTAAGATGCATGCCTTCGCGGATTTGCATGATGATCTCAGCCAGCGCGAACGATCGCGCATCGACGGAGACTCGCCGCGGTTGACGCCTACGCAGATGCAGGTGCTGCGTTGTGTACATTCCGGCCTGCTGAACAAGCAGATCGCGCATGAGCTCGGCATCGCCGAGGCCACGGTCAAGGTTCACATGACAGCGGTGATGCGCAAGCTCAACGTGCGCAATCGCACCCAGGCCGCGATCGCTGCCAGTCAGCTTCGACTGGTGGCATAATCGGATCTCCTGCAGGTTTTATCCTCTGATCCTGCGCAGCACAGACTTGGCCATGGTCACCGGATCAGAAAGACGACAATAGAAGGACCGTTGCCGCGCGAGCAAACCCGCGGCGCTTCGATGAGGCGTGAACTGATCGGTGCTGAGCGTGTCGGAGCAAGCCACTTTAAACCTTGAGGAGGCGCGTAGTTTGCGTGCGTCGGGCGCCTCCTATCGGCAGATCCGGCGTCACCTCGGGCTGAGCGCAGGTCAGGTCGGTTACATCCGCCGGGCACTCGCGCGCGAGAAGGCGGCAGGCACCAAGTTACGGCGCAACACGCCCGACGCCACCGACCGGGATCTTCCAGTGAGCCAGTCGGTGCTGCCATCGGGATTACGCAGGCTGTTGGTGGCATCGGGCTATCGCACGCTCGGCGACCTGGCTGACAGGCTTTGTGACTCCGGCCTTCCTGGACTTGAAAAGATCTCCGGGATCGGCCCGCACAAAGCAGCGCTGGTCAGGCGATTGCTCGACCATTATCGCCTGCTTCCCGGCAATGACGACTTGCGGAGCGCTGTCGAAGCGCTTTTTCCGGATCTTGCCGAGCCCTGATCAATAGGCCGCGGTAAATCGTGCCCTGCTGTGGCGAGGCCGTTCGAGTTCGTCTACCATCGCGATGGCATAGTCGGCGAAACTGATCCTGCTTTCGCCTGCCGCATCGCGGACAAGCTGGTCGCCGCCGACGCGGTAATGTCCGGTGCGAGGCCCCTCCACCAGAAGAGCGGCGGGGGAGAAGAACGTCCAGTCAATCTCCCGCTCCGCCCGCAGTGCGTCGAGGAACGCGATGCCGCCCGCGGCGATGTCCTTCCATTCGGCCGGGAAATCGGGAGTGTCAAACAGACGCTTTCCGGGTGCGACCTCGAGACTCGCGGCCCCGCCCGTGACCAGCAGGCGGAGCACGCCAGCCAGTTTGAGTGCAGACAACAATGTCTCCGCTGCCACGTCGAAATGCAGGGCGCTGATCACCGCATCACTGCCGCGGATCGGATGGGCTAGCCTGTGAGGGTCGGACGCGTCGCCCGCGATCCGGGTGACGCCACCTAGGGCGGGGATCGCGTCCGGGTGGCGCGCAATGCCAGTCACCTGATGGCCGCGCGCGGCCAGTTCTTTGGTGATCTCCGAACCCGCGCGACCGCTCGCGCCAAGAACCGCAATCTTCATCACTGATCTCCGCCTGGTTTCTGTTGGTGACCAAGTCAGCTATGGAGATCAGCTATGCAAGACGACACCTTGATCTCACCTGGTCACCTCGAGGGAACCCGCAACGGACGCGGCAATGTCTATGCGCGCGGCTGCAGCACCCGGCAGCTGCTCGACCGCATTGGCGACAAATGGAGCGTCCTGATCCTGCTTCTGCTCGGCGATGGCGAGATGCGCTTCAGCGAATTGAAGCGGCGCATCGATGGCGTTTCCCAGAAGATGCTGACCCAGACGCTGCGCTCGCTCGAGCGAGACGGGCTCGTCGACCGCGAGGCCGTTCCCACGGTGCCGGTAACGGTAACCTATCGCATAACGCCGCTCGCCGGCGAGTTGCTCGCAGCGCTGCGCCTGATGATGGAGTGGGCCGAAACCCGCATGTCGGCGGTCGCAGCCGCGCAAGCGAAGTTCGACGAGCAAAGGGCGGCCGTCGACCAGACATATCCAATAGGGCAGTGATCGCCTCGTGGCTGTGCCGAATGGCTGAGCGACACCATCAAACGGGCCGGCGCATTTGCGGCTTTCGCTGCGGCTGCGAATACGGCAGGGATCGCGAAACGGTTCCGGAGTTGGCATGTTTCGAGCGATGTACGATTGGGTGCTGCGCATGGCGCATCACCGCCACGCGCTGCGCAGCCTCGCTTTGGTGTCGTTCGCCGAAAGCAGCTTCTTTCCGGTGCCACCCGACGTGATGGTCGTGCCGATGGTGCTCGCCCGTCGTGATCAGGCGTATCGCATTGCGGCGGTGTGCACGCTCGCCTCCGTGGTGGGCGGGATGTTCGGCTATGCGATCGGCTATTATCTGATGGAGAGCGTCGGCCAATGGCTGATCCAGCTCTACCATATGCAGAGCAAGATCGAGTCACTCCGCCACGGCTATGATCAGTATGGCGCTGCAATTATCCTGCTCAAGGGACTGACGCCAATCCCGTTCAAGCTGGTTACCATCGCCAGCGGCCTGTTTCACTTCAATTTTCCGCTCTTCGTCCTGCTCGCAACCATCACCCGTGCCGCGCGGTTCTTCATTATTGCCGCGCTGCTCAAGCGGTTCGGCGAACCTGTGCAAGCGTTCATCGAAAAGCGGTTGAATTTGTTCGCATGGGGCTTCCTGATCCTGCTCGTCGGTGGTTTTGCCGCAGTGGCAATGCTTTAGACGACGGATCGAACATTGTTGCAGCGACGCCCGATCTGGTTCATTCGCAGTTCAAGGTCGCCGAATCAAAGTCGCAACGCTTCATTAGGGGACGGATCATGTTCAAGAAACTCGCGGTGATCGCAGCCGCTTCCTCCATGGTACTCGCCACGACCGCGGCACAGGCGAGCTCGGCTTCGGCGCTGAGCCTGCGTCACGCGCCTGCCGTTGAAACGCGCGCCAGCACCTCCGCCGCCAAGCAGAGCAACCTGCTGCCGGGCAGCCCGTTGTTCGCCATCATCGGCATCATTGCGGTGGTCGGCCTGCTCGAGGCGACCGAGGTGATCAACATCTTCGGCGACGATGACGCCGACAGCAACTGACGTTCGACAATCCGATAACGACGATGAGGCGCCCCGCTCCCGTGGGGCGCCTTTTTCGCGGCATCAACCTGGCGTGATGCCCCTGCCTCGGGTGGGGGCATCCAAGATTGCGCCGCTTGCTTTTGCCCCCCGCCCTCGCTAGATACCCGTCCCAATCCGACAGCGTGATGGGAACACGCCGGTCCTTCCCCCGGAAGGAGCGGCGGCGGACCCATGCCTCGCTGAAGGGTGCATTTTTCTGACGAGGATATCCAGGTGGCGAAGATCAGCCCCATCGAGTTCTTCAACCAGGTGAAGACCGAGACGAGCAAGATCGTCTGGCCGTCGCGCCGCGAAACGATCATGACCGGCGTCATGGTGTTGATCATGGCGACCATGCTCGGCCTCTTCTTCCTCGGCGTCGACTCGTTCTTCGATCTCATCGTCCGTTCGCTTCTCCGTCTGGCCCAGTAAGGAATACGTACGCATGGCGCGCTGGTACATCATCCACGCCTATTCGGGCTTCGAGGGCAAGGTCCGCGACCAGATCCTCGCCGACGCGACCCGGCTCGGGCTCGACCGGCTCGTCGAGGCAGTCGAGGTTCCGACCGAGACCGTGACCGAGGTTCGCCGCGGCAAGAAGATTCAGTCCGAGCGCAAGTTCTTCCCGGGCTATGTGCTCGCCAAGCTCGAAATGAACGACGACGTCTATCACCTCGTCAAGAACACGCCGAAGGTGACTGGCTTCCTCGGCTCGTCGGGCAAGCCCCAGCCGATCAGCGAGGCCGAGGCAGCGCGCATCCTCAACACCAAGGAAGAGGCTGCGGCGGCAGCGCCCAAGGCTCGCGTTCACGTGGATTACGACATTGGCGACACGGTCAAGGTCACCAGCGGCAACTTCGCGACCTTCTCGGGAGTCGTTGAGGAGCTCGACTTCGACAAGAGCCGGGTCAAGGTCTCGATCTCGATCTTCGGCCGCGCGACTCCGCTGGAGCTGGGCTTCGAGGATGTCGAACGCGTCAAGTAAGCTAAGCCGGTTCTCGGCTTTGGAATTGAAAAGGCCGGAGCGATGCTCCGGCCTTTTTCGTTTGCCCCGCTCGCGCGCCGGTGGCTCAGAAGCTGTATTTCAGCGATGCCGAGACGGTACGGCCGTTAATCGCACGCCCCGAGCCGAGGCCGTTGGCGGGGATGGTGCTCTGGGATATTTCGAAGAAGCCAACCTTGTCGAACAGGTTGTTGGCGTTGAGCATGAGCTGCACCCGGTCGGCCGGACGGAATTGCACGAAGCCGTTGACCACCGTGAAACCGGGCATCTTCAGCAAGTTGCTGTCCTGCGCATAGCTGCTGGTGACGCCGACCACGTTCGCCCCGATGGTGAAAAGATCGGTCTCGAACTGCGGCGTCGCGGAGAAGGTCCATGCCGGCTGGTGGCGCGGTTCCATGTCGGTCAGCGTCGCATCGAGCTTGTCCTCGGTGATCTTCGCCTTGGTATAGGTCGCGCCGGCAGCAACGCTGAACGCACCGCGCCGATAGCCGCCCTCGAGCTCGAGGCCATAAGCGCGATAGGCGCGGATGGTCTGGTTGCCCGAGCCGTTCAACACGTTGTGATCGTCGGCAAAGGCGAGGAATGCCGTGGCGTTTAGCGTCGCCCCGTCCTTGCGGAACTTCATCCCGCCCTCGAGCTGGCGCACCTCGTCATATTTGTCGGTGCTGTTCGGCACGCTGCCGTCGACCGTGCTGACCACCGGCGTGAACAGGATCTTGTCGGCATTGGCGCGCGCGCCGCGGCTGTAGCGGGCGAACACCGAAACCGGCTCGGCGATGCGATAGTTCACGCCTGCCGAATAGCTGAGATAGGCGTAATTATAGTCCACCGGGGCCGGCTGGGCGAGCGGCAGCGTCGCGACGCTGCGCTCGGGCGCGGTGAGCACGCCGTCGCCGTTGATGTCGTACGGGGTGAGGCCCACGCGCCCGCCGCCGAGATCCGCGCCGAACAGCGAACCGCGCACGCGTCCGGTATCATAGCGCAGGCTGCCGCCGATCGCGATCTTGCCGACGTGATAGTTGACCGAGCCATAAGGCGCGGTGACGTCATATTTGACGTCGAAGATCCGGCGGAACTTGCTCGTGCGGCCACGACCGAACGCATAATAGCCGTCGAGCGTCTGCGGCGCGCCGTTCGCGCCGGTGATATTGACCATCGCCGTATCGCCGTCGCCGGCAATATCGACGTCGATCGCCGAATGGAGCCATTGGGTGTGCAGCGTCTGGATCGCCTTGTACACGCCGGCGGTGACGGTGAGATTGCCGCTCCCTGCCCGCCACACGCGCGTGGCGCGCAGATCGTTCGTGAAATTGTCGAGCGAACGCGCGCGCGTCTGCGCCATGTAGAAGAGTGCGAGCAGCCCGTTGCCGTTGATCATCGAACCCGGAGTGATCAACTGCCCGGCATTCGGGCCGGTCGCATAGCGGGCAGTGGCGCCTGCTCCGCCCTGCGACGCCGCGAAAGCGGCGACGGTATCGGCGGCATTGGGGAAGACGCGGAGGAAATCGCCCGAATTCTTCGAGAAGCGTGCGCGTTCGCTCAGGGTCCATCCGCCCAGGTCGAATTGCGCTTCGAAACCCAGCGCCTTCGACACCGCGTGCATGCCCGCCGAGACCGGAAAGTCAGTGAGCTTGTTCTCCCCGTCGAGCGTGCGCACCGCAGTGAGGTATGGCGAAAGCACCGAATCCTTGCGAATGTCGAAATTCGGGAGATTGGCGATGGCCGGCTTGTCGTCGGTGCCGGTTAGCTTGAAGTAATAAGGCGCGAAGGTCGGCGAGCGATCGTCGAGATACTTGGCGTGGAGCCGGACATAGCCGTTGCTGAACTGGCGCGTGAGATTGAACTTGACCTGCCCGCCTTTATAGCCGTCGAAGCCGATGTCACGAGGGCCTTCGCCCTGACGGTAAAAGCCGCCGACATGGAAGCGCCAGTTGCCGCCGAGCTTGCCGCCATAATCGGCGTCGACCCGGTTCTCGCCATAATCGAGCCCGCGGGTCAGCTGGATCGCGCCGCCCTGCGTCTCTCCGGTCTTCGAAATCAGGTTGATGACGCCGCCGGGCGAGTCCGAGGCGAAGGTCGACGCCGATCCGCCGCGGATCGATTCGATCTGGGCCAGGTTCAGATCGGCGCGCAGGAAGACGTCGGCCGCAACGTTGAAGATGTCGCCGAACTCGAGCGTCGGAAGACCATCCTCCTGCAGCTGCATATATTTAGAGCCACCCGCCGCGAGCGGCAGGCCGCGGACCGTATAATTGGCGTTACCTTCGCCGATACCGGATTCGACACGAATTCCGGGCATCGCACGCAGAATGTCGGCGAGCGGGCGCGGTCCAAGCTTCTCGGCTTCGCTGGCCCGCAGCGCGCTGGTCGAGGTCGCGCTGTCGAGGCGGTCACGACCTTTGGCAACTCCAGTCGAGAAGACGTCCTGAACCGGAGCCTTGGCAGGAGTATTCGCCTCGGACTGGGGGGCGTCGTTCTCCACACCGGAATTCGCAGTATCGCTAACCGTCTGCGCCGTGGCGGGGTGCGCGACGGCGAAAGATGTAAAAGCAAGCAAGAGATAGCGCAATTTCACGAAATCCACTCCACGTCTTGTCTGTTAATTCTCTTGTCTTGATTTATAGGCGGGCGTGATCGACGCGTGGTCTTCGCTGAAATATTTCGGACATGCGTGTGACTTCGGCGCCACAGATGAGCGCCCACGCACAGGGGGTTTGCGTCGGCCGCGTTTTTGCGCTAGGGGCCGCCGCTTCCAGAGCATCAGCTACGGAAACCCTGCGGGAGGACGCCTCGGTGTCCGGCTGAACCGCTAAACTTGATCGGGGCCTTTCAGGTCCTGCGAAAGAGAGTGACATGGCAAAGAAGATTACCGGCTATATCAAGCTGCAGGTGCCCGCCGGCGCCGCAAACCCGTCTCCGCCGATCGGCCCTGCGCTGGGTCAGCGCGGCGTCAACATCATGGAATTCTGCAAGGCGTTCAACGCCCAGACCGGTGACCAGGAGAAGGGCACGCCCCTCCCCACCGTCATCACCGTCTATGCGGACCGTTCGTTCTCGTTCGAGACCAAGACTCCGCCGGCAACCTATCTGCTGAAGAAGGCCGCGAACCTGAAGTCGGGTTCGAAGGAGCCGGGCAAGGTTTCCGCAGGAACCATCAAGCGCTCGGCCGTCCAGGCGGTCGCCGAAGCGAAGATGAAGGACCTGAACGCCAACGATATCGAGGCGGCAACGAAGATCATTGAAGGCTCCGCACGCGCGATGGGCCTCCAGGTTGTGGAGGGCTGACACCATGGCAAAGCTGACCAAGAAGCAGAAGAGCTGGACCGTCGACAGCGAGAAGCTGCACGGCGTCGATGAGGCGATCTCGATCGTCAAGGCGAACGCGACCAGCAAGTTCGACGAGACCGTCGAAGTCGCGCTCAATCTCGGCGTCGATCCGCGCCACGCCGACCAGATGGTCCGCGGCGTCGTCACCCTGCCCAAGGGCACCGGCAAGACCGTCCGCGTCGGCGTGTTCGCCCGCGGCGCCAAGGCCGAGGAAGCCACTGCCGCCGGCGCGGACGTGGTGGGTGCCGAAGACCTGATGGAAGCCATTCAGGGTGGCAAGATCGATTTCGACCGCTGCATCGCCACGCCCGACATGATGGGTCTGGTCGGCCGTCTCGGCAAGGTTCTGGGCCCCAAGGGCCTGATGCCGAACCCGAAGCTCGGCACCGTGACGATGAACGTTGCCGAAGCGGTCAAGGCCGCCAAGGGCGGTCAGGTTGAATATCGCGTCGAGAAGGCCGGCATCATTCACTCGGGCATCGGCAAGGCGTCGTTCCCGGCCGAAGATCTGCGTGCCAATTTCGATGCGCTGGTCGATGCGGTGATCAAGGCCAAGCCGGCCGGCGCCAAGGGCAAGTACGTCCGCAAGGTTGCGCTGAGCTCGTCGATGGGCCCGGGCGTCAAGGTCGACGTGGCGGAAGTCGCGACGGCCTGATCGTCGCCACAGATCGGTACCATTAGGGCCGGAGGAAACTCCGGCCCTTTTGTTTTGGCGCGGTAATTTCCGGAATGGCATAAGCGCGCCGATCGGCCTATCGGCTGCCCGATGCAGGCCCACCGTGACTCCCTCGAATCCTGACGACGCCTCGCGCGGAGCAAGCGGCGCCCTGCCCCGGCCGCCACGCAAGAACCTGATGCTCGCCGCGTCGATCGAATGCGGCGGGACACGGGCGCCGGTGCGCATCCGCAATCTCTCGGAAACCGGCGCGATGATCGATGGCGCGACGCTCCCCAACCCGGGCGCGGCGCTGACCCTGATCCGCGCCGAGATCCAGGTCGGGGCGACGGTCGTCTGGCGCGAGGGTGGCCGTTGCGGCGTCCACTTCGACTCGGTGGCGGCAACCGTCGACGAATGGATCACCGGCAAGCGCCCGCCCGCATTTGACGGAAAGCACGGGCAGGCGCGCGTCGACGCGATTCAGGAGGCAGTTCGCACGGGCACCCCCTTGGCCGCGGAATCGCCCTCCGCGCCTGCTGCGGGCCCCGGCGCCGCCGGCGAGCTCGATCGGCGCATTGCCGAGGAAGTCGTTCACGTGCAGCGGCTGATCGACGCGCTCGGCGAGGAACTGGTCGAAGACCCGGTGATGCTGCAGCGCCATTCGCGCGTGCTCCAGAACCTCGATCGGGCGAGCCAGATTCTCGAGCATCTCGGCAATGTGCTCGGCGCGTCCGACCGGGTCGATGCCGCAGGGCGCGTCGCTATGCAGGACCTGCGCGAACGGCTGCTGCGCAAGCCGATCTTCTGAAAAGTCGCCCCACGGCACAACGCCGTGCCCCGCGCGTTTCGGCGCGATGGAAACCAGCGAAATCACCGGCGGCTGCGCATGCGGCGCAGTGCGGTTCAGTGTGCGCGGTGCGCCCGTCCGCTCCGGACTCTGCCACTGCCTGACCTGCCGCAAGGCGCATGCCGCCGCGTTCAACCCGTTCGTCGTCTATCTGCGCGAGCAGGTCGACATGCACGGCAAGCTCGAATGCTGGCGAAGCTCGCCAAGCTATGAGCGGCACTTCTGTCCGCACTGCGGATCGCGGGTCATGGGCGGCGACGTCGGCGGTGCCGAGGTCGAGATTTCGCTCGGCAGCTTCGACGAGCCGGGACGCGTGACGCCGCAATATGAAAGCTGGGTGATCCGCCGCGAGCCGTGGCTGGCGCCGCTCGACGTTCCACAGAATGTCCGGGACCGGGTGAGCGACTGACGAAAGCTTCAGCGCCTCACGCCCCGTAGAATTGCGGCAGCCAGTTGCGAGTCACGGTGACCCGGTCGCCAAGCTTCGTAGCGCGGAACAGCAGGGCCGCGAATTCGTCGGGCAAGCCGATACAGCCATGGGTGGCGTAGCGATTGTCGACCGTGTCGCCGCTGCCGTGCAGCGAAATGCCGTCCCAGGTCAGTCGCATCATGTACGGCATCGGTGCGTTGTACAGGTTCGAGACGTGGTGCACCTTCTTCTGCAGGATCGGAAAGGTGCCCAGCGGCGTCGGCTTCTCGTCGATGCCGTATATCAGGATGGTCCGGCCGATCTCGATTCCGCCGCGATAGACGTAGAGCGTGTCGCGTGCGACGTCGGCGACGATCTCGATCTTGCCGGTCGGCGCGCGCTGGGGCTCCCAGAGATATTCGCCTTCCTGAAGCGGGCTGTCCGGCGTCAGGATCGCATAGACGATCGGCCCCCTGGCCGGAGCGGCTGCAGCGGCATCGAACGGCACCAGCAGCAGCGATGCCAGCAGGAGCATGATCGCGCCCCCGATCGCGCGACGAAGGGGGCGAAGGCGCATGAGTCGAATCGTCATGCGCGACGATATTGCTGGCGAAACGCGCCCTGACCAGCATGGTTTTTGGACTGTTCCGCGGGGGTACAGCTTGACCTTTCGTTAAGCATGACCGGCGCGGGGCAATCGGATGATCAGCGACGAGCGCCAGCTGGAGGGCTACGACGCGCCCGGTGGCGACCGCAATCCTCCCCCGCAAGGGGGAGGTGTCAGCTGCAAGCTGACGGAGGGGGAGGAAGCACGAATGCGGGTTGGTCGCTTGCCTCCCCTCCGTCGCCTTCGGGGCCACCTCCCCCTTGCGGGGGAGGATTAGTCGTAGCACAACCGCTTGACTCCCCCGCCCTTTCCGCTATGTGCGCGCCTTCGCAGATGCGGCGTGCCGCGCCTGCGTTCCGTCCGAGACAGCGAGTGCCGGGAATTTGCCCGGCTTGATATCTCGCCAAGACGGGGACAGATTTTTCACCGGATGGTCCGTACGCGGGCGTCCGGGTCACGCCAGGGAAGCCTCTGGCCGCGACGATCGTGCCCCTCGGACATTTTGTAACCGGAGCGCCCGCAAGGGTGCTTCACATTTGAGGAGACCGGCATGGATCGTTCCCAGAAGGCTGATGCCGTTGCCGAGCTGAATCGCACCTTCAACGAGGTGGGCGTGGTGGTTGTCACCCGCAATCTCGGGATGACCGTCAAGCAATCGACGGACCTCCGCAACAGGATGCGCGACGCCGGTGCGAGCTACAAGGTCTCGAAGAACAAGCTTGCCAAGATTGCCGCGAAGGACACCGATTATTCGGTGATCGCGGACCTGCTCACGGGTCCGACGGCGCTCGCCACCTCCGCCGATCCCGTGGCTGCGGCCAAGGTAGCGGTGGAATTCGCCCGGACGAACGACAAGCTCGAGATCGTCGGCGGAGCCATGGGCGCGCAGCTGCTCGACGCGGAGGGCGTGAAGGCGCTCGCGACGCTGCCGTCGCTGGATGAACTTCGTGCGAAGCTCGTGGGGCTCATCGTGGCTCCCGCGACCAAGATCGCGACGATCACCCAGGCACCGGCCGCGCAGATCGCGCGTGTTCTCTCGGCATATGCGGAGAAGGAAGCCGCGTAAGCGGACCTTCTCGAGACCTATCTTTAAACTATCTGATTTGATTGGAGTTTATCATGGCTGACCTTAACGCACTCGTCGACCAGCTCTCCGAGCTGACCGTTCTCGAAGCCGCCGAGCTCTCGAAGCTCCTCGAAGAGAAGTGGGGCGTCTCGGCCGCCGCTGCCGTCGCTGCCGCTCCGGCAGCCGGTGGCGCCGCCGGTGGCGCGCCTGCCGCCGAAGAGAAGACCGAGTTCGACGTGATCCTCACCGGCGACGGTGGCAAGAAGATCAACGTCATCAAGGAAGTCCGCGCGATCACCGGCCTCGGTCTGACCGAAGCCAAGACGCTCGTCGAGTCGGCTCCCAAGGCCGTCAAGGAAGGCGTCAACAAGGACGAAGCCGAGAAGATCAAGAAGCAGCTCGAGGAAGCCGGCGCGACCGTCGAGGTCAAGTAAGCTTCTTCTGCTTCACGGCAGAGAACGAAAGGGCGGTCCTTCGGGGCCGCCCTTTTTTATTCCACCGGTATCGGGCTCAGTCCGCGCCGACAGCGCCTTCCAGCAGGCGCAGCCGCGCCGACACGATGCTGCCGACTTGATCCGCAAAGCCCCGCAGCGCCGTGAACACCGCCTGGCCGCTGACCTGCCGCGGCCGCGGATCGATCGCGCAGAGTGTGCCGAAGAAGCTGCGATCGTCGAGATAGACCGGCAGCGAGGCATAGCTCTGGAAGCCGTACATCCGCGGCGTGTGATGGACGCGCCATTTCGGGTGATCGACCACCGAATCGATGACGATCGCCTCGCCGCACTGACGGATATCGTCGCAGATCGTCGTCTTGATCTCGAGTTCGTCGCCCGGGTTCAGGCCGAACTCGATCTTGTCGAGCACCTGACAGGCAATCCACCGCGCTTCGGTCACCCGCGCGACCGCGGCGAACCCCATCCCGGTTTGCGCGCAGACCTGCTCGAGAATCGCGCGGATTTCCGGGTCGTCGCCAAGCAGCACCGCCATCGCCGCAAGGCCGTCCTTCGCGCGCATTCCGCCCCTCTCCACTCCGTCAGGTCACCTGAACAAACTAGCCTCGAACGATCAGGCGGCAAACGCTTTCTTGCCGCCGACCCTTGCCGCGGAGGCGGCATCCGGGGAAGAGGACGGATCGATTCGCCCGTCCCGGTCCCACTGACAGGAATCCCATGCCCTCCGGACTTGTAGCCTTGCTCGACGACGTCGCCGGGATCACCAAGCTTGCCGCGGCATCGCTCGACGATGTCGGTGCGGCGGCGGGCAAGGCGGGGACCAAGGCGATCGGCGTGGTGGTCGACGATACGGCGGTGACGCCACGCTACGTCGTCGGGCTCACCCCTGATCGCGAGCTGCCGATCATCGCCAAAATCGCGGTGGGATCGCTGCGCAACAAGCTGCTCATCCTGCTGCCCGCTGCGCTGATCCTCAGTGCCTTCGCGCCTTGGGCGATCACCCCCCTGCTCATGCTCGGCGGCGCCTTTCTGTGCTTTGAGGGCGCCGAGAAGGTGCTCGAGGCGTTCGGCGGCGAAGGCAATGCCGAAGAGGAGGCGGCGCCGATGGATGCGGGCGAGCTCGAACGCTCGAAGATCAGCGGCGCCGTCCGCACCGATCTGATCCTCTCGGCCGAGATCATGGCGATCGCCCTCGCCGACGTTGCCGACAGCCCGCTGCTCACTCAGGCGATCGTGCTGGTACTGGTCGGCATCGGCATCACCGTCGCGGTCTATGGTGTGGTCGGGCTGATCGTGAAGATGGATGATATCGGGCTGCACCTCGCCAAGCGCCGTGCCGCTGCGACGCGCGCGATCGGCCGCGGGCTGGTGCGCGGCATGCCGGTTCTGATGGCGACGCTGTCGATCGTCGGCACCGCGGCGATGATCTGGGTCGGCGGCGGCATCCTCGTCCACGGCCTCGAAGTGCTCGGACTGCATGAGCCCGCTGGAACGATCCACCATTGGGCCGAGGCGGCGGCGCACGCAAGCGGCGCGCTCGGCGGCTTTACCGGCTGGCTGGTAACCGCTGCGGCGTCGGGTGTGTTCGGGCTGGTGGTCGGCGGGCTGATCGCGCTGGCGCTGCACCAGATCCACAAGCTGCGCCACTGACCGGCACGCGCCGGATCTGCGCTATTCGGTGCCGCCGGCCTTGGTCGTCCACGCCTGATCGCCGCAGCCCGGACAGTTGGCGGTGACGCGGGTGAAATCACTGGTGATCCCGAACGCCTCCGTCACCGGACGCACCCGGGTCGGCGGCACGCTCAATTCGCGTGCGATACAGCTATCACAAAGGGCAAAGGGGCGGCGCGATTCGAGCAGGTCGCTGATCTTCTTGAGCAACATGCGGACGCGACTAAGCTTCGGCCGGCAATTCCCTCAATAACAACGATTACATTTGACCCGCTTGTGCGTTTCCGCCCCGTTTCAGGCAGCAGCGGCTTGCCTGGCAATGTAGCGCGTTGCGGTGAGCTGGCGCGCCTGCTGGTTCCGATCGAGCCAGATCGGCCCGAGCTTGCCCGCCTGCCCCGGCGTGCCGATCATGAAGTCGGCGCCGAACCGGCGGATGCTGATCCCGGCGCGCCATTTGACTTCGACCATCACCATCGGGACGAACATCGGCCGGCCGTGAACCTCGACGACATGGACGAGCTCCCGTGGCAGCGCGAGGCGGACCGGCATCCGCCCTCCTGCACCCGCAGCGAGGTCGAACGGCGTTCCGGCGGAATCGACTATCGGATTGGCATGATAGCCGGCGATGCTGCGATCCTGATCGGGATTGGCGCTCATCATCGCCATCAGCACACGAATATTCTCGGCGTTGCTGCCTTGCGTGTTGCCGATCAGCAGCTCGAAATCGAGTAACACGTCGCGCTCGGTGACTTCGATCCGGCCTGGCTGGACCAGGATCTCGAACGGCTCGCCTGTGGGCGGCGCCGGGGGCGGCGGGGAAGCGATGCCGGGTGGCGGCGCGACCGGGCGCGCGGGTGCGGGAGGCACCGGCGCTGACGGAGCCGCGGGTGCCGCGGCGGGCGCTTCATAGGGCTCGTCTTCGATCTCCGGCCGACGGCGGCGCTGCACTGCCCAGAGCGCGCCGAATGCCAGTGCCGTGACTCCGGCCCCGCCCAACGCCCAGAGCCAGCCGGGGATACCCTCGGAAGGCGCTGCCGCGGGCTGGGGGCTTGCCGTGACCGGCATGGGCAAAGGCGTGGGCGATGCCGTTGCGGCAGCCGGCGCTGCAGGCGTGGGGCTGGCTGACGGCGCTGGAACGGACGCGGCCGGTTGCGACGGCACTTCCCTGCGCGGCGCAGCCGCCGCCGGAGCCGGAGTGGGCGTGGCCCGAACGGGCGCCGCGGCGCGCGGCGTAGCAATCGCGGCAGGCGGCGGAGCCGGTGTGGGAGTCGGAGTCGGTACCGGCGCCGGTGTAGGGGTCGGCGTACCTAGCGTGAATCGCTCGGGCGCGACATTGGGCAGCGTCGTCGTGCTCGGGCGCGCGGTCGATGGCAAGGGCACCGGCGTCGGCGTCGCTTGCTGCGCATGCGCATCCGCCGCACCGCCCACAGCCAGAGCTGCCGCGGCGATGCCCCACAGCCCGTCGATCCGATATGTTCCGCGCTTCACCACCGCGTCTCTAGCGCCTCCAACGTGAATTACAGCTGCACAGGCCGCGTTTTAGCGGCGGCCCACCGCAGGTGAAGGGAAATCGTGGGGCCTTCAATCCTCCCCCGCCAGGGGGAGGTGGCATGCGAAGCATGACGGAGGGGGAGGAAGCACGCCGGCTGGGTGATCGCTTACCTCCCCCTCCGTCGCCTCCGGCGACACCTCCCCCTGGCGGGGGAGGATCAAGTCAAGGCACGCGCACCCTCTCGAACGGCACGTTCGCAAGCTCCGGCAACGCCTTGAGCTGCGGCTCGACCGTCTTGAGATCGCCCACTGCGATCAGCGTCAGCTTTTCCAGCGGATAGCTCGCTTTGGCAGAGGCCAGCATCGCCGCCGGCTCGACCGCGAGCACTTCGGGCACATAGCGGTCGGTCCAGTCCGCCGGCAGCCCGAGAAGGTCGCGCGTCGCCAGCGTGTTGACCAGCGACGGTGAGGTCGAGTTCGAGATCGCGAACAGCCCCGCCATATAGGTGCGGATCCCCTTAGACTCCTCGACCGGCGCGGGTTCGGTCTGCATCCGGCGGATTTCCTTGAACACTTCGCCGAGCGCCGCGCCGGTGACGTTGGTGGTGACGTCGGCCTCGAAGGTCCACAGTGCCTCGTCCGGATTGAACGCGACGCCCGAGCCCGGCGAGTAGGTATAGCCCTTGGTCTCGCGGATATTGGTGGTGATCCGCGAGCTGAACGCCCCGCCGAGCAGCGAATTGGTGACGCGCTGCGGGATGTCGGCGGCGCTGCCGGCGACGGCGGCGTCGAACGAAAGGCGCAAGGTGGTCTGCGGCGCGTCGGGGCGATCGATCAGCACGACGCGCGGCCCCGGCTGGTGTGGCGCAGCGAGCTTCACCGGCTCCGAACCCGCGGCCCAGCCCGCGAAGGTGCGGGTGATCGCCGCCTTGACCGCCGCGGCATCGAACTTGCCGGCGATGTAAAGATGCCCGCGCTTGGCGCCGAACTGACCCTTGTGGAACGCCCTGACCTGATCGATCGAGTAGCCGGCGAGCTGCGCCTCGGTCGGCACCACCCGGCCATAAGGATGGTTCGGCCCGTAGATCGTCCGCGCCAGCGCGATATCGGCGAGCGTTCCAGGCTGCGACAATGCGACGCTCAGCTGGCGCCCGAGATTGGCTTTTACGCGGGCGAGTTCGCTCGCCGGCAGATCGGGCCGGATCGCGACGTCGCCGATCAGCGCGATTGCTTGTGGAGCATATTCCGACAGCACGTTCATCGTGATCTGGGTGGTCTGCTGGCCGGCGCTGACTCCGAGATCGCCGCCCATTTCGGCGGCGGCAGTGGCAAGCTGGCCGGCACTGCGCCCCCCTGCCCCTTCCTTCATCATCGCGCCGGTGAGGTCGGCCATCCACGTAGCCTCGCCTTCGGTGACATTGCCGGCGCGGACGCGCAGCGAGACCACCGCCTTGGGCGCGATCCCGTAGGGGACGAGCGTCACCTCCATGCCGTTGGGCAGCGTGAAGGTTTCGCTGGCGGGAAGCTTGAACGGCTTGGGCTCACCGATCGGCGGCGGCGGCGGGAAATCCTGCGCGAGGGCAGGCGTTGCGGCGAAGGCCAGCAGACTCGCGAGCAGCACGCGCTTCATCACTTGCCTCCCTGCGGCGCGGCGCCCTTGGCGGCAGCGCCCGGCTCGATCACATAGACCGAGCGATTGGTCCTGCGCAGATATTCCTGCGCCGTCTTCTGGATCAGCGCCGGCGTCACCTTGGCGAAGCCGTCCTCGATGCGGTTGATCGCCTGCGGGTCGTTGTCGAACAGCGCGTGCACCGCGAGCAGATCGACCAGCCCGATCCGCCCGCCGCCGTCGATCTCGCCATAGAGATCCGATCGCATCTTGGTCTTGGCGCGGCTCAGTTCGGCGGCCGAGACGGGCTTGCTGCGCAGTTCCTCGATCACTTCGTCCACTGCCTTGGTGATCTGCGCCGGCGTATGGGTCGGATCATGGGTGAAGCTGAAGCTCCACAGCATCGGGCCGCGATAATTGAACATGTTGCCGAGATCGCCATTGATCCCGCCGCTGATCTCGCCGGCGATCCCGGTCTGCTGGACCAGTTTGGTATAGAGTCGGCTGTCGTCGCCCTGCAGCAGGATCTGGTCGATCAGCCCCATCGCATACCATTCGGGCGTGCCGCGCGCGGGAACGTGATAGCCCGCGGCGTAGCCGGGTTTGGGCGCGAGCGCATCGACCCGGCTCCTGAACTTCTCTTGCGTTTGGCGCGGCTCGCTGATGTCGGGCTGGACCACCGCCGGCTTCTTCGCGATTCCGCCGAAATACTTCTCGATCGTGGCGCGGGTCGCCGCGTAGTCGAGGTCGCCGGCGATCACCATCACCGCGTTGCTCGGGCGGTAGAAGGCCTCGAAGAAGGACTGGGCGTCGGGCACCGTCGCCGCTTCGATCTCCTTCAGATCGCCGTAGAAATTGTGGCTGTTATACCAGTTGGTGTTCGCCAGCATCGGCAGGTCGATCCACGGCCAGGTGCTGTACGGCTGGTTGAGCACGTTGACCTTGACCTCATTGCCGACGACGCCCTGCTGATTCGTCAGCACGGTCTGGTCGATCACCGGATTGGCCATGCGGTCGGCCTCGAGCCAGAGCATCCGGTCGAGTGCGCTCGACGGGAGGACCTCATAGTAATTGGTGAAATCGAACCGGGTCGAGCCGTTGTTGATCCCGCCTGAATTGGTCACCGTCTGGTCGAACACGCCCTTGGGCGCGTGCTTCGATCCCTGGAACATCAGATGCTCGAACAGATGCGCGAAGCCGGTCCGCTCGCGCGGCTCGACCCGGAAGCCGATCCCGTAATAGACCGCGATCGTCACCGTCGGGGCGATCTGGTCCCTAGCCAGCACCACCTTGAGGCCGTTCGGCAGGGTGAAATACTGCATGTCGACGTGCAGCTTCTGCGCTGCTGCCGGCGCCGGCTGGGCGAGCGCGGGCGTCGACAAGGCGCTGGCGGCGAGCGCGAGCGCGAGGCTCCATTTCAACATTCGGGAGAACCTCTTCGAGAGAATCGAGACGTGTGTTGGCCTAGCACCACGCCGAAGAGGTGGAAAGCCGCGCCCCTGTGGAAATCCCGCGCTCAGCGCCCGGTGAGCCAGACCACCTTGCTGACAAAATAGGAGCGCATCGGCCGGCCCTGCGCGTCGAGCGCGGGCTGCAGCCGCGCCCGTCGTGTCATTGCGCGGCACGTCGTGTCGGCAAAGTCGTCCGGGCTGGTGCGCGAAAGGATGAAGCAGCCGAGCACCTTCCCTTCGGAGTCGATGTCGAGCCGGAACTGGACCAGCCCGTTATGGCCATTCATCACTGCGTTCATTGGATAGTCGCTGCTGCTTAGCCAGGTCCCGGGCGAGGTGATCGGGCTAGCCGGCCGAAGTGCCCCCGCCTGCTCGACCGGATCATAGCCCCAGCTCTTCACCAGATTGTCCATGCACAGTCGCATTTGAGCGAGCGGCTTTGCCAACGAGCCGAATTCGATCCGAAACGGTGGTCTTCCCCGCAAGTCGACAGTGACGCCTGTGATGCGCGCCTCCTGTTCGGGAGTCAGCGTGGGCGCCACCTCCATCTTCTCGCTTGATTCCCAGCCATCGAAGCGAAGCGACCGCAGGAAGATTGCCTTGGTCTTGCCCATGGTGCCGTTCAGGCCGTTCAGGTCGACCGGCTTGTTCGACAAGCCAAAATCTATCTTGCCGGCTACCTCGGCATCGGCAGAGACGAAGCGGTCGCCGATTAGTGCGAGGTCAAATTGATCGCCGGGCTGATAGCGCGTGAATTTTGCGATGACGGACTTTTTCCCTTCGCCGAACTGCGCGGCGAGATGGCAGGCGTCCCGATCATAGTCGACTACCCATTTGGTTGCGCGTGCAAGCGTCTCTGGCGGCTTTTCCGCGCCGATGGCGCTTGCGGTGCCCGAAACCAGCACGAGCACCGCCGACAATATCGATCGAAACACTGGATTTCCCCTGCCGATGTTCGAAAGCTATCGCATCCTCGCAATCGGCTGAAAAGGGATAGTGGCGTCTATTTCGCCCGCCGGACAGACTGATCCACTGGCACCACCGGCAACAACACTGCGCTCGACTGCGCGCCGCCGTACATCAGGGTCACCGTCGCCTTCTGATAATCGGATTTCTTCGCGAAGAAGATGTTGTCGACATATTTTTGCGGGTTGCGGTCATAGACCGGGAACAGGCTCGACTGGACCTGGACCATGATCCGGTGCCCCGGCTGGAAGACATGGTTCACCGTCGGCAGGCGGAACTTGTATTCCTGCACCTCGTTGGCCGGGATCGCGCTCGGATGCTCGAACGAGTTGCGGTAGCGACCCCGGAAGATGTCCATCGCGATCGGCAGCTGGAACCCGCCCATTTCCTTCTTCGTCGCCATCTCGTCAGGGTAGACGTCGATCACCTTTACCACGAAGTCCCCGTCGGTGCCCGTTGTCTTCGCGAAAATGTCGGCGAGCGGCGCACCCGAGACGCGGACCGGCGCGGTCAGCGGGTCGGTGACATAGGTCATTACGTCGGGCCGCCCATCGACGAAGCGCTGGTCGGTGACCAGATAGGTTGACCAACGGCCGTCGCTGAAGTTCACCGGGCGCGGCAGATGCGGGACCGGCTTTGCGGGATCGGAGACATAGGCGTCCGACCCCCGCCCGGGTTTGTCAAAGCCGAGCCCTTCCTGCGGCTTCAAGTAGATCGGCGTGAGCGGCGCATCACAGCCCGCCTCGCAGGCAAGCGGCCATTTGTTCAGATACTCCCAGCGATTCTCGCCGGTATTGTAGAAGCTCGCCTTGGCCGGCGTGAACGGCGGCGCGCCGTCCTTCAGATAGGCGTTGAAAAAGGGCAGCAGGATGTCGCGGCGTGCCTGCAGGGCGGTGTCACCTTCGAAGTTAAGCTGGCCCAGCGACGAGCCGTTGTAATTGAACTGCGAGTGCCGCCACGGGCCCATCAGCAGGAAGTTCTTGTCGGCCTGCGGCGTTTTCTGCAGCGCTTCCCAGGTGTGGATCGCGCCATACATGTCCTCATGGTCCCAGATCCCCTGCTCCCACAGGGTCGGCACATTCGACGGATGCGCCGCGAGCAATTTGTCGAGCGCCTGGCCCTGCCAGAACGCATCATAGGCGACGTGCTGGCTCATCTTGTTCCACGCCGGAAGCTGGTCATAGCCGAACTGCTTCGCCCAGTCGCCGGCCGAGCCGATCCGCCGGAAGGTGTCGTAATCGTCCCAGTCGGGCCGGTTGGGTGCACTCCCCTCCCCCTTGTAGCCGGTCTGCGAGCCGATCCAGCCGATATTGGCGAGGCGGAAGGCGCCGTAATGGAACCAGTCGTCGCCCATCCAGCCGTCGATCATCGGGCTCTCGGGCGCCGCCACCTTGAGCGCCGGATGCGGATTGAGGAGCGCCATAACGACCGTGAACCCCTCGTATGAGGAGCCGAGCATGCCGACCTTGCCGTTGCTCTCGGGCACGTTCTTGACCAGCCAGTCGATCGAATCCCACGCATCGGTGGTGTGATCGACCTTGGTCGGGTTGAGCGGCCCGACCGGCGGCCGGGTGAGGACATAGTCGCCTTCGGAACCGTATTTGCCGCGAATGTCCTGGAACACCCGGATGTAGCCGTCGCGGACGAACACCTCGTCGCCCTCGGGCAGCGCGTTGACCATCGTCATGCTCTCGGTCCGCTTGACGCGACCGGCGGCGTTGTACGGCGTCCGTGTGAACAGGATCGGCGCGTTCTTCGCGCCCTTCGGGATCACGATGACAGTGTAGAGCTTCACCCCGTCGCGCATCGGAATCATCACTTCGCGCTTGATGAAGTCCGACGGCTGGGCCGGCGGCGTGAACTTCGCGGGGATGTCGTTGAACGGCTGCGCCTGCTGGGCCAGCGCAGGCGCGGCAAGAAGGGCGGTGCCGGCGAGAAGTGCGGCGAGCAGCTTGTTCATGGGCGACCTTGGCTCCTGTGGGGAGCCCAAGCGATAGACCCTGAACCGTCGCGGATGGAAGCCCCTTCCACAGCGAAACCGGGACGCAAAAACGGCGGACAAGGAATGGCCCTTGCCCGCCGTTGCCCAACCCCTCGCCCCCGATCAGGGAAGGGTCTTGGGGTATTGGATCAAGCGTGCTCGGGCGTGCCCAGCAGCTCGGCCTCGACATTGTCGACAATGTGCGGGCGGGTCGCGCCGATCGGGCCGACCCCGTCGCTCACCGGGCTCGGACGACCGATCTTGAACTTGGCCGAGGTACGGCCCTCGCGACCATCGGGGAGCGTGTAGCGCGCCTCGGCGACGACCACCGGATTGAACACCCGGCCCAGCTCGCCCTTCGGGACGGCGAGGTGCGCGTCGACGCGGGTGCCGTCACCCGGCGCGATCGTCACCGGCGGAACTGCCGCATCAGCGGCGCGGTTGATCAGGAGATCCTCCATCTCGTTGGTCTCGGCATCGGCCAGCATGAAGGTCGAGATACGGACGTCACGGGCGGGCACGTCGCCGGCATTGCCGACCGTCAGCTCGACATCGACCAGGGCCTCTTCCTCGCTGGTACCGGCACGGACCGGACGCAGGCCGAATTCGAGCCACGGACGATTGCTGACCGGCGCGGGCGCATCGGTGACGCCGGCAAGGTCCTCGCTCTCGGGCTCGGCGAGCTCCGCCTCGACATGCGCCTCGACGCTTTCGCTCTCCGCCGCGACAGGCATCGCAGCCGGCGCAGCCGTAGCAGCTGCGGTGGCTGCCATGAACGGGCTCAGCTCAGGCTCGCGGCGCGGTGCGACGATCGGCTCGGCACGCGGCGCGACAGCGACCGGGGCAACCGGCGCCTCATAGGCCCGCGGCGCGACCGGCTCCTCATAGGCCTCGACGACCTCGTCTTCATCGCGACGGCGACGCGTCAGCAGCAACGCCGCTGCAGCAGCCGCCAGCAGCAACAGGCCGCCGACGATCCACGGCCAGGCGAGGCCCGGGCCGTTATTGGTTTCGGTACGGGTGGTGGTCGTCTCGGCTGTTGGCGGTGCCGCGGTTTCCGCGGCGGGTGCCGGAGCCGCCGCTACAGGCGCGGCTGGCTCGGCAGCCGCCGGGGCTTGGGCTGCGGGCGCTGCCGGAGCAGCGGCAGGCGCCGGCGCCGGCGCCGCGTCGCGGACCGGCGCTGCAGCGCGACTCGTCTGGCGCACCGTCTGGCGGGTCTGGGTAGTGCGGGTGGCAGCGCGCTCGGCGCGCGGTGCGGCGGCTTCGGTCACCGTCTCAGGCCGCGGACCCGGCGGCGGCGCCGGCTGCACGATCGGAGCCGATGGCGCCATTTCGATACGCGGCGCCGGTACCGGTGCCTGCGCCTGGGGCGGCGTCGCGGCGATCGGCGGAGGCGTGACCGTCTGGGTCGGCGCGTCCTGCGCGAAGGCGGGGGTTGCAAGGAGCGCGGCACCGATCAACAGTGCGGCGCGGGGGCGGGCGTGGGGCTTCTTCATCATATCGCAGGTTAAACAAGTGGAACCCGCAACCGGCTTCGCGAGGTGCGCCGACACGTTGCCGATCCGCGACGAATAACCGGGTTAATTCAAGGTTCAGCAAGCACATTCCCGCACTTGCCAAAGCGAAAAAGGTTCCCTGCACCCCTTTGACAGGCGCCGCCCTGCCCCCTATATCGCCCTCACACCACAGCACCGGGAAATGATGCGCCGTCGCGCAGTGCATCGTGCGAATTGGGGTTGTGGGGTTCAAAGGACGCCGAAAGCTGCCGAAACCCGGAAGGGATTCGTGCAGCCTTTTCGCGTCCTTTCGCACGTCCCGGCCCCGGATCAGGGGCACGAAAATTCGGCTGACGAGGCACAAAACACCCATGGCTACCAAAGCAATCGAGGGCGGCACGATGAAGCGCCGCATCCGCAAGGTGTTCGGCGACATCCACGAAGTGGTCCAGATGCCGAACCTGATCGAGGTTCAGCGCGAATCCTACGAACAGTTCCTGCGGAGCGATCCCTCGATCGGCTACGTGTCCGGCCTCGAGAAGACCCTTCGCTCGGTCTTTCCGATCCGCGACTTCGCCGGCACCGCCGAGCTCGACTTCGTCAACTATGAGCTCGAGGAGCCCAAGTTCGACGTCGAGGAATGCCGTCAGCGCGGCATCACCTATGCGGCCCCGATGCGCGTCACGCTGCGCCTGATCGTGTTCGAGGTGGATCCCGATACGGAAGCCCGTTCGGTCCTCGATATCAAGGAGCAGGACGTCTATATGGGCGACATGCCCCTGATGACGGGCAACGGCACCTTCTTTATCAACGGCACCGAGCGCGTCATCGTCAGCCAGATGCACCGGTCGCCGGGCGTGCTGTTCGATCACGATCGTGGCAAGACCCACGCCTCGGGCAAGTATCTCTTCGCCGCGCGCGTGATCCCGTATCGCGGCTCGTGGCTCGACTTCGAGTTCGACGCCAAGGACATCGTCAACGTCCGTATCGACCGCAAGCGCAAGCTGCCGGTGACCACGCTGCTCTACGCCCTCGGCCTGAACAGCGAGGACATTCTCAATTACTTCTACAACCGCGTGACCTATGTCCGCGGTCCGAACGGCTGGCAGATTCCGTTCGCGCCGGAGAACTGGCGCGGCGCCAAGCCGATGTTCGACATCGTCGACGCCAAGTCGGGCGAAATCGTGTTCCCGGCCGGGCAGAAGATCAGCCCGCGCGCCGCGAACAAGGCGGCCAAGGACGGCCTCGAGACGCTGCTGATCCCGACCGAGGAAATCTTCGGCCGCTATTCGGCCTATGACCTGATCAACGAGTCGACCGGCGAGATCTACATCGAGGCCGGCGACGAGGTTTCGGCCGAGAATCTCGAAAAGCTCGACAAGGCAGGCATCGAGAAGCTCGAACTGCTCGACATCGATCACATCTCGACGGGTCCGTGGATCCGCAACACGCTCAAGGTCGACAAGGCCGAGGAGCGCGAGCAGGCACTGTCCGACATCTACCGCGTCATGCGCCCTGGCGAGCCGCCGACGCTCGAGACGGCGGAGTCGCTGTTCGCCGGCCTGTTCTTCGATCCGGAGCGCTACGACCTCTCCGCCGTTGGCCGCGTCAAGCTCAACATGCGCCTCGACCTCGATGCCGAGGACACGGTCACGACGCTCCGCACCGAGGACATCCTCGCGGTGGTCAAGACGCTGGTCGACCTCAAGGACGGCAAGGGTGAAGTCGACGACATCGACAATCTCGGCAACCGCCGCGTGCGTTCGGTGGGCGAGCTGCTCGAGAACCAGTATCGCGTCGGCCTGCTCCGCATGGAGCGCGCCGTGAAGGAGCGCATGTCGTCGGTCGACGTGTCTACGGTGATGCCGAACGACTTGATCAACGCCAAGCCCGCGGTCGCCGCGGTGCGCGAGTTCTTCGGTTCGTCGCAGCTCTCGCAGTTCATGGACCAGACCAACCCGCTCTCCGAAGTGACGCACAAGCGTCGCGTCTCGGCGCTCGGGCCGGGCGGTCTCACCCGTGAGCGCGCAGGCTTCGAAGTCCGCGACGTTCACCCGACGCACTATGGCCGCATCTGCCCGATCGAAACGCCGGAAGGCCCGAACATCGGTCTGATCAATTCGCTCGCGTCGTTCAGCCGCGTCAACAAGTACGGCTTCATCGAGACTCCGTACCGCCGCATCATCGACGGCAAGGTGACCAACGAGGTCGTCTATCTGTCGGCGATGGAAGAGGCCAAGCACACGATCGCGCAGGCCTCGGCCGAGCTCGACGCCGAAGGCCGCTTCACCGAGGAGCTGGTCTCGTCGCGTCAGGCGGGCGAGTTCCTGATGGCGCTGCCCGAGCAGATCACGCTGATGGACGTCAGCCCCAAGCAGCTCGTCTCGGTCGCCGCGTCGCTGATCCCGTTCCTCGAGAACGACGACGCCAACCGCGCGCTGATGGGCTCGAACATGCAGCGTCAGGCCGTGCCGCTGGTGAAGGCGGAAGCGCCCTTCGTCGGCACCGGCATGGAAGAGACCGTCGCGCGTGACTCGGGCGCCGCGATCGCGGCACGCCGTTCGGGCATCGTCGATCAGGTCGACGCCACCCGTATCGTCATCCGCGCCTCGGGCGACGTCGAAGCCACCCAGAGCGGCGTCGACATCTACACGCTGATGAAGTTCCAGCGCTCGAACCAGTCGACCTGCATCAACCAGCGTCCGCTGGTGAAGGTGGGCGACGTGGTCAATGCCGGCGACATCATCGCCGACGGCCCGTCGACCGAGTTCGGCGAGCTCGCGCTCGGCCGCAACGCGCTCGTCGCGTTCATGCCGTGGAACGGTTACAACTACGAGGACTCGATCCTGATCTCCGAGCGGATCGTGAAGGACGACGTGTTCACGTCGATCCACATCGACGAGTTCGAGGTCATGGCCCGCGACACCAAGCTCGGGCCCGAGGACATCACCCGCGACATCCCGAACGTCGGCGAGGAAGCCCTGCGCAACCTCGACGAGGCGGGCATCGTCTATATCGGTGCCGAGGTCGAGCCGGGCGACATTCTCGTCGGCAAGATCACGCCGAAGGGTGAGAGCCCGATGACGCCGGAAGAAAAGCTCCTCCGCGCCATCTTCGGCGAAAAGGCCTCGGACGTGCGCGACACCTCGCTGCGCCTGCCTCCGGGCGTTGCCGGCACGATCGTCGACGTCCGCGTCTTCAATCGCCACGGCATCGACAAGGACGAGCGCGCTCTGGCGATCGAGCGCGAGGAGATCGAGCGCCTCAAGAAGGACTCGGACGACGAGCGCAACATCCTCAACCGTGCGACCTGGTCGCGCCTCAAGGAGATGCTGATCGGTCAGGTCGCCACGGCGACGCCGAAGGGCCTCAAGAAGGGCGCCACCATCGACGCCGATCTGCTCGACAGCGTCGACCGTCACGAATGGTGGAAGTTCTCCGTCCAGGACGACGCCATGCAGGCGAACCTCGAAGCGGTGAAGGGCCAGTATGACGAGGCCGTGAAGCGCATCAAGGACAAGTTCGAGGACCGCCGCGAGAAGCTCGAGCGCGGTGACGAGCTGCCGCCGGGCGTGCTCAAGATGGTCAAGGTGTTCGTCGCGGTGAAGCGCAAGCTGCAGCCGGGCGACAAGATGGCCGGCCGTCACGGCAACAAGGGCGTCATCTCGCGGATCCTGCCGCAGGAAGACATGCCGTTCCTCGAGGACGGCACGCCGGTCGATCTCGTGCTCAACCCGCTGGGCGTGCCGTCGCGCATGAACGTCGGGCAGATCTTCGAGACCCATCTCGGCTGGGCCGCGCGTCAGCTCGGTCAGCAGATCGGCCATGCGCTCGAGGATTGGCGCCACGCCAATCCCGATGCGGTCGGCGGGCAGATGCCCGACGCGGTCAAGTCGCGCCTCAAGGAGGTTTACGGCGATCACTATGTCGCCGAGATCGAGGCACGGACGCCCGACCAGATCGTCGAGCTGGCGAGCAACCTGAAGCCGGGCGTGCCGATGGCGACACCGGTGTTCGACGGTGCGCGTGAGGCCGACGTCTCCGAGATGCTGAGCCTCGCGGGGCTCGACACCTCGGGCCAGTCGGTGCTGTTCGACGGGCGTACGGGTGAGGCGTTCGACCGCAAGGTGACCGTGGGCATCATCTACATGCTGAAGCTCCACCACCTCGTCGACGACAAGATCCACGCGCGTTCGATCGGGCCTTACTCGCTCGTCACCCAGCAGCCGCTGGGCGGCAAGGCGCAGTTCGGCGGCCAGCGCTTCGGCGAAATGGAGGTCTGGGCACTGCAGGCGTATGGCGCAGCCTATACCCTGCAGGAGATGCTGACGGTGAAGTCGGACGACGTGGTCGGCCGCACCAAGGTCTACGAGGCGATCGTCAAGGGCGACGACACCTTCGAGGCCGGCATCCCCGAGAGCTTCAACGTGCTCGTCAAGGAAATGCGCTCGCTGGGCCTCAACGTCGAACTCAAGAACGACGAGCCGGGCTTCGACGACGACGGCGTCGCGATCGCGGCGGAGTAAGCGACAAGTCTCCCTCTCCCCGCTTGCGGGGAGAGGGTCGGGGAGAGGGGCAAGTGCGATGCACGTGCCTCCCGCTCCCCCTCTCCCCTGCCCTCTCCCCTGAAGGGGAGAGGGAGTTTGAGGAAAACGAAATGAACGAACTGACCAACTTCGCGAACCCGGTGGCCAAGCCGGAGACCTTCGACCAGATCCAGATCGGCATCGCGTCGCCTGACCGCATCCGTTCGTGGTCGTTCGGCGAGATCAAGAAACCCGAGACGATCAACTATCGCACGTTCAAGCCCGAGCGTGACGGCCTGTTCTGCGCGCGCATCTTCGGTCCGATCAAGGACTATGAGTGCCTGTGCGGCAAGTACAAGCGCATGAAGTACAAGGGCATCGTCTGCGAGAAGTGCGGCGTCGAGGTCACCGTCTCGAAGGTCCGCCGCGAGCGCATGGGCCATATCGAGCTCGCCGCCCCGGTCGCGCACATCTGGTTCTTGAAGTCGCTGCCCTCGCGCATCGGCCTGCTGCTCGATATGCAGCTCAAGCAGCTTGAGCGCGTGCTCTACTTCGAAGCCTATATCGTCATCGAGCCGGGTCTGACTCCGCTGGAGAAGTATCAGCTGCTCACCGAGGATGAGCTGCTCGACGCGCAGGACGAATATGGCGAGGACGCCTTCTCGGCCGGCATCGGCGCCGAGGCCGTCAAGCAGATGCTGATGGACCTCGACCTCGAAGGCGAGCGCAAGGACCTGCTCGAGGAGCTCGCGGTCACCAAGTCCGAGCTCAAGCCCAAGAAGATCATCAAGCGCCTCAAGGTCGTCGAGAGCTTCATCGAATCGGGCAACCGTCCCGAGTGGATGATCCTCGACGTCGTTCCGGTCATTCCGCCCGAACTGCGCCCGCTGGTGCCGCTCGACGGCGGCCGCTTCGCGACCTCCGATCTCAACGATCTGTATCGCCGCGTGATCAACCGCAACAACCGCCTCAAGCGGCTGATGGAGCTGCGCGCGCCGGACATCATCGTCCGCAACGAAAAGCGCATGCTGCAGGAAGCCGTCGACGCGCTGTTCGACAATGGCCGCCGCGGCCGCACCATCACCGGCGCCAACAAGCGTCCGCTCAAGTCGCTGTCCGACATGCTCAAGGGCAAGCAGGGCCGCTTCCGTCAGAACCTGCTCGGCAAGCGCGTCGACTATTCGGGCCGTTCGGTCATCGTGACCGGTCCGGAACTCAAGCTGCACCAGTGCGGCCTGCCGAAGAAGATGGCGCTCGAGCTGTTCAAGCCGTTCATCTATGCCCGCCTCGACGCCAAGGGTCTGTCGATGACCCTCAAGCAGGCCAAGAAGTGGGTCGAGAAGGAGCGCAAGGAAGTCTGGGACATCCTCGACGAAGTCATTCGCGAGCACCCGGTTCTCCTCAACCGCGCGCCGACGCTCCACCGTCTCGGCATCCAGGCGTTCGAGCCGGTGCTGATCGAGGGCAAGGCGATCCAGCTCCACCCGCTGGTCTGCTCGGCGTTCAACGCCGACTTCGACGGTGACCAGATGGCCGTGCACGTTCCGCTGAGCCTCGAGGCGCAGCTGGAAGCGCGCGTGCTGATGATGTCGACCAACAACATCCTCAGCCCCGCGAACGGCAAGCCGATCATCGTGCCGTCGCAGGACATGGTTCTGGGTCTCTACTATCTCTCGATGGAGAAGACCGGCGAGCCGGGCGAAGGCATGATCCTGGCCGACATGCAGGAAGTCCACCAGGCGCTCAACGCCGGGGCGGTCACCCTGCACACCAAGATCACCTCGCGCGTTCCGCAGACCGACGAGAACGGCAACACCTATCTGAAGCGCGTCGAGACCACCCCGGGCCGCATGCTGCTCGGCGAGACGCTGCCCCAGTCGCACAAGGTGCCGTTCGAGACCGTCAACCGCCTCCTCACCAAGAAGGACGTGGGCGACGTGATCGACGAGGTCTATCGCCACACCGGCCAGAAGGAGACCGTGCTGTTCGCCGACGCGATCATGGCGCTCGGTTTCCGTCACGCCTTCCGCGCCGGCATCTCGTTCGGCAAGGACGACATGATCATCCCGGCGAGCAAGGAAGCCCTGGTCGACGAGACCCGCGCGCTCGTGAAGGACTATGAGCAGCAGTATCAGGACGGTCTGATCACGCAGCAGGAGAAGTACAACAAGGTGATCGACGCCTGGAGCCGTTGCGGCGATCAGGTGGCCGGCGCCATGATGGACGAGATCAAGGCGGTGAAGCGCAACCCGGAAACGGGCCGCGAGAAGGACATCAACTCGATCTACATGATGGCCCACTCGGGTGCCCGCGGTTCGCAGGCGCAGATCAAGCAGCTCGCCGGTATGCGCGGCCTGATGGCCAAGCCGTCGGGCGAGATCATCGAGACGCCGATCATCTCGAACTTCAAGGAAGGTCTGACCGTCCTTGAGTACTTCAACTCGACCCACGGCGCCCGCAAGGGCCTCGCGGATACCGCGCTGAAGACGGCGAACTCGGGTTACCTCACCCGTCGTCTGGTCGACGTGTCGCAGGACTGCGTCGTCATGGAAGACGATTGCGGCACCGAGCGGGCGCTCGAGATGCGCGCCATCGTCCAAGGCGGCTCGACCATCGCGTCGCTCGGCGAGCGCATCCTCGGCCGCACCACGGCGGAGGACGTGGTCGACGCCAAGACCAACGAGGTCATCATCCCGGCGGGCACCCTGCTCGACGAGGCGATGATTTCGCAGATCGAGGCGATCGGCATCCAGGGGATGAAGATCCGCAGCCCGCTGGTCTGCGAAGCGCGCATCGGCGTTTGCGGCAAGTGCTACGGGCGTGACCTCGCCCGCGGTACCCCGGTGAACATCGGTGAAGCGGTCGGCGTCATCGCGGCGCAGTCGATCGGCGAGCCCGGCACCCAGCTGACCATGCGCACCTTCCACATCGGCGGTGCGGCGCAGCTCAACGAGCAGTCGAACCTCGAGGCGCCGGTCGACGGCACGATCGAGTATCGCGATCTGCGCATCATCGTCGACCAGCGTGGCCGCCGCGTGGTGCTCAGCCGCTCGGGCGAAATCGCGATCGTCGACATGGACGGCCGCGAGCTCGCGGTGCACCGCATCCCCTACGGCGCCTATGTGCTGATGGACGACGGCCACATCGTCTCTGCGGGCGACCGCATGGCCGAGTGGGATCCGTTCACTATGCCGGTGATCACCGAGAACCCCGGCACGGTGAAGTATGTCGACATCGTCGACGGCAAGACCATGACCGAGCAGGTCGACGAGGCGACGGGCATCGCCCAGCGCGTCATCACCGAGAATCGCGGTGTGTCGGCCAAGAAGGAGGACCTTCGTCCGCGCCTGACCCTCACCGGCGAAAGCGCCGAGGAGGCCGGCCGCTACATGCTCGCACCGGGTGCAGTGCTCTCGGTCGAGGACGGTGCGCAGGTCCAGGGCGGTGACGTTCTGGCCCGTGTCAGCCGCGAGTCCGCCAAGACCCGCGACATCACCGGCGGTCTGCCGCGCGTCGCCGAGCTGTTCGAGGCGCGCAAGCCCAAGGAAAACGCGATCATCGCGAAGGTCTCGGGCCGCGTCGTGTTCGGCAAGGACTATAAGGCCAAGCGCAAGATCGGCATCCAGCCCGAGGACGGCGGCGAGGTCGTGGAATATCTGGTTCCGAAGTCGAAGGTGATCGACGTTCAGGAAGGCGACTACGTCAAGCGTGGCGACAACCTGATCGGCGGCAGCCCCGATCCGCACGACATTCTCGAGGTGCTCGGCATCGAGCCGCTCGCGGAATATCTCGTGTCGGAGATCCAGGAAGTCTATCGACTGCAGGGCGTGAAGATCAACGACAAGCACATCGAAGTGATCGTCCGCCAGATGCTGCAGAAGGTCGAGATCATCGAGTCCGGCGACACCACCTTGCTGGTGGGCGAGCAGCTCGACCGCGACGAGATGGACGAGCAGAACGCCAAGCTCCAGCCGGGCCAGCAGCCCGCCCAGGGCAAGCCGATCCTGCTCGGCATCACCAAGGCGTCGCTGCAGACCCGCAGCTTCATCTCGGCGGCGTCGTTCCAGGAGACCACCCGCGTCCTCACCGAGGCGGCGGTCCAGGGCAAGCAGGACACCCTGCTCGGCCTTAAGGAGAACGTGATCGTCGGCCGTCTGATCCCGGCGGGCACCGGCGCAGGCATGAACCGCCTGCGTGTCGCAGCCTCGTCGCGTGACGCGGCGCTTCGTGTGGCCCAGCGCCGCATGAACGAAGCCTCGCTGATCGCGCCGAACTCGGCCGAGGAACTCCGCGCCGCGGAGAACGCCCGCTCGGTCCGCGACGATGCCGGCACCGGCGACGACGCGCTGGCGAGCGTGGTCCCTTCGGGCCACGGCACCGACGCCGACGCCGGCGAGTATCTGAACGAGAGCGAGTGATCGCCGACGTTCAGCCGCTCACGCGCTGAACAGGAAGAGCCGCCGTCCGGAGAAGCCGGGCGGCGGCTTTTCTTTGCTTGCCCTCGATGAAGCCGCTGGGCGGAGGATCTCGCCCTTTCGCTGTTCCCCGGCGAAGGCAGGGGCCCAGCTTCGACGAAGTCGAGATCGGATAAGCGCCCTCGAGCCGGCTCGGAGCTGGGCCCCGGCCTTCGCCGGGGAACATCCCACTCCAAAAGTCGGAGGGTTGCCCGCTTGGCAGATCCGCCGTGCTCCTTTACGCTCCATATACGAATCATATACGGAGGCTCCCCCCATGGGCATTGTGAACATCGAAGACGACCTCCACGACCAGCTCCGCCGGGCGAGCAAGGTATCGTGCCGCTCGATCAACGCGCAGGCGGCGTGGTGGATCAAGATCGGCCTGCTCTGCGAGACCAACCCGTCGCTGAGCTTCGCCGAAATCGTCGAGCGCGAGCTCGGGTCCGCCGGAGTGACAGCCAGGCCCCTCGCTTTGACCGAAGCATGACCAAGCAGCCCCACGAACTCGCGCTGATGGCCGAATCCGGCCGGCTGCTCGCCTCGGTGTTCGAAATGCTCGACCGCACGCCGCTCATCGGCATGTCGACCCTTGAGGTCGACACGCTGGTCGATCGCTTCATCACCGATGACCTCCAGTCACGCCCGGCGAGCAAGGGCCAATATGGCTATCAGTTCGCCCTGAACGCCTCGGTCAACCACGTCGTTTGTCACGGCGTGCCATCCCGCTCGGACGTGCTGCGCGACGGCGACATCGTCAATTTGGACATCACGCTCGAGAAGAACGGCTACATCGCCGATTCGAGCAAGACCTATCTCGTCGGCACGGTCAGCCCTGCCGCCAAAAGGCTCGTCCGGACTACCTATGAGGCGATGTGGATGGGCATCCGCGCCGTTCGTCCCGGCGCGCGGCTCGGCGACATCGGCTTTGCGATCGAGCGCCATGCCAAGCGCAACGGCTATTCGGTGGTCCGCGAATATTGCGGCCACGGCATCGGGCGCGAGATGCACGAGGACCCACAGATCCTCCATTTCGGCAAGCCCGGCACCGGCCTCCCGTTGCGCGAAGGAATGGTCTTCACGATCGAGCCGATGCTCAATCAGGGCCGGCGCAGCGTGCTGACCGAGGACGATGGCTGGACGGTGGTGACCAAAGACGGATCGCTCTCCGCCCAATTCGAGCACACCGTCGCGGTCACGGCGTCCGGCGTCTCGGTGCTGACCTTGCGCCACGACGAACGGAACCGCCAGGCCGCCTGAGGGGCGAGCAGTGGCGGCTGGAGCGGTCCCAATCCTCCCCCGCCAGGGGGAGGTGGCATGCGCAGCATGACGGAGGGGGAGGAAGCACGTTGCTACATTAGTTTAGAACGCAAACAGGTCGTTGATCTAAATACCGTCATCCCGGCCTTGAGCCGGGATCCCGCTTCTTCTTCTGTCCGCAAGGCAGCGGGACCCCGGCTCGAGGCCGGGGTGACGGTACCAATAAGAGTCCTGCACCTATTGCCCCTCCCGCTCGGCAACACCTTCCTCGTGGCCAAGGCGATTGCGCATGCCGCACCTGCGACGTGAAATCGCCAGCCTGCCGGACAGCTGCCTGGACTCGAGGTCAGCTGGCGCGCGCCGCCTTCTTGTCTCCCTCGCCCTTCTTGTTCCAGAGCTTCATCTTCTTCGCCCGTCCGAGGAAGGTCGCCCGATCCGAGGGTGAGACCTGGGCGCGGCCGGACATGATCCCCATGCCGATCGCGCAGCGCACGAAATAGGTCTCGCCTTCCTCAAGCTCCATGTTGAGGCGGTCGGTAGCTTCGCCTGTGGTGTAATAGACATGCTTGCCCGGCTCGGCAGTGTGCACCCAATATTTGCCCGCGCCGAGCCGCGCCACTTCCACCTCGGCGGCGCCTTCGCCTTCGCGCACGGTGCAGCCGAGCGCCATGCCCATGATTGATCCGGGGCGCCAGAACACCACTTGCGCCTTTCCCGCCGGCGCTGCGCCGATCGTGCCCGATTTGGTGACGATCGGCGCCTCTACGGCGGCAGACGCAGTGGCAGCCGCCGGTGCCGGTGCGTCGACTGCGGCCGCAGCCTCCTGCCCCATCGCTGGTGCCGCAAGCCCCAACGACACGCCGAGCAGCGCCATTCCCAAAGCCTTGTTCATCGTCCTACTCCCCCTTTGTGAAATCAGTTTGCCGCAGCGCTTTCGAACGTCGCCGCGGGCGTTACCGCCACATCGGCAGCGACGATCGCGTTGGCGAGCGTTCCCGGCTCGATCGTCTTCTCGCCGCCCCGGACGAAGAAGCCGGCGAACGGAACTGCCATGCTCACCCCGAACGCCCCCTCGCGCCGGTCGGCGCCGCGGTCGAGGCCGCCCATCCGCAGCCGCCGCAACGGGATGCGGGTTCCGAGATGGTCGAGCCACCGCACGGTGACGATCAACTCGCCCGCCTTGCCACCACCCCCCGCTTTCGCCGCATGGACGATCTGGCCCGTGCCTAAAGTTCCGACGGGCACGACGACCTTGTCGTTCAGGACAATCGGCGAGGTGAGGCGGATCCGGAACATGTCGTCTATTTTCGCCGTCTTCGAGCTGAGCGGCGTAGTGAATTCGATCTCGACCGGGGTACCGGCGGCGATCGACACCGGCGCCGATGCAATCGCGCTTTCGGCCGGAGCCACGGCAGTGACCTGCGCCGCCGCAGACAGAGGCGAGACAGCGACGAACGCGGCCAATACCGCTGCGCAAAAATGAGATGTCATGCGCCCCCCGGCTTTCCCGGGGAAGCTAGTCCGGCTTTCCATCGTGCCGCAAGCGATTTCAGTTCGGCGCTGCGTTCACACCGCGTGATGCAGATAACGCTCGCTGAAGTCCCCGACGGCGCGCAGCCGCTCCCAGTCGAGCACCACCAATGCGCTCGACGACAGGCTGATCAGCCCGTCCCGGCGTAGCGCCTGCAGCGTGCGGTTGGTGTGGACTGCGGTCAGCCCGGTCGCGTCGGCGAGCTGCTCCTGCGTCAGCGGAAAATGATAGACGCCGTTGCGCACCGCACCCGAAGCCTGCAGCCGCAGCGCAAGCTCGCACAGCAGATGCGCGATCCTGGTCCGTGCGTCGCGCCGTCCGACATTGACCACCCATTCGCGGAAGATCGAGGAATCGACCAACGTATCGAGCCACATCGCCCGCGCCAGATTGGGATAGTGCGTGGCGAGATCGAGCAATGCGGTGCGGGGGATCATCGCCAGCTCGGACATTTCGAGGCTCTGGACGCTGTGATCGGTGACCGGCAGCAGGCAGTTCTGCAGATCGACGAACTCGCCCGGTATATGCAGCGAGATGATCTGCCGGGCACCGCCGTCGACGATTTTCTGGCGATAGGCGAACCCCTTGATCAACAAGGCACAATTGCTTGCGGTCTCGCCTTCGCGCACGATGAAAGCGTCTTTGGTGAACGATTTGCGGGTCGCGGGCAGCGACACCAAAGCGGCGCGCTCGTCCTGCGACAGAGGTACTCGTCTTTCCCAGCGGCGGGCGAGCGGGGCTAGAAGCGGTTCGTCCAACAAGGCGGGCTCTTCTCAAGGAGGTTAACGTTGGGCAGAGCACCCGACCTAACTTCCCCCGCGACCATGGGTCATTGCCTAATGTTAATGCCGCAACATATTGGAAACGGGGCACGCCGGCTTCGCAAGGCACCAGCGCACGCGCTCCGCCACGGCCCGGCCGGCGCCGCCGGTGATCAACGCCCTTCGTCGTTCGGCATCGCGCCTCTCCTCGCGCGCAGCGGAGCGCTGACGGGATCGATACCCGCGCCCGCGCATTTCTGCCGCCATGCCGATCGCCGCAGTCCTTTTCGATCTCGACGGTACCCTCGTCGACAGCAATGACTTTCACATCCGCGCATGGCAGCAAGCCTTTCGCGACGCCGGTCACCCCATCCCGGTGGACGCGATCCGCGGCCAGATCGGCAAGGGCGGCGACAATCTCGTTCCCGCCTTGCTCCCCGGTCTGCCGCAAGCGGAACAGGAGGCGCTCGCGAGCGCCGAGGGGGAGATTTTCCAGCGCGACCATCTCGCGCAGGTCCGTCCCTTCCCGCGCGCCCGCGATCTGCTCGCCCGTGTCCGCGACGCCGGCAGCAGGATCGTCCTCGCCTCCTCGGCCGGCGCCGAGCAGCTCGATCATTATGTCGATCTGCTCGATGCCCGCGCCCTGATCCACGCCGCCACCAGCAAGGACGATGTCGACCGCTCCAAGCCCGACCCGGACATCTTCGCCGCCGCGCTCCGCCAGGCCGATGTCGCGCCCGAACAGGCAATCGCGATCGGCGACACTCGCTGGGACGTGCTGGCCGCGGCGAAATGCGGCATTCGCTCGCTCGGCGTCCTCTCGGGCGGAACCCCTGAGCGCGAACTCCGCGAGGCGGGTGCAGTAGCGGTCTATCCGGATGTCGCAGCGCTGCTCGACGCGTACGAAGCCTCGCCTCTCGCCCGCTAGCCAAACCGCGCCGGCGCCCCTATCCCGCTGCGCATGGCAACCGAACTCTACGACCTCACCGTCCCCGTCTTCCTGCGCGGCTTTGCCGCCATGGCCGCCTTTCTCGAAAAGGCACGCGCCCATGCCGACGAACATGGCGTCGCGCATGACGATCTGCTCACCGCCCGCCTCTACGAGGACATGGCGCCGCTGACCTCGCAGATCCAGCGCGCCAGCGACGCCGCCAAATTCGCGGTGTCGCGCCTCGCCGCGATCGAGCCGCCGGCCATGCCCGATACGGAAGCGAGCTTCGACGAGCTCCAGGCCCGCATCGCCGCGACGGTCGCCTTCCTCAACGCGGTCCCGCGCGAGGCGATCGACGGCCGCGAGGACGCCGATATCGAATTGAAGACGCCGTCGGGCAGCTTCCCGTTCAAGGGCCGCGGCTATGTCCTCGGCTTCGCACTGCCCAATTTCTATTTCCACGTCACCACTGCCTACGCCATCCTGCGCCACAAGGGCGTGCCGCTCGGCAAACGCGACTATCTCGGCGGCATCCGGTGACGCGGATCGCGGTGATCGGCGCCGGCGCGATCGGCGGCACGCTCGCCGCATGGCTCGCCCGCACGCACGACGTTACCGTCTGCGCCCGCACCCCGCTCGCCGATCTCGAGATCGAGACTCCCGGTGGCGCGATCCGCGCCACGCCGACGATCCTCACCGATCCGGCTGCCGCCACCCCGGTCGACTGGGTGCTCTCCACCACCAAGACCTATGACTGCGCCGCCGCGGCGGCGTGGCTGCCGGGACTGATGGGCGCCGACACCCGGCTCGCGGTGATCCAGAACGGCGTCGAGCAGCGCGATCGCTTCCCGATGGTCCCGCCCGACCGGACCGTGCCGGTGATCATCGACCTGCCCGCCGAGCGCACCGCCCCCGGCCGCATCGTCCAGCGCCGCGACGGCACGATCCTCGTTCCCGAGGGCGCGGACGGATCGGCGTTCGTCGCGCTGTTCGCCGACACTGTCATCGCCGCCGACACCACCCCCGACTTCGTCACCGCCGCGTGGCGCAAGCTCGCGATCAATTGTTCGGGGATCGTCAGCGCGATCACGCGACGCGCCGCCGAGGTCGCGAATGACGAGGGCGTCGCCGAAGTGATGCGCGGCCTGGTGCGCGAATGCATCCTCGTCGGCCGTGCCGAGGGCGCGACATTGCCCGACAAGCTCGCCGATCAGGTGGTCGAATGGACGCGGAAAGCGCATCCGGACTCGGTCAATTCGCTCCACGCCGATTTCGTCGCCGGCCGCCCGATGGAGCTCGACGCCCGCAACGGCGTGATCGTCCGGCTGGGCGCCAGGCACGGCATCCCCACCCCGCTCAACGCCGCCCTCGCGGCTTTGCTGGCGGCCTCTCACATCTGACTCCCCTCCCTGCAAGGGAGGGGAAAGCTTTCCTCAAATCTCGACGATCCGCGTCGCCAGCCGCTGGGCCTCGCCGCGATCGTGCGTCACCATCAGGATCGGCAGTCCGAGTGCGTCGCGCAGCCGCTCGATCAGCCCCATGATCTCCTCGCGCCGCGCCCGGTCGAGCGACGACAGCGGCTCGTCGAGCAGCAGGAAGCGCGGGTTCGACAGCAACGCCCGCCCGATCGCCACGCGCCGCGCCTCGCCGCCCGACAGCGTCCGCGGCCAGCGATCGAGCAGCCCGGCGAGCCCGAGCAGGCCGATCGTCTCATCGACATCGACCGCGCCCTGCCCCGCCCGCCAGCCATAGAGCAGGTTGGCCCGCACCCGCCGATGCGGGAACAGCCGCGGCTCCTGAAAGACATAGCCGGCCCGGCGCTGTTCGGGCGGCAGATCCACGCCGAGCGCCGCATCGAACAGCGCCGCGCCGTCGACCCGCACATGCCCGCGATCGGGCTCGATCAGCCCCGCCACCATGTTGAGCACGCTGGTCTTGCCCGCACCCGACGGGCCGAACAGCACTGTCAGTCCTGCGCCGCTCTCGATCCGGCAGGCGATCTCGCGCTCGCCCAGCCGCTTGCCGACATCGACGTCAAAGGACATGCAGCCCCCGCCCCGCGCGCCGCGCGATGAGCTCCGAGACGATCAGCGCCGCCAGCGACAGCAGCACCGAAATCCCCGCCAGCCGCAGCACCAGCGCCTCGCCGCCAGGCGTCTGCAGCGCGGCATAGATCGCCAGCGGCAGGGTCTGGGTCTCGCCCGGCACGTTCGAGACGAAGGTGATCGTCGCGCCGAACTCGCCGAGCGCCCGCGCGAAGCCGAGCACCACCCCGGCGATCACCCCCGGCAGGCTCAGCGGCAGGGTGACCGTCCGGAACGTCCGCCAGCGCCCGGCGCCCAGCGTCCGCGCCGCCTGCTCGAGCCGCCGGTCGACTCCCTCGATCGACAGCCGGATCGCGCGCACCATCAGGGGCAGCGCCATCACCCCGGCGGCGATCGCCGCGCCGGTCCAGCGGAACAGCACGCTCACCCCGAACCAGCCCTCCAGCCAGCCACCGACCGGCCCCGCGGGCGCGAAGGCGAGCAGCAACAGCCAGCCGGTCACCACCGGCGGCACCACCAATGGCAGATGCACCAGAGCGTCGAGCAGCACCTTCCCAGGAAACCGCCCCCGCGCCAGCAGCCACGCCAGTGCAAACGCCAGCGGCAGCACCGCCAGCACCGCCACCCCGCCCACCTTGAGCGACAGGGCGACGATCCCCCATTCCTCCGGCGTCAGCATGTGGCGCCCCTCCGCCCACGATAGCGAGCCACCCGAGCCGCGCACCGGACAATAACTCCCCTCCCGCTTGCGGGAGGGGTCGGGGGAGGGCCTGAGCACCAGTGTGTCACCTCCGCGACATGCCCTCCCCTAACCCCTCCCGCAAGCGGGAGGGGAATCAACCCGCCGTAAACCCGAACCGCGCGAAGATCGCCCGCCCCGCGCCCGAAAGCAGGAACCGCCGAAACCCCTCCGCGTCCGGACTGGCAGACCCGCGCAGCCGGGCGATCGGATAGCGGATCGGCGGATGGCTCGCCGCGGGCAGCATCCGCACCGCGCGCACCCGCTGCGACGCGCGCGCATCGGTGGCATAGACCAGGCCCCACTCGGCCGCGCCGCGCTCGACCAGCGCCAGCGCCGCACGCACATTCTCGGCCCGCACGATCCGCGGCGCGACCATGGCCCACAGCCCCAGCCGGGTCAGCGATGCCTGCGCGTAGCGCCCTGCGGGAACCGACGCCGGATCCGCCAGCGCCACTCTCCCGCGCGTCAGCAGCCGCGACAGCGGCGCCGTGCCCGCGGGCCGCGCGCGCGCCGGCTGCACAACCACCAGCCGGTTCCCGACCAGCGTCGCCCGGCTCCCCGGCACGATCAGTCCGCGCCGCTCGACATCGTCCATCCATGGCTCGTCGGCCGAGATGAACAGATCGGCGGCGGCGCCGGCGGCGACCTGCCGCGCCAGCGCCGAGGAGGCGGCGAAGGACAGCACCGGCCGAACATGGCCGAGCCTCGCCCATGCGTCCGCGGCCGCATTGAGTGATTCCTGCAGGCTGGCCGCGGCGAGCACCAGCGGCGGGCGCTGCGCGGCACCAGCGCGCGACGCCGCGAAGGCGGCCCCGCCCAGGCCGATCAGAACCGTACGCCGCGCGATCATGCCCGCCGCTATGACGCAGGGGCGCACCAGAGAGCAAGGACCCCTTGGCTTCGCCGCTGGTTGAGCAGCGTGAAGGAGCCCACATGACACAATCAGGTCTGGCGCTGGTCACCGGCGGCTCGAGCGGAATCGGCCTCGAACTCGCCCGCTGCTTCGCGGAGGACGGCCACCGGCTGATCATCGTCGCGCGCGACCGGGAGAAGCTCGACCGTGCCGCTGTCGAGCTGCGGGCCGCCGGCGCGCCGCAGGTTGACGCCTGGTCGATCGATCTCGGCGCGCCCGACGGCGGCGCGAAGCTGTTCCACGAGACCGAACAGCTCGCCGGCCTGCCCGATTACCTTTGCCTCAATGCCGGCTCGGGCGCGTGGGGCGATTTCGTCGGCCAGAGCGATCTCTATCTCGAGCTTCAGTCGATCGCGGTGAACATCACCTCGGTCGTCCAGTCGGCCAAATTGTTCCTGCCGGCGATGGTCGCCCGCGGCGCGGGCCGCGTGCTGATCACGTCCTCGGTAGTCGCGCTCGGTCCCTCGCCGCGGCTCGCCGTCTATTCGGGCACCAAGGCGTTCCTGCGCAATTTCGCCGAGGCAGTGCGCGAGGAGATCGCCGACAGCGGCGTGACGATCACCGCCTTGATGCCCGACCTCACCCGAAGCGCCTTCTTCGAGCGCGCCAAGGTCGATCCGGACTCGCTCACCGCGCGCGAGCCCAAGGCCGACCCGGCCACAGTCGCCCGCGCCGGCTATGAGGCGATGCTGAAGGGTAAGGATCATGTCATCACCCCCGCCCTCACCGGCAAGGTCAAGGCCGCCGCCGCCCGCCTGCTCCCCGACGCGCTGGTCACGAAGTTCGCGCGGGCGGACTAGATCGCAGATTACGGACTGCAAACGACGGCTCACGCCTCAGAGTCAGTCTTTTGGGCGAGCGACCTGGGTGTGGAAGGAGACGTTGCAACGATTCCTGCTGACCGAGGCCAACAGCGTCAGATCGGAATAAGGCAGTGGATTTTATCTGCTGCCGCCGCCGAATTTTTGCCTCGACCGACCGAAAAGTCGGGGCACGCTATGCCTCGTGGCACTACGCGTTGCCCCGACCTCACTGGCTAAACGGCTAGCGTTTCGTCGTTTCCGTGGATCACGGCACCATTTCGATCATCGAACCTGGTTAGCGAATAGCCGCCGATCTCTATCACCGTGGAACCGGCACTCGGCCCGAAGTGATAGAAGCTATTTAGGCCACCGGCATCGCCAGCCCGAAAAATGGAAACGAGCGTCCGCCACGCGGTGCTGTCCAAAGTTGCTATAGCGGTGTCTCCCGAGGCCCCCGTGATTTGCATTGCAATCGGCGGCCCCGACTGAAGGCGGTAGATGTATTTCGCCACGTACCAGGCGCCTGGCACCAAAGTGGCCTGCGGCACCGGCAGGAGCGTTTCGCCCGAATTGACCGTGAGCTCCTGCACGTGACGGGTCGGGGATGCCGCCGGCCCAGCACCCGTCACTGTCGTCCGGTTCGTCGTACCCGAGAACTGGATGGGAGCGGATGCGTCGTTCTTCAGCACGGTGTCGATGCCATAGGCCCCGGTCACGCCGGTGAGCGCGGGACGTGGCCACCATACACCACCCCCGACGGCCGGCGGCAGACGGCCGGCAACTTGAAAACTGCGGCACACTTCCTTCACCTCACCGGCATAGAGATAGGCATTCTCGATCGTGACCGAGCAGTTGCCATCGCGGTCGACGGCGCCCAGCCCCCCGATGTCGCACCGCGTGAGAAGGACATTCGAGTTGTCACGCAGGACCATCTTTCCAACCGGCGTATCTTCGAAAACTGCTCGCTCACAGCCGGCCAGCCGCGCGAACACCGGTTCATAGTTCTGCCCCTCGACCGTCACAGCGTTCGCCGTCCCGTTGATTTCATTCCAGCAGCGAACCACGTTAAGCGCTGGGAGGCGATCATTGTCCGAGAAACCGTCGACGAACAGCACGAAGCCGGGATTCGCTTCAAAGATGCAATCTTCGATCGACCATTGTCCTGTGCCAACGACCGGGCTCTTGACATAGAGGCTGGCCAGCGCGGCGCCGTCGAAGTGACAATGCTTGGCGAACAGGCACCCTCCGTGCATTATTCTTACCGGTTCCTGGCCCTGCTTGGGCACGAAGAACCCGAGCGTGAAGACATGGTAATTGGCCGTGGAGAAATTGCAGTTCGTGAGCCACAGCCCGATCTGTCCCTGACGGCGAAAAATGCAGCGGTCGAGATTGTAAAATCTGACCCGCTCGACGTTGATGATGCCCGAAAATTCAGCCTCAGCGACATAAGGATCGCTGCCGCAGCCTAGACCCGTGCCAGCGACTTGCGACGGGTTCGAGAGTTCGAGGTCGGCGATAGTGACCGCGTTCCAGCTGCCCTCGCGGAAGATGGCGTTTAGAATATCCTTCGCGGGATCCGCAGCGTAGAGCTTGGACGCAATCCTGCCCGCTCCTCGAATGTCCACCGCCCGCGAGTACATCGAGAGATTGCAACGATATTGCCCGGGCGGGAAAAAAAGCGTTCCGCCGCCGCCTTGAACCGCAGCATCATATGCCGCCTGCACTGCTGCCGTGTCGTCGGCGATGCCGTCACCGACTGCATTGAAGTCCTTGACTGAGTACATGAGACCACTCCTGCTCCGATCCATGTGGGCCACCACGGATCACCTCTGCGAATCGGAACAAAAGGGGAACTATTTGACGAAATCCTACATGTCTTCCCCCCTTTCGAGGGATAACCCGTCAGCGAATTGGTCGACGCAGGCTGCATCCCTCGTCTTCGGCATCGCCGCCCTGAATCTCGTCAGCTGGAGCTTGAACGCCATTCGGGCCCGGAGACAGGGTTTCCGCTTACGCCATCTGAACGCCCGAAAGCCGCCGTTCCGCTTCCCACTCGTAAGCTGACATGCAGATAGGTCGAGGTTGCGAACGCCGAACACGTGGTGCCGCGCCGTGCAATCCGCTAATGTCCTTCGCACGCAAGGAAGGGAGAGTCGGATGCGCCGTTTGATTGCGCTTGTCTCGCTCGTCGCAGCCAGTTCGGAAGCCTCTGCACAACGGCTCGCCAGCCCACGCAATTTCGTGCCGGCACGGGCGCAGGTCTGGAATGGCGAGCAGCTCGAATGCCTCGTGCGAAAGAGCGACGGCAAACGCGAATGTCACACGCGAACCGAGTGGCGGCGAATTGCCCGGCAACTCGCGGAGAACACGCGTAATTCCGCGGAATAGATTTGGCGGGTGAAGGGCCACCTTGGCCCACCCGCGGCACGATACCTGAGCATTCCGTGCCAGCAGGCGCGCGGCCCACCTTCTACCGCCGGCTCAGCCCCCGCTTCACCTTACGCATCCCGCCGATCATCTGGCTGGCGACCATGTCCGCCGCCTGCCCCAGCGGCAGCGGCCGGGTGCCGAGGGTGCGGTGGAGCAACAGCGATCCCGCGCGCACGCTCGCCCGGCACACGCGCCACCACAGCTGCGAGATTTCGCGATCGACTGCGTCGAGCGGCTCGCCCGCATTCGCCGCGCCGAACGCCGCGCGCAGCTGGCCGATGCCGTCGAACAACCGATTGAGCGTCTCGACATCGGGCACCGGCTCGCGCGCCATGACATGGCGGACCAGCAAGCCGGCGACGTCGGGCGCCGCTTCCCCAAGCAGCGCCCTGTGCCGCTCGCCCAGCAGCAATTCGGCATGCGCGCGCATCGTGCCGTTATAGACCTGCGAGGCGCCGCCGGCGTGGCAGCGATAGAGCATCAGCACTTCGTCGATCTGCGCGATCCGCCCGAACGGCCGCAGCCGCTGATACAGGTCGAAATCCTCGACATAGCGCATCTCCGGCCGCTCGAACGGCTCGAGCCGCCGCGCGGCATCGGCGCGGAACATCACCGAAGACCAGGCGATCGGGTTCTGCACCAGCATCAGCCAGTCGATCAGCAGCGGGGTCAGCGGCCGCGGCCAGTTGCCGGGCAGCCGCTCGCCCTCGACCAGGAAATCGGTCGCGCAGCTGACCAGCGCGACATCGGACCGGGTGTCGAGATACGATACCTGCCAGCCGAAGCGGCGCGGCAGGCTGATATCGTCCTGGTCGAGCCCGGCGACGTACCGCCCGCGCGCCTCGGCAAAGGCGCGGTTGCGCGCCACCACCGGGCCGCCATTCGCCTCGGAACGGATCACCCGGACGCGCGGATCGCCGAGCGCCTCGAGCACGGCGACGCTCCGGTCGGTCGAGCAATCGTCGACCGCGATCAATTCCCAGTCGGTCAGCGTCTGGGCCTGCAGGCTGGCCAGCGTCTCGGGCAGCAACTTCGCGCCGTTATACACTGCCATGATCACCGATACGGTCGGCACCTTGCTCATGCGACTGCCTGCGCCTCGGCGCCGAGCAACTGGTCGACGATCATCTGGCCGATATCGTTCTGCCACAGCCACAGGCCGTTGGCCTTGCCGCTGAAGCTCGCCTCGCCGCCGAGCCGCCCGTCGGGCACATGGCCCGAGGCTAGCCCGATCCCGAACACGCCCGGCACCGGCCGGCCCTCCGCGTCGATCACCCGGCATTGCTGGTCGACCAGCCGTGGCCGCCCCGGCGCATCGGCGGCGAGCGCGATCCGGCTGCCGTCCACGTCGAACAGCGGCAGCGCCCGCGGACGATAGCCGAGCGCGCCGATCACCACATCCGCCGCCGCGATCTCGCCGCGCACCGCCGCGTCATCAAGCGCGCCGATCCGGCGCAGCGCCATTCGCGGGTCGGGGGCGCGTCCGCCGATGCCGAGCATCCGCAGCACCAGCTCGCGCGCTTCGAGCCGGAAGCCGGCGAGCCGATAGACGAAACCACTGACCGGGCAGATGTCCTGCGCGCCGAAATCGGTGAAGCCGTCCGCCCGCGCCGCCTCGGCCGACGGGTAGAAGGGCCTGAGCGGCCGGCGGTGGTACAATGCCAATGCTCCTGCCCCAAGCGGCAAGGCCGGCGCCGCCTTGAGGATCAGGGCCGCCGCCGCCAGCGCACTCGTCGAGCCGCCGACGATCGCGATCCTGGGCGCTGGCACGCCTGCGATCCGCTCGCGCAGCGCCTCGAGCCCGCCGATCCGCAGGAACTCGTCGCCGGTCACCAGCCGCTCGCCGGCAAGGTCGCCGAGCGCCGCGCCCGCGACCTTCTCGGCATAGACATTGGCGCGGGTCTGATAGCCCCCGGTCGCGATCACCAGCTTCTCGGCACGCATCACCCGCACCTCGCCGGTGACGAGGTTGCGCACCCGCGCCGCCCACACGCCTTCGCCGGTCCGCCGTGCCTCGACCACGTCGCTGCGCGTCGCGACGATCCCGCCGCGCCCCGCGACGATCGCCGCCAGCTCGGCGCCGGTCGCCTCGAGAAACGGCGAGGTCCGCGCCAGCGGCACGCCCAATTTGCCGGCATGCATCGCGACTTCCTGCCCCGACGAATGCCCCTCGAGCGCCGCGATCCGGTCATGTGCATTGCCCTTGACCGCGGTCAGGAAGGTCTCCGCAGTCGAGTCCGAAGTGATCGCATAGCTGCCCAGCTCGCCGCGCCCGAGCACGGCGTCGCGCTCGACCACCGCGAGCCCCGCTTCGGCGAGCCGGACCAGCGCATCGCTCTTGCTCGCCGCGGTCAGCAAAGCCGTCCCCGCCGGCCCGCCGCCGACCACCAGCGCCGCATGGACATGCCCGCCGCGCCGCTCGGCATGCGGCAGCCCGCCCAGGCCCGACGCCGCGCAGGCGTCGATCAGCGCCGCGCAGACCCGCTCGACGTCGCGCTCGGTCATCGCATCGGTCACCGGCAGCGACAATATCCGCGCCGCGACATCGTCGCACACCGGCAGCGGCTCGCTCACCCCGTGCGCGCGGAACCACGGCTGCTCGCCCAGATGCGGACTGAAATAGCAGGCGGCGCCGATCCCCTGCCCCGCCAGCCTCTCGATGATCGCCCGCCGGTGCCCGGCAAAGGCGCGCGGCAGCAGCAGCGACTGGAATTGCAGCGCCGGCCGCGACCCGCGGAGTGCCTGGAACTCGAACCCCTTGTCCGCCGCGAACCCGCCCAGCGCCTTGCGATACACCGCGTCGAGCTTCATCCGGTGCGCCGCGACCGCCTCGATCTCGCCGAGCTTCGCCTGCGCGACCAGCCCCAGCACCTCAGGCAATTTGGCGTTGATCCCCGGCCCCTCCGCCGATCGCCCGCCGGCAAAGCCGAAATTGCTCATCCGCCGCACCTGCTCGATCAGCCCGGCATCGCCCGAATGGACCAGTCCGCCCTCGGCGGTCGCGAACACCTTGGTCGCGTGCATCGAATAGACCACGGCAAATGGCGCCCCCGCGCCGAACTGCCGCCCCTCCGCATCGAGCGCCCCCAGCGACGCGGCGGCATCGACCACCACGCCCACCCCGCGCGCCGCATAATCGCGATACCGCGCCAGATCGATCCCCGCCCCGAAGGTCGCATAGGGCACCACCACCGCGATCCGCTCGCCATAGCGGTCGAACGCCCGCGCTTCGGCTGCCGCGCTCGCCGCCCAGTCCTCCGGATCCACGTCGCACAGCAGGGGCGTCAGCCCCGCCCATTCGGCCGCATGCGCCGTCGCCGCGAAGGTGAAGCCGGGGATCAAGGCGAACAGCCCCTTGCCCGCACGCGGCCCCGCCGCCGCGCGGATCGCCAGCATCAGCCCGAGCGTCGCATTCGCCACCGCGAGGCAGTCGCCCTTGCCGCCGAACAATTGCGCCGTCGCCGCCGCCTCGAACCCGCGCACCACCGGCCCGCCGTTCGAATAGATTCCGCGTGCCTCGATTTCGGCCAGCGCCGCGCCCATCTGGCTCAGCTTCGGCGGACGCGGCGCGATCAGCGGCAGCCGATCCATAGACTTCCCCCAAATTCTCTTCTTCCGCCGCGGCGGACCTGCGAACGGCGAGCCTAAACGCGCCGAACCTTCGATTTCGTAAAGGTTTCCCCGCTGCTGCGATGGACGCCGCCGCCCGGCCGGGCTAGCCCGATGCGATGATCCTCGGCCCACCCGAACAGCTCGACCCGGCGACGCTCGCTTTCTGCGCGACCATTTCCCCCGAGCCCCCCGTCTATGTCCCCGTACGGCCCGCCCCCGCCGCCAAGGTCGCCTATTGCTTCGACAATTCGGTGGCCGAGGCGGAGGCGAAGGGCGGCGCGGCCGTCTATGGCTGGGCGATCTGGCGCTGGCCGGGCCGCTGGTTCGAGGCCGAGCACCATGCGGTGTGGCGCAGCCCCGCGGGCGACCTGCTCGACGTCACCCCGCAGGCCGGCGATCCGCCGCGCATCCTGTTCCTGCCCGATTCTTCCGCGCCCTACGACCCGAGCACCTACCGCGACAACATCATGGCGCCCGACGGCCATGAGACGCTGGTCCGCGAATATATCGCGCTGGTCGCGCAGCGCGGCGCGATCACCCGCACCTATTGGGAGCCGGGGATGGACGTGCTGCCGCTGTTCAGCCCCGAGGACCAGGCCCGGATCGCGCCGCTCGACGCGCGGATGGCGGAGATACGCGCAGCGATCGCCTGAGACACCGCCAATGTGCTCCTGCGAAAGCAGGAGCCCAAGGTGGCTCGGCAGCCGCCCTCGCCGGTGCCTGCCCTCATGAAGCGCAAGCGCCCCGCTGCGCGCATTTCATCCACAGCCAATCGCACCCGGCCTCCTTTTGTTCTTGCGCGCTGTGTGCCGCTCGACCAGAATGCCAGAAATTGTCCCAGAGGTGTTCGATGCACGGTCCGCTCAGCTTTTCCGAACTCAGGCAGCGCACCGGAATGAGCGTCGAGGAACTTGCAGGGGAGCTCGGCTATTCCGCCAGCACCGTATACCGTTGGGAACGCGGCGAGATCGAACCCAAAGCCCCGGTCTTTCGCACGCTTGAGATGATCGCGAAGCTGACCCCTGCCGCCTCCAACGACGCAGCCTTTCGCTTCATCGATCTGTTCGCCGGGATCGGCGGTCTCCGCATCGGCTTCCAGGCGATCGGCGGCCACTGCGTGTTCACTTCCGAATGGGACGCCAAGGCGCAGGAAACCTATTCGCGCAATTTCCGCGACAATCATCCGCTCGCCGGCGACATCCGCCCCTTTGCCGATGATCCCGCGCTCGTCCCCGAGCACGACGTGCTGCTCGGCGGTTTCCCGTGCCAGCCCTTCTCGATCGCCGGGGTCTCCAAGAAGAATGCGCTGGGCCGCCCCCATGGCTTTCTGTGCGACACCCAGGGCACCCTGTTCTTCGACACGGCCCAGATCATCGCACACCACCGTCCGGCCGCCTTCGTGCTGGAGAACGTCAAGAATCTCGAACGGCACGATAAAGGCCGCACCTTCGCGACGATCATCAACGTGCTCGAGAACGAACTCGGCTATCACGTCCAGACCCGCGTGATCAGCTCCGAGCCCTGGGTGCCGCAAAAGCGGGAGCGGGTATTCATCGTCGGTTTCCGCGAGAAGACTGCGTTCGACCTCGAGAGCCTCGAACTCCCAACCGAGGGCCCGAAGCTCGGCAGCATCTTGCAGCCGCACGACGAGGTCGATCCCAAATACACGCTCACGCCGCGCCTGTGGGACTATCTGCAGGCCTATAAGGCGAAGCACGCCTCGAAGGGCAACGGCTTCGGCTACAGCCTGTTCGGCCCGAACGATGTCGCCCGGACGCTATCCGCCCGCTATTACAAGGACGGCTCCGAGATCCTGATCGACCAGCCCGGCAAGCGCCCGCGCCGCCTCACTCCGCTCGAATGCGCCCGCCTTATGGGTTTCGATCGGGGCGACCGGCGCTGGCACATTCCGGTGTCGGATACGCAGGCCTATCGTCAGTTTGGCAATGCGGTGGTGGTGCCGGTGGTGGAGTTCCTCGCGCAGGCAATGAAGCCGCATCTGGCAGTGGCGCTGGCACAGCCCGGCGCCGCGCGCGTGGCTCCCGTCACGGTTTCGCGCCCCGATCGGGAGCCGGCGTTCGCGCATGGCTGACATAGTCTCGGCTGCGGTCCGCAGCCGGATGATGGCCGGCATCAAGGGCAAGAACACCAATCCCGAACTGCTGCTCCGCAAAGGCCTGCACGCCCGCGGTTTCCGTTTCCGGCTGCATGACAGGGCGCTCCCCGGAACGCCCGACATCATCTTGCCGCGCTACCGTGCCGTGATCTTTGCGCATGGCTGCTTCTGGCACGGCCATGACTGCCACTTGTTCAAATGGCCCAAGACCCGCGAGGAATTCTGGCGCGCCAAGATTGCGCGCAACCAGGAGCTCGATGCCAAGGCCGAGGCGACGCTTGCGAAGACTGATTGGCGCTATGCGGTAATTTGGGAATGCGCGCTGAAGGGCCGGACGCGACTATCTATTGAAGATATTTTGGCTTCCTGCGCAGACTGGATCAGATCCGAGGTCCCGCGGCTGGAAATCAGGGGGAATTGATGCAACGCGGATTTCTCTCGGATGTGTTCGCGGGGGTCGTAGTCAAACGATTGACCCTCGTCGAAACGATCACGGAGAAATCGAACCAGCACGAGTTTCAAGGCACGCGGCCGCTTAGACAGTTGCTTGGCGAGGAGGACCGACGAGGCATTCCTACCCGCTTCCTCTGGCTGTCGGGAGAGCAGGATTCGCTGTCCGAAGACGGCTTCATGAGTTGGTCCAACGTGCGAAAAGGCAAACCGCGCGCTCCCGAATTTCATCTCTATTATTCAGCCAACCTCGTTACCGAGATGATGCGAGTCGATGACATGCTGTTCCTCGCGCTCAAACGCGACGGATCGTTGCTCGCCATCGTCACGCCGGCCGGGAGCACGATCCAGAACCAGCTCCTCTGGTTGTTCGGCCTCAACGAACAGCCGATGTTCGGCTTTACCTTCCAGCGGATCGAAGGATCGAGCGACGCCGAACTCGACTTCGCCGCGCGCTACATCCTCGACGAAATCGGCATTGCGCCAGACGCGCCCGATGCGAAGCAGCTCGACACCCTCATCGACCGCTTCGGGCTGGCAATGCCGCCGACCCGCATCCTCTCCGAACTCGCGCGATCGTCGCTCCCCCACATCGCTCCTCTCGATGATCCGGATCGAGCGCTCGTCGAGTGGATGGATCGCGAGGAGCAATTGTTTCGCCGCCTCGAAAGGCGGGTCGTCGCCGAGCGGATCACCGCCGGCTTCGTGTCGGACGACGGTGTCGATGTCGACGGATTCCTGTCTTTCTCGCTCAGCGTGCAGAATCGCCGCAAGTCTCGCGCCGGTCACGCGCTCGAGAACCACCTCGAAGCGATATTCGTCGCGTACGACCTGCAGCATCGCCGCGGCGCCGCGACCGAAAACCGCAACAAGCCCGACTTCCTCTTCCCCGGCCCCATGCAATATCGCGATCCGGGGTTTCCCGTCTCGCGGCTCACCATGCTCGGTGCCAAGTCGACCGCCAAGGATCGCTGGCGGCAGGTCCTTTCCGAAGCCGACCGCATCCCCGAAAAGCATCTTCTCACGCTCGAACCGGGCATTTCCGAGCACCAAACCGACGAAATGCGCGCCAAAGCGCTGCAATTGGTGGTGCCTTCGCGACTCCACCCGACTTATCGGCCGGCGCAGCAAGGCTGGCTGATCGACCTCGCCACGTTTCTGTCATTGGTCAGGAAACGGCAGGAAAACGCGCCCGCCATACCGTGAAGCCGCTCCCGCAGACCGGCAGGCGGCGGCGAGCTTGGAATGTAGGATTTCCTGTGAGACTATCGTCCGCCGCTCTTTGAACCCGTCGAGATCATCTCCCGAATAGCACGCAATAATCTTGCCTATCACAGCAACGAAATTTCAGATTCCACGTGAAATTTGCGAAGTTAAGCTGACCGAATCCAACATTCGGTGGCGGCCGATCGCTTGCTCCTTCGGAAGCGCACCCGGTGCGAGGTCTGAGGCACCGTCCCACGCGTCTGCGGGGCAATTGCGAAAACTTGTTTTTCTGCCAGGATCGTCAAACATGCGGCGCACTCCATGGCCTGCCTTCTGGCTGCTCTTGCCTGCTCTCGCCAGCAGCGGCTGCGCGCGAAAGTCTTCGACGGCCGCGTTGACTTCGCGATTTGAGGAGTCCGAACTGCTGATGAAGTGCGTCGATCACGCTGCGCCTGTGAACCCGCGGCCGCCGGCCTGCGACCTTCCGACGGCCGCAGAAGTCGCCCTGAGCTGTGCCGTTCAGGATACCGTCAGCGCACCCGGATACGAACCGCCGCTCGTCGATGAATCCGGCTTTCCAAGCGGGGGAACGCCCGCGCCCGAATATCGGATCGACAAGCTCCATTGTCGTTTCACCACATCGGAGCACAATGCGGCAAGTTGCACCTTCGACGTCGAAAACCGGGCAACCGCGCGCAAGGTGCCGGGAAGAACCGTCAGTTTCGAGCACGTCTCATGGAACGACAATGGTCCCGCGCATCACGTGCGCTGGACGTTTTGGAGAGCCGCCGGGCGGTGCATCCCGCTGACCATGTGAATCCGCCTCGCATTCTCCGAAGACCGGGCGAGGCAAACCCCGCCCGGCCGAGGCGTCAGGCCCAGCTGCGCCCGTCGGCTGCGGCGCAGCCGTACGGGGGCAGCTGGCCGGGGAAACGTTGCTTCAATTTGTCGCAGCCCCAGCTGCGCAGCGGTCCGGGCATATAGCCGTTCAGCATGATGCCCACTTCGTCATAGGGCGTATCCGAATTCGCGACATATTGGTGCCAGCGGAACCCGACCATGACGGCGACGCCGATCAATATGACGCACAGAACCTGGACGATCTTCTTCATGCGGACTCCCCTTTGAACGGAGCCGGGCACCTCGCAGCAAATGGGAGCCGCGGCAACCGCTTGCGGGCTACTCCTCGCCCATCCGGAGCGCGGCGATGAAGGCCTCCTGCGGGATCTGCACGCTGCCGTACTCGCGCATCTTCGCCTTGCCCTTCTTCTGCTTCTCGAGCAGCTTGCGTTTGCGGGTGGCGTCGCCGCCATAGCATTTGGCGGTGACGTCCTTGCGCATTGCGCTGATCGTCTCGCGTGCGATCACCTTGCCGCCGATCGCCGCCTGGATCGGGATCTTGAAGAGGTGGCGCGGGATCAGTTCCTTGAGCCGCTCGACCATGCCGCGGCCGCGCACTTCGGCGGTGGCGCGGTGGACGATCATGCTCAGCGCGTCGACCGGCTCCTCGTTGACGAGGATGCCCATCTTGACCAGATCGCCGGCGCGGTGGCCGATCTGCTCATAGTCGAAGCTGGCATAGCCCTTCGAAAGCGACTTCAGCCGGTCGTAGAAATCGAACACCACTTCGTTGAGCGGCAGCTCGTAGGTCACCTGCGCGCGGCCGCCGACATAGGTCAGGTTCTTCTGGATGCCGCGGCGGTCCTGGCACAGCTTCAGGATCGAGCCGAGATATTCGTCGGGCACGTAGATCACTGCCTGGATCCACGGCTCCGCGATCTCCTCGATCCGCGTCGGATCGGGCATGTCGGCCGGGTTGTGCAGCTCGATCTCGCCGCCGCCGTGCGTGAGCTTGATCTGGTAGACCACCGACGGCGCGGTGGTGATCAGGTCGAGATCGTACTCGCGGGTCAGCCGCTCCTGGATGATCTCGAGGTGGAGCAGCCCGAGAAAGCCGCAGCGGAAGCCGAAGCCCAATGCGGCGCTGGTCTCCATCTCGAAGCTGAAACTCGCGTCGTTGAGCCGCAGCTTGGAGATGCTTTCCCTCAGTTTCTCGAAGTCGGCGGCGTCGACCGGGAACAGCCCGCAGAACACGACCGGCTGGACTTCCTTGAAGCCGGGGAGCGGCTCGGGAGTCGGGCGGCGGGCGTCGGTCAGCGTGTCGCCGACCCGCGCCTGGGCGACTTCCTTGATCTGCGCGGTGATGAAGCCGATCTCGCCGGGGCCGAGGTCGGGGAGCTGCTCGATCTTGGGGCGGAAGGCGCCGACCCGGTCGATCAGATGGGTGGTACCGGCGGCCATGAACTTGATCTGCTGGCCCTTGCGGATCGTGCCGTCGATCACCCGGACGAGGATGACGACGCCGAGATAGGGGTCGTACCAGCTGTCGACGAGCATCGCCTTGAGCGGGGCCTCGGGGTCACCCTTGGGCGCGGGGATCCGCTCGACGATCGCGTCGAGGATTTCCTCGATGCCGATGCCGGACTTGGCGCTGGCGAGCACCGCGTTCGAGGCATCGATGCCGATGATCTCCTCGATCTCGGTGCGGACCTTTTCGGGTTCGGCGCTGGGCAAGTCGATCTTGTTGATCACCGGGATGATCTCGTGGTCGTGCTCGATCGACTGATAGACATTGGCGAGCGTCTGCGCCTCGACGCCCTGCGCCGCGTCGACGACGAGCAATGCGCCCTCGCAGGCGGCGAGGCTGCGACTGACTTCATAGGCGAAGTCGACATGGCCAGGCGTGTCCATCAGGTTGAGGACATGGCCCTTCCAGTCGAGGCGCACGGTCTGCGCCTTGATCGTGATCCCGCGCTCCTTCTCGATTTCCATATTATCGAGGACCTGCGACGACATCTCACGCTCCGAGAGTCCTCCGGTGCGCTGGATCAGCCGGTCGGCGAGCGTCGACTTGCCATGGTCGATATGCGCGATGATCGAAAAGTTGCGGATCTTGGAAAGTTCGGTTGCCATGATCGCGCGGCCCTAGCAGGCGCCGCCCGCCGCCTCAATCGCCGCCAGCGCATTGTGGAACCGTGCCTCGCCCTGCCCCGAAACCAGCGCCCAGCGCACCCCGCGGCGCTCGAGCTCGGCTTTGGACAGCTCGAAGAAGCGGCGGCGCAGCGGCTCGGTACCGAACATCCGGGTGCCGTCCTTGATCCACGGCAAGTCGATGTCGAACAGCAGATAGAGTTCGGCGGTGTTCTGCCAGGCGTCGAACCACGGATCGCGCTGCGCGAACAGCATGTCGGCCCAGACCGCGGTCATCAGCGGATCGGTATCGAGAATCAGCGGATCCGCGCCCTGCGCCAGCAGCATCTGCGCGCCGGCATCGTGGTTCTGCGCAATCTCGACCAAGTCGCGCATCGTGAACATGATGCCATGCGTCTCGGCATAGTCGCGGCCATATTCGTCGAGCAGCTGGCCGCCGAAATGCTCGGCCAGCCGCTTTGCAATTGTAGTCTTGCCGACGCTCTCGGGTCCGTGAAGGCAGATGGTACGCGGATTCATGCTTTGGCTTTGATCCAGTGGATGAGGCCCCAGACGGACAGGGCAAGGAAGACGAGATACAGCCCGGCGGTGAGCCAGAGCCCTTTGGAGACGAACAAGGGGATCGCCGCCACGTCAACGAGGATCCACAGCACCCAGCTCTCCCAGTTGCGGCGCGACTGGAGGATCTGCGCGGCGACGCTGAACACGGCGATGCCGCCGTCCCACCACGGATATTGCGCATCGGTGTAGCGGTGCATCAAGGCGCCCCAGGCGGCGGTCGCGACGACGCAGGTGCCGACCCAGGCCAGACGCGCGCCACCACTCAGCTGCTCGACACGAACTTCGCCGCTCTCGGCCCGTGAGCGTGCCCAGTTCCACCAGCCGTAAAGGTTCACGACGATGTAGAAGAGCTGGAGCAGCGCGTCGCTGTAGAGCTTCTGGTGGAAGAAGATCCACGCATAGAGCGTAACCATCGCGAGCGCGAACGGGTAGTTCCACATGCTCCGCCGGACCACAAGCGTCACGTTGATCAGCCCGAACAGGGTGGCGGCGGCTTCGATCGGGCTCACCCGGCACGGCGTAGCAGCAACTTTGCACAAGGGTCGAGTGGGTTGCCCTGCAGAATTGTCGCGCTACCCTGTCCCAAAATGCGAGAGGACAGCGCATGCGACATATCGCGGTGATCGGTTCTGGGCCCGCCGGCTATTATACCGCCGAGGCTTGCCAGAAGACCTTCGGCGAGAACGTGCGGGTCGACATCATAGACCGCCTGCCAGTGCCTTTCGGGCTCATTCGCAGCGGCGTGGCCCCCGATCACCAGTCGATCAAGGGCGTGTCGCGACGCTATGAGGCCGTCGCGCTGACCGAGAACGTTCGCTTCGTCGGCAATGTGACCATTGGCCAGGACTTGTCGATCGACGAACTTCGCTCGCTCTACGATGCCGTGGTGCTCGCGACCGGCGCACCGCGCGACCGGCCGCTGGATATTTCGGGAGCAGATCTGCCCGGCGTGGTGGGATCGGCGGCCTTTGTCGGCTGGTATAACGGACACCCGGATTATGCCGATCTCTCGCCGCCGCTGGACGGCCCGGCCGTCGTGATCGGCAATGGCAACGTCGCGCTCGACGTGGCTCGCATCCTTGCCAAATGCGAGGACGAGTTCGCGGGCTCCGACATCGTCGGCCACGCTCTGGCCGCGCTCAAGCTAGCGACCATCGACAAGATCACTTTATTGGGCCGACGCGGCCCGCACCAGATCGCCATGACCCCGAAGGAACTGGGCGAGCTGGGGAATCTCAAATGCGCGCGGCCCTTGGTAGACCCTGATGATCTGCCACCGGTTGAGGCGGATGCGGCGCTTGATCCAGGCCAACGCAAATCGGTGAACCACCTCCGCAATTTCGCCGCGTCCGGCGACACCGACAAGCCGGTCGACATCGTCTTCGACTTCTTCGCCATGCCGGTGGCGATCGAGGGGAACGGCAGGGTTGAACGCGTTGTGGTCGAACGAACCGCGTTGGGGTTGGACGGAAACGCACACGGCACCGGCGAACGCTACGAACTACCCGCCCGTCTGGTGCTAAGCTGCATCGGCTACCGAACCCCACCGATCGCCGGCGTGCCCTATGATGATCGTGCCGGGCGCTTTGCCAATGACGAGGGACGCGTACTTCCCGGTCTCTACGCGGTCGGCTGGGCGCGCCGCGGCCCTACCGGCACGATCGGGACCAACCGTCCCGATGGCTTCGCGATCACCGAGAAGATTGCGGCGGACATCGGCGAGGGATCGGGCAAACAAGGGCGCGCGGGTCTCGACGCCCTGCTCGCGACGCGCGGAGTCGACGTCGTGACCTTCCGTGACTGGCAGAAGATCGAGGCCGCGGAAAAGGCGGCTGCCCGCGACGGCAGCCCGCGCGAAAAATTCACCAGCATCGAGGCAATGCTAGGCGCGCGCACAAGCTGATCGCAACCGCTTGCGCGACTCAATCGGCATGGTTATAGGCGCCGCTCCAGCATCGGTTCGCCCTCGCGGAGGCGCCGGATCGATACTCCGTCGGGGAGTAGCTCAGCCTGGTAGAGCACTGTCTTCGGGAGGCAGGGGCCGGAGGTTCGAATCCTCTCTTCCCGACCATTTTCTTCTGATCGCCGAACTTTGCCGGCCCCGTGCGGGGCTGGCGGCTCGCGCCGATTGCCAGGCTGGTGCGTTGCGCCCTGGCAGCAGGAGAAACGGCCGTGGCGGACGCAAAGGCGCAGAGCGAGGAACAGGAAGCCGAAGAGCGTAGCGCCCCATCGGCACGCGTGGTCTACGACGCGGTCTCAAAGCAGGGCGAGGATGAGCTGAACCGGCCGGTCTCGTCGCTGTTCTGGTCGGGCTTCGCCGCGGGCGTAGCGATCATGGCCTCAGTCTCGGCGAGCGGCGCGCTCCACCATTATCTTCCCGAAGCGCCGTGGCGCGAGGCGGTGACCTCGCTCGGTTATCCGCTCGGCTTCCTGATCGTGATCCTCGGGCGGTTGCAGCTGTTCACTGAGCATACCACGGTCGCGGTGCTGCCGCTGGCGCGGCGGCCGAGCGCAGGGCTTGCGCTGCAGGTCGCGCGGCTCTGGGCGGCTGTGTTCGTCGCCAATGTGGTCGGCGCCGCCACGGTCGCGGCGCTGGCGGTGTTCGGGCGGGTGCAGGCGGCGGCGATCCTCGACGGCATGGTCGCGGTGTCGGCCAAGCTGCTCGAGCGCACCCCGATCGAGACGCTGATGCAGGCGATCCCCGCCGGCTTTCTGGTCGCGTCGATCGCGTGGATTCGTTCTGCGACGGAAGGCAGCGGCTTCTGGGTCGTGCTGGCGATCACCTATGGCATCGCGCTGTGCGGCTTCGCGCATGTCGTCGCCGGCGCGGCAGAGGCGTTCGTGCTGCTTTGGCACGGCGAGGCGGGGCTCGGCTGGACGCTGGGCGGCTTCCTGCTGCCGGCGCTGCTTGGCAACATCATCGGCGGCACCGGGCTGTTCGCGCTGCTTGCCCACGCGCAGGTCAAGGACGAAATCGACGGCTGAGCCGGCGGATCATGGCGGCGAGGGTCGAATGAAGGCAAACGGGCGAGGGGTCTCCCCCTCGCCCGCCCGAGCCACGGCCTGAGCTGACGCGCCTACTCGTAGCGCAGGGCATGGACCGGATTGGTGCGTGCGACGCGGAAGGCATGCGCACCGATTGTCGCAATCGCGATCGCCAGCGCTAGCAGACCGGCCAGCAGGAACGGAGCTGGAGTCAGCCCCACGCGAAGGTCGAACTGATTGAGCCAGTCGCGCATCACCCACCACGCCACTGGCCATGCGATCAGATTGGCGATCAGCACCGGCCGGCTGAACTGCCAGACGAGCAATCGAACGATATCGCGCGTCCGGGCGCCCAGCACCTTGCGGATGCCGATCTCCTTTGTGCGACGCTCGGCGGTGAAGGCCGCGAGGCCGAAAAGCCCGAGGCAGCCGATCACCGCCGCGAGGATCGCGAACATCCCGAACAGCTGCGCGCGCGTCTCATCGCGGCTGTAGAGGTTATGGACGATTTCGGTGACCGCACGCGCCTCGAACGGGATTTCAGGCACCAGCCGCTTCCAGGTCGCCTCGATCCTGGCGCGAACAGGCTGCACGTCGCCTACATGGCGGACGAGGAGCGTGTAATAATTGCGCGTCTGGGAGAAGTAGATGATCGGCTGAAGCGGCTGGCGGACGCTGCGATACCGCACGTCGCTCATCACCCCGACCACGGTCGCGGGGACCCAATTGCCCGCCTCCGGCACGGTGAGGCCGATCTGAACCTGCTTGCCGATCGCTGCCTTCGGCGTCGCGAAGCCGAGCCTTTTCGCCGCCGTTTGGGAAAGGATCACATTGGTACCGCGCGCGACGAACGCCTTCTCCGCGGCGATGTCGACCGGCGATGGCGTGGTGGAATCGTCCATGCCGATGCTTTCCGAGAAATTGCGCCCGGCGAGCAGCTTCATGCCGAGCGCATCCTTCACCCCTGGATCGATGCCGTAGACGCCGAGCTGAACCGACTCAGTCTGTCCGGGCAGCCGCGCCGAGGTCATCGAATTGTTGCCAGGATCGACTGCGATCGACGTCCGGCCCACCGCCGTTACCCCGGGGATCCGCCGCACTTCATCGACAAGCGTCTTCGCGACTGCCTCGACCGATGGCGCGTTGATCCCCTCAACCTGGAGCAGCCCTTCGCGCTGATAGCCCGCGTCCATCGTTCGCGCGTAGATCGTCTGAGAGTAGACGATCGCGGTGCAGATGATGAGGCCGATCGAGACCGCGAACTGGCTGACCACCAGCAGGTTGCGCAGTCGTCCATTGCCCTCCGCATCGGCTGCCGACTTGTTGGCTTTCAGCACGCGCGCCGGCTGGAACCGCGAGAGATAGAGCGCCGGATAGACGCCGCCGGCGAATCCAACGATCACCGCAAGCAGGATCACCGGGAGCAGGATGCCGTCGCCACCGAAATAGCGAATCTGCATTTCGGCATCGAGGAAGGCGTTGAGCGGGCGTAGCGCGAGTTCGGCGAGCGCCAGCGCGACCAGCGTCGCGATGCCGGCGACGAGGATCGACTCGCCGACGAACTGGACGATCAGCTGGCGCCGCGTTGCGCCCAGCACCTTGCGCAGCGCTACTTCGCGGGCGCGCTGCGAGGCGCGCGCGGTCGCCAGGTTGGTGAAGTTGATGCATGCCATTCCAAGGATCATCAGCGCGACGATCGCGAAGGTCAGGATCGTCTGCCGATCGCTCCCCGGCGACGGGCTGGCATGCTGCGCCTCGCCGAGATGGACGTCGCGAACATTGGTCAGTCGCCAATCCTGCCAGTCGCCGGGATTGGTCACCGGCCCGCCATCGGCAGGATCGTCGGGGATGTTGCGCTTCTCCCAAGCCGGAAATTGCGCCACCAGCTGCTTCGGGTCGGTGCCCGGACGCAGCTTCACATAGACCCAGCCGCCCTGTGAGTTCCACGAAGTGAGGAAGGTGGGGTTCTTTGCGAAATAGCTCTGCGGATCGAACCGCGCGACGACGCCCATGCGAAGATGCGTGTTTTTCGGCAGGTCTTTGAACACGCCGGTGACGCGATAATCTTCCTTGAGGTCGCCGCTCATCAGGGTGACGGTTTTCCCGACGGGATTGGCGTTGCCGAAATATTTGGCTGCCTCGCCCTCGCTCAGCACAAGCGCGCGGGGATCATCTAGCGCGTGCGCCGCTTCACCGTGAACGAAAGGAATCCGAAGTATCTCGAACAGGTTGCCGTCGGCAAAATAAGCGCCCGAGGGGTGATATGCCTGCCCGTTGAGCAGAAAGGTGATCCCCTGCCCCGTGATGTAGACGCGCTTCTCGACCTGCGGAAAATCCTTCTGCAGCGCCAGTCCCGAGGCATAGCTGGTCACCTGCAGCTTCATCTCCTCGCCCCCTTGCTGGGTGGGCTTGTAGAAGTCCTGAAGCTGGTACGCGTCCTCGGCTCCCTGCATCCAGCTGTCGTAGCTGAATTCGTAGCGCACGAAGGTGAGGATCAGCAGGCACGCGGCGATGCCGAGCGAGAGGCCGAAGATATTGATGAAGGCGTAGACCTTGTTCTTGGCCAGCGCCCGAAGGCCGACGGTCACGTAATTGCGCCACATGTGCGGGTTCCTACTCGTAGCGAAGCGCGTGGATGGGGTTGGTGCGGGCAACCCGCAGCGACTGGCCGGAAACCGTCGCAATCGCGATGGCGAGCGCGAGCAGGCCCGCGAGGACGAAGGGCCCCGGGGTGAGCGCGATGCGCAGGTCGAAGGTGTTGAGCCATTCGCGCATCGCCCACCACGCCACCGGCCAGGCGATCAGGTTGGCGAGCACCACCGGTTTGGAGAATTGCCAGGCGAGCAACCGGACGATGTCGCGGACCTTGGCGCCGAGCACCTTCCGGATGCCGATCTCCCTGGTGCGCCGCTCGGTGGCAAACGAGGCGAGGCTGTAGAGGCCGAGGCAGGCGATCAGCACCGCGAGCGCCGAGAAGCCGGCGAATAGCGCACCCCTTGCGCGATCTGCGGCATAGATCTCTGCGATCACTTGCTCGGCGAAGCGCGCCTGAAACGGAATTTCGGGCTCGAAGCGGCGCCAGACCCGGTTCAATCCTGCCATCACCTCCCCCGGACGCGCCGCGGCGTAGCGAACGATGACTTGGCTCGTACGGTCGGGATCATAGGTATAGACGATCGGCTCGACCGCATCGCGGGCAGTGCGAATGCGCGTGTCCTCGATCACGCCGACTATCGTCGCCGGCGCCATCTCCCCGCCGTCGAGGCTGAGCCTGATCGTCTTGCCGAGCGCCGCCTGCGGGGTGGCGAAGCCGAGCAGCTTCGCGGCATTGCGATTGGCGACGACGTTCAATCCGCGGGTCACCATCTGCGCACGCGCCGCCGCTTCGCCGGCATCTTCGGCGGCGTGGAGCATACGATCATTGGCGAAGCGATCTCCGAGGAACCGCCCCCCGAGCAGGCGCATGTCCATCGTGGCGAAGAAGTCACCATCGACGCCGTAGACGCCCATTGATACGTCTTCCGGGCTGCCCGGCAGCCGCACCGCCTGAATGTTCTTGTTGCGCGCGGCGAGCCCGAGATTGGTACGGCCGACGCCGACCACACCAGGAACCGCCAGCAGTTCGCGCCGGGCGGCCTGATAGCGGCTGTCGTCACCGGCGAAGCGCCATGCCGAATCGATCTGAACGAGTCCGTCGCGGCGATAACCTGGGTCGACGGTCTCGACGTAGCGCGTCTGCGACCAGATTACCGAGGTGCAGACGATCAGCCCGATCGCGATCGCGAACTGCAGCACCACCAGTCCGGCACGAAGCCGGCCATTGCCGGGGCTCTCGGCCGCGGACTTGTTGGCGCGGAGCACTGCCGCGGGCTGAAAGGCGCTGAGATAGAAGGCGGGATACAAGCCGCCGAGCAGTCCCGTCGCGGCGAACAGCCCCGTGACGGGGAGCAGCATGCCGCCCGCGCCGAGATAGTGGATGCGGAGATCGGCGTTGGTCCAGGCGCCGACCCATGGCGTCGCCAGCTCGACCAGCGCGAGCGCAACGAGGGTTGCGATCCCAGCCATTACCAGCGACTCGCCGAGCAGCTGCACGACAAGCTGGGTGCGGGTGGCGCCAAGCACTTTCCGAAGCGCCACCTCGCGGGCGCGCTGCGACGCGCGCGCAGTGGAGAGATTGACGAAGTTGATCACGGCCATGCCGAGCGTCAGCAACGCTACGATCACGAAGGTAGTCAGTGCCCGCGGATCGCCTCCCTCGGTGAGCGCCCCGTCTTGCGCCGTGCCGAGATGGACCCCCGTAATCGGCACCAGCCTGAGGTCCATGATGTCGGCCTGCGACGAGGCTTTACCGTCGATGATCTGCGGCGCGACGACGCGCTTTTCCCAGGCGGGCAGCGCGGCGTTGATCGCGGCGGCGTCGGCACCGGGGCGCAGCTTGACATAATGCTGCTGGTTCATGTTGCCCCAGCCCTTGAACTCGGGCGGCAGCGCGTCTGCGCTCGCGGGGTCGTAGCGGAACAGCAAGGCCAGCTTGAGGCTCGAGTTGCGCGGCAGGTCCTTGAGCACGCCGCTGACCAGATAATCGCGCTTGCCCGAGCCGGCACCGAGCGTCATCATCTTGCCGGTCGCATCGGTGGTGCCGAATTGCTTGAGCGCCTCGGTCTCGGTCAGCACGATCGAATTGGTGTTCGGAAGCGCGCTCGCCGCCGACCCGCTGACAAAGGGCAGCTCGAAGATCTGGAAGAAGCTGGGGTCTACGGTCTGCGCCTCTACGAACAGCGGCTGGCCATCGCGCATCACCACGGTCTTGCCGTTGTCGAGCACCGTCAGCGCCTCGATCTGGGGAAAGCCGCCGGCCAGTGTGGCGCGTACCGGGAAAGGGCTGCGCTGCGAGCGGCTTACCGGCTGGCCGGGCTCGTGCCACGTCGTCTGCACCTGATAGATGCGATCATTGCGCGGCAGCCACGCGTCGTAGCTGCGCTCGTACTCGACATAGTTCAGGATCAGCAGGCAAGCGGCCAGCCCGAGCGCGAGACCCCCGACGTTGATCGCAGCATAGACGCGGTTGCGGGCGAGAAGCCGCAGCGTGATCGTCAGATAATTACGCCACATAGGGCATTTCCCCTTCTCCTCACCTCCGTTCGCCCTGAGCTTGCTTCGACAAGCTCAGCACGAAGGGGATGCGCTTATCCTCACCTCACGCCGCGCGCCGCCGCTCCTGCAGGATCCGGCCGTCGAGCATGCTGACGATCCGCCCGGCATAATCGGCATGCGCGGGCGAGTGGGTGACCATCACGATGGTCGAGCCCTCGCCGTTGAGTGTCTGGAGCATGCGCATCACTTCCTCGCCATGATGCGTGTCGAGATTGCCGGTCGGCTCGTCGGCGAGGATCAATTTGGGATTCGCCACCAGCGCGCGCGCCACTGCGACGCGCTGTTGCTGGCCGCCCGAGAGCTGGCTCGGCCGATGCCGGGCACGGTGCGCGATGCCAACCTTGTCCATAACCTCGTCGACCCGGCGCCTGCGCTCCGCCGCCGAGACATTGTGGTAGAGCAAGGCGAGCTCGACATTGTCGCGGACCGACAATTCGTCCACCAGATTGAAGCTCTGGAAGATGAAGCCGATACTCTCCTTGCGGACGTCGGCGAGCTTGCTTTCCGACAGCCCGGCGACTTCCTTGCCGTTGAACACGTAAGAGCCGCTGGAGGGGCTATCGAGCATGCCGATCATGTTGAGCAAGGTCGACTTGCCGCAGCCCGACGGTCCCATGATCGCGACGAACTCGCCTTCGGCGATGTCGAGATCGATCGCGTCGAGCGCGGTCGTCTGGACCGTGTCGGTGCGATAGACCTTGGAGAGTTCGCGCATCGTCAGCATGCAATTCCCTTTCGCTTCATTGGGTGAGGTCCAGGCGCGTCTTGTCGGCATATCCGGTGTAGGGCGACGTCAGCACCTTCTCGCCGGCTTCGAGCCCCTCGAGCACTTCGATGAATTCGGAATTGCGGCGGCCGAGACGGACCTGCCGCTTGACCGCGCTACCGCCGTCAGGAGTGACCACGAAGATCCAGTTGCCCCCGGTCTCGTTGTAGAAGGCCCCGTTCGGGACGAGCAAAGCCGGCGCCGGATCGCCGAGCGTGAGCCGCGCCTGCATGGTCTGGCCGCGCTGGATGTTGGCGGGCTCGGGCCCGACGAACTGCAGATCGACCTGGAACTGGCCGTTCTGCACCTGCGGATAGATTTTGGTGACCTTGGCGTCGTAGCGCTTGCCGCCGAAGTCGAGGCTCGCGCGCTGCTGGAGCTGGACGCGGCCGAGATAGAATTCGTCGACCCCGGCGATCAGCTTGTTGCGGCCCGGGCTGTCGATCTGCCCTACCCGCTCGCCGCGCTGGAGCGACTGGCCGACCTGCACCGAGAAACCCGAGAGCTGGCCGGCCACTGGCGCGCGGAGCTGGAGCGCGTCGAGATTGGCGCGGGCGATCGACAGTCCCGATTGCATCGACTGCGCCGCTGCCTGTTGTTGCGAGAGCTGGCTGGTCTGGAGCCGCGCGTCGGTCGCCTGGCTGCGCCGGAGCGCGGCGAGGTTGCGCTGGCGATAGCGATAATCCGCCTCGGTGTCAGAGAACTGCTTCGCGGTGACGAAGCCGCGCGCGGCGAGCGGCTTCTCGCGCTCATACTGCCGCCGTGCCTTGTCGAGCGCGAGATCGGCTTCGAGCACCGCGCGCTCGTTCGACAGGCGGGTCTGGGCGAGCGCGAGTTCCTGGCTGCGCATATTGTTGATCTGCTGCTCGACCTCGGTCTGGCGCGCGAGCGTCGAGAGCTGGAGTTCGGCGTTGGACAGCAGGGCAATTGGCTGGCCCTGCGCAACGGTGGCGCCATCCTCGACGAGCATCTTCTCGACCCGCCCGCCCTCGACGGCGTCGATATAGACGGTGAGCAAGGGCGTGACGCGTGCGCGCAGCGGAATGAAATCGTCGAAGGTGCCGCGCGTGACGGTGGAGATCGTGACGTGATCGGCACCAATGGTCTGACTCGATCCCGATGGCGCGAACCACCAGAACAGCAAGGCGGCGATGAGCACGACAACTCCACCGAGCGTGGCCTTGGCCCAGGTCGAGAGCTTCCGCGTCTCGACGACCTGGTCCATCCCGCTCCCGCTGACGGGACCATCCCCCGCATTCTTCTGCATCCGAACGACACCCATGGTCATGACTTAGCAACCGCCGTGCCAGACGCGGCGCCGAAGGAGACTGTGAGGCCGGTCACAGGATCGAACCTGCGCAACCGTTCGAATTCGAACACTCGTGTCCGGAATCGAACGCAACCGAAACGGACGCGAAGCCAAGGCTGAGCAACGCGTGGCCGCTGTCGGAGCGGAGCGCGATATCTAGGACGGCGCGAGGTTTGCCGGCGGAAGCACAGGCGGCACAGGCGAGCGCGACGAGGATGCCCGCCTTTCGCACCAATTTTCTGTCTCGATTGCCAAACACCTGCGCGGTCTCCGCTCTGCCTTCTCAAAAGCGCTGAGCAGGAGCCGTGCCAGTTCCTTCCGTCTTACCCGCAGAAGCGAGACCCTACTTCCTGCAAGCACCTCAATCTCAACACTATTTTATTGCGAGTCAGCTCAGAGATGGGCGCTCGACCGGCGGGCACGACGATATCGGAACTCGGCCTCATTGAGTGGCACGCATTTTGATTGTCCGTTTCCGCACAGCCGCTGTACGGGAGTGGACGCATGGGGAGCGAACCGGAATTCGACTATTGCGTGGTAATTGACGACGATGACGACATCCTGATGGCGTCGCGGCTGTTGCTGCGCCGGCTGTTCAGCGACGTCGCTACGGTCCGGAGCCCCGACGACGCCTTCCCGCTCATCCAGGAGCGCACGCCCGACGTGGTGTTGCTCGACGCGAATTTCGCCCGCGGCGCTACCGACGCTGCGGAGGGGCTGGCCTGGCTGGAAAAGCTGCTGGGCATGGATCCCGAGATGGTCGTGGTCATGATCACCGCGCACGCCGGGGTGCAGGTCGCTGTCGCGGCGATGAAGCGCGGCGCCACGGATTTCGTCTCCAAGCCTTGGTCCAACGAGAAGCTGCTGGCCACCGTGCGCACCGCGGCCTCGCTGCGCCGATCGCGTCGGGCGGCGTTTGCGAAAGGCGCAACGCCAGCACCCGCTACGCCAACTCACTCAGGTTCGGCCCTGCTCGGTCGCTCGCCGGCGATGGCGCGGGTGCATTCGCTCATCGCGCGCGCCGCTCCCACCGACGCCAACGTCCTCATCCTCGGCGAGAATGGTACCGGCAAGGAGCTCGTCGCCCGCGAGCTCCATCGCCAGTCGCTCCGCGCCGACGAGGTGATGCTCACCGTCGATCTCGGCGCCATCTCCGAGGATCTGATCGATTCCGAGCTGTTCGGCCACGTGAAGGGCGCCTTCACCGACGCGCGCGCAGACCGCGTCGGGCGCATTCAGGCGGCCGATGGTGGCACGCTCTTCCTCGATGAGATCGGCAATCTCCCGCTCCGCCTGCAGCCAAAATTGCTGACGGTTCTCGAGCAGCGCCAGGTCACTCCGGTTGGCGCCAACAGGCCGGTGCCGGTCAACATCCGCGTCATCGCGGCCACCAATCTTCCGCCCGAGAAGCTGCGCGACGAGAGGCATTTCCGACAGGATCTCCTCTTTCGTCTCAACACCGTCGAGATCGACCTGCCGCCGCTGCGCGAACGTCTCGACGATGTGCCCGAGCTGATCGATCACTATCTCGATCATTATGCCCGCCGCTATGGGCGACCATTGCCGCAGTTGAGCGCGGCGGCGCGAGCGGCACTACTGATGCACGAATGGCCAGGTAACGTTCGCGCACTACGCCATGCGCTCGAACGCGCTGTGATCCTCGCCCGCGACGCCCCGCTTGAACCCGAGGATTTTGCCCTCGTTCCCGCAGCGCCCCGGATTGCGCCATCAGCCGTCGTCGCTCCGCGGGCTGCCGAGGACCTCAACCTCGAACGGGTCGAACGCCGCCTCGTCGAGGAAGCGCTCAGGAAGCACGGCTACAACATCTCGCTTGCGGCGCACGAACTCGGCCTCTCCCGCGCCGCGCTCTACCGGCGAATGGAGAAGCATGGGCTTTGACCAGCGCTTTACGATCGGGCTGATCGCCTGGATCGCCGCGCTGGTGACGGCACTGCTGGCGTGCATAGCTGCCTTACTCACGCCAGACCTCGCCGCCGCGAGGATCGTGGCGCTCGCCATCGCCGTCGCTGCCTTCGCCGGGCTGTGGCGGCACGTGACGCGCACGAACCGGACGATCGCGCGCTTCCTGGAAGCACTCAAATTCGGCGACACTGCGCTGCAGTTCGAAACGCAAGGGGGAGCGGGATTCGGCGAGCTCGGCGGCTCGCTCAACGAAGCGCTTGCCCGCTTTCGCGGCGATCAGGACCGGGTGGCCGGCGAACTGCGCTACCTTGACGCGCTGATCGACGACATGCCCGTCGCAGTGTTGACGGTGAGCGCCGGCGGAAACGTCACGCTGGCCAACAAAGCGGCGCGGCGGCTTTTCGCCGGCGAGCACGGAACCCTGCCCGGGGATTTCGCCGTGTACGGAGCGACCTTCGCGAGCCGTCTTGCGAACGCTTCGCAAAGTGAAGAGCTATTGATTCTCAATATCGCCGGCCGCCCGCAGCGAATGCTGGTTAAGGCGGCGACGCTTGAGCGGCTCGGTCAGCGCACCCGCGCGATCAGCGTACAGCCGATCCAGGGCACGCTGGACGCGGTTGAAATGGCGGCGCAGACCGATCTTGTCCGCGTGCTGACGCATGAAATCCTCAATTCGCTGACCCCGGTTACTTCGCTGGCGGCTACCGCAGCTGAGTTGCTCGGCGATCCGGATCTCGCCGCGGACCCGCGCATCGGCGACGCTCGCAGCGCCGTCGAGACGCTCTCGCGCCGCGCCCGAGGGTTGAGCAACTTCATCGAAGCCTATCGGACAGTCGCGCAAACTCCCGAAGTCAAGCGCCAGCGCTTCGCTGCCCGCCCCTGGGCCGACGAGCTCTCCCGCCTCTTTGCCGCCAAGGCCGCAGAAGTACCGGTGTCGGTGCACGTAGCTCCTGATACGCTCGCCCTGGATGCCGATCCCGATCTTCTCGCGCAGGTGGTGATCAACCTGATGCAGAACGCAGCGCAGGCGATGGCAAATACCGGCAAGCCACCGCATCTGACTTTGCGCCTGATCGGAGATGCCGGGGCGATAATCATCCAGGTCGAGGACAACGGTCCCGGAGTACCCGAGAGCCTGCGGCAGGACGTCTTCCTCCCCTTCTTCACCACCCGCGCCGCCGGGACCGGTGTGGGACTAAATCTCGCCCGCCAGATCGTCATCGCGCACGGCGGCACGATCGACGTGACCGACGCGCCCGGCGGCGGGGCGCTGTTCCGGATCGTGCTATAGCGGCTCTCCTCCTCCGCCGAGGGAGGAGAAAGCAGCCGCATTCGGATCGCTACGTCTTCCCGGTCGGCAGCGGTGGCGCTCCCGGCGGCACCGCTGCGTTGCGCCAGCGCTCGACCGGAAACACCTGGACCGTTCCGTCGTCCGATCGCGAGCGCTGAATCAGCGTTGCAGCCTGCTGGCTGGTTCCGCCAATCGTCGCGCGCGTACGTACCCAAAAGGTATTCGAGCGGAAGCTCGTGCCCCAAGGGAGCGATACGGCCTGGTCGGCAAGGTCCTTGGCCGTCAAATACCCCTGCCGGGTGCGGATCGCGACCAGCCGTTGCGCGATGACAGGATCGCGGAACAGCATCGCGAGCATTTCCTCGCTGGCTGCATTGAGGTTCAGCGTGGTTCGGCCCGGCAACGCAGTGACCAGCCGTTCGAGCCGGTCGGCCACCTTCGGCTCCACGCCTGCCATCCGGAGCGGGCGCAAGTCGGTGACGGGCCCTTTCAGCCGGACATATTCGATCGCGGCGACGATCTGCTCGCCAGTCAGCCCGACTTCATTGCCGATCGCCTGGAACAGGATCGTTGAGGACACTTCGCCGGTGCGCACCGCGTTGATGTTGAAGCGCCCCTCGGCATCGGCAATGGCGAGATCGAAGGTGCCGCCCTCGATCGGCGCGCCATTTTCGGAAAGCTTCGCCCAGGCCTCGCCGACATGATCGACCTCGGGCGACTGCTCGGCGTCGCGGCGTAGCGCGACCACCGCCGACAGTTCGCCGCCGCGGACGATCGCCAGCGCCCGCGCCGCCTCGCGGGTGCGCAAGCCGCGATCGAGCGCCAGTTCCTCGCGGTTGATCATCAGCAGCACCAGCCCCGCCGCGATCGCGACGAACATCAGCACGTTGACGAGGATCATGCCCTCTTCGTCGCGCCCACGCCTCACTGTTTCGGCTCCTCGGCTCGCGCTGGGAGTGCGATTACCCGGCGCAGCGAGCCCGGCGTGCCGCCCGGCCCCGCAACCTGCAGCTCGAGCGCCACGGCACGCGGCCAGCGATCCTTGCCTTCCTCGTTGACCGGCCAGCGGTCGACCCATGTGCCGTCCCAGAACCACCAGCGCGCGTTCGCCACACCCACAAGCATCAGCTGCGGCGCCGGCCCGATCGTTCGCACCAGCGCACCGCCGGCCACGCCGTAGCGCAGCGGCACCGCAGCGCCGCCGATACCGGGGGCGGCGCGCGTGAACGACAGCGTGGAACCCCCGCCCGAAAGCTGCCCGCCCGCGATCTGCTCGACATCGCTAGACACCACGAACATCGTGCGCTGCAGATCGGCCAGCCGATCGAGGCGTTTTTCGGTCCGCCCCTGGACGTTGATGATGCCCTCAACGAGCGCCAGACCCGCCACGGCGATCAGCGCGAACAACCCGAGCGAGATCATCAATTCGATCAGCGTGAAGCCGGACTCGCCGGCCTCGGGGCGCCTGCTCACGATCCCGAGCTCACCGCCACCGGTTCATAGCCGTGCGGCCGGGCCACGAGGATCGCGAAGTCGCGCGCGACCGAGCCGTCGGTGCGGAAGCGCACCGGCCCGGTGACGCAGCGGAAGCCCTTGCCGTCTAGCAGGCCTTCGGCGCCGAGGGTGTTTGCGTTGCGCAGCGCGTTGGCGATCCCGGCCGCGTCGTAAGCTAGCGCGGTGATCGTCCCGGCGTCGCCGCCGTTGCGGGCCGCGAACTCGCTGGCGAAGGTGCCGAACGCAGCCGGATCGGGGCTGGCGATCCACGCCCCGTCGAGGGCTTCGAGTGCCTGTGGGCGGTTGTCGATCCCTTGCAAGGTGCCAAGCAACTGGATGCCGCTGTCCTTGAGGTTGCGCGCCGCCGCGAGCACTGCCTCGCCGCTGCCAGGCAACAGCAGCCCGTCGGGCGCCTCGCCCGCGGCGGGAAGCGGCTGGCCCGCTTTGACCTCGAGCACGCGCACCTGCACGCCGATCTCGCCCTCGAGCTGCCCGGCAGCGAGCGACGCTGCCGCGCTCCACGGGCTGCCGTCGTCGATCACCGCCACGCTCTTCACTCCGCGCGAGCGGGCATAGCGCAGGATCGCGCTGGTCACCTGGCGCGCAGTGATCCCGAAGATCCAGGTCCCGGGCGCACGCAGCACCGCATCGTTGCTGAACGCAATGATCGGTACCCTTCCCGCCACGCTGCTGCTCACTGCGGGCACTTCTTCGGCCAAAAGGGGGCCAAGGATGAGTGCCGGCTTGCGGCGCAGCGCTTGCCCCGCGGCGGCGGCCGCGCCGGCCGCGGTCCCGCCGGTGTCGAAGCTCAGCACATATTGGCTGTTTTCCGCGAGCAAGGCCGCCTGCCGCATGCTAATGCCGAGCCGCGCTCGCGGTCCCGTGAGCGGCACCAGCAGGGCGATCGGGCGCTTGTCCTTCTTCTCGGCTGTTGCGAATGCATGCGAGGGAAGCACGACCGATGCCGCTGACGCGACCAGGCCTGATTGCAGCAACCGCAGCAGGGACCGCCGGTCCATTGCCGACTCCAGATATGGGGGGTGTGGCACGCCGGCGTATTATCGTCTTCGCAGCCCTCGGCATAGGGGCCTATCTCCTCGCCCTGCTGGTCACCCTGCCGGCAAGCGTGGTGCTCAAGAACCGCCCGTGGCGGACGGGCGTCGCCGGCACCGTGTGGAATGGCGAGGTCGGTGTCGCCGGCGGTGCAAAGTTCGATTGGCAGATGGCGCCGCTACGCTCGCTTACCAGCCTCGCCTACGCCGCCGACTGGAAGGCCACGGGTCCGGACACCGATCTCGGCGGTCGTGTCCTCGCGCACCTCGGCGGGCGCATCGTGCTCGACAAGGTCAGCGGCTCCGCCGACGGCACCTTGCTCGAGGCGCTGCAGCCGAACCTCCCTTTCACCTGTGATCTAGTGATGCAGGTCGAGATGGAGCGGATCGCGATCGGCGGCGGCAGCCGGATGCTGAGCGGCAGCGCCACCACCGATCCGGGCAGCTGCCGTGCCAAGAACGGCGGTGCCGCTACGTCTGTGCCGGCGCTGATCCTCACCGCCGAGCATATCGGCAACCGCACGCTGATCCGTATAGCTCCGATGGCGCAACGCCGCCGCACGCTGGTGACGCTCGAACTGGCCGAAAGCGGCACGGTGGACATTTCGGTGACCCCGGAAGGCGCGACGATGATGCCGTTCCTCGGACTGCCCGCGGGCGCAAGAATTCAGGGCGAGATGTAGTCGGTCCAAAAATCCCTCGCCAGGCGGGGAAGGATTAACGGTTACAGCGTCACCAGATTGTTGAGGTTGATGATCGGCAGCAGGATGGCGAGCACCATCAGGAGTACCAGTCCCCCCATCACCAGCAGCACCAGCGGCTCGACCAGCGCGACCAAGGTCGAGACCAGCGCGTCCAGTTCACGTTCCAGCTCGTGCGAGGCCCTGCCGAGCGCCGGGGCGAGCCGGCCGCTGGTCTCGCCGCTCGCGACGATCGCGATCAGCATCGTCGGGAAAACCCCGGCCTCCTGCATCGCCGCGCGCAGGCTGATCCCCTCGCGCACCCGCTGGGCAACGTCGAGTGCCTTTGCCTGCACCCAGCGATTGGGCGTCACCGCCGCAGCGGCGTGGAGCGCCTCGACCAAAGGCACTGCGCTCCCAACGAGAGTGGCGAGGCTGCCGGCGAAGCGTGCGGCATTGAGCTGACGACTGAAACGCCGGAACGGGCGCCGCTCGGTGAACATCCGGTGGAGCCGCAGCCGATTGGCGGGCACCCGCATCCACCGCGCCGCGAACAGCGCACCCACGGCGAGCGCCAGGAGCAGATACAGCCCGAAATTCTGCAGGAACCAGCTGATCGCGATCATCATCCGGGTGAGCAGCGGCAGATCGGCCCCGCGCGACACGAACACCCGGACGATGTCGGGCACGACATAGACCATCAGCAACACCATCATGCCCACTGACACCAGCGCGAGCAGCGCCGGATAGAGCAAGGCGAGCTGGAGCTTCTGGCCGTTCGACTGGCGATTCTCGACGAACTCGGCGAGGTGGTTGAGCACGTCCGGCAACCGGCCGGACGCCTCGCCGGCCGCGACCGAGGCGCGGTAGAATTCGGGAAACGCCTTGGGATGCTGCGCGAGCGCCGCAGCGAAGCTCCGCCCGTCGAGGATCGCGCCGCGCACGTCGAGCAACACCGAGCTGACCTGCGGCTGCTCCGACTGGGTCGCGACGAGCCGCAAGGCCTCCTCGATTGCGATGTCCGATCCGGCCAGCGTGGCGATCTGGCGCGTCACGGTGGCAAGCGCCTTGGCGGATATCCCGGGGCGGCGGAGGCGGGGCAGCTGGATGCTGCCGAACGATACGCCCCGCTCGCCGGCGGCTTCCACCGAGAGCGGCAGCAGCGCCTGTTCGCGCAGCAAGGCGCGTGCCGCCGCGGGAGAAGAGGCCTCGATGATGCCTTTCTTGCTGGCACCCGAGCGATCCGCGGCACGATATGCGTACGCCGGCATGTGCTAAATTCCTCCCCGAGCTCGTCTCGGTGAGGGGGACCAGCGAAGCTGGTGGAGGGGGCGCCGCGAAGACGGCGGAGTCCCTATCCATGAGCGATCTCCGCGCCTATGGCGCGGCCCCTCCACCATGCTACGCATGGTCCCCCTCCCCGAGCAAAGCTCGGGGAGGAATGGGAGCGCCGCGATCACGCTTCGTCCCTCACCACGCGCGCGACTTCGTCGACCGTGGTCACGCCGCTGCGCACCTTGGCGAGCCCGTCGTCGAGCAGGCTCGGATTGTCCTTGCGCGCATGCGCCTCGAGGTCCGCCTCGGATGCACCATCATGGATCATCTTCTGAAACCGGTCGTCGATCGCGACGACTTCGTACAGCCCCGCCCGGCCGCGATAGCCCTCCTGATGGCAATCGGCGCAGCCTTGCGCCCGCCACAGGGTCTCGCCCGGCCGGAGCGCACCGCCGAGCAGCAGTGAATCCGCCTCGCCCGCCACATCCTCGCGGCGGCAGCTGGGGCATAGTTTGCGCACCAGCCGCTGCGCGGCCAGCCCGACCAGCATCGGCGCGAGCAGGTATCGCTCGACTCCCATGTCGATCAGCCGGGTCACCGATCCGATTGCGCTGTTGGTGTGCAGGGTCGACAGCACGAAATGGCCGGTCATCGCCGAGCGCACCGCCACCTGCGCGGTCTCCTGATCGCGGATCTCGCCGACCATGATCACGTCGGGATCCTGCCGCAGGATCGCCCGCAGACCCCGCGCGAAGGTCATGTCGGTCCGCGGATTGACCTGGGTCTGGCCGATCCCGGCCAGCTCGTACTCGATCGGATCCTCGACCGTCATGATGTTGCGCTTGCGGTCGTTCAACCGGCTCAGCGCCGAATAGAGCGTGGTGGTCTTGCCCGAACCGGTCGGACCGGTGACGAGCAGCATGCCGTGCGGCCGCTCGAGCAGCCGCCAGAACACCTCGCGGTCACGGCCGCTCATGCCGAGCGCCTCGAGATCGAGCCGCAACGAGCCCTTCTCGAGCAAGCGCATCACCACCCGCTCGCCGTGCTGGGTGGGGATCGTCGAGACGCGCGCATCGACATCATGGCCGCCGATGCGCAAGGTCACGCGCCCGTCCTGCGGCACCCGCCGCTCGGCGATGTCGAGCTTGGCCATCACCTTGATGCGGCTGACCAGCAGAGGCGCGAGCGCCCGCGGCGGCTCGATCATGTCGCGGAGCACGCCATCGACCCGGAAGCGGACGACGAGGCGCTTCTCCTGCGTCTCGATATGGACATCGGACGCGCCTTCCTTGACCGCCTCGAGCAGCAGCGCATTGATCAGCCGGATCACCGGCGCATCGTCGCGCGTGTCGAGCAGATCGTCGACCGAGGCGGCGCTGTCGGCAAGTGCGGCGAGGTCCATGTCGCCAAGGTCGAAATCGGCGGCCGCGCCCGCACTGCCGCTGTAGAGCGCGCTGAGCGCCGCATCGAACGCCTCGTCGCTCACCGCCACGAAGGAAGCGGCCGGCGCGATCCGCTGGACCTCGAGCAATGCATCGAGCCCCACGCCGGAACGGTGGACGCATTCGACTCCTGCTGCGCCCGCCCGCAGCAGCACGCCATGCTTGCGCGCGAAGCTGTACGGCAAGGTCGCCGGGGAATCGTCGACGAGGATCAGGGTCTCGCTCATGCGCCGAAGTCCATGCTCGCCGATACCCGGCCCGGGCTGCTGCGGCGCTGGATCGACACGCGCCGGACGCGTAGGTCGCTCGTCGCGGCAAGATCGGCCAGCCATGCCACCAGCGAATCGTAGCTCGCGTCGGCGATGGTCACGCGAAGCCCGCCCGGGATCGTTTCGGGGGCAATAGCGAGGCCGAACGCCGTCGCCGAGCTGGTCGCCACCTGCGCGGGCGCCCCCTGCCGGCGCGGCGCCCGCGCCGTGGTCAGCGTACCCGCCGCGCGAATGCGTGCGCTCAGCGTCTCGTAGGTGCGGATATCGGCGAGCGCCTCGGCGCGGGCGGCCTGGAGCGGTTTGATCACCCCGAACACCAGAACCGTGAATGCGAGTAACCCGCCGAGCACGGCAACGAGGATCTGCTCGCGCCGGCTCAACCCGCTCCACCAATTGTCGAAGCGGATCAGAGCGGCGTCCAGCGCCGGCAGGCGGGCAATCACGATTCTCATGCGTTGTTCGCCGTAATCCGGATGCTGCCATCAGGCGAGCGCGTTACACTCGCCGGGACACGCGAGCCGCGCAGCGCCGCCTCCACGCGCCCCACCAATCCGGGATCGCTCCCGTCCAGGTCGAGAGTCAGCGCGTTCGCCTCATAGTTGATTGCGCGCACCGTGATTGATCCGGCCAACGGTCCCAGCGCCCCCGATACGCGCGTGAGGAGCGGCAGAAAGGCGTCGGGCGGCGCGCTGCTGCCGGTGGGCAGCAGGTCGGCGATTCCCGCGGCAAGGTCGCCACCCAGGTTCGCGCCCGGCGCCGCAACCGCGGCGAGCGCGCGTGTATCGGCCTCGCGGCGATCGGCGATGCTCCGCAGCATCAGCGTGTCGGCAGTGGCGATGACGATGTGCGCGGCAGCGCCCAGGGCCACGATCCAGCCGAGCCGCCGCCAGATATTGGGCAAAGCGGCGCGGCGGCGCGCGTAGCGACCCTGTCGCAAATCGAGCGCCGGCGCGAGCAATCGTTCCGAGAGCGCGGCGGCCCCGAGCGCCGAGCCGCCGGCGAGCATCTCGTCCGGCAAAGGCGCACCATAAGAGCGCGCCGCAGGGCGTCCGGCGACCTGCCACGCCGCCTGGAGCATCGCCGGAGGGATTGCGAACCCGGTGCCATCACCGGCCCGCACCACAGCGCGATCGGGGCCGAGATCGACCGACCATTCGCCCTCGGCAGGTCGCGGCAGCGCCAGTGCATCAGGGACCATCGCCGCATGTCCGAGACCTGCTTCCTCTGCCTGTTCGACCCATGCCGCCATCAGCTCGTGCCGCACCACGCCGGCCAGATAACGCCTCGGCGCCACCTCGTCGCCAAGCGCGAGATGCACCGACTCGACCGGCTCCGCGATCAGCTCCTCCACGGCGAAGGGCAATGCTTCCAGCCGCCTGGCGCGGCTCGGCAGCGGAAGATCGACTGCGAGCAGGCGCACCTGTTCGGTCGGCACGACGATGGTTGCAGGGCCTCCCCGCTCGGCTATGATCAGCCGGTCGCCCGCCAGCGTCCAGACACCCGTGGCGAGCGATTCCGGCCCGTCGGGCGCGCCTATGGTACGACCGGAGGCTGTCACATTTGCTTCATGGGAAGGACGCATGGGGCGGGGATGCGCATAGTTTTGAAACAGTTTAGTGACATCGCACTGCTTAGGCAGAACAGCAAGCGCCGCACAATCCCGAACGAGGGTGCCGGCCGGAAGACCGCCGGCCAAGAAGGCTTCACCCTGCTCGAGATGATGATCGTGCTGGTGATCATCGCGGTCATCGCGGGCCTGGTGACCGTCAACGTCATGGGCCGACCGGACGAAGCCAAGGCGACGACCACCAAATCCAACATCAGCAGCATCATTGGTGCGCTGAAGATGTACCGCCTCGACAACGGCGCCTATCCCATCACCGAGCAGGGGCTGAAGGCATTGGTCGAGCGGCCTACTACGCCACCGGTTCCGGGCAGCTGGGCACAAGGCGGCTATCTCTCGGCGCCGCCGCTCGACGCGTGGCAGAAGCCGTACGAATATCATTCGGACGGGACGAGCTTCACGATTCGCTCCTTCGGCCGCGACGGCAAGCCCGGCGGTGAAGGCGTCGACGCCGATCTCGACGGCAAGGGCTGAATACGGTGCGGGGGGAGCCATCGAACGCGATCGATCGCGACGCGGGCTTTACCCTGCTCGAGATGCTGATCGTGCTCGTCATCATCGCCGTGATGGCCGGTGCAGTCACGCTCGGGATCGGCAGCGTCACGCGCGCGCCGAGCGTCGAGACCGAAGCGCGCCGGCTCGCCACCCGGCTTCAGGCCGCCGCCGACGACGCCATGCTCGGCGATCGGATGATGGCTTTCACGGTCGAGAAGCACGGTTACGGGTTTGCGACCTTGAGTGCGAACGGCCGGATGGTCGCGCGCACCGACGATGCGCTGGGCTTTCACCGCCTGCCCGGCGGGATCGTGATGACACTGAGCGTGCGGCCGCCGGTGATCCTGGGGGTCGACGGCGTCGGCCGGCCGATGTCCGCGGTCGTGGAGAGCGGGTCGCAACGCTGGCTCGTCACCTATGACGGCCTCACCGCACGCGCCGCGCCCGCCCCGGCGCCGAAGGCGTGAGCGTGTCGCGCCGTTTACCCATTCCCGTGCTCCTGCGAAAGCAGGAGCCCAGAGTAACAAGCGAACCGCCTGCGGCTCCAGGCTCCTGCCGTCGCAGGAGCACCGAGGGTTTCTCGCTCATCGAAGCCTTGGTGGCGCTGGCGATCCTCGCCATCGCCACTGTCGGGCTCATGCGCACCGTCGAATCGCACATCGACTCCACTCGCGGCGTCGAACGGCGCACCGCCGCGATGTGGGTTGCCGAAAACCGTCTGGCCGAGCTCGAGGCGAAGGCGCCCGCCACCGATCAGGTCGAAATGCTCGGCGAACAATGGCGGATTGCAGTCACCCGGCGCGGCACTGACGATCCCGAAATCCAGCGCGTGCGTATCGAGGTGTTTCCGATGCAGGAAAGCTCGCCCCTTGCATCGCTCGACGGCTTCGTGGACGGACGCAGGGGATGAGCCCTGCTTTCTCCCTCACCCCGCGCCAGGCGCGCACCGCGCTCGACGTGCTGACGGGCCTGGTGATCCTCTCGGGCGCCTTCGCCCTCGCCGGGCTGACCTGGCGCCTTGCCGGGCATGCCGGCACTGGCGCAATCACGGTGCCCTCCGGGCGGAGCGGCCCGGCGGTCGCCCCCGACATCGCACCTGCCATTGCGCTCGCTCCTTTCGGCAAGACATCGGCGACCGAAGCGGCGCAGCCGACCACACTGCCGCTCGAGCTCAAGGGCGTGATTGCCGCCACTCCGGCTTCACTGTCGACTGCATTCATCTCGGTGAGCGGGGCGGCGGCAACACCCTTCCATGTCGGCGAGACAGTCAACGGCGCGACGATCCAGTCGATCCTGCGCGACCGCGTGCTACTCGCGCTCGGCGGGCGCAGCGAGTATCTCGCCTTCCCCGATCCGACCTTGTCGCCCGAACAGCGCCAGGCCGCGCAGAACCAGGCGGCGCAGACCCCGCAGCCCGGATCGCCGGTGACTTCCGCGGCACCAGGCTCCCCGCCCCCTCCGGCGGTGCCGCCCGCAGCCAGCGCAGCCGGCCTGCTCCAGCGCTTCGACGCCACGCCGGTCAATGGCGGGTTCCGCATCGGCGACAATGGCCCGCCCGGGATGGTCGCGGGCGACGTCATCCAGTCGGTGAACGGGACCTCGCTCAGCGATCCCGCCGCCGCCAATGCCGCCTTCGCCTCCGCCCAGGCGAGCGGCAACGCCCAGATCCAGATCCTCCGCGACGGGAAGCGGCTCACGCTTACCGTACCGCTTCGTTAAAGAGAGCCTAGTGCACAAGATTCGCTCCACCCTCGCCGCTCTCGCGCTCGCCGGCGTCGCGCTCGACAGCGTCGCCGCCGCGCAAACTGCCGCCGATCAAGGCCAGCCGGGCGACATCGTGATCAACATGCGCGGCGTCGAGATCGCCGACGTCGCCGATCAGATCTCGCGGATCACCGGCCGCACCTTGATCCTCGATCCGGCGGTGAAGGGCGTGGTGACGGTAACCTCGGCCACACCGCTGTCGCCTTCCGGCGTCTGGGAGCTGTTCCAGTCGGTGCTGCGCGCCAACGGCTTTTCGGCGGTGCGTTCGGGACGCGCGTGGCGCATCGTTCCCGCGGCCAATGCCGTGCGCGACGGCGGCGTGCCCGGTCGCGCCGCCGGCGGGCAGGAACTCGTCACCCGCATGGTCCGTCTCGCCAATGTTCCGTCGGCTGATGTCGCACGGGTGATACGACCGCTGGTCGCCACCTTCGGCAGCGTCGAGCCACTGAGCAGCCCGAACGCCGTGGTGATCACCGATTATGCCGACAATGTTCGCCGCGTCGAGGCGATCGCCCGCCAGCTCGACGGCGGCAGCGGCGCCACCTTCGCAACGATCACCTTGCGGAACGGCAATGCGGCCGATGTGGCGCAATCGCTCCAGACCGTGCTCGGCGACCAGCAAAGCGGCACCGGCGCACGCGTCGCGGCCGATGCACGCAGCAACACGGTGATCATCCGCGGCACCCCCGCCGCGGTCGCCGAGGCGCGGCGCATCGCGGCGTCGCTCGACCAGCCGGGCGGCGCCACGCCGATCACGCGGATGTTCCGGCTGAACTATGCCGACGCCGAGACGGTCACCGAGGTGCTGCGCGGCGTGCTCGGCCAGGGCGAGGCTGCCGACAATCCGATCGCGCGCAGCCTGTCGAGCTCGACCAGCAATCCTTTCGCGCGGTTGAGCAGCGGTTCGCAGAATCTCGCCTCGCTGCCCAACAGCGCGGCTTCGACCGGCGCCGGTCTCGGCAATGCCATGCAGGCAGCCAATGCGGCGACGCAGCCGGTGATGCAGAATCAGCCGACGCCCACGCCGCAGGGCTTCTCGACTCCCGAACTGACGGTGCAGCCCGCGCCCGAGCTCAATGCGGTGGTGGTGCGCGGCACGCCGTCCGCAATCGCCTCGATCGAGCCGCTGATCACCGATCTCGATGTGCGCCGACCACAGGTGCTGATCGAGGCGGCGATCGCCGAGATCACCGGCGACGATGCCGAGGCGCTCGGCGTCCAGCTCGGCACCAGCGGCGCGGCGCTCCAGCCGACCGGCGTCGGCACTTCGTTCGATCAGGCGGGGACGTCGCTCGGCACGATCCTCAAGGCGCTGAACGTTCCTGCCGGCGCGCTGATCGGCAACGGGCTCACCGGCAATGTCCGGATCGGCGACGATTTCTCGATCCTCGTCCAGGCGCTGGGCACCTCGACGCGAGCGAATCTCCTGTCGACGCCGCAGATTACGGTGCTGGACAATGTCCCTGGCGAGTTCGTCTCCGGGCAGAACGTGCCGTTCGTCACCGGATCGGTGCTGACCGACTCGACCTCGGTCGCACCCTACACCACGATCGAGCGCAAGGATGTCGGCATCACCCTGCGGGTGCTGCCGCGAATCAATGCGGGCGACACGATCCGGCTGCAGGTCAATCAGGAGGCATCGTCGATTGCGGCGGCGCAGACTGCGGCTGCCTCGGACCTCGTGACCAACCGCCGCGCGATCAATACGACCGTGCTCGCCGATAACGGTCAGACGATCGTGCTCGGCGGCCTGATCACCGACGATCGCCAGGATTCGCGCCAGCAGGTACCGATCCTCGGCGACATCCCGATCGTCGGCGAATTGTTCAAGAGCCGCCGCGAGACGCGGCAGAAGCGCACCCTTTTCATCTTCCTCAAGCCGACGATTCTCCGCGATCCCGCCGATGCGGCGGCGGCGGCGAAGGACAAATATGCGCGCCTGCGCTCCGACGAGATCGCCAACACGCGCCGCTCGAGCCTGTTGCTCGCCCCGCCGACCCCGCGGCTGACGGTCGAGATCGACGGGATCTACTAGCCGGCGGGCAGCGGCACGCGGACACGCTGGGCGCCGCGGGTGAAGAAGGCGGCGTCGATCGCGAGGCTGGCGAGCTGCCAGCCATCGACGCTCTCGCCGACCTGCAGCGCGCGGGTCGTACCGTCGGCGCTGCGCACCAATGCCACTGCATCGGCACCCAGTCTGCCGACGATCCCCACCAGCGCCGGCGCGTCGGCCGGCGCTTCCGCTTCCGCCGCTGCTCCGAACAGCGGCCGCTCATAGACGGCGGACAGAGGCGGCGGCGCGGCCGGCGTGGCAAGCGGCGCAGGCGGCTGCACAGCACCCTCGGCTTTCTCCGGCGCATTTGGCGGCAGGAGCAGGACGAGCGGCATCAGCACCGCGAACCCGCCGGCTAGACCGAGTGCGGCACGGCGCGCGCTCACTGCACCGCCACCGCTTCGGCAGAGAGCCGGACTCCGCCGGCCACCGGCTCCAACGACCAGCGGCGGAAGCGCATCAGCGGTGCCTCGCGTTCGAATGCGTCGGCCAGTGCGATCACCGCCTTCTCCGCGCCTGACACCCGCACGCGCAGTGCGACCAGCCCGTCGGTCGCCTCGATTGCACTGGTTTCCTCGACCAGCACGCCGCCCGCTTTCGCCAGCCGCTGCAGTCGCGCCATCATCACGGCGCGTCCGGCCGCTACGTCAGGAGCGGCCAGCGCGACTCCCGACGCGGCAAGCGGCGACCGGTGCTCGGGCAACGCCGCGGCCTGGGCGAGCTTCCACCGGGCGGCGCGCGTCTCCGCAAGCTCGTCCAACGCTTTGCCGGTCGGCGAAGCGAGCAGCGCCGCCACGAGCAGACCCGCACTTGCCCCCCAGACCAGCGGAGGCACCCTCATGGCGCCGTCCCGGCAAAGGTGACGATCATCCGGGCATCCGCTTGCCGCTGCCCCGTGTTGCGGAGCCGGGCAAAAGTTGGCGAGCGCCGCAGCGCGGCACGAAGCTTGTCCGGGTCCGCGACTTCGACTTCGATCTCGACGATGCCCTCTGAGGTCCGCGCGGCACGAACCAGCACTGCGTCCTGCGGCAGCGCCCGGGCCAACGCCTCCATTGTCGGACCCAGCGCCCGTCGCCGCAGAACACCATCGAGTTGCTGATGCGCTTCGGTCGCATTGCGGGCAGCTGCGATCCGCGGCGCCGCCTCGCCTTCCAGTTTCGCCGCGGCTGCGCGCTGCCGGGCGCTCAGCAGCTTCGCGCCCGCAATGGTCAGCAGCGGTCCCGTGGCGATCAGCAGCGCGACGAGCATTGCGACGCTGCCGTCGGACCATGTCGACGTGTTGCCGGAACTCCGCTCGGCGCCCGGCCCGCGCCTCACGAGCGTGGCGAGCCGATCCGCGAGGCTCGGCGTCGGAGGAGGTACAGGGTCAGGTTCGCCAGCTTGCATTGCCGGTCGATTAGCTCCTGCCGCCGCCCGGTGCAAAGCGTCACAATTGCGCCTCCGAACCGTCATCGCTGCGCAACCCGCGTTCCATCACGCCGTAAAGCGGCCCTTCCAAAGGCAGTGGCAGCCGGGTCGCAAGTGACTCGGGTGCCCTGGGGGATTTTGCATGAACGACCTGACGCCCACGGCCTTCGGCTATACCGATGGCGACGTCGACACCAACAACAGCGGCAACGTCACGCTCAACGAGCTGGCGGCGCAGCGCCTCTCGCGCCGGCAGACCTTGCGCGGCGGCTCGGCGATCGTGGCGGCGACGCTCGGCAGCTCGGTGCTGGCGGCGTGCGACTCGGCCGACGTCGAGAACGCGCCTGCCCCTTCGGTGAGCGCGGGTGCCGCGACGACGACCACCGCGGGCCGCATCGTGACTCTCACCGGAACCTCGGGCGACGGTGCGGCCGTATCGTGGACGCAGACCGGCGGCCCTGCCGTCACGCTCAACGGCGCCACCGGAAACACCGTGACGTTCCTCGCGCCCAGCGTCGCGAGCGCCACGGTGCTGACCTTCCAGTTCGCCGCCGCCAATGGCTCGGCCGCCGCGACCGCGACCACCACGGTCACCGTCAACCCCGCCCAGCTCGGCTTTGCTGCCGTCGCCAAGAACAAGCTCGACGTCGTCACCGTGCCGGCCGGCTACAAGGTGCAGGTGATCAACCGCACCGGGGATCCGATCGCCGCGACTGTTCCCGCCTACAAGAATGACGGCACCGACACCAACTTCGCCCAGCGCATCGGCGATCACGGCGACGCGCTCTACTGGTACGGCCTCGCGGCGACAGGCACGGCGCGCGACGCGACCAGCTCGACGCGCGGACTGATCGTGCAGAACCACGAGAACATCAACATCCAGTATCTCCACCCCGCCGGCCCGACCAACAACACCACCGCCGGCCCCCGCCCCGAAGCCGAGGCGATCAAGGAGATCGAATGCCACGGCGTCAGCGTCACCGAAGCCGTCGAGGGCGCCAACCGGTCATGGAGCGTCGTTCAGGGCAGCACGCTCAACCGCCGCATCACCCCCAATACGCCGGTGGTGTTCAGCGGCCCGGCCAAGGGATCGGACCTGCTCAAGACGCTTTATTCGACCACCGGCACCGCCGGGCGCGGCACCATCAACAATTGCGCCAACGGCACCACGCCCTGGGGCACCGCGATCACCTGCGAAGAGAATTGGGCCGGCTATTTCCGCCGTCCCAGCGCCGACGTGGCGGGCCGCAGCGCGAAGGAACTGACTGCGCTCAGCCGCTACGGCGTAACCGGGAACGGCAATTTCAGCTGGGCCACCGTCGTCCCTGCGGACTCGACCAACACCATCTTCCGCCGCTGGAACGCCACCGTCTCCGCGGGTGCAGCCACCGGCGATTTCCGCAACGAGCCCAATCAGTTCGGCTGGGTCGTCGAGATCGATCCCTATGATCCGACCAAGGCGCCGCGCAAGCGCACTGCGCTCGGCCGTCTGGGCCATGAAGGCTGCTGGCCGGGCAATTTCGTCGCCGGTCGCAAGCCCGCCTGGTATATGGGCGACGATTCGCGCCGCGAATATCTCTACAAGTTCGTATCGGCGACGGCGTGGGTCGCTGCCGACGCCACCGCCACCGACCGCCTCGCTATCGGCGACAAATATCTCGACGCGGGCACGCTCTACGTCGCCAAATTCAATGCCGACGGCACCGGCACCTGGCTGCCGCTGATATTCGGCCAGAACGGCATCGATGGCACCAACCCCGCCTATGCGTTCGCTGACCAGGCCGACGTGCTGGTCAATGCCCGCCTCGCCGCCGACAAGGCGGGCGCGACTCCGATGGACCGTCCCGAATGGACCGCAGTCAACCCGGTGACCGGCGAGGTCTATCTGACCCTCACCAACAACAACGCCGCCGGACGGCCGCTCAACGGCACCGACGCCGCCAATCCGCGCCACTATAGCGACCCGTTCGGCCCGACCAACACGGCGCAGTTCGGCAATCCCAACGGCCATATCATCCGCCTCAAGGAAACCGGCGACACCACCGAGGCGACCAGCTTCGCCTGGGATATCTACCTGTTCGGCGCGGGCGCCGATCTCGACGCGGCCAACATCAACATCTCGGGCCTGACCGCCGATCAGGACTTCTCCAGCCCCGACGGCCTCTATTTCAGCCGCCCGACCAACGCTGCCGGCCAGGTCAAGCCGCTGCTGTGGATCGAGACCGACGACGGGGCCTATACCGACGTGACCAATTGCATGCTGCTCGCGGCAATGCCGGGCGGCGTCGGCGACGGTGGTGCGCGGACGATCACCAATACCGGTACCGGCGGCGTGACTGCGACGCAGGCGACCCGGGTCGGTGCGGCGCCGACGGCGGCGACGCTCAAGCGCTTCCTCGTCGGTCCGGTCGAGTGCGAGATCACCGGCATCGACACGACGCCGGACGGCCGCACCATCTTCGTGGGCATCCAGCACCCCGGCGAAGGCGGCACCCCCGCCGCGCCGACCAGCCACTGGCCGGACAGCCAGGCGACCGGCACCGCCGGCGCCGCCGTCCGCCCGCGCTCGGCCGTCGTGGTGATCACCAAGGACGACGGCGGCGTCGTCGGCCTCTGATCGCCGAACCTCCGACTGACCGGGGAGGTTGCCGCAAGGCCGCCTCCCCGCTTCTTTTCGAAGGGTGAAGATCCGCAATTCAGGTGTCGGGAGCTTCGTCTCAGCTTGGCTTGACCACGAGGAGGTCCCGATTGCCGACATTCACTGCCAGTTGCGTCCAATCAAAAGCGGCCATTGCTCTGCACTAGGAGTTCCCGGCCACTCTTGTTGCCGGATGGAAGGGGACGACAATTGTCAGCACATCCAACGACGGCATCATGTCCGAGTATCTAGTCAAATATGCTCTGGTCAAATCAGGCGAGCGTGAGCGCCCAACGGACCTGCTTGAAACGCCCTAAATGTCCGAGCGTTTTCAAGCCGGTGACGATTTGAAATCTGTCCGCGAGAACTAGATCACTCCGTGTGGAATGGCGTCCCGGCGTCAGAAATAGATCGTCGCCTGGCCGCGTTGGACGAGTTCATGAAGAACCTTGCCCAGAATCGTGCCGAGATGTGGAGCCTCAACTAATTGGTGGCCCACGTCCGCTAACGAACCATTGCTCTCGTTAGCGGACGGTCGGCAAACCACCTGTTTGCAGACATGCTTGCAATGTAGGATTTCGCCTGACAGCCTCATCAAGCTCTTTGACATTGTAACGGCCCGATCATCCTGCTCGTGCGAAAGCAGAAGCACGGTGCTGGCCGTCCGTCCCCGATCGCCTGCACGAGAACGCAGCCGGCCAGACGATGCTGACAGTGTAAACTTCGTGTCAACTTTCGCGGCGGCTACCGGTCCGTGCGGCTGACGATGTTGGCGGTGCCGTCCGGCGTGATGCTGATCATGTGTGCGGTGTTGTTGGTGCAATTGGCGCGCCACAGCGGCTTGCCGTCCTGATCGGGAAGGCGCACCGACGAGGCGACGCCCTGACAGTCCAGCCCGGCGTCGAGCAGCGCGCGGACAAAGACGACGTTGCGCTGGCGATCGTTCATCGCGAGCACTGCGGCGGTGGCGTTGCCAGCATCTGCCGCATTGCCCGCCGCGCCTGTGGCGTTCGCCTCCGCTTCCGTGTTGCCGTCCCGATTACCTTGGCCGCCGGTCCCGCAACCCGCGAGCGCCAGTGCCGCAAGTGCCGGCAGGACAATGCGCCTGGTCATCTGCGTCTCTCCCATTCGCCGCCACCGACGCGGCGCATTTGTAATGCTGCGCCGGTCGTGGAGGTTCCGCAACGATTTTGCACTCAGTGCTGGTAGGCCTTGGGCAGCGCGCCTTCCTTCGGATCCCAATAACGCTGGCGCAGTCGCGTCTGGCGGCTGGTCATCGGCTGCTCGACACCGTCGATGAACACGTTGACCGCGGAGGTCCCGATTTCGAGCGGATCGCCGTCCCAGATCACCACGTCGCCGCGCCGGCCGGGCTTGAGCGAACCGAACTCGGTCCCCATGCCGAGCGCTTCGGCCGGTCGCGAGGTGATCGTCGCAAAGGCCTCGCCCCAGCTCAGCCCGCTTGCCCCGGGCACCTTGCCCAACGCGACGAGATTGCCGGCATATTGCTTCTCCCAGCGCGCCTGGCGTGCCTCGTCCTGATTGATCGTGCCGATCCCGACGAGCACGCCCGCCGCCTTCATCCGGCCGATGTTCGACTGGGTGGCGGCGAGTTGCTCGAAGCTCTCCGGCAGATCGGCGACCGCCGAGGCGATCACGGGTACGCCCGCCGCGGCGATCTCGCGCGCGACGGTCCAGCCTTCGGTCGCGCCGACGAGCACGAGGCGGAGCGTCGGCACTTCGCGCTTGAGCGCAAGCAAGGTCAGGATGTCCGACCCGCGCTCGACATGGACGAGCAAGGGCACACGACCCTGCACCACCGGAACCAGCGCCTCGGCGTCTGCGCGCGTTAGCAACGCGTCCTTGCCGCGATCGTTGAAGCTCGCCGGACTCCGGATATAATCACGGACCTCGAACAACGCGTTCTTGAACAAGGCGTAGGCCGCGGGCCGGCTGCCGCCCGCGGCGCGCGCGCCCGCCTCGCCATATTCCATGAACTGGAAGGCACGCGGCTTGGCGACCGGATCCATGTCGGTGCCGAGGTCGATCACCGCGCCCTGCCCCGCGAAGATCGAGCCCTTGCTGTTGTCAGGTGCCACCACGGCTCGCGTGACGCCTTCGAGCCGGTTGACTGCCAGCGGGCTGCTCTTCGGGTTCACCGCCGGCGTAACGTCGAGCGCGGCGTTGAACGGCGAGCCCCCCGCCGACGTGTCGTTGGTGCCTTCCACCGCATCGACCTCGACGATGCCCATCCGCGTGAAGCCGGCGAAGATCCCCGGGGTCACCCAGCGCCCGCCGGCATCGACGATCCGCGCGCCCGCGGGAGCGGCGACGCCGGGTCCGGCCGCGACGACGCGGCCATCGCGAATCACGACGGTGCCGCCTTCGAGCGGTCCGGTCCCGTCGCCGATCACGACCCTGGCATTGGTGATCGCCACCGTCTGGGCAGCGGCGGGGGCGGCGATGGCGAGCAGCGCGCTCGCCGAAAGAAACAGAGTCCTGATCACTTCACGTCCCCCTCGCCCGGCTGGCCCAGCTCGAAATCGGATACCGGCCTGAGCTTCGGATTATTCGCGTCGTAGAGCAAAGCCCCGTCAACCCACACCATTTGCGGGCGGGTGTAGACGCTGAACGGATTGCCGTTCCACAGCACGACATCGGCCATCTTGCCCGGCTTGAGGCTGCCGGTCTTGTCGGCAATGCCGAGCGCCCTGGCCGGATTGATCGCCAGCCAGCGCCATGCCTGCGCTTCGGAAATGTCGAAGCCGGCCTTGATCCCCGACGCGCGCGCCTTGGCGACTTCCTGATTGAGGCGCTGTATGCCGTTCTGGTCGTCCGAGTGGATCATCGCGCAGGCGCCTTCCTTCTCGAGGATGGCGAGGTTTTCAGGGACCGCGTCATAGGCTTCCATCTTGAAGCCGTACCAATCGGCCCACACTGCCGCACAGGTCTGGTTGGCCTTGAGCAGATCGGCGATCTTGTACGCCTCCACTGCGTGGTGGAACGCCGTCACGTGGTAGCCGAACTCCTTCGCCATATCCATGACGACCGCCATTTCGTCGGCGCGGTAGCAATGGTTCTGGACGAGGATCTCGCCTTCGAGCACGCCGCGCAGCGTGTCCATCGCGAGGTCGCGGCTCGGCGCTTCGCCGCCCTTGTCCTCATATTTGTCCCAGCGGCGCTTATATTCGACCGCCTTCGCCCAGGTCGCGCGGTCGACCGCGATATTGCCCATCCGCGTCGCCGGCGCGCGGCCCTTGCCGCCATAGACGCGCTTGGGGTTCTCGCCGCACGCCATCTTCAGGCCATAAGGTGCGCCGGGGAACTTCATCGCCTGCATCGTCCGGGCATAGACGTTCTTGACCGTCACCGAGCGTCCGCCGAACAGGTTCGCCGATCCGGGCAGGATCTGCAGCGTCGTCACGCCGCCATTGGCGAGCGCGCGGGCGAAGCCCGGGTCCTGCGGCCAGACGCTGTGCTCGGCCCAGACCTCGGCGGTGACCGGCGAGGTGATCTCGTTGCCGTCGGAAAGCGCCTCGACGCCCGGCGAGGGATAGTCGCCGAGATGGCTGTGAATGTCGATCACGCCCGGCGTGACATATTTTCCGGTTCCGTCGATCACGGTCACGCCGGCGCCTGCGGTGAGGCCCTGCCCGACCTCGACGATCTTGCCGTCGCGGAACAGCACCGCGCCATTGTCGATGCGACCGCCTTCGCCGTCGAGGATCGTCACGTTGGTGAGCAAGGTGGGCGCGCCCGGATAGGCGCGGTAGGTCGACGGGAAAGGATCGTGCGAATAGCCCTTGCCCCTGCCCGGTCCCGAACCCGAGGGTTCGGAGGATGCGCTCTGCGCCTTGCCGGCGCTTTCCGCACAACCCGCCAGCGCAAGCATGCTGGCGAGGATCAAGACCGGTCGAAACAAGCGCGACTCCTTCCCTGTTCGTTGCGCGCGCGGCGCGGCGCCTTGATCGTGGCAAACCGAAAATTAAGCAAGCGCCGGCTTGTTTATTGAAATACCATGGAAAAATTGGAAGCCGACAATAACATCACATCGGAGACGTACGGAGCTTTCCACAGCGATTCATTCAGTGTTAAGGCGGGGCGCTTCGCTTACCCTGTACAGGGGCAGGTATTTTGCGAGTGAGTAACAGTTCCGGTGCGCCGGTGAGGAACCGGCCACCCATGGCCAAGAGTGTCGCGACAGGCCTTGTCGCGCTGGCGGGGTTGTGCAGCCTGCTTTCGCTGGCCGGATGGCTGTTCGACGTGCCATTGCTGCGCGGCTTCGGCCTCGACGAGACGCCGGTCTGGCCGCTCACCGCGATCGGCTTCCTGTTCCTGTCGCTGGGATTTTACGCCTCGATCCGCGGCCACGACCGGATCGCCTCGGCATTCTGGCTGGTACCGATCGCGATCGCTTTGGTCTCGCTCGCCCAGACGGTTTTCGGGTTCGATCTCGGCGTGGATCTGCTGCTGTTCGGCAAATTGGTGGCGCTGCATGACGCCGCGCATCCGGGCCGGCCGGGAATCAATTCCGCCGTGATCTTCCTCCTGCTCGCGACCGCGGGTTACGGTGCCCGGGTGCGGCACTGGTTCTCGGGTGAAGCCAGCAGCCTGTTCGTGACTCTGGCGCTGGGGCTGGTCGGCGTCGCCGGGGTTTTGACGGCATTCTCGGTGCAGGGGAGCGTCGCGACGCGCTTCTTCTCGGTATCACTGCCCTCGGCCGCCGCGACCTGCACGCTGGCGCTGGCCTATCTCATTCTGCACTCGCGGCTCGAATGGGTCCGTCTGCTGATGCGGCAGACCGGGGACTGGCGCATCCTGCGCATCGTCCTGCCCGCCGCGGTGATATTGCCGATCCTGCCCTCGGTGCTCGAGCAATTGGCGGTCCGGTACACGCCGCTGGCACCGCTGGCGATCGAGGCACTGGTCGCGCTCGCCAACATCCTGATCGTTGCATTCATTGCCTATTGGGCCGTGATCCGGCTCGCCAACGATCAGGCGGCGATGGTGGAACTGAGCGAGGCGCTCGAGCAGACCAATGTCGTTCTCACCACGCCGGAAGGCGAAATCCTGCACTGGTCGCGCGGTTGCGAACAGCTTTACGGGTGGAGCGCGGACGAAGCGGTCGGCCAGGCCAAATACGCGCTTTTGCGCTCACAATGCCGACTGACCGAGGCGGCACGCCACGGACGTCTCGAAGACGGGCTGGAGCTGCTGGAGGTCTGCCGCGACGGTCGCGAGATATCGGTGCTCGAACGTACGCAGCGGGTCGAGAGCCCGGGACGTCAGCCGGTCGTGGTGCTCCACGTCGCCGACGTGACGCAGAGCCTCGCGGCGGTCGAGGCACTCAAGGTGAGCGAGGAGCGGCTCGCCGTCGCGGCCTCGGCGCACGAGCTTGGCATCTTCGAATGGGACGTCCGCACCGGCAGGCTCGAATGGTCGCCCGGCACCGAGCAGCGGCTCGGCCTCGTTCCCGGAACGATCACCGACTTCGAGAAATGGCGCGCGCAGGTCGAGCCAGAGGACGTGCAGCGCATCCTCGACACGATCGCGCGCACCGTGCGCGATCGCGCCGACAAGTTCAGCTACCGCTATCGCTTCCTCCAGCCGCAGGGCGGCATCCGCGCCGTCGAGGGCTCGGCGCGGGCTTTCTACGACGCCGAAGGCAATCTGATGCGCACCGTGGGCGTGATCCTCGATGTGACCGAACGCGAGGAACGCGAGGCGGCATTGCGCCGGCGCGAGGCGCAGCTCCGCTCGGTGCTCGAGACGGTGCCCGACGCCATGGTGGTGATCGACCAGAACGCGACGATCCTCCAGTTCAGCGCCGCAGCGGAAGCCTTGTGGGGCTATCGCGCCGCCGACGTGCTCGGCCGGTCCGCAACGATGCTGGTGCCCGAAGAGCGCCGCGAACTCCATATGGCCTCGCTCGCCCACTTCATCGAAACCGGGACCGGCATCGTCGGTGAAGTCATGAAGGGCACCGCCGAGGCGGCGAACGGGCGCAAATTCCCGATCGAGATCCGCACCGGCGTCGCGCGGAGCGACGGCCAGACCCTGCTGACCTGCTTCGTCCGCAACCTCTCCGACCAGCTCGCCACCGAGGAGCGGCTGAGTGAGCTGAGCGCCGAGATCGCGCACGTCTCGCGCCAGAGCGCAATGAGCGAACTCGCCGCCGACCTGGCGCATGAGCTCAACCAGCCGCTCAGCGCCACCTCCAATTTCCTCGCCGCCGCGCGGATGCTGATCGAACGGGGCGAAGGCACCGACCGCGTCATCGACCTGCTGCGCATGGGATCGGAACAGACCCAGCGCGCGGGCGAGATCATTCGCCGCATGCGCGCATTCATGGCGCGCGGCGAAGTCGAAATGCGAACCGAGTCAGTCGAGCGCACGATCCGCGACGCGGTCGATCTGGTTCTGGTCGGTACGGGGCAATTCCACATCCGGGTCAATTATGAGCTGGACCCCGAAGCGCCCTTCATGTTCGCTGATCGCATCCAAGTACAGCAGGTTTTGGTTAACCTTCTCCGTAACTCGATGGAAGCTCTCCGAACGTCTGGTACACAGGAGCGCGTCCTCACCATTTCTTCGCATAGATTGAATGATGAAATGATCGAGTTGGCAGTGAGCGATTCCGGACCCGGAATTCCCGCTCATGTGTTGGAGCATCTATTCTCTCGCTTTACGACCACCAAAGGTAACGGAGGCGGAATGGGTATTGGACTTTCGATCAGCAAGCGTATCATCGAAGCACATGGCGGGACATTGCGGGCGGAAAACCGCCCCGAGGGAGGAGCGAGCTTCCGCTTCACCCTGCCGGCCGTAGAGGAGGGCCTAGAATAGAATGAGCAGAACGATCTACATCGTGGACGACGACGATGCCGTCCGTGCCTCGCTCCACAGCCTCCTGTCGGTACGCCAGGACCTGATCGTCCGCGGCTTCCGGTCGGGCGACGCCTTCCTCCAGGACGTGAACGAACTCGACCCCGGCGTGCTTCTGCTCGATTTCCACATGCCCGGCGCCACCGGTCTCGACGTGCTGATCGCGCTCGACGACAGCCCGCGCTTCGTCCCGATCGTGCTCACCGGACAAGGCAATGTCGGACTGGCCGTCCAGGCGATGAAGGCCGGCGCGCTCGATTTCATCGAAAAGCCCTATGAAGCCGAGACCCTGCTTCAGCTGATCGACAATGCTTTCGCCAGGCTGGAGGAGGACAATGAAGCGGCGTCGCGGGTCAATGCCGCCGAGGCGAAGATCGCCAAGCTCAGCCCGCGCGAAACGGACGTGCTCAAAGGTCTGATCGAAGGCCGGTCGAACAAGATCATAGCCTATGACCTCGACATCAGTCCGCGCACGGTGGAGATCTACCGCGCCAATCTGATGGAGAAGCTCGAGGTGCGTAGCCTGTCCGAAGCGCTGCGTATTGCGTTCGCAGCTGGGCTGTTTCCGAAGAGCTGAGGCCGGTCAGCGCCCGCGCTGCGCTTCGACGCGCAGTCGGGCGATGGCGGGGACTGCGTCTTTGGGCTCGACGTAGATCAGGCGCGAGTCCAGACTGATCGCTGCGGAGTCGGACGTCAGCACCATCACCCTGTGCCAGGGCGGTTCGCGCAGAAGCGCGACTGCACCGCCGGGATGCGCATCTATGGTCGACTGGTCGGTGACCAAAATAGTGGGTGCATTGCGTGCAGAGGCAGGACGCCGTCCGCCGAGACTCTGCCCGGTGCACATATCCGCACCATCCATCGCCGATCGCGCGACCAAGGTGCTGCGGACTGCGGCATCGCTTATGATTACCGTGAAGAGCGGCTCCTCCCCCGCTCGAGCGGCCCTTCCCTCACCTGGATCAGCGAGGTCGCGGCTTCGCGAGGCTGTGGAGGCGGACAACAAGGCAGATCGGTCCTGTACCTGAAGCGAAGCACGCCCGCACAGACGAAATAGCGCCGTGCGCGGAAGCGTTGGCGGATCATGACGACGCGCTTCGATCGCCGTGACTAAGGAGAAATCCCTAGGCGCAATGTCACCGGTAACCCGCCCGGCTTCTGCCCAACGCACTATAAGAAACTGAACCCCTCACGCGTCCGCGAGTGCGGACACATGCCTGAAAGAAAAGGATTTCTTATGGCGGACATCCTTGCCCGCATCAAAATTCCCGCGAAGATACTGGGGTTGCTGTTGATGCTGGGTCTCGTGACCCTGAGCATCTCGTTTTACGGATCCCGCTCGCTCGTCTCGGCCGATGCCGATTACTCGATCCTGGTCGATACCAAGCTTCCCGCCACGACCAAGCTCGCGCGGGTCAATCGCATGGCCAGCCAGATGCTTTATGCCAGCTATCGCGTGATGGCCTATCCGGGCGGATCGCAAGCCGGTCGCGCCGCCGCCGAGGAAGAGCGCACCTCGTACGAAAAGGCAGTCAAGCTGCTCGACGAGGTCAAGCAGCTCGACCCAAGTCTCGCCAGCGAAATCGATACGCTGCGCGGCAAGATCGACGACATCCACAAGGGTGCAGCCGAAGCGGTTAGCCTCGGATCGCGCGACGAAAATGATGCCGCCAAGGCGATTCTCGCCGACGTCGACAAGCAGGCTATCGCCCTTTCAAGTGATCTGTCCAAGGCGAATGACGACCGCATCGCCGACGCCAAGGAATACTCGAACGCACTGAGCGCTTCGGCGAGCAGCACGTCCACGACGATGCTGATCGTGACCTTCGTCATGATCGTGGTTGCGGTCGGCATCGGGCTGCTCGTCTCGCGGCTCGGCATCACTGCACCGATCGCCGATCTGCAGGCGCGGATGAAGTCGCTCGCCGAGGGGAACAACAGCGCCGAAGTTCCCGGCACCGGCCGCGGCGACGAGATTGGCGCGATGGCCAAGGCCGTACTCGTGTTCCGCGAAGCCGCGGTCGCCAAGGAAAAGGCCGATGCTGCGAAGAAGCTCGCGGACGCCGAGCAACAGCGCGTCGTCGAGACGCTCGAGGCCAATCTCGGGAAGCTGGCGCTCGGGGACCTGACCAGCGAGATCAACGAGTCCTTCTCGCCCGCATATGAGTCGGTGAAGCTCAACTTCAACGCTGCCGTGGGCGAACTGCGCAGCCTGATCGGCTCGGTGATGGAGAGTGCCGCGACGATCCGCACCGGCTCGGGCGAGATCGCCCAGGCCTCGGAAGACCTCGCGCGGCGCACCGAAGCCAATGCCGCGAGCCTCGAGGAGACGTCGGCTGCCGTAACCCAGATGGATAGCCGGCTCAAGGCGACCGCCGCATCGGCCGACCGCACCGTGCAGCGTGCCGACGGTGCCATTTCGACCGTTTCGGGTGGCCGCGCCATCGCCGACGAGGCAGTCCAGGCGATGACTCGCGTCGCCGACAGCGCGAAGGGTATCGACAGCGTGATCGAGGGCCTCGACAAGATCGCCTTCCAGACCCGGGTTCTCGCGATGAACGCGGCAGTCGAGGCCGGCCGTGCCGGCGAAGCGGGCCGTGGCTTCGCGGTCGTCGCCGACCTTGTCTCCGCTTTGGCGATGCGCGCCGAGGAAGAAGCCGGCCGCGCCCGCGATCAGTTGACGGCTACCCAGACCGACATCGTCGCCGCGGTAGAGATGGTCCAGAAGGTCGATACGGCGCTCGCCGACATCTCGGGCGACGTCAGTGAAGTCCACAAGCTGCTGGCAGAGATGGCGACCGACAACCAGGCCCAGTCGACGGCAATCACCCAGATCAGCGTCGCGATCGGCACGATGGACCAGTCGACCCAGCAGAATGCCGCGATGGTCGAGCAGACGTCTGCCGCGGCACGCAACCTGAGCGGCGAAGTCGCCGCGCTGAGCGAGCAGGCGTCGAAGTTCGACGTCGGTGCGGGCGTGCGTCCGGTGACGGTGCGGGCAAGTGCTCCGGCCAAAGCCGCTTCCAAGGCCGCGGGCTATGTCTCGCCGGTGATGGCGCTGCCCATCACCGCCATGGCCAGCAGCGGCGGGGACGACTGGGCGTCGTTCTGAACCACCCGTAATCCGGCTAAAGGGGCGTCACGGCTTTTCGTCGTGGCGCCCCTTTCTTTTTAAATCGGAAATCCGATCACAGAGATCGGTAGATACACGTAACAAAGTTCGGGGCATTTCAAATGTGTCCGGCGCGTGTCTCCTATAACGACACAAAACCCTGCTGCCGCAGGGGTCTACCAGCTCTTCGGGTCGCGAGTTCGACGGGCTGCCAATCGGAGACGACACATGCAGTGGTTCCAGAGCGTGGCCCCCATTCGCCAGAAGCTCATTGTCGCCTTTAACACCTTGCTGGCCGCGATGGCTGTGTCGACGGCGGTCGCTCTCTTCGCCCCGACGATGGTGGCGTTGCCGATCGTCGTGGTGCTCATCGGTGGCGCGGCGATCCAGTGCGCGCGGTTCCGCAACGCGATCGTGGATCCCTATGTGTCTACTGTCGTGCGGATGGAGGGGCTCGCCGCCGGCGACCTAACCTCGCCGATCCAGTTCACCGACTATCAGGACTGTGTGGGCCGCATGACCAAGGCGATGCTCACCTTCCGTGACGCGGCCATCGTCCAGCAGCGCAATGCGCAGGAGCAGGACGAGGCCGTGCAGCGGCTCGGTGCGCAGCTCGAACGCCTGACCCACGGCGATCTGACGGCCGAGATCGGCGACGGCTTCCCTGCCGGCTACGCGCTGCTCCGGACCAATTACAACGCCGCGCTTGCCTCGCTGCGCGACCTGATCGGCTCGGTCACCGAAAGCGCCGCCACGATCGACACCGGCTCGGGCGAGATCGCCCAGGCATCGGAAGACCTCGCCCGCCGCACCGAAGCCAATGCCGCCAGCCTCGAGCAGACTGCCGCCGCAGTCACCCAGATGGATCAGCGCCTGAAGGCGACGGCGCAGGCCGCCAATCGCACCGTGGGCCGCGCAGACGGCGCCATCGCCACGGTCTCCGGTGGCCGCGCGATCGCCGACGAGGCGGTGCAGGCGATGACTCGCGTCGCCGACAGCGCCAAGGGCATCGACAGCGTCATCGAAGGCCTCGACAAGATTGCGTTCCAGACGCGGGTTCTCGCGATGAACGCGGCGGTCGAGGCCGGCCGTGCGGGCGAAGCCGGTCGCGGCTTCGCTGTCGTCGCCGACCTCGTCTCGGCCCTCGCGATGCGTGCTGAAGAGGAAGCCGGCCGCGCCCGCGATCAGCTCACCGCCACCCAGACCGACATCGTCGCGGCAGTGGAGATGGTCCAGAAGGTTGACGGGGCGCTCGCCGACATCTCGGGCGACGTCGGCGAGGTCCACGCCCTGCTCGGCGGCATCGCCGCGGACAATGAGGCGCAATCCTCTGCGATCACCGAGATCAGCGTCGCGATCGGCACCATGGATCAGGCGACGCAGCAGAATGCCGCGATGGTCGAGCAGACGTCCGCGGCGGCGCGGAGCCTCTCGGGCGAAGTCGCCGCGCTCGGCGAGCGTGCAGCCAAATTCAACATCGGCAGCGACCGCGCACCCCCCGCCCGTCGCGCCAGCGCTCCGACGAAGCCGGTCCGGCCGGCCGCCAAATCCGCCGGCTATGTCTCGCCGGTCAAGGCGCTCCCCGGCGCTGCCCCGGCCGGCGCAGGATCGGACGCCTGGGCTTCGTTCTGACGGCAGGTTCCTGAATCGAGGGCGTCGCGGCAATACCGCGGCGCCCTTTTCGATTCAAAGAGCGCACACCGCCACGAAGAACCTAACCTGTATTATTTATGATGTTTTTCAGAGTCTTGCAGGAACACCCATCGGAGCCGGCTGTTCATACAGCATCCCAAGCGCGCGGGACATTCACCTTCAAGATCAGGAGATTGGAATGCCCGGAATCCTCAGTGGCGTGTTCGGCGATGATCAGCAGAACGACCAGCAGCAGAGCTCGGACCTCACCTCGGACCTCGATGCCGCCGTGGGCATCGACGCGAGCAATGAAAGCTACAGCCAGCAGACCGACGAAGACGGCTCGTCTGAAACCAATGCCAGTTCCCAGCACTTCGGCACCGATGTGGATGCCGGCAGCCTGATCGACTCGGCGAGCGATTCGATGTCGTCGAGCGACAGCGACGACGGCCTGCCCGGCTGATCCACCGCTTCCCGGAAGCGAAGCGGACCAGAAGCGCCGCTTGGCTTTCGGAGAGCACAGAAAAAAGGGCGCCGCGGATCTTCCGCGACGCCCTTTTTGATACGCGAAAGCGCTGTCAGGCGGCGAGACGCTGGCCGCGCAGACCTTCCATGATCGTGCGGTTGAGCGCGATCAGCTCCCCGATCGGCTCACGCCCGGCGACGACGTCGCTGGTGAAGCGCTCGACCCACAGGCCGAGCGAGATGATCTGCGCGCGGAGCTCCTTGGGCAGGCCGTTGCCGGTCGCGCCGCAATCGGTGGCGAAGGCCGACCACATCTCGCGGTTGCGGTGAAGCGGCTGCATCAGCATCGCTCCCTTGAGGCCGGCTGTCTCGGCGTCCATCATTTCGCCGGTGATCTGGCTCATCAACCGGAATTCGGCCGCGCGCGGCGTTTCCGCCCGGCTGCGGGCATTCTGGTAGGCAGTGAGAGTCATGTCTGCTCCTTTGCTGACGTCTCATTCTAGGAAGATTTTGCCGAGCTGGTCCGTGCTCTTCCTATAAGAATCATGCGTCCACCGATGCGGGGCGCTTTTTCCAGGGAAACTGCATTGGCCGACTTCATTCTTCCGCATGCGCTGCCGGGCGCGCTCGATGGCCGCGACGGCATCAAGCTGCTTTCGCTCGATTGCTTCGACACGCTTCTGTGGCGCGACACCCACGCGCCCAAGGACCTGTTCGGCGCGCTTCGCGAGACCACGGTGACCCAGCGGCAATGGGCCGAGGAACGCGCCCGCATGGGTGCCGACCTGCGCGAGCAGCGCGGCGAAGTCACCATTGACGAAATTTACGGCGAGCTGCTGCCCAATGACGGCGCCGACGTCCGCGCGCAAGGCATCCAGAACGAGCTCGACGCCGAGGCGGCCCATTGCTTCGCCTTCCGCCCGACCGTCGAACTGATGCGCGCCGCCAAAAGTCGCGGGCTGCAGATCATCATCGTCAGCGACACCTATCTGAACCCGGAGCAGCTGCGCGGCCTGATCGCCGCCGCCGCTGGTCTCGAAGTCGCCGATATGATCGACCGCGTCTTCTGCTCGGCCACCTATGGCAAGGCGAAGGCCCAGGGGCTGTACCAGCACGTGCTCAAGGCCCTGCCGGTCAAGCCGCACGAAATCCTGCACATCGGCGACAACAAGAATGCCGATGTCGGCGGTGTCGCGCCGTTCGGCGTGCACACCCTGCACCTCAAGCAGTTCGCCGAGAGCACCGAGCAGCGCCTGCGCCTCGAAGCTGCGGTCGGCACCATGCTGCATCCGATGGCGAACGAAGTCGCCCTCACCTATCAGCCGCACCGCGCCGCGCTCGCGGCGGAAGAGCCGGTCATCACCGATCCCGTCGAGGCATTCGGTTTCTCGACGCTCGGCCCGGTGCTGCACGGCTTCGACCGCTGGCTGGCGGAAGAGGCCAAGGAACTCGCGGCCCGCAACGGCGGCAAGGTCCACCACGTCTTCCTGATGCGCGACGGCCATTTGCCGCAGCTGATGTATCAGGCGAGCAGCGGCCAGGCGGGCCATGCGCTGGAAATCAGCCGCTTCACGTCCGCGGCAGCGTCGTTCAGCGATGCGCAGGCAGTGCAGCGCTATGTCGAGGGCGAGGCCGAGACCGACCCGGCAGTGGTTGCGAAGCAGCTGCTTCTGCCTGCCCACGAGATCAAGTCGATCATCACGAAGCTGCCCCGCACCGACCTCGCCACCCGTCAGGCCGCCTTTGCGCGCGCGATCGGCACGCCTTCACGCACCCGCCAGATCGTCAAGGCCTCGACCGCGTTCGCCGAGCGGCTGGTCGCCCATGTCCGCCGCATCGTCGATCCCGCGCCGGGTGATACGCTGATGCTGGTCGACCTCGGCTATAACGGCTCGGTCCAGAACGCGATCGAGGCTTTGCTCGTCCGCAGCTTCGGCGTGCACGTCGCAGGCCGTTACCTGCTCCTGCGCGAGCAGTTCCGCGGCGGCTTCGACAAGAAGGGCTTTATCGGCCACGACCATTATGACGCGTACACGCTCGAGGCATTGTGCACCAACGTGTCGGTGCTCGAGCAGCTCTGCACCGCGGCGCAGGGCTCGGTGGTCGATTATGCCGCCGACGGCACCTCGATCCGCAAGGGCAGCAGCATCAAGTCGCGTCAGTCGGCGATCCGCGAGCGGATCCAGGCGGGAGCAATTCGCTTCGCGCGGACGCAGGCTGATGTGGTCATTCGCAGCGCCTCGGTGAACGACGCCGCGATGTGGCGCCGTGGCTCCGCCGCGGTGCTCGGCCGGCTTATGTACATGCCGGTCGCCGAGGAACTCGCGGTGCTCGGCCAGTTCGAGCACGACGTGAATCTCGGCGTGGACAACACCGTCGCGCTGTTCGACAGCGAAATCGCGCGCAAGGGTTTGCGCCAGCGCGGTCTGTTCTACATGAACGGGGCCAATCGCATGTACCTGCCGGCAGAGCTGCAGGGTGAGGGCCTTGCCCTCAAGCTCAGCCTGCTCGCCCACAAGCGCTTCGGGCTCGGACTCAAATATGCCGACTTCATCGACCAGACCATCTCGCTGCCGCTGATCGTCGCGGACGGACGCGAGGTCTCGACCGGCAACGTCACCGCGACCCCGACCCACGACGGCTATTACATGGCGCCGATCCCCGTGGGCGATTGCCGCTTCTCGGTCGGCGTCCAGTTCGGCCAGCTGTTCGATTACGTCCAGATCGACAGCGTGACCTTCATGCCGGTCGACAGCTTCCTCACCGACAAGATGCTCGGCGAGATCGAGGAGACCGAGGCGCTGCCGTCGCTGGAGGGCATGGAACAGGCTGCGCCGCATCTGTTCAAGTGCGCGGACGAGTTCGCGTTCATGATGGTGCCGCCGCCGCCGCGCCGGGATGATCGCCAGATGGTGCTCGCGGTGGTGTTCCGCCCGATCGCCCGGCGCGAGACGCAGCCCGCCCCGGCAACGCCGCAGCTGCAGGATCGTCAGGCCGCCTGAACAAATCGGGCCGCGGCGCACCGCGGCCCGTCAAATCCTTCCTATAATTCTGGAAACACCAGAGAAAGAAAAGTGGCACAGCCATGCTGAACGGCGTTGGTTTCCTTATCATCCTCGGCTGCGTATTCGGTAGCTTCATAATCTCGGGCGGCAAGTTCGAGATTATCATGCATGCCTTGCCGCACGAAATGATGGCGATCGCCGGCGCGGCGATCGGTGCCTTCATCGTCTCCAATTCGATGGCGACGGTGAAGAAGGCCGGCGGCGGCATCATGCGCGCCTTCAAGGGCGGCAAGTGGAAGGCGCAGGACTATAAGGACCTGCTGACCCTGATGTTCGGCGTGCTGTCGACCTTCAAGAAGGGCGGCGCCACTGGGCTTGAGCCGCATCTGGACAATCCTGAGGAAAGCTCGCTCTTCAAGCCGTATCCGCGGCTGCTCAAGGATCATCATCTGATCGAGTTCATCTGCGATTATCTGCGCATGATGACGGTCAATTTCGAGGATCCGCATCAACTCGAGGCGGCGATGGAAGCCGATATCGAGAAGCATCACCACGAAGAGGCCGGTCCGCAGCATGCGCTGCAGATCATGGCGGACGGCCTGCCTGCGATCGGCATCGTCGCCGCGGTGCTCGGCGTCATCAAGACGATGGGCTCGATCGATCAGCCGACCGAGATCCTCGGCGCGATGATCGGCGGCGCGCTCGTCGGCACCTTCCTCGGCGTGCTCCTGTCCTACTGCGTGGTGGGCCCGCTCGCCGCGAAGCTGATGGAGACGATCGACGCGGACTCCAAGCCCTTCTTCATCGCAAAGACCGCGATCGTCGCTTACGCCCAGAACCAGCCGGTTCAGGTCGCGATCGAGATCGCGCGCCGCATGACGCCCTCGGCCTATGCGCCGAGCTTCCAGCAACTCGAAACTGCACTCGACGAGGCGAAAAATGGACTCAACCCTGCCACTGCCTGAGGCGGATGACCGCTCGCTGCGCCTGCCGGCGCACGGCACCACCGTCACTGCGGAAGACCTGCGCGTCCGCTTCGTCCTCGCCGCCGACCTCGACGACACGATCGAAGTCGATGCGTCGGAAGTCGAAAGCGTCGGCCAGGCCGTGCTCCAGCTCCTCGTTGCCGCGCGCAACGAGGCGGTGGCCAACGGCCAAGGCTTCCGCATCGCCAATCCCAGCCAAGCATTCGTCAATCGCGTGAACAGCTGCCGTCTGGCGGCCGCGGTCGGCCTCGATACCGGAGACGTTCAGTGAGCAAGTTGATCCTTACCGTCGATGACTCGGCGAGCATGCGCATGCTGCTCAAGACCTCGCTCACTGCGCAGGGCTTCCGCATCGAAAGCGCCAATGACGGCGAGCACGGCCTCGAGCGCATGCACGAGGTCAAGCCCGACCTGCTGATCACCGACATCAACATGCCCAAGATGGACGGCTTCGAGCTGATCGAGGCGGTGCGCGGCCTGCCGCAGTTCAAGGGCACTCCGATCCTCGTCCTCTCGACCGAATTCTCGGACGAGAAGAAGCAGCGCGCCCGCTCTGCCGGCGCGACCGGCTGGATCACCAAGCCCTTCGAGGCGACCAAGCTGGGGGCGGCGATCCGCCGCGTGTGCCCGTGAGCGACGAACTCGACGAAATCCAGGCAATCTTCTTCGAAGAATGCACTGAGGGCCTCACCACCGCCGAGCAGGGCCTCTCGGCCATGCAGGCCGGCGACGTCTCAGCGGAGACGATCGCGGGCGTGTTCCGCGCGGTCCACTCGATCAAGGGCGGCGCCGGCGCGTTCGGCCATGCCGATCTGACGGCGTTCGCGCACAAGTTCGAGAACGTCCTCGACGAAGTGCGCGGCGGCAAGATCGCGCCGACTCCCGGCGTGATCAAGGTCATGCTGAGCGCGTTCGACATTCTGACGGACCATGTCGAGGCGGCCAAGGGCTTTACCGGGCGCCCGAACGACGCGGCGATGCTCGCCGCGCTCGAAAAGGTGCTCGCCGACAAGGGTGCGGCCGAGGACGGCGGCGCTGCTGCGCCGGCGGCTGCGGCACCTGCCCCGGCGCCGGCCCCCGTCGCCGCCGCGCCTGCCGCGCCGGCGGAGGACGAGTTCGGTTTCACCCCGGTGGCCTTCTCGCTCGATGATTTCGACACCCCCGCTGCACCCGCGGCGGGCGGCTCGAGCTGGACGATCCGCTTCAAGCCGTCGCGCGCCGCGCTCGCCAATGCCGGCGAGCCGCTGCTGATCATCCGCGAGCTGGAGACGCTCGGCGCGACGATCGAGTCTGTCGACGTGTCCGACGTTCCCGGCTTGCGCGACCTCGATCCCGAGGACGCCTATTTCACCTGGACGCTCAGCATGCCGGGCGACGTGCCGAAGAGCGACATCGACGATTGCTTCGATTTCGTCTCGCCGGATTCGATGATCGAGGTGACGCGCAACGAAGTCGAGGCCCCTGCGCCGGCGTTCATCCCCGTGCCCGTGATCGAGGCCGCTCCGGGTGCCGAGACCGCGACCGAGGAGCTGATCCCGTTCGTGCCGGTCACCGCCACGATCGAGGACCTCACCGCCCAGGTCCAGCAGGTCGTCGCCGACCTCGCCGCGACGCCGATGACGCCCGCTCCCGCCCCGGTGATCCCCACCGAGAGCGCGGCGCCGAAGCCGGCAAGCGAAGCCTCGCAGACGATCCGCGTCGACCTGTCGAAGCTCGATCTGCTGCTCAACCTCGTCGGCGAGCTGGTGATCCGTAACTCGATCCTCGCCGACCGGCTGTCGCCCGCCGACCGCCAGCGCGTCGAGCTCCCGGAGCTGGCGCGTCTCACGCGGCAGATCCAGGACAATGTCATGTCGCTGCGCGCGCAGCCGATCAAGCAGGCCTTCAGCCGCGTGCCGCGCATGTTGCGCGACCTCTCGGCAGAGACCGGCAAGACGATCGAGCTCGAGACCAGCGGCGAGACGACTGAAGTCGACAAGGGCGTGATCGAGAAGATCGGCGATCCGCTGACGCACATGATCCGCAACGCCGCGGATCATGGCCTCGAAAGCACCGAAGAGCGCATCGCCGCAGGCAAGTCGCCCGCGGGCACGATCAAGTTGTCGGCCGAGCAGAAGGGCGCCCGCATCTTCGTTCGCGTCCAGGACAATGGCCGCGGCATCAACCGCGAGCGGGTCAAGGCCAAGGCGATCGAAAAGGGCATCATCTCGCCCGACGCGGTGCTGTCGAACGAAGAGATCGATCAGCTGATCTGCGCGCCGGGCTTCTCGACCGCCGAGACGATCTCGAACATCTCGGGGCGCGGCGTCGGCATGGACGTGGTCCGCTCGAACGTCGAGGCGCTCGGCGGCCGCGTCGAGATCCACTCGGTTCCCGGCGAGGGCACGACCTTCACGATGATCCTGCCGCTGACGCTGGCGATCCTCGACGGCATGATCGTCCGGCTCGCCAGCCAGCGCTTCGTGCTGCCGCTCGCGCATGTGCTCGAGACCGTCCAGCCCGAGCCTGGTCAGGTCAAGCGCACCTCGCCTGACAGCGAAGTGATCGACATGCGCGGGGAGTATGTGCCCGTGAAGCGCGCGACCGAGATCTTTGGCCTCAACGACGATCGCCCTGTCGAGGACTCGCTGGTCGTCATCGTCGAGAGCGAGCACGGCAAGGTCGGTCTCGTCGTCGATACCATCGACGATCGCCGCGAAGTGGTGATCAAGAGCCTCGACCAGAACCTGCATCCGATCCGCGGCCTGGGTGGCGCCACCATCCTCGGCGACGGCTCGATCGCGCTCATCCTCGACATCGAGGCGCTCGCCGCCTCCACCTCCCGCTACAACGCCAAAGGAATGGCAGCATGACCACCAAGACTGAAACTGCGAGCGACTGCAAGATCGTCACTTTCACGCTCGGCAAGCAGACCTTCGGGATCGACATGGGTGCGCTCATCGAGATCCGCGAATGGGACGAGCCAACTCCGCTGCCCAACGTTCCCACGTTCATCAAGGGCGTGAGCAACCTGCGCGGCAACGTCATCCCGGTCGTCGGCCTTGCCGAGCGGCTGGGCTGGGAGCCGAGCACGATCCATCCGCGCTCGTGCATCCTCGTCGTCAGCATCTCTGGCAAGCAGGCCGGCTTCCTCGTCGATGAAGTCAACGACATCGTCGGCATCATCCGCAGCGAGATCCAGCCGGCTCCCGAGGTCGAGACGATCGAGTCGAGCGTGATCGACGGTCTGGTGCGCATCAGCACGCGCGCCAAGGACGGCACCCGCGACGAGAACGGCACGATGGTGCTGCTGCTCGATCTCGAGGCGCTGAGCCTGACCAAGCATCTGGACATGGCAGCGTGAGCCCCGCCGGGGGCGCCGCGGCGCTCGCCGGCGGCAATGCGATGGCTGCAGCAAATGCGGAGCTGATGCCCCGCGACTTCGCTGCGATCGCCGCGATCATGCACAGCGACGCCAGAATCGAGCTGAGCGAAGCCAAGACCACGCTGGTTCAGTCCCGCCTCGCGCGGCGGCTGCGCGAGCATGGCCTCAGCCGTTTCTCGGAATATGTCGCGATGGTCCAGTCGGACGCGCAGGAGCGGCATGCGATGGTGGTCGCGCTGACCACCAACCACACGCACTTCTTTCGCGAGCCGCACCATTTCGACCATTTTCGCGAGCACGTCCTGCCGGTGCTCAAGCGCAAGCAGGGACCGGTGCGGATCTGGTCGGCGGGCTGCTCGTCGGGCGAAGAAGTCTATACGATCGCGATGTGCCTGCTGGGGCCGGATCGCGCGTCGGCGAACTGGCTGCGCAATGCCGACGTCCGCCTGCTCGCGACCGACATCGCGCCGCACGTGGTCGAGTCCGTCCAGCGCGGCTTCTACGCCGACAATGTCGCGTCAGGCGTGCTCGAACCCTATCGCAGCGCCTGGATGCGGCCCGCCCCGGGTGGCTTCGTGATGGCCGATGAGGCGCGCCAGCTGGTCACCGCGCGGGTGCTCAACCTGTTCGACAGATGGCCGCTAAAGGCCCAGTACGACGTGATCTTCTGCCGCAACGTGATGATCTATTTCGGCGATCCCGCAAAGGAGGAACTGGAAGAGCGTTTCGTCAACCAGCTCGCGCATGGCGGTCACCTCTATATCGGCCACTCCGAGCGTCTGATCGGCCCCGCGGCCAGGCGGATGAAATCGTGCGGCCATACCATTTACGCGAAGCCGGAGACCCGGGGATGAAACCGGTACGTACCCTAATCGTCGACGACAGCGCGTCGATGCGGGCGACGCTGAAGCGCATGCTGTCGGCAGACCCGGAGATTGAAGTGGTCGGCATGGCGCCTGAACCCTTTGCGGCGCGCGACATGATCAAGCAACTCAACCCCGACGTGCTGACGCTCGACGTCGAGATGCCGGGGATGGACGGGCTTTCGTTCCTCGAGCGGATCATGCGCCTGCGGCCGATGCCTGTGGTAATGTGCTCGACGCTCACCGCGCGCGGTGCCGAAGTGACGATCGAGGCATTGCGCCTTGGCGCGGTCGACTATGTCACCAAGCCGAGCGGCACGCCCGAGGATATCGAGCGGGACGCAGCCTTGCTTTGCGAGAAGGTGAAGACGGCCGCGCGCTCGGTCGCCCGCGCCGGACCGACGCGCCTGCCCCCGCAGCCCAGCGTCGCCGGCGGCGGCACCACGGGCAAGCTGATCGCGATCGGCTCTTCTACCGGCGGCGTCGAAGCCTTGTTCTCGCTGCTTCCGGCGCTGCCGGCGGATTGCCCGCCGGTGCTGATCGTGCAGCACATGCCGGCGAGCTTCACGCGCAGTTTCGCGCAGCGTCTCGACGCCGAATGTCGCGTTCGGGTTGTGGAAGCTACGGAAGGTGCGACGGTCCAGCCGGGAACCGTCTATATTGCTCCTGGGGGCGAGACGCACATGGAGCTGTCCGGCGGCGTCGCCGGTCGCATCAGATTGCGCCCCGGCGATCTCGTCACCGGACATCGGCCCTCGGTCGATGTGCTGTTCCGCTCGGTAGCGCCGGTCGGCGCTGCGGCGGTGGGGGTCATCCTGACCGGAATGGGTCAGGACGGCGCCGAAGGTTTGCTGGCGCTGCGCCGGGCGGGTGCCCGGACGCTGAGCCAGAGCCGCGACACCTGCGTCGTGTGGGGCATGCCCCGCGCGGCGGTGGAGATCGGCGCGGTCGAGAAGGAAGTTGGTTTGTCTGCCATGCCTGAGGCGATCCTCAAGGCATGCCGTGAAAAAGTTGGGAGCGTCTGATGCCTGCTGCTGCAGCAATCAAGGTTATGGTCGTGGACGACCAGACCAGCATGCGTGCGATGATCCGTCGCGCGCTGCAGGATCTGGGGTTCAAGGACGTGCGCGACAAGCCGAACGCGCCCGAGGCGCTCTCGGCGATCAAGACCGATCGCGTTCATCTGGTGATCTCGGATTTCAACATGCCCGAGATGGACGGCCTCCAGTTCCTGGAAGCCGTGCGCACCGATCCGGTGATCGGCAAGACCGTGTTCATCATGCTCACGGGTTCGGCCGACAAGGAGATCGTCCAGAAGGCGGCCGCCCTCGGCGTGAACAACTATGTCGTCAAACCCTTCGCGCCTGCCGCGCTGAAGGAAAAGATCGAGCGCGTCTTCGGCGAGTTGACCTAGGATGCGTCGGGTCTCGATCGTTCAGGGCGAGAATGCGATCGTGGTGGAACCGGGCGTCGTCATCTCGACGCTGCTCGGCAGCTGTGTCGCCGCATGTCTCTACGACCCCGTCGCGAGAGTGGGTGGAATGAACCACTTCCTCCTCGGCGAACCGGGCGCGGACCACCGCGTTTCGGCGGGCGACATGCAACGGTACGGCGTCCATGCCATGGAGCTTCTCATCAACGGGATGATGGCGAGGGGCGCGATGCGCGATCGCCTGCGCGCGCACCTTTATGGCGGCGCCAACATCGTCTCGGGCCTCGGTTCGATCGGATCCTCGAACGCCGCCTTCGCGCACCGCTTCATGCAGGCCGAAGGCATCGAGGTCGCGCACAGCGACGTCGGCGGCACTTCGGCGCGCAAGGTCGAGTTCCTGCCGCACGAGGGGAAGAGCCGCTGCACCAAGGTGGCGGACCGCGTCCCCGATCGTCCGCCCGTACCCGTCGCCCTGCCGCCCGCCGGCGGAGATCTGGAGCTGTTCTGATGTCGTGCCTGCCCGTTCCCGCCCAGCCCCATTCGGTCGAGCCGCTTCCCGGCTTCGATCCCTATTCGGGCGCGCTCCACAGCGTGATGGCCGGCGAGCTGCGCGAGATCCGCGACATGCTCGAGAAGCTGGCCGAAGTGCTCGTCGCCGACGAGCAGTTCGCGCAGGCGCATATCGAGCAGCTCCAGTCGTTCGACTATCTCATCCAGCATAGCGACGAGTGCGCCAATCTGCTCGAGCGGATCGCCAATGGCGAGGACTCGCTGACTGCGATCGGTCATGTTCGGCTCGCCGAGGTGCAGGAACGCATCCGCGACGCACTGGCGGGCAAGTGGATCGGCTTCACCGATGACGAATGAACGCCCGATCATCATCAAGAAGGTCAAGAAGGTCGCCGGGGGTCACCATGGCGGCGCGTGGAAGGTCGCCTATGCGGACTTCGTGACCGCGATGATGGCCTTCTTCATGCTGCTCTGGCTGATCTCCAATCCCGACAAGGAACGGCTGAAGGGCCTCGCCCAATATTTCACGCCCACCGTTGGTGAAACCGCGCCGGCGACGCCGCTGCAAGGCTCGTCCGAGGGCGCCGGCGGTCGTTCGCGCAAGAACTCGACCGACAGCAGCAAGGCGCAGGGCACCCCCACCAGCGAGGCTGCAGTTGCGGGCGCAGCGCGCGGCGGCACCGCTAACGTGCCCGACGCGTCGATGCGCGTGCTCGCCTCGGAATTGCAGATCGCGCTCGACACGACCTCGCAGGACTCCGGTCAGAAGAAGAACGTCCAGATCGATCCCAGCCGTGACGGCCTGCGCATCACGCTGATGGATACCGATCAGCAGTCGATGTTCCGCCCCAATACGGCGCAACTCAATCCCTATGCCCGGACGATGCTTGCCAAGGTTGCGGCGAAGCTCGGCACTTCGGGCGCGCAGATCGCAATCGAGGGCCATACTGACGGTGCCGGCGGCGTGCAGAGCGAAGCCAATTGGCGCCTGTCTGGCGAACGTGCGCTCGCGGCGCGGGCGGCGCTGATCGGCTCGGGAATGACTCCCGACCGCTTTGCGGAAGTCGTTGCAATGGGCGCGACCAAGCCGGTCTATCCCGACCAGCCGGACCGCCCCGAGAACCGCCGGATCACCGTGGTGCTCAAGGCGGAACCTTCGTCGCTGCCCAGCGACTCCAGCTTCAAGTTCTGAGGGCGGGCGATGAAGAAGATCCTGTTCGTGCTGGTCACGCTCCTCACCGGCCTCGGTCTCGGCGGCGGCGCCGCTTATGCCACGGTGATGCTGCTCGGGCCCAAGCCGGCCGGCGCCGCTTCCGCGCACGAGGAGGCGACGCCGAGCTTCGTCGACGCCGGCAAGATCCTCGCGCCGCTGGTGTTCGCCGATGGCCGCCTCTCGGGCTACGTCCAGTTCCAGGTTCAGCTCGAAGTGCCGGCGGACAAGGCCGAGTTCGTCGCCGCGCGGATGCCGCTGCTGCTGCATGCAATCAACATGCGCACCTATCGCACGCCGATGGCGGCCGGCCCTGACGGCCTGATTCCGGATCTCGAGACCTTCCGCAAGGTCGTCATGGCCGCGGCACCCGAGGCATTCGGCGCCGGCGTGCTGCGCAAGGTCGCGGTGACTCAGGCCAACCCGGCATGACCCGGAGCGTAACTTTCCGGAGACCCAGTTCCTCACCTGTTTGTGTCTATATAACAGGGCGAGGGGATCGCATTGTCCAGGAGGGACAGCCATGCACCTGACCCAGATCCAGACCGCCGAGCCGGACCTCGCCGTCGATCGCGCCCCGCGGACGGTCACCACCTTGCTCGTCGGCAAGCTGTTCAGCAGGGGCGCCGCCGAACATCTTTGCCGCATACGCAATATCTCGATGACCGGAATGATGCTCGAGACGCATTACACGCTCGGCTATGGCAGCTGGGTGACGGTCGAGCTACGCAACGGCGACCGGCTGCAGGGCAGCGTCGTGTGGAGCAGCGAAGGGCGCGCCGGCGTCGAGTTCGCGCAGGCGATCGACGTTGACCACATTCTCGCCCAAGCCAAGGCCAGCCTCGAGCGCTTCTGCGGCCCCGCACCGCGAGCGCCGCGGTTTGACGTGGACTGCGCCGCGCGGATCAACTGTTTCGGCCGCTATATCGACGTGACACTCGAGAATATCTCGCAGAGCGGCGCGCGCATCTGCCTGCCCAAGCCACCGCGCGAAGACACCGAGATCATCCTGACGGTGCCTGGTCTGCCCTCACGCCGCTGCACGACCCGCTGGGCGAGCAGCGACAAAGCCGGCCTGATCTTCCTCGAGCCGATCTCGTACAACGATCTCGGCCCGTGGCTCGAGCACTGTCACCTCGACAGCTGACACCTTCGATCTTCACCGCGGAGCAATGGGTCAGCGCAATTGATGGATGGATCGGTCTCCGCTGACGGATAGCGCGCCCGCGGCGCCACTCGTCCACGGATTGTTCAGCATGGCGGCGGCAGGCAGCTACAGCTGCGACCGTCGCTGATCCCCCTCGCGGGGATACAGGATCGCTCGTAGCAATCTCGCGCCGGCAGAGCGCCTGCATGTCCGATATGGGTGATTGACCGCCAAAGTTGACACAAGGTTGACACTGTCAGCGTCCTCTGGCCGCCGCGATCCTGCACGCATTCAAGGATGGTGTGGACCAGGCACCACCATATCCGGCTTCGGACAAGCAGGATGATCGGGCGTTACGATGTCAAAGAGCCTGATGAGGATGTCAGGCGAAATCCTACATTGCAAGCATGTCTGAAAACGGGCGGGAAGCACCACGAGCCCGATGCGTCACCGGACTTGGTTCCGGGGACCATCGCGTCGCAAAGGCGGCGCGCTCCACTCTTGTCTTCGTACGGTCTCCCGGTGGACCCCGGCACAGGGCCGGGAGGACGAAGAAGAAAGAGCTATGTCCGCGACCGGCGCGTTGGCGCCCGGCAGCTTCGGCGTCCACCTTCAGGGCAGCAAGGTCCGAGATCGGGTGGTTTGCTGACAGACCGCGTACAGGAACCCAAGTGTCGCAGCTGCCGTTCCGGCCTACTCGCATAAGAGACGCGAGGTCCAACTGCGAGGAAGCGACGTTTCGCACATCACCTCCGAGGTGCGGTGCGGCGCTCCACGAACATGATTCCCCAAGCGAACATGGAAGGTATCGCCACCGCAGGAAGGAGGCGAGGATTGGGAACGCCAAGCTGCACCCCGAGCCAGCTTGTGATGAGAATGACCGGGTAGATTGAGCAGCAAAACGCACCGAGCCAAGCCCAACCCTTCCAGCTAATTGGCTGGTATGCCCCGCTCCATCGCTTCCACCAAAATTCGCGCTCGATCATGCCGGCAGAGTAGGAGAGAGCTGCTGCCGACCACAACGGCAACTTTCGGGAGAAAGTGTGTCGCAAAGAAAGGGCAGCTATCGGGGCGGCTCCTGCCGGTCCGCCTTTATGTGCTGACAGCCTAAGTCGCGAAGCTCTTGACCAGCGAGCCCGCCACCAGCGCCCAGCCGTCGACCAGCACGAAGAAGATGATCTTCATCGGCAGCGATATCGTCGGTGGCGGCAGCATCATCATGCCCATCGCCATCAGCACCGCGGACACCGCGAGATCGATGACAAGGAACGGCAGCAGCAGCAGGAAGCCGATCTCGAATGCACGGCGCAGCTCGGAAATCATGAACGCCGGCGCCAGGGTGGTCAGTGGCGTGTCGGCGCGTGTCGCGATCGGCTTGTTGGCGAGATCGGCGAACAGCTTGAGATCGCTGTCGCGCACCTGGCCGAGCATGAACACGCGAAACGGCTCGGCAGTCTTCTCGAACGCGACCTGCTCGGTGATCTTGCCCTTGGTATAGGGGTCGACGCCCTCGTTCCACGCCTTCTCGAAGGTCGGCGCCATCACGAAGAACGACAGGAACATCGCGAGGCTGATGATCACCGGGTTGGGCGGCACGCCGGGCGCGCCGATGCCGGTGCGCAGCAGCGACAGCGCCACCACCATGCGGGTGAAGCTGGTCACCGTCATCAGCAGCCCGGGCGCGAGGCTGAGCACGGTCAGCATCAGCACCATCTGGATCGCCTTGGCGGAGAGCTGACCGCCCGGCCCAGTGGCTCCCGTCAGATTGATGGTGGTGCCGCCAGCCGCCTGCGCGTGCGCTGCCACCGGCAGCAGCACGAGCGCGGCGACGGCCGCGATCAGGAGTTTACGCATTGAGCGCCTCGCGCACCGCGGCTCGGTTCCAGCGCTTGGTGTCGCGCGGACGGCGGGTGCGCTTGCGGGGCGCGGCGGGGGAAAGTTCGATGACGGTCGCGCCAGCTACCTCGACGGCGGGCGATTCCTCGACCTGTACTGGCGTCTCCTCGACGACAGCTTCGGTTTCGATGCACTCGTCGTCGTTGGCGCCACGCACCGCGGCGATCTTGGCGCGCGAGAGGTCGACAAGCTTTCCAAAATTGCTGGTGAAGGCGGCGAGGTCTTTCTGGAAATCCGCAACCGGGGCAGCGGGAACGGGAGCCGGCGCAGCGACGGGCTCAGGTGCGGCGATGCCGGTCTCGAGCGTGACATGGCCTTCGGGGCCCATCAGGATGAGATGTTCGCACCCGTCGCGGCGGATCAGCGCAACCGAACGCTTGGCATCGACCGAGAGGCGTTCGACCAGTTCGACGCGCTTGCGCCCGCTCCCCGACACGCGGCCCGGAAGCTTGATGTCATAGCGCTTGACCACCCAAAGCGCGCCCACGAGCATGCCCAGCACCAGGCCCAGCGCCCCGAAGGTGCGCATCATCGACAGGATATCCATCAGTTGCGCGACTTCTTCACGAGTTCGGAGACTTCGAGCGACATCTTCTCGCCGTCGACGAGGATGCGGCCCTTGGCGACCAGCTCGCCATTGACATAGACCAGGCTGGGATCATCCTGGCCGCAATCGAGCGGGATCATTGCCCCGCGGCTCATCTTGAGCATCTGCCGGATCGGTACCTCGGCCGAGCCGAGGACGATCGACATGTCGATCATGATTTCGTCGAGTACGGACATTCGATGCGCCTTCGCTATTCTGCTTCTCTTATAGGAAGCGTTTCACGGCACCCGGCGCCTGACCCGGCAATTTTTGCCTAGGACCATTTTTTCCCGGTGCAGAACCCACCCCCGGCAAGAATTGCCTACAATAAGGGAAACGGCCGCTCTGGCCGCTGTGGAGCTCGACCAAATGGACTTGAAGGCATCGCTCGGCGTCTCTGCTTCGGGGCTTCGCGCCCAGTCGCTGCGGATGCGCGTGATCGCGGAGAATCTGGCGAACCAGGATTCGGTCGCCCAGACGCCCGGCGGCGATCCCTATCGCCGGCGGATCGCGAGCTTCAAGGCCGAGGTCGATCGCGCCACGGGTGCCACCGAGGTCAAGGTCCAGTCGATCGAGAGCGACAAGTCCGACTTCACCCGCGTCTATCAGCCGGGCCACCCGGCCGCGGATCGCGAAGGCTATGTGCTCAAGCCCAACGTCAACGGCCTCGTCGAGAGCGCCGACATGAAGGCGGCGCAGCGCAGCTACGAAGCCAATCTTAATGCCATCGAGGCCGCCAAGAGCCTGACGATGCGCACCATCGACCTTCTCAAGTAAGAGGAACTCTCATGTCCATTGGAGCACTTGATGCGGCCTCTGCCTATGGCAAGGTCGCAGGGATCGGCAGCGCCCTCGGCAAACCCTCGGTCGGCAAGACCGATGGCGCGCCGGGCTTCGGTTCGATGGTCGAGGATCTCGTCACCGGCACCGCGAACCAGATGCGCGCCGCCGAGCACGCTTCGGCGATGCAGGTTGCCGGCAAGGGCGATCTGATTGACGTCGTCACTGCGATCGGCGCTGCCGAGACGGCGCTCGACACGATGGTCGCCGTCCGCGATCGCGTCGTCAGCGCCTATACCGACATCATGCGGATGCAGATCTGACGCATGACACCGAGCGAGGTCATCCAGCTCGTCGAGGCGGCATTGCTGCTCGTGCTCACCGTGGTGGGCCCGCTGCTGCTGACGTCGCTGATCGTCGGCACCGTCATCGGCCTGCTCCAGGCGCTGACGCAGATTCAGGAGACCACGCTCACCTTCGTGCCCAAGCTGCTCGCCATGGGCCTCGTCTTCCTGCTGATGCTGCCGACCATGGGACAGGCACTGTCCGGCTTCATGGCCAAGATCAGCGACTTGATCATCACCGGATGATCGCCCTTCCGCCCGATCTCGAGCTGACCGTCTCGGCCTTCTTCATCGTGTTCGCCCGCGTGGGCGCGGTGCTGATGCTGCTGCCGGTGTTCGGCGAGGATTCGATCCCGGGCCGCATCCGGCTGATGATCGCCTTCGCCATGTCTGCGGCGCTTTACGGCGCGCTCGGCGAGCCGGCGCGCGTCGCGTTGCAGAACGGCGCGGTGCTTCCCGCCGTGATCGTCACCGAACTGATGACCGGACTTGCCATGGGCATGATCGTCAAGATCCTGTTCTTCGCGATCTCGATGGCGGGCTCGATCGTCAGCTTGCAGGTCGGCCTCTCCTCCGCGGTGATCTTCGATCCCGCCCAGTCGAGCCAGGCGCCGATGCTGTCCAAGTTCGTCGGCATAGCCGCGGCTCTGGTGTGCATGGGAATGCAGGTCCACCACCTCTGGCTCGGCGCGATCATCCACAGCTATCAGAGCTTTCCGATCGGCGGCCTGCCGCCGATGCAGGATTTCGCGCAGCTCGCCATCGCCGCGATCGGCCGATCGATGACGCTCGGCATCAGCCTCGCCGCACCGTTGATCGTCTATGGGATCGTGTTCAACGTCGCGCTCGGCCTGTCTGCCCGTATCGCGCCAGCGATCCAGGTCTTCTTCATCGCCCAGCCGCTCAACCTGCTGCTCGGCGTCAGCCTGTTCGCCGCCACCGTGGGCACCATGCTTACCGTCTTCGCTACCCAGATGGGTGACGCGATGCAGGGAGGCTGGTGATGTCGGGCGATACGGATCAGGAAGACAAGACAGAATCCCCGACAGACAAGAAACTCGAGGACGCCCGCGAACGCGGCGAGGTGCCGATGGCGCCCGAGATGAAGCACGCTGCGATGTTCGTCGCGGCTTTGGTCGTGATGGGTGGGCTCGGCACCTACACGATGCAGCTGATGGGATCGCTGTTCGTGCGACTCTGGGGCAGCGCCGAGGATTTCCGCATGGAGCCGGCCGGCGCGCAGGATTTCGCCACCGGCCTGTTTGGCGCGATCGCCACCTCGCTGCTGCCGATCCTCGGGGCGCTGTTTGCCTTCGCATTGCTCGGCGGCTTCCTGCAGGGCCGGCCGATGCTCTCGGCCAGCCGGATCAAGCCCAAATGGTCGAAGCTCAATCCGGTGAGCGGCCTCAAGCGGACCTTCAGCAAGCAGTCGCTGATCGAGTTCGCCAAGACGCTCGCCAAGCTATGCCTTGTCGTCGGCGTCGGCGCGTATATCGCCTGGCCGCACACCGTCGCGCTCGACCAGCTCGTCGGTGCCGATTTGATCTCGATGGGCGCCGCAGCGAACGACATCGTCTATGCAATGCTGTTCCCGATCGCCTTGCTGGTCGGCGCGCTGGCGATGTTCGACTTCGCCTGGCAGCGCTTCGCCTTCCTCAAGCGGATGCGGATGACCAAGCAGGAGATCAAGGACGAGTATAAGCAGTCCGAGGGCGACCCGAAGATAAAGGGCAAGATCCGCCAGCTCCAGATGCAGCGTGCCAAGGGCCGAATGATGGCCAACGTCCCCAAGGCGAGCGTGGTGATCACCAACCCGACTCACTACGCCATCGCGCTGCAATATGATCACGGCGCGATGAACGCGCCGGTGGTGGTCGCCAAGGGTGTCGACAACGTCGCGCTAAAGATTCGCGAGATCGCCGGCGAGCACAATATCCCGATGGTCGAGAACCGGCCGCTTGCGCGTGCGCTCTACGCCTCCGCCGAGATCGACCACCCGATCCCGGTCGAGCATTATGCCGCGGTCGCCGAGGTGATCAGCTACGTGATGAAGATCGCCAAGACGAAGCGCTGACGCTGCAGCGCGTCATTTATTTTCGCGCTTGCGGTGAGCGGTTTTAATCGTTTTTGCCTGCCGTCGCGCCGACCTACCCTTCCCGCAAGTCTCCACCGCAGGAAGGATTCGAGCCATGGACGCACCCACTTCAGGCAGCCCGATCAGCGATCCGCAGAAGCAGCCTGCCGCGCTCCGCCGACTGCTCGGCCGTACCAATCGCGACTGGTGGCCCGAGCAGCTGAGCCTCGAGATCCTGACCCAGAACGGGGTGTCCCCCAATCCCTATGGCGATGACTTCAACTACCGCGAAGCGTTCCAGCAACTCGATTATCAGGGGCTCAAGGCCGACCTGACTGCGCTGATGACAGACAGCCAGCCCTGGTGGCCGGCCGATTACGGGCATTACGGCCCGTTCTTCATCCGCATGGCCTGGCACGCGGCCGGCACCTATCGCACCGGCGACGGCCGCGGCGGCTCGTCCTCGGGCTCGCAGCGCTTCGCGCCGCTCAACTCGTGGCCCGACAATGGCAATCTCGACAAGGCGCGCCGGCTGCTCTGGCCGATCAAGAAAAAATATGGCGCAGCAATCAGCTGGGCGGATCTGTTCATCCTGACCGGCAATGTCGCAATCGAGTCGATGGGCGGGCCGGTGTTCGGCTTCAGCGGTGGACGCGAGGACATTTTCGAGCCACTGCGCGACATCTACTGGGGCACCGAGGAGGAATGGCTCGGCCAGACGCGCATTGACGAGGAAGCGGGGCTTGCGCTCGAGGAACCGCTCGCCGCGATCCAGCACGGCCTGATCTACGTCAACCCGGAAGGCCCCGGGGGCAAGCCCGACACCAAGGGCTCGGCACGCGATCTGCGGGCTACCTTCAGCCGGATGGCGATGAACGACGAGGAGACCGCAGCGCTCACCGCCGGCGGTCATACCTTCGGCAAGGCGCATGGCGCGGGCGATCCGTCGAAGGTCGGCCGTGAGCCTGAGGCCGCGGACATCGCCCAGATGGGTCTCGGCTGGGCCTCGACTCACGAGAGCGGCATGGGTGACCACACGATCACCTCGGGGATCGAGGGCGCGTGGACGCCGACGCCGACCAAATGGGACATGTCGTATTTCGACATGCTGCTCGACCACGAATATGAGCTGACCAAGAGCCCGGCGGGCGCCAATCAATGGCACCCGGTCGGCGATCCCGAGGAGACGCTCGCCCCGGCTGCCCACACGCCGGGAAAGAAGGTCGCGACGATGATGACCACCGCCGACAAGGCGTTCAAGGACGATCCGGAATATCGCAAGATCCTCGAGAAGTTCCGCGCCGACCCGGCCTATTTCGCCGATGCCTTCGCCCGCGCATGGTTCAAACTGACCCATCGCGACATGGGGCCGAAGAGCCGGTACATCGGTCCCGAGGTTCCGCAGGAAGATCTGATCTGGCAGGATCCGATCCCCGCCGGAACGCCGCTCAGCGAGGCGGATGTCGCCACGCTCAAACAGAAGATCGCGGACTCCGGGCTCACCATCAAGCAATTGGTCAAGACTGCCTGGGCGTCGGCCTCGACCTTCCGCAACTCCGACAAGCGCGGCGGCGCCAATGGTGCGCGTATCCGCCTTGCCCCGCAAAAGGATTGGCAAGTCAATGAACCTGCCGAGCTCGCCAAGGTGCTGCAGGTCTATGAGGGCATCAAGGCCGACTTCGGCAATGTCAGCATCGCGGACCTGATCGTGCTCGGCGGCAATCTCGGCGTCGAGCAGGCCGCGAAGGCGGCAGGCCATGACATCACCGTTCCGTTCACCTCGGGCCGCGGCGATGCCACGCAGGAATGGACCGACGTCGAGAGCTTCGCACCGCTCGAGCCGAAAGCGGACGGCTTCCGCAACTATCTCTCGGTCAAGTTCAACGTGCCGACCGAGGAATTGCTGGTCGATCGCGCGCAATTGCTCAACCTGTCGGCGCCCGAGATGACGGTGCTGGTCGGCGGTCTGCGCGTGCTCGGCGCCAATCACCCCAAGGCGGAGAAGCATGGGGTACTTACCGATCGCCCGGGTCAGCTCACCAACGACTTCTTCGTCAACCTGCTCGACATGGGCACTGCGTGGAAGCAGGTCGACGAGAGCGGCGACGAGGAGTTCGTCGGCAGCGATCGTGCGACGGGCGAGCAGAAATGGACCGCGTCGCGCACCGATCTGGTGTTCGGCGCGAATTCGCAGCTCCGGGCACAGTCGGAAGTCTATGCTTCGGACGATGCCGGCGGGAAGTTCGTCAACGACTTCGTCAGGGCATGGGTCAAGGTGATGGACGCCGACCGCTTCGATCTGGCGCGATGATCCCCAAGAGATAGCAATACTGCCCGCCGTGACCTGAAGTCGCGGCGGGTCTTTGCTTCAGGCCGAAACGTCGATCTTGGCGAGCTCGACGCGAACGCGCAGTTCGATGTCCGACAGAATGCCCGCCAGCACCGGATCTTCCGACGTTTCGAAATTCTCCGACCATTCGACGATCTCGCGAAGCCGCTCGACGCTCGGCGTGCCGGTGGCGAGTTCCTTGCGGAGCCGGTCGAGCGCGTCGAGGCCGCGCTCGGCATGCACTGCCTGCTTGCGGCGGCGCTCGATCGCCGGATCGGCGGCGGCAAGGGTCACCAGCATCGCCACCGAAGGCACCGGCTGATTGGTGCCCGGGCCCTGCATCGGCGTCGGCCGCGCAGGGACCTGTTCCTCGGCGATCGGAAACCCGGGCGCGACCTTGGGCAACGCGGCCAGCAGGCTGCGTGCCATCAGCGGCGTCAGATTGTCGATACGCACGAAATCAGGTCCTCGCAGCCCGCATTGGGCTCTTCTCTTCTATAAGAAAGTTACCGCGGATTTTCCACTTTCGCAGAGGGTTTATGCAAAGGATCGCCGCTTCGTTTCTGCTGCCGCTGCTGGCGCTCGTCGCCAGCCCGCATGCGCTGGCACAGACGCGGATCAAGGACGTGATCGACGTCGAGAATGTTCGCGAGAACCAGCTCGTGGGCTATGGTCTCGTTGTCGGCCTCGCCGGCACCGGTGATCGCATGCGCAACGCGCCCTTCACCGAGGAATCGATGCAGGCGATGCTGGAGCGTATGGGTGTCAACATCCGTGGCACCAACATGCGCACCCAGAACGTCGCCGCCGTCTCGATCACCGCGACCATGCCGCCCTTCTCGCGCGCGGGTTCGCGGATCGACGTGCAGGTCTCCGCGCTCGGCGACGCCTCGAGCCTGCAGGGCGGCACCCTCATCGCCTCGTCGCTGCGCGCGCTCGACGGCGAGATCTACGCCGTCGCGCAGGGCCCTGTCGCCGTCTCCGGCTTCAAGGGCCAGGGCGCCGCCGCGAGCGTCAGCCGTGGCGTGACGACCTCCGCCCGGATCGCCGGCGGCGCGATCGTCGAGCGCGAAGTCCCCTATTCGCTCCAGTCCGCAACGAGCCTCAAGCTCGCGCTCAAAAACCCCGATTTCGCCACTGCCGACCGCATCGCGGGCGCGATCAACGGCAAATATCCGGGCAGCGCGATGGTGCTCGATCCGGGCACCGTGCAGCTCCAGCCCGCCGCGAATTTCGTCGGCAACGTGATCGACCTGGTCACGCGCATCGGCGATCTCGAGATCAAGGTCGATCAGCCGGCGCGCGTCGTCATCAACGAAGCCTCGGGCACGGTGGTGATGAACGCCGATGTGCGGATCACGCCCGTGGCGATCGCGCAGGGCGGCCTGACCATCACCGTTTCGGAGCGTCCGCAGGTGTCGCAGCCGGCCCCCTTGTCGAACGGCCAGACCACCGTCGTGCCGCGCACCCAGGTCCAGGTCGACGACGGCAACGGCGCGAGTCTCGCGCTCGTCAACGGCGCGTCGCTTCAATCGTTGGTCAGCGGGCTGAACACGCTGGGTGTCTCGCCCCGTGACCTGATCACCATTCTTCAGGCCGTGAAGAGCGCCGGTGCGCTCCAGGCCGAGATCGAGGTCCAGTAATGAACGAACTCGCCCCCCTCTCCGCGACCACCTCCGGCACCCCGGTCCGCAAGGTCGATCCGAAGAACGCCCAGACCGCCAAGGACTTCGAGGCGATGTTCCTCGGCCAGATGACCAAGATGATGCTGGAAAGCGTCGAAAAGGGCGAAGTCAACGGCGGCGCCGGCGAAGAGATGTTCAAGGGCGTGCTCGCCGAAAAGCTCGGCACCGAAATGGCGAACCGCGGCGGCGTCGGCCTCGCGCCGATGGTGCTCGATTCGATCCTCAAGCTCCAGCAGGGACAATAATGACCGCTCAGCTCATCGACGCGATGGTGTCGCTCACGGCTCTCATGGAAGAAGAGAGCGAAAAGATCGCGCGCAAGGCCTATGTTCCCGAACTGGGCGAGATCGCCGCTGCCAAGCTGCGCCTCACCGGCCGCATCGAAGCCGATTTCGCGCGGCTCAAGCGCGAGTCCGCCGATTGGGCAGAGAAGCTCGACGAGGAAACGCGTATCCAGCTCTCCGACGCGAGCCGCAATCTGCGCGACGCCTCTGCCGTCAACCAGCAGATCCTTTCGCGCCAGATCGAGCTCTCGGTCGAAATGATGGGCGCGATTGCCGCGGAGGCCCAGCGCCTCACCGGCACCCGCAGCACCACCTATGGCGCATGCGGCGGTCTCGGCGGCATGGACGCTCCGGCCCCGATCTCGATCAACGCCCGGCTGTAATTCCGGAGTGATCTTGTGGCGTTCAGAGATGAGATGGTCCGAAAACGCGATTAGGTGAATATTGCAGAGACGTGTATGTTGGATGCCGGGCCTGTTCACGGTTCCGGAGACCAAAATGAAGCTCTTGCAGCTGCCACGTTGTCTTTTCGGATTACATCAACGCGACCGGGGACATGCCTGGCATGACGGCGCCGTCGTTCGCAGCCATTGCACCGGTTGCGGCAAGCGCATGCTCAAGGACGGCAGCGGCTGGCATCTGGAGGCCGCTGCCTCCAGCCCGCACGTGACCAACGATTAGGTACATTAGAGCGTGAACCCATAAACGTCCGCTTTCGGGAAAGCGCCTGAATGTCCGAGATCGGGTGGGAAGCGGCCGTTCAGCGATAGCGTGGCCGTCTTGCACGCCCCTCCCTGGAAGGGAGGGGTTGGGGGTGGGTGCCGCCGAGGCACT